>CAWAFT010000001.1:0-9507 GCA_963781415.1 uncultured Solirubrobacteraceae bacterium
TCACGCATCTGCACAGCGTAGCCAACCTTGACACGACCGTGTCAAGGTTGGAGGCTCGGCCTTAGGCAGCGCCAGGATGAGACTGCAGCGTCTCTTCGCCGCTCTCACCGGTGCGAATGCGGTACGCCGCGAGCACGTCGAAGACAAACACCTTGCCATCACCGATGCTGCCTGTACGCGCATGACGGAGAATCGAATCGATGACGGTCTCGACGTCGAGCGTCTGCAACGACGCACTCGATCTTGATTTTCGGCCGCAGGTAATTCGTCAGTTCGGCGCCGCGGTAGCGCTCGGTGATCCCCTTCTGCCGACCGGAGCCCTTCACCTCGATCACCGACATGCTTGGGAAGCCGAGCTCGAGCAGCTCCGTACGGATCGGCTCGAATGCCTCGTGCCGGATGAATGCTTCGACCTTCTTCATGCATCCATCGTCCAGGATCCCGGAGCACGGAGCTCCGGGACCCGCATCCCGGGGGGCTACTTGACGAAAAGGATCTCCGAGTACTTCGGCAGCGGCCAGAGGTCGTCCGCGACCACATGCTCGAGCCGGTCCGCGACCTCGCGGACGGCCTCCATGGCAGGCAGGACGGCGTCACGCACGTACTCCGCGCCCTGCGAGCACATCGGCCTCCGGGTGGCCCTCGTTCGCCGCTTCGAGGGCGCGGATCGCGGTGATGAACTCGCTGATGAGCCCCTCGGTCTCGGCAACGAGTTCCTCGACGCCGGCTGCCTTGAGGCTCGTCAGATGCCGCACCGCCGCCGGCAGCAGCATCGTCCGCGCGATGTTCTCCGCGGTCTCGCCCTCGATGTTGACCTTGGTCGTGTACTGCTCGGCGAGCACCTCGTAGCGCGACTCGAGCTCACGCATCGAAAGCACGTTGAACTTCTCGAAGATCTCGGCCACGCCGGGATCGATGAGCGCCGGCAGCGCGTCCGGGGTGGTGCGCAGGTTCAGCAGCCCGCGAGACTCCGCCTCGGCGTGCCACTCGTCGGAATAGCCGTCGCCGTCGAAGACCACCCGCTTGTGCTCGTTCCAGGTCTCCGTGACGGTGGCGAGGATCGCCTCCTCCAGGGACGAGCCGCTCCCCATCTTCTCCTCGACGGAGGCGACGAGGTTGATGATGGCGTCGGCGGCGATCGTGTTGAGCACCGTGTTGCAGAGGCCCAGCGACTGCGACGAGCCCGCGGCCCGGAACTCGAACTTGTTGCCGGTGAAGGCAAACGGCGAGGTGCGGTTGCGGTCGCCGCCGTGCTTGGGCAGGCGCGGCAGCACCGACGGGCCGAGGCCGAGCCAGGCCTGCGGCGTCGCCGCGTCGCCGGAACCGGACGCGATGGTGTTGAAGACCTTCTCGAGCTCGGCGCCCAGGAAGACCGAGATGATGGCCGGCGGCGCCTCGTTGGCGCCGAGGCGGTGGTCCTGGCCGACACCGGCGATCGACGCGCGCAGCAGACCGGCGTGGTCGTCGACGGCCGCGATGACCGCGGTGCAGAAGAACAGGAAGACGAGGTTCTCGTGCGGGGTGTCGCCGGGCTCGAGCAGGTTCATGCCCGAGTCGGTGCCCATCGACCAGTTGTTGTGCTTGCCCGAGCCGTTGACGCCCGCGAAGGGCTTCTCGTGCAGCAGGCAGACGAGGCCGTAACGGCGCGCGACGTTCGAGAGCACCTGCATCGTGAGCATCTGGTGGTCGACGCCGACGTTCGAGTTCTCGAAGATCGGCGCGAGCTCGTACTGCGCCGGCGCGACCTCGTTGTGGCGGGTCTTGATCGGGACGCCGAGCTTGGCCAGCTCCTGCTCGCACTCGAGCATGTAGGCCAGCACGCGCTCGGGGATCGAGCCGAAGTAGTGGTCGTCGAGCTCGTGACCCTTCGGCGGCTTCGCGCCGAACAGCGTGCGGCCCGTGGTCACCAGGTCCGGACGCTCGAAGTAGTACTGCTCGTCGATCAGGAAGTACTCCTGCTCGGGGCCGACCGTGGTGAACACCTTCGTGGCCGAATCCTCGCCGAGCAGCGTCAGCGCCTTGACCGCGGCGTTCGAGAGCGCCTCCATCGAGCGCAGCAGCGGGATCTTCGTGTCGAGCGCCTCGCCCGTCCACGAGGCGAAGGCCGTCGGGATGCACAGCAGCGTCCCGTTCGGGTTCTCGAGCAGGAACGCCGGCGAGGTCGGATCCCAGGCCGTGTAGCCGCGGGCCTCGAAGGTCGCGCGCACGCCGCCGGTCGGGAACGAGGAGGCGTCGGGCTCGCCCTGGATGAGCTCCTTGCCGGAGAACTCCGCGATCGCCGAGCCGTCGCCCGTGGGCGCGTAGAAGGAGTCGTGCTTCTCGGCCGTCAAGCCCGTCAGCGGCTGGAACCAGTGCGTGTAGTGCGTCGCACCGCGCTCCATCGCCCATTCCTTCATGGCCGTGGCGACGGAGTCGGCGAGCTCCGCGTCGAGCGCGCCGCCCGACTCGAGCGCGGCCTGCAGCTGCTTGTAGACGGCCTTCGGCAGGCGCTGGCGCTGGACGATCGGGGAGAAGACGTTGGCGCCGAAGACCTGCGCGCCGGGTGCGGTCAGATCGGTCGCGCCGAGCGCGGCGCCGTTCGGCTGCCACTGCGCGGCCATGACGTTGTGGGTGCGGGTTCGGGCCATGCCGTGAGGCTAACTGTGCCCTGCTGCTGACGCTCTTGTCCATCGGCCAATTTGCGCTTGGCCAAGCTGTCCCGGCGTCGGAGACAGCACCGGGCGGGTGGGGTTGGCGCCGAGAACTTCCTCCCGATGGACAAACAACCTCGGCCCGAGCGCCAGCAGAGTGCTGCGCTATGAGACGACGACTGCTCACAACAAGCGGGGGTGCGCTCGGGTTGACCCTGCTCGCCGCCCTGCTGCTCCCATCCGCCGCGCTCGCGCAGGATGCCTCCCTCGAAGACACGGTCGCGACCGCTGTCGGCGAGCTCAATACGACCTGGGTGATCGTTTCCGCGGTCCTCGTGATGTTCATGCAGGCGGGATTTGCCTTCCTCGAGATCGGTTTCTCGCGCGGCAAGAACGTCGGTGCCGTGGTGGCGAAGATCCTCACGAACTTCTCCATCGCCTCGCTGGCCTGGTGGGCCTGCGGGTTTGCGATCGCCTTCGGTGGCGGCGCCAAGCTCGCGGGTGACAGCGGGTTCTTCTTCCAGTTCGGCCGCGAGGTCGCGGGCGAGCCGGCGGACGGGGCGACCTTCTCGTTCTTCTTCTTCCAGTTCGTCTTCTGCGCGGTGTCGCTGGCGATCGTCTGGGGGACGACGCTCGAGCGGATCAAGTTCATCGCGTACCCGATCTACGCCGTGGTCTTCTCGGCGCTGATCTATCCGCTCGTCGCGCACTGGATCTTCGGCGGCGGCATCCTGGCCACGGTCGGCAGCGGCGTGCAGGACTTCGCCGGCTCGACGGTGGTGCACCTCACGGGCGCCACGGGCGCGCTCGCCGCGCTGCTGCTGCTCGGCCCGCGCAAGGGCAAGTACGGCAAGGACGGCCGGCCGCGGGCCATCCCGGGCCACAACATGCCGCTCTTCGGGCTCGGCGTGCTGATCCTGTGGCTCGGCTGGTTCGGCTTCAACGCGGGCTCGACCCTCGGCACCGCCGACAGCCGCTTCGCCGAGGTGGCGGCGGTGACCAACCTCGCGGCCGCCGCCGGCGTCATCGGCGCGGGCGGAACGATCTACTTCCTCACGAAGAAGCTCGACGTCGGCATGGTGGGCAACGGCGCGATCGCCGCGCTCGTCGGCATCACCGCGCCCTCGGGCTACGTGGAGATGTGGGCGGCGCCGATCATCGGCCTCGTCGCCGGCATCCTCGTCGTGGTCGCCGTCCTGGCCATCGACAAGAAGATCGACGACCCGGTCGGCGCGCTGTCGGCGCACGGCCTCGCGGGCATCTGGGGCACGCTGGCCTGCGGCCTGTTCACCTCGGACCGCCTCGCCGAGTACAACGGGATCGGCAAGTCCGGCCTGTTCTACAGCGGCTCGTTCGAGCAGCTCGGCGTGCAGGCGGTGGGCGTGGCGCTGGCCTTCGCGGCGGTGTTCACGCTCTCGTTCATCACGTTCTTCCTGATCAAGAAGACGGTCGGCCTGCGCGTCGACGAGGAGATGGAGGACGCCGGTCTCGACATCACCGAGCACGGCATGTACGGCTATCCGGAGCAGTTCATTCCCGAGTCCGAGCTGGTCGGCTACGCCGGCGGCCCGGCCGCGGCGGCAAGGGCGGGTGCGACCCCGGTCGCGCGCGCCACGGAGGTGACGGCGTAATGAAGAAGATCGAGGCGTTCATCCGCCACGAGGCGTTCGAGCCCATCCGCCAGGAGCTGCTGCAGCTGGGGTTCCCCTCGCTCACCATCTCCGAGGTCAAGGGGTCGGGGCGCCAGAAGGGCATCACCGAGCGCTACCGCGGGACGGAGCTCACGAACTACCTCCGGCCCAAGATCAAGCTCGAGTGCGCGGTGGCGACCGGCGACGTGGAGACGGTCGTGGAGTGCATCCTGCGCCACGCCCGGACGGGCGCGATCGGCGACGGAAAGGTCTTCGTCATGCCGCTCGACGAGGCCTACCGCGTCCGGACGGGGGAGAGCGGCGAGGAGACGCTGCAGTCCCATCCGGACGGGGCCGCCGCGGTCGGCTCCTAGCGGAGCGCTGACACGGGTGCTCTCCTCCGCCTCCCGGCTGCGGACCGTCCACATGGACATGGTCGCGGCCGTGGTGGCGGGGGAGGGCCTCGGCCGGGTCTGCAACCTCGCGGCCGACGCGGTCAAGGCGCCGGTGGCGGTGATCGTGCCGCGGCTCGGCGCGTTCCTCGGCGGCGACGCCGATCTCGACCTGCGCCCGCTGCGCGCCTACACGGAGGCGCGCCTGGCGGGACGGCCGGTCCCGGTGCCCGAGGCGGTCGCGCTCGAGGTGGCGATCGAGTCCGGCGGGGAGACCGTCGGCGCGGCGCTGGCGCTCGGCCCGGTCGGGCCCGAGGCGCCTGATCTCCTGCATGCCGTGTCGCTCGCGGTGCTCACGGAGCTGGCGCTGGCCGAGGCGCGCCTCGAGGTCGAGGAGAACCTGCGCGGCTCCTTTCTCGAGCAGCTGCGCGACGGCGCGGTCGGCCGCTCGGCCGATGACGTGCTGCGCCGCGCGGCGCGGTTCGGCTGCGACCTGTCCCAGGGCGCGGTGGCGCTCTGCGCGGAGCCGACGGGCGAGCGCATCCGCCATCTCGTCGCGCTCGTCACCGACGAGGTGCCTGGAGCAATGGCCCAGCTCGCCGACGATGGCCGCGTCTACGGCCTCGTGCCGCCGGCCGGCGACGGTGACCCCGCCGAGTCGGCCTTGACGCTCGCGCGGCGGGTGGCGGCGCGGCTGCGCCCCCACGGCTCGGTCGGGCTCTCCTCGTTCTTCGGCGATGCCGGCTCGATGAGTCGGGCACTCGAGGAGGCCGCGCTCGTGCTCGACGTCGTGCGCCTGGGCGGAGCTTCGGGCGCCGGTGACGTGGGCGACGGCACCTATCGTCTGCTTTTCCGAGTGCTGGCGTCACGCCCGGAGGAGGTGCGGTCGTTCTACGACGACACGATCGCGCCGCTCGCGCGGTACGACGAGCAGTACGGGTCGGAGCTCGTGAACACGCTCGAGGCGTGGTTCGCGCACGACTGCTCGACCGTCGCCACTGCGGCGGCGATCTTCGTTCATCGTCACACTGTCGCCTACCGGCTCGAGCGGGTGAAGGAGCTGAGCGGACTCGATCCGCTCAGGAGTGAGGATCGGGAACGGCTCGGGCTGGGTCTGAAGGCGGGCAGCGTTATCGCACCGGAAAGGGGAGCGTGACACGTCCGCACTCGGACACCCATCGACCATGTTTGCCGCCTAACCACCAGATTTTCGGATATCTGTTCGTTCCCTTGTCTGTGACGCCCGAGCAGCAGACCACCGCGCCGACCCCTCCGACGCGGGCGCGACGCCGCCTGGCGCGGCGGTTCGTGCCGCCCGTCCCGCGCACCCTGCTGTCCTCGGACGCCCGGGGGATCGACGAATCGCGCCCGACGCGGGACCTCGCTCGCCGCGAATCCGTCTACCGACGCCTCCTGGCGGTCGCGGACCTGCTCAGCGCGGGACTGGCGCTCGTGCTGGCGGTCGAGTGGATCGGCGACGACGTCCTGCGCTGGCAGGTCGCGCTCGCGCTGCCGCTCGTGGTGATCGTCGCCAAGGTCCAGGGCCTGTACGACCGCGACGCGCTGCTGCTCAACAAGACCACGCTCGACGAGGCGCCCAAGCTCTTCCAGGCCGCGACGCTCTACGTCTTGCTGCTCGTGCTGTCGGAGACGCAGTTCATCGAGGGCAGTCTCGGAGCCGGCCAGCTCGTCGGGCTGTGGCTCGTCTTCTTCGTGACCGCGATCGCGGGCCGCTGGGCCGCCCGCCGGGTCGCCGGTCGCCTGACGTCGATGGAGCGCGTGCTCGTGCTCGGCGGGCCGCTCGAGACCGAGCGCGTCGCCGACAAGCTCGTGGAGAACCCGTCGGTCAACGCGCGGGTGGTGGGGCGCGTCGCGCTCAACGGAAACGCGCAGGCGGAGGTGGGCACCGTGGGGTCGATGGCCCAGCTCGCGCAGATCGTCGAGGACCTCGGTGTGCATCGCGCCGTCGTCGCGCCCGGCGACAGCTCCTACGACGAGACCCTCGACGGCATCCGCGCCGCGAAGGCCGTCGGCGTCCAGGTCTCGGTCCTGCCGCGCCTGCTCGAGGTCGTGGGCTCCTCCGTCGAGTTCGACCAGCTCTACGGCGTCAGCGTGCTCGGCGTGCGGCGCTTCGGCCTGACGAGCTCCTCGCACGCCATCAAGCGCACCATGGACCAGGTCGGGTCCGCGGTCGGGCTCGTGCTGCTCGCCCCGGTGTTCGGGATCATCGCGCTGCTGATCAAGCGCTCGTCGCCCGGGCCCGGTCTTCTTCCGCCAGGAGCGCGTCGGCAAGGACGGCAAGCCGTTCGAGGTCATCAAGTTCCGCTCGATGGTCGACGACGCCGAGGAGCGCCGTGCGGCGCTGCAGGACCGCAACGAGGCGGCCGACGGCCTCTTCAAGATCGCCGACGACCCCCGCGTGACGCCGATCGGGCGCTTCCTGCGCCGCACCTCGCTCGACGAGTTGCCGCAGCTCATCAACGTCCTGCGCGGCGAGATGAGCCTGGTCGGCCCGCGCCCGCTCGTGCCCGACGAGGACTCGCGCATCGAGGGCCGCCACCGCCGCCGGCTGCACCTCAAGCCGGGCATGACCGGCCAGTGGCAGATCTTCGGCTCCTCGAAGATCCCGCTGCGCGAGATGGTCACGATCGACTACCTCTACGTCGCGAACTGGTCGCTCTGGGGCGACGTCAAGATCCTGTGCCGGACCGTGCCGTACATGCTCGCGCGCCGTGGGCTTTGAGAGCGCGCCGGCATGACGACGAGCTGCGCCGCGTCTACCGCGAGCACGTGTCCGCGGTCTACGCCTTCTTCGGCTACTCCGTGTCCCGCGCGCACGCGGAGGACCTCACGTCGGCGACCTTCGAGAAGGTGGTGCGCGCCTGGCGGACGTTCGACCCGGCCAAGGCCGGCGAGCGCACCTGGATCCTCGCCATCGCCCGCAACCAGCTCGTCGACCACTTCCGCCGCCAGCAGCCACCGCGACGCCGTCTCGCTCGACGAGCATCCGCTGCTCGCCGACACGCTCGCGCAGGACGACGCGCTCGCCGCGCGCCTCGACCGCGACGAGGTGCGCTCCTGGCTCGCCGCGCTGCCCGAGCGCGAGCGTCACGTGCTCGCCCTGCGCTACGGCGCCGACCTCAGCGCCCGCGAGGTCGGGTCGCTGCTCGAGCTCTCCGAGGCCAACGTCCACCAGATCATCTCGCGGACGCTGCGCCAGCTGCGCAGTGAGGCAGTGCGGACCCTGACATGAACGACCGCGCTCGTCCACGACTACCTGCTCGTCCGCCGCGGCGCCGAGCGCAGCGTTCCTCGAGATGGCCGAGATCTGGCCAGAGGCGTCGGTCTTCACGCTGCTCTACGACCCGGAAGGCTGGGTCCGGATCTCGAGGAGCGGGACGTGCGCACCTCCTACCTGCAGCGGCTGCCGGTCAGCCAGGCGAACTTCCGCCGGCTGCTGCCGCTGTTTCGCCAGCGCGACGGAGTCGCTCGACTTCCAGGACGCCGACCTCGTCGTCTCCTCCAGCAGCGCGTTCGCCCACGGCGTGCGCGCACGCGAGGACGCCATCGCACGTCTGTTACTGCTACACGCCCTTCCGCTACGCGTGGTACGAGGAGGAGCGGGCGCTGGCCGAGGTGCCCGGCGCCGCTGCGCCCGTTGCTGCGGCGCATGCTGCGCAACGCGCGCGCATGGGACCTGCGACGCCGCGCAGCGGGTCGACCACTACGTGGCGATCTCGGAGATCTCGCGCGAGCGCATCCGCCGCTACCTCGGCCGCGAGGCCGCCGTCGTGCACCCGCCCGGTCGAGCTCGATCGCTTCGAGCCCGCCGAGGCGGAGGACTTCTTCCTCGTCGTCTGCGAGCTGGTGCGTCACAAGCAGGTCGACGTGGCGCTCGAGGCCGCGCGGGCCAGCGGGCAGCGGATCAAGGTCGTCGGCTCGGGCCCGGACGAGGCGCGCCTGCGCGCCGTCTACGGCGACGTGGCGGAGTTCGCTCGGACGGCTGTCGCGACGCCGAGCTCGCCGACGTCTATGCCCGCTGTCGCGCGCTCGTGGTGCCGAACATCGAGGAGTTCGGGATCGCCGCGGTCGAGGCGCAGGCCGCCGGGCCGGCCGGTGCTCGCCGTCGATGGCGGCGGCGCCCGCGAGACGGTCGTGCACCACGCAGACCGGCGTCCTGGTCGAGCCCGGGAATGCCGACGCGATGGCGCATGCGATGCGGCGCTTCGACTGGCACGGGCTCGAGTCCGAGCGAGATGGTGCGCAACGCGCAGCGGTTCTCGCAGCGAGACGTTCGCGTCGCGCATGCGCGAGGAAGTCGAGCGCGACGCTCGAGTCGCGGGTAGCCTTCGCCGCATGAAGAAGATCGAGGCCTTCATCCGCCACGAGGCGTTCGAGCCGATCCGCATGGAGCTGCTCCAGCTCGGCTTCCCGAGCCTGTCCGTGACTCGAGGTCAAGGGCTCGGGCCGCCAGAAGGGCATCACCGAGCGCTACCGCGGCGCGGAGCTGACGAACTACCTGCGGCCCGAAGATCAAGATCGAGTGCGTCGTGGCGGACGGCGACGTCTCCACGGTCGTCGACGCGGTGCTGCGCCATGCGCGCACCGGCAACGATCGGCGACGGCAAGGTGTTCGTGCTCGACGTGCTCGACGCCTACCGCATCCGGACCGGCGAGAGCGGCGAGGAAACGCTGCAGTCGCACCCGGGCGCCGCTGACCGACTCCGCTTGCGGGTCCTCTACGTTGAACACGGGGCGCGTGAGCGGGGCGCAGTGGTCATTGTTGGACTTGCTTCAAGAGCTTTCGCCCGCCGTCGAGACAGAGGTCGCCTGCTCTCCCGACGGTCCGCTTCA
>CAWAFT010000002.1:0-2402803 GCA_963781415.1 uncultured Solirubrobacteraceae bacterium
AGGCGCCCACCAGCCCTGCGGCGGTCAATGTAGCGGGTCGGCGGCCGCCCTCGGCCAATCCGTTCCCGCCGGAGGCTCCCGGACGGCTCAGGCGGCCGCCCGCAGGCGTGCGAAGCGACGTTTTCCGACCTGCAGCAGCGCGCCCTCGAGGCGTCCGGCGGCGACGTCGAGATCGGTCACGGGGTCGCCGTCGAGCCGCACTCCGCCCTGGGCCAGGGTGCGCCGGGCGTCGGAGCGCGAGCCGCCGAACACCTCCGCGATCAGGGCCGGCAGATGCACGGTGCCGTCGCCGGCGGAGAAGGCGAACTCCGCCACGTCGTCCGGTGCGGCGTGGTCGACGAAGACGCGATCGAAGTGGGCCTCGGCACCGGTTCCCGCGCCGTCCCCGTGGAACCGGTCCACGAGCGCCCGGGCCAGGGCGCGCTTGGCGTCACGCGGGCCCAGGTCCGGCGGCGCGGGCGCCCCCAGGAGGACGTCGTACCACTCACCCATCAGGGCGTCGGGAATGCTCATGGTGCGCCCGAACATCTGCTCCGGCGCGTCGGTGATGCCGACGTGGTTGTCGTAGGACTTCGACATCTTGCGCGTCCCGTCGATCCCGTTGATGAGCGGTGTGGTCAGCACGACCTGCGACTCCTGCCCGTACGCGGTCTGCAGGTCCCGACCCATCAGGAGGTTGAAGGTCTGGTCGGTCCCGCCGAGCTCCACATCGGCCCGCACGGCGACGGAGTCGAAGCCCTGGAGCACGGGGTAGAGCAGCTCGAGCAGCGAGATGGGCTGGCCGCCGGCGTAGCGCTTGGCGAAGTCGTCGCGCTCGAGCAGGCGAGCCACGGTCGGATGGCGCACGAGCCGGAACAACTCCTCCATCGGCATGTCGAGCCATTCCGAGTTGCGCCGGACCTCGAGCGTCTCGTCGTCGCGCAGGACCTTGCTCGCCTGTTCCACGTACGTGCGCGCGTGGGAGTCGATCTCCTCGCCGGAGAGCACCGGACGCGTCGCCGAGCGCCCGGAGGGGTCCCCGACCCGTGCCGTGTAGTCGCCGACGATCAGCACCGCGACGTGACCCGCGTCCTGGAACTCGCGCAGCTTCTGGAGGACCACGGTGTGCCCGACATGGATATCGGGGCTCGTGGGGTCGATCCCGAGCTTCACGCGCAGCGGACGGCCGCGCGCCAGGCGGCGCTCAAGCTCTCCTCGGGGCAGGCAGTCGACCGCGTTGCGCGTCAGGAATTCGGCGTGGGACATTCCTTGCAAATGGTAGAGTCGGTCCTCCCCGCGGCCGTTTCGCCGCCCTTCTGCGCGGCCCCCGTGGCCGCGTTTTCGTTTCTGTGCCGGTGCCCAAAACGAGATACCGCAAGCTTCGCCTGCTCCTGCTCTTCAGCGGTCTGGGTGTGCTCGCGACGATCTCGGCGATCTTCGGCATGATGATGGCCGTCGCCTCCGATCTGCCGGCGATCGACGTCCTCGACGTGTCCACGCGACCGTCCTACATCCTTGACCGCGACGGCAACGAGATGGGGATCCTGACGGGCAACGAGAACCGCCTGCTCGTCAAGTCGGCCGAGATCTCCCCCACGATGAAGCACGCGATCGTCGCCATCGAGGACCGCCGCTTCTACACCAACTCCGGAGTCGACCTGCGGTCGATCGCCCGTGCCACCGTGCAGGACGTGATCGCCGGCGGCGCTGCGCAGGGTGGCTCGACGATCGCCCAGCAGCTCGTGAAGAACCGCCTCGAGGCCCAGGACGACCGAACCGTCTTCCAGAAGATGCGCGAGGCGGCGATGGCGTTCCACATGACCCGCCAGTGGGACAAGGAGCGCATCCTGCGCAACTACCTCAACACGATCTACTTCGGCAACGGCGCCTACGGGATCGAGGCGGCCGCCCGCACCTACTTCGGCTCGGACTTCGGTCTCGACGGCACCGCCCCGCAGTGCGGCAGCGGTGCCACCCAGCAGCGTTGTGCCGAGTTGCTCGATCCGGCGCAGGCCGCGCTGCTGGCGGGCGTCGTCGCCAACCCGAGCGGCTATGACCCCGTGACGAACCCCGTCCAGGCCGAGCAGCGCCGCGACGTCGTGTTGGCCCGCATGCGCGAGCAGGGCTATCTCGACCAGCTCGAGTACGAAAGCGCCGTCGACGAGAACCCGCCCATGCGCGGTGAGGTCCATCCGCCCGACGAGACCGCCGACTACCCCTACTTCACGACCTGGGTGCGCCAGCAGGTCGTCGATCAGGTCGGGGCCAGCCGTGCCTTCGAAGGCGGCCTGCAGGTCGAGACGACGATCGACAGCGAGCTGCAGCAGGCGGCGCAGGACTCGATCCAGCAGTGGCTCGGGGACTCCCCGGGGTTCGGCGGCGTGCCCGCCGCCGGCATGGTCGTGCTCGACAACGACACGAGCGAGGTGCTCGCCCTCGTCGGCGGCAACGACGAGGACTTCGACCGGCGCCCGTTCAACCTGGCCACGCAGGGCCAGCGTCAGCCCGGCTCGGCGTTCAAGCCCTTCATCCTCGCCGAGGCGCTCGAGCAGGGCGTCAGCCCGTACTCGACCTGGGAGTCCAGGCAGAAGGAGTTCTGCGTCACCGAGGAGAAGGACGGCAGCTGCTCGGAGGCGTTCGTGGTCAACAACTACGACGATGCCTACAGCGGCATCACCGACCTGGCGAGCGCGACCGCGTTCTCCGACAACTCCGTCTACGCAGAGCTCGGCCTGCAGGTCGGGACGAAGAAGGTCGCCCGCATGGCCAGCCGGCTCGGCGTGCGGACGCCGATCTCCACGAACTACGCGATGACGCTCGGTGGGCTCGAGCAGGGCGTCACCGTCATGGACATGGCCCACGCCTACGAGTCCTTCGCCACTGGCGGGGAGCTCGTCTACGGCTCCCTGAGCCCCGGGGCGCGCGCATACGAGGAGTCAGACGGCGAGGGGACGGTCCCCGGACCCGTCGGCATCCAGAGCATCACCGAGACCGACGGCGACGAGGACAAGGCCATCAAGCTCGCCGACGGCAGCAAGGCCAGCAACAAGACCGAACGCGATCGGGTGCTCGACGAGGATGTGGCCGCCAACGTGCAGACGCTGCTCGGCGGCGTCGTGTCCATCGGGTCGGGCAAGCGCGCCGCCGTCCCCGGCGTCACGGTTGCCGGCAAGACCGGGACGACCGAGAACTACGGCGACGCGTGGTTCGTCGGGTGGACCGACGAGTACACCGTCGCGATCTGGATGGGCTATCCGAACCGCGTCAAGCCGATGGACGAGAACAGCTTCACCTTCCAGGGCGAGCCCGTCGCGGGTGGCACCTATCCCGCGTCGATCTTCTCGAGCTTCATCAGCGCCGCGCTGACCATCCACCCGCCGGAGGGCGAGGAGGAGACCGACGGCGTGCCGACCACGACCGCGCCGGTGACCTCGGAGCCCGAGGCCGACACCGGCGAGGCCGCACCGGTCGAAGAGGCACCGCCCGCCACCGACGACACGGCGCCGGCGCCGGAGCAACCGCCGGCCGAGGAACCTGCCGCGCCGCCGGCCCAACCGGCCCCGGCCCAGCCCGAGCCGCCCCCGGCGGAGGTTCCGCCTAGCGACGACGGCGGGGCCGTCGCAGCTCCGTCTGGCTGACGACGCCGTCGAACCACAGCCGGTCGTCAGGGGACTTCGCGCCCGTCTCGTTGTCGCAGCGATAGAACGCGCGGAACAGCCCGAGCTCAGGACCGAGATCGGCGATGAGCCGTCGTGCTCGCCATTCGGCCAGCCGCCACAGGCCGGTGCGCGTGGCGAAGCGCCAGGCCCGGTAGGCGTCGTCGTGACGGGCGATGACCTTCAGCAGACCCGGGTCGTCGACGTAGCGCCGGGCGAAGCGGGCGGCGAGGCGCGCGTGGTCCGTCCGCCCGGGCAGCCACCACCGCACCCGGTGCTTCATGGAGTCGTGGACGATCGCGATCAGCCGGAGGCGGGCGACGAGCGCGGGGTCATCGTGGCGTTCGACGTTGGCGAGGACCTCGTCGACGTGGTGGCGCACCGAATCCTCCGGATGCCCGGCCCCGTCGGCGCGGAACTCCGCGCCGCGCTGCCACTCCGGGTCCGCGCGGATGCGCTCCTCGAGCGTCACCGGGGCCGGGGCCTCGAGACGTGCGGGTTGCCGCGGGCGCAGAACCGCCACGGGAGCTCGACCGCCTTCGTGATGCCGATCCTCCGTCCCGCCACGACGTCGAGGCGATCGCCCTCGGTGAGCCGCACGGGCCCGTCGAGCAGGCTCGTCTTGTTCTCGGTGAGCTCCACGCCCAGGGCCTGCGTGAGCTTGCCCGGGCCCGAGCAGAGGTCCGGATTGCCGTTGCGCCGCTCGCGCATCAGCTCGAGCCCCGCGATCGGCTCGAGCGCCCGGATGAGCACGGCCGCGCCGACGCCCTCCGGTTCGCACACCGCGTTCAGGAGGGCGTGGATGCCGTACGAGCGGTACACGTAGGCGGTCCCCGGCGCCCCGAAGAGCACCGTGGTGCGCGCCGTCCGCCCGACGTAGGCGTGGCAGGCCGGCTCGGTCTCGTGGTAGGCCTCCGTTTCGACGATGACGCCCGCGGCCTCCCCGTGGGCGACGACGCAGCCGACGAGATCCCGCGCGACGTCGACGACATCGCGCGCGAAGAACCCCTCCGTCACGCGGGCTGACCGTCCAGCGCCGCGCGGGCGTGGGCGAGTTGCTCGCGCACGCGGGGCAGGGCGGTGCCGCCCTCGGACACCTTCGACTCGAGCCAGGATCGCGACGACAGGACCTCGTAGTACTCCTCGTCGAGGACGTCGGAGTGCGAGCGCACCTCGTCGAGCGGCAGCTCGGAGAGCTGCCGTCCCGATTCCACCGCGGTGCGCACGAGGCTCGCGACGATCCCGTGCGACTGCCGGAACGGGACCCCGCGGCGCACGAGGAGATCGGCGATGTCGGTGGCGGCGATGAGCTCGTCGGAGGCCGCTGCCGCCAGCCGGTCGCGGCGGAAGGTCATGCCCTCGATCATGCCGTTCGCGGCGGCCAGGCAGACGTCGAGCGTGTCGACGGCGTCGAACAGGCCCTCCTTGTCCTCCTGCATGTCCTTGTTGTAGGTGAGCGGCAGGCCGTGCATGACCCCGTGGAGAGCGGCGAGCCGGGCGACGACGCGCGGCGCCTTGCCCCGCAGCAGCTCGGCGGCATCCGGGTTCTTCTTCTGGGGCATGATCGACGAGCCCGACGCCCAGGCGTCCGACACCTCGGCGAACCCGAACTCCTCGCTCGACCACAGCACGATCTCGGCCCCCAGCCGGGACAGGTGCGTCGCGCAGGTTGCGGCCGCGCCGAGGAAGTCCAGCACGAAGTCGCGGTTGGACACCGCGTCGATCGAGTTCGGCGCGACCCCGGCGAACCCGAGCTCTGAGGCGACGAGCGCCCGGTCGGTCGCGAAGTTGACCCCGGCGAGCGCGCCCGCGCCCAGCGGCAGCTCGTCCGTGGCGCCGAGCACGAACTCGAAGCGCAGCGCATCGCGCCGGAACATCCAGAAGTAGGCGAGCAGGTGGTGGGAGAGATAGACGGGCTGGGCGCGCTGGAGGTGCGTGTAGCCGGGCATCGCCCAATCGAGGTGCGCGTCGGCAGCGGTCACCAGGGTGCGCTGCAGCCGCCGGAGCGCCTCGAGCGTGCTCAGCGCGTGGGCGCGCACGAAGAGCGCCATGTCCGTTGCGACCTGGTCGTTGCGGCTGCGCGCCGTGTGCAGCTTTCCGCCCACGGGCCCGGCGATCTCGGTGATGCGCCGCTCGATCGCCATGTGGACGTCCTCGTCGTCCTCGCGGAAGGCGAACGACCCGTCGTCGAGCTCGGCCGCGACGCTGGCGAGCGCCGCGTGGAGCGCGTCGCGGTCCTCGTCGGAGATGATCCCCGTCGCCGCGAGCATCGCCGCATGCGCGCGCGATTGGGCGATGTCGTAGGGCGCGAGGCGCCAATCGAAGCCCGCCGACGTGTTCATCTGCCGGAAGACGGGATCCTGGGGTTGGGCGAACCGTGACATGAGGTCCGCCATCATCTCAGGCGTGACGCTTTCGCTCCGTCCCGCGCGGACCACCGACGCCGCCGGGCCCGAGCTCCTCTACGTCTCGGCCCAGCCGTACTACGACGCCTTCGCGGGCTCACCCGAGCGCGCCCGGCGTGTGCTGGAGGGGCTCTGGGACAAGGACGGCCACACCGCTGCCTTCGAGCACTGCACCATGGCCGAGCTCGACGGCGCCCCGGCCGGAGCGATGGTGGCCTTCCCGGCCGAGGACGGCGACGCGCTCGCCCGTCGCTTTTTGGCCCTCGCGTTCCCGCGCCTGGCGATCTGGCGCTGGCCTGCCGTCATGCGGCATCTGCACGCCTCCGCGCAGGTCATGCCGATCCCGCCGGCACGCACGCTGTACGTGGACGCCCTGGCCGTCGTGCCCGCCCGCAGGCGACGCGGGGTCGCCACCGCGCTGCTCGCCCACGCCGAGGAGGAGGCGCTGCGCTGCGGCCTGCGGGGCGTCGCCCTCGACACCGGCCTGGGCAACGCGCCCGCCCAGGCGTTGTACGAGGGTCACGGGTTCCTGCGCGAGGGCGAGAAGCGGGCTCCGAGCCGCGCCATCGAGCGGGCCATCGGCGGACCGGGGTTCGTGTCCTACTTCAAGCCGGTATGACCGCGGCGAGCGCCTCGGCCACCTGCGCGACCTGACCCTCGCTCATCTGGGGGAAGAAGGGCAGGGCGATCGAGCGCGCCGCCACGTCCTCCGCCACAGGGAACATCCCCTCGCGGAAGCCGAAGCGCTCGCGGTAGAACGAGTACAGGTGGATCGCCGGGAGGTAGGGCTTGCTCGCGATGCCCCGCTCGCGCAGCGCGCGGATGGTGTCGTCGCGGTCGGTGCCGCGCGGCAGGCGCACCACGTACACGAACCACGAACGATCGTCGTCGAGCCGCTCGACCGGCAGGCCGGCCAGCGCCTGGTGGTACATCCCGGCGACCCGCGCCCGGTCGGCGAGCATGCCGTCGAGGCGGTCGAGCTGCACGAGCCCGATCGCGCAGGCGATGTCGGTCAGGCGGTAGTTGAAGCCGAGCCGGTCGTGGTCGAGCCAGCCCATGTCCGGCGCGCGGCCCTGGTTGCGCTCGGAGTCGACGCGCTCCTTGACCTCGGGGTCGTCCGTCACGAGCACGCCGCCCTCGCCCGTCGTCATCTGCTTGTTGGGATAGAAGGCGTACACCGCGGTGTGCCCGCGTGAGGCCACCGAGCCGAGCGCCTCGCACGCGTCCTCGACGATCGGCAGGCCGAGCTGGGGGATCTCGCACGCCTTCCCGAAGATGCTCACGGGCAGGATCGCGCGCGTGCGGTCGGTGACAGCAGCGGCGTAGGCGTCAGCCGGGACGCACAGCGTGTCCGGGTCGATGTCGACGAACACGGGTGTGGCGCGCTCGTAGAGGATCACGTTGGCCGAGGCGATGAACGAGAAGGGAGAGGTGAGCACCTCGTCGCCCTCCTGGACGCCCGCGGCGCGCAGGCCGAGGTGCAGGCCGGCGGTGCCGCTGGAGACCGCGCAGCCGTAGGCGGCGCCGACGCGCTCCGCGAACGCCTGCTCGAAGGCGGGGACCCGCGGGCCGAGGGAGAGCTGCCCGGAGTCGAGGACCTCCTTGACCGCCGCGAGCTCCTCCGGCCCGAGGACCGGCTGTGCCATCGGGACCGGGTTCACGTCGACGTCAGTGGCGCGGGCGGGACGCGGCGCGGCAGCATCCCGGCCTCCAGCGAGTCCACGAGGGCGTCCCAGGAGGCCTCGATGACGTTCTCGTGCACGCCGATGGTGCCCCAGGTGTCCCGGCCGTCGGTGGCGTCGAGGAGCACCCGCGTGGTCGCCCCGGTCGCCTTCCACTCCTCGAGGATGCGCACCTTGTAGTTGACGAGGCGGATGTCGCGCAGGTGCGGGTAGCGCTCCCCGATCGCTCCGCGCAGCGCGCGGTCGAGCGCGTGGACCGGGCCGTTGCCCTCGGCTGTGCGCAGGTAGCGCTCGCCGTCCACCCAGATCTTGATGGTCGCCTCCGTCGTGACCTGGCCGCCCTCGCGCTTCTCGGCGATGACGCGCCACGACTCGAGTCGGAACAGCGGCTCGTAGTCCCCCGCCTCCTTGCGGATGAGCAGGTCGAAGGAGCCGTCGGCGGCCTCGAAGTGGTAGCCGGCGTGCTCGAGTGCCTTGACCCGCTCGGCCAGCCGGGCCGCGCCGGCGTCGTCGAGGTCCGCACCGGCCTGCTGGGCCCGGGCGAGGACCGTCCCCTTGCCCGACAGCTCGGAGATGAGGATCTCGCGCGTGTTGCCCACCGTGGCGGGGTCGATGTGCTCGAAGGTCGCCGGATCGGCGTTGACGCCGGCCACGTGCAGGCCGCCCTTGTGTGCGAAGGCGTTCGCCCCGACGTAGGGGCGGTTGGGCTCGGGCGTGAAGTTCAACAGCTCGTCGAGCAGGTGGCTGGCCTCGGTGAGCCCGCTCAGCGACGGCAGGCAGTCGTGGCCCAGCTTGAGCTGGAGGTTCGGGATGATCGAGACGAGGTTGGCGTTGCCGCACCGCTCGCCGTAGCCGTTCATCGTGCCCTGCACCATCCCGGCCCCCTCGCGCACCGCCGCGAGCGAGTTGGCGACCCCGCAGCCGGCGTCGTCGTGGCAGTGGATCCCGACGCGGGATCCGAGCTGGGCGACCACCGCCCCCGTCGCGGCGGCGATCTCGTGCGGCATGCGCCCGCCGTTGGTGTCGCAGAGCGTCACCCACTCGGCGCCTGCCTCCGCCGCGGCACGAGCGCACTGGAGGGCGTAGTCGGGGTCGTCGGCGAAGCCGTCGAAGAAGTGCTCCGCGTCGTAGACGACGCGCTTGTCCTGTGCGACGAGGAAGCCGACTGAGTCGGCGATCATGCGCAGGTTCTCCTCGCGATCGACACGCACGACCTTCTCGAGATGCAGTCCCCACGACTTGCCCACCAGCGTGACCACCGGCGCGAAGGTGTCGGCGAGCAGGCGCAGTGCGGGATCGTCCTCGGCGGCAACCCCCCGGCGGCGCGTCATCCCGAACGCGGCGATCTCGGCGTGGGCGAAGGTCTCCTGCGCCAGCAGCCCGAAGAACGCCTCCTCCTTGGGGTTGCTGGCGGGGAACCCGGCTTCGATCAGCCCGACGCCGAGGCCGTCCAGCACGTGGGCGACCCGCAGCTTCTCCTCAGCGGAAAGGGACATGCCCTCACCCTGCATGCCGTCCCTCAAGGTGCAGTCGTAGACGATCACGTCGCTCGCGCGGGCGATTCGACCAGGTCGTTCCACTTCGCGTAGCGCTCCGCGCGGCCGTGCAAGGCGTCCTCGAAGATCTGCTGCACCTCGGTCGTGATCGGACCGGGGCGGCCGGTGCCGACCGCGTAGTTGTCGATCTCGCGGATCGGTGTGAGCTCGGCCGCGGTGCCGGTCATGAAGACCTCGTCGGCCATGTAGAGCTCGCCGCGGGCGACGTCGCGCTCCTCGAGCACGTAGCCGAGGTCGCGGAGGATCTCCATGACCGCGGAGCGGTTGATACCGCCGAGGATGTCGGAGGAGTAGTGCGGCGTGGCGACCTTGCCGTCCTTGACGATGAAGAGGTTCTCGCCCGTGCCCTCGCAGACCATCCCGCGCTGGTCGAGCAGGATGCCCTCCTCGTATCCGGCCTTCTCGGACTCGATCTTGGCCAGGATCGAGTTCAGGTACTGCCCGCCGGCCTTCGCCGCCGGGATGATCGAGCCGGAATCGATGCGCCGCCAGCTCGAGACGTGCGCGCGCACGCCGTTGAGCTTGCCCTCGTCGCCGAGGTAGCTCCCCCACTCCCACGTCGCGATCATCACCTCGACGGGCGAGTTGAGCGGGTACAGCCCCATCGGGCCCGCGCCGCGGAACACGAGCGGCCGGATGTAGCAACCGCGGAAGTTGTTGCGCAGGATGAGCTCGTCCGTGGCGCGCTTGATCTCCTCGCGCGTGAACGGGATGTCCATGTGGTAGAGCCGGGCCGACTGGAACAGCCGGTCGATGTGCGCCTGGTGGCGGAAGACCGCCGGCCCCTTCTCCGTGTCGTAGCAGCGGACGCCCTCGAAGACCGACGTGCCGTAGTGCAGCGCGTGCGTGAGTACGGACACCTTCGCGTCCTCAAGGGCCACGAACTCCCCGTTCATCCACACGTAATCCGCTGTGACCACGACAACTCCCTTGATTTCGAAAGGTCAGCCGAGCTTACCGGTCCTACAGGTGCTGCAGGACGGCTTGAAGGGCATCTTCGGTACGAGCCTGTCCGCCGAGATCGGCGGTCCTCAGCCCGTCGGACAGCGCGGTGTCGACCGCCAGTTCGACGCGGGTGGCCTCCGACTCGAGGCCGAAGCCGTGGCGGAGCATCATCGCCGCGGACAGGATCATGGCCAGCGGGTTGGCGATCCCCTGTCCCGCGATGTCGGGCGCCGAGCCGTGGACGGGCTCGAACAGGCCGGGGCCGTCGCCGCCGAGGCTGGCGCTCGGGAGCAGGCCGATCGAGCCAGTCAGGATCGACGCTTCGTCGCTGAGGATGTCGCCGAACATGTTCTCCGTGAGGATGACGTCGAACTCGCGCGGGTTCGTGACGAGCTGCATCGCGGCGTTGTCGACGAGCAGGTGCCCGAGCTCGACACCGGGGAACTCGCGGGCGTGCATCCCGGAGACCACCGTGCGCCACAGGCGCGAGGTCGCCAGGACGTTGGCCTTGTCGACGCTCGTGACGCGCGTGCGGGCGGCGCCGAAGGCCACGCGGGCGATCCGCTCGACCTCCTCACGGGTGTAGGAGCACAGATCGGAGGCCTCCTCGAGGCCCTCCTGTTTGTCGCCGAAGTAGATGCCGCCCGTCAGCTCGCGCACGACGAGGAGGTCGACGCCCTCGACGTCCTTGAGCGGCGAGGCATCGGCGAGCGCCGGGATCGTCTTGACCGGCCGCAGGTTGGCGAACAGCCCGAGTTCCTTGCGGATGGCGAGCAGGCCGGCCTCCGGCCGGGGGCCGCCCTGATCCCAGCGGGGTCCGCCGACGGCCGCCAGCAGGACGGCGTCGGCCTGACGGCAGGCGGCAAGGGTCGATTCGGGCAGCGGCTCCCCGGTGGCGTCGATGGCCGCGCCGCCGAACGGGTGCTCGGCGTAGGTGAACCGACCGGGCGCCACGGCGTCGAGCACCGCGGTCGCGCACGGCAGGATCTCGGGCCCGATGCCGTCGCCGGGCAAGAGGACGACGTGCCCGCTCATAGCGCCGTGGTGACGGGTCCGGACCGCTCGCGCTGGGCCTCGAAGGCGGCGATCGCGTCCTCCTGCTGCAGCGTGAGGGCGATGTCGTCGAGACCGTTGAGCAGCCGGTGGCGGCGGTCCGCCTCGATCTCGAACGCCACCGTGCGGCCGTCGAAGCGCACCTCGAGCGCCTCGAGGTCCACCTCGGCCTCGCCGGCGGCCATCAGCGCGCGGACGTCCGCCTCGTCGAGGCGGACCGGCAGGAGGCCGATCTTGAGGCAGTTCGAGAAGAAGATGTCGGCGAAGCTCGACGAGACGACCGCCTTGAAGCCGTAGTCCTCGAGTGCCCACGGGGCGTGCTCGCGGCTCGAGCCGCACCCGAAGTTGGGGCCCGCGGCGAGGATCGGGTTGGCCGGCAGATGGAAGTCGGGGTCCTTGCGCCACTCGGCGAACAAGAACTCCCCGAAGCCGGTGCGCTCGACCCGCTTGAGCGCCTTGGCGGGGATGATCTGGTCCGTGTCGACGTCGGCCCGGTCGAGGACCGTGACCTTGCCGCTGATGAGCTTGATCGGCTCCATCTAGTTCCACTCCCTGATGTCGACGAAGCGTCCCTCGATGGCGGCGGCGGCGGCCATCTGGGGGGACACGAGGTGGGTGCGGCCGCCGCGCCCCTGGCGACCCTCGAAGTTGCGGTTCGAGGTCGACGCGCAGCGCTCGCCGGGCTCGAGGGTGTCCTCGTTCATCCCGAGGCACATCGAGCAGCCGGCGGTGCGCCACTCGAAGCCGGCGGCGCGGAAGACCTCGTGCAGGCCCTCCTGCTCGGCCTGCCGGCGCACGGAGTCCGAGCCGGGAACCACCATCGCGCGGACCTCGGGATGCACCGACCGCGTGCCGATCATCGACGCCGCGGCGCGCAGGTCGCCGATGCGGCCGTTCGTGCAGGACCCGATGAACACGCGGTCGAGGCGGATCTCCTCCATCGGCGTCCCGGGCTCGAGCGCCATGTACTGCAGGGCCCGCTCCTCGGACTCGGTCTGCGCCTGGGGAACCGCGTCCTTGACGCCGATCACCTGCGCCGGGGTCGTCCCCCAGCTCACGAGCGGGGAGAGCGAGGCCGCGTCGACCTCGATCTCCCGGTCGAAGGTGGCGTCCGCGTCGGTGTAGAGCTCGCGCCACTGCGCGAAGGCCTCCTCCGGCGGCGCGCCGACGCGGCCCCGGATCCACTCGAACGTCGTCTCGTCCGGGGCGATCATGCCCGCCCGGCCGCCGCCCTCGATCGTCATGTTGCAGATCGTCATGCGGCCCTCCATGGAGAGCGCCTCGATGGCCGGCCCGGCGTACTCGACGGCGTGGCCGGCGGCCCCGCCGGTTCCCATCTGCCCGATCGTGCCGAGGATCAGGTCCTTCGCGGTCACACCGGGCCCGGGGCTCCCCTTGTAGACGATGCGCATCGACTTCGGCTTGGGCTGGGCGAGCGTCTGCGTGGCGAGCACGTGCTCGACCTCGCTCGTGCCGATGCCGAAGGCCAGCGCGCCGAAGGCGCCGTGCGTGGCGGTGTGGCTGTCGCCGCAGACGATCGTCATGCCGGGCTGGGTGACCCCGAGCTCCGGCCCGATGATGTGCACGATGCCTTGGCGCTCGGAGCCGAGGGAGTAGACGGGGACGCCGAACTCCTCGCAGTTGGCCTCGAGCGTCTCGACCTGCTTGCGCGACAGCGCCTCGCGGATCTTGGCGGCGACAGGGGTCCCGTCGGTGGGCACGTTGTGGTCGGCCGTGGCGAGCGTGCGATCGGGGCGCCGCACCTTGCGGCCGGCGAGCCGGAGCCCGTCGAAGGCCTGCGGGCTGGTGACCTCGTGCACGAGGTGGAGGTCGATGAAGAGCAGACCCGGTGCCACCTCATGGGCCTCCCAGATCTTGTCGAGCAGTGTTTTTGCGCTCATGATCGGCGCAGTCCGGCCGACAGGACGCCGAGCAGGACCGCCTCCTCCTTTCCGTGGTTCTCGAAGTGATGGGGCAGGTCGGCGTCGAAGGTGACGCTGTCGCCCTGGTGCAAATCGTGGCGGTCGGTGTCGCAGAAGAAGGCGACGCCTCCCGAGAGCACGATCACGGTCTCCCGGCTCCCGGGCTCGTGCATCGGCGCGTCACCCGTGCGCGCGCCGGGCGCCAGGGTGTGCTCGGTGACCTCGGCGCGCTGGCCTGGCAGGCCGGGCGTGAGGATCTCGTAGACGTGCCCGCCACTGCCGGCCCCGCGCCGCTCGCCCGCGCGGACGACCGACACCGCGCCGTCCTCGTCGAGGCGCAGCAGCTGTGACAGACGCAGGTCGAGCCCGGCCGCAATGCGCGTGGCGACCTGCAGCGTCGGGCTCGTCTCGCCGCGCTCGACCTGGCTGAGCATGGGCGCGGAGACCCCCGACCGCTCCGACAGGTCGCGCAACGACAGGCCGCCCGCCTCACGCAGCGCGCGGATCCGGGGTCCCAGGGCGGGTGCGGGAGGCGTGGCCACAGCCATCAGTCAAGCGTACGTTATTACATACGGCGTCCTCGCTCGGACACGCGGGTGGCGCGCACACGTCATCAACCGCGGACGCCGCATAGCGTGGAGTCGTGCCCGCGCCGATCGTCACCCTGCCGGACGTCCTCGTGCTCGGGGCCGGCGGAACGCTCGGCATCGCGTGGCTACAGGGGGTCATCGCCGGGATCGAGGACTCCGCGGGACTCGACCTGCGCGCGTGCGAGTACTTCGTGGGCACCTCGGCGGGTGCGTTCGTCGCTGCCTCTCTCGCCGCGGGCCGGCGGGTCACGGTGCCCGACGAGGTCCCGGATGCCGCCGCCTCGCCTCCGGCCGACGACGCCGGGGCCCTCCGGCGTGCCGCCGGCAGCGGCCTGCGGGTGGCGGCCGCCGCGACCGCCCCGCTCATGCCGCTCGCGCTGCGCGCCACGCGCACCCCGGGCGCCGTGGCGCGCGCGGCCCTGCTGCGCACGGCCCGCGGCGAACGCCGTGGGATGGATCTCGGCCGCCACACGCGGGAGCTCGGGTCCTTCGACGGCCGGCTGCGGGTGACCACCGTCGACCGCGCCACGGGTCGGCGCGTCGTCTTCGGCTCCCCGGGGGCCCCGCGGGCGACGGTCGCCTCGGCCGTGCTCGCGTCCTGCTCGGTGCCGTGGCTCTTCGCCCCGGTCGAGATCGACGGTCGCGAATACGTCGACGGCGGGGTCTGGAGCATGTCGAACCTCGACGCGGCCCCGGCCGGCCGTCAGGCCGAGGTGCTCGCGCTGCTGCCGACCTTCGGGCGCGGCGGCGGCAAGGGGTCAGCCTCGCTGCTGCGCGCCGCGGGCCAGGCCGCCGGGCTCGCCGAGCTGCAGATCCTGCGCGCCCGCGGCGTGCGCACGCGCATCATCGCCCCGGACGCCGCCGTCGTCGAGGCGATGGGGTCCAACCTCATGGACGCAAGCCGCCGGGACGCCGTCGCCCGGGCCGGCCGCGCGCAGGGCCGCAGAACCGGCACGGATTCGTAGCGAATCGGTCTGGATCGGTAACCCGATCCGAGCCAGCCTTTCGGTGCATGCGCGCCGAACCCACCCGAACTTCCCGTAGTGGTAAGTCTGGGTGGGTTGGGCCGCATGAGCAGCTGGCCCGATGGGGATTGCGACAGCATCGGCTGGTGACGACGGCGCAGCTGCGTGCCGTGGGCTGGAGCGACCGGGTCATCTCCAGCCGGGTGACCGCCGGGCGATTGCATCCCGTCTTCGCCGGCGTCTTCTCGCTCGGCGGGCCACCGCGCACCGCGCGCGAGTGGTGGATGGCGAGCGTCATGACCTACGGAGACGGCACGCGCCTGTCCGACGCTTCCGCCGCCGAGCTGTACGGCTGGGTCCGCTACCCGATGGGAGAGCTCCACGTCACGACGCCGACCGAGCGCCGGCCGCGCGACGGCATCGTCTCGCATCACCGGGCGGGGAGCACCGTCGGGCGATTCGTGGACGACATCCCGGTCACGAGCCCCGAGCAGACGATCCTCGACTGCGCCGCCACGATCCGCTCGGACAAGCTCCTGCGCCGGATCGTCCGGCAGGCCCAGGCGGAAGGGACGACCACCCACGCCCGCCTGCTCATCATCACCGCCCGGTCAGCCGGTGTGCGCGGTGTCGTCCGGCTGCGCGCAGAACTCGCCGCCGGCCCGTCCCCCACCCGCAGCGCGAAGGAGGACAAGGTGCTCGACCTCCTGCGCAGCAACCCGAGGATCCTCCCCAATCACGACATCGACGGCGACGAGGTCGACCTCTATCTCCCCGACCACGGCGTCGTCATCGAGATCGACAGCCCGCTGCACGACAATCCCTCAGCCGAGAAGCACGACGCGGAGAAGCAGCACCGCCTCGAGGCCAAGCGCCTCAAGGTGTACCGCTTGCGATGAGCGCGGCCTCGCGGGCGACGTGGCGCTCGCAGTTCGACAGCGCGCGCACGTAGGCGAGTGCCGCGGCCTCGATGATGTCGGTGGAGACGCCCTGGCCCGACGCCGACTGCCCGCCGAGCTCGAGCACCACGCTCGCCTCACCGAGCGCGTCCTGGCCCTCCCCCACCGAGCCGATGCGGAAGTCGCGCAGCTTCGCGTCGCGCACCGTCGCGGCGTTGATGGCGCGGAAGATCGCGTCGACGGGCCCGTCCCCGGTGAAGTCGCCGGTGACGGCGCCGCCGTCGGCCCCGATCAACCCGATCCGCGCGTGCGGCGGGCGGCGGTTCGAGGCCTCGACGTCGAACCACTCGAGCGTCCACGAGTCGGCGCCCTGGCGCAGCTCGTCGGTGACGAGCGCCTCGAGGTCCATCGCGGTGACCTGCTTCTTGCGGTCCGCGACCTCCTTGAAGCGTTTGAAGGCCTGGTTGAGCGCCGCGCCGTCGACCGTGTAGCCGAGGTCCTCGAGCGCCTGCTTGAGCGCGTGCCGGCCGGAGTGCTTGCCCAGCACGAGCGAGTTGGCGTCGAGCCCGACGGTCGTCGCGTCCATGATCTCGTAGGTCGAGCGCTCCTTGAGCACGCCGTCCTGATGGATGCCTGACTCGTGCGCGAACGCGTTGCGCCCGACGATCGCCTTGTTCGGCGGCACGGCGTACCCGGTGAGCCTCGAGACGAGCCGGCTCGTGCGGGCGATCTCGCGCGTCGTGATGCCCGTGGCGAGGCCGACGGCGGCCTTGCGCGTCTCGAGCAGCATCACGATCTCCTCGAGCGAGGCGTTGCCGGCCCGCTCGCCGATGCCGTTGACCGCAACCTCGACCTGGCGGGCGCCCGCCTGGATCCCGGCGAACGAGTTGGCCACCGCGAGCCCGAGATCGTCGTGGCAGTGCACGGACAGGACGACGTTGCGCAGACCGGGCACGAGCTCGTAGAGGCGGCCCAGGAACGCGGCGTACTCCTGTGGCATCGCGTAGCCGACGGTGTCGGGGATGTTGATCGTCGTCGCGCCTTCGTCGATGGCGATCTGGATCACCTCGGCGGTGTACTCGACGTCGGCGCGCGTCGCGTCCATGGGAGAGAACTCGACGTCGTCGACGAAGGACTTCGCATGCGCGACGGCGGCACGGGCCTGCGCCTTGACGTCCTCGCGGGTGGACTGCAGCTGGTGCTCGATGTGGATGTCCGACGTCGAGACGAAGGTGTGGATCCGCGGACGCTCGGCGTCGCGAACGGCGTCGGCGGCACGCTCGATGTCCGCCGCGTGCACGCGCGCCAGGCCGGCGATGACCGGGCCCGGCACCTCACGCGCGATGGCCTGGACGGCCTCGAAGTCGCCGGGCGACGCGATCGGGAAGCCTGCCTCGATGACGTCGACGCCGAGGCGCGCGAGCTGATGCGCGATCTCGAGCTTCTCGCCCGTGTTCAGCGAGATGCCCGGCGATTGCTCGCCGTCGCGCAGTGTCGTGTCGAAGATGATGACCCTGTCGGTGGGGTCCATGGCGCTCCAGTCCTTTCGTCTCGTGTCCCTTTCTCCTGGTTCGCGGCTTCTGGCGGCCGCCACGCGCAGATCATCTCCCCGCTAGGGGAGGAGGAGAAGGAGGGCGAGTAGGTCGAGACGCTGCACTGTCGACCGATCCTAGAAGATCAGGTAGTCGCGCACCAGCCGCTCGAGCTCGGGGTCCTCGAAGAGCAGCGCCAGCAGCGCCGCCTGCAGGTCGTCGCCGAGCTCGCGGATGCGCACGTAGGTCTCCGACGACTCGGCTTCGCTCTCCGAAAGCGCGGCCAGATGGCTGCGCGCCGCCGGGTCGTCGAGCACGTCGAGGAAGGCCGCGTAGGCCCGCAGCGCGCGGGCGCCGGCGTCCGCCATGCCATGGTCGAGAAAGGCGCGGGCGACGCGGTCCAGGGGCGGTTCGGCGAAGCGCTCGGCCAGGAAGCCGGGCATGTCGGCTGCGGGCAGGGCGTGGCATTCGAGCACCGGCAGCAGCCCGCCGGCGAAGAGCACCTTGCGGCTGAAGCGCAGCTTGGCGAAGCGCAGCCCCCACCCCTCTCCGGACCGGGCGCGGTGCTTGCCCTCGAAGTCGACGGCGATCGTGCGCCAGTAGCGGACGAGGTCGTTGAGCAGGAAGCGCGGCGGCCGGTAGTCGCGCTGGTGTGCCGCGAGGTAGATGGCCAGGAGCTGATCGCGTGCCGCGGTGTACGCCCCGTCCCCGGCGATGGCCACCGACTCGAGCAGGAACAGCATCCGCCGCGTGAGGATGGTGTTCGTGTCCCCCTCGAGGCCGAGGTTGCCGGCCAGGTCCTCGAGCCACGCCGTGGCCCCGAACAGCCCCTCCGGCCCCGGCGCCGGTCCGCCGAGCAGGTTGGCGACCTGTCCGGGCTCGGGGCGGACGTGGTCGCGGTGGGCTCCGCAGAAGAGCACGATCGCGTCGTCGTCGGAGGCGGAGGTGACCTCGTGACGACCCCAGGACCCGAGCAGGACCACGCTCGCGTCCGCGTCGAGAACCACACCCTCGAGGCGGGCCCTGCGCTCGGCCAGGCCCTCCGCCGTGCGCGCCCGCGCGGCGAGGATCGAGTCGAAGCGCTCGCCGGTGTGCTCGGCGAGCGCCACGACTGACATGACGCGGAGCCTACGCGCAGTGCTCGAACGCCGTCAGGAAGCCTGCGGAGTGCCTGCCGACGGTGATGCCTCCACCCCACTGGACGCAGCGGCCGGGGGCACGGACCTTGCGCGGACCGGCGTAGTACCTGAAGTTGCCGGAGTCCGTCCGCTGCGGTCCGCCCTGGCGCCGGATCGCGGCGGAGACCGGGGTCGGCTTGCCGACGCCGTAGCTCTTGATCGTCACGACGCAGTTGAAGCCCGTGTTGGGGTTGTAGAGGAGGTAGGTCGTGCCGAGCCGCTTCGAGGGAGTCGCGACGGCCTGGCGATCGATGACGCGGAAGTTCGGGTTGCCGCACACCTGAATCGGGCCGTACGGGTTCCTCGCGGCCTCCGCCCCGGCGACGGGCATCAGGGCGGCCACGGTGGTCAGAGCGACGAGCAGACGTTTCATGCAGGCTCACCTACCCCCGCTGACCCTCGGCCGACGCTGCTTCTCACACTTCTCTCAGGCGGCGAGCGACTCGCCGACGAGGCGCATCGGCATCCGCGCTGAAGCCGCCCACCGGGCCGGCGGGCGTGCCTCGAGGATCCAGGGCACGTCGCGGCAACGAGCCAGCAGTGGCGCGAAGAGCCGCTCGTCCTCCGGGGTGAGCTCGACGTGCGATCCGTGCCGGATCGACGACAGGTGCACCTCACGCAGCCTGCCCCGGTAGCGATCGAGCAGCTCCGCCGCCACGGTCATCGTCGGATCGACCGTGTGCGCGTGTGCGATGTCCAGGCAGAACCCGGCCTCCGGCAGTGCGGCGAACAGCGACGCGAGCTCCGCGGCGCTGCGCCCGCTCGCCTTGCGGGCATCCATGTTCTCGAACACGACGCGCCGCCCCAGCCTGCGCCAGGGCGCCGGATCCGCCACGAGATCGGGATGGGCGATGATCGTGCGCACGCTCACCGGCAGCGCCTCGAGCGCCGCGACGCGATCCGCGTCCGACCCCAGGCTGCCCTTGACCGGGCTGTGGACGCTGAGATGGCGGAACGGCATGCGCGGACGGCCGGCCAGGTACCGGACCAGGCCACCCAGTTCGTCCACGTCGTGCGCCGCCAACTCGACCGCGTGAGTCGAGACGGCGCAGGCCGAGCGGACCAGCTCGGACCAGTCGCAACCCCGCCCGAGCGCACCCGTCGACGCACCCAGCGGGTGGTGACCGGAGACGTTCGCGAGGGGCACCGAGATCATCAGGGTCCGAACCTAATGGCGTCGCCGGACGGAACGTCCGACCCCGCTCACAAGCTTCACGGTGATTGCGGGAAGGGCGCTCAGGCGATCGTGACCGCGCGGCCCTCGACGAAGCCGTCGAGCGACACGATCTGGTCGAGCGTCTCGCGCGGGATGCCCGCGTCCGTCGTGAGCACCATCACCGCGGAGGCGTCCGAGCGACCCTCGGGGCGGCCGACGACCATCTGCGCGATGTTGATGCCGTTCTCCCCGAGCAGCGTGCCAACGCGGCCGATCATGCCGGGCACGTCGGAGTTGCGGAACAGCGCGATGTGCTCCTCGAGCTGGAGGTTGAAGCGCTGGCCCCAGGCCTCGAGCAGGTGCGGGCGGTTGCGGTGGCCGACGAGCGTGCCGACGACGCGGACGGCCTCGTCGCCCCCGCGCACGGTCACGCGCACGAGGTCGGAGAAGTCGCGCGCCGAGGGCTGGCGCGTCTCGCGGACGTCGATGCCGCGTTCGGCCGCCAGGGTCGGCGCGTTGACGAGGTTGACCTCGTCCTCGACCCGGCCCGCAAGCGCGCCCATGAGCACGCCGAGGGTCAGGAGCCGGGTGTCGCGGTCGGCGATCCGGCCGAGGTACTCGACCTCGATCGAATCGATCGACGAGGCACCCGAGAGCTCCATGGCCAGCGCGGAGAGCTTGCGGCACAGCGGCACGAAGGGACCGAGCAGCTCCTGGTCCTCTGGCGCGATCGCCGGGATGTTGACCGCGGTGGACACGACCCCGCCGGTGAGGGCGGCGACGACCTGCTCCGCCGTCTGCACGCCGGCGCGGTCCTGCGCCTCCGCCGTCGACGCTCCGAGGTGCGGTGTGACGACAACCTGCTCATAGGCGAAGAGCGGGTGCTCGGTGATCGGCTCGGAGTGGAAGACATCCAGGCCGGCGCCGCCGACCTTCCCGGAGTCGAGCGCCGCCTGCAGGTCCTCGTCGACGACGAGCTCGCCGCGGGCCACGTTGAGGACGATCACGCCGTCCTTGCACTTCGAGAGCAGGTCGGCGTTGACGAAGCCGCGCGTCTCCGCGGTGCGCGGGAGATGCAGCGTGAGGAAGTCCGCGGCGCCGAGGACGTCCTCGAGCTTGTCGGCGCGCTCGACGCCCAGCTCGCGGTAGCGCTCCTCGCTGACGAAGGGGTCGTAGGCGACGACGTGCATGCTGAAACCGCGGGCTCTGGCGGCCACGAGCTGCCCGATGCGGCCGAAGCCGAGGATGCCGAGGGTCTTCTCGTAGAGCTCGGCGCCCGACAGCTTCGAGCGCTCCCACTTGCCACTGGTGAGCGAGGCGTGCGCCCGGGGCACGTTGCGCGCCACGGCCAGCATCAGGGCCATCGTGTGCTCTGCGGCGGCGACGATGTTCGACTGCGGCGCGTTCGCGACGATGATGCCGCGCTTGGTGGCGGCCTCGACGTCGACGTTGTCGACCCCGATCCCGGCGCGGCCGACCACCTTGAGCCGGTCGGCACGGCTGATCAGGTCGGCCGTCACCTGGGTGGCGGAGCGGATCAGCAGGCCGTCGTACTCGCCGATGCGCTCGGCAAGCTCTTCAGGCGTCAGATCGGTGGCGACATCGACGTCGAAGTGCGCACGCAGCGCATCGACGCCCGAGTCGGCGAGTTTCTCGGCGACGAGGACCTTCATGGGGACGCGGCAGGCTAGCTGCCCAGCAGGACTGCCCAGCAGATCCCGAACACCAGCAGCGTCCCCAGGACCGTGAGCAGGGCGATCGTGACCAGCCGCAGGGCGGGCCGGGCGGGATCGAGGGCCTTCACCCGCCGCGGCGCGGCGCCCGCCCCGCGCGGCAGGGCGCTCGCGGGCGGATGCGCCCTCGCGCGCGGCGGCTGGAAGGTCACCGGCCTAGAACTCCGTCTCGATCCAGTCCATCATCGACCGCAGCTCGCTGCCGGTCGTCTCGATCTGCGCACCCTGACCCTCTTCGCGCATGCGCTTGAAGTTCTCCTGGCCGGCGTTGTTCTCCGCGATCCACTCGCGCGCGAAATCGCCGGACTGGATCTCGCCGAGGATCTTGCGCATCGACTCGCGCGTCTGATCGGTGATGATGCGCGGGCCGCGCGTGAGATCGCCGTACTCGGCCGTGTTCGAGATCGAGTACCGCATGCCGCTGATGCCCTTCTCGTACATGAGATCGACGATCAGCTTCAGCTCGTGCAGGCACTCGAAGTACGCCATCCGCGGGTCGTAGCCGGCCTCCACGAGCGTCTCGAAGCCCGCGCGGACCAGTTCGGAGGCGCCGCCGCAGAGGACCGCCTGTTCACCGAAGAGATCGGTCTCGGTCTCCTCGCGGAACGAGGTGCGGATGACCCCGCCGCGGGTGCAGCCGATGCCGCGACCGTAGGCCAGGGCCGTCTCGAAGGCGTTGCCGGTCGCGTCCTGGTTGATGGCGATGAGGCCCGGCACGCCGGAGCCCTCGACGTACTGGCGGCGGACGATGTGGCCCGGGCCCTTGGGGGCCACGAGCGCGACGTCGACGTCCGGCGGCGGCGCGATCTCGTCGTAGTGGATCGAGAAGCCGTGACCGAAGAGCAGCAGGTTGCCCGGCTCGATGCCCTCGGCGATCTCCGACTCCCACACCCGGCGGTGCAGCTCGTCGGGCACGAGCACCATCACGAGATCGCCGCGGGCGGCAGCCTCGCCGACGCCGACGACCTCGAGGCCCTCACCGCGCGCCTTCTCCACCGAATCGGAGTCCTCGCGCAGACCCACGACGACGTCGACGCCGGAGTCCTTGAGGTTGAGTGAATGGGCGTGGCCCTGCGAGCCGTACCCGATGACGGCCACCGTTTTGCCCTCGAGGAGGGAGAGGTCGGCGTCGTCGTCGTAGAAGATGTCTTTATCGGCCATGGCGGCGACCGAGCCTACGCGGTGGCCGCGGCCACCCACGTCCGGCCGGGCAGCCGCAACGTGTCGCCGTCGGCGTACTCGGCGACCCGCGCGAGCAGGTCGCCGCGCACCGCCTCCCGCTCGGCGGCGGACAGCGAGCGGACGATCTCCCCCGAGCGCGACATGTGCATCGAGCGCGCCCACCACGTGTCGAACGACGGCTCCTCGAGCACCACGTCGACCGCTTCGACGGTGATGTCGTCCACGAACCCGGCGCCCTCGATCAGCTCCTGCAACAACCCGTCGCGGGCGAGCGCGAACTGCCCGGGCGCCGCGGGGTCGGCGGGCTCCGCGTGGCCCCGGGCCACGAGCGCCTCGCCGATCACCGACGACCACGGGTTCTCCGCGGGACTCGTCCACGCCGCCGTCGCCAGGCGCCCGCCGGGGCGCAGGACACGGCGGATCTCGCGCATGCCCGCCTCGGGGTCGACGAGGAACATCAGACCCCAGCGACACAGCACGGCGTCCTGTGACGCGGCGGCGACGTCGATGGACTCGATGTCGATCTGCTTGAAGCGGACCCCGTCGCGACCCTCGGCGGCCCGCTGGGCCACATTGAGCATCTCCGGCGCGAAATCGGACAGGATCAGCTCACCGCCGGGCTGGATGAGCTCGTGCGCCATGAGCCCGACCTCGCCCGTTCCCGCGGCAAGCTCGAGGACGTGTGCGCCCGGCTGCAACCGGACGGCGTCGAGCATCCATACCGCGACGGGCAGGAAGGCGGCGCGCACCTCGGGGTAGTTGGCCTCCCAGCCCGCGGCGACCGAGCCCCAGCCGCGGCGGGACTCCGTCCGGTAGCGGTCGACGTCCACCTAGCGGGCCTTGAAGACGACCATCGAGCGGGCGTCCTTGGAGAAGCCCTCGGAGACGTTGCCTGCGGCGTCGGTCGCGCGCACCCGGACCTGGTAGCTGCCACGCCGCCACTTCATCTTCGGGGTGTCGAGGCGGAACCGGAACCCCTTGAGGGTCGCGGGGACGAAGGTGAACTGCTTGCACTTGGCCGAGACGAAGCTGGTCCCGTCGTACTGCGCGCAGCCACCCGAGCGGCGCGTGAGGGCGACCTCGACGGATTCGACCGCGACGTTGTCGGCGTGCACGCCCTTGATCGCCAGCGACCGGCGCCTCTTGCCGGCGAGCTTGACCTTGCTCAGCGGCTTGGGGCTCGTGATGATCACCTGCGGCGGGGTGCCGTCGGTGACCGTGACCGACCCCGTCGCGACGTCCGAGGTCGCGCCGGCCCTGTCGGTGACCGTCAGGCGGATCTCGTAGGTGCCGCCCGCGCCGTAGGAGTGGGCGAGCTGGGACGCGGAGACCGTCTCCACGTTCCCGTCGCCCCAGTCGAACGTGTAGCTGGCGATGTCGGACCGGCCGTCCTGGTCGGTCGCGGTCGCGGTCGCGTCGAACACCTCGTCGGACTTGAGGTCGGTGGCCGACAGGGTGAGCTTCGCCGTCGGGGCGTGGTTGACGTACTCGTCGGCGCCGATGTCCGACGCCGAGCCGATCACCCGGGCGTCGCCCTCGAAGTCGGTCGTCGATTCGCCCGCCGCGAGCGCTCCACCCCGGTCGATGACCGGCGCCGTGGACTTCAGGCGCGTGCCCTCGGCGAAGAGCTGGCTGTCATCGGTGACCGTCCCGTCGCCCGTCGCGGTGGCGCCGCCGGAGACGGTCATCTTCGTGGCGTCGGAGTTCTTGTAGGTCGCGGTCACGGAGTTGGGGGCCGGCACCGGAATGGGTGGGTTGCCGGCGAAGGCCGTCGCGCTCGACGCGCCGTGGAGGATCGAGGAGTTGGCCTCGAAGGTGATGTTGCCCGGGGTCAGCACGCCGGCGCCGGCGCCCTCCAGCGTGACGGCCTTGCCGGGCGCGAGCGCTGCGGTGACGTGGTTGAGGGTCATGAACGCGGCACCCGATCCGATCGACGTGGTCACGCGGAAGGCGGAGCCGGACTGGCTGCTCACGACGGACGAGTCGACCGCCAGGCGCCGCTCGCCGCCGCCCGTGACGTTGAGATGGATCCCGTCGGTGTCGGCCAGCACGGTCGAGCGCTGGATGCGGTTGTCCGACCCCGTCGTCAGCGCGACCCCGGAACCCTTCAGCGATACGAGCAGGGCGTCGGTGAGGCGCATCCCGCCGCCTCTCGACGCGACGGCCGGCACGCCGTCGCCCGAGGTCAGCACCCCGATCCCGTCGATCGCGGCGTTTGCGGCCGACACGGTCAGGGCGGTGTTCCCCGTCGGGCTGATGAGGACCGCACCCGGGGCGGCTGCCAGCGTGAGCTGCGCGACGTCGACATCGACGTTCTCGCCGTACTGGCCGGCCTTGATGGCCACGGTGTCGCCCGGCTCGGAGACGCCGATCGCACCGTTGATGAGCGCGCACGTCCCTCCGCGCGCACAGCCGCCCGTCGCCGCCGAGTCGACCGTCGTGGTCGCCGCGGACGCGGCCGCGGGGGTGACCAGCAGGACGGCGGCGATCATCGGCAGCAAACGCTTCATATGAGCCAACGTATCGGCATTCGGGAGCCTCGCTTCAGCGCAGGTGTCCGCGAACGAGCTTGCCCGACGTCGTGCGCGGAAGCTCCTCCACCACATCGACGGCCTTGGGCACCTTGAAGGCAGCGAGCCGATCCCGGCAGAAGGACCGCACGTCCTCGGCGTCGATCACACGCCCGGGGCGCGCCACGACGAGGGCGGTCAGCGCCTCGCCCCACTCGGGGTCCGGGCGCCCGACGACGGCCGCGTCGAGCAGGTCGGGATGGGCGGCGAGCACCGCCTCGACCTCCGCCGGAGCGACGTTCTCACCCCCGGTGATGATCGTGTCGGCCTTGCGGCCCACGACGGACAGCCGCCCGTCTCCGTCGAACGTCCCGAGATCGCCCGTGTGCAGGACCCCGCCGCCGGCCACGATCGGCCCCTCCACGAGGATCTCGCCGTCGGGTGCGAGGCGGATGTCGACCCCCGGCAGCGGGCGGCCGTCGATCGCAGCCGAGGAGGTGGTCTCGGTCATCCCGTAGGTCTCGTGGACGAGCACGCCCGCGGCCCGCGCGCGCTCATGGAGCGCGGGAGCGGCGGGACCGCCCCCCAGCAGCACGCGCGGCAGGTGGGCGCCCGCCTCGAGCCGGCGGGCGAGCTGCGTGGGAACGAGCGAGGCGATCGTGGCGCTCGGATCGTCCTGGGCGATCACCGCCGTCGTCACATAGAGGACCGAGCGCAGCAGCACCATCAGCCCGCCGACGTGGGCCAGCGGCAGGGGGACGAGCCAGCGCTCGTCGGGCCCCAGGCCGAGCACGGCCGCTGTCGCCAGCGCGCTCGCCTCGACGTTCGCCGCGCTGATGGGGACTGGCTTCGGCGCGCCCGTCGTGCCCGAGGTGTGGACGACGAGCAGCGCGTCCTGGGCCACGTGGCGCCGGACGGCCCGCTCGGCCTCGGTGAGGCGCGGATCGATCGGCACCGCCGGCACCCCGCGCAGCAGGCACGCGTGCAGCGCGATCGCGAAGTCCAGGCCCGGCGGAAGCTCGATCGTCGCGGGCGGCGTGAGCGCCCGTGCGTGCGTGAGCAGCTCGCCGTAGGTGAGCGAACCCTCCGGCGTGACGATGGCCTCATGACGCGGGCGCTGTTGCGCGGCGTGCTCGAGCCAGGGGACCATGGGCGGCGACGGTACCCTCCCGCCGGCAATGTGGACGGCTTCCGGCGAATTCCAAGACATCCGTTACGAGACGTCCGGCGACGGGATCGCGAAGATCACCATCGCCCGGCCCGAGGTCCGCAACGCGTTCCGGCCCCAGACCGTCGTCGAGCTCTCCCAGGCCTTCGAGCTTGCCCGTGAGGATCCCGACGTCGGCGTGATCATCCTCACCGGCGAGGGCGACCTCGCCTTCTGCTCGGGCGGCGACCAGCGCGTCCGCGGCGACACGGGGTACCTGCCAGAGGGCGCGCGCGTCGGTCGCTTCCACGTGACCGACCTCCAGGTGCAGATCCGGCGCCTGCCCAAGCCCGTGGTGGCGATGGTGGCCGGGTACGCGGTGGGCGGCGGCCACGTCCTCCACCTCTGCTGCGACCTGACGATCGCAGCCGACAACGCCCGCTTCGGCCAGACCGGCCCGCGCGTGGGCTCGTGGGACGGCGGGTTCGGCGCGTCGCTGATGCGCGACCTGATCGGCCCGAAGCGCGCGAAGGAGATGTGGATGCTCTGCCGTCAGTACGACGCGCAGCAGGCCCTTGACATGGGTCTCGTCAACACGGTCGTCCCGCTCGCCGAGCTCGAGGCCGAGACGGTGCGGTGGTGCCGCGAGATGCTCGCCCTCTCCCCCTTCGCGCTGCGGCTCGTCAAGGCCAGCTTCAACGCGCACGAGGACGGCTACACGGGCATCCAGCAGCTCGCCCACGACGCCAACCTGCTCTTCTACGGCTCCGAGGAGGCGGCGGAGGGTCGCGACGCCTACAAGGAGAAGCGCCCGCCGGACTTCACCCGGTTCCCGCGCCGGCCGTGAGCGCCCTGCGCATCTGGTTCATGGCGGCGCGGCCGCGGACGCTGCCCACCGGCGCGGCGCCCGTGCTCGTCGGCACCGCGCTCGCCCACGGCGACTTCCACCTGTTGCGCTTCGTCGCGGCGCTCGTCGGCGCGATCTTCATCCAGGTCGGTGCCAACCTCTCCAACGACTACTCCGACGCCCGGCGTGGCGCGGACACCGAGGACCGGCTCGGGCCCGTGCGCGTGACCGCCGGAGGGCTCGTCCCGCCCCGGCAGGTGCTCATCGCCACGTACGTCGCCTTTGCCGTGGCGGTCCTGGCCGGCGCGTATCTGATCGCCGTGGCCGGTGTGGAGATCCTGCTGGTCGGCGTCCTCTCGATCCTCGCCGGTGTGCTCTACACCGGCGGTCCACGCCCCTACGGCTACGAGGGTCTCGGTGAGGTGTTCGTCTTCCTGTTCTTCGGGGTCGCCGCCGTCGCGGGCTCCTACTTCGCCCAGGCCGAGCAGTGGACGGGAACCGCCTTCGCCCTGTCGGTCCCCGTCGGCCTGCTCGCGGCGGCGCTCCTCGTCGTCAACAACGTGCGCGACATGGAGACCGACCGGCGGGCCGGCAAGCGCACGCTGGCCGTGCGGCTCGGCCGTGACCGCACGCGGACGCTGTACGCCGTGATGATCGGGCTCGCCTTCGTGACGGCGACCCTCCCCTGGCTGTTCGGCCCGCTCGAGGCCTGGGTGCTCCTCTCGTGGCTGACGGCTCCGCTCGCGTTCCGGCTCGTGCTCACCATCCGCACCCACACCGACGGCCCGACGCTCAACCAGGCCCTCGCCCAGACCGCGCTCACCCAGCTTGCGTTCTGCGTGCTGCTCAGTGCGGGCATCCTCTTGTCGTGAAGCTGACGGTCGAGCCCGTGCGGCTCCGGCTGCGGCGGCCGCTCGCAGCGGCATGGGGTGAGCTCGCGGAGCGGGAGCTGCTCCTCGTGACCCTCACCGACGCGGACGGGCTCAGCGGTCAGGGCGAGGCATCGTCGCTCGAGCCCTACGACGGAGTGCCCGCGGCCGCGCTGTGGGGCGCGCTGGACGCCTACGCGTCCGTCCTGGCCGCGATGCCCCCCGGCGCCGGGCCGGAGGAGCTCGTCAGCGCGTGCCGCGCCGAGCGCGACCTGCCCCAGGCGCTCGCGGGCGTGGACCTGGCGCTGTGGGATCTGGAGGGCCGCCGCAGCGGCACGCCCGTCAGCAAGCTGCTCCATCCGCGCGCCGCGCGGGCGATCCCGGTCAACGCGACGATCGGCGCGACCGACCGGGCGGGGGCGGCCGCCGAGGCTGCGGACGCGGTCGCCCGCGGCCACCGCACGCTGAAGGTCAAGGTCGGAACGGGCGATGACGCGGGGCGCGTCGCCGCGGTCCGTGCCGCAGCGCCCGGCGCGGCGATCCGCATCGACGCCAACGGCGCCTGGGCGACGCCGCAGGAGGCGCTCACGCACCTGCGGGCGCTCGAGCCGGCGGGCATCGAGCTCGCCGAGGAACCCGTGCACGGGGTCCAGGCCCTGCGCGCGGTGCGGGAGGGCACCGCGATCCCTGTGGCGATGGACGAGACCGCCGCCGTTGCCGGCGCCATCACCGCCGGAGCCGTCGATGCCGTCTGCCTCAAAGTGTCGCGGTGCGGCGGCATCTCCGGGTTGCTGGCGGACGCGGCGGCCGTGCGGGCGGCCGGCAGCGCGGTCTACGTCGCCTCGACCTTCGACGGCCCGCTGGGCATCGCCGCCGCGCTGCACGCGGCCGCCGCGCTCGCCGCCGACGGCCCGCTGCTCGCCTGCGGCCTGGCCACGCTCGAGGCGTTCATCGACCACACGACCCCAGGCCTGCTCACCGACGGCGCGCTCGGGGTACCGGTCGGACCGGGTCTCCTGGGATGATCTGACCGGGATGGTCACCGACGCCTGCCGGGCTTACACGGCTGCGCTACTCGCCAGGGACACCACGCGTGCCCGCGCGGTGATCGCCTCTGCCCTCGATGAGCTCGGCGATCCCGCCCGGGTCGACCTCGAGATCATCGCGCCGGCGATGCGGGAGATCGGCAACCTGTGGGAGCAGGGCGAGGCGTCCGTCGCCGACGAGCACTACGCCTCCGGCGTGACCGAGGGACTGATGGCCGGACTCGCCACCCGGATGCGCAAGCCTCCGGTCGGCGGCCGGCTCGCCGTCGTCACGTGCCCGCCCGGTGAGCGGCACGCGCTCGCCGCGCGCATGCTGGCCGACCTCATCGAGGCCGAAGGGTGGGAGGTGCTCCCGCTCGGCGCCGACGTGCCCGCGCGGGCGCTGCTCGAGCTCGTGGCCGCCGAGCAGCCTGACGTCGTCGCGATCTCGGTGACGATGCCCGAGTTGCTCGACGGCACGATCGAGGTGCTCGCCGCGCTCTCGGTGCTCGACGACCCTCCGTTCCTGGCCGTCGGCGGCCAGGCGCTGGACGGGGCGACGGCAGATCTGGGCGCGGACCTCGTGGCCGTCTCACCCGATGTACTGGTCGCCGAGATCGCGGCGCGCTTCCCGCCCGTCCCCGACGACTAGTCCTGGCCCTGTCCCTGCCCCTGCTCGACGAGCCAGTCGATGCAGTCCGTGAGCGCGCGCACGTCGTCGGGCTCCACGGCCGGGAACATCGCGATCCGCAGCTGGTTGCGGCCGAGCTTGCGGTACGGCTCGGTGTCGACGATCCCGTTCGCCCGCAGGGTCGCGGCGATGCCGCCCGCGTCGATCTCGCCGGCGAAGTCGATCGTGCCGATCACGAGCGAGCGCTGGGCCGGGTCGGCGACGAAGGGCGCGGCGAAGGACGAGCGCTCGGCCCACGCGTAGAGGTGGCTCGAGGACTCGCTGGTGCGGCCGACGCAGAAGTCCAGGCCGCCGCCCGCGTTCATCCAGTCGACCTGGTCGGCGAGCAGCAGCAGCGTCGCCAGCGCGGGGGTGTTGTAGGTCTGGTGCTTGCGGGAGTTCTCGAGGGCCGTCGCGAGTGACAGGAACGGCGGGATCCAGCGGTCGTCGGCCGACGCGAGCTGCTCGATGCGCTCCTGCGCCGCCGGGCTGAGCATGGCCAGCCACAGGCCGCCGTCGGCGGCGAAGGACTTCTGCGGCGCGAAGTAGTAGGCGTCGGCGTCGGCCAGATCGACCGGCAGCCCTCCCGCGCCGGACGTGGCGTCGATGAGCACGAGCGCATCCCCCTCGGGGCGGGTCACGGGCACCATGACCCCCGTCGAGGTCTCGTTGTGCGCCCAGGCCACCACGTCGACGTCGGCCTGGGAGCGGGGCTCGGGCGCCGTGCCCGGCTCGGCCTCGACGACCACCGGGTCCGCCAGGAACGGCGCGCCCTGGGTGACCTTGGCGAACTTCGAGGAGAACTCCCCGTAGGTGAGGTGCAGCGCGCGCTCGCGCACGAGCCCGAAGGCGGCGGCGTCCCAGAAGCACGTCGTGCCGCCGTTGCCCAGCGCGACCTCGTAGCCGTCGGGGGCCGAGAAGAGCTCCTTCAGCCCGTCCTGGACACGCGCGACGAGGTCCTTCACGGGCGCCTGGCGGTGTGAGGTCCCCATCAGATCCGCGCGCTCGGCGAGCGCGGCGAGCTGCTCGGGCCGCACCTTGGACGGGCCGGCGCCGAAGCGCCCGTCGGCGGGCTTGAGGTCGGCTGGGATCTGGAGAAGCGCGTCGGTCTGGGCCACGCCCCGAGCCTAGAACAGGTCCGCGACCGCGCCCGGCTGCTCCAGGTGCGCGGCGTGTCCCGCCCCGGGGATGAGCGTCGGCTCGCCCATCCGCTCCGCGACCGCGCGGAACTTCTCGTCGCGCTCACCGACGGCGAGCGTCACCGGCATCGCCAGCTCGCCCAGGCGGTCCCACAGCGGCGTCATGACCCCGGTGCCCATGCCGCGCAACGCGGCCGCGAGGCCCGGGGGCGTGTTGCGCAGCCGATCGGTGTGGGCGGCCTGCGCGACGCCGCGGGGCTGGGTCGCGAACAACGGCTGGGAGCCCCACTCCGTCGCGAATGCCTCGATGTCCATCGTCTCGATGCGCTCGGCCAGCGCATCGTCGGCGGCGCGGCGGCGCGCTCGCTCGTCGGCGTCGGCGATCCCCGGGGAGGCACCGATCAGCACGAGCCGCTCGATCCGGTCCGGGATCCGCAGCGCGGTCGCAAGGGCGAGCCGCCCGCCCATCGAGTAGCCGCACAGGACGAAACGCTCCGTCTTCCGTGCGGCCAGATAGGCGGCGACGGCGTCGAAGCTGGCCGGACGGCGCTCGCTCGCGTCCCCGTGCCCCGGGAGGTCGGGCGCGAAGCAGCGGTAGCGTTCGCGCAGCTGCGTGATCATGGGAGCCCAGGAGCGGCCGGTCTGGGTGAAGCCGTGAAGGAGCACCAGGTCGCGCACGACCGCTAAAGATGACAGCGACGGACACCTACCTCGGCCTGCGTGCCTTCGTCGACGAGCTCGTCCGCTGCGGCGTCCGCCACGCCTGCACCTCCCCGGGCTCCCGGTCCACGCCGCTGGTGCTCTCGCTCGTCCGCGACACGCGCCTGCGGTCGACGTCGCACATCGACGAGCGCAGCGGCGCGTTCTTCGGCCTCGGCACCGCCAAGGCGACCGGGGTTCCGGCCGTGCTGGCGTGCACGAGCGGCACCGCCGCCGCCAACTACGCCCCCGCGGTCATCGAGGCCTACGAGGCACGCGTCCCCCTGCTCGTCCTCACCGCCGACCGTCCCTGGGAGCTGCGCGACGTCGGCGCCGGCCAGACCATCGATCAGGTCAAGCTCTACGGCCGTGCGGCCAAGTGGTTCCTGGAGATCGACGAGGCGCCCGCCACCCCGGAGCGCATGCGCGCCATGCGCCGCCTGGCCTGCCGGGCCGTCTGGACCGCGCTGAGCGGCCGGCCGGGTCCCGTTCATCTCAACTTCCCGCTGCGCGAGCCCCTCGTGCTCGACGGCGAGCTGCCCGAGGAGCCGGGCGGCGGCGGGCGGCCGGACGGCCGGCCCTGGGTGGAGCGCAAGGCGGACGCGGCGACCCCCGAGGTGCATCTGCCCGCGCGCAGCCCCGTCATCGTCGCGGGGTCGGGCGCCGATGGCCCCGCGGTAGCGGCCTTTGCCGCCCGCCATCGCTGGCCCCTGCTCGCCGACCCGCTGTCGGGCGCACGCCACGGCGAGGCGGCGATCGTGCACTACGACGCCCTGCTGCGGGTCCCGGGCTGGTCGGCGGACCTCGTGCCGGACCTCGTCCTGCGCGTGGGCGACCTGCCGACCTCCAAGCCCTTGCGCCAGTGGCTGGCCGGCCTCGGCGAGACCCGCCAGGTCGCCCTCGACCGGGAGGGCGCCTGGCAGGATCCCGACGCCGCCGTCGAGGAGATCCACGCCGCGGACGTCGAAGGGGTGCGGGCCGAGCCGCTCGACGAAGGCTGGCTCGCCGGCTGGGTGCGGGCCGACCGCGCGGCGGCAGACGCCATCGCAGCCTCGCTGGGCGACGGGCTGTCCGAACCGGCGGTGGCCGTGCGCACCGCCGCGGAGCTCGGGGCCTCCGACACGCTCGTGGTCGCCTCCTCGATGCCGGTCCGCGACCTCGAGACCTTCGCGACGACGGAGGCCCGCGTGCTCGCGAACCGCGGGGCCAACGGCATCGACGGCACCGCCTCGACGGCGCTCGGCGTTGCGGCCGCCTCCCCTGGCCGCACCGTCCTGCTCACGGGCGACGTCGCGCTGCTGCACGACGTCGGCGGCCTGCTCGCCGCCCGCCGGACGGGCACCGACCTCGTGATCGTGCTGGTCAACAACGACGGCGGCGGGATCTTCAGCTTCCTGCCGGTGGCGGGCCAGAACGGGTACGAGGAGCACGTGGCCACCCCCCATGGCATCGACTTCGACCAGCTCGCGGCCACCTTCGGGCTCACCCACACGCGCCCGGATTCGGTGGCGGCTTTCGATGCCGCGCTGGCCTCGGCGACCGGGGGGACGGTCATCGAGGTGCGGACGGACCGGGCGGCGAACGTGCGCGGGCACCGGGACATCTGGGCAGCGGTCGCCGACGGCGTATCGCCGACGGGGTGGGACCGATAGACGAGATCGACGCAAGCGTGCGGGCGACGTCGCTCGCCGACGACGTGCTGGACGGGCTGACCCGCCCGTTCAAGGAGCTGCCCCCGAAGCACCTCTACGACGAGCGCGGCTCGGAGCTGTTCGAGGACATCTGCGCGCTCGATGAGTACTACCCGACCCGCACGGAACGTGCGCTGCTGGTCGAGCACGCCGATCGGATCGTCGGGGACGCGCTCGAGCTCGTCGAGCTCGGAGCGGGCTCGGCGGCGAAGACGCGCGTGCTGCTCGACACGGGCCGCCTGCGCCGGTTCGTCCCCTTCGACGTCTCCCCCACCGCGCTCGATGAGACGCTCGCGGAGGAGTACCCGGAGCTCGAGGTGGTGCCGGTGATCGGGGACTTCGAGACCGACCTCGACCGGATCCCGGCCCCGGTCGCCGGAGAGCACCGGCTGCTCGCCTTCCTCGGCGGCACGATCGGCAACTTCCTGCCGGGCGCCCGGCGGGGCTTCCTGCGCGGGCTGGCCACGGCGCTGGGACCCGACGATCGCCTGCTGCTCGGTGCGGGCCTGATCACCGATGTCGGCGTGATGGAGCGCGCCTACGACGACGCGGCCGGGGTGACGGCCGCCTTCAACCTCAACGTCCTCGATGTGGTCAACGCGGAACTCGGCGGCGACTTCGATCCGGAGCGCTTCGAGCACATCGCGTTCTTCGACCCGGTCAACGAGTGGATCGAGATGCGCCTGCGCGCGCGCCGCGCCCACACGGTCCGGATCGCGGCCCTCGACCTCGACGTCGCCTTCGAACGCGGCGAGGAGCTGCGCACCGAGATCTCGACGAAGTTCACCCGCGAGCGGCTCGAGGCCGACTTCGAGGCGGCCGGCCTGGTGGCCGACGCGTGGTTTCAGGACGCGGACGCCCGCTTCGCGCTCGCCGTGGCCCGGCGCGCGGGCGACTAGAGCGCCAGCACAGGGAGCAGGGCACCGAGCTTCGTCTCGGTCTCCGCCAGTTCCTCGGCGGGAACGGAGGCACCGACGACACCGACCCCGGCGTAACACCGCGCTTCCCGTCCCCGCAGGAGGGCGCACCGCAGCGCAACGCAGAGCTCGCCGTCCTCCGACGAGTCCGTCCAGCCGACCGCGCCGGCGTACCACCCGCGGTCGAGGCCCTCGAGGGCCGGGATGATGCGCGCCGCCTCCGCAGGCTCGGCCCCGACCGCGGGCGTCGGATGCAGCGCTCCGGCGAGCTCGAGCACGCTCACGGGCTCTCGCAGTTGCGCGCGGATGGGGGTCGCGAGATGCTGGATGTTCGCGACCCGGATCACGGCGGGCTCCTCGGCAGCCGCGACCCACAGCGCGTGCGGGCGCAGCGCGCGCTCGATGCGGCGGGCGACGATCGCGTGCTCGGAGCGGTCCTTCGCCGAACCCAGCAGCTGTTCGCCGAGATGATCGTCCACAGCAGGGTCGGCCGAGCGGCGGATCGACCCCGCCAGGGCGACGGTCTGCGCGCGCATGCCCTCGCGGCGCACGAGCAGCTCCGGGGAGGCGGCCACAAAGGCTGCGTCACCCCGGGCGGCGAGAAATGCGTAACAGGACCGGAAGGCCCCGCGCAGGACGTCGAAGACGGCGGCGCCATCGTGGTCGCCCCCGGCGCGAACGGCCACCTCGCGGGCCAGGACGATCTTCTCGAACTCTCCCCGGGCAATGCGCTCGGTGGCGCGCGCGATGGCGTCCTCGAAGTGCTCGGGAGGCATCACCGAAGCAACGCGGGTGCGGCCGGCGGGCTCCGGGTCCAGCAGCGGCAGCGGGCGCTCGACCAGCTCATCGAGCCGCTGTTCCATCCGAGCCAGCGTCGCCTCGGGGTCGCCACCGCCTCGCGCGGCAACCGTCAGGCGGACGTCAGCGCCTGCCGCCGCGATCGCCACCTCCGGTACATGCAACGAGGCCGGCGGGAATCCCTCCCAGTGCGCGGCCCGGCCGCCATCGGAGGCGAAGGCGAAGCCACCGACCGCGATCAGTCCTGCTCCGCGCGGCCCGGCCGGAGCGTCACACTGCGCGCCGGCCGCGACCGCCCGCCACCGCGCGGCAGAAGAGCCGAACCGGTCCTCGCCACTCCCGTCAATCTCCTGCACGCAGCCGAGGGTGGCCAACGCCGAGCCCTCGGATTCGAAGCAGAACAGAGGCTCGCCGGCGCGTCGCGACGCCACCGCGACCGCCGCCGGATCCACCCCGGGCGCCAACCGGATCGTCAGCGCCGCCAGTCCTCGGGTGCGCTGCAGCCGGCGCAGGAGCGTCTCGCGCTGAGCCAGAGTCAGCCGGCCGTCTTCGAGGAGCGCCGCAGCCACACCCACACGGTAACCCCCGCTCTAGCGTCTGCGCCGATGGCCGACCGGCGCGTTCTCACCACCACCGTGCAATCCGTGGAACCGGTCACCTCCGGCATGGTGCGCGTCCAGGTGACAGGGGAGGACCTCGCCGCCTTCGCCGTCGGCGAGTTCACGGACCACTACGTCAAGCTGCAGTTCACCGTCGCCGGCGAGGACCGTCCGAAGGTCCGTTCGATCACGGTCCGGGCGTTCGACCCCGCGGCCGCGCGACTGACTCTCGACTTCGTCGTCCACGGCGACGCGGGCGTCGCGGGACCCTGGGCCGCGCGCGCCAGGCCTGGGGACACGCTCCGGCTCATGGGCCCCGGCGGCGGCTATTCCCCCGATCCGACCGCGGCGTGGCATCTGCTGGCGGGCGACCTCTCGGTGCTTCCCGCGATCGCGACATCGCTCGCGCGCATACCGGCGGGCGTGCCCGTCTTCGTCGTCATCGAGGTCGACGGTCCACAGGATGAGCAGCCGCTCGAGAGCGAGGCAGACCTGCGCCTGACCTGGCTACATCGCACCGCCGCCCCGGGCGCCGAGCCGGACCTTCTGACCGACGCGGTCCGCCAACTGGAGCTTCCCTCCGGCCGCGGCCACGCCTTCGTGCACGGTGAGGCCACCTCGGTGCGCAACCTGCGCCGGCATCTCCTGCTCGACGTCGGCATGACCCGCGCGGACCTGTCGGCGTCGGGCTACTGGAAGTACGACCGCACCGACGAGGGTTGGCGCGCCGACAAGCCGGACTGGAAACGGCTCGTCGAAGCCGACGCGCCCTGAGCCCGGCGCGGCGGTCGGCTCCGAGCCGCGTCGTCTAGGTCTCGCCGCGACCGCGCGCGATGGCGATCTCGCCCGTCTGCGCCATCTCGATCAACCCGAACGGCCGCACGAGCTTCTCGAAGGCGCGGACCTTGTCCGCCGCACCGACGATCTCGATGATGATCGTCCGCCGGGTCACGTCGACGATGCGCCCCTCGAAGATCTCCACGAACTGCATGATCTCGGCGCGCTGGGCGCCGTCGGCGGAGATCTTGAAGACCGCCAGCTCACGAGCGATCGTCTCGTCGGGTTCCAGATCGCGGATCTTGATGACGTTGACGAGCTTGTGGAGCTGCTTGGTCACCTGATCGATCGGATGCATCGCCCCGTCGAGGGTGAGCGTGATGCGCGACAGATCGGGGTCGTCGGTCGGCCCGACCACGAGCGTGTCGATGTTGAACCCCCGGCGAGCGAAGAGTCCCGCGACGCGGGTCAGCACGCCCGGCTTGTTCTCCACGAGGATCGAGAGGATGTGTTTGCGGCCGGTGCGGAAGCCCGTCGTCGCCTCGAGGTCCTCGAGGGTGAGCGTCTCTGCCTTCGTTCCTGGATCGCCCATCCGGATCACCCCACCATGTCCCGCGCGGCGGCGCCCGGCGCGATCATCGGATACGTGTTCTCTTCCTTCGTGACCCGGACATCGATGAACGCCGGCCCCTCGGCCTGGAGGATCGCGCGCAGATCCGCGACCAGCGAAGTCTTCGAAGTCAGCCGGTGCCCGGGGATCCCGTAGGCCTCCGCGAGCTTGACGAAATCGGGCCACTGACCCGTGTCGACCGACGAGTAGCGCCGGTCCCAGAACAGCTCCTGCCACTGGCGGACCATGCCGAGGAACCCGTTGTTCATCAGCACGACCTTCACGGGGATGTCGTTCTCACGGATCGTCGCGAGCTCCTGGATGTTCATCTGGATGGAGCCATCGCCCGACACGCACACGACGAGCTCGTCGGGCTTGGCCAGCGCGGCCCCCATCGCGGCCGGCAGCCCGAAGCCCATGGTCCCGAGGCCGCCGGAGTTGATCCATGTGCGTGGCTTGGAGAAGTGGAAGTACTGAGCCGACCACATCTGGTGCTGGCCGACATCCGAGGTCACGATCGCGTCGCCGTCGCACGCCTCGTAGAGCGCCTCGATCAGTCGCTGGGGCTTGATCTCGTCGTCCGTCGAATCGTCGTAGCGCAGCGGATGCTGCGTGCGCCAGCGATCGATGCGCTCCCACCACTCGGCGAGCCGCGCCGGGTCGGTGTCGAGCTTCTCGTACTCCTGCACGAGCCTGGAGATGATGTTGCGCGCGTCGCCCACGATCGGGATGTGCGCCGGCACGTTCTTTGAGATCTCGGCCGGATCGATGTCGATGTGGATGAACTTCGCGCGCGGGGCGAACTCGGACAGCTTGCCCGTGATGCGATCGTCGAAGCGCGCGCCACAGGCGACGATCAGATCGGCCTCGTCCATCGCGTAGTTGGCCGCGCGCGTGCCGTGCATGCCGAGCATGCCGAGCCACTGATCGTGTGGAGCGGGGAACGCGCCGAGCCCCATCAGCGTGCAGGTGACGGGGAAGCGATCCGTCGCGGCGAGCGCGCGGACCTCTTCGGAGGCGTGGGCGGAGATGGTCCCCCCGCCGACGTAGAGCACCGGCCGGCGCGAGTTCGCGAGGGCCTTGGCCGCCAGGCGGATCTGCTTCTGGTTGCCGTCCGTGGTCGGCTGGTAGCCGGGCAGGTGGACGTCGGTGACGGGCTCGTAATCGATCTCGACGCGGGTGAGATCGGTGGGCATGTCGATCAGCACCGGCCCCGGGCGGCCCGTGCGCGCGATGTGGAACGCCTCGTGGATCGTGCGCGGGATCTCCGTCGGGTGCTGGATCATGAAGGAGTGCTTGACGATCGGCATGGTGATGCCGAACGTGTCCGCCTCCTGGAACCCGTCCGTCCCGAGCAGATCGGTGCGCACCTGGCCCGTGAAGAAGATGACCGGGACCGAGTCCATCATCGCGTCGGTCAGCGGCGTGACGATGTTCGTCGCGCCAGGACCTGAGGTCGCGAAGCAGACCCCGACCTTGCCGGAAGCCTTGGCGTAACCCTCCGCCGCGTGCCCGCCGCCGGCCTCATGGCGGACGAGCACGTGCTTGATGCCAGCGTCGTAGAGCGCGTCGTAGGTCGGAAGGTTGGCCCCGCCCGGGTAGCCGAATACGACATCCACGCCCTCGGCCTTGAGGCAGTGCATGACGGCGTCGACAGCTCTCATGCCGCCGATTCTAGGCCGATGGAAGTCGAGTTCGACCGCGTTTCGGTCACCCGACGCGGTCCCGCGGGACCGACTTTGCAACAAATGTGCGCCAACCGTCGGGTGACGCCCGGACCCCATGCGAACATGCGTTCGCATGACCGACATCGAGCAGCTCACCAATGAACGGCTGGAGGCCAACGTCGCCTACCTCGCTCAGGAGATCGAGCGCTGCATGGCGCGCTGGCTCGACCTCATCGCCGAGTTCGATCGACGCAAGGCAGCCCTGGCGGCGGGCTTCCGCGGCACCGCCGAATGGCTCTCGTGGCTGTGCCATCTCGAGTTGCGCACCGCCCGCGCACACGTTCGGGTGGCGCGAAGGCTGCAGGAGTGGCCTGAGATGCGAGCGGCCTATGCCTCCGGCGAGCTGTCGTACTCCAAGCTCCGCGCCCTTTCCCGCGCTGATGCCGACGAGGATCCCGGACCGTTGATCGAGCTGGCGCGCAGTTCAACCGCGGAGCGGCTCGAGTACGCCGTCAGGTCGCTGCGGAGCGCGCGATCGGCGGACCTGGACGTGATCAATGCGCTCCACGAGCGCCGCTATCTCAACTACGCGTGGGAGCCCGATGGGTGCCTTCGGGTGCACGCGCGGCTGACCCCGGACGAGGGTGCGGCACTGATCGAGGCGCTCGAGACGGGAGCGGAGGCGCTGCATCTCGTCCGTGACCCCAACGACGGGGAGGTCACCCCGCGACCACCGCTGGCAGCGCGCCGCGCGGACGCTCTGACCGAGATGGTGCTCTCGGGCGCCCCGCGCACCCAGGTGGTGCTGCACGTCGACGAGCCGGCGCTGGCGTGTTCAGCCGCCGGAGGCGAACCGCGGGCGGGCGACGTGTGCGCGCTCGAGGCCGGCCCGGCGGTGCCTTCCGAGACGGCGCGGCGACTCAGCTGCGACGCCGACCTCGTCGTCGGTCACGGACGGAAGCGCCGGGTGGTTTCCCCAGCGTTGCGCAACAGTCTCGAGCGGCGCGACCGCGGCTGCCGCTTCCCCGGCTGCATCCGGCGGCACGGAGTGCACGCTCATCACATCGAACACTGGGTGCACGGGGGAACCACCGACCCGGAGAACCTCGTGCTGCTCTGCCGGTTCCACCACCGCCTCGTACACGAGGGCGGCTTCGGAGTGATGCTCGAAAACGGGGATCTGGCGTTCCGGAGACCTGACGGACGCACCCTTCCGTCCGTGCCGGCTCCCGTGTCCGTCGACAGGGCTCCGCCTGGGATGGCGGTGGCCGCGTGAGCCGCGGCGCCGTCCTCACCCTGAGCGCAGCTGGTTCCAGGCGCGGACCCAGTCCTCCCAGTCGGTGCAGACGCGGCCCCGCTCGTCACCGCAGTCCGGCGACGGCGTCGTCCGATAGAGGACGCGGAGGTAGTAGTCCTCGTCGTCGGCGTGGAAGGCGTCGCAGTGCTCGGGAATCGTCTCGCACGCGAGTCGGTTGGCCGGGGCGATCTCCGTTGCCACCGCGATTGCGCCGTTCGTCTCGGGAGCGAGGGCGCGGTTCATCCAGGCGTACATGCAGTTGGGGTGCGGGGCGTCCGCGGCGATCATCCACGCCGGCGACTCGCCCGTGGCACCTTCACGGGGGCGGGTCGCGGCGACGGGCCCGTCGGGTCCCGGCCTCGTCTCGAGCGCCGCCGCCACCGACTGGCGTGCGATCGCGACCGTGGCCCGGCCGGCCCGGAAATCGCGGGTGACGCTGCGCGGGTCTGACCAGTAGTCGCGCACGTACGGCTCCTGCAGGCGCAGGATCTGCATGACCGCGTCGAACTGGGTCTGGTCGAGCTCGTACGGGTCGGTGATCCCGAGATCCTTGCGCTGTCTGGCCACCCACAGCGCGGCCTGGGCGATGCTCGCCGGATCGTCGGGCACCGTGACCTTCTCGCCGAGCGCCGCGACCTGCGGCGGGTCGAGCACCGCGCCGAGACTGGCAAGCGTGCCCGGGACCGCATTGCGGCGCCAGAGCAACACGTTCGTCGCCCGCCCGACCGGCAGAGCGAACATCTGGCCCCCGACCGAGTTGAAGGGCTGCTGCACGAGCCCGTCGTACACGTCCTCGAAGTTGGGGATCAGGTCGGTGTTGACGGGGGCGATGACCCCCGCGGTGATCAGGCGGACCGTGGCGTCGCCGTACCCGAGCGCACCGTCGTATCCCCCGGCCGACATCCGGCGCACGAGTTCGTCCGCAGACTGCGCGGTGTCGACCGTGACGTCGCAGCCGAGGCCCTCCGTCGCTGCCGGGGGCGCGTAGCCCGGCAGGCTGAGCAGGCGCAGCTTGCCCTCGAGGGCGCCGAGTGTCGTCGTCGGCCGCACGCCCGGCGGCGGGGTGACCTTCGGACCCGGCTCGTCGACCTCACCGCCACCGCACGCGCCGACCACGAATGCGGCGGCGACCAACAGCAAGCAGAAGACCCGAGGCATCCGGGCCGAATCTAGTGAGGACGTCAGGAGGAAAGACCGAGCGCGTCGTTGTCGCTGGTCAACCGGTGAGCGAAGTAGACGGGGATGATCGAGAGGAGAATCACGAAGAAGGCGACGACGTTGACGATCGGGAGCTGGTTCGGCCGCGACAGGTTCGACAGGATCCAGATCGGCAGCGTCTGGGAACTTCCCGCGGTGAACGTGGTCACGATGACCTCGTCGAAGGAGAGCCCGAAGGCCAGCAGGCCGCCGGCGATGAGCGCGCCGCGCAGCTGCGGCAGGGTCACGAGGCGGAACGTCTGGAAGGGGTGCGCGCCGAGGTCGGCGCTGGCCTCCTCGAAGGAGACCGACATGCGGCGCAGGCGCGCGACCACGTTGTTGTAGACGACGACCACGCAGAACGTGGCGTGACCGACGATCACCGTGAACAGGCCCAGGCTCAGGCCGAACGGCTTCAGGACCTCGTTGAACGTTGCGTTGAGGGCCATGCCCGTGACGATGCCCGGGAGCGCGATCGGCAGGATCACCAGGAACGAGACGACCTCGCGGCCGAAGAAGCGGTGTCGCGCCACGGCCAGGGCGGCGAGCGTGCCCAGGACCAGGGCGATCGTGGTGGCGCCCACACCCGCCTTCAGCGACGTCCAGAGCGCATCCCGCACGCCGGGGTTGTCCACCGCTTTGCCGAACCAGTCCAGCGTCAGCCCGCTGATCGGCCATCGCTGCGTCCGGTTCTCGTTGAACGCGTAGATGACGATCACGAAGATCGGCACGTAGATGAACGCCAGCACCAGGCCGGTGGCGGCGCGCAGAAACGTCCGGCTCGTGCGCGAGAAGTACATCAGAGGTTGTCGAAGGCCCCCAGCCTCCGGGCGATGAGCAGGTAGATGACCATCACGACCACCGGCACAGCAGCGAAGGCGGACGCCAGCGGCAGGTTGTTGGCGACACCGACGTTCGAATAGACGACGTTGCCGATGAACTGCGTGCTCGAGACGAGCTGCGGGGTGATGTAGTCGCCGAGCGTCAGCGAGAACGTGAAGATGGATCCGGCGACGATCGCCGGGAACACGAGCGGCACCACCACGCGGCGGATCGTCGTCCAGGGCCGCGCGCCGAGATCACCGGACGCCGCGAGCATCGAATCCGGCAGCCGCTCGAGACCGGCGTAGATGGGGATGACCATGAACGGCAGCCACAGGTAGGTGAAGACGAGCCAGGTCGCGAAGGTGCCGAACCCGGGCCCGGTCAACCCGAGCGGGTCGAGTGCCCAGTTGAGGATCCCGTCGGTGCTCAGGATCGTCCGCCAGGCGTAGACCTTCACGAGGTAGCTCGACCACAGCGGCATGAGGACGGCCACGACCATCAGGTTGCGCACCCGCGGCGTGGCGATCTTGGCCATGTACAGCGCGATCGGGAACGCGAGGATGATGTCGGCGACCGTCACAGCGGCGGCGATGCCGATCGTCCTGCCGGCGATCGTCCGGTAGGTGGACGACTCCGCGATGGTCTGGAAGTTCTGCGTCCCGTACTCGTGCACGATCTCGGCGGTGAACGGGTCGAGCCGCCAGAAGGACGCGATGAACAGGACCGCGAGCGATCCCAGGTAGGCGAGGCCGAGCCATCCGATCGGCCCCGCCAGCAGGAGGGAGAGCTGGAGGCGGCGATGCCCGTGGAGGCGGTCGGCGAGCCTCCGGCCCACCGACCTCCTCACGTTCACAGACGCCGCCTCCAACTACCTAACCCTTGATCTCGGTCCAGGCGGAGACCCACTCGGAGTAGTCCTTGCAGACCGCTCCTCGGTCGTCGCCGCACTCCTTCGTCGGCGTCGTCCAGTAGGCGATCTGGTCGAAGTACTCCTCGTCGGCCGCGTGGAAGATCTCGCAGTGGTCCTTCACCGCGGTCTCTGCGCACGCCTTGCTGTTCGAGGGCGCCTCGCCGAACCACTCGGCCACGGCAGCGTTGGCCTTCGGGCTGATGATGTGATCCATCCACATGTACATGCAGTTGGGGTGCTCCGCCTCGGAGGCGACCATCCAGGTGTCCGACCAACCCGTCGAGCCCTCCTCGGGCAGGGTCGTCTTGATCGGGACCGGCGGCTTCTCGCTGTCGAGCAGGTTCGCGATCACCTGCCAGGTGGTCCCGACCACGGAGTCGCCCTGCGAGAACGCGGACTGCTCCTTGGTGTAGTCGGACCAGTACTCGCCGATGTACTCGCGCTGGGTCTTGAGCAGGTCGACCGCAGCTTGGAACTGCTCGTCGTCGAGCTCGTACGGGTTGTCGATGCCGAGGTCCGGGTTGTGGTGCTTGAGGTAGACCGCGGCGTCGGCGATGTAGATCGGGTTGTCGTAGGCGGTGATCTTGCCCTTGTTGGCAGCCATCTCCTTCTCGTCGAAGACCGAGGACCACGAGTTCAGATCGTCGACCTTGTCCGAGCGCCACATGAGCAGGTTCGCGCCGCGACCGTGGGGCACGCCGTACATCTGCCCGTCGACCGAGTTGAAGGCCTGATCCTTGAGACCGTCGTAGACGTCGGCGTAGTTCGGGATCAGGTCCGTGTTGACCGGCGCGACGTCGCCGGCGGCAATCAGCCGCAGCGTGGCGTCGCCGGAGGCCGAGACCCCGTCGTACTGGCCGGAGCGCATGAGGGTGACCATCTCGTCGGAGGTGTTGCCCGTCTTGACGTTGACCTGGCAGCCCGTGGACTTCTCGAAGTCCGACACCCAGTCGACCGCCGGGTCCGTCGAACCGTCCTCGACGTACCCCGCCCACGCCACCAGGTTCAGTTTCCCTTCGCCCTCACCGAGCGTCTCGAGCATCGGCACGTCCGGCGCGTTGGACACCTGGCCGGCCGCGCCCGTACCCGAGCTGGAGCTCTCGTCGCCCCCGCAGGCGGTCACGCCCAACGAGAGCACGCTGGCGATCACCAGCGTCCACCGCAACGGTCGAATCATTCTGTCTCCTCCTGCTGTTGCTTGGCGATGGCGTAGGCCTGATCGGCACGCCATCCGATCGTGACCTCCCGGCCGCGCTGCTCGAGCGCCTCCGCGGAGGTGGTGTCGAGGTTCTGCTCGACCAGCTGGATCTCCCCGCCGGCGTCCAGGTCGATGACGTACTTCGTCACCATCCCGGCGTAGGCGACGTCTCGCACGCGGCCTCGTTCCGTGTGCATCCCGTCCGTCGCGTCGCCCTCGGCGAGCACGCGGACCTTCTCCGGCCGCACCGTGAAGCGTTTGCCACCACGCTCGAGCACGTTGGAGACGCCGACGAAGCCGGCGATGAACTCCGTGGCGGGGCGCTCGTAGACGTCGGCGGGGACGCCCACCTGCTCGATGCGGCCCGCGTTGAACACGGCCAGGCGGTCGCTCATCGTCAGCGCCTCCTCCTGATCGTGGGTGACGTAGACGAAGGTGATGCCGACCTCGCGCTGGATGGTCTTGAGCTCGGTCTGCATCTGCTGGCGAAGCTTGAGGTCGAGCGCCCCGAGCGGCTCGTCGAGCAGCAGGACCCGCGGCCGGTTGACGATGGCGCGCGCGAGCGCGACCCGCTGTCGCTGCCCACCTGAGAGCTGGCCCGGTTTGCGGTCCTCGTACCCCTCGAGGCGCACGAGCGCGAGGGCCTCGGTGGCGCGGCGCCGCCGCTCGTCGCGGGCGACCTTCTTGATGCGCAGCCCGTACTCGACGTTCTCCCCCACCGTCATGTGCGGGAAGAGCGCGTAGTCCTGAAAGACGGTGTTGACGTCGCGGGCGTACGGCGGCAGCCCGGACACGTCGCGCCCGCCGAGCTCGATGACCCCCGCATCCGGCACCTCGAAGCCGGCGATGAGCCGCAGCGTGGTGGTCTTTCCCGACCCCGACGGTCCGAGCAACGTGAAGAACTCGTCCTCGGCGACCTCGAGGTCGACCCCGTCGACGGCCGCGACCTCTCCATAGGCCTTGCGCAGTCCCAGCAGCCGGATGTCCGCCACATACGCAGCCTTTAGCTTCGACCGCCGTCGCGCCAATCGTGCAGAGCAAGAACCGCGGGGCCGGTCTTTGGAGATCGCACAATGGCGGAGCCCGGCGGGCGGGCGCATGCTTGGTCCATGCCTCCTGACGCGGACACGCGGCTCTGGCATCCCTTCGCCGACATGGGTGCCGTGCGCAGCAGCGAGCTGATGCTCGAACGGGGCGAGGACGTCTGGGTCTGGGACACCGACGGCAAGCGCTATCTCGACGCGACCGCAAGCCTCTGGTACTGCAACGTGGGCCACGGCCGGCCGGAGATCGCGGAGGCCGTCAACGCGCAGATGGGCAAGCTCGAGGCCTACTCCGCGTTCGGCGATCTCTCCAATCCGCCCGCGAGGGAGCTCGCGCAGCGGCTCGCGGACCTGGCGCCGATGCCCGACGCGCGCGTGTTCCTGGCGTCGGGCGGCGGCGACGCGATCGAGACGGCCGCCAAGCTCGCCCGCCGGTACTGGATCGAGAGCGGGACGCCGGACCGGATGCACTTCGTCGTCCGCGCCCATGGCTACCACGGCACGCACGGGTTCGGCACGTCACTGGCGGGCATCGAGGCCAACCGCTCGAGCTGGGGGCCGCTGATGGGTGACATCGGCGTGGTCGAGCACGACTCGCTCGAGGCGCTGCGCGCCCATGTCGACCGCGTCGGCCCCGACCGCGTCGCCGCGCTGTTCGTGGAGCCGGTCATCGGGGCCGGCGGTGTCCGGCCCCCCTCGCCGGGCTACATCGAGGGCGTGGCCGAGCTCTGCCGCGAGACGGGCGCCCTGCTCGTCTGCGACAGCGTCATCTGCGGGTTCGGCCGCCTGGGTACCTGGTACGGGATCGAGCGCTGGGACGTCGAGCCCGACATGATCACCTTCGCCAAGGGGGTGACGAGTGGCTATCTGCCCCTCGGCGGGGTCGTCGTCTCCGGACGCGTGGCCGAGCCGTTCTGGGCGCAGGCCGGCGGCCCGGTCTTCCGTCACGGCGCCACGTACGCCGCGCACGCGACGTGCTGCGCGGCCGCGCTGGCCAACCTGGACATCCTCGAGCGCGACGGGCTGCTGCGACGCGGGGAGGAGCTCGAGGGGGACCTGCACGACGCGCTGCGCCAGCTCGCCGACCACGAGCTCGTCGAGGAGGTCCGCGGGGGCGTCGGCCTGCTCGGAGCCGTCGCGCTGCCAGGCGATGTCGCCCCGCCGAAGCTCGCCGAGCTCGCGCGGGAGGCGGGCGTGCTCGTACGCCCGCTCGGCGCGGGGGTGGCGGTGTCCCCGCCGCTGACGGCCACCCCGGAGCACTTCGAGCTGATCGTGGAGGCGCTGTCGAACGCGCTGGATGCGCTCGCTCGCGATCGCGCCGCCTCCTGAGGCGGGTTAGGGTGCGCCCGTGGGCGCCTTCACGCTTGGCGATCTGCTCGCACTCGAGGAGCTCGCGCTCGGGCCGCTGACGGGCGGAACGGACGCTGGGTCGCGCCGGGTGGCAGGCGCGCACTCGATCGAGATCGAACGTCCCACGAGCTGGCTCGCGCCGGAGTGGGTGATGCTCACCGCCGGGGTGCGCCTGCGAGGCAGCGCCCGCGCGCAGCGCGAGCTGATCGCCGAGCTCGACGGGGCGGGCGCGACCGCGCTCGGGATCGGGCTCGACCTGGTCTTCAAGCACCCGCCCCGGGCCCTGCTCGACGAGGCCGAGCGGCGGGAGTTCCCGGTGTTCACCGTTCCGCTGCGCACCCCCTTCCGCGAGATCGTCACCCAGATCAACCGCGCCCTGCTGTCCGCCGAGATGCGCACGTACCAGCGCCTCTCGTCGATGCAGCTCTATCTCGTCGACGCTTTGCGGGAGGCCGATCCGCGCGCCGTGCTCGTCGAGCGTCTTGCCGAGTTGCTCGACGCCGCGGTGCTCGTGCTGTCGCCCGCCGGGGCGGTCAGGCTGGCGGCCGGCGATGCTCCTGCCGATGCGCTGTGGGCGGTGATCGGGGCCCGGCCGATCGCCTTGCACGAGTTCGAGGTCGGCGGCAGGCCCGCGGTCGCCGCGCCGGTGCTCGGTGACCACGCCGAGGCGCGGGAGTGGCTCGTGGTCGTCGCGCGCTCGGTCGGCTCCCTCGGCGGGCTCGCCAAGCCCGCGGTCCAGGCTGCGGCGCCCCTTCTGGCCGCCACGGCTCGGCTCGCGCAGACCGAGCAGAGCCAGTCCAGGGCTATCGGCAGCGCCCTGCTCGACGGCCTTCTCTCCGCGAACGGGAATCTGCCGGAGCTCGCGGCCCGTGCCGAGGGGTTCGGCATCGATCTGGCCATCCCGGCCCGCGTCGTCGTCGCGCGAGGGCTGGACGGCGAGAGCTTCCAGGGCTGCCTCGACGCGCTCGGCGGGGCGCATCTCGTCGGGCGCCGCGACGGTGATCTGGTCGCGCTCGTGCAGTGCCGGGAAGGCGAGCTGCGCGACGGGCTGGGCCGGCTTGCCGGGCCGGGTGCGGCCATCGGTCTCGGTCGGCCCGTGCACCAGCCCACCGCCGTGCCCGATTCGCACCGCGACGCGCGCCTGGCGGTCGGGCGGATCGAGCTGGGGTCCGCGACGCGCCTGCTGGCCTTCGAGGAGTTCGAGCTCGGCCTCCTGCTGTTGTCAGAGGCTCCGGCGCAGCGGATCGGGCCGAAGGTTCACAGCTGGACGGGGCCGTTACGCGAGCAGCCGATGCTCTGGGACGCCGTGGTCGCCTACTTCGAAGCGGACCTGGACGTGGCGCGCGCGGCGCAGACGCTGCACCTGCATCCGAACTCTCTGCGCTATCGCCTCACGCGGGTGGAGAAGCTGCTCGGCCGCTCGCTCAAGCAGCCGTCGACCATCGCCGCGCTCTACATCGCAATGCTGGCCGAGTGACGGGTCGGCGGGGCGCCGGGCGCCCCGCCGAGAGTCGCGTCAGACGGTCGGAGTCTCGGTCTCCGCGGGCTCGGGAGTCTCGGTGGGCTCCGGCTCGGTGGTCGCATCGTCCTCGCCGGCGGCCTTCTTGGCCTTTGCGGCGGCCACGACGCAGCGGCTGTAGGGGGTGCCCTTCTCGCCCTTGACGTGCTTCTTGGAGAAGTCCTTGCAGGCCTTCGCGGGCGAGGTGCCGTTCTCGGCCTTCTTCACTGCCTTCACGCAGCGGCTGAACGCCGTGCCCTTCTCGCCCTTGACGTGCTTCTTGCTCTCGCCCTGACAGAACTTGCCCTTGCCCTGTGACTGGGACTGGGACTTGTCGTGGCCCTTGCCGGGGTTCTCGGCGGGCTTGGCAGCCAGCGCCAGCGCCGGCAGGGCCAGGATGGCCATGATGGCCAGCAGGATGGGACTGCGTTTGATCGTCATGCCCCGTTTAACGACACGGCAGGGCCAACGTCGGGAGCTATCTGCGTGATCCGGACGGGTGTATGGCTCGCGGACGGTCGCACTCAAGCCGCGCGACGCTGCATCGCTCCGCCAAGGACTTGAGGGAAGCGCCGTCCCTGCCGAAAGCATCAGTACCCCCCCGTCCCGCCGTCTGAGAAAGCCCGTCCCGCACCACATGCGCCGGCAGGTCCCCCAGTGACCGCCATCACCCCGAACCAGACGGACCTCGTCCGCATCTTCCTGCTCGACGACACGCGAGAGCTACGTCAGCGAATCCGGCGCGAGTTCGCGGCCATCGACGGCCTGAGCGTGGTCGGCGAGGCCGACGATCCGGTCGACGGTCTCCCGCTGATCGCCGATCTGCAGCCTGACATCGTCGTCTGCGACCTCTCCATGCCGCGCATGGACGGACTCGAGGCGATACCGCTGATCGCCGAGTGCGCGCCCGACGCCGGCATCGTCGTCTTCTCCGGCTTCCTCGGCGACGCGCTCGGGACGACCACACTCGACCTCGGAGCGGACCGGTACGTGGAGAAGAGCGCCCCGCTCGAGGACCTCAGCCTGGCCGTGCGAGCGGTCGCTCGCGATCGGGCCGACGGCCTGCGGCCGGCCACCGCTCCCGTCCGGGCCGACAGCCCCACGACGACAACCGCGCCCGAGCGCGAGGAGCGAGCTCTCGACGAGGTCATCGCGGACGTGATCGCGATGCCGGTGCATCTCATGTACGGCCTCTCGCTCATCTCCCTCCTCGGGGCCACCGGGCTGAGTGTCGCCTTCGACGTCGCCCCGGCCGCGTTCCTCGTCTTCTTCCTGAGCCCGGTCGCGATCGTCGGCACGCTCGGCCCGCCGCGCGCCGGGATCATCGTCTCGGCGCTCGCCGCGGTTCTCTTCTCGATCAGTGCCCGGGAGACGGGCGTGCCCACCTGGGAGGTCGGCACGGTCGGGGTGCTCATCGGCGGGCTGCTGTTGACGATCGGCGGACGCCGGCTGGTGCATTGGATGAACCAGCGCGTCGAGGAGCAGGCCGAGCTGGCCCGCGAGTTGCGGCGCTCGAACGCCGAGCTCGAGCACTTCGCTTACGTGGCGTCGCACGACCTCGCGGCGCCGCTACGGACCGTGGATTCCTTCACGAGCATGCTCGCGACCCGTTACGAGGGCAAGCTCGACCCCGAGGCCGACAAGATGATCGGCTTCATCACCGCCGGCACCGCACGGATGCAGCGGATGATCGACGATCTTCTCGCCTTCGCACGCGCGGGCCGGGTCGAGTCAGGGCCGGTCCCCTTCTCCCTCGCGGACGCGCTCGATCAGGTGCGCGCGGATCTCGCGTCGGTGATCGGTGAGCGCGGCGCCCTGGTGCGCAACGGCCCGCTCCCCATCCTGGCCGCCGACGAGCCCCGCATCGCCCAGGTCCTGCTCAACCTCGTCTCGAACGCCCTCAAGTTCTGTCCCGAGGATCGGGCGCCCGAGGTCGACGTCACGGCCACGCGCCTCCCGACGGGCTGGCGCATCGACGTGCGCGACAACGGCATCGGCGTCGACGCGCGCTTCGCCTCGAAGGTGTTCGGGATGTTCCAGCGGCTGCACGGCGAGGATGAGTTCCCGGGCACCGGCATCGGCCTGGCCATCTGCCAGCGCATCGTCGAGCGCCACGGCGGTCGAATCTGGGTCGACGGCTTCGAGGGCGAGGGCAGCACGTTCTCCTTCACCCTGCCCGATACCGCCTGACAGCGCTACGGCGCGCTCTTGAAGCGACGCGCCCAGAAGAAGGCGTAGAGCGCGAACACGAAGATCGCCATGACGACCAGCATGTGGAAGAAGCCGATCAGGCTGCCGATGAAGATCCGCAGCAGGACGATGACCGCGATGACCATCACCGCGTAGCCGACGAACCTGCGGGCGAGCCCTGACATCCGATCGCGCATGGGATCGACGATAATGCACGCGATGCCCGAGCACGGTGAGATTCGCGCAGCGCTGTCGAACACGCTGGTCGCCCTGATGAAGGAGCACTACGGCAAGGGCCCGACCGCGGCCAAGAGCTTCATCAACGACGAATACGTGCTGACCGTGCTCGAGGACGGGCTGACCGTCAACGAGAAGACGCTGATCGAGGCCGGTGAGGAGATGCTCGTGCGCGACTACCGCCTGCGCTTCCAGCGAGTGGTCGGCGCGGAGTTCTGCTCGGCCGTCGAGCGGATCACCGAACGTCGCGTGCTCACGTATCACAGCCAGATCGTGTTCGACCCCGCCCGGTCGTTCGAGATCTTCGTGCTGGACCGGCCGCTCTAGTTGCTCGTCGGGCTCCTCGCCGCGGCGACGTTCATCGCGGGCTTCGGGGTCGCTCAGGCGACCGACGTCCGGGCGCTCGGGGGCCTCGTGCTCCTGGCCGGAGGCGCGTGGTGCGCCCGGCTCGCGCTCCCCGTGGCCGGGCGCGCGCGCACGGCGGCGCTGCTGACGCTGGCGCTCGCCCTGTTCGTGGTGTCGCACCCGCTCGGGGACCTCATCGGCGCCTGGCCCGCCGTGCTCGTCAGTGCGGGAGTGGTCGCGGTGGCGTCAGCGCTGCTGGTGCAGCGCCGCGCGTGACGCGGGCTCGATGACCTCGTCGGGGAAGTCGAGCTCGGTCCCGCAACGCGTGCACAGCGCGTCGTAGATCGGAACGATCTTGCCGCATGTCGGGCACTGGCGTCGCAGCTCGTCGGTCTCGTGGCGGTAGAGCGCCGCGACGAGGACGCCGAGGAACGGGACGATCGCGCCGATGAAGAACCAGATCACGGGCGAGGAGCCCTTCGAGCGGCCGAGATAACCGGCCCACACGCCGGAGAGGCTGGCGATGATGAGGTACTCCATCGCCAGCCACGATAAGCCGCTGGCGCGGCGCTCGGTCGATCAGTCGTGCATGCGCTTGAGGTGCGCGAAGCGCTCGCTGCGCGAACCGAGGCCCCTGCGGGCGTCGCGAGCGCGGGAGATGTCGTGGTCGCGGCGCGCGCTGACACGGCGCGCGTTGCTGATCCGCGTCACGGTTCCCCGGCCGGGTGCCGGGGCGACTGCGGTGGTCATGGGCTTGTTCATGAACGCATTGTGCACCCATCGGGTCTCGGCAGTTATGGCCATTTGGAGAAGTTTGTCTCCTCAGGAGTGGACACTCGCGTCCTGCACAGCCCGCTTCACGGCGGGCCGGGCGCGGGCGGGAAGCCGGCGCGACAGCCGCCACGGCGCGCCGGAGAAGGCCTGGTTGGCGACCGTCGCGAAGCCCGCCTCGTCCTCGCGCAACGCGAGGAGCAGATGCGCGATGCGGTCGGCGCTGGGCAGGTCGGGATCCTCGACCCTGACGCAGTAGCAGTGCACCCGCCGCCCACCGGGGCGCACCAGCACCGCCCCCATCTCGCCCACGAGCCAGACGCCGAGGCGGCCGCGCTCGGACACCAGCCCGGTCCGGGCGTGCAGCTCGCGGGCCGCGTGGCCCACCAGATCACCGAGCAGGCCCAGCGCGATGCGCTCGGGTCCCTCCCCGGCGCGCCGCGACTCGCGCAACACGTTGGCGCCCCGTTTGGCGTAGAGCTCGGGGATCACCCAGGCGTGGGCGATGAGGATGATCGCGAGCGGGAAGCTCAGCGGCTCGAGGTACAGCAGCAGCGCCGACATCGCCAGCCACGGCACGGTGTGGGCGACGGTCGTCGCCGTCCAGGCGCGGCCGCTGAGCGTCAGCCGGCGCTCGTCGATGCGCGGGCGCCAGTAGACGCCCGCCGTCTCGGGAAGGGCCGCCTCAGCCACCCGCGATCGGCCGCCGCAGGATCACCATGTCGGCGTCCAGCGGCAGCTCGCGCACGTGCTCGCCGTGACCCTCGCCATGCGTCACGACCGCGAAGTACCCGGCGTCGAGCTGCTCGCGGAACGTGCGCAGGGCGACGTCCACCGCAGCCTGATCGTCGATCGTCCACTCCGCGAGCGTCGTGTGCCCCGTCCCGTCCATGCGAATGAGCTTGGCCATGGGCGCATGCTACGCCGCTCCCACGGGCTCGCACCACAACCCGGCGCCGGGGCGCGACGCCTACAGGCCGAGCTGCTCGCGGATGACCCGCTGGACGGTGCCGCCGTCGGCACGGCCCTTGGTCTCGCGCATGATCGGGCCCATGAGCGCGCCCATCGCCTTCAGGTTGCCGTCGCGGATGCGCGCCACGACGTCCGGGTTGTCGGCCAGGACCTGCGCTACGACCGGGCCGAGCTCGTCGCCCATCGCCGCCAGGCCCTCCCGCTCGACGATCGCCGCGGGCTCTCCCCCCTGCTCGTTGAGCAGCTCGAGGACACGCCGCCCGGCGTCACCGGAAACGGTGCCGGCGTCGACGAGCGCGATCAGCTCGGCGAGCGCCTCGGGCGTGAGCCGGTCCACCTCGCCGGCGCGCTCGAGCCAGTTGGCCGCTTCGCGCGCGGGTGCTCCGGATCCGACCGTGGCCTCGAAGAACTCCGCCCGGTCCGGACGCCAGACCAGCACCCGGGCCTGATCCTCGAGCAGCCCCATTCCGACGAAGCGCTCGATGCGGGCGGCCGGGAGCTCGCCGAGCTCTGCGCGGGCGGCGGCGATCATCTCGTCGGTCGGGGCGACCGGTACGAGGTCGGGTTCGGGGAAGTAGCGGTAGTCGTGCGCCTCCTCCTTCGAGCGCAGTGAGGTCAGCGACCCGGTGCGCGGGTCGAAGTGCAGCGTCTCCTGGAGGACCGGCTCTCCCGCCTCGAGCAGGCCGATCTGACGGGCGATCTCGGCGTTGACGCCCTGCTCGAGGTAGGCGAAGGAGTTCATGTTCTTGAGCTCGGTCTTCGTGCCGAGCTCCGTCGTACCGGTCGGGCGCACGGAGACGTTCGCGTCGCAGCGCAGCGAGCCCTGGCTCATGTCGACGTCGGAGACACCGAGCTGGCGCAGCGTCTCGCGCAGCAGCGTGAGCCACTCCCGTGCCTGCGCGGCAGAGCGGATGTCCGGCTCGGTGACCATCTCGGCCAACGGGGTGCCGCCGCGGTTGTAGTCGACCACCGACGCCCCGGAGTCGTGGATGCGGCCCGTCGCGGACGCGTGCACGAGCTTGGCCGCGTCCTCCTCGAGGTGGATCCGCGTCAGCCGCACCCCGCCGAGCTCGCCGCCCTCGCACAGCGGCTTGTCGTACTGGCTGATCTGGTAGCCCTTGGCGAGGTCGGGATAGAAGTAGTTCTTGCGGCTGAAGACGGCTTCGGGGGCGATCTCGCAGCCGAAGGCCAGCCCCATGAGGATGCCGTAGTGCACCGCTCGCGCGTTCGTGACGGGCAGGGTCCCGGGCAGGCCGAGGCACACCGGGCAGGTGTGGACGTTGGGCGGATCGCCGAAGGTCAGTTCGCACCCGCAGAACATCTTGGTCCGCGTCCCGAGCTGGACGTGGATCTCGAGGCCGATGACGGGCTCCCAGCTCATACGAACGCCCGGGTCGTGTCGAAGCCGATCGACTTCTCCAGTGCGTGGGCGGCGTCGAGCAGGCGCGTCTCGCTGAAGGCCGGGCCGGCGAGCTGGAACCCGCTGGGCAGCCCGTCGACGAGACCGTTGGGGATCGACAGCCCGGGAATGCCCGCAAGGCTCATCGGAACGGTGCAGTAGTCGTTGAGGTACATCGCGAGCGGATCGGCGGTCTTGGCGCCGAGCTCGAACGCCACACCGGGTGCGGTCGGCGTGGCGATGAAGTCGAAGGACTCGAAGACGGTGTCGAAGTCGCGGGACATGAGCGTCCGGACCTTCTGTGCCTTGCCGTAGTAGGCGTCGTAGTAGCCGCTCGACAGCGCGTAGGTACCGATCAGCATCCGGCGCTTGACCTCGTCGCCGAACCCGCCGGCGCGCGTGGTGGTGTACATCGACAGCAGGTCGCCGTCGCCGTCCAGGCGCAGGCCGTAGCGGACGCCGTCATAGCGCGCGAGGTTGCTCGAGCACTCCGCGGGCGCGATCAGGTAGTACGCGGCGAGCGCGTGCGGCGCGGTCGGCAGGGTGCAGGGCTCGATGATCGCCCCGAGCTCGCGGGCCCGGTCCAGGGTCTCCTCGAACAGCGCGAGCACGCCGGGCTCGATGCCCTCCCCGGTGAGCTCGTCGGGGACGCCGATGCGCACGCCGGCCAGGTCCGTGGCGCTCGGCAGGGCGACGCCCTCCGGGATGCCGACGCTGGTGGAGTCCATCGGGTCGGCACCCTGCATGGCGGCGAGCGCCAGCGCAGCGTCCGTGACGTCGCGGGTGAAGGGCCCGGCCTGATCGAGCGACGAGGCGAAGGCGATCATCCCGTAGCGGCTGATCGCGCCGTAGGTCGGCTTGAGGCCGACGATCCCGCACAGTGCCGCGGGCTGGCGGATGGACCCGCCGGTGTCCGTTCCGATCGACCACGGCACGAGGCCCGCCGCGACGGCGGCGGCGCTGCCGCCACTCGAACCGCCCGGCACGCGCGTGCGGTCCCACGGGTTCAGGGTCGGCCCGTAGGACGAGTTCTCCGTCGACGATCCCATTGCGAACTCGTCCTGGTTCGTCTTGGCGAGCACGGGGGCGCCGGCTCCGCGCAGGCGCTCGACCGCGGTGGCGCTGTAGGGCGGCCGGTAACCCTCGAGGATGCGCGAGCCGGCCTGGCTCGGGATGCCCTCGGTGCAGAAGAGGTCCTTGACGCCGATCGGTACGCCGCCGAGCGGCCCGCGGGCGTCCACGTCCTCGGGCTCGGCGGCGTCCGAGACCCACGTGAAGCAGTTCAGGTCGTCGCGTTCGGCGCGCTCGCGGTACGCGTTCCAGTACTCCGTCGCGTCGAGGTCGCCGTCGCGGATCCGCGCGGCCGCCTGGGCTGCGGTGAGCTCGATCATCCGGCGCCCGGGCTCGGCACGCGGAAGCCGGTCTCGTCGTGATCGGGCGCCGCCGCGAGCGCCTGCTCGACCGGCAGGCTCGGCCGCGGCTCGTCAGCCCGCATGGCGTTGGTGAGCGCCACGACGTGCGACGTCGGCTCGACGTCGGCCAGATCGCCGAGCTCCGAGATCTTGTCGATCCAGTCGACGACGTTCGACAGCTCGGCCGCGTGGCGGTCGAGCTCCTCGTCGGTCAGCTCGAGGCGCGCGAGACGCGCGACATGGAGGACCTGGTCCCGGCTCAGCACAGCGCGGGAGTCTAGGTCGGTGGCGTCGTGGGGTCGCGCTCCAACGGCACCGGCATGACGCGGACCTCCGGTGGCGGGCGCAACCCGGGCTGGTCCTGCCGGCGCATCGCCCACCAGCACGCCGCGAAGATGGCGACCACCGCGGCGGCGGCGAGGAACAGCCCCCAGCTGCGTCCCGTCACGACCTCGTCGTCGGCGACAGAGATCAGGCGAAAGACCATCATGATCGCGGCGACGAAGGCCATCCAGACGGTGAGGACCTCGAAGACGAGCGGCACGGCCGGCGCGTCACGGGTGGCGGTGGAGATCGTCACCCCGATCGCCATCAGGGCCGTGAGCAGCAGCCAGACGTCGATGAACGCGAGCGCCGACCACGCGTCGATCGTCCCGTCCACGACCGTGTACCACGGCGAGAAGAGGCTCAGCAGCAGGACGAACCCGGCGATGCCGGCCAACCAGTCGGGAGTACGGAGGCGGTGCACGGCCCGAACTATGCCACTGCGGGCAGGATCGACTCGGCGACGAGCGCGACGGCCTCGTCGTCACGGTGCAGGTGGTGCTGGAGCATCAGGCGCCCGACACCCGCTTCCGCGAGCGCCCCGATCTGCTCGATGACCTCGCCGGGGGTGCCGGTCAGCCACGTCTCGTTGCCGCGACTGCCGGTGCGCGCCTCGATCTGATCGAGGCGGCGATCGACGTCGGTTCGCGTCTCCCCCACGGCAAACGCGGTCATCATGCTCAGCGCGAGCGGCTCGCGGCCCGCGGCATCGGTCGCGCGGCGCAGGTCGGCGGCCTTCGCGCGGACCGTGTCCGGGGTGCAGTAGAGGAGGTTGTACTCATCGGCGTGGCGCGCGGCGAGCGCGGCGGCGCGCCGCTTGGCCTGACCGCCGAGGATGAGCCGCGGGTGGGGTTGCTGCAACGGCGCGGGCTTCGTCTCCTTCCAGAGGTCCGTCACCTCGCCGACCTGACGCTCGAGCAGCGCGAACCGTTCCGGCATCGGCGGGAGCTCGAGCCCGAAGGCGTCGTGCTCGGCCTCCCACCAGCCCGTCCCCATGCCGACGTCGATCCGCCCGCCGCTGGTGTGATCGGCAGTCAGCGCGAGCTTGGCCAGGATCGCCGCCGGCCGGAAGGTCACCGGGCTCACCAGGGTGCCGAGCCGGATGCGCTCGGTGAGCGGCCCGAGCGCGCAGATCGTCCCCCACGCGTCGAGCGCGCCGCGCTCGGACTTGCCCATCACCGACAGGTAGTGGTCGGAGCGCATCAGGGCCTCGTAGCCGTGCTCCTCCGCCAGCCGGGCGAGGTTGCGCCAGTCGTCCCAGGTGACGTCCTCCTGCCCCTCGATCATCAGCGCGAGCTTCACAGGCGGGCGGCCTCCAGCGTGTTGCGCAGCAGCATCGCGATCGTCATCGGCCCGACGCCGCCGGGCACCGGGGTGATGTGGCCCGCGACCGCGACCGCCTCGTCGAAGGCGACGTCGCCGCGCAGCCCGTCGTCCGTGCGGTTGATGCCCACGTCGATGACGGCGGCGCCGGGCTTGATCCAGTCGCCGCGCACCATCTCGGGCCGGCCGACGGCGGCGATCAGGATGTCGGCGCGGCGGCAGACCGCGGGCAGGTCGCGCGTGCGCGAGTGGCAGACGGTGACGGTGGCGTTCGCGGCGAGCAGGAGCTGGGCGATCGGCTTGCCGACGAGGTCCGAGCGCCCGAGCACGACTGCCTCCGCGCCCTCGAGCGCGACGTCGTGACGGCGCAACAGCTCCATGCAGCCCGACGGGGTGCAGGGACGCAGGCCCGGCTTGCCCTGGGCGAGCAGCCCGGCGCTGACGGGCGTCAGGCCGTCGACGTCCTTGCGCGGGTCGATCAGCGAGGTCAGCGCGCCGCCGTCGACCTGGGGCGGCGTCGGCAGCTGCAGCAGGATGCCGTCGACCTGGGGATCGGCGTTGAGCTCGCGGATGACCTGCTCGACCTCGTCGTGACCCGCGTCCTGCGCGAGGGTGCGATCGATCGAGCGCATGCCCGCCTCCGCCGTCTGCCGCCGCTTGTTGGCCACGTAGATCGCCGACGCGGGATCGTCACCGACGAGGACGGTGGCCAGGCCGGGCTGCCGGTCGAGGCGGGCGACCTCCTCGGCTACCTCGGCGCGCACCGCCGCGGCGATCGCCTTGCCGTCGATGATCACGGCGCTCATCGGCGCTTGATCGGGGCGAGGGTTGCCACGAGGCTGCGTTCGGTGCCGTCGCGCGCGAAGCGCACGGTGACGACGTCGCCGGCCTGGACGCCGGTCACGACGCCCTCCCCGAACGCGGCGTGCTCGACGTCGTCGCCGACGCCGAACAGCGCCGACGGTGCGGCTTCGGCCTGCGCGCTCGCCCAGCTCGTCATGGCCCGGGCGCGCGGGGCGAACCGGGAGCCGGCCTGCACGCGCTCGGGCTCATCGGTGAGCTCGCGCGGGATCTCGTCGAGGAAGCGGCTGCGGATGGCGGGCATCGATCCGCTGCCGTACTGCATCCGCCGCCGCGCGGAGGTGATGTAGAGGTCGCGCATCGCGCGGGTCAGGCCGACGTAGGCCAGCCGGCGCTCCTCCTCGATGTCGCCCTCGTCGATCGCGCGCGAGTGCGGGAAGACGCCGTCCTCCGCGCCGATGATGAACACGATCGGGTACTCGAGGCCCTTCGCGTTGTGCAGCGTCATCAGCGTCACGAGGCCCTCGTCGTCGGCCAGGTCGTCGCCCGCGGCGAACAGCGCGAGCTGCTGCAGCCACTCCTCGACGTTCGGGGCCTCGGCGCGGGCGTCGTACTCCTGGGCGGAGACCCCGAGCGCCTCGAGGTTCTCGATGCGGCCCTGCGCCTCGATCGTGCGCTCGGCCTCCAGCGCGTCCAGGTAGCCGCTCTCGGTCAGCACCTCGCGCAGGAAGGCCTCCACGGGCGGGTTCGTGTCCAGGCGCTCCTTGAGCCGAAGCATCGTGCTCATGAAGCGGTCGAAGGCCTTGATCGCCGCCTTGCCCAGCCCCGGCACCGCCGCGGGATCCGCGGCCGCGTCCCACGGCGTCAGCCCCATCGTGTTGGCGTGCGCGAGCACGCGCGACAGCGACGTCTGCCCGATCCCGCGCCGCGGGACGTTGACGATGCGGGTGAACGCACCGCCGTCCTGCGGGTTGACCAGGAACGTCATGTAGGCGAGCGCGTCCTTGACCTCGGAGCGCTCGTAGAACTTCGTCCCGCCGACGACCTGGAAGCTCACGCCGGCGCGCGTGAGCATGTCCTCGAGGACCCGCGACTGCGAGTTGGTGCGGTAGAAGACCGCCACCTCGTTGCGGCTGACGCCCTCGTCGACGAGGCGCTCGATCTCGGCCACCACGAAGCGCGCCTCGGCGTGCTCGTCGTCGAGCTCGCGGATCTTGATCCGGTCGCCCTCCCCCACGTCGGTCCACAGCTCCTTGCCCATGCGGCCGCGGTTGTTGGCGATCACCGCGTTCGCGGCGTCGAGGATCATCTGCGTCGAGCGGTAGTTCTGCTCGAGCCGGACGACCTTCGCGTCGACGTAGTCGTCGTTGAAGTCGAGGATGTTGCGGATGTCCGCGCCGCGGAAGCCGTACACCGACTGGTCGTCGTCGCCGACCACCATCAGGTTGCGGTGCTCGCCTGCCAGCAGCTGGAGCCAGCGGTACTGGGCGTGGTTGGTGTCCTGGTACTCGTCGACGAGCACGTACCGGAACGCCCGCTGATAGCGGTCGCGCACCTCCTGGAAGAGCTCGAGGACGTTGACGGCCCGGACCAGCAGGTCGTCGAAGTCCATCGCGTTGCGGCGGTGCAGCTGGCGCTCGTACTCCTCGTAGACGTCGGCGACGGTCTGCTCGAAGTAGGAGCCGACGAGCTGCCGGTAGTCCTCCGCCGAGCGCAGCTTGTTCTTGGCGTCGGAGATCTGGGACTGCATCGCGCGCGGCGTGAAGCGCTTCGCGTCGATGTCGAGCTCGTCCAGGCACGCCTTGATGAGCCGGCGCTAGTCGGCCGCGTCGTAGATGGTGAACTGGCGCGTGTAGCCGAGCCGGTGCGCGTCGGCGCGCAGCATGCGGGCGCAGGCGGAGTGGAAGGTCATCACCCACATCGCGCGCGTGGCGCGGCCCACGAGCAGCTCGACGCGCTCGCGCATCTCGCTCGCGGCCTTGTTGGTGAACGTGATCGCCAGGATCTCGTCCGCGCGGGCGTGTTTCTCCCCGATCAGATGGGCGATGCGGTGCGTGAGCACCCGCGTCTTCCCCGACCCCGCCCCCGCCAGCACCAGCAACGGCCCGTCAACGTGCACGACCGCTTCGCGCTGGGGGTCGTTGAGGCCTTCGAGCAGCTTGTCGGACACGGTTGCGGGCACCACATCGGACCGTAGCGACGGATCCGGTCGTTCCCGCGGCGGGGCGTCTGGCGCGGCGGAGCGGAGAGTTCGCACGCCGCGGCCCGGAGAGTTCGCACGCCGCGGGACCTAAGTGACGTGATGGCATCACTTAGGCCCCTTCTGGACCTCGCGCACGGCCAGCACCGCGTGTTCCGACTCGATCAGGCGCGAGCACTGGGGTACTCCAAGCCCGCCATCCGGCACCTGGTGGCGACGGAGCGCATCTGGCGCGCGTATCGGGCGGTCTACGCCCTCGAGGGGCCGCTGACGCCGCAAGGCTGGACGCAGGCCGCCGTGCTGCGCTGCGAGCCGGGCGCCTATGCGGACCGCTTCACCGCGGCGGCGGTGCTCGATCTGGCGACACACTGGCCCGATCGCCCCCAGATCAGCGTGATCGGCGCGTGGGCGCGCGGTCCGGCGACCATTGACGTCGCGCGCGCGACGAGCCTCGAGGTGGGCCGCTGCCAGGGGATCCCCGTCACCAGCCCGGCGCAGACGATCATCGCCTGCGCCCGCGCACTCGACGACAGGGCGCTCGTGCAGCTCCTGCGGCGTGCCGAGTATCGCGGCCTGAACTGCGCGGATCTGCTGCGACCCGGCATCCCGCGCAACCTGCGTGCCCTGCTCGACCGCTACGTGGTCGGCAGCGGCCTGACCGCCAGCGAGCTCGAGGCGCGCTTCTTCGCGCTCTGCGCCTCGGCAGGACTCCCGCTGCCGACGGTCCAGGCGCGCTTCCCCGATCGCCGGCGGGTCGACTTCGTCTGGCACGACAAGGGTGTGATCGTGGAGACGGACGGCCGGCGCGGGCACCAGGGCTGGGTGGCGATCGGTGAGGACGCGGCGCGTGACCGCGACCACTCGTGCTGGGCTACGTGACCCTCCGCTTCACCTGGTGGGAGGTCGAGTTCGCACCGGGGATGGTGGCTGAGCAGCTGCGGGCGGTCCTCGCCGCCCGCTGACGGGTAGCAAACAGCCATGCCGCTTCCCGACGACGTCCGCGCCCACTGCGCCCGGGTCGCGGCGACCGCGCGCCACGTCCGCATCGACGAGGGAGCCATCGCCGCCTACGCCGAGTCGCTGCAGCCGGCGCCGCCGCCACCTGCCGAGGACCCCGCGTTCGCGCTCCAGCTCAACGCGATCAACTTCGGCTCGGGCTGGTTTCCCACCCTGCGCAAGCGCGACGGCATGTCGGGCTTTCGGACTGTGGAAGCCGGACTGCGCGACCACGGCCCCTTCTCCCCGGCGCAGTTGCGAAAGATGGACGCCGCGACGATCGCAACCGTCACGGGCCAGGACCCGAGGCACGAGCTGATGGCCCTCTACGCGCGGGCGCTGCGGGAGATCGCGGACGTCCGCATCGCAATCGACCGACGCCGTGGAGATCGCCGAGCAGCTCGCGCGCCTGCCGACCTGGCACGACCCCGGCTTCTACAAGCGGGCGCAGATCGCCGCCGCCGCCCTGGCGACCACCGGGATCGAGCGGCTGACGATGTTCGCCGACAACCTCGTTCCCCACGTCCTCAAGCTCGACGGGATCCTCGCCTTCGACCCCGTGCTCGACGCGCGCATCGACCGCGGGGAGCTCCTCGAGCACGGTTCCGTCGAAGAGGTCGAGATCCGCGCGTGCGCGGTGCACGCCGTCGAGCTGCTGGTCGCCGCCCACGGGGCGACGACCGCCGCCGAGCTCGACCACGAGCTGTGGAGCCGAGGCAGCCAACCGCACTACAAGAGTCGTCCGCGCCACCGGGCGCGGACGACCGCGTACTGACTACCCGCCGGCGGGGTTCGGCCCGCGTCGCGGGCGCAGCGGGACCACATCGCCCGGAGCCGATTCGCCCTCGGCGCGCGGGACGCGTGCCTCGAGCTCGGCGATACGCGTCGACAGGCCCTTCAGCGCGTCGGCGATCGGGTCGGGAAGGTGCACCCAGTCGGCGTCCGGGCCCTCAGGCCGGCGGCCCTCGACCCGCACGGGATGCCCCGGGTTGCCGACGACGGTGGAGTTCGGGGGGACGTCATGGATCACGACCGCGTTGGCGCCGATCTTCGAGCCGTGACCGACCGTGATCGGCCCGAGCAGCTTGGCGCCGGACCCGATCGTCACGTTGTCCTCGACCGTCGGATGCCGCTTGCCCGAGGCGAAGCCCGTGCCCCCGAGCGTCACGCCCTGGTAGATCGTCACGTTGTCGCCGATCTCGGCCGTCTCCCCGATGACGACCCCGGAGCCGTGGTCGATGAACAGTCCACCGCCGACGCACGCGGCCGGGTGGATCTCCACCCCGGTCGCCGCGCGCGCGCCCGCCGCGAGCAGCCGCGGGAGCACCGGCACGCCGACCTCGTCGAGGACGTGGGCGACCCGGTGGGTGACCAGCGCGTGCACGCCGGGCCAGGTGAGCAGGATCCCGGGAGTGGTGACCCCGCGGGCGGCAGGGTCGCGATCGCGGGCGGCGCGGAGGTCGCGCAGGACGTCGGAGAGCAGTCCCAGCACGGTTCCGACGTTAGCCGCAGTCGCGGCACAGCGGCCGCCGGGCGGCGTCGACGCGCTGGAACCCCTGGGATGGCCAGGTCGACCTGGAGGTAGCCGTCGACGAGAGGATCGGGGAGCCCGGCCAGCAGCTTCATGACCTCGAGCGCCATCAGCGAGCCGATGACGCCCGCGGCCGGACCCAGCACACCCGTCTCGGCGCTCGTCGGCGCGTCGGCCGGCGGCGCGGGAAACGCGCAGCGGTAGCAGGCGCTCGAGCCCGGCCGGATGCTCATGACCATGCCGCCGAGGCCCGCCGCGCTGCCGGTGACCAGCCACGGGCCCGCGACGCAGCAGGCGTGGTTGACCCGGTAGCGCGTCTCCACGCTGTTCGAGCAGTCGACGACGAGGTCGTGGCCGACGACGAGCCCCTCCGCGTTGTCGGCGTCGAGGCGCACCTGGTAGGGCTCGACCATCACGTCAGGGTTGATCAGCTGCAGCTTGGCGACCGCCGAGTGCGCCTTGGACTCGCCGACCTCCGGCGTGTAGTGCAGGAACTGCCGGTGCAGGCCGGAGAGCTCGATGTCGTCGCCGTCGGCGATCCCGAGCCGCCCGACGCCGGCGCCCGCGAGGTAGGCGGCCACCGGCGCGCCCAGCGCCCCGGCGCCGACGACCAGCACGCTCGCGTGCTGCAGCCGCTCCTGCTCGGCCTCGCCCCAGCCGTCGAGCACGAACTGGCGGCTGTAGCGCTCGACCTCATCGCTGGAGAACCTGCTGACCGGCACCGGGACAGGCACCGCCGGGATCGCGCTGTTGAGCGCCGCCTTGGCGGCGGTGCGGAACAGCCCGCGCCGGCTCGAGCTCATGCGGGCACGACCGCGCTGTGGTGCTCAGCGGCCAAGCGCCACGGCCTCCGGCGCGAAGAACGGCGTCGAGGCGTAGCGCTCGCCGGAGTCCGGGAGCACCACCGCGATGCGCTGGCCCTGCGCGTCCGGGCGCGCGGCGACCTGTGTCGCCGCGTACAGCGCCGCGCCGCAGGAGATGCCGCACAGCACGCCCTCGGTGCGCGCGCACAGGCGTGCCGTGTCCAGCGCGTCCTCGTCGTCGACCGGGATGATCTCGTCGACCACCCCCAGGTCGAGCACGGGCGGGACGAAGCCCGCCCCGATCCCCTGGATCTTGTGCGGCCCCGGCTCGCCCCCGGACAGCACGCAGCTCGTCAGCGGCTCGACCGCGACCACGCGGCACTCCGGGTTGCGCTCCTTGAGGTAGCGGCCGGCGCCGGTGATCGTGCCGCCGGTGCCCACGCCCGCGACAAGGCAGTCCACCCTGCCCTCCATGGCCTCCCAGATCTCCGGCCCCGTCCCCGTGTAGTGCGCCTGCGGGTTGGCCGGGTTGGAGAACTGGTCGGGCAGCCACACGTCGTCCTCACGCGCGAGTGCTTGCGCTGCGGCGACCGCCTCGTTCATGCCTCCGAGGGATTCCGTCACGTGCACGCGCGCGCCATACAGACGCAGCAGCGCCTCGCGCTCGCGGCTCATGCCCTGCGGGAGGGTGAGGATGATCTCGTACCCGCGCGCGGCGGCGACGAAGGCGAGCGCGATGCCGGTGTTGCCGCTCGTCGCCTCGACGATCGTCGTCCGGCCGGGTTCGATGCGCCCCTCGTCCTCGGCCGCCTTGACCATCGCGATGCCGATCCGGTCCTTGACCGAGCCGCCCGGGTTGTACATCTCGAGCTTGGCGAAGAGGGCCGCGCCCGTGTCCGGAACCAGCCGGCTGAGCTGCACCATCGGCGTCCGGCCGACGTGATCGGCGATGTTGATCGGAATTGGCGCCATTACCCGCGGCACACGGTACCGTCGGGCGCGTGCGGAAGCTGATCGTCGTGGCGCTCGCCGTCCTGCTGGCGCCCGCCGGCGCGAGTGCGGCCAAGCTCGAGACCATCGACCTGCCCTCGCGCGTCGTCGACGAGAGCACCGCCAACTTCAACGCCGGCGGCGCGCTGAAGGCGACCGTGATGCTGCCCGACGGCTACGACCGCAGGCGGACCTACCCCCTGCTCCTGCTGCTGCACGGGGCCGGCGACACCTATGAGACCTGGGCCAAGCCGGGAAACGGCGACATCCGGGAGACCGCGGCCGGCCTGAACGCGATCGTGGTCATGCCCGACGCGGCCACCGGCTTCTACACGAACTGGTGGCGCGACGGCCTGCGCGGCGATCCCGCCTGGGAGACCTACTTCCTCGACGAGGTCCTGCCCGCCATCCGCCACCGCTACCGGATCCGCGCCGGCCGCCGCTGGCACGCGGTCGCGGGCCTGTCGATGGGCGGCTTCGGGGCCACGTTCCTCGGCGGGCGCGTGCCCGGCTACTTCGGCTCGGTCTCCTCGTTCTCGGGCTTCGTCGATCACCAGCGCCCGACGGTCTACGGCGGCGGGATGCAGGCCGTCGCGCGCGTGTCGTACGAGACGATCTTCGGTCCCCCGGATGCCTTCTACGCCACGGGACACAACCCGGCCCGGCTCATCGAGAACCTCAGCTCGTCGCGGGTCTATCTCGCTTCGGGCGACGGCACGGTCGACCCCGCGGTCGGCTCGAGCTCGCCCCAGGCCGCCGGGGGTGGCGGCGCGGTCGAGCTCGAGATCCGCCAGCAGAACGACTCCTTCGTCCGCGCGGCCGACGCTGCCGGGGTCGACGTCGAGTACGCCCCCCACGCCGGGATCCACGACTGGCCCTACTGGCGCAACGACCTCCGGGCCGCCATCGCCCGCGACCTCTTCGCCCCCGTGCCGGCCCGTCCGGCGCGCTGGACGAACACCACCGTCGCCCAGCACGGGGAGCTGTTCGGCGTGGGCTACGCGTTCGCGACGCCCCCGGACGACCTCGTGCACTTCGCGCGCGACGGACAGGGGCTGACCGTCACCGGTCCCGCAGCTCGCCGCCACAATCACCACGCCCGGCGGCTGCGTGCTGCGCGGGATCGCTGCCGCTCGAGCTCACCATCACCACCCGTCGCTGCGAGCGCCTCGAGCTCCGCGTGCGTCCGCGCCGCGTCAGGGCCGGTCGCCGCGTGCTCCTGCGGGTCCGGACCGGCATGCCCGGCGCCCTCGTGCGCGGTGGCGGCGCCCGCGCCCGGGCCGATGACGCCGGCCTCGCGTTGCTGCGCGCCCGGTTCGCGCGGGCCGGAACGAAGCGCCTGCGCGCCACGCATCCCGACCGCCGCCCGGCGTCGGTTCGCGTTTCGGTCCGCTCCAGCGGGTAACTCCCGCGCATGACAGCCGTGACGGCGGAGCCCGCCGAACCCGAGCAGAAGGGCGAGCTCAACCGCGCCATCGGGCGCAAGACCCTGCTGTTCTTCGTCGTCGGCGACATCCTCGGCGCGCGGCATCTACGCGCTCGTCGGCGAGGTCGGGGCCGAGACGGGCGGCGCGATCTGGACGGGGTTCGCGCTGGCGCTGCTGCTCGCCGTCTTCACCGCGTTCGCCTACGCGGAGCTCGTCACGAAGTACCCGCGGGCCGCCGGCGCGGCGCTGTACGTCAACAAGGCCTTCCGCCAGCCGTTCTCTGACCTTCATCGTCGCCTTCGCCGTGATGGCGTCGGGCGTCACCTCGGCGTCGACGCTCGCGCGAGCGTTCGGCGGCGACTACCTGAGCGTCTTCGTCGACATCCCGATCGTGGTGACCGCCGTCGTGTTCCTGATCGTCGTCGCGGCGATCAACTTCCGCGGCATCTCTGAGTCCGTGCGGCTGAACGTCGTCCTCACCACGATCGAGCTCGGCGGCCTGCTGCTGATCTGCCTGATCGCCGCCGCGGCCATCTTCGACGGCGGCGCGACCATCGACACCGGCCGCGCGTTCGAGTTCAAGGAGGGTCGAGGGGGTCCTGGCCGCGATGGTCGGCGGCGCCGGCCTGGCCTTCTACGCGCTGATCGGCTTCGAGGACTCCGTCAACGTCGCCGAGGAGACGCGCAACCCGCAGCGCGACTTCCCGCGGGCGCTGTTCGGCGGACTGCTGATCGCCGGCGTGCTGTACCTCGCGGTCACCATCCTCGCCTCGATGGCCGTCCCCACCGGCACGCTGGCGGGCTCGGACGGCCCGCTCAACGAGGTCGCGAAGCTCGGCCCGCTCAGCGTCGACGCCAAGGTCTTCAGCGCCATCGCCCTCTTCGCGCTGGCCAACGGCGCGCTCATCAACATGATCATGGCCTCGCGCCTGCTCTACGGCATGAGCAACGAGGGGATCCTGCCCAAGGTCCTCGGCACCGTCCACGGCGGGCGCCAGACGCCGTGGGTCGCGATCATCGCCACCACCGCTCTCGGCCTCGTGCTCGTCGCCACGGGCGACCTCGGCGATCTCGCCGACATGACCGTCTTCCTGCTGCTCGGCGTGTTCGTACTGGTGAACATCTCCGTGCTCGTGCTGCGCAGCGAGAAGGTCGACCACGCGCACTTCAGCGCGCCGCCCGTGCTCCCCGTCATCGGCGCCGTCGTCTCCCTCGCCCTGATGGTCTTCGAGACGGAGGGCCGGATCGCCATCCGCGCCCTCTTCATCCTCGGCGTCGGCGCGATCCTGTTCGTGATCAGCTGGTTCGCCGGCGGAAAGGACGCGTCGCGAGAGCGCTCAGCGCCCCCAGAAGGATCCCCGCCAGCACACTGACCCCGACGCCCCCGAGGATCGCCTTCCCGCTCGAGATGCCCTCGATCCGGGCGCCCTCGTCATAGGTGCAGGCCAGCGCGAACCCGTCCTCCGACCCGGACGCGCGCACGTCGCGCTCGACGCGATCGGCGCCGCGACAGACCGCCACCTCCTGCGTGAACTCCCGCAGCGGCGTGACGGCGACGCAGACGAGCGCGACCACGAAGGCGCCCACCAGCGCACCGACCGCGACCCGCATCGGTGTCAGCCCGACGGTCGTTCGCCGAGGGGCGCGTAGCGGTGGTGAAGCATGATCTCGTTGCCGTCGGGATCGGCGAAGAACGCCATGTGGCAGACCCCGGTGTCGAGCATGTCCCCGAAGAAGGTGACGCCCTTCTCCTCGAGCGCGGCCCGCGCCGCGGCAACGTCATCGACCCCGAGCGGGAGCGGGTTGCCCTTCTGCGCGACGAAGTCCATGCCCATCTTCGCCGGCTCCCAGATCGAGAAGCACGTGTCCCCGGCCCACACCTCGTACTCGGCGCGCTCGTCGCGGCGCATCCCGAGCACCTCGGTGTAGAACGTTCGCGAGCGGTCGGCGTCCTGGGACGGGATGCCGAGGAAGTCGAGACGCTTGATGTCGGTCATGCGCCGATTATGCCGTCAGACCGACGCTCCGAACAACCTCGACACGTGGCCATTCAGTGCGGGTCGGCCGAGGAGCAACGGGGCCTAGATGTGGTACATGACCGTCCCCGCAGCGCGCTTCTCGCGCTCGGCGACGTCGGCGATCGAGTACTTCGCCAGCACGGCCCGAGCCGCGGCGGAGGCGTCGGCAAAGAGGGACTCCGCCCCCGCGCCGACCGGCCCGTCGAGCAGCTCGACGATCTCGAGGACGGTGATCTCCGTCGGGTCGCGGGCGAAGGTGTAGCCGCCCTTGACGCCGCGCTGGGAGCGCAGCAGGCCGGCGCGGCGCAGGACCGCGAAGAGCTGCTCGAGGAACTGGACGGGGATGTCGCGGCGGCGGGCGAGTTCGGCGATCGGCACGGGCGTGTCGAGTCCCATGGAGGAGAGCTCTACGAGGGCTCGGAGCGCGTAGGGGGACTTGGTGGTGATGGAGAGCACGCCGGGTCGCCATCCTATGTGACGTGCCGACGGTGATCATGCGCTTCGGACCGCCCGTGGCGCTGATGGCGGTCATCTTCTTCCTGTCGGCGCAACCGAGCCTGAACAGCGGCCTCGGCGACTGGGATCTGATCCTGCGCAAGCTCGCGCACATGACCGAGTTCGGGCTGCTGGCGCTGCTGTGGTGGCGCGCGCTCGGGCGGCTGGCTCCGGCGGTGGTGATCGCGCTCGGCTACGCCGCGACCGACGAGTGGCATCAGACGTTCGTGGCCGGCCGGCACGGGTCGCCGGTCGACTGGCTCATCGACGCGGCGGGGGTGGTGCTCGCCGTCGCCGCCTACCGGTGGCTCAGAGCCAGCCGCGCTCGGTGGCCATGAGGACCGCCTGGGCGCGGTCGACAGCTCCGAGCTTGCCGTAGATGTTGTGCAGGTGGGTGCGGACGGTGCTCGTGGAGAGCGAGAGCTCGTGGGCGATCTGCTTGTAGACCATGCCCTCGGCGAGGCGCTTGAGGACCTCCTGCTCACGCGTGGACAACGGGCAGGGCTCGATCGCGCGCGGGCGCTGGTTGCTCGGGTACGGAAGGTCGTAGAGGACGGTGCGCAGCTCGGCCGGACCGAAGCCGACGTTGCGGGCGGCGCGCAGCAGCTCGTTCGGGTTGACCGCCGCGCCCTGGGCGTAGTGGGCGACCATGTCGGCCAGGCGGACGTAGGCGGCGTCGCCCTCGGCGTCCTCGGCGTGATGGCGCTCGATGGCGGAGGCGACGGCACCCGGGAGGTTCCAGCGGCGGGCGAGGACGCCGCCGACCAGCGCGTGGTCGACGCCGAGCTCGCGGCGCTCGTAGTGCAGCCGCTCCTCGGGGGTGCGCGCCGGCCCGTGGACCTGGCGCGGATAGCCCGGGTAGGCGTGCATGAGCACGAGCTTGCCGATGTCGTGCAGCAGCGCGGTGACGAGCAGGCGATCGCGGTTGGCGTAGTTGGACTGCGCGGCGAGCCGGTCGGCCGCGCGCTGCACGGCGACGGCGTGCAGGCGGAAGCGCTCGGGAGCGGCGTCCCAGGTCTTGCCGCGCTCGAAGAACTCGAAGGTCTCCGCGGACGAGGCGAGGCCCTGTACCGCTTCGGGTGAGAGGACCTCGACGGCGTCGACGATGCTCTCGACACGGCCGGTGCGGTTGCCGCCGACCTGGTTGCCGAGGCGGAGCACGGCGATGACAAGGGCGACGTCGGATTCGATCGCAGCGACGACCTCACCGGTCGAGGGACGCTCCTCGGAGACCAGGGAGAGGACGCGATCGCGCGACTCGGCGAGGGCCGGGAAGCGCTCGAGCGCCTCGAAGGCCGCCGTGAGGCGCTGGCCGTGGCCGGCGGGACGTTGTGAGCCGTACGCCTGGGCCGGGGTGGCGGCCTTGCGCGAAGCGCTTGACGTCGGAGCTTGTGGCGTGGCGGGGGCGGAGGCAGGCAAGGGTGTCTGGGGCGGCTCGTTAGGCGGCTGGCCGGTCATCGGCTGGCCTCTGAACGGTCTATCGGCAGCACTGGACCCATGATTGAGCAAGTCGCTCTCTCGTACGTATGTCTACCGGAAGGAGATGGCGGTGTCGATGCGACGGAGCGCCTCGTCGCGGCCGAGGACGGACACGGATTCGAACAGCCCGGGAGAGATGGTCGAGCCGGCGATCGCGACGCGAATCGGCTGAAACAGGAGCTTCGGCTTGACGCCGGAGCGTTCCGCGGTTCCGCGCAGCACGACCTCGAGCCCCTCCACCGACCAGTCGCCGGCGGCGGCCAGATCCTCGCGGGCGGCCCGCAGCGCGTCGAGGGCGCCGTCCGCGCCGAGCACCTTCTCGCGCGCGGCCGGGTCGTCGACGGGACCGTCGAAGAAGAAGCTCGCGAGCGGCCAGAACTCCGCCAGCGTCGAGATCTTCTCCTGGGTGATCGCGACGACGTCGGCGCGCAGGTCACGCCCGGTGAGCGCCTCCAGCCGGGTCTGGAGATCGGCGACCTCGAGCTCGCGCAGGTAGCGGCCATTCATCCAGCGCAGCTTCTGCTCGTCGAAGACCGCCGGGGACCGCGACACGCGGTCGAGCGCGAACGACTCCTGCAGCTCCTGGGTGGAGAAGAAGGTCTCCTCGCTGCCGGCCGCGCCCCACCCGAGCAGGGCGAGGTAGTTGCGTACCGCCTCGGGGAGGTAGCCGGCGTCGCGCAGCTCCTGGACCGAGGCCGCACCGTGGCGCTTGGAGAGCTTCTTGCCGTCCGGACCGTGCAGCAGCGGAAGATGGGCGTAGACCGGTGCGGTCTCCCCCAGCGCCGCCAGGATCAGCATCTGCTTCGGCGTGTTCGAGTAGTGGTCGGCTCCGCGCACGACGTGGGTGATGCCGGCGTCGAGGTCGTCGACGACGACCGCCGTGTGGTAGACCGGCGACCCATCGGCGCGAGCGATGACCAGGTCGTCCTGGAGCTCGTTGGCGAACTCGCTCTCGCCCCGGATCACGTCGCGGACGACGGTGCTGCCCTCGTCGGGGACGCGCAGGCGGACGGCCCCCTCCCCCTCGTCGGTGCCGCGGAAGCCACGGTTGCCGTGCTCGGCCCGCCAGGCCTCGATCTCGTCGCGCCCCGCCGTCGACCGGTACGCGTGCCCGTCTGCGAGGAGTCGCTCGATGACCTCGGCGTGGCGCTCGGCGCGCTGGGACTGGAAGACCGCGTCGCCGTCGTAGTCGATCCCGAGCCACTCGAGCGCCTCGAAGATCTGGTCCACGTTGGCCTGCGTCGAGCGCTCGCGGTCGGTGTCCTCGATGCGCAGCACGAGCTCGGCCCCGGCGGTGCCCCGGGCGAGGAGCCAGTTGAACAGGGCGGTGCGAGCGCCGCCGACGTGCAGGGCGCCGGTCGGCGAGGGAGCGAAGCGAACGCGCATGTCGCTACGACGTTACCCTCCCGCGCCGTGCTGATCGGAGCCCATGTCTCCAACGCCGGCGGGTTGCCCAAGGCGGTCGAGCGCGCGCTCGAGCGCGAGTGCGACGCCCTGCAGATCTTCAACCAGTCGCCGCGCCAATGGAAGCCGACCGGCTACACGGACGAGGACTTCGCCGCGTTCCGCGAGGCGCGCGAGGGCACCCGCATCGACGGCGTCCTGATCCACGCGGTCTACCTGATCAACTGCGCGACCGAGGACGACGAGCTCGGCGCGAAGTCGCTGCGCTCGCTCGCCCACTCGCTGCGGGTCGGCGACGCGATCGGCGCGGACGCCGTGGTGCTGCACGCCGGGTCGGCGCTCAAGGGCGACGTGCCGAGCGCGATCGAGCGCGCGGGGAAGATCATCCGGGCCGCGCTGGATGAGACCGACCGCTGCCCGCTGCATCTCGAGAACACGGCCGGGACGGGCGGCACGCTCGGCCGGTCGTTCGCGGAGCTCGCCGCGCTGATCGAAGCGGCCGGAGCCGGGAAGCGGCTCGGGGTCTGCCTCGACTCCTGCCATCTGCTGGCCTCCGGCTACGACGTCCGGGATGCCGACGCCGTCGGCGCAACGGTGGCCGCCTTCGAGGAGGAGGTCGGCCTCGACCGGCTCGGATCGCTGCACGTCAACGACTCCCAGACCCCGCTCGGGTCCAACCGGGACCGCCACGCCCCGCTCGGCGAGGGCGAGATCGGCGTCGACGGCTGCGCCGCGTTCCTCTCCGAGCCGGCCTTCGACGGCTTGCCCACCGTCTTCGAGGGCCCCGGCGTCGACGGCAAGAACGTCGAGGCCGCCGACATCACGCGCATGCGCGCGTTACGCGAGCAAGGGCTCGCGGCGCGCGGCTGAACCGGCCTCCGCACGATCAGCGCAAGGGGCGTGCACGCAGGAGGACGCGACGGCGCCTCCGGCAAGGGGGTCCGGAGGCGCCGTCTAAGAGCGTGCGACGGATGCCGGGCGGCGGGCTCCGAGCCCGGACGGGTCTCCTGTCCGCTGTGGAGGCCGTCCGTGACGAACTGCTCGCCCGCCGGTCCGGCGTCGCTTGCTCTCGTCCTTCAACACACGCAACGGGCGCTCGCGCGCGATTCTTTTGCGCGGCGCGAAAAGTGTGGTCAGACGCCGGCGCCGGCTGGGATCTGCCGGCTCGCCACGAGGTGCTCGAACTCCGACAACAGCCGGGTCGAGCGGGTCACCGTGAAGTCCGATCCGAGCTTGAGCCGGCGCTGGCCGCCGGAGGTGGTGACCTCGAGCACGACCTCGGTGTCGCCCGGGTGCTCGGCGAAGAGCCGCTTGAGGTCCTCGATGACCGTCGCCGGCAGGCGGGCGGCGTCGAGCGGGAGCTTGAGCGGCAGGGCGACCCGCTCGGCCTGGCTCGCCGCGCGGGCCTTGGCCTGTTCGATCTCCTTCTCGGTCGTCTCGAACAGCGTGGCCTCGGAGACGATGACGCAGATCTTGCCGCCGTCCATGTGGTCGACGCGACCGCGCACGAGCACGATGTTGTCCTCCGCGAGCGCGCCCTCGGAGGCGGTCAGCGCCTTCTCGAACACGCGCACCTCGACGTTGCCCTCGAGATCGTCGATGGTCGCGAACATCATCACCGAGCCGGCGCGGGTCCGGATCTTCTTCGCCGCCGACACCATGCCGCCGATCTTCACCCAGTCGCCGTTGCGGCGGCCGGCGAGATCGGCGCACGTGCAGTCCGCCTTGGCCCGCAGGACCTCGCGCACCGCCTTGAGCGGATGCTCGGAGATGAAGAGCCCGACGGACTCCTTCTCGTACATCAACAGCGTCTGGCGATCGGCCTCGTCGATTGGGATCGGCGGATGTGACGGGCGAGCGAAGGCGGGGGCGCCGTCGGCGGGCTCCCCGAAGCCGGCCAGGTCGAAGATGCTCGACTGCCCGATCTGCGCGTCCAGCTGCGCCTTCGAGCCCGCCTGCTGGGCCGCTTCGAGCACCTCGAGCATGCCCTTGCGGGTCGCTCCCGTGGAGCCGAACGCCCCGCACTTGATCAGCGCCTCGATCGCCTTCTTGTTGACGCAGCGGGCGTCGACGCGCTCGCAGAAGTCCCACAGCGAGGTGAACGGCCCACCCTCCCCCTCGCGCCCGGCCTTGATGGCCTCCACCGCGGCGTGGCCCACGCCTTTCACGGCGTCGAGCCCGAAGCGGATGTTGCCCTCCACCACCATGAACGCGTGGTCGGAGAGGTTGACGTCCGGCGGCAGGATCTCGATGCCCATCTGCTCGGCCTGCGCGACGAAGAACGGCACCTTGTCCTTCGTGTCCATCACCGACGAGATGAGCGCCGCCATGTACTCGGCGGGATAGTTGGCCCGCAGCCACGCCGTCCGGTAGGAGATGAGCGCGTAACAGGCGGCGTGGGACTTGTTGAAGGAGTAGTCGGCGCTGCGCTCGTTGGTGGCCCAGAGCTGCTCGATGACCTGCTCCGCCGTGCCCGAGCGCCGGCAGCCGTCGACGAACTCGGGCTTGAGCTTGGCCATCGCCTCGCGGTTCTTCTTGCCGATCGCCTTGCGCAGATCGTCCGCCTTGGCGCCGGAGAAGCCCGCCATCGACTTGGCGATCTGCATCGCCTGCTCCTGGTAGAGGATCACGCCCTTGGTCGACTGGGTGATCGGGCGCAGGCGCTCGTCGACGAACGACACCGACTCGGGGTTCTTCTTCCCGCGCGCGTACGTGGGGATCTGGTCCATCGCCCCCGGCCGGTACAGCGCCACGAGCGCGACGAGGTCGTCGAACTCCGTGGGCTCCACGCGCTTGAGCGCCTCGCGCATGCCCTCGGACTCGAACTGGAACACGCCGACCGAGTCCCCGCGGGCGAGCATCTCGTACGTGCGCGAGTCGTCGAGCGGCAGCCGGGCCATGTCGGGCCGCTCGCCCGTCGAGCGCTCGATGATGTCCAGCGCGTCCTCGATGACGTCGAGGTTGCGCAGCCCGAGGAAATCCATCTTCAGGAGCCCGAGCTCCTCGATGGGCTTCATGGAGAACTGGGTGACCGTGCGGTAGACCTTGCGGCCGTTGCCGTCCGTCCCGCCGTCGGCGAGCTGCAGCGGCGCGATGTCCGTCAGCGGGCGGTCGGCGATGACGACCGCCGCCGCGTGGATGGAGGCGTTGCGGACGATGCCCTCCAGCCCCTGCGCGACATCGACGATGCGCTTCGCGTCCGGGTCGCGGCCGACCTCCGTCGCGAGCTCCGACCCCGGTTCGAGGCACTCCTTGAACGAGGGGGCGCGGCCCATGATCGGGTCCGGGATCAGCTTCGCCAGCGCGTCGCCCTTGCCGTAGTCGTAGCCGAGGACGCGGGCGGCGTCGCGGGTGGCCGCCCGCGGGAACATCTTGCCGAAGGTGATGATCTGCGCGACTCGGTCGGTGCCGTACTTGTCGATCACGTAGCGCATCACGCGCTCGCGGCCGCGCACGGAGAAATCGATGTCGATATCGGGCATCGACACGCGCTCGGGGTTCAGGAAGCGCTCGAAGAGCAGGTCGTAGCGCAGCGGATCCACGTCCGTGATGCGCAGCGTGTAGGCGACGATCGAGCCCGCCGCCGATCCGCGGCCCGGACCCACGGCGATCCCGTTGTCCTTCGCGTAGGCGACGAAGTCGTGGACGATCAGGAAGTAGCCGCAGAACCCCATGCGCTCGATCACCGCGAGCTCGGAGTCCATCCGCTCGATCGCGGCGGCGGGCGGCGGATCCCCGTAGCGCTCGCGCAGGCCGGCCTCCACGAGCCTGCGCAGGTACGCGGCCTCGTCGAGTCCGTCCGGGCAGTCGAAGCGCGGGATGAGCTGGCGGCCGAGCTCGATGTCGACGTTGCAGCGCTCGGCGATCTCCAGCGAGGTCTCAAGCGCCCCCGGGAACGCCGAGAACGCCTCCTCCATCTCCTGCGAGCTCTTCAGATAGAACTCGTTGGTGTCGAAGGACATCTTCGGCTGATCGAGCGTGGACTTGGTCTGCACGCACAGCAGCGCGGCGTGGTGCTCGTAGTCCTCGCGCCGCAGGTAGTGGACGTCGGCCGTTCCCACCAGGGGCTGGCCCATCTCGGCGGCGAAGCGGGCGATGGCGGTGTTGACGACCTCCTGCTCGGCGATCCCGTTCTTCTGGAGCTCGAAGTAGACGTTCTCCGCGCCGAAGACCTGCACGAGATCGTCGAGGTTCGCGCGCGCCTCGGCTTCGCGCCCCTCCACGATCCGGCGGCTCGAGCGCGACGCCAGGCAGCCCGTCAGGCAGATGACGCCGCCGGAGTGCTGGGAGAGCAGCTCCATGTCGATGCCCGGCTTGCCGTGGTGCAGCCCCTCGAGGAAGCCGCCGCTGGAGAGCTTGACGAGGTTGCGGTACCCGTCGTCGTCGGCGGCGAGCAGCGTGAGGTGGTTGCGCTCCACCTTCCCGTCGCGGAAGTGGCGATCGTCCACGAAGTAGGCCTCGAGCCCGACGACGGGCTTGACGCCATGCTTCTTGGCGGCCTTCACCAGCTCCACCGCGCCGTTCATCACGCCGTGGTCGGTCAGGCCGATGGCGGGCTGGTCGAAGGCGGCCGCGCGGGCGGCCAGCGCGTCGATCTTGCAGGCACCGTCGAGGAGTGAATACTCCGAATGGACGTGAAGATGCGCGCAGCAGGCGGTGCTCATGCGGGAGGGGAAAGATACGGGTGGCATCGGATGCCTCCCGGTCCCCGCGGGCACTCCCCCCGCATCGTGCGGGGTTTCTCAGTCCGAGCCGGTGCGGGCGCGCTCGGCGAGCGAAAGCAGACGGCGCAGAACGCGCTCGTCGCCCTCGATCCTCGGATCGGTGAGGTCGCCGGTCAGCAGCGCCCGGAAGCCCTCCGATGACAGTCGCAGCCGCGCATCGGGCTCGGTTTCCGCCGGGCCGGCGTTGACCGACAAACCACCGGTGTGGCGGGCGGCCAGGGTGACCGGATGGTCCTCGACCCGCAACTCGACGACCCACTGCTGGCCCTGGGTCCAGGCGGGCCGGACCGCGTACGCCAGCCCGCGCAGCACGAGCTCGGGGTCGAGATCGGCCCCGGCGCGGACCACGTCGGCCAGCGACGCCTCCGTGCGGAACTCCTCCGTGAGCTTGCGGGCAGTGCGGACCTTGCCGGAGGCGCGGACCGGCCCCCGCAGCCGCCGTGGCCGCGCGTCCACTCCCGCGACCGTCTCCGCGAAGGTCAGCGCGTCCGTCTTGAGGTGGAAGGCGGCCTCGCTGCGCCCGCGCGGGAAGTCGAGCGCGTTCACCAGCGTCGTCTGGCCCGCGGCGGACACCGCGAAGGTCCCGACCTCGGTGATCGTCAGGTCATAATCGGCCGGCGCGTCCGCGAGCACGGCGTGCTGGGCCTTGAGCAGGCCCGCCAGCAGGCGGCCTGCGGCAGCGGGATCGTCATGGGCGAATTTGACGAGCGCGCCCCGCAGCGGCGGGTAGTCGCGCGCGGAGCGTCCACGCGCGAGGTCGGCCGGCGGATCGGTGGTAGCGGAGACGATGCGGGGCCGCGTGCGCTCGGGCTGGGGCTCCGCAGCGGGCTCGGGCTCGGGCTCGGCAGGCGCAGGTTCGGCAGCAGCGGGCTCGGGCTCGACCGCAGCGGGCTCGGGCTCAGGCTCGAACTCGGGCTCGGGCTCGGGCTCGGCAGGCTCGGGGTCCGCCCCCGGCTCGGAGGCGCGCAGCGCGGCGGCCGCAGCGTCCAGATCGGCCACCACGCGGTCGGTCTCCTCCGTCCGCTGGCGTTCCGCCGCAGCCCGCTCGGCGTCTGCGGCCGCGGCGATCAGCGCCTCGGGCACGCGCGGCGCGGCGGCCGGCGCTTCCGGCTCCGGCTCCGGCTCCGAGGGGACGGCGCGCAGCGGCGCCGGGCCCATGCGGCCCCGCGCGGCGTTGGCGACCTCGGCCGCGCGCCGCTGGGTGGAAGCGACGAGCGCGGAGGCCTCCGCGATCTCACGAGCGGTCTCCGCGTCGGCGATCGCCGCCTCGGCGCCCGCGAGACGGGCGCGCAGCGCCGTGAGCTGCGCCTCGGTGTCGTCTGACGCCTCGGCCGCCAGCGCCTCGGCGCGCAGGCGGGAGATCTCCTCCGAGGAGCGCTCGGCCGAAGCCGTGAGCGACGCGACCTCGGTCTCAAGCTCCGTGATGCGCTCCTGCGCGGTGTCGAGCTCACCCGACACGCCCTCGAACTGGTCGCGCAGCTCCGCATGGGCGTCGCGGACACCGTCGAGCTCCGCCGCGGCCTCGTCGCGGCTGCGCACGGCCGCGCTCAACTCGGCACGGGCCGTCTCCAACCCGGTCTGGAGGTCCGCTCGCTCGCGTTCGAGGACCGCGAGCCGCACGGCGTCCGCCGCGGCAGCCACGTCACGGGTCCGACGGGCGACCTGCAGCTCGTGCAGGCGCAGTCGCAGTTCGGCGACCGTCGCGACGGTCGCGGTCAGGGCCGACCGCAGGCGCTCGGCCCGGCGCTCGGCGTCGCTCGGGGCGATCCGCACCGGTGAGGCCGGCTGATCGGGTTCGAATGCACGGCGGCGAAGCTCTGCCTCACGCTCGACCAGCGCGGCCCGCAGCTCGCGGATCTCGGTGGAGAGCGCCTCCAAGCGCGCGTCCGGGTCGGCCGTCGCGGGCCCCTGCGCGCGCAGGGCGTCGCGCTCGTCCTCGGCCTGGAGCGCGCGCTGCTCGAGCTCGGACGCCCGCAGCTCGAGGATCTCCACCGCTCGCAGCGCCTCACGCGAGATCCGCGACTGCGCCTGCTCGGAAGCTTCCGCGCGCCGCGCGCGCCGCTCGGCGAGCACCGCCCGGTCGATGACCTCTCCGCCCTGATCGGCCGGCTCCGGCTCGGGCGCCGCCTCGACGGCACGCACGACCTGATGCTCGGGCACCGCCAGCGGCTGAAGCTCGATCCGGCGCGACCCGGGCCATTCGAGCCACATCCGGTCGGCCTCCGCGGCGGGCCTCGCCTCCAGGACGTAGGCCCCGCGCCAGGCCGTCGGGTCCCGATCCGCGCGCGGGTCGGGCAGGGAGACGTAGCGCCGGCTCTCCGAGCCGCTCTCGAGAATCAGCTCAGGAAGGGGCCCGGAAACGGCCGGAGGACGGTGCCCGCGCACCCGGACGAGGCCGGAGCGCGCGCCGGAGGGCAGCCAGTCGACGGCGTCCACAGTGAAGCCCTCGGGGAGGGAGCCAGGCTCGTTCACCCCCACATGGTCCCACAGGCGCGCGCGAGCGCAAGCCTCGCATGCGCCCGTGCGAGGGGTGCAAGGTGCGGACTACGCGGCGTCGCGCTTGGCGGAGACGACGGCAACGCCCACGACCGCGGCGATGACCGCAGCGGCGAGCACGGGCTTGGGCGTCATCGTCGGTCCGTACTTGCGGCGCAGGAAGACCTTCGCGGCCTTCACCACCACCCGGCCGATGAACTCGTAGATCATGGTGCTCACCGTACCCGGCGCTACTCGACGGCGAACACCTTGGTCTGCGCCGGCGTGCCCTTGCCCGAGAACCGCCACTTGCGCTTGACCGCCGTCGAGTCCGGCAGCTTCGCGCACACGCTGTCGGTCACGAGGACCTCCCCCGGTCCCGCCGCCGCCGCCACGCGCGCGGCGACGTTGACGTCGACGCCGAGGTAGTCGCCGCCCAGGGTTCGCGGCCGGCCGACATGCACGCCGGCCCGCAGCCGCGGGACGTGCCCGCCGATCTCGACCCGTGCCACGGCCTCGCGGGCCTCGAGCACCGCGGCCACGGCCTCCTCGGTGTCGTCGAACACGGCCATGAGACCGTCGCCGAGCCGTTTGACCACGCGACCGCCGTGCGCGGTGATGGACGGCTCGACCGCTTTCGCCACGCGGCGCAGGAGTTCGACGGCCATCGTGTCCCCGGCGTCCAGCGCCCAGGTCGAGAATCCGGCGAGGTCGGTGAAGACGATCGCGACCTCGCGGTCGCCCCGCCCCCGACCCTGGGCTTCGGACAGCGACTGCCAGATCTGCAGCGCGCTGAAACCGACCTCCTTCAGAGCGCTGGGCCGCTCGGCCGCCACGAGCGCGAGCTGCTGCCCGAGGACCCCCGGCGCCTGCTCGGCCGACAGGGAGAGCGGGTCGCCGTAGTGCTCGTCGCCGGGCAGGCGCCTGCGGGCGGCGCGGAACATCGCCAACAGCGCCGGGCTCTCGTCGATGCGCCGCAACATGGTGGCGACGCGCCGCTGGCTGTCGCCCTCGCCGGTCACTCTTCGCGCTGATGGAGCCGGTGCGCCAGCGCGCTCTGCAACGACCAGAGCTCGATGAAGCCCGGCGAGGCATGCTGGCTGAAGAGGCCGCCCGAGTCGCTGAACGTGGCCAGCTGGGCGTCGTAGACCGCGTTGGGGCTCTCGCGGGTGACGACGCGGACGCTGCCCTTGAACAGCTTGAGGCCGATCGTGCCCGTGACGTTGCGGTTGACGTGGTCGGCGTAGGCCTCGATGTCGGCGCGCAGCGGCTCCCACCACAGACCGGCGTAGACCAGATAGGCCCACTTGCGGTCGAGGCCAGGCTTGAACTGGTTCTGATGGATCGTGCCCGTGAGCCGCTCGAGCTCGCGATGGGCCTTGAGCACGATGGCGGCGGCCGGAACCTCGTAGATGTCCCGCACCTTCAGGCCCACGATGCGGTCCTCGATGTGATCGACGATGCCGACGCCGTGACGCATGCCGATCGCGGCCACGTGCTCGAGCAGCGCCACGAGATCCATCGCCTCGCCGTTGACGGCGACGGGAACGCCCGCCTCGAAGGTCAGCTCGACCGTCTCCGCCTCGTCCGGGGCGAGCTCGGGCCGCGTGACGAGCTGGAAGACGTCGTCGTCGGGCGCATGGGAGAGGTCCTCGATCCACTTGCCCTCGCTCGAGCGGCCCCAGAGGTTGTCGTCGATCGAGTAGGGCGCGGACTCCGTCCCGCCCTTGACCGGGATCCCGTGCTTGCGGGCGTACTCGATCTCCGCGTCGCGGCCCATCTGCCAGGAGCGCACGGGAGCGATCACCTTGAGCTCGGGAGCGAGGGTGGCGACGGTCGCCTCGATGCGGACCTGGTCGTTGCCCTTGCCCGTGCAGCCGTGGGCGATCGTGTCGCAGCCGGTCTTGCGCGCGTATTCGACGGCGAGCTTGGCGATCAGCGGCCGGCCCAGCGCGGTGAAGAGCGGATATCCGTCGCCGTAGTCGGCGTTGGCCTTGATCGCGGGGGTGATGTACTCCCGCGCGAACTCCTCGCGCGCGTCGACCACGTGGCACTCGAGGGCGCCGAGCTGCAGCGCCTTGCCGCGCACGACGTCGTAGTCCTCGCCGGGCTGGCCGAGGTTGATGGTCAGGGCGACGACCTCCGCCTCGTACTCGTCCTGGATCCACTTGAGCATCACGCTCGTGTCGAGGCCGCCGCTGTAGAGGAGCAGGACGCGGCCCACCTCGTCCTTCTGCGCCAGGTACCGGGCGACGCGGGCGACGTTCGTCGAAGGATCGACGAACTGGTGGACCTCGGTGAGCGGGTGGTCGGTCATGGCGCCGCAGACGGTATAAGTCCGTCCTCCCCTTCGCGATGTCCATCGTCAAGATCATCGAACTAGTCGGATCGTCCTCGGAGTCCTCCGACGACGCTGTGCGCGACGCGCTCGACGAAGCGCGCAGGACGCTGCGGAACATCAAGGCGGTCGATGTCGTGTCCGTCGGACTGCGCGGGGAAGAGCTCGATCAGTGGCGCGCGCACATCCGCGTCGCCTTTCTGATCGAGCGCGTCGAAGAAGGCTGAGCGTTTGCGCGCCAGGCTCGAACTCGTTTTCCCGCTCGTTCTCGCGGCCGTCCTCCCGCTTGCCGGCCTCTTGCTGGCGCTTGTGCGCTACGCCGACAAGCGAAATGCCGAGGGTTCGTATGTGCTGGCCGCGGCGCTGCTCGGGGCCGTGGTCTGGGGGGTCGTGCTGACGAAATCTTGACATTGACACGTCCAGTAACGCGCCAGGTCCGTATGCAGTGGCATGAGAACTAAGACAATCACTGCTCTTGTTGTGTCCGCTGCTCTTTCGTTCGGTGTTGCCGCCTGCGGCGACGACAACGAGAAGAGCGCCGGCGACTCGGCCAAGCCGGTCGCCCAGGTCGACACCCTCACCGGTGTCGACACCGCCGTCAAGCTCGACGCCGGTTTCGTCGACGCCCTGACCTCCCTGAAGGTCGCTCCCGGCCCCGTCGGCGATGCCGAGATCACCAAGGACGGCTCCGCCGTGTTCCCGATCACGGGCGGCAACGTCACCTACTACGAGCCCGGCACGGTTTCCCCTACGTCCAGGGCATCATCAACCACGAGGGCTCCGGCCTCAGCCTGACCGCCGGTGACACCGCGGTCGAGCTGACCAACTTCGACGTCGATCCCGGCAAGTCGGTCCTCACGGGCGACGTCGCGGTCAACGGCGAGACCGCCGCTGAGGACGCCGAGCTGTTCTTCCTCGACGGACGCACGCTCAACCCGCTCGAGGTCAACGATGACGGCACCGCCACGCTGCAGGGCACGACCGTCAAGCTCAAGCAGTCCGCTGCCGATCTCCTGAACAAGACGTTCAAGATCGACGCGCTCGCCGGCGACCTGGTCATCGGCGTCGCGACCATCACGATCAACACCAAGTAGTCCGACCTACCAGCTAGTTCCTCCTCCGACAAAGCGGGCCCGTGGCGTGATCGCCACGGGCCCGCTGTCGTTGTGGGGCTAGACCTTCAGCGTGCCTCGCGACACGGCGCGCTTGCCGTCGGCGCGCCGCACGGTCAGCTTGACCGTGTAGCGGCCGCGGGCAAGGCGACGGTCGACGGCGACCCGCCCGCTGCGCGACACCTTGCCGTGGGCGACGGTGCGGCCACCCTTGGAGATGCGGACACGAGCCGTGACCGCGTCCTGGTAGGTGACCTTGCACACCACGCGACGGCCGCGCCGGCCCTTGAGCTGGCAGACGACCTTCCCGTGGCGACCGTGCCGACCGCGGGGACCGCGGTCACCCGTCGGCCCGATCGGGCCGGCCGGCCCGACCGGTCCGGCCGGTCCGGTGGGTCCTGCGTTGCCGTTGGCGCCGTCAGCGCCGTTGGCGCCGTTGGCGCCGTTCGTGCCGTTGTTGCCGTTGGCGCCGGCCGGGCCGGCGGGACCCTGCGGGCCGGTATCGCCCTGCGGACCGGTGTCGCCCTGCGGGCCGGTGTCGCCCTGCGGGCCGGTGTCGCCCTGCGGACCGGTATCGCCCTGCGGACCGGTATCGCCCTGCGGACCGGTATCGCCCTGCGGACCGGTATCGCCGGTCGGACCGGTATCGCCGGTCGGACCGGTCTGACCCGTCGGACCCGTATCGCCCTGCGGACCGCCCGGACCCGTCGGGCCCGTCGGGCCGGCAGGACCCTGGCCCTCCGGCGCCGCCCCGTCGTCGACCAGCTTCTGGTTGAGCATGGCGGCCGCGATCGCCCCGTCGGTGAACGGGAGCGGCATGAACGCGCTGTTGGAGTACAGCTCGGTCTGGTCCTTGTAGTAGGGCGAGACCGGGTTCTCGGACTGCGAGTACGTCAGCAGCGCCTCCGCGCGCGGCCCGGTGTCCGGATCCATCTCCGCGAACATCACGAAGCTGTTGCCCGACGAGACCTCGCCGTAGGTTGCTGCGCTCGACGACGACCCGATCACCGGGTAGCAGCCGGAGTTGCAGCCCGGGATCGGGATCGCCACGCCGTTGCGGGTGAACTTCTGCACCTGGCCGAGGCTGGCGTTGAGCGGAACCCCGCGCGTGCGGAGCTCCGACACCGCCGCGGCGAGGGCGTTCTTGGTCGTGGTCAGGCTCTCGTTGAGGGTGTTCGGCGTGGTCAGCGGGTTTGCCGGGTCATACGGCGTCGTGAAGAACGTCGCCGTCGTGTTCGGTGCGAGCGCGAACCAGCGGGCGAACAGCCAGCCGCCGGCGGAGTCGCGCTTGCCCGTGCCGTCGTAGGCGGCCAGGATCGGGCACGCCTCGGAGACGTCGACCCCGTTGATGATGCCGCCCGGGGCCGCGTTGCAGATGTTCACGAGGCCGCTCAGCGTCAGTTCTGCGCCGAGGCTCCGGAACTGCAGCCAGGCACCCTTCATGGTCTCGAGGCTGAACTTGTTCCCGGTCTGGCCGTCCGTGCCGGCCAGGCGCTTGTTGACGATGTCGACGCCGAGCCGCGTGCGCAGACCGAGGGGCCCCGTCTCAGAACCGATGACCGGGGAGAACCCGGTGAGCGGAGTCGTCGGGTTCGTCATCCAGTGCGAATCGTTCGAGTTCTGCGTGTAGGTGCGGTTCTTGACGAACGGCAGGTTGCTCGCCCCGAAGATGCCGGGGACGACCGAATCGTCATCGCTCTTGAGCGAGCACTTGGCCCGGGTGCCGTCGAGCACGTACAGCCGGCTTGCCTTCGCGGCGAGCGGCGTCGCGCCGTTGATGCAGTCCGGATCGTCGATCTGCGCCTTCGTCAGGTGCGGCATCGCCGAGATGTCGGTGTAGAACGAGTTGCCCTTGTCGTCGGCGCCGAGGGTGTTGACCCACGGGATGCCGCCGATCTGCTTCTGGGCGTCGATGATGTCCTGCGCCGACCGCGCGCGGTCCATCGCCAGCCACTGGTCGAAGACGCGCAGGTTGTCGCCGTTGGCGTCGTCGAACGCGTACGCGTTCGTCGCGTTCCAGTTAAGGCCGAGGGTCGCGTAGTTGCCGACCCGGCCGAAGCGCGAGTAGTACAGGGTGCGCGTCTGGGGCGTGAGGACTCCCCCGCTGAGAACCTGGACCGTCACGCTCTGCGCGCGCATCTGCTCCTGCTCACCCTCGAAGACGTACTTCGTGGGCTGGCCGGGGACGAGCTGCAGGCGGTGCAGCGTGAAGCGCCGTCCGGTGGAGACGGTGTGCGACCACGCGACGTGGCGGTTGTGGCCGATGTTGACCACGGGCGAGCCCATGAGGCTGGCGCCGACGACGTTGACGTCGCCCGGCACCTGCAGGTGGAACTCCCAGAACCGCTCGTTCCCGTTCCACGGGAAGTGCGGGTTGCCCAGCACGACGCCGCCGCCGGTGCGGGTGTTGTCGCCGCCGACGCCGATGGCGTTCGAGCCGAGCGTCGGCTCTGCCCGCGGGTCGAACATGGTGCCCTCGAGGGCGTCGGCGACCTCGTCCTCGGTCATGCCCGGGTCCTCGGTGCGCTGAACGGTGCGCTCGCCGGAGCGGGGCACCGCGGGCGGCACTGCCGTCGTGAGGCCGGCGATGTTCGTGTTGGAGCTGGCGCGCATGCTGAGGTTCAGCGCGAGGCGCCAGGCGTCGGACTCGTCGATCGGGCGCACCCAGGGCTGGCCCTGGCAGCGGGGATCGGAGATGCCGGCGCTGCCGCCCGACTCCGCGAGGTAGTGGTTGTAGCCGGCGACATAGCCGCGCGCCATGGCGCGAGCGTCGCGGGACGGACCCTCGGGGAACGGCTTGGCGAGGATCTGCTCGATCTGACGATCGTCGATGATCGACTGCCAGAGGAAGTCCGAGTTGGTGTTGGCGTTGCCTGAACCGGCGCCCAGGAAGCGTGCCCGCTCGGCGTCGCCCGTCAGATAGACGTCGGCCAGCGTGCAGATGTTGTCCTCGGCGGCCGCGTGACCGACGCCGAAGGCGCCGTCGCCGATGGTGGCGGCCTTGATGTGCGGGATGCCACCCGTGGTGCGGGTGATGTTCGCCTGGTAGGCGACAGCGGGTGCGGCGGCCGTGGCAGCGGCGACCGTGAGGCCCGCCGCGATGGCGGCGAGCCGGGAACGACTTCTCATCTCACTCCTCGAAATACGTCTGGGGATGGGACCCGGGACCAAGGGTCAACTCCCCAGACAACGGCCGGCGATGCCAAAAACCGTTAAGGGCCGACCAAAACCTTTTCGAGACGGGTCAGCGCGTCCGCAACCTCGGGCGCAGTGATCACCAGCGGAGGGATGAAGCGCAGCGTGCCGGGCCCGGTGGCGTTGACCACCAGGCGCTGCTCGGCGAGGGCGCGGCGCGACGCTTCCGGCGCCCCGTCGACCTCGGCCGCGAGCATGAGCCCGACGCCGCGCACCGACCTCACCCCGGGGAGCGCCGCGAGCCCCTCCCGGAGCTGCTCGGAGCGCTCGCGCACGTTCGTGAGCAGGTCCGCATCGTCGAGCACGTCCAGCGCCGCGTTGGCCGCGGCCGAGGCGAGTGGGCTGCCCGCGAAGGTCGAGCCGTGGTCACCCGGCTCGAAGACGCCCGCGGTCTGCGGCGAGGTGATGAGCGCCCCGATGGCGAACCCGCCGCCGAGGCCCTTGGCGGCGGTGATGACGTCCGGCCGCACCCCCGTCTGCTCGTAGGCCCACAGCGTGCCGGTCCTGCCCATCCCGGTCTGGACCTCGTCGAAGATCAGCAGCGCGCCGTGGTCGTCGCAGGCCTCGCGGATCTCGTGCAGCACCTGATGGGGCATGACGTGGACGCCGGACTCGCCCTGCACCACCTCGAGGATGACCGCCGCCGTGTTCTCGTCGACCGCCTGGGCCAGCCCGTCCGCCGCGAGCGCGGTGAAGCCCGGCACGAGCGGCGCGAACGGCGCCTGCTTGGTCTCCTGCGGCGTGGCGCTGAGGGCGCCGTAGGTGCGGCCGTGGAAGCCGCCGTGGGCGACGAGGAACCCTCCCCCGCGCCGCCGCTTGCGCGCGAGCTTGATCGCCGCCTCGTTGGCCTCCGCCCCGGAGTTGCAGAAGAACACCTTGCCGCCGAGGGACGCCGCGGAGAGCCGCTCGGCCAGCCGCACGTTCTGCGACGTCCAGAACAGGTTGGAGACGTGCATGAGCCGGCCCGCCTGCTCGCGGATGGCCGCGACCACGTGGGGATGGCAGTGGCCCGTGTTGCAGACCGCGATGCCGGCGAGCAGATCGAGGTACTCGTTGCCGTCCGCGTCGACGAGCGTGCAGCCATGACCCGACACGAATTCGACGGGGAAGCGCGCGTAGTTGTCGGTCAGCGCCGTGTCGGCGAAGTCGGTGATCACGACCCGCGGCGCTCCCGGGCCCGCGGAGCCCACCCACGGGCGGTCATCGCGCGGGCCAGATCTTGGTGCCCTGCCCGGCGTCGGTGAAGAGCTCGAGCAGGAGCGAGTGCGGGATGCGGCCGTCGACGATGTGGGCGCTGGAGACACCGCCGTGGATGCCCTGCAGGCACGCCTCGAGCTTGGGGCGCATGCCGCCCGAGACCGAGGGGAGCGCCTCCTCGACGACGTCGGCGGTCGTCTCGGAGACGAGCGACTCCGGGTCGGCCGGATCGGCGAGCCAGCCCGCGACGTCGGTCAGGAACACGACCTTGTAGGCGCCGAGCGCGCGCGCGACCGCCCCGGCGGCCTCGTCGGCGTTGACATTGTGCGAGCGGCCGTCGCGATCGGCGCCGACGGAGGCGATGACCGGGATGTAGTCCTCCGCGATGTGGGTGATGACGCCGGTCTGCACGCGCTCGATGCGGCCGACGAGACCGATGTCCTCCCCGCCCGGCGCGGTCATGGTCGCCACCCGGAAGAGCAGCCCGTCGTCCCCGCACAGTCCGACGGCGGGCTGGCCGTGACGGTTGATGCGCAGCACGATGTCCTTATTGACCTTGCCGACGAGCACCATCTTGGCGATCTCGACCGTGTCCGCGTCCGACACGCGCAGCCCGTCGATGAACTCGACGGGGAGGTTGAGCGCCTCCATGTAGCGCGTGATCTCTGGCCCGCCGCCGTGCACCACCACGGGGTTGAGGCCCACGTACTTGAGCAGCACCACGTCGCGCGCGAAGTCCTCGCGCAACTGGGGGTCGGCCATCGCCGCGCCGCCGTACTTGATGACGACCGTGCGGCCGTGGAACTCCCGGATGTACGGGAGGGCCTCGAGGAGTGTGCCGATATCGCGCATCAGGTCGTGTACTCCGCGTTGATGGTCACATACTCGTGGCTGAGATCGGAGAAGAAGACCTCTGCCTCGGCGCCCTCGCCGGGCAGGGCGACGACGTACTCGACCTCGGCGCCGGACACGGCTTCGGCCAGAGCACGGGCATCGTGCGGCACGGCGGCGCCCTTCTCGCAGACGGTCACGTCCTCGATGGCGATGGCGAGATCGAGCGGTGCGGCCCCGCGCAGGACGCCGCCGACGGCCTGCGCGATGCGACCCCAGTTCGGGTCGCCACCGTGCAGCGCGGCCTTGACCAGCGGCGAGTTGGCGACCGCGCGCGCGGAGATCTCGCAGGCCCCCTCGTGCCCACCGGTGACGAGGACGCGGCCGGTGCGCCGCGCGCCCTCCCCGTCGCGCACGATCATCAGCGCGAGCTGGCGCAGCAGCGCGTCGAGCGCCTCCCCCAGGCGCCCCTCGTCGGGGGTCTGGGGCTCGACCCGGACGCCCGAGGCGCCCGAGGCCATCAGGATCGCCGTGTCGTTCGTAGAGAGCTGGCCGTCGACGCTGATGCGGTCAAAGGACCGCTTCACGCAGACCCCGAGCAGCAGATCGGCGGTCGCGGAGGACATCGCCGCGTCGGTCTGGACGAAGCACAGCATCGTGGCGAAGTTGGGCTGGATCATCCCCGCGCCCTTGGCCTGCGCGCTGATCCGCACGGTGCCGGCGTCCAGCTCGACGTCGACGGTCGCCTGCTTGGCGAACGCGTCGGTCGTCCGGATGGCCTCGGCGAAGCTCGCCGCGTCCCCCGTCAGATCCTGGCTGGCGGCGAGCAGGCCGCCGATGATGCGGTCGACGCTCAGCGGGACCCCGATCACCCCGGTGGAGGCGATGGCGACCCGGTCCTCGGGCACCCCGGCGACCATCGCGCCGGCGCCCTGCATCTTGGCCGCGTCGTCGAGCCCCCGTCCGCCCGTGGCAGCGTTCGCGTTGCCCGAGTTGACCACGAGCGCGCGCAGCACGGCGAGGCGCGACCGCTCGCGCGTGATCTGCACGGGCGCGGCCTGCACGCCGGACGCGGTGAAGCGCGCCGCGCTCGTGACGTCCGGTTCGTCGCAGACGAGCAACCCGACGTCGAGGCCCCCGCTCGGCTTGAGGCCGGCCGCCACCCCCGCCGCCCGGAAGCCGGCCGGCAGCATCGTCCCGCCCGTCTCGGTGACGTGGTCGGGGCGCGGCACCCAGCGCGAGTCGAAGAAGCTCATGCGAGCAGACCCTCGGTCTCCGGGCGGCCGAACATGAGGTTGAGCGACTGCACCGCCTGCGAGGCCGTCCCCTTCCAGAGGTTGTCGATGGCGGCGAAGACGATGATCTGGTCGCCGTCGAGGTGCACGGAGATCCGGCAGCCGTTCGTCTCGCGCACCTCGAGCACCCCCGGCGGGCGGTCCAGCACCTCGACGAAGGGCTCCTCGGCGTAGGCGTCGAGGTACAGCCCCGTGAGCTCACCGGCGTCCGTCGGCCGGGCCGAGCGCACGTAGCACGACGTCAGCTCGCCGCTGGAGAGCGGCACGAGGTGGGGCTGAAAGAGCACCCGGTGCCCCAGCTCCTGCTCGATCTCCGGGCGGTGCCGGTGCGCGCCGACCTTGTAGGGCTTGAGGTCCTCGTTGACCGTGACGAAGTGCGTCGCGTCCGTCGCCGCTCGCCCGGCGCCGGTCACGCCGGACTTCGCGTCGATGATCACCGTGTCGCCGATCAACCCGGCCTGCGCGAGCGGGACGAGCGCCAGCAGCGCGGCGGTCGGGTAGCACCCGGGGCCCGCCACCAGGTCTGCACCGGGCAGCTCGTCGCGGTAGAGCTCCGGCAACCCGTACACGCCGCTGCCGAACAGCCCGCCCGGCGCCGTGCTCGCCGTACCAGCGCTCGTAGGTGTCCAGGTCGCGCAGCCGGAAGTCAGCGGAGAGATCGATGACCCGCACGCCACGCTCGCGCAGGGCCGCGACCGTCGGCGCCGCTGCGCCGTGGGGGTAGGCGACGATCGCCGCGTCCACCGCCCGGTCGGGGTCGAATGCCTCGAGCACGCGACGCACGCGGGTGCGCGGATGCAGGTCGGCGAGCCGCTGACCCACCTCGGCGCGCGCGGTGACGTAGGCGAGCTTGAAGTGCGGGTGACGCTCGATGAGCTGCGCCGCGAGCGCGCCCGCGAAGCCCGAGGCGCCGACGACGCCGACGGTCGCGGGACTAGCCACGCAGCTCGCCTCCGAGCTCCTCCCGGAGGCGAGTGACGATCTTCGCGCGCGCCGGCGCAACATCGTCGCCGGACAGCGTGCGATCGGACGCGCGGAAGGCGAGCCGCAGCGCGAGGGACTGCCGCCCCTCCCCGCCGACCTGGGCGCCGCGGTAGACGTCGAATATCTCGGCGCTGGCGAGCAGCTTGCCACCGGCGCGGCGGACGACGTCGAGCACGGCCGCCGCCGGCACGTCATCGGCGAGCACCACGGCGAGGTCCTCCCGGATGGCGGGGAAGGAGGTCAGGTCCCGGTAGACCGGCACGCCGCCGCCCTGGGCGATGAGCAGGCCGAGGTCGACCTCGAAGCCGGCGCCCTCGGCCAGCGACGGGTGCAGCTCGCCGACCCAGCCGACCGGGGTTGCACCCGCCAGCACGCGGGCGGCCCGCCCGGGATGCAGGAAGGGCTCGCTCGCCGGCTCGAAGGCCAGTTCGACGCGCAGCGCACGCCCGAGCAGCTCGAGCACGCCCTTGGCGGCGAAGAGGTCCGCGCGCGGCGGGTCGCTGTCGTTCCAGGAGGGCGGCCGCACCGATCCGGCCAGCAGCGCGGCGACGTGCGTGCGCTCGTCGGGCAGCGTCCCCTGCTCCCAGGCGGCCGCGGCCGGCGTGCCCGCCGGCGGGTCCCAGCGGCCGGCAGGGCGCACGCGGGCCTCGTCCCAGGGCAGATAGACGCTGCCGATCTCGAACAGGCGGACGTCGGGGGTGCCGCGGCGCGCGTTGGTCTCGGCGGCCTGGAGCAGCGACGTGAGCACGTGCGTGCGCATCACCGCCTGTTCCTCGCTCATCGGGTTGCGCAGCCGCAGCGGCGCCACGCTCGTCCCGAGCTGCGCCTGCGCGGCGGTCGAGGTGAAGCTCCAGCCGACGACCTCGTAGAGGCCGGCGCCGATCAGGGCGTCCTCGGCACGGCGCCGGGCGCGCTGTTCGGGCGCGAGCACGCCCACCGCGCCGCGCCGCGAGGGCAGCGTCTCGGGCAGCTTGTCGAAGCCGTCGATGCGCCCGACCTCCTCGACGAGGTCGACCTCGCGGGTGACGTCGGCGGCCCGGGGGTGCGGCACGGTCACGTCGAGGCCGTCGTCGGCGTCGCTGACGGCAAAGCCCAGCGCCTCGAGGATCCGCGCCTGCTCCGGCCGGGGGATGGCTCGGCCCAGCAGGCGTTCCACGCGCTGCTCGCGCAGCCGCAGCACCCGCGGCTCGCGCTCGGAGCGGTGGTCGACGTCGATCGTCCCCGGCACGAGCGTGGCACCGGTCAGCTCGACCATCAGCCGCGCGGCGACCGCCTGGGCCTCGGGCGCCGACCCCGCTGAGATGCCCTTCTCGAAGCGCCCGCTGGCCTCCGACCGCAGCCCGAGCCGCGTCGAGGTGCGCTGGATGTTGGGGCCGTCCCAGGTCGCGGCCTCCATGAGCACCCGGGTCGTCGCGTCGGAGACCTCGGAGCGGTTGCCGCCCATCACCCCGGCGATCGAGGTCGGGCCGGCGGCATCGTCGATGACGACCATCTCGCCGTCGAGCACACGCTCCACGTCGTCGAGGGTGGTGACCTTCTCACCCTCGTCCGCCCGGCGGACCGTGAGCGCCCCGCCCTCGACGCGATCGGTGTCGAAGGCGTGCAGGGGCTGCCCGGTGAGCAGCATCACGAAGTTGGTGATGTCGACGACGTTGTTGATCGGGCGCTGGCCCGCGGCGGAGAGCCGCGCCTTCAGCCACGTCGGCGACGGCCCGACCGTCACGTTCTCGAACGCACGGACCGTGAAGCGCTCACACAGCTCCGGGCACCGCACATCGACCGACACGCCTCCGATCTCTCCGGGGGAGCCGGGATCGTCGAGCCAGGGCGCCGGTGCGAGCGGGGCTCCCGTCGCGGCGTGCACCTCGCGCGCCACGCCGTAGACACCCAGGCAGTCGGGGCGGTTCGGCGTGATCTCGAGCTCGAGCACGTCCGTGGCGATCGGCAGCACGTCGGCGAGCGGAGTGCCCGCGGTGAGCGCGTCGTCGAGCACCATGATGCCCCAGTGGTCGCCGCCGATCCCGACCTCGTCCTCGGCCAGGATCATCCCGTTGGACGGCTGGCCGCGGAGCTTTGCCGCCTTCAGGCGCGTGCCGTCTCCCATCACCGCGCCGGGGGTGGCGACGGCGACGGTCTGCCCGGCGGCGACGTTGTCGGCGCCGCAGACGATCTGGCTCGGCCCGGTGCCCGTGTCGACCTGACAGACCTTCAGGCGGTCGGCGTCCGGGTGCGGTTCTGCCGACAGCACCTTGCCGATCACGAAGTGCTCGAGCGCCGAAACGCCGTGCTTGTGCACGGCCTCGACCTTCGTGCCCGTGAGCGTCAGGCGCTCCTCGAGCTCACGCAGGCCGATCTGCGGGACCGTGAGGTCGTGCAGCCACAGCAGCGGGACCCTCATCCGAACTGCTCCAGGAAGCGCAGGTCGTTGTCGTAGAAGAGGCGCAGGTCCGCCACGCCGTGCTTGAGGAAGGCGATCCGCTCGATGCCCATCCCGAAGGCGAAGCCCTGGACGCGCTCGGGGTCGTAGCCGTTGTCGCGCACGTAGCCGAAGACGTTCGGATCGACCTCACCGCAACCGAGGATCTCGATCCAGCCCTCGCCCTTGCAGAGGTTGCAGCGCGCCCCGTCGCGCAGGAAGCCCTTGCCCGCGCACTTGTGGCAGGACACGTCGAGCTCCGCGCTCGGCTCGGTGAAGGGGAAGAAGTGCGGGCGGAAGCGCACACTGCGCTCCTCGCCGAAGATCGCCCGGGCGAACGCCGCCAGCGTGCCCTTGAGGTCGGCCATGGTGATGTCCTCGTCGACGGCCAGGCCCTCGACCTGATGGAACTGCGGCGTGTGCGTGGCGTCGTTGTCGCGCCGGTAGGTGCGACCCGGGACCACGATGTACAGCGGCGGGGGCTCGATCTCCATCGCACGGATCTGCATCGGGGAGGTGTGCGTCCGCAGCACGGCGCCGTCCTCGGTGTAGAAGGTGTCGGACTCCAGACGAGCCGGATGCTGAGCGTTGTGGTTGAGCGCGTCGAAGTTGTAATGGACGAGGTCGATCTCGGGCCCCTCGGCGACGCGGAAGCCCAGCCCGAGGAACACGTCCTCGATCTCGCGGCGCATCGCCGTGAGCAGGTGCAGCCGCCCGAGCCCGACGACCGGCGAGCCGGGCAGCGTGACGTCGACGGCGTCGGCGGCGAGCCGCGTGTCGAGCTCGCCTGCCTCCAGGACCTCACGCCGCTGTTCGACGAGCGCCTCGAGCGCCTGACGCGCCTGGTTGGCCGCCTTCCCGACCTGGCCGCGCTCCTCCGGCGCGAGGGCGCCCACCCCGCGCAGGAGGTTCGGCAGCTCGGCCTTGCGCCCGAGATGAACGACGCGCGCCTCTTCGAGGGCAGCGGTGTCGGCGGCCGCGGCGATCGCGGACTCGGCCTGCGCACGGAGTTCGGCGATGCGCTCAAGCACGGCGCGCCACCCTATTCGTCTCATAGAGGGCGACCGTGGCCGCCATGGCGGCGTTCAGGGAGTCACCGGCGATCGGGATGTGCGCCGTCTGCTGACTGCCCGCCAGCACGTCGGCGGGGAGGCCGTCGCGCTCGGCGCCGACGATGAGCGTCGCCGCCTCCTCGACCGCGGCCAGCTCGACACCGGCGTGGGCGACGAGCGCGACGCGCGGCTGGGGCAGCTCGGATACGGCGCGCACCCGCCGCACCCCGACGGAGAAGATCGCGCCCATGGACGCCCGGACCGCCTTCGGCGAGAAGGGATCGGCGCTTCCGGGCCCGAGCGCGACCGCGCTCGCCCCGAAGGCGTGCGCCGCGCGCAGCACCGTCCCGACGTTGCCCGGGTCCCCCACGCCCCACAGCGCGACGCACCGGTCCCCGAGCGAGTCCGCGAAGCGCTGGTCGAAGAGCCCGATCACGCGCGTGCCCGAGCCGAGCTGGGACAGCTCGGCGAGCAGGTGCGGCACGACCTCCTCGCCGTCGAGCCCGCTGTCGGCGGCCACGAGCTTGGCGACGGGCGGCCAGCCGGCGGCCTCGGCGGCATCCACGAGGTCCTCGCCCTCGGCCACGAACCGCGACAGCTTGTCGCGCCAGCGGCGGCCGGTGAGCTTGCGGACCTCCTTGAGGAGTTCGTTGTTGGGGCTGGAGATCGGCAAACGGAGTGGGCGTTCTACGAAACAGGTCTGAGAACGAAAAAGGGCGCCTCGTGAGGCGCCCGGTCGGTCAGGTGGTCGTCGGTCGGAGCTTCTCAGCTCGCCGCAGCCACCGCCTCGCGGGCGGTGTCGGCGAATCGGCTGAACGTCTCGGCGTCGCGCACGGCGATGTCGGCCAGCACCTTGCGGTCGAGCTCCACGCCGGCGAGCTTCAGGCCGTGCATGAACTCGGAGTACGACATGCCGTTCTGACGAGCGGCCGCGTTGATGCGGGTGATCCACAGCCGGCGGAAGTCGCGCTTCTTGTTGCGGCGGTCCCGGTAGGCGTACGAATCGGCCTTGAGCAGGGCTTCCTTCGCCCGGCGGTAGTTCGAGTTCGCCTCGCCGCGGAAGCCCTTCGTCCGCTCGAGGGTCGCGCGGCGCTTCTTGCGCGCGTGGACTGAACGCTTGACGCGCGTCACGGTGCGACCACCGTTCCGGTGGTGCTTTCCTGATGCTGCGCAATCACTTTCCAGACCCCCGGAGCAGCTTGCGAACGGTCGGCGCGTCAGCCTTCGAGACGTCGCGATCGAGGCTCATCTCGCGCTTGCGCTTGGGCGACTTCTTCTCGAGGATGTGGCTCGAGAAGGCATGGCGAGCCTTGAGCTTGCCCGTGCCCGTCTTCTTGAAGCGCTTTCCGGCGCCGCTGTGCGACTTCATCTTCGGCATAACGAATCGAGGAGAGTAGCGGCTACTTCGCCGGTGCCTTCGGCTTCGGCTTGGCCTTTGCCTTCGGCTTCGCCTTCGCTTTGGGCTTCGCCGCGGGCTTGCTCGCAGCCTTGGCCGCGGCAGGCTTGGCCGGCGGGGCCTTGGCGGCCTCCGCGGCCGCCTTCTCCTTGGCCCGCGCCGCGCGCAGAGCGGCGAGCTTGGCGGCGCGTCCCGACGGCTGGGCCGAGGTCACCGGCTCGTCGGCCTTGACCTCGGGGGCCGGCTTGATCGCCACCTCGCGCGTCGCTTCCTTCGCGACGTCCTCGGGACGGTCGTCGCGCTCGCGCAGGCGCACGGGCGCCGCGACGGGCTGCTCGGGTGCGTCGTCAGGTGACGGAGCGCTGCGCAGCTGGTTCTCCACCACGGGGCCGGTCCGCGGGCGCGGTTTCGGCGGCGGGGGCGCGTCGGGACGGATCGGGCCGAGCATCATCGTCATGTTGCGGCCGTCCTGGGTCGGACGCTGCTCGACGACGCCGAGCTCGGCAAGCTCCTCCGCAAGACGGTTGAGAATGACCTCGCCGCGCTCGGGATGGGCGACCTCGCGACCGCGGAACATGATCGTCACCTTGACCTTGTCGCGCGCCTTCAGAAAGCGCTCGACGTGGCCCTTCTTGGTGTCGTAGTCGTGCTGGGCGATCTTCGGCCGGAACTTGATCTCCCGGATCGTGATCTGCTGCTGGTGCTTGCGAGCCGCCTTCTGGCGCTGGGCCTGCTCGTACTTGTACTTCGAGTAGTCCAGCACCCGGCAGACCGGAGGCTTGGATTCAGGCGCGACCTCGACCAGGTCGAGATCACGTTCCTGGGCATAGCGGAGCGCGTCGACCGTCTTCATGATGCCCACCTGGTCGCCCTCGGGACCGATGACTCGGACCTCGGGAACACGGATGCGCTCGTTGATGCGAGTCGAGTCGCGCTCCGGGAGTGACCGGTCGAACCTTCTCGGGACCGGCACTAGCTGTGGCGGCGGCTTTTCAAGCCGCTGGAATGGAACGCGTATGCAACATGGGGAAGTATAGGGCCCGATGGCCGCACCCTTCGAACATCCCCTCCGCGTCCGCTACGGCGAGTGCGATCCGCAGGGCATCGTCTTCAACGCGAACTACCTCCTCTACCTCGACGTCGCCTTCACGGAGCTGTGGCGGGAGGCCGTCGGGCCGTGGCTGGAGATGACGACCGAGGGCTTCGACGCGGTCGTCGCCGAGAGCCGGCTCGCCTTCCGCGCGCCGGCTCGCTTCGACGACGAGATCGCGATCGACATGACGATCGACCGTCTCGGCCGTTCGAGCATCGTCACCGCCTTCGCGATCCGCCGGGACGGGACGCTGCTCGTCGAAGGCGAGCTGCGTCACGTCATCGTCTCCACGGAGACGTGGCGGGCCGTCGAGATGCCCGACCGCGTCCGGGCCGGGCTCGGGCGCCTTCAGTCCTCGAGCGGCTCGTAGAGCTGCAGCTCGTTGCCGTCGGGGTCGAGGAAGGTCGCGACCTTGCCCCACGGGTGCTCGGTCACGCCGCCGGCAATCTCGACGCCCTCGGCAGACAGCGCCTGCACGGCCTCCTCGATGTCCTCCGAGGGCCGGAACGCGATGACCGCCCCGCCCTCGCCGCCCGAGTTCTCCTCGTTGCGGCCGTTGAGGCCGATGCTCACGGAGCCGGCGGTCACGAGCGACCAGTCGTCCTCCTGCTGCTCGATGTCGAGCCCGAGCGTCTCCCCATAGAACTCCAGCGCCTTGTGCATGTCAGAGACAGGGAGCCATACCGTCGCGATTCCGTCGATCATGTGTACTGCCTTCCCGCTAGGTGAGAACCGCGAACACTGCACGGCCCCGGACGATCTCTCGGTCGCCGGCGTGCACGGAGCAGTCGACGAACGCCAGCGTGCCACCGAGGCGCTCGACGGTCACATGGGCCTCGACCCAGTCGCCCTCGTCCGCGGCGCCGAGATAGTCGACGGTGAGGCTCACCGTGGCGACCGAGGGGTTGTCCTCGTCGGACTCCCGGCGCACGTTGTGCGCGTTGGCGAAGTCCACGAGCGTGGCGAGCACGCCGCCCTGGGCCTTCCCGAAAGAGTTGATGTGGCGCTCGTCGATGCGCAGGCCTACGACGCCGTCCCGGCCCAGCAGCGGCCCGATGTGCTGGACGAAGGCGCCCTCGTCGGTGATCGGCTCGAAGCCGTCGGGCGCGCCCGTCATGCCGTTGCTTCCGCGCGGATGTGGGCGATGGCCTCGTCGATCGAGCGGCTGCCGAGATCGCCTTCACCGTGGCGGCGGAGGGCGGCGGAGCGGCTCTCGGCCTCGCGGTCGCCGACCACGAGCATGAAAGGCACCTTCTGCAACTCCGTGTCGCGGATCTTGCGCCCGATGGACTCCGAGCGGTCGTCGACGTCGGCGCGCAGGCCAGCGGCGCGCGCAGCCGCCGCGACCTCCTGCGCATAGGGGTTGTGGCGGTCGGCGACCGGGAGGACCGTCGCCTGCACGGGCGCGAGCCAGACGGGCAGCTCGCCCGCCGTCTCCTCGATCAGGATGCCGAGGAAGCGCTCGAAGGTCCCGAGCAGCGCACGGTGGATCATCACGGGCTGGTGCTCGGCGTTGTCGGCGCCCGTGTAGGTGAGGCCGAAGCGGCCCGGGAGGTTGTAGTCGAGCTGGACGGTGCCGAGCTGCCACGAGCGCCCGAGCGAGTCGGTGGCGTGCAGGTCGATCTTCGGTGCGTAGAACGCGCCCTCGCCCTCGGCGATGCGGTAGTCGAGGCCGGCGTTGGTCAGCGCCCGGGCGAGGATGCCCTCCGTCTCGTCCCAGAACTCATCCGTGCCGAGCCGGTTCTCCGGCCGGGTGGAGAGCTCGACGGCGACATCGAAGCCGAACAGCCGGTACCACTCGAAGGCGAAGTCCACGCACGCGAGGACCTCCTCCTCGACCTGCTCGGGGGTGCAGAAGATGTGGGCGTCGTCCTGGACGAAGTGCCGCACGCGCAGCAGCCCGTGCAGCGTGCCGCTGGGCTCGCGGCGGTGCAGCAGCCCGGGCTCGGAGTAGCGCACGGGAAGGTCCCGGTAGGAGAAGCGCTGCATGGAGAACAGGTGCGCGTGCCCGGGGCAGTTCATCGGCTTGAGGGCCATCGCGCGGTCCTCGTAGTCCGTGGTGAACATGTTCTCGCGGTACTTGCCCCAGTGGCCCGAGGTCTCCCACAGGCCGGCGTCGTAGAGCAGGGGCGTCTTGACCTCGTCGTAGCCGCGCTCGAGGGTCATCTCCCGGCTGCGGCCCACGAGCGTGTTGAAGACCTGCGTGCCCTTGGGCAGCCAGAACGCGCTGCCCGGGCTGACCTCGGAGAAGGTGAACAGCCCGAGCTGGGGACCGAGCTTGCGGTGGTCGCGCGCGCGGGCCTGCTCGAGACGCTCGAGGTGCTGCTCGAGGTCCTTCTTGGAGTGGAAGGCCGTCCCGTAGATCCGGGTCAGCATCGTCTTGTTCGAGTCGCCGCGCCAGTAGGCGCCGGCGGTCGAGAGCAGCTTGAAGGCCTTGACGCGCTTGGTCGACGGGGCGTGCGGGCCGCGGCAGAGGTCGGTGAAGGGGCCGTTCGTGTAGAGCGAGACGCTCTCGACCCCGAGGTCCTCGATCAGCTCGACCTTGTAGGGCTGGTCCTCGGCCCTGAACCGCTCGAGCGCCTGCGCCGACGAGATGTCCTCGCGCACGAAGGGCTCGTCGGCGGAGATGTGCTCGGCCATCTTCGCCTCTATGGCGGGGAAGTCGGCCTCGGAGATCGTCACGCCGGCCGGGAACTCGAAGTCGTAGTAGAAGCCGTTCTCGATCGGCGGCCCGATCGAGATCCGCACGCCGGGATAGAGCTCCATCACTGCCGCCGCGAGCACGTGCGCGGTGTCGTGGCGGATGAGGTCGAGCGACTCCTCGGAGCGGTCGGTCACGATCGCGACCGTGGCGCCGTCGGGGAGCGGGGCCGACAGGTCGCGCGGATCGCCGTCGACCGTGACCGCCAGCGCCGCGCGGGCCAGCCCCGGGCCGATGTCCGCGGCCAGGTCGGCGCCCGTGGCGCCGTCGGCGAGCTCGCGCTCGGAACCGTCTGGGAGGGTGACCTTCATACCGCGGCGGATCGTAGTGTTGAGACGATGGACCCCGCCGCGCTGCGTGCCGCCTTTCCTGTCTTCGAGCGTGCAGCGTTCCTCAACGCCGGGTCGGACGGGCCGCTCCCGGCAGCCGCCGGGGAGGCGGTGCGCGACGCCATGGACCGCGCGCTCGCCGAGGGCCGGCGGGTGGAGCACTTCGCCGCCCGCAGCGAGGCCGGCGACGAGCTGCGCGCCCTGTACGCGGGGCGACTCGGCGCCGATCCGTCCGAGGTCGCGCTGACCACGTCCACCTCGGAGGGGTTGGCCAAGGTGGTGGCCGGGCTCGAACTCGGCGCCGGCGACGAGATCCTGACGTCCGACGGCGAGCACCCCGGGCTGCTCGGGCCGCTGATCGCCGCGCGCTCGCGCGGGGCGAAGATCCGGACGGGTCCGCTCGCCACGCTCGCCGACCACGTCACACCGGACACGACGCTCGTCGCGTGCTCGCACGTCGGCTGGGTCAGCGGGGAGATCGCCGACCCGCATCTCGGGGCCACGGGCGTCCCGGTCGTGCTCGACGGTGCCCAGGGCGTCGGAGCGGTGCCGGTCGACCTCGCGGCGCTCGGGTGCGCGGCCTACTGCGGCGCGGGCCAGAAGTGGCTCTGCGGCGCGGACGGCACGGGCATGCTCTGGTTGGACCCGGCCTTCGCCGAGCGCGTCCACGCGGGCGCTCCCCCCTACGCCGCGTTCGTCGACAGCACGCTCGGGCTGGACTCGGGGCTGCACGCCGACGCGCGGCGTTTCGACACCCCGTCGCTCGCGCTCGAGCTGCTCGTCGCCAGCGTTGCCGCAGGGCAGGTCCTGGCCGCGTTCGGCTGGGACGCGGTGCTCGAGCGGGCGGCAGCGCTCGCGGAGACCTTCGCGGCGGCGCTGACCGAGGCGGGGCATGCCGTGGCACCTCGCGGCCGGACGACCCTGGTCTCCTGGGAGGATCCCGACCCGGCGCAGGCGAGCTCGCGGCTTGCCGACCAGGGGGTCATACTCCGCAACCTTCCGGGTACGCCGTACCTCAGGGCATCCGTGGGTGCCTGGAACGACGAGTCGGATCTCGACAGGCTCTTGGAGGCTCTGAGATGAACGAGCAGTTCGCGACGGTCAACACCGACATCACGCTGTGTTACGAGGAGTTCGGCGACCGCTCCGACCCGACGATCCTGCTCGTGATGGGCCTGGCGACCCAGATGCTCGCCTGGGACGAGCGCTTCTGCGCGATGCTCGTCGAGCGTGGCTTCCATGTCGTGCGCTTCGACAACCGGGACGTCGGCCGCTCCAGCCGGGTCGAGGGCAAGCCGCCGGGCATCAAGGACATGGTGCTGCGCAACCGCAAGGCCGCGACCTACACGCTGTCGGACATGGCCGACGACGCCATCGGCCTGCTCGACCATCTCGACGTCCGCCGCGCGCACGTCGTCGGCGCCTCGATGGGCGGCATGATCGCCCAGACGATCGCGATCGCCTACCCCGAGCGCGTGCTGTCGCTCGTGTCGATCATGTCCAACGAGGGCGGCCGGCTGAAGGGCCAGCCCCAGCTCACCGCCTATCCGCTGCTGCTGCGCCGTGCGCCCGTCGGCGACCGCGAGGCCTATGCCGCGCACACCGTCAAGGTGCTCGAGGCGATCGGCTCCCCCGGCTTCCCCTTCGACCCCGACGCGATCAAGGATCGCGCCCGCATCGCCTTCGACCGCGGGGTCAGCGCTGCGGGCGCCGGCCGCCAGCTCATGGCGGTCATCGCGAGCCCCAACCGCACCTCCGGACTGCGCGAGCTGCGGGTGCCGACGGCAGTCATCCACGGCACGAAGGACCGGCTCGTGCGGATCTCGGGAGGCCGGGCCGTCGCGAAGGCGGTGCCGGGTGCGATCCTCACCGAGATCGAGGGCATGGGCCACGATCTGCCGCCGGGCACCTGGCCTCAGGTCGTCGACGCGATCGTGGCGAACGCCGCGCGAGCGGTGTCGGACTCCCCCACCGCCCAGGCGCGCTGAGGCCGGCCGCCGCGCCGGGCTAGCTCGACGCGGCGATCACGATCAGCACCACCACGATCAGCATCAGCACCCCGCCGCCCGCCAGGAGCGGCTTCTGGTTGCGCCAGAACTCCGGCTTCGCCTGATCGCGCGTGTGCCGCCCCTCCGGCGGCGTTCCCACCCAGTCATCGTCATCGTCGGCCATGCGGGCGGTCTACCCGTTCGCAGGAGATCCTCCTCCTTCGGCGATGGATTGTGGAACAATCCTTCCGTGGATCCCCGCCTGCTCGTGTTGCTCTCCGCGCTGTGCTTCGGCACCACCGGCACCGCGCAGGCGCTCGGGCCGGACGGGATGGAGCCCGTCGGTCGTCGGCGCCGCCCGTGTCGCCGTCGGTGGCGCCCTGCTCGCGGCGCTCGCCTGGCGGCGGGGCGGAAGCTGGCCGCCGGTGCCCGTGGCGCTCGGCGCGCTCGGGGTCGCCGGGTACCAGCTGACGTTCTTCGCGGCGGTCGACGCGACCGGCGTGGCGGTCGGGACCGTGGTGGCGCTCGGGTCGGGGCCCGTGTTCGCCGGGCTGCTGGCGCGCGAGGTGCTCACGGCGCGCTGGGCGGTGGCGACCGCCCTTGCGGTCGCCGGGGTCGCGGTCCTCGTGGCGGCCGGGAGCAGCGCCGAGATCGACCCCGTCGGCGTGGTGCTCGCCCTTGGCGCCGGGCTCTCCTACGCGACCTACACGGTCGCGGCGAAGCGGCTGCTGGCCGAGCACGGGCCCGAGGCGGTGATGGCGCGCCTGTTCGGGATCGGCGCGGTGCTGCTGGCGCCGGTGATGATCGTCAACGGCCTCGGCGAGGTCGGCTCGGCGGGCGGGATCGCCGTCGCCGTGTACCTCGGCGCCGTTCCGACCGCCCTCGCCTACGTCCTCTTCGCGCGCGGCCTGCGGCACCTGCCCGCCAACGAGGTCGCGACCCTCACACTGGCCGAGCCCGTCACCGCGACGGCGCTCGGCGTCGTCGTGCTCGCCGAGCGGCCCGGACCGCTCGCGCTCGTCGGTGTGGCGCTCGTGCTGGCGGGGCTCGCGGTCCTGGCCGCCCGGCGGCGTGCGCAGCCCGAGGTGCTGCCCGCATGAGTGCGCCGGAGCGGCTCGCCGAAGCGCTGCGCCGGAGCATCCTCGACGGCGAGCTCGCCCCGGGGACGCCGCTGCGCGAGCAGCGCCTGGCCGCCGACCACGGCCTCGCGCGTCACACGGTGCGGGCGGCGCTGCGCGCCCTCGCCGCGGAGGGGATCGTGCGCATCGAACCCAACCGTGGCGCGCAGGTGACGCTGCTCGACGCCGCGGAGCTCGTCGCCCTCGGCGAGTTGCGCATCGCACTCGAGGTCGAGGCGGCACGGCTGGCCCTCGAGCGCCACGGGCGCCTCCCCGGATCCGTCCACGAGGCGATGGCGTCGCTGCACGCGGCCTGCCGGCAACGGTCGTTCGCCGCGGTCACGGAGGCCCACGAGGCGCTGCACGCCGCGCTCGTCGCCGCCGCCGGGAGCCCGCGGATCGAGGGGTCCCACCGCGCGCTCGCGGGAGAGCTGCGCCTGTTCCTGGTGCAGTTGCGGCCGGCCTGGGACATGGCGGCTCTCGCCGCCGAGCACGAGGCGCTTCTGGCCGCGCTCGAGACCGAGGGACCAGCGGTTCTGCGCGCCCACATCCGGGCCTCGACTGAAGCGCTGACGGCTGGACTGAAGTTCTAGTCGCCATCTGCCGAAGGGGTCCGCAAGATGCGCAACCGCCAGATTCCGCCCGAAGCCCAGCAGTACGCGGCCGCGTTCGACGCCTACCTGCGGTCGACGCCCGACGGACGCCAGGAGCGAGAGGCCGCCGACCGTATGACCGCGACCCTCAACATGCTCGCCCAGGCGCGGCTCTCCCGCGAGCCCGTGCGCGCGTTCATGAACAAGGACAAACACGCCGCCGCCTGACTTCGCGGTCGCCCCGGCGGCGACCGATCCGCTCCCTTAGGCTTCGCCCGCACATGGCTGACTACCTGGCGGAGCCCACCGAGTCCGACGGCCCCTGGCCGGGCGTGGTGGTCCTCCACGAGGCCTACGGGCTCGACGACGACATCCGCGCCAAGGCCGACCGGCTTGCCTCGCGCGGCTACCTCGCCCACGCGGTCGACCTCTTCGACGACGGCCCGCGCCTGAAGTGCATGCTCGCCGCCTTCAAGGCGGTGACGACCGGCAAGGGCCGGGCCTTCGACGAGATCGAGGCCGCCCGGGCTCAGCTCGCCGCGCGGGCCGACTGCACCGGCAAGGTCGGGGTGATCGGCTTCTGCATGGGCGGCGGCTTCGCCCTGATGTGTGCCCCGCGGCTCGAGTTCGCGGCGGCGGCCGCCAACTACGGCGTCGTGCCCCGCAACGCGGACGAGCTCCTGCGCGGCAGCTGTCCGATCGTGGCCTCCTACGGCGGGCGCGACAAGATGCTCCCGGGCGCCGCCGCCAAGCTCGAGCGCGCGCTGACCACCGCCGGCGTCGAGCACGACGTCGTCGAGTACCCCGAGGCCAGCCACTCCTTCCTCAACCAGCACACCGCCGGCGTCAGCGGCGTGCTCGCGCGGGTAAGCGGCATGAACTACCACGGCCCGTCTGCCGTCGACGCCTGGCGGCGCATCGACACCTTCTTCGACGAGCATCTGGGCGCAGCGTGAGCGGCTCCCCGCTCGTCCTGCTGCACGGCGTCACCGACACGCCCCGCACCTGGGACCTGGTCCGCCCGCGTCTGGAGGAGGCTCACGAGGTCATCGCCCCCACGCTGCTCGGCCACCACGGCGGGCCCGAGTACGCCGGGGACCCGTCGCCGGCTGCGATCGCCGACCAGCTCGAGCGCGACCTCGACGCCGCCGGGATCGAGACCGCCCACATCGTCGGCAACTCGCTCGGCGGGGCGATGGCGCTCGAGCTCGCCGCCCGCGGGCGTGCGCGCACGGTCGTGGCCCTGGCCCCGGCGGGCGGCTGGGCCGCCGACGACCCCCTTCGCGAGAGCCTCGTGGCCTTCTTCCGGACCGCGCAGGAGCTCCTGGCCAACGTTGCCCCGTACGCCGAGCAGATCGCGAGCACACCCGAGGGCCGCGCCCGAGCGCTGGAGTTCATGGTCGAGCACCCCGAGCACGTGCCCGCCGAGTTCGTCGCCCACCAGATCACCGGCGCCGCGGACTGCGCGATCGTCATGCCGCTCATCGAACGCTCGGCCGCCGAGGCTTGGGATGAGCTGTCCGGCCCGGTCGACGTGCCGGTGCGGATCGTCTGGGGCACCGCGGACAGGATCCTGCCCTGGCCGAACGCCGCGGTCCGCTGGCGCGAGCTGCTCCCCGGCGCGGACTGGGTCGAGATGGACGGCATCGGCCACCTGCCTCAGCTCGACGACCCGGCTGCCACGGCCGAGTTGATCCTCTCCTTCACACGCTGACCGGCGCGGTCAGGAGATGCTGATGACGCGCAGGCGGCGCGTCCCGCGCGGCGCCTCGAAGTCCACGACGTCGCCCTCGCTCGCGCCCATCAGCGAACGGGCGAGGGGCGCTTCGATGCTCAGCTTGCCCGCGGTCGGGTCGGCCTCGGTGGCGGAAACGAGCTCGTAGGTCTTCTCCCGCCCGGACTCCTCGTCGCGCGCGACGACCGTGGAACCCATCGCCACGGTGCCGTCGGTGCTGCCGGCCTCGATCACGATCGCGCTGCGGCGTCGGTCCTGGAGCCGCAGGATCTTCGTCTCCAGATGCGCCTGGGAGTTCTTGGCGTCGTGGTACTCGGCGTTCTCCTTGAGGTCGCCCCACGCGCGCGCCGTCCGGATCCGGTCGGCCATCTCGCGCCGGCCCTCACCCTCGAGCTCGGCGATCTCGGCCTCGAGCGCGGCGAGGCCCTCGGCGGTGATCTCATAGGACCGGTCGCTCAAGTTGACGAGGCTACACACATTTGTTGCAAAGACGGTCCCGCGGGACCGCGCGAATCACCACGACTGCGAGCAGTCGAGCGCGGCCCGCGCGTACTTCCGCGCCCTGGCCGCGTATCCCTCGGGCGTCGGGTGGACGCCGTCCTCGCGCAGCCAGTCGCGGTGACGGCCGACCGCGCGGGCCCAGTCGACGATCCGCAGGCGCGGGTCCTCGAAGGCGCGCAACCGCCGATTGGCCTCCCGGTAAGGGACCCCGCCGACCCGCGGGCGGACGATCGTCGCCCACACCGCACAGTCCCGCGGCCCGAGGCGGTCGAGGCTGCCCTGCACCGCGGTCGCGAGGGCGTCGACGTTGCGGGGATCGTCGTTCGTGAACAGGCTGAAGGCCAGCGCGCGGGGCCGGCGCGGGAGCGGGGTCATCGCGAGCACCGACATCCCCTCGGCCAGCGGCCTCCCCTCGCGCGCGTCCGTCGTCACCCGCCACCCGGGCAGCAACGCCCGCAGGTCAGCGTCGGTCCCGACCGCGAGCGAATCCCCGACCATGTCGAGCTCGGGCGCGCGGGCGTTGTCGACGTAGGGCGAGAAGGCGGCGTAGTCGGGCTGGTCGAGCGCCAGCCGGTACGCACGGTCGCCCACGCGCACCCGCACCGCTCGCTTCTTGCGCGGCACCACGACGTTGAGCAGCGCGGTGAAGCGGCCGCGGCGCCCGGCGAGCGCCGTCGTCGTGCACGGACCGAGAGCGCAGCGCGTCCGCACCTCGACGAGCTCCCGCGGGCGGGCGCGGCCGCGCAGCTCGAGCTGGGCGCCGATGCTCGAAACGAACGGGTGCGCGGGGACGTAGCCGCTCGGCGCGGTGAGCCGCGCGGCCGACGCCGAGCCCGGCACGGCCAGAGCGAGAACGGCGATCGCGATCAGGCGCCGCACGAACGGATCGCCTCCGCGTAGAGGGCAGCGCGCGCCTGGTACCCCGCCGGCGTGCCGTGGACGCCGTCGGCGGCCAGCAGGTCGGGCGAGGCGGCGACCTGCTCCGCCCAGGGCACCACCACGAGATCTTCGAGCTCGGCGTCGAGGGCCAGCAGTCGCGCGTTCGCAGCCCGGTAGCTGACGCCACCGAGCGGCGGGCGCACGATCGTCGCCCACACCGCACAGCCGTCCGGGGCGACCGCGTCGACGCTCGTCCGCACCGCTTCCTCCAGTGCGTCGACGGCGCTCGGGTCGTCGTTGGTGAACAGGCTCACGGCCAGCACCGTCGGCTCCGACTGCAGATCCATGCCGGGCGATGATGGCCATCCCGTCGGCCATCGGGCGGCCGGTGAGTGCGTCCACGGACACCTCGTCGCCCGGCAGCAGGGCCGGCAGCAGCGACTGGATCCCCACCGCGAGCGAGTCCCCGACCACGACGACGCGCTCGGGTCGCGGCGCGGCGGCGGCGTGACGATCGGCTCGGACTCCGGCCGCGGCGCCGGGGCACGGCGCGGCGCGCGCACGCGGACCTGCACCCGGTCGCGCGCGTCCGCGCTCGGCGTCGAGGCCTCGATCGTCGCCCGCGGCGGGTCGAGGGTGATGGAGACCTTCCAGCGGCCGTCGGCATCGGCCCGAGCGATGGCCTGGTCGGCGACCAGGACCGTCGTGCCGGGCGCGGCGCGACCGCTCACCGCGGCCTTCCGGCCCACCAGCGCGCCGGGCTTCGGGCTCAGGATCTGCAGACCGACGCGCGCGACCGGCGTGGACGTCGGGGTCGGCGTCGGGGTCGGCGCGGGCTCCGGTGATGGTTCGTTGCCGCACCCCACGACGAAAAGCGCGAGCGCAATGGCTAGTTTGCCGCCATGCTTCAACGCGCCCTCATTCCCTGCCTCGTCCTGCTGTGCGTCCCGGCGGTAGCGACCGCCGGCCCGACGGCCCAGGCCGCCAAGTCCTGCAGCCTCAGCCAGGCGGAGCGGGGCGGATCCACGCCCAGCACGCTCGGCGCGACCTACGTGACCTCGCTGTCGGTCAAGAACACGTCCTGCGGCAAGGGCAAGCGCGTCGTGCGCGCCTACCACTCGTGCCGCGGCTCGAAGATGGCCTGCAAGAAGAAGGTCATGGGGTTCAAGTGCCGTCAGAAGACGCTCGCCACGAGCCCGCTGCAGTACGACGCGAAGGTGACCTGCAAGAAGGGCGGCAAGCGCGTGAAGCACACCTACACCCAGAACACCTAACCGGCGCTGGCGAAGTCCTGGGCGATCGCGTCCAGGACGACGTCGGCGGCCAGTTCGGCCCCGGCCTCGTTGAGGTGGATGCCGTCGGGTTCGCGCACGAGCTCGGGACGACCGTCGACGACCATGTCGTCCCGGTACTCGCCGTTCGGCGTGAACAGCGTCGTCATGTCGAGCACCCGCACCTGCGCCCGGTAGGCGCTCGCCGCGGCCTCGGTCGCGGCGTTGACGGCCCGGGCGATCTCCTGCCGCTGCTTGTCGCGGGGTAGCGGCAGCGTGAGCCAGTAGACGATCGCGTTGCCGTCGCGGCGATAGGTGTTCATCATCGTCCGCACGCGCGTGGCGTAGGCGGCGGCCCAGTCGGCCCCGCAGCAGTCGGCGTCACCGATCGAGAAACCCTCGTTTGCGCCGATGAAGACGACGACCGCGTCCGGCGTCTGCTGAGCGACCTGCCGGACCGAGAGCTTGCCCCAGTCGAGCAGCCCCGCCTTGGAGATCCCCGTGCCGACGTGCGCGTCGCGGATGACCTGCGTGGCGTCCCCCCCGGCCATCCGGCGGGCGAGCACGGTGTCGAGCGGCTGGCTCATGGAGTCGCCGGTGACCAGCAGCGTGCGCAGCCCGCGCTCGGGCTCTGGTCGCGGTCCGAGTTCCCCCGGCGCAAACGCGTCGCGCGTCACGGGGGCAACGGCCCCGCCGGAGCTCGTCGCCGTCGCATCGAAGCCACCGGCGGCAGCGGTCAGATCCTCGTCAGGCGAGAGGCCGACGGTGACCTCGTGCACGGCATCGGCGAACGGCAGCTGGTTCGCGAGCGCCGCCGCCGGGCGTCCGACCGCGAGCACGACGGTGCGGATCGGTCCGGGGTCCATCCGCTCCCCCGTCCGCTCGATCGACGGGCCCTGGGCGACGACCAGCGACCGCGGCGGCCACGAAGATCGCGATGAGCGCCTCGCGCGCCCCGAGTCGGCGGGTGCGCGGGGAGATCGGCGGGGTGACGTCGGGATCGCTCAAAACTGGAAGTAGATGAAGGGTGGGACGCCCTGGCTGGGCACGGTCGCGGCGACGAGCATGACGACCACCGCCAGGCCGAGGCCCAGCGCCGCCGGGCTGAGCGCCTCGATCCGCAGCCGCCCGGCTTCGATGATGCCGCGGGGAACGAGCTGGAGCCCGACCACGACGACGACGGCAAGCACGGCGGGCACGGTCCACAGTGTCGCAGCGCCGAAGTCACCCAGCTGCGCCGAGCACGTCGCCGGCGATCCCGAGGTCGGGCGAGCGGAACAGCACCCACCCGAGCACCACGAGATGGAAGGTGATCGCCCAGCGCAGCACGGCGGGCGTCCGGAACCTCCCGCTGAGCATCCGCTCGCCCGCCAATCCGGCCCCGTGGAGCGCGCCCCAGAGCACGAAGGTCCAGGCCGCCCCGTGCCACAGGCCCCCGAGGATCATCGTGATCATCAGGTTGCGATACGTGAGCAGCTTGCCGCCGCGGTTGCCGCCGAGCGGGATGTAGAGGAAGTCGCGCAGGAAGCGGCTCAGCGTCATGTGCCAGCCGCGCCAGAACCCCTGGAAGCCGAGCGCCGAGTAGGGACGGTCGAAGTTCTGCGGGAACACGAACCCGCACAGCAGCGCCACCCCGATCGCGATGTCCGTGTAGCCCGAGAAGTCGCAGAAGATCTGGGCCGCGTAGGCGTAGCCGGCCAGCAGGACGTCCGGTGCGGAGTAGGCCTCCGGCACGGCGAAGACCGGGTCGACGACCTCGCGGGCGAGGAAGTCGGCGATCATCACCTTCTTGATGAGCCCGAGCGCGATCAGGCCGATCGCGGCCCCGACCGGCACGTTGCGCGGATTGCGCGGCGTGGCCAGCTGGGGCAGGAACTCCTTCGCCCGCACGATCGGCCCCGCGACGACGTGCGGGAAGAAGGCGAGGTACAGCGCGACGTCGATCGTCGTGCCCGGCTCGATCGTCCCGCGCCAGACGTCGACGGTGTAGGAGATCGCCTGGAAGGTGATGAACGAGACGCCGAGCGGGATGGCGAGCGCGACGAGCGGGGCGCTGAGCCCGAGCCCGACCGTGTCCAGGACGCCGTTGATCTGCTCGGCGAAGAATCCGTAGTACTTGAAGACGCCCAGCACCCCGAGATCGAGTGCGACGGCGCCGAGCATGATCCGCTTGCGCGCCCTGACGCCCTCGGTGCGGTGGATCCATTTCGCGGCGACCTGGTTGCCGAGCGTGATCGCGGCGAGCAGGACGCAGAACTTCCAGCCGGCCGCGCCGTAGAACGCGTAGCTTGCGACCAACATGAACGGTTTCCACAGGCGCTGGCGAGCGCATCAGCGCCCAGCTCGCGGCCAGCACGAGCGGCAAGAAGATCGCGAACTGGACGGTCGGGAAGATCATGCTCGCGGGGGTGCTGGTGGCTCAGCTGGTGCCGGGCGCGCCGGCCCAGGCGGTCGGCGCGTGCGATGCGCAGAAACAGCTCGCGCCGCACAAGACGAGTGCGTCGCCGCCGGGCCGGCCGCCGTTCGCGCTCGGCGACTCGGTGATGCTCGGGGCGGCCGAAGCGCTGGCCGACGCGGGCATCCGCGTCGACGCCCGGGGCTGTCGCCAGATCTCCGCAGGCCTGGACATCCTCGCCAAGCGGGCCCGGCAGAACCGGCTTCCGCGCGTGGTCATCGTCGGGCTGGGCACGAACTGGAACGTGACGCCCGGGCGACATCTCACAGGCGCTGAAGCTGATCGGCAAGCGCCGCCAGCTCGTGCTCGTCACGCCGCCCAACGGCGGCAACGACCCGGCGATCATGCGCCGCGCCGCGCAGCGCCGCAACCGCGTCTGCCTCGCCGACTGGGCCCGCCTCGTCGCCTCGCACCCGCAGTACGCGCCGGGCGACGGGATCCACCTCTCCGCGTCGGGCATCGCCGCCTTCACCCGCATGCTCAAGCCCTACCGGCGCGTCCAAGCACGCCGTCCCGGCGCATGCGCTCAGTGATCAGGCTCGCGGCGATCGACGCTCCCGCCACGTTGAGGTGGATGCCGTCGTCCTGACGGACGCTGACGCTGCGCCCTCGCCAGGTGATGTACTGGCGAAAGCGGTAGCCGGGGGTGAAGGTCTTCGCGAGATCCACGACGCGTGACGTCCCGCGGTGGCGGGTGGCGCCACGCTTGATCGCAGCGTTGACCGCGACGAACACGCGGCGGAAGTTCGCGGGCCGGGGCGCGGGCAGCAGGCACCAGTAGACCGTCCCGGCGCCCCTCTGCTCGTAGGTGCGCATCATCGCGCTGACCCGGTTCGCGTAGGCGCGTCGCCACGCCTTGCCGCAGCAGGCGGCGTCGCCGAACGGGTAGCCGTCGTTGGCGCCGATGAACATCACGGTGACGTCGGGATGCAGGCGCGCGACCTGCCGCTTGGCGTGCGCGGGCCAGTCGAAGAAGAAGGGCTTGCTCAGCCCGGTGGAGATGCGCGCGTCGGAGGTGACGTTGCCGATGCGCTGGTCGAGGAAACCGTCGACGATCTGGATCATCGAGTCGCCCGTCGCGAGGACCTTGACGGGGCCGGGCCGAGGGCGAACGCGCACGCGCACGGGCGCGGCTTGCTTGGCGTTGAGCCGCCACGTCCCGGCGCGCGGGAGGCGCAGCGTCGCCCGGCCGCGCTTGAGGCGCTCGCACACCTCCAGGCCGCCGGGGCCTTTCGCGCACAGCTTGGTCCCGTCGGGCTTGGCCAGCGCGAAGGTGTCGCGTGCCTCGACCTTGAGCGGCTTCGTCGCGCGGACCCGCCTGCGTGCGGGCCGCAGCCGGTAGCGGTCGCGGCAACCGGGCGTGAAGATCCGCGCGCTGTCGGCGAGGGGGATGCCCTCCGCCGTCTGTCCCTGGGCCTGGAAGCTGCGCTCGCGCTCCTTGCAGTTCCACGTGGCGGCACGCGGAAGCCGAGCCTTTCCGCGCTCGTCGAGCACGACGTCGGCGATCCGCCGGGAGCCACCCGCGATGTCCTCGTCGACCCGCAGCGAGGCTCGCGGCGGCCCGGTCAGGGTCAGGCCGATGCGTCCCGCCTGCGCCTTGTCGGCCTGCAGCCTGACCGACAGCGGCCCCTGCGCCCCGGCCGGAGCGGTCCAGGCGAGCACCGCAACCGCTGACACCAGCAGGGCTTTCATCGACGGGAAGGTAGCCGGGTCAGCGGCGGGCGAGCACCACCAGGTGCCGCACCCGCCGCTGGGCCGCCCAGCGCTTCCGCCGGGTTAGAGCGACCAGTGGGAGTAGCCGCCCTTCGACCACATCCACATCGCGCCGAGCGCGGCGTACTTCGGGCTGTAGCGGGACTTGTTGCGGTACGGGGTCGAGGCCCACGTGCGCGGCATGAACTGGTACAGGCCGGCGGCACCCGAGCTCGAGTTCGTCACCTTGTAGTTGAAGCGCGACTCGCGGTGGGCGATGTAGAACGCCCGCTTGCGCGACTGGCCGAAATTGGCCGCGGCGCGCTTGATGAAGCATTTCGAGACGCCGGTGCGTCCGTCCTTGCGCCAGCAGCTCTTCGTCTTGGGGGTGTTCTTCCAGCACAGCTTCCCGGCGCAGGCCGCCTTCGCACCGCGTTTGGCCTCCGCTCGGGGAGCAGCGGGTGAAGCCATCAGGGCGACGAACAGAGCGGCGACAGCCAGGGACGCGCGCAGGGCACGATTGGGGAACAACATGTGGGGAGACCTCCTCGCCGGTGGGGAGTCCGGCATTGCTGTGAGCAGCGAGGCCACGCGCGCAGCACGGCGCGGCCAGGGCCACTCAGGACTGCGGGAACGCTAGGGGCCCCGGCGGGGGTTTGGGTGTGAGCCGCGGCACACAGAAAGCCCAGCTAAAGCAGCCGTTTCTCCCGTCCTGAGGCCTGCGGAACACCAGAGTTCGCCGCCGGTGCGCTCGAAGGCGTACCGTGCTGCTCTGCCATGACGCTCCTGCGGATGGACAACGTCCTCATCGTCGTCGACGACCTCGAGGCCGTGAAGGCGTTCTTCGCCGAGCTCGGCATGGAGATCGAGGGCGAGACGCAGGTCGAGGGGCCGTCGGTGGACCGCGTCGTCGGGCTCGACGGGGTCCGCGCCGACATCACCATGATGCGGACCCCGGACGGCCAGGGCCGGGTCGAGCTGACGCGGTTACACACGCCGGCGGCGATCAGGGCCGAGCCGGAGGACGCGCCGGCGAACGCTCTGGGCCTCCGCCGCATCATGTTCGCCGTCGACGACATCGACGACGTCGTCGCCCGTCTGCTCGACCTCGGCGCAGAACTCGTCGGCGAGATCGCGACGTACGAGAACGCCTACCGGCTCTGCTACTTGCGCGGCCCCGAGGGCATCGTCGTCGGGCTCGCCGAGCAGCTGGGCTGAGCCCTCGCGCCGGCATCCTGCAGACGTTCTGGGGGTTCTGACCCCCACTATGTCTGCAGGCTGCGAGCTGCGACCCCTCGCCTGCTTGCCGGCCTCAGCCCAGCGCGCGCGCGAGTTCCGCGGTGACCACGTCCATTTGCTCGTAGGCCAGGTTCGGGACGGTGTCGTAGCGCGCGACGCTGTGCAGGCCGCCCGTGACGGCATGGAAGCACCCGGAGGCGTCGTCGACACGGACCGGCTGGTCCGGGGTCCCGGGCCTCACCGGCGCGACGGCCACGGCGCCGCCGTACGCGAAGGCCGGCTGCCAGAGGAACGGCCGCTGCGCGGTCAGGGCGACGCGGAAGGGCTGACCGCCGCGCAGCGCTCCGCGCGCCGCGAACTGTGCCCAGCCCGTGTAGGGCAGCGCAGGGAAGGCACGACCGAAGGCGTCGCCGTCCTCGAGCGTCAGTCCGCGCTTGGCGGCGTAGCCCGCCGCGAAGTCGCGCAGGCCGGCCCACCGCTCGTCCTCCCGCAGGCCGGGCTCGACCAGATCGTCGCGCGGGGCGAGGCCGCGCCGCACGCGCTTGACCGGCGCCTTGTCGAGCGACTTGGCCAGTGTGTCGTGGGCCTTGCCCGGTGCCCCCCAACCCGGCGACGGCGGCAGCGGCGTGTCGAACGGGGCGCCGGGGGCGTGCGGAGCGCACAGGGCGCGCAGCTCGTCCGCGAAGGCGAAGGCGAGCTCGACGAGGCTGTCGAGCTGGGTTGGGTCGTCCAGGAAGCCCGGCGCCCACACGGAGACGATGCCCGCGCGCACGTCGAGCTTGCCGCCAGGGGCGGGGCGGCGGTTCAGCCCGCTGGAGGGTCCCCAGGGAAACGACGCCCGCAGGCGCTCCGCCGCCGGACCGCTCCAGATCTCGTCGAACAGCGCCCGGTCGCCAAGCGGATGCAGGTCGCGTCGCCAGCGGTCCTGGTCGTTCTCGAGCGGCTCGAGCGTCACGCCGTAGGGGTCGCACCCGAGCTGCGCGGCGTAGGCGGTGGCCACGACGAGGGTCCTTCGTGTCTCGGGCGCGAACGTCGCCGCGAACGTGTGCCCCTCCCGGATCCGCGCTGTCACCGCGCCGCCCCTGCCGCCCTCGCTGTCGTAGCCGGTGCCCTGCACCTTGTGCTCGCGCTTCTGGTGGCCGAGGACCCCGTAGCGACCGTTGGGGTGGATGCCGCGCGCCGTGTTGAGGTTGACGCCCTCCCCCCAGGCGTGCAGGCAGCCGAAGGTGAGCAGGTTGCTCTCGGGATTCCAGCGCAGACCGCGCTGCTGCGCATAACGCTCGAGGGACTTCGGACCGTCGGGCCAGTCCGAGTCCCAGCAGTTCCTTCGATCGAACGAGTCCTCGGCGAGGTCGAGCGGATCCCAGTTCGCCGCGTCCCGTGCCGCCCTCCCCGCCTTGCGTAACCAGTTTGCCATCGCGCGACCTCAAAGCGTCTGGCGCTGCGGGACATTCCGATGGTCGGTACTGGGCTCGAACCAGTGACCTCCTGCTTGTCGAGCAGGCGCTCTCCCAGCTGAGCTAACCGACCTGGGATGCGAAGGCTAGCAAGCGCGGAGGGTCATCCGGAAGCCCGGCGCGTGACCTGCACGACCTGCTGCCAGCTGCCGCGATCCTGCCACGGCACGGGCGGGACCGTGATCGCCCCCGCGGGGGTGAACTGCAGCTGGTCGCACGTCTGCGGGACCGACTCAGGGCACGTCGGGGCGACGGCGACGGCGTCCACGTCCCCGACCTGCTCGAGCGCGGCCGCGAGCGTGCGCTCGAGCGTCGCGCGACAGCGCCCGAGGCGCCCCCTGCCGCAGTAGCCGCGGCTGTAGGCGCCCCGCACGCGCCTGCCGAGCAGCGAGCGCAGGTCCTTCTGGACGTAGCCGTACCAGCCGTAGTAGAAGGTGTCGGGTCCGTCGACGGGCAGGTAGTCGACCTGGTTGACATGGGCGATGGCGTCGAAGAGCCGCCGGCCGAGCACGGGCCGGTAGACGGCGTCGACGAGCGGCGTCCACCAGGCGTCCATGAGCGCGACCGCGGCGCTGTCGTCGTAGGAGCCGCTCGCGTCGGCGTCGCGCCGGTGCGCGCCGCTCTTCGTCCACGCGCGCAGGACGCGCACCGCTGGAGCGATGTCGGCGGGCGGCTTCGGGCCGATCACCCGCAGCAGCCAGGGCAGCACCTCCTGCCCGCGGAGGTCGACGGTGCCGGCGTCCCCCATGATCGCCGCGAGATCGCCGAGGCCGACCTTGCCCGCCTTCATCGCCCGCCGCACCCGCCGCTCGAGGCGCTGCGAGCGCGCGACGGAGCCGTACTGCCAGTCGGCGTCAGACGAGCGCCAGCCGGGCGCCTGCTTCTGATTCCAGGAGACGAGGTAGCCGCGTTTGGGATCGATCGCCTGCGGCAGCCGGCGGAAGCCGAGCCGGCCGCGCCAGTCCCACCTCCCCGTCCCCCACGTCGGCAGGTCGGTGTCGGTCCCCCTCGCGCGCTTGGGATAGATGCCCGACTGCACGTAGGCGATGTGCTCCGAGTCGGCGTAGAACCAGTTGTAGGAGCCGCTGACCTTGGCGATCGCACGCTGAAAGTCGCGCGGGCCGTCGATCGACCGGGTGGCGACCCGCTCGAGGCCCACGGCAGCGTCGATCTCGTGCCCGTACGACGCCCGCGCCCGCGAGAAGGCGACGGGCGCGCCGCCCACCGTGCCGCGGGCGATGATCGGGCCATGGACCGAGCGAGCGATCCGGATCGTGGCGTGGTAGGGAGTCGTGCGGCCGCCGGGGGCTGCGTCGGCCGGGCCGGGCGTCCAGTCCAGCGAGCGCTCCTGGACGCTCAGCGGGATGCAGCGGCCGCGGCGGACGTAGTGCTCGGAGGCCTTCGTCGGCCGCGAGCCGTCGGGCTCGCACAGCTTCTCGGCGAAGACGTCCGTGTTGTCGCCCTGGGCGGTGGTGACGCTCCAGGCGAAGTCGGCCCCGCGACCTGCGATCGGGAAGCCCGCGCCCGGGATGGTCGCGCCGCGGACGGCGATGCCCGGACCGCGCAGGACCATCTCCTGCAGGATCGCGGGCGCGTAGAAGCCGACCTGCGGGCCGGCGACGAGCAGCGGGTGACCGCCCTCGGCGTGGCGGGCGTCGATCACCATCGCGTTGGACGCGTGCCGGCGCAGGCGCAATCCCTGGGTGAGGATGGCGGCGTCGCGGCCGCCGTCCGACGATCCCTCGCCCTGCAGGGACTCCTCGTCGGTCACGCTGCCGGCGTCGGGAATGGCGACCGCCGCCCTGCGCGGGCGGCCCGGGTCGTCGAAGGGGAAGCGCTTGGTGACGACCGTCGGCGCCTCGGGGTCCTCCTTGCGGCGGAAGTCCGCGTAGACCCGCTTGCCCTGGCGGCGCCCGAAGCGCTTCAGGGCCGCCGCGCGAACCTCGGCGGCGTTGAGGTCGCCACCGCCGCCGAGGCCGTAGTAGCCGTTGAGCAGCCCGAGCAACGAGATCGTGTCGGTGACCTTCCAGTCCTCGAGCGGCTTGCCGAGCAGCTTGTACTCCGAGGGCTCGCGAGTCGGGTCGTCGCGGACCTCGGCGATCAGCGCGTTGACGCCATCGGTATAGCTCGCGGCGTCCTGGGCGAGTTGTCGCGTTGCGGGCTTGCGCGCCGCCCGTTCGTACATGCCCTGCAGCTCGGCCTCGGAGTAGTCGGCGACCGCGAGCTGCTCGGCGTCCGCCCGCGCGTTGACCTCGTTCTCGCCCGGGCCGACGAGCTCGGTGAACGTGCCGCGGGCGGTGTGGCGCAGCACGTCCATGAAGAACAGCCGGTCCTGCGCCTGGGCGTAGCCCGCGCCCCAGCTCAGGTTCACACGCGTGTCGCCCGTGACGTAGGGGACGCCGTACTCGTCGCGCGCGATCGTCACGCCCGGGCGCGGGGTTTCCGTGGTGCTGCCCGGCGGCGGATCGAGCGGCGCGGGCTTGAAGTACGTCGGCAGGTCGGAGTCGTCCATCGTCGGCCCGGTGGGCAGCAGCGCTTCGAACATGTCGCCCTGGTCGACGAACACCGACGGCGGCTCGCCCGTGACCTGTTGGACGGTGAAGTCGGCGGCGGTCCCGTTCGTCCCCTGCCCGACCGGCAGCAGCGACCGGTAGCTCCCGGTGTCGGCCCGCGCCGCGGGAGCGATCGCGAGGGTCAGGACGGCGACGACGATCGCAGGAGCGGCACGCATCCGAGGGACCCTAGATGCCGCTCCCCGCTCACCGGTCTACGCGAGCTTCGAGATCTTCCATTCGCCGTCGACGAGCTGCAACCCCAGCGTCGTCTCGGCCAGTGCCGTCGAGGTGGTCAACACGCTGGCGCTGGCGTAATCGCCGTCGACGGTGAGGGTCACGATCTTGATCTTCTTGGCGTAGAACTGCTCCGTCTGGTTGGCGGAGTTGTCCAGGCACGCCTGACCGACGCCGTTGTACTTGAACTGCTGGAACTCCTCGGTCTCGAACTCGCAGATCGTCTTGGTGTCGGCCGTGCGCGCCGCCGCGAAGTAGTCGCCGATGGCAGTGACCACCTGCTTCTCGCGGTCGGCCTGCGAGACCTCCTCCTGCGCCGGCGGCGCCGCGGCCGTCGGCTGCTCATCGTCATCTCCCCCACACGCGCCCAAGGCGAGCGCGCACACGACAACGACGAAACCGAACCGAGCTCTGAAGCGGGACATGGCGCGCCAAAATACCGATGATCGCGGTCGGACCGCGACAGGCTCTAGATTGACCCGGCTCACCCCGGCGCGGTGGCGGAGTGGCTACGCAGCGGCCTGCAAAGCCGTGTACACCGGTTCGACTCCGGTCCGCGCCTTATTACTGTGCAGCGGCACCCGGCGGCAGTTACGTCTGCAAGGTACCCCCGTGTCGGGTGGTCCAGGAGCGCGACTACGCCGTCATGGGCGCTGACGACGGCGTCACGCCGGCGGCAATGCGCCAGCCGACCAGATCGACTCTCCCACGCAGACCTCGCGTGATCGTTGAGTGCGCCGCTGCTGCGAGCACATCACACAGACGTGGGCTCCCCGAACCACCGGGCCAGGGCATCGGTCAATCCGTCGTCCGTCCCTTCCCCGACCCAGGCGACGTAGCCGTCCGGGCGCACGAGCACGCCGGTGGGCGCGTCGACGGCGCCCAGCACCGGCAGCCTCCATTCGCCCTCGTACCACGCGTTCACGAGCTGGACGCGGCCTGCCCAGGGACCGAGTTCGAGGACCGCAGGCCGACCCAGGTCGAGCAGGACCGGCTGCGCCTCGTGCAGCAACTCGAACGTCCGCAGCGGGCCGTCCGCCGAGGTCAGGTCGAGGTCGGGCACGCGGCGTCCGAGCAGCGGGTGCCCCTCGCCCAGGTCGTAGTGCACGTCGAGCCCTGACGCGATCCCGGCCAGCCGTCGGCGGGGCTCATCCATGCCCGCCAGCACCGACACCTCCTCGACCAGGGCCTGCATGCGCTCGTCGCGGCGTTGCAACGCCGTCATCGCCATCGTGTATCTGAGGGCCCGGGCAGCGACGGGGTGCCGCTCGGCGTGGTAGGTGTCCAGGAGATGCTCATGGGCGGTCCCGGTAACGACCCGGGCGAGCTTCCAGCCCAGGTTCACCGCGTCCTGAACCCCGAGTCCGAGGCCCTGCCCGCCGGCCGGGTAATGGATGTGCGCCGCGTCGCCGGCCAGCAGCACCCGCCGGTCGCGGTAGGACGCGGCCTGCCGGGTGGCGTCGGTGAAACGTGAGATCCACGTCGGGCTGTGGACACCGAAGTCGGTCCCGAACACGGCGACGAGTGCCTTGCTGAGCTCGCGCAGCGTCGGCTCGCCGCCCGACCCGACGTGGCGCTCGGTGAGCACTGCGCGGTACGTCTTCCCGTCCCCCATCGGACTGATGGCCTGCACTCCCGCGTCGTCATGGATAAGGCCCGGTGGCGGCTCCTCGGTCACCTCGACCTCGGCGATCAGGTTGCTCCTCGTCGCTTCCCATCCTGGGAAGTCGATTCCGGCAACCCTGCGGATCAGGCTGCGACCACCGTCGCAGCCGACGAGGTACCGCGCCCGCAACGGCTCGCCGCTCGCCACCTGGACGTCGACCCCGGCGCCGTCCTGCGCGAAGCCCGTCACCTCACGCTCGTGGTAGGTGTGCACCGGCAGCTCGGCGAGCCATTCGCCCATGATCTGCTCGATCCGGTTCTGGAAGATTCCCAGCGCGTACGGATGGCGCGTGGGAAAGTCACCCAGGTCCAGCACGGTTGAACCGAAGGTGGCCGCCTGGGCGACCTGCCCTTCGGCGAGGAACCGGTCGGCGATCCCACGCTGATCGAAGACCTCGATCGTGCGCGCGTGCAACCCGCCGGCCCGCGAGCCGGCCAGCGTGTGATCGCGGCGCCGCTCGACCACTGCGACATCCACCTTCGCCAGCGCCAGTTCCGCCGCCAGCATCATCCCCGTCGGACCGCCTCCGACGACCACCACAGCGTGCTCCGTCATCTCATCCACTCCCCTCGGTCATGACCACCGACGGACGATGATGCACAAAGCACGAGGGCCTCATGAGAAGCCCGATTTCGGTATAAATTGAGAAGGGAGAGGGGGCGGATCCGGATCTGCCGATGACGATCCGGCTGATCCGCTGCGGCCCGCGCCGGGCGCCCGTCCGCGCCTCAGGCAGCGTGTGTGAGCGACACCTCACACACCGCTTTCCGGCCCGCGGCAGCATTCCCCACCAACTCGACTTCTGGGGGAGGAGTTGCAATGGGGTACATCGCTCGGGCGACCGCCACGATCGGGTCGCTACTGCTGCTCGGAGCCACGGCCGCGCACGCCGCTCCGGCGGATCCCAACGTCGTCAAGACGTTGGAACAACCCGACGGACCGGACCTGCGGGCCCATATCTGGGGGGACGAGTTCATCCACGGCTACGAGACGACCGCCGGGTACACCGTCGAGTTCGACCGCCAGGACAACGAGTGGAAGTACGCCGAGCGCAAGCCGGACGGCACGCTGCGGCCGTCCGACGTCACCGCCCGTCCGCAGGGTGGCCCCGCGAAGGCCGAGGACCTGCGTCCGACGGCGGCTGCCTTCAACGAGGAGCGCGCCGACCAGGGTGCACCGGCGCTCGGGGCGCCGTCCCTCAGCGCGGCAGCAGGATGGGCCGGAGCCGACACCGACATCCTGTTCCTGGTCGTGGAGTTCACCGACACGGGTTGCACCTTCACGCCCGCGCAGATGCAGGGCAACATGTTCGGTGGTCAGGCCAGCGGACCGGGCGACCTGGACGACTACTTCGACGAGATCTCCTACGGCGATCTGGAGGTCGTCGGTTCGGTGGTCGGCAACCAGGCGGGCACGGACTGCATCGGGCTCGCGAACACCCGTGCCTATTACAACGACGACAACGCCGGTAGCGCCGACGACAATCGCGACGACGACGTCGTGCGCGAGGCGGTCACCGCAGCCGACGCGTACGTCGACTTCGCCGACTTCGACAACGACAACGACGGCACCGTCGACGCGCTCGGCATCATCTACGCAGGTGGAGGCCCGCACGACGGCTGCTCAGGCGACAACGGGGCCAGCGGCGGTGGCGGCGACAACCTTTGGCCGCACTCTGGGAAGGTCAACTCAGGCGGTGCGCTGACGGCTGACGGGAAGACCATCACGCCGTTCATCATCAACTCCGAGACGACGTATGCGCTCACCGCCACGTCGAACTGCAATCAGATGCAGACGATCGGCCTGTTCGCCCACGAGCTCGGGCACTCGCTCGGCCTGCCCGACCTCTACGACACCGACGTCGGCAACGGCGGCGTGCACAAGTGGACCACGATGGCCAGCCAGTACGTGAGCACCACGAACAACGCCGACACGCCGCCCCACTACGACCCATGGAGCAAGGCGGTCCAGGGCTGGGTCACGCCGACGGTCCACCAGCCGGGCGACCGGTTCGTCGAGGGCATCACCGCGACGACGACCGGCGGCGAGGTCCATCAGTTCCGCGACAATCCGGGCGGCTTCAACGACGGCTCGCTCGTGAACTCGAACTGGACGGGCGGCTCAGGTGAGTACTTCCTGGTGGAGAACCGCCAGCAGGCGAAGTTCGACCAGGGCCTGTCCGGCTGCGGCCTGCTCGTGTGGCACATCGACGAGTCGCAGGCCGGCAACCAGAACGGCGGGCACACCGCCGGCACCCATCGGCTCGTCGACATCGACGAGGCCGACGGCCTGGCCGAGCTCGACGCCAACGGGGCGGCCGACGCCGGCGATCCGTTCCCCGGGTCGACGAACAACCGGCTGTGGGCCGACACCACGAACCCGAATTCGAAGCTCTACGACGCCACGAGCACGAACATCCGCATGTACCTGCAGTCCGCAAGCTGCGCGACGACGATGAACGCGGCGTTCGGGCCCAACCAGGCTCCGGTGGCCAATGCGGGAGGTCCGTACACGACGGATGAGGGCACGGATGTCGCCCTGACGGCGGCGGCCTCGTCCGACGCTGACGGAGACACCCTCACGTACGCGTGGGACCTGGACAATGACGGTGCCTTCGACGACGCGACTGGCGCGACGCCGGTCTTCACCAACGTCGGCGACAACCGCGTCCTGACCGTCAAGGTCAGGGTGACCGACACCTACGGGGACTCGAGCACTGCGACGACAACCGTGACGGTCACCAACGTCCGGCCGACGATCCCGGCGCTGACCAACGACGGCCCCAAGGCCGAGAACACGCTCGTGTCGATCGCCGGCACCGTGTCCGACGTCGGGTGGGAGGACGGCCTGACCGCGACCGTCGACTGGGGTGACGGCACCGGGACCAGCGCTCTCGCGGGCGCCTCGGAGAACGTGCGGCCGAATGCCACGCTGGAGTTCGCGGCGGACCACACCTACGGGGACGACGGCACGTTCACCGTCACCGTGTGCGGGACCGACGACGACGGCGCGACCACCGTTCCGTGTCGCACCACATCCGTGACGGTGACGACCACCGGACCGACGGCCGCCATCGACAAGTCAGGCGGCACGTCGATCAACGGCGTGACGACGATCCTGGCCACGGCGGGAGTCCCGCTCGCGCTGAGCGGGCGGTCCACCGACCCGGGCAGCGACGACCTGACGCTCACGTGGAACTGGGGCGACGGCTCGCCGAACACGGCAACGGCGTACCTCGTCAACCAGCCGCTGACGGACCCGTTCCCGAGCCCGTCGATCCAGCCGCGCGACGTGACCGACACCCGCAGTCACACGTTCACCGCGTGTGTCTACGACGTCGGCTTCAAGGCCGTCGATGACGACGGCGGCGCGAGCCCGACCGACCTTGTGAAGGTCCTCATCGTCGGTAACGAGGACGGTGGCCGCCAGAGCGGGTACTGGGCACATCAGTACCGCCAGAACGGCAAGATCGACTTCGACAACTCGACGTTGGACTGCTACCTGCAGATCTCGGCGTTCATGAGCACCGTGTTCCACGAGCGGCGCAACGTGTCGACGTTCGACGCAGCCCAGAAGGTGCTGTTCTCCTCGGGCAACTCGGTGACCAAGCGCGACCAGCTCGATCGTGACCTGCTCACGGCCTGGCTGAACTTCGCCAACGGCGCCGTCGGATACACCGAGCTCGTCGACCCGGGCGGCAAGGGGACCGCCGTACTGTTCCGCGACGCGATGCAGACCGCCGAGGCGGTGTCCAACAACCCGGCCGCGACGCCTGCGCAGGTGGATGCGCAGCGGTCGATCATCAGCCACATCAACAGCAAGATCTAGCGCCGAGCAGGGGCGGCGCGCCAGGCGCGCCGCTCCGCTCACCTCCGGCGGCTACCACCGCAGGCTGGCGACGATGCTCATGGCGTCGTCGCCAGGTGCGTCGAGGGCCCGCACGTGGCCCCCGTGCCGCAGCACATCGCCGAGCAGCGCGTTGATGTCGTGGTCGCCCGGCTCCTGGCTCGTGGCGTCGGGCACCATGACCGCGAGGTCGGCGACGCGCCCCTCACGCGCGAGCGTGCTCGCTTCCTGAACGCTCTCGACGCGGTCCGCTGGGCGCCGCTCGCGCAACGTCCGGATGAGCGCCTCGCTGTCGTGCGTCCATCTCTCGCGACGGGCCAGATCGACGCGGGCGGCGAGTTCGTCACGGGACTCGGAGAGCACCTGGGCGCCACCGGCGTCGATGTGGACGAGATCGTCGCGGTGCAGGGAGGCCCGGACGGAGCCGATGATGGCCGCGTCGCCGAACCAGATCAGGCGCTCCCAGCCGCGTTCGGCGACGAGCCGATCGAGCAGCGGTGCCGCGACGCCGGCGAGCTCGGCGACGCCGGCGCGGTCGAGCTTGTCCTCATACGCATCGCCGGAAGAGCCGGACGACATCGCCCCGACGCCGGCTCCGCCCGGGCGGCCGGACGCGACGGCGTTCGACGGACCGTTCGTGTCGCGCCAGGTCGCGGTGTCGACATCGACGGACTGTCGAGCGAGCTCATCGAGCGCGCCCCGAGCCGACTCGTGCACGGCGAGCTGATCGTGGGCGACCGTCACCACCCCGCTCGCGGCGAACCGCTCGATCATCGCCAGCAACGGCAACGTGTATGGCGCGGCGTCGTGCGCGACGAGCGTCTGCCCGCCGCCCGGGAGATCGACCCAGATGCTGTCGCTCTCCGCGCCGCCGACGGGGATGAACCCGCCGATCGCAAAGCCGGCGCCAAGGGCGTTCTGCACGCCGTTGCGCAGGCGTTCCATCGCATCGTGAAGCTGGGGCGCCGACTCCGAGCCGGCGTGCGCCTCCTCGATGCGGGCGCACTGGTTCTTGAGCTCGATGCGAGCGCGATCGGGGTCGGCGGCGTCGGTGCCGACGTACACCGACAGAAACCCGAACGGCGCCTGGACGCGCGCGATCGACTCGAGCAGTTCTGGCCGCAGCGCCCGGTGTCCGGACGGCGTGACGGACGGGTCGCCGTTGCCCGGGCTACGCATGGCGGGCCCCCTCGCGACGCGTGATCTCGTCATTGAGCTGCCGGACGCTGTCGTCACGGACCTCCTGCAGGGCGGCGCGGAGTTCGGCGCGCGAGGACGTGGACACGAGCCGCTCGCGACCCGCGATCCAGATCTCCAGCGTCACGTGCTGGTCAGCCCCGTCGCGCTCCTTGACGCTCAGCTCCATGTCGACCGCGTCCTGGTCGAACGATCGCAATCGTGCGCCGAGCGGGGCGAACTGCTCGACGATGTCCTCGCGCTCAGACATCGCGAAGCCGGTGGCGAGCCGCAACTGGTCCAGTCTCGCGCTCGCCTCGATCGCGTCGCGGCTCGATCCTTGACCGTCCATATGCGGCTCCTGTTCTGAGCTTGCGGGCGACGACCGGGACGGTCGCCGCTGCGAAGCCTCACTGAACGTATACCCGCGAACGACGGGCCGAACCGGCCCGCGGGTGACGGCCAAGCGGACTAGCGCGTGCCGTGGCTCACAGGTTCGGGGCGGCTCGCGCGATCGAGTGCGAAGAGGCGCTTCACCGCCGCACCGACGTGCGTCGCGTAGCGGCGGACTGCGTCCTGCACCGCCGGCTCGCTGAAGTGCTCGGGTAGCGCGGCAAGCAGGTTGAGACGGCTCTTGGCCACCCAGCTCGAGACCTCCGGCGAACCCGTCCAGCCCTGCTCCGCCGACCAGGTCCGAGCCGACATGCCCGGCCAGTCGCTGATGGTCGCCGGAAACGGGTTCGGCGGGCACAGCCGGTTTCTCTCGTCGTCGTCGACGCCGAGGGACTCGATGACGCCGATGAGCGCCGCGTTGAACGTCGGCGAGTTCTGCCGGACCTGTTGAAGGACGATGCGTCCGGGCTGGAAGATCGCCTGGGTCGGCGCGTCACGGAGCCCGCGCGCCGTGCAGTCCACGTGGATGATGTGCGGATCCGTCGCGACTGATCCCCGTTCCAGCACGACACGATCGGCCTCGATGCGCCGGACGCGCCCGAGACGGACGACGTCCTCGATCTGTCGCAGCGACCTGAGCTCGTGGGCGCTCAGCATCGTGGCGCGATACATGGTGGCCGGCGTCGACGGGTCCAGCCGGGTCAGCCGGCCCGCGTCTTCGAGGCGCGTCATCAGGTCATCGAGGTCCGCGGCCTGCGCACCCGCCTCTGCGTCCGCGGCGATGCCCGCCATGATCGATCCGACCTGCGTCAGGGGTTGAAAGTCGGCGCGGTGGTGAAACCACGCATCGCGGGGACGGACCCAGCGGATGCGATCGGGCTCGACGTCGTTGTCCAGAAGCCACATACATGCGTCCACCGCCGTCTTGCCCGCCCCGAGCACGGTGTACGACGCGCCCGTCCGTGCAACCGCGGGCAGCTCGTTGACGGGGATGACCTGTGCCCCCTCGCCGGTCTCGAACCCCGGTTTGTGCGTGGCGGGTATCGATGCCTCCAGGTAGCGCGCATCCACCACTCTGCGACGGACGGCGACATGCTGCAGCTTGTCCGCGTCCAGATCGCGGATGACCTCGCCCTCGGGCTCGCTGCCTACGTGCTCGTGACCGGCGAGGATGCGCACCCTTCCGGTGGCCTCGAGACGCGCGGCGACCTCCTCGAAGTACGCGCGGACCTCGGAGCCCGTCGCCCGCTCGTAGTGCCCCGCGTTCTCGCCCTCGACGTCGATGCGGTCCTGACCGAGCGCGAGGGAGTTGACGCCGTAGTACGCCGAGGGGATGTGCAGCCGCACGAAGGGATAGGCGTCGCGCCAGTGGCCGCCGACGCCGCGACGGCGGTCGACCAGCGTCACCCGGGCGTCCGCTGCGGCGACGAGCGAATCGGCAAAAGCCAGGCCACTCGCACCGGCGCCGACGACCAGGTAGTCGGTCTCCATCATCCCCCTCCTCTGAAGCTCTGCGGTCTCGAATTCTGACGCGAGCATGACTCCGGCGCTCGACCGTTGCAAGGCCGGCCCTCGGGATCGGTGAGGACCGCGGTGGTGAGGTCGCCCTCGCGGAGGCGGTCGAGGCGCGAACCCGTGTGGGCACGTGTCAAGACGTTCCCGCTCAGCCGTAAGCGATGAGCCCGACGATCGCCGCCGCGGCGACGAGCACCGGCTCGGTGACGCGCACCCGCGACTGGAGCAGGACCACGAGCGCCACCACGCCGATGAGGACTGCGGCGGGCCGGTCGACGATGCCGGACCCGATGACGATGGCCGCGCCCGCGATGGCACCGGCGGCGGCCGCAGTTGCGCCCTTGATGAAGCCCTGCAGGCGCGGGTGCTGCTCATGGCGCCGGATGAGCGGGCCGGGAACGATCACGAGCAGGAGCGCCGGGAGGAAGACACAGGTCGTGGCGATGACCGCGCCCGCGAGGCCGAACGCGAGGTAGCCGGCAAAGGTGGCCATGATGACGACCGGGCCCGGGCTGATGAGGCCCATGGCGACGGCGTCGACGAACTGCTGCTGGGTCAGCCAGCCCTGATCGTCGACCAGGCCTGTCTGCAGAAACGGGACGATCGCCAGCCCCGAGCCGAACGTGAAGGCCCCGGCCTTGAAGAAGAACCAGGCGAGCGAGCCTCCCGAAACGCCCGATCCTGTCCACGCGAGGCCCTTGACTGCGGCGATCAGTGCCAATGGAGACACGCTCGCCAGGCCCGCTGACCTGCGCTTCGGGACCCCGCCTCCGTAATACACGGCGCCGAAGAGCCCCGCGGCCACGAACAACCAAGCGATCTCCGCGCCGACCAAGGCCGTCACCCCACACAGACATCCGGCGATGATCCACAGCACCGGGTCCGTCTTGTTGGTCGAACGTGCCAGCCGGTAGGCGGCGATGGCGATGATCGCGAGCACCGCCGGCCCCACGCCGAGGAACACGTCGTGCACCCACTCGAGCCCCTGGTACTTCGCGTACAGGACGGCAATCACCGTCACGATGACGAAGGGCGGCAGGACGAACGGGACGGACACCGCGACCGCTCCGCGCCAGCCGGCCTGGAGGTAGCCAAGCCACATCGCGAGCTGCGCGGCGAGCGGCCCCGGCATCATCTGGGCGACCGCCAGCCCCTGCTGGAACTCGGCCTCGGAGTACCAGCGGCGATCCTCGACGAGGTCCCGGTGCATGTAGCCGACGAGCGCGATCGGCCCGCCGAAGCCCGAACCGCCCAGCCGGAGGAAGTAACGCACGAGACCCCGGAGCGACCGGGTCGACGACGCGACGGGTGACCCTTGGGCGCTCAGCGGAGGATCGCGCGCCGCTTGGCGATCGTCTTGCCGTGGCGCTTGAGCTTGGCGCGGACCTCGATGCGCCGCGGGCGCGGGGTGCGCAGGTTGCAGGAGACCGCGCCGCCGCGACGGACCTTCACGGAGCAGCCGCCGAATCGGCGCCCGCGGGTGAACGCACTGATGCGCACGCGGCCGCGCTGGGCCGACGACGCCACGGCGATCAGCGTGCGGTCGTGGAAGCGCAGCTTGATCTTCGACAGGCCTCGACGCGGTACGGGCGGCGGTTTGATGGTGGGCGCCGGCCGTGGTCTGGGCGCGCGCCTGATCGCGACCGTCACCTCGCCGACGGCGCCGGTCGCGCTGCGGGCCCGGATGCGGGTGTTGCCTGTCCCCGGGACGTAGCCCGGCGCGCGATAGAGACCTTCGGGGGTGATGGTGCCCGCGGTCGCGGTCCAGGTGACGCCTTCCTCGGCACCGGGCCCGGTCGCGGTGAGCTGCGTCTCGCTCGAGGTGAGCACGGATCTCGGGGCGTTCGAGATGCCGAGGACGTCGGGCTCAGGGTCTATGGAGGCGCCGTCGACCGTGAGGGTGACGGCCGCGCTCGGCGGATTGCGCGGGAACGGCGTCGATGCATCGCGCGCGGCGAAGGTGAAGGCGTCGGGCCCGTGAAAGCCGGCCCTGGGCGTGTATTGGACGCTCGAGGCGGAGAACCAGGTGCCCGCGGGCTGGTCCAGCGTGCCCCCCGTCGGAGGAGTGACGATCGAGAACTCGCGTGCGCCGAGCTGGGACTCGAGCGTGAACTGGTCGTGGAAGGTGGTGGCCGCGAGCCCGATCTCGGTCGGGCCGAGGGCGGGCACGGTTCCCGCTGCCACAGGGTCGGCCCGATAGCCGTTGACGATCGACGCCTCCGCGGCGTAGGCGCCGACGTTGTTCTCGTCGGCCTCCGTCACGACATTGTCCGGGTCGGCGTCGGCTCGCAACCAGTACCGCCCCGGAGCGACGTCTGAGATGTCGATCCACTGGAACGCCAGGACATAGCTGTAGATGTCGCGCCACCCTGGCGACACCCCCATGAACACGCTCGGGGCACCGGGAGCGGCCTGTTCGCAGAAGCGTTCACTGGATTCCGTGTAGGCCGGATCCGCCGGGCCGTCGGGATCGACGCGCTCGGAGTCGACGAGACAGAACCCGGCCTTCTGGCTCGGAGCCACCTCGACCGAACGGTTCTCCGACCACAGCGAATAGCCCATGGCGTTGCGCAGATGCCAGTGGTCGTGCGTGTCGTCGGTCTCGTAGATGACGATCGGCGGGTTGGCGGGCACGATGTCGGTGAAGCCGCCCGTGCCGTCGTAGACGCGCTGGCGGACCGTCTCCATGACGCCGTCGGCGGGATCCGATCCGCGCATCTCCACCGGCCCGGGACCGCGGTTGTGGACGAAACCGTCCATCCGCAACAGCAGGCGCGCTCCTTGCGGATCGTCGTAGACAATCGGCGCGTTGCCACCCACCGGCGCGTCGGCGACGAGGTCGGGGAGGAGCGGCTCGGCCACCGCGGCCGACGGGCCGAGAACGCACGCAACCGCCAGGACAACGGTCCATTTACTGGCGCGGATCAACAACTTGTCATCGGTCTCTCTGCATACAGCCTTGACCCCATTGTCGTCGATCTCGACATTTGTTCGAGGCAATGGGGTACGATTTCGCGCTGTACAGGGGGTTTTTACAAAGGAGCAGGGATACGGATGGCCCGATTCAGCAGCATCCGACGTTCGCGTCGAGTTCTTTCACTCATGGTTTCGCTTGGCGCACTCGCCATCGTTCCGGCTGCCCAGGCGGCGCCGAGCATCAGCGTCGCTCCGAGCTTTCCGAGCTCTGTCAGTCTCGGACAGACCGCCGTTGCCGGCAGCCTGACGATCACCGCCACCGGCGATCCGTCGCCCTACCCGGTCGCGCCCGGCAAGTCCATCGGCATCTGCACCCAGCCCGCGCCCTCAGACAGCGGCTGCGACGTCATCGGCCTCCCGTGGGCCGTCGGCATCGCGCTGACCCCCTCCTGCGCGCAGCCCGGCGCTCCGACCGTCTCGTCCCCGCTCTGCCAGACGCCGGATCCTGATGTCTTCAAGGTGAGCACGACCGCAACGGGTGCCACCGGCACGGCTTGCGCGGGCACGACCTTCGACGTCACCGTGATGGATGCGGCCCGCGGCATGGTCAAGTTCAAGCCGCAGCCCTTCAACTCGTTCGTGACCCTCGGCGCCCCCGGCTCCGCGTGCACGATCAACTTCACGTTCGACGTGCTCAAGGCACCCGTGGACAGCGACACCGGCACCGCCGGTCTGCAGACCCGCGTGATGACCCTGGCCGGTGGCTGGTACTACGGCGACGACAAGAAGAAGGTCGGTCCGCTGAAGGCCGTCGGCAGCACCACGACGACGGTCGTCACGACCTGCCCGCCCGGTGAGGGCGGCACGCCGCCGAACTGCACGCCGCCGACGCCGACTCCGACGCCGACGACCACGCCGACGCCCACGCCGACCACCACGCCGACGCCCACGCCGGAGACGACCACGCCGACGCCGACGCCGACGACCACGCCGACGCCGACGCCGACCACCACGCCGACGCCCACGCCGGAGTGCACGCCGACGCCGAACGATCCGTGCTCGACGCCGACGCCGACACCTCCGCCGCCGACCCCGACCCCGACCCCGACGCCGACGCCGACCCCGTGCGTCCCGACGCCCGGGACCAACGACTGCGATCCGGTGCTCGTGACGTTCCTGCGGGCGACCCCGAACGGGAGCGCCGGCTGCGCCGACAGCAACTACCGGGTCCAGGTCCGCATCGCCGGTCCGGCGAGCAAGGTCCGCAGCGTCGCGTTCCGCCAGGGATCCAAGACGCTCCGGACGCTGACCACCGCCAACGGCGGCATCAGCACCTACCTCCTGAAGGGATCGACCAGCAAGCTCAAGACGGGCAAGGTCAGCATCGTCCCGGTGGTCACCCTCCAGGGCGACGGCTCCTTCAACCGCAACCGGCTCGTCCAGACGAAGCGCCTGAAGGCAGTGTCCTTCGTCGTGGCGCGTGACTGCCGGCCGACCAAGGCTCGCATCAGCGCCTCGTGCACGGGCACCGGCTCCAGCAGCCTGTTCGGAGTCACGGTGACCGGCGTGCGCGATCCCAAGAAGATCGTTCGCGTCAAGTTCCTCCGCGACGGCCGCCCCTCCAAGACGCTCAAGAAGTCGGGCAAGGGCAACCGCTGGGTGCTTAGGGGCCCGATCGCCCGCCTGGGCCTGCGCGCAGCCAAGTTCACCGCCCAGGTGAAATTGCGCAACGGGTCCTTCACCCGGAACAAGGTGGTTCGGAGCAAGGTCATCGGACCCGTTACGGTGAGGGCATCCAAGGACTGCAAGCAGGATCCACCGAAGCCGCCCGCCGGCGGCTGAGCCAACCGAAGATGGGCCGTTCGCGAAGCACGCTCGTGCTCTCGCTCCTCTGCGCCGCCGGGCTCTCCGGCGGCGCAGTTGCGAACGCGGAGGCACCCGCCCGTTCGGCTGCCGGCGCGCCGCCCCTCGAGGCGGACGGCACCCTCTCTCCCGGCGCCAAGCCGCGTAAGTACCTCAAGGAGCCGGGCACCAAGCTCAAGCTCTCCAACGAGAAGACGATCACGCGGGTGACCTCGGCCTACCGGCGCTCGGTGGTCCGCAAGCTTCCCCGCGACAGCGCGGGCAAGGTCGCCAAGCTGACCTTCACGAGCGCCTCCAGGACGTCCGAGCTCTACGGCGTGCTGCGCGGCCAGGTCGACAAGCGCGGCCGGGCGTGGATCCAGATCCGGATCCCCGGTCGCCCCAACGGCCGCGTCGGCTGGGTCCGCGCCGGGGTGCTCAACGATCCGATCGTCAAGCGGACGTTGCTGGTCGTCAACCGAAAGACACTGCGCGCGTCGTTCTATCGCGACGGCCGGAAGGTCTTCCAGGCGCCCGTCGGTGTCGGCAAGGCGAGCACCCCGACCCCTCGAGGGCACTACTTCATCGACCGCAAAGAGGGAGCCATCTTCGGCCCCGCCTACGGGACGCGGGTCATGTTCACGAACGCCTTCTCGGTGCTGGAGGACTGGCCGGGTGGAGGCGCGGTGGGCATCCACGGCACCAATTCGCCGCAGCTCATCCCCGGGCGCCCATCGCACGGCTGCATCCGCATGCGCAACGCGGACGTCTCCCGCCTGGCGAAGATGCTGCCGGTCGGTACCCCGCTGCTCGTTCGGTAGCGGATCCATCCGACATCCGTTGAGGATCGGGGCGCCTGATCCGCATGTCTGCTAGGCGGGCCGATCCCGCGGGGTATGCGTCCCCGTCCCTGGACCCTCGTCCCCGCCGCCGTCCTCTGCGCCCTGAGCCTCGCCGCTCCTGCCTCCGCCGCACCCGATCGCTACCGCGCGGATCAGTGGGGCCTGGACGTCGTTTTCGCGCCCGAGGCGTGGCAGCAGTCCAGCGGTGATCGCGTGATCGTCGCCGTCGTCGACTCGGGCGTGGACATCGGCCATCCCGATCTCGCCGGCAACGTCTGGACGAACCCGGACGAAATCGCCGGCAACGGGGTCGATGACGACGCGAACGGCATCGTCGACGACGTGCACGGCGCAAACCTCCTCGATCACAGTGCCAACGTCTCCGACGAGCAGGACCACGGCACGCTCGTCGCCGGCATCATCGCCGCGCGGGCCGACAACGGTCTCGGCGGCGCAGGCCTTGCCCCGCGCGCCCAGATCATGCCGGTGAAGGTCTGCAGCCTCGAGACCGGATGCAAGTACCAGGCCCAGGCCGAGGGCATCCGGTACGCGGTCTCCGAGGGGGCTCGCATCATCAACGTCTCGATGACCAGCGAGACGGCCTCCACCGAGCTCGCCGAGGCGGTCGCCTTCGCCGAGGCCAACGGCGCGACGGTCGTCGCCGCGTCGGGCAACGACCGGCGCAACATCGACCACGCGCCGACCTACCCGGCCGGCCTTCCCGATGCGGCCGTCCTCAGCGTCACCGCCATCACCGAGCGCGGCGGGATGCTCAGCCGCGCCAATTACGGCTCAGGGTCGGTCGACCTGGCTGCCCCGGGCGACATGATCGTCTCGACGGCGCCGGGCGGCTCCTACGAGCTCAGCACCGGCACGTCGGTCGCCGCGCCGTTCGTCTCCGGCTCCCTCGCCCTGCTTGCCGCCGCCCGCCCCGATCTCTCCCAGCCCGAGCTGCGCGCCGCCCTCATCTCCAGCGCCCGCCGGACGCGCGCGGTGGCCGGCAAGGTCGGCGCCGGCCAGCTCGACGTCGGCGCCGCCATGCACGCGCTCGTCGAGGGCGACTGGGGCGCTCCGATCGCCCACATCGCCGTCACCCCGCCGCACAAGGGCGCCCGCCGGGCCCGCGTCCGCCTGCGCGCCCCGCGCGCCGTCCGGGCCGGCCGCCGCGTCAACCTGCGCTGGAAGGCCGTCGGTGCCGGGGCCGTCAAGAAGTGGCGGGTCAAGCTCAGCGGCCGCACCCGGATGGTGGGCAAGCGCAAGCACCGCGCCCCGCTCCGCGCCGTCCGCGCCGGTCACCGCCGCTGGACGGTCACGGGCTACGACGCCAGCGGCCACAAGGTCGTCCGCGCGAGCCGCACGCTGCGCGTCGTCAGGCGCTAGCAACCGCGAGCGCGTGTCGCGGGACGGTCGACATATGACCACCACGACACACGCGCTGGTGGTGACGGTCGGTCAGAAGCGCCGGATGTCGCCTTTGGCGAGGTGGAAGCCGTGCTTGGACCTATTGCGGCAGGTCAGCCCCGACTGCTCCATCTTGCAGCGGATGCCCTTGCGCTTCCACACGTCGCCGTAGCGCATCGTGCGCGACCTCGCGTTCGGGAAGCCCGCGAAGTCGCTGCGCTGGGCGTAGCGGGTCTTGCCTCGGGGTTCGAGTCCGAGGTACGGGTCGAACTCGCCGATCGCCGGCAGGTATTCCGCCGAGCACTGGATGCCCTTGCCGCCGTACTTGACGGCGTTGCAGGTGATCTGCCCCGAGGGCGAGCGGAAGAGCTTGTGGTGCACGGTCTTGGCTGCGGCGGGACCGGCCAGCACCATCGAGGCGGCCGCAGCGGCGAGCAGGTGACGCTTCATGGGCGCGACGCTACCTGAGGCTCGTGCGGCTTGCCACGACCCCGGCGTAGCGCAACTCCGGGCCGCGGCTAGGTTCTTACCCCTACATGCGACGACCGACCCCGCTGCTCGCGGCGGGTGCGGCCGCGCTGGCGCTTGCCGCCGCGCCCGCGCCCGCCTCTGCGAGCCCCAGCCAGTCCACGATCTTCGAGGCGCCCCGCGAGATGATCTCGGGCACCCCGGCACAGCGCGCGGCGACGCTCGACGAGATCGCGGCCTTCGGTGTGCACCGCATGCGCATCCTGCTGAGCTGGACCGCCGTGGTCCGCAGCGGCGACGCCAAGCGCAAGCCCGGCAGCCTCGACGAGGCGAACCACCTCTCACCCGGCTACGACTGGAACGTTTACGACACGATCATCCAACAGGCGCGCGACCGCGGCGTAGAGGTCATCCCGACCATCACGGGCCCGGTACCGCGCTGGGCGACCGGAAAGCGCAAGGGGCACGTCTACAAGCCGAGCGCCGCGGCGTTCGGGCGCTTCGTGCAGGCGGCCGGCACGCGCTACCGGGATCTGGTCGGCACCTGGACCATCTGGAACGAGCCGAACCAGCCGCAGTTCCTCCTCCCCCAGTACGTCAAGGGCAAGCCCGCGTCCCCCAAGGTCTACCGCTCGCTCTACCTGGCGGCGCTGAAGGGGCTCAAAGCGTCCGGGAACGCGGGTGACACGGTGCTTGCCGGGGAGACCTCTCCGCGCGGCAACGACAACATCGTCGCCCCCATCACCTTCCTGAAGCAGTTCTTCAAGGGCGGCCGCATCCGCGTCGACGGATGGGCGCACCACCCCTACACGACGAGTGCGGGCCCCTTCTACCGGCCGAAGAAGGTCGACGTCACGATCGGCGTGCTGAGCCGGCTCGTCAAGGCGCTCGACCGCTACTCCAAGCACCGCAAGGTCCCCATCTACCTCACGGAGTTCGGCATTCAGTCCAAGCCCGACCCGATCTACGGGGTCAGCGAGGCCAAGCAGAACGAGTTCCGCGCGCTCTCGGAGAAGATCGCGTTCGACAACCGCCGGGTGAAGGCCTTCTCGCAGTATCTGATGCGCGACGACCTGCCGCGCTCCGGCAGTGACCGCTTCGGCGGCTTCGAGTCCGGCCTGCGCTACGCCAACGGTCGCAAGAAGCTTGCCTACGACGGGTTCCGGTTGCCGCTCGTCGCCGACCAGAAGGGCAAGCGCAAGGTCGCCCTGTGGGGCCTCGTCCGCCCGGCGGCCGGGGCGACGAAGGTGATCCTCGAGTCGCGCGACAAGCGCGGGAAGGGCTGGAAGAAGATCGGGCGCGTCAAGACGAGCCCGAACGGCGTCTTCCGGCGCTCCGCGCGGCACCGGTCCGGACGGGTGTACCGGGTTCGTTGGGGGCGCTTCAGCGGCCCCCCGACACACGCGTACCGCACGCCGTAGGGTTCCGCGCCGTGATCGACCCAAGGACACCCGTGCTCATCGGCACGGGCCAGCTCTCGGTGCGCGAGGGCGAGCCCCTCGAGCCGCTCGCCCTGATGGAGGAGGCCGCCCGCGCAGCGGCCGCCGACGCCGGCGCCCCGGGCCTGCTCACCCGCGTGCAGAGCGTCGCGGTGGTGGACGCGATCTCCCAGCCGCTGGGCGACCCCGGCGCCGCCCTGGCACAACGGTTCGGGGCGACCCCCGAGGAGACGGTGCGCAGCGGCCTCGGCGGCAACGGGCCGCAGCTGCTGGTCAACGACCTGTGCACCCGGATCGCGACGGAGGGTCTCGACGTCGCCCTGGTCGCGGGGGCGGAGGCGATGGCAACGGTCACCCGGCTCATGAAGCAGGGCGAGGCGGCACCGTGGCCGCAGTCCGACGACCGGACCCCGGCGCGCACGCTGGGTGACGACCGGCCGGGCTCGAGCGACGAGGAGAACGCCGCCGGCCTGATCGCCCCGATCTTCTTCTACCCCATCCTCGAACACGCGCTGCGCGGTGCGGCCGGGCGCTCCCGCGCCGAGCATCTGCGCGCGATCAGCGAGCTGTGGGCCGGGTTCTCACGGGTGGCCGCCGGCAACCCGCACGCGTGGTCGCGCAACGAGCGCACCGCCGAGGAGCTCGCGACCCACGGCGACGGCAACCGCCGCGTCTCCGACCCCTATCTCAAGCTGCACAACTCCCACATCGGCGTCGACCAGGGCGCCGCGCTGCTGCTCTGCTCCGCCGCGGCGGCCGAGGCCGCCGGTGTACCGCGCGACCGCTGGGTCTTCCCCTTGGCGGGAGCCCAGGCACACGACCACTGGTTCGTGACCGAGCGCGAGGAACTGCACCGCTCCCCCGCGATCCGGCTCGCCGGCGAGGCAGTCCTGGCGGGCATCGATGGCGTCGATCACGTCGACCTCTACTCGTGCTTCCCGGCCGCGGTGCAGATCGGCGCGCGCGAGCTGGGCCTCGATCTCGACCGCCCGCTGACCGTCACCGGCGGGCTGACCTTCGCCGGAGGCCCGGGCAACAACTACGCCACGCACGGCATCGCGGCGCTCGCCGACCGGCTGCGCGAGGAGCCCGAGACCGTTGGGCTGGCGACCGCGCTCGGCTGGTACGCGACCAAGCACGCCCTTGGCGCGTACTCGTGCCGGCCGCCCGAGCGCCCCTACCGCGCCCACGACGTGCAGGCGGCCGTCGACGCTCTGCCCCGCGTGACCTTCGCCGCCGGCTATCAGGGCGACGCGACGGTCGAGTCCTACACCGCGCTCTACGAGCGCGACGGCAGGCCAGGGATGGGCATCGTCGTCGCCCGGCTCGACGACGGCCGCCGGACCGCGGTCAAGTCCCATGACGGCGACGTGCTGGGTGAGCTCGTCGGCGGGGACGATCCCCTCGGCCGCGCCGTGCACGTCACGGCGCCCGAGGGCTTTCAGTTCATCTGACGCGAATGCGCGTGGCGCCCGAGCGCGGCTCGACCGCGGGGCCCGCCTTTGCCTGCGACCACACGGCGTAGCGCCCGCGGTGCAGCGTCGTCTTCATCGTCCAGCGCGACGTGCCCTTGGCGTGGACGCGCCGGGTGCGGCCGCCGCGCTTGAAGTAGACCGTGACCCGAGTCACCCGCTTCCCGCACGCCGCGGACGGATCGGCGATGCCGCGGACTCGCACGCGCCTGCCCTTGCGGCGGATGCGCTGGATGCGCGAGGAGGGGGCGCAGCCGCCCTGGTCCTCGATCTCGTCGACGGCGTCGGGGCCGCTCGCGGCCGGCGGCGCACCGTCTGACCCTGCCGGCGCCGTCGTGTCAGGCGGGCTCTGCTCGGGAGTGTGTGCCGCCGCGAGGAAGGAGTAGTCGGGCGGCAAGCCGTCCGCCGCCTGCCCGGCGCAGCCCTCGCGCAGGTCTTCGCAGGTGAAGCGGCCGCCACCGGTGCGGGCGATGTCGAGCCGGCTCTTGAAGTAGGTCGAGAAGAGATTGCCGTCGGGCGGTGACTGCCCGTCGACGGCCTTCTCGAGCGCGTCGTCGTTCCAGCGGGTGGTCAGCAGCCGGGCGTCGGCGGTCGGGTCCGAGCGCAGCTCCTTGTCCATCCACGCCAGCGTGTACCAGGCGGTCAGATCCATCCCGCGCCGGGTGCCGCCGAACGCGGGGTTCGGGATGTAGGAGAACTCGTAGTGCGTTCCCCCGCGGATGACGAGCTCGCCGCTGTCCAGCCCGGCCTTGCTCATCGCCTCGGAGGCCGTCCCCTTCGCCATGGGGTCCGGATCGCTCGTGAAGGGCATCGGCGTGAGGCCGTAGTCGGCGGCCATGCCGAGCGCGGGTACGCGCAGGGGCACGGTCTTCGGCCGCGGCGACGAGCCGGAGGCGCACACCTGCGCGACCGCCGCGTCGTCGCTGGGATCGCGGAGGTTGTCGTAGGCGACGATCGCCTTCACGCGCGGGTCGAGCTGGCCGACGTAGGAGACCGCCGCGGCACCGAGCGAGTGGCCGACGATGCCGACGTGCGTTGGGTCGAGGCGATCGTGCAGCGGGTTGAAGCCCGATGAGCGGCCGTCCTCGAGCCGGGCGGCCTGCTTGTCGGCGTGCGACGTCCCCGTCGTGCAACTCGGCCGCGGCACGTACGGCGCGGCCGGGGACGAGAAGAAGAAGTCCAGCGCGTCCTCGGTCCCGTCATAGAACGGCCGGCCCGACTGCGAGGGCACGCCGTCGTTGCGGTCGGGACCGTCGCCGTAGGTGTCGGACATTCCCTGCCCCTGCGGATCCCAGGTCATCACGACGTAGCCGGCCTTGGCGAGCGTCTGCGCCGCGAACCAGTACAGCGTCTCCGGTGCCTGGACGGACCCGTTGGTGATGACGACGCCCGGCCGCTTCGCCGGTCCCCCGGCGGTCATCCAGAGGTGCCCGGAGAGCGTCGACCCGTTGCGCGCCGTGAACAGCACGGGTTCGACGATCCCGTTCCAGTCGTAGAGCCGGACGTCGCCGGCGCAGCCGTTCATCGGGTTCGCGCACAGGTTGCCGCTGAAGTCGCGCCCGTACTTGCGGCCCGGGCCCGTCGGAGGCGGTGATCTGCGCGGCGGCGGCCTGGTTCTTCAGCCCCTGCTCGAGCCAGCAGGGCGTTGAACTCCGGGGTGTAGTCGGTCGTCGCCCGCTCGTTGATCTTGTTGTAGTTCGCCCGCTCGTAGTCGGGATCGAACGCGTGGGCGGCCGGGATGAGCACCCAGGTCGCCACGAACACGGTCAGGATCGTCGGCCAGCGCACACGGCGCACTGTAGATCGCGGGCGGCATCGGCGCGCCGGTCGCCGGCGTGCCCACGCGCCCGTTTGCGAGGGCGCCTGCACCGGCGGGCCCGACCGGCGGCCATCCCTCGCGGACGCTATCCTTGCCGTCTCGTGCGGCTGTAGCTCAGTTGGCTAGAGCGTCTGCTTGCCATGCAGAAGGTCGAGAGTTCGAGTCTCTTCAGCCGCTCTCTTGCGAAAGCCCCGGTGGATCCGGGGCTTTCGTCGTTCCGGGGCGGTATGCCGTGGTTCAGCTGAAACTCTCTGCGTCAAAGGGCGCGACAAGGTGGAGGCTTTGCGCCGTCCCGCCTGCACAACCGCGCACTCTGGTGCTCAGAACCGACCGGCGCCGCGCACGCTCCGGATGCGTCTTGAGCGGGATCCCGACGCGCGACGCGACGCGAGCCGGCGCCGAGCCCCTCTCCTCGGCGCTGCGCGTGATCACCGCCACCAGCATTCGCTCCCGGCGGCTCGGCCGACGGGTCGTGGTCCTGCGCGGGCGCGCCGGCGTCGACCGGATGTTCGGGCTCGCCGGGAGCGCACAGCACATCGAGTTCGCTGATCTCCGTCCGGAGCAGCCCGCGGTCCAAGTCCTCCTTCAGCTCGCGGATTCAGAGGGGCGCGGAATGGCGAGCCCGGCGGCCCGCCGGACACGATGGGACCCACGCGCCGTTTCAGCCTCACCCGCGGTCGGATAAGAGGCGCGCCGGCGCGTGCGGGTACTCGGCCCCGCGGCCCTGGAACGTCAGGATCCGCTCGTTCAGCACGCGCCCGTCGCGGATCTCGATCGCGCGGCGGATGGTCTCGCTCTCGTCCCAGCTCTGCGGGCCGGCCATCACGACCGGCAGATACTCGAGCACGGCCTCGGAGTTCTCCCATGTCGCCGAGTTCCACAGGTAGGACGGGGTGTGGTCGACGGCGTAGTAGTGCACGCCCGGCCCGACGGAGAACATCGGGTCGGCGAACGTCGTCGGCCGCGCCCACTCGAAGCCCATGCCCTCGTCGCAGGAGACATCGACGATCAGCGAGCCGGGCCGGAAGGCATCGACCTCGCTCTCCGACACGAACGTCAGCGGCGCATCGGTGTCCTGGAGGATGCAGTTGACGACGATGTCGAAGCCGGCGAGCACATCGGCGAAGGGAGCGTCGTCGACGACGGTGCCGCGTCCCTCACCCGCGAACTGCTCCATGTGCACGGCGGCGAAGGGCGAGGCGACCGCGGCGCTGTCGCGCTGCGTGTAGACGGTGACGTCGGAGACGCCGAGGGCGAGCAGCCCGCGCACCGCCCCGCGGGCGGTGGCGCCGAAGCTGATGACCGCGGCCCGCAGCCGACGGCCGTAGTCGCCGGTCGACCCGATCAGCGACAGCGCGTGCAGGACGGAGCAGTAGCCGGCGAGCTCATTGTTCTTGTGGAAGACGTGCACGCTGAAGTGGCCCTCGCGCGTCCAGTGGTTCATCGCCTCCCAGGCGATCAGGGTCAGCTCGCGGTCGATGGCGAGCTGGGTGAGCCGCTCGTCCTGCACGAGGTGCGGCCACCCCCACACGATCTGTCCCGGGCGCAGCGACTCGAGGTCCGCCGCCAGCGGCTTGGGCAGCAGCACCACGTCGCAGCGCTCGCCGAGCTGGTCGCGCTCGAGCAGGCCGCCGACCAACGGCGCGAGGTCATCGTCGGAGAACCCGAAGCGCTCCCCGTACCCCTCCTCCAGAAACATGCGCCCGCGCAGCGTCTCGTCGATGCGCTCGAGGTGGTCGGGGTGGATCGCCAGGCGCCGCTCATCGCGTTTGCGCGAGGTCGCGAAGACCCCGACGGTCAGTTCATGCACCACCCGAGCCTACGTCCGCCGGCCCGCCGGGTGCGATCGCCGAGCCTTCGCCGCTAGACGAAGGCCCCGCGTTTGGAAGCTCAGTCCGTCCCGGTCCCCGACGGCGCCGGCGCCTTCTCGTCGCCCATCCGGTCGCCCATCACCACGACGGGGCAGTGCGCCCGGTGCTTGACCTTCTGGGCGACGCTGCCGTGGATGAGCGTCCCGAACCGCCCTCGGCCGCTGCTCCCCAGCACGATCTCATCGGCCCCATGGGTCTCCGCGACGGCGAGGATCGCGTGGGCGGGATCGTCGCCGAGCACCTCTGTCTCGTGCGCGATGTCCGCCAGCCCCTTGCAGGACAGCTCGAGCTCGCGCATCTCCTTCTGGGTGCGCCGTGTCTCATCGGTCAGCATCTCCTGGTAGAACGGCGCGCCCATGTAATCCGGCGGGACGTGGAAGGCGTTGACGAGGACGACGCGGCCGTCCGGACCCGCCCTTTCGACGCCCGCCTCGACGGCGGCTCGCGCCGATGCGGATCCGTCGTATCCCACGACAATGGTTCTGGTGGCAGTCATGGCGACAGGCTCGCCGAGCGCATCACGCATGTCATCGGTCGCGCACCGCGAGGGTGTTGCGGAAATCTACGTAATGCGCGCAGCCGCCGGCAGTGGCGAAACGGCCTCGCGGGCAGCGTCGACGCCATCGGCGACCACGTTGACCTGATGTTCGAGCGAAGCATCGGTGCGCACGTGCACGTGGCAGCCGGGCGACGCGACGTCCCAGGGGCGCCAGGCCTCGAGCTGCTCGAGCGCGATCTCGGCCGTGGCGTCGGAGACGCTCGAGCCGTCGTGTTCCCGCGCACGTGCGCGGCGTTCGAGTTCTGCCGCCGGAAGGTGGCACTCGGCGATGATCAAGCGGGCGCCCGCCTGCTCGGCGACCACGGCAATCTCCCTCCGGCGCGCTTGCGCCCGGAAGGTCGCGTCGACGATCACGCCGCCGTTGCACAACGCCGCGCTCGCACCGTCCGCGAGGGCCGCATACGTGGCCTCGTCGTGGCGCGCGTCGTACAGCAGGCCGCCGCCGCGCTGAGTGGGTTCGAGGCCTGCGGCCCGTTTGCGCTCCACATCGGAGGACAGCACCCCGAGCCCGGAGGCGGCTCCGATGGCCGCGGCCAGAGTCGACTTGCCCGAGGCGGCGGGCCCGCACACGACCACCAGCAGACGCCCGCGGGCCCGCCAGGCCATGCGTACGGCCAGGTCGAGGAACTCCTTTGCGAGCGCAACCTGCGCGTCTGCATCCAGGCCCTCCAACTGACGGGCCCGCAGGTAGGCGACCTTCGCCCGCACCACCGCTCGGCCCATCGCGAAGAAGGCGATGAGCCGGTCGTCGCCCGCGTCGCCTCCCGCAGACCGGTAGCCGGCCACCAGGGCGCGCGCGAGGTCGCTGCGTTGCAGATGGATCAGATCCATCACCAGGAAGGCAAGGTCAGACGCCACGTCCACGCAGCGGAGATCGCGCGAGAACTCGACGCAATCGATCACCGCAGGGGTCGGTGACAGCACGACGTGCTCCGACCGCAGATCTCCGTGGCCCTCGCGGACGCTGCCCTCCCGGCCGCGCTGTTCGAGCTCGTCCCACCTCTCCGCGAGGAACGCGTCGGCGAAGCGGGCCAGCGCGGCGACGCGCGACCGATCGCTGCCGACCGGCGAGCGCAGCCCCTCGAGGTTGTCGGTCAGCGTCGCCTTCGCGCGCTGAGCCGCTCCCTCCTCCGCGATGACGGGGACGGTGCGGTGGAACGCGGCGATGAGCTGTCCCAGGGCCTCCACCTGCGTTGGGGCAACCAGATCCGCCGCGATCCGCCTGGCGAGTGTGTCCTGCTCGTCGAACCGTCGCATCTCGACGGCATATTCCACAACGCCAGGGGCGTCGGCATCGGCCCGGCGGAGACCGCCTTCGCGACGGACGAGGCCGATCACCCCGAGATAGATGTCCGCGGCCAGGCGGCGATTGAGCCGAACCTCCGCGTCGCACGCCGACCGCCGCTGTTCGAGGCTGCGGAAGTCGAGGAACCCCAGATCGACCGGCTTCTTGACCTTGTAGGCCCGGTCACCCTGCAGGGCGACCCAGGACACGTGGGTCTCGCGCATGCGCACGCGGGCAGGGGCGCCCCAGGTCCGTGGATCGAGCAACTCCTCCTTGGTCATTCGTGTCGCAGCGCCTCGAGGACGTCGATCCTCGCGCCGCGCCGGGCCGGCCCAACGGCGCCGAGCACCCCGACGAGGACAGCGAGCACGAGGAATCCGAACAGCTGCACGGCCGGCACGGTGAAGCCGAGCCCCAGATCCGAGAGCGCCAGCGTCACCAGCCCGGCGAAGAGCAGCCCGACGCCGATGCCGAGCACACCGCCGATCGTCGACGTGATGACGCTCTCGTACCGCACGACGCGCCGGACCTGCCGATCGGTGGCGCCGACGGCACGCAGCAGGCCGAACTCGCGTGTGCGCTCATGGATCGACAGGATCAGGCTGTTCGCCAGCCCGAACAGCGAGATGACGACGCTCATCGCCAGCAGCGAGTACAGCAGCGCGACGAGTTGATCGAGCTGCCCCACGATGAGATCGATGTAGGCGCCCTTCGTGCGCACCTCGACCTCGGGAAAGCCGGCCAGCGCCGTTTCGAGGCGGTCGGCCAGTGCGGCATCCTTTACGCCGCTCGCCGGGTTGATGAGAAACAGGAACGGATCCTGACTGCCCGAAAGGCGCGTGAAGTCCCGCGTCGTGACGAGCACCCCCTGCAGCACCTGGGGGTCGTCGTACTCACCGACCGCGGTCATCCACCGCGACCGCCCCGACGGGAGCGCGACGCGGAAGCGCTCGCCGACCTCGAGCCCGTGCGCTTCGGCAAAGGCCGATTCGATGAGCGCCTGCCCGGGCTCGAGCTGCGCGAGGGTGGCATCGGTCCCGCGCACCCAGTCCACCGCGTAGACCGAGGAAAGGGTCGCGGGATCGATGCCCTCGATCGTGTCGGTCGTCGCCTTCACCGGCGCGCCGTTGACCTCGACGCGGTCGAAGCGCACCGGCACGACGGCGTCGACGCCGCGCGCGCCTCTCAGGGCTTCACCGGCGCCGGCCGGCAGCGGGCGGATGGCCACGTCGCCGATGACGAAGGTCGCGCGGATGCGGTCCTCGATGCTCCCCCGCACCGACTGCTTGAGACCCGCGGCGAAGACCGCGACGAAGACCACCAGGGCGAGCCCGACCATCAGGGCGGCCGACGTGGTTGCCGTGCGGCTCGGGTTGCGCACCGCGTTCTCGCGAGCAAGGCGGCCCGCGAACCCCGTGGCACGCTCGATCGGCAGGCCGACGGCAGCCGCGACCGGCCGCACGAGCCAGCGTGCGGAGAGCGCGATGCCGACGAAGAGCAGGACGGCTCCGCCGCCGATGCCGCCGAGCCGGGACGTCGCCGAGCCGCCCGCGAACAGCCCGGTCATCAGCAGCGCGATCCCGCCGAGCACGGTCACCGCCGCCAACAGGATGCTCAGGCGCGCCGGGCGGGCGCTGGTGGCCGCGGTCCCGCTCATGGCGAGCACCGGGGTCACGCGCGTGGCCCGCAGGGCCGGGCTGATGGCCGCAACGGTCGACACCCCCACCCCCACGCCGAGACTGACCGCGATCGTCCGCCCCTCGAGCGACATCCCGGTCCGCGGGATGCCAGCCCCGATGGCGTCGAAGAGCGCACCGAGCCCAGCGGCAACCCCGAGGCCCGCGGCGATCCCGAGGCCCGAGGCGATCACTCCGATCAGCAGGGCCTCCCCCACCACCGCCGCGACCAGCTGCCGCCGGGTTGCGCCCATCGACCGGAGCAGCGCGAACTCGCGGGTCCGCTGCGCGACGGTGATCGAGAACGTGTTGAAGATGATGAACCCCCCCACGATCACCGCCGCCCCGGCGAGGGAGAGCAGCATCGGGGTGAGGAAGCCGCCGATCGATTCGTTGATGGTGTCCGCCTGCGCGGTGGCCTCGGCCTGGCCGGTGCGCACGCGCAGGCTGTCGGGGACGACGGCCCGGACCCGCGTCGCGAGTTCGGCTGCCGTCACCCCGGGGTCGGCGGCGATGTCCACGCTGGTGACCCGTCCCTCCATGCCGTACCAGCGCTGGACATCGGCGAGCGGCGCGGCGATGATGGTCGCGCCCCCGATCGAAGCGACCTCGCCATAGTCGAAGACACCGACTAGCCGCACGTCCTGCAGGCCGGTCCGCGTTGCGACGACCGCGGCCTCCCCCAGCCGCAGTCCCTCGTCATCGGCAAGCTTGCGGTTGACCGAGACCTCACCGGCTGCGGGTGGCCGGCCGCGCACGTAGCGCGCAGGGCTGAGGGGCGCACCGCTTTCGGAGGCGACGATCCGCGGGGCGTAGTCGCCCCCGACCGCCTCGCCATCCCGCACGAGCGAGCCCGACTGCATCAGGTAGCCACGGGCGAGCCGCACACCTGCCACCCGCTCCACCCGCGCGATCACCGATGCGTCGAAGTCGGGAGGGGTCATGCTCACATCGCTGTCGAAGGCCTCGCGTTGGGAGATGACGACATCGGTGCCGCCGTAGGCGGTCTGCTGGATGTCGGTGAACGCGCTGCGGATCTGGTCCGTCTGCACGTAGGTTCCCGTGATCATCGCGACGCCGAGCACGATCGCCAGGCCCGTGAGAACGGAGCGCAGCCGCCGCTGCGCCATGCCGCGCAGGATGAGGACGGTCATCCTGCGGCTCGGAGCGCCTTGATGCGATCCAGGATCTCGTCGGCGCGCAGATGCGCAGCGCGCTCGACGATCCTGCCGTCCGCGAGGAACAGGACGCGGTCGGCGATCGCCGCCGCCGTGGCGTCGTGCGTCACCATCACGATGGTCTGCCCGTAGTCGTCGACGAGCCTGCGCAGCAGGACGAGGACCTCTCGGCTCGACGCGGAGTCGAGGTTGCCGGTCGGTTCGTCGGCGAAGGCGACTGCGGGCCGGGTGATCAGCGCTCGGGCGATGGCCACTCGCTGCTGCTGGCCACCGGAAAGCTCAGACGGGCGATGCGCAAGCCGGTCGCGGATGTCCACGGCGTCGACGAGCTCGTCGAACCATGCCTGATCCACCGCCTCGCCGGCGATGCGCACCGGAAGCATGATGTTCTCGGCCGCAGTGAGGACCGGCAGCAGGTTGAAGCTCTGAAAGAGAAAGCCGACACCATGGCGGCGCATCAGCGTGAGCTCGCGATCGGAGAGCGTGTCGAGGCGGACACCATCGAGCTCGACCGTGCCTGAGGTGGGCTTGTCGAGCCCGGCGAGAATGTGCATCAGCGTCGATTTACCGGACCCGGACGGGCCCATGATCGCCGTGAAGGAGCCCGCGGCGAGATCCACGTCGACACCGCGCAGCGCATCCACCGCGGCCGGGCCGGCGCCGAAGCGCCGGGTCAGCGCGACACCGCTCACCGCGGCGTCGCAGCGGGCCTGCGGAGTGGGCACACGGTGACGTTGCACGAGCTCGAGCATCGGTCGAGCTTCGTCGGCCTGGCCTCCGTGGCCAACCGGACGCACCACCCCGATGACTCCGTACATAGCCGCAGTGCTTCCGCGGCGCCTCGCCGATGCCGGATCCGGTCGGCCGCTCGAGGATGATCAGCATGGATGCAAAGACCCAGCAACGCCCGCGCGTACTCGTGGCGGGCGGTGGTATCGGCGCGCTCGAGGCCGTCCTGGCCGTTCGCGAGCTCGCCGGGGACAACGTCCACATCGAGCTGATCGCACCCGAGGCGAGCTTTGAGTATCGGCCGATGAGCGTGGCCGAGCCCTTCGGGTACGAGCGGGCGCAGACGGTGCCGCTCGCGAGACTCAGACGCACCCATGGCGTCGTGCACCGGCGTCAGATACTCGCCGCGGTCCACCCGGATACCCACGAGGTCGTGCTCGGCGATGAGTCACTCGTCCGCTACGACGCGCTGATCCTCGCCCTCGGCGCCCGTCCTGAGGCCTGGCATCCGGGCGCCGTCACCTTCACCGGCCCGCGCGCCGTGGGCCGCGTGCGCGCGACCCTCGAAGACATCGAGGCCGGTGCGATCACCTCGGTGTGCTTCGCCGCCTCCGACAGCGGCTGGACGCTGCCTGTCTTCGAGCTCGCGCTGCTCACCGCCGGGTGGTGCGCCGAGCATCACATCGCCGAGGTGCAACTGACCATCACCACGCCCGAGGACGCGCCGCTGGAACGCTTCGGCCGGGCGGCCACGGAGATGATCACGGAGTTGCTCGCCGACCGCGGGATCGCGATCGTCACCGGCTCGCCGGTTCCTGTTGCGGCCGACGCGGTGATCACGCTCCCCCACCTGCGACGCTCGCCGCTGCCGGGTGTCCCGTCCGGCGTGGACGGCTTCATCGCGATCGACGACCACTGCGCCATCCCGGGCCTCGACGGCGTCTTCGCGATCGGCGACTGCGCCGAAGGGCCCGTCAAACAGGGCGGCCTTGCCACCCAGCAGGCGGATGTCGCCGCGGCTGCCATCGCCAACCGCCTCGGCGCTCCGGTCACCCCGGAGCCCTACCACCCCGTGCTACGCGGCCTGCTGCTCACCGGACTCGCTCCGGCCTACATCCGGCGCGACGGCGATGGCACCTCGGAGGCCGCGTTCGATGCCCTCTGGTGGCCGCCGACGAAGGTCGCCGGCCGCTTTCTCGGTCCCTACCTGGCGGCTGCGGGCGAGACCCTCGTCGACCGGCCGGCCCCCACCGATCCGGAGCGCGCCGCGCGCGATCGCTCCGAGGTCCGCGAGCTCGCCATCAGCCTCGCGCGCGCCGAGGCGCGCTGGGGAGACGAGGCGCAGGCGGCGCGGTGGCTCGACGCGGTCGAGCGCCTCGACGGCGTGCTTCCGGACGAGCTGGCCGCGCTTCGCCCTAGCAGCAGATAGCGCGCCGCGAACCGCCTAGCGATCCTGGCGCTGACTCCGCAACCGCACGGCCACGATCAGCACCACCATCGCCACCGTGCTGATGAGGGCGCCCACGGTGAGCAACACCGCTCCGATCGTGCCGAGCGACGGGATGCTGGCGCCGGCACTGATCTGCGCGGTCACACCGCGAGACCCGTCCGCGTTCATGACCACGACCGACCAGTCCCCGTCGCGGGCCTTCCACACGATCTGCTGTCCGCCCCGCCCCTCGGCGGACACGAGCCAGATTCCGGCTGCCGCGGGCGGCGTCGCGGGCGTCGAGCCGGGGACGAGTCGGCCGGACGCTCCGCCTTCGGCGTCGGTGATGACGGCATGCTCCACGGACGCCAGGTAGGCCCTGGCGTCCGCGGCGTCGGCGATGCCGACGAACACCGGTCCGCGAGCCGAGGCGCGTACCCGCACCTCGCCGATCAGCGACGTGGCGTGCAGCCAGTCGGGACCGTTGAAGTTGAGCTCGACCGGTTCCGACAGCAGCGCGTAAGCGGGCGTGTCGAACGGCTCCGGGGCAGCCGTGACGAAACCGGCTTCGTCGCGACCCGTCAGGTCCACCGCAACCAAGCCGGCGCCGACGCCGACCAGCCCGAGGCCGACGAAGGCGGCCAGGATGCCGGTGACCACCATCGCGACGTGGCTGCTGCGACGGCGTCGGGCGTCGGGCGTCGTGGGTCGTCCGCGCCATCGGGGCCGGGCCCGGGCATGACGCGTCGCCGCGCCGCTCACGACCGGCTCGCGTCGAAGCGCAGCGCCAGGTAGAGCAGGCCTGCGCCGTAGGCGAAGACAGCCGGCTGCAGGACGCTCACGAATCCGATCATCAGTACCTCCTCGAGCATGAACAGCAGCAGCACGATGGCTGCGGCGGCGGCGACCAGGTCCGAGCGCGGCGCGCGGACGTACAGAGCGATGGCCGCCACCGCATGCGTGCCGCCGACGACCACCCCGAGAATGAGGCCCGGGCCGATGAACGAGTTGAACGGGGTGCTGTCGAGCCAGGCGCTGTTGAGGCCTTCCGCGCCGCGCAGCGCGTACGCCATGCCCACCAAGGCCCAGAAGGCCATGAAGGTGTGCAGGCCGATGAGCGTCGCGCGGGCCGAGGGACGATGTGACGCGGGGTGACGGGCAACGTGCATGGCACCCAGCCTCCCGCGCGGGCGCGCCGGAGCCATCCGCACCAATCGCGCCGGTCACTGCGGACAACTACGACCGGTGCGGCGGAACCTCACCGATGGAGGCACGGTGAGCCGGGCGTAGCTTGCCGATCATGACCACCAACGGCAACTTCAGGGTCCTGATCGCCGGTGGCGGGCCCGCCGCGCTCGAGGCCTGCCTGGCCCTGCGCGACATCGCACCGAGTCTTCACGTCGAGCTCCTCACCCCTGAGACAGGAGTACGTCTATCGGCCGCTGAGCGTCGTCGAGCCGTTCGCGCGCGCCGCCGTCCGGCGTTATCCGTACTCGCGCCTCGCCTCGTCCGGGATCCACGTCACGCACGATCGGCTCGAACGCGTCGACTGCGACGAGCGAATCGCGTACGCGAGCCACGGGAAGCAGATCGGCTACGACGCGCTCCTGATCGCGATAGGCGCCCGGCAGCACCGCGCCATTCCGCGCTGCCTGACCTTCGACGGCCCCGACGCGATCGAGCGCATGCACGGCCTCATCCAGGACATCGAGGGTGGCTACGTGCGCAAGCTGGTCTTCGCCGCCCCACCCGGTGCGGCCTGGACCCTTCCCCTGTACGAGCTGGCTCTGCAGACCGCCGAACGGGTCGACGAGATGTGCCTCGACTCCGTGCAGATGACGATCGTCAGCCACGAACAGCGCCCGCTCGAGCTCTTCGGAGAGGGCGCCTCGACACTCATGGCAAGCCTGCTCGACCACTGGGGGGTCGCCTTCGTCAGCGGCGACACCGTCCCGGCTGCCGATCGCGTCATCGCGCTGCCGGTGCCCGTCGGCCCGCGGATCGCGGGCATCCCGTCGGACCCCGGCGGGTTCCTCCCCGTCGACGCAGCAGGGACGGGTCGAGGGACAGCCCGCCGTATGGGCTGCAGGCGACTGCACGTCGCGGCCCATCAAACAGGGCGGCCTTGCCACTCAGCAGGCCAGCGCCGCGGCGAGTTCGATCGCCACCGCCGGCCGGGTCGAGCACCGGGCCGACGACCCGGGCGATCCGGTGCTGCGCGCGATGTTCGTGGCTCACCGCCAGGCGTACTTCCTGCGGCGCAGGCTCGACGGCATCGACGCCGGACAGGCGTCGGAGCGGGCGCTCTGGTGGCCGCCGTCGAAGATCGCCGGCAAGCGTCTGTCGCCCTTCCTCGACGCGCTCGATGTGGAGGCGCGCACCCGGACCTTCGAACGCGCGAACGCCGAGCACTCTTCGGTCAAGCGGTCCTCAGCGACGAGGACGCCGGCATGAGCACCGACCGCCGCGTGGTGATCGCGGGCGCCGGTGTCGGTGGGCTCGAGACGGCCCTGGCGCTGCACGCCGCTGCGGGCGACCGGGTGCACATCACCCTGCTCAGCGGCTCCGATGAGTTCCGCTATCGCGCATGGTCGGTCACCGAGCCCTTCACGGGGACCCCGACCGTGGCGATCGACCTCCGTGCGCTGGCCGAGGACATGGGCTTCGACCTCGTGATCGACCGCCTCGAGCGCGTCGATCAACGGCGGCGCAGTGTGCTCACCGGGTCCGGCGAGCTTTCCTACGACAGCCTCGTCCTCGCGCTCGGAGCGCGCCCCTTCACCGCGATCAAGGGTGCGCACACCTTCGCCGGGGAGAGCGGGCGAGGCGTGGCCGAACTGCTCGACGCGGTTCCGCGCGGCGGGCGGGTGGCCTTCGTTGCCAGCGCCTCCGCGGTGTGGAGCCTCCCCGCGTACGAGCTGGCGATGTACGCGGCGATCCACCTGCCGCACCTCCGCATCTTGCTCATCACAGCCGAGCCCGCCCCCCTCGCGGCCTTCGGCGAAGCCACGAGCGCCCGGACCGCCGAACTGCTGCAGGACCGGGGCGTCGAGGTCTACACGCACACGGCACCGGAATCCTTCGGAGAGGACGGGCTGTTCGTCCCGATGGCCGGCACCATCCCCGTGGACGCATGTGTCGCCCTTCCCGGCCTCATCGGGCCCGCCGTCCGCGGCCTGCCGTGCGACGAACACGGCTTCGTCGCAGTCGACGACTTCTGCCGGGTGAGCGAGACCGAGGACATCTTCGCCGTCGGTGACATGACTGCCCGCGTCCTCAAGCAGGGCGGACTGGCCGCGCAGCAGGGCGACGTCGCCGCGGCGGGCATCGCGCGCGACGCCGGAGCCGCGGTTTCCGTCGATCCGTACCGGCCAGTGCTGCGGGCGCTGCTGCTGACGGGTGAAGGCTCGCGCTACCTGCGCGAGCCGCCCGCGGGGCCCGACGAGATCGGCGAGACGCGGTCGCCGTGGTGGCCGCCGCACAAGATCGCTGCGCTACACCTCGGGCCGTACCTCGCCACGCACGCGGACCTGCTCCGCCAGCCCGCCGCCCGTGCCTGACCTCAGCCGGTGTCGTCGATCTCGGCAAGGGTGGCCGCTCGGCGCAGCGGGATGCGTGCGGTCACCACCGTGCCCTCGCCCGGAGTACTGCGGATATCGAGCGAGCCGTCGAGCACCGCTACTCGCTCCCGCATGCCGAGCAACCCGAAACCCGCGGCCACCGAGGCCGGGGCGAAGCCACTGCCCTCGTCGCGGACCTCGACGATGACCTGTCCCTCATCCTCGCCCACGCTCACCTCCACTCCGGTCGTGTGCGCGTGCTTGACCACGTTGGTGATCGCCTCCTGGACCAGGCGGTAGACGCCGGCCTCGATCTCCGCCGCGAGCCGTTCGGACGCCGGTTGGAGAGCGAACCGCAGCTCGACCGGGAGCCCATGCCGGGCCAGCGTCCGCTCGGCGAGCGTGCCGAGCGCCGCCTCCAGGCCGAGCTCGTCCAGTGAGGCCGGCCGGAGGTCGGTGATCAGGGCCCGCAGGCTCTGGACCGCGCCGCCGATCAGTTCCACGGCGTCGTCCATCGCCGCTCGCCAGCGTTTCGGATCATCACCGCGACGGGCGGCGGACAGCATCACCCGCAGGCCCGCCAGCTCCTGCAAGGTCTCGTCGTGGAGTTCACGCGCCCAGCGACCGCGCTCGGCCTCCGACGCCGCGAGGCTGCGCCGCAGCCCTTCGTCGGCCGCGCGCTGCGCGGTGGCCACCGCCGTCGCCGCGCTGGCCGCGAATGCCTCTAGCAGACGCACGTGCTCGGCCGTGTAGGGCTCGTGCCCCTCCATCCGGTCGAGCACAGTGAGCACGCCGATCGGCTCGTTGCGGAAGATCATCGGCGTGACGATCGCCTGGTCGGTCCCGAGTTCGTCTCCCGCGATCGAGCCCGCCGGCATCTGGGTCAGATGCACCGCCCTTCCCTCCCGCAGGGCGTCCGCCGCGAGGCTCTTCGAGATCGGGACGCGAATCCCGAGGTAGGCCTCGATGTCCTGACCCGCGACGGCGACGGTGACGATCTCGTCCCCTTCGATGAGGCCGATGCCCACGGCGCGGGCGCCCACCAGGGCGCGGGACCGTTTGGCGATCAGCTCGAGCGCGCGGTCGACGTCGGTGATGCCCCCGAGAGCCCGGGCCACCTCCGTCGTGGTCTCGAGCGCCTGGTTGGCCCGCTCGAGGTCCTCCCGGCGCCGGCTCTCGGCGCGGTAGGAGCGGGCGTTGTCGATCGCGATGCCCGCCCAGCCCGCCAGGACGACAGCGGCCTTCTCGTCGGCTTCGGTGAAGTCGGCAGGCTTCTCGGTGAGGTAGAGATTGCCCCACGCCTCTCCGCGGATGAGGATCGGCACGCCGAGAAAGGTCCGCATCGGCGGGTGGCCCGGAGGAAAGCCGTACGACATCGGGTGGCGACCGACATCGGGAAGGCGCAGCGGGTGCGGTTCGTCGATCAACACGCCCAGGACGCCTCGTCCACGCGGAAGGTCCCCGATCTCCTTGTGCACCTCGTCACTGATGCCCGCCACCACGAACCGCTCCAGCCCCTGGCGCGCGCTGTCCATCACGCCGATGGCCGCGTACTGGGCTCCCGTCAGCGTGCGCGCCGTGTCGAGCAGTCGCCGCAGAACCTTGTCCGGATCCAGTTCGGAGACCAGCGTCTGCCCGGCATCGAGCAAGGCGAGCAGGCGGGCTTCGTCCACGGGGGAAGGCTACCTGTCGGCTGCGGTTAACCCGCAGGAGTTCGGGCAGCCTCCCCCGATGCCGTGGAGCGCGCCGCCCGCGAGGCTCCAGGCATGGTTGCCACCCCGTCCGACGCCACCCTTCGATCCCACCGACCAGCGCCGGCGTTCACCGCCGTGCTCTGCGGGGTCGACGCCAGCCCCGCCGATCCCGTTGCCGTCCGCAAGGCGGCCGTCCTCGCCGGTCCCGACGCCCGACTCGACCTGCTCTCGGTGGTGGAGCGCGGCGTCAGCGAGAGCGCTCGGATCATGCTCACCCGTGACCGCGCACGCAGAGCCCTGCGACGCGCGCACGACCTCGCCGAGAGCCTGGGAGCGCACCCGCACGAAGAAGTCGCGATCGCCGAGTGGGGCGAGAACGGTCTCCTCCTCGACCGCTGCCGCGATCACGACCTTCTCGTGCTCGGTTCCCACGGCGGACGTCGCGGTGAAGGGATCCTCGGAGCTAGAACGAGCACCGCGGCCCTGCATCGCGCCCCGTGCCCGGTCCTGATCGCGCGGCCGTCGGAAGAATTTCCCGGCACCATCATGCTCGCCGACGACGGCAGCGGCTTCAGCGACGAGGCCGCGCGGCTTGCGACTGCCATCGTCGCCCAGCACGACGCAAGCATCCTCGTCGCCGCTCCGGTGACCTGCGAGCCCGCCGAGCGCCACCGGGTGGCCGAGCACGTCGCCATGCTCCGCGAGGTCACCGGGCGTGACGTCGTGGTGGTCGACGTCGAGGGCGGTGCTGCGCGCGCCCTGCCGGCGCTCACGGAACGCCTCGACGTCTCGTTGCTCGTGCTCGGCAGTCGCCGACTGAGCGGCGTGAGCGCGCTGGGCAGCGTCTCCGAGCGCGTGGCGCACCGCGCCGCCTGTTCCGTCCTCGTCGTTCGTAGCTGACCACCGATCACCCAAGGAGGCATCGCCGTGTATCGCACCATCGTCGTCGGCTGTGACGGCACCCAGAGTTCCCACGAGGCGGTCGCGCTCGCCCAGCAGCTGCGCGATCCCAAGGAGGGCCGGATCATCCTGGTCTCGGCGTTCTCGATCTATCACGGCTTCGCGGGGGCCGTGACCCCGTTCGTCTACGCCGACTGGCTCGAGCGCCGAGCGCAGTCCGACCTCGACCTCGCGGAGTCGCGCCTGGAACGGGGCGTGATCTTCGAGAAGCAGACGATGGCGTCCGGCTCGGCTGCGGAGGCGCTCGACGACGTCGCGGTCACCGTCAACGCCGACCTGATCGTCACGGGTCCGTCCCACCACGGCACGCTCGGGAAGCTGACGGGCCGCAGCACGGTCCAGCGCATGCTGCACGGCGCGCCCTGCGCCCTTGCCGTCGCCGCTCCCGGGCAGGAGCGACGCTTCGCCGAGACCCGTCGGATCGCCGTCGCCTACGACGGCACGCCGGAGGCCGAGCTCGCGGTTGACACCGCCTGCGAGCTGGCCGCAGCGCTCGGTGCGACCCTCTGCCTGTGCACGGCGATCGAGCCGATCGTCTACGCGAGCGGATTCGCCGGAGTCGTCCCGGACATCGGATTCGTCGAGGATCGCGAGCGAGCCGCATACGAACACCTCGATGCCGCTGCCGTTCGTGCCCGCGACGACGTGGAGGTCGAGCTGCGCGTCGGCCACGGACCGGCCGCCGCGACCCTGCTTTCGCTCGCCGAGGATGCGGATCTGATCGTCGCGGGGTCACGTGGTTACGGCCCCGTGCATCGCGTGCTCGCCGGCAGCGTCTCGACCGGGCTGCTCACCGACGGCGAGCTGCCGATCCTGGTCACCCCCAGGGTCGTGGCCGAGAAGGCGATCCAGCAGCGGTTGCCGGTCGCCGATACGCGGGTGTGAGCTGGGTCCGGGTCCGTTGTCCTCCGTAGCGCGGTCAGACGCCCGCGACGCGCGCCAGGAGAACCATCGCGGCGGCGCCGACAAGGCAGCCGCCGAGGCCCTGGAGCCGACGGCCGCCGCGCAGGGCATCGGGCGCCAGGTCGACGACGATCAACGCGAGCATCGCGCCGGCCGCGAACCCGAACGACACGGGGAGCAACGGCTCGACGGTCTCGACGAGCGCGTAGGCCAGCAGCGCTCCCGGGATCTGCGGGATGCTCGTGGCGATCGCCGCGGCGACCTGGGCCGACGACCCGAAACCGGCCTTCTGCATCGGCATCGCGGTGGCGGTGCCCTCCGGGACGTTCTGGAGCGCGATGGCGAGGACGACGAAGAGGCCAAGGCCCGTCGTCCCCGAGCCGAACGCTGTGCCGATGGCAAGGCCCTCCGGAAGGCTGTGTGCGAACAGCACGACCGCGACGACGAGCCAGCTCCGATCCTGCCCGGCGGCGGTCGGGCGCGCGAAGCGTCGGTGGACCATCACGAGGAACAGCACCCCGGCCGCCGCGCCCGCGGCCACCTGGACGAAGCCGCCTTCGTCGACCCCGGGTACGAGCAGCCCGACTACTGAGGCGATCGCCATCGCGCCGGCGGCGAACCCGCTCAGGCCCTGGTGGAGACGCTCGGTCCGGCGCGCACCCAGGATGGCGACGGGGAGCGCGCCAAGGCCTGTCGCCAGCACCGTCGCGCTCGCGGCGAGCACCAGCACGACGGTGTCGGACATGGGGTCAGTTCAGCAGAAGCCCGCCGTCGGCGACGAGCTGGCTCCCCGTCAAGAGGCTGGCCGGGCCGGACCGAGGGGCACTCCCCCGACGAGACGGCGCGGGCTTGTACGGATGACGGTGGCCGAGCCCGGCGGTCTGATGACGGTATGCAACCGATCATCGTCGCCCGCGACCCCAGCCCGGCCGGTAGGTCCGCGCTCGCGATGGCGCGCAACCTGGCCGGGGACGGCGCACACGTGCTGGAGGCCGACACGGACGCCGAAGGGCTGGTGGAGCTCGCCCTGACCCGGGGAGCGGCCCTGATCGCCATCGCGGACGGACCCGTGGCCGATCGTCTGCTGCGGGGCGCCCCGTGCCCGGTGCTCGTGGTGCCTGAGGGCACCGCCGCCCTGCAGACCCGGGCGATCGGCCTGGCGTACGACGCCCGGCCCGAATCGCGCAGGGCACTCTTTCTTGCCGAGGCGCTGGCGAAGGCCTCCGGTGCAACGCTCATCCTGATGCGCGTGGCCGAGCACGGGGACGCCGGCCATGTGGCGGAAGCCCTTCGGCACACCGCGGCCGGCTCGCGGGCGCGCGGCGTGCGTGCCGCGGCTCAGCTCCTCGTCGGCGCGCCGGGACCGGCCCTGGCCGCCGCGGCCGCGCACGTCGATCTCCTCGTCATGGGGTCGCGCGGTCGCGGCGCGGTACGCAGCGTCCTGCTCGGCAGCGTTTCCCGCGAACTCGTCGACGATGGGTGCTGCCCGGTTCTCATCGCTCCCCGGACGGCGCTGACGGCACCTGCCCACCCAATAACCGCCTGAGTACCGGCGCGCAGGTAGCGTTCGCCGAGATGAACGCGATCAACATCGTGCTGGCCGACGACCACCAGGTCGTCCGTTCCGGTCTGCGGATGCTGCTGCAGTCCGAGGATGGCCTGCACGTCATCGGGGAGGTCGGTGACGCGGAGGCCGCGCTGGAGATGGTGGTGGCCCGGAGGCCCGATGTACTCGTCCTCGATCTCAACATGCCGGGACGCACGAGCCTCTCGGTACTTCCTGACCTCGCCGAGCGGGTTCCCGGCACCCGGGTGGTCGTGCTCACGATGCAGGACGATCCCGCCTTTGCCCGCGAAGCGCTTCAGGCCGGCGCCGCGGCCTACGTGCTCAAGGAGGCGGCCGACGAGGAGCTCGTCGCGGCCATCCACGCGGCCGCAGACGGACGCACCTATCTCAACCCCGAACTCGGCGCGCGGCTGGCCACCGCAGCCGCGCAGAGCGGCCCGCCGGACGACCTCACCGAACGCGAGGTCGAAATCCTCCGGCTCATCGCTCTGGGCCACACGAACGCGGAGATCGGTCAGCAGCTCTACCTCTCCGTGCGCACCGTCGAATCCCATCGGGCGCACGTCGGGCAGAAGCTCGGGCGCACCTCACGCGCAGAGCTCGTCCGCTACGCGCTCGACCACGGCTTCGTCGACCGCTGAGGGCGGGTCACCGTAGGAACCCGCAGGTCGTCTGCGGCACGTTGCCGACGACACCTGGCGCCGCGGCGACGAGGCTCCGTCCATGTCACGGATCCTCGTTCTCTACGCCAGCCGTCACGGGCACACTCGCAAGATCGCTCGCCGGATGGGCCGCGAGCTGCGCGCGCATGACCTCGGGGTCGTGGTCCGCTCGATCCGCGATGCCGACGACGAACCGCTGACGGGGTTCAGCGCGATCGTCATCGGCGCCTCGATCCATGCCGGCCATCATCCGCGCGAGGTCGTGGAATGGCTGCGCCACCACCCGATCACGCTCAGCCACATGCCCTCCGCGTTCTTCTCCGTCTCGCTCTCGGCAGCGTCAGAGGACGAGGCCGAGCTCGCGCGGACGCAGGAATGGATGGACGACCTGCTCGACGACACGGGCTGGAGCCCGCAGATCATGCAGTCGTTCGCCGGGGCACTGCAGTACCGCCTCTACCGCCTCCCCCTCCGGATCCTGATGATGGTCAAGATGGCTCGCGGACACCGGCCGACCGACATGACGCGCGACCACGACTACACCGACTGGGACCGCGTCGACAGCTTCGCGCGTGACGTGGCGGCGCTCGTCGAGCGCGCGAAGGAGAGCACGCTCGCGCAGGCCACCGGCCGCGCCGCCCCCCGGACCGTCGGCGACTGCGTCGGGTAGCGTGCAGATCGGCGACCACCGCTCCGTGTTAGGGTGCCCTAACTATGAACGGTGGCACGGCGGGCTCACGCTCTATCAACACGGCACGGCTCGGGTGGTGGACGGCGGGACTCGCCGTCCTGGCCGGCTTGGTCTACCTCATGGCCACCGCCGACACCGGCCCGCTCGATCCGAGCGAGGCCACCCGGCCCCAGAGCCACGCGACGGTCGTCTTCAACGCCGCGACGATCGTCTTCCGGGAAGGCCTTGAAGCCGTCCTCATCTTCGCCGCCGTGACCGCCAGCTTCATCGGCGGCAACCGTGCCCGCCGGCGCCCCGTGGTCGTCGGTGCCGCCGGGGCCTTCGCGTTCTCCGTCGTCACGTGGTTCGCCGTCCAGGCCCTGCTGGACGTCGCCTCCCCCCTCGGTCCACGACTCGAGGCGATCACCGGATTCATCGCGGTGGTCGTCCTGCTGCTCGTGCTGAACTGGTTCGTCCACAAGGTCTACTGGTCCCAATGGATCGGCCGCCACCACCGCCAGCGGCGCAAGCTGCTCGCCCGCACCGGGATCGGCGCCACGATCGGGCTGATCGCCCTCGGGTTCACGAGCGTCTACCGCGAGGGTTTCGAGGTCGTGCTCTTCCTGCAGAACCTCGAGCTCACGGCGGGTTCGGCGGTCGTGCTCGAAGGCGTCGCCATCGGCCTTGCCGCCACGGCAGTCGTCGGCATGCTCACCTTCTGGCTGCACCACAAACTTCCGTACCGGCGCATGCTGATCCTGACGGGCGGTCTTGTCGCGTTCGTGCTCGTCGTGATGATCGGCGGTACCGCCCTGAGCTTCCAGCAGCTGGGCTGGCTCCCCGCCCACGCGACGCCGTTCACCGTGCCGGAGTGGATGGGGGCGTGGTTTGAGATGTACTCATCCTGGGAGACGCTCGGCGCTCAGGTGCTGGCGGCGATCTTCGTCGTCGGTTCCTACGTCGCGGCGGAGCAGATGAAGGTCAAGCGCCCCCGACGCCGGGGCGAGGCACCGGCCGTGCGCGCCGACGCGCCCCCGCCGCTGGCCGCAGCTGAGCCTTCCATGCTCACGACCGCAGGGCGGTAGCTCGCCGCCGGTCGGCGTGAGTGGGCTAGAACCCTGGCGCATGCGTGTGCTCGTGGTCGAGGATGAGGTCCGGCTCGCCAAGCTGATCCGCGAGGGCCTGAGAGCCGAGGGCCTGCTCGCCGACGTCGCCATTCGGGGGGAGGACGCGCTGTGGATGGCGAGCGCGACGAGCTACGACGCGATCTGCCTCGACGTCAACCTCCCGGGGATCGACGGGTTCGAGACCTGCCGGCGCCTGCGTGCCGACGGGATCGCGACCCCCATCCTCATGTTGACCGCGCGTGACGGCGTGGAGGACCGCATCGCCGGCCTGGACACCGGCGCGGACGACTATCTCGTCAAGCCGTTCGACTTCGGAGAGATGATGGCCAGGCTCCGGGCGCTGGCCCGGCGCCGCCCCACCACGGGAGACAACGTGCTGCACGTCGGCGATCTGACGCTCGACCTCGCCACCCACCGGGCTCGCCGCGCCGGGCGCGATATCGAGCTCTCGGTCAAGGAGCTGCAGATCCTCGAGGTCTTCATGCGGCATCCGGGGGAGGTGCTGACCCGGCTCCAACTGCTCGAGGGCGCCTGGGACGACGGATACGAGAACCGCTCGAACGTGATCGACGTCTACGTCCGCTACCTGAGGGAGAAGATCGACCGACCGTTCGGACGGGCGTCCCTCCAGACGGTCCGCGGCGCCGGGTACCGGCTCGATCCCTCCTGACGATCAGGCCGCCGGCAGGGTGATCGTGACCTCCGCGCCGCCACCGGCGCGGTCCGTCGCCTGCGCATCGCCGCCCGAGGCGCGCAACAGCGCGTCGACGATCGCCAGGCCGAGCCCCGCGCCGCCCTCCCCCTTGTGCTCGCGCCCCTGTGAGAAGCGATCGAACGCCCGGGGCAGCAGATCCTCGCCGAAGCCGGGACCGCGGTCAGCCACCGAGATGGCAACGGTTGCGGGCGTCGGACGGCGGGCGACGATCTCGATCGCCCCGCGGCCGTGGCGCAGAGCGTTGACCACGAGGTTGTCCAGTGCCTGCGCGAGGCGATCAGGATCGGCCAGGACCACCGCCCCGCCCTCGATCTCGACGCGGACGACGATCGTGCGCGATCCGGCGTCAGCGTCGGCCCGGTGCCGCTCCGCCGTGGCCTCCAGCAGATCCTGGACGTCCAGGGGTTCGGGGCGCAACGGAAGCCGTCCCTGGTCCGCCCGCGCCAGGACGAGCAGATCGTCGGCCAGCCGCGCGAGCCGGCGCGTGTCGGCCTGTGCCTCCCGCACCACCGCTCGGAGCGCCTCCGCATCCTGGGGTCCGCGCAACGCCACGTCGAGGCGGGTGCGCAGCACGCTGATCGGGGTCCGCAACTCGTGGCTCGCATCGCTGACGATCCGACGCTCGTGCACGAGCGCCTCCGCCAATCTCCCCAGCAGGTCGTTCAGCGTGGTCGTCAACCGGTCCAGCTCGTCGCCGGTTCCCGGCTGCGGAAGGCGCTCGGTGAGGTCGCTCTGACCGATCTGAGCCGCGCGTGAGCGGATGCGCTCGACCGGGCGCAGTGCGGCACCGGCGACCTGATAGCCGGTGAAGGCGGCCAGCAGCAGCGCGGTCGGCAGGCCGATCAGCAACAGCGTGCCGAGCCGCAGCCGCTCGGCCTCGCGCAGGTCGCGATCCTCGCCGAGCGCCACCACCACCCCGCCTTCGAGGCGGAAGGCGATCACTCGCGCACCATCGTCGGTACCCGCCACGCGCGCTCGGGTGGACAGCACGGGGCCGGACCCGACCGCCCGGACCTGCTCCGGCGCGAGCAGCGCGGATCCGTCCAGCCTGCGCGTCGAATCCGTCGGCACGCCGTCCGGGGAGAAGACCTGCGCCAGCGACTCTCCCGAGACGCCGAGCAGCGCGCTCCGCGGCACCTCCTCCGCGAGCTCCACCACGCTCTGCGCGCGCTCCCGCAACTCTGCATCCGTGCGGTCGTCGAGCCCACGCGTGAACTCCTGGAAGACGAGGACGCCCGTCACCGCCAGCACCACGGCGGTGACGGCCGCGACGGCGGCCGTCACGCGGATGCGCAACGGCCATCGTCGTGAGGTCGGCCGGCGCACCCGCTGGACTATCGCAACCGGCGCACCATGCGGCAGCGCGGGCTACGACCACTCCCGCGGGCGGGGGAGCCCGGCGGCGTACGCGCCGGCGGCGACCGCGATCGTTGCCGCCTCGACCACTACGGACGCGAGGCCCAGCGGCTCCGTCCAGTTGCCGATGTCGTCGGTCGCGTTCGGGAGGCCGACGGTGCGGTTGAGCACGTACCCGGCCAGCACGCTTCCCGCGATGCCCACCGCCGCGAGCAGCGACGTGCGCGACCGCGTGAACAGCGTCCACCCCGCCACCCCGATCGCCGCCACCATGGCCGCGATGTACATCCAGAAGATGTACCGGGTCTCGTCGTACTTGTCGACGGCGTCGACGGCGTGGATGACGACGATGCCGCCCAGACCGACGGCAACGGTCGCCCGGGTCGCGCCGTCGCGAACCGCGCCGGCCAGCAGACGGCTCGTATCGGGCACGGAGGGCCGGGCCGACCTCGCGGCGTCGAGCGGGCCGGCCCCGGTTCCGGCTCGGTCGTTGCTCGAGGGCGGGGCGGCTGGCGAGATGGACATGCGTAGAGCTCCTTGGGTGGCGTACGGGTTGATGCGCCGCAGGCTCCCCCGCACCGATGAGTGGTCGATGAGAGCTCCGAGCGGACTCATCGACGACTCATCCTCGGTCGGGACCTTGCCAGGCATGCACACCACGGCGATCCCCCCTCACGGCGATTCTCAACCGAGAGGCGGAGCACCCTCCGCCGGTCCCTCTCCCGGCGACGACGCCCGTTCGTTCGGGCGCGTCCTGCTCAACAAGGTCCCGGAGGTCACCCTCTACTTCTGGATCATCAAGATCATGGCCACGACCGTCGGCGAGACCTTCGCCGACTACCTCAACGACACGCTCGGCTTCGGCCTCAACAACACCACCTACGTCATGGGCGCGCTGCTGCTGGCCACCCTCGGCTTCCAGTTCCGGGCGGCGAAGTACGTGCCGGGCATCTACTGGCTGGCGGTGGTCTTCATCAGCGTCGTCGGCACGCTCATCACCGACAACCTGACCGACAGCCTGGGCGTCTCGCTGTGGATCTCCACGGGCGGCTTCGCCCTCGCGCTCGCGCTGACCTTCGCGGCCTGGTACCGCCGGGAGGGGACCTTGTCGATCCACTCGATCATCACCTCCCGTCGCGAGGGCTTCTACTGGACCACGATCCTCTTCACCTTCGCCCTGGGCACGGCTGCGGGCGACCTGATCTCCGAGAAGCTCGCGGTCGGGTACCTCCTCTCGGCGGTGATGTTCGGGGCGGTGATCGCCGCGATCGCCGTCGCCCACCTGCGGTACGGCCTCGATGCCGTGCTCGCCTTCTGGCTCGCCTACATCGTGACCCGCCCGCTGGGAGCATCGATCGGTGACTGGCTGTCTCAGAGCACCGCGGACGGCGGCCTCGGACTGGGCACCACGGGCACGAGCGTCATCTTCCTGACCACGATCCTCGCGCTGGTCTCGTTCCTCACCGTCACCCGGCGCGACCAGACCCCTCCCGAACGGGTCGCCGCGGAGGCCTGACCGCTGCTGCGACGGCCGCCGCACCGTGGCGGCCGTCGCCCGGGGCTGCGAGCCGATCCACCGATCGGTTGATGCACGCCGGGGCCCGATGGGGCAAGCTGCAGGCGATGGAGGGCGATCGAGTGACCGTTTTCGTGGCGGACGACCATCCACTTTTTCGTGACGGCGTCGCGCGCGCGATCCGTGACCGGCCCGACCTCGACCTCGTCGGCGAGACGGCGGACGGACAGACCGCACTCGACCAGATCCGCGAGCTCGAGCCCGCGGTGGCGCTGCTCGACGTGCGCATGCCCGAACTCGATGGGCTCCAGATCCTCAACGCCATCCAGCGCGACGACATCCCGAGCGCCGTGGTGCTGCTCTCGGCCCACATGAGTTCTGACCTCGTCTACCGGGCGATGGCAGCGGGTGCCGCCGCGTACCTGCCCAAGGAAGCCTCACGCGACGAGATCTGCGACGCGGTGGCCGCCGCCGCACGCGGGGAGACCCGCCTTCCGCCCATGGTGCAGACGGAGCTCGTCCGCCAGCTGCGCCTCCACGCCGCCGAGGCGCGCCCCCGTCTCACCGAGCGCGAGCAGCAGGTGCTGCGGCTGATCGGAGAGGGGAGGTCGGCGCCCGAGATCGCCACGCAGCTCATGCTCAGCACGGCGACGGTGAAGAGCCACCTGCTCACGCTCTACGAGAAGCTGGGTGTCTCCGACCGCGCGCACGCGGTCGCGACCGCCATGCGCCAGGGTCTGCTGGAGTGAGCGAGCGGACGGCCGACCTGATCGTCGAGGCGGCGCGAGCCATGGACACCGGCCTGGCGCTCTTCGACCGCCAGGGCCGGTACCTGTTCATCAACGAGGCGCTGGCCGGCATCAACGGGGTGGCCGTCGAGGACCATGCCGGGCGCACGCTCGAGGACGTCGTTGGCGATCTCGCCGGCCCCGTCCGTGCCGCTCATGAACGCGTATGGGCCACCGGGGCACCCGGCCGCGACGTCGACATGGAGGGCGAGCTTCCCGCCGACCCGGGCCACCAGCGCCGCTGGCACGTCAGTCATCGCCTCGTCGGTGCCGGCAGTGACCGTGCCATCGCCACCACGGTCACGGAGATCACACGGGAGCACGAGGCGGGTCTGGACTCGCGCCGCCGCTCCCGCCAGCAGGCGTCGCTTGCCCATCTCGCCGCCGCTGCGTTGCAGGGAACGCCGACCGGCCCGGTCCTCGACGACGCGATGCGCGGACTGGCCGTCGACCTCGAGGTCGACGTGACCGCGGTGGGCGTGGTGACCGACGATCGCGATGCGGTGGTGCTGCGCGCCGGTGCCGGATGGGCCCCGAACATGATCGGTAATTACCGCCGCGAGATCGAGCCCGAGGGGCCGCTGCGCGAGACCCTGGCCACGACCGCTCCCCACGTCATCGACGATTTCGCCGCCGACCCGCGGTTCCCGAGTATCGAGACGTCGCAGAAGCTCGGGCTCGTGGCAGGCCTCGCCATCACGATCCACCTCGATGATCGTCCCTGGGGGCTGATGATCGCCGCCTCGCGCCGCCACCGGACCTTCAGCGACGACGACCTGCGGCACCTGACCTCACTGGCGGGGCTGATCGCCTCCGCGGTGACCAGGGAAGCGCACCAGGGAGAGATCGAGAAGCGTGCCGAGCAGCGCCGCCGTCTGATCTCGATCATGTTGTCCTCCGTCGAGGACGAGCGCCGACGGATCGCGGAAGTGCTCCACGACCAGGTGCTGCAGGACCTGCTCTTCGCCCGCCAGGAGTGCAGCGCGAGCGGGGCCGTCCACCAGGATGAGGGGCTGGCGCGAGCGGCCAAGGCGCTGGAGGCGGCCACGGGGACGCTGCGCCGGCTCGTCGGCGAGGTACATCCGATCGCCCTGGGCTACAGCGGCCTATCGGCGGCGGTCACGGAGATGGCGCGGGAGCTCGCCGACCGCGGCCGTTACTCGGTGACGGCCCAGGTCGCGCCGATGGCGGAGGGCGTCATGGACGCTCTACTGCTCGGCATGGCGCGGGAGCTGCTCACCAACGTCGGCAAGCACGCCGGCGCCAAGCACGCGGAGGTCTCGATCTTCGCCCGGGCGCAGGAATTGGTGCTCTCCGTGCGCGACGACGGCTGCGGCCTCGATCCAGGGCTGGTCGACCGGGCGCTGTCGGAGGGACACATCGGCCTGCGCTCTGTGATCGAGCGCGTCGAAGCCCTGGGAGGTGCGGTCACGTTCGGAAGCGGCCCGCACGGGAGCGGCACCTCGGTCTACGTGCGGATCCCGCGCTGAGCCGGATACCAGCGCTCGAGCAGCTCGGCTTCGAGCGTCTCGGCGGAGACCGGCCGGGCGAAGTGGTAGCCCTGGGCCGAAGGGCACCCCAGACGGCGTAGGTGCTCGACCTGCGCCTCGGCCTCCACGCCCTCGGCGATCGTGGTGAGCCGGAGCGCATGGGACAGGCCGACCACGGCCTCGACGATCGCGTTGTCGGCGACCTGCGTTCCGAGACCGGCGATGAAGGAGCGGTCGATCTTGACCACGTCGAGCGGAAGGCGCTTGAGATAGGCCAGCGACGAGTACCCCGTCCCGAAGTCGTCGAGCAGGAGTCGCACGCCCAGCGACCGGAGTTCCTCGAGCCGTCGCATCACGGCGTCCGCGTCCTCCATCAGCACGGTCTCGGTGATCTCGAGACCGAGTGTCCCCGGGGCCAGGCCGGCAGCGGTGGCGAGCTCGACCGCCCGGGCCGGGAACGAGGGGTCTGAAAGCTGAAGCCCGGAAACGTTCACATAGAGCTCGAGCGCTCCCGCGCCGTCCTCCCGCTCGCGCTGCCAGCTCGCGACCTGCCGGCTGGCGGCGTCCAGGATCTGCTCCCCCAGGTCGCCGATGAGTCCCGCCGCCTCCGCAACTGGGATGAAGCGCGCGGGAGATATGGCCGCCGCACCGCCGGGCTGCCAGCGGGCAAGCGCCTCGAACGCGAGCGGCCGGCCGGTCACGGTGTCCACGATCGGCTGGAAGTGCGGGGTGATCTCCCCCCGGCGCAGGGCAAGGCGTAGCTCGCTCTCGAAGCGCATGCGCGACATGGCCTGGAGGCGGATCGACGGATCGAAGACCTCGATCTCCCCTCGTCCCCGGCGCTTCGCGCGGTGCATCGCCGCGACGGCATCGCGCAGCAGCCCCTGCGGCTCGACCACCGGACGCTCCGCGTAGGCGACGCCGGCGCCGACGGTCAGCCCGTCGGCGCCACCCGGGCCCTCCACACCGCGGGCCGCCTCCACCATGCGCTCGGCCGTCGCGACGGCCGTCGCTGCAACGTCGAGCTGTTCGCAGAGCACCACGAACTGGTCGCCACCCACCCGGGCCACCGTGTCCTGGGAGCGCACCGCCCCTGTGAGGCGAGCGGCGATGGCGAGGATCAGCCCGTCGCCGACCTCGTGGCCAAGGGAGTCGTTGATCATGGAGAAGTCATCGATGTCGATCACGATCACCGCCAACCCGGGGGCATCTCCACGGCGGTGGTTCGCAGCGTGCGACAGACGGTCGAGGACGTAGGAACGATTGACGAGCCCGGTCAGAGCGTCATGCTCGGCCTGGTGGCGGAGCCTGCTTCCCGCCTCCTCACGATGCAGCGCTCCGGCGAGGACATCGGCGACGCCGTTGAGCAGCGCGACCTCGTCATCGGTGAACTGCCGAGGCTGAGCCGAATGCACGGCGAGCGCGCCGCGGACCCGGTCGGGCCCGGCGATCTGAGCGCTGACGCTCGAGTGCGCGTCCGGTGGCGCCGGGACGGCGTCGAGCACATGGTCCGGGGCACACGAACGGTCCTCGATCGTCACCGTGCCCGGACCCTGGAGCAGAACCGGCGCGGTCGGATCCGCCGCCGCCCACCCGGCCGTATGGGACAGACGCCCGAAGCCCTCTCCCGCGGTGGCGAGGACGATGGAAGCCGAGTCCGCCGAAAGCACCGCGCGCACCCGGTCGACCGCGAGCCGCGTCACCTGGTCGGTGTCGGCGGTGAGTGCAATACGACCGAGTTCCCCGACGAGCCCGTGGCAGCGGCTGCGTTCGCCGGTCAGACGGGCCGCTGCGTCCATCTCCTGGGCGAACACGACGAAGTAGCGCTCGCCGCCCTCGTTGACGTAGATGACGTCGAGCATCGTCTCGATCGCCGCCCCGCTGCGGTGCAGACAGCGCTTCACGAAGCGCTGGGAACGCCCCTGGTCGCGGGCCTGACGCAGGCCGGCGAGCGAACTCTCGACATCGGCTGGGTGCCAGACCACCGCGATCGGGCGCTTGAGCAGGTCGCGCGGGGCATGGCCCAGGCGGTTGGCGAAGATGCTGTTGACGTGCAGGCAACGGCCGTCGTCTGCGACGATCGCCGTGCCGACCGCGGTCGCGGCGAGCGCCCGGTCGAGGCGATGGCGACCGCCGAGTGCGAGTCGAGGCCTTACGGTGCGCAGTCTGCCGATGGCGGCCGCGAGGATCATCGGCAGTCACGCTGCGACGGGTGAAGGGCGGGGAGGATCGGGGAGGCAAGCATGGGGATCGACCGATCTTCCGCAAACCTGCGCGCTGCCGCCACCACCGAACGGTCCAACTGGCGGTGGCTCTGGTTCCACCGACCGGTGGAGTGCCCCGCCGGGCTACGCCAGCCGGTCGAGTTCTTCGAGCGTCTGCCCGGCACCGAGCGCCACGCAGAGCAAGGGGTCATCGGCCACCCGTACCTCCATCCCGGTCTCGCGCTGCACCCGCTCGGGGAACCCGCGCAGCAGCGCGCCGCCCCCCGTGAGCACGATGCCGTGCCGCGTGATGTCGGCCGCCAGCTCGGGTGGCGCCTCCTCCAGCGCCGAGTGCACGGCCCCGAGCATCTCGGCCACCGGCGGCTCGAGCGCCGTTCGCACCTCGGCGGAGGTGAGCGTCACCTCACGGGGAAGCCCGGAGAGCAGGTCGCGACCGCGCACGCGCGTCACGTCGTCGGGTCCCACCTCCATGGCGCTGCCGATCTCGAGCTTGATCGCTTCCGCGGTCTGGGTGCCGACGGCCATGCGGTGCTCGCCGCGCAGGTAGCCCGAGATCGCATCGTCGAGGTCGTAGCCGCCGACCTTCTGCGACCGTGACACGACGAGCCCGCCGAGCGAGATGATCGCCACCTCGCTCGTGCCGCCGCCGACGTCGACGACCATGCGCCCGATCGGCTCGGCGATCTCGAGCCCTGCGCCGATCGCGGCCGCGAGCGACTCCTCGATGAGCTGGACATGGCGCGCACCGGCCGACACGGAGGCCTCCTCGACCGCGCGTCGCTCGACCTCCGTGATGCCGGACGGGGCGCAGACCACCACGCGCGGCCGGCTGAAGCGCCCGCCCATGACCTTCGACATGAACGAGCGCAACATCGCCTCGGTGACCTCGAAGTCGGCGATGACGCCGTGGCGCAGCGGGCGATCGGCCGAGATCGAGGCCGGGGTCCGCCCGATCATCTGCTGTGCGTCGGCTCCGACCGCATGGACCTCCCCGGTGCGCTGGTCGATCGCCACGACGGAGGGTTCGGACATGACGATTCCCTGACCGCGCACGAAGACGACGGTGTTGGCCGTACCGAGGTCGATCGCGATGTCACCGCCGCGCCCGAACATCCGTCGGCGCCTGGTGGGAATGCCTCGGCGCAAGCCGGGCAGGCTACTTACCTCACTTGCCGTCCCCGTCGGAATCACCCGGGACCGCCTTCTCCGTCTCGCGCCCGACGTCGTCAGCAGCCTTGTCGAGCTTGTTGCCTGCGTCCTTCCCGGCCTGACGGACATCTTCCGTTGCGTTCTTGAGATCCTTCTCGGCCGCGTCGTCGGTCTTGCACCCGGCGGTGAAGGCGAGGGCGCCGACCGCAAGCACGGTGGCGACCCGATGGGGAGTGATGGGCATGGCGCAGGGCTACCCCGGTCAGGCCAGGCAATATCCATGGGTAGCTGTCTTTGTCCCCCCGTTCATCAAGGAGCTCCCGTTGCCAGTCGATCCCCGCGGTGCCGATCTCAAGCGCTTTCTCGCCGAGGACACGGGCGGACCGGTGGTCATGCTCAATCTCCTGCGCTTCGTACCCGACGGCGGTCGCGAGGGCTACCAGCGCTACGCCGAGGCCTTTGCTCCCCAGGCGGAGCGCTTCGGCGCGAGGGTGATCTACCTGGGCGACTGCTCGACCGCGCTCGTCGCCCCCGACGCGCACGAGTGGGACGCCGTGCTGATGGTCGAGTACCCGAGCCGTCAGGCCTTCAGCGACATGGTCGCCGATCCTGAGTACCAGCAGATCACCCACCTGCGCTCGGAGGCGTTGACGGACGCCGTGCTGCAGGCAACGGTGCCCTGGGCCTAGGTTCACGGCGTGCCGGACGGGCTCTACGCCGACAAGCCGCCCTTCACCGCCGCGCGCGACCGTTTCGGCAACCGCGCAGCTTCACCCTGAGACCCGGCGCCGCGGTCAGGTCGAGCTTCGCGGCGCAGGAGACCCGTGCCCGCCGGGGGTCGACGGTCACCCGGGCGACGTCGGTGGACGTGAAGACGAGCCGGTCGCGGCGCGCGGCCGCGGGCGCCTTCCCTGAAGGCCGAGTGCGCGCGGCGTAGGGCATCGGCCCCCGCGCGCCCCCGTCGAGCGTGGAGGCCGAGGGCGTGACCGGCGCAACGGGGGCGTCCGCGCGGCCGAAGCCAAGCGAGCGGACGTCGATCGTCCCGTACGCCGCGCCCTTGGCCACGCGCAGCCCCGACAGCCAGTAGGCATGGTCGGCAACGGTGCCGGCCCGGGGCGAGTCGGTCTCCGGGTCCACGACGTAGGTCACGTGGGGCGGGTTGCGCACCACGCGGTGCGAGGCGAGGTACGCGGCTCCGGGGCCGTACTCGTCGTTCGTGGCGAGCGTGAGGTGGTCGGCGGTGAGGAACACCCAGGCGGCGAAGCGGAGGCCGAGGCGCTCGAGCTCGGCGTTCGTGGTCTCGTAGCGCTCGACGTTGACGAGCTCGTCGCCGGCCGCGTTCCAGGTCATGATCGGTGTGTGGCGCAGGCTCGGCAGCGCGTGATCGGGATCCCCGGCGCCGACGACGGAGAAGCCGCGGGCGAAGAGGTCCGGCCAGCGCGACAGCATGCGGAAGGTGCCCAGGCCACCCATGGAGTACCCGCTCGCGGCGGCCCAACCCGGATCGAGGTCATAGCGGCGCGCGACGTCGGCCCAGACCTCGAAGGCGTCGGCCTCCGCTATGTCCTTGTAGAAGCCGTCGGGCCCGCGGCCCGAGGGGGTGGCCACGAGGGATCCGGCACCGCGCTCGCCCAGCTGGGACTGGTGCTGGGAGCCGAGGTACTGGTTGTAGTTCGCCGACAGCGAGTGCATGAGCAGCGTGAAGCCCCAGCCGCGCTTCGGCCGCACCCGGTCGGGGACGTACAGCGCGTACGGCTGCAGCTGGCCGACGAGCGCGCCGTCGCACGGCTGGTAGGGGCCCGTGGCGGCGGCGATCCCCCCACAGAGCCTCTCGTAGTCGATGCCCTGCCCGAAGGAGCGGGCGCTCGCGAGGATGCGGTCCATCGGACCGCTCTTGGGGACATCGGAGTTGTCGCGCCGGCCTGCGAGGAGCTTGTCGAAGTCGACGTCCGCCGAGAACGCGGACACGTCGCCCGAGGCCAGCGCGTCCGCCTGTGCCTTCTCCCGCCACCAGGTGCCCAGGAAGGCTGCCCCGGCCGCCGCGTCGGCGATCGTCACGCCGGCCGGAATGCTCGTCAGGTCCGGGATCGGCTCCGAGCCGCGGAAAGCGACGTTGAACAGCCGCGCGCCGCCGGGGACGCCCCCGCCGGGGGTGGCCTGCGAACGCGTGCCCGTGGACGCCAGATAGGCACCCGTGGTGTCGTCCCACAGGCCGGTGCCCGCGGCCATGCGCACGACGCCGGTCGGACGGTACGCGGCGTGCGGGACCCGCACCGTGATCTGTTTGCGTCGGCGGTCCACGCGCGCCGTCGCCCCCGGCATGCCTTCCACGGTCGAGCCGTGAACGGTGAGAAACCGCTCCGCGGGCGAGCTGACGCCGGCGCCGTGCGGCCATTCGCGCGCCACGTCCGACGTCCCGAACGCGATCGTGAACGCCGACGTCTCGTGCAGCGCGTTGAGGGTCACGCGCACGAGCGTCGCCGCCCGCTGCGGGCGGACGCGGAGCTCGACGAGGTCCGCCGCGTCGTTGGCGAAGGCGGGATCGGACGGGTACGTGAGCGTGCCGGCCTTGGGCGAGAAGGCGAAGTCGCCGGGCTTGAAGGGATCCTCCGGGTCCGGTGCTCCCTGGGCCCCGTGGCTGTCGTAGAGGAAGTCCTGGTAGAGAAACTCGCCCCTGCGGTACGCGGTCGCCCCGGAGATGAGGATCGGCCGGGCGCGGAACGGCCGGGCGTTCTCGAGCTGGGGTGCGCGCGGCGGCTTCTCGTAGAGCACGTCCGGGCCGGGCCGGTGGCCCGAGCGCACGCCGGGCAGCCCGGCGGCGGCGGCGGTGGCGGGAACGGTCAGCAGCAGGGCCAGCGCGGCCATCGAGCCTCTCCTCATGCGCGGGACCCTAGTCAGGCGTGGGCGTCGAGGCATTGGTTGACGAGCGCGTCGGCCTCGGCGTTCAGCGCGCGCTTGACCGGCTTGATCGACCAGCTGTCGAATCCGCGCAGGGCCGCGAGCGCCTGCGCATGGAGTGGTTTCATGTCCGCGTGCTTGACCTTGTAGCGGCCGGTCACCTGGTAGGCGATCAACTCGGAGTCGTTGACGATTGAGACCTCGGTGGCTCCGAGGGCCTGCGCACGTTCGAGACCGAGGAGCAGACCCTGATACTCCGCGACGTTGTTCGTCGCCCGGCCGAGGAAGGCCGAGGCCTCGTCGAGCACCTCGCCGTCTGCACCGGTGAGTACGGCTGCGGCGGCGGCCGGACCAGGGTTCCCCCGGGCGCCGCCGTCGACGTGGACGGTGACCTTAATCGGCTGCTTCAATGGTCGGGAACTCGCCCGGCACGCTGCGGCGACGCCGGTCGCGCACCTCGCGCTGGCCGCCACCGGTCGAGCCCGGCGCGCGCCGCGACTGCTTGCGGCGATCCACGATGACGGTCACGTTGGGGTCGTTCTCGTAGTACGCGACGAGCTTGTCGTAGAGCTCGGGAGCCATCTCCTCGGGGACGACGCAGTAGATCACGGCGCTGAGATTACCCAGACTGCGAGACGAGCGGTCTCGATCACGTCAACAGCGCGATCCGGCCGCGCTCGTCTGCGCTGGCGTTGACGGTCCGCTCCGCGGGTTCGAGCTCGGAGAGCTCGGCGCCCTGGGCCACGCGCCGGGCGCCGCCCGCCTCGTCGGAGAGGTCGACCTCGAAGCGGTACCAGCTCAGTTCCCACATGATGAACAGGCTCACCACGCTCGGTTCGACGTCCGAGGTGCGCACCGCGACCTCGGGGGCCCCGAGCGATCGCGAGACGCCGGCCACCGTGCGCAGATGCTCGCTGTTGTTGAAGACCTCCACCGCTCGCTCCATCTTGAGCTCGGCGTTGGTGGGGACGGCGCGCACCTGCCGCGGTTCGCGGGAGAAGTCGGGCACCGGGTCGGGCTCGCGCCTGGGCGCGCGCTCGGTGACGATGGGGTGATCCTCGAGCTCCGCCGCCAGTGCCGGGTGGAGCTCCATCTCGTCGTCGTCGTCGCGTTCGGGTTGCTCCGGGCGACGGGCGCGCAGGCGCCCGAGCAGACCGCGCCCGCGACCGTCCGGACGCGGCACGCTGGCGAGCTGATCGGCGCCGGCCTCGCGGATCCAGCCCTCGTGCGTGGCGCGCACCGTGCACAGCTCGCAGACCAGGCGGCGCTGGCCGCCGTGCAGGAACGGCTCGGCACGCTCACCGCGCAGCAGGGTGCGACCGCAGACGTCGCAGACGACGTCCACACGGTTGGTCTTGATGTCCCGATGACTCGACGGCATCCGTGCCGGAGCGTAGCGACGGCTTATGCCGTTGCAGCTTCCGATTCAACGACCTTCCGTGCCAGATGCGACGGCACTTCCTCATAGCGGGCGAACTCCATCGTGTATTCGCCCTGACCTGCGGTCAGCGCCCGTAGGTCGGGAGCGTAGGTGAGCATCTCGGCCATCGGGACCTCCGCCTTGACCTCGATCATCCCGCTGACCGCCTCGGTGCCGAGCGGGCGGCCGCGACGCGCGGAGAGATCCCCCATGACGTCGCCCACGTGATCCTCCGGAGTGGAGACCGCGACGAGCATGATCGGTTCGAGCAGGACCGGCGACGCGGCCGCCATCGCCTCCCGCATCGCCGCCATGGCCGCCAGCTTGAAGGCCATCTCCGACGAGTCGACGGTGTGATAGCTCCCGTCGAAGAGCCGCACGCGCACCCCGCGAAGCGGAAAGCCCGCGACCGCACCCTCTCGCATCGCCTCGTGGACGCCCTTCTCGACCGCTGGGATGAACCCGTGGGGGATCACGCCGCCCTTGATCTCGTTGACGAACTCGAAGTCGCCCTCGCACGGCTCGATACGGATGTGGCAGTCACCGAACTGCCCGCGGCCTCCCGTCTGCTTCTTGTGGCGCCCGTGGGCAGCGGCCGTTCCGCGAATCGTCTCCTGGTAGGGAACGCGCGGCGGGCGGAGGGTGACCTCGACGCCGAAGCGGCTCTCCAGGCGCCCGACGATGACCTCCACGTGCAGCTGCGAGAGCCCGGCCACGATCTGCTCGCCCGTCTGCGGGTCGCGGTGCAGGTCGATCGTTGGATCCTCCTCCTGGAGGCGGTGCAGCGAGGTGAAGACCTTCTCCTCCTCACCCTTGTGCGCGGGCTCGACCGAGAACGCCATCACGGGCGCCGGCAGCTTGACCGAGGGCATGTGGATCGGCTGGTCGCGCGCCGCCAGCCAGTCCCCCGCCTTCGTCTCCTTCAGCTTGGCCACGGCCCCGATGTCGCCCGGGCCGAAGGACTCCGTCAGCGACACGCGCTCCTTGTGGTGGGTGCGCGTGTTCATCACGGTCGTGTTCGGGTCCAGCACGCCCTGGTAGACCCGGAAGAGATTGACCCGGCCCATGAAATTGTCGGCGCGCGTCTTGAAGACGTAGGCGAACATCTCGCCGTCCTCCACGGGCCGGAGCGTCATCTCCTCCAGCTCCACGGCACCGTGCTGCGCCGGCGACGGAAGATCCTCCACGAGCGCGTCGAGCAGGCGGTTCGTGCCCAGATGGGAGGTGGCCACGCCACAGGTGACCGGGAACACGACGCCGTGCTCCGTGCCGTCCTCGAGCGCTCCCACGATCTCGTCGTGGCTGATCACGCCCCCGTCGAGATAGCGCTCCATGAGCGCCTCGGAGTTCTCCGCGACCTCGTCCATGAGCTTCTCGCGGTACTCCTGGGCGAGCTGCTCCATGTCCTCGGGAATGGCGATCTCCCGGCAGTTCTGCCGGTCGGCGCCGGTGTACTCGTAGGCCTTCATGTCGACGAGGTCGACCAGGCCCCGGATCTCGTGCTCGCTGCCGATCGGGATCTCCGTCGCGACGACGTGCGCGCCGAACGCGGACTTGAGCGACTCGAGCGTGCGGAAGAAGTCCGCCCGCTCGCGGTCGAGCATGTTCACGTAGATGAGCCGGGCGACGCCGAGTTCGGAGGCACGTTCCCAGAGCCGCTGGGTCGAGACCTCCACACCCATGACCGCGTTGATCACGAAGACCGCGGACTCGCACACGCGCACCGCGCCTAGGGCGTCGGCGACGAAGGAAGGCTCTCCTGGCGTGTCGATCAGGTTGACCTTCGTGCCCTGCCAGTCGAACGACGCGAGGCTCGCGCTGATCGACATGCCGCGCGCCTGCTCGTCAGGATCGGAATCGGACACCGTGGTCCCGTCCGCGACAGACCCCAATCGGTTCGTCACCCCGGCCTCGAAGAGCAGCGCCTCCATCAAGGAGGTCTTGCCGCTCCCGCGGTGTCCGACCAGGGCGACGTTGCGGATCCTGTCTGCGGCAGCGTGAGACATGCCAGGCGCTCCTCTCCTCGAATGGTGAGCCTTGTGCGAGACGGTACACAATGGGGGCGTGCACCGCCCGCTCGTCGCCCTCGGCCTCGCACCGCTCGCCGCGGGGGCCCTCCTCCCCGTCGGGTCCATGCTCGACGGGCCCCTGTTGTGCCCCTTCCAGGCACTCAGCGGGGCGCCGTGCCCGTTCTGCGGGGCCACCCGCGCGTTCGTGCTCTTCGGCCACGCGGACGGGCGCTGGATCGACTACGGAGCGGTCTGGGTCGCGGTCGCGCTGGTCGCGGTGGTGCTCGGCGTCGCGGGACGGCGGATCGGCGGCAGGACGGTGCTCGCGACCGTGGCCGTCGCGTGGGCATGGGCGCTCGCCCACACCGCCACGATCACGTCACACTGAAGGCGCCGACGGCGATCAGCAGCAACAGCAACACCAGGACAGCCGTCGAGACGATTCCCAGCGCGAATCCCCAGGTCGCCAGACCGCGCCCTCCGAGGGCCGGATCGGCGTCGATCTGCCGCCGGGCCTTCGCGCCGTAGTGCACGGCGAACGGACCCACGAGCCCGCAGAAGAGGATGCTGGCGATGCCCAGCACGAGCGCGACCGTCGCGTCGCTCGGCACCGGCTTGGACTGCGCGAAGCCCTGTGGCGGCCATGGTGCCTGCTGCCCCTGCGGCTCGGGTGGTGACCCGTCGGGTGTGGGCCAGGCCTGCGCGGCCGGCTCAGCCGACCGCGGAAGTGGTTGCACCGGCGGCGCAGCCGGCGGCGCGAAGGACAACGGCGGTGGCTCCGATACCGGCGCGAGCGGCTCCTCGGCGGCCTCGGCTCCCTCGAGCGCTCCCGGCTCGTGGTCGGCGGGTGGCTCCGCGATCGGGGCGGGCGGCTCGGGCGCGATCGGCGGAGGCGCGGCGGGCGACTCGTCGTCGTCGCCGAGGCTCGGCCCGAACGGCGCCCAGGAGCTCCCGTCGTCGCTCAATCGCGCAGGTTGTCGCCCTGAAGGCGGCTCTTGAGCCGCAGGACAGCCTTCGTGTGCAGCTGGGAGATGCGCGACTCGGTGACGCCGAGGACCTCGCCGATCTCCCGCAGCGTGAGGTTCTCGTAGTAGTAGAGCGCGATCACCAGCTTCTCGCGCTCGGGCAGGGCGCTGATGGCGTCCGCCAGGCGGTCCTTGAGCTCGGACTGGTCGAGCACCTGCTGCGGATCAGGCGCGTCGTGGTCCTGCAGGGTGTCCAACAGCGAGACCTGGTCGCCGCTCGCGTCCGACACCGCCCACAGCTCGTCGAGCGCAACCACGGTCGAGTTGGAGATCTTGACGAGCGCCTCCTGGAACTCGTCGACGGTGATGCCCATCTCCGCCGCCATCTCCTCGTCGGTCGGCGTCCGGTGCAGCTTGTGCTCGAGCTTCCCGTGCGTACGCTCGATCTCGCGGGCGCGGGCACGGACGGACCGGGGCACCCAGTCCAGCGCGCGGAGCTCGTCGATGATCGCGCCCTTGATCCGCGTGATCGCGTACGTCTCGAACTTGATCTCACGCGAGATGTCGAACCGCTCGATGGCGTTGATCAGGCCGATCAGGCCGTAGGAGATGAGATCGGCTTCCTCGACGTGCGCGGGCAGCCCTGAGGACATCCGGCCCGCCACGTACTTGACCAAGGGCGAGTAGGCGACCACGAGCTGTTCACGCGCCCGCTCGGACCCGGTTGACTTGTATCGGCGCCAGAGGTCCCTGAGCTCGATCGCTTTGACGTTGGTTTCCAAGTTCTTACGCCCGTGGGTGGCTGCGAGCGTATGCCGCTCGCAGGCGCGCCGAGTCTACGCGAGTGTAGACCTGGGTGGTCGAGATCGTGGCATGGCCGAGCAGTTCCTGGATGGTGCGCAGGTCGGCGCCACCCTCCAGCAGATGCGTGGCGAAGGAGTGGCGAAGCGCGTGCGGATGGACGGCGCCCTGGGCCCGGGCGTGGCGAGCCCACGACCGCAGGCGGCGGCGGACGTCGGAGGTGGAGAGGCGCCTGCCGGTCTTGGAGAGAAAGAGCGCGGGCTCCTCACCGGATGCCAGCGCGGGCCTGCCGCGGTCCAGATAGTGCCGCACGGCGAGCAGCGCGGGCTCCCCCACCGGGGCGATCCGCGTCTTGGAGCCCTTGCCCTCGACGCGCAGCTCCTCGCCCTCGAAGTCGACCGAAGCGAGGTCGAGCGTCACGAGTTCCTCCGCGCGCAGGCCGCACCCGTAGGCGATCTCGAAGAGCGCACGGTCGCGGAGCTCGAGCGGCGTGGTCGTGGGGATGCTGTCGAGCAGGGCCGCGACATCCGGCTGGTTGAGCGCCTTGGGCAGTGGCTGGTCCTTCCGCGGCAGTGGGAGCAGATCAGCCGGGTTGGCGCTCATCTGGCCGTGCTCGACGAGCGCCCCGAAGAACTGGCGCGCGGCGGCGAGCTTGCGCGCGACCGTCGCCGGAGCGACGCGCCGCTCGGACAGGTGTGCGGCGTACCGGCGCAACGCCTTGTACTCCACCGCGACCGGATCGAGATCGCGCTGCGCGCACCACGCCGCGAGCTGGCCGAGGTCGCTGCCGTACGCCCGGCGGGTGCGCTCCGCGGCGCCGCGGCGGCGCAGGTCCTTGTCGAACAGGCTGAGTGCGTCACGCCAGCTCGCGGGTAGCGTGCCGTCCGTGGCCGAATTCTTCATCGACACTTCCACGGGTCAGATCGCAACGGGACGGCAGCTGGTGGAGAGCGGGACCGCCGACCCCGCCGAGGGCCCGCCGGCGCCGTGGCACCGGATCCAGGGTTCGGGGGACGCCACGACGCTGTGGTACGCGGTCATGCGCAAGCGGACACGAGGGGTGCACATCGGTGCCTTGTGCATTCGCCACTCCGGCCACCACGCCTCCCTGCTCAAATCCGGATGGGAGGAGGTCCCCCCGCAGGACATCGGCCTTCAGCCGATGTAGACGGGGGTTCCCACGTCGACGTGCTCGTAGAGCTCCTCGACGTCGGGGATCGCCATGCGCACGCAACCGTGGGAGGCGGCGGACCCGAGGGAGTACGTCGCGTCGGTGCCATGGATCCCGGCACCGTTGTAGATCCCCATCCAGCGCGCCTTGAGCGGATTCTCGGGGCCGGGAGGAATGGTCTGGCCGGCCAGGCTGCCCGCCCAGTCGGAGTTCGGAACGGTCCAGACGGGATCGATCGCCTTGTTCTGGATCTCGTAGAGGCCGGCAGGCGTGTCGTAGCCGATGGCGCCGATGGCCACGGTGTAGTTCAGTGTCGGCTTGAGGTGCTCGTACAGCGTCAGGTTGAAGTTGGCGCGATTGACCACGATCACCGCCGGATATTCCTTCGCCAGCTCAGCGGTGGTGACCTTGGGCTTGGTCCGGCGGGTCTTGACGCGCACGCTGCGCCGGCCGGTCGGGGAGGTCAGCCGACGGCCGACGGCCCTGGTCAGTGCTGCGGCATCCACGCGCACGCCCGTGCGTGCCTTGACCGCCTGCACCCCCGCGGTGGAGATCGAGATGTCGGCGTCCCGCGCCGGCCGGTCCACCGTTGCCCGCACGCGCTTGACGAGTTGCCGCACCGCCTTGCGGTCGTAGGTCACCTCGACGTCGAGATCCTTTTCGACCCTGCCGCCGGTCAGACCGCGGAAGGTGCGCGTGAGGATGTTGTCCGAGCCCGTGACGGCGAGCGCCTCGTCGACGGTCGCCTCGACGTCGACCGCGATCCGTGCGCGCTTGGCCGTGAGGGTGAACCTGCGGTCGCGGTACCGGGCCCGCAGCGGGGCCCGCAGCTCGGCCGCCAGTTCGGCCTCGAGCCTGCGCTGCGCCTGCTCGCGGTCGAGGCCGCCGACGTCGATTCCCGCGATCGTCACCCCCTCGGCGATCGTGTCGTCGCGGCTGGCGTCATAGGCGAACGTCCCTGCGGCCACCAGGGCCAGCACGACCAGGAAGCCTGCCACCGCGAGGAACGACCGGGAACGCATGCGCTGGCAAACTGTACGTCGATGACGCCCACCGTGCAGCCTTTATGACCGCGGACGCGCCCAGGTGGCAGGACGTCGACTGGCCGGCGCACACGCGGCGCCGTGACGGGATCAACTTCGTGGACATCGGCGAGGGCCCGCCGCTGGTGTTCGTCCACGGGCTCGGCGGGTCGTGGCAGAACTGGCTCGAGAACCTGCCGTTCTTCGCGCGCACGCATCGCTGCATCGCACTCGACCTCCCGGGTTTCGGCCGCTCCGACACCCTCGAAGGCGACGTGTCGATCACCCGCTACGCCGAGGTGATCGAGCGGATGCTGGTCGCGGAGGGCATCGACCGGTGCGCGGTGGTGGGGAACTCGATGGGCGGCTTCATCGCCGTGGAGATGTCGCTCGAGTACCCGGTCGTCGTCGACCGGCTCGTGCTCGTCAGCGCCGCCGTGCTCTGGCAGGAGTACCGCCGGGCACGGACGATGGTCGCGATGGCGAACGTCACCGAGGGATTGGTCGGACGGGCGCTGGCCGAGGCGGGTCCGTTCCTCGCCAGCCGGCCGCGCCTGCGCGAGACCGCGCTGCTCTTCGGCGGCGTCCGTGCCCCGCGCAAGCTCTCACGTGAGCTGCAGCAGGAGCTTCTGCTCACGGGACGCCGCACGCCGGGCTTCCTGCCGGCGCTGCAGGCGCTCGCCTCCCATCCGCTCCGCGAGGAGCTCGGGAAGGTGCGCTGCCCGACGCTGATCGTCTGGGGAGACGAGGACACGCTGGTGGGCGTCGAGCACGCCTCCGAGCTCGCGGACGCGATTCCCGGCGCCCGCGCCTCCATCTACGAGCGCACGGGTCACGTCGTGCAACTCGAGCGCCCCGAGCGCTTCAACGCCGAGGTGGCCGCCTTCCTGAGCGAGCCGCACCCGGACCCGGGTTGAGCTCAGCGTCGCCTCAGCGGGTGATGGCGCCTTCAGCGGCGCTCGAGACGAGCTTCGCGTACTTCGCGAGCACACCGGTGCCGGTGGGCGCCCGCGGTCCTTCGTAGGCGGCGACGCGCGCGGCGATCTCCTCATCGGACAGGTCGACGTCCATGCGCCGGTTCTCGACGTCGATGGTGATCGTGTCGCCCTCTCGGACGGCGGCGATCGGCCCGCCCTTGACGGCCTCGGGCGCGACGTGCCCGGCCATGAAGCCGCGTGTGGCGCCGGAGAAGCGGCCGTCCGTCAGCAGGGCCACGTGCTCTCCCATCCCGTTGCCGGCGAGTGCCGCAGTCACGGCGAGCATCTCCCGCATGCCGGGTCCGCCCACCGGGCCCTCGTTGCGGATGACCAGGACGTCACCCTCGTCGATGGCGTCCGAGACGACCGCGGCCATCGCCTCCTCCTCACCTTCGAAGACGCGCGCGGGTCCCTGGTGATAGCGGCGCTCGTGGCCTGAGAGCTTGACCACGGACCCGTCCGGGGCGAGGTTGCCGCGCAGGATCGCCAGGCCGCCGGTCGCCTTCAGGGGCTGGTCGGCGGGGAGCACGACCTCCTGGCCGTCTGTCTCCACCGCCTGCCGGGCGATCTCGCCGATGGTCTGGCCCGTGACGGTTGGGGCGTCCTCGTGGAGTTGGCCGAGCTCCATCAGGCGTTTGGCGACGAGCGGGACACCGCCGGCCTCGTAGAGGTCGACGGCGACGTAGCGGCCGCCGGGCTTGAGGTCGCAGGTGGTCGCCGTCGCGGTGGAGATGCGGTCGAAGTCCTCGAGCCCGAGATCGACACCCGCCTCGCGGGCCAGCGCCATCAGGTGCAGGACGCCGTTCGTCGAGCCGCCGCTCGTGGCGATCGCGGCGATCGCGTTCTCGAGCCCCGCGCGGGTGATGATCTCGCTCGGGCGCATGCCGCGGGCGAGCACGTCCATGACGAGCTTGCCGGCTTCCTTGGCGACGTCGGGCTTGGCGCCGCTCTCGGCCGGCACCATGCTCGACCCGACCGGGCTGAGGCCCATGATCTCGAACACCATCGCCATGGTGTTCGCGGTGAACTGCGCGCCGCACGCGCCCGCGCCGGGCGATGCGTGGCGCTCGAGGTCGGCGAGATCCTCGTCGCTCATCTTGCCGGCGGCGTGCGCGCCGACGCCCTCGAAGACGTCCTGGATGGTCACGTCGCGCCCGCGCCAGCGGCCGGGCGCGATCGACCCGCCGTAGAGGAGCACGCCCGGGATGTCGAGGCGCCCCAGCGCCATCGCCCCGCCGGGAATCGTCTTGTCGCAGCCGACCAGGACGACGAGCGCGTCGAACAGATGGCCCTCGGCGACCAGCTCGATCGAGTCCGCGATCACCTCGCGGGAGACGAGCGAGGTCTTCATCCCGCTCGTGCCCATGGTGATGCCGTCGGAGATCGCGATGGTGTTGAGCTCCATCGGCGTCCCGCCCGCCTCGCGGATCCCCTGCTTGACCTTCTGGGCGAGGGCGCGCAGGTGGAAGTTGCAGGGCATCGTCTCGATCCACGTCGAGGCGACGCCCACGATCGGCTTCGACAGCGCCTCGGCGTCGAAGCCGATGCCGTGCAGGTAGGCACGGGCGGCGGCGCGGTGTGGCCCGTCGGTGAGCTGACGGGAGCGGTGCTTGAGATCGAAGGCCATCTAAAGGAGCGGCTCGACGCTTCCGGGCGCCTCGGCCTCGGCGGTGCGCTGCAGGCGCATCCGCTCCCACTGGCGCAGCCGCCACAGGTCACGAGCGACCTTGCGGGGGTCGATCTGCCGCCCCGGGAGGTGCAGGTTGGCCGAACCGATGAGGCGTTGCTCGTCGCCCTTGATCCCCATCCACTTGGCGAGGACGTCGTCGGAGTCGGGCAGCCGGGGCGAGCCGAAGGGACGGGTCTCGTCGGGGAACTCGACGCAGTACTCGTTGAGCAGCTGGCCCGTCTGCGGCAGGTAGGCGACGATCGGCTTGTGGGGGTAGACGAGGTAGGCGTACGGCGCGCCGCCGAGGTCCCAGCCCTCCTCGGGACCGCCGGCCTGGCCGCCCCACACGCGCAGGAAGCCGAGCTCGCGGTACATCTCCCACTCCTCGTCGTTGACGCAGGAGCGCAGGAGCTCACGGGCGCGGGTCTCGGCACGGCGCTCGCGGCCGGGGTCGTAGACCGGAATGCCCTCGGCGCGCGCCTCGCGGCCCGCGCGGATGCGGTCGCCGATGCGCGCGAACAGCGGCATCATCGCCTCCCACATCAGGGCGATCACCACGATCGCCGTCGCCAGCAGTGCCGCCGCCATCATCCCCCCGCGGCGCGCGGGAAGAAGATGACCCGGTCTGTGTCACGCGGGATCTCGTCGAAGGCCTGCACCATCGTGGCCTGTCGCCGCCCGGCCTGCGAGGTGACGGGCACCGCCGCCCACATGCCGCCGTCGAGCTGCCGGAGGAACTCCTCGACGAGCGCCTCCTCCTCGGCTGCGACCTCCGGGTCGCCCTCGGCGATGAGTTGTTCGCCGTGGCCAGGTCGCATGCGCAGGAACTTCATTGAGCCGGGGATTATGACAGAGGCCTTGCAGCCACAGGAGCGCGTCTGGACGCCAGGTCGAGCGCGTCCACCGGGCCGGGGCCCCGGCCGATGCCCCGCAGGCCGTTGCGAACGGCCTCCGACGCGAGCAGTCTTGCGGCGCGCGCGGCCTCCAGCGGCGCGAGGCCCAGCGCGAGATGGGCGGCCAGTGCGCTGGAGTGCGTGCAGCCCGGACCCGTGCGCCGCGCCGTCGGGATGCCGGGGGCCTGGGAGCTCGTGGACCTCGTGACCGTCGAAGAAGAGATCGACGGCCTCCTCGCGATGCCCGCCCGTCAGGACGACGTACTCCGGCCCGAGCCGGTGCAGCGCCGCCACCAGGTCATCGGCGTCGCCGGTCAGCGCGCGAGCCTCGGGCACGTTCGGGGTGATCACGGTGGCACGGGGTAGCAGCAGCTCGACCAGGGCGCGGCGGGCCGGGTCGTCCAGCAGCACCGCTCCGCTCTCGGCCACCATGACGGGGTCGACCACCACCGGCGTCCCGGGATCGAGCAGATCGAGCGCCTTGCACACTGCCGCAACCGTCGCCGCGGTGCCGAGCATCCCGATCTTGACCGCATCGATGCCGATGTCCTGCTGAAGGACCCGGACCTGCTCGACGATGAACGCCGGCGGCACGACGTGGACGTCGGTGACGCCCGTCGTGCTCTGGGCGGTCAGCGCGGTGATGGCGGTCATCCCGTGCACGCCGCAGGCCGCGAAGGCCTTCAGATCGGCCTGGATGCCCGCCCCGCCGCCCGAGTCCGAACCGGCGATGGAGAGAACGGCGGGGACCGGGGACGGCATGCCCGCCAATCTAACCGTCGCCGCAGCGTCCACCCGCGCCTACGCTGCGCGGCGTGAACGTCCTCGCCCGCACCTGGATCGCGGCCCACCGGGCGCGGGCGCGCGCGGCGCGGCTGGCCGGCCGCAGGCCCGCCGATCGCGAGGCGATCGTCCGACGGCACGCGTCGGGCAGGTCGTTTCTCGACGTGGGCTGCATGTGGAGCGTGCACGGTCGCATCGCGTTCGTGGCGGAGGAGGCGGGCGCGACCGCCGTCACCGGCATCGACATCATGGGCGCAACCCCTCAGTACCAGGCCGAGCACGCCGCGCGCACCTCCGCGGTGCGCTTCGTGAGCGGGGATCTGCACGACCCCGCGACGCTGGCCGACGCCGGCGTGCACGACGTCGTCTGGTGCTCGGGTGTCCTCTACCACGCTCCGAACCCGGTGCTGACGCTCGAACGGCTGCGGTCGGTGTGCGGCTCGACCCTGCTGCTTGCCACCGAGGTGCTGCCCGACCTGCCCGGCGTGCCGGGCGCCTGTGTCCTCTACCCCGCCCTCGACGACGCGGGCCGCCGCCCCTACGCGAGCGTGCCGGGCGGGCCCGCCGTGGGCGTCACCACGCCCTATGACCCCGCGCAGGGCTACGGCAACTGGTTCTGGGGCATCACCCCCTCCGCGCTCGACGGCCTGCTGCGCGTCGCGGGTTTCACAGCGCCGACGCAGCGCTGGTGGCTCAGCCCGTACCACCTGATCGTGGCGGCTCATCCCGCCGAGCGGATGTAGCGCCCGCCGAAGACGCGCGTCACCAGACCGCGCAGCTCGAGATCGCCCAGATCGCGAGCGACCGAAAGCGCGTCGGCACCGTCGGCCAGCTCCGTCAGTGACCCCTGCCCCATCTCCACCCGCCGCAGGAGCCCGCGCAGCCGGGCATCGAGATCCTCGGGGACCTTCGCGGTGGGCGGGACCGGTTCCACCGGATCTCCGCGTCCGATCACCGCCGGGATCGCGTGGGGCGCGACCCCGTGCATCAGGTCGAGCACGTCCTGCGGGCCGCGCACGAGCTCGGCGCCGGCCTTGAGCAGAAGGTGCGGACCCGCTGACAGCCGCGAGGTGACGGGTCCGGGGACGGCCCCGACGAACCGGCCGAGCTCCGCCGCGAAGTCCGCCGTGATCAGCGAACCCGACCGCTCCCCTCCCTCGACGACCACGGTTCCCAGCGACAGCGCGGCGATGAGACGGTTGCGGGCGGGGAACGCCCAACGCCGTGGAGGGTGGCCAGGCGGCAGTTCCGACACCACGCAGCCGTGCTCGGCGATCCGGCGATGCAGGGCGTGTGACCGGGCGGGGTAGGCGCGATCCGCGCCCGTCGCCAGCACGGCCACGGTCCTCCCCGCCTCGAGCGCGGCGCTGTGGGCGACCGAGTCGATCCCCATGGCCATGCCGGACACGATCGTCACCCCGGCGCTCCCAAGGCCGCGGGCGAGCGCCGCGGTCATCTCGCGCCCGTAGGGCATGGCGTTGCGCGCGCCCACGAGCGCAACGCCATCGCCACTCAACAGGCCCAGGTTCCCGGTGTGGTGCAGCACCGCGGGCGGGTCGGGCAGCTCGCGCACCGCGTCCGGAAAGGCAACCGAGCAGCGACACACCGCTCCGAGTCCGGCCGCCATGAGCCGGTCGACGGCGAAGGCGGGAGCGAACGCCGCGTGGCGCTGCGCGAGCTCCGGCTGCCCTGCCCAGTCGAGCAGCGCGGCGTCGCTGAGCGCGAGCAGCTGCGGTCGTCCCCGGCGCAACCGCCACTCCTGCTCGATGCGCCCCGACAACCAGGCGATCAGCTCGGTGCGGCGCAGACAGTCGGCGCACGCGTCGATCATGCGGCGGCGGCGGCCGGGGCCATGGTGCTGCGCAGGCTGAGCGCGGTGAGGATGTGTTCGGGCCCGACCGCTTCCGAGGCCTGGAGATCGGCGATCGTGCGCGCCACGCGCAGAACCCGGTGATGTCCGCGAGCCGTCAAGGCCTCGGCGTCGTGACGCGCATAGAGCGTGCGCCGGGCCGAGGGCGTGACGTCCGCGAGCTCGCGCAGCATCGCCGGCGTCATGTGGGCATTGCAGGTGGCCCCCGTGCCGTGCAGCCGAGCCGTCTGGCGGGCCCGCGCCGCGACCACCCGCGCACGCACCTCCGCCGAGGTCGGGCCCTGGCGCTCACGCAGGTGTGCGGCGCTCGGGCGCGCGACGTGCGCGGTGAGGTCGATGCGGTCCAGCAGCGGCCCGGAGAGACGCCGTTCGTGCCGTGCCCGCTCCGCGGCGGAGCAACGGCAACCGGGGTCACCCAGCCCGCACGGGCACGGGTTCGACGCCGCGACGAGCATCGCGCGGGTCGGGAAGGTCAGCACCCGCTGAGCGCGGACGACGACGACTCGGCCGTCCTCGAGCGGCTGGCGCAGGGCCTCGAGCGTGTGGCGGTGAAACTCGGAGAACTCGTCAAGGAACAGCACTCCCCGGTGGGCAAGCGTGATCTCCCCGGGACGCGGTGTCGCACCCCCGCCGACGAGCGCCGAGGGCGAGATCAGATGGTGCGGGGCCCGGAACGGACGCTCCGTGACGAGGCCGCCACCGCTGTGGAGTCCGGAGATCGAGTGGATGCGCGTCACCTCGATCGCCTCGTCGCGGGTCAGCGGCGGCAGGAGGGTCGGCAGCCGCCGGGCGAGCATCGTCTTCCCGGTACCGGGCGGGCCGTGCATGAACAGGTTGTGCCCGCCGGCCGCGGCGACCTCGATGACGCCGATCAGGCCGGCATGGCCACGTACGTCGGCCAGGTCGACCGGATCCTCCAGCCGCGCGGGCTCGCGAACCGGGTCGGCCGTCGCCGGCTCCGCCTCGCCCCGCAGCACCGCCACCGCATGCGGGAGTGACGTGATGCCCAGCGCGGTGACGCCTTCGACCAGGGAGCCCTCGGCCGCGCACCGCGCCGGGAGCATCAGCCGTCGCAGCCCGCCCTGGGCCGCGCCCTCCGCCACCGCCAGCGCACCGCGCACGGGAGTCACGTCCCCGGACATGGAGAGCTCGCCGATGAACGCGCAGTCCTGCACCGCCTCGGGACTGATCTGCCCGCTCGCCGCCAGAACGGCGATCGCCAGGGGCAGGTCGAAGTGCGGACCCTCCTTGCGCAGGAAGGCCGGCGCGAGGTTGACCGTGATGCGCTTCTGGGGGAACTCGAAGCCGGTGTTCTGGATCGCCCCGCGCACGCGCTCACGCGCCTCGCGCACGGACTTGTCGGCCAACCCGACGACGTTGAAGGCGGGCAAGCCGAGCCGAACGTCGGCCTCGACGGCCACCCGGCGGGTCTGCACCCCGTCGATCGCGAACGAGTGCACCCGGGCCAGCATCAGAACGCATCCCGCAGGTGCTCGAGGGAGACGAGCCGGCCGTCCGGCGCGAGGACGACGCCGATCGCGTCGAAGCGCACCGCCTCGAAGAACGGGCGCGCCGGCGCATCGTGCAGCCATGCGACCGCCATTCGGCGGACCTGCTTCTGCTTGCCCTCCCCGAGCGCCTCGAACGGCCGCCCCGCACCGCTGCTCCGCGTCTTGACCTCGGCGAAGACCAGCACGTTGCCGTCACGGGCGACGAGGTCGAGCTCGCCGAACCGGGTGCGGTGGCGGCGGGCGAGCACCTCGTAGCCGAGGCGCTCGAGGTGGGCGGCCGCGGTGTCCTCCCCGGTCTGTCCCAGCCGGTGTCGGGCGTCGGTGGTCATGCACCGCATCGTCGCCTCGGTGGCTGTGACCGATCAAGACCGGGATGTCACGAGAGTGCGCCGGTTTCGCGACGAATCCGCGGGGCGCGCTACAGGGCGAGCTGCGAGTACGCGACCGACTGGAACGACAGGCGGTGCAGCGGCGAGACGCCGTGCAGCTCGATCGCGGCGCGGTGCTCGGGCGTCGAGTACCCGACGTGGGACTCGAACTCCCACTGCGGGTAGCGCTCAGCGGCGCGCTGCATGAAGCGGTCGCGCGTCACCTTGGCGATTACCGACGCGGCGGCGATCGCCGCGCTCGTGCGGTCGCCACCCACGACGGGCCGCTGCTCGAAGCCGGTCGGCGGCACGGGGAAGCCGTCCGACAGGCACAAGCAGCCCGGCACGGCGACGCGGCGCAGGCAGTCGCTCAAGGCCGCGAGATTCGTGACGTGCAGTCCGCGCGCGTCGATCCCGCGGGCGCACCGGGACGTGACCGACACCCGTGTCGCGATGCGCATGATCCGCGGATAGAGCTCCTCACGCAGCTCGAGCGACTGCTGCTTGGAGTCGTTGAGGTCCTTCAGCGCTCGCCGGTCGGCCAGCGTCAGCCGGTCGAGATCGAGCAGGACGCCGGCCGCGACGAGCGGGCCGGCGAGACAGCCGCGGCCGGCCTCGTCGGCACCGGCCACGAACCGGAAGCCGAGCCCCTGGTCGTGAGCGAACAGACGCGCACCCGGCGACCGTTTGCGGCGCTTGCCTCGGCGCGCCGCCACGACCTCAGAGGAGCCCGATGCGCCCGGGAGGCCAGTAGGTGGCGAAGGCGCCTCCGATGATCCAGTCGTCGGGGACGGGTCCCCAGAATCGGCTGTCGTCGGAAGAGCCACGGTTGTCGCCCATCATGAAGTACTGCCCGGCCGGAATGACGACCTCACGCGGGAAGTTGCATCCCCCGCCCGGCTCGCACGGCGCGATGAATGGCTCGTCAGCCGGCTCCCCGTTGAGGATCACCCGCCCGTCGACGATCTTCAGCCGGTCGCCCGGACCGGCCACGACGCGCTTGATGAAGTTCACGTCGTCCTCGCGCGGCACCGAGCTCGGGCACACCTGCTCGGGCGGGTGCGAGACGCCGCAGCGAGCGGCCTCGGCGCCCTGGGGCGGATGGAAGACGACGACATCCCCGATGCTGGGCTTGGAGAAGGAGTGGCCGATGCGGTTGACCAGCACGCGCTGGCCGACCTGCAGGGTGGGCACCATCGACTCGCTCGGGATGCGGTACGGCTTGACGAAGAACTTCTGGATCCCGAGGGCGAGTCCGAGCGCCACGCCCACGATCAGGACGAGCTCGAGCAGGGAACCGGCGGTGGACTGGGGCTTCTTGACCACCGGCACGGCGTTGCCCCGGGGAACTAGGCCTTGTCGGCTTCGGCGGCCGGCGAGTCTTCGCCGGCGGGTGCCGCTTCGGCAGCCGGTGCATCGTCGGCGGCCGCAGTCTCCGAGGTCGTGCCCTCGGCCTCGACGACGGCCTCTTCGACCATCTCGGGCTCGTCGGCCGTGTGGCCCTCGGCATCGGTGGCGCCCTGCTCGGAGAGCAGACCGGCCTCGACGACCTCCTCCGGGCCGACGTAGCGGCGCTCACGGACACGAGCGGCCTTGCCGGTGCGACCGCGGAGGTAGTAGAGCTTCGCGCGCCGGACGTCGCCGCGGGCGGCGACCTCGATCTTCTCGATCTTCGGCGAGTGCACGGGGAACGTGCGCTCGACGCCGACGCCGAAGGACTGCTTGCGCACGGTGAACGTCTCACGCACGCCTTCGCCCTGGCGCTTGATGACGACGCCCTCGAAGACCTGGGTACGGCGGCGGGTGCCTTCCACGACCTGGAAGTGCACACGAACGCGGTCGCCGGCCTGGAACTTCGGGACGCGCCGCAGCTGCTGGCGCTCGAGGCTTTCGATAACAGTGGACATAGGCGAGAAAAAGGCCCGCCTCAAAGGCGGGCGCGACGCGTCACTGTAGCGGACCTTCTGCCCCGCCCCGGCGGCGGCTCTGCTGCCGGCGCCACTCGGTCACGCGGGCGTGATGGCCGCTGAGGAGCACCTCGGGAACCTCCCAGCCCCGGTACTCCGCGGGACGCGTGTAGTGCGGGTATTCGGGGTGCCCCTCGAGCGCCTCGCTGAAGGATTCCTCCTGGGCGGACGTCACGTCGCCCAGCGCCCCGGGCAGCTTGCGCAGCACGGCGTCGAGCACCACCATGGCGGCGAGCTCGCCACCCGCGAGCACGTAGCGGCCGATGGACACCTGGTCCGTGCAGAAGTGCTCCAGGATCCGCTCGTCGAACCCCTCGTAGCGACCGCAGAGCAGCGTCAGCCGCTCTTCGGCGGCAAGCTCGACGACCAGCTCCTCGTCGAGCACCCTTCCTCCCGGGGTGAGCGCGACGACCCTCCGCTGGCGCCCGAGCTCGGTCGAGTCGACCCCGTAGCGGGCTTGGAGCGCCCAGTCGACGACGTCGACCCGCAGCACCATGCCCGCGCCGCCGCCGAACGGCGTGTCGTCGACCGATCGGCCCGAGAGCGTGGTGGAGTCGCGGTAGTCGACCGCCTCGACGGCCGAGCCCAGCGCGACCGCGTTGCGCACGTGCCGCTGGCCGAGAAACCAGTCGAACCAGTTCGGAAAGAGGGTGAAGACGTCAGCCTGCACCGAGAAACTCCAGGTCGACGTCGATGCGGCCGGAGGTGAGGTCGACGTCGCGCACGGCATCGGAGATGAGCGGGATGAGCAGGTCTCCGACCTCGAGCACCTCACAGGACGGGTAGGCGCGCACCCGGGCCACGACGCCGACCTCCCGGCTGCCGTCGACGACGGCCAGCCCCACGAGGTCCTCGGCGAAGTACTCGTCCTCCTGGAGACCGACGATCTCGCGGGCGACGAGCAGCGACTCCCCCCGCAGGGCATCGGCGGCCTCCCGGCTCGACACGTCGCGCAGCCGGATGACCGGCCGGCTCGCCGTGCCCCCCGAGCGCACGACCGTGTGCCACGCGCCGGCCACCGAGGCCTGCAGGCCGACCTCGAGCACCCCGGGCTCGGGACTCGTGACATGGAACGCGCCGTCGAGCCCGTGCGGCCGGCCGACCCTGCCGATCGGCACCATGGGTGTTTGATCGTCAGCCATGGTGCCCTCGCGAGGCGAACGCCGGGCGCTCAGTCGACGATGTCGACGAGCACGCGGCGATCCTGCCGCGAGCCGGCGGCCTTGACGACCGTGCGCAGGGCGGAGGCGGTGCGCCCACCCCGACCGATGACGTGACCGTAATCATTCTCGTCAACCGACAACTCAAGCACCAGCGCGCCATTGTCGTCGTCGAAGGTCTCGACCTTGACGGACTCGGGCTTGTCCACGAGCGCCTTGGCGAGGTACTCGAGCAGGTCCCCGGGCACGGCGGTCTAGTTGATGCCCTGGATGCGCAGCAGCTTCTTGACCGAGTCCGACGGCTGGGCGCCGTGGCGCAGCCAGAAGCGGACGCGATCCTCGTCGAGCGCGATCGTCGAGGGCTCGGTCTGCGCGTTGTAGCGCCCGATCGTCTCGATGAAGCGACCGTCACGCGGCGCACGCGAGTCTGCGACGACGACGCGCCACACCGGATCCTTCTTCCCGCCCACGCGGGTCAAACGCATTGCAACGGCCATAAGCGAGGACGGAGGGTAGCCGGTCCTAACGGCCGCGCATCATCGCGCCGATGTCGGGCATCTTTCCCTGCTGCAGACCGCGCATCATCTTGCGCATCTCGCCGAACTGCTTGATGAGCTGCGAGACCTGCTGGACCGAGGTGCCCGAGCCCGTGGCGATGCGCTTGCGACGGCGGCCGTTGACGATGTCCGGGCGGCGCCGCTCCTCCCGCGTCATGGACAGGATGATCGCCTCGATGCGGTCGAACTCCCGCTCGTCGACCTTCATCTTGGACAGCTGGTGACCCGCGAGGCCGGGCAGCATCCCCAGGATCGAGGTCAGCGGTCCCATCTTGCGGATCTTCTTGAGCTGGTCGAGGAAGTCGTCGAGATCGAACTCGTTCTTTCTGAGCTTGGCCTCGAGGCGCTTGGCCTCGTCCTCGTCGACCTGGCGCTCGGCCTTCTCGATGAAGCTCAGGACATCGCCCATCCCGAGGATCCGCTGCGCCATGCGGTCGGGATGGAACGCCTCGAAGTCGCCGAGCTTCTCGCCCGTGGAGGCGAACATGATCGGCTTGCCCGTGACCTGCTTGACCGAGAGGGCGGCGCCTCCGCGCGCGTCGCCGTCGAGCTTGGACATCACCACGCCGTCGAACTGCGCGACCTCGGCGAACTGCTCGGCGACGTTCACCGCGTCCTGACCCGTCATCGCGTCGACGACGAGCAGCACCGTGTGCGGCTTGACGGCCTTCTTGATGTTGCGCAGCTCCTCCATCAGCGCCTGGTCGACGTGCAGGCGGCCGCTCGTGTCGACGATCAGGACGTCCTTGCCGTCGCGCGCGGCCTGGTCGCGCGCCCAGCGGGCGATCTCGACCGGGTCGGCGTCCGTCCCGCGCTCGTAGACCGTCGCGCCGGCCTGGGCGCCCACCTTGATGAGCTGCTCGACGGCGGCCGGCCGGTAGACGTCGCACGCGGCCACCGCGACGGACGAGTTGTGCGTCTCGCGCAGATGCTTGGCGAGCTTGGCGGTGGCGGTCGTCTTGCCCGACCCCTGCAGACCCGCCATGAGGATCACGGTCGGCGGGCGCGGGGAGAAGGTGATGCCGGCGGCCTGACCGCCCATCAGAGCCGTCAGCTCCTCGTCGACGATCTTGACGACCTGCTGGCCGGGGTTGAGCTGCTTGGTGACCTCGACGCCCGACGCGCGTTCCTTCACCGTTGCCGTGAACTGCTTGACGACCTTGAAGTTGACGTCGGCCTCGAGCAGGGCGAGCCGGATCTCGCGCATCGCCTTGGCGATGTCCTCCTCGGTCAGCGCGCCGCGGCCACGCACCCCGGAGAGGGCACCCTGAAGCTTCTCCGAGAGCGAGTCGAACACGACGGCTCATGTTAGGCGCCGGCCGCGCCGACACCACCCCGATGGGCGCAGTTCATAGGGTGCTCCCCACGCAGGCACGCGACGAGATCGAAGCCGCCATCGAACGCGATGAGGTGGCACCGCTGTTCCAGCCGATCGTCGATCTGCGCACCGGCCTGGCGACGGGCTACGAGGCACTCTCGCGCTTCGTCCGAGGCAGCCGCGACGTGGCGGGCTGGTTCGAGCAGGCGCACCGGTGCGGCATGGGTCCGCGCCTGGAGGCGCACGCCCTGCGGTGTGCGCTCGCCGTCAGCCGCCGCCCCTTCGGCGCCTTCCTCGCCGTCAACCTCTCGCCCTCGGCGCTCGTCTCTCCCGAGGTCGCCCGCGTGCTGCCCGACCGCCTCGACTCGATCGTGATCGAGCTGACCGGGCACGGGCCCGCGCCCGACGAGTCGGTGCTACGCGATGTGCGCCAGGACCTGCGCGCCCGTGGCGCGCGGCTGGCCGTTGATCTCGCGGGGTCCGACTACGCCGGTCTGCGCGAGCTGATGATGGCCGCGCCGGACATGCTCAAGCTCGATCGGGCGCTGGTGCACCGCGTGCACCTGGACCCGGTGAAGACCGCGCTCGTCGGCGCCCTGGTCGGGTACGGCCGCGAACTGGACATCGCGCTGTGCGCCGAGGGCGTCGAGGACCAGGCGGACATCGAGCGCCTCGCCGACCTCGACGTCGCCCACGCCCAGGGCTACGCCATCGGCAGGCCGGCGCGACCGTGGGTCGGCATCGATCCCGCGGCCGCGGAGATCTGCACCTCCTCGGCCGCGATGTCGATGACGGGGGCCAGCGAACCCCACGCCCTGGCCCGTGACGGTCGCCTGCAGTGGCTCGGCTGGAGGCTTTCGGAGGCGACCACGTTCGCCGAGCTCGGCGAGGCGGTGGAGGCGATCTGCGACGAACTCGGCGCCGACGAGGTGCTGATCTCGATCGTCGAGGGCGACGAGCTGGTGGTCGTGGGTCGCGGAGGACCCGACCGCCAGGAGCAGCGCTTCCGGATCTCCGACTTCCCCGAGACGGAGCGCCTGCTGCGCGAACAGGGTTCTGTCCAGGTCCACGTCACCGACCCCGAGGCCGACCCGGCCGAGGTCGAGCTGCTCAGGGAACTCGGGTACCGCTCGATGCTGATGCTCCCGCTGTCCTGCGCCGGCCGCGCCTTCGGGCTCTTCGAGGCCTACAGCGCCGGGGGGCGCCCCTTCAGCCGCTACGAGATCGGCCGCGCCCGCATCATCGCGCTCCAGGTCGGCGCCACGCTCGAGCGCATCTCGCGCTCCTAGGCGGCCGGGGGGATCGGCGGGCCGGGATCGATGCCTCCGAGCGCGGGGTTCGACGCACCTTCGGCCGCCGCGGTGGCCTCCTTGGCGGCCTCCGCCGCCTCAGCGGCATCGGCGGCCGCGGCCGCGGCGGCGTCGTCCGCGCCCGACGATCCCGACCGCGGCTTCGGCGGCGAGGCCGGCGGGAGCCCGCCGTTGCCGAAGCGGCCGACGGCGCCGCCGAGGTTGCCGAGCGCCTGCGAGAACTCGCTCGGGATGACGAAGATCTTGTTCGCCTCGCCGCGGGCGAGCTGAGGCAGCATCTGGAGGTACTGATACGACAGCAGCCGCTCGTCCGGGGCGCCCTCGTGGATGGCCTGGAAGACCGTCTCGATCGCCTTCGCCTCACCCTCGGCACGCAGGATCGCTGACGTGCGTGCGCCCTCCGCCTTGAGCACGGCGGACTGCTTCTCGCCCTCCGCTGTGAGGATGGACGACTGCTTGATGCCCTCGGCCGTGAGGATCGTGGCGCGGCGGTCGCGCTCGGCGCGCATCTGCTTCTCCATCGCCTCCTGCACGGTCCGCGGCGGCTCGACGGACTTGAGCTCGACGCGGTTGACGCGGATGCCCCAGCGACCCGTCGCCTCATCGAGAACGGCGCGCAGCTGCGTGTTGATCTGGTCGCGGCTCGTCAGCGTCTCCTCGAGCGTGAGCCCGCCGATGACGTTGCGCAACGTCGTGACGGTCAGCTGCTCGATGGCCTGCAGCGGATTGGCGACCTCGTAGGTTGCCGCCTTGGGGTCGGTCACCGTGAAGTAGATGACCGTGTCGATGCCGACCACGAGGTTGTCCTCGGTGATCACGGGCTGAGGCGGGAACGACACGACCTGCTCGCGGAGGTCGATCATGGGGCGCATGCGGTCGATGAACGGCACGAGCAGGGCGAGGCCGGGGTCCAGCGTGCGCTGGTAGCGGCCGAGCCGCTCGACGATGCCCGCCTTGGCCTGCGGCACGATCTTCACGCCGGCTGCGGCGATGAAGAGGACGAAGATGATGAGGACGATGAGGGCGACGACGCCACCGGTCATGGTTCAGGCTCCTTAATCGGTCACAAGCGCCGTGGCGCCCCGTATCTGGACGACATTGACGCGGTCGCCGGGCTCGAAGGTCTGGCCGTCGATGTAGGCCCGCGCCGACCACTGCTCCCCCTCGAGCTTGACGAGGCCGTTGTCCTGGTTGATCTGCTCGAGGACGAGCACCTCACGTCCGACGAGTGCCGCGGTACCCGTGCGGATCTGCGGCGGCGTGCGCTTGTGGGCGCGCGCCAGCGGCCGCAGGGCGCCGAGCAGGACGACCGAGACCACCAGCGCCACGGCAAGACTCAAGCCGAAGCCGGCGCCGGCGCCGCTGGCGACCGCGGCCACCAGCGCCCCGCCCGCGAACGGAGCCATGAAGAAACTCACCGACACCGCCTCGCCCACCCCGAGAATCACGGCGGCGATCAGCCAAAGCACCCAATCGTCCATGTGTCGGCGACATTACCGTCTGAGCCGGTGGACTTGCTACTCGCTCGGCACTTGTTGCGCGCCCGCGACCTCGCGCACGCCCGCTACGCGGATCCGGTCGACGTGCCCGCGCTCGCCCGGCAGGCGCACGTCTCCCCCTCGCATTTCGCCCGGTCGTTCAAACAGGCCTACGGCGCCACGCCCCACCAGTACCTGATCGCCCGCCGGATGGAGCGCGCGGCGCTGCTGCTGCGCGAGACGGACCGATCGGTGACCGAGGTCTCGCTCGACGTCGGCTTCGCCAGCCTCGGCTCGTTCAGCACGACGTTCCGGCGTTGGCTCGGGGTGGCGCCCTCGGACTACCGGAGCGGGACCGAGCCGTCGCAGGTGCCCTCCTGCATGCGGATGGTCGTTTTCGAGAAGCGGATTCCTTGAAGGCGTGGTGTTCTTCACACCATGAAGAACATCTCGCACATGATGCTGTACTGCCGCGACCAGAACGAGGCGCGCGACTTCTACGTCGACAAGCTCGGCTTCGAGCTCACCTCGGATACCCCGTTCGGCCAGGACTTCAACTGGCTGACGGTGGCGCTTCCCGGCCGGCCGGAGACGAACGTCTGCCTGATGCCGCCGCACGCGGGAAATCCGCCGGCGGTCCAGGAGAAGGTCGCCGAGGTGCTCGCACTCGGCGGCATGATGGGCGGGATCCTCGAAACGGACGACTGCCGGCGCGACTACGAGATGCTGCGTGAGCGCGGCGTCGAGTTCTCCGAGGAGCCCGAGGACCGCTTCTACGGGATCGACTGCCGGCTTCCGGGACCCGTCGGGCAACCCCTGGCGGCTGACCCAGCCCCACGCCGTCCTGCGCGAGCCGCCGGCCCGCGAAGCGGCTATGTGAGCAGCGCCTGCGAGAAGGCGTCGGCGTCGAACGGGCGGAGATCCTCGAGCGACTCGCCGATCCCGATCAGCTTGACCGGGATCTTGAGCTCGTTGGCGATGGCGAGGGCGATGCCGCCCTTCGCCGTCCCGTCGAGCTTGGTGAGCACGATGCCGGTCACGTCCACGGCCTCGCCGAAGAGCTTGGCCTGACGCAGCCCGTTCTGGCCTGTCGTCGCGTCCACGGTCATCAGGGTCTCGTGCGGTGCGTCGGGCAGCTGCTTCGTGATGACCCGGCGGATCTTGACGAGCTCGTCCATGAGGTTGTGCTGGGTGTGGAGGCGGCCCGCGGTGTCGACGATCACGACGTCGGCGCCCATCTCGCGCCCGCGGGCGACGGCGTCGAAGGCGACCGCTCCCGGGTCGGAGTTCTCCTTGCCCCGGACGAACTCGCAGCCCGCCCGCTCCGCCCAGCGCTCGAGCTGCTCGACCGCGGCGGCGCGGAAGGTGTCCGCCGCGCCGACGACCACCGTCTGGTCGAGCTCGTGGCGCAGGTGCCAGGCGAGCTTGCCGATCGTCGTGGTCTTGCCCGTGCCGTTCACGCCGACCACGAGGATCACGGTCGGGTCCGGGCGCAGGTCGATGTGATCGTCACCGGTGCGCGCAAGGTCGGCCAGCAGCTCGGCGAGGCGGCCCGACAGGGCCTCACCGCCGACGAGGGAGCCCGCCTCGGCCTCCTGCTCGAGCTGCGCCACGACCTGGGCCGTCGTGCTCGCGCCGACGTCCGCATAGATGAGCGCCTCCTCGAGGCGTTCCCAGGTCTGCTCGTCGAGGTCGCCCTGGAACAGCGTCGCCTGGACCTCGGCCTGCAGGGCCTCGCGCGTCTTGCGCATGTTGGAGCGCAGGCGGCGGAAGAAGCCCTCGCGCTCCTCCCCGCGCTCGCGCTCGGTGGCGGCCGGCGCGGCGGGCGAGCCGCCGTCGGTCACAAAGAGGTCGTACCAGTCTCGGGCCATCGGGTCGGGCAGGATACGCGCGTGGACATTCGCCGTATCCCGGCCGCCTCCGACGACGCACTCTGGCTCGTCGGGCAGATGGTCGACGGCCTCCACGCGCTCTACGGAGTGCAACAGGGCAACGTGCCAACGGCTTCCGTGAAGGACCTCAGTCCGCCGGGCGGAGGCTTCGTCGCGATCTACGAGCAAGGGGGACCCGTGGCGGGCGGCGGCGTCAAGCGATCTCGCAGACGGCATCGGCGAGATCAAGCGGATGTACGTCGTGCCCGAACTGCGCGGCCGTGGATACGCTCGTGCCCTGCTGGGGGCGCTCGAGGACCTCGGCCGCGATCTCGGTCACACCCGGATGCGCCTGGACACCGGCGCCGAGCAGCCGCACGCACGCGCGCTTTATCTGTCGGCGGGATACTCCGAGATCCCCGATTACAACGAGAACCCGTACGCGAACTTCTGGGGAGAGAAGCCACTGTGACCGACATCGCCGCCACCACCACCAGCACCGCGCCGGGGAAGTCCGATCCCCGGGTCTCCGGGCTGATGCTCGTCGGGGCCATGGTCGCCGTGATGTGGATCGTCGAGATCGTCGACGCCATCGGCAACGGCTCGCTCGACCGCTTTGGCATCCGCCCGCGCGCCGTCGACGGTCTCGACGGCATCGTCTTCTCCCCCTTTCTGCACGGCAGCTTCTCGCACCTGATCGGGAACACCATCCCCTTCGTCGTGCTCGGCGGCCTGATCGCGCTCAGCGGCCTGGTCCGGGTGGCCGCCGTGACGCTCCTCGTCGCGGGCATCGGCGGCATCGGCGTCTGGCTGACCGCCTCGTCGAACTCCGTCCACATCGGCGCGAGCGGCATCGTCTTCGGCTACGCGGGCTATCTCGTGGCCCGCGGGCTGTTCACGCGGTCGCTCATGCACCTGGCCGTCGGGGCGCTCGTCGCGGCCATCTGGGGCACCACGTTGCTCTCAGGCCTCGTGCCCCACGACGGCATCTCCTGGCAGGGTCACCTCTTCGGCGCCATCGGCGGCGTGATCGCGGCGCGCATGCTGTCGCCCACCCGCGCCGAGAAGCCGTCGACGGCGACGGCCGCACCCGCGTTCTAGGCGCGCACTACGCAGCCGCCTCGCGCGGCAGGCGCCGCGAGACGACCTTCGAGACGCCGTTGCCGGCCATGGAGACGCCGTAGAGGCAGTCCGCGGCCTCCATCGTCCGCTTCTGGTGCGTGACGACGATGAACTGGGCCCGATCGGAGTACCGGCGCAGGAGGGTGAGGAAGCGATCGATGTTGAGGTCGTCGAGCGCGGCCTCGACCTCGTCGAGGATGTAGAAGGGGCACGGCTTGGCCAGGAAGACCGCGAACAGGAAGGCCAGCGCGGTCATCGACTTCTCGCCACCCGAGAGCAGGCTCAGGCGCTTGGTCGACTTGCCCGCCGGGGTGAGCTCGATCTCCACCCCGAGCGCCTCGCTCTCGTCGGCAGGCCGATCCTCCTCGGCCTCCGCGGCAGCCTCGGCGTCCGCCCCGGCCTCCACCCCGGCGTCACCCCCGCCCCCGAGCACCGGCCGCGGGCCCGCGTCCTCCCGGACCAGCCGCAGCCGGCCGCGCCCGCCCGGGAAGAGCTGGGCGACGACCTCTTCGAAGTTGCGCGCGGTGGCGGCGAAGGTCTCCTCGAACGCCTGTTTGATGCGCTGATCGGTGTCCTTGATGATCCCCTGGAGCTCCCGGATCGCCCCTTCGAGGTCCTCGCGCTGGGTCTCGAGCTCCTCGACGTAGGCAACGGCCTCGTCGTACTCGGCCTTGGCGAGCGGGTTGACGGGACCGAGTTGCTCGCGCCGGCGCTGCAGCCGCTCGATGCGGCCGACGAGCGCGGCGCGCTCCTCGTCGGGCAGGGCCTCCACCGCCGCCTCGGCGGCCAGGCCGAGGCGCTCGGCGAGCCCGCCGAGCTCGCGCTCGGCGTCGGCGGCGAGGTCGCGCACCTGCTGCGCGCGGACCTCCGCCGCGGTGACGGCCTGATTGCGCTCGCGCAAGCGGCCCTGCACCTGGGCCTCCTGCTGGGCGCACGCGCGCAACTCGCCGGCCAGCCGCTCGCCCGCCTCACGCTCGGCTCGCAGGGCGGCGTCGAACGCCGTCACCCGCTCGCGCGTGACCTCGAGGGCGACGCGCAGGGCGTCGGCCAGCCGCGCGGCAACCGGAGCGAGCTGCTCGTCGGCGAGGGCCCGCTCGCGCTCGCCTGCGATGCGTTCGGCCCGTTGCTCGCGCTCGCGTGCCGCGCGTTCGAGCAGCCGGCGCTCCGCGTTCAGCGCAGCGGCCACCTGAGCCCGGCGCGCGGCCGTCTCGGCGTCGTCGGGCGCCCTGCGCTTCTGGTCGGCCGCCCGCACGCACTGCCGCTCCGCCTCTTGGGCGTCCGTGTGCTCGCGCTTGGCCGTGCGGGCCGAGCGGTCGGCCTCGTCGCGCGCGGCGTCGGCCGCGCGCGCGGCGGCGACCGCCGTCTCCACGGCCTGCTTGGCCTCCTGCTCGGCCTGGACAGCGGCCTGGGACTCCGTGACCAGGCCGTCGCGGCGGTTGCGCTCGGCCAGGACACGGTCCTCACCGCCCGCCGGCACGCGGCGCAGCTCACCGCTCGAGCCGTCGTAGACGAGGCCCTCACGGGTGACGGCGGTGCCGTCAAAGGCCTCCGGCAGCTCGTCGACGACCCAGACACCAGCCAGCAGGCGCTTGGCGAGCGTCTCGACGGTGGCGTCGCTCCAGGCCACGACATCGATGAGCGGGACGCCGGTGGGCGGGCCGGGGGCAAGCTCGGGCCGACCGGCCCGATCCGTGGCCACGAAGGCCACGCCGCCGTCCTTGCCGGCCCCTTCGAGCAGCTCGCGGGCCTCGGGGAGGGAAGCCGCCACCGCCGCCCGCAGCCGCGGGCCGAGCACGGCCGCGAGGGCGAGCTCATAGCCCGGCTCAGCGCGCAGGCCGTCGGCCAGGGAGCGCGCACCACCAGGCGCGCCCGCCTGGGTGCGCAGGAACTGGTTGACACCGGCGAGCTCGGCACCCGTGCGCGCGGCGTTGCGGCGCGCACGGTCGGCGCCTGCCTCCGCCTCGCGGCGGGCGGCGCGCGCGGTCTCGAACGCCGCGTCGGCCTCACGCCGGGCGGCCTCGCGCTCGGCGACGATCGCCGCGGTGCGCGCCACCTCGGCCGCGGCTGCCGCCTGGCGTTCCGCGAGCTCGGCGAGCTCGCGCTCGAGGCGCTGCGCCCGATCCGCCGCGAGCTGCTCGAGCTCCGTCTCCAGCGCAGCGACGCGCCCCAGGCCCGCCTCGTCGGGCTCGTCGGTGGCGGCCTCTCCCTCCAGGGCGTCGACGAGCGCTCGGCGGCGCAGCGCGCGATCGGCCAGGCGCGCCGCGGCTTCCCGCGCCGCCTCCTCACGGGTCTCGATCCGCTCGGCGGCCGAGCGCGCCGCGTGATAGCGCGATGACAGCTCGTCACGGTCCGAGCCGCGGGCGGTGAGCGCGGCTTCCGCGGCCTCGCGACGCGCGGCGACCTCGACCAGCTCGCCCTCGACGGTCGCTGCGGCCTCGCGCGCCGTGGCCGCTGCCGCCTCCCCCTGGGCGAGTGCCGCGGCTGCACTGCGCGCACCGTCCCGGGCCAGTTCCCAGCGGGCCTCCAGGGTCTGGCGCTCGAGCCGCTCGTGCAGCTCCGCGGCCTCCGCCTGGCGCTTCAGCGGACGAAGCCGCGACCGCGCCTCGCGCTCGACGTCGAGCGCCCGGTCCAGATTGTCCTGCGTGCGCTCGAGCTTGAGCTGGGCCCGGCGGCGGCGCTTGCGGTGCTTGCCGAGCCCGGCCGCCTCCTCGATGAGCACGCGCCGGTCGCGGGGCTTTGAGGTCACGATCGACGTCACCCTGCCCTGGGAGACCACGGAGTGCATCTCCTTGCCCAGGCCGGTGTCCGAGAGCACCTCGGTCACGTCGGTGAGACGGCACTTGGCGCCGTTGATGCGGTACTCGCCGTCGCCCGCGCGGTCGAGCCGGCGGCTGATCGCGATCTCCGACATCGGCAGGTCGATGCCCTGCTCGTTGTCGATCACGACCTCCACCTCGGCCTCCGGGCGCGCCTGCACCCCGTGCGCGCCCGCGAAGATCACGTCCTGCATCGATTGCCCGCGGACGTTGAGCGGCGACTGCTCGCCCAGGGCCCACAGGACCGCGTCGGTGATGTTGGACTTGCCCGAGCCGTTCGGACCGACGATCACCGAGACGCCCGGGCTGAATTCGAGCCGGGTGCGGTCAGGGAAGGACTTGAAGCCCTTCAGCGTGATGGAGCGCAGGTGCATCAGTCGGCCATCTTGTCGAGTGCGGCGGACGCCGCGGCTTGCTCGGCGTCCTTCTTGGAGCGCCCGGACCCGCGCGCGACCTCCTCGCCGCCCACGACGGCGGCGATCTCGAAGGTCCGGTCGTGTGGAGGGCCCGACTCCTCGACCACCGTGTAGCCGACGAACTCGCCGTGGCGCGCAAGGCGTTCCTGCAGGGCCGACTTGAAGTCCTGTGGCTCCTCGAGCGCCCGTTCCACCTCCGGCTGGAAGGTGTCGACGACCGCAGCGGCGGTCACCTCGTAGCCGTGCTCGAGGTAACAGGCGCCGATCACCGCCTCGCAGATGGAGGCCAGGACGCGCTCGGTGCGGGTGAGCTGCTCGTTGGCGGGCGAGTCGTCGGGGGCCAGCTCGCGCAACCGGTCCGGTACGCCGAGGCGCTCGGCCACCACGCGGCAGGCGCGGCCCGACACCGTCATGGCGCGGATCTTGGTCAGCTCTCCCGCTCCGCAGCGGTCGGCGTCCAGGAGCGGCCAGAGGTGGGTGGTGATCGCCAGGCCGAGCACGGAGTCCCCCAGGAAGGCGAGCCGCTCGTAGGAGTCGGACCGCTGGTTGACCCAGGAGGCGTGGGTCAGCGCGTTGCGGCGCAGCTCGTCCGGGAGCGAATCGAACAGCTCCCGTAGCGCCTCCACCTCAAGAGGCGGCCGGCGCCCGCGCGACCACGAAATCCACGGCAAGGCCGACGGTCGTGATCGCCCCCGCCTCTTCGTCGGACATCTTCACTCCGTAGGTGTCCTCGAGTTCCTGCACCAGCGTGAAGAGGTCGAGCGAATCGGCGTCGAGATCCTCCTTGAACCGCGTCTCCTCGGAGATCACGCCCGGATCGACCTCGAGCTCGTCGGCCAGGTGATCCTGGATCAGGGTGAAGACCTCATCGCGACTCATGGGCCTGCAACCGTAGTCACCGGTCCGGACCGCAACGCACCGGCGTCGGCCAGCGCGGCGTGGGTGCGACCGACGAGGTCGCCACGGACCCCGCGCGCGGCGACCTCCACCGCGACGGCGATGCCGCGGGCGGAGAAGGATCCGTGCGGGACGACGCCGAGCTTGCGCAGCCCCAGCAGCACGGCGCCGCCCTGCAGCTCGGGGTCGATCTCGTCGCGCAGGCCTCGCAGGGCCGGCTTGAGCAGCAGGCCGCCGGCCTTCGCGCGCGGGCCCGACATCGCGGCGCCGCGGATCGCCTCCAGCAGCGCCTTCGACGTCCCCTCCATCGTCTTGAGCATCACGTTGCCGGTGAAGCCGTCCGTGACCACCACGTCGGCGGCGCCCGAGGCGACCGTGAAGCCCTCGACGTTGCCGACGAAACCCGGCATGTCGCGCAGGCCCTCGTGGGCGGCCACGATCGTCCGCGTGCCCTTGCCGGGCTCCGTGCCGTTGGCCAGCAGCGCCACGCGAGGACGCTCCATGCCCACGACGGCCGACATGAAGGCGGCTCCCATGTGCGCGAACTGGACGAGGTGCTCCGGGCGGACGTCGACGTTGGCGCCGGCGTCGAGCAACAGGAACGGATGACCGGGAACCGGCATCAGCAGCGCGAGGGCGGGCCGGTGCACCCCGCGGGCGCGCTTGATGCGAAACACGCCGGCGGCGAGGGCGGCGGCGGTCGAGCCGCCGCTGACCAGCGCGTCGGCCCGGTCGTCGGCGACGGCCTGGACCGCCTGGACGATCGAGGCCAGCGGCTGTTCGCGCACCGCAGCGACGGGATCGGTGACCTTCGCGACGGAGACGGGCGCGTCGACGATCTCGACGCGGTCACCCGGCTGGCCGAGCTCGGCGGCGGGCCCGAAGAGCACGACGCGCAGCGCGGGATCGCCGGCGACGGCTTGCGCGGCGCCACGGGCGACCTCACCGGGGCCTGCGTCGGCCCCGTTGGCGTCAAGGGCGATCGTGACCGGCTGAGCGGTCACGCCCTAGCTAATGATCGTGATCGTGATCGTGGTCGTGCGCGGTGGCGACGACCTCACGGCCCTTGTAGAAGCCGCAGCTCGAGCACACCCGGTGCGGGCGGCGCGGTTTGTGACACTGCGGGCACTCGTTGAGCGTGGCGACGGCGACCTTGTGGGTCGAGCGGCGCTTCGTGGTGCGCGAGTGCGATTGCTTCTGCTTAGGGACTGCCATGAGCGGCGAAGGAGGGTAGCGGCTAGTCGAGCTTGAGACCGCGAAGGGCGTCCCAGCGGGGATCGGGCGGACGTTCGTGGGCGTGCTCGGGATCCTCGTTGAGATTCGCGCCGCAGACCGGGCACAGCCCCGCGCACTCCTCGCGGCAGGTGATCTGGTCCGGGACCGACAGCGCGAGCGCGTCGCGCGCCCAGGAGCGCAGGTCGAGGTCCGCCGCCTCGTCGACGTAGGGCGAGGTCAGTTCGTCGCCGCCGCCGGGCATGTTGATCTCGCGGACGTCGATGTCGAAGGAGCGATCGGCAGGATCCAGGCAGCGCATGCACGGTCCGCTCAGATGCGCCGTGAAGCGCAGCCGCAGCGCGTAGCCGTTGCCCGTCGTCCGCGAGACGTCGAGGATCACGGGGGCCGGCGAGGGGGTGACGAGGTAGCGCTGGCCGCCGTAGGAGAGGTCCTGGGCGGGAACGTGGAGCTCGAAGCGCCGCCCCTCCCCTGAGCGCAGCTGCAGCCGCTCGAGCTCGAAGACGTCCGTCCGCTGGGGCATGCCCCAGAGGCTACGCCTCTTTGAGCTCGCGCTTGAGGACCTTGCCGGTGGCGTTGCGAGGCAGCTCAGCGATGAACTCGACCTCGCGCGGAACCTTGTAGCCGGCCAGGTTGCGCTTGACGTGGTCCTTGACCTCCTTCTCGGTCAACCGCTTGCCCTTCGCCTTGACCACGACGGCCTTCAGGCGCTGACCGAACTGCTCGTCGTCGACGCCGAAGACCGCGACCTCCTCGACCGAGTCGTGGTGCTGGAGGAGCTCCTCGACCTCCTGCGGGAACACGTTCTCCCCGCCGCTGACGATCATGTCGTCGTCGCGGCCGTCGATGAAGAGCCGACCCTCGGCGTCGAAGTGCCCGACGTCGCCCGAGCTCATGAGCCCGTCGATCGCGTCCTTGCCGCCGCCGCCGGTGTAGCCCTCCATCTGCAGGTCGTTGCCCACGAAGATGCGGCCGGTCGTCCCTGGCTCTTCGACCGGTTTGCCCGCGTCGTCGTAGATGCGCACGATCGTCCCGCGCGGGATCCGGCCGGCGGTCCCCGGCGCGGCGCGCAGGTCCTCGGGCGTCGCGATCGTTGCCCAGGCCACCTCGGTCGAGCCGTAGAGGTTGTAGAGATTCTCCCCGAAGAGGTCCATCCACTTCTCCGACACCGCGCCGGGTAGCGCGGAACCCGACACGGGGACCACGCGCAGCTTGCCCAGGTCGTAGCGCTCGAGGATCTCGTCGTCGAGCGACAGGATGCGCTGGAGCATCACGGGGACGACGACGAGCGCCGTGCACTCGTGCTGGGCGGTCAGCGACAGGATGGACTCGGGATCGAACTTGCGCTTGAGCACGAGCGTGGAGTTCAGCGCCATGCCGAGGGTGAAGTGCGCGTAGCCCCAGGCGTGGAAGAGCGGCGCGGCGATCATGGTGTTCTCGCGGGCGCGGAGCGGGATCCGGCTCAGCAGCGCGGCTGCTGGGTCAAGCGACTTGGGCTGCGAGCGCGAGGCTCCCTTGGGCGTCCCCGTCGTCCCGCTCGTGAGGATGATCGCCTTGCCCGGTGCCGCGGGCGGGAGCACGTCGGAGCGGTCGCCCTGCTCGACGAGCTCGTCGAGGGTCGGATCGCTGCGCTGGGTGTCGGGCTCGTGCCAGCCGATGTAGCGCAGGCGGCGCCGGCTCGCGTCGTGCAGGACCTCCTCGAACTCCTCGTCGTAGATCAGCGCCTTGGGCTTCTCGCGCTGGCAGACCTCGGCGAGCTGGGGCCCGGAGAAGGCGGTGTTGAGAAACAGCGCGTGGCAGCCGAGCTTCGAGCAGGCCACGAGCGACTCCACGAAGCCGCGGTGGTTGCGCATCATCAGCCCGATGTTGTCGCCCTCGTTGACCCCGGCGTCCGACAGGGCGTGGGCGATGGCGTTCGAGCGCTCGTGGACCTCGCGGAACGTGATCGTGCCGCTCTCGTCGATGATCGCGGTGGCGTCGGGGTGCCGCACCGCCGCGGCCTTGTACCCGGCCGCGGGAGTGGGTCCGAAGCGGATCAGCGCGTTCGCGGCGCTGACGAGCCGATCAGGCCACGTCGGTTGCAGGACGCCGGCTTCGGCGAGCGTCTTGACGAGGAACAGCTTGCTGGAAACCCGGCCGGGCAGCGACGGCATGCACGGCATGTTCCCATTTCGGCCGCAATCACAACGTCAGATCCCCCGGAAGGTCGCCCTCCTCGATCAGACGGTGGATGTCACCGGCCCGCCTGGGGTTCAGGCAGACGTGCCGCTGACCCACCGACGGCTTCTCGAGCAGCAGCCCGGCGGCGACGAGCGTCTCCCCCACCTCGATCGCCAGCGCGAGCTCGTTGCCCTCGAATCCGCGGGCCACGTGGCGGAACTCGGTGTGGTAGCCACCCCACTTGCCCATCCCGCGCAGTCGCTGCAGGATGCGGCGGGCGATGCGCCGCGCGGGATCGGGGTCGTCGTGGGGCCGGATCTCGTCCTCAGCGGGCCCCGCCGTCAGTGGTCGCAGATCGCGGACCTCGAGGACCGCCGCGGGCACCACGACTCCGGCGGCACGCAGACGGTCCGTCCCGGCCACGGCCTCGTCGAAGGCGAGCACGGCGAGCTCCGGGTCTGCGCCGGTGAGCCCTACTGCCAGGCATCCCCGCATCTCCCCCGCCCGCGGGTCGCCCCCGGCAGTTTCGGCGAGGGCTTCGAAGACGGCCGCCGCCACCTGCTGGGCGCGTTCGCTCGTGGCGGCGGGATCCACCCGCAGGGCGGCGTCGACGGGCGCCACCGCGAGGCCCGTCGCGAACGCGACCGTCACGGGTTCCTCGCGGCCCGACCGCGGGAGCGCGAGCTCGGCGCGGCTCCGGTCGAGCTCGGCCGCGAGCAGCACGCGCAGACGGGCGGTGTGCGCCGGGTCGTCACCGGCGTCGCGCAGGGCCTCCTCGAGTTCGGCGCGGGCCATGGCGGGACGGTAACCCGTGACGGACGGCCGGCGGCCCGGCCCGGCCCGGCCCGTCCGACGGCGTCCCGCCACGCCGCGTGTGTCGTCGTGGTCATATATCGACGCCGAAGCGACACACGCGTGGTTCGCCGGCGCGCCAGACCCCGCGCCGTGTGTCGCCGTGGTCATATATCGACAGCGAAGCGACACACGCCCGGCGCGGCGGACGGGCGGACGGGCGGACGGGCGGACCGGCGCTTTTCCGTCAGGGGCGAGGCGTACGGTGCGACTGAGGACGTCATGGAAGCTGCCACCCCCCTCCGCCCCACCCAGGTCACGGTCCTTGCCAACCGCGTAATCGTCGACGGCCTCGTCGTCGACGATCCGCGCGTCGTGGAGCTCGTCCGCGGTGCCGACGATCCCGCTCACGCGGTGCTGAGCGCCATCGAGACCGGCGCGCGCGTGCTCGATCGTGAGCAGGCCGGCGCGGTCGCGGAGATCTTCCGCGCCGACCTGGAGAAGTCCACGCAGGCCGCGGAGGCAGCGCTCCAGCGGCGCGCCACCGAGCTCGCGGACGCGTTCGGGCGCAAGTTCGACGAGGCGTTCGGAGCCGAGAACGGCCGGGTCGGCCGCGAGCTCGAACGCCTCTTCAGCGACGGTTCCTCGGTCGCCGTGCAGCACAAGGTGCGAGAGGTCGTCGCGCAAGCCGCCACCCGGATGCAGGCCGACATGGTGAAGCAGTTCTCCGCGGCCGACGGCACGAACCCGCTTCACGACTTCAAGGACGCCACCGTTCGCGTGCAGGTGCAACAGGTGCGCGAGGTCATGGCCATGCGCGAGCAGCTCGAGTCGCTCCGCGGCGAGGTCGCACGCCTGCACGCCGAGAAGGACAAGGCGTCAGAGGTCGCCGCCGAGCACGAGCGGTCGACGGCCAAGGGCCGCCCCTACGAGGAGGCGGTGTTCGACGCGGTCGACGCAATCGCCGCAGGCCACGGAGACGACTGCGAGGCGGTCGGCGACGCGGCCGGCATGGGCGGCCGCAAGGGCGACGTCGTCGTCGGTATCGACGGCTGTGCCGGGCCGGCGCGAGGTCGCATCGTCGTGGAGGCCAAGCACTCCCAGACCAGTCGCAAGGCCGCACTGGCCTACCTGGACGAGGCGCTTGCGCAGCGCGACGCCGACTACGGCATCTGGGTCGTGCCCTCCGAGGAGGAATTGCCGGCTCGGACGGCGCAGATGCGCGAGGTGGCGGGTAACAAGGTCTTCGTCGTCTACGACCCGGCCGAAGGCTCGCGGCTGGCGCTCGAGGTCGCTTACGCGATGGCGCGGTTCCGCGTGCTGCTCGCGCGCGGCGGCGCCGACGGGCTCGACGGCGCGGCGCTGAGCGCCGAGGTCGAACGGGCGCTCGGCGCGCTCGAGGACGAGCGGCGGGTCAAGGCGCAGCTCACGAACGCGGCCACGGGGATAGAGAACGCGCGCGCGATCGTCGAGGCGATGGGGCTCGCGGTCCGGGCGCACCTCGCTGAGATCGAGCGGATGATCGCCGAAGCGGGTGAGCGGGAGGCCGCGCCGGTCGCACGACGTCCGCGGGCGATCACAACGGACCCCGGCCAGACCGCGCTGCTGTAGGGCGTGGTTGTCCGCAGGGGTGGCTAGCCGACCTCGGCCGGCTCGTCCTTGCCCTGCAGGCGCTCGCGACCGCGCTGCACGGCGGCGATGAACTTCGAGAGGTTGACCTCGAGGGTGTTGAGGATCTCGTCGGCGTAGTCCTCCGCGCCGAGACGGATCTCCCGCTCGCGGGAGCGGGCGTCCTCGATGATGTCGTCCGCCGACCGCTCGGCCTGCTTGACGACCTCTTCCTGCGCCACGAGCTGGTCCTGCCGCTCGCGGGCCTCCTTGACGATGCGTTCCGCCTCGCGCTTGGCCTCGGCGAGCATCTCCTGGCGCTCCTTGACGATCCAGCGCGCCTGCTTGATCTCCTCCGGGATGGTCGCACGCATCTGATCGAGGATGTCGTAGACCTCCTCGCGGTCGAGGCGCACCTGATCGGACCCGGGAAGCATGGTGCGCTTCGCGTTGTGGATCAGGTCATCCAGCTTGTCGATGAGAACGAGAACGTCCATGGCTGTCAGAGGCAGTTCGTCAACGGGCGAGCGCTTCCTTCAACGGAGTCACCACATGAGCGGGAACCAGATCTGAGACGTCACCGCCGAAGATGGCCAGTTCCTTCACCCCGCTTGACGACAGGAAACTGTACTGGGGACTCGCCATGACGAAGACGGACTCGATCTCCGGGGCCTGCCGGCGGTTGAGCTGGGTCATCTCCGCCTCGTACTCGAAATCGGAGATCGCCCGCAGGCCCTTGACGATCGCGGCGGCACGTTTGCGGCGCGCGAACTCGACGACGAGGACGTCGAAGGGCTCGACCGTGACGTTGGGCAGGTGGCGCGTCGCCTCCTCGATGAACTCGCAGCGCTGCTCGGCGTCGAACAGCGCCTTGCTCTTGCGCACGGACGCGTTGACGACGGCCACGATGAGCTGGTCGAACAGCTTGGAGGCGCGCGTGATCACGTCGACGTGACCGAGCGTCACGGGGTCGTAGGACCCCGGGCAGATGGCGATGCGCGGGCCGCCCGGTTCCACGGGCGGGGCGGGGGGTTCGGGCGTGTCAGTCGGATCGGTGGGCATGCAGTCGGATCAGGGTGTCGCCGTAACGGCGCTCATCGATGAGGGCGAGGTCGGGGAGCGCGAGCGCGGTCCGGCGGTCGCTCTCGGAGACGACCATGCCCGCCGGCGCGAGGACCGCGGCGAGGGGCTCCGAAAGCTCCCGGCCGTAGCGCTCAGCGAGGCGATACGGGGGGTCTAGGAAGACGAGATCGTATTGATGGGCCTGCTCACGTGCGGTCCTGAGGTAGGAGAGGGCGTTGCGCCTGACCGTTTCCGCGCCGTGCAGATTGCGTTCGACGGCCCGGATCGCCACGGCGTCGTCATCGACGAAGGTCGCGCTGGCGGCGCCCCGGGAGAGCGCCTCGATGCCGAGCGCTCCCGATCCGGCGAACAGGTCGAGGACGCGGGCGTCCTGCACGCGGGCGCCCAGGATCGAGAAGAGCGCTTCCTTGACCCGGTCCGCGGTCGGTCGCGCCCCGGGGGGCGTGTGCAGGCGCCGCCCCTTGAACTCCCCGGCGATGACCCTCATGCCGGGATCGGCACCGCGGCGTCCGCGCCGAACTGGCGCTCGAAGGCCAGGGCGAGCAATGCGTGCTCGGGCAGGCCGAGCTCCGCGTCGGCCTCCAGGATGGCCCGGGCGTGATGGCGCGCGCGCTCGAGGAGGGCGGCGTCGTCGGGGAGCTCGGCGAAGCGGAACGAGCCCAGCCCGGACTGCCGGACGCCGATCAGCTCCCCCTCGCCACGGAGTTCGAGGTCGATCTCCGCAAGCCGGAAGCCGTCTGAGTGCTCTGCGAGGGCCCGCAGACGGCGCGACTCCTTGCTGCCGAAGAGCAGGCACAGGCTCGCGTGCGCCCCGCGGCCGACGCGCCCGCGGAGCTGGTGGAGCTGGCTGATGCCGAACCGCTCGGCGTCCTCGACGAGCATGATCGTGGCGTTCGGGACGTCGATGCCCACCTCGATCACCGTCGTCGCGACGAGGATGTCCGCACTCCCCCCGGCGAAGGCGAGCATCGCGTCCTGTTTCTCGCCCGGCGTCATGCGGCCGTGCAACAGCACGAGCTCGCGCCCCGGGAACACGTCGCGCCGCAGGCGCTCGTACTCCTCGGTGGCGGCGCGCGCCTCGAGCGCCTCCGACGCTTCCACGAGCGGGCACACCACGAAGGCCTGGCGGCCCGCGTCAACCTCCTCCTCGATGCGCTCGTAGGCCCGGTGGCGCTCGGCCTGGGTGTTGGCGACGTGGGTGACGATCGGCCGCCGCCCGGCGGGCAGCTCCCTGAGCACGGTGGTGTCCAGGTCCCCGTACGCGGTCAGAGCCTGCGTGCGCGGGATCGGCGTCGCGGTCATGTGCAGCACGTGCGGGGTGAGCGGGCCCGGTCCCTTGCGGTCAAGCGCTCGCCGCTGATTGACGCCGAAGCGGTGCTGCTCGTCGACCACCGCGACCGCGAGCCGGTCGAACTCGACGGGCTCCTCGATGAGCGCGTGGGTGCCGACCAGAAGGTGCAGTTCGCCCGAGGCCAGCTTGGCGAGGAGGTCGCGGCGGCGAGCGGCCGGCGTCGCGCCCGTCAGCAGGGCGGCGGAGGTGAGCGCGCCGGGCAGCAGGGCCTGCAGGGTCGTGAAGTGCTGCTCGGCGAGGGTCTCGGTGGGGGCCATCAGGCACGCCTGGGAGCCGTTCTCGACGGCCCGCAGCATCGCGTAGACCGCCACGACCGTCTTGCCCGAGCCGACCTCTCCCATCAGCAGTCGCTGCATCGGGCGATCGTCCGCCAGATCCTCGTCGATCGTGGCCATGGCCCTGGCCTGATCCTCCGTGAGCGCGAACGGCAGCACGTCGGCGAGCCAGCCGTTCGTGATCGCGCCCTTCTCCGCGAGCGGCTTCGCGCGGGCGTGCGCTCTGCGGGCCGCCCGCCGCTTGAAGAAGGCGAGCTGGGTCAGCAGCAGCTCGTCGAAGGCGAGGCGGCGGCGCCCGCCGTCGGAGCTCCCGAAGTGCGCCTCGTCGATCGCGGCGGCGCGGTCGGGCAGGCGCTCCTCGGCGCGGACGCGAGCCGGAAGCGGCTCGAGCGTGTGGGCGATCAGGGGCCGGTGGTCGCGGACGAGCTCGAGGATCTGACTGCTCGCGAGCCCGTCCGTCGCCGGGTAGGTCGCGATCTCCGCGCCGACGGCTCCCTGCGTCATCGCATGGCCGCTGACGCGGAAGCGATTGCGAGCCTGATGCTTGCCCGTGAGGATCAGCTTCGTGCCCGGCGGATAGCGGCTCGCCAGCCACGGCTGATTGAAGAACGTCGCCTCCATGATGCCCGTCGCGTCCGCCACCGTGGCGGCGACGAGCGGCTTCATCCCGCGGCGGCGGACGGGACGACTCGTGATGCTGCGCACCTCGACGACGACCGTCGCGGTCTCGTCGGGCCCCAGCGAGGCGATCGTCTGTGCCTCGCGGCGGTCCCGCGGCAGGTGCTCGAAGAGACCCCCGAGCGTGTCGACCCCAAGCACCTCGGCGGCCTTCTGGGCCTTCTCGCCCCGGAGCGGCGTCGGCGCGGTGAGCGCGGACGGTGTCAGCTGTCCGGCCGTGGCCGGCGGCGGGTCCAGCGGAGTCGATGTGGCGAAGGCGGTCGGCCCCACCGTGCTCATTGTGGCGGCGAGCCCGGCGGCGGAGACCGCCGGGCGGCGCCTGCGAGCTCGGCCGAGAGGGTCACTCGGCGGCGAGCAGCCACCAGTAGCTCGGCTGCCCGCCGTCGGAGTGCTCGTACTCGACACCGTCGGGCACGAGGGGGGCGATCTGCGCCTCAGAGAGCGGCGCGCCCGGGCCCGCGATCAGCGTCAGCAACTCGGCGTCCTGGCTCAGCGAATCCAGCACGGCGCGCAGGGTCGCCTCCGGGTCCCCCCAGGCCACGAGCTCCTCCTCGACGAAGCCGATCGCCTCTCCGGCCCGGAAGCGCCCCTCGCCGTCATCGCGCGCGGCTTCGGCCACCGCGCCCGTGCGGACGGCGGCAAGCGCCTCGAGCATCAGCCTGGCGTTCGCCTCGGCCGAGCGCGAGCCCTCGAGCCCGACGGCCGCGGCGAGACCGGCCTGCTGGGAGCGCGACGGGACGACGCTGACGACCTTGTCCGACAGCTCGGCGGCTCGTTCGGCCGCCATGCGCACGTTGCTCGAGTTGGGCAGCACGACGACCTCCTCGGCCGGCACGGAGTGAATGCCCGCGAGCAGCTCGTAGGTCGAGGGGTTCAGGGTGGGACCGCCGTCGAGCGGCGTCGCTCCGAGGGAACGGAACATCTCGGCCATCCCCGGGCCGCTGACCACGGCGAGCACGCCGCAGGCGTCGGGCTCGGATGCCGCGAGCCGCTCGGCGCGCTCGAGCACCTGCTCGCGCATGTCGGCGACGTCGAGCCGCGATACGGAGCCGTGCTCCGCGAAGAGGTCCGTGGCGCGCTCGGGCTCGTCGGTGTGCACGTGGACCTTGAGGGTCGCCTGGTCGCCGACCACCAGCACCGAATCGCCGATCTGCTCGAGCAGCGGGATGAAGTGCGAGCTCTGCAGCGCGCTGCCGGTGACCGCGAAGTTGGTGCAGAAGCGGTAGGTCGAGGAGGCGTGCTCGGGGTGGGACACCTTGGCGGGCGCGTGATGGGCGAGCTCGGGCGGTGCGTCGCCGCGCAGCACGCCGAGGCACCCCGCGAGCACGACCAGCAGGCCGTACGCACCGGCGTCGACGACGCCGGCCTGGCGCAGGACGGGCAGCAGCTCCGGTCCGCGCGCAAGTGAGGCCTCGCCGGTCTCCAGTGCGCGCTCCAGGATGGCGGCGATCAGCCGGTTCTGGAGCACGGCGTCCCCGGACTGCCCGAGCCGCTGCTCTTCGTAGGGCATATGGGCGAGCTCGGAGGCCATTCGGCCCGCCATCTCGCGAGCAACGGTGAGGATCGTGCCCTCCGCCGGCTCGCGGACGGACGCGTAGGCGCGCTCGGCCGCCCGGGCCAGAGCCGCGGCAACGAGGACCGGATCGACCAGTTCGCCCGGCCGGGAGATGAGTTCTTCGGCGGCGCCGCGGACGAGCTGGGACAGGATGACGCCCGAGTTCCCGCGGGCGCCGAGCAGCGCGGCGCGGGCGACGGATTCGACGATCTGCACGCGGCCGACCTCGTCGATCGGCCCCTGATCGCCGAGCCGGATGAGCTCGTCGACGACGGCGCGCAGCGTGAGCGCCATGTTGTCGCCCGTATCGCCATCGGCGACCGGGAAGACGTTCAGGTCGTTGATCTCCTGGCGGCGTGCCTCGAGCGCGACGAGCGCGCCCTCCATGACCGCACGGAAGCGGACCAGACTTGGGTCCAGCGGCTGCATCGGCGGGCAGGCTACTGCTTGGCGCGTTGGCGCCCTGGGCCCTAGGCCTTGGTGACTTTGCCCGCCTTGAGGCAGCGCGTGCACACGTAGGCGCGCAGCGGCGCGCCCTTGTGGACGATCCGGACCTTCTGGAGGTTCGGGTCGAAGCGGCGCTTCGTGGCGACCATTGAGTGGGAGCGGCTGTGGCCGAAGGCCGGGCCCTTCCCGCAAGTGTGACAAACGCGAGCCATGAGCGAGGAAAGTCTAGTGGCCGTGCGAGGCGGGTAGGTGTGACCGGTGCCGGTCTCCATGGAACCCTTCGCGCTGCCCGATCGTTACCGCCTCGAGGGCGGCATCGCAGCCGGCGGCATGGCCGCGGTCTACGCCGCTCATGACACCGTGCTCGACCGCCCCGTGGCGGTCAAGGTGCTCGCGGACCACCTCAACGACGACGAGACCGCCCGCCGGCGCTTCGAGCGCGAGGCGCGGGCCGCGGCCGCGCTCTCGAACCATCCCGGCGTCGTGACCATCTTCGACGTCGGCGAGTTCAACGGCCGAGCCTTCATCGTGATGGAGCGGCGCGATGGCGGCACCATCGCCCAGGCGGGGCGGGTCGAGCCCGAGCGCGCGCTGCAGTGGCTGGCCACGGTCGCCGAAGCGCTCGACGCCGCCCACGAGCGCGGCGTCATCCACCGCGACATCAAGCCGGGCAACCTGCTGCTCGACGACCGGGGCGCGGTGGCGGTCGCCGACTTCGGCATCGCCTCCATCGCCTCGGAATCCGAGCGCTTCACCCAGACCGGGCAGGTGCTCGGTACGGCCGCCTACCTGTCGCCCGAGCAGGCCTGCGGCGAACCCGCCACCTCCGCGTCGGACCGCTACGCCCTCGCGGTGGTCGCCTACGAGTTGCTGACGGGTGAGAAGCCCTACACGACCGCCAACTTCGCCGCGCAGGCGCGCGCCCACATCGAGGAGCCCCCGCCGGACGCCCCCGGACTGCCCCGCGCCGCCCAGGACGCGCTCAAGCGCGGTCTGGCCAAGGATCCCGGCGACCGCTGGCCGACGTCCCGCGCGTTCGTCGACGCCCTCTCGAAAGCCATGGACGGCCCGTCGGCGAGCCCCCCGCCGACCGCGACGCGCAAGACCCGTCCGCTGCCGGCCACCCCGACCGCCGGAGCCGCCCCCGCCGCCGCCGCCGGCGCGCCGCGTCCACGCCGCACGGGCACGATCCTTTCCCTCGGTGCCCTGGTGCTCGTGGTGATCGCCGTGGCCGCCATCGCGCTCGGAGGCGGTTCCGACGACGGAAGCAGCGCCGACAAGTCCGCCTCCCAGCCAAAGGCGGCCAAGTCCGACAACGCGAAGACCGCGCAGCAGACGCCCGAGGAGACGGCCACGCCTGCCCCGGCCACGCCGGAGCCGACCGCCACCGAAGCTCCGCCGGAGGAGACCGTCGCGCCCGCGACCGCGGGCGATCCGGCTTCGCTCAACGCGCAAGGGTTCGAACTCTTCCAGGCGGGTGACTACGCGGAGGCGATCCCCGTGCTCGAGCAGGCGGTCGAAGCGTGCGGCGACTCCGAGGCTCTCGATCCCTGCGGTTACGCCCTGTACAACCTCGGGGCCTCCTACAACCGGTCGGGCGATCCGAAGACCGCCACCAAGCTCCTCAAGGAGCGCCTGAAGCGCTTCGGCGACAACTCCGCCGGCGAGGTGCAGGCCGAGCTCGACGCGGCGGAACAGGCCCGCAAGGACAAGGACTAGGGTCGCCGCGATGCGCCGCCTGCTCGCTGCCGCCGGACCCTTCTACGTCTTCGCCGGCGTCATGCACTTCGTGATGCCGCGGGTCTACGAGCGGATCATGCCGGCGTGGCTGCCCGCCCACCGCGAGCTCGTCTACGCCAGCGGTGTGGCGGAGATCGTCGGCGGCGCGGCGCTGATGCACCCCGACCCGGGCGTGCGCCGTTTCGGCGGATGGTTCGAGACGGCGACGATGCTCGCGGTCTTCCCCGCCAACGTCCACATGGCGATCAGGGCGGACAAGTTCCACGAAGTGCCGGGCGGCAGGCCGGCGCTGTACGCGCGGCTGCCCGTTCAGGCGCTGTTCGTCGCCTGGGCGCTCGCCGCCGCCAGGCGCTGAACGCGACCGACGGCGAGGACCGCCTCGGCCGCGTGGGCCCCGGAGTCGCGCTTGCCGGTGCCCGAACGTGCGAGGGCCTGCTCGTAGTCGTCGCAGGTGAGGACGCCGAAGCCGCACGGCACGCCCGTGGTCAGCGAGACGTCCTGGATCCCCCGGGCCGCCTCCGCGCACACGTAGTCGTAGTGGTCGGTCTCCCCGCGGATGACCGCTCCGAGGCAGACGACGCCCGCGTAGCGGCCGGACTCGGCGAGCGCCTTGGCGGCGGCGGGCAGCTCGAAGGCGCCCGGGACGTCGAAGACGTCCGGTTCGGTCGGGAGCACGCGGCGTGCGCCTGCGACCAGGCGGTCGGCCAGCTCCTCGTAGAAGCGGGCGACGACGATGGCGTAGCGCGCGTCACTCATGATCGCGCCGGTGCTCCTCGGCGATCATCTCCTCGTCGAGCGGGAGCGCCTGATGGTGAAGCGTGTGGCCGAGCCGGTCGCGCTTGGCGTCCAGGTAGCGCTCGTTGTGCGGGTTGGCCGCATGCACGATCGGCACCTGCTCGCTGACCGACAGCCCGTAGCCCTCCAGGCCGCGGATCTTCTTCGGGTTGTTCGTGAGGATGCGGATCGAGCTCAGTCCGAGGTCGACGAGGATCTGCGCGCCGATGCCGTAGTCGCGCAGGTCGACGGGCAGCCCCAGCTGCAGGTTGGCGTCGACGGTGTCGTAGCCCTCGTCCTGCAGGTTGTAGGCCCGCAGCTTGTTGAGCAGGCCGATGCCGCGCCCCTCCTGGGCGAGGTAGAGCAGGACGCCGGCCCCCTCGCGCTCGATCTGGGCGAGTGCCGACTCGAGCTGCTCGCCGCAGTCGCAGCGCAGCGAGTGGAAGACGTCGCCGGTGAGGCACTCCGAGTGGACGCGGACGAGGACGTCGTCACGACCGGCGACGTCACCCTTGACCATCGCGACGTGATGCTTGCCGTCCACCAGGGAGCGATAGCCGACCGCCGCGAACTCGCCGTACTTGGTCGGCAGCTTCGTGTCCACCACGCGCTCGACCAGGCGGTCGTGCTTGCGGCGGTAGGCGATCAGGTCCGCGACGGTGACCATCTTGAGCCCGTGCTGCTCGCAGTAGGGCACCAGATCGCCGACGCGGGCCATCGTCCCGTCGTCGTTCATGATCTCGCAGATCACCCCGCTGGGGTTGAGCCCGGCGAGGCGGGAGAGGTCGACGGCGGCCTCGGTCTGCCCCGTCCGCTCCAGCACGCCGCCGGGGCGGGACTTCAGCGGGAACACGTGCCCGGGCTGGACGAGGTCGCGCGGCCGCGACTCCGGGTCGATCGCCACCTGGATGGTGCGGGCGCGGTCGGCGGCCGAGATGCCCGTGGTCACGCCCTCGCGGGCCTCGATCGACACGGTGAAGGGCGTCTCGAAGGGCGATTCGTTCTTCGCCGCCATCAGGTCCAGGCCCAGCTCCTCGCAGCGCTCGGGCGTCAGCGACAGGCAGATCAGGCCGCGGCCGTGCTTGGCCATGAAGTTGATCGCCTCGGGGGTCACGAACTGGGCGGCCATCGTCAGGTCGCCCTCGTTCTCGCGGTCCTCGTCGTCGCAGACGACGACCATGCGCCCGGCACGGATCTCGTCGAGGGCCTCCTCGATCGGCGAGAAGACGCGTTCGGAGACGCTCATCGGGCCACCAGGCTTTCCACGTATTTGGCCAGCACGTCGACCTCCAGGTTGACGATGGTTCCCGGCTGCATGGCGCCGAGGTTGGTGCGTTCGAGGGTTTCGGGGATCAGCGAGACCTCGAAGCCGGATGCGTCGAGCGCGGCCACCGTCAGCGACACACCGTCGATGGCGATGGATCCCTTCTCGACGACGTAGCGCAGCAGCGACGGGTCGTCCGGCTCCACCCGCAGGCGCCGGGCGAAGCCGTCATCGGCAAGGGACGCGATCCGGCCCAGGCCGTCGACGTGACCCTGCACGAAGTGGCCGCCGAGCCGGTCCTCGGGGCGCAGCGGGAGCTCGACGTTGACGCGTGACCCGTCCCCCGTGGCGCCGAGCGAGGAGCGCGCGAGCGTCTCGTTCATGACGTCCGCCGCGAAGGCGCCGTCGTCGACCGTGGTGGCGGTCAGGCACACGCCGTTCACCGCCACGGAGTCCCCCGGTGAGACCTCGGAGGTGAGCAGCGTGCGGACGTGCAGCCGCACCCCGGCGTCCGTGCGCTCCACCACCCGTACCTCACCCAGATCCATGACGAGCCCGGTGAACACTCACCACTCCCGCATCCGCGCGCAGACGAGCACGTCATCGCCGATCCGCTCCGTGTCGAGGGTGAGCGCGCGCATGGCCTCCGAGATGCGCTCCACCCCCTCGCCTTCGAGGGGGTCGCGGGCACTCGAGCCGCCGAGGACCACGGGCGCGATGAAGAGCGCGATCACGTCGACCTCTCCGGCGTCGAGGAACGCGCCGGCGAGGCGCGGGCCGCCCTCGAGCAGCACCGAGGTCACGTCCCGGGTGCCGAGCTGGTCGAGCGCCGATCGCACCCGTGCCGGCGCGTTCTCGCCCGTCGCGACGATCACGTCGACACCGGCGATCTCGAGCGCGTCGGTGGCGGTGCGTGGTGCGGCGCGCGAGACGACGACGGTGACCGGCACCTCCTTGGCCCCCCGCACCAGGCGGGAGCTCAGCGGCAGGCGGCCCTCGGAGTCGAAGACCACCCGGCGCGGCTGGCGGTGGGCGCTCGGCAGGCGCGCCGTCAGCAGCGGGTCGTCGGCGAGCGCCGTGCCGATGCCGACCACGACGGCGTCGCACTCGGCGCGCCAGCGGTGGGCCCGCGCGCGCGAGTGCTCGCCAGAGATCCACTTCGAGTCCCCGGTGCGCGTCGCGACCTTGCCGTCCAGGGTCATCGCGGACTTGAAGAGCACGTGCGGGCGGCCGGTGCGGGCGTGCTTGCGGAAGGATTGATTGAGGCGCCGCGCCTGCGCGGCCACGGCGCCGTCGGCGATCACGACCTCGATCCCCTCGTCGCGCAGGATGCCGGGGCCGCGGCCCGAGGCGTGCTCGGACGGGTCGTCGCTTGCGATGACCACCCGGCCCAGGCCGGCTTCGATGATCGCGTCGGTGCACGGCGGGGTGCGGCCGCGGTGCGCGCAGGGCTCGAGCGAGACGTACATCGTCGCGCCGCGGACGTCGGCGTCTCCGCACGCGGCGAGCGCCTCCCGCTCGGCGTGGAGCTTGCCGGCGGCCTCGTGGTACCCCTCGCCGAGGACCTCGCCGTCGCGCACGACGAGCGCGCCGACCATGGGGTTGGGCGACGTCCGGCCACGTCCTCGCTCGGCCAGCTCGATGGCGCGGGTCAAAAAGGTCTGATCGGTGTCAAGCAGCGTGGGCACCACGTCACAGATTAGGTGCACTCCCCGCCACGCAGCCGGTAGATCTCGATCTCGGGACCGGGCCGCTCGTAGGCGAGCGGGCGCCAGTTGTAGGAGTCGTCGAACGAGAACGGCAGGTCGTCCGCGCCGACGGCGAGCGGGCTCACCGAGAAGACCTTCTCCCCGCGGCGACGCAGCGCCCGGTAGTACTTGATCGCGAAGGGAGCGCGGTCGGGCGTGGCGAACGGCCGTCCCGCGAGGATCGAGCCCGTGATCACCCAGCAGTCGCCGCTGCGCTCGTAAGCCCCGATCAGGTCCGGTCGCAGGGTCCGCTCGTAGTCCTCGAGCTTTGGGCTGCGCACGAGCGTCCTGCCACCGCCCTCGTCGACGATGAAGTGCGAGGTCGCCCGTTTGACCCAGGGTTCCGCCCAGGCGTCGGGGGCGATCGGCTCGAGCACGATCTGCGCGCCCCGCGGGATGTTCTGGAGCATCCACGCCCGCGCGTCCTCGCGCGTGTCCGTCCGCGTGAGGACGATGTCGTTGTGCACGCTGGAGACGAGCCCCTGACCGCCGAGGACCAGGCCCGCGAGCGCGACCACCGCCCACGCCGGGAGCCGCCGGACGCGTTCGAGCGCGGCGACGGCCGCCCAGGCCGCGAGCAGGATGACGAACGGATAGACGGGGAGCGCCCAGCGCGCGAAGAACCGCTCCTGGAGACCCATGAACAAGAAGAAGGCGAGCGGCGCCGGCAGCAGCAGCCAGGCGGTGCGGCGATCGCCGCGCAGGAGGCCGATCCCGCCCGCGACCGCGGCCGCGACCGGCACGACGCCGAGCCCCCACCCCAGCGTCTGGAGGTAGTAGCGCAACGGGTGCATCAGCGGCAGGCCGAGCTTGCCGCCGGCGGCACCCGACGCCGCCGACTGCTCCCCCAGGCCGGCCTTGAACGCCTCGAAGTTCAACAGCGCATACGGGTTCAGCAGCAGGAACGCCGCGAGCGCCGCCGCGCCGGCGAGCGCGAGGCGGGCTGCCCGGGAGCCCCACGCGCCCGGCGCGAGCACCGCGGCGATCAGCAGCGGCACGAGCACGATGCCGGCCGTGTACTTCAGGGCCGCCGCGACGCCGAGCGCAGCGCCGGCGAGGAGGTAGTCACGCCGGCGCCCGTGGCGGGCGATCCCCGTCGCGCCCACCAGCGAGAGGCACACGGGGGCCACCAGGACGGCGTCGTTGAGGGCGAAGTGCCCGTAGTGGACCGGGAGGAAGGCCACCGCCAGCAGGCCCGCGGCGACCAGGCCGACCCGACGGTCGAACAGGCGCACCCCGGCCCAGGCGATGGCACCCACGGAGAGCGTCGCGAGCACCGCGACGGCGAGCCGGGCGTAGGCGAACACCGCGCCGGGGTCGGCGCTGATGAGCTCGCGCACCCCATCGCCACCCCAGCGCAACCAGAACAGCACGTGCAGCACGTAGGTGAGCCCAGGAGGGTTGATGAAGTACCCCGGGTCGTAGGAGTGGTCGAACATCCCGATCGCCCGCGGGACGAAGTGCGCGCCCTCGTCGACGTTGTAGACGTAGGGCAGGCCGACCGAGTGCCCCCACAGCCGCAGGATCAGCGCGCCCGCCATGATCGCGCCGAGCGCGACGGGGAAAGGTCTAAGCGCAGCGCGCATAGGCCGCATAGTCGTCGTTGCGGGCGACGAGCTCGAAGTTCGCGGGCGGCAGCTGCACCGCCGCCGGATCGAAGTCGTTGCTCCAGGCGTACTTGAAGATCGCAAAACGCCCGAGCACCACCAGGGCGACGCCGCCGGTCTGGGTCCGGTCGGTGACGCGCTCCCGAACACGGTCGAAGGGCAGATCGGCGATGTAGCGCGCGTCGGGGACGAGCTTGTGGTTGGGCACCGTCAGCGGCCCGCACGCGAGGCCCGCGATCACGGGCGGCTCGTTGAGGATCTCCACGAGCGATCGGTGCGCGTCGCCGCGGAACGCCAGCTCGTTGTCGAAGCGGCGCAGATCGAGCTTGCCGACCATGGAGATGCCGACGACGACCACCGCCACCGCGGCACCGGCCATCCACGCGGTGCGCAGGCGGGAGGGCGCCAGCAGCGTCCACCCCGCGGCCGCGACCGCGGCGAAGATCATCACGGCGAGCGCAGGCGCGACCAGGTAGCGCTCGATCGCGCTCAGACCCGCTGCCGCGATGGCCACGAAGGTGGCCACCCCCGAGGCGAGCAGCACCCCGGGCCACAGTGCCCGCCGGGGTGCGAGCGCCAAAGCCGCGACCAGCCCCGCAACTCCGGCCAGCACCACCGGCAGCTTGACGATCGAGATGAGGAAGTCCGGCACCGCGCCGGGCACATCGGCCAGCGTCACCGACCGGCCGAGGTCCTCCGCCGACGCGCTCGTCTGAGTCAGCGAATAGAGCGGATCGCCAGTCGCGACGAGGTCCACCAGCGCCCAGCCGAGCGGGGCCGCCACGGCCCATCCTGTCCACACGGCGCGCCGGTGCCACGAGGAGGGCGCGAAGAGCCAGACCCAGTACAGGCCCGCCAGCAACCACGCCTCCGGTCGCAGCAGGCCGGCGGCGGTGAGCAGGGCGAACACCACCGTGCCCCGCCGGGGCCGCTGCGCCTCGAGCGCGACGGCCCACACCACCAGGGCCAGATACGGGATGTCGACGTACCCCCGCACGGCCAGGAACGCGAAGTCGAAGCGGCTGAGCAGCAACAGCGCGGCCACGACGCCGACGAGCGGGCTGAAGGCCACCGCTGCGAGGCGATAGAGGCCCGCAACGAGCGCGAGGAAGGAGGCCAGGATCATCAGGATCCACAGCCGGTCCGCCGCGCCGCCGGCGAGATCGAGCACGACGGCCGCGCCGATGGCCAGCGGATGCTGGGTCGGGGCGCGATAGCCCTGGAAGACCGGCAGGGTGCCGTCGAGCACCTCCCGCCCCCACAGCAACGCGTAGTAGGAGTCGTAGGTGGGCCAGGTGGGGTAGACGAGCGTCCCCACCAGCGCCGCAACGCAGAGGCCGGCGAACGCGGCGAAGGTCCACCGGGGCATCAGCGCCGTGCAGGGTAACGTTGCCACCGGGATGAAACTCATCATCCAGATTCCCTGCAAGGACGAGGAGGAATGCCTTCCGGTCACCCTCTCGGCGTTGCCCAGGGAGGTCGCGGGCTTCGACACCGTCGAGTGGCTCGTCATCGACGACGGCTCGCAGGACGACACGATGGGGGTCGCCCGGGCCGGTGGCGTCGACCACATCGTCCGTCTGACGAACAACAAGGGGCTCGCGTCGGCCTTCCAGGCGGGGCTCGACGCCGCGCTCAAGCTCGGCGCCGACGTGGTCGTCAACACCGACGCGGACAACCAGTACGACGCCCGTGACATCCCCGCCCTCGTCGCGCCGATCCTCGCCGGAAACGCCGACATGGTCATCGGCGATCGCCAGGTGGACACGATCGAGCACTTCTCTCCCGCGAAGAAAGCGCTCCAGCGGCTCGGCTCCTACATCGTGCGCCGGGCGTCGGCGACGACGGTCCGCGACACGACGTCGGGCTTCCGCGCCTACAACCGCGAGGCGGCGCTGAGCCTCCAGGTGGTGTCGCGTTTCACCTACACGCTCGAGACCATCATCCAGGCGGGCAAACTCACCGTCGCCGTCGATCACGTCCCCGTCCGCACCAATCCGAAGCTGCGCGAGTCGCGGCTGTTTCCCTCCACCTCGAGCTACGTGCGCCGCAACGGCACGTCGATCTTCCGGATCTACGCGATGTACGAGCCGCTGCGGGTCTTCCTCACCGCCGCGGCGGTGCTCGGGGTCGTCGCCCTCGCCGTCTTCGGCCGTTTTCTCGTCGCCTTCGTGCAGGGCGACGGCACGGGGCACATCCAGTCGCTCATCCTCGGCGCGGTCCTGATCAACGCCGCCGTGGTCCTCGCGGCGCTCGGGGTCATCGGCGACCTGCTCTCGGGTCAGCGGATCATGCTCCAGCGTGTGTTCGAACGCGTGCGTCGCATCGAGCTCGAGCTCGGCGTCGAACCCTCGCACTACGAGCCCGGCGCATCGAGCGAGCACCCGGCGACCACCGGCGCCAATGCCGCGCCCCACGGCGATCGCCCGGCGCTGAAGCTGTGACCGGCACCGTCACCGGCAACACCTACGACAAGTACGGATCGACCAACCCGGTGGTCCGCCGGCTCATGACCGGCTTCGAGGCCGCGCTCGACGAGCTGTTCGCTCAGGCGCAGCCGCGCTCACTGCTCGACGTCGGCTGCGGCGAGGGGGTCCTCACCCACCGCTGGGCGACACGGCTCGGCCCGCACGGCCGCGTCGTGGGCATCGATCTCGAGGACGCCGACCTGCGCGCCGAATGGGCGCTGCGCAGCGCCCCCAACCTCGAGTACCGGGCACAGCCGGCGGAGCGTCTGCCGTTCGCCGACGGCGAGTTCGACACGGCGACGGCGATCGAGGTCCTCGAACACGTCCCCGACCCCGACCACACCCTGGCCGAGATGGCTCGTGTCGCCTCCCGCCACCTGCTGGTCTCCGTACCCAGGGAACCCGTCTGGCGCCTCACGAACATGGCTCGCGGGGCCTATCTGCGCGAGCTGGGCAACACCCCCGGCCACGTCAACCACTGGTCGAGGCGCGCGTTCGCGCAGATGGTGGCCCGGCACGGAGAGATCGTCCAGCAGCGCGCGCCCTTCCCGTGGACCATGCTGCTGGTCCGGCTCACCTAGCGAGCGTTATCGGCCCGCTTTCAGGATGAACGCAAAGGCAGTTGGGTAGGTGGTCGGGATGAGCGCAGGAGAGACCCTCTCGGTCGTTGTCGACCGCACGGACCCGGTCGTCGTGATCACGATCACCGGCGAACTGGACGCGGCCACCGTCGGCCAGATCGACGCGGCGATCGACACGGCGATCCGCGACCACGAACACCACGTCGTGCTCGACACGGCCGGCGTCACGTTCATCGACTCGACAGGCATCACCGCGCTGATCAGCGGGCTGCGACGGCTCAACCGCTCGCGCCGGCGGCTCGCCCTCTCCTGCACGTTCGGCGGGCCCGTCGGGCGCGCGCTGCAGATCACCGGCCTCGACCACACGTTCGAATGCCATGCGGCAACCGAGGACGCGGTCAGCGCGCTCTCCAACGCGCCTCTCATCGGCCGCTAGCTGCCAGCCCTCAGTCCGCGTCGGGGCGGCGCCGGCCCTCCTTGCGTTGGGAGGTGCGCTTCTTCGCCGTCAACCGCCGCTCGCGTGAGCCGCGCGTGGGCCGCGTGGCGTGCCGCGTGCGGCGGACGTGCAGGGCCGTGGCCAGCCGGGCCTCGAGGCGTTCGAGCGCCAGCGTCCGGTTGCGCGCCTGGCCTCGTGCGTCCTGGGCGACGGCCCGCACGATGGGCCCCCAGCGGGCGACGACACGTCGGCGCTGGGTCTCCGACAGCGCTTCCGACGCCGATGCATCGAAGCTCGCTTCGACCCGGGAGGCCGTGACGTTCGCATGCTGACCGCCCGGTCCGGAGGATCGGCTCGTCCTGATGACGACCTCCGAGACGGGGATCTCGACTCCCGGGGCGGGACGCAGCGGCTTCACGCCCGCTCACGATAATCGCGATTAAGCCTGCGTTGATCCGGCCGTGCCCGCGATTGCTGCGTCATAGAGTCGGTTACACGGTGGGGGTAGATGCGTCCAGGACAGGGGTCTGATGGCACGTAGGGCTGCGGCCCTGGCGGCGCTTTTGGTGGCGATCGGACTGGTCGTCGTGCTTCTTCGCGCCGGCGGCTCGCCCTACGAGGTCGAATTGCGCACACGCAACGCGAGCCAGCTCGTCAAGGGCAACCTCGTCACGGTGGCGGGCGCCACCGTCGGCAAGGTGACCGGCATCGAGCTCGCCGACGACGGTCTCGCGGTCATCACGATCACCGTCAGCGACGATTACGCGCCGTTGCGCCGCGGGACCCGGGCGATCATCCGCCAGGCGTCGCTCTCCGGCGTGGCCAACCGCTACGTCGACATCCAGCAGGGCCCCATGGACGGCGAGGAGATCCCCGACGGGTCCGTGCTGCCGTCGGAGACGACACAGTCCGCCGTTGACCTCGATCAGCTCTTCGCGACCTTCGATCCGAAGACCCGCAAGGCGGGCCGCACGATCATCAAGGGCTTCGCCGACGCGACCCAGGACCGCACCGCGGAGGCCAACCGGGCCACCAAGTACTTCAACCCCGTGCTGTCGGCCTCCTCGCGGCTGTTCGAGGAACTGCACCGCAACGACGACGAGCTCGAGCGCTTCATCGTCGCCTCAGCCGCGCTCATGACCGACGTCGACAGCCGGCGAGAGGATCTCGCCGGGGTGGTCTCGAACTTCGGCACGGTCTCCACCGCGCTCGCCAACCGCGACACGGAGCTGGCCGGCGCCATTCGCGCCCTCCCGAACTTCCTGCGCAAGTCCAACACGACGTTCGTCAACCTGCGCAGCACGCTCGACGACCTCGACCCGCTCGTCGCCGCCTCCAAGCCCGTCGTGCGCGACCTGCGCCCGCTGCTGGCCGATCTGCGTCCGTTCGCCCGCGACTCCCGGCCCACGTTCCGCGACCTCGCCCGCACGTTCTCCCGCCCGGGGGCCGGCAACGACCTCGTCGAGCTGTTGCGCGCGCAGCCCGCCGTCGCCCGGGCGACGACCGAGCGCGTCCGCGCCAATGGTGCGCAGCGGCCCTCGACCTTCACCTCGATCGCGAAGGCGATGACCGACGGCGCTCCGCAGATGGCCTTCTTCCGGCCCTACGCGAACGATCTGACCGGCTGGTTCGACGATTTCTCGGCCTCGGGCGCCTACGACGCCAACGGCGCGTTCTCGCGCGCCGGACTCGCGCTGAGCGCGTTCACCTTCACCCCGCTGCTCGGGATCGTGCCGGTGCCGCCCGAACTACGCGACGACGTCCTTGCCGCCGGCGCCGAGCTCGGCCGCAACAACCGCTGCCCGGGCTCGATGGAGCGCGACACCGGCGAGAACACGATCCCCTACAAGCCGTCGCCCGACTTCAACTGCGACGAGACCCAGGTTCCGGTCGGCCCATGAGGCGCGCGCTGATCATCGGACTCGCCGTGACCGTCGCCGCCGTCGGCTCGATCTTCGCGCTCGGCGCGGGCGACCCGAAGGGCACCACCTACAAGGTCGTCCTCGACAACGCCTTCGGCCTGGTGAAGGGCGCTGACTTCAAGGTCGGCGGGGTCGCGGTCGGGTCGATCTCCGACCTCGACGTCGATCGTCAGACGGCGCGGGCCATCGTCGAGGTCGAGGTCTCCGAGGGCGGCGAGGGCTTCAGCGGTCTGCGCCAGAGTTCCGAGTGCGTTGTCAACCCGCAGAGCCTGATCGGCGAGTACTTCGTCGACTGCCAGCCCGGCGAGGACGGCCCGCTGCTCGAGTCGGGCGCGACGATCCCGGTCGAGCGCACGTCCTCCCCGATCCCACCCGATCTCGTGCTCAACATCATGCGCCAGCCCATCCGCGAGCGCTTCCGCATCATCTTCGGCGAGCTCGGCGTGGGCTTCGCGGCGCGCGGCGACGACGTCAACGAGACGATCCGCCGCGCCATCCCGGCCCTGAAGGCCACGAACCAGGTCCTGGCCCTGCTCGCCGAGAAGCGGCAGACGCTCGCGTCGCTGTCACGCGAGTCGGGACAGGTGCTTCAGGTCCTCGGACGGCGCCGCAAGGACGTCGGAGATTTCGTCGTGCAGGCCAACCGAGCCGCCCAGGCGACCGCCGTGCGCCGGACCGAGCTCGCCGCGACGTTCGCCCGCTTCCCCGGCTTCCTGGACGAGCTGACCCCGACGATGCGCGATCTCGGCACCGCCTCCCGGCTGCAGACCCCGGCTCTGGCCGACCTGCGGGCCGCGGCTCCCACCGTCACCTCGCTGCTGAACACCCTGCGTCCGTTCTCACAGGCGTCCCAGCCCGCGGTCACCTCGCTCGGCGACGCGTCACAAGCCGGTCGCGTGGCCTCCCGCGAGGCCGCTTCCCTCATCAGCGAGCTGCGCGGGCTCGGCGCGGAGAGCCCCGAGCCGGCCAACAACCTCAACATCATCCTCAAGCACCTCAATGACCGCGACAACGCTGTCGAGGAGGATTCGGACTCCCCGACCGGCAAGGGCTACACCGGCCTCGAGGCGCCCCTGCAGTACATCTTCGACCAGACGCTCGCGCTGAACATCTTCGACCAGCGCGGCTACTCGCTCAAGCTCGATCTGAGCCTCGACGAGTGCCGCGAGTACACGACCGCCGACGACGTGAACGCCAGCGAGGCCTCGCGCGCCACCTACGAGCGCTGCAACCAGAACCTCGGCCCGAACCAGCCCGGCATCACCACCCCCGACCTCAGCGAGACGAGCCGGTCGGCGAGCCCCGGCAGCGATCGTCGCTCCGAGGCCGCCGGTCCGGACGCCGCGCCGACGTCCTCGGCCACCCCGACGCCCGCCGGCGCCGGCGAGGCCGAGACGCCCGCGCCCGCACCCAGCGAGGGCCCCTTGCTCGGCCTGGAGGCGCTGCAGGATCTCGCCGAACAGCTCCCCCAGCTCGTCGACCCGCTCACCGGGAAGCTGCGCGAGAGCGCCAAGCCGCTGGTCGGTGGCGGCAAGCAGCAGAGCGTGGCGCCCGCCCAGGACCTCCTCGACTTCCTGCTGAGCCCATGAGACGCGGCACGGGCGCACAGGTCTTCGCGAATCCGGTGCTGGTCGGCGCGCGTGACGGTCCTCGTCACCGTGGTTGCCGTCTTCCTCGCCTACAACGCCAACAGCGGGCTGCCCTTCGTACCCACCTATGAGCTCGAGGCCGAGGTTCCCAACGGCGCTCAGCTCGTGGCCGGCAACGAGGTGCGCGAGGGCGGTTCCCGCATCGGCACCGTCACGGAGATCACGCCGAGCGTCCAGAAGGACGGGACGACGGGCGCCACACTGCTGCTCCAGCTCGATGCCGATGTCGGGCCCATGCCCGCCGACTCGACGCTGCGCATCCGTCCCCGCTCGGCCCTGGGCCTGAAGTACGTCGAGCTTCAGCGCGGCAGCGCCGCCGACACGCTGGCCGAGGGATCGACCATCACGGCGGGAGCCGACGCGCTCGCCCCCGAGCTGCAGCAGTTCTTCAACCTCTTCAACGAGCGCACGCGGGCCAACGTGACCGAGAACCTCAACGAGTTCGGTGCCGGCTTCGCCGGCCGCGGGCTCGCGCTCAACCGTGCATTCGAGTCCCTCCCGCGCTTCCTGAGAACGCTTCCGCCCGTCATGAAGGTGCTCGCACGGCCGTCGAGCCGCCTGCAGGACTTCTTCTCCGAGCTCGAGACGGCGGCGCGGCTGACGTCGCCGCTGGCCGAGACGATGGCCGACGGCTTCCGCGCCGGAGCCGATACGTTCGGGGCGCTCGCCCGTGACCCGGCCGCACTGCAGGAGACGATCGCCGAGTCGCCTCCGACACTCGAAGTCGGAACGCGCGCGCTGGCCAACACGCGGCCGTTCCTGCGCTCCCTGGCCTCGGTCTCGGGCGACCTGCGCCTCGCCGCGGGCGAGCTGCGCCGGTCCGCTCCCCCCATCCAGGCCGCGCTGCAGTCGGGCATCGATCCGCTGCGCCAGTCGCCGGCGCTCAACCGCAACCTCACCGGCACGTTCAACGCGCTCACGGATCTGTCGCGAGCAGGCGGCACGGACAACGGGGTCGCGGGCCTGCGCGAGACAGTCACCACGCTCAACCCGCTCACGCGTTTCCTCGGCCCCTACGTGACCGTGTGCAACTACTGGAACTACCAGTGGACCCTCCTGGCCGATCACATCACCGACCGTGACCAGACGGGCGGTGTCCAGCGCATCCGCGTCAAGGAGAACAACGGCGGCGCCCAGCCCCTGGGCTCCTTCGGCGCCGCCTACCCGATCGAGGGCCTGCACGCCCAGGCCTACGGCGCGGCTGTCGACGCGGCCGGCAACGCCGACTGCGAGGGTGGCCAGCGCGGCTTCCCCGCCTTCAACGCCGACGGCCTCGACCCGGCGACCGGCCTCGTGGGCGACCCGGAGACCCCCGGCCTGCAGGGCACGACCTTCACCGGCCGTCCGCGCGTCCCCAAGGGCGAGACGTTCTCGACCGTCCCCGAGCCCCTGCCCGGCATCGATCCAGGAAACCTGCGGCCATGAAACGCGGCGGAATCTCCCCCTTCAAGGCCGGCCTGCTCGCCCTCCTGGTGACGGCGATCGGCACCTACCTCGGCTTCACCAAGTCGATCCCGTTCCGCAGCCACTTCGAGATCAAGGCTGCGTTCAGCTCGTCGAACAACCTCAAGCCGAACTCACCCGTCCGGATCGCGGGTGTGCAGATCGGCAAGGTCTCCAAGGTCGAGCCGACCTCGCCGGGGGCCGATTCCGCAATCGTCACGCTGCGCATCGACGACAACGGCCGGCCCATTCACCGCGACGCCACGGCCAAGATCCGGCCCCGCATCTTCCTGGAGGGCAACTTCTTCGTCGATCTCACCGCCGGCTCCCCGGCCGCACCGGCTCTGGACGACGGCGACCTGATCCCGACCTCGCAGACCTCGACCCCCGTGCAGTTCGACCAAGTGCTCAAGGCGCTGGACTTCGACACGCGGGACAAGCTGCAGCTGACCCTCGGAGAGTTCGCCGAAGCGTTCGACGCCGGCCTGGCCAAGAGCTTCAACCGGTCATTGCGCGATCAGGCCCCGGCCTATCGCTTCACCGCGATCGTCACCGAGGCGCTCCTGGGCCGGCGGCCGCACGACCTGTCGGACAGCATCCGCGACTTCGGCAAGACGGCGGCTGCCCTCGATCGCTCCCCGGCGCGGCTGAAGTCACTGCTGGTCAACTTCAACATCTTCGCGCGGTCGCTCGCGGTCGAGCGTGACAACCTCGAGGCGACCGTTGCCGAGCTACCCCGGACGCTGGCGGCCGCCACGCCGGCGCTCGACAGCCTCAACGCCGCCTTCCCGTCCGTCCGCAGCCTCGCTGTCAACGCGCTCCCCGGCGTGCGCTCGTCCGGGCCGGCCATCGACGCGCTGCGTCCGCTCGTCGCGCAGCTTCGTGGCCTGGTCGGCAAGGACGAGCTCCGGGGCCTCAGCCGTGACCTGCGTGGCGCCACGCCCGGACTCGTGCGGCTGAGCCGGCGGTCCATCCCGCTCTGGCAGCAGCTGCGACCGCTCACGTCCTGCTTCAACGAGACCATCCTGCCCTGGTCGAGCGACACCCTCGACGACGCGGCGTTCCCGGCCACCGGCCCGGTCTTCCAGGAGTTGGCCAAGTTCCTGCCCGGCCTCAACGGCGAGAGCCGCTCCTTCGACGCGAACGGACCGTGGTTCAAGGTCCTCGGCTCCGGTGGTCTCGAAAGCGTCCAGCTCGGCAATGGCGTCTTTGGACTGCCGCTGTTCCCGGTGGTCGGCGTCAACCCGCCCAGGCCCACCTCGCGGCCGCCACTGCGCCCGAACGTCCCATGCGAGACGCAGGAGAGCCCCAACCTCGAGAGCATCCCCGAGGGCCCGCCGGCGACGACGCAGACCGACACGTCGAGCCCGGCGTTCCTCGACCGCTACGAGAAGTCCAAGCAGGTCGCGATCGCAGCGCTGCAGGCTGACCTCAAGCGCCGTGGCGTGGATATCGACGTCTCCGACGAGGACGTCACCGAAGCGCTGGTGCAGCAGCTCGCCGAGCAGGCCGGCAATCTCGACCAGCTCCAGACGCTGCGCGAGGGCCTTCCGCTCACCACGCGCAACCTGCGAGAGGCGGGGTCACGATGAAGCGCGCGATCAAGGACCACTGGCGCGACTTCGTCGCCATCGTCGGGCTCCTGGTGATCGCCGGGGCCGTCTCCTCAGTGATCCTGACGAATCAGCGCTTCCGCTTCCCGATCATCACGGAGAAGCCCGTGCGCATGTTCGCCGAGCTCGAGAACGCGCAGGCGGTCACCCCCGGGCAGGGCCAGACCGTCGAGGTCGCCGGGGTCAAGATCGGACTGATCGCCAACATCGAGCTCGTCGACGGCAAGGCGCTCGTCGGGCTGGACATCTATCCCCGGTTCAAGGACGTCATCCACACCGAGGGCACGAGTGCGCTGCTGCGGCCCCGCACCGGGCTCAAGGACATGTTCCTGCAGATCGACCCCGGAGATCCCGATTCACCCGTCGCCGAGGAGGACTACACGATCCCGGCCCGCAACACGCTCACCGATGTCGACCTCGACGAGTTCCTCAGCGTGCTCGACGGCGACACGCGTGAGCACCTACAGCTGCTGATCGGCGGCGCCGCCCGCGGCCTGGAGGACCGCGGCATGACCCTTGCCGAGCTCTTCCGCCGCTTCGGGCCGACCGTTCGCGACCTGCGCCGCGTCAACGTCGCCGTCGCCCGGGAGCGCGAGGGCCTCAAGGACGCCATCAACGGTCTCGCTCTGCTGACGAGCGAGCTGGCGGGCAAGGACGACGAGCTGGCCGGCCTGGTCGATTCCTCCGCGACGGTCTTCGAGGCATTCGCCTCCGAGGACCGCAACGTGTCGGCGACGGTGGCCAAGCTGCCCGGCGCCCTGCGGGCGACGACGAACGCTCTCGGAGAGGTGGACGGTTTCGCACGTGAACTCGGCCCGGCCGCGGACGCCCTGCAGCCGACCTTCGCCGCGCTCGACCGCGCCAACCGCGTGGTGACGCCCATCGCGCGGCAGCTCACTCCCGTGATCGGCGACGAGATCCGGCCGTTCGTGCGCGAGGCGCGCCCGCTCGTGGGCGACCTGCGCGTGGCGGCGAACGGGCTCTCGAGCTCGCTGCCCGACCTGACGGGCAGCTTCGTACGCCTCAACCGCCTCTTCAACATGCTCGGCTTCAACCCGGACGGCGCGGAGCCCGCCGACAAGCCCGACCGCCAGGAGGGCTACCTGTTCTGGCTGGCCTGGCTCTCCCACCAGACCGTCAACCTCCAGAACGTCGAAGACGGCAACGGCCCCATGCGCCCGGTCTTCTTGACGGGGACCTGCCAGACGCTCACGCAGCTCATCAACGGCGAGCCGCAGCTCGAGTTCCTGCTCGGCGTCTCCGGTCTGCTCGCCGACCAGTGCGACAATCCCCAGACGCTCTCGATCGACGTGCCCGCGGCAACGAAGCAGATCGAGCGCGAGAGCCGTCAGGCCGCCCGCTCGGAGCGCCAACAGGCCGCTCGTCTCGGAGGTACGCGGTGAACACCCACGGCACCACCCGCGCCCAATTGGCGGCGATGGTCATCTTCGCCTTCTCCTGCTTCGGGCTGCTGCTCTTCCTGTGGCTCTCCTTCGGCGGCCCGGTGCCGCTCAAGCCCAAGGGCTACCAGTTCAAGGCCTCCTTCGCCGAAGCGACGACGCTCGCCGATGAGGCCGACGTCCGCGTCTCCGGCGTATCGGTCGGCCGGGTCGTGGAACTCGAACGTGATCCGGCCGGCAACCGCACCCTGGCGACCATTGAGATGGACCGTCCCTACGCCCCGGTCAACAAGGACGCCAAGGCCACGCTGCGCCAGAAGACGCTGCTCGGCGAGACCTACGTGGAGATGACGCTCGGGCGGCGTAGCGCAGGTCAGATCCCCGAGGACGGGCAGCTGGCGAATACACGCGTACGACCCACCGTCGAGCTCGATGAGGTGCTCGAGCTCTTCCCGCCCGAGACACGGGCCGACTTCAGGCGCTGGCAGGCCAACTCGGCCAAGGCGATCCGCGGGCGCGGCCAGGACCTCAATGACGCACTCGGTGCGATCGCCGGGTTCTCCGACGACGGCGCCGACCTGTTCACAGTGCTCAACCGCAACAAGGAGGCGCTCGGCAACCTGACCGCCAACACCGCCAGCGTCTTCGACGCGCTCACCCGCGACGAGCAGCAGTACCGCGCCTTCATCGCCGACACGTCCACGTGGCTGCAGGCGACCGCCTCCGAGCGAGAGGCACTCGCCGAGTCCATCCAGATCTTCCCCACCTTCCTGCGCGAGTCGCGAGCGACGCTCGCGCGGCTCGAGACCTTCGCCGGTGACACGAAGCCGCTCATCGACGACCTCGGGCCCGTGGCGCGCGACCTCGCCCCGACCCTCGCGGACCTGCGAGCCGCATCACCGGACCTGACGACGTTCTTCACCGCGCTACCGGCGGTCATCACCGCCTCCGAGACCGGGCTTCCCGCGCTCTCCAAGGTGCTGCGCGGCCTGAAGCCGGTGCTCGCCGCGACCGGCCCGTTCCTGGCTCAGCTCAACCCCGTCCTGCAGTGGCTGCAGTACCAGGCCGGCACCGTGTCGAACTTCGTGTCCATGCCGGGCTGGGCGCTGCAGGGCAAGGCGTCGACCCAGGTGCCCGGGGCCAACGGGCACGTGCTGCCCCAGCTGATCGTCACGGGCTCGCAGACCCTGATCACGCCGACGCGCTCGCCCGACAATCGCGGCAACGCCTACCTGGCGCCGGACGCGCTGAACTTCAACACCTACCGCCAGGGCTTCAACGTCCTCCCGACCTGGGACTGCGACAACACGACGGGCGAGCACAAGCCCACCGCCAGCGGGGACCCGGGCTGCGTCATCCAGCGCGAACTGAGCTTCAAGGGCCTCACCGCCCGCTTCCCGCGGGTCACCAAGAGCGACTTCAGCAGCGGGACGCGATAGCGCGCACGGCGGCAGCGGGGTCGCTGCCGCCGTAGACCGCTGAGCCGGCCACCAACAGCGTTGCGCCGGCCTCCGCGCAGATCGCCGCCGTGTCCGGACCGATACCGCCGTCGACCTGCAGCACCGCGTCCGGGTGCAGCTCGGCGAGGCGCCGCAGCTTGGCGGGCGAGCTCTCGATGAACGGCTGACCACCCCACCCCGGGTTGACCGTCATGCACAACACGAGGTCGGCGTCACCGGCGAGGCCAGCGATCGCGTCGGCGGGGGTGCCGGGATTGAGCGCGACACCCGCGCGGCAGCCCGCGGCACGCACGTGCTGCAGGGCGTAGTGGATGTGCGGGGTTGCCTCGACGTGGCAGGTGATGCCGTCGGCGCCGGCCTCGGCGAACGCCTCGACGTGGCGCTCGGGGCGCTCGACCATCAGGTGGACGTCGACCACCGCACCGGCGGCGTGCACCTGCTCGGCAAGGGCGGAGACCACGAGCGGGCCCATGGTGATGGGCGGCACGAAATGGCCGTCCATGACGTCGACGTGGATCACCGTCGCGCCGGCGTCCAGCACGGTGGCCACCTGCTCGCCGAGCCGTGCGAAGTCTGCGCTGAGGATGGAGGGGGCGACGCCGGTCCAGCTCATATCGGGGCCAGCATCGAGGCGCGGCACTTCCCGCATTGGTACATGGCGGTGTTCGACATCCGCACGATCGTCGAGTGCTCGCCGCAGTTCGGGCACACCGAACGTAGCTCGAAGCGGGTCAGGCAGTTCACGCAGCGGTAGCGGCCCGGCAGGTTGGTCGGCCGCAGCCATGGTTCGTGGCAGCCGGGGCAGACCGGGCCGAGATCGACGTCGTCAGCCACGCTTGACCATCCTGGCGACGAAGAAGCCGTCGGTGCCGTCGCGGTGCGGGAGGCTCTGCAGGACGTCGGGCACACCTGGATGGTCCCAGACCGGCCCGTCCGGTGAACGTTCGAGCGCGAACCGGGGGTTTTCGGTCAAGAAGCGCCCGATCTGATGCTCGTTCTCCTCCGGCGAGATGGTGCACGTCGAGTAGACGAGCACACCACCCGGTCGCAGCGCGCGTGCGGCGGCGGCGAGAATCGTCCCCTGCAGGCGGGCGAGACGCTGCGGGTCTCCAGGCTGCTTGCGCCACCGCGCATCGGGCCGCAGCGCGAGCGTTCCGAGGTCGGTGCAGGGCGGATCGACGAGGACGCGGTCGTAGGCCTCGGGCTCGTCGATCGTCGTCGCATCCTGCACCCGCACGTCCACGTCGGCGCCCATCCGCGCGGCCGTCGCCTGCAGCAGGCGAGCCCGGCCGGGGTCGTGCTCGACGGCGACGACGTGCGCCCCGAGGGCGGCCAGGTGCGTCGTCTTGCCGCCGGGAGCGGCGCAGCAGTCCAGGACGCGGTCGCCGGCCCGCGGCCCGAGCGCGTGGGACACCGCCTGCGCGGCGCGCGACTGCGGCATGAAGTGACCCTGGGCGTACAGCGCCGAGCCGTGCGCGTCGAAGGGCGCCTCGAGCACGAGCGCGTCGGGCAGGTCGGGCGCGGGCCGGCTCGGCACGTCCAGTGCACGGGCCAGCTCCTCCCGCGTCGTGCGCAGCGTGTTGACCCGGATGGCCGGTTCGGGCGCCCGGTTGCCGGCGGCCATGAGTGCCCGCGAGGCGTCCGGGCCCCAGACGTCCCACCACATCTGCGCGATCCACTCAGGGTGGGAGTACTTGAGCGCAGCCTGCTCGACCGTCCGTTCGGGCAGGCCCGCGACCAGCTCCGCCGCTTCGCGCGTGCCGCGCCGCAGAACGGCGTTCACCAGCCCCGCGCCGCGCGGACTGGCCGCCTTGGCCAGCTCGACGGACTCCGTCACGGCGGCGTGGGCCGGGATGCGCTGCAGGAAGACGATCTGGAAGAGCCCCATCCGCAACGCGTTGCGGACGGCCGGCTCGAGCTTGCCGGGCGGACGGCCCGCGAGCACCCCGATGATGTGATCGAGCGTCGCGGCGCGCTGCACGGTGCCGAAGGCGAGCTGCATCGCAAGGCCACGATCGCGCGCGTCGATGCCCGCCCGCCGGGCCTCGGCGATGAAGGCCCGGTCGGCCCAGGCGCCCTCCTCGAACACGCGCTGCACGACGGCGAACGCCACCGCGCGGGCTGGGGAGATCGTCAGGACGGCCACGCCAAGCAGGGTATGGAGGCGGCTCGCGCCCGACGCCGCTTACCGGCCGCGCTGCGCGGCGCAGTAGGCGTCGCGCTCGGCCCGGTATCCCGGGGTCCCCATGGTGCCGGAGGCGATCATGTCCGCCGTGGCCGCCGCCTGCTGATGGATGGATTCGGCGACCCCCGCGCGTTCGTCGTCTGACCTCGCGTTGACGAGACGCTCCGCGTTGCGCCATACGCCCTCGCGCCACGACCGCACGAGCCCCATGCCGAACACATCGGAGGCCGGGCTGATCGCCGTGGTCTCGTAGTGGGCGAGCGGGTCGTAACGGCGGGCGATCTCGCGCGTCACCTCGTCGAAGGCGTCGTCGAGGATCGCGTTCTCGGCGTCGTGGTCGGCCTTGCGGCTGCGGCCCTTGCGGTCGCGCAGCGTGATCGCCGCCAGCATGAACGGCATGTCGTTCTGCACGTGCGCGTTGATGCCCAGGAGCATGTCCCCGGCACCCTGCAGGTCGGTCTGGGTGGCGTTGTCGAGCGCCGTGGCCCACGCCGGGTCGACCGGCTCGCCGCGCGCGTAGGTCTTCAGCGTCCGGAAGTAGATCCGCGAGAAGAGCGCGACCTGGTAGATGATCCCGGCGCGGTCACGGAAGAAGCGGCGGTCGTCGAGCATGGTGCGCTTCATGACCTGGGTGAGCGTCAGGTAGGTCGTGGCGAAGACGGCGCGATGGTCGCAGCCGAACCGGTTGCGCGTCTTGCGCAGGCGGCGGATGACGTAGTTGACGCACTTCATCGACGCGCGACGACAGCCGGGCTGCGGCCCGCCGCGGTTGCCGTCCGGGCTCGACAGGGCGGGCAAGAGGGTCGTCCAGTTGAAGGCAACGGGCTCAGCGGCCCCAGCCGGCGCCGCCAGCGCCAGGGCGCCGAGGACCACCGCCAGTGTCCAGGCTCTCCTCACCACGACAAGGATGCCCCATGACCGCGGATCCATGCGTCAGCAGGCATCCGGCGGCCGCCTGCCGGCTGCACCTCGAGCAGCTCGAGACCGCGCCAGACGAGCGGGCCGTCGCTCGTCGGCCACGCGCGCGTCCCACACGCCCAGCATCGATCCGTCCGCGAGCTCGATGCGCGCGCCGATGTGGGGGCGCAGCGCGCGCACGGCGCGTTCGCGCACCGCCGGCGGCGCCGCGGGATCGAGGGTGCGGTCGCTCGCCGTGATCTTCTCCGCGTAGGTCACACCCTCCTCGGGCTGCTCGGTGAAGGCGGGCGGCGCGTCGAGTGCGGCGATGAGCAGGTCGGCGCCCCTGTCCTGCAGGCGGGCGGACAGCGTGCCGTGGTCGTCGTCGGGGCGGATCGGCTCCGTCACCTGCAGCGCCACGGGCCCGGAGTCCAGACCCGCGGTGAGGCGCATGATCGCCACCCCCGTCTCGATGTCACCGGCCATGATCGCGCGCTCGATCGGCGCGGCCCCCCGCCAGCGCGGGAGGATCGAAGGATGGACGTTGAGGATCTCGTAGTCGCTGAGCAGCGGTTCCTTGACCAGCGCCCCGTACGCGCAGACGATCAGGGCGTCGGGACGGGCGTCGGCGATCGCGGCAAGGCTCTCGGGCGCGTGGAGATCGGCCGGCTGGCCGAGGGCGATGCCCAGCGCCTTGGCCGCGGTCGCGGCGGGCGGCTCGGACAGCTTGCGTCCGCGGCCCTTCGGGCGGTCGGGTCGGGTGACCACGAGCTGCGGCCGGTGCGCGCTCAGCGCCAGGCGCTCCAGCACCGCGACGGCGAACGCCGAGGTCCCGAGGTAGACGGTCCTCAAGCTGCCTGGGGCTCGGCGAGCCGCTCGCGCAGGACCTTCATGGCTTCCTTGCGCTGACCGCGCGACGTGCGGTCGAGGATGAGCACACCGTCGAGATGGTCGACCTCGTGCTGGATCACGCGGGCCTCGAGGCCGGAGGCCTCGATGGTCAGCGCGTCGCCGCGGGCGTCGAGGCCCGCGACCCGGATGTGGACGGGGCGTTCGACCTCGACGAGCACGCCCGGCAGCGACAGGCAGCCCTCGTCGGCGACCTCCTCCTCGGAGCTCTTCCATTCGATCCGGGGGTTGACGAGCGCCGCGACCGGCGAGTCGGGCTCCACCCGGTAGACGAGCACGCGGTGCATGACGCCGACCTGGGTCGCGGCGAGGCCGATGCCGAGCGAGTCGTGCATGACCTGGCCCATGCGGCGGGCCTCCTCGATCAGGCGCTCGTCGAAGCGGTCGATCTCGAGCGCGCGGCTGCGCAGCACGGGGTCCCCGTACTTGCGCACCATCCGCAGGGCCGCGTCGCGCCGGGCGCGGACCTCGGGATCCAGCTCGGGCGGGTGCTCAGCGTCCTCTTCGACTTCCACGGGCTCGTCCGACACTGCGCCCCATGGTACTTCCGCGTCACTGCGGATCGACGTCGACCGAGAAGGCCACGTCGCGGAAGGCGCGCGTCGTCGCGGCCGCCTCGACCGCCGCGCCGACGGCGGCGACCGCGGCGGCCCGCCGCACGGTCTTGACGACGATCTGGAAGCGCCAGCGGTTGCGCAGCCGAAACAGCGGAGCCGGGCCCAGGACCTCACCGTGCTCGAGCGCCATCCGCTCCACGATCGCCGCGCAGGCGGCGGCGGGCGCCTGCGCGTCGGCGGACGAGCAGACGACGCGGATCAGATCGGCGAACGGCGGATAGGCCAGCGCCTCGCGCCGCGCGAGCTCCTCACGGAGGAACCCGGGTGCGTCGTGGCGGGCGGCGAAGCGGATCGCCGACGCCTCCGGGGTGAGGGTCTGCACGATGACCCGGCCGCCCGCCGCCCCCCGGCCCGCCCGGCCCGCGAGCTGGGCGACGAGCGCGAACGTGCGCTCCTCCGCGCGGAAGTCCGGGAAGCGCAGGGTCTGGTCGGCGTCGACGACAACCCCCAGGGCGACGTCGGGGAAATCGTGCCCCTTCGCGACGAGCTGCGTACCGATCAGCAGCCCGTTGGGCGCCTGCCGGAACGCCGCGAGCAGCCTGGGGACGGCGTCCTTGGCCGCTCCCGTGTCGGCGTCGAGCCGGAAGACGGGGATGCCGAGCGTCTCGGCGAGCTCGGCCTCGAGGCGCTCGGTCCCCGCGCCATGGCGGGCGACCGCGGTCGAGCCACAGGCGTCGCACCGGGCCGGGACGCGCTCGCGGTGGCCGCAGTGGTGGCAGGCCACCTCTCCCCCGGCGCGGTGCAGCACCAGCGCGACGTCGCAGTTCGGGCAGCCCCAGACGCGGCCGCAGTCCCGGCAGGTGAGGAAGTTCGACCAGCCGCGTCGATTGAGCAGGACGATCGCCTTCCGGCCCTCGGCGGCGACCTCGGCCAGCGCGCGCTGCGTGTCCGGATGCAACGGATGGTGCGTCCCGCGCAGGTCCTTGATCTCCACGGGCGGCAGCGACTGACCGTCCACGCGGTCCGAGAGCGTGAGCCGCGGCAGCTCGCGCCAGGTCTCCGGCCGCGGCGTCGCCGTCCCGCACAGCAGCGCGGCACCGGTGTAGGCGGACCGCCAGCGGGCGACGAGGCGCGCGTCGTAGCGCGGGTCGCCCTCGTGCTTGAAGGACGGATCGTGCTCCTCGTCGATGACGATGAGCCCCAGTTCGGCGACCGGGGCGAAGACGGCGGAGCGCGGGCCGACGGCGACACGGGCCTCGCCGCGGCGTAGGCGCAGCCACTCGTCGAAACGCTCGCCCTCCGAGAGCCCGGAGTGCAGCAGCGCCACCGTATCCCCGAAGCGCGCCTGGAAACGCGCGACGGTCTGCGGGGTCAGCGCGATCTCGGGCACGAGGACGATCACCCCGCGCCCCGTCGCCAGGACCCGCTCGGCGGCCTGCAGGTAGACCTCGGTCTTGCCCGACCCCGTGACCCCGTGCAGCAGGTACGAGCCACCGTCGGCCATGGCCCGCAGCACGTCGGACTGCTCGGTCGTGAGCGCGACACGGCGATCCTCCTCGGCCACCGACAGCGGGACGCGCCGGCGCACCCGCTCCTGCTTCTCAACGAGTCCCTTGGCCTCGAGTCGCCGCAGGACCGCCAGGTCGCCGCCCGCCGGGCCCGGCAGCCGCACCAGGACCTCGCGCTGGCGGCTGGTGACCTCCGCGGTCGCGGCGCCATCGGCGCGCACCCACCAGTTCTCGATGCGTGGTCGTCCCTTCGGCGGCAGCACCAGCGACAGCGCGCGGGCCGGCGTCGAGCAGTACTCCGCGGCCATCCACAGCGCGCAGTCGACGAGGTCGCCGGGAATCGACTGCGCGCGCACCGCGGTCGGCGCGACGAGTCGCTCCTCGGCCACCTCGGACTCCGTCGTGAGCGCCGTGACGACACCGTCGAGGGTCTGGCGCCCGAACGGGATGCGGACCACCGATCCGACCGTCACCGGCGCCTCGGGAAGCCTGTAGTCGAACGGTCCGGAGAGCTTGCGGGTGGTGGTGAGTGGCTCGATCCGCGCGAACACGACCGCCGACCGTATTACCGTCCGCCGACGTGATCCTCGAAGGCGACAACCTGCAGCTGATGCGCGCGCAGCCCGACGGGGTCGCTCAGCTCATCTACGCCGACCCTCCGTTCAACACCGGCACCACGCAGGCGCGCCGCACGCTGCGGACGGTGCCCGACCCCGACGGCGACCGGACGGGCTTCAAGGGCGTCCGCTACCGCAGCGAGCACGTCGCCACGTCCGCCTACGCGGACACCTTCGACGACTACCTCGGCTTCCTCGAGCCGAGGTTGGCGGAGATGCACCGGCTGCTTGCCCCCACGGGCACGCTCTACCTGCATCTCGACTACCGCGAGGCGCACTACGTCAAGGTCGCCCTCGACCGGCTCTTCGGGCGCGAGTGCTTCCTCAACGAGCTCATCTGGGCCTACGACTACGGGGCGAAGGCCCGCCGCCGCTGGCCGGCCAAGCACGACACGATCCTCGTCTATGTCAAGGACCCCGCCCGCTACTACTTCGACTGCGAGGCGGTCGACCGCGAGCCCTACATGGCCCCCGGCCTCGTGACCCCGGAGAAGGTCGCCCGCGGCAAGCGGGCCACGTCGGTGTGGTGGCACACCATCGTCTCCCCGACGGGCGCCGAGAAGACGGGCTATCCGACGCAGAAGCCCGAGGGCGTGGTCCGCCGGATGGTGCAGGCCTCCACCCAGCCGGGCGAGCTGTGCCTGGATCCCTTCGCCGGGTCCGGAACGCTCGGCGCCGTGGCCGCGAAGCTCGGCCGCCGCTATCTGCTCATGGACGCCAATCCGGAGTCGGTGCGCGTGATGCGCGCTCGCCTGGACGGGGTCGCCGCATGAGCGTGGAGACCTTCCCCCACCGCCTCGCCGGACACTGCGGCTCGGGCGCGCTGCGCGACCTGCTCGAGCACCGCGGGCTCGACTTCGGCGACGGCCCGCTCAGCGAGGGGGCCGTCTTCGGCCTCGCCGGCGGTCTGGGCTGCTTCTACATCGAGCTCGGCGAGCTGATGTACCTGGTCGGCCGCACGGGCGAGCTCGAGCACGACATCGCCCCGCATCTCGGCGCCACGCTCGAGGTGCGCGAGACCGACGATCCCGATGAGGGCTGGGCGTGGGTGCGCGACGAGATCGACGCCGGGCGGCCGCCGATGGTCTGGGCCGACATCGCGCGGCTGGAGTACCTGCGCGTGCGGATGACCAACACCCGCCACGACATCGTCGTCGTCGGGTACGACGAGGCCGAGGGCATCGCGATCATCGCCGACAACGACCGCGACGAGTTGCAGCGGTGCTCGCTGGAGTCGCTCGCCGCCGCGCGCGCCTCGGACGGCTTCCCGGGCCCGAACCGGCACCGGATCTTCCTCTACGACTGGCCGGCCGCGCTCCCCGACGCAGGGCTGGCCGCCCAGCGCGGGCTGGCGCGGGCGATCGCCAACATGCGCGCGCAGCCGCCGAGCGTCGGGGACATTCCGGGCCCCGCGGGGCTCGCCGCCGTGGACGCCTTCGCAGCCGGATACCCGCACTGGCCCGAGCGCTTCGCCGATCTCGACGCCACGCTGAAGACCCTCTCGGCGCTGATCGTCAAGGCCGGGACGGGCGGCGCGATGTTCCGCTCCCTGCACGCGACCTTCCTGCACGAGTTCGGTTTCGCGGCGGCGGCGGCGATCTACGACGAGCTTTCAGCGGCCTGGATCGAGCTGGCCGCGCGGGCGCGGGCAGGCGAGCACCACGCGGGGCTCGAGCTCGTCGCGCGGATCGCGGAGCTCGAGCACGCCGGCGTGGAGGCGATGGCGGCGGCGGCTAGCTGACCGCGGCGGCTTCGAGCCCGGCCTCGGCGCGCAGCGCGTCGGCCTTGTCCGTCCGCTCCCAGGTGAAGTCCTCGTCCTCGCGGCCGAAGTGGCCGTAGGCGGCGGTCTTCTGGTAGATCGGCCGGTGCAGCTTGAGGTACTCGCGGAAGGCCCCCGGGCGCAGGTCGAAGTGCTTGTCGACCAGCTCGGCGATGACCCGCGGCGCCACCCGCTCCGTCCCGAACGTCTCGAGCATGACCGAGACCGGATGCGCGACGCCGATCGCGTACGCGACCTGGACCTCGCAGCGGTCGGCGAGGCCGGCCGCGACGATGTTCTTGGCCACGTAGCGAGCCGCGTAGGCCGCTGAGCGGTCCACCTTCGACGGGTCCTTGCCGCTGAAGGCACCGCCACCGTGGCGAGCCATGCCGCCGTAGGTGTCGACGATGATCTTGCGGCCCGTGAGGCCGGCGTCGCCGACGGGGCCGCCGATGACGAAGCGGCCGGTGGGGTTGACCAGGAACGAGGCGCGCAGCGTGTCGGCGTCGTACATGTCGCCGGGCAGGGTCGGCAGCACGACGTGCTCCCAGAGGTCGTCCGGGATCCGGTCCTCGACGCCCTCCTCGTGCTGGGTGGAGATCAGCAGCTTCTCGATCGCGGTGGGGCGGCCGTCGACGTAGCGGACCGAGACCTGCGTCTTGCCGTCCGGGCGCAGGTACGGCAGCGTCCCGTCCTTGCGGACCGCGGTCAGGCGCTCGGCCAGGCGGTGGGCGAGCGAGATCGGCAGCGGCATGAACGTCGGCGTCTCGTTCGTCGCGTAGCCGAACATCATGCCCTGGTCGCCGGCACCGGCGACGTCGTGCTCGTCGTCGTCGGAGGGATCGGAGCGCTTCTCGAGCGCGGAGTCGACGCCCTGGGCGATGTCGGGCGACTGCTTGTCGATCGCGTTGAGGACGGCGCAGGAGTCGGCGGAGAAGCCGAGCTCCGCGTCGGTGTAGCCGATCCCGCGGATCGTCTCGCGGACGATCTCCTGGATGTCGACGTAGGTGGTCGTCGAGATCTCGCCCGAGACGACCACGAGGCCGGTGTTGACGAGCGTCTCGCAGGCGACGCGCCCGTAGGGATCCTCGGCCAGGACCGCATCCAGGATGCCGTCGGAGATCTGGTCGGCCACCTTGTCGGGGTGGCCCTCCGTCACGGACTCGGAGGTGAAGAGGTACTCGTTCTCGGCGTACTCAGTCATGGGGTAAGGAGGTTCAGCTCCACAGTCGTGTCGTCCCCCTGGCGGCGCACGACGGCGCCGAGCGCACTGATCTTGGCCAGGTCGGGTCGCGCATTCCGGTAGGCGGCGCTCGCGTCCAGACCCGCCGCGTCAGCGAGCTCCAGGAGCTGGTTTGCGGCTAGAAAGGTTAGCGCCTGGACATTTTCCGGCACCTCGGGCACGGTGGCCTCGAAGGCGCCGGAGTCCGCAAGGGTGTCGTCGTTGCGCAACGCGCGCCGGACCCCGTCGTCGGCGGTGGAGATGGCGATCCGGTCGCCGTCCACGGCATAGACGAGCTCGCCGCCGCCCGCCAGCGTCAGGGCGTATGCGCTCAGGCCGTCGCCGAGATCGCGCTCGACGAAGACGGGGACCTGTCCCGTTGCCGCGCCCGATCCGGTGAGTGCGCCCGCGATGACCCCCTGGAAGCCGGCGAGCGCCGTGCGCGCCGCCTCCGGGTCGTCGGGCCGCGTGACGAGCGTGACGGCGGGATCGCCCGTCGACGGCGCCACCCACAGCGCGATCTCGCCGTCGAGCTCCTCCAGCAGGGGTCCGAGCGACGCGATGATGTCCGGCGCAGCAACCCCTGCCGCCTCCGGCAGCAGCGCGCCGAGGGCCGCCAGGCCGCGGACGCCGACGTAGCCGAAGGCGTCGCGGGGGGTCGAGCCCAGGAGTTGGGGGTGGAAGTCGGCCGCCGCCTTCGCTCCGCCCCAGCGCGTGACCCGGATGCGCGCACCGGTCTCGGTGACCGTCGCCTCTGCGCTCATGGTGCGTCCGCCGGCAAGGGTCGTGGCCCGCGCGCCGAGCAGTTCCGCCGCGTCGCGCGAGGCCCAGGCATCGACCGAGCGCTCGTCGTCGAGGTCCTCGACGGCCTGCTGGTAGTCATCGAAGGCCGCGAGCGCCCGGCCGTCCGCAGCGCGGCGGCCGATCGTCACGAACCCGTCCGAGATCGATCCTCCGACGCGGTCGGCGAAGGCCCGCGCCCCGGCCTCGTCGCCCACCGCCAGGAGCACCAGGGTCCCCTCGGGCAGGACGGCCACGGCTGCCTCGTCGCCCAGCCACGGGCGGACGTCGCGCTCGAAGTCCTCAACGGGGTCCGCGAGCAGGCCGAGCTCCCCGACGAGGTCGAGCAGCCGCCCGTCCTGCGCCCGGCCCGGGTCGGTCGACGCATGGACGTAGAGCAGCGCATCGGCGGGCACGAGCTCCGCGGCGCGGTCCGCGGGTGCCCCTCCACCTCCGAACAGCGCGAGGACGAACGCCGCCACGGCCACCACCGCGGCGCCCGTCCGAGCCCTCACGACTCCGAGCGGCGGCGCTGCTTGCGTTCCACGAAGTCGATGATCACCGGGATGCCGTCGAGGCCGTAGCGCTCGCGGATCCGGTTCTCGACGAAGTAGGCGTAGTCGCGGGTGACTCGCGTGCGCGAGTTGACCTGGATCGAGAAGCGCGGCGGGTCGACCCCGATCTGCGCCCCATAGATCATCTTGAGCCGGTGACCCTGCTTCGCCGGGGGCTGGCGGATCTGCACGACGTCCGCGAGGAACTTGTTGACCTCCGGGGTCGGGATGCGGTGCCGGCGGCGATCGGCCAGGGACACCGCCTCCACGAGCAGGCGTGCCACGTGGCGGCCCGTCAGTGCGGAGCAGGTCAACAGCTTGGGACGCAGCCGCAGCTTGCGCAGCACCACCTGGCGCTCGTGGTCGAGGTCGAATTCGTCTCCCGAGGTGAGATCCCACTTGTTGAGGACCAGCGCGGTCGCGCAGCCCGAGCGCATGGCGAGATCGGCGATCCGCAGATCCTGAGTGGTCACGCCGTCGGTCGCATCGCAGACCACCAGCGCGACGTCGGCGCGCTCGGCGGCCCGCTGGCTGCGCAGCGAGGTGTAGTACTCGACGGACTCCTTGACCTTGGCCGCTCGCCGGATGCCGGCGGTGTCGACGAGACGGACCTTGCGGCCCTCGATCTCGAGCTCGATGTCGATCGGGTCACGGGTGGTGCCGGCGATGTCGGAGACGATCACCCGCTGCTCACCCAGGAACGTGTTCAGCAGGGAGGACTTGCCGACGTTGGGGCGGCCGATGATGGCGAGACGGAAGGCCGAATCCTCCTCCTCGGCCTCGTCCTCGTCGGGACCGAGCTCGATCATCCGGTCGAGCAGGTCGCCGGTGCCGAGCCCCTGCGAGGCGGAGACGGCCATCGGCTCCCCGAGCCCGAGGCCGTAGAAGTCCGAGGCGAGCGGGACGTCGCGCGGCGAGTCGACCTTGTTCGCCGCGACCATCACGGGCTTGTCCCAGCGGCGCAGGATGTCGGCGATCTCGGCGTCGCCCGGCCGCTGGCCGGCGCGGGCGTCCACCACCAGCACCGCCACGTCGGCGTCGAGCAGCGCCGAGCGGGCCTGGTCGGCGATCGACACGGCGAGGGGATCCTCGTCGAGCGAGTCGATCCCGCCGGTGTCGATCAGCGTCAGGCGGCGGCCGTTCCACTCCGTCTCGAGCTCGCGCCGGTCGCGGGTGACGCCGGCCGTCTCGTGGACCACTGCGTCTCGCGACTGCGTGAGGCGATTGACCAGCGACGACTTGCCGACGTTCGGATAGCCGACGATCGCGACCTTCATCGCGCTCCCCCTTGCGCCATCTGCGCGATGCGGTCGACGACCTCGTCGATCGAGAGGCCGGTCGTGTCGAGCTCGGTCGCCCCGGGAGCGGGTGCCGTGACCGTGCGGTCGCCCGACGCCTGGTCGCGCTCGTCGCGCAGCGTCTGCTCCGCCAGGACGGTGCGGACGTCCGCGTCGAGGTCGGCCGCGCGACGGCGGGCGCGCTCGTGCGGATCGGCCGTGAGGAACACCTTGACCTCGGCTTCCGGCGCCACGACGAGCGCGATGTCGCGTCCCTCGGCCACCCAGTCGCCCTCGGCCAGCAGTGCGCGCTGCTTGCGCACGAGCACGGAGCGCACCTCCGGATCGGCCGCGACGCGCGAGGCCATCTCGCTCGCCTGGGCCGTGCGGATCTCGCCCGAGACGTCACGGCCGTCGAGCAGGACGTTCCCACGGTCGTCGAAGGCGATGTCGGCCTCGGCCGTCCCGGCGAGGCCGACCGCCCGGTACATGGCGCCCGTGTCGAGGTACGTGAAGCCCAACCGCTCGGCGACAGCGCGCGCGACGGTGGATTTACCGGCGCCGGCCGGGCCGTCGATCGCAATCACCACACGCCGAAGGGTAGGTCAGCGCGCGAACGCGGGTGCGCGGGGGCCGATCTGTGCCGGCTTTCGCGCGCCGGCGGGTGGCGGTCAGGCGGCGGTGAGCGCGGTGACGTCGTCGACGAAGCCGGGATAGGAGACCGCGGCGGCCTCCATGCCGTCGACCTCGACACCCTCGCGCGAGGCAAGGCCGGCGACCGCTCCGAGCATGGCCAGCCGGTGGTCGCCGTGGGCCGTCAACACCCCGCCGTCGAGCCCGCCGGTGCCACGCACCGCGAACCCGTCCGGTGTCGCCTCGATGTCGGCGCCGAGGCCGCGCAGGCCCTCCACGACGGTGGCGATGCGATCGCTCTCCTTGTGGCGCAGCTCCTCGGCCCCGCGCACGATCGTCTCTCCCTCCGCAAAGCAGCCCAGCAGCGCGACGAGCGGCAGCTCGTCGATGGCGAGCGGCACCTCGTCGGCGTCGACCACGGTGCCCATGAGCGGCCCGTGGGAGACGTCGAGCTCGCAGACGGGCTCGTCCTCCCCCTGCGTGCCGGGCTCCTCGAGCGGGCCGACGACGATGCCGCCCATGCGTTCCAGGATGCGGAAGAAGCCGACCCGGGTCCAGTTGGCCGCCATCTGCTCGATCACGATGCGCGAGCTGGGCACCAGGACCGCGGCGGTCGCCAGGAAGGCGGCCGATGAGGGGTCGCCGGGGATGTCGATCCGCTCGAGCTCGAGCTCGTCGAGCGTGCCGACGCTGACCGTGGCGCCCTCCGTGCGCACGTCGACCCCTCCGCGGCGCAGCAGGCGCTCGGTGTGATCGCGGCTCGGTGCCGGCTCGACCACCGTGGTGCGTCCGTCGGCGAGGATGCCGGCGAGCAGCAGGCACGACTTGACCTGCGCCGACGCCATCGGCATCTCGTAAGTGATGCCCGTCAGGCTGCGGCCCTCGACGCGCAGGGGAGCGAGACCGCCCGGCGCGGCCTCGATGGCGGCGCCCATCAGGCGAAGAGGCTCGGCCACGCGATTCATCGGCCGGCGGCGGATGGACTCGTCGCCGTCGAGGCTCCAGCTGCCTCCTCCGCTCTGCCCGGCGAGCCATCCCATCACCAGCCGGATCAGCGTGCCGGCGTTGCCGACGTCGATCGGCGCGTCGGGAACCGCAGCGGCCCGCAGTCCGGGCCCGCGGATGATCAGCCCGTCCCCGCGCTCCTCGACGAGCGCGCCGAGCTCCTGCATCGCCCGCAGGGTCGACAGGGTGTCCTCGGCGCGCAGGAAGTTCGTCACGAACACGGGCTCGGAGCCCATCGCTCCCAGCAGTGCCGCGCGATGGGACAGCGACTTGTCGGGCGGTGCGATGACGGTGCCGCGCAGGCGCGGAGCCGGCTTGAAGAAGCGGCGGCTCATCAGGCGCTCGCCACCGGCAGCGCGAGATCCTCGATCAACGACCGGGCGACCTCCGCGTGGCCCTCCGCCACCCAGAGCTCGATGACGCCCGAGGCGTTGTCGGCGGCGGGGTGCAGGGCCATGTCGAGGATGTTGACGGACGCGCGGCCGAGCGCGAGCGCCACGTCGGCGACCACACCCGGACGGTTGGGGACCGACACGCGCAGGCGCAGCACGTCCTCGCCCTGGAGATGGGCCTCGTGCAGGCGCCGGCGCTCCTCGCCGGCGTGGTCGTTCCAGGCGGCGATGCCGTCCGCATCGCGCTCGGCCAGGGCGGCGCGGACGCGCCCCAGGCGCTCGATCGTGTCGTCGAGCAACGCACCCAGGGCGTCGGCGTTGGCAAGGTAGATGTCGCCCCAGATCGCCGTGGGCGCGCCGGCCACGCGCGTGGCGTCGCGGAAGCTCGGGCCCGTGGCCGGCAGTCGCTCGCCCTCGGCGTCCAGGGCACGTGCGGCCTGGGCCACGAGGACGTTGGCGAGCACGTGGGGAAGGTGGCTGACCGCGGCCATGACCGCGTCGTGCGTGTCGGCGTCGACCGCCTGCGGCCGGGCACCGAGGTCGACGAGCAGGCGGTAGAGCCGCTCGTACAGGACGCCGGGGGTCGTCGGGGTCGGGGTGAGGTACCAGGTCGCTCCGGCGAACAGGTCGGCGCGCGCGTGCTGCACCCCTGCCGTCTCGGCCCCCGCGAGCGGGTGGCCGCCGATGAACCGCGGGTCGCCGATCGCCTCGACCACGGCGCGCTTGGTCGACCCGACGTCCGTGAGCACGCAATCCGGCCCGGCGGCAGCGAGCGCGTCCTGCAGCGTGCCGGCGAGCCGGCCCACGGGTGCCGCCACGAAGATGGCGTCCGCTGCGGCGACGGCCTCGGCGACCGATCCGGCCGCGACGTCCAGCGCACCGCGCGCGAGCGCGGCGTCGAGCACGCCGTCCGCCGGGTCGAAGCCGGTGACCTGCGCGTCCGCACGCTCACGCGCGGCCAGACCGATCGAGCCGCCGATCAGCCCCACGCCGAGGACGGCGACGTTCAAACCGTCGAGAACACCTTGCCTGCGACGGCCGCAGCCGCTTCGACGCGCCGGGCGTAGGCGGCGAAGTCGTCGTTGACGATCGCCTGAGGGCCGTCGCAGACCGCCTCGACCGGGTTGGGGTGCACCTCGACGATGATGCCGTCGGCACCAGCGGCGGCCGCGGCCAGGGAGAGCGGCTCGACGAGCGCCCTGCGGCCGGCGGCGTGGCTGGGGTCGACGACCACCGGGAGGTGGCTGAGCTCCTTGAGGACCGGGATCGCGGTCAGGTCGAGCGTGAAGCGGTACGCCGTCTCGAAGGTGCGGATGCCCCGCTCGCACAACAGCACGTGCGGGTTGCCCTCCTTGAGGATGTACTCCGCCGCCATCAGCAGCTCCTCGAGCGTGGCGCTCAGCCCGCGCTTGAGCAGCACGGGCCGGCCGGCGCGGCCGAGCTCGGTCAGCAGCGTGTAGTTCTGCATGTTGCGCGCGCCGATCTGGATGACGTCGGCGACCTCGAGCACCGGGTCCAGGTCGCGGATGTCCATCAGCTCGGTCACGATCGGCAGGCCCGTCTCGGCCTTGGCCTCGGCGAGGATGCGCAGGCCGGACTCGCCCAGGCCCGAGAAGGCGTAGGGCGACGTGCGCGGCTTGTAGGCGCCACCGCGGAACATGACGGCGCCGGCCTCCTTGACCACGTGCGCCGTACCGACGGTCTGCTCACGGGACTCGACGGTGCACGGGCCCGCGATGAGGGCGAAGTGCTCCCCGCCGATCCGGGCGCCGCCGATGTCGAAGACCGACCGCTGCTCGCCGCGGATCTGCGTCGATGCGAGCTTGTAGGGCTTCAGGATCGGCACGACCTGCTGGACGCCGGGGGCGCCCTCGAGGCCGAGGCGCGCGACGTGCTCGCGGTCGCCGATGGCGCCGATCACGGTGACCTCCTCACCGCGGGAGGGGTGGGCGACGGCGCCGACGGACTGGATCCGGTCGATCACCGCCTCGATCTCGGCTTCCGTGGCCGAGTTCTTCATCACGATCATCATGTCTGGGGGCCTATCTCAAGGTTGTCGTCTGCAAAGGGTACGGGTGCGGGTACTGCGTCGATCCAGCGGCGCTCGGCCCGAAAGGCCCCGTCTGCAGGCGGTTGTCCCGATGGTTCAGGACAGCCGACCGAGCGCCTGCGTAAATCGCCAGGCGAAGGTCGGATAGGCATAGCCGCGCGTGGAGTGATGCGAGGGGGCGGCCATGGAGGCGGAAGATTACCGCAGTTCGCCGATTGCGGCGAGAAAACGCTCGTTGTCGGCGGCGGTGCCCACCGTGACCCGCAGCGCCCCGGGCCGCCCGAGCGGCGTCCCGGCTCGCACGAGGATGCGCCGGTCGGCCAGGCCCTTGACCACGGCGCGCTCGGCCTCCTCGCCGCCGGGGAGGTCGAACCAGATGAAGTTGGCCTGCGACTCGGCGGCCTCGATGCCCAGCCGCGCCAGCCCGTCGGTGAGGCCGAGCCGCTCGGCGAGGTTCGTCTCGACCCGCGCGGTGATCTCGTCCTGGGAGTCCAGTGCGGCGATCGCCGCGGCCTGGGCCGCGACGTTGCAGTAGAAGGGCTGGCGGACCGCGTCGACCGCGTTGCGGAAGTCCGCCGAACCGCACAGGCCGTAACCGACGCGCAGCCCGCACAGGCCGTATGCCTTCGAGAACGTCCGCAGCAACACGAGGTTCGGAAAGCGATCGAGCAGCGCCACCGAGGCGTCGGGATCGTCGAGCAGGTTGAACTCGCAGTAGGCCTCGTCGAGAATCACCGCCGCGTTGCGCGGGACCTGCTCGATGAACGCGGTGATCGCGTCGAGCCCGAGCGCCGTCGAGGTCGGGTTGTTCGGGTTGCAGACGATCACGAGCCGGGTCGCGACGGTGATCTCGGCGAGCATCGCGTCGAGGTCGTGCTTGTGCTCGGCGTCGACGGGCACCTCGATGGCGCGCGCGCCCGAGGCCGCCGCCAGGTGCGGGTAGACGCTGAAGGACGGCCACGCGTAGATGACCTCGGCACCCGGCTCGAGCAGCGCCTCGCCCGCCGCGAGCAGGATGTCGCACGAACCATTGCCGATGGCGATGCGGTTCGCCGGGACGTCGTAGCGGTCCGCCAGCGCCTTGCGCAGCCGGGTGTTGGACGGATCGGGATAGCGGTTGACGCCGGCGAGCGCCTCGGCGACCGCCTCGCGGACAGCAGGCAGGGGCGGGTACGGCGTCTCGTTGGAGGCCATGAGCGCCACCTCCGGGCCCAGCGCGTATCCGTCGGCCGCCGGATAGACCTTCAGGCGGCTCAGCTTCTCGGCGAACTCCACGGCCCCGATGCTAACCGCAGGTCCCCGACCGCCGGGCCGGCGTCACTGGGCGCCCTCGAGGTCCAGCCGCAGCGAGCGCGCCTCTCCGAGATAGACGTGCTGCGGCCGGCGGCCCTCCCCGAGGTAGCAGTGGACCATGACGCGGATGACGCGCTCCATCGCCCCGGGGACCGAAAGCTCCTGCGCACACATCAGCGGCACGCCGGAGAGGCCCATCTCGCGCGCGGCGACCGCGGGGAACTCCGCGTGGAGATCGGGCGTCAGCGTGAAGATGCACGAGACGAGGTCCTCGGCGGCGAGCGCGTTGCGGTCCAGCAGCTCGCGCATCAGCTCGTCCGTCGCCTTCAGGATGGCCCCGCGCTCGTCGGCGGCGGTGGTCGTGGCACCGCGCAGGGCGTACAGGCGCATCGTCGCGATGGTAGTCCCGGATACGCTGCCGCCCACATGAACGAGGTCATCGAGCGGCACGAGCGCAACGGGCGCTATTTCGAGGCAGCGGGCATCCGCAGCTTCGTGCTCGACAAGGGCAAGGGCGAGCCGGTGGTGTGCATGCACGGCGTGCCCGCGTCCTCGTTCCTGTACCGCAAGCTGGTGCACGAGCTCGCGTCGCGCAGCCTGCGCGGACTGGCCTTCGACCTCCCGGGGCTCGGCCTGGCCGACCGCCCGGAGGACTTCGACTACTCCTGGACGGGCCTCGGCCGTTTTGCGACCGCCGCGATCGACGCGCTCGAGCTCGACACGTTCCACCTCGTCGTGCACGACATCGGCGGCCCGATCGGCTTCGAGGTGGCCCACGCGCTGCGCGAGCGCGTGAAGTCGATCACCGTCCTCAACACGGTCGTCGAGGTGGACACGTTCAAGCGCCCGTGGTCGATGGAGCCCTTCGCCCGGCCGGGCCTCGGCGAGCTCTACCTGCGGATGCTCAACAAGCCCGCCTTCCGGCTGCTGATGCGCACGCAGGGCATTCTCGACTGGAGCCGCATCGTGCCGGCGGAGATCGACGCCTACGTCGACCTGCTCAAGCGGGGCGACGGCGGCGCCGCGTTCCTGAAGATCATGCGCGGCTTCGAGCGCACGCCCCTCAAGCGCGCGCAGTACGTCTCCACCCTGCGCGACGTGCCGTATCCGGTCCGAGTCGTCTGGGGGACCCAGGATCCGGCGCTCACCCTCGGCCACCACGGCCGCCTCGCCCGGCGTGCGGCCCGGCTCGACGAGATCCACCATGTGCCGGCGCGGCACTTCCTGCAGGAGGAGCGACCCGCCCGCGTCGCCAACCACGTCGCCGCGATGGCGTGGGGCCGGCCGCTGCGCCACTGACGTGAGCGACGCGTACGCCGACGTCCCCTACCCCGGGCTGCCGTACGCGCGCACGCACCCGGACCACCTGGCACTGCTCGCGCGGCTGCACGGTCTCTCCCCCGCCGACCCCGACGCCTGCCACGTCGCCGAGATCGCCTGCGGCGACGGGCTGAACATCGTCGCCATGGCGGCGGCGAGCCCCGGTGTCCGGGTCACCGGCATCGACCTCTCCGAACCCGCGATCGCGCGCGGACAGGCGCTTGCCGCCGAACTGGGGATCGGCGACCGCGTGGACCTGCGCGTGGGCGACCTGCTCGACCCTCCCGCGCTCAACGAGGCCGACTACGTGGTCTGCCACGGCCTGTACACGTGGGCGCCGCCCGCGGTGGCCGACGCGGCGCTGGCGCTGATGGCACGGCTGCTCTCCCCGAACGGCGTCGGCTTCCTGTCGTTCAACGTGATGCCGGGCTGGCCCGTCCGGCGCGCGCTCGGGCCGGCGCTCGCGCGTCGTGGCGGCCTGGCCGAGGCACGCGCACTGCTCGCCGGCCTCGAGGAGCCGCTGGCCGGCCGGGAGGATGCGTATGGCGTCCTGCTCTCAGCCGAGCGCCGCCGGCTGGCCGCGGCGGCCGACGGACTGCTCTTCCACGACGACCTGAGCCCGGCGACCCGCGCGGCGTGGCACGCCGACGTCGTCGCCCACGCCGGCGCACACGGCCTGCGCATCCTGCGCGACGCGCATCCCGACACGCTCGCCGCGCCGGCTCACCCCGATCCGGAGATCGCCGACGTCCTCTACGGGGTGCCGTATCGCGAGGTCGTCGTCGTTCCGGGCGTCGCGCAGCCGGCACCGGAGCCGGTGGCGGCGGGCGTGGCGACCCTGCTCGTGGGCGACGAGCGCCGGCCGGTGAGCGGACCGCGCGAGGCCGAACGGATCCTCGCGGAGCTGAGCGACGGCGCGCTGCCGCTGCACGCCGCCCCGGCCCGGTACACCCTGACCCCCGGCGACCGGCCCCTGGCCTTCGGGCTCGCGCGTCTCCAAGCCGTCGGTGGCGGAGACGTCACCACGCTTCGCCACACGCGTCTGACCATCAATGACGACGCCGGCCGGGCGATCCTCGCCGCCTGCGACGGCACGCGCGATCTCGACGCGCTGGCAGACGCCGCGGCCGCCGCGCTCGCCGACCCCGCGCTCGCGTCCAGGCTGCGGGAGGCGATGCCGGTCGCGCTCGAGCGTCTGGCGGAGAACGCCCTCCTACTGGAATGTCGCCCATCGGGTCCGTAGGGTTGGCGCCGACCGACCACCGCAGGGAGAACGACTCATGACTTTCAAGAAGGCCGGCGGCACCGTAGGTGTGGTGGCGCTCGGCGCGGGAACCTTGCTCTCGGCGGCGCCACCCGCGCACGCGCTGACGCTCGCCCCGGTCTCGGGCGGCCCGATCTGCCCGTCCCAGAACAAGGGGACGACCGGCCTCGAATCCGAGATCGTCATCGTCGATCTCGACGGTCCGGCCGTCGGCCGGATGGCCGACGTCGTGGGCCTCATGAGCAACTCCGTGTGCGCCCTGTACGGGGACGGGCACGGTGGCTTTCCGCAGGCCGCATCGTCACTGGCCCCGTTCAGCACCGACATCGCGCCCGCACCCGCAGAGCGACGTGCCTTCCTCACCGGGCTGGACGGCTCGGCGTCCATGACGCCGTTCGTGCGCAGTATCAGCGCCGGCGCCGACCGAAGCCTCGGCCTGACGCCCCTGAACACACGCCCGAGCCAGCCCGACATCGCGACGGGCCAGCTCGACAGCGACGGCATCACCGACGTCGCCGACACCGCCGCCGCGATGTTCAGCGACGGCGGTGTCTTCGTATTGGACGGCGGGAAGGGAGCGCCCATCGGCACGTCGGTCACCATCGTCGATGTCAACGCGGATGGCCGGGCCGACGTGGTGACCGCCAACGGCTCGAGCTACCGCTCGGTCCGGTCCAACGGCAACCGGACCTTCGCCACCGCCGAGCCCGCTGCCCCGGCCGGGCTGGCCGGTATCACCGAGCTGCACACCGCCGACGTCGACGGAGACGGCGCGGCTGACGTGGTCGCGGAGACCGCTGGCACCACCGTCGGCATTCTGCGCAACCTGTCGGTGCAGTCGGGACCGGCACTGGCACCGAGCGACCTCACCTTCAGCCAGACCGTGCGGGACCTCGCCGTCGGCGATATCAACGCCGACGGCCTGCCCGACGTGGTCGCCGCCACGACCGACGGTGTTCGTTACGCGCTCAACCGCTCGACACCCGGGTCCGTGACCTTCGGACCGGAGACCGACGTCGGCGGCATCTCAAGCGCGCGCGGCGTCGCGATCGGCGACCTCGACGGCGACGGCATCGGTGACATCGCCATCAACGACAACCGGGCGCTGGTGAGCCGTCTCGTCCGTCTCGATCGCGCCCTGCTCGCGTCGCCGCCTTCCGTGACCTTCCCGGCCACGACCGTCGGGGCGACGAGCCCGGCGGAGTCCATCAGGGTGACCAACGACGGAGACGCGCCCCTGACGATCCAGGGGATCACGGCGGTGTCGGGCGACATGAGCGACGTGCTCATCGAGGGCGGGACGTGCGCGGGAAGCTCGTTGGCGCCGAATGCCAGCTGCACCTTCAGGGTGCGGTTCACCCCCACGGCGACCGGAGTCCGCTCCGCTGGGCTCCGCGTGCTCACCGGCCCGGGCGGCCCGGTGCTGGACCTCACCGCGAGCGGCACCGCCACCGATCCGGTCCCCGGACCCGCGGGCCCAACCGGTCCGGCAGGCGCGGACGGCGCGTCCGGACCAGCCGGACCAGCCGGACCAGCCGGACCGGCCGGGCCGGCCGGTGCCGCGGGTCCCACGGGGCCCGCCGGGTCCCCGGGGCCGGCGGGTCCGACCGGGGCCGGCGGGCAGCCGGGTCAGCCCGGACCACAGGGCGCACCGGGTCCGCAGGGCCCGGCGGGGGCCCAGACCGTCTGCAAGGCCAAGGTGGCCAAGAAGAAGGTCACGATCACCTGTCCCGTCAAGGGAGCGCCGGCGCGCGGCGTGACCGCGAAGGTCAGGCGGGGCGCACGCACCGTCGCGCGCGGCAGGGTCAGGCGCGCCCGCGGCGGCCTGCGCGTCACCGTGCCGCGCGCCAAGCTCGCTGCGGGGACCTACAACGTGCGGTTGACGTGGAAGCGCGGTGGCAGGGCCATCATCGTCTCGACCCGCCTGACCGTGCGGTAGGCACGGCGGCGGCGCGCAGCGCCTCGATCTCCTGATGATTGAGGCGGCGGTGGCCGCCCTCCGCCAGCCGCTCGAGGCGCAGCGGTCCGAGGGCGATGCGCTCGAGCGCCTTCACCCGGTGGCCGATCGCTTCGGTCATGCGCCGCACCTGGCGCTTGCGTCCCTCCCGGATGATGAGCTCGAATTGGTCCGGCGCGAGCTTGCGCGCGCGGGCCGGGGCCGTCCTGCCGTCGTCGAGCACCACGCCCTCCCCCAGCCGCGAGAGCTGCGAGGGCTTGACGGGGCCGCGGGCGACCGTCACGACGTAGGTCTTGGCGACCCCGTAGCGGGGATGGGTGAGCGCGTTGGCGAGCTCGCCGTCGTTCGTGAGCAGGATCAGGCCGCTCGTGTCGATGTCGAGCCGCCCCACGGGATACAGACGCTGCTCGGAGGAGACGAGATCGACCACGGTGGGGCGGCCCTGGGGGTCACTGGCGGTGGAGACGACGCCGACCGGCTTGTTGACGGCGTAGACGAGCTCGCGCCTGCGGCCGATGACGAGCAGCTCTCCGTCGACCGCCACCGCGCTGTCGTCGTCCACGTCGCGGGCGGGGTCGCGCACCGTCGCGCCGCCGACGCTGACCCGGCCGTCGAAGACCAACTGCTCGGACCCGCGGCGCGAGGCCACGCCGGCTTGGGCGAGATATTTGCCGAGTCGCATCCGCTCTAGCCTGACAGCCGTGGACCTCGCGCTCCTGCAAGAGACCCTCGCCGCCGCCGGCGAGCCCGCCTTCCGCGCCCGCCAGATCTGGCGCTGGGCGTCACGCGGGGCAGGGTCCTACGCCGACATGACCGACATCCCGGCCGGCCTGCGCGCGCGTTTGGAGGAGCACGTCCCGTACTCCACCCTCGACCCCCGGACGCAGCGCGAGGCTCGCGACGGCACGGTGAAGACTCTCTTCCACACCCATGACGGGCGGCCGATCGAGGCGGTGCTGATGCGCTACCGCGACGGGCGGCGCTCCGTCTGCGTCTCGAGCCAGTCGGGCTGCGCGCTGACGTGCACGTTCTGCGCCACGGGCGCGATGAAGTTCGGCCGCAACCTCACCGCGTCGGAGATCCTCGACCAGGTGCTGCACTTCCGTCGTATCGAGGATGTCGACCACCTCGTCTTCATGGGCATGGGCGAGCCGCTGATGAACCTCGACAACGTGCTTGCCGCAGCCGAGAAGCTTCCCGACGCCGGCATCACCCACCGCCGGACCGGGATCTCGACGGTGGGATGGGTGCCCGGCATCCGCCGTCTCACCGAGGAGTGCGACATGCCGCTGCGTCTTGCGCTGTCGCTGCACGCTCCCGAGGACACGCTGCGCGCGCAGATCATGCCGGTCAACGAGCGCCATCCGATCGCGGAGGTGCTCGATGCCTGCGAGGGCTTCTACGCGCGCCGGCGTCGCAAGATCTTCGTCGAGTACCTCATGCTGTCCGGCGTCAACGACACCGTCGCCCAGGCGCGACAGCTCGCCGCCCTGCTCGACCGCCGCATCTACAAGGTCAACCTGATCCCGTACAACCCGACGGACGGCCTGTACGAAGGCTCGACGCGCAGCGCGATCGACGCGTTCAAGGCGGTCCTCGAGGAGCAGGGCCACACCGCCACGGTGCGACTGACGCGCGGCCGCGACATCGACGCCGCCTGCGGGCAGCTCGCCGCGAAGGCCTAGCGCGGACGTCCCGCCTAGGTGGCGGCGGTGCCGGCCCGGGCCGTACCGGCGGCGAGCAGGCGGTCGCGCAGCGCGGTCTCCTCCTCCGGCGCCGGGTCCCACTGGCCGGGATCGGGCAGCTCGTCGGCCGAGCGCAGCCCGAACAACTTCAGGAACAGGGGCGTCGTCCGGTAGAGCACGGCGCCGAACTGCGACCGGCCGGCCTCCTCGACGAGCCCGCGATCGAGGAGCGAAGTCGCTGCGGAATCCGAGGCCACGCCGCGAATGCGCGCGACCTCCGGACGGGAGACGGGCTGGAGGTAAGCGACGATCGACAGCGTCTCGGCCTGCGCGGGCGTGAGCGCCGGGGGCCGCGGGCGGGCGAGGAGCGCGCGGGCTGCCTCCTCCGCGTCGGGATGCGACGCGAGCGTCCACCCGCCGGCGAGTTCGCGCAGCACGAGGCCATGCCCGACGAGGGCATGACGCAGCTCCCCCAGGGCTTCGACCACGGCAGGCTCCTCCTCACCGACCGCGGCGGCGAGGTCGCGTGCGCTGACCGGATCCGGTGAGAGGAACAGCAGCGCCTGCAGCGTCGCGGCGAGCCCGGTCACGATGCCAGCGCCTCGGCGACGGGGGCGACAGCGGTCCGGCGGGCCACGCGGATGTCCCCGAAGCACTCGTCCTGCTCCCAGCCCGCCTCGCCCCGTTTGTAGAGCTCGAGCAGTGCGTAGAGCGTCACGCAGACCGTCATGCGGTCGGCGCCGCGCACCGCCTCCTCGAAGGCGAAGGAGCCCCGTTGGAGCAGACCGCGCAGCACGCCGATCCGGTCCGACAGCGAGACCGCGGGCGCGGCCATGTGCGTCAGGTCCAGCGGGGCCGGGTGGCGGAGCAGCCCGCCGATCGCCTTGCCGAGCAGGGCGGGATCGAACACCGCCTCCGCCCCTTCGAGCGACGCACGCTTGAACTGTGGCGGCAGCGGAGCCGCCCGGAAGAGCAGTTCGTGACCGCCTTCGAAGCGTTCGCGCGCCCACGCGGCGGCGCCCCGGTAGCGCGCGTAGGCGAGCATCCGGGCCAGCAGTTCCTCGGCGGCCTCGCCCGGCGCGAGCTCATCGAGTTCGTCGAGCTCCTCGCCCGGCAGCATGAGCCGTGACTTGAGCTCGAGCAACGCCGCGATCAGGACCAGGAACTCCGTCGTGGCCTCGAGATCGAGCTCCTCGCGGCGTTCGAGGTGATCGACGTAGGTGATCACGATGTCCGCGAGATCGACCTCGAGCAGGTCGAGCTCCTCCCGCAGGACAAGGGACAGCAGCAGATCGAACGGGCCCGCGAAGACGTCCAGGTCCAGCTCGAGATCGCCCACGACGGACATGGCGCCGCAGGCTATCGGCCACCCCGGTCGGCACGGCCCGGCACGCCCCCCACGCCCGCGCCCCCCCGCGCGTGTCGCCTCGTGGTCATATATCGACGCCGAAGCGACACAGACGCCGGCCGCGCCGCGCGGAGCGCCCGCGCGTGTCGCCTCGTGGTCATATATCGACGCCTAAGCGACACGCACCGCGGCGGGGCGGGCGCCAAGGGCGGGGCGGGCGCCGAGGGCGGGGCGGGCGCCGGGGCGCGGTCAGGCGGGCGGCGCGCCGACGCCCATCCGGGCGCGGACGTCCGCGAGCGTGCCGGCGGCGATCTCGCGGGCTTTGGCGGCGCCCAGGGCGAGCGCGTCCTCGAGCGCCCGCTCGTCCTCCCGCAGCGCGGCGTAGCGCTCCTGGATCGGGGCGAGGTGCTCGACCACGGCCTCGGCGACCGCGGTCTTGAGGTCGCCGTAGCCGCGGGCGTCGGCAAAGGCGGCCTCGGCCTCGCGAGGCCCGATGCCGCGCACGGCCGCGTAGATCTCCAGCAGGTTGGACACACCCGGCTTGGCGGGCGAATGGACGATCTCCGACCCGGAGTCGGTCACCGCGCGCTTGAACTTCTTCACGATCGCCGCGGGCTCCTCGAGCACGTACACCGTCCCGGCCGGCGACCCGGAGGTGGTCGACATCTTCTTCTCGGGCTCCTGGAGGTCGCCGATCCGGGCGCCGACGGCGGGCACTCGGATCTCCGGAACGACGAAGGTCTCCCCGAAACGGGAGTTGAAGCGGATGGCGACGTCGCGCATGAGCTCGATGTGCTCGCGCTGGTCCTCGCCGACCGGCACCTCGTGGGCCCGGTAGGCGAGCACGTCGGCGGCCTGCAGGACGGGGTAGTAGAGAAGGCCCGCCGACACGAGCGAGCGCTGCGCGACGGACTTGTCGCGGAACTGATGCATGCGGTTGAGACGCCCGAGCTCGGTGACGCTCGAGAGCATCCAGGTCAGCTCGGTGTGCTCGTGCACGTCGGACTGGCGGAAGAGCACGCACCGCTCGGGATCCAGGCCCGCCGCCAGCAGGATGGCGGCCGTGTCGTAGACCCGTTCGCGCAGCTCGGCGGGGTCGTAGTCGACCGTCAGCGCGTGCAGGTCCACGACGCAGTAGATCGCCGGGTCGGCGCGATCCTGGCCGGCCACGTACTGCTCGATGGCGCCGATCAGGTTGCCGAGATGCTTGCGGCCCGTCGGCTGGATGCCGGAGAAGATCACCGTCATGAGTGGCGCCGAGGCTAGCCCGGCGGCGGGAGTCCGCGCGCTAGGCCGACGAGGCCGCCGGCAGGGAGAGCGCGAGCGGATCCGTGTCGTCACCGCCGGTGGCGACCGTGGCGGTGAAGGGCGGCGGCTCGAGCTGGGTCAACATCTGCTCGACGGGCACGGGATGGGCGTAGTGGAAGCCCTGACCGAGGTCACAGCCCAGCTCCCGGAGCGCGGTCGCCGTGCCCAGGTCCTCGATGCCCTCGGCGACGACGTCGAGGCCGAGCGAGTGCGCGAGATCAACGGTCGAACGGACGATGACCCCACCCTCGGAGGTCATCTTCGACACGAAGGAGCGATCGATCTTGAGGGTGTTGAGCGGGAGCCGGTGCAGATAGGCGAGCGACGAATGGCCCGTCCCGTAGTCGTCGACGGCGAGCGTCGCGCCCATCGAGCGCAGCAGCGTGAGCGTGCGCAGCGCACGATCGGGCTCGGTCATCAGCACGCTCTCGGTGATCTCGAACTCCAGCGCGGACGGCGGGAGCCGGGTCTCCGCCAGCAGCCTGGCGACAAGCGCCGGCAGCGTCGAGTCGACGAGGTTCGCGACCGACAGGTTGACGGCGACGCTGATGCGATGGCCGCGATCCCACCAGCTGCGCGCGTCGCGCAGCGCCCGCTCCAGCACCCATTCGGTGAGCGGCGCGATCAGCCCGGTGTGCTCGGCGAGCGGGACGAACTGGACGGGCCCGACCAGCCCGCGTTCCGGATGCTGCCAGCGCACGAGGGCCTCGGCGCCCACGATGCTGCCGTCGGTCAGCGAGACCTTCGGCTGGTAGTGCAGGACGAGCTCGTCGTGCTCGATGGCCTCGCGCAGGTCGGCGAGGATGAGCAGGCGCTCGTGGCTCGACCGGTCCGCGTCAGGCTGGTAGGTGGCCACGCCGACACGGCGCTCCTTGGCCTCATACATGGCGACGTCGGCGCGCTGGAGCAGCGTCGCGACGTCGCGGCCGTCGTCGGGATAGTGGGCGATGCCGACCGAACCCTCGGCGGAGACCGCGATCCCCTCGATCTCCACGGGCGCGCCGAGGATCTCGCGCAGGTGCACGGCGGCCGCCATCGCCTCCTCGGGCTCGACCGGCGCGAGCAGCGCAGCGAACTCGTCGCCACCCAGCCGCGCGACCACCGTGCCCTCGGGCAGAGCGGACGTCAGGCGCGGGCCGATCTCGCGCAGCAGCAGATCCCCCGCGTGGTGCCCGAGGGAGTCGTTGAGATCCTTGAAGCGATCGAGGTCGAGCAGCAGCACGGCGGCGTGCGTCGGCCGTTTGGCCAGCGCCTCCGAGGCCAGCTCGGTGAAGCTCGTGCGGTTCGCCAGGCCGGTCAGCCCGTCCTCACGGGCGAGCTTGCGGTTCTCCTCGGCCTGGCGGCGCAGACGGGCCGAGGCGCCGGCCATGAGCCGGAACAGCGCGGCCCACAGCAGCACGAGCCCGCTCAGCAGGATCAGGACGGTGCGGCGCAGCTTCTTCTCGCCGTCGGCGGCGACGCGGTCGTAGGGCACGTTGACCTCGAAGGCGCCGGCGATCGGTCCGGAGCCGAAGCGCAACGGAACGAAGACCTCGATCAGATCGCCCAGGGCCCGGTCCTCGGGTTTCGCGGCATCCTCGGCCTCCGCGATCCCCGCGATGGTCACCCCGCGCATCGCCTCGGCGAGATCCCCCCGGATCGGGAAGCGTCGGCCCTGGACCTCGCGGTCGTCGGAATAGACGACGACCCCACGGCGGTTCCAGACCTTGATGCGCGCGACCTCCGCGTCGCGCAGCGCAGTGTTGAGCAGCGTGTTGAGCCGGTTGGCCTCAATGGGGTCCGGCGGCCCGTTGAGGCCCGCGGCGCTGAGCTCGGGCTCGACGCGCAGGCGTGTCGCGAGGGTTGCGAGAGTCCGGCCCTCCTCGAGCGCCTGGCCGCGGATCGTCGAGCGCAGCTCAGCGATCAGCACCACGCCGAGCACGGCGATGGCGAGCGCGCTGATGATGCCGAACCGAACGAGCAGGCGTGGATGATGGGAGACCATCTCCCTGTTCATCGGCACGGCGCGAAGCGCGTGTGAACGGCGTTCAGTTCGCCAGCTGACGGATTACCGGCCGTTTTGCGGCTCCGGCTTCGTCAAGACGGCGCACCGGCGTCGTATGCGGGGCCTGGCGGGCGATCTCGGGGTCCTCGGCGGCCTCGGCCAGGATCGCCGCGACCGCCTCGGCGAAGGCGTCGAGCGTCTCCCGGGTCTCCGTCTCCGTCGGCTCGATCATGAGCGCCTCGTCGACCACGAGCGGGAAGTACACGGTCGGCGGGTGATAGCCGAAATCGAGCAGTCGCTTCGCGAGATCGAGCACGCGCAGGCCGAGCTGTTTCTTCATCGGCGCGCCCGAGAGCACGAACTCGTGCATGCACGGCCGGTCGTAGGCGACGGGCAGGTGCTCGCCGCACAGCTCCGTGAGGCGCGCGAGGAGATAGTTCGCGTTGAGCACCGCCGTCTCCGACGCCTCGGTCAGGCCGTCACCCCCGAGCGAGAGGATGTAGGCGTAGGAGCGCACGAAGACGCCGAAGTTGCCCTGGAAGCCCCGGAGCCGGCCGATGGACTTCGGCCGGTCGAAGTCGAGGTCGTAGGTCGGCCCGGCACCGTTGCCCGACGTCCGCTGCACGACCTGCGGGCGCGGCAGATAGGGCTCGATGCGATCGGAGACCGCGATCGGCCCCGACCCGGGCCCGCCGCCGCCGTGCGGCTGGGTGAAGGACTTGTGCAGGTTGAAGTGCACGATGTCGAAGCCCATGTCCCCCGGCCGGCTGCGGCCCATCACGGCGTTGAGGTTCGCTCCGTCGTAGTAGAGCGTCGCGCCGATGTCGTGGACGATCCGCGCGATCTCCTCGATGTTGGTCTCGAAGAGCCCGAGCGTGCTCGGGTTGGTGAGCATCAGGCAGGCGACGTCCTCGGTGGCCTTCGCGCGCAGGTCGTCGAGGTCGACGTTGCCGTCGGCGTCGACGGCGACCTTCACGGTCTCGTAGCCGCCCATCGTCACGGTGGCCGGGTTCGTGCCGTGGCTCGTCTCCGGTGCGAGCACCTTGTGGCGGGTCTCGCCGCGATCCTCGTGGTAGGCCCGGGTGAGCAGGACGCCCGCCAGCTCGCCGTGGGACCCCGCGCTCGGCTGCAGCGAGACGTGCGGCAGGCCCGAGACCTCCGACAGCGCGTGCTGAAGCTCCCACATCAGCTGAAGCGCGCCCTGGGCGTGCCGCGGATCCTGCAGCGGGTGCAGGCGGGCGTGACCGGGCAGGGCGGCGACGCGCTCGTGCAGCTTGGGATTGTGCTTCATCGTGCACGACCCGAGCGGATAGAAGCCCGTGTCGAGATCGAAGTTGCGCTTCGAGAGGCGGTTGTAGTGGCGGTTGATCTCCGGCTCGGCCACCTCGGGAAGGCCGGCGGGCTCTCTGCGGCGCAGCCGCTGCGGCAGCAGCTCGTCGAGCGGCTTCTCGGGCACCCCGGTCTCCGGCGCCACGAAGGCGCGCCGGCCGGCCTGGGAGATCTCGAAGATCGTGTCCGGCATGGCTAGGCGTGCACCCCCGCCTCTTCGCGAACGGCGGTCCCGAGCACCTCGGCGAGCCGGTCGATGTCGGCGCGCGAACGCTGCTCCGTGATCGCCACGAGCAGGCCGTCGGGGTGCTCGGAGTAGTCGCGTCCCAGCGCGTAGCCGGGATTGACGCCCTGCGCCAGGCAGCGATCGATCACCGCGTCCACCGGCGCGTCGAGGCGGAGGGCGAACTCGCGGACCACGGGCTGATCGTGCAGCGCGGTGATCCCGTCGAGAGCGGTCAGGCGCTCCCGCGCGTAATCGGTGCGGCGCAACAGCAGTTCGCCGAGCTCGGCGAAGCCGTCCTTGCCCAGCCACGCCAGATAGATCGTGGCCATGAGCGCGTTGAGCGCCTGCGCGGTGCAGATGTTCGACGTCGCCTTCTCGCGGCGGATGTGCTGCTCGCGCGTCTGCAGCGTGAGCACGAAGCCGCGCTTGCCCTCGACGTCGGTGGTCTCGCCGGCGATCCGGCCCGGCATGCGGCGCAGGTAGGCCGAGTCGGCGGCAAAAAAGCCGAACGACGGGCCCCCGAAGTCCAGCCGGTTGCCCAGGGGCTGACCCTCACCGATCGCGACGTCGACGCCGAAGTCGCCGGGCGGGCGCAGCACGGCGAGCGTCATCGGGTCGACCTGCACGATCAGCAGCGCGCCCGTCTGCTTGGCGATCGGCGCGAGCCGCTCGAGATCCTCGACAGCTCCGAGGAAGTTGGGCTGGGCGAGGAAGACCGCGGCCGTGTCGTCGTCGATGGCGGCGCCGAGCGCCTCGGCGTCCGTCACGCCGTCGACGAGGCCGACCTCCTGGATGGCTGTCCTCCATCCCGCGCTCGTCGTGGCCAGCGTCTCGCGCGAGTGCGGGTGCACGCCCCGCGAGATCACGAAGCGCGTGCGCCCCGTGTGCACCTTCGCGAGATAGCCGGCGGCGGCGAGCGCGCTCGGGCCCTCGTAGACGCTGGCGTTCGAGACGGGCAGTCCGGTGAGCTCGGAGATCATCGTCTGGTACTCGAACATGACCTGCAACCCGCCCTGGGAGACCTCGGGCTGGTAGGGCGTGTACGGGGTGAGGAACTCCGAACGCGAGGAGATCGAGTCCACCAGCGCCGGGACGTAGTGGTCGTACATGCCTGCGCCGAGGAACGAGAGCTCGTCCTCGGTGGACACGTTGCGCCGCGCGAGGTCGCGCAGGTAGGTGTAGACCTCCTGCTCGGGCTTCCCGGCGGGGAGGTCGAGCGGACGGTCCAGGCGCAGGCCCTCCGGCACGGAGTCGAACAGCGCGTCCACCGACTCGACCCCGATCGCCTCGAGCATGGCCTCGCGGTCCGCGTCTGTGGCTGACGTGTAGCGGCTCACCTCTGAACAAGCTAGCGACGGCGTGCGACACAATGGCGCCATCGCGCAGGCTCCCGCCCCACCCGTGCTGCGGACCCGTCGCGGCCTCATGCGGACGGCGCTCCCGGCGATCGCCCTGCTGGCCGTCCTCGGGGCCGTGCTCGCCGTGGCACACCGCAACTCGTCCGTCGAGGATCGCCTCCGGGAGACACGCGAGCTCGGGACGGCCGCCGCCGTGAACACGCGCGGCTACCTCGAGGACCGCTTCGCCGTGCTTGCCGCCGTCGCCGCAAGCCCGGCGGTGCGCCAGCGGTCCGCCGCCCTGCGCCGGTACCTCGTCGACCTCACGCGCAGCGGCACCTTCGACGCGCTCGGCTACGTCGACGCGCGGGGTCGCTCGGTGATCGCGACGTCGGTTCCGCCGGGACAACCGCCGATCGACCTGTCCGACCGGGAGTACGTCCGATCGGCGCTCGCCGGACAGCCTGCGGTGAGCGACGCGCTCGACAGCCGGCTCACGGGGCGTCCCATCGTGGCCTTCGCCTACCCCGTCACGCGGCCCGACGGCGAGGTCGCCGGGCTCGTGTCCTCGACGCTGCAACTCGACGACGTCAACACCGGCCTGCGACGCCGGCTGCTGCTCGGGGATTCCGGCGTCACCATCATCGACGGGGAGGGCAACACCATCCTCGGATCCGACCCCGTGCCGGGCCTGATGCCGGCACCGGAGGGCTACCCGCTGGCGCGCATGCGCGCCCAGGGTCGCGGCGTCCTCGACGACGTGAGCACGGAGCAGGGAACGCGCGTGCTCGGCTTCCAGGCGCTTCCCGCCTCGGGTTGGCTCGTCGTCACCGACCGGGCGCGAGCCGACGTCCTCGGGTCGCTCGACAGCGCGCTGTACGCCGAACTCGCTGCTCTCGCCCTGCTGGCGGCCGCGGGGGTGGCGCTGACGTTCGGCGCGGCGAGGCGCTTGGATCGCCTAGACCGGCGCCGCGACGAGGCGCTCGCCCAGCAACGCGAGATCGCCCTTCAGCTCCAGGACAGCATGCTTCCCGGGCTGCGCGTGCCCGAGGGCCTACAGGCGGCCGCGGGCTACGTCCCGGCCCAGGGGGCGATGGCGGTCGGCGGCGACTGGTACGACGTGGTCGTGACGGGTCCGGATCGCGTCGCCCTCTCGGTGGGGGACGTGGCGGGCCATGGCCTGGACGCCGCGGCCACGATGGGCCAGCTGCGCAGCGCAACCCGCTCGGCTGCGCTGTTTGCCTCGACCCCAGCCGACGCACTGGCGCATCTGGACGATTTCGTCGGGTCGCTCGACGACCACCCGCTCGCCACGGTCGTCTACGCGGTGCTGGACGTTTCCACCGGCGTGCTGCGCTACGCGAGCGCCGGCCACCCGCCTCCGTTGCTGCTGCGTGTCGACGGGACCACCGAGTTCCTGGAGGGCGGGCGCTCGGCGCTGCTCGGCGTGGGTCCCGGAGCACCCCCGCGCGCCCATGCCGACGTCGGGCTCGCCCCGGGAGACACCCTGATCCTCTACACCGACGGCCTCATCGAGCGCCCCGACTCGACGATCGACCGTGGGCTGGCCGAGCTCGCCGAGCACGTCCGGAGCCTCGGTCCGGACCCCACGACGCTGACCGCTCGCCTGCTGGCGTCCGTCGAAGAGCCCCGCCGCGACGACGCCGCGGTGCTCGCCGTACGGCTGACGGCCGCTCGTCAGCCCTCCAGCGTGCCCTCGTAGGCCTCGCTGTCCATGAGCGTGTCGAGCTCGACCGGGTCCGTCAGCTTGACCTTGACGAGCCAGCCGTCGCCGTAGGGATCGTCGTTGACCTTCTCGGGCGCGCTCGTGAGGGCCTCGTTGACCTCCGTGATCTCGCCCGACACCGGCGCGATCACGTCCGAGACCGCCTTGACGGACTCGACCTCCGCGTAGGGCTCGTCCTTCGTGATGGTCGCGCCGACCTGCGGGGGGTCGAAGAACACGATCTCCCCGAGCGAGTCCTGGGCGTACCAGGTGATGCCCAGGGTCGCGGAGTCCCCGTCGACGCGTGCCCAGTCATGTTCGGGGTGGTACTTGAGGTCCGCGGGATAGTCAGCCACTGCTATGCGCTCCTGTAGAGAGGTTTCGTTCGGACTTCGGCGGCACGCGACCTGCCGCGCACGTCGATCTCGAAGGCGGTGCCCGGCTCGGCGAGCGCGGTGGGCAGATAGGCCATGCCGATGCCGACGCCCAGCGTCGGGGACATCGTCCCACTCGTGACGACGCCGCCGCCGGCGACTGGGTTGCCCTGCCGCGCGATGCCTCCCTCGGTCAGGGCGAAGGCGACGAGCTTCTCGGCCGTTCCCGACTCGCGCGCAGCGCGGACGGCGTCGGCGCCGACGAAGCCGGTGTCATCCTTGCACGCCCACCCGAGGCCGGCCTCGATCGGATTGCGCGTCTCGTCCATGTCGTTGCCGTAGAGGTGGTAGTTGACCTCCATGCGCAGCGTGTCCCTTGCGCCGAGCCCGACGGGCGCCACCCCGGCCGCCAGGAGCGCGTCCCACACGCCGGGCGCACCATCGGGATCGAGCAGCAGCTCCACCCCGTCCTCGCCCGTGTAGCCCGTCCCGCAGACGAGCATGCCCACGCCCGCGACGACGCGCGAACAACAGTGGAAGCGACCGGGCAACCGGCCGTCGGCCAGGCGCTCCACGATGTCGCGCGCGGCCGGACCCTGGACGGCGAGCATCGCGAAGCGGTCCGCGCAGTCGCGCACGTCGACGTCGAAGCCCTCGGCCTGGCTGCGGAAGTACGCCAGGTCCTTCGCGTGATTGGCGGCGTTGGTGACGGTCAGGAAGCGCTGCTCGGCGAGCCGGTAGGTGAAGAGGTCGTCGACGATGCCGCCGTCGGGCAGGCACATCACGCTGTACTGGGCTCCGCCCTCGGGAATCCGCCGGATGTCGTTCGAGAGCAGGTGCTGGAGGAAGTCCGCCGCCTGCGGCCCGCTCGTCTCGATCTCCCCCATGTGCGAGACGTCGAACACCCCGGCGGCGGTGCGCACCGCCTCGTGCTCGGAGCGGATGCCGTCCGCGTACTGAACGGGCATCTCCCACCCGGCGAAGGGCACCAGCCGTGCTCCCGCATCCGTGTGCCGCCCGTGGAGTGCGGTCCTGCGCAGCTCGCTGGAGGGTGCGGACATCGCGGCGCACCCTACCGACCCCTAAGGTCCGCCGACGATGCTCGAGCTCAAGCCCGCGGATGCTGACGCTGGAGCGTGGCGGGCCCTGGCGGCGAGCGCCGCCGAACCGAATCCGTTCTTCGAGCCCGAGCTCCTTCTTCCCGCGGTTCGGCACCTGGCGGGCGGGGCCCACGTCCGGCTGCTGGTGGTCACCGCGCCCGGAGGCGAGTGGATCGGGGCGGCGCCGGTGGTCCGGACGCACCGCTGGCACGGGATGCCGACCCTGGCCCACACCATCTGGACGCATCCCTACTGCTTCCTGGGCACCCCGCTGTTGGCACCCGGGCGCGAACCGGAGGCTGCCGCGGCGCTGCTGGCGCACCTCCACCGCCGCAGCGCGCTCGTCGCCCTCGAGAACCTTCCGGCCCACGGCGCGATGGCGGCGGCGTGCGCCCGGCCGGTCGTATTCCATACGTGGCAGCGGGCGGCGCTGCGCCGCCGGCCGCAGGACGATTACGTCGAGACGACGCTGGCCTCCAAGCGCCGCCGGGAACTGCGTCGGCTGCGCACGCGGTTCGCAGCCGAACAGGGGGACGACCTGCGCTGCGAGCAGGTCCAGGGCGAACCGGGCGCGGTGGAGGCCTTCCTCGCGCTCGAGGCGTCGGGCTGGAAGGGCCGCGCCGGGACCGCCATGAGACTCACGGCGCACGGAGACTTCTTCCGCGATGCCTGTGCCGCGTTCGCGCGCGACGGCCGCCTGCAGATGGTCGCGCTGCGAGCGGGCGAGCGGACGATCGCCATGCAGTGCAACCTGCTCTCGGGTGCGGGGGCGTTCTGCTTCAAACTGGCCATCGACGAGACCTACGCCCGATACTCGCCCGGAGTGCAGCTGCAACTCGACAACGTCCACCTCTTTCACGCGTCCCCAGAGCTTGAGTGGGAGGACTCCTGCGCCGATCCTTCTAACCAGATGATCAATCGACTCTGGCCGGACCGGCGTCAGCTGACCTCCCTGATGGTGCCCGGCCCGGGCGTGCCCGGGCGGCTCGGCCGCGCGCAGGCGCACGTGGCCGTGAGGATCCGAACCCGCCGCCACCGCAAGGAGACAGCCGCATGAGCCACCTCAGCTTCGATCGCACCGCCTTCACCGAGGCGTTCGGCATCGAGCCGATCGCCGTCAGCCACGACCTGGCCGGCCATCAGCTCTTCAGCACGGACGGCCTCGCCGGTCTCGCCGACCGGCTCCCCCCGGCCAGCATCGAGCACAACCTCGGCACCCTGCCGACCGTGGTCGGCCCGGACAACCGGGGCGTGGAGTCGCTCGACCTGACCCCGGGCGAGATCGTCCGCACCATCGAGGAGAACAAGTCCTGGATGGTGCTCAAGAACGTCGAGCAGGACGCCGCCTACGGCGAGCTCATGCGCGAGTGCCTCGAGGAGGTCCGGGCGCTGTCGGAGCCCGAGGGCGGCATGACGCTGCAGGAGGCGTTCATCTTCATCTCGGCACCGAATTCGATGACCCCGTCGCACGTCGACCCCGAGCACAACTTCCTGCTCCAGATCAAGGGCTCGAAGGAGATGCACGTCGGTCGCTTCGACGATCCCGTCGACGAGCAGCTCCAGCTCGAGCGGGTCTACCTGGGTGGCCACCGCAACCTCACGCACGAGCCGGACTCGGCCCGCTGCTTCCCCCTCACCCCGGGGGACGGCGTCTACGTACGGCCCGACGCGCCGCACTTCGTGCGCAACGGCCCGGACCCGTCGATCTCCTTCTCCATCACCTGGCGCACCCCCTCGACGGCCCGCGCTTCGCGGGTCCACCGCACCAACGGGCGCCTGCGCAAGGCGCGGTTGCGCCCCACGCCCCCGGGCCGCTCGGTCGCGCGCGACCGCGTCAAGGCCTACGCGTCATCCGCGGCGACGGCCGTCGAGCTCGTCGCCGCCAAGGCCCGGCGGCGCTAGCGCAGGAAGGGCGGGATGTCGATGTCGTCGTCGGTGATCTCGAGCGACGTGCGCTCGCGGTCGCCGATCCGCGGACCGCGGTCCGGCGGACCCTGACGCCGGCCCGACGGGCGGCTCGGTGAGGACTCCTCGCGGCCGCGGCCGGCCGCCGGGCGCCAGTCCCGCATCCCGGTGCGCGACGCCATGTCGAAGCCCGTCGCGATCAGCGTCACGCGGATCTCGTCGGACATGCCCTCGTCGATGACCGATCCGAAGATGATGTTCGCGTTGGCGTCCGCAGCCGAGTGGATGATCTCGGCCGCCTCGTTGACCTCGAACAGGCCGAGGTCGCGGGGACCGGTGATGTTGAGCAGAATGCCCGTGGCGCCCTCGACGGACTCCTCGAGCAGCGGGGAGGAGATCGCCATCTTGGCGGCTTCTGCGGCGCGCGACTCGCCCGACGCGGTGCCGATGCCCATCAGGGCGCTGCCCGCGTCCTGCATGATCGTGCGCACGTCGGCGAAGTCGAGGTTGATCAGACCCGGAATGGTGATCAGGTCGGTGATGCCCTGCACGCCCTGGCGCAGGACGTCGTCGGCCATGCGGAAGGCGTCGAGGATGCTCGTCCGCCGCTCGACGATCGAGAGCAGCTTCTCGTTCGGAATCGTGATCAGCGTGTCGACCTGCTCGCGCAGGCGGTCGATGCCCTCGGTGGCCTGGCGGCCGCGCTGCGAACCCTCGAAGTCGAAGGGACGTGTGACGACACCGACGGTCAGGGCGCCGATCTCGTGCTTGGCGATCTCAGCGATCACCGGCGCCGCGCCGGTGCCGGTGCCGCCGCCCTCGCCCGCCGTGACGAAGACCATGTCGGCGCCCTTGAGCGCCTCTTTGATGTCGTCGCGCGACTCCTGCGCGGCACCCTGGCCGATCTGCGGGTTGGCGCCGGCGCCGAGCCCCTTGGTCAGGTTGTGGCCGACGTTGAGCTTGATGTCGGCGTCCGTCATCTGCAGCGCCTGGGCATCGGTGTTCGCAGCGATGAACTCGACGCCGGAGAGCCCGGCGTCGATCATCCGGTTGACGGCATTGGTGCCACCGCCGCCGACACCGACGACCTTGATCACTGCGAGATAGCTGCCTGTGGCTTCCATAATGGTGTCCGGACCTCTAGTTAGCGTTGAGCCTTTGGGCACGCGCGGAATCGGCTCGGAATCCCGCACGTTAGGGGCTTTTCGGCGTGGATGTCAACGTGACCCCATGACGGCAAGGGTCGTTGCAAAGACCGTAAGCCTCGACTAGGGGTCGAGAGTAGCCGTACTCTCGACTGGAAGTTGAGGGTCGACGGTGGCGCTCTCCGGCGTGACGCCGAGGCCGCCCGCGGCCACCCGTTCCGGCACGCGCACATCCAGATACACCGCACCCACGGCGCTGGGCTCCGCCAGCACACGGGCGGCCGCGAGCCACTTGGCCGCGGGGCGATCGGCGGTCCCGAAGTACAGGTCGGGTCCCTGGCGAAGATCGAGGGCCAGCCCCTTCGGACCGCTCCAGATCTTCTTGACCTTCTCGCGCAGCGGCTCCGGCGCCGCCGCGAGCAGGTTGACCGCGGCGAGCGCCTCGGGATCGGTCAGGCGGTCGCCGGGGGCGAGCCGGGTGGCGTGCAGGACCGGAAGCTTGCGGGTGGGCTCGACACCCCGCATCAGCCGGCCTCCGGCTCCGACCGGGACCACGTCTCCGCCCAGGTCGACCTCGGCGATCGGATCACGCTCGGTCACCTCGATCGTCAGGCCGTGCGGGAAGTCGGCCTGGACGATCAGGGAGTCGACGGAGGTGAAGCGCTCGACGGCCGCGTCGAGATCCCCCTGCCGCACGTGCAGGGTGCTCATCGAGCGCCCCGCCACGTCCAGCGCCTGACGCACCTCCTCGGCTTCGCTCGAGGAGAGGCCGATGACCTCGACCTGCTCGACCGCCGCGAACGACGAGTCGCGAAACCACACCCAGCCTCCCAGACCGAGTAGCGCGACCAGGGCGAGCGCGGCGAGCGCGCGCCAGGGCAACCGGGGCAGGCGCACCGCTGGGACCATCCGCAGGACACGCTCCATGCCCGTCGTTTCGACGCCGGCCGGGCCTCCCCTCCCCGGAGCGCCCGAACCGGGCCCGTGCTACCTCGGCGCCGGGTCGCCGCCGGCCGGCCGGGTGGCGAGCGCGCGGCCGACGGAGTCGACGTCGCCCGCGCCGAGGGTGAGGCACAGGTCGCCTTCGCGCAGGACCGAGCGCAGGTGGCGTTCGGCGTCGGCGAGGGTTGGCATCCAGGCGACGCTGCCGCGCGCGTCCGCGGCTGCCTCGGCTACCTGCATGCCGCTCACGCCCGGGAAGTCCTCCTGCCGCTCGCGCGCCGGGTAGATCCCGGTGACCACGGCAATGTCGGCAGCGGCGAGCGCCGAGCCGAAGGCCCGCGCCTCCGCCTGGGTGCGCGAGAACAGGTGCGGCTGAAACAGCGCGACCACCCGGTCGGCCTCCAGGGTCCGCGCGGCGGCGATCGTCGCGGCGACCTCGGTCGGATGGTGCGCGTAGTCGTCCACGATGAGGGCGCCCGACTCGCTGTACCCGAGTCGCTCGAACCGGCGGCCCGCTCCGGCGAAGGTCGCCAGCGACGCGGCCGCCACGGCCATGTCCGCACCCGCGAGCTCGCAGGCCACGAGCGCCGCCGATGCGTTCGCCCGGTTGTGCTCGCCGGGAACGGCGAGCTCCACCTCGGCGTAGCGGCCGTCGTAGGGGACGCCCGCGATCCGGTCCTCCAGGGAGGCCGGGATCACCACCCCGCCGTCGGCCCTGGCCGCGAACGTCGCGAAGGTCTCGAGGACCTCCCGCAGCGACCCGTACGTCGCGTGGTGGTCGAGCTCGGCGTTCGTGACGACCGCGATCCGCGGATGGAGCCCCAGCAGCGACTTGTCGGATTCGTCGGCCTCGACGACGAACCACGGCCCCTCCCCCCACGCGGCGTTCGTGCCGGTCGAGCGGACCTCCCCGCCGACGCTGTAGGCGGGATCGAGCCCGCAGGCGGTGAGGGCGTGGACGATCATGCTCGTCGTCGTCGTCTTGCCGTGGGTGCCGCTCACGCAGATGGCGGGCTTGAGCTGGGTCAGCTCGGCCAGGAAGGCGGCGCGGTGCAACTCCGGGGCGCCCGTCGTGCGTTCGGGGTTCTCGGGTCCGACGGCGGTGGAGTAGACGACCTCGGCACCCGCGGGGACGTGCTCGGCCGCGTGCCCCGCCGACGGTTCGATCCCCGCAGCGCGCAGCCGCTCGACGTACGGGCCCGACGTGGCGCGGTCCGAGCCGGTGACCTCGGCGCCGAGCGTCTTCGCGATGAGCGCGAGACCCGACATCCCGGCGCCGCCGATGCCGACGAAGTGCAGCCGCCGGCCTTTCATCCTCCCGCTGCCTCCAGCACCTCGCGGGCGATGTCGCGGGCCGCGTCGGGCCGGGCGAGGCGCCGCGAGGCGGCCGCCATCTGGGCCAGGCGGGCCGGGTCGGCCGCCAGCTCCCCCACCGTGCGGGCCAGCCGCTGTGCGGTCAGCTCGGCGTCGGGGATCACGACGGCCGCGCCGGCCTGCTCCATCCAGCGCGCGTTGGCCGTCTGGTGGTCGGCGGAGGCGTGCGGGTAGGGCACGAGGACCGCCGGCAGCCCGTACTGGGCGAGCTCGAAGACCGAGCCGCCGGAGCGCGCCACGCTGAGGTCGGCCGCCGCGAGCGCCGGCCCGAACGGCGTCACGTAGTCGCGCAGGTCGTAGTGGTCGCCGGGTGCCGTCAGGTCGGGGAAGTCACGTTTCCCGGCCACGTGCAGGACGCGGAAGGGGGCGTCGGCGAACGCCGAAAGCGCCGCCTCGTTGATCGAGCGGGCGCCGAGCGAGCCGCCGAAGACGAGCACGCACAGCTCCTCCGGGCCGATCCCGAAGGCCGCGCGGGCGCCCGCCCGGTCGGTGTCCGCCGGTGGCACCGGCCGGCCCGTGACGAGGTAGCGCGAGCTCTCCCGCCCCTCGAGCGGGAAGGCCAGACAGACACGGCGGGCGCGCGGAGCCAGCAGCCGGTTGGTGACGCCGAGGTGCGAGTCGGCCTCCGTGAGCACGAGCGGGATGCGCCGCGCGACGGCCGCGAGACCGACCGGCCCCGCCACGTAGCCGCCGCCGCCGAGCACCGCCGCCGGGCGGTGGCGGGCCAGGATCCGCCACGCCGTGCCCACGCCCGCCACGGCCTTGCCGACCGCCCGCGCGGCCTTGAGCGGGTTCGAGCGGCTGATCCCCTCGGCCCGGATCGGCTCGAGCTCGTAGCCGGCGGCGGGCACGAGGTCGCGCTCGGCGCGCTCGCCACCCACGAACACGACCTCGGCGCCCTCAGCCCGCAGCGCGTCCGCTACGGCGATCGCGGGAACCACGTGCCCCGCGGTCCCGCCGGCTGCGATCACGATCTTCATCCGCCCGTCCCACGATGGCGCGCAGGTGCGCCGACCCGCCGCCCGCGATGTTGAGCAGCAGGCCCATCGCACACAGCAGCACGATGAGCGACGTCGATCCCGACGAGATGAACGGCAGCGGGACACCGGTCAGCGGGGCGAGGCCGAGGACGGCGTAGACGTTGAGCAGGGCTTGGCAAAGGATGAGGGAGGTGAGGCCGGCGGCCAGCAGCTTGGCGTAGATGCCCTTCGCCGCCTTCGCCGTCCGGAGACCGGCATACGCGATCATGCCGTACAGGAAGAGCAGACAGACGATTCCCGCCGCTCCGAGCTCCTCGCCGATCACGGCGAGGATGAAGTCGGTGTGGGCCTCTGGGAGGTAGAAGATCTTCTGGACAGACTGCCCGGGACCGACCCCGAAGAGTCCTCCTGAGCCGAACGCGATCTGCGCCTGCACGGACTGGAAACCGGTGTCGCCGGCATCCGCCCACGGGTTCAGGAAGGCGGTGAGCCGGTCCCGCCGGTAGGGCTCGAGCAGCGCGAAGACCATCACCACGAAGGCGCCGACGGCCGCCACGGCCAGCAGGTGGCGGACGGGCACGCCGGCGACGAGCAACAGCGAGGCGAGCGTGAAGCTGATGACGAGTGCCGTGCCGAGATCGGGCTGCAGGAAGACGAGGCCGATCGCGCCCGCCCCGGGCATGAGGACCGGGCCGATCAGGTTGCGCAGGTCGCGGGTCAGCTTGGGCCGCAGCGCGATGACCGAGGCGGTGTGCAGGACGAGCGCGAGCTTCATCACCTCGGCGGGCTGGAACTGGACCGGCCCCGCGCCGAGCCAGCGGCGGGCGCCGTTGATGTTGACGCCGATCCCCGGGATCAACACCGCCACGAGCATCCCGAAGCTCACGAGCAACAGCAACGGCGTCGCCTTGCGGACGGCTTCGAGCCCGTGCCGCGACAGCAGATGCATGCACACCAACCCGACCGACCCGTAGGCGAGGTACTTCACGAGGTAGGAGGTCCCGTTGCCCTGGCCCTCGAGCAGGGTGCGCGCCGAGGAGGCCGAATAGACCATGACCGCGCCACCGGCGAGCAGGCAGAACGTCGCCGTCAGCAGCAACCGGTGCTCGAGCGGCTGCTGGGTGGAACTCCGGCGACGACGGACCATCAGAGCGCCGTTCGCCGCAGCGACACATAATCCTGCGCGTGTTCGATCACGTCACCTTCCGCGTCTCGGACTTCCGTGCGACCGGGCACGCCTACCGGCAGCTGCTGGCGGTGCTCGGCGCGCAGGTGACCTGTACGGAGGATCGGCTGCTCGAGTGGGGTGACTTCGGCCTCTCCCCGGCCGGGAAGGACCACCCGCCGACCACCGGGGTGCACGTGGGCCTCGTCGCCGCGGACCGGGCCACGGTGGACGCGTTCTGGCGCACCGGGCTCGAGGCCGGCTTCGGCGACGACGGCGCCCCCGGCCCCCGTGCCCGTTACGGCGGCGACTACTACGGCGCCTTCCTGCGCGACCCCGACGGCAACAGCGTCGAGGCGTGCCTGCACGACCGGGCGGGGCCACCCGGCGTCGTCGACCACCTCTGGCTCCGCGTCGCCGACCTCGACGCCGCACGCCACTTCTACGCCGCGGTCGCCCCCCACACCGGTTTCGCCCTCGCGGTCGACGAACCCGGGCTCGCCCGCTTCCGCGGCTCGAGCGGCTCGTTCACGGTGCTCGCGGGCGATCCTCCCTCGAGCGGGCTGCACCTCGCCTTCCCCGCATCCGGCGACGGTGTCGTGCGCGCCTTTCACGCCGCGGCGCTTGCCGCAGGGGCGCCCGACAACGGCGCGCCGGGCGAGCGGCCCGAATACCACCCGGGGTACTACGGCGCGTTCGCGCTCGATCCCGACGGCAACAACATCGAGGTCGTCAGCCACAACCGCCCCTAAAGGGGTCGGGTCTCGGCACCGGACATCGGGGCGCTCGGTTACCGTCGCTTGCTGCATGGACGACGAGCGGACCTTCCCCGACGCCCCCCGAGCCGACTACGCGCCGACGGGTGTCGACGTGCGTACGGGCACGTTCGCGACGCTCAAGCGCGCGTTGAAGGAGTTCAGCGAGGACAACATGACCGACTGGGCGGCCGCGCTCACCTACTACGGACTCCTCGCGCTGTTCCCGGCCCTCGCCGCGCTCGTCTCGATCGTGGGACTCGTCGGCGACCCGGAGACGACCACCCGGACCATCACCGACATCGTGCGCAACATCACCGGGTCGGACGCCGCGGCCGCGCCGTTCGAGTCCGTCGCGTCCGAGAAGACGGCCTCGGGGGTGCTGTTCGTCGTCGGCATCGCCCTTGCCTTGAACGCCGCCTCGGGTTACGTGGGCGCGTTCATCCGCGCGTCGAACGTCGTGTGGGAGACGCCGGAGGGTCGCGGCTTTTTCAAGTTGCGGCCGCTGCAGATCCTCATCACGCTGATGATGGTGCTCCTGCTCGCGCTCGTCCTGCTCGCGGTGGTGCTGACGGGGCCGGTGGTGGAGGCCGTGGCCGAGCCGCTCGGGATCGGCAACACCGCGGTGGACATCTGGAGCATCGCCAAATGGCCGGTGCTGCTCGTGGTGGTGACGGCGATGTTCGGCGTGCTCTTCCACTTCTCGCCGAACGTGAGGATGCCGTCCTACCGCTGGATCACCCCCGGCGCGGCGTTCGCCGTGGTGGCCTGGATCGTGGCGTCGGCGCTGTTCGCCTTCTACGTCGCCAACTTCGGTTCCTACAACAAGACCTACGGCACCCTCGGCGGCGTCGTCGCCCTGCTCGTCTGGGTCTGGATCACCAACGTCGTGCTCCTGCTGGGCATGGAGATCAACGCGGAGCGCGAGCGCTCAACCGAGCTCGACGCCGGCGTGCCGCGCGCGGAGCGCGAGATTCAGCTCGAGCCGCGCGACGAGCCCAAGCCCAAACAATCGACCTGAATCCCACTCGCGGGGGTTGACAGCACCCCGGGAACCTGGAGTAGGGTCGGTTCCAGAGAAGGCGAACGCAACCCGGGGGGTCGGAAATGCGTCGGATCTTCGTTGTGGGCCTGGCCATCGGCGTGTGGATGGGGGCCGTCCCGGCAAGGGGGGCGACGCTCACCGTCGACGACGACCGAGCCGAGTGCGCGAGGGCGGGTTTCGCCTCTGTGCAGGCTGCGGTGGACGCGGCCTCGAGTGGTGACCAGATCACGGTCTGCAAGGGGTACTACCGGGAGCAGGTCCGGGTCCCGTCTACGAAGTCCGGGCTGCTCATCGAGTCAAGCCCCCGACTCACGGCGCGGCTGCGGGCCCCCAAGCTGTGGGCGAGCCCACCCCGAGCAGTCGTCGTGCTCGCGGGCGCCGGCACCACGCTGCGGGGTTTCCGCATCCTCGGTCCACTGCCCTCGCCTTGGCCGAACTGCGATGCGTCCGCACTGCAGCACGAGGCGGGTGTGCAGATCGGCGCCGACAGAGTGGTGGTCGCCGACAACCAGATCACGAGCATGTTCGACGACTGCGGCTCCGGAGCCGGAGTTTGGGCCGGCGACGCGCAGAACGAGCTCGGCGAGAATTACAGCGCCGACGACGCGCTCGTCGCGGACAACCGAATCACGATGTATGGGTGGTCAGGCGTGGTCGTCGAGGGGGTCGAGCCCTCGGCTCAACCGCGCATCGAGCGAAATCTGCTCTTCGGCTCGCGCGGCCTCTTCGGGATCATGCAAGCACAGGACGGCAGCTTCCGCGCCACCGACAACACCATCCGACTCAACGCCGCCTACGGGGTGGTCCTGGGGGGCGGTGACCAGGCTGGTCCGAGCACGCTCGTCGGGAATCGAATCGGCGGCAACGGCAGGGGGATCCTCGAGCTCGACGGTGGCGGCGCGATGATCAGTCGCAACGTGATTTATGCGAACCGTGGCGACGGGATCACCTACGACCCCTACTACGGCAACGGCGAAATCTCCGAGAATGTCGTGAGGAAGAACGGCCACGGGCTGAATTTCGAGGGAAGCGCCTCCTCCTCGGTCGGCCCCACACTCGTTCGAGCTAATCACGTCGTCCAGAACGGTCAGTACGGCATCGACGTGACCAGCCCCGGATACGACTTCAACAACAACTACGTCCGCGGGAATGGCGGCTATGACTGCCGCGACACGACCGGGCCCGGGGGGCCGGAGGCATTCGGATTGTTCAACCGCTGGCGTGGAAACACGGGCGAGATCCGCAGCTTCCCGGCGGGGATCTGCCAACCGGAGCCCGTGAGCCGGGCGTCAGCCGAGCGCGCGGACGAGTGCCCTGAAGTGCTCGCCGCGCGCCTCGAAGTCGGGGTACTGGTCGAATGACTTCGCCGCGGGGCTGAGCAGGACGACCTCCCCGGGTCTCGCGGCGCCGGCGGCCGCGGCGACGGCCGCCTCCATATCGCCCGAGCGCGCGAGCGGCACGCCGGTGCCGCCGAGGGCGTCCGCGAGGGCGTCGGCCGCCTCGCCGATGAGGTAGACGGCGGCGGCGCGCTCGCGCACGGCGGTGACCAGCGGCGCGAGATCGCCGGTCAGGCCGCGGCCGCCGAGGATGACGTGCACACCGCCTTCGAAGCCGCGCAGCCCGGTCACGGCGGCGTCGACGTTCGTGGCCTTGGAGTCGTTGACGAAGCTCACCCCGCCGACGGTGCCGACCTCCTCGAGGCGGTGTGGCACGCCGGCAAAGCTCGCCAGCCCGGAGCGCACGGCCGCGGGGTCGACGCCGCGCGCGAGGGTGATCGCGGCGGCCGCCATGGCGTTCTCGCGGTTGTGCAGGCCGCGCAGGCGGATCTCCTCGACGGCCATCAGGGGCTCCTCGTCCCACCACAGGTGGCCGGAGCGGTCGGCGAGCTCGGCGCCGGGACCCGTGCCGAAGCAGACCCGCCGCGCGCAGCCGCCGAGATCCTCGACGCCGAGGCCGAGCGGCGCGACCGCGATGTCGTCGTTGCCCTGGCGCGCGAACACCTGCAGCTTGGCCTGCGTGTAGGCGGCGAGCGTGCCGTGCCGGTCGAGGTGGTCCGGGGTGATGTTGAGCAGGACGGCGCCCTCGGGCGCGAAGCGCTCTGTGTCCTCGAGCTGGAACGACGAGGCCTCGCACACGACCACCGTCCCGTCGACGGGGCGCGCGTCCGCGAGGGCGAGCGTCGACAGTGCCGTTCCGACGTTGCCCGCCACGGCGACGGGCAGGCCGGCCTCGCGGTGGATGTGCCCGATCAGCTCCGTCGTGGTGGTCTTGCCGTTCGAGCCCGTCACCGCGATCATCTCGTACGGCAGCAGCCGCCAGCCGATCTCCAGTTCGCCGACCACGAGCATCCCGCGCTCGCGGGCGGCGGCGACCACGGGGGCGTCCTGGGGCACCCCAGGACTCTTGACGAGCGTGCGCGCCCCGGCCAACAGGCCGATGCCCGCGTTGGGCGCCCGCACCTCGATGCCGAGCGCCTCGAGCTCCCGGCCGTCCGCCGGGCCGGCGTCGCACGCCCGCACCTCGGCATCCGCAGCGTGGAGCGCCCTGGCGACGGCGAGCCCCGACCGCTTGAGCCCGACGACGACGAAGGGGCCGTCGGGCAGCGGCGGGCGAGAGGGGGGCACCCGCCCATTATGGGCGGCGTGGCGGTCAGGCCGACGCCGCGCTCGCCGTGGAGGCAGGGTCCGCCTCCCCATCGGGCGCGTCGGAGGGCGCGGGCCGGACCCGGCGAGCGGGATCGGCCCGCCCGCCCGTGAACTCCAGCCCCTCGGCCTCGAGGCGGCGGCGCACCTGCGCCGGGTCGCCCAGCGCCGTCCCGCCGACCGTGCCGTCGCTCTTGAGCACGCGGTGGGCGCCCTCGACCTCCCCGCGCGTGAAGCGCCCGTTGAGTGCGCGCGCGTGCTGGTCGGTCCCCCCTGCGGCCCGGGCCACGTCGCCGTAGCTGGCCCAGTGCCCCTGCGGGATATCCGCCACGACCTCCACGAGCAACTCGATGTCCATCGCCGACCCTCCTCCTCGTCCGAACGTTGATGAGGCGCGAACGTACGCCCGGGGGCGCCTCGGATCGCCGGCCGTGCGCGGATCGGCACACCCCCGGCGCGAAGTCGGCACAGATGACTCAGGGAAGCAACGACTGCTGGTAGATCGTGAACCCGATGGCCGCAAGCGCGGCCGCCACGATCCAGAAGCGCAGGATGATCTTGGTCTCCGACCAGGCCTGGAGCTCGAAGTGGTGATGGATGGGCGCCATGAGAAAGACGCGCTTGCCCCGGGTCTGGAACCAGAAGACCTGGATGAGCACCGAGAGCGCCTCGATCACGAAGATCCCGCCGAGGATGATCAGCAGCAGCTCCGTCTGGGTCATGACCGCCAGACCCGCCACCGCGCCGCCCAGGCCGAGCGAACCCGTGTCACCCATGAAGATCGACGCGGGGAACGAGTTGAACCACAGGAACCCGACGCATGCGCCCACCACGCAACCCGCGACGAGCGCCAGCGACGTCAGGCCGGTGATCAGCGTGATGGCGAGGTAGGCCAGCCCGACGATCGCCGCCGACCCGGCGGCGAGCCCGTCGAGGCCGTCGGTGAGGTTGACGGCGGAGGTCGTTCCCGCCAGCACCACGTAGATGATCACCGGGTAGGCGAAGCCCACCGGAATGGTCGCGTCGACGATGTGCAGGCGCAGCGTGTCGGGCAGGCCGGCCGCCTGCGTGGCCATGAGCCACAGGCCGATGGAGATCAGGACGGTGACGCCGAGCTTGGTCCGCCCGCGCAGCCCGAGCGAACGCTTCTTGATGATCTTCGTGTAGTCGTCGGCGAACCCGAGCGCGGCGCAGGCGAGCGCCACGCCGAGCACGCCGAGTGCCCGCTCCCGGTCGGGCCCCGGCGAGCGGTCGGAGAACAGCAGGAAGAGCACCGGGATCGTGATCGCCGTGAAGATGATCAGGCCGCCCATCGTGGGCGTCCCGGCCTTGGCGTGATGCTCCTGCGGCCCGTCCTCGCGGATGTGCTGGCCGAACTCCTTGACCTGGAGGAACTGGATGAACTTCGGCGACAGGAACACGCAGATCAACATCGCGGCGGTGCCGCCGACCAGGATCTCGCCGACGCCGCCCCTCACGCCGCCGCCCCGCCGGATCCGGTCAGGGCTTCGGTCACGGTCTCCAGGTGGACGCCTCGCGAGGCCTTCACGAGCACGAGATCGCCGGGCCCGACCAGATCGGCGACGACATCCGCGGCCGCAGCCGCGTCCGGCGTCTGCCGGGCGGAGTGCCCGAAAGCTCCGGCCATCTCCGCGGCCAGCGGCCCGACCGTGACGAGCACGTCGACCCCCGAGCGCGCCGCGTAGGCACCGATCTCGCGGTGGTGCTGCGCCTCGAGCGGGCCGAGCTCGAGCATGTCGCCGAGCACGGCCACGCGCCGGCCTGCGGGCTGCTGGCGGGCGAGGTCGTCGAGGGCGGCGCGCATGGACAAGGGGTTGGCGTTGTAGCAGTCGTCGATGACGGTGACCCCGCCCCGGGCGGGGACGACCTGACCGCGCATGGCCGACAGCTCGAGCTCGACGACCCCCGCGGGCTCGACCCCCACGGCCCTTGCGGCGGCGACCGCGGCCAGGGTGTTGCGCCGCATGTGCGCGGAGCTGAAGGGCAGCTCGAGGCCCTGGAGCGGGGACTCGTCGTCACCGAAACGGACGATCTCGACGCCCGTGGGCAGGTACGGATCGAGCAGCGGCTCCCGATCGGGGATGACCGCGACTGCGACGTGCTCGAGCAGCTCGGCCTTCGTTCGCGCGATCGCGTCGAGTGAGCCCAGCAGCTCGAGGTGCACCTCGCCGATCGCGGTGATCACCCCGACGTCGGGCTCGGCGATGGCCGCGAGCTCGGCGATCTGCCCTGCGCCGCGCATGCCCATCTCGAGGACGAGCACCTCCGTGCCCGGCGGCGCGGCGAGGATCTCGAGCGGCAGGCCGATCTCCGTGTTGAAGTTGGCCCGGCTCGCGTGGACGCGGCGGTGCGGAGCCAGCAGCGCGCGCAGGATGTCCTTCGTCGAGGTCTTGCCCACCGACCCGGTGATGGCGACGACCTGGGCGCCGAGCGCTCGGCGCCAGGCCCGAGCGAGGGCCTGGAGCGACGTCAGCGGGGACGGAGAGGACAGCACCGCCCCGTTCCCGGGCAGGCCGTGTGCGTGCTCCGGCGCGACGAGCACCCCCCAGGCGCCCGCCTCGAGCGCGCCGGCCGCGAAGCGGCCGCCGTCGGCGTGCTCGCCGACCAGGCCCACGAACAGATCGCCGGGTTGGACCGCGCGCGAGTCGATCACCACGCGCGCCGGGCCCGCGGCCGCCGCGCGGACGAGATCGGCGCCCGCTTCACGAGCCGCGCGCTCCGCGTCCCAGTCCCTCACCGCGCCCGCACCGCGCGCAGGGCCTCGGAGGCCACGACGCGGTCGTCGAAGGGCTCCTTGCGCCCGTCGGAGAACTCCTGGCCCTGCTCGTGGCCCTTGCCCGCGATGACTACGACGTCGCCCGGCGCAGCCAGCGCGACGGCGCGCTCGATCGCGACGCGGCGGTCGACCTCGCGCTCGTGGGCGCCCGTAATGCCGGCCTCGATCTCGTCGAGGATCGCCTCGGGATCCTCCGAGCGCGGGTTGTCGGAGGTCAGGATGGCGACGTCGGCCAGGCGCGCGGCGATCGCCCCCATCTGGGGCCGCTTGCCCCGGTCGCGGTCGCCCCCCGCGCCGAATACGCACAGCACGCGGCGGTCCCCCGCCAGCTCGCGCGCCGCCCGCAGCACGTTGTCGAGCGAATCGGGTGTGTGCGCGTAGTCGATCAGCACCGTGAACGGCTGGCCCTCGTCGACGGGTTCGAACCGGCCCGGGACCGCATCGACGCGCCCGAGGGCTGCCGCCGGCACGTCGACGCCGAGCGCGTGCGCCGCTGCAAGCGCACCGAGGGCGTTGAGCACGTTGAAGCGGCCCGGCAGCGGCAACCGGACCCCTTCGAGGTCCGCCTCCCGGTAATCGGCTTCGCGCTCGAGGGCGAACGTCACACAGTCGAACTCCTCGGCCAGGCGCCGACCGTACGGGTCGTCGACGTTGACGATCCGGACGCCGTCGGTCGCGGCCGCAAACAACAGCCGCTTGGCCTGGAAGTACGCCTCCATGTCCGGATGGAAGTCGAGGTGGTCCTGGGTGAGGTTGGTGAAGACCACGGCCTCCCAGTGGATGCCGTCGGCGCGGCGCAGCTCGAGCGCGTGCGAGGAGACCTCCATGGCGCAGGCCTGGTCGCCGGCAGCGAGCATGTCGGCCAGCGTCTGCTGCAGGTCGATGGCCTCCGGCGTCGTGTGCTTGACCGCGGCCTCGGCGCCGCCCACGATCGACTTGACCGTGCCGAGCAGCCCGGTCTGCACCCCTGCCCCCTCGAGCAGGTCGCGCACGATGAAGGCCGTGGTGGTCTTGCCGTTGGTGCCGGTGATGCCGATCATGCGCAGGCGCCGCGTCGGGTCCCCCGCGAAGCGGGCCGCCGCCACCGCCATCGCGGCACGGACGTCTGCGACCACCACCTCGGGCACACCGAGGCGCAGCGGCCGCGCGACCACCAGCGCCGCCGCGCCGCGCGCGACGGCGTCCGGGGCGAAGTCGTGGCCGTCGCGCGTGAAGCCGGGCACGCAGAAGAACAGGGTGCCCGGACCGACGACGCGGTTGTCGAACGCCAGGCCGGTGACCTCGACGCCCGCCGGCCCGTCACCCAGCAGGTCGCAGAGCTCCATCGCGGCGCAGTCTACGTTCGCGCCACGACGGGCTCGGGTGCGACGGGGCGGCGTCCCGGCGCCCGGCCCTCGGCGGCCAGCCACGAGCCCGCCAGGATCAGCACGAGTCCGACCACCACGGCGGCCGTGATCGGCTCGTCGAGAAACACGGCTCCGTAGCCCACCGCGAAGCCCGGGGCGAGATACGTGACGATCGCCGCCCGGGCGGCGCCGACCTCCGCGATCAGCGTGTAGAAGATCCAGAACGCGATGCCGGTCCCGAGCACCCCGAGGGCAACGACCGAACCTGCGGCCTGCAGCGACGGCATCGCGGTGGGGAGCTGGAAGAGCGCGACGGGCGCCACCATCACCGTCGCGGCGACCATCGAGCCGGCGGCCACCCCGACCGCGGGCACGCCGAGGAAGCGCCGGCGTAGATACAGCGCTCCGAGCGAGTAGCCGAGCGCCGTGGTGAGCACCATCGCGCCTCCCAGCGCCTCGGACGCCGAGCCGGTGAGGTCGACACCAAAGAGCAGGCCGACGCCGAGGATCCCGACACCGATCCCGCCGAGGCCCCACGACGACATGCGCGTCTCCTGCCCGACGCCCGCCGTCACGAGCACCGCGGTGAAGATGGGCGACGCCGCGACCAGGATCCCCGTCAGCGAGGACGCGATCCGGTCCTCTCCGTAGGTGAGCAGGACGAACGGGATCGCCACCTGCATGGCGGCCAGGGCGGCGAGCGGGCGCAGCCGGCCTGCGAGGGGCCGCAGCGCGCCGCGCTGCACGGCGAGCGCAAGCAGCACGCAGGCCCCGAGCGCGATCCGGATGAAGACCAAGAACACCGGTTCGAGGTCCTCGAGGCCGAGCTTGATGAACAGGTACGAGGCGCCCCAGATCAGCGCCAGCGTCCACAGCAGTACCCAGGCTCGGCGTCCCATCCGCATCGAGGGTGCCACGCCGGGGGCTCGACCACCACGCGGATCTCTAGGGAGCCCCCCAAGCGCGGCTCATGGCTGCCGCCGGCTACGGCAGGACGCGCGCCACGATCGCGGGCCCGTCGATGCCCGCAGGTAGCGTCCCGAACGCGCGCCCGCGCCCCTCGCCGAGCCGGCCGGCGCAGAACGCGTCGGCCACCGCCGGCGGCGCGGTGCGCACCAGCAGGGAGGCCTGGAAGGCGAGGGCAAGGTCCTCGACGACCCGCCGGGCCTGCCACTGGGCGTCATCGGCAAGGCCGGAGAGCGTCGCCGGCAGCGCGTCGAGATGGGCGTCCAGGCGCGCATCGGCGCCCCGGGCGAGCTCGCACTCGGCCAGGAAGGCCGGGAGGCCCTCGGGCTCGCGCGCCATCGCGCGCAGCACGTCGAGCGCCATCACGTTGCCCGACCCCTCCCAGATGCCGTTGACGCCGACGTCGCGCAGGATCGTCGGCATCGGGCCCTCCTCGACGTAGCCGTTGCCGCCGTGGCACTCCATCGCCTCGGCCGTCATCGGGATCGACCGCTTGCAGATCCAGTACTTCAGGACCGCCGTGCCGAAGCGCCGCATCAGCGTGTCGCCCTCGTCGTAGGCGCGGGCCAGCCGCATCGCGGTCGCCGTCGCCGCCTCGGACTCCAGCGCGAGGTCCGCGAGCACGTTGACCATCAGCGGCTGGTCGATCAGCAGCGCACCGAAGGCCGACCGTCCGCGAGCGTGGTTGACGGCCTCGGCGACCGCGCGGCGCATCGCCGACGCCGTGCCGATCACGCAGTCCAGCCGCGTGTGCGTGACCATGTCGATGATCGTGGCGACGCCGCGGCCCTCCTCGCCGAGCAGGCGGCCGGGCGCGGCGCGGAACTCGATCTCCGAGGACGCCAGCGAGCGCGTGCCGAGCTTCTCCTTCAGCCGCTGGATCTCCATCCCCGGGCCGCGCTCGACCAGAAAGCACGACAGGCCCGCCGGAGCCTGGGCGAGCACGAGGAAGACGTCGCACATCGGATGCGAGCAGAACCACTTGTGCCCGGTGATCTCGTAGTGACCGTCGCCCACGTCGACCGCCTGGGTCGTGTTGGCGCGTACGTCCGATCCGCCCTGCTTCTCCGTCATCGCCATGCCACAGAGCGCGCCGTGCTCGTAGTCGGGCGCGGTCAGCCGCGGCTCCCACTCCGCGGCGAGCTCCGCGTTGTGCCGCAGGGCGGGGATGGCCGAGTAGGTCATCGAGACGGGGCACATCACGCCACCGTTGGCCTGCGACCAGACGTGTTCCAGGGCCGCGCGGGCGACGTGGGCGCCCGGCTGATCGCTCCGCCACGGCAGCGAGTGGATCTCGCGCTCGACGGCGCCGCGCAGCAACCAGTGCCAGCTCGGGTCGTAGTCGACGAGATCGACGCGATGCCCGTAGCGGTCGTGGGTCACGAGCCGCGGCTCGTTGCGGTCGGCCCGCCGGCCGTGCTCCTGCGCCTCGGCGGAGCCCGCGACGGCGCCGGCCTCGTGCAGGCGATCGCGCGCCCACCCGGCGCCCTCGCGCTCGAGCGCCTCCTGCAGCGGCACGTCGGCGGCGAAGAGGTCGATCCCGACGAACGGCGAGGCCTGATTGGCGACCTCGTGCGTGGCGTGGGTGGGTCGGTCAAGCAACGACATGCGGGGTCCTTCCGATTGCGTTCTCACAGAAGCGCTGCAGCGTCTCGACCAGCTCGTCCGGGTCGCGGTCGCGCTGGGCCAGCGGGCCGAGGAGCGCCTCGGCCAGCGCGCCGACGAGGGCGGCGGCGACCAGGTCGTCCCGTTCGGGGAGCAGCCCAGCGAAGACGTCCGCGTAGGCCCGCCGGAACGCAAGCCGCTCGTGGTCGACGGCCGGATCGACCGGTTCGGCGATCAGCGCGTAGGCGCGCACGGGCGCCGCGAGGGCACGCCGCACGAAGAGCTCGACGCCCTCGGCCACCGTGGCGGCGCCCGCCACGACGTCGACCTCGCGCTGCGAGGCGCGCCGGAAGACCTCGGCGAGCAACTCGCCCTTGGACGGGAAGTGCCGGTAGACGCTCCCCGTGGCCACCCCCGCGCGGCGGGCGACCGCCTGCACCCCGGCGGAGGCGAAGCCGCCCTCGTCGAGCTGGTCGTGTGCAGCCCGCAGGATGCGCTCGCGCACGTCAGCGGCGCGGGCACGGGTCCTCTCGGTCGGGCGGTACGGCATCCGCGAAGAAGTGAACCACGGTTCACCTCTTCGCGCAACCCCGACTCAGCGCAGCGTGATCTTCTTCTTGACGGTCTTGGACTTGGTGCCCGCGCGGTTGACGCCCTTGGCGGTCACCGTGATCTTCACGGGGCGCTTGCCGCCGAGCTTGCCCCTCTTGAGACGGATCTTCTTCGTCCGCTTGCCGGCCTTCTTGAAGCCGATCTTCTTGGCGCCGACCTTCTTCTTGCCCTTCTTGGCGACGAGCTTGACCTTGCCCTTGGCCTTGAACGTGACGCGGGCCCTGATTCCCCTGCGGACGCTCGAGGCCTTCTTGACGAGCTTGAGCTTGAGCTTCGGCCGTGAGGGCCCGCCGCAGTTGCCGCACACGATCGGCGGGGTCGGGATCGGGGTGACGGTCGAGGTCGGCGTGGGAGTCGCGGTGCGCGTCGGCGTCGGCGTCGGCGTGACGCCGGTCGGACCGGTGGTGCCGGACGGGCCGGTGGTGCCGGACGGACCGGTACTCCCCGACGGACCGGTGGTGTAGCCCGCGAGGCGGGTCGAGGTGGAGTCAGCCGAGACGACGGCTCCGGCTGCCAGACCGGCGAGCAACAGGAGGCCGAGCACCTGCACGGTGCGGACGAGCGTGCGCATACAGAAGGGTCTATCAGAAGTTCGGGTGCTTCTGGTACACACGGGGGCGTGCGACGGACCACCGCGCTGTGGATGCTCGGCGCTGTCACCGTCGCGCTGACCGCCCGTTTACTGCACGGCAGCGGCGCTCTCGGCTACGACGCGCTCTGGAGCCTGCGCTGGGGCGACGAGCTGCTGCACGGGATCGTGCCGGCCTTCGAGGCGGAGCTCGCCCCCACGCCGCACCCGCTCGCCAACCTGGTGTCCGCCGTGCTGATGGCGGCCGGCCCTGATGTCGCGACCTCCGCACTGCTGGCGCTCTCGTGGTTGTCACTCGGAGCGGTCGCCGTCTTCGTCGCGCGGCTCGGAGCCGCGCTGTTCTCGCTACCCGTCGGCCTGCTGGCGGGGGCGCTCGTCGCCACTAGACCGCTCCTGCTCGTGGAAACCGCCCAGGCGCTCGTCGACCTGCTCTTCCTGACGCTCGCCGTCGCCGCCGCCGATCGCGAGGTGCGGCGGCCACGGCAGGGCGCGGCGGTTCCGGTGTTGCTCATCCTGGCCGGCCTGCTGCGGCCCGAGGGCTGGGCCCTCGGCCTTGCCTACCTCGTCTATCGCCGCGATGCCCGGCTGACGGTGCCGTTGCTGGCGGCGCCGCTGCTGTGGGCCCTGATGGACCTGTGGGCGACCGGCAATCCGTTGCACTCACTCCACGGCACGCGCGCCTTGGGTGAGTTCCTCGACCGGCCGACATCGACGGGCACCGCGCTCGGCTCAGCGCCGGCGGCGCTCCGTGACACGCTCCGAGAACCGCTGCTCTACGTCGCCCTCGCCGGGGCAACCGCGGGTTTGCTGGCCCGGGCCCGCGCCGCCGCCCTTCCCGGTGCGATCGTGGCGCTGGGGCTCGCAGGCTTCCTGATCCTCGGACTCGCCGGCCTCCCCCTCCTGGGCCGCTACCTGCTGCTGCCCGCCTGCATGCTGGCGATCTTCGCCGGGCTCGCCGTCCTCGGCTTCACGGACGCGCGCCGCCACCGCGCCTGGTGGCGGGCGGGGGGAGCCCTCGCTGCCGCCGTGGTGCTCGCCGGCGTTCCCGGTGACCTCGACGCGCTCCGCGAGGTGCGCGCCTTCGGCGCCGAACGCGCCGCCATCCAGGGCGAACTCCGCGCGGCCGTCCGTGCGACCGCCTCGCGCCGGTGCGGCTCGGCGACGGCGCCCGACCGCCGCAGCCTCGCGGTCATCACCGTGCAGCGCGAGCACGTAAGCGGACCCGGGGTGGTCTCCTTCGCCTACGCGCGCCCCGAGGTCGCCGCGACCTACGCCCTCAACGCGTTCGGGCCTCAGACCCTCGCCCCGGGTGCCCGGCGCGTGTTCTCCGGCCGCTACTGGGTGGCCGGCGCCAGCGGCTGCTGACTCAGCGGCGGAGTTTGACCTTGCGGAAGACGAACGGCGACTGGCGGCCGAGGCCGTCGGTGGCGCGACCCAGGACCTGCACGGTGATCCGCTTCGCGCGGCGCAGCTTCCTGATCCCGCGGCGCTTGAAGCGCACCTTGACCGTGCCGCGCCCGGTCGACAGCGTCTTGCGCCCGCTGCCCACCCACTTGCCCTTGACGTTGGCGCGGACCTTGACCCGGCACGGGGTGTTGCAGCGCGCCTTGAGCTTGAGTCCCCGCTTGGCGGCCTTGCGCGTGCGCTGACCCTTGACCGGCTTGAGCTTGAGCTTGACGGACTGGGGCGGCGTGCCGCCGGGAGGGGCCGTCGCGGTCGGCGTCGCGGTGGCCGTGACGGTGGGGATCACGCCGGTCGGCCCCGTGACGCCCGTGGGTCCGGTCGTCCCCGAGGGGCCGGTGGCACCCGTGGGACCGGGGGTCCCGGTCGCCGTCGCGGTCGCCGTCGGTCCGGGTGTCCCCGTTGGACCCGTCGTGCCCGCGGGGCCGGTCGAACCGGACGGACCCGTCGGATACCCCGCCAGCAGTGCCGACGTCGAGTCGGCCGAGACGACGGCCCCGGCGGCGAGCGCCGCCACGAGGACGAGGCCGCAGGCCTGGACGGTGCGAAGTACCCGAGCGCGCATGACCGTCGAAGCTATCGCAGCGACGAGGCGTCGACGACTTCGAACGACCGTCCCCGGACCGTCTGTAGAAGGTGGAGGGCGGCGTCGTCGAAGCGGCGGTCGGGCGCACCGCTGACGAACCAGTCCGAGCCGTTGTCGGCGACGATCAGCCCGTAGCGCTGCATGGCCCGGGCGACCACCCGCGCCTGGCGCGGAAGCGTGGAGACGTCGAAGGAGGCCTTCAGGCGCAGCCGCTCGCCCATGCGCGGCAGGGCCGGGTCATCGGAGTCCGACGCGAAGTGCCGGGCCGGATAGACGTAGGCGCTGCGGGTTTGCGCGAACGTCACGCGCAGCGCATGGCGGATCGCTCCGCGGCGCACCTCGTCGTAGCGCGCGAGCAACGGGTAGATCGGCAGCCCCGCGGCGTCCGCCGACGTCCAGCCCCGAGGGCGCAGCCGCTTCGAGCGCAGGTTCCACGTCGCGCCCGACCCCGCACGCCAGCGTCCTGCGCTGCGCCGCAGCGCGTAGAGCTCGAACAGGCGGCAGCGACGGCGGTCGAGCAGCAGCGCATGGCGGTCCGAGCCGCGCTCGATGTGGACGCGCGGCGGGATCGGATAGCGGACCCGATCGGACTCGTCCGCGTAGTCGAAGCGCACGCGGGAGCGCCGCGTGCCGGGCTTGACCGTGTCATAGGGGATGCCGTAGCGCCTGCCGAAGTCCGGATGGATGCCGGTCGACGGACCGAGGGAGGCGATGATCGCGTCGGAGTTCGCCGCCACCGGCAGACCCGTGACCGGCCGGTTGATCGCAAACGACGGGGGAAAGATCGGGCAGGCGGCGGCAGCGGCCGTCGCCACGAGCCCGATCATCCCGGTGGGATGCGGAGGTAGTTCAAGGCGAAGCTCATGATCTCACGCCACGCCGGCGCTGCCACCGACCCGCCGTAGATGTCGCCCTGGGGCTCGTCGACCATCACGAGCGTGAGCAGACGCGGGTCCTGGGCGGGAGCGAAGCCGACGAAGGACGCGACGTACTTCGAGTCCGAGTAGCCGCCGTAGATCGGATCGGGCTTCTCGGCGGTGCCCGTCTTGCCCGCGAGCACGTACCCGTCGATCGCGGCCCCGGTGGCCGTGCCGCCCGGGCCGAGGACGCCCTCGAGCATGTCGCGCACCTGCCGGGCCGTCTGCTCGGAGATGACGCGCTTGCCCTCCGGGGTCGGGGTCTCCTCGCCGCCGATGGCCTTGACGATCCGCGGCGGACGCAGGATCCCGCCGTTGGCGATCGCGGCGTAGGCCGTTGCCATCTGCATCGGGGTGACGGCCTCGCCCTGCCCGATGGGCAGGTTGCCCATCGACGAACCCGAGTAGTTGTCGCGATCCAGGACGATGCCGGTCTGCTCCCCCGGCAGATCGACGCCGGTCGTCTGGCCGAATCCGAACCGGCGCACCCAGTGGTCGAAGCGCGTGGCTCCGAGCCGCTGGCCGATCATCACGGTGCCGACGTTCGAGGACTTCTGGAGGATGCCGGCGGCGGTCAGGGTGCCGTAGGCGCCGTCGTGGGCCTCTCCGATGGTCCGGTCGGCGACGACGATCTGGGCCGGGATGTCGAACAGCGTGTCGGGTTCGACCTTGCCGTCCTGCAGCGCCCCGGCCATCGTGAAGGCCTTGAAGGTGGATCCCGGCTCGTAAGAGGTCTGCACGGCGCGGTTCTGGCGGGCCCAGTTCGGAGCCTCCTCGACGCTGTTGGCGTCCACGCGCGGCCAGTTGGCGACGGCGAGCAGCTCGCCGTCGTGCGGATTCATGACGATGGCGGTCGCTCCCTTGGCGGGCTGGTAGGTCTCCCCCACCTGGGCCAGGATGTCCTCCGTCTCCTCCTGGATGCGGTCGTCGATGCTCAGCGTGAGTGTCTTGCCCGCGACGGGCGCCCGCTCCTCGTCGAGGCGGATGGGGTCCCCGAGCGCGTCCTTGACGAGCAGCCGCTTGCCGTTCTCGCCGCTGAGATCCTCGTCGTGCTGCAACTCGAGCCCGGACAGGCCCGTGTTGTCGGTGCCGGTGAAGCCCAGCAGCTGGGAGGCGAGGAACGTCCGCGGGTAGGCGCGCACGGCCTCGTCGATGAAGTCGAGCCCCTCGATCCGCATCTCCTTGATCTTCTCGGCCTGCTTGAGGGGAAGCTGCCGGGCGAGATAGACGAAGCCGGTGTCCGGCGCGGTCAGGTCGCTGTAGACGTCGGCCTCGTCGCGGCCGAGCAGCGGCGCGATCTCCCGGGCCGTGGTGACCGGGTCGGCGATCAGGTAGGGCGTGGCGGCGATGCTCATCGCCGGCTGGGAGACCGCGAGCTCCTCGCCGTTGCGGTCGGTGATGGCGCCGCGCAGCGCCGGCACGTCGACCGTGGTGCGCTGCTGCACCGAGGCCGCGTCCTGCAGGGTGTTGGCCTTGACGACGCCGAGCCACAACGCCTTGGTGGCAGCGAGCGCGAGACCGGCGAGGAAGAGCGCGAAGACGAGACCGACGCGGCGCTCGATCAGGCGCATGGCTACGGCGTGGTCGCCGTCGTGGCGGATAGGTCGGTGGGCGGAGCGCTCGTCGCGACGGGGGCCGCGGTCGCCGCGGGCTCCGCGGGGACAGCGGTTGCGACGGGCGCGACGGTGGCGACGGGCGGCTCGGCGGCGACCACCCCGGCGGCGGCGACGCCCTCGGCCGCCAGCGCCGCGGCGGAAGGCGGCGTCATGTTGGCGACGGCCCGTGCGGCATCCGTCGTCCCGCGGGATTCGACGAAGCCGACGGTGCCCGCGTCAGGGGAGATCAGCCCGTTCGCGGCGGCCGCGGCGTTGACGCGGTCACCACCCTCGAGTTCGGCGACCCGCTCGGAGAGCAGCGAGTTGCGATGCTCGAGCTCGGTCGACTGTGCCACGGCGTTGCCGATCCCGTTGTTCATCTGCAGCAGCGAGACCTGCATGAAGACGATGCCCCCGAGTGCGGCGCCGAGCAGCCAGATCCACGCCCGGCTGCGCAGGAGCGTGTCGAGCAGGCGGTGGTCGGGAAGCGCGCGCAGCGTCGCGCCCATGGTGTGGGGCGCCGTGACGGGCGTGGAGGGGCGCGGGCGGCCGGGGACCGGCACCGGCCGCGTGAGCGGGCGCGCGGGACCGGACACGCGGCGCGGGGTGCGCGGGACGGCGGTGCGCTGAACGGCGACGCCACGGGCGCGACTCATGCGAGCCTCCTTGCTGCCCGCAGCCGCGCGGACCTCGAACGGGGGTTGGCGGCGATCTCGCCGGGGGTCGGGACGACGCCTCCACGCGCGATGAGCTCGGCCTCGGGCTCGTGTCCGCAGACGCACACGGGCAGGTCGGGCGGGCAGACGCAGCCCTGGGCGCGCGCGGCGAAGAAGCGCTTGACGCGGCGGTCCTCGAGCGAATGGAAGGAGATCGCGGCGAGCCGGCCTCCGAGCTTCAGCGCGTCCCAGGCCAGCGGGAGCGCGGTGTCGAGCTGGGAGAGCTCGTCGTTGATCGCGATGCGCAGCCCCTGGAAGGTGCGCTTGGCGGGGTGGCCGCCGGCGAAGCGGGCCGGAGCGGGAATCGCGGCGGTGATGGCGTCCACGAGCCCGAAGGTCGTGTCGATCGGCCGGCGGCGGACGATCTCCCGGGCGATGCGGTTCGCGTAGCGCTCCTCGCCGTAGTCGCGGATGACCTTCGCGAGCTGGCGGGGCTCCCAGTGGTTGACCGCGTCATGGGCCGACAGCGGCTCCGTCGGGTCCATGCGCATGTCCAGCGGCGCGTCGTAGGCGTAGGAGAAGCCGCGCTCGCGCTGGTCGACCTGCATCGAGGACATCCCCAGATCGAGGTAGACCATGTCGGCGCGGACGCCGTCGGCGGCCAGTGCCGCCAGGCCCGTCGCGAAGTCGGCGCGCTCGAAGCGCGTGTGGCACGCGACCTCGCCCGAGAGCTCCTTGAAGGCGTGCTCGGCGCCCGGGTCGCGATCGATCCCGATGAGCAGCCCGTCCGGGCCGAGGCGGTCGGCGACCAGGCGGGCGTGACCCGCGGCGCCGAGCGTGCAGTCGATGGCGACCTGACCCGGCTGGGGGTCCAGTGCCTCGATCAGCTCGCCGGCCAGGACCGGGACGTGCTCGCGTGTCATCTCAAGCAGGATGGCCAACGTTTTGGATGTGGTCAGCCGCCCTGGAGACCAGGTCGGCGTTGTGCGAGGTCCAGGTCGGGGCGTCCCAGAGCTCGAGGCAGTCCCCGGCTCCGATGACCGTCACGTCCTTGCCGATCTGCGCGTGGGCCGCGAACTTCGGCGCCACCATGATGCGACCGGCGGAGTCCAGCTCCATCGTCTCCGTGTTCGCGTAGAAGAAGCGCTTGAGTTCGCGGGCCTCTTTGCTGAACGGGTTCAGCGGAGCCAGGGCCTGCTGGACGAGCTTCGCGTGCTCGTCGGCCGGCCAGACCTGCAAGCACGGCTCGAGCCCGATCGACAGCGTCACGCCGCCGGCGAGCAGCGCGCGCGCCTTCGACGGAACCGTGAGGCGGTTCTTTGCGTCCAGTGTGTGGTCGTGGATGCCGTGAAAGGGCAAGGCGCATGACGGGCGGGGGCAGGTGACTCAGTCGATCCGGGGAGGCGGAGTGGGAGGAGCCCCGCCACCCCGGACCGGCTTGTCCCGATGAGTTGTACCCCACTCTGTCCCACAACGCAACACAACGTTGAACTTTTGTCCCACCCGGTCATGTTGCGGACACGCGGCAACCTCCGTTTTCCCTGCTCCTGACTGGCATCCTGCGCCGTGTGTAAGTTCCGCACATGCGCTTGCAGCGGTGGTTTCTCCTTCTCCTTCTGGTCGTCGTGGCGGGTTGTGGCGGCGACGACGCGTCCTCGAGCGGTGCCGCGGGGGCGGATCCGGCCCAGGCCGTACCGGCCGGCGCACCCGTCTACGTGGAGGCTGTGATCCGGCCCGACGGCGAGCAGGGCGACAACGCCCGTGCGCTGATCGAGCGCTTCCTGGGCGAGAAGTCCCTCACCGAGTTGCTCAACCAGCAGCTCCAGGAGACCGGCAAGTCCTACGAGGAGGACATCGAGCCCTGGCTCGGCGACCGCCTCGGCTTCGGCGTGCTCAACCTCGCCGCCGACGAGCCGACCTTCGTCGGTGCCCTCGCGATCACCGACGCCGGCGAGGCGGAGGCGGCGATCGCCGACACCGCGGAGAAGACCGCGAGCTATGAGGGTGTGCAGCTCTACGACGAGGACGGCACGTTCGTCGGCATCACCGACGACTACCTCGTCTTCGCCCAGTCCGAGGCGGACGTCAAGCTCGGCATCGACGCCGCCGACGGGTCGAGCCTCGGCGACGGCCAGGTCTTCAAGGACGCCATCGGCGAACTGCCCTCGGAGCGTCTCGGCGCCTTCTACCTCGACACGAAGGCGTTCGGCGAGGCGGCGGCTGCCGATCCGTCACTTGATCCCGCCGCGCGCGGCATCCTCGAGCAGGTCTTCGGCGACGGCACCCCGGTGACGGCGGCGCTGACCGCGCAGGACGATGCCGCGACGATCGAGAGCCGTCTCGCCGCGGGTGCGCTGTCGGCACTCGGCCCGCTCGCGACGGGCGCGGCACCCGAGCTCGTGGCGCAGACGCCGGCCGGCGCGTGGGCGGTTGTGGGATACAGCGACGTCGGGCAGACCCTCAAGACGACGATCGAAACCTTCGCCGGCGCGCTCGGCGGGGCGGCCCTGACCGGCCAGCTCGAGTCCCAGATCGGCATCAACCTCGACCGCGACCTGTTCAGCTGGGTCGGTGACCTCGCCGTCTTCGTGCGCGGCGACTCGCTCGCGTCCCTGGAGGGCGCGGTGGTCATCGAGGCCTCCGACGAGGACGCCGCGCGCGCGGCCATCCCGCGGATCGTGGGTGCCACCCGCCGGTTCGGGATGCCCCTCCAACCCGCCAAGGTGGACGGTGCCGACCAGGCGTTCTCCGTTGCGCTACCCGGCGCGCCGGGCCCGCTCGTGCTCGCCGAGGGCGGCGGACGCGTGGTCATCGCGCTCGGCGACGACGCCGCCGCGGAGGGCCTGAACCCGACGGAGACGATCGAGGACTCCGGCCTCTACGGTCGGGCGCAGGACGCGATCGACGGCGTCGCGCCCGCGGCGATCGTCGACTTCACCGCCATCCTCGCGCTCGCCGAGGCAACGGGCGCGACGAGCGATCCCGACTACGCCGAGGCGCAGCAGTACCTCGAGCAGCTCGACCTGCTCGTGGCGGGCTCGGAGAAGGACGGCGACGCCTACCGGTCGCTCTTCAGCGTGAAGGTGAAGTAGTCACAGGCTGCCCAGAAGGGCCGGCGCGAGCGCGGCGGCCACCAGCAGCATCACGCTCGGCACGAGCAGCAGCGCGACGACGAGCTGGATCTTCGGGGCCGCCCGGGCGGCGGCCTCGGAGCGCGCGCGAGCACGGCCCTCGCGCGCGTCGCGCGCCAGCGCGGCAAGCGCCTCGGCGGGCGGCGCCCCGAGGCGGTCGGCGCGATCGAGCACCGTCGTGACCGCCACGATCCCCTCCGCCGGGGCCCGGCGGCGCAGCGCGGCGAGTGCTTCGTGGCGCGGGACGCCGAGCGCGCACTCGGCCGCGGCGCGTTCGAGCTCGGAGGCCAGCGTGCCGTGGTGGCGGCGGCCGACCTCCGCGAGGGCGCGGACGGGCGGCAGGCCGGCCTCGAGCGCCACCCGCAACAGGTCGAGCACGTCGGGCAGCTCGAGTGCGATCGCCTGCACCCGCGTCCGTGTGCGCAGGTACAGCCAGCCGTCGAGCGCGAGGTAGCCCGCCGCCGCGGACGCCGGGGCCACGGCGAGCCCGAGCCGCCCGGGCGCGCCGGCGGCGAGCAGCATGCCGCCGAGGCCTCCGGCGAGCGCCCCCGACGCCTTCAGGGCCATCGCGTCCGTCAGATCCAGGCGTGCGCCGGCCGCCTCGAGGCGCGCGCGCAGATCGCGCGGCGCCGCCGGCGCGCCGAGCCTGCGCCCGATCGCGAGCATCAGCGCCCGGCCGCGCCCTGGCGTGCGTTCGATCTGCGCGAGCTCCACGATCGAGGCCGCGGCAGCCACTCCCGCGAGCGCGGCGAGCATCGCGCTCACGGCGCGGCCAGACGCCGGGAGATCGCGCGAACGCTGACGAGGGCGGCGAATTGCAGACCGACCGCGAGGACGACGAGCACCAGGCTGAGCGGATTCGACAGCAGCCCCGCGGCAAAGCCGGGGCTCGCCAGCTCGGCGAGCACGAGCGCGCAGAACGGGAGACCCGTCACCAGCCGGGCGGTGAAACGCGCCTGCGCGGTCGCGGCCTGCGCGTCCTGGTCAGTACGGGTCGCCGCCTCCTGAGCGGCCGCGAGCTCGCGCAGCAGGCCCGGCAGATCGCCCCCGGCGTCGCGCTGGACGAGGACCGCGGCGACCAGCGAGTCCCACGCGCGGCTGCCCGCCCGGGCGCGCAGCCCCTCCAGCGCAGCCTCCGTGCCCACCCCTGCCGCCAGCGCGGACGCCACGCGGCGCAGCTCGTGGCGGGCGGGCCCGTCGAGGCCCTCCGCCGCCTCCCCCACCGCCCCACGGACCGACCGGCCCGCGGCGAGCCCCGCCGCCAGCGCCCGCGCAGCCTGCGGAGCCGCGACCGCCAGCCGGGCCCGATAGGCGGCCCGCCGGGACGTGACCACCGCCCCCGCCACCGCGGGCCCCGCGGCGGCGACCAGGATCCCGGTCCCCACCCCCTTCACGAGCCAGCCGGCCACGAACAGGCCGGCACAGGCGAGAACGCCCAGCCGACGCCGCTCCCCCGGACTGGGCGCCCGACCCTCGCGGCGCGCGGCATCGAGCGGACGCAGGGCAGAGACGATCCAGGCCAGCGGCCGTTCCACCGCGACGAGCAACTCCCAGGCGCCGGCGACACCGGCCGCTCCGCAGCAGAAGGCCATCACGGCCGCCCGGCTCACGAGCCGATTCGCTCCGAGAGGCGATCGGACAGGCCGGCGCGCCACCGCGGACGACCGTCGCGCACGCTGTAGAGCGAGCGCGCTCCGGCGCCGCCGGCCACCCGCACCACCTCCGCGACCTCGGTCACCACCCGCCGCCCCTCGCCCGTCCGGGCTTGGCAGACCACTAGGTGGAGGGCGTCGGCGAGCTGCTCGCGGATCGCCGAGTGCGGGAGACCCACGCCGGCCATCAGGGCCAGGGTCTCGAGCCGGCGCAGCGCCTCCACGGGCGTCCCGGCGTGGACCGTGCCGAGCGAGCCGTCGTGCCCGCAGGAGAGCGCCGACAGCATGTCGAGGGCCTCCGGTCCGCGCACCTCGCCCACGATGATCCGGTCGGGCCGCATCCGCAGCGCGTTGCGCACCAACGCTCGGATCGACACCTCGCCCCGCCCCTCGAGGCTCGGCGGCCGGGCCTCCAGGCGCACGACGTGCGGCTGGGGTAGGCGAAGCTCGGCGGCATCCTCGATCGTGACCACGCGCTCGCGCGGGTCGATCAGGCCGCCGAGCACGTTGAGCGTCGTCGTCTTCCCGCTCCCGGTGCCACCGCACACGAGGATGTTGCAGCGAGCCTGCACCGCCTTGGTCAGGAAGGCGAGCAGCGGCTCGGTCAGCGTGCCCGCCGCGACCAGGTCGGCGCCGGTGAAGGCGCGCCGGCGGAACCGGCGGATGGTCAGCGCCGCGCCGTCGACGGCCAGCGGCGGGATGACCACGTTGACGCGCGACCCGTCCGGCAGCCGGGCGTCCGCCAGCGGCGACGCCTCGTCCACGCGGCGACCGGCCGGGGCGAGGACGCGCTCGATCACGTCGCGCAGGGCTGCGTCCGAAGGCAGGCGCACCTGGGTCGGCTCGAGCCGACCGGCGCGCTCCACCCAGACCGGCGCGAGACCGCACACCATGATCTCGTCGACCTCCGGATCCTCGAGCAGGGGCTGCAGCGGGCCGAGGCCGAGGGCGCGCTCGGTGACCCGTCGGATCAGCTCGGCGCGGGTCGGCGCGTCCAACAGCGCCGCCTCGCGTTCGACGAGCGCGGTGATGCGCTCGGCGGGCGCGACCGCCGGGGTCAGGTCCGCGCCTTCGATGAGGCGGTCGCGCAGCGTCCCCGCCAGGCGGTCGAGCGCATCGCTCACCGCAACGACCCGTCGACCGCCACCGGCCGGCTGACCCGCGCGTCGCCGAGAGCCCGCGGGAGCAGCCGGAGCTCGCGGGCGAAGGACTGCGCGGCGGTCAGGTACACCGCCTGGCGCAACGTCACCCGCAGCGTCGCCGCGATCCGGTCCGCACCCGAGGCGTCCTCGACGGGTCGGGCGGCGAGTACCTCCACGTCCTGCAGGGCGAGCCGCGTCCCGGCGTTCTCGCGGGTCACCAGCACGTCCACCCGGACCCCGGCCACCACCAGCTCGGCCGACGCGGCCGCGACGATCTCGACCGCGCGCTCGCCGCGCCTCACGAAGCCGGCACCGGCACCCTCCGGCGCGGTGAGGACCGCCGCCGTCACGTACGCGCCGCGGGGGATCCGTACCGCCGGCACCGCTCCCGCGACCTCGCCGGGTGCCGCCGCGGCGCCGATCGGCGCCCAGCGTGCCGGCACCTGACGCGTCTGCACGTCGGTGAGCCGCAGCGCCGTGCCCGGGTCGAGGTCCGTGCGCGCGACGAGCACGTCGACCAGCGGGGCCAACCGGCGGTCCAGTGCCGCCTCGCGGCGGCCCACGTCCGCGGCCGCGAGCGCCCCGAGGATCCCGGCGAGCCCGATGAGCAGCAGACCGCGGCGGCGCCGGCTCACTCGAGCGCCCCCTCGAGGGCGAGCGGATCGTGCAGCGGAAGCTCGAGGGCGACGGTGGCACCGCCGTCGCTCGGGCCCGCGGTGAGGCGGCCACCATGACGCTCGGCGACAGCGGCGGCGATCGCCAGGCCGTGACCGCGCGCCCCGCGCCGCCGCCGCGTCAGCGTGCCGATCGGGGCGGCGAGGCCGGGCCCGTCGTCGTGCACCTCGAGCCGCAGCCGGTCGCCCTGGGTCCGCGCGCGGATCTCCACGGGCCCCGAGCCGTGCTCGAGCGCGTTGCCCACGAGGTTCCCGACCGCCTGGGCGAGGCGGCCGCGGTCGGCAAGGACCGCGCCGGGGCGCGGGGCGACGCGCAGCTCGACCCCCTGCGCCGCGGCCACCGGACGCCAGGCGAGGGCCACCTGGGCGAGCAGCCCGGTGATCGCCACCGGCTCGAGCCGGTCCCGGGCCTGCTCACCACGCGGCGCCGCCGCCAGGTCGTCGAGGCCGAGCCGCGCACGGCGCAGCTGCAGCTCGAGGCCGCGCGCAGCGTCGTGCGCCAACTCTCCCCGGGCGACCATGCCGTCGAGGGCCAGCAAAGCGACCGTCAGCGGGCCCCGCACCTCGTGCGAGGCCCGCGCGGCGAACAGCCGCAGCCGCTGCAGCGCCATGAGGGCGCTCAACGCCAGCATCAGGGCGACCACGGTGAGGCCGCTCACGCCGCGCTCCCGTCCGTGAGGCGATAGCCGACCCCCCAGACGTTGAGCACGAACCGGTCGCCCGCGACGCCGAGCTTGCCCCGCAGCCGACAGGCGTGCGAGTCGAGCGTCCGGGTCGTCCCGCAGGACGTCCAGCCCCAGACCTCACGCAACAACTCACTCTTGGTGAACACCCGGGTGGGGTCGCCCGCCAGCACGCGGAGAAGCGCGAACTCCTTGCCCGACAAGGCGACGGGCACCCCGCTGACGCGCACCGTGCGCGTCGGCGGGTCGATCTCCAGCGCGCCGATCGTGGCCGGCCGCAACCATGCCGGACGCGGATCGCCGCGGCGGAGCAGCGCGCGGACGCGCAGCAGCAGCTCGGCGTACGCAAACGGCTTCGTGACGTAGTCATCGGCCCCGAACTGCAGGCCGCGGACCCGGTCGACCTCCGCGGCCCGACCCGACAGCACCAGCACGCGCTGGTTGCGGTCGGCCTCTCGCAGGCGGCGCAGGAGCGCCAGCCCGGAGCCGTCGGGCAACTCGATGTCGACGAGGGCCACGCCCACGGTGTGCGCCTCGAGCGCGCGCAGGCCTTCGCGGACGGTGCCGGCCACGAGCATCTCGAAGCCGTCCCGGGTGAACTGATCGGCGAGGAACGTCTGCAGCTGGGCATCGTCCTCGACCAGCAGAAGCGTGTCGGTCACACCCCTCCTAGGTCCTGGGCGGAAAATCTCTTCGTGAAATTTCCGTTCCAGCCGATGACCCCGGGGAGGAGTCGCGGCTAGGATTCCGACGCCTCGCCCGGGTGGACCAATTCGGCCCGGGCGTTCTTACGTATGGATCAACTCCGCAGAGGAAACTACGACTCCGGCCAGGACTACGTCCTGGAGTATGGAGAGCTGCGCTTCACGTTCAACGAGCGTGACTTCGCCGAGCGCGTCGAGCAGGCGGGCGCCAAGCTCGGCTTCGTCGACTCGCGCCTCGACGGTCCCGAGCTCGAGGACCTCGTCAACCTCACCGTCAACGGCGAGGTTGCCGATCCCGCCTCCGCGCTGGGCGAGCACGTCAACGACTGCTGGCCCGAGATCGTCGGCCCGTCGGACCGCTCCCTCGTGCACTGGCTGCGCCGGCTCGTCTTCCGCTCCGCGTGGCTGGACCAGCGCGTCAAGGAGGGCGAGCTCGACATCGTCTTCTGCGACCAGACGCACACCTTCGGTTACGTGCAGCCGGATCGGGAGGCTGAGCCCATCGAGCTCAGCCCCGAGCCGAACTGGCAGCGCGTGGCCTACACCCCGCGCTGAGCGGGGCGCCTACGCGCCGCGCGCGGCGGCGACGGCCTCGGCGCGAGCCGCGGCGATCTTGTCCGCACCCTCCTCGCCGACGAGCAGCTCCGGACGCATCGCCCCGCTCGTGGCGAGGTCGAGGTTCGGGAAGCGGCGCAGGCCGGTGAGCGCGCCGTCGAGCGCGATCACGGTGGTCTCGCCGCCCAGCGGCGCGAGCGCGGCGGCGATCACGGTCAGCGAGCCGCCGTCGACGAGGTTGCGGGCGGCGGCCATGGCGCGGCGGGCAACCGCGGGCGCGACGCCGTCGAGCGCGTCGATGACGACGACGGCATCCCCGCCGCGGGCCGCGACGCGGCGCCCGAGCTCGACGGCCTGCTCGACGACCTGGGCCTGCTGGTCGGCGGACGCGCCCAGCGGCGCGGTGGCGACGGGCGCGATGGCCTCGCTCCACTCGCCGACCTCCTCGGGCCGGGCACCGGCGAGGACGACGGTGAGCTCGATGCCCTCACGCGCGGCGAGGGCACCGGCGAGGCGGCGCAGCAGGTCGCTCTTGCCCGCGAGCGGGCCGCCGGAGACGACCACGCGCGAGCCCTTGCCGAACGGGGTCAGCCACTCCACCGCGTTGACGGTGGCGTCGTCGGAGCCGAGCTCGAGGCGCTCGGTCGGGAACGTCGCCTTGAGCTCCTCGAAGCGCGTGCCCTCCCCCGCGACCTCGTCGGCGGACTTGCCGTTGATGGTGTCGACCCGGACGAGCGACGGATACCGCTCCGAGCGGCGCGGCGGGCGCACCGGCCCGGCGACGCGGTCGCCCGTCACGAGCTCGCAGCGCTTGACCTGGGCGGCGGAGACGTAGACGTCGGCGTCGGAGATCTCGGGATGGTTGGGGCGCACGAAGCCCGAGCCGTTCGGCTGGAGCTCGACGATGCCCTCGACGTTCTCGTCGACGGCCTTGTCGGACGCGGGTGCCGACGTGCCACCGCCGCCACCCCCACTGCCGCCGCGGCGGCGGCCCCGGGCGCGGCGCGGCTCGGGCTCCTCCTCCTCGTCGGCGCGATCGGCGGCCTCGACGGCTGCCGTCGTCTCGTCGTCGGAGCCGCGGCGGGACCGCGAACGGCGGCGGCGCGGCTTCGGCGCGTCCTCGTCGGTGGCGCCGTCCTCGGCGGGAGCGCCGCCGTCGGCGCTGTCCTCCCCGCCCTGGCGGGCGAGGATCGCGTCGACCAGGTCGGCCTTGCGCATCCGGCGGAAGCCGTCGAGGCCGAGCTGGTCGGCGATGAGGTGGAGATCGGCGAGCGGGCTGCCCTCGAGGGCGTCGCGATCAAGCACGGAAGTCATGGTGGTTCTCCTTCTTGTGGGGTTCGTCGGCATCCCGTCGCGTTGGACAGCGGCGGGGAACTAGGGCAGAACCCTACCCGACCGGCTCGCGGCGCAGGTGCTCGGGCACCCGCGCGGCGGGATCCAGCTCGGCCTCTCCGCGCAGCACCGCGCGCACGGCGAGGTAGTCGCGGACCGCCGCCACGTCGTGCACGCGCAGCAGCTCCGCGCCGGCGTCCACGCCGAAGCCGACGGCCGCCAGCGTGCCCGCGAGCCGCTCCCGCGGGCGGCGCGAGACGATCGCGCCGACGAAGTCCTTGCGGGACACCGCGAGCAGGACCGGCGGCCCGAGCGCGACGAGCGCCGGTAGCTCGCGCAGCACCGCGACGGTCTGGGCGGGGGTCTTGCCGAAGTCCGGGCCGGGGTCGAGGATGAGCTGCTCCTCGGTCACGCCGAGCGACCGGGCGTGGGCCATCCGCTCGATCAGCCCGCCGCGCACGTCGTGGACGCGCGCGTCGTCGAGCGACTGCTGCTTCGGCGCCACCGGCGTGTGCATGAGCACCAGCGCTGCGCCCGTGCGGGCGCAGACGCGCCCGAGCTCCGGATCCGCCAGGCCCGAGATGTCATTGACGATGCTCGCGCCGGCCGCGACGGCCGCCTCGGCGACGGCGGGCTTGTAGGTGTCCACCGAGACGACGGCGCCCAGCTCGGCGACGACGCGGGCGATCAGCGTCGCCACACGGTCGAGCTCCTCGGCGACCGTGACCGCGGGCCGGTTCGTGACGTTGGACTCCCCGCCGATGTCGAGCAGGTCGGCCCCCGCGGCGAGCAGCGCCTCCGCCCGCCGCAGCCGGTCGTCGAGCGTACGCAACTCGCCCGCGTCCGAGAACGAGTCGGGCGTGGCGTTCAGGACGCCCATGATGCGGGGGCTCACGGGCAGCCGGGCTCGTCGGGCAGGCAGAACTCGTCCCCGGGCGGCGGCACCACGTCCTCCCCGTCCGCCTCGGCCGACCCCTGCCCGACCGGCGGAGCCGAGGGCAACGGCGGGACGGACTCCCCGTCCCCGCCGCCGACGGCGATCGCCAGCACCACCAGCCCGAGCACGATCGCGCCCGCGATGGCGGCAAGCCGGCCGCGACGGGACGCCGGCGGCGCGGCGATCACACCGCGCCGCGGCGACGGCGCGGGGTCCGCGGCCGGAGCGGACGCCCAGACCCGGCACGCCAGCCGCGCCTCCTGCAGCGACACGCGGGCGAGCTGGCAGACCTCGCAGCTCTCGATGTGCGCGGTCGCGCGGTCGAGGTCGCGCGCGCCGACCGCCTCCCCGTCCTGCTGGGCGGTGACCACGCGGCGCGCCGGCCCGCACTGCGGGGTCACGCGCTCCGGGGGCGGGCGCCCGTCGACGGCCTCGGTCACCTTCAGGCGGGCGGCGACGAGCAGGTCGGCGACCTGCTCGCGCTTGACCTCCATCTGCGCGGCGATCGCCGCGTAATCCATCCCCTGGCTCTCGCGGCACTCGAGCGCCTCCCGCTCCCGGCGGCCGACGGATTCGAGCGCGGCACCGACCCGGCTCGCGAGCGCGGCGCTCACGAGACGAGCAGTCCCTCCGCGGCGGCCTCGGCGCGGAACGCCTCCGCCTCCGCCGCCACGCGCGCGTCGTCCCAGCCGGCCTCGACGCCGACGGCGGCGGCCACGCGCCGGACGGCGTCGCCGTCGCCGAGCAGCGCGCGCGCGTCGAGCAGCGCGAGCCGGGTACGGCGCAGCAGCACGTCGCCGACGGTCTGCGCCTGCTCGCGGCGAACGGCGAACACGGCCTCCGCGAGCAGGTCCGGGTGGTTCGGGAGGATCGGCTGCGCCCACTCGCCACGCTCCCGCGCCACGCCGAGCACCTCGTGGGCCGAGTAGCCGTAGCGGGCGGCAAGGCTCGCGTACGAGCGCTCCGGGACCCCCTCGACGCGCGGCAGGTCGTGCTCGGCGACGGCCATGCCCAGCGGGATCTCGTGGGTGCGGCACGGCGCGTCGCGGCCGTCGCGCTCGACGATGCGATCGACGGTCATCTTCGCCATCCGCCGCCACGTGGTGAGCTTGCCGCCGGTGATCGTGATCATGCCGCTCGACGTCTCATAGAGCTCGGCCTTGCGGGAGATGTCGACGGACTTCTTGGGATCGCCCGTCGAGATGAGCGGCCGCACCCCGGCGTAGGCGCCCGCGACGTCATCCGCGGTCAAGGACGTCTCGAAGAAGGCGTTCGTCGCGTCGAGCAGATATTCCACGTCCTCCTCGGACGGCTTGACGTGGTCGAGGTCGCGCTCGTCGTAGGTGACGTCCGTGGTGCCGATGAGCGTCTGTCCGAGCCATGGGAGCACGAACATCATCCGCCCGCTACCGGCGGGAGCGATGGCCCCGTCGACGAGCGGGAGCTTCTCGGGCGGGATGAGCAGGTGCGTGCCGCGGCTCGGGCGGATCACCGGCACCTCCGCTTCATTGCGCAGCTCGTCGGGCCGCAGCCGGTCCGCCCACACGCCGGTCGCGTTGACGACCGTCCCCGCCTGGATCTCGAACTCCTCGCCCGCCACGCCGTCTCGCACCCGCACGCCGGCGTCGGTGAGCGAGGCGACCTCGCAGCGGTTGGCGAACACCGCCCCGAAGCGCGCCGCCTCGCTGAGCACGGTCAGGACGAGCCGGACGTCGTCGGTCTGGCAGTCGTAGAAGAGGTAGCCGGACGTCGGCGCGCGGCCGGCGAGGGCGGGTAGGCGCTCGGCGATCTCGTCGCCGTCGATGATGCGGTGGCGATCGGGCGCCCAGTCCTCGAAGCCGTCCCCGTCGGCGTCGCGGCGCGGCCGGCGGCGGCTCAGCGGCGAGCGGACCTTGTCGATCGCCATCACGTCGTACATGTTCAGGCCCAGGCCGGTGAGACGGTCGGGGCGTTCCCCGTCGAAGGCCGGGACGATGAGCGGCAGCGGCGTCACGAGGTGGGGCGCGAGCGCGACCATCAGCTGGCGCTCGAGCAGTGCCTCTCGGACGAGGCCGAGATCGAAGTTCTGCAGGTAGCGCAAGCCGCCGTGCACGAGCTTGCTCGACCGCGAGGAGGTCCCTGACGCGAAGTCCGCCCTCTCCACGAGCGCGACCGAATATCCGCGGGTGGCGGCGTCCAGCGCCACACCGGCGCCGGTGATGCCGCCCCCGACGACCACCACGTCGAAGGGCTCCGAGGCCATCGCCCGCAGGGCGTCCGATCGGCTCAGCATGCGCCCGAGGCTATAGACGAGCGGTCGACCTGCCGATGCTCCACTCAATCATGCTGCGCATCGACGAGTCCTCCAAGACGCTGGTCGCGCCCGAGAGCCCCGAGCTCGTGCCCGATGCTCCTCCGGCCCGCGACGAACTCCACTCCCTGATCACGGCCGGCTGGGACGCCTTCGCCGCCGAGATCGGCCAATCCCGCCTCAAGGCGATCGGGGCTGCCCCCGTGCCCGGCATCGACCTCCTCGCCATGGACGTCGAGGCCGGCCGGATCACCGTCGTCGTCGTCGACGACGGCGCCGGCAAGGGCGCCATGGGCCGGGCCATGCTCTCGGCCGCCACCGTGTCCTCCTGGGACGCCGACACCATGGGCGCCATGCACGAACTGCTCCAGGGGGCGACCCCGGGCGACTCGCCGAAGATGCTCATCGTCGGCGCGAGCTTCGACGCCGACGCGGTCCGCCTGGCGGACTGGCTCACCCAGCAGCACAGCATGGACATCACGGCCTACGCCGTCGAGGTCATGCGCCGCGGCGACGAGCGTCTGCTGTCCTTCCGGCCGGAATATCCCGACGCGCCGGTGCCGCCGCGGATCGTCGCGACGGTCGACGCGTCCAACTCCGCGCCGCCCCCGCCCCCGCCGGTCCCCACCCCGGCGCCCGAAGCCGCCTGACGAAGGATCGCCGCGTGTCGCCTCGGGGTCATATATCGACCCCGTCGCGACACGCACCCGTCCGCTAGAGCGCCTGCACCTCGGCGAGGATCTCGCCGACGGAGCTCTTGGCGTCGCCGAAGAGCATCTGCGTCTTCTCGTCGTAGAAGAGCGGGTTGTCGATGCCGGCGAAGCCGGATGACATCGAGCGCTTGAGGACGATGATCGACTGTGACTTGTCGACATCGAGGATCGGCATCCCGTAGATCGGGGAGTCGGTGACGTTGCGGGCCGCGGGGTTCGTGACGTCGTTGGCGCCGATGATCAGCGACACGTCCGTGCGGGCGAACTCCGGGTTGATGTCGTCCATCTCCTTGAGCTTCTCGTAGGGCACGTCGGCCTCCGCGAGCAGCACGTTCATGTGGCCGGGCATGCGCCCCGCGACCGGATGGATCGCGAACAGCACCTCGACCCCGCGCTTCTCGAGCGCGTTGGTGAGATCGGCGACGGCGCGCTGGGCCTGGGCGACGGCCATGCCGTAGCCCGGCACGATCACGACGAGGCGCGCGTAGGAGAGCTGGATCGCGACGTCGGCCGCCGACGTCGACTTGGCGGTGCGATCGATGCCGTCGTCCGCCGCGCCGGGTGCGGAGCCGCCCCCGCCGCCGAAGCCGCCGAAGAACACGTTGCCGATCGAGCGGTTCATGGCGTCGGCCATCTGCTTGGTCAGGATCGAGCCGGAGGCGCCGACGATCATGCCGGCGACGATCAGCGCGATGTTGTCGAGCGCGATACCGGCCGCCGCCGCCGAGAGGCCGGTGAAGGCGTTCAGGGTCGAGATGACGACGGGCATGTCCGCGCCGCCGATCGGCAGCACGGCGAGCACGCCCAGGGCAGCCGCCACGAGCAGGATCAGCACGAACAGGCCCTGGGACTCGGTGCCCGCGCCGATGGCCACGGCGAGCGCGACGGTCACGGTGAGCAGGACGATGTTGACCAGCGAGCCACCCGGCAGCTTGACCGGCCGGCCGGAGATGAGCTCCTGGAGCTTGGCGAAGGCGACGAGCGAGCCCCAGAAGGAGACGGAGCCGATGATCGCCGCGAACAGCGTCGGGACGAGCTCCTGCAGTTCGGGGTTCTCGCCGAGGAAGTGCAGCGCCTCGCGGTACTCGACGAGCGAGATGAGCGCGATCGCGCCGCCGCCGACGCCGTTGAACAGCGCCACCATCTGCGGCATCGCGGTCATCTTCACGCTGCGGGCGCTCGGGATGCCGACCGCGGTGCCGATGCCGACGCCGATGATGATCAGCAGCCAGTCGCCGGCGCGCTGGTCGAGCAGCGTCGCCAGGACGGCGACCGCCATGCCGACCGCGGCGACCTGGTTGCCCTGGACCGCCGTGCGCGGGCCGCGCACCTGGCGCAGGCCGACGATGAACAGGATGATCGCGACGATGTAGAGGACGTTGATGAAGTCCCGGTCCTGCAGGAACGACGCGCTGACGGTCCTCACTTGGCTTCCTCCTGCTGCGCGGCCTTCTCGACCTGCGCGGCCTTCTTGCCCTTGAACATGGCGAGCATCCGGTCGGTGACGAGGAAGCCGCCGACGACGTTGATCGTGCCGAACGCGATGGCGATCACGAGCAGGAACTCGTTGAGGAAGCCCTCGGCCGGGCCGATGACGAGCAGGCCGCCGAGCACGACGATGCCGTGGATGGCGTTCGTGGCGCTCATCAGCGGCGTGTGCAGCGTGTTCGGGACCTTCGAGATGACCTCGAAGCCGACGAAGGCGGCCAGGACGAGGACAGCGATCTGGATGACGAGGTCGATCTCCATCGGTTAGCCCTCCGCGGCCTTCTTGGCCGCCTCGTGGACGATTTCGCCGTCGCGCGTGATGCACGCGCCCTTGATGATGTCGTCGTCGAAGTCCAGCGCGAGCGCGCCGGATTCCTTGTCGGCCATCAGCTCGAGCAGCGACTGGATGTTCTTGGCGTAGAGCTGCGAGGCGTGCTCGGCCATCTGGCTCGGGAGGTTCAGCGGGGCGGCGATGATCACGCCGTTGTCGGTCGTGATCGTCTTGCCGGGCTCGGAGAGCTCGCAGTTGCCGCCTGCCTCGGCGGCCAGGTCGACGACGACGGCGCCGGGCTTCATGCCCTCGACCGCTTCGCGGGAGACGAGCTTGGGCGCGGGGCGGCCCGGGATCAGCGCCGTGGTGATGATCACGTCGGACTTGTGCATCTGCACGGTCAGCGCCTCGCGCTGCTTGGCCTGCTCCTCGGGCGTGAGCTCGCGGGCGTATCCGCCCTCGCCCTCCGCGTCACCGATGCCCTCGACCTCGAAGAACTTCGCGCCGAGCGAGTTGATCTGCTCCTTGACGGCCGAGCGGACGTCGAACGCGGTCACGACGGCACCGAGCCGGCGGCTCGTGGCGATGGCCTGCAGGCCGGCGACGCCGGCGCCGAGCACGAGCACCTGCGCGGGCGGGATCGTGCCCGCCGCGGTCATGAGCATCGGGAAGAAGCGGGGCATCTCCTGCGCGGCGATCAGCACCGCGAGGTAGCCACCGACCGTCGACTGGCTCGAGAGCGCGTCCATCGACTGTGCCCGCGAGATGCGCGGCACGGCCTCCATGGCGAAGCTGGTCGTGCGGGCCTGGGCGAGCGCCTTCGCCGGGCTCCCGGCGTTCAGCGGCGTCAGGAAGCCGACGAGCACGGTGTCGGCGCCGAGCTTGGCGATCTCCGCCTCGCTGGGCGGCGCGACCTTGGCGACGACGTCAGCCGACCAGGGGTCGCCGATCGTCGCACCCGCGTCGCTCAGTGCGGCATCGGGGATGGCGGCCTGTTCCCCGGCGCCCGCCTCCACGATCACTTCGTGGCCAGCGCCGGTCAGCCGCCTGGCGACGTCGGGGACCATGGCCACCCGCCGTTCGCCTGTAGCCGTTTCCTTCGGAATACCGATCCTCATTGCGGCGCGGAACCGTACCGGATCAGATCAGGACTGCCGTCACGGCACCGGCGAGGCGGGCCATTCGCCCGACGTTCCGGGCTTCGGCGGCGGTCGGTTCCGGGAGGACCGCAACCGCTGTCCGCCGCGGTTTGACAGGCGTCTCGGCAGCTGGTTCGGCGGTCGGCCGGGGTGTCTTGACGGGCGCCGGGGTCGGCTTCGGTGCCACGGCGGCACGCGCAACCGCGGGGAGCGGGAACGGCCGCCGGGCGAGCGCGGCGAGCGCCTGGGCGGTCACCCAGACCGGGGTCTGCGTGCTCGTCCGCGAATAGCGCACCGCTCCGTCGGGACCGGTGAGCGAGCGCAGGTACGCGAGCGGGCTCCGCGAGCCCTTGCGGCGCACCTTGCCGGGGTTGCGGCCGGCGGCGACGAGCCCCTGCACGGCCCAGGCGGTTGATTGCGCGTTCGACGCGCCGCCGGGGCTGAGCGGGAACCCGCCGTCGCGGTTCTGCTGGCGCGCCAGGAAGCTCACGGCGCGGCGGACGACCTTGCTGCGGCGCGCGCCGGTGGCGGCGAGCGCCTGCAGGGGCGCGCTCGTGTCGTCGATCCCCGACGCACCGCCCTTCCCAGCGAAGTTGAAGCCGCCATCGGGATTCTGCTGGCGCTTGAGCCAGCGCTTGGCCCGGCCCACGCCGGACGGCCGGCGCACGGACTTCAGACCGAGGATGGCGAAGGCCGTCGTGTTGACACGCCCCTCGAAGGAGCCGTCGGCGGCCTGTTTGGCGGTCACGGCGGCGACGAGGTTCTGCCCGCCGAAGCGGGTGGCGTCGACGCCGGCGGGCCCGAGCACGAGCAGGGTGCGGGTCACGGCGCCGAGGTCGTCCAGATCCCCGGTGTGGGAGCGCAGGTAATCCAGCAGCGAGGTGCCGCCGGGCCTGCGCACCTCGCCCGGATGCCGGCCCGCCGCCTCGAGCGCGAGCGCCGCCCAGCCCGTGTAGAGGTCGCTCGACCCCTGGCCGGGCGCGCCGCCGAACCCGCCGTCGGAGTTCTGGGCACCGGCCAGATACGCGGCCGGCTTGGTCCCGGCAACCGCGAGCGGCACCGCCGAGAGGGCGATCAGCCAGACCGCGGCGACCGGGACCCAGCGGACGCTCATCCGCGTCTGGAAGCGGCTCAGGGCAGCGACGAAGGCCGGTCCGAAGGCCAGGCAGAAGGCAACGTTGCCGATCACGTGCGCGGCGTCGAAGGGCACACCGCGCCCCATATAAGCAAGCAGCGCCGCCACCGAGTGATCGGAGTAGTTCACCCACAGCGACGCGTTGAGCAGCTCGCCGTAGAGCAGCCCGGCGAACGCGCAGGCGAGCGCGAGCTGCACCCGGCCCGCCCGCGGGGCCACCCGGGCCAGGCCGGCACCGAGCAGCCCGACCAGGCCCCACCCGGCCATCTGCCACGGCGTCCAGGGTCCCTGCCCGAAGAAGAAGTTCGAGCTCAGCGCGGCCACCGCCCCCACCGCGAAGCCCGGCGCCGCCCCGAGCGCGAAGCCGGCGAAGAGCACGATGTCGGTGGTCGGCTTGACGTTGGGGATCGGCGCGAAGGCGATCCGCCCGATCGCGGCCAGCGCGGCGAGCGTCGCCACCAGCGCCAGCAGCCGCGACGGCGGGTTGGTGCGCTCCCACCACACGAAGCCGGCCAGCAGCGCGACGCTCAGCACCACGACCGACGCAAAGGTCGCGTTCACGCGAACACCTCCGCCGGCGCCCGCAGCAGGGCGGCGCCGTCCTCGGGCGTCAGCGCGCAGCCGCCGAGGATCCGCGCGGTCTGCGTCGCGAAGTACCAGCCGCCGCCGAGCACCTCGGCCGTCGGCGCGTTCGCGACCACGTCGCCCTTTCCGAGCAGCACCGTCCGGCTCGCCACCGCCACCGCGAGCTCGGCGTCGTGGGTCGCGAGCACGATCCCGACCCCCTGTGCGCTGAGCCGCCGCAGACGGTCCGCGAGCGCCGCCTTGCGAGCGTGGTCGAGGCCCCGGGTCGGCTCGTCGAGCAGCAGCACCGCGGGCTGCTCGCCGGCGAGCACCGCGTCGAGCGCGAGCCCCTGGCGCTCCCCGCCCGACAGGTCGCGCGGGTGACGCTCGGCCAGGGCCGCGGGCGCTCCGGTCACATCGTCGGCGACGCGGTCGTGCAGGAAGTAGTCGCCGGGCGTCTGCAGCAGCAGCGCGACGCGGCCGTCGGCGCGCACCTTGCCTCGCGAGGGCTTCTGCAGGCCCGCCGCGATGCGCAGCAGGGTCGACTTCCCGGCCCCGTTGCGTCCGAGCAGGGCGACGACCTCCCCCGCGCCGACCGACAGCGACACGCCGCGCAGCCGCGCCGGCGCCCCGCGTGGCTCGAGCCAGACCCGCTCGACCTCGAGCGCGCCTCGAACGCGGTGGCGGCGGCGGCGCTTCGGCGGCGGTTCCGGGGACGGAACCACCTCGGGCGCCGTGCGAGGCAGGCCGGAGGCTCGCAGCGTGGCGCAGGCCGCCTTGACCGACACGGGCAGCGGACGCAGACCGGCGAGGGAGAACAGGCGCGCGCCGGGCGTCATGAGGTCGGGGGCGTCGCGCGCGGCCCAGTCGAGGAAGGCCTGCGGCGCGGCGTCGCACGTCACGGTGCCGTCGCGTAGGGCCACCACGCGGTCGGCGGCCGACAGGCACCGTTCGAGGCGGTGCTCGGCGAGAACGACGGCCGTCCCCCACTCCTCGTTGAGGCGGCGCAGGACGCCGAGCAGCTCGTCGCCGGCGACCGGGTCGAGCTGAGAGGTGGGCTCGTCGAGCAGGACGAGCTGCGGGCGGGTCGCGAGCGCCGCGCCGAGCGCCACGCGCTGCAGCTCGCCGCCGCTGAGCTCGCCCGTGGGCCGGTCGAGCAGTTCGGCGATGCCGAGGGCGAGGGCGGCCTCCTCGACCCCGCGCGCGACCGCCGCCGGGCCGAACCCGGCGTTCTCGAGCGGGAAGGCCAGCTCCGCGCGCACCGTGCCGAGCACCACCTGGGTCTCGGGCTCCTGGAACAGCGTCCCCGCGATCCGGGCGAGATCGGCCGGCCCGTGTTCGCGCGTGTCGAGCCCGCCGACGACGCAGCGGCCGGCGAACTCGCCGCCGTGGAAGTGCGGCACGAGCCCCGAGGCGGCGCGCAGCAGGGTCGACTTCCCTGAGCCCGTGCCGCCCGCGAGCACGACGAACTCCCCCGGCTCGATCTCGAGCGACACGTCGCGCAGCGCCGGCGCCGGGCGGCCGGCGTAGGTGTAGGTGACGCGGTCGAGCGCGAGGATCACAGCCCCCTCCGGTCCGCGAAGGGTGCCAGCGCTACCGCCGCGATGAGCGCCGCGGCGACGAGTTCGCCCGCGCCGAGCCCCGCGGCGACCTCGGGGTAGGCCGCGAACGGAGCGAACCGGTCGACCAGGAAGGCCAGCACGAACAGCCCGATCGCCGAGCTGGTGAAGGCGAGGTCGTGGCGCGACCAGGGCCGGCGCAGCGACGGCGCCCGCCGCCCGGTGCCGTAGCCGCGCACCTCGAGCGTCGCGGCGACGTCGATCGCCCGGTCCATCGAGCCGGCCGCCACGGCCCGCACGACGGCCATCCGCGACGGTCCTTCCCCCGCCCGGCAGCGGCCCGCGTCGGTGAGCCGCCGCGCGTCGCGCGCGAGCACGGGGACCATGCGCGTGGCGAGCGCCGCCGTCAGCGCACTCGAAAAGGACAACCGGCGAAACGCCCGCAGCAGATCGTCGGGATCGACGGCCGCGGAATACAGGCGGGCGACCGCGAACAGCCCGATCGCCAGCAGCGCATAGACGCCACCCTGCACGACGGCCTCCAGCGTCACGTCCCAGCCGCCTCCGAAGTGCCAGATCACCGTCAGCCCGGCCCGCGAGGTCAGCGCGTTCATCGCCACGATCAGCACGCCGAACGGGACGCCGAAGGCCACCCCTACGAGCACCTGCCGGCCCACGCCGGCGGCGAAGGCAGCCGCGACGGCCACGGCGATCACCGCACCGACCACGACCGGGTGGGCGGCCGACAGCGCGACGGTCACGAGCGCGAGACACCACAGGGCCCCGGCGACAGCGCGTGCCGCGTGCAGCGGGCTGCGCCGGCGCCGGTAGCTCACGGGGTGCCCGGGGTCTGCGTCGCGACGGCGTCCTGAGGGGTCGAGACCGGGACGGGGAGCGGCTTACCGCGACCTTCCACGAGCGCCACCGCGAAGTGGCCGGCGAGGGCATCGGCACGCAGGGCTGCCGCCGCGGCCGCGACCCCGGTGTCGTCGGTGCCGGTGACCACCCAGGTCGGCTGCTGCTCGCCGAACCGCGTCGCCGCCACGAGCCCGACGGCGTTGTCGTAGCTCTGCACGGTCTCACCCGTCTCGTCGAGCAGATCGAAGCCCTCCGCCGACGGGCGCGCGAAGACGCCGGAGACCGACGGTCCCTCCTCGAGCTGCTGCGCGGCGGGATCGGCGCGGATCGCCTCCCAGGGACCGACGAGGATGCGCAGCACCTTGGCGCCCGTGTTGGTGCCGACGCTCGATTGGGCGACGTCCTGGATGCCTTCGTCGGCGAGCCGGGTCTGGACCTCGTCGCACGAGCGCTCCTCACCGGCGCAGACGATCGTCAGCGGGAGGCGCTTGCCGCCCTCGCCGCGCCGGAACGGCTCCGGCCAGGAACCGACCACGGCGGGGACGCGCTGGGCGCTGCCCCAGTCGTGCCGGTCCCACCACACCTGGTCGCCGGCCTCGATGGCCCGTGACGCCGCGCCCTCCCCGGATTCGATCCCGTTGACGTAGAAGAACCAGTCGACGGGCCGGCCCGTGTCGCTGCGACCTGCGCTCAGGCCTTCCAGCGCTTGCACGAACCCGCCGCCGTAGCGCGTCTCGACGTCGTAGCGGCGTTCGAGCAGCCGCATCACGGTCTCACCCGCGGGCACCTCGCTGATCTCGCTGTCGCGCAACTCGACGTTGCCGAAGTCACGGGTGATCAGGACGCCGACGTCGTTCGGCGCCCCGGCCCCCGCTGTCGGAGCCCGGCCCACAGCCCGCGACGACGGACGCCGCGACGGCGAGTGCCAGCAGCCGCTTCATCGAACGCGCACCTGCACCGGGAACGAGCGCACGCGCCCGGAATGGGTCGCCACCACGTCCACGCGCCCGCGGGTGCCGGGCACGGTGATCTGCGCGACCCCGCGCCGGTTGGCCACGGCGCTCGCCGAGCCCATGGTGACCGTCGCTCCGGCCCCGGCCACAGCGCGACCGAGGTCGTCGAAGGCACGGACGCGGACCCGCAGGGTCTGGCCTCTGGCGACGGCGCGCTGGGCGGGAGCGGCGGTCAGCGTCCGCTGGCAGCCCGTCGGTCCGTTGCGACACCAGAACCACAGCACCCGCGTCCGCTTGCCGAAGCGCCCCGAGACGTCCGCCGCGCCGATGCTCGGCGCGCTGTTGCCGAGCTTGTAGACCCAGCCGTCGGCCCCGCGCTCGGCCTGCCCGGCGACCTTGCGCACGTACAGGCCGGTGGCGTCGGAGGGCCGCCGGCTGCACGCCCCGTAATCCCGGAGCCCGAGCTTGAGCCGCGTGCGGGCCAGCGCGGCAAGCGCCGTCCGGCCCGCGACGCGGCACCGGTGCCCGTCGACCCTCACGCCCGCGCCCTTGAGCGAGGCCGCGCGCGGCGACAGCACCGTGCCGGTGCGACCGACCACCATCAGGTCGGCCGCAGACGCGGGCGCGGCGAGGCCCAGCATCAGGAGCAGGACGGCGAGGGACCTCATCGGACCCGGAACACCACCTTGTTGCGACCGCGCTCGATCGCGTCGCGGTTGCCCGCGCTGTCGATCGCGACCGCGATCAGGACGTAGCGGCCGGTGCCCAGCCGCGACGGCAGCAGGTAGGAGAGGTGCTTGTCCTTGCCCGCGAGGAACCGCGGGCGGCTCCCGCAGGAGATCTTCTCGAAGCGCTCCGAACGAGCCTTGAACCCGGTGCAGCGGCCCTTCGCCCGGCGGGTGAGCGAGAACTTGACCGCACGCAGGTCACCGGCCTCCTCGACGCGGACGCGCAGCTCGCGGGGCCCGTCTGAGCGCTTGTACTTGCGACCGTCGGCGATGCGCTTGATCCGCGAGACGGGCGCGACGGTGTCGGGCGCGGCGGTGGGCGTGGGCGTGGGCGTGGGTGTCGGGACCTCGTAGACGACGGGCTTGACGTCGACGACGGCGGAGTCGCGCACCTGGCGCGCCTTGGCGGCCACGACCGTGACCTTGCCGCTCGTGCCGACCGTCAGCGTGGCGCGCCCGTTCGCGTCGGTCGTCGCGGAGGCGTCTCCGGCCGTGACCGTCGCGCCGCCGGCCGGAGCCGACTTGGGCGTGCTGGCGAAGTCGTCGAACTCGACCACGGTGACGGTGAACGGCTCGCCCGCGGTCGCCGTGGCCGGAGCCGTGAGGCCGAGTGGCTTGCCGGTGAAGCAGTCCGTCTCACCCTGGGAGGCACACGCCTCGTAGAAGAGCAGCTCATCGCCCGCGGCCGGCGCGACGTCGCAGATGCCCACCTGCTGCGAGACGTTGTTGACGTCGAAGTTCCAGTAGGTCGTCGCGGCCGGGAAGGAGCCGAGGTCGGCGACGCCGATCCGCTCGACCGTCAGCCCGAAGCTGAACGAGCCACCGTCCCAGTTGCCGGCGGTCGCCCGCTCGAGGGCCCCGGCGGCGCTGCGGCCGGTGTCGGCGGGCGTCGGACAGGACTTGCCGTTCCTGAGGGCGTTCGGCCCGGTGTTGGACACGGTCGTCTGCGGCAGCACGGTGCCGAAGAAGCCTTCGGCACGCACGGTGACGTCGGCGGCGAACGCGGCCGGAGCCGCCACGGCGGCAATGAGGAGGCCGGCGATGCCGGTCCGGATGTGGTGCTTCATGAGAGAGCCACCCCTTTCCACGAGGGTCTTGCAGGCTTGGCGGTCGGAGGGAGGTCTCCTGACTCCCGGGCTCACCCCCCGCGCCTTCCCGGGTCCTCGAGGGCTCCCAGTGGCTTGCTGCGGCAGGCTGTCTCCCGGTCACAGTGGCGGGTCCGCGCTGGATTCTCACCAGCTTCCCTGTCCACCGACCTTGTACGGCGGTGATGTTACCGTCCGCACGAGCACGTGACCGTCAACCTGACCCGCATCTACACGCGCCTCGGCGACAGCGGCGAGACGCACCTGGGCGACATGAGCCGGGTCCTCAAGACCGATGCGCGCATCGAGGCGTACGGAACGGTCGACGAGCTCAACGCGCAGATCGGGCTCGCGCTGGCCGCCGGCGACCTTCCCGCGGACTACCGGGACTGGCTCGCGCGGATCCAGAACGATCTCTTCGACGTCGGTGCCGATCTCTCCGTACCGCTCGACGCCGAGCCGACCAAGGCCGGCGAGCGCCTGCGCCTGCGCCCCGACCAGACGGCCTGGCTCGAGGAGCGCTGCGACGAGGTCAACGACGAGCTCGAGCCGCTGAAGTCCTTCGTGCTGCCGGGCGGCACGCTCGCCGGCGCGCACCTGCACGTCTGCCGCACCGTCTGCCGCCGCGCCGAGCGCCGGGCGATCGCGTGCGGGGACGCGATCAACCCCGAGACCGTGCGCTACCTCAACCGGCTCTCGGACCTCTTCTTCATCCTGTCGCGCGGTGCCAACGGCTCTGAGGAGCCGTTGTGGCAGCCCGGAGGCTGAGCACCGCCGCGCCCAGGCAGGCGCCCGCTCCGGCCACGGCGAAGCCGCCGATCGCGTCGCTCGGGAAGTGCCAGCCGAGCAGGACGACCGACCCGGCCATCCCGACGGCGAAGAGGCCTCCGACCACCGCCACCGTCGGGCGCCACGCGCCCCGGGCGACGAGCACCGCCGCGAGCGCGAGCGCCATCGCGGCGGTCGAGTGACCGCTCGGCCAGGACACTGCGTCCACCACGACGGAAGCGCTGCGCGGCTCGGCCAGCTCGCGCTTGAGCACCTGCGTCACCAGGTTGGGGATGACGAGCACCGCGCCGGCGACCGCGGCGACCAGCGCGCCGCGGAGGGCGAACGCGATGAGCACGAGGGCCAGCGAGAGCATCGCGTACGGGCCGGGGTTGGCGAAGACGCCCAGGCGCTGCGCGAGCGGAGCGGCCCGCGTCTGCTGCAGGGTCGTCAGGTCCCCGAGCACGCGCGCGTCGGCGGTGTGGCCGACCCCGGTCCGGAACGCGACCGCCCAGGTGACCACGGCGATCAGCGCGCAGGCGAAGGCCCCGGCGAGAGCCCATGTCGTCTTGACGGTCACCCGCGCGACGCTACCCGCGCCGCCTAAAGGCGCGCTACCGTCGCCATCATGGCCTCCACGATGCCTGTCGTCCGGCGATCGGCGCTCGGTTAGCCGTGCCGCGCAACGACCCGAGCGACACGGGCGGGCTCTTCATCGGCCGGCGGCCGGGCAGCGCGCCGCTGCGCTACCGGGACACGCCGCAGCGCGGCGAGGGCCGTCGCCAGCGCATCGACGGCCTGCTCGCCAACCTCGTGCTGCTCGCGGAGATCGTCATCGTCTGCTCCTGCTGGGGCCCGCAGCCGATCGGCTGGCTGTGGGTGGGCTCGCAGGTCAGCTACCAGATCGACAGCCTCTTTCTCGGGATCACCGTGGCCTTCATGGGCCTGCTCGCGACCGTGATGGCGACGCTCTGGCTGACCGTGCGCATGGACGGGCTGTGGCGCGTGCTGCGCCGAGCCGCGGGCCACGACCAGAAGGAGGGCGTCCTCGGGCGCATCTTCATGTGGACGTCGGTCATCTTCGGCGGCGCCTTCATCTTCTGGCTGCTGATCATCGCGGGCCCCGGCTCAGGGCTCGTGCCCGGTCAGTCGTGAGCCCGCGCCGCCGGCTGCTGGACTACTACCGGCAGTTCGAGGCCCTGTCACCGGAGGAGTCCGCATCGCGGCTGCGCGCGCGGCGGATCGAGGAGCGCTCGCTCGAGCTCTCGCGCATCGACGACCTCGACCTCGCCTCGACCGCCTGGCATCTGCCGCCCGATCCGGAGATCGTCAACGCGGCGACGTTCGCGCTGCGGCGCTCGATCAACCACTACCCGGAGACGGGAGTGGGTCCGGCGGTCCGGGCGATCGCCGCGCATCACGGGGTACCGGAGGAGCGGGTCGCCCTCGGCCACGGCGCGGGCCAGCTGCTGCAGGCCGCCCTGCGCGAGCTCGCGGCGGGCGGTGACGTGATCCTGCCGTGGCCCTCGTGGGCGCCGCTCCCGGCGCTGGCCGGCCGCGCCGGCGCCCGCCCGGTCGCGGTCCCGCTTGCCGCCGACGGCGGGCCGGACTTCGCGGCCCTGACCGCCGCGCTGACCGAGGAGACCCGTTCCGTCGTCCTCTGCTCGCCCAACGACCCCACGGGGACGCTCGTCGACCGCGGCGCGCTGCGCACCTTCGCCGAGAGCCTGCCTCCGGAGGTCTCCGTGCTCGTCGACGAAGCGCTCGTCGAGCTCGCGCCGCCGGGCGCCTCGGTGGCTCCCCTGCTCGACGAGCTGCCGAACCTCGTCGTGCTGCGCTCGTTCTCCAAGGGCTGGGCGATGGCAGGCCTGCGCGTCGGCTACGTGCTGGGCTCGTCGGCCGACACCGAGCTCATGAGCGCGCTCACCCCCGGCCAGGGCGTGGCCTCACCGGCGCAGGCGGCCGTCGTCGCCGCCCTCGAGGACGCCGACCGCGCCGCCGCCCGGCTGCGGGTGCGGCAGATCACCGCCGCCGCCGAGCGCGACCGGCTGCGCACCGCGCTCGCGGACACGCCGTTCTCCTTCGGCGCCTCCGAGGCGCACATCGTCTGGCTGCGGGGCGAGAACATGACCGCCGCGCAGCTCGTCCACGGCCTGGCCGGCCAGCGCATCAGCGTCGAGCCGGGAGCGACCTGGGGCGACGACGACCACGTCCGGGTCACCCTGCGCGACCGCCCGGCGACCGAGCGGCTCGTCGCCGCGCTCGCCGCGATCTAGCTGCCGCTCCACGCGACTCGCGAGCCGCACCTCACGCGCGTCCCACCCCACCGCGTGTGTTGCGGTGGTCATATATCGACGCCCTCGCGACACGCGCCGCGTCTGCGGGCGCGCCCCACCCCGCCGCGTGTGTCGTGGTGGTCATATATCGACGCCCTCGCGACACGCGCCGCTTCTGCGGACGCGCTTTAGGCGGGGCGTGCCTTGGGCTCGGGCTCCGACGGCCCGGGCGTGAGGCCGGCGGCGAGGCAGACCAGCGAGAAGGCCACGATCCGGAGCACGACCTCGTGCCCGGAGTCGGGCATCGGCTCCCCGAAGACGATCGGGCCGGCAGCGATCGTGACGACGTTGGCCGCGGCGCTGGTGATGGCGATCACCGCGACCGCCGGGCCGAGCTGCAGCGACCGCGCCGACACCACCAGCCCCGCGAGGCTGAGCACGAGGATCACGAGCGCGAGCGGATGCAGCAGCACCAGCGGCCCGAGATCGTCCAGCCGGCCGCTCAGCGCCTTGATCGAGACGTCGCTGGCACCCCACATCAGCCCGGCCCCGAGCCCGATGACCGGGCCGGCGTGGGCCGGGTCGCCGCGGACCGCGAAGACCGCGATCAGGCTCGCGATCGTCAGCACGCCGCAGTAGAGGGTGAGCGAGCCCACCTCCCATTCGCCGTGCGCGCTGTTGCCCGTGTCCCCCAGGGTCGCGGCGAGCAGCGCGAGACCGACCGCGGTCAGCGCGACGCCGATCCACTCCCGGCGGGAGACCTCGAGGCCGAAGACGCGGTCGGCGATGACCGTCAGCAGCGCCAGCCCGCCGGCGATCACGCTCTGCACGAGGCTGATCGGCGCGAGCGCGAGGGCCGCGACGTGCAGCACCCAGGCACCCATCGCCACCAGGATGCCCAGCGTCCACCACTTGTTCGAGAACAGCGCGACGGTCGAAGCCCACGGCCGCCGCCACTCCACGGCCGGGGCATCCACCGCGCCCTTCTGCTTGAAGAGAAAGCCGATGCTGGCCACGACGGAGCACGCGAGGGCCAGCAGGAGGCCGAGCTGAACACTGAACGGCACGGGGCGTCGACGTTAGGCCTCGGGTGCGCTTCCCGTGCCCCGCACGTCGCGGTCCTGTCACCTGCGCACGCTGTCCGTACCATCGACCAGATGGCTGTCCAACGGATGGACCACGTCGGCTTGGTGGTCGAGGATCTCGACGCCGCGATCGCGTTCTTCACCGAGCTCGGCTTGCAAACGCAGGGCACCGCTTCGCTCGACGGCCCCACGGTCGACCGCCTGGTCGCCCTCGAGGGGGTGCGCACGGACATCGCGATGATGCAGGCCCCCGACGGCACCCGCGTCCTCGAACTCGTCCGGTACCGCGCACCGCAATCTGCGGACCGCAGCCAGCCTGCGCCGGTCAACGTGCCGGGCGCCTGCCACGTGACGTTCGCGGTCGACGACATCCGGACGACGCTGGCCGGCCTTCGCAATCACGGCGCCGAACTCGTGGGCGAGCTCGTCAACTACGAGGACATCTACCTGCTCTGTTACGTCCGCGGGCCGGCGGGTGTTGTCGTCGAGCTCACGCAACGGATCGGCTGACAGAACACCCTTTCCGAAAAGGCCCTTCGGGAGCACCGAAAATCTGTAGGGTCGCTTCGTGTCCAGGGGAACTCGGTTCGTTCTGCTGACGAGCATCGCATCGACGCTGCTCGTCGCCGCGCCCGCCGGCGCCGTCGATCGCTCCACCGGTCTGTACGTGATCCCCTACGAGCCCGGGACGAAGGTGCACGTCACCAACGACCACGCGAGTCACAGCCCGCCGAACCGGATCGACATGTCCGGGCGCGAGGGCACCGGCACGTACGAGATCGTGGCGGCCGCCCCTGGGACGATCCGGTACATCCAGGATTCCTTCAGCGAGGCGCGCCCCGGACAGGACCCCTGCAACAACAACTACGTCTGGATCCAGCACGCCAACGGCGAGTGGACGAAGTACAGCCACATGGAGCAGTTCTCCACGACGGAGGAGGCGGGACTGGACGTCGGTGACCAGGTCGACGCGGGCGAGTTCCTCGGCTACGAGAACGACGTCGGCTGTGCGAGCGGCAATCACCTGCACTTCGAGGTCGGCGTGCCCGCGAACCCGGCGGACCCGATCGACAGCCAGGGGTTCCTCCGCGGCGGCTCGAACGAGAATCGCATCCCGCGGATCTGCGGCATCCCTGGCCAGCAGTTCGTCAAGAACACCGACTACGTCGTCGGCGACATCACTCCCGGCGGCACCGAATATGCGCTGCACGGTGTTCCCGAAGCGAGCTATCAGAAGCTCTGGGAACAGGCGCGCGACTGCGAGTACCGCCTCGTCTGGCTCGACGGCTACACCGACGACGGCGACCTCGAGTTCAACCTCGTCTTCCGCAACAACAGTCCCTCACGCGCATGGGCTTCGAAGCGGCGGATGACGGGCACCCAGTACCAGGACTTCTACGACGACTACAAGGCTCAGGGGTACCGCCTCGTGCATGTCGACAGCTACGTCGTCGGTGGCGCGGTCCGCTACGGAGCGATCTGGGAGAAGCGCTCGGGACCCAAGCTCGCCGCCTACCACGGCCTGAGCGCGACCGAGCATCAGGACCGGCTCGAGGACCTGACCGCGAAGGGCTACCGGCCCAGCGTCCTCAGTTCGGTCACCGTCGGCGGCACCCGCAGGATCACCGCCATCTATCTCAAGCAGGCTGTCGGTTCGTGGGAGGCGCGCTCCTTCCTCACCCCGTCGGAGTACCAGTCGAAGTACAACGCCAACAAGGCGGCCGGGCGGCACCTCGTCTACCTGAACGCGTACACGCACGACGGGTCGCCGCGCTTCACGGCGATCTGGTGGAAGTCCCCTCCGGCGAAGGTGCGGGCCCAGCACGGAATGTCGGCGGTCGGGTACCAGAACGCATACGACGACAACACTGGCGACGGCTTCCTGACCCAGGCCGTGACGGGCTACGAGCAGGGAGGCAACGTCAGGTACGCGGCGTTCTGGGCGAGGTAGCCGGGCCCGTCGCCGCCGCGGCTGCAATCACATCAACGCAGCGCGGGCTCGGTCCTGGTGAGGTTCGGTCCGGCCCCGCGCACGCGGACCTTCAGCGCTCCGAGCACCTTCGACCACCCCTTCGGCTCGATCTCGAGGGTCGCGCCCTGCTTGAGCTTGATCGGATCGACGCGGTGGATCGCCGTGCCGGCCTTTGTCTGACCGGTCAGCACCGGCGTCAGCTTCGCCGGGCCGGTCGCCCTGATGACCGCCGCGCTGCCTTCGAGATCGACGCTGATCGCGCCGCTACCGATGCTTCCCCTGAGGAGGAGGCCGCGGTCGGTGCCCTTGTTGGCCGACAGCGCCAGCTCGAAGGACCGCTGCTTGGATTCGGTGGCGAGGCGTACAGATGCGTCGCGCGGCTGCATGGTGAGCGTGTCGGTCTGCTTCGGCGACCCGTTCGTCGCTTTGAGCGCGGCGGACATGCCGCCGCCGGCGGTGTAGCTCAGATAGCCCTTGCCGGAGCGTCCCGGAGTGATGACGCGCGTCAGCGGTGCCTTGGCCGCCGTGAAGATCTCTCCGGAGGTCGGCGCGGCGTCGAGCAGCGAATAGCGCACGGACTGCCGGCCCTTCGCGCTCTCGGTCTTCGCCGACGCGCCGAACACGACGTGGTAGATGCCACCGAACGAGGTGGGCAGGGTCGGCTCCTTCTTGAGCGAGCCGCCGTCGAAGATCATCAGCCGGTGGTTGATGCCGTCGTACTCGCCCGGCCCGTACTTGAGCGGGGCGTAGCTCCAGCGGTTGTTGTTGCCCTGCAGGAAGATGCGGCTGCTGTGGACGCGTTCCTCGTGGAGGGAGGCGTCCCCCTCCTCGCCCTCATACGGGATGTTGCTGTCCCAGACGTCGACGAAGTAGGAGCCCCCCGACGCCTTCTCGATGTCGTAGGCGACGACGACGTGCCCTCCGCCGCCCTGATTCATGGCGATCGTCGGCTGGATCCCCTTCTTCATCATCGTCGTGAGCTTCGCGGCCACCTCCTCCGTCGTGTTGAGCTCGAAGTTCAGGAAGTAGCCGAGGAAGGTGTTGATGAACTCCGCCGAGAGCTGCCCGCCGTGCTGGGCGCGCACGTAGCTGCGCAGCTTGCTGTGGAAGGTCCCCGGCCCCTTGAGGTCGAAGACCTTCGTGGCGTTGGGGACATAGTCGAAGAGCCGCGACTTGCCGCGCAGGAACTGCTGGCTCGTTACGGCCAGCCCGAAGCAGTGCGCGTCCGTCGGACCGCCCGAGAGGGCGGTGTCCGCGATGGAGTGGTGCACCAGCGCCTCCCAGGTCGCCGGCGCCACCTCCACGTCGCAGTCGCCGAAGCCCAGCGTGAAGACCTCGCACGCGACCTCGCCGGCCGTGTCGAAGGAGTCGTAATGCGTGGCGTCGTACCCGAACAGCCGGACCGTGTCCGCGAACTCCAGGTCGTCGAGTGAGGGGTTCTCGAACGGGTAGGCCTGCGTGTTGCGGAACGAGTCCACCACGTAAGTGCCCGCCTCGCCGGGCGCGGTCTCCCAGCGGACTTCAGTTCCGGCGATCGTGATGGGACCCGTGGTGGCCAGCCGGGGCACCCTCACGAGGAGGCTCTTCCCGTCGGGCGCGACCAGCGCCGGGGAGGGCTCCCCCGCTCCGAAGACGATTTCGATGCCGGGACAGAAGCCCTCGCCCGTGAGCTGCACCAGGGTTCCCTGCGACAAGAGCTGCGGCGTCCGGCCTCCTCCCGCGCCCTCCAGAACTCCGGTGATGCGCGGATAAGAGGCGTAGAGCGAGAGCTCCTTCGTGTCGGGATCCGCCGAGCCGTCCTGGGCGGTGACCGTCACCTTCATGGGGCCGCTGAGGACGGGAGTCGTGAGGGTGAATCCCGTGTCCGTCCTGGCGATGGAGCCGGCGCTCGCGGTCGCGGTCACCGGCGGCCGGCCGGGGGCGGTGACCGAGAGCAGCCCGTCGTCGCCCGGGCCGGGGAAATCGATGGTGTTGGGCTTCACGAGCCCGATCGGGACCTGCGTCGCGCAGCCGCCGGGAACGACGGTGTGCTGCGGCGCGTCGAGCATCCAGTCGCGAGCCGTGCGCACGGGGATCCTCAGCTCGGCGGTCGCGAGCTGCCGGTTGGCCGGAGCAGTGCCGCGCACGACCACCTCGAGCCGCTCGTTCGCAGCCTTCGGGCTTGCGGTGAACGAGAGGGGGTAGCGGCCGCTCAACGGGACGCTTGACACGGTCGCATCGACCGTGGCGGGCTCCGCCGCGACGCTGAGGCTGACCTCGCCCACGCTGCCGTACTTGGTCACGACGACCTGCCCGTTCTCCGTCACGCCAGGTCGCAGGCCCACGACGGCGGGATCCTTGAGGAACGGGTTCGGGTCTGGGTCCGGGCCGACGTAGGTCAGCGCGATGCCGGGCGCCTCCGTGTCAGGCTTGGTGATCGTGAGATCGTCGAGCAGAAGGTCCTGGCAGCCGGTGGCTCCAACCTCGTCGGGGAAGCGAACGTCGAAGTAGGCGATCGCGGCTGCGCCGCCGGCCGTCGTCGCGGTGAGCGGGGTCCCCGCCTGACCGGACATCACCGTCGATGTCGCGGCGGAAGCGACCGCGTCGCCATTGACGTCGTAGCCGATCAGCTTGGCCTCCCCCTCGTTGAGCCCGCCGTTGGCCGTCCCGATCTTCACCGACACGCCCGAGGCGAGCGAGGTGAGGCGCCCGAAGATCGCCGGCGCCTTCGGCTCGTCGGGCGTCCGGCTGCACTGGAACTCGCCGCCGCCGTTGCGGAAGTCGTCGATGGCCAGTCGCGTCCCCGAGGCCGCCTGCGCTCCGGCGGTCGCATTGCGCACGGCCCAGCGCGGACCGACGGCACGGTTCTCGTACCACTCCCCGAAACGCACGCCCTGCGCCGCAGCGCTGTCTGCGTTCAGTGCCCCGGGCTCGATGGACTCGAAGTCCACGACGACCGTTGCCGCTTCCGCCCGTGCGATGCCGCACAGGAAAAGAACACAAGTAAAGATGACCCCCGCCAAGCGCATCGGCCGACCGTATATCGACCGGCGGGCGATAAGCAAGCGCCATCAGTGCCAGCCCTGACCGGCACGCCCCCCGGGTGCCGCCGGAGCTGGCCGTCCGCCGGCGCGCACGGTCGCGCGGTCTCCAGTCAATCCCCCAGAACGACAAAAGCCCCACCTTCAGCAGGGCTTTTGTGAGTACCGCTACGGGGATTCGAACCCCGGTTTCCGCCGTGAGAGGGCGGCGTCCTAGTCCCCTGGACGATAGCGGCGCAGGTCCAAAAGATATAGCAGAGGGACCGTCTATCCTCCCCGTCCGCTCGCGGCTGTGGCGGAATTGGTAGACGCGCAGGCTTCAGGTGCCTGTAGGGGTAACCCTGTGGAGGTTCGAGTCCTCTCAGCCGCATCGCCTCGATGAACGATCCACCTCGCCGAACTCCCGCCTCACGTCTGCTCGGGGCGGGTGCGCGGGCCGGCGAGCGGGTCGCGGCGATGACGGGCGTGGATCAGGCCGTCGAGGACGCCGTCGAAGAATCGCTCGTGCGAGCGCTGCGCTCGCCGGCGGTGGAGCGAGCGATCGTCCGGCTCATCGAGCGCAACGCCGTGCAAGACGCGCTCGGGCGCGCGCTCGCGCAGGACGAGCTCGCGGACGCGATCGTCAAGGCGCTCGAGAGCGAGGTCGCCGACAAGGTGTGGGCGGACCTGCTCGCCAGCCGCAAGGCGCAGATGCTCGTGGAGCGGATCGCCGAGGCGCCCGAGGTGCGCGCCGCGATCACTCAGCAGGGCGCCGGGCTGATCACCGACGTCGGCCGGCGGCTGACCGTCCTGACCGAGGCGCTCGACGACGCGGTGGAGAAGGTCGTGCACCGGGTGCTGCGCCGGGGCGGCCATGAGGACGAGACGAACGAGGTCGGCCTGCTCACGCGCACCCTCGCGGCCGGCATCGACTTCGCCGGCCTGAGCGCGTTGTATTCGCTGGCCTCAGGCCTGCTCGCGTCGGTTGCGTCGCTCGTCTTCGGCCTCAACCAGGGCGAGAACCTTCCGCTCTGGGCGATCGCAATCGTCGGCGTGCTCGGCTTCCTCGCCGGTGGCGCCATCATCGTCGGCTTCTGGTCGCTCGTCGGCCAGACCCCCGGCATGCGCTTCCTGAGCATCCGCCTCGATGTGGACGGGTCCCGCGAGATCGGCCTCAAGTGCGCGATCCTGAGGCTGTTCGCCCTGCCGCTGGCGCTCGCTCCGGCCGGCCTCGGGTTCCTCGCGATCCTGCTCTCCCCCACCCGCCGCGGCTGGCACGACCATCTCGCGGGCACGAAGGTGGTCTACGACCGCAGTCGCTCGAGCGCCCCGCACTCGCAACGCGCCGCCTCAGGGTGACGGGCGCGAGCGCGGGCTGACGCGCACGCGCGCTCGCGCGCCACGGAAACCGTCCTTGCGCGCGTGCGCCCGGCGCGCGCCCGGCTGACGGAAGCGGCGCTCGAACACGGCCAGCCCGTCCGGGCCGGTCAATGCGCGCCCGCCCGCAAAGCGCACCCACGCGCCGGCCACGGGGCTGCGGCGGCCGTTGCGCAGCACCGAGACGGAGAAGCGGAACGTCCGCCGTACCCCGGCGCGCACCCGCCGCGGCGTGACCCGCAGCCGCAACCGGTCGTCGCGATCGCCGCTTCCGAGGTGCGCGATCGCGGAGTAGAAGACGTCGGTGTGCCCATCGCCGGCCTGCCCCGGTCCCTGCACGTAGAGCGCGCCGAAGCCGCTCGCGGTTGCCGCGAGCCCCTGGTAGGCGCCGAAGGGACCGTCTCCGTTGCCGTCACCGCTCATCTCGCTCGGGCCGGCCAGGTGCGTGCGCGACCAGTTCTGTCCGCCGTCCTCCGAGGCCGCGAACCACCGGTCCACGAGCATGCGCTCCTCGCCCTCCGCGCGCCGCCGTGAGTCGTACCAAGACACGCCGATGGTGCCGTCGGCGCCGACCGCGATGTTCGGCTGGATCCCCCTGATGGAGAGCCCCTTCGCCGGAAAGACGTCGACGTCGACCGGATCCGACCACGTCGAGCCCCCGTCGGTCGACCGGGTGACGCGCACCGCATGCGCGTCACCGCGCTCCTCGTTGAACACGAACGCCACGCTGCCGTCCGGGGCGGCCGCGGCGCGGGCCAGCACGTACTTCGGCAGGGCGACGACCGGCACGGGCGGTCCCCAGGTCCGGCCCCCGTCCGTCGATCGCGCTACGACGGCCTCGGCAGGCGAATCCGCGTTGAAGGCGAGTTGCTGCAGGGTGCCCTCTGTGCCGACGTCGGCGAAGAACGCCAGCAGCGTTCCGTCGGGGAGCACGACCGTCTCCCACGCCGGCACGGCACCGCCCGGGTGCTGCGCGACGAGCACGGGTTCGTCCCAGTGCTGACCCCCGTCATCCGTCCGCACCACGTAGGTGCCGTCGAAGGGCGCGACGACGAAGCGGGTGAAGAGCGCAAAGGCCCGGCCGGGATGGAACGGATCCGCGGTGACGGACGTGCGGCTGAGGACGCCCTTGGCCCCGCCCTGGTTCTCGTCGAGCACCTGGGCGTCGGCCCAGGTACCGCCGCCATCGGCCGACGCGGCACCCAGGATGGCCTGGTCGGGCGTGGACCCCGCGCCGCCGGCGAGCGCGGCGTAGTAGGCGGTCGCGTCAGGGCCGATCGATGTCCATCCGTCGAGGATGTAGTCCCGATCGCCGCGGGTGCAGCGCGAGGTGCCACCGACGTGGCCGCGCCGCCACGTCGCACCACCGTCCTGCGAGACAGCGGTGATTGCGATCGTGTCGAGGTTCTCGTAGACGGTGTTCCAGGTCGCGACGAGGTGGCGCGGATCGTCGGGTTCGGCCGCAAGAAACGTCTCGGCCTCGACCGCCGTCGGCCCGCAGTCCTCGGGGAGGCCGGCCGGCCCGGACACGATCACCGGGTCGCCGACGCGATAGGCCGCGCCTGCCGGGGCAGCCCAAGTTCCCCCGACCCCCAGAACGGAACCGATCGCCCCCGCGACCAGGCACAGCGATACCCCCCGCCTCACCATGACGCGAACCTACTACCACGCGCCCAGCGCGTCCACCTGTGGTGCGACGCGCACCGCCGCGCCGGGCGAGCCCGGCGCGGCGATCTACCTCCATTCGGTGTCAGGGTTCAGACGGTACCCGTGCCGGAGGCGGGCCTGTTCCACAGAGCGCGAGCGACCAAGGCCGCGACAATGGCTCCGATCACGTAGCCGATGGCCACGCCGACACGCGCGCCCTCGTCCGAGGCCACCGCGGCTATGACCGCGTAGATGAGGAATGCGGCAATGAGCAGAAGCAGCACTGCCACTGCGCGAAGAAGCAAACGCATGGTGTCCTTTTTTTGTTCGACGCGCTGCGGGGGCCCGCAGCGTGCGCGAAAGGTACACCGAGGTCCGGTCGATCGCCAGTCAGCGACCTCTCCGCTGGCACATGGCGAGCGCGACTGGGATGCTGTGGCGAAGACGTCGACGAAAGGCAGCGGATGGCGAAAAAGGTCCTGATCAACCTCGCGACCGGCATGGAGGATCCGGAGCGGGTGATGATCTCGTTCCTGGTTGCGGGCGCCGCCCTCGAACGCGGCGACACCGTGGCGATGTTCCTGACCAAGGACGCAATCCGGCTCGCGGTCCCCGATCACGCCCAGGGAGAGGCCTGCGATGGTTGCCCGCCGCTCGAACGCCTCTTCGAACAGTTCGCCGCGGGAGGCGGGGAGCTGCTCGTGTGCCCCATCTGCATCAAGTCGCGTGGACTCGACGAGTCCACGTTCGTCGACCACGCGCGCGTGTGCGGAGCGACGCCGATGCTCGAATGGCTCGGCGACGACGCGACGGTCTTCAGCTACTGAGGCAGGGCGGCGCGGGTCCGCTCACCGGACTCGCGCGCGCTTGGGCTTCGAGCGGTTCCCGGCCGCATCGGTCGCCACCGCGTAGAGGTCGTGGCCCTTCCTGCTCCAGAGTCGCCCCGTGAGCCGGAACCGCATGCGCTGACATCAGGCCGCGCGCGTGGCCTCGGCGCGCCGCTGCCAGGTCGACGCGATCTGGCGCATCATCGGCGGATAGACGATGTGGTGACGGAACGGTCGGATCGCCGCCATGTAGGCGTCGCCGAACCGGCCGTTCGGCTTGACGTAGACGGCCATCACCCCGTGGTAGCCGGATCCGTCGGCATCCCGCACCCAGCTGAGATGCATCACGCCGTGCATCGTCTTGTTGGCGATCTCCCCCGCGAACTCCCGCTCGAGCAGGTACAGCGGCTCGAACGGCAGCACGAACTCAGGGCCGGTGGGCCCGTCACGCAGGTCCGGCGGCAGTCGATCGCGCAACCGTTCGACCCGGGCGCCGGGCCCGGTCCCGGGGTCGTCCCAGCCCATCGCTCCGCCGACCTTGAAGCGCACGTCCCACAGCCATCGCGCGATCCGCGAGGGAAGCTCCGCGGGGTCGGCGTGCGCGAAGCCCTCCACGAGGGCGGGAAACTCATGCGCATCGCCCGGAGTCGGCAGCGCCCAGACATCCTCGAGGCGGAACTCCGGGATCAGGTCGTGGATGCGCCAGGCGCGAGCGAGGTGTTCTGCGGACGGAATCTGCATGTCGATATATACGGTACCGTATATACGGAGCCGTCACACTCCGGCCGAAATCGATGGCACCACCGATCAAGACCTCGCGCGAGCGCTGGATCCAGGAAGGACTCACCGCGCTCGCCGACGGCGGGGTCGACAAAGTCCGCGTCGAGGTGCTCGCTGAGCGCATCGGCGTCAGCAAGGGCGGCTTCTACGGACACTTCGAGAACCGCGACGCGCTGCTCGAAGCGCTGCTCGACGCCTGGGAGCAGGCGCTTGTCGAAGAGGTGATCGTGCTGCTCGACGACACCGGTGACGCCCGGGCGCGCCTCACGCGTCTGTTCGACATGGCCGCGTCGAACTCGGACTGGCTGCGCGTGGACCTGGCCGTCCGCGACTGGGCTCGCGGCGACCGCGCGGTCGCCGTCCGCCTGGCTCGCGTCGACGACCGGCGCATGGATTACCTGCGCTCGCAGTTTCGCCAGATCACCGATGACGCGGTCGACGCGGAGGCGCGTGCACTGCTGGTCGCCGCGCTCTGGGTCGGCGCGCACCCCTTCGCCGCGGGCCACGGGAACCTTCGTCGCGAGGACGTGGCGCAGGCTGCCCTCGACCGCCTGCTCGCGTGACCGAATCCGCCTCCATGACGGCCGACGTGGTGATCATCGGTGCGGGGGCCGCTGGCCTGATGTGTGCTTTCAATGCCGCCGCACGCGGTCGCCGCGTGCTGCTCATCGAGCACGCCAACAAACCGGGCAAGAAGATCCTCATGTCCGGCGGCGGCCGCTGCAACTTCACCAACATGTACGCAGAGCCGGCCAACTTCTTCTCGCAGAACCCCCACTTCTGCAAGTCCGCCCTGGCCCGGTACACCCCGTGGGACTTCATCGGCATGGTCGACGAGCACGGCGTGCCCTACCACGAGAAGAAGCTGGGTCAGCTCTTCTGCGACAACAGGTCCAAGGACATCCTCAACATGCTCCTGGACGAATGCCGGCGGACGGGCGTCGACCTGCGCCTGAAGACCTCGGTCCACGAGATCGAGACGGCCGGCTCCGGCTACCTGCTGGCGACGAGCATGGGACCGATCGCCTGCGAATCGCTGGTGATCGCCACCGGCGGGTTGTCGATCCCGACCATGGGCGCCACCGGCTTCGGTTACGAGATCGCCCGCCAGTTCGGGCACGAGGTGCTGCCCACCCGTGCCGGCCTGGTGCCGTTCACCACCACGGGGCGGCTGAACGAGTTGTGCAGCGAGCTGTCCGGCACCTCGGTGGACTGCGTGGCCGGTTGCCACGGCGAGAGCTTCCGCGAGAACCTCCTGTTCACCCACCGTGGCCTCAGCGGCCCGGCCATCCTGCAGATCTCCTCGTTCTGGCGCCCTGGCGACGCCGTGCAGATCAACCTGCTGCCAGACCGCGACGCGACAGCATGGCTGCGGGGCGAGCAGACCGCGCGCCCAAACAGCGAGCTGAGAACCGTGCTCGGCGAGGTGTTCACGAGGAAGATGGCGGCGCTGCTGACCGAACACTGGTTCAGGTCCAAACCCCTGAAGCAGTACACCCCGGCCGAACTGCGTGACATCGCCGAGCGGCTCGGTGGCTGGCAGATGGTGCCCGGCGGCACCGAGGGCTACCGCACCGCCGAGGTCACCCTGGGCGGCGTCGACACCCGCGAGGTGTCGTCGAAGACCATGGAATCGCTCCGGAGCCCCGGCCTGTACTTCATCGGCGAGGTCCTGGACGTCACCGGCCACCTGGGCGGGTTCAACTTCCAGTGGGCGTGGGCGTCGGGTCACGCGGCGGCGCAGTTCGTCTAGCACTCTCCGACCTCCGATCAGCTGGCGCATCGCCGGGAACCCGCGTGCCATGCTGGGCGCATGCGTTTCGTCGTCATCCCACTGCTCTCGATCCTCCTTGCGGCCGCCGCAGCGGCCGACGCCTCGGCGGGTCTGCGAGCCGGCGCCGCGGTCGCCGACATCACGCCGGAGAACGGTGGGACCACGCTCGGCTTCGTCCGGCCCGACATCACCGTCAAGGGAGTCCGGACACGCCTGACCGCGCGGGCGCTCGTGCTCGAGAACGGGGGGCGGAAGGTCGCGCTCATCGCCACCGACCTCGGCATGGCGCTCTCGAAGGCCGACCTCGTCGCGCGCCTGGAAAAGGACGGCTTCGACGACGGCTCGCTGCTGTACACGGCGACGCACACCCACTCCGGCCCGGGCGGACTGGACCCGTGGCAGCTCGACCAGATCGCCGCCGCGGTGCGCGACGCCGATGCACGCACCGTGCCGGCGCGCGCGGCCTGGGGCCGCAACGGGCAGGTGCTCAACGTGGCCCGCAACCGCTCGATCGAGGCCTACCTCGCGAACTTCGGGATCGACCAGTTCTACGGCGAGGGCCATCCCGAGGACGCTCCGGGGGGCGCGGCCTCGACCCGGGACGAGACGCTGCGACTCCTGCGCGTCGAGACCACGTCCGGCAAGCCGCTGGCAGCGTGGATGAGTTTCCCCGTCCACCTCACGACCACCACACCCGCGGTCGACGAGTGGGATGCCGATATCGCCGCGCCTGCGACCGCCTGGCTCGAGCGGTCGCTGGGCCGCAACCGGGCGACGGGCTCGCTCTCCGATCCCGGTTTCGTCGCCCTGTATTCGGCGAACGCCTCCGGCGACCTCATGCCGACCTTCGATGACGTCAACGCACCGTCGACGATCGACGTGCTCGGCCGGCGCATCGCCGCGCAGGCCCACAAGGTCTGGAACAGCGCGGGGAAGCGCCTGACCCGCGACGTGGTGCTGGACTCGAGGATCACCCGCGCGTGCTTCTGCGGGCAGGAGGTCGAGCCGGGCAAGCGGGTGGCCTCCACCCCGGTCTTCGGGCTGCCTTTCCTCGGCGGCTCCGAGGACGGCGCGTCGATCTTCCACGAGCCGGGCGCGACCGAGGGCCGGCGCCTGCCGGCAGAAGCCGCGGACCCCGTCCAGGGTCGCAAGATCATCGTCCCGGCCCCGACGGATGTCGCAGGCATCCACGAGCCCAAGCCGGAGGTGCACGCGCTGCGCATCGGCGACCGTCTGCTGCTCGGCGCACCCGGCGAGCCGACGATCCAGACGGGCCGGTTGATCGTCCAAGCCGTCCAACCGGTCCTGCCCGCCGGGATCCACGACGTCGCGGTCCTCGGCCACACGAACGACTACACGGGGTACCTCACGACGCCCGAGGAGTACGAGATGCAGCACTACGAGGGCGGACACACGCCGTTCGGGCGCTTCAGCATGCTGCACATCCGCGACACGTTCGTGGCGCTGTCCAAGGCGCTGCGGGACGGAACCCCCGCACCGGAGCCCTCCGTCCCGTTCGCGGTCGGTTCGTCCGACTCCGGCCCCGTAGCGGTCGGACAGCAGGGAGCGGGCGCGCTCGAGGACGAGCCCGCGCAGCGGGTCGCGCGCATGGAGACGGTCGAGGTCGGCTGGAGCGGGACGCCGGGCGGCGTCGACCGTCCGGTCGACAGCCCGTTCCTGCTCGTGGAGCGCCGTGCCGGCAACCACTGGGTGCCCGTCGACTCAGACCTCGGGCTGGCCTTCTCGTGGCGCGAGGTCGAGGAGGGCCACTACCGCGCCCGCTACGACATCGCTCCGAACCTGCGGCCCGGCGAGCACCGGATCCGCGTCGTTTCAGCCGGTTACGAACTGGCAACCCGCAACTTCACCGTGGTTCGGTCCAGGGCCCTCATCCCGACGGGTGCCACCGCGAAACGCCTGAAGGGCGGCCGGGTCCGCGTCCTGGTGCTCGCCTCGAACCCGCCGCCGGACAAGCAGCTGTCGCTCCTGCACCGTCCCCGCTCACCTTCGGGCGGGAAGGCGCGGGTGCGCGTCGGCGGCAAGCGCCGCACCGCCCGCTGGAACCGCAAGCTGGGCGGCTGGGCCGTCACCTTCAAGCGGAGCAAGCGGCTGGCGAAGGGTGCGCCCGTCGTGCTCAAGGCGCGCGGGCTACGCGACGGCGCCGGGAACACGAGCGGCCGCAAGGTGAAGCTGCGCGTCGGACAGGTCCGGACCGTGGCGTTCCCGCCGCCGATGGGCGTGGGCGGAGGACGGGCTCCCGGCGTCGGTGGCGAGGGGTCATTTCCTTAGGCGACGGGCCTTGCGCGGGAGGTCGCCGGGCCGAGCCCGGCGACCTCGAGAGGCGAGCTGCGTCGCCGGTTACTGGTTCGTCGCCGAGATGAGGAACCCGCTTATCCCGGCGTTCCCGGAGTAGCGCTCGAGCGATACGTGCGTCCCCGAGGCCGCGACACCGGCCAACGGATCGCCGATCAGGCAATCGAGTTTGCGGAAGTTGGCCGAATCGGGGACGAGCGCCGTGGTTGTGGCGGCTGAGTTGAAGGGGTTGCTCAGGCTTGCGCTCAGGAAGGTGCCGTCGCCGCGAAGTCCCGTGCAGACCACGTTGTAGAACGTGCTGGTGCTGAACCGCAGTCCCCCGGGTGTCCCGTCTCGTTCGATGCTCCCGTTCGGACTGGTGACCACCACATTCCCGGCGGTGGACGCGTTTGAGCTCAGGCGACGAATGACGACGCCGCCGCCTGGTTGGACGCCGGCGGTGCCGGTGCCCGATCCGCTCCTGATCAGCCCGGTCGTGCTGATGAGTCCGGTCGCGCTCAGTGTCGCGACGCTGACGGCGGCGGTGGGGTCGATGGTGGGATTGGGGTAGGTACCGGTGAGGACGCCGCCAGCGGCGCCGGTCGGGGTGCGCGCGTTGCTGAGGCGGGCGTCGTTGCCCTCGGTGACCTTGCCCGCGCCGACGCCGAAGTCGGCCGAGAAGACGCTGCCGGTCAGCAACAGGCCTGCGCCCGCGCTGCGAATGAGCTCGCCGGAGTTCAGCCCGTCGAGCGTGTCGGCGTCGAGGCCGGAACCGGCGCCGTCGACCGTCTTGAGCTTCGTGAGGATGTCGTCCGCGGTGTCGGCGGATCCCGCCGGGCCGGTCGGGCCCGCGGGACCGGCGGGACCAGTGGCGCCATCCGCGCCGTCGGTGCCATTGGAACCATCGTCGCCCCTGGGACCTGCCGGACCTGCCGGGCCTGCCGGACCTGCGGGACCATCGTCGCCTTTGGCCGGGCCGGCCGGACCTGCGGGGCCAGCCGCGCCCGCCGGACCAGCGGGCCCCTCCGCGCCGGGGGCACCCGGCGTCCCCGCTGCACCGGGGACACCCTGCGGGCCGGCCTTGCCCGGAAGCGCCAACAGGCTGAGCTTCTTCTCACCCCGCTTGCACTTCTTGGCGATCCGCAGCGCACCCTTCTTGTTCGCGCACGCCTTGATCACCTTGCTCGTGGCCGCCTTCGGCGCTGCCTGAGCCGGAACGGCCGCTGTCGCCACTGCCAGGGCGATGGCCGCTGCAAGGATGCCTCTCATCGTCGCTTCCCTCCGTTGGTGGAGATGACGCGCCCCCCGGCGCTTCCGGCCGCGACTGTACCCGCGATCTCCAACGCAGCGCAAGTTTGCTGACCGCGGGACGTCTGGCCGTGGACCGCTGCGAGAAACGGGCGTCGCCCAACCCCCGTCGCCCGTGTGGCGGTAGCTTCGTCTCGATGACCGCCGCGACCGACAGCACGAAGCGCTTCGACTTCACCTGGGACCCTGCCTACCGTCGCGCGGCTCGTGTGTTCGGGATCGCGCCGCACAACGCGTGGGTCGATCTCGACGGCGAGACGCTCGACGCGCACTTCGGACCATGGCGCCTGCAGGTGCCACGCTCGAACCTCGTCGGGGTCTCAGTCACGGGTCCGTACCGGTTCTTCAAGACCGCCGGCCCGGCTCGGCTCGGGATCACCGACGCCGGGCTGACGTTCGCGACCAACGGCGAGCGAGGCGTCCTGCTCAGCTTCCACGAGAAGGTCCGCGCGAGCGGGCCGACGAGGATGTTGCGCCACCCGGAATTGACCGTGACCGTCGCGGATGCGGAAGGGCTGGCCGCTGCGCTTCGCGGCTAGCGCGCCATCACTCCCAATAGGAGCTGCGCGTGCCGACGTAGCGCAGGACCGCCACCAGCCGCAGCGGCTCGGTCAGACCCTCAGGGGCCGCCCGGAGCCGGAGTGGCGCATCGCCCACTCGCACCCCTCCCGCGACGCCTCCGCTGCTGCAGTCACCTGTGGCCATCTGCAGGCAAGCGCAGGGACCTTGCACCCTGATGCTTGCCCTGCGCCGGCCGTCTCGTAATCGGGGAGACAGGATTTGAACCTGCGACCGCCCGGCCCCCAGCCGGGTGCGCTACCAGACTGCGCCACTCCCCGTGACGTGGGCGAGTGTACGCGCTTCCATCCGGACGCAATGCGAACATGTGTTCGTGATGGAACCCAGTACCGACATCCTCTGCTCAAGGTGCGGTGAGCGCAAGCCAGAGGACGCCTTCGCGTGGCGCAACCGAGCGAAGGGACGGCGCGCGCCGTTCTGCCGTGCGTGTCAGGCGGCCTACATGCGCGAGCACTACCAGGCCAACAAGGAGCTCTACAAGGCGCGGGCGATGGCGAGCAAGAACCGCAGCAGAGTGGAGCGGACGACGCTGCTGCTCGAGTACTTCAAATCGCATCCGTGCACCGACTGTGGCGAGCGAGATCCGGTGGTGCTCGAGTTCGACCACCTCCGCGACAAGGAGTTCAACATCGGTGCGCACGTCTACTACTTCCGCTGGGAGACGATCGTGGCCGAGATCGAGAAGTGCGAGGTCGTCTGCGCGAACTGCCACCGGCGCCGGACAGCCTCGCGACTCGGCTCGATGCGGGCGCTGCTCACGGCCCTGGACACCGAAGCGGGCGACGAGAATCGAACTCGTACTTTTAGCTTGGAAGGCTAACGTGCAGCCGCTACACCACGCCCGCGAGAGCGAAGAGCATATGCGGCTTTAGACTGCCGTCGTCGATTGGGGGATTAGCTCAGCTGGCAGAGCGTCGGTCTCCAAAACCGAAGGCCGCAGGTTCGATCCCTGCATCCCCCGCTGAAGGAAGAGAGGGCCGCCCCGCGGGCGGCCCTCTCTCGTTTCCTCACCGCGCGCGGCGGGGCGGCAGCTTGCGCGACACGGGACGCAGCAGCGGTGGCGCCGGGCGGTTGATCCGCGGCGTCTGGGCCGCGCGGCGACGCGGCTGGAACTTCGGGTGGCGTTGCATATGCGCTCCTGGAATCGAGAGTGGAGCGGCCCGTCGGTGGTGACGGCCGGGCTGCGCGCGGATGAAACGGCGCGCGAGCGGGAGGCGGCGGTCAGCGGTTCTTCATGACGCCCGAAAGGCTACCGCGGGCGGGCGGTCGCGGCAAGACGTCCCGGCGGCGGCGCGGCCCGGACCGGGCGCCGCGCCGCGGAGCAGGGCGACTCAGGCAGGTAGTGCGGCCTCGATCTCGCGCACGAGATCGGGATCGTCCGGGGTGACCTTCGTCGCCCACCGCTTGATGAGCCGGCCGTCGGCGCCCACGAGGTACTTCGAGAAGTTCCACACGGGCGGGGCGGAGTCGGGCTGGCGGGCGAGGTCGGCCCACAGCGGGGACGGATCGGCGCGCACGGACATCTTCTCGGTCATCGGGAACTGGACGCCGTAGTTGCGCTGGCAGAACTCGCCGATGGCCTCGGACTCGTCGAGCTCCTGGCCCGCGAAGTCGGCCGATGGGCATCCGAGGATCTCCAGACCGCGGTCGTTGTAGGTCTCGTAGAGCTTCTGGAGGCCCTCGAACTGCGGCGTGTAGCCGCACTTGGACGCCGTGTTGACGATCAGCGTCGGCTTGCCGCGGTGGGCGGAAAGGTCGAGCTCCCCACCCTCGAGCAGGCCGACCTTGTGCTCATAGAGGTCGGTCGGTGCATCGAGCTTCTTGGTGCGCTTCGCGTACATGCGCGCGGTGGCCAGCATTCCCATACGCCAACTTACGTTACGCGAGGCGGATCGGATGACTCAGTCGTCCGACCCGGCCGGCGCGCCCCGCGGCGCGAAGCCGCGGGGGCCGAGCCTCGAGTCCTACGCGTGCCCGAAGCGGACGTCGGGCAGGATGCGGTCCAGCGGCTTCGGGAGCCACCAGGCCCACTTGCCGAGCAGGCGCAGCATCACCGGCACGAGCAGCAGTCGCACGAGCGCGGCGTCGAGCAGCACGGCGACGCCGAGGATCACGCCCATCTCCTTTGGCGGCAGCGGCCCGGACAGGGCGAAGGTGAAGAACACCGCGACCATGACCGCACCAGCGGCGAAGATCACCCGGCCGGAGTGGGCCAGGCCGGCGGTCATCGCCTCCTTCGGATCCTGCGTGCGGTCCCAGTGCTCCTTCGCGCTGGAGAGCAGGAACACCGTGTAGTCCATCGAGATCGCGAAGATCATCGCGAAGAAGAACACGGGCCCCCACGCGTCCAGAAAGCCCTGCGACTCGAAGCCGAGCAAGCCCGACAGGTTGCCGTCCTGGAAGACGAGCTTGGCCACGCCGAACGCCGCGCCGGTGGCCAGCAGGTTCGTGAGCACGCCGACCGCGGCGATGATCGGCGCCTGCAGCGCGACCAGCAGCAGCAGGAACCCGAGCCCGAGGACCACGCCGATGACGAGCGGCGTCTTGTCCGACAGCACGGCTTCGAGGTCGTGGTTCTCGGCCACCGGGCCGCCGACGAGCGTGTCGGCCGGCAGGTCGGCGCGCAGGCGTTCGATCGTGGCCGCCGGTGCTCGCGTCCGAGGGGTCGGTCTTCGGGATCGCCTGGATGAGCGCCGAGCCGTCCTTGCCCGGCACGGGCGGCAGCACCTGTGCGATGGCCGGATCGGACTCGGCCGTCAGCGACGTCGTCGCGACGTCGGCCTGCTGCGTCACGATCTGCAGCGGGCCGGTCGCGCCCGGGCCGAAGGCCTGCGCGACCTGCTCGTAGCCGACCCGCGAGGCGTCCTCCTCGGGCACGACCTTGATCGACGGCATCCCCGTGTTGAGCGAGAACACCGGGATCGCGAGCACGCCCAGGATGAGCACCGCGACGATCGCGTACGGCAGCGGGCGCTTCCAGAGCCGCTCGCCCCAGTCGGCGAACCGCTGCGAGCGGTGCTCGCCGGAATTGACCCACTTGAGCGCGAGCTTGTCGACCCTGGGCCCGAGCTTGGCCAGCACCGCCGGCAGCAGGGTCAGGGTGGCCAGCAGGATGAACGTGACCGCCAGCATGATGCCCAGGCTCATCGAGCGGAACGCCGGGCTCGGGACGAGCAGCACCGCCGACAGCGAGATGAGCACGGTCAGCCCGGAGAACAGCACTGCTTTTCCGGCCGTGTCCATGGTGACGCCCGTCGCCTCCTCGGCACTGAGTTCGGATCCGAAGAAGGCTCCACGGAACCGATAGACGATGAACAGCGCGTAGTCGATGCCGAGCGCGAGCGCGAACATCAGAGCGAAGTTCATCGCCCAGATCGAGATGTCCATGACCTGCGTCCCGATGTACAGCGAGCCGGCAGCGGCGACGAGGCCCAGGATGGTCAGCAACAGCGGCAGGCCGGCGGCCACGAGCGAGCCGAAGGCCAGCACGAGGATCACGAGCGTGACCGGCCACGAGATGAGCTCCGACTTGAGCATCGCGGACTTGTTGGCCTCGTTGAAGTCCGACCACATGCCGGGAGCTCCGGTGAGGCTGACCTCGACGCCATCGGCACCGAGATCGGCGAGCGGACCCTTGAGGTCATCGGCCGCGCGGACCATGTCGTTGGGATTCTCCGCGGCGCCTGCCCTCACGATGGCGGTGTGGCCGTCCTGGGAAATCGACATGCCGGGCTTCGGGGCCAGCACGGTCGTGACCGCATCGTCGGCCTCGAGCTTGCGCACGGCGCCGCCGACTGCCTGCTTGAAGGCCGGATCGTCCACCGTCTTGTCGTCAGAGTGCACGACGGCCAGCAGGCCGTAGCTGCCGAGTCCGTCGAAGTTGCGATCGATCATGTCCCGGACCTGCACGGACTCGGAGCCCGTGGCCTCCCAGCCGGCGCCGGAGAGGGCGTGTTCGACCTTCGGCGCAAAGAAGCCGAAGACGACGGCGGCGACCAGCCATGCGCCGGCCACCACCCGGAAATGCGTTGCGGTCCAATGACCGAGTCTGCCAATGGGGCCAAGCTGGTTCATCGGACGGTCTCCTTCGGGTTCAGAGACGGACTGCAGCGCGAAGACGCGCGACAGGAAAAATGAGGCGGGGCAGGTTCCGACTGCGACGAACAGCCACTGGTTGAGGCCGGCGAAGGCGGTCAGCAGCAGAAACCAGGAGGACACGGTCACGGCCAGCGCGACGCTGAGGAGCGTGACGGTGCCCGAGAGGGCGAAGAGGACGCGCTCGAGCGGCCAGCCAGGCCGCTCGCAGGTTGCGGGGGTCATGAATCGTCTCCCAGGGAGTCGTGGTTGAGCCGCGGCATCGCGGCGGAGATCGAAGCGCTGTGGCAACACTGGCCTCGATCATACAACTCTGCGGTTGTACGTTTGTACGTCACAGCCGGACGGTCTGCCCGCGGACACTCACCCTGAAACGCCATCTCACCCCTCGGGGCCGGCGAACGGTCAGGACAGCGCGGCCTGACTCAGGAAGGCAAGTCGGCCATCTCGAGACCGTGATGCACGCGATAGGCACGCAGCGTCTCGTCCGTCCCCGCACCGGCCATGCCGAGATGGTCGGCGAGTGCGGTGGCGAGGAGGTCGAGCGAGGCGGCGAGATGAGCAGCCGCGGGCCGCGCCTCGTCCGCCGTGTCCTCTGACCGCGCGAGCGCGGCGACGAACGGAAGGCAGTGCGCGAGCCCCATGGACCGGCTCGGAGCGTCGAAGTAGAACGTCGACGGGTACTGGACGAAGTCGACCCGCACCTGGTTGAGCAGCGGCGACAGTCCCTCCATCTGACGAGCCAGGCTGCCGGGATGCATCTCCCGCGCCGGCATGCCGTCCTCGTGCGCGGCATGCAGGGCGTGCAGCGTGCTGGCGGCAGCGCGCTGGCGCTGTAGCGCGGGGTAGACCGACAGCACCCAGGTCACGACGAGCGTCAGCAGGCCGAATCCGAGCGTCGCCTGCAGTCCCGCGAGCATCCGAACCGCGCCGTGCGCTGGGGCGATCGAGCCGAAGCCCACCGTCGACTGCGTCACCCACGAGAAGTACAGCGCGTCGACGAAGCCGTCCTCGTTCTGGGGCTCCAGCGCCGACGCGTAGGTGAAGGCGCCCGGCATCGACGGCCAGTAGATGAGCGCGAAGCCGACGACGAGCATGCCGATCCACAGGGCCATCACGAGGACGATCGAGAGCGGACCCGCGAGCCTGCGCGCACGCGGGCCGACCGCTCCGGTCAGTCTCCACACGCCTCGGAAGACCCCCATCGTCAGCGCGCTCTGACCGCCGGGGCGAAAGAGCATGCAAAACGCCTCGCGCAGGGTGACGAGGACGAGCAGGACACCGGCGACGACGAGGATGCGGCCGACCCTATCGCGGTGCCGATGGGCACCGACACGATGCGGGCGGAGGGACTTGAACCCCCACGTTCTTGCGAACACGAGGACCTAAACCTCGCGCGTCTACCAATTCCGCCACGCCCGCGTTCAAGCGCGCCTAACGCACGGCACGCACGGAGAATGTATCTTCGCGACTGATGGCGGAGAACGACGGCCCGCGCGAGGGCTATGTAATCGAGCACCCGAACCGGGATAAGGCCGCGTCGAAGGCGACGAAGGCAATCGTTGTGCTGCTGCTGCTGGTGACGACGGCGCTGATGGTGATCATCACGATCGGCGGCTGGGACGCCCTGCAGGGGGCCAAGCCCGTGCAGATCGCGTACCCCGTCATGTTCCTCGCGTTCGCCTTCCTGATCGCCCGCTGGAATCGCGGCCTGCTGCCCGTGGTCGCAGCGCTCGCAGTGATCCTGCTCATCTTCGCCGCGGTATCCGGCAACGCCTGGTTCGATCGCGACAAGGAGGGCTTCACGAGCCCAACGCTCGACGAGGACATCATCGGCATGCTGACCTTCATCCTCGTGCCGGTGCAGGTGCTGCTGATCGCCTTCGCGATGCGCGGGTTCGCCCAGGCGTGGAACGTCGAGGTCGAGCGTCCGGCCGACGGCTCGCGCCGCGAACCGCAGGCTGCCTAAATAGAGTCTCCGTCGCACCTGCGGCGGTAGCCCAACTGGCAGAGGCACCGGATTCAAGTCCCGGTCAGTGCGGGTTCGAATCCCGCCCGCCGCATGCCCGCTTGCAGCACGTAGGAAGGACGGCCGGCACGGCGAACGCCACCCCATGGCCGCGCTTGTCACCCTCCTCCCCGTCGGACTCGTCCTCGGACTGCTGATGTTCGGCACCTACGGAACCCACCGTCCGCCGGCCGTCACCCCCGGCCGGGTCGTGCCGGTGGCGGCCCTGACCGCGCTGCTGGGACCGGTCACCGCGGCGACGGTCGGCTTCGTCGGGTGGCTCGGGGTGATGTTCGTGCTCGTGCTGGCGATCCTGATGGTCGCCATGCTGCGCAACCCGCCGCTGCACCACTGATGCGCGCGCCGCTGAGCGCGCTGCTCGACGACGCGCTCCGACGGCTGCCGCTCGAGCCCAATCTGCACGACAAGCGAGTCCTCGGCGCCCAGACCCTGGAGCTTGCCCACAGCCTCGCCGCCCTGGGCGGCCGCGAGCCCGGCGGCGAACCCGACCGAGCAGCGCTGCTCGCACTCGCGCGCGACGAGCTGACCCGGCTGGACCCGGCCGGCGACGAGCCCCGATACCGCGCGCTGGCGCTCCTGGTCCGCCAACTCGAGCGCCACGCGCTCGAGCTTCCGCCCGGGTTCATCGTCTTCGAGGCCGAGACCGTGCCTGCCCGCGACCCGTTCGTCGAGATCGGCCCGGAGACGCCAGGTCCGCACGCCGAGCTCAACCGGGTGCTGATCATCGCCGAGGCGGCGGCCGCGACCGCAGCCGACACCCCGCTGGAGACGACGCTGCTGCTCACCGAGCTCGCCGCGGCCAAGCTCGAGGAGACCGTCGCCGTCGAGCGCACGCTCGAGACCCCCTGGGGAAGCGAGCCCGTCGCCCTCGACGACTACGAGCAGCTCATGGCGCTAGACATCGACAACCGCGTCAAGAAGCTCCTGCGCGAAGGCCGCAGGGGCGACGAGGATGCCGGTCTCTGACGGGGGCATCGCCGGCAGGTCGTGGACCTCGAGCCCTGCTGCCGCGCACAGCAGGGACCCCGCCGCCACGTCCCAGAGCTTCGTGCCGCGCTCGAAGTAGGCGTCGTGACGCCCGGCCGCGGTCCAGGCCAGGTCGAGCGCGGCCGACCCGAACCGGCGGATGTCGCGAACCCGTGGCAGCAGGCGGGCGACGAGCGCGCCCTGGACCTCCCGCACCGCACCGTCGTAGCCGAAGCCCGTGGCGATCAACGCACGGTCGAAGGACTCGCAGCCCGAGGAGCTGACCACCGCACCGTTGCACGTCGGCGACTCGCCGACCCGCACCGCCCAGCACTCGTCGCGCATCGCGTCGTAGACCACGCCGACCTCCCCCTCCAGGGCGATCGAGACGCACCACTGCGGGATCCCGTAAAGGAAGTTGACGGTGCCGTCGAGCGGGTCCACGATCCACCGCCGGCCGGAGGAGCCGACCTCGTCGTCGCCCTCCTCCCCCACGACGCCGTCCCCCGGCCGCTCGCGCGCCAGGCGCCCGCGGATGAGCGCCTCGGCGGCGAGATCCGCCTCCGACACCGGGTCGGTCGGCGTCGACTTGGACGCGAGCTGGAGGGTCGAGCCGAAGCGCTCGCGCAGCAGGCCACCGGCCTCCCGCGCGAGCGACTCCGCCAGCTCGAGATCGTCTACGACTTCACCTCGGAGGGAACCTCGACCTCGCGCTTGAGGATCTTGCCCGTGGGGCCCTTGGGCAGCTCGTCGACGAACCAGATCTTGCGCGGATACTTGTAGGCGGCGACCTGCTCCTTGACGTGGTCGCGGAGCTCCTCCTCGGTCGCCTTCTCTCCGTCCTTGAGCGCGACGGCGGCGCCGATCTCCTCGCCGAGATCGTCGTGCGGGACGCCGATCACGGCGACCTCGCGGACCGCCGGGTGCTCGTAGAGGACCTCCTCGATCTCGCGCGGGTAGACGTTGTAGCCGCCGCGGATGATGAGCTCCTTCTTGCGGTCGACGATGAAGTAGTAGCCCTCGTCGTCGCGCTTGCCCATGTCGCCCGAGTAGAACCAGCCGTCGTCGTCGATGGCCTCGGCGGTCTCCTCCTCGCGATCCCAGTAGCCCTTCATGATGTTGTGGCCGCGGATGGCGATCTCGCCGACCTCGCCCTCGTCGACCTCGTTGCGGTCGTCGTCGACGAGGCGCAGCTCCACGCCCTCGATCGGGGTGCCGATCGAGCCGATCTTGCGCTCGCGATCGGGATGGTTGAACGTCGCCACGGGCGACGTCTCCGACAGGCCGTAGCCCTCGAGGACCTTGCAGTCGAACTTGTCCTCGAAGCCGCGCAGCACCTCGCCGGGCATCGCCGACCCGCCCGACGCGCAGACGCGCAGGCAGGAGACATCGAAGTCGCCGTCGGTGTGCAGCATGGCGCTGAACATCGTCGGGACGCCCTCGAACACGGTGACCTTGTCGCGGCCGATGATCTCGAGCGCCTTCTCGGGATCGAAACGCGGGATCATCGTGATCGTGCCGCCCGCGGCCATCGTTGCGTTGAGGCCGCACGTCTGGCCGAAGGAATGAAACAGCGGCAGCGCCCCGAGCACGATGTCGTCCTCGGAGACGTCGAACAGGCCGCCGGCGGCGAGCGCGTTCTTCGTGAGGTTGGTGTGCGTGAGCTCCGCACCCTTGGGCTTGCCGGTCGTGCCGCTCGTGTAGAGCAGCACCGCGGTGTCGCCCTCGTCGCGATCGGCGACGTCGTGGTCGGCCTCCGCGTCGGCGAGGAGCTTCTCGAACTCGCCCGGCGTGACGATGTGGCACGTGGCCCCGACCTCGTCGGACCCCTTCTTGGCCGCCTCCTCGAACATGTTGAAGGCGAACATCACCTTCGCGCCGTTGTCGCTGAGGTAGTAGGCGACCTCGCGGCCCTTGAGCAGCGGGTTCATGGGGACGACGATGCCGCCGGCCCGCAGGATCCCGTAGTAGATGAGGGCGAAGTACGGGACGTTGGGCAGCATGATCCCGGCGCGATCACCCGCCTCGAAGCCGTCGGCCTTGAGCAGGCCCGCCACGCGCGCGCTGCCCTCGTCGAGCTGCTCGTAGGTCACCTCGACGTCATCGAGTTTGAGTGCCACCCGATCGCCGTGCTCGGCGGCCGTCTTGGTCATCAGTTCTGCCAGGTTCATGTGAGTAGGTCCTCCCCTACGATCGCTCGCTACGGCTGCTCTTCCCGTGATCCTGCTGGCGTACTCGGTGCCGTACTTCCTACGGACACACCATCTTGCCGGTATCGGGCGGCCCGTGCCGGCCTGGCGGCAGGGCTGCTTCGTCGCCGGGCTCCTCGTGCTGGTCGGCGCCGAGCTCGTGCCGAGCACGCCCGCGTTCGCCGCGCACATGGTGGAGCACCTGCTCATCGGGGACGCCGGAGCGCTGCTGCTGGTGATCGGGCTCACCGGCCCCGTCATGGCTCCCCTGCTGCGTCTACCGGGCCTGGGGTGGGTTCGGATCCTCGCTCATCCTCTCGTGGCACTCGGCGCGTGGGCCACGAACCTCTACGTGTGGCACCTGCCCGTCCTCTATGAGGGGGCGGTCGCTCACCCGTTGCTCCACGGCCTCGAGCACGCCTGCTTCCTGTTCTTCTCCGTGATGCTCTGGATGGGCCTGCTCGGCCCGCTCCCGAAGCCGGAGTGGTTCGGCAACCTGGCGCGCCTGGGGTACATCGTCGCGGCGCGGCTCACGGGCGCGGTCCTCGGCAACGTGTTCCTGTGGGCGAACTCGCCCTTCTACGCGGACACCTATCCGCGGGTGAGCGACCAGTCGCTGGCCGGTTCGGTGATGATGATCGAGGAGAGCGTGCTCACCATCGGGCTGTTCTGCTGGCTCTTCCTGCGCGCCGCGCGCCAGTCCGAGGAGCGCGACGCGCTGCTCGAGCACGCCGCTTCGCTCGGCGTCGCGCTCGATCCGCGCCGCGCCTCCCGCGCGGTCGCCGCCGGCCGCGGCGACGAGCTGCGCGCCCGCCTAGAAGCCGGGGGGCCGGCGATCGGGCCAGCCGAGCTCGGCCTCGAGCGCAGCCGCGAGCGCGAGCAGCCGCGGCTCTGACCCGCGCCGTCCGACGAACTGCACCCCGAACATCGGCTCGATCGGGACGGAGATGGCCGGCAGGCCGGTGTGGTTGAGCAGCCCGGGGAAGGGCGTGAACTTGAACGCCTTGTCGAGCGAGCGGACCGCGCCCATCCCCTCGAAGTCGCCGATCCGCGAGGGCAGCTCGTTGTAGACGGGAAGCATCAGCACATCGCCCATCGCCGCCTCGATGCGATCCCGGTCGGCCTCCGCGCCGGCCAGGGCGCTCTCGAAGAGCGGTTTCGGGATGAGCGAGCCGAGCCGGGCAAAGCCGCGCGACCGCCGGTCCAGCCTCTCGCGGTGGGGCATGGCGCGCGCATCGTCGGAGATGCCGCGCAGATAGCGGGCCACCGTCCGCGGGCCGGCGAGACCCCAGTCGGGGTCACAGGCCTCGAGGGTGTGCCCGAGGCCCTCGAGCGTGCCTCGCATGCGTTCCAGGGCCTTGCGCATCGTCGCGTCCGGGCCCGGGAGCGTGGGAAGGGGCGGCTTGCTCGAGAACGTGATGCGCAGCCCCTGCTGCGACTCGGCCGGGGTGATCCCGTACAGCAGCGCCGAGTCCTCGGTGGTGCGCGTGACGAAGCCGTACGTCGACAGGCCGTTCCATGACAGCGGCGTGGGCACCACGCCCGGGCCGGGCTTGAGCCCGACGAGGTTCGTGCACGCGGCCGGGATGCGGATGGATCCGGCGCCGTCGCTCGCGGTCGCCGCCGCGACGAGTCCGGCGGCGACGGCGGCCGAGCTGCCCCCGCTCGACCCGCCCGGGGTGCGGTCGAGGTCCCACGGGTTGCGCGTGACGCCGTACCAGAGGGTCTCCGTGAAGGCCATCGCCATCAGCTCGGGAACGTTGGTCTTGCCGACGATCACGGCCCCCTGAGCGCGCAGCCGGGCGACGATCTCCGCGTCCTCGGCCGCCGGGCCGCCGTGGGCGATCGATCCCTTCGCGGTCACCTCGCCCTTGACGTCCTGATCATCCTTGACCGCCACCGGGACGCCCAGCAGCGGGCGCTCGTCACCCGCCTTGCGGCGCGCGTCGGCCTGGTCGGCCTCCGTGAGCGCGCGCTCGCCGAAGACGAGCCGGAAGCAGTTGAGCACCGGGTCGTGCTCGGCGATCCGGTCGAGGCTGAGCTGGACGAGTTCCCGCGAGGACACTTCGCCCGTTCGCACGAGCTCGGCCTGGCGAGCGACGCCCGCGAACGCAAGGTCAGACATCATGGGGACGCTACATGCGCGACGTCGTCGACAACCTCACCCAGTTCACCGGACGCGGGGCGTGCACCGATGCCGAGCGCCGAGCGGCGCGGTGGCTGCACGATGATCTGCTGGCGCGGGGCTACGACCCCTGGATGGAGACCGTGTGGGTGCGGCCGCAGTGGGCCTGGTCGCTCGTCTGGCACGCCGGCCTCGGCGTGGCGGTCTCGCTGGCGGCGACCGCGGTGCCCGCGATCGCTGCCGGCGCGGTGGTGCTGGCGCTCTCGTGGGTGCTCGGCGGCCTCGTCCGGCTCTTCTACCGGCGCGCCACCGAGATCGTCGTCGTCGAGCCGCCGCGGGCGGACGCGATCTCGCTCTGGCTCATCGCCCACACCGACGCGCCGCGCTGCGGTGCCGGGTTCCGGGAGCGCTGGCGGCGGTGGTTGGCGAAGGCCCACCCCACCTGGTTGCTTCTGGGCCTGCTGCTCGCGATTGCCGTCATCGGCGCCCTCCGCGCCGCTGGGGTCGAGGGCAGGGCCATAGGCGCGGTGCAGCTGATCCCGACGGTCGGGCTGCTGGCGTGCGCCGCGGTGGCGCTGGACTCCGTGCTCAGCGACTGGTCGCCGGGGGCATCGGACGCCGCAGGGGTGGCGGTGGCCCTGGCCCTGCACGAGGAGCTCACCCGCCGGCCGCCGTCGCGGTTCTCGGTCGGGCTCGTGCTGGCCGGTGCCGGCGAGGCATGGCCCCACGGCTTCCGCCGGTGGCTGCGCAGCGAGCAGCGGTCCTCCGAGGACACCGTGCTGGTCGAGCTGGGGCCGTGCGGCTCCGGCTCGGTGGCGTGGTCGACGCGCCATCCGCAGATCGCCACCGCCGGCGGTCCCGAGGGGCGCCGGACGGTCCGCCGGCCCACCGCCCGCACGCGCGGGCTCGGCTGGCTCTATCTGCGCACGGTGGGCACCGGCGGGGTGCCGGCCCGCGTGCGCACCGAACACGATGTCGCGGCCGCGGTCGACGACGCTGCCATGGAGGCGGCCTACGACTTCGTGCTCGCCACGGTCGACCGGCTCGACGCCGCGCTGGTGAAGTCCGCGCCCGCCGCGGCCGGCGGCTGAGCGCGCCTCAGGCGCCGGCGGTCCGCCGGCGCTCGGCGGCGAAGGCCACGAACCAGTCGAACGCCTCGGGGTTGGCGAGCGACTCGCGGCTCGCGACCGTCGCCGGGTCGCCGCCCTGCAGGAGCTTCTTGACCGGGACCTCGAGCACCTTGCCCGAGAGCGTGCGCGGGACGGCGTCGACCAGGATGATCTCCGATGGGACGTGCCGCGGCGAGCAGTCCTCACGGATCCGGGTGCGCAATTCGGAGACCACGGCGTCGGGCAGCTCGCCGTCGGTGGTGACGACGAACAGCGGCATCCAGTCGTCGACGTCGACCACGAGCGCGTCCTGGACGGCGTCGACGGCGAGCGTCGCCGCGTAGATCTCCGCGGTGCCCATCCGGATGCCGCCGCGGTTGATCGTCGAGTCCGAACGGCCGTAGATGACGGCGGACCCCCGCTGGGTGATGCGGATCCAGTCACCGTGGCGCCAGACACCGGGGAACATCTCGAAGTAGGACTCGCGCAGGCGCGAGCCGTCCGCGTCCCCCCAGAAGAACACCGGCATCGACGGCATGGGCTGATCGATGACGAGCTCGCCGACCTCCTCGACGACGCTGTTGGCGTCCTCGTCGAAGGCCTTCACCGAGCATCCGAGCGAGCGCGCCTGCAGCTCCCCGAGCCAGACGGGCTTGAGCGGCGTGCCGCCGACGAAGGCCGTGCAGACGTCCGTGCCGCCCGAGGTCGAGAACAGCCACACCGGCCCGAGCTCCCGGTAGATCCACTCGAAGCCCTCGGGGCTGAGGGGGGAGCCGGTCGAGCCGACGGACCTGATCGCGAGCGAGCGTCCCTCGGCCGGCGCGATCCCGGCCTTCATGCATCCGTGGATGTAGGCGGCGCCCGTGCCGAACACCGTCGTGCCCGACTCCTCGGCCAGATCCCAGAGGCGGCCCATGTCGGGGTATCCCGGGTTGCCGTCGTAGAGCACGATCGACGCCGGGGTGAGCAGGACGCCGACGAGGAAGTTCCACATCATCCACCCGGTGGTGGTGAACCAGAAGACGCGGTCGCCCTCCTGCGCGTTGAGGTGCAGGTGCATCTTCTTGAGGTGCTCGAGCAGGATCCCTCCCTGGCCCTGCACGATCGCCTTCGGCAGGCCCGTCGTGCCCGAGCTGTAGAGCACCCACAGCGGGTGATCGAACGGCACCCGCTCGAAGGCCAGCGGCGCGTCGGTCTCCGGGAACCAGTCCGACAGCAGCACGACGTGCGCGACGCCGAGCTCCGCACGCAGCGTGTCCACCACCGGTGCCTTGTCGTAGGTCTTCCCGCCGTAGTCGTAGGTATCGGTGGCCAGGAGCACCTTCGGCTCGATCTGCGCGAAACGGTCGACGACCGACCGGGCGCCGAAATCGGGCGAGCACGAGGACCACACCGCGCCGAGCGAGGCGACGGCGAGAAACGACGCGACCGTCTCGGGCACGTTGGGCAGATACGCCACCACGCGATCCCCGCGGCCCACCCCCAGCTCGGCGAGGCCCTTCCGCACCCGGGCCGTCTCGGCGCGCAGCCGGCCCCAGGACCACGTCTGGACGGCGCCTGACTCCCCCGCGAAGGACACGGCGAGGTCGGCGTCCGAGCGGTCACGGAACACGTGCTCGGCGTAGTTGAGCGACACGTCGGGGAACCACTGCGCCCCGGGCATCTCGCGCGACCCCAGCACCCGGTCGGGCGACCCGTCCGCCTGCACGTCGAAGTAGGTCCAGACCGCTGCCCAGAAGCCCTCGAGGTCGTCGACGGACCAGCGCCACAGGTCCTCGTAATCGCCCTCGCGCCCCACCGCCCGTGCGAACCGGGTCATCGTGCAGGACTCGACGAGGTCCGCCCCGGGTTCCCACAGCAGCTTTGGCGCGCCGGACAAGCGGGAAAGCCTACGTGTCATGCGCGCGACAGGCGATCCCCAGGCCCCGGCTGGTCCGTACCCCGCGCGATGAGTACCGCCGTCGTCTGGTTTCGCCGGGATCTGCGCGTGCACGATCACCCGCCGCTCGTCACCGCGCTGCGCGAGCACGACAAGGTCGTGCCCGTGTTCGTGCTCGACGACCGGTTGCTGCACGGCCGCTTCGCGTCGGCCAACCGCACGCAGTACCTGCTCGACTGCCTGAAAGCGCTCGACGGCGAGCTGCGCGACCGCGGGGCTCGCCTCGTGGTGCGCCGCGGCCGCTTCGAGGACGAGATCGCCGGCGTCGTCGCGGAGACGGGTGCAGAGTGCGTGTACGCGGCCGGCGACGTCAGCGCCTACGCCCGCGGCCGGGACACGCGGGTCGCGGCCACCGTCGACCTGCGCCTCGGGCCCGGGAACTTCATCGCCCGCCTCGGGGATCTGGCGACGAAGGGCGGCACCCCCTTCAAGGTCTACTCACCCTTCCGCCGCGCCTGGAGCGAGCAGCCCCGCCGGCCCGTCCACCCGGCGCCCGCGGAGATCCCGATGCCGTCGCGGGTCCGCTCGGACGGCATCCCGAGCCTCGAGGCGCTCGGCTTCGACGCGGCGCCGGAACTCGTGGACCGGCCCGAGCCCGGCGAGGCGGCCGCCCTGCGGGCGCTCGACCGCTGGGCACCGCGCGCGGCCGGGTACGGCGACACCCGCAACACGTTGAGTGAGCCCACGTCGCGCATGAGCCAGTACCTGCACTTCGGCTGCCTCTCCCCCCTGCGCCTGGAGCGCCGGACCGCGGACGCCGCCGCCTACCGGGGCGAGCTGGCCTGGCGGGACTTCTACGCCTACGTGCAGCTCTTCGGCGGCGTCGAGCGTCCCGAGCCGCGCTGGGACCAGGACGGCGAGCTGCTCGCCGCCTGGCAGGAGGGCCGCACCGGTTATCCCGTCGTCGACGCCGGCATGCGGCAGCTCGTGGCGTGCGGCTGGCTGCACAACCGCGCGCGCATGATCGTCGCCTCGTTCCTGACGAAGGACCTGCACATCGACTGGCGGGCGGGCGAGGCGTTCTTCATGGAGCACCTGATCGACGGCGACGTGGGCTCGAACAACGGCGGCTGGCAGTGGATCGCCGGGACGGGCACCGATCCGCAGGACTACACCCGCGTCTTCAACCCCACGCTGCAGCAACAGCGCTTCGACCCCGACGGCGCGTACGTGCGCCGCTGGGTGCCGGAGGCGGGCACCGCCGACTACCCCGAGCCGATCGTCGACCACAGGCGCGAGCGCGAGCGGGCCATCGCCGACTACCGCGAGGTCAGGTCGTAGGGGGCGTCGCGGTGCCGAGCAGCCGCCCCTTGGCGATCTCGAACTCGGCGTCGGTGAGCACGCCCTTCAGGCGCAGGTCGTTCAGCTTGAGCAGTTCGTCGGCCGGACCGTGGTCGCCGGCCGGGCTCCGGGCCTCGGTGGCTGCGACCGCCGCCGCCCCCGCCGCCCGGGCGAACAGCGCACGGATGTCCGCGGTGGCCTGCTGCGGGTCCACATCGGTCCCATACGCCCACTTCGCGGGGTCGGCACGGTCGTAGAAGACGGGGTGACGCTCGCCCTGGCGCGGGATCGCCACCCGCGAGACCGTGATGGTCTTGCGAGCCTCGAACGCCGCCGAGCCGTCCTCGGGCTCGACGCTCATGACGACCTCGACTCGAGGGTCGTCGTTGATGGTGATGCCGGTGTCGCGCACCTCCGTGACCGTTCCGATGCCGCGCGCCCCCGTCGCGACGAGGTTCTGCGCCACGGCCATCTTGGCCGAGAGCGAGCGGCGCGCCCACAGCATGCCCAGCAGCAGGATGATGGGGACGGCCGCGAAGGTGCCCCCGAAGACCTTGCCGAAGCCCGCCGTGTCCGCGGACTCCGAGGAGAATCCGGCGATCAGCGAGCCGATCCCGACCGAGAGGAAGACGCCGAGGAAGATGAGGAAGCCACCGCCGAAGAAGATCGCGGCCACCGCGACGATGATCCCTGCCGGGAGCATGAGCACGTACGGCGTGAGCTCGTCGGGGCACGGCGCCGCGAACTCCCCACCACAGCTCCCCGTCTCGATGAGCTTGGCGATCGAGAGCGCGATCATCACGCTTCCGAGCAGGCCGAGCATCACGCCGAAGGGCTTGATCTGACCCATGTCGCGTCCATGATCCACCATGTCACCCTCGAATGCCAGCGCTCCGACGCCGACGCCCACCGGCGGTTCTGGACGGCGCTGGGCTTCGTCGCCGTCGCACCGCCGAAGCCGCTCGCCGCACGCGCCGACTGGTACGCACACGAGGGGACCCAGATCCATCTGCTGTGGACCGACGCTCCCGTCGTCCCGCGGCAGGGTCACGTCGCCGTACGGGTCGACGACCTGGACGCGCTGTCGTTGCCGTTGGAGGAGCGAGCCCGGCACTGGGGCGAGCGGCGCTGCTACGCCACGGCGCCCGGCGGGCACACCGTCGAGCTCTTCGAGGCGCCCCCGGGCGCCTAGTCCCGGCGCACGCGCACGCTGAGCGGCAGGTCGTCGGGCCGCGTCGAGGAGTCGGGCTCGGGGGGTAGCGGCCGCCGCGGCCGCAGACCGGCGAGCACGCCGGCGCCGCCGATGACGATCAGCAGCAGCGGCCACCAGGCCAGCACGTCGCCTTCCTGGCCTTCGATCACCACGAAGGTCGCCAGGTTCGCGGCGCCGAGATACGCGGGACCCGGCGCGCGATCGGCCGCCGCATACGCCACCAGGCTGACTCCGGCGACGAGGACGATCAGCTCCCAGAAGCCGGGGAGCTGGGGCGAGCCGAAGAAGCCCGACGCGATCTGAAGCGCGGGAATGGCCAGGATGGCGACGCCCGCCGCGTTGACCATCTGCTCGGCGTGGCGCGGGCTCGTGCCCCGCAGCGGGAGGGAGGCGAGGCCGTAGGCGAAGGCCAGCAGCAGCAGCAGCCACCGAAACGGCGTCACCCCCGCCGGCGAGAAGATCCAGTCCCAGGCCGAAAGCAGCGCGAAGCCACCCGCGAGCGCCGCGATCAGGGCTGCCACCGCCGACGACCGCCGCCGGGAAGCCGACACGGCTGCCGCCGCGAGCAGCGCGGCGGTCCAGGTCGCCGTGCCCGACCCGGTCGTATCCGCGCCGAGCACGTCGGCAAGCGCCAGCAGCGCAACCGCCAGGGCCGTCAGGCCCAGGACGACGAGCACCGAGGCAAACGCCGGCGGGGGCCCGCCGTCGCTGCCCTGGAGCCCGAGCCACAGCCAGCTCGCCGCGAGCACACCGGCGACGGCGAGCAGCACCCCCGATGCCGGATCGGCGCGGTCGAGCGCCAGGGCCACGCCGACGCTGAGCGTCAGCGCGCCGGCCGCGATCAGAGGTCCGCGGTGCGGCGGGGGGCGCAGCAGTTCGATCATCGAGAGGGAAAGTATGGTCGGCCGATGGACCACAAGAAGCTTGCCCTCCTGGCTGCCATCCTCGGGTCCTTCGTCGCCGGCCTCGACGCGACCGTCGTCAACATCGCGCTGCCCGCGATCCGCGACGACCTCGGAGGCGGGCTCGCCGGGCAGCAGTGGATCTCGAACGCGTACCTGCTGACGCTCGGGTCGCTGATTCTCGTCGGCGGATCGCTCGGCGACCTGTTCGGGGAGCGGCGCGTGTTCTCGCTCGGCGTCGCCGGGTTCGGCGTCGCCTCACTGCTGTGCGCGATCGCGCCCACGGTCGAGGTGCTGATCGCTGCGCGCGCACTGCAGGGCGTCTTCGGGGCGCTGCTGACCCCCAGCGCGCTCGCGGTCATCATCGCCGCCTTCCCACCCGCCGAGCGAGGAGCCGCGATCGGCACCTGGACCGCCTGGACCGGCGTGTCCTTCGTGGTCGGCCCGCTGGCGGGCGGGGTGCTCGTCGAGGCGACCTCGTGGCGCTGGATCTTCCTGGTGAACGTTCCCTTCGTCCTGGTGACGCTCCTCGTCGTGGCCCGCGGCGTCAGGGCGCGACGAAGCGACGGTGAGCGTCGCACGGTGGATCTGGTGGGGGCGGTGTTGTGCGCGCTGGGCCTCGGGGCGCCCGTGTACGCGCTCACGCGCCAGCCCGAGGCGGGCTGGAGCGCGCCCGAGGTGTGGCTGCCCCTCGTCGGCGGCGTCGCGCTCCTCGCCGCATTCGTGCGCTGGGAGTCCCGCGCACGGGCGCCGATGCTGCCACTCGCGCTCTTCGCGCGCCGCAACTTCGCGATCGGCAACCTGCAGACGGTCGCCATGTACGGCGGCCTGAGCATGACGCTCTTCACGGTCGTGCTCTACCTGCAGCAGGTGGCCGGCTACACGGCGCTGGAGGCGGGGCTGGCAACCACGCCGACGACGGTCATCATGTTCGTGCTGTCCCGGCGGATGGGAGCCCTCGCCGACCGGATCGGCCCGCGGCTGTTCATGGGCGTCGGCCCGTTGATCGCCGGTGGCGGCCTGCTCCTCTACCTCCGGGTGGGCGACCCGGCGCCCTACGTCTCGCAGGTGCTGCCCGCTCTGGTCGTCTTCTCGCTCGGGCTCTCGATGACCGTCGCGCCACTGACCGCCGCCGTCCTGGCCGACGCCGACGAGCGCAACGCGGGCGTCGCCTCGGGCGTCAACAACGCGCTGGCACGGGTGGCCGGCCTGCTCGGGGTCGCGGCCCTGGGCATCATCGCTTCGGGTGCGATCACCGTGGACAGCTTCCACCGCGTGATGACGATCGCCGCCGGCCTCGTGGCTCTCGGCGGTGTCCTCGGCTTGGTGGGGATCGTCAACCCCCGCCGCGAGGTCGAGTCTGGCGACTGTCCGGGCGGCGCGATGGTGGGCGCGCCGGCGGAGGTCGCGGTCAGCGCGGCAGGCCGTTGACGAGCGTGGCCAGGAGGGGTCCCACCGCCTCGAGCCGCACGACATGGTCGATGACCGTGTCGCGCTCGATGGTCGCGTGCGGCATGGAGAACGCCGTCGACGTCGCCTCGTCGGTGGCCACCACGGTCCCGCCCAGCTTGTGGATCGCGGTCGCTCCGGTCGCCCCGTCGTGGCCCGTCCCCGAGAGCACCACGGCGTAGGCGAGTGGGCCCACCGCGAGCGCCAGGGTGGTCAGCAACAGGTCGGCCGACGGGCGGCTGGGCGGTGCGTCACCGGAGGCGATGAGCAACACCTCCCGTCCGCTCGTGACAAGCGTGTGCTGCCCTGGCGGAGCGACGATCACCGTCCCCCCGCGCAACGCGCCGCCGTCCTCGGCGGATGCGACCGGCAGCGCGCAGCGCCGGCCGAGCAGCTCGACCAGGCTGCTGAGGCGATCAGGCTGCTGGTGGATCAGCACGAGCACCGTGGCGTCAAGGTCGCCGGGGAGCGCGCCGAGCACCGCCGACACCGCCTCGAGACCGCCTTGGGAGGCCACCAGGGCGATGACGGGCGTGTCGGTCACCTGACCACCGTAAAGCACATAGGGTGCGCGTCATGTCCGACCTCGTGCTCACGGAGGATCAGGGGCGGGTCCGCCACCTCGTCCTCAACCGTCCCGAGAAGCGCAACGCCTTCAACCTCGAGCTGATCACGGCGCTCGGCGAGGCCGTGCGCGAAACGTCGGCGAGCGGCAACGTCCACGTCGTCGTCCTCCGCGGCGCGGGACCGATGTTCTCCTCCGGCGTGGACCTGCAGGAACTCGCCGGGCAGGTCGGTGAGGGCGGCATGGAGCACCTGCGCCCGTTTCGCAAGGCATGGCTCGACGTCGCCAACGCCCTCGAGGAGATGCCGAAGCCGATCGTCTGCATGATCCAGGGAGGCTGTATCGGCGGTGCGCTCGAAACGGCACTCGCCTGCGACCTCCGCGTCATGGCGTCGGACGCGATCACGGGCCTGCCCGAGACGCGCATCGGGCTGATCCCCGATGTCGGGGGATCCTCCCGGCTCCCCCAGGTCGTCGGTCTCGGCCGCGCGAAGGAGCTGATCATGACCGGCAAGCTGATCGACGGCACCGAGGCCGAGCGCATCGGGCTCGCCAACCGCGCCGTTCCGGCGGACGAACTCGAGGCGGCGACCGGTCAGCTCGTCGACGAACTGCTCGCGTGCGCACCCGTGGCCGTCGGGCTGGCCAAGCGCGTCATCGACGCTTCGGCCCGGCCCGCGCTCTCGACCACGCTCGAACTGGAGGTCGCGCTGCAGACGGTGTGCGCGTCGACGGACGACTTCGCCGAGGGCGCGCGCGCCTTCGCCGCCAAGCGCCAGCCCGAGTTCTCCGGCCGCTAGCGACCCCGTGCGTCCCGCGTGACGGTGGTGCGGGCGCCCGGCCCGCCCCGCGTCACTGGGCCGGCGCGGCCGCGGAGGTGGCCAGACCGGCGAGGGCCGGCGCCACGAGCCAGCGGCGGTCGGGAAGCCGCGTGAACAACGCGTCGGCGGCAAGCGTGGCGATCGCCGTGGTCAGACTGGGTCGCCGGACGCCGACGAGGGCAGCGAGAATGGTGTGCGACAGGAAGGCCGGAAGGATGACGCCCTCGTGGCTGACGGTGCCCCAGCGATCGGCGAGGTGCGGAAGCAGTACGCCCAGGCGTTCTTCGATCGAGACGAGTTGGGTGATCACGGACTGCAGCACCAATTCGTCGTTGTGACGGCCCACGCGCCCAGCGATCGCAGACGCCACCCGCGGATCGGCGGCGATCGCAGCGGTCGTGCGCTCGTCGATGATCGCGATGCGAGCCGGCGTGAGGGCGCGGCAGCGGACGGCGAACGGCGGCGGCTCGGGCTGTGAACACGAGAGCACGTCCCCCGTCCCGTGCAGCGCGGCGCTGGTGCGTCGCCCGAGGACGATCGTGCGCATGATCACACCCTCGACGACGATCGCCGGGTGCGCCAGCCGGTCGAGGCGCTGCAATCCAGCCGCACCACGCGGCACGTCGATCTCGCGCGCCGAGATCGGAGCGGAGTCATCGAGGCCGAGCAGCGACGCCACGTCGACGACGCGCGGCGCGCCTCGGGACCGCGTCCGAGTGGTGAGCATCACTACACAGTGCCCGCCCGCGCACGCTTTTCCTTACTCGAACGTTGCCTTCCAACCCACGGTCAGGCGGAGCTCGGAACTCCCGCAATGAGGAGTATCACGCCCGAGGTCTCTTCGCCCTGCGGACGCACAGGAACGACCACCACATCGGCACGGATCGCCCGTCCGCGCCGGTTCGTGGCCGGCAGCGACTTCTCCTCACGGTCGGTCTGGCCGTCGATGCACGCCCGGATCTCGCCCTTGAGCTCGACCACCGGCAGCCCGAAGTCGAGGTTGAGGAAGTGCTGGCCCACGGCCTCGTCCGCGCGCAGACCCCACATGTCCTCCGAGTGGGCGTTCCACACGCGCACGGACTGCGAGCGGTCGAGGACGATGACCGACATGCCGAGGCTGGTCAGGATCGTCTCGAGGAAGGTGTTGACCTCGTTGAGCTCGAGGCTGCGCTGGCGCAGCTCCTCGTTGATGGTCTCGAGCTCCTCGTTGGTGGACTGGAGCTCCTCGTTCATCGTCTCGAGCTCCTCGTTGGTGGACTGGAGCTCCTCGTTCGTCGTCTCGAGCTCCTCGTTGGTCGACTGGAGCTCCTCGTTCGTCGTCTCGAGCTCCTCGACCGTGGACTGCAGCTCCTCGTAGGAGTTCTCGAGCTCGACCCGCGAGGCCTGGAGCTCCTGCTGCAGACGCCGGCGGCTCGTGACGTCCGTGAAGGCGATGCTGGCGCCCTGTACCTCGTCCTGCTCCACAAGCGGGGTGATGACGACCTCGACGAACCGTTGCTCGCCCGTTCGGCTCGAAACCTCAGCGGCGTCGAGCGACAGCGTGCGGCGTTGGGCCAGGACCTCCTCGAGATGCGAACGCAGCTCGAACGGCCGGTAGGAGACCTCGAGATCCTTCAACGGCCGGCCGATGTCGGCCTGGCCGACGCCCATCAGGGAGCGGGCGCGCTGGTTGACGAACGAGATCCGCTGCTCATCGTCGACCACGATCTGGGCGACGGGCGATGACTCGAGGACGAGGTCGCGCAGGCTGAGGACGTCGTTCGCAGCGCCGCCCTGACCCGTGCCGTCAGCAGGCCAGACCGCCGCGAGCGCCGGCAGCGGCGGTTTCGCGACCCGGGCGAAGACGCGGCGCTTGAGACTGGCCGGCGTGAACAGGTCGGCGTGGGTGGTGAGCATCTCCGATTTGCCCAGGAACAGGTGCCCCCCGGGGTGGAGCGCGAAATGGAAGCGACGAAGGATGCGCGACTGCGTCTCGGCGTTGAAGTACATCAGCGTGTTGCGGCACAGCAGCAGATCGATGCGCGAGATCGGCGCGTCCTGCACGAGGTCGTTGCGGCCGAAGATCACGGTGCGACGGAGGTCCTTGCGAACCGCCCAGCGCGCGTCGCTGCGCTCGAAGCACCGCTCGAGGTACGGCGCGGGCACTGCCGCGACCTGGTCCTGCCCGTAGGTCGCCTGCCGCGCCTGATCGAGCGCCTCGTCGTCGACATCGGTGGCGTAGACCTTCACTCGCTCGAGGTATTCCGCCTCCCCGAGCAACTCCGACAGGAGCATCACCGCGGTGTAGGTCTCCTCGCCCGACGCGCAGCCGGCCGACCAGACGCGGATCGGCGACCCCGGCGGCTTCGCCGCGATCATCGCGGGCAGGATCTCCTCCGCGAGGTACGTCCACGCCTCCGGATCGCGGAAGAAGGCGGTGACGTTGATGAGGATCGTGTTGAAGAGGAGCGCGAACTCGTCCTGGTGGACCTCGAGGTAGTCGATGTACGCGGCGTAGTCCGCGCAATCGACGGCGTCCAGACGTTTCGCGATGCGGCGGGCGAGCGACGACCGTTTGTAACCGGTGAAGTCGAACCCGCGCTCTGCCTTCAGGTGTTCGAGCAGCCGCTCGAGTTGTTCTTCGTTGCCCGCCGAGTCGTCAGTCGCCATCGGGCGGCACCGTTGCACAGGTCGCGATCACAGCGCCGTCCGGGCGTGCCAGCTCGGCGATCCGTGCGGCGATCGCAGCGGTCGGGAGCACCCCGTCAACCTCCGTCGCCCGGATGGCACTGCGCGGCATGCCGTCGTAGCGGCACTCGGCGGGGTCCTGCACGAAGGCCATCCCGCCGGCGGTCTTGATTGCGGCCAGCCCTCGGCTCCCGTCGTCAAGGGTCCCGGAGAGCACGACGCCCACCGCTCGCGGCCCGTAAGCCTCGGCGAGAGCGCGAAACGTCGGGTCGACCGCCGGGCGGTGCAGGCTGTCGTGGGGCTCGGAGTGCAGGCGGATCCGGCCGTCCGCCACCGACAGGTGCTGGTCCGGAGGCGCAACGTAACCACGACCCGTTTCGACGACCTCGCCATCGATCGCGTGGCGGATGCGCAGATGGGAAAGGCGATCGAGGATGTCCGGGAGCACGCTCGTCCTCCCGGGTCCGATGTGCAACACGACGAGGACCGGCGCGACGAAGGACTGCGGGAGCGCGCCGATGAACGCCGAGAGCGCCTCAACTCCCCCGGCCGACGCCCCTATCGCGACCACGATCGGCGTCGCGCCGGGCGTGGGCGGTGCGTTCACGCTGCCGCAACCTCCCGCATGTCCGCGCGCCTGCGGGCGGCCTCGCGGGCGGCCCTCAGTTCGAGGAGCTGGGCGCGGACCTGCTGGTTGCGGGCGATGCTCGCACGCACCCGTTCGCGATCGGCGGCGACCTGCTGCCGCAGCGCGGTGACCCGCTCGAAGAGGGCGTCGCGGTCGATTGCGCTCGCCGCGTGCAGCACCGGCACGATCTCCTGCCGCCGCGGCGCCTTCGGGACGACGACCGACCGGCGCCGAGGCACGTCACCCGTCTCGAGCGCCTGCAGTGATTCCGCCGCCAGCAGCCAGCCCCCGTCGTCGCGACGGATGAGCACGCCCTGCTCGGCGAGCATCCGCAGCCCGAGGCTCACCGTTGGCCGGCGGGCGCCGATCAACCGCCCGAGTGCCTCGTGGGTGAGCGGCAGCCGGACGACGATGCCGTCCGATCCCACCTGTGCCCAGCGGTCGGCGAGGTGCCAGAAGAGCGCGAGCAGCCGGTCCTCCACTCGGGGCAGTTGCGAGATCGCCTGGTGCACCGAGGTGCGCTTGAGCTGGCCCGTGGCGACGTCCATGAGCCGCGCGGTGATCCGGGGCCAGCGACGGCTCGCGGCCAGGAAGCGATCGTCGAGGAGCGCCAGGCCGACTCCGGTGGGAGCCTCGTGGCGCACTGCGACCGGCAGTGACGCCTCCGTGAGCTCGTCCGTCGTGATCAGGTCGCCCGGCCCGAAGAGCTGCGTGCAGAGCCGGCCGGCGAGCAGGACCTCACGTACGATCAACCCCTCGGTGATGAGACATCCGAACAACCGGCCCCGCACGCTCGGATGGGCGGCGAGGTCCGCGGGCTGCCACTCTCCGGCCGGGATCGCGACGTGTGGGCAGACAATGGACTCGTGGGCCTGGGCGAAGGCGCTGGAGTCCAGATCCGCACCGAGGTCTGGATCGACATCGAGGATCCGCACGACGCGATGTGTGGTTGGAATGGCCATGACTCCTTCTGACTACGGCATGCTAAGGGCTCGGTTGTATTTTCCCGCGTCCGTTTACAACCCGCCGCCAACCATTCTGACCGAACCGGCGCTCTGACCGTGGTTGTGCTCGCCGGCGGGACGGGCGGCGCGAAGCTGGCGCGTGGCCTGCTCGAGGTCGTGGGCGATGAGCTGGTCGTGATCGCCAACACCGCTGACGACATCGAGATCCACGGCGCCCACGTGTCGCCCGATCCCGATCTCGTCCTGTTCTGGCTCGCTGACCGCATTGACGAGCGAGGCTGGGGGCTGGCGGGCGACACCTTCCATGCGATGGACCGGCTCCGGGCGCGCGGCGAGGACGTCTGGTTCAACCTCGGCGACGAGGACCTGGAGATCGGCCGCGACCGGCTCCGGCGACTGCGCGCCGGCGAGCGCCTGACCGACACCTTCGAGGCGCTCCGGGCCACGCTCGGCGTGCCGGCCCGGGTGCTGCCCGCGTGCGACGAACCGGTGCGGACGTTCGTCGACGGCGTGCCGTTTCAGGAGTGGATGATCCGGGCGGGCGGGAAGGCCGGCGATACCCCGGTCGGGGCGATCGCGATCGACCACGATCCGCGTGCGCGCGTCACGGGCGAGGTCGTCGCGGCGCTCGAGAGCGCCGACGCGATCGTGATCGGCCCGAGCAATCCGCTCGTCTCCATCGGCCCGATCCTCGACACCCCGGGCATGCGGGAGGCGATGGCCGGAATCCCGGTGGTCGCGGTCAGCCCGTTCGTGCGCGGTGAGGTCCTCAAGGGCCCGACCGCGGCGTTCCTGCGTGCCGTCGAGCTGCCGGCGACACCCCAGGGGGCGGCGGACTTCTACGGCGACCTCGTGGACGGGTGGGTCGCCGACGAGCAGATCCCCGGCCGGCCGACCCTGGTCACCGACGTGTGGATGGGTGACGCAGCCGCGCGGGAGCGCCTCGCGCGCGAGGTCTGCGACTTCGTGCAAGGCTTGCGGCCATGAGTGATCTCGCGGGCAAGACCATGTTCATCTCCGGCGCGAGCCGTGGCATCGGGCTGGCCATCGCCAAGCGCGCCGCCCAGGACGGCGCGAACGTATGCCTGGTCGCCAAGACCGCCGAACCCCACCCGAAGCTCGAGGGCACGATCTACACGGCCGCCAAGGAGATCGAGGACGCCGGGGGCCAGGCGCTGCCCGTCGTCGGCGACGTGCGCGACGAGGATTCCGTGCTCGGCGCCGTCGCGCAGTGCGTCGAGCGCTTCGGCGGCATCGACATCTGCGTCAACAACGCCAGTGCGATCAACCTCGTCGGGACCGAGGCGCTCGAGATGAAGCGCTACGACCTGATGCAGGACATCAACACGCGCGGCACCTTCCTGTTCTCCAAGGCCTGCATCCCCCACCTCAAGCAGGCCGACAACCCGCATGTCCTGACCCTCTCTCCACCGCTGAACATGGAGCCGAAGTGGTTCGGCGCCCACGTGGCCTACTCCATCGCGAAATACGGGATGAGCATGTGCACGCTCGGCATGGCCGAGGAGTTCAAGGACGACGGCATCGCCTTCAACTCGCTGTGGCCGCGGACGATCATCGCCACGGCCGCCGTGCAGAACCTGCTCGGTGGCGACGAGGCGATGGCCAAGGCCCGCAAGCCCGAGATCATGGCCGACGCCGCACACGCGATCTTCGTCCGGCCGGCGCGCGAGTGCACGGGCAACTTCTTCATCGACGACGAGGTCCTCGAGGGTCCGCTGGACCACTACCGAGCCGGCGAGGGCGGCACGGAGGAGGACCTGATCATGGACCTCTTCATCTGAGCTCCCGCGGGCGGGTCCGGACCCCGGGCCCGCTCCACTAGCGTCAGCGACGATGCGCCGGCGCGTCACGTTCAGCCGCAACGTCACGCTCTCGCTGTCGCGTACGTGCCGCTGCTACTGCAAGTACTGCGCCTTCGCGACGCACAGGCCGCACCTGCACGAGCCCGACGAGGTCCTGCGGCTCATCGACCGGGCCGCCCGGCGCCAGGTCAAGGAGCTGCTCGTGCTGACCGGCGAGGCGCCCGACCATCATCCGGGCGTCCGGTCTGAGCTCGAGAGGCTCGGCTTCGAAGACTTCGTCGGCTACGTGACGTGGGCCTGCGAGCAGGCGCTCGACCGGGGCCTGCTCCCCCACACCAACCTGGGCGTGCTCGATGCGGCTGACCTCGCTCGCCTGCGCGAGGTCACGGCCTCTCAGGGGCTGATGCTCGAATCGGTCAATCCCGACCTCGTCGCCCACCAGGGCTCGCCCACCAAGCACCCCGAGGCCCGGCTTGCGACGATTCGCGCCGCGGGCGAGCTGCGGATCCCCTTCACGAGCGGAATCCTCGTCGGCATCGGCGAGGCCGAGGAGGAGCGCGTGGCGGCGCTCGAGGCCTTGAGCGGCTTGGACCACCTGCAGGAGGTGATCCTGCAGAACTTCGTGCCGCACCAGAGCTACTACGGGCGCGAGCCGGCCGAGATCGCCGACGCCGCCGCCGGGCAGCTGTGGCGCACCGGCATCTCCGACCGCCCGCACGAGGATCTGCCCGCGTGGGCCACCCCCGTCTCGCTCGAGGATCTCGAGCGCCTGATCGGCGAGGCCAAGCGCCTGCTGCCGGGCGTCGGCATCCAGGTCCCGCCGAACCTGTCGGAGTGGTGGCCGCGACTGGTGGCAGCCGGCGCGACCGATCTCGGCGGGCTGAGTGCCAACGGCGACCACATCTCGCCCGAACACCCCTTCCCCTCCCCGCGCCAGGTGCGCGAGCGGCTGCAGCAGGACGGCGTTGCCCTCGCCGAGCGGCTGTGCGTCTACCCGCAGTACATCGACGCCGAGTGGCAGTCGCCGCGGGTGCTCGAGGTCATCGAGCGCGTGTACCCCACCTTCCGGCGGCGGCGCAGCGCGCCGACGCTCAACGGGTCGCTCGCCGGCGTCATCGCCCGTGCGGCCGACGGCGGCGCGTTGACGCCCGACGAGATCACCGGCCTGTTCGCCGAATCGCGGCCCGAGGCCGTCGAGGACATCCGCCAGGCCGCCGACGCGCTGCGCGGCGAGTTGGCCGGCGACGAGGTCACCTTCGTCGTCAATCGCAACATCAACGTCTCCAACGTCTGCGTTGTGGGCTGCGCCTTCTGCGGGTTCGGCGTCGGCCGCCGTTCCCCGGACGCCTACGAGCACGATCGCGACGAGTTCGTCACCAGGTTGCACGCGGCCTCCGACTACGGGGCGACGGAGGTGTGCATCCAGTCCGGCATCCATCCCGACTGGGGCTTCGAGGACTACCTGGGTTGGCTGCGGATCGCGAAGGAGACAACCCCGGATCTGCATCTGCACGCCTTCAGCCCGATGGAGGTCGACCACATGTGCACGACCTCGGGACTGTCGCCGGCGCACGTGTTCGAGCGGCTGCGGGAGGCAGGGCTGGGGTCGGTTCCCGGCACTGCGGCGGAGGTGCTCGAGGACGGTGTGCGCCAGCGCATCTCCCCCAACAAGCTTCCTGCAGCGCGCTGGCTGGAGATCGTCGAAGCCGCGCACTCGATCGGTCTGCGCTCCACGGTGACGGTGATGTTCGGCCACGTGGAGGCGCCGCACGAACTGGCGGAGCACATGCGCGTCGTGCGCGCCCTGCAGGAACGCACGGGCGGCTTCACGGAGTTCGTGCCGCTCTCCTTCATCCCCTACCAGACGCTGCTGGGCCGCACCCACGGCATCGAGCCGATCTCGATCGAGGACAACCTGCGCCACACGGCGGTCTTCCGGCTCGCGCTCGGCCGCACCATCCGCAACCTCCAGGCGAGCTGGGTCAAGATGGGCCTCGACGCCGCCACCGAATCGTTGCGCTGGGGCGTCAACGACCTCGGCGGGACGCTGATGGAGGAGTCGATCTCACGCATGGCCGGCAGCGAGCACGGCGTGCGGCTCGACCCCGATCAGCTCGTCTCCGCCGCCCACGCCGCCGGCCGGCCCGCGGCCGAGCGGACCACGCTGTACGACATCCGCCGCCGCTACCCGGTCGGCGCCGGCGTCGGCGCATGAGCACCGTCGCGGTCCTGCCGGTGAAGTCCTTCGACAGCGGCCAAGTCCAGGACCGCGCTCGGCGACGATCAGCGCACCTCGCTGGCGGAGCGGATGGCCGCGGACGTGATGCGCGCGCTCGCCGCCACCCGCGGCCTCGAGCGCATCCTCGTCGTCACCCGCGAGCCCCGGGCAGCGGCCGTCGCGCGCGAGATCGGTGCGGAGATCGTGGCCGATCCGCACGAGGCCGGGCACTCCGCCGCCGCGCTGCTCGGCGTACGGGCCGCCGTGGCCGGGGGCGCCGACCGCGTGTTGCTCGTCCCGGGCGACTGCCCGCTCCTGGACCCCGACGAGGTCGACGGCCTCCTCGGGGCCGCCGGGCGCGGCGTGACGATCGTGCCCGACCGGCACGGGAGCGGGACGAACGCCCTCGTGCTCGACCCGCCGGACGTGATGGCGCCCTCCTTCGGAGCAGGCTCCTGCACCCGTCACGCGGCGCTCGCGCGCGCGGCGGGCGCCCGCGTGCGCATCGTCGGGGTGCCGACGCTCGCCTTCGACGTCGACACCCCGGCTGATCTCGCCGCCCTGCAGGCCGCATGATCGAGGCGGTCGCGCTGCAGGACATCCCCGAGGTGCGCCCCGGAGATGACCTTGCGACCCTGCTCGCCGGGCCACGCCCTGCGGCCCACCGAGGTGCTGTGCGTCGCGCACAAGGTCGTCAGCAAGGCCGAGGGCCGCGTGGTCGATCTCGCCACCGTCGCGCCGGGCGCGCGCGCTGAGGCCTTCGCCGCCGAGTTCGGCAAGGACGCCCGGGCGGTCCAGGTCGTGCTCGACGAAGCGGCCGAGGTCCTGCGCGCCGACGGCGGCCGGCTCATCTGCCGCACGCGCCACGGCTTCGTCTGCGCCAACGCCGGCGTCGACCGATCCAACGCCGGCGGAGAGGACCGGGCGGTGCTGCTGCCCCTCGATCCCGACGCGTCCGCCCGCGCCCTCCGGGCCGCGCTCGGCTGCCCGGTCGTGATCACCGACTCCTTCGGGCGCCCGTGGCGCGTCGGTCAGCAGGAGATCGCCATCGGCTGCGCCGGCCTCGCGCCGCTGTCGGATCTGCGCGGAGCCGCCGACCGCGACGGGCGCGAGATGGCCGCCACGCTGATCGCGATCGCCGACCAGGCCGCGAGCGCTGCCGACCTCGCCCGGGGCAAGGCCTCCGGGCAACCCGCCGTGCGACTGCGGGGCCTCGAGGCCCACGTGCTCGACCACGACGGTCCCGGCGCCGCTGCCCTCGTGCGCGCACGCGAGCAGGACCTGTTCTGACCCGACCCGGTGACCTGGCCGTCCCGCCGGGCGACGATTCGCAAAGATGTGGGACGTGACCTTCGAAGGCATCATCCCCGCGCTGCTGACCCCCTTCGACGAGGATCTCGCGCCGGCGCTCGGGCATCTGACCGAGCATGCGGCGCGGCTCCAGAGCGCGGGCATCGCCCACGTCGTCGTGTGCGGGACCATGGGCGAGGCGGCCTCGCTGACGACCGACGAGCGGCGGGCGGTGATCGAGACGGCGCTTGCGACCGGTCTGACCGTCACGGTCGGCGTGTCCGCGGCGACCACGAGCGCGGTCGTCGCGAACGTCGAGCAGGCGGCGGACTGCGGCGCGCACGGCGTCATGTGCCTGCCGCCGACGACCTACGAGGCCACCGACCGGGAGCTGCACGCCTTCTACGGGGCGGTCGCGGGCGCCCTGCCCGTCATGGCCTACAACAACCCCGAGGCGACGCGGCTCGACATGTCCGCGGAGCTCATCGCGAGCCTCCCGGGCATCACGGCCGTCAAGGAGTGCTCGGGCGACGCGCGCAGGATCGCCCAGCTGCGAGAGCTCTCCGGGGAGCTCGAGGTGCTCATCGGCGGCGACGACTGGGCGCTCGAGGGCTACGCGGCCGGCGCGGTCGGCTGGGTCTCCGGTGTCGCCAACGTCTTCCCCGCCGAGTGCCTGGAGCTCGAGCGGCTGGTCCGGGCCGGCGAGCTCGAGGCCGCGCGCGGCCTCTGGCCCAGGCTCGCCCCGCTCTCCCGGCTCGACATGGACCCCCGCCTCGTCCAGTCCTTCAAGGCGGCGCTCGACCTCACCGGCGGCTACGGCGGGCCGGTGCGCCCGCCCCGGTTGCCGCTCGAGGACGCCGCCATGGCCCTGGTCCGCGAGGCCGTCGAGGTCGCGCGATGACCGCCGTCGCCGCACCCGCGACCGGCGGAACGCTCTTCGAGCTCACGCCCGACCCCGATCCGGCGGGCCGGATGGACGCGGCGCGCGAGGCCCAGGCCGGCTGGGCGGGTCTCGGCGCCATGGGACGCGCGGCGCGGCTGAGCGCTGCGGCCGACCGCGTCGCCGCCGACGACTCGCTCGCGGACCTGATCGTCTCCGACGTCGGCAAGCCGATCACCGAGGCACGGGCCGAGGTCGCCCGGGCCGCCGCCATCCTGCGCTACGCCGCCTCGCTGGCCACCGGGCCGGCGGGCGAGGTCTACGAGGACTCCACCGGCGCGACCGTGCGGGTCCTGCGCTTTCCGCGCGGCGTCGCCCTGCTGATCACGCCGTGGAACTTCCCCATCGCCATCCCCACGTGGAAGCTCGCGCCGGCGCTGCAGGCGGGCAACGCCGTGGTCCTCAAGCCGGCCTCGCAGGCCCTGCGCATCGCCGAGCGGCTCGTCGAGCACCTCGATCTCGGGGCAGTCGTACAGCTCGTGCCGGGCGGGCGTCAGGTCGCCGAGGCGCTGTTGGATTCCCGCCCGGACGCCGTCTCCTTCACCGGGTCGACCGCCACCGGCCGCTCCATCGCCGAGCGCCTCGCGGGCCGGTTCGTGCCGCTCCAGCTCGAGATGGGGGGCAAGAACGGCGTCTACGTGTCCGACGCCGCCGATCCCGCCCTGGCTGCGCGCGTCGCGCTCGGGGGCGCCATGGGCTACGCCGGGCAGAAGTGCACGGCGACGTCGCTGCTCTTCGTCCACGAGCGCTCCGCGGACGCGGTGACGGCGGCGCTGCGCGAGCAGGTCGCGGGCCTGGGGGTCGGCGACCCGGCCGACGAGCGGACCGTGGTGGGTCCGATGATCGACGCCGCCAAGCGCGATGAGGTCGCGGCCTTCATCGCCGACGCCGAGATCCTCGCCGGCGGCACGGCCGGCGGCCATGCCGTCCTCGCCCCCACCCTCATCACCGGTACGCACCCGAGCAACACCGAGGAGCTCTTCGCGCCGGTCCTCTCGATTCAGCCCGTCGCCGACATGGACGAGGCGCTCGCCCGACTCCACGCGCTCGAGTACGGGCTCGTGGCCGGCATCGTCTCGCCCGTTCGCGACGAGATCGAGGCGTTCGCGCGGCGGGCCGAGGCGGGCATCGTGCGGGTCAACGCCCCGACGGCCGGCGTCGAGCCCCACGTCCCCTTCGGCGGCGTCAAGGCTTCGAGCTTCGGCCCGCGCGAGCAGGGCCGCGCCGGGCTCGAGTTCTTCTCGGAGACACGCACGATCTACGCGTGAGCGAGCGGCGCGAGTTCCAGGCCGTCGACTCCCACACGGAGGGGATGCCGACGCGCGTGATCACCGGAGGCGTCGGCACCCTCCCCGGCGCCACCATGCTCGAGCGCCGGCGGTACGTCGAACGGGAGGCCGACGATCTGCGGACGCTGCTCATGCACGAACCGCGGGGTCACGCCGCCATGTCGGGAGCCCTGCTCCAACCGCCGGCGCGTGCGGACGCCGACTGGGGCGTCGTCTTCATCGAGGTCTCCGGCTGCCTGCCGATGTGCGGCCACGGCACGATCGGCGTCGCCACCGTGCTGGTGGAGACGGGCATGGTGGAGGTGACCGAGCCCGAGACCATCGTGCGCCTGGACGTCCCCGCCGGCCTGGTGGAGGCACGGGTCGCCGTCCGCGACGGACGGGCGACGGCGGTCACGATCCGCAACGTCCCGTCCTTCCATGTCGGCGCCTATGACGGGTACGAGCTCGCCTTCGGCGGCAACTTCTACGCGATCGCCGACGCCGCGGCCCACGGTCTCGTGGTGGCGCCTGAGAACGCCGGCCGGCTCGTCGCCGCCGGGCTCGAGCTGATGGCGCGGGTGCCCGAGCCCGTGCACCCGCGCGATCCGGCCATCCGCGGTTGCAAGCACGTCATCTGGGTCGGGACGGATCGCAGCGCGGTCGCGATCCACCCGGGCTGGCTCGACCGCTCGCCCTGCGGCACCGGCACCAGCGCGCGCATGGCGCAGCTCCACGCCCACGGCGAGCTGCGGCTCGGGGACCCCTTCGTGCACCGCTCGGTGATCGGCACCGCGTTCACCGGGCGTCTGGTCGAAGCGACCGACGAGGGCGTCATCCCCGAGATCACCGGCCGGGCGTGGATCACCGGCGCCGGGACGTACGTGCTCGATCCCGACGACCCGTTCCCGGCCGGATTCCGCCTGTAGTCGTCGTCGGTGCCGGGATCTGCGGCGCGGCGGTCGCACTGGCGCTCGCGGACGCCGACACGAACGTGCTGCTGCTCGACCGCGGCGAGGTCGGCTCGGGCACCACCGGCCTCGGCGAGGGCAACGTCCTGCGGGTGGACGCGCCCGACGGACATGCGGCCTGGCACGAGCTCGCCGGGCGCTTCCCCGCGGCGGTCGCGCTGCGCGCCAAGGGCTCGCTGACCCTGTTCGCCGGCGACGGGGCACGCGATCTGGCCCGCGCGGTCGATGGCGACGTGGTCGAGGACCCGCACCGGCTCGAGCCGGCCCTGCGGCCCGGGCTCGCGCCCGCGGTCCTGGTTGCCGCCGACCTCCAGGTCGATCCGCGGGCGACGACGCGCGCCATGGCGGCGTGCGTGCCGGTGCGCACGGGCGCTGAGGTGGTGCGCGTCGAGGCCGACGGCGTCGTGCTCGCCGGCGGCGAGCGCATCGCGGGCGCGGCGGTGGTCGTCGCCGCCGGGCCGTGGAGCGGGACGCTCGTCCCCGAGCTCGACGTCCGCCCGCGCCGGGGGCAGCTCGTCGCCGTGGGCCCGGCGCCCGGCCTCGTACGCCACAAGCTCATCGACGCGACCTACCCGGCGGCGATCGCGCCGGTGATCGAGGAGGCGCTGAGCGGCGAGGTCTACGTCGGCTCGAGCCGCGACGACGTCGGCTTCGATCCCTCCGCCCCGCACGCCGGCGCGCTCATCGCCGCGGCGGCCCGGCTGGTGCCGATTCTTGCCGAGCTGCCGGTGACCCGCACCTGGGTCGGGTTCCGCCCGCACCGGCCCGGTGGCCCGTTCGTGGGCCGGCTCGCGTCCGGGGTGTGGGCCATCACCGGCCACGAGGGCGCGGGGGTCGGGCGCGGACCGGCGGACGGCCGGAGGCTCGCTCAGGCGTTGATGGCGTCGTAGCGCTCGCGCGCGGATTCGACGCGCGAGGCGTTGGCGACCGCCCAGCTGCCGAGTGCCTTCATGGGGACGGCCATCGACGCGCCCAGGCGCGTGAGCTCGTACTCGACGCGGGGTGGGACCTCGCCGTGCACGTGGCGGGCGATGAGCCCGTCGCGTTCCATCGAGCGCAGCGTCTGCGTGAGCACCTTCTCCGAGATGGGGTGCAGCTCGGAGAGGATCTGGTGATAGCGCCGGGGCCCTTCCCCGAGTGTCAGCAGCACGCCGACCGCCCACTTCGAGCTGAGCACTGCGAGCGACTCGCGGATGAGTGACACGCACCGCGCGCGTTCCATCGCGCGCGTGTCCTCCATGAGCAGGCTCATCGCATCGCCCGTCGCATCGTCGTGGGCTCGGCCAGCTCACTCGCGGCCGGTCCCTCCGGTCCGCTCAACGACCGGGGCGGGAAGTCGTCGCCGGCCCCGCGGTAGGCGCGCGTCTCCACGATCACGACCGGCGGGCTGAGGATCGGCGCGGCCGTGCTGCCGAGCACCGCGGGGATGAGGGGCAGCGCCACCAGGACAGCGGTCCCGGCGTTGAGAAACATCTGACGCCGGGTGGCGCGCTCGCCCAGCTTGCGCCGCACCGCGCCCTCGAGATGGTCGCCGAGCTCGATCAGTTCCGGGGGGAGCGGACGCCTCACGCGGACCCCTGCATGTTCGCCGTCAGCGCGCGCAGCCCGCGCGACACGCGCAGCCGGGCGGCGTTGATCGAACAGTCCATGCGGTCGGAGATCTCGTCGTAGCTGAGCTGATCGACGACGCGCAGCTCGACCGCGCGGCGCTGCTCGGCGGGCAGTGATCCGACGGCCAGGGTCAGGGCGGGCTCGAGCGCCTTGGCGTCCATCCGCTCGTCGACGGCGTCGTAGGCCTCCGTCCCCTCCCAGTCGATCGGGATGCCGAGCCGGGCCCGGGCGGCCGTCTCGATGCGGTTGTGCTTGTGGTACTGGCGCACGAGGTTGCGGCCGATCCCGAACAACCACGGCGCCGCCGACCCGTCGGCCAGGTCCCTGAAGCGCCGCAGGCCGCGCCACGCCTGCGCGAAGGTCTCGGCCGTCAGGTCGAGCGCCGCGGTCTCGGAGCCCGTCTGGCGGTGGAACCACGAGCGCATCCAGACCGCGTATCGCTCATAGATCTCGCGGAAGGCCTGCGGATCGGTTCTGGCGGCGTGGAGGAGCTGTGCGTCGGAGCGGGCGTCAGGAAGCACTACTGACCTTCTATGGCCGTTGGGGCCAAAGTATGTCGAACACGTGGTCGTTGCATCACAGCTCGCCCTCGTAGACGAGCTCGAGCTCGCCCGCGGTACGCGCGGCGTTCGGGTGCGCTCGTTCGAGGCGCAGGGTGGCCTGGGGACCGTCGAGATGCAGGGTGGCGACGATATTCGCGAAGACCGGCTTCTCGCGGAGCTTCCAGGCGATGGGTGCCGGCTTGACCCCGGCGGCGCGCGCCATCCGGCGCGTGAGCGCGCGGGCGGGACGGCTGGTCACCGCGCGGATGATGCGCTGTTCGCGGCGATCGAGGGGGTTGCGAAACGGCGATGCCGTGGCCTGGTAGACGCGGGAGCGCACGCCGGCTTCGCGCGGGAACTCGACCTCCGCCAGGTAGGCGTGGTGAACGTCGCCGGACAGCGCGATGATCGTCGCCGGCGGCGCCTGTCCGTCGCCGCCCGCACCGGAGCCGACCCGCCGGACCAGGTCCGACAGCTTGAGGAAGGAGTCGTGGAAAGCGGCCCAGTGCTCCAGGTCGAGGGCCTGACGCAGCCGTTCGGCCAGTCGCTGGAGGCGTCCGGTTCCCCACGCTCCCTCGCAGACGGCCTCGTCCCAGGCCTCGAGGTGATGCAGGCCGGGATTGAGCAGCCACGGAATGGACGTGCCGACGAGCAGGTGATGCGTGGTGGTCGCCAGTGCGCAGCGCTCGACATAGGCCCACTCCTCGTCGTCGACCATGGCGCGCCGGCCCGGGTCGAGCACCCGCGCCGCGCGCGAGTCGATCATGAGCAGCCGCGCCGGCCCCAGGTCGCGGCAGAAGCTCCAGCGTGCCGTGTCCGGATCACGGTCCGCCGTCTGGGCGAAGTCGCGCAACAGGTCGAGCGCATCATCGAGCTCGTGCACGCGCGCGAAGAGCGGATCCTCCGCCAGCTCGGCCGGGCTGAGATTGCCGATGTGCTGGTAGATCCAGTAGGAGACGAACGCGCCGATGATGCGCTCCTCCCACCAGTCGGTGGCACGGATCTCCTCGAGCCATGCCTGGCTCGTGTTCCAATCGTCGATGACGTCGTGATCGTCGAAGATCATCGAGTTCGGCACGGTCGACATCAGCCAGCGGATCGCCGGCTCGCTCCAGGAGACCTTGTAGAGCAGCGTGTACTCGCCGAAGTCCGCGATCTCCTCGCCCCGGATGAGGTCCTGCGTCCGGGGATCGACTTCGTCGGCGTAGATCTGATCGCCGAGATGCACGAGCGCCCCGGGCCACTGCGCGGGCGGCATGCCGCGCAGCCGCAGGGCCAGCGCCCGCAGTGCGTCCACCTCGCGACCCTCGTCGTGCTCGTCCTTGCGCAGCGTGTAGGGCGGCTCGTGCGGATACGCCGTGCGGCAGGAGCCGAAGACGACGTCCAGCGGCACGCCGGAGGTGACCGTGCGGATCACGCTCGGTGGCCACTCGCCCTGCGCCGGCCACACGCGCTCGCCGTCGAGGTGCACCTCGTACGGGGTGGCGACGCCCGGCTCGAGCCCGGTCACGTGCACGAGCGCGTAGTGGTGGTCGCCGACGCAGAACGTCCGCGCGTCGCACCCGAGCACGGTCACCGTGCAGGCGACGTTCGTCTCCACCCACACGGTGGCCTCGGAGTCCGCCGCGTGCCGCAGCAGCGGGCCCAGCATCAGCGTCGCCATGACCGAAAACTAGCGTTGCCGGGATGAAACGGCTGTTGTGCGCCGGTGTGGTGACGCTCGTCCTGACCGGATGCGGGGGCGTCGGCGGCTCCGGGCAGGCCGGGGCGGAGCTCACGCTGCTGCTCGGCGGCCCGCCGACGGGCGCCGACGCCGGCATCTTCCTGGCCGTCGAACGCGGGTTCGACGAGGCGGAGGGCGTCGAGATCGACGTACGCGGCAGCGGCGACCCCGTCCGGCTGCTCCGGAGCGATCGGGTGCAGGCAGTCCTGCTCGCCCGCGACGATGTGGCGGCGTCGGGCACCGTCTGCGTCATGGCGCTGGTCCAGACCCCCGAGCCGGACCGGTTCGTGTGCGTGTCGCGCACGACCCTGGAGAGCCGCCGCGCGGACGTGGTCGCACTGGTGAACGCGCTGCAGCGCGGCTACACCGAGGCCGGCGTGGATCCCGAGAGCGCCGTGCAGGCGGTGCTCTCGGCACGGGGCGGGCTCGACCGCGAGACTGTGGCGGCCGAACTCGACGCTGCGGCCGGCACCTCCCTCGGCGGCGGCGTCCCGTTCGGGACGCTGCGTCCGTCCGCCATGCCCCCTGGAGACTTCGCCTACGGGCTCGTCGATCCGATCAGCCGGGACTGAAGCGCCGAGGCGCGCACCGCTACTGGTGGCGGATGCGCTTGAACTCCTGGCGCACGGACTCCGGCCGGCCCCAGTCCTGGATGGCCTCGACCCGCCCCTCGCGCAACTCGCGCAGGACGAGCTCGCCACGGATACCGGCCTTGTCCATCGCCACGAAGGTGCCGTGCACCGCGGGCGCTGCCGCCGCGTGACCGAACTGATGTGCGATCAGCACCCGCCAGTGCCAGTCGTGGTTCGAGTAGGGCTGCGCGTTGCAGACGACCATCAGCGTCGCCGCTTCCAGATACTGGGACTCGTCGACGCGCACGTCGAGCTCGAGGTCCGTCCAGTCCGACGGCAGCGCGTCGAGAATCTCCTGGAAGTCGTCCGCGAGAGCCATCGGCCCAGAAGCGTATCTCGCCGGCGTTACCCTCGAAGGCGATGGCCGTCGACACGCTCACCACCGAGTACGAGGCCCTCACCCAAGGGGTCGGGCTGGTGGACCGTTCCGAACGCGGCAAGCTGCTGCTGACGGGCTCGGAGGTCAAGGACTTCCTGCAGGGCCAGGTGACCAACGACACCCTCGGCCTGCGCGAGGGCGAGGGTTGCTACGCGGCGTTCCTCACCCACAAGGGCAAGATGCTGGGCGACCTCCGGGTGCTCGACGCCGGCGCGGTCGGCGTGTTCGTCGACACGGAGCGCAGCGTGCTGCAGGACCTCTTCAACATGATTCACCGCTTCAAGCTCGGCCGCGAGGTGGAGATCCACAAGCGCACGCTCGAGCGCGGCCTGCTGAGCCTCGTCGGGCCCGGGGCGCGCCGGGTCGACGGCGCGGAGTACACCCACCGGCTCGACACCCTCGGCGGTGCGACCGTGCGGCTGATCGCGACCGATCTCGGTACGGACGTGGTGTGCGACGCGGTCGACGTCGCCCGTGTCCGCGAGGCGCTCATCGCCGAAGGGGCGGTTCCGTGTGGCGAGGAGGCGGCGGAGGTCGTACGCGTCGAATCGGGCCGTCCCCGCTACGGCGTCGACCTCGACGACGGGGTCATCCCGCAGGAGGCGCACCTCAACGACCGGGCCGTGTCCTTCACCAAGGGCTGTTACGTCGGCCAGGAGACGGTCGCTCGCCTGTTCTATCGCGGCAAGCCCAACCGCCGGCTCATGGGACTCGAGCTGTCGGCGGCGCTCCCGACGGGCACCGAGCTCCGGCTCGGCGCGAAGACGGTGGCCGTCGTTCGCTCGAGCGTCGTGTCGCCCGACCACGGTCCGATCGCCCTGGGTTTCGTGCGGCGCGAAGCGGAGGCCGGGGCCGTGCTGGTCACCGAGGACAGCGCCACCGCGCGCGTCGTCGAACTCCCCTTCACCTGACGGCAGCCGGGCGGGGCGCCAGCGCCCGCGCGATGAACGCCTCCACGTCGGGAGCCGGCAGTTCGAGCGACGACACGTCGTGCCCCGCCAGATAGCTCCCGACCAAGCGGACCTCGTCGATCTCCTCCGCCGGCAGCCAGCCCCCCAGATCCTGCCGCCGCGGGGCCGCGCGCACCGCGGCCTCGACACGAGCGGTGACGTCGTGGGCCGCCTCGGGCAGGCGCAGCCAGTCCATGACCCGCCCGCCGGAGATCAGCAGCGCGTCACCGCGACCGCTCTCCTCAGGGTGGCGGGCAACCACGAGCCGGGCCCCGGAGTGCACGGATCGCAGGACCCCACCGAGGCGGAAGACGAGAGAGTCGAGCCGGTCCCGTCGACGGCGCAGGGAGGCCGCGCGCTCGTACTGACGCGCCGCCGCCGCGGCTGCCATCTGGGCCTCGACGTGGTCCAGCAGCGCCCGGCCGCCGTCGCGGGCGTCGGTGAACAGACGCAGGGCCGCCTCCAGCCGCTCGCGGTAGAGGTTCGGGTCGAGATCGCCGAGGCACGGCGAGAGGCAGCGGCCCATCTGCCCGTACGCGCTGGGGTGGTAGCGCCGCGGGAGCTTGCGCGAGCAGTGGCGCAGACCGAACAGCGAGTTGAGCTGCTCCACGAGCTCGGCGGCTGCGGCGCGCCCGCGCACCGGGCCGATGCAGACGGCGTGGCCGGCGGCGGGCTCGCGGCCGACCTCGAGGATGGGGAAGGCGATGTCCAGCCGGCAGCGGATGAAGACCTGGCCGTCCGGCTCGTGCACGCCGCGGACGTTCGCCGGCGGTTTGAGGGCCCGGATGAGGCGGTGCTCGAGCAGCAGCGCGCCAAGTTCGGAGGCCGTCTCCTCGCAGTCGACCTGCTCGGCGCGCGCGGTCCAGGCCGCGCCCGAGGTGAAGTGCGAGCGGGCGCGGGTGCGCACGGACACCGACTTGCCCACGTACAGCGGGCGGCCGTCCGCGTCGCGGAACACGTAGACGCCGGGGCCGCGGGTGAGCGCGCGCAGGTCGGGCCGCCGCTCGACCGGGCGCACGCGCTTGGGTGCACGCGGCCGCGTGGGGCGCGACCGCGCCCGCAACAGCGCCACCGCCTCGCCGACCGTGGGCGCATTGGCGCACAGCCGCTTGAACAGGGCGCAGAAGACCTGCGCGCACAGCTCGGCGTCCGGGAGCGCGCGGTGGGTCGCGCCCACCTCGACGCCGAGCGCCTCGGCCAGATGCGCCAGTCCGCGGCGGCGCTGCAGAGGCGCCAGGCGGCGCGCCATGGCCACGGTGCAGAGCACGGGCGGCGCCGGCCAGTCCAGCCCCGCGCGGGTGAACGCCTGCCGCAGGACGCGCGTGTCGAAGCTCGCGTTGTGCGCCACGAGCACGCGCCCGCGCAGCCGCTCGGCAAAGGCCGGCAGGACCACTTCGGGCGCCGGAGCGCCGTCCATCATCGCCTGCGTGATGCCCGTGAAACGCTGAATACCGGGCGAGAGCGGCGTCGAGACCCCGACGAGCGAGGACCATCGCCCGTGCAGCTCACCGCCCCCGACGAGCACCGCCCCCACCTCGGTCAGCTCGCACCGTTCGCGGGCCAGACCGTTCGTCTCGGTGTCGACGGCGAGGAACTCGGCGGAGTGAAGTGGGGCGTCCAGAAGCATGCGAACACCTGTTCTTACGCACCCGGCCGGACGGCATGCACGAACGGCTGCCGTCGCCGTGACGCCGCAAATGTGGTTAGGGTTCCGGCCGGAGGAGCTGGCCCTGAGGATCTCGCACATCTACCTGTCACTGGCGACCGTCGCCGCCCTGGCCGTGGCCGGCTGCGGGGGCGAGTCCGATTACGCGAACGACCCGCGGCCGCCAGCACCCATCAACATCTCGGTGGCGATCTCGCCGGACAAGGTCACGGTCTCCCCCAGCCAGTTCGGCGCGGGCCCGGTGACGCTGCTCGTTGCCAACCTCACCGACCAGAGCCAGCGGCTGACGCTCGAGACGCAGTCGCTCTCGAAGGAGTCGGGGATCCAGCAGCAGTCCGCGGTGATCAACCCGCAGGGCACCACGACCGTCAAGGTCGACGTCCCCGAGGGCGTCTACGTCGCCAGCGTCGAGCGCGGCGGCATCCGCGAGGCGCGGGTCAAGGTCGGAGCCGAGCGCCCGTCCTCGCAGGACCAGCTCCTACAGCCGTAGCCCTGCGCGCCATGGAGGTCCTCCGCGGGATCGACGCCGAGCGCATTCAACGGCTGCTGGCCTCCCGTTCCTTCTTCTGGCTCGACGTCGTGAGCCCGACGCACGCCGAGCTCGAACAGCTCAGCTCCCTGCTCGACCTCCACCCGGCTGCGGTCGAGGACTCCCACGAATGGGAGCAACTGCCGCGTCTGGACGACTACGGCGATCACGTCATGCTCGTGTTCTTCTCCGCGCGCGAGCTCGACGACCGGGTCGAGCCGGTCGAGGTGCACGTGTACGTGTCCGGGAACTGGATCATCACGGCGCGGCGCTGCGAGACCCGGCTCGACAGCCAGCTCGCCTGGGTCGAGGCCAACGCCCTCGACGACGAGAACCAGGTCCTCTACCACGTGCTCGACGCTCTCGCCGACGGCTGGGACCCCGTCATCGAGATCCTCGACCGTCGTGTCGACGAGGTGGAGGGGTCGGTGCTCGACCGTCCTCAGCAGCACCACCTGCGCGACATCTACCGCCTGAAGCAGGAGGTCACCGAGCTCCAGCGGCGCGCGGGGCCCCAGCACACAGGCTTCGTCGGCGCTCTGGAGACGATCCATGCCCTGGACGGGCTGCCGCAGGGGTCGCTGCGGTGGCTGCGCGACGTCGACGCGCACCTGGATTCGATCGCGAGCGACCTCAACCGGCTCTCGGGTGACCTCGCCGCGCTCACGGAGACCTTCTTCAACGCGAACGCGAACCGACTGAACCGGCTCGCGACCCTCGTCGCCGTCGGCTCGATGTTCTTCTTGATCTGGACGCTCGTCACCGGGTTCTTCGGCCAGAACTTCGGCTATCTGGTCGACAGCATCGACTCGAAGCGGGACTTCATCCTCTTCGAGGCAGGGTCGCTCGCGCTCCCGACGCTGATTCTCGCCGTGGTGCTGTGGTGGCGACGCAAGGACTGGTGGTAAGCAGCCGGTCGATAGGATCGGCGGCGATATGGCCGTTGATGCGAAGGACGTCGCCAAGCTCGACGTCGAACCAGGAGAACTGCCCGACACGATGGCCGCGTGGGTCATCCGCGAGGAACGCCAGGGAGAGCCGGAGGACGCGTTCCAACTCGAGGAGATCGAGGTACCCCAGCCGGGCGCCTTCGAGGTCATCGTCCGCGTCATGGCGGCGGGGGTCAACTACAACAACGTCTGGGCGGCCCTCGGCCAGCCCGTGGGCGTGTGGCGCTACGGGGACCACCCCGAGTTCGGCCACCACATCGGCGGCTCCGATGCCTCCGGCGTCGTCTGGAAGGTCGGCGAGGGCGTGCAGCGGTGGAAGGTCGGTGACGAGGTCATCATCCACTGCAACATGGCCAACTACGAGGACGTCGCGATGACGGTCGATCCGATGACCGCGCCGTCGCAGCGGATCTGGGGCTACGAGACGACCTGGGGGTCGTTCGCCCAGTTCACGAAGGTCCAGGCCCAGCAGCTCATCCCCAAGCCGCAGAACCTCACCTGGGAGGAGGCCGCCTCCTACGGCCTCGTCTACTTCACGGCGTACCGGATGCTCATCACCCGCTGCAACATCCAGGCCGGGGCCAAGGTCCTCATCTGGGGCGCCGCCGGCGGCCTCGGCGTGTTCGCCAGCCAGCTGTGCCGAGCGGTGGGCGCGCAGGCGGTGGGCGTGGTGTCCTCCGAAGAGAAGGGCGCGCTCGTCAAGGAGCTCGGGTGCGTCGACTACATCGACCGCAGCGAGTTCAAGGGGATGATGCGCACCGGCACCGAGACCGAGGAGGAGGAGAAGGAGCGCTTCAAGGTCATGCGCGCCTTCGACAAGCGGGTGATCGAGATCCTCGGCGAGAAGCCCGACATCGTCTTCGAGCACGTCGGAAAAGCCACGTTCCCCACCTCGGTGTTCTGCGCCAAGCCGTTTGGCAAGGTCGTCATCTGCGCCGGCACCACGGGATACAACCTGGACTTCGACGTCCGCTATCTGTGGATGCGCCAGAAGGAGATCCTCGGCTCGCACTTCGCCAACGCCTACGAGTGCTACAAGGCCAACGAGCTGATCGAGCAGGGCCTGATCCGCCCGGTGCTGTGGCGCACGATGCCCTTCGAGGGCGTCGGCGAGGCCCACCAGCTCATGCGCGACAACAAGCACCTCGGAAAGATCTCGATCCTCGTCGGGGCCGAAGAGGAGAACATGGGCAAGACCGCCGAGGGACCCGGCGCCGTCTACGCGGAGATCGGCTGATGGCCGGCTCGGTGCACATCCCCTGGTACGCGACGTTCTTCCGGGGCGACAAGTTCGCCGAGGCGCTGGGCGAGATCGCCCCGGTGGCGATCCGCTACGGCGCCACGGAGTACTCCGTCTACCGGTCCCGCGACGACCAGTACAAGTTCCTGCACACCGTCGACTTCGAGGACAAGCTCGACTGGGCCCGCTACTGGAACGGGCCCGAGTTCTCCGACTGGCGGGCGAAGTACACGAGCTGGTTCCAGGTCCCGGTGCTCTACGTGTGGCACGACGTCGTGATCTCGGGTCGCTCCGAGGTCAACGGCGAAGCGGTTCTGCACGAGGGGTAGCGGCACGCGCCGGGCGCGCAGGATCCGGGCGTCGTGCCTGGAATCTGTTCGCACGGTGCGTGAGGCGAGCTCGGTCGCGACGTCCGTGTCCTGCGATCCGCTCGCCGGGACGCGGCCGTGCACGACAGACAACGGTGACCGCGGTCATCTCGATGAGGCGGAGGCCCTGGCGCTCGGCGACCCCGCCGAGAGCCTGCTGCGTCGTTACCGTTTCCGGCGCGGGGCAGACCGGTCCTCCACGATCCGCGCCCTCGCCCACGCGATCGAGGCCAAGGATCCGTCCGTGCGCAGCCACTCCGAGGACGTGGCCCGCTACAGCGCGGCGGTCGCGGTGCGGATGGAGATCCACGGCGCGCGGCGCGAGGAGCTGCTCCTCGGCTCGCTGCTGCACGACGTCGGGAAGATCGCCATCCCGGCCGAAATCCTGCTCAAGCCGGCCCGCCTGACCCATGACGAGTTCGCGATCGTCAAGCGCCATCCGCGTATCGGTCACGAGCTCGTTCGTGGGATTTCGGCCCTTGCCGGGATCGCGCTCGCGATCCTGCACCATCACGAGCGCTACGACGGCGGTGGCTACCCCATCGGCCTCGCCGGCGAGGAGATCCCCCTCGAGGCGCGCATCATCGGCGTGGCCGATTCCTTCAGCGCGATGACCACCAACCGTCCCTACAGCGCCGGCCGCACGGTCGGGGAGGCGTGTACCGAGCTCGAGCGCTGCGCGGGCACCCAGTTCGACCCTGCGGTCGTCGAGGTCTTCGTCGAGGGGGTGCGCAACCCGCGCCCGGCGGAGACCCAGGCCTGCTGGTCCGCGCTCAACGCACTCTGAAGGAGAACCGCGCGACCGGGATCGTCGGCAGGCTGCGGCCGGGATCACGGATCACCGCGACCAGGGCCTTCCCCGCGCACCAGCCGAGTTCGGGGGCGCGGACCCGGAAACGGATGCGCTGGCCGCGCCGCACCCGCGGCAGGGTTCCCACCACACCGGTGCCGGCACACGAGTCGTCGACGGCCTGGCGGACATAGAGCAGTTGGTAGCGGCCCGCGGCCGCTCCGCGGGGCATGGTCATACGCGCCCGGACGGACCCGGAGACGCCCGTCCGGTCCGGCTGGGCCTGCAGGCGCGGCGCGTCGGGACCGGACACGGTGACCGACTCGCAGCCGATGCGCAGGTCGACACGGTCGGCGGTGAGCATGTCCTCGCCGTCGCCGCAGTTGACGACCTCGGGGCGGCCGTCACGGAAATCGACCTTGTCGGGGCCGCCGCCGGTGGCGGCGGCGTCGATGCCACGCCCGCCGACGACGATGTCGCCGAAGGGGCTGCCGAAGATCAGGTCCCTCCCCTCCTCGCCCCAGGCGACGCCTCCGCCGGACTCGAGGTTGAGGATGTCGTTCTCCGGACCGCCGAAGAGGCACGTGGCGCGGGTGCGCGAGCCGGTCAGCTGATCCGACCCCCGCAGACCGTAGATGCGCTGCGCCGGCCCGGGCGAGGTCAGCGTGTCGTCAGCCGGCGTCCCGACCTGGTCGCTGAATGCGTTGCCCCCGCAGATCGGCGGCGGCGACCCGGGGCGCACGCCGGCGTGCGCCGCGGCGGGCGCGACCAGGGTCGCGGCGAGGATGAGCGGGGCGAACCTCATCCTTGTTCGAGGGGTGCCATCGTGAGCCCGGCGTCCTTGAGCTGCTCCCAGTACAGCTCCGCGGGCTCCTTCTGGCCACTCCACACCATCGCGCGGCCGGCGCGGTGGATCTGCTCGGCGGCCGAGTAGCCCTTCTCGAGGTTCATACCTGGGATGTAGCGGGCCAATGTTGCGGCCACGTGGTCAAAGGTGTTGTGCGAGTCGTTGAGCACGATCACCCGCCAGGCTCCACCGACGCCGGAGCCCGGCCCGCCTACGCGCGGCTTCTCGATCGTCTGACTCATCGTTGATCCGCCTTGGTGCGCCAGCGATCCATGCCGAGCCAGATGTGATTCGGCGGAACGGCCTGTTCGTAGACGCGAGCGGTCTCGAGGTCGGCCCGCTCCTCCAGATAGGCGATCTGCGACGCAACGAACTCCTGCTCGGTCAACCGGCCGCTGCGCTCGACCTCCTCGTCGAGCGACGCGCGCAGGCGATCGAGATGCTCGGGGATGTCGCCCGTTGCCTCGCCGAAGTGCGTCAGCGCGAGCCGCTCGGGCGCCCAGTCGCCGATGAGGTCGATGGAGCGCTTCCAGGCGTCGACGTCGAGATCGGGCGGCGGCGTCGGGGCGACAACGACGTCGGAGGGCGGGATCCGGACACCGGCCACGTCCCCGACGAACGCGGTGCCCGTCGGCTCGTGCAGGTAGGAAACGTGGTGGGAGGCGTGGCCGGGCGTGTACGCGACCCGGTACGCGTCGAGCACCGTCTCGCCTCCGGTGAGCACCGTCAGGTTGGCCTCCGGGACCGGCACGACCGCTCCCCACAACCGCTGCATCCCCTCCTCGCCGTAGAGGCGCGTCGCCGAACGCACGAGCCGGGCCGGGTCGGCCATGTGCGGCGCCCCGACCTCGTGGACGTAGACGGGCAGCTGCGGCCAGCGGCGGACGAGCGCTCCTGTGGCGCCGGCATGGTCGAAGTGGATGTGGGTGAGCAGGACCGCACGGGGCTCGAAGCCCTCCCCCAGACCGGCCTCGAGTGTGGCCAGCGTCGACTCCGGGCCCGGGTCGACGAGCACGCCGTCGACCTCCCAGCACCCGATCACCCGGTGGCGCCCGAGGTGCTTGGTGTCGATGACCCGCATGGGCTGCGAAGATAGTGGGATGCCGCCGCGCCTGGAGAAGCCCGACCGTCCCTGGATGATGCGTACCTACGCGGGACATTCGACGGCCAAGAAGTCCAACGAGCTGTACCGGTCGAACCTCGCCAAAGGCCAGACCGGCCTGTCGATCGCCTTCGATCTGCCGACGCAGACCGGCTACGACGCCGACCACGAACTCGCCCGCGGCGAGGTCGGCAAGGTCGGGGTCCCCGTCGCCCACAAGGGCGACATGCGCGCGTTGCTCGACGGCATCCCGCTCGACGAGATGAACACGTCGATGACGATCAACGCGACGGCCGCCTGGCTGCTCGCGCTCTACATCGTCACGGCGGAGGAGGCCGGCGTCGACCGCGCCGAGCTGCAGGGCACCACGCAGAACGACATCATCAAGGAGTACCTGAGCCGCGGGACGTATGCGTTCCCGCCCGGCCCCTCGATGAAGCTGATCGCGGACATGATCGCCTTCACGGTCGAGGAGGTGCCCAAGTGGAACCCGATCAACATCTGCAGCTACCACCTGCAGGAGGCGGGCGCCACGCCGGTCCAGGAGATCGCCTTTGCCATGTCGACCGCCGTCGCGGTGCTCGACGCGGTGCGCGAGCGGGTGCCTGAGGAGCGCATGGGCGCGGTCTTCGGTCGCATCTCCTTCTTCGTCAACGCCGGTGTGCGCTTCGTCGAGGAGCACGCCAAGCTGCGGGCCATGGGCCGGCTGTGGGAGGAGATCGGCCGCGAGCGGTACGGCGTCACGGACGCCAAGCAGCTGCGCTTCCGCTACGGCGTGCAGGTCAACTCGCTCGGCCTCACCGAGGCCCAGCCGGAGAACAACGTCCAGCGGATCGTGCTCGAGGCGCTGGCCGTCACCCTCGGCCGCAACGCGCGGGCGCGCGCCCTGCAGCTGCCGGCCTGGAACGAGGCGCTCGGGCTGCCGCGGCCGTGGGACCAGCAGTGGTCTCTGCGCATCCAGCAGGTCCTCGCCTACGAGACGGACCTGCTCGAGTACGGCGACATCTTCGAGGGCTCGCACGTCATGGAGGCGCTCGTCGATGAGCTCGCCGCTGGCGCGCGCGACGAGATGGCCCGTGTCGGCGAGGAGGGCGGAGCGGTCGAGGCCGTCGACTACATGAAGGCGGCGCTCGTCGAGTCCCACCGCGAGCGCATCGCGCGCATCGAGCGCGGCGAGCTGACCGTCGTGGGCGTCAACAAGTACACCGAGACCGAGGAGTCCCCGCTGACGGCCTCGGGCGACGGCGGCATCCTGACCGTCGACCCCAACGTCGAGCAAGCCGCCAAGGACGCCCTCGAGGGGTGGCGCCGCGAGCGCGACCAGGCCGCCGTCGACGCCGCGCTGGAGGAACTGCGCCGTGTGTCGAAGACCGACGAGAACGTCATGCCCGCGACGCTCGAAGCCGCCCGCGCCGGGGTCACGACGGGCGAATGGGCCCAGGCGCTGCGGGACGTCTTCACGTCCTACCGCGGGCCGACCGGCATCGGTGAGGCCGCCGCCGCGCCGCCCACCGACGACATGGCGGACCTGCGCGACGAGGTGGCACGCGCGGGTGAGGCGCTTGGGCGCACGATGAAGATCCTGGTCGGCAAGCCCGGCCTCGACGGGCACTCCAACGGCGCCGAGCAGATCGCCGTCCGGGCCCGTGACGTCGGCATGGAGGTCGTCTACGAGGGCATCCGTCTGACCGGGGAGCAGATCGCTCGCTCCGCCGTCGACGAGGGTGTGCACGTCATCGGCCTGTCGATCCTCTCCGGGTCCCACCGCGAGCTGATCCCCTCGATCATCGACGCGCTGCGCGAGGCGGGCGGCGGGGACATTCCCCTCGTGGTCGGCGGCATCATCCCGATGGCCGACGTCGAGCCGCTCAAGGAGGCGGGCGTCGCCGCGGTCTACACGCCGAAGGACTTCGATCTCTCGAAGATCATGCGCGACATCGTGGCGCTCGTCGAGGAGCGCAACGGCATCACCGCCGAGGCCTGAGCGCCCTTCCAGGGGCGCCGGTGCGGGCCGGATGGCGCGATACGGTGCCGCGCGATGGCCGACGACGACCTCGCAGAACGGCTGCGCGCCCGTGACCTGACGGTCGCGCCCGCCGTGCTGAACCTCGTGGAGAGCCGGAACCGGCGCGCGGAGTCGGCGGCGCTGCTCACCGCCCTGGGCACCGATTCCGGTGGTCACATCGTCGGCATCACGGGCCCGCCGGGCGCCGGGAAGTCGACCTTGCTGAGTGCGCTGACGCGCGAATGGCGTGCGCGCGGGAGGTCGGTCGCGGTCCTCGCCGTCGATCCGTCCTCCAAGCGGTCGGGCGGGGCGCTGCTCGGCGACCGGGCGCGGATCGAGACGGACCCGCGTGACCGGTCGATCTTCATCCGCTCGATGGCGGCCGGGGAGCGCCTCGGCGGGTTGGCCCCGGCCACGCGCGCCGCCGCCCAGGCGCTGGCCCACGCGTTCGACGTCGTGGTGATCGAGACCGTCGGCGTCGGGCAGTCCGAGACCGACGTCGCCGACGTTGCGGACACCGTCGCGGTCATCGTGCAACCCGGTTCAGGGGATGCACTGCAGTTCCTGAAGTCGGGGATCATGGAGATCCCCGACGTGCTGGTGGTGACCAAGGCCGACCTCGGCCAGGTCGCGATCCGCGCGCGGCGGGACCTCCACGCTGCCCTGCGGTCGATCGGGGGTGGAGACGTCGGCGTCGTCGCCGTCTCGTCGGTTCCGCCGCCGTCGGGCATCCCGGAGCTCGCCGACGCCTTCGAGCGCCATCGCGAGCGGATCGACCTGGCGGCGCGGCGGCTGGCGGCGCGCCGGGCCGGAGCGCTCGCCGACTTCGTGAGCGAGCACGGGGAGGCCGGCCTGCGCGCGCTCGGCGGCCGGCGGGAAGCGCAGCGGTTCCTTTCTGGTCAGGAAACCGGCATGTCAAGCCCCGCACTGGTCAAGGCGCTGGAGGCGCGCGCCGATGTGTGATCGATGGGCTCAAAGCGCAACCTCGTGCTCGGGCGCTGTGCGGCGTTGCTGTTTCTCTGTGGCGCGATCGCCTCGCTGCCGACGAACGCGCTGCTGGGCGCGGGCAGGGACGCGTATGCCGTCAATGCGCTCGCGCTTCTCAGCGCGGTCATCTGCTTCCTGATCCCCTGGCATCGGCTCCACCGGCGCTGGCTGCACGTGCTCGTGCTCGTCGCCACCGCCGAGGTCGTCCTCGTGGTGGCGGTGCATCCCGATCACGCGATCGTGTTCATGTGGTATTTCGTGCTCGTGGCGGTGTTCGCCGCCTACGCCTTCCGCCGCCGCGCTGAGGCGCTCGCACAGCTCGGCGTGGTGGCGTTCGGTCTCACGTCCACCTCGATCTACGCCAACGGGACCGAGCCCGACGCTCTCGCCAACGCCATCGTGGCCATCCCCACGATCTGCGTCGCGGCCGGTGTCGTCATCTGGCTGCGTGAGAACCTCGAGCGGCGGGAGCGGACCGACCCGCTGACGGGTCTCGGCAACCGGCGGGCACTGATGGAGGCGCTCGACGACGCGGTCGAGCGACAGCTCGACCGCGAGCTCGTGCTCTTCGATCTCGACGGCTTCAAGCGCTACAACGACCGGCTCGGCCATGCCGCCGGCGACCAGCTGCTCGCCGACCTCGGCGCCGAGCTCACGCGAGCGGTGGCCGGCCGCGGCGAGGCGTTCCGGCTCGGGGGCGACGAGCTCTGCGTCCTGCTGACCGATCCGGCGGCGCTGGCGGACTGCTCCGCGGCGCTGCACACCGACGACGTCGGCGCCTCCTACGGCACGGCCAGGCTTCCGCCGGAGGCCGCTTCGGCCAGCGCAGCGCTCAGCCTCGCCGATGACCGCATGTACGCCGCGAAGCGCGCATCGCACGAGGCGTCCTTCGTGCTGTCTACGGAGCCGACGGCGTCGCCTCAGGCGACTCCGCAGGCTCAGACGACTCCGCAGGCTCAGGCGACCCCTTCGTCTCCGGCGGGGCGCTGAGCGCGCTCACCTGCCAGCGTTCCTCGCCGGTCTTCTTGAGCTCGAGCGTGTCCGAGGACGGCTCCTGCCCCGCCGCGGACGTCCGGACCTGCGCGCGCGCGGTGGTGCCGTCGACGGTGACCTCGCCCACGGTCAGCTTCGGCTCGTCGACCTTGCCGAGGGAGGTCCGCATCGCCACCTCGCACGGCAGGCCGATCTGCTGCAACCCCTCGAGCAGCTCGCGGGCGAAGACCTCTTCGCAGATGACCTGGTAGTCGCGGCCCTCGACCGCGGAGGCGAACGTACTCAGCGTCTTGCGGACCTGCTGCTCGTCGGTGGGCGCCTCCTTCCCGCAGGCAGCGAGCGTGAGCAGGAGGGCAGTGAGGGGGAGCAGTCGGCGCACAGGTAGGATCGTGCCATGGAAGCAGGCCCCGCACTCGGCTCGTGGCTGCGCTGCTACCGCTGCTGGTCGACCAACCTCGAGGTGCAGGTGCATTACGAGGGGATCCATCGCATCGATCCTGGCACCGGCGAGCGCGCGGAAGTCGTCGACGAACTGCAGGAGGCGGTCGTCCAGTGCCTCGACTGCATGCACGATCAGCCGCACCTGGGTTTCCTCGAGGGCCGCGTGCAGCCGATCGAGGACCGCTGGGAGCGCATGGTCGCCGGCACCCCTTGGGTCGCGTCGTGCGAGGTGACCGTCGAAGCCGACCAGGTCGAGTCGTGCTCGGGCCCGGACGCGGCCGATCACCTCTCCTTCGCCGCGTTCGGCGATCACGGAACGCGCGAGTTCTTCACCCACGTGCGCTTTCACAAGCACGACGAGGAGCGCATCGTCGTCTTCCTGCTCGTCGAGCTCTACGCCCGTTCGCAGGAGGAGGCCATGGCCACCCTCGAGACCGCCGCTCAGGGCGGGCTGCTCGTGTCCTCGCTCGCCGAGGAGTCGCGCCCGCCGGCCGCCACGGGGTTCGACCCACATTGAAAGAGGTCGCCGAGAAGGTCTGGGTGCTGCCCAGTTTCCCGCCCCACTCGATCAACGCCTGGGTCGCCGGCGATCTGCTCGTGGATGCTCAGACGCGCCGCGACGGCAAGAAGATCGTCAAGCACGCGGCCGGCCATGCGCTGACGGCCCATGTGCTGACCCATGCGCATCCGGACCACCAGGGCGCGTCCCACCATGTGTGCACGGAGCTCGGGATCCCGTACTGGGTCGGTGAGGCGGACGTCGCCGCCGCCGAGAACCCCAAGCTCATCCGTGAGCGTCAGCCGTCGCACCCCATCGCCCAGTTCATGGACCGCGCCTTCACCGGCCCCGGCCATCGGGTCGATCGCGCGCTGCGGGGCGGCGACCAGGTCGGCGACTTCACCGTCATCGACGCGCCGGGCCATTCCGCCGGCCACATCGTGCTGTGGCGCGAGGCCGACCGGGTGCTGATCGTCGGCGACGTCCTCAACGCCATGCATCCCCTGACGATGGTGCGCGGCCTGCGGCTCCCGCTCGACGCGTTCACGCCCGACCCGCGTCGCAACCGCGAGTCGGCGCGCAGGCTCGCCGACCTCGGCGAGCCCAGCGTCGTCCTCTTCGGCCACGGCCCGCCCGTGACCGACGGGCGCGCCTTCCGCGCCTTCTGTCAGGCGCTCTAGCCGCGCTGGGCAAGCGGCGCGTGTCGCCTGAGCGTCATATGTCGACGCCTTCGCGACACGCGCGCGATCGTCCGCGGCGTGGAGCCCTAGGCCGTGGCGGCGCCGAGACGCTGCTCGAGCGCCTCGAACTGGGCCCACATCTCCTGTGGGAGGTCGTCGCCGAAGGTCTCGAGGTGCTCGCGGACCTGCGGCAGCTCCTCGCGCAGCGCGTCGAGGTCGACGGTGCGGACACCCTCGAAGCTCTCCGCGTCGAGATCGAGCCCGTCGAGATCGATGTCGCCGGGGGCGGGAATGGCGCCGACCGGCGTCTCCTCCGCGTCGACCGCTCCTTCGCAGCGCCGGAAGATCCAGGCCAGGACCCGCGAGTTCTCACCGAAGCCGGGCCAGATGAACCGGCCGGTCTCGGGATCCTTACGGAACCAGTTGACGAAGAAGATGCGCGGAAGCTGCGCGCCCTCCTTGCGACCGATCTCGAGCCAGTGGCCGAAGTAGTCGCCCATGTTGTAGCCGCAGAACGGCAGCATGGCCATCGGGTCGAAGCGCAGCTGACCCACAGCGCCCGCGGCCGCGGCGGTCTTCTCGGAGCCCATCGTGGCGCCGAGGAACGTCCCGTGCTCCCAGTCGAAAGCCTCCCGCACCAGTGGCACCACCGTCGAGCGGCGCCCGCCGAAGAGGAAGGCGTCGATGGGCACGCCCGCGGGGTCGTCCCAGTTGGGGGCGATCGAGGGCGTCTGGTCGGCCGGAACCGTGAAGCGCGCGTTCGGATGGGCTGCCGTCGTCTCCGAACCGGGCTCCCAGTCGTTGCCGTGCCAGTCGATCAGGTGCTCGGGGGTGGGCTCGGACATGCCCTCCCACCAGACGTCGCCGTCGTCGGTACGGGCGACGTTGGTGAAGATCGTGTTCTTCTCGATCGCCGTCATGGCGTTCGGATTGGTCGCATAACCCGTGCCGGGAGCGACGCCGAAGAAGCCGGCCTCGGGGTTGACGGCGTACAGGCGGCCGTCGGAGCCGAACTTCATCCAGGCGATGTCGTCGCCGACCGTCTCGACCTTCCAGTCGGGCAGCGTCGGGATGAGCATCGCCAGGTTGGTCTTGCCGCACGCGGAGGGGAACGCGCCGGTCAGGTACTTGACCTCGCCCTCGGGTGAGGTGACCTTGAGGATGAGCATGTGCTCGGCCATCCAGCCCTCATCGCGCGCCATGGCCGAGGCGATGCGCAGCGCGAAGCACTTCTTGCCCAGCAGCGCGTTGCCGCCGTAACCCGATCCGTACGACCAGATCTCGCGGGTCTCCGGGAAGTGGACGATGTACTTCTCCTCGTTGCACGGCCACGACGAGCTCGTCTCGCCCTCGGCGAGCGGCTTGCCCACAGTGTGCAGACAGGGCACGAAGTCGCCGTCGGTGCCGAGCACGTCGAGCGCGCCCTGACCCATCCGGGTCATGATCCGCATGGAGACCGCCACATAGGCGGAATCGGTCAGCTGAACGCCGACGTGGGCGATCGGCGAACCGAGCGGTCCCATCGAGAAGGGGACGACGTACATGGTGCGACCGGCCATCGCGCCCTCGAAGAGCCCATTGAGCTTCTCGCGCATCTGCTGCGGATCGGTCCAGTTGTTGTTGGGACCGGCGTCCTGCTCACGCTCGGAGCAGATGAAGGTGCGGTCCTCGACGCGGGCGACGTCGCCCGGATCCGATAGCGCCAGGTAGGAGTTCGGGCGCTTGGCTTCGTCGAGACGCGAGAAGGTCCCGGCGTCCACCAGCCCCTGACAGAGCTGGTCGTACTCCTCGGCGGAGCCGTCGCACCAGTGGATCGAAGCGGGCTGCGTGAGCGCCGCGACCTCCTCCACCCAGCGTGAGAGCTTCGGATGTTTCGTCGGGGCGTCGTTCACGGTCGTCGGTGCTCCTCTTCGCATCACGGCAAGGTCGGGGGGATCAGCCATCCTAAGCCCAACGTATGCCGAGGGGCTCCAGGCGGCGCTCATGGATATACACCCCGCGGCCGATCCACAGATACATGGCTGTTGTCGCTTCCGCGCGCCGTCCCGTGCTCGACGGCGCCCTGCCGCTCGCCGTCCTCTCGGCCGTGCTCATGGCCGTGCCTGCTCTACGCGGCGCCCTGCCCTGGCTCGCGGCGGTCGTGCTGGTCTTCGCCGCCGCGATGGCGCTCTCGACCGGCGCGGACCGACCAGGAGAGCCCGCCTGGGCCTGGCGTGCCTACGGTGCCGGCGCGGCCGCGCTGGCGGTCACCGTGCCCATCGGCGGGAACGTCGAGACGATGCCGCTCGGCCTGATCCTCGTCGGGCTCGTCATCCAGATCGCCGTCAAGGCGCGGCACGGCGCTCACCGGGTCGGCCTGCTGTCGGCCTTCGGGCGCCGGGCCCACGACGGCCGCGTCGGGCGCACCCTGGAGCTGATGTGCGTGGCGCTGGCCGCTGCCGCCGCCACGCACGAGCCGGTCCTCTACGTCGTCGCCGGCTGGCTGCTCACGAGCGCCGCCGTCGCCGAGCGTCCTAGCTCTGAACCGGAGGCCCAGCCTGCTTCCGGGGCACCAGCACCAGCCGCTTGAACTCGGCCACCAGGGTTCCGTCCTGGTTGAAGACGCGGGTGTGGACCTTGACGGTGCCGCGGTCGGGCTTCGACTGCGACTCGCGCTTCTCGAGCACCTCGGACTCCACGAACAGGGTGTCGCCGTGGAACACGGGCGCCGGGTGCTTGAGCTCCTCCGTCGCGAGGTTGGCGATCGCCTTGCCCGACACGTCGGACACGCTCATGCCGAGCGCGAGCGAGTAGACGAGCGGCCCCACGACGACGTTGCGGCCCTGTTGCGAGGCCTTCGCGTAGACGTCGTTGAGGTGCAGCGGGTGGTGGTTCATCGTGATGAGGCAGAAGAGGTGGTCGTCTGACTCGGTCACCGTCTTGGCGGGCCAGTGCTTGTAGACGTCGCCGACCTCGAACTCTTCGAGGTAGCGCCCGTAGGGATGGCCGCCGGTGGACTCCCGCTCGGCCTGATCAGTGGTGAAGTCGCTCATGAAGGCGCGGAGTGTACGGTCGGTCCAAATGCGCAATCCCCGTGACTTCTTCAAGCCGCTCGCGATCGACGCGCCCGAGCCCGTTCGCGAGATCCCGGTCCTCCCCTCCCGGATGATCCACTTCGTCGACTTCTCCAATGAGAAGATGGCCGCGAAGGCCGTCGACACCGCACCGAGGGTGGACATCCTCCTGGGCAACCTCGAGGACGCAGTGCCCGTCGAGCGCAAGGAGGCCGCGCGTCAGGGCCTCGTCGACTTCGCGCGGGCGAACGAGATGGGCAACACGCAGCTCTGGAGTCGCGTGAACGCGCTCGAGTCGCCGTGGGTCCTGGACGACCTCACCACGCTCGTCACCGAGATCGGCAACCAGCTCGACGTCGTGATGGTCCCGAAGGTCGAGGGTCCGTGGGACATCCATTACGTCGACCGCCTGCTCGCCCAGCTCGAGGCGAAGGGCAAGGTCGACCGGCCGATCCTCATCCACGCCCTGCTCGAGACCGCCCAGGGCGTAGCCAACCTCGAGGAGATCGCCGCCGCGTCCCCGCGCATGCAGGGCATGAGCTTCGGCCCGGCCGACCTCGCGGCGTCGCGACGGATGAAGACGACGCGCGTCGGTGGCGGCCACCCGGGCTACCGCACGATCGCGGACCCCGACGGCGACAACCCGCGGGCCTCCTACCAGCAGGACCCGTGGCACTACTCCATCGCCCGCATGGTCGACGCCTGCACCGCGGTCGGCGCGCTGCCCTTCTACGGCCCGTTCGGCGACATCAAGGACCTCGAGGGCTGCGAGACGCAGTTCCGCTCGGCGTTCCTGCTCGGCTGTGTCGGCGCCTGGTCGCTGCACCCTGCGCAGATCGACATCGCCAAGAAGGTCTTCTCGCCCGACCCCGAGGAGGTCAAGTTCGCCCAGCGGGTGATCGAAGCCATCCCGGACGGCGCCGGCGTGCACATGCTCGACGGCAAGATGCAGGACGACGCCACCTGGAAGCAGTCCAAGGTGATGGTCGACCTGGCCGAGATGCTCGCCGAGAAGGATCCCGAGCTTGCCGAGGCGTATGGGCTGGAGCCTGCGCAGAGCTGAGGTCGCCGACGCGGAAGCCCTCGTCGACACCGCGGTGGAGTGCTTCGAGGGCTTTCGCGCGTTCGGCCCGCCGGGTTGGGCACCACCGGACGAGCGACTTCAACTCGAGCGCCTCCGCGCCGAGATAGCCGCCGATGATGCGTTCACCGTCCTTGCTGAGGCCGGGGACGCCCCGGCCGGCCACGTGCACTGGATCGCGGTCGGGGCGCCCGTGGACATCCACCTCCGCCACCTGTTCGTGCGCGAGCCGTTCTGGGGCACCGGCCTGGCCTCGGAGCTGCACGGCCAGGCCGTCGCCGCGATGCACGGCCGCAGCGCCCGCCTGTTCACCCCCCAGGGGCAGGCGCGGGCCCGGCGCTTCTACGAGCGCGAGGGCTGGCGCCTGATCGCAGAGCGCGACGACGGGCACTTCGGGATGCCCCTCGCCGAGTACCGGCTCAACTGATCGGCGCGGGCATGGCGAGGTGCACGGCCTGGCGCCCGCCCGCGGCGATGTCGAGGCGGCGCACGTCGTAGCCGTCCGGTGCCGGGGCCGCCTCGCCGCCCGGCGCGCGCAGGAGCAGGACCGGCCGGTGCGCGGTCATCGCCTCCCCCAGCTCCGCGACCCCGTCGCCCTGCCGGACCTCGACGTGCGCGAAGCCGTTGCGCTCGGCGTTGGCGCGTGTGGTCGCGACGTTCGCGGGCGAGGCGTCGTAGGCGAGCACACGACCGCCGGGGCCGACCAGGCGCGCCGCGACGAGCGTGTGGAAACCGGCGCCGCAGCCGAGGTCGCACACGGTCATCCCGGGTTCGAGCACCTCGGTGAGGGCGGTCTGCACGCGCGGTTCGGCCGTGCCGAGCGCATAGGCCGGCGAGGTCCCCGCCGCGTCGAAGCGCAGCCCGGCCGCGATGCCCGCGGCGATGGTCGTCTCGCCCCGTCCGAGATCACCGGCGACGCGCGCGCCGGCACGCCGCGCGAGCGCTGAGGCCTCGCCGAGCCGCCAGAGCCGCTGCTGGGCCGGCACCGAGAGCCGCCGCGCGACCCGCTGAGCCGGCGTGGCCGCCGGGCGCGCGAAGAGGGACCGATCCGCATCGACGGGGCTCGGCGCGACGTGCAGGTCCCGGTCGCGCGGATCGAAGGACACGGCGATGAGCCCGTCGCCGCTGCAGGAATGCTCGACCGTGTGCTCGGCGATGACGTGCGCACCCAGGGCCCCGAGCCGCTCGCGGCAGCGCCGGTGGATGTCCGGGTCTCCCGAGATCGACTCGTGGTGCGTCGCCACGAACAGGAAGCGCAGCCGTCCCTCCCGGATCACCGGGACGGCGCCCTCGATGGCATCGAGCTCCGCTCCCTGCACGTCGCAGGACACGAGATCGGCCCGCTCGAGTCCCTGGTCGGCCATCAGACCGGCGATGGTCAGGCCGGGGACCTCGTGTTCGCGTCCGTCGCTCTCCATCTGCATGCGGATGGCGCTTCCGTGGCGCTCCGCGATCGCCCCCGGGAGGAACACCCCCTCGAGCTCGTTGAGGGCGAATGTCCGGCGGCCGACCTCCAGATTGCCCGGGTCGGGCTCGACCATCAGACACCGCGCGTCCGGCAGGGCGGTGGCAAACCAGGCCGAGTAGTAGGCCCAGTGGCTCCCGAGCTCGATCATGCGCGGACGCTCGGAAGTCGCGGCAAGCCTGCGGATGGCGACGTCGAAGACCGGCTCCTCCTGGGGCTCGTGGTGGCCGCGCAGCCGGTGGATGATCTCGGTCATCCAGGGCCCCATGTAGCCGTCTCGGGGGACCAGCACCCCGTTGTGCATCACCTGGGCGTGGCCCCCTGGCACGGGTCGGAACCCGCCGGCTCCCTCGACCTTGGGCATCGCATCGGTGTCGCGGACCGACGCCGTCAACTCGATCCGCCCGAACTCGCTCGCTGTGAAGGCCACGGCCGTCAGTATGCGCGTCCGCCGACCGCGAGCCCCTCGGCGGATAGGCTCCCCCGCGCTCATGCGCTTCTTCGAATACGAGTCCCGCGAGATCGTCCGCCGCGCCGGCATCCCGACCACCCAGTTCGGCTTCGCGACAAGCCGCGACGAGGCCCGCAAGGTGGCCGAGGAGATCGGCGGCCCGACGGTCATCAAGTCCCAGGTCCTGACGGGCGGCCGGATGAAGGCCGGCGGCGTGCAGTTCGCCGACACCCCCGACGAGGCCGCCGACCACGCCGCCGCGATCCTCGAGCTCGAGATCAACGGGCACATGCCGCGCGGCGTCATGGTCGACACCCGCGCCGACGTCGCGCAGGAGTACTACGCGGGCGTCGTGTGGGACGGAACGCGCAAGCAGCCCGTGATGATCTTCTCCGACGTCGGCGGCATCGACATCGAGCAGGTCGCCGAGGAGCAGCCCGATCGCGTCGGTCGCCGCCACTTCCCCAACAACCGCCCCTTCAGCGACTTCATGGCCAAGGAGCTGATCGCGTCCGTGGGCGTGACCGGCTCCGAGCTCAACAAGCTCGTCCCGATCGTGACGCGGCTGGCCAAGCTGTTCGTGACCTACGACATGACGCTCGCGGAGATCAATCCGCTCGGCAAGCTCGCCGACGGCAGCTTCGTCGCCCTCGACGCGCACATGGACATGGAGAACGAGGCCCGCGGCCGCCAGAAGGCGATCCTCGCCGACCTCGGGGTCGGTGACGACGAGACGCGTCAGGCGCGCGAGGCCACCGAGTTCGAGCTCGCCGGCGAGGCCGTCGACGCCCAGGACCACCGCGGCGTGGCGGGCAACGTGACCGAGTTCGACGGGGATCTCGGCCTGGTCATCGGCGCCGGCGGCGGCTCGCTGACGCTCTTCGACGCCGTCCGCAACCACGGCGGCAAGCCCGCGAACTACTGCGAGATCGGCGGCAACCCGTCCGTGCGCAAGGCGGCCGGGCTGGCCAAGCTCGTGCTCTCCAAGCCCGGCGTCGACAAGATCGCGGTGATGATGTCGATCGTCTCCAACACGCGGGTGGACATCGTGGCCCGCGGTGTCATCAAGGCCTGTCTGGAGCTCGGCCACGATCCCGCGGAGAAGATCGCCATCTTCCGCATCCCCGGGGCGTGGGAGGAAGAGGGCTTCAAGATCCTCGAGCACTACGGCGTGCCCTACGCCGACCGCTCGGTGTCGCTCAACGAAGCAGCTCGTCGTGCCGTGGAGGGCGCAAAGTGAGCATTCTCATCAACGCAGAGACGACCTTCATCGTCCAGGGCATCACCGGCCGCGAGGCCGTCAACCTGACCCGCGAGTGCCTGGACTACGGCGCGGGCGCGAAGGTCGTCGGGGGCGTCACCCCAGGCCGCAAGGGCCGCGAGGTCCACGGCGTGCCCGTGTTCGACACCGTCGCGCAGGCGGTCGAGGCCCACGGCAGCCCGATCGACGGGTCCGTGGTCACGGTTCCGCCGGCGTTCACCAAGGACGCGGTGCTCGAGGCACTCGACAACGGCATCGGGCTGATCGTCATCGTCACGGAGCGCATCCCGCGCGCAGACGTGGCGCAGATGGTCGAGCGCGCCAACGAGACGGGCGCCCGCATCATCGGCCCGAACTGCCTCGGCATCATCGTTCCCGACGTGATCAAGATGGGCGGCATCGGCGGTCCCGCCAAGAATGCGGCCCAGGCGTACACGCCGGGCCCGGTCGGCGTGATCTCGCGCTCCGGCGGCATGACCACAGAGATGTCCTCGACGCTGAAGGCGGCCGGGCTGGGGCAGTCCACCGCGGTCTCCATCGGCGGCGACGCGATCATCGGTCAGACCTACGCCGAGCTGATGCCGCTCTTCGAGGCCGACGAGGACACCAAGGCGATCGTCATCTACACCGAACCGGGTGGGCGCATGGAGAAGCAGCTCGCCGACTGGGTGAGCGAGAACAACTCGCGCCTACCGATCGTCGCCTTCATGGCGGGCCGGTTCATGGACGAGATGCCGGGCATGAGCTTCGGCCACGCGGGGACGATCGTGGAGGGCAAGGAGGACACCGCGACGGAGAAGATCGCCCGCCTCGCCGAGGCCGGCATCGTCGTCGCAGAGCGCATCGAGGACATCCCCGACCTCGTGAAGGAGAGGATCTAGCCATGGACAGTGTCTTCATCGCGGTCGAGGTCGACGACAGCGTCGCCTCCGATCCGCAGATGGCCGCGAAGCTGACCGAGGTCTGCCCCGTGGACATCTACGCCCAGGCTCCGGAGGGGACGCTCGAGATCGTCGAGACCAACCTCGACGAGTGCGTCCTGTGCCGGCTGTGCATCGACGCGGCACCCGCGGGCACGGTCCGCATCCTCAAGAAGTACTCCGGCGAGACGCTGCAGTAAAATCGTGAGGACCCTCCGTGGGTGCCGCTCCTGCCGGGGCGGTCGCCGGCGGGGACGCAGTCGAGAAGGTGGGAGGCACACCGTCGAGCCGGCGGGGTGCAGCCGACGAATTCCCCTCGTCGACGGAGCCACCGTGATCTCTGACCGCCCCACCCTCACCGCCACCCGGCCGCGCGCGCTCCGCCGGGCCCGCCCGCTGGATGACCGGATCGCGCTGATCGATGCCCTCGCCGAGCACGACGGCCGCTTCGCCCCGGCGCGCGCCGAACAGGCCCGCCGCATCCCTCCCGTGCGGACGCTCGGGGTGCGGTCCGGTCGCTGGGACGCCGCGGCGGACGCAGCCGAGCACGATGCCCATGGCTTCGTCGTCGTCGAGGGGGCGGTCCTGCGGCGCGTCGTCGCCGGGCACCGGGAGGGCGCCGAGCTGCTCGGGTCGGGCGATCTGATCCAGCCCGACGTCGAATCGGGGGAAGCTGTGAGCTGGCGCGCGGTCACCGACACCGCCGTCGCCGTCCTGGACCCCAGGGCACTCGCCGATGCGGGCGCCGTCCCGGAGCTCTACGCGACGCTGCTGACTGCAGCCACAGCACGGACGAACACCGTCGCCCGGCAGCTCGTGGTCGCCCAGTGGTCCTCGGCGGATGACCGCATCGTGGCCACCATGGAAATGCTCTCCGAGCGCTGGGGCGTCGTGACCCCGGAGGGGGTGACGCTGCCTGCGTTCCTCACGCACGCGGTGCTGGCCCCGCTCGTGGGCGCGCGGCGACCGAGCGTGACCACCGCGCTCAAGCGACTCGAGCACAGCGGCCGGCTGCGCCGGGCGCCGGATGGTCGCTGGGTGCTCGGGCGCCCGTAGACCGATCGTGCCGGAACTCCCCGAAGCCGAGCGGGCCAGGCTCCAGATCGAGAAGGCGCTGGGCCGGACCATCGAGCGCGTCGACGACGCGGACAGTTACGTCTGTCGCCCGCACGCTCCGGGCGAGATCGCGGGCGCGTTCGAGGGGAGGCGGCTCACCTCTGCGCACCGGCGCGGGAAGTTCCTCTGGGTGGAGACCGACGAGGGGCACGGACCGGTCCTGGGGCTGCACCTGGGCATGGCGGGGCGGATCGCCATCGATGAGGATCCAGCACCTCGCAACTGGGACCGCTTCGCGCTCGATTTCGCGGACGGCGGACGCCTGGCGCTCCGCGACAAGCGACGGCTCGGCCGAGCGGTGCTCGAGCCCGATTTCTCCCATGTCGGCCCGGATGCCGGCGAGATCGGCCCCGCGGGTTTTCGGAAGCGGATCGGCCGGGGCACCGCGCCTCTGAAGGCGAGGCTCCTCGACCAGGGTCAGATCGCAGGCGTCGGGAACCTTCTGGCCGACGAGGTGCTCTGGCGCGCGAAGCTGTCGCCCCGGCGCCCGGCGGGCGAGCTCTCCAAGGCCGAGCTCGACCGTCTGCACCGGCACCTTCGGGCGGCGATCGCCGATGCCGTCCGCCTCGGTGGTGTGCACACCGGCGTGTTCGTCAAGCACCGCGAGCGCGACGGCAGCTGCCCGCGCTGCGAAACGCCCCTCGAACGGGCGACGATCGGTGGTCGCACGACATATTGGTGCCCGGTCGAGCAGACCTAACGCTCAAGTCGAGCCTCAGGATGCGCACATAGCCTGCAGCGCGGGTTGCGATCGTTCAAGCGACGTACGCGCGTTGCCGATTGTGAAGGGGACGTGCCCCGCCCTGCTCCTCAGAAAGTCCTGCTCACCCTCGGCGTCTACCTGGCGCTGCTCATCCCCGTGGGCGCGCTTGCGCAGGACCCGACGCCATCGGCGTCGAGCACCGCCGCGGCGACCCACACGGCGGCCGCCACCCAGACCGCCGCTGCGAGCCAGACCGCGGCCGCCACCCACACCGCGGCTCCGGTCCAGACCGAGGCCGCCACCGAGGCTCCCACGCAAGCCGCCACCGAGGCTGCCAGCGAGACCCCGACGGGCACGGCGACGGAGACCGCTACCCAGGCGCCGACGGAGACGGCCACGGAGACGGCGACGACGACGCCGGCCCCCACCGCCTCCGCGACGGCCACGCCCGTGGCCCAGCCGTCCCCCACCCCGACTCCCGATGATCGCAAGGGCGGGCGGCGCGACGCGCAGGGCGACGAACCCGAGTGGCAGATCCTGCAGGGATGCGAGGGCGTCAGCCTCCGCAAGAACGGCAAGCTTCGCTCACCCTCAACCATAGCTAGAGAGTGTGAGCGTCTGGCGCGCGAGCGGGTCGAGGCCGACCATCAGACGGCCAAAGACAAACCGGCCCCCGCCGTCGCCAAGGACGGGACCCCGACGGTCGCCAACCCCGCCCTCTCGATCGCCTCGGTCGGCGCCGCTCCGATCGGCGTGCCCAACTTCTTCATCGACAAGTTCCGCATCCCTCCCTTCCTGCTGCCGATCTACCAGGCGGCCGGCACCGAGTACGGCATCCGGTGGGAGATCCTCGCGGCCATCAACGAGATCGAGACGGACTACGGGCGCAACCTCAACGTCTCGAGCGCGGGAGCGCTCGGGTGGATGCAGTTCATGCCCGCCACGTGGCGCGCGTACGGCGTCGACGCCAACCGCGACGGCGTCAAGGATCCGTTCAACCCGGTCGACGCGATCTTCGCCGCCGCCCGCTATCTGAAGGCCGCGAACGCCGACGTCGACCTGCGGGCCGGCATCTGGGCCTACAACCACGCGGATTGGTACGTCGACTCCGTGCTGCTGCGCGCCCGCATGATCGGTGGGCTCCCGGCGGACTTCGTCGGCTCGCTGACCGGGCTGACGCAGGGGCGTTTCCCGGTGGACGCCCCCGCGCGGTACGCGGGCGCGATCGAGCTCAAGGGCCGCCGCGTGGCTCAGGGCAACGCCGCGATGCCCGTCGAGAGCGTCGCCGACCGCGACTACATCGACGTCTTCGCGGACGCCGGCTCGCCGGTCATCGCCGTCAACGACGGCCGCATCACAGGCCTGGGCGAGAGTGTCGAAGAAGGACGCTGGATCCGCCTCAAGGACGTCTACGGCAACACTTACACCTACAGCCACCTCGGCCGAGTCGCCTCGACCTATCCGGCCGCCCCCGACCGCAAGGTCTCCGAGGACCAGGTGGCTCGCGAGCTGGAGCTCCCCGGTGCCGAACCGGCCCCGAAGGCCCCCGCGTCCGGCACGCAGCGCCCCGCCGCCGACCGACCGGCGCAGCCGAAGGCTCCCGCGCCCGCTGAGACGGTCGTGATCGCCAAGGACCGGCTCTTCGCCAACCCGCGACGCCCGCGCGCCGCCGCCGCTGGCGGGGACCTGCAGGTGGCTGAGGACGACTACGTCCCCTCCGACGGCGCCGCGCTCGAGCTCAACGCCGACTACGTGCCGCAGCGCATGGTCAAGGGTGCACGCGTCATCTCCGGCACGATCCTCGGCCGGGTCGGCAAGACCTCGGCCACCGTTGCCCCGCACGTGCGCTTCGCGATCCGGCCCGCCGGTGAGGGCGCGCCGGACATCGACCCGAAGCCGATTCTCGACGGCTGGAAGCTGCTCGAGACCACCGCGCTCTATCGCGCGGCCGGCAAGAACCCGTTCGTGGGCGCCGACGCCGACCAGCCCACGATCGGCGAGATCCTGCTGATGAGCAAGGCCGCGCTGCAGGAGCACGTGCTCGCGAACCCCCGGATCGAGATCTACAGCTGTGGCCGGGACGACATCCGACTCGGCCTGGTCGACCGGCGCGTGCTCGCCACGCTCGAGTTCCTCGCCGCGTCGGGTCTGAAGCCCTCGGTCTCCTCCCTGCGCTGCGGGCACGGCTACACGACCGCCTCGGGCAACGTCTCCGAGCACTCGAGCGGCAACGCGGTCGACATCCCTGCCGTCAACGGCATCTCGATCCTGGGCCATCAGGGTCCCGGCTCGATCACGGAGATGACCATCGAGCGCCTGCTGACGCTGCAGGGGACGATGGAGCCGCATCAGATCATCAGCCTGATGACCTTCGAAGGCGCGACGAACACGTTCGCGATGTCCGACCACGCCGACCACATTCACGTCGGTTGGCGGCCGCTCTACGGCACCAGCACGCAGGCCGAGCGTCAGGCCAACGCGGTGCTCCAGCCAAACCAGTGGATCAAGCTGATCGACCGCCTCGGCGAGATCGACAACCCCGAGGTCCGCGCCGAGCCGTCGAAGTACGCGCTCAAGGTCGAGCGGCCGGGCATCGCGGCCGACTGAGCCGCCTCGTCGGGCACCGGCACGCGATGTCCGGTGCCGGGACCCGACCCCTTTAGGCTGCGGAGGGGCGGCGGCCGTGGCCGCGGGCGCGCTTGGAGCGGTCGCGCTCCTCCTGCATGCGGACGACCTGCTCGATGAGCTTGAGCGTCTGCGGTGGGCCCTGTGCGCGGGCGTGGCCGGACTCGAACGCCTCGCGCCAGTGGCGCAGGCCCCCGCCGTCGACGAGCTCGTTGAAGTGCGACCGCGGGATCGACACCCGGACCTTCGCGTCAGAGGCGATGTCCTTGGTGATCTTGGGGGCGCCGGCGCCGGAGAGCTCGACGCGGTAGAGCTGCACGTCGCCGCGCCCGCGCAGCTCGAGCTCGGCGACGAGCTTGAGCTTGTGCAGGGCGGGCACGAGATTCTGGAAGTCGGCGACCGCCTTCTCGACCAGGTGCTTGGTGTCGGATGAGGTCAAATCTTGTGGCGCTGCAGCAGTTTCTTGCCGATGACCATCCGCTGGATCTCCGAGGTGCCCTCGCCGATCAGCAACAGGGGCGCGTCGCGGTACAGGCGCTCGATCTCGTACTCCTTGGAGTAGCCGTAGCCGCCGTGGATGCGGAAGCAGTCCTCCACGCACTCCTTGCCGGTCTCGGAGGCGAGCAGCTTCGCCATCCCGGCCTCGAGGTCCGAGCGCTCGCCGGCGTCCTTCATGCGGGCGGCCTTGAGCGTGACGAGCCGGGCGGCCTCGATCTTGGTGGCCATGTCGGCGAGCTTGAACTGGATCGCCTGGTGCTCGGCGATCGGCTTTCCGAAGGTCTTGCGCTCCTGGGAGTACCGCAGGGCGAGCTCCAGCGCGCGCTGGGCGATGCCGACGCCGCGGGCGGCGACGTTGACGCGACCGACCTCGAGGGCGTCCATCATCTGGGCGAAGCCCTTGTTGAGCCCGGCCTCCTCGCCGCCGAGGATCATCTCCGCGGGGCAGACGTAGCCGTCGTAGACGAGCTCGGTGGACTCGACGCCCTTGTAGCCCATCTTCTTGATCTTGGGCGGGACGTTGAGGCCCTTGAACGCTCCGGTGTTCTCCGAGGCGCCCGGCTCCTTCTCGCAGATGAAGCACGTCATGCCCTTGTAGGGCGGCGACGCATCCTTGTCCGTCTTGACCAGGACGAAGACGACGCCCGACATGAGGCCGTTGGTGACCCACATCTTCTGACCGTTGATCTCGTAGTCGCCGTCCTCGAGCTTCTTGGCCGTCGACTTGATGGCCTGCACGTCCGAGCCCAGCTCGGGCTCGGAGAGCGAGAAGGCGGCGCGGATCTCGCCCGTGGCCATCCGCGGCAGCAGGCGCTCCTTCTGCTCGTCGGAGCCGAACTTCATCAGCAGGTAGGAGCCGATGAAGTGCGTGTTCACCACCCCGGAGATCGAGATCCAGCCGCGGGAGAGCTCCTCGACGATCATCGTGTACGTCGTGAGATCGAGCCCCATCCCGCCGTACTCCTCGGGAATCGTGACCCCGAACAGGCCGAGCTCCTTCATCTGGTCCACGATGGGCGCCGGGTACTCGTCAGCCGCGTCGTAGTGCTCCGCCTGGGGGATGATCTGCTCGTCGACGAACTGGCGGACCATCTCGATGATCGCGCGCTGCTCGTCCGTCTTGTCGTAGAAAGCTTGCGTCGTGGCGGCCATATGGTCCGACAGGATACCTGCGCCGGCCAGGCGCCCTGCGCCACCACAAGTGTGTGGACGCACCTACGTTGTAGGCGTCATGCGCCGTACGAGAACGCTCGTCCTGATCGTCGCCGCCACGCTGCTCACGGGCAGCGTCACCGCCGGGGCACTGCCCTCGACGAGGATCGTCGGCGGCACCGACGTCCCCGCGGGCCAGTTCCGGTTCGTGGCCAACATCGCCATCGCCGGCGCGGCGAGCTGCACGGGCACCCTGATCGCCCCCACCTGGGTCATGACGGCGGGGCACTGCGGCACGCCGACCGGGCTGGGCGGCGCCCCGAGCCCGGTCCCCTTCCCCGGCGACGCCTACACCATCACCCTGAACACCGTCAACACGAACGGCGACGGAGGCGAGGATCACGCGGTCAAGCCTCGGGGCGTGCACGTGGCCCCGGGCTATCTGCCCCAGAACGGCCAGGGCTCCGACGTCACCCTGCTCGAGCTCACCGAGCCCTCGGCCATCGCGCCGCTGAAGCTGGCGGCGCTTGACGAGCGTTCGGCCTGGGAGGCGGGCGACGTCATGACGATCGCCGGTTTCGGGACCACCGAGTCCGGCGGCGACCAGCCTCGCGTGATGCAGCAGGCGCAGGTACCGATCGTGGCCGACGCCGCCTGCGCGCGGGCCTACAGCGATCCGACGCCGGTGCTCGGCGACTCCTTCGACCCTGCCACGGAAGTCTGCGCCGGCTTCCTGGAGGGCGGCAAGGACAGCTGCCAGGGCGATTCGGGCGGGCCGCTGATGGCGCCGGTCGGCACCGGCCTGCGTCTGGTGGGCGCGACGAGCCGAGGACGGGGTTGCGCGGAGCCCGGATATCCGGGCATCTACGCACGCGTTGCCGAAGGCTCACTGCGGGCGTTCGTCGCGAGCTACGTGCCCGACGCCTTCGAGCCCGAGGGCACACCGGACGGCGGCGGCCCCGAACCCTCCCCCACCGCCTCGCCGACCCCCACGGTGACCTCGACCCCCGCGCCGACGTGCGCCGGGGTGCGCGGCCTCGCCCTGCGGGTGCGGCCACGCGGTGGCGGCGTCCTGCGCGCCGTGCGGATCCGGCTCGCCGGGCGGACGATCGTCAACCGGCGCGGAACGATCAAGCCGTTCCGGGTGCAGCTCGCCGACCGTCTGCCGCGGGTCGGCACAGCGCGCGTCAGGGTGTTCACGCGGACTTCGCGCGGTGCGCGCCGCGTGTCGGTCGTCACCTACAAAGGGTGTCGGCGGGCGAGCACGCGGACGCACCTGCGGGGCATGGCATGAGCCGCGCCGGGTACCAGCAGGCCATGCGCCGGTCCGTCGGGTTTCTCGCCACGTCGATCCTTCTCGCCGCCGGGGCTCCGCCCGCCCAGGCCATCGTCGGCGGTGGCCCCGCCGCGCCCGGTGAGTACCCGTACGTCGCCAACATCGTCATCGCCGACGCGGCGGGCTGCACCGGCTCCCTGGTCGCTCCCCGGTGGGTCATCACGGCGGGTCACTGCAGCTCCGTGCTCGGTCCGGCCGGGGTTCCCACCCAGTTCGCGCTGCCGGCGAGCTCGTTCACCGTCACACTCGGAACCGTGCGGTCCAACGGCAAGGCGGACTCCACGAAAGCGGTCGAGAAGCACGCGGTCTCCAGCGTTCACGTGGACCCGAACTACGCCGCGACGAACGGAACGGGGTCCGACGTGGCGCTGCTCGAGCTCGCCGAGCCCTCCAAGCTGGCGCCCGTGCTCATCGCGGGTCCCGACGAGGGCAGCATCTGGGAGCCCGGCGACGAGCTCACCATCGCCGGGTTCGGGGTGACCGAGGAGGACGGCGACGCACCTGACACGCTGCAGGAGACGGTCGTCCCGCGCATCGGCGACGCGAAGTGTGCCGACGCCTATGACGACACCACCCCGGTCGTGGGCAACGCCTTCGATCCGGCCACCGCGATCTGCGCCGGGCTGACCAAGGGCGGCAGGGACACCTGCCAGGGCGACTCGGGAGGCCCCATCCTCGCGCCGCTTCCCGTGGGCGGCATGCGCCTCGTGGGTGCGACGAGCTACGGCGAGGGCTGCGCGCGAAAGAACCGGCCCGGGGTGTACGCACGCCTCGCCGAGGGTTCGGTCAAGGCCTTCGTCAGCGACTTCGTCCCGGAGGCCTACGCGCCGGCCGGAGCGCCCCAACCGGCCCCGGAGACCTGTGCCGGGGAGCCCGGCCTGCGCATCCGCATCCGGGGCGCGAACGTGCGCCGGATCACCGTCTTCATCGACGGCAGGCGCGTGTTGCGGCGCAAGCGCGCCGGTCGCATCAACCTGGCCCGCAGGCTCCCGGGCGCCGGTACCGCGGAGGCGAAGATCGTCGTCAAGCGCGCGGGCGGCAAGCGCCGGGTCATCCGGCGCACCTACACGGACTGCGCGCGGGCGTAGTGTTGGCGGCCGTGGGGCCGCGAACGCAGTACACGAGCGCAAGGGACGGGCGCAGGATCGCCTGGGCCACCGTCGGGGACGGCCCGCTGGACCTGCTCTGGATCCCGGCGTCGATCTCCGCGTTCGAGCACCTCTGGGACCACCCCCGCATCGCCACGTTCTTCGACCGGCTGTCGGTCATCTGCCGCCTGATCGTCTACGACCGGCGCGGGTCCGGGATGTCGGAGCGGATGGAGGAGCCCGCACCGCTGGAGGAGCAGATCGACGACGCCCACGCCGTCCTGGACGCCGCGGGCTCCGAGCGGGCTGCGGTGGTGGCGCTCTACGAGGGAGGCGCGATGGCCATGCTGCTCGCGGCTTCGGCGCCCGAGCGCGTGGGGGCGCTGCTGCTGTACGCGTCGATGCCGCGGATGAGCTGGGCCCCCGACTACGACTGGGCCTGGCGCGCGGAGGAACGGGAGCAGACGCTGGCGTACGCGACCGCCGACTGGGGCAACGGAGCCCTCATGTTCGAGCGCTTCGCTCCCAACTACATGGGCGACCGCCGGCTGCGCGAATGGTTCGGGAAGCTCCAGCGCCTGTCGATGGATCCCGCCTACAGCGAGAAGGTCAACCGGATGAACGGCCGGATCGACGTGCGCGGCGTGCTCGGGTCGATCCGGGCGCCGACGCTCGTGATGCACCGGCGCGGCGACACCGGCTTCGACTTCCGCCACGCCCAGCACCTCGCCGCAGCGATCCCCAACGCCCGCTTGGCGGCGCTGGAGGGCGAGGATTCCTTCCCCTTCCTCGGGGACACCGACTCCGTGCTCGGCGAGATGGAGGAGTTCCTCACCGGCGCCCGGGCGCAGCCCGAGCCAGACCGGATCCTCTCGACGGTGCTCTTCACCGACATCTGCCGATCCACCGAGCGGGCCGCCGAGCTGGGTGACGCGCGCTGGCGGTCGCTGCTCGAACAGCACGACACCGCGGTCCGCGACCAGATCGCCCGCCACCGGGGACGCACCGTCAAGAGCACGGGCGATGGCATCCTCGCCACCTTCGACGGCCCGGCGCGCGCCATCAGGGCGGCCCACCGGATCGCGGACGAGGTCGCCGAGATCGGCCTCGAGGTGCGAGCCGGGCTGCACACGGGCGAGTGCGAGGTCATCGGCGATGATGTCGGCGGCCTGGCCGTCCACATCGCCGCCCGGGTGGTGGCGAACGCCGAGCCGCGCGAAGTGCTGGTCTCCAACACGGTCAAGGACCTCGTGGTGGGGTCCGGGCTGCGGTTCGACGACCGGGGGGAACACACGCTGCGCGGGGTGCCGGGCACGTGGCGGCTGTGGGCCACGGAGGCGTGAACTTCGCCGTGGATGTCGTCGAGGCGGCCGACCCGGCCGCCCGCGCGATCGTCGCGGTGGCGCGCGACGGCGCCCGGCGCGAGTGGGCCTTCGGAGAGGTCGCCGAGGGTGCCCGGCGGGTGGCCGGCGCGCTGCACGCGGCGGGCGTCCGTCGCGGTGACGTGGTGCTCACGCTGGTCGGCAATCGGCCGGAGTGGGTGCTGGCGATGGTCGCCTGTTTCCGCCAGGGTTACGTGGCGCTGCCGTGCAACGAGCAGCTGCGCGACAAGGATCTGCGGCAACGGCTGGCCGCCGCCGAGCCCGCTGCCGTCTTTGCCGACCCGCGCAACGCCGGAGTGCTGGCCGACGCCGGCTGGGGCGGACCGACCCTTTGGGACGATGCGGGCCCGGCACCGGCGCCGGCGATCCTCGCGCCCACGGACCCGTGCCTGATCACCTTCACCTCCGGCACCGCGGGTGAGCCCAAGGGCGTGCTGCACGGTCAGCGCTACCTCGCCGGACAGCGCCTGCAGGCCGAGCACTGGCTGGCGCCGGAGCCCGGAGCGCTCGTGTGGTGCACGGCCGCCTCCGGCTGGTCGAAATCGGCCCGCAACGCCTTCATCGCCCCGTGGCTGCGCGGCGCGACCGCGCTGCTGCACGACGCGCGCTTCGATCCCGCCGAGCGCCTGGAACTGCTCGAGCGCGAGGCCGTCGACGTCCTCTGCATGGCCCCGACCGAGTACCGCGTCATGGCCAAGCGCGTCGACCTTCGCCCGGTCGCGTCGCTGCAGGGGCTCGTGGCGGCCGGCGAGGCGCTCAACCCCGAGGTTCTGCGCGCCTGGCACGAGGCCACGGGGATCTGGATCCGCGACGGCTACGGCCAGACGGAGACGGGTCAGCTGACCGGCCATCCGCCGGGGCCGGCCCCGGCGGCCGGCTCCATGGGCCGACCGCTTCCCGGCGTCGACCTCATCGTCGACGACGGCGAGCTCGTGCTGCGCGACCCGGCCACGGATCCGACCTTCTTCGTCGGCTACCTCGGTGGGGAGCCGGCGCCCGGCGGACCCTGGCGCACGGGTGACCGCGTGACCCAGGACGAGGATGGTTTCGTCTTCTTCGAGGGCCGCACGGACGACGTCATCATCTCCTCCGGCTACCGGATCGGGCCCTTCGAGGTCGAGTCCGCGCTCGTCGCCCACACGGCGGTCGCGGAAGCGGCCGTCGTCGCCGCGCCGGACGAGGAACGGGGGGCAATCGTCCGCGCCGTGGTGGTGCTACGTGACGGCTTCGCGCCCTCCGACGCCCTCGCCGCCGACCTCCAGGCCCACGTCCGGGCCGAGACCGCCCCGTACAAGTACCCCCGGGTCGTCGACTTCGCCGACGCGCTCCCCAAGACCACGTCCGGCAAGGTCAGACGCGCTCTCCTGCGCGAGCAGTGACATCGCCCGTTCGGCCATCGCAGTGATGGTCAGGGACGGGTTCACGCCGACGTTGGCCGGGACCACCGAGCCGTCGCAGACCAGCAGGTTCTCGTAGCCGAAGACCCGGTGGCGCGCGTCGACCACGCCGGTCTGCGCGGAGTCCCCGATCGGCGCCCCGCCGAGGATGTGGGCGGTGAACGGGATGTTGGCCGTGGACTCGAGCACGGAGGACTGGGCGATCCCGCCGGTGCGCTGCGCCAGCCACTCCGCGAAGCGGTTGGCGACCGGGATGAAGGTCGGGTTGGGTTTGGCCGGGTCCTGTTCGGTCTGCAGCCGGACGCCGCCGAGCAGCCGGCGCTTCGGGCGCAGCGCCATGGCGTTGTCGAGCGTCTGCATGACGAGGATCACGATCGTGCGCTCCGACCAGCGCCAGCGGTTGAGCTGCAGGCGCGCGAAGCGGCCCGGGTGGCGGGCGATCGCGGCGAGCAGCTGCAGCGGCCGGGTGACGCGGGTCCCCTCCCCCACCATCAGCGTGTTGAGCCAGCTCATGGAGCCGCCCGCCTTGCCGTAGACGACGGTCTCGATGTGGGTGTCGGCGTCGGGATAGATGCTCGAGGTGATGGCCACGCGGCGCGTCATGTCCTGCGATCCGCGCGGCAGCGTGACCGACAGCACCGACTCTGAGTTCGTGCGCACGAGCTCCCCCAGGCGTGGGCTGATGCGGCGCAGGCCGCCCTGCAGGCGGCAGCGCTGCAGCAGCAGGTTGGTGCCCAGCGCGCCCGCGGCCACGACCACCCCTGCCGCGGTGTGGGTGCGGCGGTCCTTGCGCAGCCACGCGCCGGTCCGCTCCGTGGTCACCGCGTAGCCGTCGCCCCCGGTGCCGTCCCCGAGCGGGACGATGTCGACCACGGTGCGATCGGGCAGGATCTCGGCTCCACGCCCTTCGGCGAGGTGCAGGTAGTTCTTGACGAGCGTGTTCTTGGCGCCGACGGGACACCCCACCATGCACCGTCCACACGACGTGCATCCGGTCCTCGCGGGCCCCTCGCCGCCGAAGAACGGGTCCGGGACCGTCTCCCCGGGGGTCCCGAAGTAGACGCCCACGCGCGTCTTGGCGTAGCTGGACTCGACGCCGAGCTCGGTGCCGAACTCCTTGAGCAACTGGTCCGCGGGGTCGTCGGCGGTGACTGTCGTCACGCCAAGCATGCGCTCCGCCTCGTCGTAGTGCGGAGCCAGCTCAGCGCCCCAGTCGGCGGCCAGCCCGGCCCACTGCGGGTCCTCGTAGAAGCGACGGGGGGCCCGATAGAGCGTGTTGGCGTAACCCAGGCTGCCACCACCGACCCCTGCCCCGCTCCCGATGAAGATGTCCTTGAAGACCGTCAGGCGCAGGATCCCGCGGCAGCCCAGGCGGGGAGCGAAAAAGTAGCGGCGCACATCCCAGGTCGAGCGCGGCAGCTCGTCGTCGGCAAAGCGGCGGCCCGCCTCGATGACGCCGACCCGGTGCCCCTGCTGCGAGAGCCGCAGAGCGCTCACGCTGCCGCCGAAACCCGAACCGATGACGAGCCAGTCGTAGTCGTGCACGCCGCCAGCGTAACCAAAAGTGACGGGAGCGTCATCTTTACGCTGACACCCAAGACTCGCCCGTCAACAGTTATCCGGTTTCTGTACGTTCAGTTCTGTAAGTGAGAGAGTCGAGTAACAGCACAGTCTTCGAACCGGTGGCGGCTCCGAGCACCTACGCCCAGACGGTGCTCCGGCTTGGCACGGCCATCAGAATCGGGATCCTCAAGCCAGGCACCCGCCTCCCGCCGGAGCGGGACCTCGCGGAGCAGCTCGGGATCTCGCGCTCCACGCTGCGCCAGGCACTGTCCACCCTGACCGCCACCGGGCACCTCAATGCCGTCCGCGGCCGCACCGGTGGGACGTTCGTGTCCGCGTTCCCGCCCATCACGTCCGGCGCTCCGGTCGATCCTGAGCGAAGCCGGGCGCTGCTGGACTGGCGGATGGCGCTCGAGATCGGGACGGTCCAGCTGGCGGCGGAGCGCGCCACAGAAGCTGAACGCGCCGCGCTGGAGTTACAGGCGGGTGCGTGCGCCGATCCCGGGGACTGGCCCGCCTTCCGTCGGCACGACGCGCGGTTCCACCTCCACCTCGCCGAGGCCGCGCACAGCGACCTGGTCGTGAAGGCGATGACCAACATCCAGGGCGAGCTCTCCGACATCTTCAGCCCGCTTCAGCAGCCCGATTTCAGCTGGGCCGAGATGGCGCAGCAGCACCTTCGGGTGGCTGCCGCAGTCGCGCGCGGGGACACCGTTGCCGCGCGCGAGGAGATGAGCGCTCACCTCGCCGCAACCAAGCACCGTTACGACGCACTGATCAACGTCAACGGCCACGCTCTGATCAGCGGATGACATCCGTGGCGTAGCCCGCCCCGGCCAGCGTCCGCAGGACGGCGTCCGCGTGCTCGCGGCCGCGCGTCTCCATCACCAACTCCACCGCGGTCTCGCGGACGTGCAGTTCGACGCCCTCACGCACGTGGGAGACGTCGACCAGGTTCGCTCCGGTCGTCGCGACGCACTCCAGCAGGCTGGCAAGGTGCCCGGGCCGGTCCGGAATGCGGGTGAGCAGCACGATCCGGCGTCCCGCCATCGATTCGTGACGGCGCGCGACCGCGGCCAGCAGGCCGGCGTCGACGTTGCCGCCGGAGAGCACCGCCACCGTCACCCCGGAGCGCGCCGGCCCGGTCACGCCGGCGGCGAGCGCCGCGACCCCGGCGGCGCCGCCGCCCTCGACCACGAGCTTGGCGCGTTCCAGGCACAGGTACATGGCCTCGGCGATGTCGTCCTCCTCGACGGTGACGAGCGCGTCGAGGTAACGGTCCAGCAGGGGCTGGGTGATCGTCCCCGGGTGCTTGACAGCGATGCCGTCCGCGATCGTCAGGCCCTTCTGGGCCTGGGCGGCGCGCACTCCCACGATCTCAACCTCGGGCCGGAGCGTCTTGACCGCGATGGCGATCCCCGAGGCCAGCCCCCCACCACCGACCGGTACGACGATCTTGCCCAGGTCGGGCACGTCCTCGAGCAGCTCGAGCCCGACCGACCCCTGCCCCGCAATGACATCCGCGTCGTCATAGGGGTGCAGGAAGGGCAGGCCACGCTCCGCAGCGAACGCGATGGCGGTCTCGAGGCACTCTCCCAGCCCGGCGCCGCCACGGTGCACAGTCGCGCCCTGGGCGGCGATGGCCTCCGCCTTTGCGATCGGGGCGTCCTGTGGGACGAAGACGTCGCAGCCCACCCCGCGGGTGCGGGCGGCCGAGGCGACGCCCTGGCCGTGGTTGCCCGCGCTGGCGCACACCACGCCCCCCGCGCACTCCTCGCCGAGGGCGGCGAGCTTGGCGGCGGCGCCGCGCACCTTGAACGAGCCGGTGCGCTGGAGATTCTCCGCCTTGAGGCTCACGGGCGCACCGACCTCCTGCGTCAACGCCCGCGACGACAGGACGGGGGTGCGTCTGGCGATCGCGTCGACCGCCGCGCGAGCCGCTTCGATCCGGGCGATCGAGGTCAACCGCCGAGTGCGACGATCGCGTCGATCTCGACCCGCGCGCCCTTCGGGAGGGCGGAGACCTCGTAGGCGATCCGGGCGGGCGGCTCGGTTTCGAAGAAGCCGGCGTAGGCCTCGTTGACCTCGGCGAAGTCGGTCATCGACGTCAGCAGCACGGTGCACTTGACGACATCGGCCATGCTGGCGCCGGCTGCGGCGGCGATGGCGGAGAGGTTCTCCAGGCAGCGAACGGCCTGATCGGCGGCGGTGTCGCCGACGATCTCGTTCGAATCGGGGTCGAGCGGGATCTGCCCGGAGCAGAAGAGCAGGCCGCCGGCCTTGACCGCGTGGGAATAGGGCCCGACGGCGTCCGGCGCGCCCGGCGCGGTTATGACTTCGCGGTGATGGGACATAGTCACATCATGGCCAACGCGCTTGCTTTTGAGACGTCTCCCTATCTGCTCCAGCACAAAGACAACCCCGTGGACTGGATGCCGTGGGGTGATGCGGCCTTCGACCGCGCCCGGGAGCAGGACAAGGCGCTGCTGATCTCCATCGGCTACTCGGCCTGTCACTGGTGCCACGTGATGGAGCGCGAGTCCTTCGAGGACGAGACGACGGCGGCGCTCATGAACGAGCTCTTCGTCTGCGTCAAGGTGGACCGTGAGGAGCGGCCGGACGTCGACGCGATCTACATGGACGCCGTCCAGGCCATGACCGGGCAGGGCGGCTGGCCGCTGAACGCGTTCATCACGCCCGACGGGGTCCCCTTCTACGCGGGCACCTACTTCCCACCGACGGCGCGGGGGCAGATGCCCGCGTGGTCGGACGTGCTGCGCGGGATCGCGGACGCCTACGCCAACCAGCGCGATGAGATCGCGTCGAGCACGGAACGGCTCGTCGCGCGACTCCGGGGATCCGGCAACCTCGACGGACGCTCCGGCAGCGTGGCCGACGACGCGCTCGAACAGGCGGTGACCCGCCTGGAAGCCATCTACGACCCCGAGAACGGCGCCTTCAACCGGGGAGGGCCCAAATTCCCGCCGTCGTCGACGATCGAGTTCCTGCTCGGCCGCGGCGAGCGCAGGATGTCCATCCACACCCTGCGTGCGATGGCCAACGGCGGCATCTACGACCAGATCGGCGGCGGTTTCGCCCGGTATGCCGTCGACGCGCGCTGGCTCGTCCCGCACTTCGAGAAGATGCTCTACGACAACGCGCTGCTGGCCCGTGCCTACCTGCACGGTTGGCAGGCGACGGGCGATGCGCTGCTGCGGCGGGTGTGCGAGGAGACGCTCGACTTCATGCTGCGCGAGCTGCGCCAGCCGGAGGGCGCCTTCGCTTCGGCTCTCGACGCCGACTCCGAGGGCGTCGAGGGCAAGTTCTACGTCTGGCGGCTCGACGAGGTGCCGCCGGAGGCCGCACGCGTCTTCGGCATGACCGCCGAGGGCAACTGGGAGGGCGTCAACATCCCCGTCCGCGCGATCAGTGACCCCCCGAACCTGAGGGCGCTCAAGGACGAGCTGCTCGCGCTGCGCTCGCGGCGGGTGCGGCCCGGGCTCGACGACAAGCGCCTGACGTCATGGAACGCGCTGGCGGTCTCCGCCCTCGCCGACGCCGGCGCGGTGCTCGGCCGCGCCGACTACGTCGAGGCCGCGCGCGTGACGGCCGCCTTCCTGCTGGACACGATGCGCGACGCCGAGGGTCGCCTCCTGCGCACCTACAACCGGGATGAAGCCCGGCTGATGGCCTACCTGGAGGACCACGGCTACCTCGTCGAGGCGCTCCTCACCCTCTACGAGGCCACCTTCGAGGAGCGCTGGTTCGACGCCGCACGCGCGCTCGCCGACGAGACGATCGCGCGCTTCGGCGACCCCGAGAAGGGCGGCTTCTTCTCCACCGCCCACGACCACGAGCAGCTCATCGCGCGTCGCAAGGAACTCGAGGACAATCCCATCCCGGCCGGCCAGTCCGCCGTCGCCTACGGGCTGCTGCGACTGTCGGCGCTGACCGGCGACGACGACTATGCCGAGCAGGCCCGGACGGTCATCCGCCCGCTCGGCGAGGCCGTGACCTCTTACCCGCAGGCCTTTGGTCATCTGTTGCAGGCGATCGCCTTCGAGCGCGGGCCCGTCCGCGAGATCGCCCTCGTCGGTGACGACCTGTCGGGCTACCTCGAGGTCGTGCGTGCCGCCCACCGGCCGCTGAGCGTCGTCGCGGCCTCGCCCGGCGTGCCGCTGATGGAGGGCCGGACGCAGCCCGGGGCGTACGTCTGCGAGCGCTTCGCCTGCCAAGCGCCCGTCCACGACCCGGACGCGCTCGCGACTCTGCTGTCGCGCTAGGTTCCGGCGGTGCTCGCACTCCCCTCAGGCCGCAGGGCCAAGTGGGCCGTCGCGGCGATCTGGCTGCTGATCGTCATGGCGGCCGGCGGCGCCAATCTCCCCGGGAAGTTCGCGGATGCCGAGAAGAACGAATCGACCTCGTTCCTGCCCGGCGACGCCGAGTCGACCCGGGCGCTCGCCGCCACGGAGGAGCTCCAGGGCGGCGAGATCGCTCCGATGGTCGCCGTCTTCCGGCGCGACGGTGGCCTCACCGCTGCGGACCGGCGGACCATCGAGGAGCGGATCGGGAACTTCAACGCGGAGCGGGCCCGTCTGGCCGCCGACGGGAAGGACCCCTTCCGCCGCACGGGCGACTTCACCGCCGGGCCCCGGACACCCGACGCGGTGATCTTCACCGCGCCGATCAACGCGAACACCGGGCAGTCCGAGACGCTCATCGACCCGGTCGACCGGGCGCGCGCGATCCTGTCGGATCCGGGCGGCGGCCTCGAGGGCAAGGTGACCGGCCCTGCGGGCTTCTCCGCCGACGCGATCAAGGTCTTCGAGGGCATCAACGGCACGCTCCTGCTCGCGGCGGGCGGGCTCGTCTTCTTCCTGCTGATCCTCATCTACCGGAGCCCGTTCTTCTTCCTGATCCCGCTGAGCGCGGTCGCGTTCGCGGAGCTCGCGAGCCGGAGCGTCGGCTTCTTTCTCACCGAGGCGGGCATCACGGTCAACGGCCAGTCGTCCTCGATCCTCAGCGTGCTCGTGCTCGGCGCGGGCACCGATTACGCCCTCCTGCTCGTCTCGCGCTACCGCGAGGAGTTGCACCGCCACGAGGACAAGCACGAGGCGCTCGCCCTCGCGCTGCGCTCGACGGGCCCGGCGATCGTCGCCTCGGCACTGACCGTCAGCGCCGGGCTGCTGTGCCTCTCGGTCGCCGAGGTCAACGGCACCGCCGGCCTGGGCCCGGTCGGGGCCATGGGGGTGCTCGTCGCCCTCGTGACGATGCTGACCCTGCTGCCCGCACTGCTCGTGGTCTTCGGACGCCGCGCCTTCTGGCCGCTGATCCCCTACGGCCCGGCCGGCGCACCCGAACCGGGACGGCTGGCGCGCCTGCCCCTGATCTCCAGGATGGACCGCTGGGGCCGCGGGTGGGAGGTGCGCCACCGCGCTGACGAGACCCACGGCATCTGGCGGCGGGTCGGCGACCGCGTCGCCCACCGGCCGCGGGCGACGGGCCTCGCCTTCGGGCTGGCGCTGTTGGTGATGTGCGCGGGCGTGCTGAACTTCTCGACCGGGCTGACCCAGTCCGACGCCTACCGCGACGACGTCGAGGCCATCCAGGGCCAGGATCTGCTGGCCGAATCCTTCCCGGCGGGCGCAAGCGCGCCGCTGGACGTGATCGTCGGCGACAGCGCGCGTGCCGGAGCGGTCACCCGGGCACTCGAAGCCGACCCCGCGGTGAACACGGTGGTGCGGGCGCAGGGAGTGCGCGAGGGCGCGGACGCGACGTTGCTGGCCGCGGTGCTCAACGCCGAGGCGTACTCCACCGCCGCCTACGACGCCGTGCCCCGGCTGCGCCGCGTGGCTCGCGATGCCGGCGGCCCCGACGTGCTCATCGGCGGCGCCTCCGCCGTGGAGAAGGACCTGCGCGAGGCGGCCGGGCGCGACACGCGCATGATCGTGCCGATGGTGCTCGGCGTCGTGCTGCTGATCCTCATCGGGCTGCTGCGATCGCTCATCGCGCCCGTGCTGCTGACGCTCACCGTCGTGCTGAGCTTCTTCGCGTCGCTCGGCGTCGGCGCGATCGTGTTCGACGTCGTCTTCGGCTTCCCGGGATCAGATCCGGGCCTGCCGCTGTTCGCCTTCGTGTTCCTCGTCGCCCTCGGCGTCGATTACAACATCTTCCTGATGGCCCGCGTGCGCGAGGAGACCCAGGCGCACGGCACGCGCGAGGGGATGCTGCGCGGGCTCGCCGTCACCGGCGGGGTGATCACGTCGGCCGGCATCGTGCTGGCCGGCACCTTCTCGGTGCTCGCGCTCCTGCCGCTCGCCTTCCTGACCCAGATCGGCTTCCTGATCGCCTTCGGTGTCCTGCTGGACACCTTCATCGTGCGCTCCGTCCTGGTTCCCGCTCTGGTCATCGCCCTCGGCAGGAAGGTGTGGTGGCCGTCGCGCCTGGCTAGAGAATCGCCAGGTAGCGATCGAGCTCCCACTGCGTGACCTGCACGCGGTAGTCCTCCCACTCGGAGCGCTTGATCTCGATGTAGCGGTTGAAAACGTGCTCACCGAGCGCGCGCAGGCACAGCTCGGATTCCGAGGTCAGCTCGATCGCCTCGCCGAGCGTCTCCGGCAGCTGCTCGATGCCCAGCCGGCGACGCTCGTCGGGGGTGAGGTGGTAGAGGTTCTTCTCCATCGGCTCGGGCAGCTCGTAGCCCTTCTCGATGCCCTCGAGACCGGCCTGGAGGAGCACGGCGAAGGTCAGGTACGGGTTGCACGCGGGGTCGGGACAGCGCAGCTCCATCCGGGTCGCGCCCTCCTTGCCGGGGTGGTAGAGCGGGACGCGGACCAGCGCGGAGCGGTTGCGGCGGCTCCACGCGCTGTAGACCGGCGCCTCGTAGCCCGGGACCAGGCGCTTGTAGGAGTTCACCCACTGGGCGAAGATCGAGCAGACCTCGCGCGCGTGGCGCAGCTGCCCGGCGATGAACGCCTTGCCGATGTCCGACAGGTAGTACTTGTCGTCGGGGTCGAAGAACGCGTTCTTGCCGTCGCGGAACAGGCTCATGTGGGTGTGCATCCCCGACCCGTTCTCGCCGAACAGCGGCTTGGGCATGAACGTCGCGTGCCAGCCGTACTTCAGCGCGTACTCCTTGACCGTGATCCGGTAGGTCATGCAGTCGTCGGCCATCTTCAGCGCGTCGGCGTAGCGGATGTCGATCTCGTGCTGGGACGGTCCGACCTCGTGGTGGGAGTACTCGACGTGGATGCCGAGCTGCTCGAGTGCGAGCACCGTGTCCCTCCGCACGTCCGAGCCCGCGTCGAGCGTCGTGAGGTCGAAGTACCCGCCTTCGTCGAGCACCTCAGTGGAGCGGCTGTCGCGGAAGTAGAAGAACTCGAGCTCCGGACCCACGTAGAAGTGGTCGAAGCCCATCGCCTTCATCCGCTCCTCGGCACGGCGCAACACGTGGCGCGGGTCGCCCTCGTAGGGGGCGCGCTCCGGCGTCTGGATGTCGGCGAACATGCGCGCCACTCCGCCCGCCTCGCCCTCGCCCCGCCAGGGCAGCAGAGCGAAGGTCGTCGGGTCCGGCACCGCGATCATGTCGGACTCCTCGATCGGGTTGAAGCCCGTGATCGAGGATCCGTCGAACCCCATCCCGCCCTCGAAGGCGTCGTCGAGCTCGAGCGCGTTGATCGAGAACGACTTCAGCCGGCCCAGGATGTCGGTGAACCAGAGCCGGATGAAGCGGATTCCGTTCTCTTCGACGAACGTCTTGACGTCGTCGGCGGTGCGGGGCATCTCCTGGCTCACGGTTCGGCGGAGTCTATGGACGCGACAGGCGGTCGCCGTTGTCCCGACGGCCAACTACGCCAGGTAGTGCAACGCCCAGCGTCGAAGCGCCTCGAGTGCAGGCTCGAGCCCGCGACCCATCGTGGTGAGCTCGTACTCGACGCGGACGGGAGCCTCGGCGTGAACGTGTCGCTCGACTATCCCCCGCGCCTCGAGCTCCTTCATGCGCTCCGACAGGAGGCGATCGGAGAGCTGCGGGACCGCCTGCCCGACCTCGGAGAAACGCATGGGCCGGCCTTGGCTCAGCAGCACGTAGACGATGGCGCCGCTCCAGCGCTTGCCGATCAGCTCGATCGCCTCGTGCAGGTGGGGACAGCAGTCCCCGGGGGCGAGTTGCGTCGCCACGGCCGTCCGGCGACCGGCCGGAGCCGTCAGCGGACGGTGCTCACCGAGCGCCATGGCTCAGGCCACCGCCAGCAGCGATCGTGATGTCTCGGCGGTGCCGTCGACCGGGACCTCGCCGGCGACATCGACCATGGCCGCGAAGGATTCCGACGCGAGCACCGCGATCGCCTCGATGAGCTGCTCGTCGGTCCAGCCAGCCTCCTTGACCGCCTCGTGGAGGGGAGCGGGCACCGCGCCGCGCTGCTCCGCAAGCGGCTGCAACCAACTCAGCAGCGTCTGCTGGAGGGGATCCTCGGAGGTCCAGCGCTGGGCTCGCATGATCTCGTCGATGCCGATCCCGGCGGCGCGCGCGGCGCGCGTGTGCTGCGTGAGGTCCGGCGCGGCGTGGTGCGCGTTGGCGGCGGCCAGCGCAATCCGCTCCGGTGTCCCCTCGGGCAGCGAATGGTGCCGAAGATCGGCACGCAGCCGCACGTAGCCGTGCAGCGCGGTCGGCGCCCCCGCGAGGACGCCGAGGAAGTTCGGCAACTGTCCGCCTCCGCTCGAAGCGGATTTGAGGACGCGCCGCGACGCTTCGGGCGCAGAGTCCTCGTCGTGGATCTTGAACCGGCTCATCATCGCCATTGAGTGCTTCACTTCCGTGAGTGCCTTACTAGACGTAAGTGTAGCTATCCCGGCGCGCATGCGCCACCGCGGTTGGCGCTGCGCGGGCGATGCGGCGCGGCGCTACTGGGCGGTGACGATGGCGAGCAGGATCGACATCGCGCCGAGCGCGCAGGTCCATGAGGCGATGCGCTCGGGACGGTGCGCGATGCGCTCGTCAAAGGTGCGGGAGGGGCGCCGCGGCGCGGCGAAGCTCTCGGGGCGGCCGGTGATCGTCACGGTGCGGCGACCGGCTGGCGCCGGTTCGGCGTAGGGGTCACTCGCGGGTTCGGCGTATGGCTCGGGCGCGGGTTCAGCAGGTTCCTGGGGGCCGGTGTGATCGTGCACGGCCGTGATGTGCTCGTGCGCGTCATCGCGCAGTCGACCCTGGCCGTGACCCAAGGGGCCGCCGTGCTCGAAGCGGCGTCGGCGAGGAGCCGGAGCGGCGAAGACCTCATCCCCACCCCAGTCGGGGGCGCGGCGGCCGGATTCCTGCTCATGGTCATAAAGGCCCGCGATAGCGAGCTCAGATTCGCTCATGGTTCGGACGACTCGCTTCTGGTCAGCCTGCGATCGGCTTACGGGGTTAGCTGACGGGCTCGCGCAACGCGCTACGGCTGCTCGCAGCCGATTCGCCCCAACAACTCGGGTCCCCCGCTCCTCCGATACCCCGGAAGATTCAGCGGAAACACGTGCAAGCCTAGCGTCACGAACCTGCCGCCGCGCACCTTGAGGACCTGCGCGGCACCGCGGTACCGGTGGATCTCAGCCCTCGGGCGTGTCGGTCTTGCCGACCGCGAGTGCCACGAAGTTCGCCACGTCTTCGGCATCCTCGCCGACGACGAGGTTCGCCGCCATGGCGCCGTTGCCACGGGCCCGCCCGTTCTTGATCGCGTCGAGCACGAGTTCGCTCGTCGGGCGCAGGGTGTCGAGATTGGGACCGACCTGGGCGACCGCATTCGCCGCTTCGAGCGTGTGACAGACCTTGCAGTAGCGGCCGAAGAGCTCCCGGCCGTGCTCCTGCGCACTCGTCAGGCTGGAGATGTCCGCCGTCGGCACCTGCTCGCTGTCACTCGCCCGCCCGAGGCTCGAGACGACGGGCAGCCCGGCACCGAAGCCGACGACCACAAGGGCGAAGGCGATGTACCAGTGGGCCCGGCCGCCACGCGCGGTATTGACCCCCGCGGACGCCTTGCGGTTCGACCGAAGCCCGAGATAGACGAGCCCGATCGCCACGGAGACCCAGAACAGAACAAAGACGAGAACGGCCATGCGCGGCGGAACCCTACCCGCTCCGGCGGTTGAGTCCACATGAGGTGGCACCGAGAGCTTTCCGAGACCCCCTGGCAAGCCGCCGATCGGTCACCGTCGCCGCCCCTGGGCGAAGCTCGTGACAGGGGGCGCGACCGCCGCGAAGTCGCGCGCATCGCGGCCTGCGCCTCCACCCGCCGCAGCCGCGGCGGGCGCCCACGGCTCCTCGGGTTCGGCGTCCGCCTGTGCGTCGTGCGACGCGCCATCGGAGACCAGCATCGGGATGACTGCCGCCGCCGGGCCGATGCGACTCGTGTCCAGCGGCCGGATCGAATCCACGACGATGTTGATCGCTCCCGCCGCCTTCGGATGCTTCTCCAGGCGTCCCTCGGCAAAGACCAGCGGCTCGCCGCGGACGACGAGACGGTCGCGGTCATACGTGGTCGGGGGCACCACGAGGTTGATCGTCCCGTGCTCGTCCTCGAGCAGCATGAACACGATGCCGTTCGCCGTCGCCGGACGCTGGCGCGCGACCACCAGACCGCCGATACGCACGCGCGTACCGTGGCGTAGGCGCTCAAGGTCGCCGGCCGTCACGACGTCTTCGGGCAGGTCCTCCCGCACGAGCGCCATCGGATGTGCACCCGCCGTCACGCCGGTCGTCGCGTAGTCGGCCACCATCTGCTCCCACGGCTCGAGCGGTTTGAGCGCCGGCGCATCGGGGAGCTCGAGCGGCAGCGAGAGCTGCGCCCCACCCGGCGTGCGTGTGGCCGGTGCCGCGACGCCGAGTTGCCACAGCGCCGTGCGCCGGCTCTGCTCCGTCGAGGACCCGATGAGCGAATCGCACGCGCCCGACCATGCGAGCACCGACAGCGCCGGCCGCCCCGCTCCCGCCCGCGAGGCGAGCGCGCCCAGCGACCCGTAGGGGCCGTGGGTCTCGCGCTCGGCGACGACCGCCGCCACCTCGTCGGCCCGCGCACCGTTGAGATAGCCCAGCCCGATCCGGATGACCGGCCGCTCGCCGGCATCCTCAACATGACAGAGCACGCGGGAGTGGTTGACGTCGGGCGCGCGCACCTCGATGCCCGTCCGCTGGCACTCGTGGATCAGGGTGTCGGACGGATAGAAGCCCATCGGCTGCTCGTTGAGCAGAGCGCAGGTGAACTCGGGCTTGTAGTGCACCCGCAGCCAGGTCGACTGGTAGGCGAGGAGCCCGAACGCGGCGCCGTGGGCCTTGGGAAAACCGAAGCCCGAGAACCCGGCGATCATCGTGAACACGCGTTCAGCCGTCTCGCGATCCGCACCGTGGGTGATCGCCGCTCCGGTCACGAAACGCTCGTGGTAGCCCTCGATCGCCGCCGCCGAGCGCTTGCGGCTCATCGCCCTCCGCAGCCCCTCGGCCTCCCCTGGCGAAAAACCCGCAAAGGCCATCGCGACCTCGAGCACCTGGTCCTGGAAGATGATCGTTCCCAGCGTGTCGCGCAGCACGGGTTCCAGCGCCGGGTGGTCATAGGGGACCTTGAAGTCCGGGTCCACCCGCAACCGCTGCTTGCGATCGATGTACGGGTTGACCGCCCCGCCGACGATCGGTCCCGGCCGCACGATCGCGACCTGCACCGTCAGATCGTCCAGCGTCTCCGGATGCGTGCGCAGCAGGGACTGCATCTGCGCCCGGCTCTCGATCTGGAAGACGCCCATCGTGTCCGCCTTCTGGATCGCCTCGTAGGTCGGCTTGTCGTCGTAGGGGATGCGACTCAGGTCGATCCGCTCACGCCGCGTACGCGCGATCTCGTCCACGCAGCGTTCGACCGCCGAGAGCATCCCCAACCCGAGCAGATCGATCTTGAGAAAGCCGGCGTCCGCACACGAATCCTTGTCCCAGTGACACATCTGCCGCCCTTCCATCGCCGCGGGCACCAGCGGCACGCAGTCCACCAGCGGCCGGGTCGACACGATCATGCCGCCGGGATGCTGGGAGAGGTGGCGCGGCAGCCCGTAGGCCTCCCCCGCCAGCCGCGACAGCCACGACCAGCGCCCCCGCAGCACGCCCGCCTCCGCCGCGGCACGCTTCCCGTCGCGCTGCGCCGGCTCCCACCCCTTGTCGCCGTGGCGGTCGAAGGACTGTGCTGCGCCCGAGGCCCGTGTCGCCGCCTCGCGGGCGGCGCGCGCCTCGCGCGAGCGGGTGTCGCCGTAGGCGTCGTGGAAATCGACACCGTGCGCTTCGGCCGCCGCGCGGATGGCGCCGCCGACCGAGCCCGCGGCCTCCGCCGCCGCCAGCATCGGCGCCGTCATCACGGCCAGCGCCGTGCCCGAATTTCCGTCGGAGGCGACCTTCGCCAGGGCCGGGTCCGGTCCACCGGTCCGGTTGGTCGCCACGCCCATCGCCGACCGCGCGGCCACGCCCGCCGCAGCCGTCCACGGCGGCGGGCCCGGCGGCGACGGCCCTCCATCATCCTGCGGAGGTGCCGGCGCCGCCGCGCCCGCCGCACGCGCCGAATGCGTGTCCGACGCGGCCTCTGCAGCCGCACCGAGTGCGAGGTTGACGTCCTCCTCGACCGACTGCGCCCAGGGCTCGGCCACCCGCGCCACGCGTTCGATCTCGCCGGGCGGAAGGCCGAGCGCCTTGCCGATCTCCCGGATCGCCCCGCGTGAGCGGTAGGTCGGAAACGCCGCCACCAGCGCCGAGTGCTCGGACCCGTAGCGCTCGTGCACGCGCGGGATCAACTTCGCGCGCACGTCACGCGGAAAGTCGAGATCGATATCGGGCAGCGCGGTGAGCTCCTCGTTGAGGAAGCGCCCGAGAAAGAGCTCGTTCTCGATCGGGTCGATGTGCGAGAGCCCGGTGAGGTAACAGACGATCGACGACACCGACGATCCGCGCCCACGGCCCGGCGGCAGCGTCGCTCGCGCGGTGTCCGGGCCCCGCACCTCCACCGCCACCTCGCGCGCGAGTTCGAGCAGGTCGCGGTGCAGGATGAAAAAGCCCGACAGTCCCAGCTTGCGAATGACCCGCAGCTCCTCGTCCAGGCGCGGCAACGCCTCGGCCCGGCACGGATGCCCCACCGGGTAGCGGTCGTCGAAGCGGTCACGACAGATCGCCGCCAGCTCCGCGTCGGCCTGGGCGTCGTCGGCGCCCGGGTAGCGGTACCCGAGGTCGTTCGTCAGATCGAACGTCAGCCGCTCAGCCAGGCGCATGGTTTCCGCAACCGCTTCCGGATGGTCGGCAAAGCGTGCCGCCATCGCAGCCGGCGAGGTCAGCACATGGGCGTGGTTGCCGCGCCGCACGGGCTCCGAGGCGTCGAGCGTCGCGTGCTCGCGGATCGCGACGAACGCGTCCTGCAACAGCGCGCGTTCGCGCGAGTGGGCGTGGACGTTGCCCGTCGCGACGCACGGGATCCCCAGGCGCCGGGCAAGCGCTTCCAACCCTCGGTTGAGCGCACGATCGTGGCGCTGGAAGGGCCGCTGGAGCTCCACCCGCAGGTTGTCGGGCCCGAACGCGTTCAGCAGCCGGCGCATCGTCGGCTCGTCGCGCACCCCCTGGCGAGCGCAGCCACTCAGGCACACAAGCCCTTGGGCGTGCTCGAGCACCGCATCGATCGGTACCGACGGGGGGACGACCACCCGCCCGCCCCCGGACGCGCGCGTATGGGCATGCGCGCGCGTGAGCAGCCGACAGAGGTTCGCCCACCCGCGATGGTCCTGCACCAGCAGCGTCAGGTGCCGGCTTCCCTCCGGGCCACCCACGTCATCCGTGAAGTCCACCTCTGCGCCATGCAGCGCCCGCAGCCCCAGCGCCGAGGCGGCTTGCGCGTGCTCCATCGCTCCGTAGACGCCGTTGTGATCGGTCAGCGCGAGTGCCCGGTACCCGAGCTTCGCCGCCGCGCCGACGAGCTCGTCCGGCAGGGAGGCGCCGTCCAAGAACGAGAACGCCGAATGGCTGTGAAGCTCCACGTACATGACGAACACATGTTCGCATGTCGCGCGGACGCAACCTCTGGCGTCCGCTCCCGTCTGCCTCTGGAAGGACGGGCGCGCGCCTTCTGGCACAAAGTTGACACGCTCCCGAGCGACCTCGGTGCCCTTTCCTCGCAAAGCCGGTCCCGCGGGACCGACTTTGCGCGGAAACTACCCGGACGCCTGCAGACGCTTGCGCAGGGCCGGCAGGTCGAGCTCGGGGCGCGCAGGCCACTGCGGATCGAGCTCGCGCAGCGTCTCGAGCACGATCTGGGAGACCGCCCACATCCGGTACCACTTGCGGTCCGCAGGGACGACGTGCCAGGGCGCATCCGGCGTGTTGCAGCGCTCGAGCGCCTCCTCGTAGGCGGCTTGGAAGGCGGGCCAGCGCTCGCGGTCGTCGAGGTCTGACTCGTCGAACTTCCAACGCTTGTCGCGACGGTCCAGACGGCGCAGCTGGCGCTCGAGCTGATACTCGGGCGAGATGTGCAGGAAGACCTTGATCACTGTGCAGCCGTCCGCCGCGAGCGCGGCCTCGAACGCGTTGATCTCCGCGTAGCGCGGGCGCCACTCGGACTCGGGCATCAGCTCGCGCGCTCGCACCACCAACACGTCCTCGTAGTGAGAACGGGCGAACACTCCGATCCGGCCGGGCCCAGGCAGCGCACGCCGGATCCGCCACAGGAAGTCGTGGGAGCGCTCTTCCTCGGTCGGGGCGCCGAACCCGGTGATGTCGAGCCACTTGGCGTTCATGCCGCCCAGACCGCGCTTGATGACGCCGTCCTTGCCTGACGCGTCCATGCCCTGCAGCACGAGCAGCACGCGCCGCCGGGTGTCCTCGACCTGTGCTTCGGCGAACAGCCGCTCCTGCAGGTCGGCGAGCTCGCGGCCGATCTCCTCGCGAGCCTCGGTGGCATCCTGTTTTCCGCCCGGGTCTCCAGGGGTCGCGCGCGTGTCCATCGCGCTCAGGTCGACGGGGCCAGGAGGAAGGCCGAGCTTCGCGCGGATCGACATGCGCGAAGCCTACGCACGGCGGCGGGGTGAGTGCCAGCTCCCCCTTTCGCTCACCCGTATCTCACCCATTGATCACCCGGTCCCCTCACCCGAGGATCGCCCGCGGGGGAGGGGGTGGAATCGGCTCCTGTCGCCGATCATCTCCTTACGAACTTCACCTCCCCCAAGCGGCGGAGGGCACAGACTTCCGAGGACGGACTGGGGTACGTAGCACTCGGATCAGCGAATCGGGGGCCTGGCGGGGCCCCCGATTCATTTAACGTCTGCGGCCATGACCGTGAGACGCATCGTGAGCAATCTGCGCTCCGCGGAGCCGGCGGCCGGCGCGGCGTTCTACGCGGACGTGCTCGGACTGGAGGTCGCCATGGACCTCGGCTGGATCCGGACCTACGCCGACCCGGCCAACCCCACCGCCCAGCTCAGCGTGATGGACCAGGACGCGGCCGCGTCCGTGCACCCCGATCTTTCGATCGAGGTCGACGACGTCGACGCCGCGTACGCCGCTGCCGTGTCTTCGGGGGCGGAGATCGTGCATCCGCTCACCGACGAGCCCTGGGGCGTGCGCCGTTTCTTCGTCCGCGGCCCCACCGGTGCGGTCCTCAACGTCCTCAGCCACGCTGGGTGAACCAGGCCCCCGATTCGAGGTCGCGGAAGACGACGACGCTGCGACCGTCGGCCGTGATGACCTCCCAGTAGCGCCGCCGCAGCGGCTCGTCGGTCCACCAGCGGTCCTCGATCAACCATGACTCGCTGACCGCCTCGATCGCGCGGCCGTCGACCTGCAACGGGCGGCCACGACTCCCCTCGCGCACGCGGGCGGCCTGAGGGGAGTTGAGCCGCTTCATCATGCCTCCCAGGGGGTGAGGGTGAGTCGGCGCTCGGGCACGCGCGAGTCGGGATCGACGGCGAGGACGCGCAGGGCGGCATCAGGGCCGGCCGCCGCGCGGGTCTGCCGGATGGCCTCGCGCAGCCGCGCGGAGCGGGCCGTGGCGGGCTCGGTGAGCAGAGCACCCTGGGCGCCTCCGGGCGGACCGAAACCCTCGGCGCGCAGGCGCAGCAGCTCGGCCGGCGCGGGCAAGCCGGCGAGCTTTGGGACCAGCACGAGCCGCATGCGCTTGGGATCAGCCAGCGGCTCGCGAAAGACCATCCGCTCACGCCACGTCCCGCCCTCGACGAGCTTGGCGGAGAGGATGGCGGAGCGCAGCGCGCGACCGCGGCGCTCAGGTCGGGCGAGCAACCGGTCGATGAGCAGGCCGAGCCCCTGCTCGAGTTGCGAGCCGAGAGCGGCCTCGGGGAGCTCGAGTTCCTCCTGCAGGCGTTCGAGGGGCGTGCGCGAGCGCAGCGGGACGTCGCGGCCGCGGGCAAGCTCACGCGCGCGCATCCCGGGCGCGCCGAACCGGTCTGCCGTAGCTGCCCGCGGGAGTGCCGCGAGGTCCCCGAGGGTCAGGATGCCGAGCCGCTCGAGCGGTTCGGGCAGCGCAGCCAGCGTCGCGTCGGTCTCGCAGCCCTCGGCGAGGGTGCGCAGCAGGGCGACGGGCAGCGGCGCGAGGTACGGACCGATCTTCTCCACCACCTCGGCCCGGCGCGGACGGGCCCGTGAGGCCGCGGCAAGCGCACCGAAGCGCGTCGGCGCCGCCCCTACCCGGGCGGGGCGGCCGGCTGCGCGCCGCGCCTGGGTCACGACCCCGCGCAGATCGCCATGGAGGTGACGCAGCGCATGGGCATCGAAGAAGCAAAGCCCGGGGCGCCCGCTCTCGACCGCCGCCCCGATTGCCTCAAGCGAACGCAGCAGCGCATCGTGCGCGTCGGCGACCCCGGCCGGATCGGGCGGAACGAGCCGCAGCTCAGGACATCGGGCCAGGGCCTCCCCCAGCCGCATCCCGGGCTGCACCCCGAACGCCTCGGCGGCCGCCGACGTCTCCCCCACGTAGGGCTCGCGCCCCGACTCCGGCGCGAGCGCGAGGGGCCCGGAGAGCTGGGCGTCGCGACCGGCGGCAACCGTCAGGGCGAACCGCGGGAGGAGCAGGCAGACGATCACGAACACATGTTCGCATATGTACGGGTCGGGGGAACCCCGCGTGCGCGGAGCTTCCTTCATCTCGACTCCTCGGCAGCGCGGCCGATGAGATCCCCACCGCAATGCCGGCAGACCGCCTCGGGCACGTCCCGGGTTGCCTGCGCCAGCAGCGGGAGAAAGTGGTGCAACCCCGCGGCGGGGACTGCGAAGACCGTCTTTTCCGGACCGCCGGGAACGACGAGGTACGCCTCGTCGGAACGGTCCTCGTCGTCCAGGTGCATCAGGCTGAAGCGCATCCCGGTTCCTCGTCGAGGTCGGGCACGGCGATCGGCGCTGCGCAGCTTCCACACCGCGGTGGGCGAAAGTCCTCGCCCTGCGCCGCAGCGAGCCGCAGCGTGTGCAACAGGCTGGGCAGCTCCGTGGGCGCGGTGCCGATCCGGAAAAGCCGGTGCGCCCCGTAGGCGACGACGATGACCATCTCGCGCTCGACGTCGTCGCCTTCGTCGGGCGACTGGTGCATGAGGCCGAACCACATACGCGGATCGCATCACGTCGCCACCCCCAGCCGTGGCGGTGTGCGCGAATTGGAACACCCTCACTGCACTCCTGTCACAGAAAGTGGAAGGGCCCCGCTTGCGCGGGGCCCCTCGGTAGCAGACCTGTAAGCCGGATCTTGTCGAGAGCAGCCATCCATCTGAGCGGCCTACCTGGACCTCGGCGGGTCACCTGCAAACGGTCCTGCTCGGCCTTGCACCAGGTGGGGTTTGCCTGGCCGCCGCGTCACCGCGACGCCGGTGCGCTCTTACCGCACCATTTCACCCTTACCGCACCGCGCGAACGCGGTGGGCGGTGTCATTTCTGTGGCACTTTCCCGCGGGTTTCCCCGGGTCGGCGTTACCGACCACCTTGCCCTGTGGTGTCCGGACTTTCCTCGAGGGCAAAACGCCCCCGCGGCTGCTCAGTCTGCGCGGGGAACGGTACCGCCCACGGCCACCACGCGCAGGCCCGACCTTTCAGTGCAGCAGCGTTCCGCAGTTGTCGCAGCCACCACCGGCGATACCCGAGCCAGCGGAGAGACGCGGGCGCAGCGTGGACGAGCAGACCGGGCACCCGGCCGGCGAACCGGACGTCAGTGCAGACCAGGCTCCCTCGAGAAGGGCGTCGAGGGTCGGTGCGCCCGCGGCGCGCGCGGCCGGCGTATCGACCGACCCGCGCACCGCATAGAGGCGCCGGCGTGGCTCCGGAGCCACCACGACGCCGTCGGCCGGGCCGAAATCGAACGCGAGGGCAGCCATGTCAGGCCACCTGCCGGAAGACGCCGACGACCCGGCCGAGCACCCTGACCTCGCGTGAGCGGATCGGCTCCAGCGTCTCGTTCTCGGGCTGGAGCCGAATGTGGTCGGACTCCTTGAAGTACCGCTTCACCGTTGCCTCCTCCCCCACCAGCGCGACGATGATCTCGCCGTCCTTGGCGGTGTCCTGTGGCCGCACGACCACATAGTCGTCGGGCAGGATGCCCGCGTTCTTCATCGAGTCGCCGCGAACGCGCAGGACGTACTCGCCCTCGTCCCCACCCGCGAGCGAGGGCACTTCGACGTACTCCTCGATGTTCTCCTCCGCGAGGATCGGCTGGCCCGCCGCCACTTGGCCGACGAGTGGCAGCCCGCCCGATCCCACCACGGAGCGCACGGCGTCCGCCGCCTGTCCGACGGCGCGATCCAGCAACTCCAAAGCGCGCGGCTTGGTCGGGTCGCGGCGCAGCACGCCGGCCTTCTCCAGGTTGGCGAGGTGCGCATGCACCGTCGACGACGACGCCAGACCCACCGCCTTGCCGATGTCTCGCACCGTCGGCGGATAGCCGTATTTGGCGGAGTACTTGCGGATGAAGTCGTAGATCTCCTGCTGGCGCTTGGTCAGCTCCTTGCCGATATCCACGAGGCTCAGGCTCCTTCTGCGGCGGGGTGTACGAACATGTGTTCGGCACAGTAGTACCCCGACCCGACGGAAACAAGCACGGACGGTCGGCTACCCTTGCCGCTCGCCGCGCGGCCGTGGCGGAATTGGTAGACGCGCAGCGTTGAGGGCGCTGTGGGCGAAAGCTCGTGGTGGTTCGAGTCCACTCGGCCGCATCGACGGGAAAACGGCCCCCGAGCACGTCTCGGGGGCCCAACCCGAAGCCGCCGGCTCATTCCGCGAGATCGTCGAGCAGGCGCACCCACCCGGCGGCGATGCTGGCCGAGCCGTAGGCCTTGGCGGCTTCCTGGGCGGAGGCGCCCATATGCGCGCGTCGCTCCGGGTCCAAGATGAGCTCCTCGATCGCGGCGCTCAGGCCACCGATGTCCTCGGGCGGGACGAGCAGGCCGTCGCGCCCGTGCGTGAGGATCTCGCCGGGTCCGTGCGGGCAGTCGAAGCTCACGACGGGCAGGCCGCGGCTCATCGCCTCGACCACGACCATCCCGAAGCCCTCGAAGCGAGAGCTGAGCACGAAGATGCTCCCCTCGGCCAGCGCGTCCCCGAGATCCCGCGAGGCGCCCATGAGCAGCACGTGGTCGTGCAGTCCTTCGGCGACGATCAGATCGCGCAGGGCGTCGCGATCGGGACCGCCGCCGTAGATGCGCAACTGCCAGTCCCCGTGCCGGCGGGCCAGCGGCGCGAAGGCGCGCACCAGGAGATCAAAGCCCTTCTGCGGCGTCAGCCGTCCCGCCGCCACGATCACGGGCTGCGAGGTGGTCGATGTCGTCTCCCCCGGCGGCACGCGCACCCCAGGCAGCCGGACCACGCGGGTGGACGTCCCCTCGAGCGCGGCCGCATAGGCGGCGCGATCGGCCTCCGTCAGCACGGTGAGAACGTCGACCTTCCCGTACGCACGGCGCACCGCGCGCCCGAGCCGCTTGCGGTGCGCGTCGATATGGAGGTGTTCCTGGGCGACGACCACGGCGTCACGCGGGGCCGCCGCCGCGGCGATGAGCGCGTAGGCCGGTCGCGTCGTCACGATGACGTCGCCACCCGAGCGGCGGAGGGCGCGAACAAGCCGCACGTCGGTGAGCAGGCTGGCCCCGACGTAGGCGTGATCCTCGGGATGAACGAGCAGGCTCGGCGTGGCGGCGAGCAGCCGCTTGAGCGGTCCTCGCCGCTCCGTCACGTCGTCGAGCGACCGGACCGTCACCCCATCGGGCGGGCAGAAGAACGGGCGCAACTGATGCCGGCGCACGCTGATGACCTCGGTGGGTCGGGTCGCGGCGAGCTCGGCGGCGAGATTGAGGGTCGCCCGGATCGTGCCCCCCATCCCGTAGGCATTGGCGAGCACGAAGCGCACGGCGGGCGCCCCCGTACGGGAGCGGGTGCGCGCGCGCGGCAACCAGGCGACGATGCCGAGCGCGATCCGATGCAGCAGCAGGGCGGGCCCGCCCAGCGCCCGCCGGCGTAGCGAAGCGCGCTCCGGGCGCCCGCCGCTCAAACGACGCGGGGACGACTCGCAGCTCACCGCGAGCTGATCGTCGTCGGTGTAGCGCAGCCGGACGGTCGAGCCGCCGATCGTCACCTCCGGCAGCGCCGCGATCCGGCGCTTGCCCGGCACGCCGTCGAGGTGGCGCGCGATGCGCAGTTGCCTGCCCCCGGGGGTGCTCAGCCACAGGCGCCAGGTCTCGTCGCCGCCGCCGCGCCGCGCGAGCGCCGAGAGATCGATGCTCGCGCCGTCCCCGACGACCTCGCGCGCCGATTCCCCCCGTGGGCGCGCCACCACGGACCCCTCGATGGCGAGATCGAGGGTGAGCATCGTGCCGTCGAGCTGCAGCCGGCGCGCCTCGGCGTGCGGCTCGATCGCGACGACGTCGAGGTCGAGGCGGCCGTCGGTGTCCGCGCGCAGCCGGACCCGCTTGAGCTCGCCTTCGGCGGGCAGCACGAAGCCCGGGCCTGTGCGCGCGTCCGCGGCCAGCGTGGTTCCCTGCAGACGCCAGGTTCCCGGCTGCAACCCAGTCAGCTCGATGGCCGCCTTCGCGTGCCAGCCGTGCTCGACGACGTCGATTTCGATCTCGCTCCCGTCGGACCCGAGCAGACGCACGCTGCGACCGCCACCGTTGTGCTCGCCGTGCAGGACGAGACGATCACCGCCGATGAGCTCGACGCCCCAGGTCAGCAAGGTGAGGGAGTGCCTGTGCACATGATGGGAGCCGCGCCCCGAACTCCCGCAGGCACGTAGCCTCACACGGTAATGCCCGCGGTCAGCGTCGTCGTCCCCGTCTATGAGGTCGAGCGCTATGTCGAGGAGTGTCTGGCGTCGATCGCGGCGCAGACGCTCACCGACCTCGAAGTGGTGGTCGTCGACGACGGCTCGACGGACGCCAGCGCAGATCTCGCGCGAGGGTTCGCCGCGCGCGACTCGCGCTTCCGGGTCGTCGCCCAGGACAACCGCGGCCTCGGGGCCGCACGCAACGCCGGGCTCGAGCAGGCCGGCGGCGAGACCGTCGCCTTCGTCGACAGCGACGACGTGCTGCCACCCGACGCTCTCGCCTCCCTGCACCGGACCCTGAGCAAGACCCGATCGGACTTCGCCACGGGCATGGTCCACCGCTACGACGGCGAGCGCTCGTGGCCGGCTCCGTTCCTGCGCAAGGCCTTCAGCCGCAATCGGGCGCGCACGCACGTGACGCGGTTCCCCTGGCTGGTCAACGACCGCACGGCCTGGAACAAGCTCTGGCGGCGGGCGTTTCTCGACGAGCACCGTCTCCGCTTCGCCGAGGGGATGTTCAACGAGGACATTCCGATGGTCCTCCCTGCGCACTATCTCGCGCGCTCCGTGGACGTGGTCGCCACGCCCGTCTACCTGTGGCGCGAGCGCGAGGGCTCGATCACCCAGCGGCGGCTGCAGTTACGGATGCTCCTGGACCGGCTCAAGGCCGTGGAGGGTGTGTGCGACTTCCTCGACGCTCGCTTTCCCGAGCACGCCCGGCCGTACTACGAGAGCCTCTTCGCCGAGGACCTCCGCTACCACCTCGACGTCCTCGACGACGCTGACGAGGAGTACCGCCGGGTCTTCATGGAGCGCGCGACCGCGCTGCTGGCACGAGCCCCCGCCGGGATCGAGGACGATCTGCCCGCCATCCAGCGACTGAAGTGGCACCTGGTGCGGCGCGGGCTGCTGGACGAATTGCTCGAGGTCGTCCGTTTCGAACACGACGGTTTCAAGGCGCGCCCCAAGACGGTTCGCGGCGGCCGCGTCTACGGGGACTATCCGTACCTGGACGATCCGCGGCTGGCGATCCCGCGCTCGATCTACCGGCTCGACACGACGCGCCGTCGACTGCGTCACGCAGCGACCTTCGTGCGCTGACTAGGCGACCGCCAGCTCGCGCTCACGCCCGACCACGTACTCCGCTCCGACCTCGGCCAGGATCTCGAGCATCGCCGCTGCCGCGGCCGACCGGTAGCCGCCAGCGAGCGTCGCGGCCACGATCCGGCGCACCGGTGCCCGCGGGGCCAGCGAACGCACGACGACGTCCTCGCGCAGGCTGGTGAGGGCGAGCTCGGGGATGAGCGCAGCGCCCAGACCGGCGGCGACGAAGCCCTGGATGGCGGCGTAGTCGTCGGAGCGAAACGCGATCTGGGGCTCGAAGCCGGCCCGTTCACAGGCGCGTAGGAAGATGGAGGCGTCGGGACAGGCTCCGCCCGTGCCGAGCATCCACGCCTCGTCGCGCAGGTCCTCCATGCGCAGGCGCGGCTTCGCGGCGAACTCGTGCTCGGCCGGGAGGCAGATGTACATCGGGTCGTCGAGCAGATGCACGCGGTCGAGCGGATCGTCGGCGGTGCTCTCGTCCCACGGGACCTCGATCAGCAGCGCGATGTCCACCTCGCCCCCCCGCAGCTTGTCCTGACCCTCGGGCGGCTCGGCCGGCACCATGGAGAGTTCGATGCTCGGGTGGCGGGCACGGAAGCGGGCGATCGCCGTCGGTGCGATCGACGAGCCCGCCGACGGGAACGCGGCCAGCCGCAGCCGGCCGCCGCGCAGGCCTGAGAGCGCCTCGAGCTCGGCCTCCGCATCGGCGAGCCGGGCGAGGATCACCTCGGTGTGGCGGACGAGCACCTCACCGGCTTCCGTGAGCCGGACGCCGCGCGCGTTGCGCTCGACCAGGGTGGTCCCCGCCTCGCGCTCGAGGGCCGCGATCTGCTGAGAGACGGCCGACTGCGTGAAGTGCAGCGCGTCGGCGGCTGAGGAGAAGGATCCGCGCGCAGCCACCTCGCGCAGGACACGGAGTCGGCGGACGTCAAGCATCACTACAGCTTATACCACCTCCGACAAGGGTTCATTTGTACTTCTGGCTCAAACCGGGGAACATGTGTTCCTCAAGCACGATCCTCCCCCGAACGTTGAAAGGCCGATGAAGATGCATTCAGACATCACCATCAGAGACAGCCGGCCGGCCGACACGCCCGCTCTGCGGCGACTGGCAGCCCTGGATTCCAAGACCGTCCCCGCCGGCGATCTCATCGTCGCCGAGATCTGCGGCGAGGTCGTCGCCGCCGTGTCCCCCCTCACTTCCCGAACCATCGCCGACCCGTTCCGCCGCACGGCGGACGTCGTCGACCTCCTGCGCGTGCGTGCCTCGGGCCTTCGCCCGGTGCCCGCGCAGACCCGCCACGGGTTCCTCCCCCGAACCGCGTGAGCGCAGCAGCCGGCGTCGCCCTCCCTCCTCGGGCGACGCCGGCCGCTCTGCGCACCTGGGTCGCTCTGGGCATCGTCTACGTCGTCTGGGGCTCGACCTACCTCGCCATTCGCGTGATGGTGGAGACGATCCCGCCGCTACTCGGGGCGGGGGTGCGCTTCGTGGTCGCCGGTGCCCTGCTGGTCGGCGTGCTGGCGCTCACCCGCGGCTGGAGCGCGGTGCGGCCGACGCGGGCGCAGCTGCTGGGGGCGGGCCTGATCGGCCTGTTGCTCCCGGGCGCCAACGCCGTCGTGACGGTCGCCGAGGTGAACGTACCGTCGGCGCTGGCCGCGCTACTGATCGCCACCGTCCCGCTCATCTTGATCCTCCTGCGCCGCTTCAGCGGCGACCGCATCAGGGGTGCGAGCTACGTCGGCGTCGTCGTCGGTTTCGCGGGTGTCGGCCTGTTGCTGATGCCGGGCGAACGGCCGGACGGAGCGACGCTGGGCGGCATGCTGCTGTGCGTCTTGGCCGCCTGCATGTGGGCGAGCGGATCCTTCGCCGCGAGCCGCATCGATCTGCCGTCGACGGCGCTCGTCAGCGTCGGCTGGCAGATGCTGCTCGGCGGCGCGGTGATCTCGGTGGCCGGGATCGCCACTGGCGAGGTCGGCGAGGTGCGGCCGATGTCGCTCGACTCCGTGCTGGCCTTCACCTACCTGGTGCTGATCGGCTCGCTCATCGCCTACACCGCCTATGCCTGGCTGCTGCGCAACGTGCCCGTGTCGAAGGTGGGGACTTACGCCTACGTCAACCCGGCTGTCGCGATCGTGCTCGGATGGCTGATCCTCGATGAGTCGATCACCGCGATCGCTCTCACCGGTGCCGCGATCATCATCCTCTCGGTTGCCCTGATCGTGCGCGCCGAGGCGCTCACTCGCTGAAGGGCCGCTCGAAGAGCGTCGACAGGACGACCTGTGTCTGCGTGCGGGTGACCCCGGGGGCGTCGCGCAGGCGTTCGAGAGTCCGTTCGAGGTGCTCCGTGTCCCGCGCGCGCACGTGCAGCACCGCGCTCGCGTCGCCGGCGACGGTGTAGGCGGCGGCGACCTCGGGGTGCTGCTCCACGGCCTCGCGGACCTCGCGGGCGGCCATGCGACCCTCGCAGTAGAGCGCCACCACCGCGTGGGTGTGCCAGCCGTAGCGCGCGGGATCGACCTGCGCCGAATAGCCGCGGATGACCCCATCGGACTGCAGGCGGTCGACCCGGCGCTTGACGGCCGGGGCGCTGAGCGCGACCCGAGAGCCGATGCTCTGGAACGAGCGCCGGGCGTCCTCACGGAGCAGCGCAACGATTTGTGTGTCGATTGCGTCCATATTGATGCGTATCTGGGCGGAATTGTAACGAATAGGGGCTTGCGGTGGCACCCGAACAGCGCAATCATGAAGTCATGAGCACAAAAGCCGTCGTCGCGCCCCGTCCTGATGCCGTCGAGGACTTCATGCCGCTCAACGGCATCGACCACATCGAGCTCTACGTCGGCAACGCCAAGCAGGCCGCGTTCTTCTTCTGCCAGGCCTTCGGTTTCCACGAGGTCGCCTACGCGGGCCTGGAGACGGGCGTGCGCGACCACGTCTCCCACGTCATCCGTCAGGGGCGCATCACGCTCGTGCTCACCGGGGCGCTCGGCAGCCGGTCGGACATCGCCGCCCATCACCAGCTCCATGGCGACGGCGTCAAGGTCATCGCGCTGTCCGTGCCCGACGTCGACCATGCCTACAAGACCGCGCTCGAGCGTGGCGCCCGGGGCGTGACCGAGCCCCATGAGCTCTCCGACGAGAGCGGGACGGTCCGTCTCGCGTCGATCGCGACTTACGGGGAGACCCTGCACACGTTCGTCCAGCGCGACGGCTACGGCGGCTCCTTCCTCCCGGGCTACGCACCCCGCGACGGTGCCGCGACCGACGCCGGCCTGCTCACCATCGACCACGTGGTCGGCAACGTCGAGCTCGGGGACATGGACACGTGGGTCAGCTTCTATGAGGACGTCTTCGGGATGACGGAGATGATCCACTTCACCGACGGCGACATCTCCACGGAGTACTCCGCCCTGATGAGCAAGGTCGTCGCGGACGGCAAGGGCCGCGTGAAGTTCCCCATCAACGAGCCGGCCGAGGGCAAGCGCAAGTCCCAGATCGACGAGTACCTGGAGTACTACGAGGGCGCGGGAGCCCAGCACATCGCGGTCGCCACGCGTGACATCGTCGGAACGGTCGAGCGTCTGGCCGAACGCGGCGTCGAGTTTCTGCGCACGCCGGATTCCTACTACGACGAGGTGCCCGAGCGCATCGGGAAGATCGAGGAGGACCTCGCCGATCTGCAGCGCCTCGGCATCCTGGTCGACCGCGACGACGAGGGGTACCTCCTGCAGATCTTCACCAAGCCGGTCGGCGACCGGCCGACGGTGTTCTTCGAGATCATCGAGCGACACGGCGCGCGCGGCTTCGGCGAGGGCAATTTCAAGGCCCTCTTCGAGGCGATCGAGCGCGAGCAGGAGCGGCGGGGGAACCTCTGATGCGGTACGTGACCCTCGGCGACGTTCCGCGCAAGCGCCACGTGCAGGTACGCCGGGACGGCAAGCTGCTCGTGGAGGAGGTCCTCGGCTTCGAGGGCTTCTCCGGCAACGAGTCGATCCTGTACCACCTGCATTCACCCTGCCGGATCTCCGACGCCGGCTCGTTCACCCCGCTCGTGCGTGAGGAGTGGGTCCCGGACGCGCACGTCCACCGCTTGGCGCACACCGCCGGGCTTGAGCCTCAGGGGGACGCGGTCACCGGCCGACGCGTCGTCATGTTCAACAACGACGTCGAGATCGCCGTCTGCGTGCCGGAGACCGAGGGCGAGGGCTTCTACCGCAACGGGGAGGGTGACGAGGTCATCTTCATCCACGAGGGCGCGGGCACCCTCGAGACCGTCTTCGGCGACCTGCCCTACGTGCCCCACGACTACGTCGTGATCCCCCGCGGGACCACCTACCGGTTCCGGTTTGCCGAGGGCATGCGCCAGCGCTGGCTGTGTTTCCACACCCCTGGGGAGATCGAGACCCCGAAGCGCTACCGCAATCGTTACGGGCAGCTTCTCGAGCACGCTCCCTTCTCGCAGCGGGACTTCCGCGTCCCCGAGCTCCTGCGCCACTACGAAGAGCACGGCGAGCAGCTGCTGCGCGTCCGCGTGCGCGGCGGCATCCAGGAGTACACGCTGGACTACCACCCCTTCGACGTGATCGGCTGGGACGGGTACGTCTACCCGTACGCGTTCAACATCGCCGACTTCGAGCCCAAGTCGGGCCGGCTGCACCAGCCGCCGCCCGCCCATCAGCAGTTCGAGGGTCCGAACTTCGTGATCTGCTCGTTCTGCCCGCGCGAACTCGAGTGGGACCCAGAGGCGGTGCCCGTCCCCTACCACCACTCCAACCTGCAGTCCGAGGAGCTCCTGTACTACGTCGAGGGCAGCTTCTCGTCGCGCAAGAACATCGAGGTCGGCGCCATGACCCTGCATCCCAGCGGCCTGCCGCACGGCCCGCAGCCGGGCGTCGCGGAGGCTGCTCTCGGCGAGCGGCGCACCGACGAGCTGGCGGTCATGTGCGACACCTTCCGGCCCCTGCGCCTGACCCCGCTGGCGCGGGACCTCGACGACCCCTCCTACGCCTTCAGCTGGAACCCGGATCGGTCCGCCGCCGCGGTCTGAGCGGCCGCCGCTCCGGAGCGGCGCGCGCGGCGATGCTCCTACTCGTGCTGACGGCGCTGCACCGCGGTCTCCCAAGCCTTTATTGCACGACACAACATCACCCGTACCGCCAACGCCACAAGGGGTGACCACGAGCGGTGTCCGGAGGCGGCATGGACGACTACCGGCCCAAGCCGATCCACCCAGGGGGAGCTCCAGCGCGCTCGCCACCTGGGTGCATCCGCGGGCCGCGGACGGGATCGCGCGTTAGACGCGGACGCGCGGCGTCGATCCGCCGCAAGCGTGATGGCCGCAGTACTGAGGCGCCGGACCCAGCACGAGTTGCCGCCTCCAGACCGCGTCCGCCTGCGGTGCCGTGTCACTCCACGTCGCGCCGGCGATCTCGCCGAGGTCGAGCTCACCGGAGTGCAGCGCGAAAACGGCCCCCGTGCCGGCCTCAGCGCGCGTCGCCACGGCGTCGTGAGCCGCGAGATTACGGGCCGAGACGGCGGCCGTGTTCAGAACCCCGAGCGCGGTCCAGTCCGCGACCATGTACCAGTCCTCGTAGCCATCGAACCACGGCAGCGGCGCGCGGGCGAAGGTCAGCGAGCCCACGAAACCCGCCGGCGGCGCGTCGGCGAGGACGGCGTGGAAGGCGCGCATGCCCTGCTCGTAATCGCCGGGGGCGACGCCAGCGGAGGGACGGTGCCAGAAGACGTAGGCGAGCACTAGGTTCCGAAGTATGGACGGCTTCGACTGGCGCGACGGGGAACGCACGATCCACTTCGGGCGCGGACGGGCGAAGGAGGCCGTGGAGTTGCTCGGCGGCCCGGGCTACACGCTGCTCACCACCGAGCGCGCTCGCCCGTCGGGGGCCCATCTCTTCGATGCCGCCGGCGCGGTCCTGCTCGTGCCGCCCGGCCGGGTCGACGAGATCGCCGGCGCGCTGCTCGGGAGCGACGGAGACCGTTTCGTCGCGTTCGGAGGAGGTCGCGTCATCGACGTGGCCAAGGCGCTCACCGCGGCGCGGCGGCGCGAGGATCCGACCGCTCGCACGCTCGCCGTCCCCACGACGCTGTCGGGGGCCGAGATGACGTGGGTGCACCGGCATGCCGCCGGAGTGGAGGCCGACACGCCCAGGGCGCGACCGGCGGTGGTCGTCTGCGACCCGGAGCTCGCGGCCTCTCAGCCCGAGGCAGAACTCGCCGCGAGTGCGCTCAACGCCCTCGGTCATGCGGCCGAGGCGCCCGTGACCACCCTCGCCAACCCCGTGGCATCGCTCGCGGCGATCGAGGCCGCCCGGCTGATCGCCGCCGGCTACGCGGGCGCTGACCCCGATCGCGACGCGCTCGCCCTCGGCGCGCTGCTTGCGGGCTACGCGATCGACTCGGCCTGGTACGGCCTGCACCACGTGCTCAGCCAGACGCTCGTGCGCACGTGCGGCATCCCCCACGGCTCGGCCAACGCGATCATGCTCCAGCACACGATCGGCGCGCTGGCCGAGCGTGCCCCGAAGGTCGGAGCGAAGCTCGCGGAAGCGCTCGGCGGCGACGCCGGCGGGTTCGTGCGGGGGCTGTGCGCCCGGACGGGATCCACGCGGTTGTCGCAGCTCGGCGTCACCTCGGCGCAGCTCGACGACTGCGCCAACACCGCGGCGGGGCGTAACGAACTCGGGCTGACCCCGCCGCGCGCGGACCGCGACGAGCTCCGTGCGCTGTACGAAGCGGCGCTCTAGCCGTCGGCGCCGGAACCGGCCACGGTTACGCTCCGCCCGTGAAGATCCCGGATGTGCTGGCGCTCGCCGAGCGGGGGATCGAGTCTCTCGACTGCGGCCAGGTGACGGTGCGCTGGGACGGGTCACTGACGATCGTCGTGGTGGCGGTCGTCGAGGGGCGCGCTGGACGAGCCGAGGGTGTCGATGGTCTCCCGCACCTGGTGAAGGTCGCGCAGCTGCGGGCTCGACAAGCCCGCGCGTGGCCGGCACCGGATCTCCCCGAACCGCACGAGACCGTCGCGGAGTGTGGGGCCGGCGTGATCGAGGCGGTCGCCAACACCCGCGGGCTGCGGGCAGCCCAATCCTTCGCCCCGGCGCTCGCAGCGGCGGCACGGGAGCCCCGGGCGGGGCGCGGCGACGTCGCCGGGCCAGGGGTCGTCGCCGAGGCGCTCGCGCGGCTGCGCGATGCTTTCGGCGTCCGCCTGGCGCTGGGCGAGCAGCCGCCGGCATTGGCGCCGTCGATCGACCTCGTCGACGACTCGTCGGTGGGCCTGGCCCGTGCGTTCGACGCGGAGGGCGTACAGCGCCGGCGGGTGACCCTGATGGAGGCGGGAGTGTTCGTCGGCGGAGTCCACGACTCGGCCTCACCGGCGCCTTCGACCGGGCACGCGACCCGCGCGCTGACGCTCGCCCCGCGGGCCGACAATCTCGTGATCGCGCCCGGTGTGGCGGACCTCGGCGTGGACGGCGGCCTGCCCGCGGTGGACCTTGCCGCGGTCGTCGAGGTGGGCGCGGAGCCCTCACTCGTGGCGCTGCGCGGAGGCGGATGCGCGCTCGTGCCCTCCGTCCGGATCGCCCGATGACCCTCGGCGGTGTCGTCCTCGCCGGCGGGCGTTCCTCCCGCATGGGCTCCCCGAAGGCGCTGCTGGACTGGCATGGGGTTCCGCTCGTGGTGCACGTCGCGCGTGCCGTCGCGGCAGCGACGAACGGGCCGGTCGTCGTCGTCGGTGCCCCCGCACAAGCTCTGCCCGAGGGTCTCGAGGTCGTCCGCGATCCCGCCGAGGGGCGCGGGCCGCTCCTGGGTCTTGCGGCAGGACTCGCCGCAGTCGGGGTCGACCGCGCGTTCGTCTGTGCGACCGACCAGCCCTATGCCCACGAGGTCATGCCGGCGCTGCTTGCCGCCCGGGCGGCGGATGTCGTGGCCTACGCGGGCCAGCCGCTCGGCGCGCTCTATCGCACGTCGCTCGCGGAGATTGCGAGCCGGCGTCTCGCTGAGGACGCGAGCCTGCGGGGCCTGCTCGCGGCGGTCGACACCGTCACGCTCGACGGGGCCCCCGACGCCCTACGCGGGCTCGACACGCCCGAGCAGTACGCGGCTGCCATCGCCCGCGGCGGTGTGCCTTCGCGGCCGCGCTCGTGACACTTCTGTCACGAATCGGAACAGTTTTGATGCAGAGCCGGTCCCGCGGGACCGTTTCCGGCGGCGGATCGCCTGCCGCCGCTCGCCGCTAGAGCTGGATGAGCACGAGCGTGTTCACCGCGAACAGCACGGCGAACACGATGGTCCAGCGGGTGAGGTTGCGCTCCATCAGCGAACCGCCGCCCTGGCCGCCGGCGACGCCGACGCCGAAGGCGCCCGACATGCCCGAGTCCTTGCCGGAGTGCAGCAGGATGAGCATCACGAGGACCGCGCAGATGAAGACTTGGGCGACAGCGAGGATGGAGTACATCGGCGCGTCAGTCTAGATCATCGAGCCGGTGCAGAATCGCGACGGCCTCGGCGCGCAGGCCGCGGTCGAGCTCGCGCCAGTCGCCCTCGGAGAGCTTGCCGGTGCGGTAGTCGAGCTCGGCGTCGCGGATCTCCCGGTATTTGGCCTCCTTGAGCGCCTCGAGCTCGTCGCGCTCCGAAGCCGAGGCGGCGGCGGCACGCTCGGCGGCGCCCGGGCGCAGCGGCGCCGCCACCAGCCAGGCGACCAGCAGCAGCACGACGACCACCAGGATCACGCTCACGCGCGGACTTCGCGCGCGACCCGCGCGGCGTATCCGGCACGCACCTTGCGCGTGGAACCGCCCGGGGGCGGCCAGATCGCCACGAGGCCACCGGCGAAGACGAGCAGCGCGCCGAGCCAGACGAACGTGACCAGGGGCGAGACGATCAGGCGGAACGTGGCGGGCGGCGGATCGTTGCGATAGGCGTCGGTCAGCCCGGTGAGGGCGGTGGCCAAGAACTGCTGCTGCTGCGCGGCCGGGAGCCGGGAACCGGGGCCCGCGAAGACCTCGTCGCCCTTGGCGATCCGTCCGCGGAGATCGGCCAGCGACGGGCTCACCACCGTCCAGACGTCACGCAGCAGGCCGGCGCGCAGCCCGACCTCGCTCGTCGACTCGCCTTCGAAGAAGCGCGAGACCGGCCCGAGCGTGGGATCCGAAGACGGGAAGTAGGAACGGCGGGTGTCGACGGTGTCGACCAGCCTGCCGTCGCGCTCGACACGCAGGACTGCGCCGAAGTCGATCCGCTCGAGGCGTCCGTTCGACGCCGCGACGACCCGACTCGTGGGCTCCACGTAGGTCACGTCGTAATTGCCGACGGTGGTGGTGTCCCCGACGCCGAGCTCGACGTCGCTGGCGTTCTGGAAGACCGACGAGGCCGCCACGCCCACGAACAACGTGATGACGCCCAGGTGGACCAGGTAGCCCCCGTAGCGGCGGCGGTTGCGGCGCACGAGCGAGATGAACGCCATCGGCACGGCCTCCGAGCTCATCGCCTGGCGCGCACGCACGCCGCGCACGTACTCCTGGAAGATCACCGCGGTCGAGAACGCCGCGAAGACGAACAGCAACCCGGTCTTGGCGTCACCCGTCGTGGTGACGACGAGCGCGACCGCGGTGGCCGCCGCCACGCTCGCCGGGATCGTCAGCTGACGGCGCAGGTTCGCGGCAGTGACCCGGCGCCAGGCCAGCGCAGGGCCGAGCCCGGTCAGCAGGACGAGCAGGATCGCCAGCGGGCCGATCCAGCTGTTGAAGGTCGGCGGGCCGACGGAGCGCTCGGCACCGAAAGCCTCGGAGATCAGCGGCCAGAAGGTGAACCAGAAGATCACCGTGCACATGGCCACGAGCACGATGTTGTTGAGCAGGAAGACCGACTCACGCGAGAGCATCGAGTCGAGCCGACTGTCGGAGCGCAGGTCGTCAGAGCGCCAGACCACGAGCGAGATCGAGCCCGCGATCATGACGCCGATCAGCACGAGGAACGGGATTCCGAGGGTCGAGGCGCCGAACGCGTGGATGGACTGCAGGATCCCCGAGCGCACGAGGAAGGTGCCGAGGATCGCGAGGATGCCGGTCGCCAGCACGAGCGACACGTTCCAGATCTTGAGCATCCCCCGCTTCTCCTGGATCATCACCGAGTGCAGGAACGCGGTGCCGGTCAGCCAGGGCATCAGTGATGCGTTCTCGACCGGGTCCCAGGCCCAGTAGCCGCCCCAGCCGAGCTCGGTGTAGGACCAGCGCGCGCCGAGGATGACCCCGAAGCCGAGCAGGCCCCAGGCCGCCAGGGTGAAGGGGCGCGTCGACCGGATCCAGTCGGCGTTCAGGCGGCGCGTGATGAGCGCTCCGACCGCGAAGGCGAACGGGATCGCGAACAGCGTGTACCCCGAGTAGAGCATCGGGGGATGGATCATCATGCTCGGGTGACGCAGCAGCGGGTTCAGGCCGTTGCCCTCAGCGGGCACGGGTGACAGACCCGCGAACGGCGTCACCGAGAACACGAGCAGCCCGACGAAGAACAGCGCGAAGCCGCACAGCACCGCGGTCGCGTACGGGGCGATCTCCCGTAGCTTGTTCCGCGTGAGGTAGAGCATCAGGCTCGACCAGATCCCCAGCAGCATCGCCCACAGCAGCAGCGAGCCCTCCTGAGAGGACCAGATCGCCGTGGCCCGGTAGAAGGTCGGCGTGGTCGTGGACGAGTGCGTCGCGACGAGCTCGGACGAGAAGTCCGAGCGCAGGAACGCGGCCTCGAGCAGCCCGAAGGCGGCCACGAGACTCGCCGCGAATCCGTAGACGGCGCGCCGGCCGGAGTCGACCCACGCGCGCGAGCCGGTGCGGGCGCCGTACAGCGAGGCGACGGCGCCATAGAAGGCGACCAGCAGCGCCACGACCAGCAGGAGCTTCCCGGCGGTCAGCATTCAGATGAAGGCTAGGTCTGCGGTGCTTCGGTGGCGAACTTCGACGGGCATTTCGTGATCAGCGAGTCCTTCTCCCCCACGAACACGTCGCCCTGGCGGCGGACGGTCACGACGATCTCCCGCCCCTCGCGGAAGGGGTCCGGCACCGCGCCGGTGTAGCGGACGGGCACCGAGCCGCCGCCCTGGCGATCCTCGACGCGGAAGGTGTGCACCACGCCCTCGTGCTTCCACGAGCCCGCGGCGACCTTGCCGGTGAGCTCATAGGACTGCGTGGACGTCGCCGACGCCAGCAGCTGGCTCGGCGTCTTGGCCTCGGTGGAGGCGCTGAAGCTCGTGTAGATCAGGGCCGTCGCGAGCACGACAGCCGCACTGAGGGCGACGACGAGGCGGATGGTGCGCTTGCGGGCCGGATCCATGCGAGTCCCAGTATCGCAGGCGCTTCCGTCGCTCACGCGCCCGCTCGTGAACCCTGCAAATGCGCCTGCATCCTGGCCGAAACCGTCCAGAAAGATAAGGAATCGGTCAAAGGGCGAAACCTCGGTGCCGTTATGGGGTCGTAACCCCAGATGGCAATCGCCTCTCCCCCACGTCCAACCTCCCCGAAGGAGTCCGTCAAGCAGACGGACTCTGCCCGCCGCGGTGGCTGCCCGCAGGACAAGGCGCTCTACGAGTGCGCCTGCGGCAAGGTCTTCACCGCCACGGTCTCCACCTCGGTCGGCTGCCCCACCTGCGGCAGCGACCAGGCCTGGTGACAGCGGACATCTAGCCTCGGCGCTCATGCGAGCGCTGCGCTACTCCGAGTTCGGAGGACCTGAGGTCCTCCAGGTCGTCGATGTCGAACGGCCCGTGGCCGGCCCCGGCCAGGTGCCGATCGCGGTGCGCGCCGCCGCCGTGAACCCTTTCGACCTCAAGAAGCGCGCGGGCCTGGCCGGCGGTGAGCCGCCGATCGTTCCGGGGATGGACGCCGCCGGGGTGATCGAGGCAACCGGCGAGCGCGTCTTCGGCTCCACGGCGGGCGGTGCGTGCGCGGAGTACGCGGTCCTCAAGCACTGGGCCGCGATGCCCGAGGGTCTGTCCTTCACGGAGGCAGCAGGTTTCGTCACGGCCTGCGAGACAGCGGTGCGCGCCATGGACCTCGTCGGCGTCGGCGCGGGTACGACGCTGGTGATCGCCGGCGCGTCCGGCGGGGTCGGCAGCGCCGCGGTCCAGTTCGCGGTCGCCCGCGGCGCGCGCGTGATCGGCACGGCGAGCGAGCGCAATCACGACTACCTGCGCGCACTCGGCGCCGAGCCGGTTGGCCACGGCGACCTCGGCACCCTCCCCGGTGCGGACGCTGCCTTTGACACCGCCGGCAGGGGCGCCATCCCCGCGCTGATCACGCTCACGGGCGACCCGCAGAAGGTCGTCACGATCGCCGACTTCGACGCGGGCGAGCTCGGCGTGCACGTGACCGGCACCTCCTCGGCGTGGCATGCGCTCGAGGAAGCCGCCGCCCTGTATGCGGCTGGTCGCTTCTCGCTGCGGGTCGGCGGCGTCTATCCGTTCGAACAGGCCGCCGAGGCGCACCGCCTCGCCGCGGACGGCCACGCGGACGGCCGGCTGATCCTCACGCCCTGAACTGCTCGAGGCCCGCCCGGGCTTCGCCCGACACCTTCGCGCGCAGCAGCGGGGTCCAGCCGAGCGCAAGGCCCACGGGTCCCAGCGCCTGCCGCGCCCAGGCGTAGAAGGAGAAGCGGTCGTGGTGCTCGACGATCAGGCCGTCGCGGAAGTCGAATCGCGCCTCGACGTCGTTGTGCACCCGTCGCCCCGTGCGAAACGTGTAATCGGCGATCCAGTTCGCGCTCGCGTCGTCGTGGGCGGCGAGGGTGATCTCGAGATCCTCGGCGCGACCGGTGAGCATCCTCCACATGTCGCCGGCCTCGTCACCGTGCAGCGACCCGAAGACGGGGTCCGAGAAGTGCACGTCGGGCGCGTAGCACGCCGCCATGGCATCCCCGTCCCCCCGCGCGAAGGCTCCGTAGAACCGTTCGATGAGCTCCGCGCTCATCGTTTCCCCAGCCGGCGTGTATCCAAGGTCAGCCTCATCCGTTCGTGTGCCGCACCCGGTGCAAGCGGGCCTGTCACGCGGTGATCGGCACGTGTCCGGGCTGGGCGGCAACCCGCCCGAGCCAGTCGCTGAGCGCAGCGTACGCCGAAAGGTCGACGGAAGGGTGGCGGCATAGTGCAGCCAGAAGCGCAGGACCGCGATGTTCGGCTCGTGGCTGTACTGCTCGAAGCACAGCCACTGCAGCACCTGCGCGCGCTCGTACGCGTCCTCAGGGAGGTACTCCGTCCCCTCGGCGAAGAACCACATGATCGCGTTGGACTCCGCCAGCGGCCGGACCTTGTAGCAGTTGCCGGACACGCCGGAGTCGTAGAGAAGCATGGCCGGACGCTGCCTACTTGGGGGGCAGCGAGTGGGCGACCGCCAGCCCGCGCGCGGCCCAGCGGGCGAGATCGGCGTCGTCGGCCACGCCGTGCCCGGCCACGCGCAGCCACCCCCGCATCGCCCGTTCCCCCATGACGAAATCGTCGGTGTGCGGCTCTGCGCTCAGGGCGTCGTAGTCCTCCTCAGGCACGCGCACGAGCAGGCCGCCCTCGCGTGAGGCGGCGATCGCCATGTGCCCGCCGACCAGGAAGGCCAGTCCGCCGAACATCCGCTGCTCGGTGAAACGCTCGTCGGCAAGCTGCTCGCGGATCCGATTGGCGAGCTCTTCGTCGTACGCCATCGCAGTGCGCAACTTACCGTCTCCGGCCCCGCCAGGGGCGATCAGGAGTTGGCGGCGAAGCCGTCGCCGAGTGCTTCTCCGGCAGCCTCGGGCCAGCGCGCCGTCACCGCCTTGCCCCGCGTGTAGAAGCGCACGCCCTCCGGGCCCGTGGATGTGGTGGTCGCCGAACAGGGAGTCCTTCCAGCCGCCGAAGGAGTAGAAGGCCATCGGCACCGGGATCGGGACGTTGATGCCGATCATTCCCACCTCCACCTCGCGCTGGAAGCGTTGCGCGGCGCCGCCCGAACCGGTGAAGATCGCGGTGCCGTTGGCGAAGGAGCTCTCGTTGACGAGCGCGATCGCCTCTTCGAGCGTCGTCGTCCGCACCACGCTCAGGACGGGCCCGAAGATCTCGTCGCGGTAGATCGACATCTCGGGGTCCACCCCGTCGAAGAGCGTCGGGCCGAAGAAGAACCCGCCGCTACCGGCCTCGAGGTCGCGGCCGTCGACGACCGCCGTCGCGCCTGCCTCGACTCCCTCGGTGACGTAACCGGCGATCCGGTCCCGCGCCTGAGGCGTGATCACGGGCCCGAGGTCACTGGCCGGGTCGAGCCCGGGGCCGACCTTCAGCGCGCGGGCGTTGGCCTCGAGCCGCTCCACGAGAGGATCCGCCGCGTCGCCGACGGCGACCACGACCGAGATCGCCATGCAGCGCTGTCCCGCGGAGCCGTACCCGGCGGCGGTGAGCTGCTTCGCCGCGAAGTCGAGGTCGGCGTCGGGCATCACGACGGCGTGGTTCTTCGCGCCGCCGAGTGCCTGCACCCGCTTGCCCGACCCCGTCGCCCGCTCGTGCACGTAGCGCGCGATCGGCGTCGAGCCGACGAAGGAGACGGCGTCGACGTCCGGATGGTCGAGCAGCGCGTCGACCGCCACCTTGTCGCCGTGAACGACGTTGAAGACCCCGTCGGGCAGCCCGGCCCACGCGTACAGCTCGGCGACGAAGTTGGAGGCGGACGGATCGCGCTCGGACGGCTTGAGCACGAACGTGTTCCCCGCCGCGATCGCCACCGGGTGCATCCACATCGGCACCATCACGGGGAAGTTGAAGGGCGTGATCCCGGCGCACACGCCCAGCGGCTGGCGGAACGCGTAGGCGTCGACGCCGGCGGAGACCTGCTCGGAGAAGTCCCCCTTGAGCAGGTGGCCCATCCCGCAGGCGAACTCCACCACCTCGAGGCCGCGGGTCACCTCGCCGCGAGCGTCGTCGAGCACCTTGCCGTGCTCGGAGGAGACGATGCGGGCCAGATCGTCGAGGTGCTCCTCGAGCAGCGCCCGGAAGCGGAACATGATCCGCGCCCGCTTGACGACGGACACCCGGCTCCAGCTCGTGAACGCCATCCGAGCGGCAGCGACCGCAGCGTCGACGTCGGCCGGCTCGGCGAGGGCGACGGCCGCCTGCTGCTCGCCTGTGGCGGGATCGAACACGGGCGCGGTGCGCCGGCCGCTGCCGGGGAACTCGCCACCGCCGATCCGGTGGTGCACGGTGGGGATGTGCGTCATGGTCATCAGGGGCTCCTGTCGAGCTCGGCTGGACTGAGGTGGTGCCGCTGGCGCGCCTTCTCAGCGGTGTAGGCGGCGCGCGCCGAACGGGTGCTCTCCAGGGCGGCGACCTCGGCGACCGGGACGTCCCACCATGCCTCCGAGCTCGGCGCGGGCACGAGCGGGTCGGTCTCGATCTGGATGACGGTGGTCGTCGACGCCGCACGGGCGTCGGCGAGGGCGGCCTCGAGCTCGGTGATCGACTGTGCGCGGCGCACGTCGGCGCCGAGACTCGCGGCGTTCGCGGCGAGATCGACGGGCAAACGGTCGCCGTCGAGCGCGCCGGTGTCGCGGTCGCGGAAGCGGTAGCGCGTTCCGAACCGCTGCGATCCCACGGACTCAGACAGCGCTCCGATCGACGCGAACCCGTGGTTCTGCACGAGCACCACGATCAGCTTGATCCCCTCGGCGACGGCGGTGACGAGCTCGGAGCTCATCATCAGATACGAGCCGTCGCCGACCATGACGTAGACCTCGCGTTCGGGGTCGGCGAGCTTGATGCCGAGCCCGCCGGCGATCTCGTACCCCATGCACGAGAAGCCGTACTCCACGTGGTAGCCCTTCGGGTCACGCGTCCGCCACAGCTTGTGCAGGTCGCCGGGCATGCTGCCCGCGGCGCAGACGACCACGTCGCGCTCCGCGCTCGAGCGGTTGACGGCGCCGATGACCTCGCTCTGGGCGGGAAGCGGCTCGTGCGGCAGCGTGTAGGCGCGCTCGACCGTGGCCTCCCAGTCGGTGGCCAGGCGGGTCGCGCGTTGCGTGTGCTCAGCCGGGGCCGCCCAGTCGGTCAGCGCCTCACCGAGGGCATCGAGGCCCGACCGCGCATCGGCGACGAGTGCCAGCGCCGACTGCTTGTGCGCGTCCACCGACGCGACGTTGAGGTTGACGAAGCGCACGTCGGGAGCGGCGAAGAGACTGCGGGAAGCGGTGGTGAAGTCGCTCCAGCGTGTGCCCACACCGATCACCACGTCGGCGTCCTCGGCGAGCGTGTTCGCAGCGACCGTCCCGGTGGCGCCGATCGCCCCGACGGCCTGCGGATGCTCGAAGTGCAGCGAGCCCTTCCCGGCCTGGGTCTCGGCGACCGGGATGCCGGTGTCGGCGCTCAGCCGGGCGAGCGCCTCGGTGGCCTCGCTGTAGATCACCCCTCCCCCGGCCACGATCAACGGCCGGCGGGCGGAGCGGACGATGGCGGCGGCGGAGGTCAGCGCGTCGCGATCGGGGGCGGGGCGGCGGACGTGCCAGATCCGCGGCGCGAACAGCTCGTCGGGCCAGTCGAAGGCCTCGGCCTGGACGTCCTGAGGCAGCGCGAGGGTGACCGCGCCGGTCTCGACGGGGTCCGTGAGCACGCGCATCGCCGCCAGCATCGCCGCGGGGAGCTGCTCGGGCCGGTTGATGCGGTCGAAGTAGCGCGATACGGGACGCAGGCAGTCGTTGACCGAGACGTCCAGCGAGCGCGGATCCTCGAGCTCCTGCAGCACCGGGCTCGCGACCCGCGTGGCGAAGATGTCGCCGGGCAGCAGCAGCACCGGGACCCGGTTGATGGTGGCCAGCGCGGCACCCGTCACCATGTTGGTCGCACCGGGCCCGACCGAGGAGGTGCAGGCCAGCGTCGAGAGGCGGTTGCGGTGGCGCGCGAACGCGGCGGCGGCATGCACCATTGCCTGCTCGTTGCGCGCGAGGTAGTACGGCAGCTCTCCGGGAGCGGTGAGCTCCGACTCGAGCAGCGCCTGGCCGACTCCGGCGACGTTGCCGTGCCCGAAGATGCCAAAACAGCCCGGGATCAGCCGCTGCTGCCGGCCGTCGCGCTCCGTGTGCTGCACGGCCAGGAAGCGGATGAGCGCCTGAGCGACCGTCAGCCTCATAGGACACCCCTGTCAGGGGACGGGAACGGCAGCCGCGGGTCGAGCTCCTGGTGCTCCCAGCTCGCTCGGATCCAGGCGTGGTCGGGGTCGTCGGTGAAGCGCCAGGCCCGCTCGCCGGGACCCGCCATCACGTTGAGGTAGTAGAGGTCGTAGCCCGGCGGGGCCATGGAAGGCCCGTGATAACCGTGGGGCATGATCAGCACGTCCCCGCTGCGGACCTCAGCCGTCACGTCGATCTCGCGGCCGGGCCCAGAGCCGTAGACGCGCTGGTAGCCGAACCCGCCGCCGGCGACCTCGAAGTAGTAGATCTCCTCGAGCACCGTCTCCACCCCGGGCACGTCCTCGTCGTGCTTGTGAGGCGGGTAGGACGACCAGTTGCCGTCGGGGGTGAGCACCTCGACGGCGATCAGCCGGTCCGCGGGGAAGGCCTCGGGCGCGCAGAAGTTGTGGACCTGCCGGCTCGCGCGCCCGGCACCTCGCAACTCGACGGCGACGTCCGCCGCGGCGACGTAGGCCGGCGCCAGCCGCCGTTCGCAACGCGCGGAGGGCAGCGCGAACCGTCCACCGGTGGCGCTGGTGATCTCGACCTGCGCATCGCGCGGCGCGTAGACGAAGTCCGTCACCCCGGCGAACACCCCGGTCCGGCCGGCAAGCGTGTAGCGCTCGGTGCCGACGCGGACCTCGGCCCCGCCCTCGAGCGGGAGCACGATCACCTCGTCCGCACCCGTCGCGAACGCGTGCGCGGCCCCCGGGCCCAGTGTCAGCACGCGCAACCCGCAGAACTCCCAGCGCGCCGACTCGGGGGTGACGAGCGTGTCGTAGGGCGGCCGGGCGGCTGCGGCGGCGCGCACGAGCCCGCTCATGTCGCCGCCCCGAACAGGCCGGCGGCCGCGTCCACGGCGGCTCCGACATCACCGCCGGGCGGGTACAGCAGCGACCGTCCCACGACGAGCCCGATCACGTTGGGCAGCGCCAGGGCTGCGCGCCAGCGGGCGAAGGTGGCGTCCTGGTCGGCCTGCACCTCGCCGCCGAGCAGCAGCGTCGGCAGGGTCGTGGCCGCGACAACGCGCTCCATCTCCTCGACGACCGGGACCTTGAGCCAGGTGTGCGAGGAGGTGTTCCCGAGCCCGGCTGCGATCACCGACGCGCGGATCGCGCCCTCCGTCGTGAGCTCCGTGCGCAGGCGCCCCGCGTCATCGCGGTACGCCATGAAGGGCTCCACCATGGCGATGAGCTCGCGCTCGGCCAGCGCCGACACCGCGGCACCGCACGCTTCGAGCGCGGCCGGGAGTGCCGGATCGGCGAGATCGACCCGCGTCAGCATCTTCCCGCCCTGGAATCCCATCGCCGCCAGCCGGCGCGCGTCGAAGGCAGTGAAGCGGTCGTCGATCTCCGCCGCCGCCCCGGCGAGCCCCGCGCGGTTCATCGAGCCGAACACGGACTTCCCGTCGAGGACGCCGAGCAGCAGCAGGTCCTCGACGATGTCGGGGGTCCCGAGCACGCCGGTCACGCCGGGGCGGGCCAGGGCGACGCAGAGACGGTCGAGCAGATCCGCGCGATCGGCCATGGCGAGCGGGTCGCCCCCGGCGCCCAGGGACCCGCGTGCGGGATGATCGGCGGCGACGATCAGCACTCGTCCGGACGCATCGAGCGAGCCGGCGGGCTGCTCGCGGGCCGCGGCCGCGGCCGCGATCGCGCCGGGGTTGATTGATCCGCGTCGCGATCATCCGGGCCACCGCCTCACGCATGGACATGTCCGTCCAGCACCGCTCGCACCTCGGCCTCGGTGGGCATCGCCTCCGAGCAGCTCAGCCGCCCCGCCACGATCGCTCCCGCCGCGTTGGCGAAGCGGATCGTCTCCCCCAGTCCCCATTCGGCCAGCAACCCGTGGCAGAGCGCGCCCCCGAACGCGTCGCCCGCACCGAGCCCGTTGACGACGTCGACCTCCACCGGCGGGACGACGACGACCTCGGTGCCATCCGAGGCCAGAACTCCGTCCGGACCGAGCTTGACGACCGCGAGCTCCACGCCGCGCTCATGCAGGGCGGCGGCTGCGGCGTGCGGGTCGCGCTCGCCGACCGCGACCTCGCATTCGTCCCGGTTGCCCACCGCAACCGTTGCGTGGGCGAGCGCGGCATCGATCGGCGCGCGGGCATCCGCCGGCGCGGGCCAGAACATCGGGCGCCAGTCGAGGTCGAGCACGGTGTGCCGAGCGCGCCGGCGCGCTCCGAGCGCGGCCAGGGTCGCCGCGCGGCTGGGCTCCTGCGAGAGACCGGTGACGGTCGTCCAGAGGATCTCCGCGTCACGGATCGCGTCCATATCGAGCTCGTCCGGTTCGATCACGAGGTCCGGCGCCTTGGGCTCGCGGTAGAAGTAGAGAGGAAAGTCGTCGGGCGGGAAGATCTCGCAGAACGTGACGGGCGTCGGCAGGCCCTCGACCGCCGTCACGTAGCGATCGTCGACACCGAAGCCCTGCAGGGCATCGTGGAGGTAGTCCCCGAACGGATCTGCCCCGGTGCGGGTGATGAGCGCGACGTGGCGGCCGAAGCGCGCGGCGGCGACGGCGACGTTGGCCGGGCTACCGCCGAGGAACTTGCCGAACGACGTCACCTCGCGCAGGGAGACGCCGACCTGGTGGGGATAGATATCGACGCCGATGCGCCCCATGGTCACGACCTCGAAGCTCATGCGGTCACCGTCTCGGTGCGCACGGGCACACCGGCTTCGAGCGACCGCAGAGCGGCGAGGCCGATCACCAGCGGCGCCCTCGCGTCGCTCGTGCTCACCGGGGTCGACGCCTCCGTGCTGACGGCGGCGACGAAGGCCTGCCACTGCTCCCGGTAGCTCTGCGCGTAGCGGTCGATGAAGAAGAAGGGGATCCGCGCGGCATGCGTCCCGTTCGCGTCGTGGACGACGGCGCCGTGGACGGGCGGGTTCTCCGACGTGACCATGCCCGCCGGCCCGAACGCCTCGACGCGCTGGTCGTAGCCGTAGGCCGCCCGCCGCGAGTTGTCGATCGTCGTCAGGCAGCCCGACGCATGCACCAGGGTCAGCACCGCGGTGTCGATGTCGCCGGCGGCTCCGATGGCCGGGTCGACGCGCACGGTGCCGCGGGCAAACACCTCCACGACCTCGCTGCCGGTGACATAGCGCGCCATGTCGAAGTCGTGGATGGTCATGTCCAGGAACAGGCCGCCGGACCCGGCCAGGTACTCCAGCGGAGGTGGCGCCGGATCGCGGCTCGAGATCCGCACCAGGTGGGGCTCTCCGATCTCACCGTCGGCGACGGCGGCTGCGACGGCCGCGTGCCCGGGATCGAAGCGGCGGTTGAAACCGATCTGGAAGGGGACGCCGGCGGCCTCGACCGCAGCGAGCGAGCGATCGAGATCGGCGAGCTGCAGCGAGACCGGCTTCTCGCAGAAGATCGCCTTGCCCGCCTGCGCCGCGGCGACGATCAGGTCCGCGTGCGTGTCGGTCGTCGAGCAGATCGCGACGGCGTCGATGTCGTCGGCGCGCAACAACTCGTCCAGCGTGTCCGCGCTCTCCACGCCGAGCTCGAGGGCGACCTCGTGCGCGCTCTGCGCGTGCGCGTCGTAGACCGCGGCGACAGCGGCACCGCGCACCTCGCGCTCGAGCAGGGTCGCGTGCATCCGCCCGATGCGGCCGACCCCGACGACACCGATGCGCAGCGGGGTGACGGCGGTGACCGTCATCGGCCGAGCCTCGTGCGTGCCTGCTCGAGCCACCGCAGGCTCTGCGCGACGGCGACAGCGGGATCAGCGTCGGCATCGGCCAGAGTCAGGTCCTGCTCCAGGACGAACCATCCGTCATAGCCCACCTCGCCCAGCTCGAGAAGCACGGCGTCAAGCGCCACGTCGCCGGCGCCGAGCGGCCGGAACAGGCCGGCTCGGGTCGCCTCCAGCAGGGTCAGCTCTCCCGCGCGGATCGCCGCGGCCAGCCCGGCGTCGACGTCCTTGAGGTGAACGTGACCGACCCGCGCCCCGTGCTCGCGCACGAAGCCCTCGGGGTCAATCCCGCCGATGAGCAGGTGCCCCGTGTCCAGGCACCACTCGACGTCGGTGTGCTCGAGCGCGAGCCGCACGTCGTCGGCCGACTGGACCAGCGTGCCGACGTGCGGATGCAGGACGAAGCGCAGCCCCATGTCGACGACGATCTCCGCGAGATCGTGCAGGTTCGCGCCGAGGCGAGCAAAGCCGTCGCCGTCGAGTGCGACGGGCGTGGCCCAGTCCGCGTCCTGCACCGTGGCGGCGACGAACACCTCCCCGCCGGCGACGGCGAGCTCCTCCGCCGCGCGCCGGGCCGCCTCGCGCGTGGCGTTCTGCTCCGGGGTGTGGGCGACGAGCGGGACGAACCCGCCGACGAGCCGGAGTTCATGATGGTCGAGCTCGGCACGGACGGCTCGGCCGTCGGGCGCGAGCCACCCCTGCGGCCCCAGCTCGGTCGCACCCAGTCCGAGCGAGGCCATCTCGGCGAGCACCCGGTCGGGCTCGAGCTGCACGCCCCAGCCGGGGACCTCGCACACGCCCCACGAGATCGGCGCTCCGCCGAGGCGCGGGCCCGCGTGGACGGTGCTCACGCCGCCACCGTCACCTTGCGCAGGTGGCGCGGCGCGCCCGGGTCCAGGCCCTTGGCGATGGCCAGCGCACGGGCGTAGAGCTGCCCGGGGAGCACGGCGAGGAGCGGGTTGAGCAGCGGCTCGGAGATCGCCGGCGTCGCGATGCGGATGTCGGCCTCGAGCTTGCCCGCCGCCGGGCCGACGCCCACCGTCGGCGCGCCCGTGGCGCGCACCCGGCCCACCGCCTCGGTGACCGCCGCCAGCGTGGCGTCGTCGTCGGCGATCGCCCAGACGCCGAAGCCGGCGTCGAGCGCGGCGATCGGTCCGTGCGCCAGGCTCGTCGCCGTCAGCGCGCGCGCCGCGACGTACGCGACCTCGGTGAGCTTGAGCGCGATCTCGGAGGCCGTCGCCAGCTCGAGCCCGCGGCCGATGACGTACAGGCGGTCGACCTCCGGGTGAGCGGTGGCGAGGCCGGCAGCGGTGGCCTCGAGCTCGCCGAGCACCGCATCGGCTGCGTCGGCGGCCTCGCGAAGCGCCGCGGCCATGGCGGGGCCACGCCCCGCCGCGTGCGCGCCCAGCAGGGCCAGCGCCGCGAGCGTGCACGTGTAGGTCTTCGTCGCCGCCACGGAGCGCTCCTCGCCCGCGCGTACCGGCAACACGGCATCGGCGACACGCCCGAGCGCGGAGTCCGCGGCGTTGGTGACCGCTGCGGTACGCGCGCCGGCCTCTCCGGCGGCCTGCAGCCATGTGGTCACGTCGGGGGTGCCACCCGACTGGGAGATGCCGATCGCCAGCTCGCCCGCCCGCGCCGCACGCGCCCCGTAGTAGATGACCGCCGACATCGAGTCCTGCACCACCGTCCAGTCACACAGCAGTCGCAGCGCGTACGTCGCGTATCCCGCTGCGTGGTCGGACGTGCCGTGGGCGGCGAGACGCACCAGCGGCGGCGGGTCGCCGGCGAGCTCGTGACCCAGGCGCGCGATCGCCTCGTGATCGTCGGCCAGGTCTCGCCACGCGGCCGGCTGCGCGCGGATCTCGGCCAGCAACAGCTCCGCGCCGGTCACCGCAGCGCCTCCCGCCGGGTCGGGACCGCTTCGCCCGTGGCCGCGTCGAACACGCGCAGGCCGTCGGGACGCACCCCGAAGGAGACCTCGTCGCCAGGCTGGAGGGCGCTGCGCCCCTCCTCGTAGATGGCGACCCGCGAATCGCCGACGTCGACGCCGACGAAGGTCTCGCGCCCGAGCGCCTCGACGTAGGCCACGACGCCGCTGATCGGGCCAACCATGCCCTCGGCCGCGGGTGAACTGTCTTCCCAGCGTCGCGCCGTCTCGGGCCGGACACCGACCACCACGTCGCCACGGCGCGCGACGCTCAACGGGACGGTCAGATCGATGTGGCTTCCCCGCAGCCGCGTCCCACCGTCGACCGAGGTGGCCTCGGCGGAGAAGAACTGCATCGCCGGCGAGCCGATGAAGCCGGCCACGAAGCGGTTGGCGGGCCGCTCGTAGAGCTCGTCGGGCGTGCCGACCTGCTCGAGTCCTCCGTCGGACATGACCGCGATGCGGTCGCCCATCGTCATCGCCTCGACCTGATCGTGGGTGACGTAGACGGTGGTCGTGGCGACCTCGCTCTGGAGGCGTTTGATTTCGCCGCGGGTCTGCGTGCGCAGCTTGGCGTCGAGGTTGGAGAGCGGCTCGTCCATGAGAAACACCTGCGGGTCGCGCACGAGCGCGCGACCGAGCGCGACCCGCTGCGCCTGGCCGCCCGAGAGCTGGCCCGGCTTGCGGTTCAGGTAGGGCTCGAGATCGAGCGCAGCGGCGGCGGATCCGACCGCCTCGGCGATCTTGTCCTTGGGCACCTTGCGGCGGCGCAGTCCGAAGGCGAGGTTGTCGAACACCGTCATCTGCGGATACAGCGCGTAGTCCTGGAACACCATGGCGATGTCGCGCTCCCGGGGCGCGACGGCGTTCACGCAGCGATCGCCGATCCAGATCTCGCCGCCGGAGATCGACTCGAGCCCCGCGAGCATGCGCAGCGCGGTCGTCTTTCCTGAGCCCGATGGTCCGACCAGCACCATGAACTCGGAGTCGGCGATGTCGAGCGACAAGCCGCGAACCGCCTCCACGGCGCCATAGCGCTTGTCCACATCGATGAATCTGACAGCGGCCATGCGTTACCCCTTGACGGCGCCGGAGAGCATGCCCCGGATGAAGTGACGTTGCAGGAAGACGTAGACGACGACCACGGGCGTGGCCACGATGACCGCGCCCGCGGAGAGAAGCGTGAGATCGGAGGTGTTGCGGCCCTGGAAGAAGCTCAGACCGAGCGGAGCCGTCCGCAGTCCCTCCTCGGTGACCATCACCAGCGCGAGCAGGAACTCGTTCCAGGTCCACATGAAGAGCAGCACGACCATGGTCAGCACCGCGGGACGAGCGAGCGGCAGCAGGACCTTCCACAGGGTGAACCAGCTCGACGCGCCGTCGATGCGCGCGGCCTCCACCAGCGAGGGTGGGACACTGCGGAAGTACGCCCGCATCCAGAAGGTGCCGAACGACACCGAGGTGCCGAGCTGGGGCAGGATCAGCGCCCAGTAGGTGTCGGTGAGGCCAAGGTCGCGGAAGTCGTAATACAGCGGCACGATCATCGCCTCGGTCGGGATCATCAGGCCGAGCAGGAAGACGTAGAACAGGGCGGTCGAGCCGCGGAAGCGCATGAGCCCGAACGCGTAGCCCGACAGCACGGACAGCACGCTGGCTCCGAAGACGACGCTCACCGTCACGATGACGCTCGACTTCAGGTAGGCGCCGAAGTTGCCCTGGTTCCAGGCGGCGACGAAGTTGTCCAGGTGGATCCCGTCGAAGGAGCCGAACGACGAGAGGTTGTCGCGGTTCTGGACCGCCGTGAAGAGGATGCCCACCAGCGGGGCCAGCGCGATCACCGTGAAGAAGCCGAGGATCACGTAGGTGATCGAGAGCTCGCGCTTGCTCGCGGTCATGCCGTTCGCTCCGTGAGCCGGTTGATGATCAGCGAGATGCCGAAGATCACGGCCGTCAGCGTCAGGCCGATCGCGGCTGCCGACCCGACCCGGCCGGAGTTGAACGCCCGGTCGTAGACCTGGAACGCAGGCACGGAGGTCTGGTCCCCCGGGCCGCCCTTCGTCGTGATGTAGACGATGTCGAAGTTGCGCAGCGCTTGGATCATGGTCAGCGTGAGCGCCACCCCGATCTCGCCGCGCAGGGCGGGAAGCGTGACGGCGAAGAACTCGCGCACCGGTCCGGCGCCATCGACACGCGCGGCGTCGTAGAGCGACTGCGGGATCTTCTGGACCCCGGCCATCAACAGCACCATCGCCAGGCCGAACATCACCCACGTGCCGATGAGCCCGACGCTCGGAAGCGCGCGGTCGAAGTCCCCGAGCCAGTCCTGCGCCAGCCCGTCGAGCCCGACGCTGCGGAACAGCGAGTTCAGCGCCCCCGTCTGGGGGTCGTAGATCATCCGCCACATGATCGCCACGACCACGAGCGCGATCACCTGCGGCAGGAACAGCACGGTGCGGAAGAAGGCCGTTCCCCGCACCTGGACCCGCGCGAGCAGGCCGGCGATGAGCAGCCCGATGCACACCGGCAGCACCGAGTAGAAGAAGATCAGGATGAGGGAGTGGCCGAAGGCCTTGCGCAGCGCCGGGTCTGAGAAGACGTCGCCGTAGTTGCTCAGGCCGGTGAACGTGCTTGGCGTCAGCCCGTCCCAGTCGTACAGCGAGATGAATCCCGCGTGCACGATCGGGACGAGGACGAACAGCGAGAAGACGACCCCTGCCGGCAGGAGGTACAGGTAGCCGATCGCACGGGGTTCGCCCGGGGATCGGTGGCCGGCAGGGGTACGCACGCCTTCGACTAGTTGAGGGTCGCCATGAACTTCTCGAACACCGACTGCACGCCCGACACGAACTCGGACGGCGAGTCCTTCTCGGCCAGCAGCTTCTGCACGGCGGCAGAGATGTCGTCGTAGAAGGTCGGCGTCGTGTAGTCGAGGTACGGGATCAGGCCGTCGGCCTCACGCAGAGCGCCCCACTGCTCGAACACCTCGGCCGGCAGACCGTCGGGGACCGCGGACTCATCGACCGCCATGGCGGGCAGGTTGCCCGTCTCGGCCAGCACCGTCGCGGCTTCGGGGTTGGTGATGAAGTCGATGTAGGCGGCGGCGACGTCCGGGTTGTCGGACTTCGAGGTGACCGCGAACGGCAGGCTCTCGCCGCCGAGCGCGATCGGGTCGTCGCCCTCGCTCTCACCCGGCATCACCATGAAGCCGACCTTGTCGCCCATCTGGTCGGCGAGGTCCGCCGTCAGCCACGTGCCGGCGATCAGGTAGCGCCCCTTGCCCTTGGCGAACTGCTGCCAGGCGGGGTCGTAGCCGACACCGTTGAAGTCGGGCGTGAAGTAGCCCTCCTTCGCCCAGTCCTGCAGCTTGGTGGCGGCCTCCTCGAAGCCCGGGGCCTCGAACGTCGCCCCTTCGCGGGCGAACACGAAGTCGCGCACCGCCTGCTTGTCCGCGGTGCGGGCGAGCACCGTCTCGTAGTTGTGGATCCCGCCGAACTTGTCGAGGTTGCCGAACTGGATCGGGATGTCGCCCTCGGCCTTGGCGTCCGCGAGCGACTGCTCGAACTCGTCGAACGTCGCCGGCGGCGTCGACACCTTGTCCTTGTTGTAGAAGATGCCGACGATCTCGCCCATCTGGGAAAGGCCGTAGAGGTTGCCCTCGCCGAAGCTGTTGCCGTCCGGCGTGAACTTGTTGAGGTCGAGCAACAGCTCGGAGTAGCGGTCGTCCCAGCCGAAGACCTCGGCGTACGGGTCGAGCGGCTGCAGCAGACCCGCCTTGACGAGCGTGCCCATGATCGGGCGGCCCTGGTTGGCCTCCACGACATCGGGTGCCTTCTCGCCGGAGACGGCGAGCTTGAGCGTCTTGTTGAGGTCGTCGAAGGACTTCGCGACACGGTCGATCTTGACGTTCGGATACTTCTCCTCGAACGCTGCGTTGAGCTTGGTGATCGCCGCGTTCTGACCGCCGCGGACCTCCTGGTCCCAGACCGTCAGGGTGACGTCGCCGGCGCCGGCCGGATCCGGCTTGGAGACGGACTTGGACGCCTCCTGCTTGTTCTGTTCGGTGGCGTCGCTTGAGCTACCACCGGGTGAGCCGCAGCCTGAGGCCACGAGGATCGCGAGCGACACGAGTGCCACCGGCGAAGCCGTTCTGAACTTCATAGTGAGTCCCTCCTAGGAACCGTCGATTCGAACGAGACCGGCAGCACCAGCCCGATACCTGCACCCGCTTGCGCGAGCTCCTGCAAGGTCGGCGCCCCGCCGACAGCGGTGGGCACGCCCACCCCCATGCCGGAAGAGAGCACAGCCCAACGCAGCCGGTCTTCCAGCGGCGCGCCTGCGAGGTCGGCCCATACGTAGGCCGCGGTGAAGAGATCTCCGGCGCCGGTCGTGTCGACCGCATCCGCCGGAATGCCCGGAACGGACACCAGCTCGCCCTCGGCGCAGCCGAGCGCGCCGTCGGGACCGAGCGTGACGATGGCCTCGGTTCCGCGCGAGGCGAGGTCGCGGGAGGCAACCGCGGGGTCGCTGTGGCCCGTGAGCAGTTCGGCCTCGCGCGCATTGACGATCAGTGCGCGGGCGTCTTCGAGCTCGTCCGGCAACCTGCCTGTACGTGCGTCGAGGTCGCCGACCGTCGCGTACAGCCGTGCGGCCGGAGGGGCGAGGCCGATCCGGGGCAGCGACAGCACGACCGCCCGGGGGTCGCCCGCGGCGAGCTCCGCGGCCGTCGCCTGCTCGTCGGGTGCGACCGTCGCCATCGCGCGCTCGCCGGCGACGGGCATAACCACGGTGATCGCGGTCTGGGCGATCGTCCGGCCGCTGCAAGCGACGCCTTCGGAGGTGAGCGCGGAGCGCAGGAAGTCGCCCGGCTCGTCGGCGCCGATCGGGGAGGCCAGGGCCGCCGAGAGGCCGAGCCGGGCGCAGCCGACCGCGGTGATCGCACCCCCGCCGGGAGAGCGCATCAGGGCACGCGCGTGGCGCTCCTCCCCCGGCCCGGGCAGGGCGTCGAGCCCGACGAAGGTCAGGTCGACGAAGCCGAGCTCGCCACAGACGACGTCGAGCGTCATGTCAGCCCGTTCCGCCCATGGTGGGATGGCGCGCCTGGTAGCCCTCGAAGATGGTGCGAGCCGTCGTGACCGACGGGACGAGCGGATGGAGGGCGAGCGCCTTGATCGCGAGCTTCTCCGAACCCGACAGCGCCGCCTGGATCGTCGTCCGCTCGACGTCCTTCATCTGCTCGAGCAGCCCGCGGGCGTGCGGCGCGACCGGACCGACAGAAAGGGGGACAGGACCGGCAGAGCCGACGACACACGGCACCTCGACCACCGCCCGCTCGTCGAGGAACGGGAGGCTCGAGCGGTTGGCGGTGTTGAGGATCAGCACGCGGCGCGTGTTGAGCGCGATGGCCTCGATGACGGCGATCGCCTCGGCCTCGTAGCCCTGGTTCTCCTCACTGCAACCGTGCTCTCCCGCCACACCGGCGGCGGTGCGCGCCTCCTGCATGTACGAGCGCTCGCGGTCGTGGCGGGTGGCACGCCAGGCTTCGACGGCTGCGCGCGGGTCGCGCGCCCCCTGGGCGTAGAAGGCCGCCTGCTGTTCGAGCAGGAACGCCCCACGCGACGCGGGGCTCTCGCGGATCGCGTTGACCGCGTCGGCACCGTAGTAGAAGTAGTACAGGTACTCGTTCGGGATCATCCCGATCGCGCGCAGCCACTCGCCGCCGAAGAGGGACCCTTCCTCGAAGGACTCGAGCGCGCCGTCGTCGGCGAGCAGTTGGGGCAGCAGGTCGACCTCGCCGTCGCGGACCCCCTGCAGCCAGCCGAGGTGGTTCAGGCCGAAGTAGTCGAACCACAGGGTCTCCGGATCCCGGTCGAGCGCTTTCGCGACGCGACGGCAGAGCCCCGAGGGGGAGTCGCAGATGCCGACGACGCGATCGCCCAGGATCCCCTGCAGTGCCTCGGTGACCATCCCGGCGGGGTTCGTGAAGTTCACGAGCCACGCCTGCGGCGCGCGCTCGGCGATGACCTCGGCCAGCCGCACCATGTGCGGGATGGTGCGCAGGGCGAAGCAGATGCCGCCGGGACCCGTCGTCTCCTGCCCGAGCACGCCCAGGCCGAGCGGGACCTGCTCGTCGATGAGCCGGCCCTCGAGGTTGCCCACCCGGATCGCCGAGAAGACGAAGTCACTGCCCTCGACGGCGTCCTCGAGGTCGGTGGTGCAGCGGAACGGAAGCCGCTCGCCGTGCTCAGCCGCAAGTCCCTCGAGGACCGCGACGATGTGCTGGAGACGCGCCTCGTCGACGTCGTAGAGCGTGATCTCCTCGAGACCGAGCTCTGCTGCCTTGGGCAGGAGCGCCCCGTAGACCAGGGGAACGCGGAATCCGCCCCCGCCCATGATGCTGAGCTTCATACGACCCGTACCTCGATGTCGGCGATCTCGAGCGCGTCGTGCCGATTGGAGGGCACCGGCGCTTCGGTGATGATGTCGTCCACGGCAGCCGCGGGGCACACTCGGATGTGCCCCGGGTTGCTGAACTTGGCGGCGTCGGCGAGCAGCACGACGCGATGGGATGCCGCGATCATCGCGCGCTTGATCGGGACCTCGACCATGGTCGAGTCCCACACGTCGAGCTGCTCGTCGACGGCGGACGTCCCCAGCAGAAGCACGTCGGCGTTGAGCTGGCGCAGGGAGTCTTCCGCGATGACGCCCACCAGGGAGCGGTAGTTGCGGCGCACCACGCCGCCGGGGAGGATCAGTTCGATCGCAGGGTCGTCTTTGAGCTCTTCGTAGACCGCGAGGCTCGTGGTGATGACGGTGATGTCGCGTCCGTGCAGATGGCGCGCCGCCTCGAGCGTGGTGGTGCCGATGTCGACCATCACCGTCTGGCCGTCCTCGATCAGTTCCGCGGCGGCGACGCCGATCCGCCGCTTGGCCTCGAGGTGCTCGACCGCGGTTTCGTCGAAGGGACGCTCGCTCGAGACGTTGACGGCGCCCCCGTGCACACGCGTGAGCCGGCCGGCTTCGGCCAGGAGGTGGAGATCGCGCCGCACCGTCATCTCGGACACGCCGAAGCTCTCGGCCAGATCGGCGACGTGGATCGCACCGCCGCGCACGGCGGCGAGCATGTCCTCGCGGCGCTTGGCCGGAACCACGCGACGATGGTGATCTGGGGCGGGTGATGACATGGAGGTAGAGATGATCCTGCACGACCCGGTGGGGCGGCGCGGCCGAGCCGCGCCGCCCCTCCGGTGGTCATGGATCAGAGGGCGTTGAACGCCTTCTTGACCTTGTCGTTGGCGCGCACGGTCACCGTCGCGCTGCCACTGCCCTTCCGGTTCACACGGACCCGGATGCGAGCGTTGCGCTTGACGCGCGGCTGGCGGAGCTTGACGTTGACCCGACCGCGGCCGGTTCCCGTCGCGCTACCCGAGCGACCGAGGACCTTGATGGTCGCGCGCAGCTTGCTCCCGCGCTTGCCGGCCCCGAGCTCCTTGATCGTGCACTTGACCTTCTTCTTACCCTTGACGGCGCAGGCGACCGTGATGGTCTTCCCGTCCGCTCCGGGCTCGCCCTGCGGCCCTGCGGGACCGGTGGGGCCGGCAGGGCCGGCCGGACCTGCGGGACCGTCCGCTCCGTTGGTGCCGTTGACTCCGTTGGCGCCATTGGCCCCGTTCGAACCGTTGGTGCCGTTGGCGCCGGGCGGGCCCTGCGGGCCTGCGGGACCCTGCTGGCCGTTGGTGCCGTCGGCACCGGCCGGGCCCTGCGGACCGGTGGGGCCCTGCGGACCGGCGGGACCGGTCGGGCCGGACCCCTCCGGGGGCACGACCGTCGCGGCCCGCGAGACCGCGTAGTCACCGTCACCCGAGTAGGTGGCGGTGATCTGCTTGCCCTCGAAGGCGGTGTCGGCGGTGTCGAGCACCGCGTCCCCGTTGCCGTTGACGGCCACCGGGCCGCCGACGTTCGTCCCGTCGATGGCGAACTGCACCGTGCCCGTCGGGTCACCCGGGAACGGCTGGGTGCCCGTCAGGTGGACGCGCAGCTCGGTCTGCTGCGGCGCGTCCCCCTCCTCGTCGCCGCCAACATGCGCGGCCGACAGCGCCATCTTGGCCGCTGCCAACGGCAGGTCGAACGCCTGCACCTCGTCGTTGTTGGTGACGTAGGAGAGGATCGCCGACCCATCCGCACGCAGCCTCGCGCGCTCGGCCGGAGTGACCGACATCGACACGGTGGTCGTGCCCGCGGCGATGGGGATGTTGTTGTCGGACCGCACCACGCGACCGCTCATGTCCGGCGCCCACGGGGGAATGCCCCCGTCGGTGAGCGCGCACGCCGTGAGCCCGTAGTCGGGAGCGGGGTCGTCGGCGAGCGAGCAGCTGGTGGTGAACACCGGGATCTGCCCCTCGACGCCCGACCACAGGTAGGCCCGCATCGTGCCGGCACCCGTGGAGGTGACGTCCATCGTCAGCGCGCTCGCTCCGAGCTTGATGCTGTCGATGGTCAGCCGGTTGGAGGCCGGCGCCGGCTCACGGCCGGAGATCGGCACTCCGTCATGCGCGGACTGCGCGATCGTCTGCGGCGACTCCGTCCCGTCCAGGTTGGGCGAGGAGAGGTCGAGCGTGTCGACGGCATTGTTGCCGACGAACCCGCTGCCGTTGATCGACGCGCGGCCCCAGCGGTACGGGTCGGACTGGACCGAGCCGAAGGCCGACCAGCCGGTGCGCGTGCTGTTGTCGATGTGCCGCAGCGTCGTGGTGCCCGCCGCGGACGTGTCGTCGTTGTCATAGGGGGTGATGTTGAGGCCGAAGTCGGTCTCGTTGAGGTCGGCCGGCAGGTCGTCGATCGGGATCTTGACCTCCAGCGTGTAGCCCGTCTGGTTGCCCGGGTTACCGGGGTTCGGCGGGTAGGCGTGGCTCGTCGTGGTCTGGTTGTCGCCAACCCACTGCGCGCTCGTCGCGACCTGCACGCCCGGAGCGTTCGGCGCGTTGTGCACCGAGTTCTGAAGCGGGCCGGTCGAGTAGCCCTGATGGTTGTCGGCGTCACGCGACCAGCACGGCCCGTTCGCCCCGTTGCCGTTGCTGTTCGACGGATCGTCCGTGAACGGGAAGATCCCGAGCTTGAACGTGTTCGCCGTGTCGCGCAGGACCTCGGAGGCGTTGCCGCGCGGGTCGATGAGGATCTCCACCGAATCCGCCTGCCAGTGCCCGACGCACTCCACCGGGGTGACCGCGTAGGACTGGTAGTTGTCGATGATGTTCATGAAGAAGTAGAGGTCGTCTCCACTCTTCAGGACGCGCGCGTCACCGCCACAGATCTTCGTGACGCAGGACGTGCCCTGCCAGAGCCGGCCGATGTCGAGCACGGGAGAGCCGGCGTACTCCGGATCCATCGTGCCGTCCACCGTCGGTGCCGCCCCGCTGACCGGGATGCCGGTCTTCGGGAGGATCGACATGGTCAGGTTCTCCGAGCTGGTTCCGCCCGGCGTGTCGAACGTCGTCGTGATCGGGATCGTCACCGTCTGCCCGGTGGGCAGCGTCGAGTTGGTGAACGAGTTGGCGATGTCGAAGGTCACCGACGTGTCCGCGCCCGGGGCCAGCGGCCCGTAGTTCTTGGAGGCGGAGTCGACCACCGTCACGTTGGCCGGCGGTGCGACCGACACGGTGCCGCTCTGGGTCGAGGTCGACCAGTTGTGGACGTCGACGGTGATCGTCTTCGTCGAGCTGACAGACATCGACTGCACCGCGTTCGAGCGACCGAGGCGACGCGCCAGCGGCGCCTCGCTCTCGAGCCAGGTCTCGTACTCGGCCCAGTTGCCGAAGCGGTGGAAGCGACCCTCGACGGGTGCCACCACGCGGACGACGCCGTCGGTGTAGCCGGTCGTCGTGCCGTTGACGTAGCGCGCGGCGATCCGGTAGTTGGTGTTGGTGACCGCGCCCGCGGCCGGGGTGATCGTGAAGGACACCGACGAGTTGGTCGCGGCCGTCGCGGCCGTGATCGACTTCGAAACGTTGTCCGCCGTCCAACCCGTCGGCAGCTGCAGGTTCACGGTGCCGGCCGGAATTGCGGCTCCACCGAGCGAAACGGTCGCCGTGAACGACGTTCCGGGCGTGTTGTAGAACTTCGAGAACGTGATCCGTTCCGTCGCGTTGAGCGGCAGTCCGCCCGGGTCGCGCTTGACGGCGCCGTACAGGATGGCGTCGTCCTTGCCCGCGAGCGGGTTCAGGGAGCCGTCGGCGTTGAGGTTCGGCTGGAACGGCACGACGCTTGCGGTCTGCCCGAAGCGCTGGCAGCCCGGCTCGACCACCGTCTGGTTCATCACGCGTGACTGCGTGGGGTACGCGCGGCCACCCTCGGTGTGGACCTGCGCCCAGCTCTTGGGGGAGCCGGCCGGCATGCCCTGCACGTTGCCCGCAGGCCACTTGTAGGGCGAGTCGTAACCGGTCCAGACACCGATGACCGTGTCCAGGTTGGTCCCGGCGGTCGGCGTGAAGCCGGTGGTGCAGTCAGGCTGGGCGGTCGTGCCGCCGGAGCCCGCCGTGGAGCCGCCCGAGAAGATCTTCTTGACCTGCCACGTCGACAGGCTGCCGCCATTGGCGATGAGCTGGTCGGGGAAGATGGCGGGGTCGGCCGCGGCCTTGAAGCCCTCCCAGATCAGGCGTCCGGCGTACTGGTGGTTGCCGTGGCCGACGGCCTGCGTCGGGCTGAACCCGAGGTAGACGTCGGGCTGGGTCATGCGGATGATCCGCACGACGCGGCGCAGGGTGTCCTGCCGATCCCAGATGTCGCCGGTCAGCGGCGCGCTCTGGTTGTAGAAGAAGTCGATCTTGTCGAGGTTGAAGATGTCGACGGTGCCGGAGCGGTAGTGCGCGACGCGGTCCTCGTTCTCGCGACGCAGGCCGAGGGGCGGGCCGATCTCGGGGCCGGCGGAGTTGCCGCCGCCCTCACCGCGGGTGACCATGATGATGCCGCAGCGCACGTCGTAGCGCTGGTGCCAGACGCCGCACGGGCCAATGATGCTGGTGTCGTCGTCCGGATGGGCCCACTCGCCCATCACGTTGATCTTGATGCCCTTTCCGGCCGAGTAACTCGGTGGATTGGGCGCGGCGTGGGCGGTGCCGGCCATGCCGAATGCCACGGCGGCTGCCGCGAACGCTTTCACGCGCAGGCGTTTCAACTTCTCCTCCTCCATCAGGGCTACGAGTTGCGCGAACACAGCGCGTGGCTAATAACAGCTTCACACTGATTCGAACAACACCGAACACGGCGACCCTAACCGCGGGTCCGCAACCCTGTCAAGAGCAAATGTTCAAAATTGTTCGAAGTTGGTTCGGACCCGCTCGTGTCGCGCTTGATGGCGACCACGGAACGCCCCGGCAACGCGTCACCGGCGCCGGATCCACTCCGCGAACAACGGGTCGAGCAGACCGGGGCCCCCGGCCGCATTGCGCTGCACCTGGCGGCCGTCCTTGAGGAGTCGTTCGAGTGCGTTCTGCAGTGTCGACCGCGCCACGCGATGGTCGTCGGCCACCTGAGTCCCCATGGGCGCCGCCCCGTCGGCGAGCGCGATGCAGACGATGCGCTCCATACGTCCGAGTGCGTCCCAGAGCGCCTGATGCGCGTCCCTGGTCTCGGCGATGCTCCGATCGATCGCCTCGAGCACCGGATCGCGGTCGCCGTGCCCGGCGTCGAGGACCTCATAGAGGTGGTGCGCGAGCAGCATCGTCCGCTGCGGGTGCCCACCGCTGAAGGCCAGCAGCTCGTCGACCGCCTCCCCCGCGACGTCGAGCAGACCGTCGGCGGCCAGGAGCTCCGCGATGTCGCTCGCCGCCTCCGCAGTCGGCAGCGGCGGCAGCTCGAGCGGTCGCGCCTGGCCGTAGAACGGGCGCTCCTGATCGCTGAAGAGCGCGCGCATCAGCGAGGGCTGACTGCCGGCGAAGACGTAGGCAGCCGCCTCCCCGTGGTGTTGGACGACCGAGCGGACGAGGCCGTCGAGTGCGTCGTCGGCCACGAGCAGGTCCTGGAACTCGTCGAGGCAGACGACGGTCAGATCGCCGTCCCGTTCGTGGAGGGCGAGCGGAACGTCGAGCAACTCGAGCAGCGCGGCGCGCGCATCGTCGGATCCGGGCCGCGCAGCGCGCGGCGCGATCTGCGCCCCGACCGGACCGAGCTTCGCGGACAGCCCGAGGCGACCGCTCCATTTCGCCACCCGCCGGCGCGGATCGGGGGGCAGCTCGCGATAGGCGGCGGCGACCCGGGCGGCGGCGTCCGCGACCGTGGCCACGCGGGAGAAGTCGACCCGCACGGCGCGATGACCCGCCGCCCGCATCGCGGTCACGTGCGCGTCCAGCAGCGTCGTCTTTCCGTAGCGACGGGGGGCTGAGAGCCTGATGGCCACGCGGTTCGCGGCCGCGCGCTGGAGCTGATCGAGCTCGCTGCGCCGGTCGATGAGCAGCCGCGGGCCGACCGGGCTCTGGTAATCGAACGGGTTTCCGCTCATACGTCCAGTGTACGGTAGATCCGTACACTGATGTGCGGGGACGACGTACGACGCGCGTGGAAGCCGGCGATCGCTGCCGGCCGGTCACAATGGCCGCATGGGCATCGACCCCGAGGACCTCCGTGCGTGCCTGGCGGTTATCGCGCAGAGCGAACAGCTCCCGGTGGAGCACCCCGACGCCGTGGCGATCCGGCGCGCCACCGCGGGATTGTTCAAGACCGTCAAGGAACGCCGCCGGGCCGAGCGCCGGGCGGAGGTAGCGGCCGCCGACCGCGCGGTTCTCGCCGCGACCGCCACCGCCGCGCCCGGGCGCATCGACGACGAGACGAGCGGCATCGCGCTCGTGTCGAGCGTCTCGGGCGCCAGCGCGGGAACGCTGATCCGTGCTCGCCCTTGTTATCAGTGCAAGGCGAAGTACACGGAGGTCGACGCCTTCTACCACCAGCTGTGTCCGGCCTGCGCACGGCTGAACCGCGAGCGCCGCGAGGCGCGCACGGACCTGACCGGACGCCGCGCACTGCTGACGGGCGGCCGGGCGAAGATCGGCATGTACATCGCCCTCCGGCTCCTGCGCGACGGCGCCGACACGACGATCACGACGCGCTTCCCGCGCGACGCGGCCCGGCGCTTTGCCTCGATGCCCGACAGCCATCGCTGGCTGGACCGGCTGCACATCGTCGGGATCGACCTTCGCCAGCCCGGCCAGGTCGTGGCCCTCGCCGACGCCGTTGCCGCCGACGGACCGCTCGACATCCTGATCAACAACGCAGCCCAGACCGTCCGCCGCTCACCGGACGCGTACGCCCTCCTGATCGCCGGGGAGACGGGCGAGCTCCCCACCGCTCCCTCGGTGCTCGAGCTCGGTGGCGCGCCGGACTTGCACCCGGTGACGACGCTCGCCCTGACCGCCCGCTCGACTGCGATCGACGCCGGTGGCCTGGTTCCCGACGAGGTCGACCACAACAGCTGGACGCAGCGCGTGGACGAGGTCGACCCCGTCGAGATGCTCGAGGTGCAGCTCTGCAACTCGACCGCCCCCTTCATCCTCATCAGCCGGCTGCGCGCCGCGCTCGCCGCCTCCGCCGCGCGCCGCACCTACATCGTCAACGTGTCGGCGATGGAGGGCAGCTTCGGGCGCGGCTACAAGGGCCCCGGCCACCCGCACACCAACATGGCCAAGGCCGCGCTGAACATGCTCACGCGCACGAGCGCGCGCGAGATGCTCGACGCCGACGGCATCCTCATGACCAGCGTCGACACCGGTTGGATCACCGACGAGCGCCCGCACACGACCAAGATGCGCCTCGCCGGGGAGGGCTTCCACGCCCCGCTCGATCTCGCCGACGGCGCCGCCCGCGTCTACGACCCGATCGTGCGCGGCGAGGCCGGCGAGGATCTGTTCGGCGTCTTCCTCAAGGACTACGCGCCGACGGCGTGGTGAGGTGGCTCTGCGGGCCCTGAAGCGGCCCCACTTTCCCGCCGCACCCCAGGCCGGCCGAGGCGCTTCGGTGGGACGGTGTGCCGGCAATCGGGAAGGCTTCGCGCGAACAGCCAGGACACTCGCGAACGATCTCTTGAGCGGCTGCGCAGTCCCCACTGACGGGCTTCGAGCAAAGAGGCGAAGTCGACACGGGCTGACCACATTCGCCGGAAAGTTGGACCGACGGTCGACAGCACCGTATGGTCGCGCGGGTGCCCCGCCCCCGCGCCCTGCTCAGGACCGTGTTGCTCACCTCGGCGGTGGTCGCCCTCGCGCCCGTGAGCGCGGCCTCGGCGGCGACCGTGTTCGTCAGTTCGAGCGGCGGGGTCTTCGTCGGCGGCGACGACTCGGTCAACCAGCTCTTCATCACGACGCCGTCGCCGATGACGATCAGCGTGCGTGCCGGCGTCGGCACGGTGGAGCCAGGGGGGCCGGGGTGCACCCAGCTCGGCGGTGCGGTTGAGTGCAGCGTCACCCAGCTCGACGTCGAGGTCAACGCGCTCGACGGCAACGACGTGATCGATGTGGCCGGTCCGATCACGGCTCGTCTCTACGGAGGCCAGGGTGGTGACGTCCTGCGCGGGGGTGATCTCGCCGATCTGCTCGTCGGCGAAGACGCCGACATCGACTACCAGCCGGTCGCCGCGGACGGCGGCGACGAGTTGTTCGGACGCGGCGGCAACGACGATCTGCGCGGCGACGAGGGCCCCGACCGCCTCGACGGCGGAGAGGGATCGGACCTTCACGTGGGAGGGCCCGGCGGCGACACCTTCCAGGACACCGGGACCGCCGGCACCGATTCCGTCACCTACAAGGTCGACGCGGTTCAGACGGGCGTGCGCGTGTCGGTCGGCGACGGCCCCAACGACGGCCAGGACGCCGGTCTCGAGGGCGACGACGTGGGCACGGGCTTCGAGCGGATCCAGGGCTCGAGCTTCGACGACGTCCTGCGCGGGGGCGCGACGGCGGAGACGATCAACGGTGCGAGCGGAGCCGACGACATCGACGGCGGCGGCGGTGCGGACACGATCGAGGGCAATGGCGGCAACGACATCCTGCGCGCCCAGGACGGCATCGCCGACACGCGCTTGGACTGCGACGCTGCGTCCGACCCCGCGGCGACCAACGGCACCGACGACGTGGCGTTCCTCGACGCGATCGGCGTCGACCCCGATCCCGAGCGCTGCGAGACGGTGACCCGGAGCGGCGGCGGAAGCGGCGCCACCCCACCGGCCAACAGCGTCGCGCCGGCGGCGGCCGGCCTCACGGAGGTCGACCAGCGGCTGACCTGCCAGCGCGGCACCTGGTCGGGCGAGCCTGCGTTCGCCTACGCATGGTTCGGCTTCACCGCCGACGGCCAGCGCGTGTTGATCGGCAACGAGCAGGTCCTGACGGTGCCGCCGGGCGCCGCCGGGCTCGAGGTCGAGTGCGAGGTGTCGGCGACGAACCCCGGCGGGACAACGAGGTCGCGCTCCCCGCGCCGGCGCATCGCCGCGCGAACCGGCATCAACGGCGGCTTGCGGACGGTGGACCTCGCGTTTCCCGACTACACCGTCGGCACGAAGGCCTGCGGTGGCAAGCGCTTCTGCGAAGCCGCGGAGGTGCAGCGCGACGTCGACAAGCTCGGAGCGCCGGTGCGCTTCATGTCGATTCCCGTCGCCGGACTGCGCACGATCCCCCGCGAGCTGCGCGAGACGATTCGCCCGGGCGCCGTGTTCGCGACCTCACCCAAGCCCGGGAAGCGCTTCACTGCCGGCCCAGACGCGGTAGGAAGCGTGAAGGTCCGCTACTACGTGCCCGACGCGGCCCGCGACTGCCCGATCGGCCAGAGCATCGGCGTGCGCGGCGGGCGTGACTACACGTTCGAGGAGTTGCTCGTCGGGTTTTCCCTGCGGGACGCCCTGTCGCAGCTCAAGCGCGAGAGATGTCGTTCGGCGGACTACGACATCCAGTACCGCTACAAGGCACACGCGCCGGCCACGCCGACGGTCGCCGCGGCGCGTGTCTTCGATGAGCGTGGCAACGATCGCATCCGGCTGACCGTCGACCACAGCGCGCCGGGGCTGGCGCTGTCGATGCAGCCGCTTGAGCCGAAGGGCCGTATGTTGCCGCTGCTGCTGGCCGACGACGGCAACGCAAGCGTCCGGCTCGTCGCCAACAAAAAGCAACGCTCACGCTTCGCCATAGCCGTCGCGACCCGCGCCGGTGTGGGGCTGGCAGACGTCCGCGTGGAGCTCCGCGACCAGAAGGGCGACCTGGCGGGGCTCGCCCGAACCGGTGCGGACGGCGTCGCCAACCTGACGGCTTCGGTCGACGACGACGGCGCCTACGAGCTCTGGGCGAGCGCGACCGACGTCGAGGGGGACAGTCTCGTGGGCTGGAAGCCCTTGAAGGCGGTCACCCAGCGCCAGGATTTCACCGGCTTCGACGGTCTGCGGTATCGCTTCGAGGGAAAGACCTTCGCGCCGGGCCGGACACCGACGCGAGCGGCAATCTCCCAGGCCGCCGAGGACCGGACGGTGACGGAGATGCGCGATCAAGCGGCGCTCACCTGCGATCGCAGCCGCAACACGCGCTTCAGCTCGTTCATCTCCAGCAACGCGGTGGGGCTGTCCGAGGACGAGGCGGCCGCCGTGACGAGCGCATCGCAGACCGTGTGCCTGTTCTCCACCGGGCAGATCGACCTCGCGCGCATGCGCGGCGCGGGCGTGACCCCCGCGCTGGCCACCCTCGGCGGCACGCAGACGCTGGCCGTCGGCACCCCGGCGTACGGGCGGGCCGGAGCGGTCGGCTTCGTTGACAACCGCCTCTACGGGCAGACGGTGAACATCGTCAAGGTCGGCGCCGGCGCCCTGAGCTTCGTGGCCGATGAAGGGGTTGTCCTGTACACGAACGGCCTGTACGCGATCCAGTCCGGCGGCGGCGCGGAGATCGGCGCCTCCGGCCCGCGGTCACGAACGACCGTGGACACCGGCGCCGCCAACTTCGCCATCGATCTCGTCGGCCCGTACGCGATCGTGGGCTTCGATCCCAGCCGGGGCGGAAGCATCATCTCCGGGGGCGCCGGCAACATCATCTCCAACGACGGCGCCTCCATCATCTCCGGGGGAGCGGGCAACATCATCTCCAATGACGGCGCGAGCCTGCTCGGGCAGGACGGCGCCGGAATCATCTCGGGGGGCGCCGGCAACTGAGTCCTCAGCATCGCGAGCACGCGGTCACGGTCCGAAACCGGCGAGGTAGTGCGCCAGCACCTCCTCCTCGGTCAGCGCCCGGCCGTAGATCGCGGCCTCGTCGATGACGCCGGGGAACGGATGCCCGCCCGTCCCGATGCCCAGCGGGGTGTTGGTGTTGGTGATGCGCCGGTTCACTACGCGCGACGCGTCCTGCGCCCGGTCGATGTGCAGCCGTACGGTCCGTCCGTCCTTCGTCGCAACGATGTGGTGGAACTTCCCGTCCACCGGAACCTGCGAGAACGTGCGGGCGATCCGCCCTCTGCCGGCCTTGCGCAGCACGAGATGGCCGGGGTCGGCGATGAGGAGGTGGTAGCCCTTGTTGAACAGCTCGCCCGTGTCGCGGCCGTTCCACTTCACCCAGGCCTCGAGCGTGAAGGAGTCGCCCGTGTCGAGTGAGTCCGCGTCGCGCATGCGCACGCCGCTGGTCCGTCCGTCGAAGCGGACCGCCGTGTTGCCCGTGATCTGACCCTCGACGCCGAGCTTGAATCCACCGCGGTAGCGCCCGGGGTTGCGGCCCTGCCGATCGTGCGCGACGATCCCGGACCGCTCTCCGAACCGCCAGTACGAGACGGGTTCGTCCTTGCGCACGACCGACGCATAGGACGGCGAGACGTTGCGCAGGATCGCCACGCCCCTGTCCGCGCTGACGACCGCGAGGTCGAGCCGGCCGTCCCGGTCGAAGTCGGCCGTCGCGGTCTCCGTGACCAGGCCCGCCACGGGGAAGGGCAGTGCGCTGGAGGCGAAGATGTCCGTTCCTTTCCCCGCGCCGGTGCCCAGGAGCACGAAGACGCCCGGGAGGCCACGGTCGGCGGTGATGACGTCGAGCTCCCCGTCGCCGCTGAGGTCGGCCACGGTCAGTCCGACCGGATACTCCCCCGCGCTCACTCCGATCGTTGCTCCGGGGGGTGTGAACACGCCGGTACCGTCGCCCTGGATCACCTGCACGAGGCCCGCGTCGCGCAGCGAGGTGATCGCGTCGAGGTTACCGTCGCCGGTCAGGTCGGCGAGTGCGACGTACAGGCCGTTGGCGCCGCGGACGGGGCCTGGAACGAAGCCGCCCGGCACGCCGAGGAGGACCTGATAGCGGCCGGGTCCCGTGGTGACCGCCACGATGTCGAGCCGGCCGTCGTTGTTGACGTCGCCGATCGCAGCGCGTGACGGGTTCTGGGTTCCCGTCGTCGGATACACCTGCGGGGGGGCGAAGCCGCCTGCCCCGTCGCAGAAGAACACCGACAGGTCGCTCTGGAGGGCGGCCTGATTGGAGATCACGAGGTCGTCGTCGCCGTCACCGTCGAGGTCGGCCGCCTTCAGGTTGGTCGGGAAGGGCCCTGCCGGGCGGGTCGCCGGAGGCCCGAAGCCCTCGAAGCCGTTCCCCAGGCGGACGGTGAAGGTGCCGGGCGTCGTGTTGACCGCGGCGATGTCGTCGTTGCCGTCGCCGTTGAAGTCGCCCACGACGGCGTCGCGGACGTCCTCGCCCATCGGAAGGTAGAGCGGTGGGCCGCCGAGGCCGTTCGCGCCGTCGTCGAACACGATCGCAACCGCGTTCGTCGGGCCGGCGGCCAGCACAGCATCGGGCCGGCCGTCGTTGCCGAAGTCGCCGAGGTCGATCGATATCGCACGGGGCACGGACACCTTCTGCACCTCGATGAGTTCGAGCGCCTGGGCCGTGCCGGCGCTCGCGAGCACCCCGGAACCGAGGGCGAGCATCGCGCGAAGCTTGTGCCGCATCATGCGCCACCAACGGCAGGCGGTCGGAAAACTTCCGGTAATTCACACGCCGCCACGAATCTCCAGCGCGACGCCTAACGGCCGGCTGACTGCGGGGGCCAACCGGCGCCTGGTCCGGCGACGCTTGTTACGTTCGCCGGGATGCTCCTCCGCCACCTCCCCGTCGCCGCGGCAGCGGCGCTCGCGCTCCTCGCGACCCCGGCCTCGGCAGCGCCCCCGGCGCCGGGCGACTACCGCGCGGACGACTTCGCCGGGGGCTCGGCGTACAACATCATCCCGCCCGGCCAGAACGGCTTCACGAGCGCGTCGAGCGCGGCGGACTTCCTCGCCTCGGGCGACCGCCCGATGAACCAGAACGACCAGACGGACCCGTACGCGAACCTCGTCTACCGCTCGCCGGGGCTGCGACAACGCGACATCCTCGACTTCTTCAAGGACAACTCCTTCGGCGTGCGGCCCGGCGAGGAGCAGGCCTCGACGAATCCCGTCTGCGCCGTCGTCGTCCCGCCCTCCCCCGCCTCCGAACAGTGCGATGACGTCACGATCACGCGCGACGGCTTCGGCGTGCCACACATCTACGGCGCCAACCGCGCGGCCCTGATGTTCGGCATCGGCTACACGACGGGCCGCGACCGCCTGTTCCTCGCCGACGTCCTGCGCAACGGCGGCCGTGGCCAGCTGTCCTCCTTCGCGGGCGGTTCGAGGGGCAACCGCTCCCAGGATCAGAGCACCTTCGCGTCGGCGCCCTACATGAACGAGGCCGAGTACCAGATCCAGTTCGACCAGGCCGACGACATCTACGGGCAGGCCGGCGTGCAGATCCAGCTCGACGTCCAGAACTACGTGGACGGGATGAACCAATGGATCGCCGAGACCCGCGCCGAGCCGGTCAACAAGCTCGATGCCCTGTACGCCGCCACGAACCACCCCGAGGGACCCGCCCCGTGGAAGGTCACCGACGTGATCGCCACGGGCGCCCTGGTGGCCGGGATCTTCGGCAAGGGTGGCGGCGGCGAGATGGGTTCTGCGCTCGCACTGCAGGATGCGCAGCGCGTGCTGGGGCGCAAGCGCGGTAAGCGCGTGTGGGCCGACTTCCGCAACCCGGACGACCGCGAGGCGGACCGCACCGTCAAGAAGAAGGTCTTTCCGTACCGCGTGCCGGGCGGCCGGCGCGGGCTCGCCATGCCCGACCCGGGCTCGGTCGAGGCGGTGCCCGTTGTCAAGCCGGGCAGCAACTCGGGCAGCGCCGCATCGCGCAGCACGACCTCGGGCGCGACGGGCGCCTATGCGGACTTCGGCGCACTGCTCAAGCCCCTGTCGGAACTCGAGGGCGGCTCGAACGCGCTGCTGGTGTCGGGCCGTGAGTCCGCCAACGGCCGGCCGATCGCGGTCTTCGGACCCCAGACGGGCTACTTCGCACCGCAGCTGCTCATGGAGCAGGATGGCCACGCGCCGGCCACCGCCGAGTTCGGCCCGGCGATCGACGCCCGCGGCGTCTCGTTCGTCGGCACGAACCTCTACGTGCAGCTCGGCCGTGGCGTCGACTACGCGTGGTCGGCGACGTCGGCGGGGCAGGACATCATCGACACCTACGCCGTCAAGCTCTGCGAGCCGGACGGCGGCGAGCCGACCGTGGACTCCATGCACTACGTGTGGGACGGGGAGTGCCTGCCGATCGAGGTCATCGAGCGGACGAACGAGTGGGTGCCCAACGCGGCCGACCAGACCCCGCCGGGCTCGCAGACGTTGCAGGCGTTCCGCACCAACGCCGGGCTCATCAGCCACCGCGGCACCGTCAAGGGCGTGCCGCATGCCTTCACCAAGCTGCGCGCGACCTACAAGCGCGAGGTCGACGCGGCGGCCTCCTTCGCCGACTGGAACAGCCCCGACGTCGTCAAGGGCGCGCGCAGCTGGATCCGCGCGGGCTACAAGGACGACCTGACCTTCAACTGGTTCTACATCGACAGCCGCAAGATCGCGTACTTCAACTCGGGTGCGAACCCCCAGCGCCCGGACGGGACGCCGGCGACCTTCCCGGTCAAGGCGCAGCGGCGGTTCATGTGGAAGGACTACGACCCCGTGCTCAACACCTTCCGGCGCGAGCCGATCTCGGCGCACGCGCAGGTCGTCGACCAGCGCTTCATGACCTCGTGGAACAACAAGCCGGCGAAGGGCTACAACTGCGACGACCAGGTCTGTTACACGTCCGTCTACCGCGTGCGCCCGCTGACCGAGCGCATCCAGGCCGGCATCCGTGGCAAGCGCAAGATGACCCTCGTCAAGCTCATCGACGCGATGGAGGACGCCGGCACGGTTGATCTGCGCGGCGCCACCGTCGTCCCGCTGGCGATCCAGGCCATGACGCACAAGAAGCTCGGCCGCCCCCGCGGCGAGGTCGCCAAGGCCATCGGCACGCTGCGGCGCTGGGTGCGCGACGGCGCCCACCGGCGGGACTTCAACAACGATGGCAACTACGACAACGATGTCGCGGTCAAGCTCATCGACGCGTGGTGGCCGCTGTGGACGAAGGGCCAGTTCGAGCCGATCCTCGGCGATGAGCTCGTCGACCGCTTCACCGGCGGTCACAACGCCCCCGGCTCCACCGGCTCGGCGTTCCAGAGCGACTCCTACGGCCAGGTCTCCAAGGACCTGCGCAAGGCGCTGGGGCGCAAGGTCAAGAGCCCCTACTCGCGCGTCTACTGCGGCAAGGGACGGATCAAGGCCTGCGGGAAGATGCTGCGCCGCACGCTCACGGAGGCGTCATCGGAGAGCTTCGAGGATCTCTACGGGACCGGTGGCTGCACACTCAACAACGGCACGAGCGCGAGCGCGCAGATGTGCCACGACGCCGTCAACTCAACCGACGTCACCGTGGCCGCCGTGGGGCCGTTCCACTGGATCAACCGGCCGACCTTCCAGCAGGCGATCCAGTTCCAGTCCCATCGATGACGTCCGTCCTCCTGCTACCGGTCGCCGCCGGTGAGGTTCCGCGCCGACAAGCCGGGGAGCGGCCCCACTTCCCCGCCGCTCCCCGAGCCCATGAGGCGATCACGCCGGTCTAGTCGTCCCAGACCTCGAGACGCGTCTCACGCACGATCAGGCCGTCTTCGGTGTCAAACGTGGACATGCAGGTGACGCGCGACCCGTCCGGATAGCGGCAACCGACCTGCAACGCACCGGCAGCGCCGTCGGCAACTGCGCGCTCGACACGGTGGGTGAGCTTGCGGCCGGCGACGTCCTCGAGCAGTGCTCGGACCGCGTCGCGGCCACGCACGATGATCGGGTCGGCAGGTCCGTGATCTCGGTTGAAGACCTCAATCACGGCGTCTTGTGCATAGACGGCGGCGATGCGAGCGGGGTCGTCGGCCTCGATCGCCTCGGCGAGGCTCTTGAGGTCAGCGGGTGAGGTGGTGATGGTCATGTCGGGAATATCCCGCCTGCTCGTCACCGCGACGTCACGGATGCGTCAGTGCACTTGCGCGACGCGGTGTGGCGCGGATACGCTCGTGAGCGCGATGCTGCGCCTCCAGCTGCTGGGGCCCATGGCCCTGGCGCTCGACGGACAGTCCCTGCCGCCTCCGCGGGCCGCGGCAGGTCGGTGGCTGCTCGCGTGGCTCGGCGTGCACCCGGGGCGACATCCGCGCGTCGCGCTCGCGAGCCGCTTCTGGCCGGACGTCCTCGACGAGAGTGCGCGGCAGAGCCTGCGCAACGCGCTCTACGGGTTGCGCCGAGATCTGGGAGAGGCGGCCGGATCCCTGCAGGTCGACGGGGCGACGATCGCGCTCGGCGGGGCCGTCGAGGTCGATGTCCGCGAACTGGACGAGGCGATCGCGCAGTCCGACGCCGAGACGGCGGCCGCACTCGCCGAGCGCGGAGAGCTGCTGCTGGGCTTCGACGCGGAGTGGGCACTGCAGGCGCGTGACGAACGGCGGCAGTCACTCGATGCGCTGCTGGCCAAGGAGTCCGGTGTGGCCGGTGGGGCGCGAGCTCTCGAATGGGCGCGCCGGCGAGCCCGCCTGGACCCCCTCAGCGAGGACGCCGCCCGCAACCTCATGCAGGCGCTCGCCGGCGCCGGAGACCGCGCCGCGGCACTGGCCGTCTACGCGAGGCTCGCCGACCGGCTTCGCCGCGAGTTGCGAGTGGCTCCGAGCGCGGCAACGCGTGCGGTCGAGGCCGGCTTGAGGGCCGCCGCTCCCGCCGAGAACCATCTCCACCCGGCGCTGGCGCGCCCCCATTCCCTCACCGGGCGCGGAGCCGAACTGGCCGCTCTGGTCGGAGAGTGGAAGGCAGCTCACGCCGGAGCAGGCGGGGTGGTGATCGTCGAGGGAGAGGCCGGCATCGGCAAGACTCGGATGGCCGCCGAGCTGGCGGCCCGCGCCACGGCAGACGGCGGCCGGGTGGCCCTCGGCGCGGGGGTCGCGCTCGAGGGGTCCGCGCCCATGGCTCCGTGGGCCGAGTTGCTCGACGGAGTGCTCACCGGCCTCGACACCCCCGACACGAGTTGGCGGACGCAGCTCGGTCGCCTGATTCCACGGCTCGATGCGGGCGCCGGGCTCGGGCGGGCGGGGTTCGACCGCCTGGCGCTGCACGAAGCCGCGGTGGCGGCGGTTGCCGAGGCAGCCCGCGCCGCGCCGTTGCTGCTCGTGTTCGAGGACGCCCACCTGGCGGACGCAGCCTCGCTGGCGCTGCTTGCCCACCTCGGTCGGCGGCTCCACGAACTGCCCGTCCTGCTGGTCGTCACCCATCGACCGACCCCATCCGAGGCGCTGGAGGCCGCCACCGATCATCTCGAAGCGGGGCGGGCACTGCGCAGCCGGCTGGCGCTGTCGCCGCTGCACCCCGCCGACGCTCGCTCGCTCGTCGCCGCCGCCTACGCGGATCTGGATGCCGCCGACGTACATCGAGCCGTCGCCGCCGCGGACGGCAACCCGCTGCTGGCGGTGGAGACCGCGCGTGCACTGTCGCAGGGTCACAGCGGGCCGCCACCGACCCTCAGGACAATGGTGCGCGGGCTGCTGCGAGACCTCGCGTCCGACACCCGCCTGCTCGCCGGCCTGGTCGCCGTGGCGGGGCGCGCGCTCGAGCCCGCCGAGCAGGAGCGCCTGCCGGTGAGCGATCTGGCGGCCTGCGTGACCGAGGCCGTGGCCACAGGGCTGCTGAGCGGGGAGCGCGGCCGGCTCGGCTTCCGCCATCACCTGCTCAGCGACGTCGCGTACTCGACGCTCGCCGCGCCGCGCCGCCGGGAGCTGCACGACCAGATGGCGACGGCGCTGGTGGCCGCCGGCGCGCACGCGCCGGCCGAGATCGCCCGGCACCTGCGCCGCGCGGGCCACGACGAACGGGCGGTCGACCACCTCGCGGACGCCGCGCGGGCCGCGCGTAACGTCGCCGCGCTCGCCGAAGCGCGCGCCTTCGCGCTCGAGGCGATCGAGCTGCGCGAGGACGATCCGGATCTGTGGCTGCTGCTCGCTCACATCGAGGCGCTGCGCGGCCGTCACGACGAGATGGTCAGCGCGAGCCGCGCGGCACTCGAGCGCATCCCGATGGAGGATCGCCGGGCCCGCGGCCTGGCGCTGCTGGCGCGGGGGCAGTGGCTCTCGTCCGCGCTGTGCTGGCCGCAGGAGGCGCTCCAGGATTTCGGCGAAGCGGCCGAGCTGCTCGAGGCCGAGACGGATCTCGACGAGGCGCGCGGCGAGTTGCTCGCCGCCATGGCGTGGGCGGAGTCGGTGGCCGGCAATCCGGACCGGGTGGGAGGCCTGTTGGATCGGTCGGCCGAGCTCGGCGCAGGAGTGCTCGCAGGCGTGCACGGCGTGACGGCTCGCGTCAACGCCCTCGTCCGCCAGGACCGCGCTCCCGAGGCGCTGGCGCTCGCCGACGAGCTCGAGGCGGCGCTGAAGCGAGGCCGAACGGAGCTGCGCCTCGAGACAACGGTCTGGATCGAGCTCGCGGCGGTCGCTGCGTTCGTGGGCGAGCATCAGCGGGCGCTCGATTTCGTCCGGCGCTTCCTGGAGTCCAGCGGCGGGCTTCCGGCCAAGCGCATCGAGGGGCTCGCCGCGCGCGCCTATCTGCTCGCGCGGTTGGACCGCCCCGCCGAGGCGATTGCAGCGGCCGAAGAGATGGTGCGCGTCGCCGAGACGATCGGAGATGCGGAACTGCCCGCGGTCGCCCGCCACGATCTCGGGGCCATCCTGTGCCAGGTCGGGGAGCACGAGCGGGGGGTCGAGCTGCTCGGCCGAGCGCTGGATGCGGGCGCGAAGGTGAGCGTCGCCTCCGCACGCCTGCGCCTCGCGGAATCGCTGATCGCCCTCGGGCGCCTCGATCAAGCCGGCCGCGAACTGCGCACGATCGTGCTCACGCCCCTGCGCCCGGCCGACCAGCCCGAGATCCTCGTGCCACGGGTGGCTCGCCTGCAGGGTCTGCTCGCCCGTGCCGGCGACGACGTGCGGGAGGCGCGCGCGCGGTTCGAGGAGGCCATCGACGGATGGCGGCGACTGGGCGGAGCCGATCGCCGGGCCGCCTACCTGTCGAACCTGATCGATCTCGGCCGGCCACCGGTCGCCGGCCTCACCGAGCCCGCCCGCGAGCTCGCCCGCGTCCGAGCCGAACTCGAGGAGCTCCAGGCATGCCCGCCTTCGATGACAGCGTCCTGATCGACAGCCCGCCCGAGGAGGTCTTCAAGCTGCTGCACGACCCCGCGCGGCTGCCCGACTGGATGGACGGGGTCGGCAGCGTGGACGACGTTCGCGCTGCGGAGGACGGGGCCGACTTCACCCTCTATCCCGAGGGCTATCCGGAGTTCCCGATGGCCCAGTCGGTTCGCGCCACGGGTGACGGCCGACGGGTGACGGTCTCCTGTCACGTGTCGTACCTGGAGTTCGCCTGGACGCTGGAGGAGGCGGCCGGCAACCGGACGCATGTCCACGTTCGCGTGGAGATCCCCGAGCGGGAGGCGCACCGTCTCGACGACCAGCGCCGCGCCGTGCGCGCCTCCCTTGACCGCTTGGCTACGGTCGCGCCTCGAGGATCAGGTTGAACGGCGTCGCGGCCGCTCTCCGGAAGCGCGTGAAGCCCGCCTCCTCGGCGATCGCGCGCAGACGTGCCTCGCCCGCCTGCGCGCCAAGGCTGTGACCGCCCTCCTGCGACATCGCGTTCGGGCAGCAGACGAGCGTCGAGGCTCCGTAGAAGAGCCGCCCGACCGGGTTGATGTTGTCCTGGAGCTGGTCGCCGGCGTAGGGCTCCACGATCAGCCAGGTGCCGTCGTCGTCAAGGGACTCCCGGATGTGGGTGGCGGCTCCGACCGGGTCACCCATGTCGTGCAGGCAGTCGCAGGTGCAGACGAGGTCGTACCCCGTCCCGCTGAAGTCCTGCGCGCGTGCGACCTCGAAGTTCGCCTCGATGCCCTGCTCGGCCGCCTGCGCCCGAGCGCGCTGGATCGACGGCTCGTGGTAGTCCGAACCGGTCACCCGCGCCTGAGGGAAGGCCTCCGCGATGACCATCGAGGAGACACCGTGCCCGCATCCCACGTCGGCGACGCTGCCACCGGCCTCGAGCTTCTCGACGACGCCGTCGAGCGCCGGGATCCATTCCGAGGCCAGGTGCATCTGGTAGCCCGTGCGGAAGAACCTCTCCGTGCCGCAGAACAGGGACGGATGGTGCTCGCCCCAGCCGACGCCCTCGCCGCTGCGGAACATCGCCTCGAAACGGGGCACGTCGTTCCAGGCGGACTCGAGCACGTCGAAGCCGCCGCCGAGGTAGACGGGGCTGGTCTCATCGGCGTAGATGAGCGCCTGCTCGGCCGGGAGGGTGAATGTCTCCGCGGTCGGGTCGTAATCGACGATGTGACCTGCCGCCTGGTTGTGCAGCCACTCGCGCACGTAGCGCTCCTCGCATCCGGCTCGCTCGGCGAGCTGCGCGGAGCTGAGCGGTCCGGCGCCGGCCATCGCCTTGTACAGGCCCAGGCGGTCGCCCAGCAGCGCCAGCACGCTGCTGAACGCGGCTGAAAGTTCGGTGACGGTGGTGCCGACCGCGGCCTCGAGCCTGGCCTCGTCGACGGGTGTGGAGGTAGTCATAGGCGCGCAGCCTGCGCGCCGGGCGTCATGCTGCCGTCACCCAAGCGTCAGCGTGCGGGGCTAGCAGATCGTCGTCCCGTCCCTGGTGTTGTTGTTCTCGTTTGACTCCGCCACCTCGAAACTCGAGTCGACCATCGCGTGGTAGTCGCCCGCAGGGCACCCCGGCAGACCGGACTGGCGGGTCTCCGAGGCACCGGGCGCGAGGCCCGCGCTGCGGATCGGCGGATAGCCGTTGACGGTGACGTTGAACGGGCCAGCGGCGGCGGTCCCCTGGTTCTTGTACGTAACGGAGAACCCCCCTACCTCAGTGACCACCAGGTCGGGCTTGCCGATCGGTGTTGGCGTCGGCGTCGCGGTCGGCGTCGGCGTCGGCGGTCGGCGTCGGCGTCGGCGTCGGCGTCGGCGTTCGCGTCGGCGTCGGCGTCGGCGTCGGCGTGGGCTCCGGGACCGGCAGCGGCGGCGGCGCGACCAAGATGGTCGACAGACGGATGTGGACCTGGCCGCGCTCGCCGTTCTGCATGCTCAACCGACCGGAGAAGCGATCGCCGCCGGTGAACACGTAGTTCTTCTCTCCGCCGGGGACGTAACCGAGCGCGATGTCCGTGTTGCGGTCGTTGCCGTTGATGTCACCGTTGTCGTCGGCACCGTAGAGGTAGTCGTCCTCATCGAGGTCCAGCCACACGGGCACGACGTCCTTGGTGCGGTGATCGCGAGCGATGCCGGCCTGGAAGGTGCGGTGGTTGTCCTCGAGCCATCTGTTGACCGTCGGCGAGGCGATCACGCCGCCGTTGACGCGTACCTCGAACGAGCGCAGGAACCAGCCGCCGCCGGCACCGTCGGGGTCCTTCTCGATTCGCGCGTACGCGAGGTCCTCCAGCGACAGACCGTCGCGGGTCAGTGAGTCCAGGGGCACCGCGTAGGTGTCGTCGTCGTCGCGCTCGAAGTCGTTGTACGCGCGCTTCTCGAGCCTGAAACGCAGCCCGTTGGCGAGGCGCAGGTAGACGTCGTCGTCGGTGCCGGCATAGCGGCGGTCGCCCGTCCTCACGCGCACGGTGATGCTGCGGATGGGCGTGCTCGCTCGCCAGCCGACCGGCACCGAGCGGATCCACGTGAACGGCGCGTACACCCCGCTGAAACCGAACTGATCGTGGTCGTGGATGACGGTTGACGCGAAGGGCTGACCGCGGACGCGCGCGTTCGCGTAGAGGTCAGCGTCGTCGGGGCCGGGATCGCCCAGCGCCCAGTCGTAGCCGCGCATGCGCGTCACCTCGAGCTTCACGAAGCGTGTCTGCGCCTGCATCACCCGGGTCGACGCCGGTTCGGGCACCGGGGCGCCGCCCGGCTGATCGTCGAACGCCGGCGCGAGGTCCTCGAACCTCAGGCGCGCCTCCGAGGCGCGCAGCGCTTCGGTGTAGTTCTCGTGGTAGGTCTTGATCGCGGCCCGCAGGCTGAAGACGCTGCCGGCCCAGCCGTAGCGGTCGCCGCACGCCGCGACCACCTTCCTGCACGGCTCGCCGCTGCCCTGCCAGTGCCCCGAGTACTGCGAGACGTCGTGCGACGCCCGTAGATCTGACCTCAGCGCCCGCGGACTGCCGAGGCGCTGTGCCCGCGCCCACAGCGCCTCGTCGCCCAGCCACCCGCGCGCGGCGCGAATCCACTGCCGCGAGGCGAAGTACGCGGTGATGTAGGTCTTGTCGTACAGCGGCCGGCCCGGCCAGTCCTTGTTCGCCCCGTCGGAGAGCGACTCACTGTTCCAGCTGCCGTGCCCGCGGTCGATGCCCGTGACCGCCGAGAAGATCGTCTTCTTGTCGCGCTCCGGCTTGGGGACGTCGAAATACGTCGGGTGGCTGCCGAACTCCGGGCTCAAGCCCGGACCGTTCGGCGATGAGAAGCCACCTGTCTCCTCCACCCAGTTCGTGTGCGCATAGAAGTCCTGGACGGTGTGCAGGCTCATGCCGATGGCCGTGTCGACGGTCAGCGGATCCTGGGCCGCCTTTGCCTTCTCGAGCTGGGCCCGGGTGACCTTCATCAGCCGCTGCCACTCTGCGTCCACGCCCTGGGTGTTGCTGAGGTTCGGGAACCCCTCCTGCGACGAGTCGAAGTGCATGTGGTTCGTGCCGTGGATGACGTCCTGGCTCCAGAACTCGATCGCCGGAATGTCGATGAGCGCGAACAGCGTCGTCCAAAAGCCCGCATGCCCGGAGAACGGGTTGTCGTCGGCGTTCCAGTAGTAGTCGACGAACCAGTTGTTGACGACGCCGACATCCGCCGCCGTGGGCTTGAAGCCCTCGGCGGTGAGCGCGTCGCGGGTCATGTCCGTGTGCGGCCCGGCGTCGAACGCGCGGGCGGGCGACGCGGATAGTGCGGTGAGCGCGACCACCACCACCGACAAGCGCAAGTAGCGACTTGAGTTCATGCGACGAAGTCTCCCGCGCGGGATGTTCCCAGAACGTTCCCGAGGGAGTGAGAAATTGTGAGCAGGAAGCCTTTGGGTGCGAGCGATCTCCGCAACAGCAAGCCTCGGAGCGCAAGTCGCTGCTACGACGTTCCAGGGTCCGACAGGGCCTCAGGGCGCGCAGGGACTCAAAGGCGATAAGGGCGATCCCGGTACCAACGGGATCGACGGCGCGAACGGTGCCGACGCGACGGAGCTGTGGGCTGTGATCAACGCCGATGGCTCCACTTCGCGCAGTAGCGGCGTGTTCGAATCGGCGCTACTCGCGAGCGGAGGCACCTACGAGGTCGCCTTCAATCGAAGCGTCCGGGACTGCGCGTTCCTTGCCACCATCGGTTCCCCGGGGGAGGACACCGTCTTCCCGGGGATGATCTCCGCGGTTAGACGCTCGACGAATCCGAATTCTGTGCTGGTCAAGACCTACAGCCCCACGGGAGCGGACATGGACAGGCCATTCCACCTGGGTGTCTTCTGCTAGCTCTCCCGCCCGGAGGTCGCGCGACCCGGCTCTGGGGCGCCGAAATGACACGGCGGCAGGGGCGTTGGCGAAAGCGCGAGACGGGGGTCGAACCCGCGACCTTCGGCTTGGGAAGCCGACGCTCTGCCAACTGAGCTACTCGCGCACTGAATCGCGATCCTACCGGCTTCGATCTCTGTAGGTTTCCGCCATGAGAACCCTTCTCGCGGCGGCGGGCGCGACTCTGGTGATGGCCGTGCCCGCCTTGCTCACGGCTTCGCCGGCCGGCGCCTCAGCGCCTACGGCGACCTTCTGCGATCCGTTCATGGCGGACGCCCTGATGACTGCATCGACGCCGTTCGCCGCCCGCGGCGAACGCGAGCCCGATCTCGGTGAGGTGCACGACGATCTCCCGGCGTCGGCGAAGGGCAAGGCCGGCAAGCGCTTCAAGGCGTCCGTTCCGGTGTACTTCCACGTCGTGACGGACGGGAGCCTCGGCGCCGTCACGGACGCTCAGATATCGGCGCAGATGGACGTGCTCAACCGGACGTTCGCCGGAGGTGAGGGTGGCGCGAACAGCGGCTTCACGTTCCGGCTCGTCGCGGTCGACCGCACGGACAACGCGGAGTGGTACTACGGCTCCTTCCAGGAGGAACGGGCGATGAAGCGTGCGCTGCGCCGCGGGGGCGCGGACGCGCTGAACCTCTACTCGACGACCGCCGGTGACTACCTCGGCTGGGCGTACCTGCCCGACATCGTCACGAAGCCGGGACGCGCCTACCTGGACGGCGTCGTGTTCGACTGGGAGTCGATGCCCGGCACGTCGACGACGTACGCGGGCCGCTACGACGAAGGCAAGACGGTGACCCACGAGGTCGGCCACTGGCTCGACCTCGAGCACACGTTCTACCGCGGCTGCCACGCCCAGGGGGACTTCGTCGACGACACTCCGGCCGAGGCCACGCCGACGCAGGGCTGCCCGTTCGGGAAGGACACCTGCCCGGCTCCGGGCGACGACCCGATCCACAACTACATGGACTACTCGTACGACAGCTGTTATTCGGAGTTCAGCGCCGGCCAGGCGCAGCGCATGCGCGACGCCTGGCTCGAGTACCGGGCCCCGCGCTAACCCTCGACGGGCTCCCCCTCGACGTCCACCTGGGCGGCGAGGGGGTGGTCCCGGAGCGCCTGGAGCCACGCGGCGGACAGCGGGTGCTCCTCGGCTGATGGAGCGAGCTCGGGCTTCCACTGCGGCAGCCGGACGGCGATCGGGAGGCCGGAGAGGTCGGCGAGGGTCGGATCCTCGCCGCCCATCAGCCACGGCCCGTCGGTGCTGCCGAGCAGCTGCTCGAGCACCTTCCAGCGGCGGGTGAGGATGTTCTGGAGGTTCGCGACGATCTCCGGGTGGTCGTTGCGCTCGTCGACGCCGAAGGACGCCTTGCGCATGGAGAGGAAGAAGTTGGCGGTCAGCTCGTCGTCGACCCAGCGCATCAGGCCGCGGCCGGCGGCGCGCGCAGCGGCGCCCTCGGGCCAGAAGGACGGCGTCGGATGCGTCTCCTCGAGCCACTCGCAGATCGCGCTCGACTCGCGGATGACCGTGCCGTCGACCTCGAGCACCGGTACGCGGTTGGTGGGATTGAGCTCGCGCAGGCGCGGGGGGCGGTTGATCGGGTGGATCTCGAGCAGATCGACCTCGGCACCCTTGAAGGCGAAGGCGACACGGGCCTTACCGGCGAAGGGCGACAGCTTCCAGGACCACATTCGGGGCGTCTCGGGCATGACGGCCGACCCTACCCTGCAGGCATGCGCTGGGTCGTGATCGGAGTGGCCGCACTGCTCGTGGGGCTGCTGGCCTACGGGGTCGCTCAACAGGACGCCAAGACGACCGCGACCGCGGCGTTGCAGGCGGGCGAGCGCCCTCCTGAGACCGGCACCCAGCTCCCCACGCTCGGCAGGGAAGACCAGGGCGCGGTGGCCGACTACGCGGGCCAGGTCGTGCTCGTGAACTTCTGGGCCTCGTGGTGCAAGCCGTGCACGGATGAGCTGCCGCTGCTCGAGGGCGCCCAGGCCTCGATGGCGAAGTTCGACGCGACCGTGCTCGGGATCAACACCCGCGACAACACCGAGGACGCCCTGGAGTTCGTCGATCGTTTCGGCCTCACCTTCCCCAGCCTGCGCGACGGCGGCGGGGACGTGGCCGAGGAGTGGGGCGTCGCCCAGTATCCCGAGTCGTATCTGCTCGACCGCGACGGTACGGTTGCCGCCGTGGTCCAGGGCCCGGTGACGCAGCGGTTCATCGACGAGCAGGTGCTCCCGCTGGCCGAGGGTTCCTCGTCGCGATGACCCGCGCGCTGCTCGCCCTGCTGCTGGCGCTGGCCGCCGTGACCTCCACCGCCACCGCAGCCGCGCCGCAGACCACGCTCCCCGACGTCGAGGACGAGGTGATGTGCGTCGCCTGCGGGACGGCGCTGAACATCTCCCAGGCACCGAGCGCCGATCGCGAGCGTGCCTTCATCCGGCGGCGGATCGCCGAGGGGCTGACGAAGGCCGAGATCAAGGACGCGCTCGTGGCCGAGTACGGGCCGAGGGTGCTCGCCGAGCCCCGGCAGCGCGGGGCCTGGGCCGTTCCCGTCGCGCTCGGGCTGCTGACGCTGCTGGCGCTGTGGCTGACGGTCCGCCGCTGGCGCCGCGCCGGATCGGAGTTCCGCGATGACGATGATCCACCGCTCTCCGACGAGGACGCCAAGCGCCTCGAACGCGACATGGGCGCCTACGAGCTGTGACCGGCGGGGTCGACACCACGGTCTTCGCCGCGTTCGCGGTCGGCTTCATCTCCTTCGTCTCCCCCTGCGTGCTGCCGCTGGTCCCCGGTTACCTCTCCGCCGTCTCCGGCGTCACCCCCAACGACATGAAGGCCGGCCAGAAGGTGCTGCTGCCCGCGGCGATCTTCTGCCTCGCGTTCACGCTGGTGTTCGTTGCGCTGGGCATGACCGCGACCGGCCTCGGATCGACGCTCAGCGAGAACCGCGGGACGCTCGAGACGGTCGCGGGGATCATGATCATCTCCCTCGGCGTCTTCTTCGTGCTCACGCCGTTCGTCCCGCGGCTGAACCGCGACTTCCGCGTCGACGCGCTGATGCAGCGCGCCGGCTCGGGCGGGCCGCTCGTGGCCGGCGCGGCGTTCGCGATCGCGTGGACGCCGTGCGTGGGCCCCACCCTCGGATCCATCCTGACGGCAGCCGCGACGAAGGCCGAGGTCGATCAGGGCGCGCTGCTGCTGGCGTCCTACTCGGCCGGCCTCGCCATCCCGTTCATGCTGACCGCCGTCGCCTTCAACCGGGCGACGGTCGCCTTCCGCTGGCTGCGCGACCACTACGTGGTCATCACCGCGATCTCCGGGACGATCCTCATCGCAATGGGCGTCCTGCTGCTCACGGGCGAGCTGACCCAGCTCAACATCGAGGCGCGCAAGCTCCTCGAGAGCATCGGCATCGGCGACCTCTACAACCTCTGAGCTCCGCTACATGTCCTCGGGCGCGTCGACCCCGAGCAGGTCGAGCGAGCGGGCGATGACCCGCTGGGTGGCTGCGCACAGCGCGAGCCGGAAGGCCTCGTTGTCGTCCCCGATGACCTTGCAGCGCTCGTAGAAGACCGCGAGGTCGCGGGCCAGTTCGAGCGCGTAGGTGGCGATCCGGTGGGGCGCGCGCCGGTCGGCGGCCTCGGCGACCTCGTTGGGGAACGCAACCAGCTTCTTGATCAGTGCCCGCTCGGCGTCGTCGAGCGCACCGCCGGGCGTCGCGCTCGGCGCGACGCTCCCGCGCGCAAGGATCTTCGCCAGCCGCGCGTGGGCGTACTGGACGTAGTAGACAGGGTTGTCGGACGTCTCGCGCTTCGCGAGATCGAGGTCGACCTCGATCGTCGTGTCGTGCGACCGGGCGAGCAGGAACCAGCGCGCCGCGTCGGACTCCGATCTCCTCGATGAGCTCGTCGAGCGTGACGAACTCGCCGGCGCGCTTGCTCATGGAGACGGGCTGGCCGCCCCGCACGAGGTTGACGAACTGCATGATCAGCAGCTCGAGGTCCTCCGGATCCCCGCCGAGAGCGGAGTAGGCCGCCTTGTGGCGCAGGATGTAGCCGTGGTGGTCGGCGCCCCAGACGTCGATGAGCCGCTCGAACCCGCGGCCGCGCTTGTGCTGGTGGTAGGCGATGTCCGGCGCCAGGTAGGTGTTCGAGCCGTCGGACTTGACGAGCACGCGGTCCTTGTCGTCGCCGTAGTCGGTCGTGCGCAGCCACACGGCGTCCTCGGCGCGGTAGGTGACGCCCGCCGCATCGAACGCGTCGAGGGTCGCCTGGACCGGAGACGGGTCGCCCTCGTAGAGCGAGCGCTCGGAGAACCAGACGTCGAAGGGCTCGACACGGAAGCGCTCGAGCGTCTCGCGCATGCCGGCGAGCACGTGCTCCATGCCCGCGCGCGCGAGATCCTCGAGCTCCATTCCCGCAGCGCCGGGAATCCGCTCGGCGATGTCGGCGATGTAGTCGCCGAGGTACTCCTCCGGCTCCTCCCCGCGCGCCCGCGCCTGCAGCGCCGCGGCGAACTTCAGCACCTGGGCGCCGGCGTCGTTCATGTAGAACTCGCGCGCGACCGCGTGGCCATGGAAGGCCATGAGCCGGCAGATCGCGTCGCCGTATGCCGCGTTGCGGGCGTGCCCGAGATGGATCGGTCCCGTGGGGTTGGCCGAGACGAACTCGACGTTGATGCGCTCCGCCTGCTCGACCCCTCCGCCGCCGTAGTCCGTCCCGGCGTCGAGCACGCCGGCGAGCGCGTCCGCGTACCAGGCATCGGCGAGGATACAGGTTCAGAAAGCCAGGGCCGGCGACATCGACCCGGGTGAGCCGGTCCGACAGCCGAGCCGTGACCGCCGCGCCGAGCTTCTCGGCGACGGCACGCGGGGACTCGCCGAGCGCTGGCGCGAGCAGCATCGCGGCGTTCGACGAATAGTCGCCGAAGTCGGACTTGGGCGGCCGCTCGAGCGTCGGGCGGGCACGCGGCGGCGGTGACGAGCCGCGCAGCTCGGCGGCGGCATCCTCTAGGGCAGCGCGAAGTTGGTCCAGCGGGGGGGCCATCGGGTCAGTGATGGTACGGCTCGCCCGCGAGAATCTTGTGGGCGCGGTAGAGCTGCTCGAGCAGCACGACACGGGCGAGCTGGAAGGGCAGCGTGAGCGGCCCGAGCGAAAGGGCCTCGTCGCGGCGCGGCAGCGCCGATCCGAACGCACCGCCGATTACCAGACAGAGGTCGCGACCCGACTGGCGGCGCTCCTCGAGCCACATCGCCAGCCCTTCGGAGTCGCGCGCGCGACCGTCGGCGGCCAGTTCGACCACGTGCGCGCGCTCGGGCAGGCGGCGCGCGAGCGCGGCGTCGTCGGCCACCTCGATCACCTCGACCCGCGCGTGGCGCGAGAGGAGCTTCTCGTAGTGGGCGACGTCGTCGGCGAAGGGCGCCCGCAGCCGCCCAACCGCGAGGATCACGATGCGGATGCCGCCGCCTCCTGCGCGCTGGGGTAGTCTCGCGCGTTCGCTTTCGGGCGCACCGAAGCCAACCTAGCCATGCTCGTCGCCATCGCCACCGACGTCCACGGGAATCGTCCCGCGTTCGAAGCCGTCATCGCCGCCGCCGAACACGCGGGTGCGGAGGAGATGTGGTGTCTTGGCGACCTGGTGGGCTACGGCGCCGAGCCCGACGCCTGCGTGGAGCTCGCCCACCGTCACTGCGCGGTGTGCTTGTCGGGCAACCACGATCTCGGCGTCGTCGGCGCGCTCTCGCTCGAGGACTTCAGCCGCGGCGCGCGCATGGCCGCCGAGTGGACCCAGGAGAACATCTCCGAGGACACGCGCGAGTTCCTGCTCGCACTGGCGCCGAACGCGGCGGCGCGAGGGTACGGCCTGTTCCACGCCTCCCCGCGCGACCCCGTCTGGGAGTACGTCCTGTCCACGCTGACGGCAGAGATGTGCTTCGACGCGACGGACTTCCGCATCTCCTTCATCGGGCACTCCCACGTCGCGCTCTCCTTCCACCGGCCGCCGGGTGAGCCGACGTCCGGTTCGACCCGTCAGGAGGGTGACGAGCTCGATCTCTCCGAGGGCGAGTGGCTGCTCAATCCCGGCGGTGCCGGTCAGCCGCGCGACGGCGACCCCCGGGCGGCCTGGCTGCTGCTCGACACCGACCGCAATGTGGCCCGCTGGTGCCGGACGGAATACGACATCGCCGCCGCACAGGCGGCCATTCGGGCGGCGCGCCTGCCCGACTCGCTGGCAGAGCGTCTGGCCTTCGGGCAGTGACCGTCGGCCGCCGCCGGAGTAAGTAGCCTCGGACCCTCCTGTGCCAGCCCTCCGCCACACCCTCGCCGTCGCCGCAGCAGCCCTCGCGCTGTTCGCTGCCGGCTGCGGTTCCTCGGACGAGGGGCTGCTCAGCTCCTCCCAGGGTGACGAGCTGTCGCAGAAGCTCGATCAGGTCCAGCGCGCGCTGGACAATGGCGGATGCCAGACGGCCCAGGCGCGGGCGCTCGAGGGCGCCGACAAGGCTTCGAAGCAGCGCGGCGTCGACCCCGCACTGCAGACGAACATCGTCGAGGGCTTCACCCGCCTGGCCGATCGCGCGGAGGCCGACTGCGCGGACACCGAGGAGACTCCCACGCCCACGCCCACGGTGACCGAGGCGCCCACGGAGGAGGCGACGGAGGCCCCCACGCCGACGCCGACGCCGACGCCCACCCCGACGGAGGAACCGACGGAGGAGCCGACGGAGACCGCCACGGAGGAGCCGACCTCGGCGCCGACCCAGGACAGCGGCGGCGGCGCGGCCGTCCCCACGCTCGGCGCGCAACAGGACGACGGCGCATGAGCGTGGCCGAGGAACTCTTCGCCGGTCGCTACCGGCTCGAGCGCCGGCTCGGCGTCGGCGGCATGTCGACCGTCCAGCTCGCGTTCGACACGCGCCTGGAGCGCTACGTCGCCGTGAAGCTGCTGGCCGAGCATCTCGCCGCCGACGACGGCTTCGTGCAGCGCTTCCGTCGTGAGGCCCTCGCGGCCGCACGCCTCGTGCACCCCAACGTCGTGCAGGTCTACGACTTCGGCACCGACGAGGCCTCCGCGCGCCAGTTCATCGCGATGGAGTACGTCGAGGGCCAGTCGGGAGCGGAGCTGCTGCGCGAACACGGCCGCCTGCCGATCGAGGAGGTCGTCGACCTCTGCGCGCAGGCCTGCCGCGGGCTCGACTACGCCCACCGCAATGGCGTCGTGCATCGCGACATCAAGCCGGGCAACCTCCTGCGCAACCCGGAGGGCCTGATCAAGATCGCCGACTTCGGCATCGCGAAGGCCGCCGACGACTCCGACATCACGCGCGTCGGCGCGGTCATCGGCACCGCCGCCTACCTCGCGCCCGAGCAGGCCCGGGGGGAATCGGCGGGCCCGCCGTCGGACCTGTACGCGCTCGGCGTCGTGGCCTACCAGCTCATCGCGGGTCGCCTGCCCTACCAGGGCGCCTCCCTGACCGACCTCGCTCGCCAGCAGGACGCGGGCCCGCCGACGGGCCTGGATCAGGTGCAGACCGAATGCCCCCCGGCGCTGAGCGCCGCGATCATGCGCGCGCTGGTCTCCGATCCGGAGCACCGCTACAGCTCCGCTCCCGAGATGGAACGCGCGCTGCGTGAGGGCATGCGCGGCATCGCCCCCGCCCCGTCGGAGGACGCGACGATCGCCCTGGCGGGCACCGACTCGACGCGGGCGATGCCCTCGCAGCCCCGTACGCAGTCGCACCGCCCGCTCGAGCCCATCGCCGAAGCGCCGGCGCGGCGCCCCGTCGAGCGGGGCGGGAGCGCGAGTACGCCGCCGAACGTCGGCCCGAGCGTCGCCGCCGCAATCCGCTGCCCTTCATCCTGATGCTGCTCGTCGTCGGCCTGCTCGTCGCCGCCGCGATCTACCTCTCCAGCACGACCGGCGGCCCGTCGACCCGGGACTTCGTCGGCAACGCGCAGCAGACGCTCGACGAGCTGCGCGACCTGATCCAGAGCAACATCAAGTAGCCGCGGTCCCGCCCTCAGGCGGCGGTACCGGCCCGCAGCGCCTTCGCGTGCTCGGCGAGGCGGCCGTCGATGATGGCCTGCCGCAGGCCGGCCATGAGCCGCTGGAGGTAGGCGAGGTTGTGCAGCGTCAGCAGGCGCATGACCGTGAGCTCGCGCGCCTTGACCAGGTAGTGCAGGTAGCCGCGGGTGTACCCGGCGGCGCACGCGGGACAGGGGCAGCCGTCCATGAGAGGCTCGCGATCGTCGCGGAAGCGCGCCTTGCCGAGGTCGATGCGCCAGCGGTGTTCGGGATCCGGCACGATCGCCATGCCGTGCCGGCCGAGGCGGGTCGGCATGGCGCAATCGAAGGTGTCGACGCCCAGCTCCGCTCCGCGGATGAGATCGTCGACGTCGCCGATGCCGAGCAGGTGCCGCGGGCGGTCGTCGGGCAGCTCGTCGATCGCCCATCCCACCACCTCGTACATCTGCGGCTTGTCCGCGCCGAGCGAGCCGCCGATCGCGATGCCGCCGGTGCCCCGGCTCGCCACCGCCTGGGCCGACGCCCGCCGCAGGTCCTCCTCGGTACCGCCCTGCACGATGCCGTAGACGATCTGCCCCTCGGGGCCGTGCTCGGCGTGCCATGCGAGGCAACGATCGAGCCAGCGGTGCGTCCGCTCCGTCGAACGTGCGGTGTAGTCGCGCGAGACATGGAACGGGGTGCATTCGTCGAAGACGAGCGCGATGTCGGACCCGAGCGCCGCCTGGACCCCCATCGAGGTCTCCGGGCCCATGAAGTGGGCCGATCCGTCGAGATAGGACCGGAAACGGACACCCTCCTCCTCGATGGCGAGGATCTTGCCCATGCGGTCAGCCCCGGCCGAGGCGCGGCCCTTGACCTCGTCGGCGACGTTGCCGTGCCCCATGGAGAAGACCTGGAAGCCCCCGGAGTCGGTGATGATCGGGTGCTCCCAGCGCATGAACTCGTGGAGGCCTCCGAAATCCCGGATGCGCTCGTGGCCGGGGTTGAGGAACAGGTGGAACGTGTTCCCGAGCACCATGTCGTACCCCAGCTCCCGCACGTCGGTGGGCTCGAGGCCGCGCACGACGGCCTTCGTCGCCAGGGGGACAAAGGCCGGCGTGCGCACAGCGCCGTGCGCGAGTCGCAGCGTGCCGGCTCGCGCGGCGCCCTCGCGCGCATGGATGTCAAAGGCCACGCGCGCGCAGCCTACGGGGGAGGCGCAGCGTCCTCCCCCGCGAACGGCCCATCAGGCCGCGGCGGCCTCGAGCGTCTGAGGGCGGTCGCCGACCGCGATGTTGATCCGGCGCGGCTTGGCCTGCTCCGGCTTGGGGATGCGCAGCTCGAGCACGCCGTCCGCGAAAGCGGCGGTCACGGCCTCGGCGTCGACGCCCTTGGGCAGGGTCAGCGAGCGCGAGAACGTCCCGAAGGAGCGCTCGAGGCGGACGAAGCCGTCAGTCGAGTCGTGGTGCTCGGCCTTGCGCTCACCGGAGATGGTGAGCACGTCGTTCTCGACCTCGATCTGGACGTCGTCCTGACCCACGCCCGGCAGGTCGGCCCGCAGGACGTAGTCGTCGGTCGACTCCACGAGGTCCATCGACGGGATCCAGCGCCGGGTGCCGTTGCCGTTCCCGTTCGCGGGGGTCTCGTCGAACATGGTGCTGAAGAGACGGTTCATCTCGGACTGCAGAGTGGAGAGCTCACGGAGGGGCTCCCAGCGGACGATGGTCATCTTGGTGCCTCCTTGGTCGGCGGTTGTACTCAGGTGAGCACCATTATAGAAAACCTCAGTGGGATCTTGTCAAGTTTTTTCGTCGGCGAGCATCGCGGTGAAAAGCGACCCGAGCCGGGCGAGGTCGTCCTCACCGAGATGGCGCAGGAAGCGTTCGCGCACAAGGCGCAGATGCGTTGGTCGCGCCTGGCGCACCACTTCGGAGCCCGCCGGGGACAGGCAGGCAAAACAGCCTCGGGCGTCATCTTTGCACGAGCAGCGCGTGAGCCACCCCTGTCGCTCGAGACGGTCGACGAGCCGCGTCATGCCCGAGCGCGACAGCTGCACGTGCTCGGCGAGGTCGGCCATCCGCAGCATCCCGTCCGGCGTGCAGTGGAGCGCACCCAGCACCTCGTAGGACGTCAGCGAGAGGCCATGCTCGCTCTCGAGCTGCGCGTCGAGCTCCTTGCGCATGGCGGCGTGGACCCGCACGAAGCCCTTCCAGACGGCGAGTTCCGCCTCGGTCGGCGTCGCGATGTCGTGAACGGCCATGCGCCCTTCAGTCTAGTTGCGTCGGCAACGGACGTGGCGCTCGCCCGCTCACCGGCCGCTCCCTTCAGTCGTCGAGATCCCCGCTGAAGAGGCCGAAGACCGCGCCCTGCGGATCGGCGGCCACCGCGAGCTTCCCGGCGGGAATGTCCATCGGGCCGGCCATGACCTCACCCCCGGCGTCGGCCACGGTCTGCGCCGCGGCGTCGATGTCGCTGACCCCGAAGTAGGGCAGCCAGTGCGGCGGCACCCCCTTCCCGGCGGACTCGGGCAGCTTGGCCATGCCACCGTTGAGCCGCTCCCCGTTGCGGATCACGACGCGCTCGTTCCCGGCGTCCTCGTCGACCGGCGCCACCTCCCAGCCGAAGACCTCGCAGTAGAACTCGATCGCCTTCGGGACGTCGTGGGTCTCCAGGTCGTTCCAGGTCAGCGCGCCGTGCGCGGTGACCAGCTCGGCGCCCGCGTGCCCCTTGGGCTCCCAGAGCGAGACGACGGCGCCGCTCGGGTCCTGGATGACCGCCATCCGCCCGTCCTCCATGACGTCGAACGCCGGGGCCTGCACCTTCGCTCCGGCCTGCTCGGCCTTCTCGGCCGCATCGGAGGCGGACTCGACGGTGATGTAGGAGTTCCAGCGCGACGGGCCGTCGGCCTGCCATGCGCCGGCGACGACGCTGCCCTCGGCGGCGGCCATGGAGTAGGTCTCACCGCCGTCCTCGCCGACCGAGCGGTCGTCGAAGTCCCACCCGAAGAGCTTTCCGTAGAAGTCCTTGGCGCCGTCGAGGTCGCTCGTGGCCAGGTCGACCCAGGAGAACGTCCCCGGTTCGTACTTCGTCATCTTGCCCATCTCCCTCTGCCTCCTAGTCAGCGAGCAGCGAGCGGCCGCTCATCGCCTCCGGCTTCTCCAATTCCATCAGCGCCAGGATCGTCGGCGCCACATCGGCGAGGATGCCCGGTCCGTCGAGGCGCACACCTGCCTTGGTCACCACGAAGGGCACGGGGTTGAGCGAGTGGGCGGTGTCCGGCGAGCCGTCCGCCTCGAGCATCTCGTCGCAGTTGCCGTGGTCGGCGGTCACGACGGCGACACCGCCGCGGTCGCGCACCGCCGTCAGCACCCGCCCGAGACACTCGTCGACGGCCTCCACCGCCCGCACCGCGGCCGGGATGACGCCGGTGTGGCCGACCATGTCGGGGTTGGCGAAGTTGATGATGGCGAAGGCCGGCTCGTCGTCGCGCCAGTGCGTCTCGAAGGCCTCCGTCGCCTCGTAGGCGCTCATCTCGGGCTTCTCGTCGTAGGTCCTGACGTCCCGCGGCGAGGGCACGAGCTCCCGGGTCTCCCCTTCGTAGGGCTGTTCCTCCCCGCCGTTGAAGAAGTACGTGACGTGGGGGTACTTCTCCGTCTCGGCGACGTGCAGCTGCCGCAAACCGGCTTCGGAAACCACCCTGGCGAGGGTCACGTCCGGCCGCCGCGGAGGAAACAGCACCGGGTAGGGCCAGTCCTCCACGTACTCGCTCATCGTCGCGTAGCGCTCCGGCGCGTGATCGAGCTTCTCCGTGAGCTCGCGCATCCGGTCCGGCCGGAAGTTGAAGGCGAGCACACGGTCCTCGGGATGGATGCGGTTGTCGCCCTCCCCCACCGTCGGTGGGCTCGATGAACTCGTCCGTCTCGTCGCGGCCGTAGGCCTCGCGGGCGGCTTCGGCAGCCGAGTCCGCGTGATGCTCGGCCTTCCCGTCGCGCAGCAGCCCGACGGCCTTCTCGATCCGGTCCCAGCGCCCGTCGCGGTCCATCGCCCAGTACCGGCCGATCACGGAGCCGATCCGGGCGTTCCCGGCCGCCTCGCACCACCCTGCGACCTGCTCCAGGAAGTCACCCGCCTGGGACGGGGAGACGTCGCGGCCGTCGGTGAAGGCGTGCACGATGACCTCCGGCACATCCTTGGTGATCGCGATCAACGCCTCGAGGTGCCGGTGTGACGAGTGCACGCCGCCGTCTGAGGCGAGGCCGATCAGATGCAGGCGCTCCGCTCCGTCGAGCAGCGTCGCGAGCACCTCGTTCGACGCCAGCGAACCGTCCTGGACCGCCTCGTCGATGCGGGCCAGGTCCTGTTTGACCACGGCGCCCGCCCCGAGGTTGAGGTGTCCGACCTCCGAGTTGCCCATCTGGCCGGGCGGCAGGCCGACGGCCTCGCCGCACGCGGTCAGGGTGGTCATGCCGTACGTCGCGGAGATCTCGTCGAAGACCGGCGTCTCCGCCAGTTCGACGGCGTTGCCCGGGCCGGGCTCGGCGAGGCCGAACCCGTCGAGGATCACGAGGGCGACGGGCGGCGCCATCTAGCCGGCCGCGGCCTCGACGATCGCGGCGAAGGACTCCGGTTCGAGCGACGCGCCGCCGACGAGGAACCCGTCGATGTCGGCCTGGGCCATCAGCTCCGCCGCGTTGGCGGGCTTGACCGAGCCTCCGTAGAGGACGCGGATCTGTTCGCTGGCCGCCTTGTCGAAGTGCGCGACGAGCGCGCGCACGAAGGCGCAGGCGTCCTGGGCGATCTCCGGCGTGGCCACCTGGCCGGTGCCGATCGCCCAGATCGGCTCGTAGGCGATGGCGAGATCGGCGAGGCGATCCGTCGGCACCTTCTCGAGCGCCTCGAGGACCTGGTGGCGCAGCTTGCGTTCGGTGTCGCCGCTCTCGCGCTCCTCCTCGGTCTCCCCGACGCACAGCATCGGCGCGAGGCCGGCGTCGAGTGCCGCGGTCACCTTGGCCTGCAGGGCGATGTCCGTCTCGTTGAAGTACATCCGCCGCTCCGAGTGGCCGAGCAGCACGCCGTTGACGTCGAGCTCGGAGAGCATCGGGGCGCTGACCTCACCGGTGTAGGCGCCGGAGGCCTCCTCGTGCATGGTCTGCGCGTACACCTCGACGCGGGAACCACGCGCGGAGTTGACCATCGCGTCGAGCGCCGTGAAGGGCGGGCAGATCGCGACGTCGGCACCGTCGACGCTCGAGATCCGCGGCAGCAGGCCGGCGATGAAGGCCTCGGCCTCCTCCACGGTCTTGTGCATCTTCCAGTTGCCGGCGACGAACGGGGTACGACTCACGCGAGTGCCTCCACTCCGGGGAGGGCCTTGCCCTCGATCAGTTCGAGCGACGCGCCGCCGCCCGTGGACATGTGGTCTACCCGTTCGGCGAGGCCGAAGCGCGCGATGGCGGCGGCCGAGTCGCCCCCGCCGACCACGGTCGTCCCGGGAGCGTCGGCGACGGCCTGGGCCACCGCACGCGTCCCGGCCGCGAACGGCTCGAGCTCGAAGGCGCCCATGGGGCCGTTCCAGAAGACCGTGCCGGCCCCGGCGATGATCTCGGCATAGGCCTTCGCGGTCTCCGGACCCACGTCGAGCCCCATCCATCCGTCGGGGACGTCGGTCTGCGCGGTGCGGGTCTCAGTGTCGGCTGAGAACGCCCGGCCAAGTACGAGGTCCACCGGCAGCCGCAGCGTGTCGCCGCCCTGCTCGAGCGCCTTCTGCGCCGGCTCGATGCCCTCCTGCTCGCACAGCGAGTCGCCGACCTCGTGCCCCTGGGCCTTGAAGAACGGGAAGCACATCGCGCCGCCGATCAGCACGCTGTCGGCGCGCTCGAGGAAGGCGTCGATGACGCCGATCTTGTCCGTCACCTTGGCACCGCCGACAATCGCGACGAGGGGGCGCTGCGGGTCGGCGAGGATGCCGGTGAGGGTCTCCACCTCGCGCTGGAGCAGCCGGCCGGCCGCATGCGGCAGCAGATGGGCGATCGCCTCGGTGGAAGCGTGGGCGCGATGGGCGGATCCGAAGGCGTCGTTGACATAGATGTCGCCCAGCGCCGCGTAGCGCGCCGCCAGCTCGCTGTCGTTGGCCGTCTCCCCCTCATGGAAGCGGACGTTCTCCATCAGCACCACATCAGCCGTGGCGTCGGGGTCGTCGAAGGCCACGGGACCCTCTGCGAGCAGCTCGGACAGCCGGTCGGCGACCGGGCGCAGCGAGAGCGCGGGATCGGCGCCCTTCGGCCGGCCCAGGTGCGACAGCAGCACGAGCCGCGCGCCCTTGCCCCGCAGCTCGTGCAGGGTGGGCAGCGCGGCGCGGATGCGCGCGTCATCGGTGATCTGACCGTCGTCGTCGAGCGGGACGTTGAAGTCCACACGGACGACGATGCGCTTGCCCTCGACGTCGCCGAGGTCGTCCAGCGTCCTCACTTAGAGAAGCTTCTGGACGAGATCGACGCAGCGGTTGGAGTAGCCCCACTCATTGTCGTACCAGGAGACCGCCTTGACCATGGTGCCGTCGATGGCGACCGTCAGCTGCGCATCGAAGATCGACGAGTGCGGGTTGCCGACGATGTCCGAGGAGACGATGGGATCCTCCGTGTACTCGAGGATGCCCTGCAGCGGTCCCTCCGCCGCCGCCTTCATGGCGGCGTTGATCTCCTCGGCGGAGGTCTCCCGCTCGGCCTCGAAGGTGAGATCGACGACTGACCCCGTGGGAACGGGAGCACGCACCGCGAAGCCCGACAACTTCCCGTTGAGCTCGGGCAGCACGAGGCCGACGGCCTTGGCCGCGCCGGTAGAGGCGGGGATCAGGTTCAGCGCCGCGGCCCGGGCGCGGCGCAGGTCGGAGTGCGGCATGTCCTGCAGACGCTGATCGGCCGTGTAGGCGTGGATCGTCGTCATCAGGCCGTGCTTGATGCCGACCGTGTCGTTGATGACCTTGGCGAACGGCGCGAGGCAGTTCGTCGTGCAGGATGCGTTCGAGATGACGTGATGGGAGTCCTTGTCGTAGTCGGACTCGAAGTTGACGCCGAGCACCACCGTCACGTCGGGCTCCGTTGCCGGTGCGGAGATGACGACCTTCTTGGCTCCGGCGTCCAGGTGCTTGGCGGCGTCCGCGCGCTTGGTGAAGAAGCCGGTGGACTCGATCACGACCTCGGCGCCGAGGTCGGCCCACGGCAGGTTCGCCGGGTCGCGCTCGGCCAGGACGCGCAGCGTGTCCCCGTCGACCACGAGGTTGTCGCCGTCGACCTCGACCGTGCCCGGGTACGGACCCAGGATCGAGTCGTACTTGAGGAGGTGAGCAAGCGTCTTCGCGTCCGTCAGGTCGTTGACAGCGACGAAGTCGATGTCAGCCTTTGCCGCCTTGGCGGCTCGGAAGAGGTTCCGTCCGATGCGGCCGAAGCCGTTGATGCCGACGCGTACGGCCATGGTCTCAGGGTGCTCCTGGTTTCGAGTACGGGGGAGGGTCCTGACCCTACCCGTCAGGATGCGGCGACGATCTCCACACGCAGGCCGTCGGGGTCGCGGAGATATCCCGCGTAGGTGCTCGCCCCGTACTGGGGACGCGGGCCCGGGGCGCCGTCGTCGGTGCCGCCGGCCCGCAGGCCGGCCGCGTGCGCGGCGTCGACGGCGGCCTTGCCGTACGCGGCGAGCGCCACGTGCCCGTAGGCCGGGGCCGGGAGGTTGCGCGCGGACAGCCAGAAGCGGGGTTCGACCTTGCCGTAGGCGATTGCGTGCGGCGACTCGTGCAGGCGCCGCGCTCCGAGCGCGAAGAAGATCGCGTCATAGAACGGACCGGAGACCGTCAGATCCCGAACCTCGAAGCCGATGTGGTCGATCACGCGTCAAGCCTTGCAGGTGGGCTCGCGTCGAGCTCGCGGACCAGGGCGGTGACCCGGCGCGCGATGTCGTCGCGGGTGGCGCGCACCTCGTCGAGCGGACGGCCCTTCGGGTCGCTCAGCGCCCAATCGAGGTAGCGCTTCCCCGGGAGGATCGGGCACGCGTCGCCGCAGCCCATGGTCACGACGACGTCGGCCTGCTCGGCAATCTCGCGCGTGAGCGCCCGCGGGACGCGGTCGCTCAGGTCGATGCCGATCTCACCCATCGCCTCGACGACCTCGGGGTGCACGCGCTGTCCCGGCGTGGTGCCCGCCGAGAGCGCCCGGTGGCGGCCGGCGGCAACCTGCTCGAAGAGCGCCGCGCTCATCTGGGAGCGACCGGCATTGTGCAGGCACACGAAGAGTGCGGTCGCCATCAGATCGCGCGCACGCGGATCCGCGACTTCCGCTTGCCGGCGACAACCTTGTAGGCGCCCCGCTCGAGTGCCCGGCTCGCGCGGAAGTCACCTTGCCTCTGATCACCCTCGCGCTGGCGACCGTCCGCCCGTTGCGAACCAGCCGTGCCGAGCCCTTGACGAATCTGACCTTGCAGATGATCTTGCGCTTGCTCGCGCGCTTGCGCTTGCAGTTCACGATGGCGTCGCGACCGGCGGGGCCCTGCGGTCCGGCGCGCGCCGCGCCGTCGGCTCCCGGTTCCCCCTGGGCGCCGTTGCCGCCGGGGTCGCCGGCGGGACCTGCGGGACCCGCGGGGCCGGTGGGTCCCACGGGCCCGTTCTGCCCGTTCTGCCCGTTCGCGCCGTTCGCGCCGTTGGGTCCGGGCGGGCCCTGTGGACCCGCGGGACCATCGTGACCGGCAGGTCCGGCAGGTCCGGGGTCCGGCGGGACCGGCAGGACCGTCGTTCCCGGCAGGGCCGGCGGGACCAGCGGGACCAGCGGGACCGGCTGGACCAGCGGGACCGGCAGGGCCAGCGGGACCGGTCGGACCGTTGTCCCCGGCCGGACCGGTAGGACCGGCAGGGCCGCCGTCACCCGTGGGCCCCGCCGGGCCGGAGGGACCTGTCGGACCCGACGGGCCCATCGGACCTGTGGGCCCCTGGGTCGAGCGGCCCGAGTAGACCTGCTCGAAGTCGGCGATCTTGAGGTGCAGCAACTGGCCCCGCTCGACGAACTCGCCCGTCGGGTCCAGCCCCGGGCCGAGCGAACCGTGGACCTGGGCGTCGAAGAGGAACTGGCCGCGGCCGAGCACGTCCTCGAGGTCGACGATCCCCGACGACTCCTCGTCCGCCGTGAGGAACCCAGGTGCGCCCGTCGTGAACTTCGCCGGGTCGAATCGCGCGACGACGCCGCGGCGGCCCGTGCCGATGTCGTAGGCCACGATGCGCGCCAGCGACGGGTTCCCGCCCGGATCCTCCTGGATGAGGATGTTGCCGTAGCGGTCGATGGTCAGGTTGTCGGGCTTGTCGAGGTACGGGGCCTCCGAGCCGTCGAGCAGGAGGGTGAGCGTTCCGCCCTTCGTCGGGTTCTCGATGTCCCGGTAGCGCAGACGCCACAGGCCGCCACCGTCGCGGGTGTCGTCGACCGGGGTGCCAGGCTCGGGTGTCGTCGGCCCGCCCTCGGTGGTCGCGAAGTAGAAGTCGCGCGGGTTCGACGGGTCCCAGTGGCCGTCCTCGATTCGGCTCAGCGTGATGCCCTTGGCGAACGCTTCGGAGTTCTGTGCCGATCCCGGCTGGTTGAAGTTCACCGTGTCGAGATCGAACGGCACCGGGACGCCCTTGCCGTAGACGTCGCGGAACCCCTGGTTGTTGTCGACCGTCTCGTCGAGGAGGTCGACGACGTAGTTGGTGCCGTTGAGCAGGCCGGCCTTGCTGAACTCGTTGCCGGTGGTCGTCTTCGTCCCGACGTAAGCCCAGATCTGCGCCGAAGCCGAGTCCTCCTGACCCTGAACCAGGGTCGTGTCGGACAGGTTGCGGGCCGGTACCGCGTTCTCCCAGGAGAACAGGCCCAGGCGCGGGAGCTGCTGCGTCGTACCGTCGGCGAGCACGCCGAAGGCACGCCCCTCGGTCGGGGCTTCCTCGGTGCCGAAGTAGATCTGCTGCGCCGAGCCTCTGCCCGTCAGCGGATTGAACATCTGCCCGGGATCGGTCAGCGTCGAGGAGCAGAATCGGTTGAAGGCCGCCCCCTGAGCCAGGAAGCCGCCGCCCGCAGCCGACGGGTTGGGGCCGAAGACGCCGGTGGGGTAGTCGTAGTAGGTGAGGTCGGCCGGCGATCCGATCAGGTCCCGGCCGCTGTCGACGGCCAGCGTGGACCGGTCGATCAGGTAGTCGGCCACGAAGGCGCCCCGCTGGCCGTGGGCGCGCACCTTCCCGGAGACCGAGTTGATCTCGTGGCCCATGTAGACCTCGAACTTGCTGCCCGCCGTCTTCACGCCGAGACCATCCGGCGTGCCGACCATCCTGTAGCCGTTGCCCGCGGGCTGGTCGAGCACGGTCAGCAGCGAGGTGACCGTGACGTCGTCGGCCACGGGCAGCACGTACGGGGGAACGGTCGTGGTCGGTCCGGTCCTGGCGACGCCGGGTGCCGCCTGGGCGGCCACCGCGTCGCCGAACGAAAAGCACGCGGCAGCGGCGGTCAGGGTCAAAAGAAGGCGGCTACGCAAGGTCACTCCATGGTCGCGGGGAAGGCCGAGTCTCGCCGATGGAGCGCCCGTCATGGGTTTCTTCGGCGTGAACGCCGTGATCCGGTAGCGGCCGGACGCGTGCGGATTCCGGGTAGCTTGCGCAGCACCCGTGCCCTACCAGCTCGATCTCACGGAGGAGGCCGTCCCAGACGCGCTGCGCGCCGTCGCCGCCGAGCAGCTCGCCGACGCGGTGCGCAACCTGCGCGAGGAGCGCGTCACCGACCCCGTCACGGCGGTGCACGAGGCACGCAAGGACCTCAAGAAGACGCGGTCGCTGCTGCGCCTCTCGCGCGCCGGGATGGACGCCCAGGCGCGTCGTCGGACAAACGATGCCCTCCGCGAGATCGCGGCCGGGCTGGCCGACGTGCGTGATGCCGACGTCATGGTCGAGACGGTCGAGGTGCTCCAGGCCCGCTTTGCCGGCCACCTGCCCGCCCGCGGCTTCGCCACCGTCAAACGTCGGTTCGTCTCGCAGGCGCAGACCTCTCGCGCCGCCGCGGAGGCCGCGATCTCCGACGAGGTCGTGGCCGCGCTGCAGGCCCAGCTGGCCGACGTCAAGCACTGGCCGCTCGCTGACGTCGATCGAGCCGCGCTCGCCGAGGGGGTCACGGTCGCCTACGCCCGTGGTCGCGACGAGTTCGCCGCCGCGCGGCCCGACCCGACGGTCGACGCTCTGCACGAGTGGCGCAAGCGCGTCAAGGACCTCTGGTACCACGCGAAGCTGCTCGAGCAGTCGTGGCCGCCGATGTGGGAGGTGCTGGGCGATGAGGCGCACGCGCTCGCGGACCTGCTCGGGGACGATCACGACCTCGGCGTCCTGGCCGAGCGCATCGAGCAACAGTCGTGGCCGGTCTCCGTCGACGGGCCCGCCTTCGTCGCGCTCTGCCACGCGCTGCGATCGGAGCTGCAGACGCGGGCCTTCACGCTCGGCGAGAAGCTCTACGCCGAGAAGGCCGGCGCCTTCGCGCGGCGGGTGAGGGCCTACTTAGGCGCTTGACCGCGTGTTCGCGCGCTCAACGTCGCGGTGCTGCACGGTGACCACGAGCCGGCTGTCCTCCGCGAACTGGCGCGCCAGCGCTTCGACGATGGCCACGGAACGGTGACGGCCGCCCGTGCACCCGATGGCCACCGAGAGGTGTGCCTTGCCCTCCGTCACGTACTGGGGCAGCAGGAACTCCAGCAGCGGGACGACGTGCCCGTAGAAGTCGTCGAGGCGGCCGTCCCGGCCCACGTACTCGACGACGCGATCGTCGAACCCGGTCAGCGGCCGCAAGTCGGTCTCGTAGTGCGGGTTGGGCAGAAAGCGCACGTCGAGCAGCAGGTCGGCGTCACGCGCAGGCCCGTGCTTGAAGCCGAACGACATCAGCGTCACGGCGAGCCGGCCGGGCTGCGTCGAGTCGAGCATCTCCGCCGCCACCTTGCGGCGCAGCGCCGTGGGACTCATGCCGGTCGTGTCGACGATCGTGTCCGCCCGCTCGCGGACGGGCCCGAGCAGCTCCGCCTCGCGGCGCACGCCGTCCACCACCGTGCCGAGCCGAGCCGCCAGCGGGTGCCGGCGCCGCGTCTCCTTGTAGCGGGTGATGAGCGCCTCCTCCTCCGCGGTGAGGAAGAGCACCCGGTGCTGGATACCGGCGTCGTCGAGCTCGTCGAGCACGGCGGCGAGGCGCTCGAAGTAGGTCCCCCCGCGCAGGTCGGACACGACAGCGGCGCGCTCGACGCTCGAGCCCGGATGACGGAAGAGATCCGCCAGCGAGAGGATCATGTCCGCCGGCAGGTTGTCGACGCAGAAGTACCCCGCGTCCTCGAAGACGTTCATCGCCGTGGTCTTGCCCGCTCCGGAGAACCCCGAGATCACCACGAGGTCTCGGAAGCGGGAGCGGCTCGGCTCGTCGGGCTCGTCGCTCACCGGATGCAGTCTCCCGCCTGCACCGGCGGTTTACCTGCCGGTCTTGTTCAGATGGGCATAGAGGTCCCGGCCGATCTTGGCCGGAACACCCGGAACCCGCTCGAGATCCTCCCGCGGTGCGCCGAGTACCGCTTCGGGCGACCCGAAGTGCTTGAGCAGTGCGCGCTTGCGCGTCGGCCCGACGCCGGGTAGCCCGTCGAGGATGGACTCGGTCATGGCGGCGTCGCGGCGCGTCCGGTGGTGGGTGATCGCAAAGCGGTGCGCCTCGTCGCGCACCCGCTGCAGCAGCTGCAGCTCCGGGGTGTCGTGGCCGAGCAGCAGCGGCGCGGCGACGTCGGGGAGGAAGACCTCCTCGATGCGCTTGGCGAGGGAGATGACGACGACACCGCGCTCGCGCAGGTCCGTCAGCGCCTCGACGCCCGCCGACAGCTGCCCCTTCCCGCCGTCGATGACCACCACGTTGGGAAGCGCAGCGAAGCTGGCATCGCGATCCTTGTCGTAGGGCGAGAGCTCGCGCTGCTTGGCGAACTGCGCAGCGCGGCGGCGCAGAACCTCCCCCATCGCGGCGAAGTCGTCCGACTGGCCCGGCGGGAGATCGCGCACGCGGAAGCGCCGGTAGTCGGATTTCTTCGGTGCGCCGCCCTCGAAGACCACCATCGAGGCGACGGGATGGGTCCCCATCAGGTTCGAGATGTCGAAGCACTCGATGCGCACGGGCAGGGCGTCCAGGCCGAGCGCGGACTGCAGCCCGTCGAGCGCCTCGACGCGCTGCTGGCGGCGCCGCTCGGACTTCAGCTTGTCCTGGTCGAGCGCGAGGCGCGCGTTGCGCTCGGCCAGCTCGAGCATCCGGCGCTTCGCCCCGCGCTCGGCGGCGCGGATCTCGACGCGGCCGCCGCGGCGCTCGCCGAGGATCTCCGCCAACACGTCGAGCGCCGAGCCCTCCGCGACCGCGCCTTGGACGACGATCAGGTGCGGGATGGACAGCGCGCCCGCGTAGTACTGCAGCAGGAACTCCTCCGTCGCTCGCGCGACGTCGTGGCCCGCCTCGTTGATGAGGTAGAAGGACTGGCGGTCGGAGAGCACGCCGTCGCGGACCTGGAAGACCTGTGCGTTGGCCTCGGTGCCCTCGACGGCGACCGCGACCGCGTCCATGCTGCCCGTGGTCGCGTCGGAGACGCGCTGGCGCTCGAGCAGCGCGCGGATCGCCTGCAGCCGGTTGCGCTCCACGGTCGCCTGCTCGAAGTCCTGCTCTCCGGCGTGGAAGTACATCCGCCGCTCGAGGTCGCGCTCGATCTCCTTGAAGCGGCCGCTCAGGAAGGCGATCACGCCATCGATGGACTCGCGGTACTGCTCCTTGGAGACGTATCCGACGCAGGGTGCCCCGCAGCGCTTGATGTAGTAGTCCAGGCACGGCGAGCCCGAGTGGCGGCCGGGCGTCGGCCCCTCGCATGAGCGATAGAGAAAGACCTTGCCGAGGAGGTCGAGCGTGTGACGCACGCGCTTCGCGCTCGAGTAGGGCCCGAAGTAGACGCGGTCGCGCCGGTGGCGCTCGCGCGTGAAGTAGACGCGAGGGAAGTCCTCGTCGAGGCTGATCGCGATGTACGGATAGGACTTGTCGTCGCGCAGGCGGATGTTGAAGCGCGGCTTGTACTGCTTGATGAAGTTCTGCTCGGTGAGCAGCGCCTCCGTCTCCGTCTGGACGACGAGGTACTCGATGTGGTCGACCTCCCGAGGGAGGTTGGTCGAGCCGTAGGTGGTCGGATTGGAGAAGTGGCTCGCCACGCGCTTGCGGATCGACTTCGCCTTGCCGACGTAGACGACCTTGCCCTGGGCGTTGCGGAACAGGTAGACGCCCGGTTGATCCGGGAGCGAGCGGCGCTGCTCGGCGACGTCGGCCACCCCTCCCAGGCTAGGTCTGGGAGCGGCGGCCGGAGCGCTCACCCCTGCGCGTCCACCGCCCGCCGCAGCTGCTCCTTGTTCATGGACGAGCGGCCCTCGATGCCGGCCTGCTTGGCCTCGTTGTAGAGCTGGTCCTTGGTCCGGCCCTTCCGCTTGGCCGTGCCCGATCGCTCGCCGCCGCGCTGGCTGGAGGACTTGGGATCCCGGGTCGAGGACTTCGAGGCGGTCTCGGTCTTCCCGGCCCGGGCGCGGTCTTTGTTGACCGTCCGGGCGGCGATCTCCTCCGCGGTGTCCTCCGAGCGGCCCTGATCCTCGACCGACTCCTTGATCTTCGCGTACTTGCGGGCGTCCTTCGAGCCCTTCTTGACTCCTGCTGGTGGCATGTCGCCGGACTACCCGCCCGGCAGCTTGACTTTGCGTCAGCGCGCTGACATCCTCGCGCTTCGGCCGCGGGGCCGAACGGAGCCGAACCGGCCGATCCCAGGGGGTGCAAGTTCGTGTCACCTCGGCCACTGGTCGTGGCGCTGGTGCTGGTCGGTGTCCTGTGCGGCGCAACGCCCGCAGCGGCGGAGATCACCTTCAACGAGGGCGCTCCGATGACAGTCTCCCGCCTGGCTCCCAGCCAGGTGACGCTGCCCGGCGGGCGGATCCTCGTCGCCGGGGGCCAGGGCCGCGACGGCCACCTGCTCGCCTCCGCTGAGCTCTACGACCCGGCGACGAACAGCTGGTCGGCGACCGGCTCGATGGCGACTGGTCGCTACCGCAACACGGCGGTGCTGCTCGGGGACGGGAAGGTCCTCGTCACCGGCGGCGCGGGCGACGCGGCCGGGGCGACGGCCGAGCTCTACGACCCGGTGACGGGAGCGTGGACCCCGACCGGCTCCATGGCGCAGTCGCGCTACGAGCTGGCCCTGGCGGTCCTTCCCGGCGGCAAGGTCCTCGCCGCCGGCGGGGGGCCCGGGAACGGCACGGGCGCCGAGCTCTACGACCCCGTCACGGGCACCTGGAGTCCCACGGGAGCGCTCGCGGTGGCCCGTTTTGAGTTCGCGTGGGCGCAGCTCACCGACGGCTCGGTCGTGATCACGAGCGACCGCTCCGCGGAGCGCTACGACCCGGCGACGGGCGTCTGGAGCTCGGCGGGCACGCCCACGGGCGGCGGCAATCACGCGATGACGCTCACCCGGCTGGCCGACGGACGGCTGCTGCTCGCCGGCGGCACGGACGCAGGCGCGTTCGTCGGCGGAGAGATCGGGCCTCCGGTCCACTATGCGAGCACGAGCCTGTACGACCCGACCGCGAACTCGTGGACCGCGGCGGCACCGCTGCCGTCGACCGTCGGCGGCCACCTCGCGCTGGCACGCGCCGGCGGAGACGTCTTCTTTGCGGGTGGCATCACCGACAGCCGTGCGCCGCTGCGACTCGCGTGGCGCTACGACCCCGCCGCGAACACCTTCACGGACCTTGGAGAGATGAACGTCGGACGGGCGTTCGCGACCGTCGCCGCGCTCCCGGGCAACAGGCTGATCGTGATCGGCGGCCGGGGCGAGCTGCTCCCCCAGGGGTCGACCGAGGTCTATCCGGGCGTTGCCACGGCGTCCGTTCCCGACGTCTGGTTCGGCAGCCGGCCGCCTGGCTCGGCGGGGCGCACGATCGCCATCCCGGTTCGCAACCGCGGCTCGGTCGGCCTCCGCGTGGGCGGAGCGACGGTCGCGGGCGCCGACGCCGCCGACTTCGCGGTCGACGCGAAGGACTGCCTGGGCCGGTCGGTCGCGGAGGGCGACGCCTGTCTCGTGCTCGTCACGTTCACCCCGGGTGCTGCCGGTCCGCGGACCGCGACGCTCACCCTCGCCGGCAACGTCGCCGCCACGTCGGCGACGCTGACGGGAGCCGGGGACGGCCCGGTGCCCGCCGGCCCGCCCGGCGCGGCAGGCGCCCCGGGCGACGCCGGCGGCGGCGGATCGCTGGGCCCCGCGGGCCCCTCCGGACCGACGGGGTCATCCGGCCGGGGCTCCAGGGTGACCTGCAAGGTCCCGCGGGCCAAGCGGCGACTCGTCCGCTGCCAGGTCAAGGGTGCGCTCGCGCGGCGCGCACGCCTCACGCGCGGGGGCGTCGTCTACGCGCGTGGCACCGTCCGCCGGCTCAGGGCGGTGCGCGCCCTCGGGCGCGGCCGCTACGTCCTGCACCTCGGCGCGACCCGGATCGTGGTCCATGTCCGCTGACGCCGTCTTCCGTCCGTCCACCACAGGGGGTTCCTCCGTGTCACCTCGACTTCTCGTCGCGGCGCTGTTGCTCGCCGCATCGCTGCTGGGTGCCGCCCCTGCCGCGGCCGAGGTGACCTTCGGCCCCGGCGGTGTGATGGGCACAACGCGGTACTTCCACGTGCAGACCACCCTCGCGGACGGTCGCGTGCTCGTGGCAGGCGGGGCGAACAGCCAGGGAACCGAGTTCAGCACGGCCGAGGTCTACAACCCGGCGACGGACGCGTGGACGGCGACGGCCGCGCTCACGGTCCCGCGGGGATACGCGGCGGCGGTGCGCCTCACCGACGGACGGGTGCTCGTCGCGGGCGGCAACGCCCAGGCTTCACGCAACTCCGCGGAGATCTACGACCCTGCGACGGGGACGTGGAGCCCGACGGGCAGCATGGCGGTCGGTCGCACGGGTCTGAGCCTCGTTCTGCTGCCGGGCGGGAAGGTGCTGGCCGCCGGGGGTGCGGTCGGCGCCACCGCCGAGCTCTACGACCCGGCGGCGGGCACCTGGAGCCCGACCGGCAACCAGCTGGCCCCGAACAACCACGACCTGGCGCTGGTGCTGCTCGACGACGGGTCGGTGCTGGCGAGTCTGGGCGCCAGTGCCGAGCGATACACCCCCGCCAACGGCGTGTGGACGGCCGCCGGCACACCGACCAGCGGGGCGGCGGGCCTGTTGAACCTCACGCGGATGGCCGGCGGGAAGGTGCTGATGACCGGCGGGAACGGGCCGAACGGTGCGTTCGGCAACAGCGCGACGAGTGTGTACGACCCTGCGACGAACGCGTGGACCGCCGGCCCGGCGCTGCCCTACGCGGTCGTGTACGAGACGGCGGCGCCGCTCCCCGACGGCCGCGTGCTGATCGCGGGCGGCATCGCCGATGGAGCGGAGCTCGTGCAGGGCGGTCGGATCTACGATCCGGCGACGAACACCCTCTCGCCGTCGGGAGAGATGAACGTTGCCCGCGCGGTCGCTTCCGTCAGCCTGCTGAGCGACGGAAGACCGTTCATCACGGGGGGCTCCTCGTCGAACGGGCTCCTCTCCTCCACCGAGATCTTTCCAGGCGTCTCCGGCGCCTCCGCGCCGGACGTCTCCTTCGGCGATCAGGCGCTCGGCGCCAAGGGCCCGAGCTATCTCCTCCTCGTTCGCACCAGCGGCCGCATCCCCATGCGGATGACGACCGCCACCGTCGCGGGGCCGAACGCCGCCGACTTCGCAATCGACGCGACGGACTGCACGTCGCGCACCGTCGGTCCGGGCGACTCCTGCCTGGTGGTGGCCAGCTTCACCCCCGGGGCCCTCGGCGCTCGCACCGCCACGCTGAACCTCGGCGGCAACTTCCCCGCTTCCGCGGCGGCCTTCACGGGCAGCGGCGTGACGCCCCCCTCCGGGCCGATCGGTCCCATGGGCCCCGCGGGTTCCCCGGGCGCCACCGGCCCGGCCGGGCCGAAGGGCAAACCAGGAACGCCAGGCCCGGCCGGGGCCCCTGGTCGCAACGTGAAGGTCGTCTGCAAGGTCAAGAAGGCCAAGGGCGGCAAACCCGCGAAGGTCCGCTGCAAGGTCAAGAAGGCCCGCGCGAGGGCGGCGCGGCTCACCCGCGGGGGGGTGACGTACGCACGTGGCACCCCCCGCCAAATGAGGGCGACGCGGGGGCTGGCGCCCGGCCGATACACCTTGCGCATCGGCAGCGCGGCCGTCGCGGTGCACGTCCGCTGAGCGTCGGGACGGCTCACGTGGCGCCACGGCGGCGTCACGCCTAGGCTGCCGCGGGTGCTGCTCGCGACCATCACCGTCGTGCTCGCCAACGTCGGCAACGTCAACGTCCCGGGTTGCGCCGATCAGGTCTACAAGCTCTGCCAGCGGCCCGTCGAGGCGCGCGCCGCCGCGGCGTTCGGCGCGCTGCGCCCGGACCTGGCGGGACTGATCGAGGTCCTGCCGCCGTCGCTGTGCGAGCGCGCACCCTCCGGGGTCCCCAGCAACCTGTGCTCCTCGCCGCTCGAGCCCGCTTCCCAGGTCGTGCGCCTCCTCGGCGACGACGTCGCCGAGGGCTGCGACGAGCGCTTCGGATGGGACTGCATCGGCGTCCGGCGCGGCGGCCCGGTGACGCTCACCGGCGCCCTGCGGACGCGGCCCGTCCTCGAGGCGTGCTCCGACGACGGGTTCACGGTGTCGACCGGCACGGTCCGCTTCCGCGGCTGGCCGATCGCGGTTGCGGTGGCCCACCCCGATTCCGGTGACGACCCGTGCCGCGCCGCCCAGCTGCGGGACCTGTTCGACGACGGCCTTCCGGACGCTGGTCCCGCGCTGGTCCTCGGCGACCTCAACGTCGACTTCTACCGCGAGGACAGCGAGTCCGCCGCCGTGATGCAGGCGATCGTGCCCGCGCGCTTCGCCGCGCTCTCGACCGATGAGCTGTCCTCCTTCCCCGGTGCCCCGTCGCAGCTCGATCCGACCGGGGAGACCCTCGACAACGACGTCGCGCTCCCAGCGGGACCGCTCGGTCCGCGCGCGCTCGACCACGTCCTCGCCCGCGGCCTGACCGGGTCCTGCGACGTGCAGCGCGTCGACGGAGGCGGCGGCATGGACCACCGCGCCCAGGTCTGCAAGGTCCAGATCCCCGCAGCGGTCGCGCCGAAGCCGCGAGTGCGCCGGCTCTCACACTGCCGGCTGCGCGTCACCTTCTCCCCCCACCGGGACGACATCCGCGGGGTGCGCATGGGGATCGAAAAGCGCTCGCGGCTCGATCGCCGCGCGCCCTTCACCGTCCGTGCACGCGGGACGAGACGGGTGCGCTTCCGCGTGCTCACCGCCGCAGGACCCGGCCCGCGGTACACGCGCCGCATCGCGCGCTGCCGCTAGCCGTCGAAGCCCGCGAACAGCCCTCCATGGACGAGAGCGTGACCGCGGCCATGTCACTTCACCAGCCGCACGGCGAGGCCGCCGCCGCTGAGGTCGCCGGCGCCCCCCATCAGGCCGAGTACCTCGGTGACGTAGGCCTGGGTCTCGGCGTAGGGAGGCACGCACATGCAGGCGGCAACGGGCGTCGGACCGGCGTTGTAGGCCGCCAGGGCGAGCGGGACGGAGCCGAACTGCCGCAGCAGGTCGCGCATCAGATGTCCCTGCGCGTCGATCGCCGTCGGCGCGTCGAACGGATCCGCGAGGCCGAGCCCGGCCGCGGTGGAGGGCATCATCTGCGCGATCCCCTGCGCCCCGGCGCCGCTGACCGCGTTCGGGTTGAAGCCGCTCTCGGCGTAGAGCTGCGCGGCCAGCAGGTTCGCCGACACGTTCCATCGCTGTGCGGCCAGCGCGATGTCGTCCGCGTACTCGGCGGGCACGAAGCCCGGCACGGACGGGTGGCCCATGGCGTGGTCGGTGAGCGCACCGTCGGCCCCCGTGCGGCCGGGGGACGAGGAGCCGGCGTTGAGGGAGTAACCCCAATGCCAGGGCTCCCACGGGTAGCGCATCACGAAGCCGAAGCCGGGCGCGTGGGCCGCCAGCCACGCGTAGGCGGTCGCCGGGCCGAGGTCGAGCTCGGTGCCCATGCGGTGCAGCGACGTGCCCGGTGGCGCGACCCAGCGCGGATCCGGATTGCGGGCCCACAGGACCGCCTGCTCGGCGTCGGAGCGCCAGGCGGATGAGATGAGCAGTGCGACACCGTCCGCGGCGGCCGCGTCGGCGAGGCGGTCGAAGGCCAGGGCGACGTCCGGCCGCATCCTCTGTCCCTGGCGGACCGCGAACGGCCCTGCGTACTCACCGCCCGTACCGGCCGCGTAGAGCGAGCCTGCCGAGACCTCGGCCTCCGCCGTCGCCTCGACATCGGTGGTCGCGAGCGCCCTGCCACGAGCGACGTCCACCGAACGGGAGACCGCGACGCGGATACGCACCGGCGCGAGCTCGTCCGCGTCGGGAAACGACACCGAGGCCTCGCCCTCACCGTTGCGCGCCACGACATCCAGCGCGGCGTCCTTGGCGAGCTGCAGATACGCCTCCCGTGTCAGATGGCGTGCGTTGGCGACCCCGTCGACCACGGGCGGCTCGAACAGTCGCGGGTGCGCGTCGAGCATCGCGCGTGCGCCGGCGAGCGCGGCGAGGTCCGCCGATCGCTGTGCCGCCGAGCGGGCGCCGATCCCCTGCGCGACGGCGCCGAGCACGAACGCCCCGAGCAGCAGGCCGAACAGCGCGCCGACGACCAGCACTGCGCTCTGTCCGCGGTCGCCCCTCATGCCGGCTCCGGTTCGAACGGCAGGGCTATCAGCGACAGCGAGCCGAGCCACCGGAAGAACGTGCCATCCGGCGCGCGCACGGTGGCGACGGGTGGTCCCAGAGCAGTGAGCGACCCGAGTGCGAGAGCGGCGAGGTCCGGGTCGGCGTCTGGCCGCCGCGCCAGCACGAGCAGGTCGGCCTCGGAAAGGAACGGGTCGAGGCCCTCGGCGCGGCCGGACGCGGCGACCACCGCGGGATACCCGGCGGCGCAGCTGATCGCGCGCCGACCGTCCCGTGCGGCCCTGTGCGGGTCGGCGGGTAGGCCGACGTGAACGACGCGGCCCGCGGCTGCGGCGGCGAGCTCACGCGCCGCCATCCGGCCCGCGAGCGCCCGCGCGGACTGTGCCGCCGGCCGACCGCGCGGGACGCGCCCGACCGAACAGACGAGCGCCGCGTGCGCGCGATGGCTGCGACGCAGGGCAGCAGCGATACCACCCGTCACCGCTGGGAGATCGCCGGGCGGCGCCAGCACGACAACGAGGTCCGGCGGCGGGCCGGGCGCACGCCGGGCGGCCCGCGGCGGAGCAGGCGCGAGGAAGGCGGTACCCGCCCTGGCCAGGAGCTCGTTCACGGCCGGAACCTCGTGCGCCCGTCACGGGCGGCATGGTCGTCGTCGCGCGGTCGCGCGGACTCGCCGTCGCCGCCCCGCACGACCGTCAGCGCGACCGGCTCGGCCTGCGCCCCGGCGTCTGCCGTGGAGGTGGCCGCGAGCATCGCTCCCAGCCCCGGAGCGAACGCCCGGGGGCGCACCGTGACCCGCACCTTCCGCCTGTCGATCGTGAAAGACGAACGTTCGACGGAGCCGCCGAGCGCAGCTTCGATCGCCGCCTGCGGATCGGTGTCCTGCAGCAGCGCGACAGCCCCGGCCTCGGCCGCCGCCGACGCGCGTTCCCGCGCCGTTCCGGCCGCCAGCACCTGCACCACCGCCGCGACCACGACGACCAGCACCGGCAGGAGGGCCACCAGCTCGACCGATGCCTGCCCTCGCTGAAGCCTCACCGCTGGCTCGCAAAGGTCGCGCGGGCGGTCAGCTTCCCGAGCTCGAGCCCCGGCAGGATGGCGGGCACGGTGAGATGCACCGCGACGCCCGCGCCCGCCTCCTCGATCTCAATCCGGTCGTCGAGCGAGCTCGGCAGCGCCCGCCGCGCGGCGGGAAGCATCTCCGCCCCGAGCGCGTGGGCGCGAGCCGCGGCTCGCGCCGCCGCCGACGCCGACCACTGCGTGTGGGCAGCCAGCACCGCCTGCCAGCCCGCGGCGAGCGCGAGACAGACGAGGGGGAGCAGCACGACCAGCTCGACTGCTGCCTGGCCGGAGGGTGGTCGGAGACGGACGGACACGGCTCCAGAGACTCACGATCCGCGGGTGACGGATCCAGACGCAGACGTGACGATTCACGCGCGGATCTGTGCCGACTCTGCGCGGGGCGACGCGGCTGCCGGTGCGGCCCGCCGCTAGTACTCGCGCCAGCGCCGGACGACCGTCGCGAACCCGTAGGCCGCGAAGGCGATGAGCGCGAACCAGAGCAGGATGGCCGGCCCCTCGGTGTCCCAGAACTTGCCCGTCGCGATCAGGGCGAACAGCAGCAAGGTGACGCTCCCGTAGAGGATCATGCGCACCTGATCGGGTAGGTCGAACAGCATCACGCGGTTCTCCATGTACATCCGGTAGCCGAAGAAGCCCAGACCGCCCAGGAAGATCACCGTGATGACGTTCGACACCGTGTCCCGCGCCGTCCCCCCTCCCGGCGCGAACGAGACGAGGGCCGCGAGGCCGAGGATGATCGCGACGTTGCGGGCGGTCCTCATCGCCGCAGAGCCTACGCGGCAGAGCTAGACGCCGGTGAGGAGCGGAGCCGCAAGCTCGGCCGGTGCCGGGACCAGGTCCGCCGGCACGACGCCGGGCACCGTGGCGTCCACCGCGCCCGCCGCGGCCGACACCGCCGCGAAGCGGTACCCCACTCCGAAGTGCGTGTGGATGTAGCGCCACTCGGGCGAGGCGCGTTCGAGCTTGGAGCGCAGCTTGCGCACAAACACGTCTACCGAGCGGTCGCCGTGCGCCATCGCGTAGCCCCAGACGCGCTGGTAGATGTCCTCGCGCTGAAGAACCTGGCCCTCCGCGGAGGCGAGCAGTGCCAGCAGCTCGAACTCGCGGCGCGTGAGCTCGACCGAGACTCCCCCCACGAACGCCTGGAACTGGTCCGAGCGGACCTCGAGCTCCCCGGCCGCCACGGTCTCGGCGACCCAGCTGGGCTCGGAGACCCGGCGCCGCCGCACGACGGCCTCGATGCGGGCGATGAGCTCCTCGGGATGGCACGGCTTGGTCATCCAGTCGTCGGCGCCCAGGCGCAGCCCGCGAACGCGCTGGGCGACCGTGGCACGGCCGGTCACGACGACGATCCCGAGCGCCGGCAGCTTGGCCGCGACGGACTCGAGGTAGGACCACGCCTCGTGGCCGATGACCGAAAGGTCGACGACGAGCGCGTCGAGCCGCATGGCGACGAGCGCGTCCACCGGAACCGGCCCAGCGGTCACGCGGTACCGCCAGGCAAGGCCGTCCAGGCGCTTGGCCAGGACCTGCAGGAAGCCGCTGTCGTTGTCGATCACGGCGATCTGGAGCGGAGTGTCCATTCCGTTCAACATCTCTCAGTAGCATAAGCGCGCGAGCGGCGCCCGTTACAGGAGCGAGTCCGACGGGTCACAGGTTCTTCACACCCGCGCCCGCAAAATCGAGGCTTTCGGGCTTCAGTCCGGCGGCTTGTGCGAAGCGTCCGAGAACTCCCGGAACAGCCCGGTCTCGACGAAGGCGACCTGCTCGCCGACGTCGACCGCGTTGTCGCCGATCCGCTCGAGCGCGCGGGCCATGAGCATCATGTGCATCGCCCATTCGCGCCGGTCGGTGTCGGTGCCGATCTCCACCGCGCGGGCGAACACCGCGCGGTTGAGCCGGTTGATCTCCGCGTCCTGGCGGACGAGATCCTCCGCCAGGTCCACGTCGCGCAGGGCGAAGGCCTGCTTGCACTGCAGCGACTGCGAGCGCGCCAACTCGCCCATGCGGCCGATCATCTGGAGCATCTCGTCGTCCGTGGGCGGCTCGTGGCCGGCCAGCGGGACGAGCTTGGCGATGTTCACGCACTGGTCGCCCATGCGCTCGACGTGCTTGATGACGTGCAGGAGTGCCGCCACGACGCGCAGGTCGCCCGCGACGGGGGCCTGCAGCGCAAGCAGCGACAGGATCGACTGGTGCACCTCGAGGAACCGACCGTCGACGCGGTCGTCGTCGACGACGACCATTGCGGCCAGCTCGACGTCCTGATGGCGGACCGCCTCGACCGCCCGGTCGAGTGACGCGACGACGATGTCGATCCCGCCAAGGGCCCGCTCCTCCAGCTCGGCCAGCTCCTGCCGGAAATGCAGCCGCAACGCAGCCCGCCTTCCGCTTCGCGCTCCCCCGGACTCCATCAGCCGAACTTGCCGGTGACGTAGTCCTCGGTGCGCTTGTCCTTGGGGTTGGAGAAGATGAGGTCGGTTTCGTCGAACTCCACCACCTCGCCGATGCGGTGCCCGTCGTCGGCCATGTTGACCGTGAAGAACGCGGTCCGGTCGGACACGCGCGCGGCCTGCTGCATGTTGTGGGTCACGATCACGATCGAGTACTGGTCCTTGAGCTCGAGCATCAGATCCTCGATGCGCGCGGTCGAGATCGGGTCGAGCGCCGAGCACGGCTCGTCCATGAGCAGCACGTCCGGAGAGGTCGCCAGGGCCCGGGCGATGCACAGCCGCTGCTGCTGTCCGCCGGACATGCCGAAGGCGTTCGTCTTCAGCCGGTCCTTCACCTCGTCCCACAGTGCCGCCCGCTTCAGAGCGCTCTCCACTATCTCGTCCATGTCGCCCTTCATCCCTACGACACGCGGGCCGAACGCGATGTTGTCGTAGATCGACTTCGGGAAGGGGTTGGGCTTCTGGAAGACCATGCCGACGTGCTTGCGCACCGCCACGGGGTCGATCTCGGGGGCGTAGAGATCCTGCCCGTGGTAGATGATCTCCCCGTCCACGCGCGCGCTCGCGATGAGATCGTTCATGCGGTTCAGGCAGCGCAGGAACGTGGACTTCCCGCAGCCTGAAGGGCCGATGAGCGCCGTGATCTCGTTCTTGCCCATCCGCAGCGAGATGTCGCGCACGGCGAGCTTCTCCCCGTAATGGACGTTGACGCCGGTGGCGTCGAAGATGGCCTCGGCCATCACCCTCGGCTCGCGCGCGGGCATCGCCAGCGGATGGGCCGCTGCGGAGCCCCCGGTGTTGATGCCCTGGCGCTGGTGGTCGGTCATCTCACCACTTCTGTTCATAGCGGGTCCTCAGGTATATGGCGATCGAGTTCATCGCGAGCAGGAGCACCATGAGCACGATGATGGCGGCCGCGGCAAGCGCGATGAAGGAGGAGTCGGAATCCTTCGAGTACGCGAAGATCTGGATGGGCAGCGCCGTGAAGTCACTGAAGAGCCCGTCGGGGTTGAAGGTCGGGGACACCGCGGCCCCGATGACGATGAGCGGCGCGGTCTCCCCGATGGCGCGTGAAAGGGCCAGGATGACGCCGGTGGCGATGCCGCCGATCGAGCCCGGGAGCACCTGCCTGCGGATCGTCTGCCACTTCGTCGCGCCGAGCGCCATCGCGCCCTCGCGGATTGAGGACGGGACGGATCGGATCGCCTCGCGGGCGACGATGATCACGACCGGGAGCACGAGCAGCGAGAGCGTGATCGCCCCCGCGAGCAGGACGTTGCCCATGCCGATCGGACCCCGCACGATGAAGGCGAGCCCGAGGATGCCGTAGACGACGGAGGGCACCGCAGCGAGGTTCTGGATGTTGACCTCGATCAGCCGGTTGTACCAGCGGTCGCGATCGGCGTACTCCTCGAGGTAGATGGCGGTGGCGACCCCGATCGGGATCACGATCACCGCGCACAGCACCATGAGGTAGAGGGTGCCGAGGATCGCCGACTGGATGCCCGCCTGATCCGGGAAGAGCTTCGAGGGCTGGTTGGTGAGCAGGTCCGTCGACACCCGGCTGCCGCCCTGGGTCGCGATCCGGATCAGCAGCACTAGCAGGACGAGCGTGCCGATGGCGATCGACGCGTAGAGCGCGAGCATGAACAGTCGCTCCGCCGGCGAGCCCGAGCGCTTGCGCAGCGCGCCGGCGTTGCGGCCCGCGTCGGCGGCGATGGTGGCGCCCGTGCTCATTCGTACACCTGCCGGAATCGCGTGACCAGGCGGATCGAGAGCACGTTGAGCATCAGCGTGAACACGAAGAGCAGGAAGCCGACGGCGAAGATCGTCTCGTACTCGATCGACCCGGTCGGCGCGTCGCCCGTGGCGGTCGAGGCGATGAAGGAGGCCATCGACCCGCCCGACTCGAGCGGGCTGGTGACGATCTGGGGCAGCAGCTGCCCGGAGCCCGTGGCCAGCAGCACCACGAGCGTCTCGCCGATGGCGCGCGACGCGCCGAGCACCAGGGCGGCGACGATGCCCGACAGCGCGGCGGGAAAGACCACGCGCAGCGCGACCTTCATCCGCGTCGCCCCGAGGCCGAAGGCGCCCTCGCGCAGTGACTGCGGAACCGCGCTCATCGCGTCCTCGGCGATCGAGGCGATGGTCGGCAGCACGAGGATGCCGACGATGATGCCCCCGGCAAGCTGGTTGAAGGGGGATACGTCGAGCCCGAAGACCCCGCGCAGCAGCTCCGGGGTCACGAAGGTGAGGGCGAAGAAGCCGAAGACGATGGTGGGAACGCCTGCGAGCACTTCGAGGACCGGCTTGACCGTGCGCCGGACGCGCGTGGAGGCGTACTCGGAGAGGTAGATGGCGCTGAGCAGGCCGAGCGGGATCGCGACGAGCAGCCCGATCCCGGTGAGGTACAGGGTGCCGACCATGAGGGGCACGGCGCCGAATGACTGCTGGTCGCCGGCGAGCTGCGGCGTCCACTTCGTCCCGAACAGGAAGTCGGTGACGCCGACGTCGGCCAGGAACGCCACGGTCTCGCGCAGCAGCGAGAGGACGATCAGCACCGTCGTGACAACCGACAGGGCGGCCGCCAGGAAGAGCGCGATGCGAATCGCGCCCTCCCCAGCGGCACGCCGGCCACCGGTGCGGGTCAGGACGACCCGGTCGGCCATGGGCTAGGACTCCGCCTTTGCCAGATCGGACTCGGCCTGCGTCGCCTGCTCCGCGGTGAGGGGCACGATCTGCGCGGCCTCGGCGATCATCTGCTGGTTCGCGAGGATGAAGTCCATGAACGCCTTGACCTCAGGCCGCTGGATGGCCTTTGCGGCGGGGTACACGTACAGCGGACGCGACAGCGGCTGGTAGGAGCCGTCCTGGATCGTCTCCGCGCTCGGCTTGACGCAGCCGTCGCCGGCATCGACGCCGACCAGGTTGAGCTGATCCTGGTTGGACTCGTAGTAGGAGAAGCCGAAGTAGCCCAGGCCGCCTTCGGACCCGGTCACACCCTGGACGAGCTGGTTGTCGTCCTCGGAGCTCTCGTAGTCGTCGCGGGTCGCGCCCTCCTCACCGTTGATGACGTCGGTGAAGAAGTCGAAGGTCCCCGAGTCGGTGCCGGGGCCGTACAGCGACAGCTTCGTGTCGGGCAGCGAAGGGTCGAGGTCGGCGAGCGACTCCACCTTCGAGCCCTTGTTCCACAGCTGCTTGAGCTGGTCCGTGGTGAGGCAGTCGACCTCGAGCGCGGTGTTCGTCACGATGGCGATGCCGTCGTTGGCCACCTGGAGCTCGCCGTAGTCGACGCTGTTCTTCTTGCAGATCTGCGCCTCCTCGGCCTCGATCGGACGCGAGGCGTCGGAGATGTCGGTCTCGCCTGCGCAGAACTTCTCGAAGCCACCGCCGGTGCCGGACTGGCCGACGCTGATGCGGACATCGGGGTTCTCGCTGTTGAAGAGCTCGGCCGCGGCCTGGACGAAGGGATAGACGGTCGAGGAGCCGTCGATGGAGATGCTCCCCGACAGGTCGCCGCCACCCGTGTTGGTGGTCTGGTTGCCACCGCCGGACGTGCCGGAGGAGGTCTCATCGTCGCCGCACCCCACGACGCCGGCCGCGAGTGCGGCGGACGCGGCGAAGCCGAGCAGCTTGCGCATATTCGTGTTCATGTCCCAGAGCCTCTACGGAGTTCGACCCGATCCTGTTACGGGGCTGTGGTCAGGTTGTGAAAAGGATGTGAAGAGCGGTTCGGCGGCGAAGCGGTAGCCGAAGCCGAAGTGGGTGTGGATGAAACCCCACCCGGGCATCGCGGCGGCGAGCTTTGCCCGCAGCTTGTGGACGTAGACGTCGACGGAGCGATCGTCATGGCGCAGCGTCCCGCCCCAGACCGCCTCGTAGAGCTGTTCGCGGGTGATGACCCGCCCGGAGCGCTCAGCGAGGGCCGCGAGCAGGTCGAGCTCGCGCACGGACAGATTCAGGGTCCGGCCACCCGCTCGGGCGAGGTGGTCGGCGGGGCGGATCTCCAGATCCGCAACGCGGTACACGACGTCGTCCATGCCCGGACGATGCCTGCGCGGGCACCGTGCGCTGTTATCAGGACGTGAATGGGCCGCCGGCGCCCACGCGCCCGGGGCGGTTCACGTCGCGACGGCCTCCCAGCGCGCATAGAGCTCCTCGAGCTCACGGCGGACACGTTCTGCGCGCTCACCCTCGAGCGTGGCCAGGCGGGCCTCGGCGCGCTCGATCTGCTCCTCGAGGCTCGGTTCGGAGCGCGAGCTTCTTCGGTTTTGGCGCGGCCTCGCGCTCGGCCCGCACCCGCACGTACTCCGGCCAGCCGCCGACGTAGGAGTGCAACGTCCCGTCCTCGACAGCGACGGTACGCGAGCCGACCGCGTCCAGCAGAGCCCGGTCGTGAGAGACGAGCAGCACTGCGCCTGCGAAGTCCTGCAGGGCGGATTCGAGCGCCTCGCGGCTCTCGAGATCGAGGTGGTTGGTGGGCTCGTCGAGCACGAGCACGTTGGCGCCCGAGGCCACCAGGCACGCGAGCGACAGCCGCTGGCGTTCGCCGCCGCTCAGCCCGTCGACCGGCTTCTCGGCCGCCTCGCCGCTGAACAGGAACCGTCCCAGCAGGGAGCGCGTCTCGTGGGGCTTGAGGCCGGTCGCGCGCTGCGCGGACTCGAGCACCGTGCCCGTGGCGCCGACGACCTCGGCGTGCTGTGAGAGCAGACCGACGTGCAGGTTGTGACCCTTGCGCAGCTTGCCCGAATCGAGTTCGCGCTCGCCCGTGAGGACCTTCAGCAGGGTGGACTTGCCCGTGCCGTTGGCCCCGACGAGCGAGACGTGCTCGCCGCGCTCGAGCCAGAAGTCGGCCCCGGAGAGCAGGATGCGGTCCTCCCCGACGCTCACGGAGGCGTCCTCGAGCTCGAAGATCACCCGGCCGGTGCGCTCGGGCTTCTTGAAGGCGAAGCCCAGTGCGGCCCCGTCCCGGGGATCGGTGCTGAGGCGCTCGATCTTTCCGAGCTTCTTCGACCGGGCCTGCGCCTGGCGCGCGCGTGTGCCAGCGGAGAAGCGGTCGACGAAGCGCTGCAGCTTCTCGATCTCGGCGTTCTGGCGCTCGATCGCCCGGCCGAGCGCAAGCTCGCGCTGGGCCTTCTCCTTGCGCCACGAGTGCCAGGTGCCGGCGAAGAAGCGCGAGCGGCCGCCTTCGAGCTCGAGCACCGCAGTGCCGACGGCCTCCAGGAACCACCGGTCGTGCGCGACGAGCACCACCGCGGCATCGACGTTCTGCAGATAGTTCTCCAGCCACTCGAGCGACGTGATGTCGAGGTGGTTGGTGGGCTCGTCGAGCAGGAGCAGGTCGGGGTCGCCGCTGAGCGCCCGCGCCAGCGATGCGCGCGTCAGCTCCCCCCCGGAGAACGTGGCCAGATCACGCTCGAGATCGCCGTCGTCGAAGCCGAGACCGTGCAGGGTGGCGTTGACGCCCTCGCGCCAGCCGTAGCCGCCCGCGTGCTCCAGCCGCGCCTGCGCCCGGGAGTACGCGTCGAAGACGTCCATGTCCCCCTCGGCCATCTTGGCCTCCAGGTGCGCCAGCTCGTCCTCGATGGCCAGCAGCTCAGCACAGCCCGCGAGGACGTAGTCACGCAGCGATGACCCGTCCTCGCGCGGCGGCCGCTGGTCGTGCAGCGCCACCCGCACGCCCTTCGCGAAGGTCAGCTGACCGCCGTCGATCGACGTCTCCCCCGCCAGCATGCGCATCAGCGTCGTCTTGCCGGCCCCGTTGCGTCCGGCCAGCGTGAGTCGCTCCCGGCGCTCGAGCTTGAAGGACACGCCCCGGAAAAGTGGCGTGCCTGCGATGTCCTTGGCGAGATCTGATGCCTGGGCGACGGCCATACGGCCACCAGGGTAGATAGAGTGCCCAGCGTCCATGAAGCGCCTCAGCTCGATCCTCCTGGTCTCCGCGACCACGCTCCTCCTGCTCGCCCCTGCGGCGCTGGCCGATTCCGCCAACGATCACGGCGAGGGGTGGTTCGGAGAGACGGACGACCTGGCCATCACGCTCGCCGGCTTCATGCTCATCGCCGGCTTCCCGCTCTTCATCCTGCTGGCCTCCATCGCGCTGTGGCGCCTGGAGAAGCGCAAGGACGCCCGCAAGGGTGCTGCGAAGGCACGCATGCAGCGCGCCGACGCCCGCGGCGGCTGGTAGTAGCCGGCCCTCAGGCGGCCTGTACGACGCGCGCGCCAGCCGCGTAATCGGCGAGCGCTTCCGCGGACACGGGTCCCGACCACAGGTACCCCTGCGCCACGTCGCAGCCGAGCGCCTCGAGTGCGCGACGGGCGGCGTCGGTCTCCACGCCCTCGGCCACGAAGCGCAGCCCCATGCTGTGCGCGAGATCCGCCACGCAGCGGACGATCGCGGCGGAGCGGGGGTCCTCGACCATGTTCATGACGAAGGAACGATCGATCTTGAGCTCCGCCGCGGGAAGGCGGACCAACTGTTCCAACGAGGAGAAGCCCGTCCCGAAGTCGTCGACGGAGATCTCCGTGCCGAGCGCCGCCAGCCGCTCGGCGATGCCGATCGCGCGCTCGGGATGCGCCAGCAGCATCCCCTCGGTGAGCTCGAGCACCAGCCGGCCCGGGTGCACGCCGGCCCGTGAGCAGGCCGCCTCGACGATGGCCGGGAGCTGCGCGTCCGCCATCGAGGAGGCAGAGAGGTTCACCGCGACGGTGAGGTCGAGCCCCTCGTGGGCCCAGCGGGCGATCTGATCTACGGCGTCGTCGATGACGCGGATGGTGAGGGCATGGATCTGGCCCGAGCGCTCCGCGAGCGGGATGAACTCCGACGGTGAGAGCAGGCCGAAGTGCGGGTGGCGCCAGCGTGCGAGCGCCTCGGCACTCACGACCTCCCCCGTGCGGGGTCGGATCTGGGGCTGATAGAGGAGCTCGATCTCCCCTGTCGCAATCGCGCGGCCGAGGCGGCCGGCGAGCTTGAGCTGCGTCAGCTTCTGCCCGTCGCTGCCCAGCGCGTGCAGCGCGATGCCGGCGTGCTGCTCCTTCGCCGTGTACATCGCCGCGTCCGCGTGACGGATGAGGGTCTCGACGTCCTCGCCGTGCGCGGGACGACAGGCGATGCCGATGCTCCCGCTCGGCTCGAGCGTCACGTCGGAGATCCTCATGGGCTGAGCGATGGCGGCGAGCACGCGCTGAGCGATCGAGTACGCCTCTTCGTGCGAGGACACCTCGGGCAGCAGCACCGCGAACTCGTCACCGCCGAGCCGAGCAACGGTGTCCCCGTCGCGGAGCACGTCGTCGATGCTCTCGGCCACGCGACGCAGGACCTGGTCCCCCGCGTGATGACCAAGGGTGTCGTTGATGTCCTTGAAGCGATCGAGATCGATGATCAGCACCGCGACCTGGACGTCCTCCCGCCGCGCTCGCGCGAGCGCCTGCGCGAACCGGTCGTTGAGGCAGATCCGGTTCGCGAGCCCCGTGAGCGCATCGCGCAGGGCGAGACGCTCGTTGTCGAGGGCCTGGCGCCCGGCCCGCTGCACCGCCAGGAGCGGCAGCCCGACCAGGATGAGCAGGACCGGGCTGCTCTGGACGCCGAGCAGCGCCAGGGGGGCCATGCCGAGCAGGATCCCCTCGGTTCCCGTCTGCATGCGCAGCTCCGCGCGGAGTTGATCGCGCAGCCTCATGTCGGCATGCAACGCCACGACACCCGCGACCAGCCCGGTGTTGACGACGAAGAACGCCGCCGCGGCGATGCTGACCTCGAGGAGCTCCCGCGCGGTGAAGCCCCGCAGCGCGCCTCCCCCGTGCAGCAGGTCCAGGACGAGGGTGGCCGCCGCGATCGCAAGGACGTATTGGGCCAGGTTGAAGCCGAGCTGGATGAGCCGCGCGCGATGGATGATCGCGGCGATGACGCACGCCCCCAGCTGTCCGACGAGCGCGGGGCCGGGGCCCCATCCGAGCAGGAGGGCGAAGGTGAATGTGCTCGAGAAGGCGACCTCGCCGGCATCGCCACCCACCCGGACCGGGAAGATCTCCCCCAGGCACACGCCGACGATCAGGGTCACGCACGCGATGAGCTGGCCGTCCGTCGGCTCGAGGCCGTTGCCGAGCGCGACCGCCAGCAGGGCGGCGATGCCGCCAGCCATCACGGCCGGGACGTACGACTGCTTGATCAGCGAGCGGACCATGGCGTCTTGGCGAAGGGTCGGCAGAACGGGCGGGCGGGCGTCATGCCCGCCCGCCCGACTGCTACCACTTGCGCGCTTGGCGCACCTGTCGTACTCGCGCGCTCATGACCACTTCCGTCCCGCGCCCGCGACCTGCACGAGCAGCAAGAGCGACGTGACTGACGTCGCGACTCTGTACATGCGCAACTTCACGAGTTGCCTCCAGCGTTAGCGGACCCCTTCCGTAGGACCCGATCCAGTCGTATCGGTCAGGACAGAGACATCCCACGTCCTTGTGGCTCCACCCCTGGACGGAAGGTCGAGCGCCGCGGCCGGGGCCGCGTCCGGCGTAGGCTCCCGCGATGACCTGGGAGCCCGAGCTCGAGGAGCTGCGCCGGCGCGAGGAGCTGGCGCGGCAGATGGGTGGCGAGGAGCGCGTCGCCCGCCAGCACGCCAGTGGCCGCCTCACCGTCCGGCAGCGGATCGAGCGACTCGTCGACGCCGGAACCTTCCACGAAACGGGGGCGCTCGCCGGCCGGGGGACCTACGGGCCCGACGGCGAGCTCGCGGGCTTCCTCCCCGCCAATCTCGTGATGGGCCGGGCGCGCCTCGACGGCCGTCGCGCCGTGGTGCAGGCCGACGACTTCACGGTGCGCGGGGGTGCCGCGGACGCGGCGATCTGGCAGAAGATGGTCTACGCGGAGCGCCTTGCCCACGATCTGCGGCTCCCCCTCGTGCGCCTGGTCGACGGCACCGGCGGTGGCGGATCGGTGAAGTCGCTGGAGACGATGGGGTTCTCGTACGTGCCGTTCATCCCCGGATTCGACGTCGCCGTGGCCAACCTCGCGCGCGTGCCGGTCGTCGCCGCGGCATTGGGGCCCGTCGCCGGCCTGGGTGCGGCCCGCGTCGTCGCCAGCCACTTCAGCGTCATCGTCAAGGGCACGGCTCAGCTGTTCGTCGCGGGACCGCCCGTCGTCGCGGCCGCCATGGGCGAGACCCCCGACAAAGAGGCCCTCGGCGGCGCGCGGACCCAGACGCGCGCGGGGGCGGTCGACAACGAAGCCGTCGACGACGAGGACGCGCTGGCCCAGCTCAAGCGCTTCCTCTCCTATCTGCCGGCCAACGCCTGGGAGCCGCCACCGGTGGTCAGCTCCACGGATCCCGCCGACCGGCGCGAGGAGGAGCTGCTCGCGATCGTCCCGCGTGACCGTCGCCAGGTCTACGCGATGCGCCGCATCCTCGAGCTCGTGTGCGACACGGGCTCCGTCTTCGAGGTCGGCCGCCAGTTCGGGCGCTCGCTGATCACCGCCCTGGCCCGGTTCGACGGCCGGCCCGTGGGCATCCTGGCCTCCGATCCCAAGCACTACGGCGGCGGACTCACGGCCGACGCCTCGGAGAAGCTGACCCGCTTCGTCGACCTGTGCGACCAGTTCCATCTCCCTGTCGCCAACTTCGTCGATCAGCCCGGCTTTGTCATCGGAACCGCGGCCGAGCGGGCCGGCACCATCCGCCGCGGGACGCGCGGACTGTTCGCCGTGCACCACGCGACCGTGCCGTGGGTCTCGGTGCTCGTGCGCAAGGTCTACGGCGTCGCCGGCGCGGGGCACGGTGCCGGACTGAACCTCCGGTACGCGTGGCCGAGCGGCGACTGGGGCTCGCTGCCGATCGCCGGCGGCCTCGAGGCCGCCTACCGCCGCGAGCTCGAAGCGGCCGAGGACCCCGCCGCACTGCGCGCGCAGATCGAGCAGAGGCTGTCTGCGGTCACGTCGCCGTTCCGGACGGCGGAGCACTTCTCGGTCGAGGAGATCATCGACCCGCGCGACACGCGGCGCCTGCTGTGCGACTGGGCCGAGCGTGCGCACGAGCTCGTCGCCCTCGACGCCCCAGACGGACCCAAGTCGCGCCCGCCGCGGCCATGACCGCCGCGCTGCTGGGCCTCGCGACGGGACTCGCGGCCGGGACCGTCATGGCCCGTCACGGGCTGTGCTTCAACCGCGGGGTGCGTCAGGCGGTGTTCGAACGGCGGGCGACGGTGCTGCGGGCCTTTGCCGTGGCCGTCGCGATCCAGCTCCTGGTGCTTCCCGTGCTCGTGGCGCTCGGGACGGAACCCCTCGCAGGGGCGGCCGCCGCCGGCGGCCCGCCGCTGCTACCGGCCGCCGAGCTGGTGGGCGGACTGGTCTTCGGTGCCGGGATGGCCCTCGCCGGCGGCTGCATCACAGGGATGCTCTGGAAGGCGGGTGGCGGAGCGGCGGCGCTCGCGATCGCGATCGTCGGCTTCGTCGCCGGCGAGCTGACCATCCGCGGACCCGCCGACGGGCTGCTGCGCAGCCTCGACGACGCTTCCCGGCCGAGCGAGCGCAGCCTGGCCACGTTGGTGGGCGTCGACTATCAGCTCATCGCCGTGGTCCTCGGCGTCGTCGGATTGGCGGCGCTGGTGGTGCGCCGCCGCGATGGCGTCGCCGCGGGCGCGGCACTGGGAGCGATCGCCGCCGCAGCCTGGCTGGCCGCCGACGGCGCCGGCTACGGATACGGGCTCGGGTTCGTGGGGGCGGCCGAGGGCACCCGCGGTGCCATCGCCACCGGCGCGGCCCTGCCCTTCCAGCTGTGGCTGGCCCTCGGAGTGGTGGGCGGCGGCGCCATCGGCGCGCGGGGCGGGCTGCGCCTTCCCGACCGAGCGCGGGCGGCACGCGCGGCGGCCGGCGGGGTCCTCATGGGCGTGGGCGGCACGCTCGCCCACGGGTGCAACATCGGTCACGGCGTGACTGGCCTTCCGCTCCTGTCGCTCGGGTCGGGGCTGGCCATCATCGCCATGAGCGTGGGCGCGCTCGTCACGTGGCGCCTCGTCCTGGCCGGGCACCCCCGCAGGCGCGGCAGCGAGCACCGCCAGACCACGGTGCCCGCCCTCAGGGGTCACATGCGGACCTAAGGTCGGGAACCGTCGGCTGAGTCGGGCCGGGCGCTCGCCGGCCGGAGCCCGGCTACCGGACCCTCCACTTGTACTTCGCCGTCCGGCCGCGGTTGCCGGCGGCGTCGAACGCGCGCACCTGGAAGCGATGCTTGCCCCGACTCAGGCGGTTGTAGCGCTTCGGGCTCTTGCAGGCCCGGAAGCGCTTGCGGTCGAGCTTGCAGACCGTCGCGGCACGCGACTCCGTCCGGAAGCGGAACTTCGCCTTGCTCGACCTCGTCCGCTTGCGCGGCTTGCCCTTCAGCTTCACGACCGGGCCGATGGTGTCCACGGTGAAGGCGCGCGTGGCCTCCTCGGAGAATGCGCCCGCTGCGCTGATCGCCGCCAGGGAGAACGTATGCCTGCCTTCGGCGAGCGGCGTGGCCGGGACATGCATCGCGCCGGGGCCTGAGCACGCGCCGAATGGCGCCGCGTCGAAGCGACACAAGAACGTCGCGAACGGGTCCGATGCCTGGAAGACGAACGCGGGCCGTGCCGTGTTCACCAGACCAGCGGGACCGCTGGTGATGGCCACCGTCGGCGGAATGGGGTCGACGGTGGGCACCGGCGTCACGGTCGGTGTTGACGTGACGGTCGGGGTGGGGGTCGGGGTGACCGTCGGCGTCGGCGTCGGCGTCGGCGTCGGTGTCGGTGTCGGTGTCAGCGTTGGTGTGGGCGTCGGTGTTGGTGTTGGCGTTGGCGTCGGTGTGGGTGTCGGTGTCGGTGTGGGCGTCGGCGTCGGTGTCGGTGTCGGCGTCGGTGTCGGTGTCGGCGTCGGTGTCGGTGTCGGCGTCGGTGTCGGTGTCGGCGTCGGCGTCGGCGTCGGCGTCGGCGTCGGCGTCGGTGTCGGCGCCATGGCAGCGACCGCGCCGTCAGCGTTGACACGGCCCGCACCGATGGCGGTCGGGCCGAAGGCGCCGATGGGCAGCGCTGTCGCCCGCATCGCCGCCTCGAGCTCGTTCGGCGTCGCTGTCGGCTTCTTCTGCAGCATCAGCGCGGCAACGCCGGCCGCATGGGGAGCGGCGGCCGACGTCCCGCAGAAGCGAGAGACGCCACCCCCGACGGGCTGGAAGAAGGTCGTCAGCCCGCAGTCGGTGGCGGTGATGTCGGGTTTCGCCAGCACCTGCGGGGCTCCGAGTGCGGTGGCCGGGGTGTTGGTGCCGGTCACCGGGTTGAAGTAGAGCGTCACCGGACCGCGCGAGGAGTAGCTCTGCGGAGCGACGTTCGAGTTGTAGGGAAGCGCCGCGGCACTCATCGTGTGCAGGCCACCGTTGTGGCCGTAGATCGTCGGGCCGATGACGTCGCCGCCCGTGCCCGTCTCGTACTCCGTCGACGACGGCGCGCCGTAGAAGATCGACTTCAGGCGCGGGGTGGCGGTTCCGGAGAAGCGCTGAATCACGTAGCGGTAGGTCTGCGTCACGCCCGTGTTGTTCGTGTGGCTCAGGAACTCAAACGGCTTCTGGATCCCTGCCGCGAGGTTGTCGCTCAAGGATGAGGCCACGATGGCGTTGCTGCTGTTCAGGAGTACGGTGTCGATGTCGGTCGTCACGCCCTTCCAGGGCTCCGCCCACTGGGTATTGATCCGCAGCGTGCGCCCTGGCGCCATCGTGATGCTCATCTGGGTGTCCGTGCCCGCGCCCGGGTCGAAGTCGTGACAGCTTCCCGCCACAGGGGCGACGCAGGTTGCCGGCCGGTACGCCGAAGCCTCGTTCGAGGCGATGTCGAGCCCGTTGTTGATCGCGTTCGTGTTCGCCGCCGAGCTGTAAAAGGTGACACCCGCGGCGTTGACGCTGGTCACAGCGTTGGCGATCGGCCCTTCCTGGAAGAACGGCTCGCTGAAGTAGGTGATGTCGTCCACGATCACCTTCGCCCCCGCATCCTTGAGCGCGACGATGTTGCCCGCGAAAACCGTGTCGGTCGGCAAGGCGGTGGCGAACGACAGCTTCGCCCCGGGGGCGATGTCATGGACGATCTGCATCATCGCTCGCCCCTCGTCGCTCCCGCCCGCGGAGTCGAGGATCGGCGTCATCGCCATGGTGTTGCATCCGGCCGGTGCCGCTGCACCGGTCAGATCGCCGGTCGCGATGTCGCCCGCTGCGTGCGTCGTCGCCGGCGCCGAGGTGTCGAACGAGTCCGAAAGCACACCGACCGTGACCCCCGTTCCGTCGACCGCATGGTTCGCGCGGGCCGTCGCCGCGTTGAGCTGTACGTCCCCTTCCGAGACCACGTCGCCCTGAGGGCAGCCGTTGACCATCGGGGCGAGCGCCTCCGTGACGCCGATGACTCCGCGCACCCGACCGACGGCGCGCAGGTCCTCGGTCGCGACGGTCGCGGTAATCGTCCGGTGGCGGTGGCTGACGTCGATAACCGTCGCGCCCGCCGCCCGCAGGCGATCCGCGGCCGCACCGTTCGCGTTGCCCAACTCGATCTGCACCACGACCTCGCCGCCGATCCGCTGCAGACTGCCCGCGCCGGACCGCGGCAGGCTGAGCGCGTCGGCCTGCGCGCCGCGCGACGCCGTCTGCAGGGGCGTCGACGACAGCTCGTCGAGCCGCACGGAAAGGCGGTTCCCGGTCGGCGGTCCGGCCAGCGCCGGGGCGCTGAGAAGCAGCGCCACGAAAGCGCAGAGGGCTGTCAGGCGAACCATGGAGCACTCCTACAGGAGACCGACCTGTGAAGCAAGCCTCACGTGCGGCCGCATACGCAGCAATACGGTGCGTAGCGGTCGGCGCACGACCTCCTCGCCAACGCTCCACCGCCTAGTGTTGGCCGCGATGGCCGTCCACTACCAGCGCTCGGGTGCAGCCGCGATAGTGACCATCGACCGCCAGGACCGGCGCAACGCGGTCGACGGGCCCACCGCGGGGCAGCTGCTCGACCACCTGCACACCTTCAGTGACGACGAGCACGCCCGCGTGATGATTCTCACCGGGGCGGGCGACGCCGCGTTCTGCGCCGGCGCCGACCTCAAGGCGATCGAGACGCTCGAACCTGACGCCCGAGGCGGTCCGCTCGGCTTCACGCGCACGGTCTCCCCCAAGCCCACGATCGCCGCGGTCAGCGGATACGCCGTCGCCGGCGGGCTCGAGCTCGCGCTGTGGTGCGACCTGCGCATCGCCACGGAATCGGCGCAGTTCGGCTGCTCCGAGCGGCGCTGGGGCGTCCCGCTGATCGACGGCGGGACACAGCGCCTCCCACGCATCGTCGGCCTCGGCCGAGCGCTGGACATGATCCTGACCGGCCGCATGGTGGACGCCGAGGAAGCGCTGGCCATGGGTCTGGTCACGGAGGTCGTGCCGGACGGGCAGCACGTCACCCGCGCGCAGGAGCTCGCCGAGACGCTCGCGGGCTTCCCGCAGGACACCATGCTCGCCGACCGCCGCGCCGCGATCGAGGGCGTCGGGCTAGCGCTCGACGACGGCCTACGGCTCGAGCACCGGCTCGGGCGGGAGGTTCTCGCCACCGGTATCGCCGGGGCCGGCCGCTTCGCCGGCGGGGCCGGCCGTGGCGGCGCGCCAGCCTGAGTAGGCCAGGCCGGCGACGAGCCCCCAGAAGGGCGCGCCGATTCCGGCCACGGTGATGCCCGAGGCTCCGACCACGAGCGTGATCACCGCAGCTTCGCGATGGGCGGGATCGGCCACCGCACCATTGAGCGCGCCGGCCAGCACGCCGAGCAGCGCTAGTCCGGCGACGGCTTCGACGATCACCTCGGGCGCGGCGGTGACGAACGCGGTGGCGATCCCCGCCGCCAGCGCGAGCACTCCGTAGGCCGCACCCGAGGCGACCGGGGCGATCCAGCGGCTCCCCGGATCGGGATGGGCGTCGGGCCCCGCCATCAGCGCGGCCGTGATCGCGGCGAGGTTGACGGCATGCGCGCCGAAGGGTGCCCCGGCCACCGAGCCGAGCCCGGTCCCTACGAGCAGCGGGCGCAGTGGAGGCCGGTAGCCGAAGCTCGCCAGGACGCCGATGCCCGGGATGTTCTGGGATGCCATCGTCACCACGAACAGCGGCAGCGCGATGCTCACCAGCGCGCTGACGGTCAGGTCAGGGGCGACGAGCATCGGGTGCGGGAAGAGGTCGTCACCGAGGTGGACGGGTCGATCGATGAGCACCGCGGCGACGGCCACGGCCAGGGCCGCCGGAACCGCCCACAGCCGGGCGAGCCGGCTGAGCACGACCCAGGTGACGATGACCGGGCCGGCCAGCAGAGGCAGTTCGACCGCGGCCCGCACGGGCGCGAGGCAGAGCTCGAACACGACCGCCGCCAGCATCGCGCTCGCCAGCGGCACCGGGACCCGCGCGACCTGACGGCCCAGCGGCGCCCAGAGGCCGACGAGCGCGAGCAGGACGCCGCAGACCATGAACGCGCCGACCGCCGCAGCGAAGCCCCCCTCGACCGGCCCCGTCGTGACCAGCAGCGCGGCGCCCGGGGTCGACCAGGCGACGCTGATCGGCATCCTGGTGCGATGGCTCAGCACAGCGCTGAGCAGTCCCATCACGACGCAGAGGGCGAACAGGGCGGACGCTGCCTGCGCCTGCGTCGCCCCCACTGCGCGCAGGCCGGCGAGGACGATGGTGAACGAGCTCGCGAAGCCGACGAAGGCGGCGACCGTACCCGCCATCACCGGCTGTCTGAGCCCACGCACGGCGAGCGAGGCTACGCGCTAACGCCGCTTCTTGAGCACCTTCCAGCGGTAGGTGACGACCTTGGAAGCATTCCCCGCCAGGTCGATGCCGGCGACCTTGAAGCGGTGCTTGCCCGGCCGGACCTTCACCTTCGACTTGCGCCCGCACGCCGCGAACTTCTTCCGGTCGAGCTTGCATACGAGCGCCGCGAGCGGCTCGCTCGTGTTGACCACGAACTTCGCCTTGCGCTGACGCGTCCGCGCCGGTGGGCGCTTCTTGAAGCGCAGCACGGGACGCGTGGTGTCCGGCCCCACGGTCGGCACCGGTGTGGTCGTGACGGTCACGGTCGGCGTTGCTGTCGTAGTAACGGTGGCGGTAGGCGTCGCCGTTGCCGTCGCGGTCGGGGTCGGGGTCGGGGTCACCGTCGGTGTGGGCGTCGGCGTCGGGGTGGGAGCCACCACCGTGAAGGAACGCTCCGCGACCCCGGACGTGTTGCCCGCTTCGTCGAGCGCGCGCACGTTGAACGTGTGCGGGCCCGCGGCGAGCGCTGCGGCCGGCGAGTGTGTGCCGGCACCGCTGCACGGGGCGAACGCCGCCGTGTCGAAGCGGCACTGGAACGCGCTGCCGTCCGCGGTCGTGAACGTGAAAGCCGGCTGGGACTCGGGGGTCTCGCCGCTCGGCCCGCCGGTGACGGTCGGCGCGCCGGGTGCGACGGTGTCCACCGTGAAGGCGCGCGACGCGGCGATGCCCTGGTTGCCGGCCGGGTCCGTGGCCCGCACCTCGAACGTGTGCGGCCCGTCAGCGAACGGCGTCGACGCCGTGTGGCTCGCTGCACTCGAGCACACCGCGAACGCGGCCGCGTCGAAGCGACACTCGAAGCTCGAGCCGGGCTCGTCGGAGATGAAGGTGAAGGTGGGCAGCACCACGTTCGTGGCGCCGGACGGACCGGACTGCACCGAGGCGACGGGCGGGGTGAAATCGACCTTGAAGGTGACGACCTTCGTGTCCGTGCGGTTCGCGCGGTCCGTCGCGACGACGGTGACGGAATGATCGCCTTCGGCCAGCGGAGCTGGGGTGAAGGGCGAGGTGCAAGCCGACGCGGCGGCGGCATCGACCGCACACGTGAACGTGGCCGGCCGGCTGGCCGAGAAGGTCGTATCCGGGGTCGTGTCGACGGTGGCCGCCGGGGGACCGGTCACCTGCAGTACCGGCGGCAGCGCGTTCAGCGCCACGGCAGCACGCGCGTCCACGAGGCCCGACCCCACCGCCAGCGGCCCGAAGGCACCGATGGGCGTCGCGGTGGTCTTTTGCGCGTCCTTGATCTGGGTCGGCGTCAACCCCGGGTTCGCCTGCAACTGCAGCGCGGCGACCGCTGCGGCGTGCGGTGCCGCGGCGGACGTGCCGAAGAAGCGGAACTTTCCGCCGCCGACGTTCTGACCGAAGAAGGTGTTGGCTCCGCCATCGGTCGCGGTCACGTCGGGCTTGGACAGCACGAGCGGGCTGACGAGCGCGGGCGCGGCGGTGTTTCCGGAAACCGGGCCGAAATAGTGCGTGACCGGGCCCCGCGAGGAGAAGCGCTCCGGGGAGACACTCGCGTTGTTGAAGGCGATCGCCCCGACCGTCTGCGCCTTGGCGGTGCCGTTGTGGCCGAAGATCGACGGGCCGATGGTGTCGATGGCACCGCTCGTCGGATACTCGAAGCTCGTGATCTCCGCACCGTTGTTGACGACGACGAACTTCAGCCGCGGGCTCGCGCTCCCGGGCTTGCGCACGATGACGACCTCGCGCTGGCCGGTGGAACCGGCCGTCAGCCCGGCGAACTCGAAGGGCAGCTGGATCGTGGCATTGACGTTGTGCGATTCCGCGGAGATGGCCGAGCCACCCGAGTTCAGCAGGTAGAGGTCGAAGTCGGAGGCGACGCCGCCACGCGGCTCGGCCCACTGCAGGTCGATGTTCAGCGGCCGGCCGCTGACGACGCCGATGCCGAACGTATTGTCGTCCCCGGCGCCGGGATCGAAATCCATGCACGTGCTCCCGGCCACGAAGTCCCCGTCCGCGGTGACGAGCGGCGGACAGGCGGCGGACGCCCGGAACGAAGGCGCTTCCCAAGAGGCGATGTCGCGGTTGCTCGCGTCGATCTGATTGTCGTTGAAGGCCATGGAGAAATACGCGGCGCCGGCGTCGGTGACCTGGCTGACGGCGTTGGCGATCGGGCCGTCCTGGAAGAACGGCTCAGCGAAGTAGATGATGTCGTCGACGATCACCTTCGCGCCCGCAGCCTGGAGGGCGACGATGTTGTTGGCGAACGAGAGTTCGCCCTTGAATGCGGTGGCGAAGGACAGGGCGGCGCCCGGTGCGACGTCATGCACGATCTGCACCATGGCGCGACCCTCGTCACCCGGTGGCGGGTTGCTGACGAAGTCGTCAAGCACGTTCACGGGCAGGGTGCGCGTACACGGGTTCCCCGGCCCGGGCAGATCCCCGGAGGCGATGTCCTGAGCGGCGTGGGTGGCGGCTGTCGGGCGCGTGTCGTAGGAGTCCGACAGCACCCCCACAGCGATACCGGCGCCATCGAGCTCGAGATCCTGGCGGGCGAGCGCGGCACGCAACTGCGTATCGCCCTCCGAGGTCTGGGCCCCCTGGCAGGTGTTCAGCCGGGCTCCTTCCACGGCGCCGACCATGGGCGTCAGCTCCTCCGTCACAGCCTCGACGCCGTCTACTGCGGCGACCGGCTCCAGCTCACGGCGCTGCGCCGACACGGTAACTGTGGAGTACTCCTCGCTGACGTGCACGATGCGGGCGCCGACGGCACGCAGGGCTGTCGCCCGCCGCTGCACGTCTCCGCGCACTCGCACCTGGGCGACGTACCCGCCATCGATCCGCAGCAGGCTGCCGCCGCCGTCGGGCAGTAGCCCGAGCCGCTGCGCCAGCTCCGGGGTGGGTCCCCTCGCCCCGGCCTGCGACGCGACGATCTGCAGCCGGTAGGAGAGCGGATCGGCGGCCTGAGCCGTGGCGGGGAGCAGTACGGCCGCGAGAAACACGGCGAAGACGAGTCGCTTCACCTGGCCTGTCTACAGAAAGGCCGGCCCCGGGTCAACCGCCGCCCCGCGCACCCGGATCTCGAAATGCAGATGCGGACCGGTCGATCTGCCGGTGGATCCGACCCGTCCGACGCGGTCGTGCCCGGTCACGCACTGGCCGTTGCGCACGTCGATGGACGACAGGTGCGCGTACAGCGTCGCGGTTCCGAGGCGGTGGGTGATGATCACGAGGTTGCCGTACCCGCCCGAGTCGTACCCGGCGAAGCTCACGCAGCCCCGCCCGGCAGCGCCCACCGGCGTGCCGGATGCTGCCGGGTAGTCGACCCCTGGGTGCCAGGTGCTGCCGCGCGGTCCGAAGCGGTCCCCGACCGGCGCGCTGAGCGGCCGGTAGAACGCGAGCGGTGAACGCGGCGGAGGCTTCAGGAGCGCGCGCCGCGTTGCGGGTCCCGCGACACCGTCGGCGCCGAGCCCGGCCCAGCGCTGGAAGCGTCGCAACGCCGCGAGCGTGCGGGGGCCCGCCACGCCGTCAGCGCCACCGTTGGGGAACCCATGACGGGCGAGCTCGAACTGCAGGCGCGCGACGTCCCAGCCGCGGTCGCCCGACACGATCGCCCGCCGACCCCACCGCGGCCGGCCGCGCCAGCGCAGCGCCCGCCGGGTGCGCGGGCCGGCGATTCCGTCGACCCCGAGCCCCCTCGCGGCCTGGAAGCGCCGGATCGCTCGCCGCGTCCCGGGCCCGCGAAGCCCGTCGACGTCCCCGGCGTAGTGGCCCGTCGCACGGAGTGCCACCTGGAGCGCCGCGACGCTACCGCGCGAGCCGGCGTGGGCCGGCGTGGCGAGAAGCAGGAGAACGACGGCAGCAAGCCCGATCCGGCGCATCCAGCCTCACTTCGTGATGTCGCCGGCGGTTCCCTCTAGCTCATGGCGTGCTCGGCGTGCCGGGCCATGAGCTCGCGCTGCACGCTGCGGTGGTCGTCGTCACCGAGCGGCTGCCTGCGCTCCCAGACGCCATCGCCGTCCAACACCCACGCGTGCGTGTTGTCGGCCAAGCACCGCTCGAGCGTGTCGAGCAGGTTGTCGCGCAGCGCCTTGTCCTTGACGGGCGCCACCAACTCGACTCGGGTGTCGAGGTTGCGGGGCATCAGGTCCGCAGAGCCGATCGATACCGACCACTCGTCTCCGCGGCGGAAGGCGTAGATGCGCGAATGTTCGAGAAAGCGATCGACGACGGACACGACGCGGATGTTCTCCGACAGCCCCTCGATGCCCGGACGAAGGCAGCAGATGCCGCGAACGTTGAGGTCGATCCGGACCCCGGCCTGCGATGCCTCGTAGAGGGCTCTGATGCAGGCGCCGTCGACGAGCGAGTTCATCTTGAAGACGATCCGGGCCTGCTCGCCGGCGCGGTGCGCCTCGACGGTCCGGGTGATCTGCTCGAGGATGCCCTCACGCAGGAAGGCGGGCGCGACCAGCACGCTGCGGTAGCTGTGCTGGCGCGCGAATCCGGTGAGGCCGTTGAACATGTCGGCCACGTCGGCCCCCAGTTCCGGATCGCAGGTGAAGAGGCCGAAGTCCGTGTACAGGCGTGCCGTCTTGGCGTGGTAGTTGCCCGTGCCCACGTGGACGTAATGGCGCACGCCGTCGCCCTCGCGGCGGACGACCAGCACGCACTTCGCGTGCGTCTTGAGCGAGGGCAGGCCGTAGACGACGTGGACGCCGGCCTCCTCGAGCTTGCGCCCCCAGCGCACGTTGGCCTGCTCGTCGAAGCGCGCCTTGATCTCCACCATGCACACCGCCTGCTTGCCGCGCTCGGAGGCGCGGATGAGCGTCGGCACGAGCGGGGTGTCGTCGGAGGTGCGGTACACGGTGAGCTTGATCGCAAGGACCTGGTCGTCCTCCGCAGCCTGCTCGATGAGCCGTTGCACCGAGGAGACGAACGAGTCGTACGGGTGGTGGACGAGGATGTCGCCGCGGCGCATCGCCGACATGACGTCGGGCTCCCCGTCCTCCTCGGGGGTCAGACGCGGCTGCGTGACGGGCTGCCACGGCGGGTCACGGAGTTCGCTGTAGCCGCTCACGCGGTAGACATCCCACAGGTCGCCCGTGTCCATCAGGCCGTCCACCTCGAAGCAGTCGCCCTCCTCGACGTCGAGCGCCTCGACGAGCTGCGTCCGGATCGACTCGCTGATGCCGCCCTGCACCTCGAGCCGCACGACCTCGCCGAAGCGGCGCCGGCGCAGCTCGGTCTCGACCGCCTGGAGCAGGTCGTCGGCCTCGTCGCTGACGGTGAAGTCCGCATCGCGGGTGACGCGGAAGAGCGTGTGCTCGAGGATCTCCATCCCTTCGAAGAGCTCGTCGAGGTTGGCGGCGATCACGTCCTCGACCGGGACGAAGGTGTTGCCGCCGTCGATCGGCATGTACCGCGGCAGCATCTCGGTCGGAATCTTCACCCGCGCCAGCAGCTCCTGACCCGTGACGGGGTCGCGCACACGCACCGCCAGGGACAGCGAGAGGTTCGAGATGTACGGGAAGGGCCGTCCGAGCCCGACGGCCAGCGGCGTCAGGACGGGCAATATCTGTTTGAGAAACCGGTCCTCGAGGTCGCTTCGCTGCTCGGCGTCGACGTCGTCGAGGTGGACGATCCGCAACTCGTGCTCGGCGAGCCCGGGGATCAGCGTCTCGTGCAGACAGGCGAGGACGCGGCGGTGTTGAGCGGTCACCACCTCGCGGATCCGCTCGAGTGTTCCCGACGCGTTGAGGCCGTCCTTGCCCGGGGTGTCGATGCCCGCGCCGACCATCTCGTGGAGGCCGGCGACACGCACCATGAAGAACTCGTCGAGGTTCGTCGACCAGATCGCGCAGAACTTCAGACGCTCGAGCAACGGGGTGGAATCGTCCTCGGCCAACTGCAGCACGCGGTCGTTGAAATCGAGCCAAGAGAGCTCGCGGTTCAGGAAGAGCTCCGGCTTGACCTCCTGCCCGGTTGCGAGGTCGGTCACTGTGGCGAGATTAGTGGTCAGGTGCAGGACGCGACAGTTCGAGACAGACGCCCTCACGCAGGCCACCCGCACCAACGGTGAGCGGACAGCCGAGACGGGCGCCGGCGGCGGCGAGCAGGAGCAGACCGGCCGGCAACAGCCGGACCCGTTCGGGGTCGAGGTCGTGGGTGCGAGCCACCTCCCCGCTCGGCGCCGCGCGGAGGATGGCCACGGCGCGAGCAACGGCGGCACCATCGACCTCGCCGGGTACGAGCCGAGCCATCGAGGTGGCGCTACCTCCCACGGCAAGCGCGCACGTGGCTGCGGGAGGCGCCGCGTCCGTGAGCACGGCGTCGGCCTCCGCCCGGGCCGCGGCGAGTTGAGCGTCCGTGGGCGGATCGGCGCGGAAGTGCGCGTCGGCGAGCGTGCTCGACCCCACGGGGAGCGACACCGACCAACCGACGCCCCCGGCCTTCGTCCCGACCGCGATCTCGGTGGAACCACCCCCCACGTCGACCACGGCCACCCGTACCACCGGACCCCCGGTGAAGGTGCGGGTGGCCCCGGCGAAGGACAGGCGCGCCTCCTCCTCGCCCGTGAGCACCTCGATCTCGACACCGGCACGCTCGCGCACGGCCACGACGAGCGCGGCGGCGTTGTCGGCGGCGCGGATCGCCGCCGTGGCGACCACCCGCACGTTGCGTGCGCCGAGCGAGCGCGCGACCGCGGCCTGCGCGGCCACGGTGGCGGCCACGGATTGCAGCGCCTCCTCGGGCAGGGCTCCCGTCTGGCGCAGCGCGCTGCCCAGGCGGGTGAACGCCTTCTCACAGGTCACCTCCGCAAGCCCCGCTCCGGTCACGTCGGCGACGAGCAGACGCGTCGTGTTTGAGCCGATGTCAACGCAGGCGCAGCGCATACCCTGAACCCATCATGACCGTCGCCATCGAGGTGCACGGCCTGCGCAAGGCCTACGGGCCTCACGAGGCCGTCCGCGGGATCGACTTCACCGTGCACCGCGGCGAGGTGTTCGGCCTGCTCGGTCCCAACGGAGCCGGCAAGACGACGACGGTCGAGATCCTCGAGGGATACCGTCGCCGCACGTCCGGTGATGTGCGTGTCCTCGGTCTCGATCCCGGGGCTCGCCCGGCCGAGCTGCGGGAGCGCGTGGGAATCGTGCTGCAGAGCTGCGGCATCTACCGGCACCTGACGGTGCGCGAGGCGGTCGAGCACTGGGCCGGGCTCTACCCCGCGCCGCGCGATGTCGACGAGGTGGTCGCCGTGGCCGGGCTCGCGGAGTTCGCCGGCCAGCGCACGCGCACGCTCTCCGGCGGCCAGCAGCGGCGGCTGGACTTCGCGCTCGCCCTGATCGGCGATCCCGAGCTGATGTTTCTCGACGAGCCCACCACCGGCTTCGATCCCGCGGCGCGCCGCAACGCCTGGGCCACCGTGCGTTCGCTGCGCGAACTGGGCAAGACGGTCTTGCTGACCACGCATTATCTCGACGAGGCCCAGGCGCTCGCCGATCGCGTCGCGATCATCAAAGACGGCGTCATCCTCGCCGAGGGCCCTCCGTCCTCGCTCGGCCGCGAGCCGCACTATCGGGTCCGGTGGGTCCAGGACGGACAGGCCGTCGAGCACGAGACCGCTGACCCCACGCGGCTGCTGCACGAGGCCGCGGGCGCTGCACTCGCGCGCGGACAGACCCTGGAAGGACTCGAGGTGAGCCGGCCGTCGCTGGAAGACGTCTACCTCGAGCTGACCGCGGAGGCCGTCGAGGCATGACCGACCAGGCGATCGCGACCCGTCCGCACGACACCGTGCGACAGGGTGCGGCTCCACGCTGGGCCGGCCTCGCCTGGCGCCAGTACCGGCTCGAGCGGCGCATGTTCTGGCGCAACCCGAGCGCGGCGTTCTTCAACTTCCTGCTCCCGCTGTTCTTCCTGGCGATGTTCGGCGCGATCTTCGCCGGCCAGCAGGCCGATCTGGACGTGATCGTCCCCGGCATCGCCGGTATGGCGGTGATGACGACGACCTTCACGGCGATCGCCATGAACCTCACGTTCCTACGCGAACAGGGGATCCTCAAGCGCGTGCGCGGCACACCGATGCCGTCGTCGGCGTACCTGGTCGCCCTCGCCGGTAACGCCGTGACCAACACGGCGCTCCAGGTCGGTCTGATCACGGTCGCGGGACGGGTCTTCTTCGGGACGGGGTGGCCGCGCGAATGGCTCGCGCTCGCTGTCTTCGTGATTCTCGGAGCCGCGGCCTTCGCGGCCCTCGGGGTGGCGCTTTCGCACGCGATTCCCAACTTCGAGTCCGCCCCCGCCTATGTCAACGCGGTCTTCCTGCCCGTGATCATGATCTCCGGCGTCTTCTACGACGCCGAGAACGCCCCCGCCTTCCTGCGGACGATCGCCGAGGGCCTTCCCCTCAAGCATCTGGTGGACGGGCTGTCGGGCGCGATGGTCAAGGGGGTCGGCCTCGGAGGGCATGAGGGAGCGCTCCTCGCGCTCGCACTATGGGGCGGCGCGGGCGCGCTCGTGGCCGTGCGCGGCTTCTCCTGGGACGGCGACCGGTCGTGACCACCGTCCAGAGCTACCTGCGCGCGGTGGCAGCCGACGACCGTCAGACGTTGTGCACCGGCCCCTTCGACGTGTTCCTCGACCGCGACTCGACGCACCCGTACGGCAACTATGCGATCCCGCGCGACGGTGCCGAGCCGTCGGAGGACGCCGTTGCCGAGGTCGTGCAGGTCATGCAGCGGGCCGCGCGCGTGCCCCGCCTGGAGTTCCTGCCCGCCACCGCGCCGGCGGCGGAGGAGGCTCTGCTCGACTACGGCTTCGACGTGGATCTCCGCACGCCCCTGATGACCTGCGCGCGCGACGATCTGGCCGAGTCGGTCACCCCCGACGGTGTGCTGGTGCGCCAGCTCGGTCCTGACGCCGAGCGCGAACAGATCGAGGGGCTCATGCGGTCGCTCTCGCTGGCGTTCGAGGAGCCGTACGACCCCTCCACCACGGACAGCGCGGCGTCGCGTTTCACGCGCCGGATCGCCGTCGTCGCCTACGCGGACGAGGAGATCGCGGGCGGCGGGATGAGCCTTGAGCCGATCGCCGGCGTGGTCGAACTCGTCGGCATCGGGGTGCGCGACGAATTCCGGGAGCGCGGCATCGGTGGCGCGATTACGGCCGAGCTGGCCCGGCTCGCCTTCGAGACGGGGGTCGAGACCGCCTTCCTCACGCCGGGCAACGAGGAGACCGCGCGCGTCTACGAGCGCGCCGGCTTCCGCGCCGCCGACGAGATGCTTCACCTCTCCTACCGCCTCTAGGCGGGGTACCAGACCTCCGGCGCCCGGCCGGAGATCTCCGCGTCGATCCCGTCCAGCGCCGGTGGTGTGGGGTCGGTGGCCAGCAGCCCGAAGGCGACGACGTCGTGGATACCGCTCGCGTGCACGTTGTAGGCGCGGAGCACGCCCTCGCGCCGGAATCCGGCACGCTCCAGGGCGGTCTGCGAGCGGCCGTTGCGCGTGTTGGCCCAGGCGGTCAACCGGTTGAGCCGGAGGTGATCGAACGCCAGCCGCGCCATCAGCGCCTTCGACTCCGCGTTGAGGCCGGTCCCCCAGTGCGCGCGGCCGAACCATGTCCCCACCGTCGCCCGGCGGTCGCGCCGGACGTATTCGGAGAAGCCGCTCACCCCGACCGGCCCCGCGTCGGCGTGAACGATGAGGAAGTCGAGGAGGGCCCCTGATTCGCGCTTGGCCTCGAGCCCCCGGATGTAGGCGAGGGGCCCTTCACGGTCCCGGTAGGGCCCCCAGGAGAACCAGCGCGTGGCCTGCTCATCGGCCAGCGCGAAGAGCGCCTCCGCGTCCGCTTCGGTCGCGTATCGCAGTGTCAGTGTCGGTCCGCTCACCTCGAGCACTGCCGCCGAGCGTATCCCGGTGCGATCATTGCGCGGAGTGTCCGCGGTCTCCCCCTCCACATCGGCGGTTCCCAGATGAGCACGCTCGCCGCCGCCGTGCGCTACCGGAGCCTGATCGACCGGGTCGGAGCGATCGTGTGGGAGGCGATTCCGGGCCGGCGCCCCGGGGAGGCGACCTTCACCTTCGTCAGCGAGGGCACCGAGTCACTGCTGGGATACACGGCCGAGCGCTGGATGGCGGATGCCACCTTCTGGTTCGAGATGATCCATCCCGACGATCAGGCGCGGGTCAACCGCGAGATCGTCGGAGCCGTGACCGAGCGGCGGGGCGCAGACTTCGAGTATCGCGCCCGGGCGGCCGACGGGCGTCAGGTCTGGCTGCACAACATCGTCCAGTTCTCTCCTCCCGATGCTCCCCCGGGCGAGCGGCGCCTCAGCGGCATCCTGATCGACGTCACGGAACGCAAGCAGGCCGCCGACCGGCTGCTGCGCCTGCAGGAGCTCACCGACGCGCTGTCGACGATCCTCTCGCCCCGGGAGGTGGCCGCGGTCGTAGCCAAGGAGGGTCGGGCGGCGGTTGGAGCGACGGCGGCTGCGGTCTTCCTGCGCGTCGGTGACGAGCTCGAGCTCGCGGGCTACGACGGCCACCAGGACGTGGGCCCCGCGGATTTCTGCCGCATCCCGCTCGCACACGACACGCCGGCCGCCGAGGCCGTCCGCACGGGCGTCGAGATCCTGCTCGACCAGGCAGGCCTGCGCAAACGTTTCCCCGGGTCGGCGGACTTCCGGCGCCTGGCGGGTGACGGTCAGTTCGTCGCGCTCCCCCTGAAGGCCTCAGACCGTGTCCTCGGCGCGATCACCCTGCGCCTCGCCGACGACCAACCCGTGGGTCGCGAGGACCGCGTGGTCCTCGATGTGCTCGAGCGCGCCACCGTGTCGGCGCTCCTGCGCGCCGAGCAGGCAGCCGCCGAACGCGACTCGCGGGCCGTGATGGACGCGATCATCACGACCGCGCCCGAGGGGTTCGGCCTGTTCGACACGTCGATGCGCTACGTCCGGGTCAACCAGGCACTGGCCGACATCAACGGCGTCCCGATCGACGAGCACGAGGGCCGGACCCTGTCCGAAATCGTGCCGGGCGTGCCGGCCAGCGGAGCCGAGGAGCCCCTGCGCCGCGTGCTCCAGACGGGGCGGGCCGTGGTCGACCTCGAGGTCACGGGCGTCACGGCGAAGCGGCCCGAGGAGACGCGCACCTGGCTCGTCTCCTACTACCCCGTCCGGGGCTCGGACGGTGAGATCGGCTGGCTGGGCTGCTTCGTGGTGGACATCACCGACCGCAAGCGGGCAGAGGAGCGCGCGCAACTGCTGGCCGAGCTCGGCGCGATCCTGGACGCGGCGATCTCCGTCGAGGCCCGGATGGGCAATCTCGTCGACGCGCTCGTGCCGGCGCTGTGCAGCTTCGTGTCCGTGGCCCTGCGAGGCCCCGGAGATGTCCTCGAGCGTGTTGCCTCGCGCGGCCTCGACCGTCCCGGACTCGTCGTGCCGCTGCTCGTCCGCGGCCGCGATCTCGGCGTGCTCTCGATGACCTTCGCCCGGCCGATCCCCGACGCCGACGATCGCGCCTTCGCGGCCGAGGTCGCCCGCCGTGCCGCGCTGGCCATCGACAACGCCCGGCTCTACGAGGCCGAGCGGATCGCCCGCGAGCGCACCGGCCGCCAGTACGCGGTTGCCGCTGCCCTCGCCGAGGCGCTGACCGCCGCGGACGTGGCGCGCGCGACGCTCGCCGAGATCATCCCGGCGGTCGGAGCCGAGCACGGCACGATGTGGCAGGTCGACGAGGAGGGCACGGCGCTCGACGCGATCGGCTGGCTCGGGTTCAGCGACGAGGAGATGGCCGGCTACGAGCGCTCGTCGCTGAGCGATTCGCGGCCGGTCGCGGACGCGGTGCGGACGGGCCGGCGCGTATGGCTGCCGACGCCCGAGGCGATCGAGGCGGAATACCCGGAGATGGCACCCGGCATCCACGCGCGAGGGCTGCGATCGATCGCGGTCTTCCCGCTGATGACCCCCGGCCGCGTTGTCGGAGGGTTGCTGCTCTCGTCCTCGCGTCCTCGAGCGCTGTCGGAGGACGACCTGACGCTCGGCGCAGCCCTGAGCGCCCAGTCCGCCCAGGCGCTCGAGCGAGCGCGCCTGTACGAGGCGGAGCGGCGGGTGTCGGTCACGTTGCAGCGATCGTTGCTGCCGGCAGCGCTCCCGGACATCGCCGGCGCCGAGATCGGCCTGCGCTACCTCCCGGCGGCCGGGCTGGAGGCCGGGGGCGACTTCTACGAGGCCGTGCCGCTGGCTGACGGTTCTCTGCTCGTCGCCGTCGGCGATGTCGTCGGCCGTGGAGCGACGGCCGCAGCGGCCATGGGCCAGCTGCGCAGCGCGCTGCGGGCGTTCGCGCTGGCGGGCGAAGCTCCGAGCGCGATCCTGAGCCGTCTGTCGGGCTTCGCCGACACGGTGACCGAGGCCATGGCGGCAACCGCGGTCGTCGCGAAGCTCGACCCGGCCACGGGCCGCCTGCGCTTCGCGTGCGCCGGCCATCCCTACCCCCTGCTCGTCCGCGCAGACGGCACCGCCGAGTACCTCGAGCACGGCCGCGGGGTCCCGCTCGGCTGCCTGCCGGACCCGACCTACGAGGAGGCCGGCGTCGAGCTCGCGCCCGGCGACACCCTCCTGCTGTACACCGACGGCCTCACGGAGCGGCGTGGGCAGGACCTTGACGCCGTGCTCGAGCGCGTGCGCGTCTCGGCGGGCGCGGCGGCGGAGGCGGCCGTCGAGTCGCTGCTCGACCGCGCCGTCGGCGCGGCTGGGGACGACGCGCCGGCCGACGACGTCGCCCTGGTCGCCCTGCGCTATTCCGGCACGGCGGCCGTGAAGCGCCTCACGCTCCCCGCCGTCACCGAGCAGGTGCCGATCGCCCGCCATGCCATCCGAGACTGGCTCGCGGCACTCGGCGCGTCGGACTTCGCGACGGCCGACCTCCTCCTCGCCAGCGGGGAAGCGATCGCCAACGCCGTCGAGCACTCGGGCACCGACCGGGTCGAGGTGGAGCTCAGCCCACCCGTCGCCAACAGCGTCGGCATCCTGGTGCGCGACTTCGGCGGGTGGAAGGAGCCGGTGGTCAGCTCCCATCGCGGCCGGGGTTTCGGTCTCATGCGCGCCCTGTCCGACGACTGTGCCGTCGAACGCGGACCCGAGGGCACCGTCGTGCGCCTGCGTCGCCGCATCAGCGATCCGGGCGAAGCTCCCGCGGTCGCCGCGAGCGCTCCGGCGGCGTGCGCGGTGTCCCGTGATGACGACGGGATCGCAAGGCTGACCGGCGACCTCGACGTCGCCTGTGCCGCGATCGTCGGCAAGCAGCTCGCCTTCGCCGACGTCCACACCGTCGATCTCTCCGGGGTGACCCACCTCGACTCGAGCGGCGCCCGGATGCTCTTCGAGCTGCCGACGCGGCCGGTGCTCGTGGCGCCGCCCGGTTCCCCCTCCCGCCGCACGCTCGACCTGTCGGGCCTCGCGACCGTCATGGACGTTCGCGACAGCTCGTCGTAGCGGCGAGGTCAGTGCGCGGCGAGCGTGACCGGGCAGCGGCCAGGATGCCCGCAGACGTCCGGGTCGCACAGGCGGCAGGTGCGACCGGCGGACGCGTGGTCGGTCGTGAGGCCGGCCAGCAGCTTCTCCAGCAGCGGGGTGAGCGCCGATCGCTCGCTGGGGTCGAGTACCCCCAGCAGCCGCTCGAGGGCGTCGAAGCGGCCGGCCTGGAGCTTGGCCGCCGTCCTCATGCCCGCCGGGGTGAGATGGAGCGCACGGGTACGGCGGTCCGGGCCCGGCCGGCGCTCGAGCAGCGCTTCGGCCTCCAGGCGGTCGGCCAACCGCACCGCTCCCGAGTGCGTGAGCTGCAGCACGCGCGCCAGCCCGTCGATCGTGGTGCCCGCGAGCCACGTGCTGAGCGCGACGAGCGCGGCGTCGGCGGCCGCGGGCGGCAGACGCTCCGTGATCGCCAGCGCACAGGCTCCCAACAGGTTCGCCTCGCGCGATGTGTGAGCCATTCACACATCCTACGTCGCATTTCCGTTCCAGCCGAGGTCCGGCCGCACGTAGGTCCACCTACCTCCCATCATCGTGCCGAGCACGTTGAGCGTGGCGAGCTCGTCAGCCGCGACGGCGAACGGGTCGCGGTCGAGGACCACCAGATCGGCGAGCATGCCCGCCGCGAGCCGCCCGCGGCGGTGCTCATCACCCGCCAGCCAGGCCGGCTCGACGGTCGAGGCGCGAAGCGCTTGCGACAGGGTGACGCGCTGCTCGGGATGCCACGCGGGCCTGCCGTCGACCGAGCGCAGCACGCCGGCGACGATCCCCGCCAACGGATCGAGCTCCTCGACCGGAGCGTCGGATCCGTTCGCGAGCCGAGCACCGGCGTCGAGGAGCGAGCGGTACGCGTAGGCGTGCTCCGTCAGGCCGGCCCAGGCGACATCGGCGAGGTCGCGATCCGCCGGCGCGTGGGAGAACTGCACGGAGGCGGTGACGCCGAGCGCCGCGAAGCGGGGAACGTCAGCGGGGTCGACGAGCTGGGCGTGCTCGATGCGCTGGCGCAGACCCCGCGGTGCCCACAGCGCGCGGGTCGCCTCGAAGGCGTCGAGCGCCTCGCGGTTCGCCCGGTCGCCGATCGCGTGAACCGCCACCGGTAGGCCCCGCTCGGCGGCGCGCGCGACGATCTCGGCGAACTCCGCGCCACTCGTGATCGAGACGCCGCCGCCGCGGAGCAACCGCGCCGTCGCCGACCCGACCGTGCCGTCCATGAACGCCTTGACGTAGTCCCCGCGCTGCGAGCCCATGCGCTCGTGCGGCACCGACTGCCACACGCGCACGGGCAGCTCGCCGAGCGCGTCGAAGAGCTCCGGAGCCCCGAGCCAGCCGTCCTTGTCGTGGATGGCGGTGACGCCCCGTGCGGACGCGAGCGCCAGACCGGAGCGCATCGCTTCGAGGTACTCCGCGCGCGAAGGGGCCGCCCAGCGGTCGCGGAACGTCCATGCCGCCGTCTCGCGCAGCACCCCGGTCGGAGCGCCGTCGGCGTCGACCTCCACCACGCCGCCTGGAACGTCAATGGCGCCCTCCGCCCGCTCGAGCGCCGCCGACGACACCCACAACGAGTGGTAGTCACGTGCCATGAGCGCCACCGGCACACCCGGGGCGGCCCGGTCGAGCATCCCCCGATCGGGTTCGGTGGGCGGATCCCAGTCCCCCGCTCGCCAGCCCAGGCCGCGCAGCCACTGTCCTGGGCGCAGCGCGCGCGCGGCTGCGGCCACCCGGTCGAGCGTCTCCCCGACCGTGCGCGCGCCCTCCAGGCGCACCTGCTGCTGCGCAACGGCCCACGTGGGGAAGTGCACGTGGGCGTCGTTGAGGCCGGGCAGGACACAGGCGCCGGCCAAGTCGATCGTGCGCGCGGGGCGCGCGCCGCGAGCGGCGATGCGGTCGCCCTCGACGCACAGCTCGCGGATGGGATCCGAGGTGGCGGTGAACGTGTGCACCGACCCTCCCGTCAGACAGACCGACGTCACCGCGCTGACGGTATCGCGCCGCTACGGTCGCCCGGATGCCTTCCCTCGATGCCGCCATCACGGCTGACGAGGTCACGGACTTCGTCGTCGGCGCCCCGCTGCGGATCCTGCTGATCCTGATCCTGGCGCTGATCGTCAACCGGCTGGCGCGACGCGCGATCCGGCGCCTGCTGCGCGCGGCTCAGTCCGGAGTGGTGCAGGAGCGCTTCGGCGCCGTCCGCCGCGCCACGCCGTCCGTGCTGGTGGACACGGGCGTGCACGAGACCGGTGTGCGCGGCGAGCAACGCGTCGAGGCGCTGTCGAGCGTGCTCCGGTCCGTGGCGAGCTTCGTGATCTTCGTCGTCGCGGGCTTCATGGTCCTCGGCGAGCTGGGGATCAACCTGGGGCCGCTGCTCGCGGGCGCGGGCATCCTGGGCGTTGCCGTCGGCTTCGGATCACAGACGCTCGTCAAGGACTTCCTGTCAGGCATCTTCATCCTGGTCGAGGACCAGTTCGGTGTCGGCGACATCGTCAACCTCGACAACGAGACCTCCGGGATCGTCGAAGGGGTGAGCCTGCGCACCACGCGGTTGCGCTCGATCGACGGCACGCTGTGGCACGTGCCCAACGGTGAGATCCGGAGGGTCGGGAACACGAGTCAGCACTGGTCGCGCTCGCTGCTCGACGTGGAGGTCGCCTACGACACCGACCTCGACCGTGCGCAGGACGTCATCGGGGAGGTCGCTCGCGGCGCCTGGAAGGAGGACCCGGCGATCCTCGAGGAGCCGGAGGTCTGGGGTGTCGAGGCGCTCGGCGCCAACGGGATCACCGTCCGGCTCGTGGTCAAGACGACCCCGGCCGAGCAGTACCGCATCTCCCGGGTGCTGCGGCGGCGCATCAAGGATGCCTTCGACGAGCACGGGATCGAGATCCCGTTCCCCCAGCAGACCGTCTGGCACCGGCCCGCGAAGGAGTCGGAGTCAGCCTGATCCGTCGAGCTCGATCGTGAGCTCCTGGACGGCGATGAGCGCGGCGCCCACCACGCCGGCCTCCGGGCCCCGCCGGGCGAGCCGGATCTTCGTCTCCGTGCCGACACCGTGGAGGGTGAACCGCGCCGCGACCTCGCGGGCCGGAGCCATCAGCAGCTCGCCCGCCGCGCTGACGCCCCCGCCGATGACGACCTCCGCCGGATCGAAGATGTTGATCGCGTTGGCGATCCCCACCCCGAGCCGCTCCCCGAGCGTGCGGATCGCTCGCCGGCCGGCCTCGTCGCCGGCCTGCGCGGCCTCCACCGCCGCCCTGCCGTCCTCGAACCCGCCCTCGCGCGCCAGCCGGTCGAGCACCCGGCCCGCCGCCAGCGACTCCAGCGAGCCCGGTTGCGGGAACTTCTCCGCGGCGCCCGGCACCCCGTCCTCGAGGTGCATCCCGATGATCTGATGGCCCATCTCAGGAGCGGCGCCGGTGTGACCGCGGTAGAGGCGACCGCCGAGCACCAGGCCGCCACCGACGCCGGTGCCGACGGTGTACATCACCAGATCGGAGGCGACGAGCTCATCGCCGTCGTAGGCCTCGGCGAGCGCCGCGCAGGACGCGTCGTTCTCGACGTAGACCGGGAGCCCGATGCGGTCCGTGAGGAGTTCGCGCAACGGCAGGTCCGCCAGCGGGGTGTTGACCGAGTACCGAACCCGGCCCGTCGCGAACTCGACGACGCTCGGGACGCCGATTCCCACCGCGCGGGCGTCAGGACCCCGGACGGCGTCGACGACCTCGACGAGCTGATCCAGCAGCGCGTCCGCGGAGGACACGTCGGTGGCGACGACGTGCGACTCGCCCGGCTCCCCCAGTTCGAGCGTCGCCGCGGCGATCTTCGTTCCGCCGACGTCGACCCCGATGAACTGGCCCCCTAGCACGGGGGCGGAAACTACCCGGTCGCCGAGTCCGTGTGCGTCCGCGGGTCGCGCTTGCGCGCGTAGAGCTCGCGATCGGCGGCCGCCAGCAGCTCCTCGGGGTCGGGCCCGGTCGCCTCGGCCACACCCCAGGTTGCCGAGACCTCGTGCGGGAACGTGTCGTCACGGATCTGGCGCGCGATCCGGCGCGCCACGAGCTCCGCGGCGTCGGAGCGCGTCTCGGGGAGCAGGACCGCGAACTCGTCGCCGCCGAGGCGGAAGGCGGTGTCGGTCCCCCGGATCTCCGCCAGCCGGCGCCCGACGACCGACAGGATGCGATCGCCCGCGGCATGGCCGTGGGTGTCGTTGACGGCCTTGAATCCGTCGAGGTCGACGACCACGATGGCCAGCGTGCGCTGGTAGCGGATGTGCCGGTGCAGCTCGCGCTGCAGCGCCTCGTCGAGCGCACGCCGGTTGCCGAGGCCGGTGAGGGGATCGAGCCGGCTGGTCCGCTCGGCCAGGGCCAGCCGCTGGGACTGGGTGATCTGGTGACCCGTGAAGCGGGCGATCACGCGGACACAGTGCTCGTCCTCGCTCGAGAAACCGCCGGCGCGCGAGGTGAGCACGGTCACGACGCCGATCGCGGTGCCGTCCGCGGCCAGCGGGGCGGCGATGACCGACCGGGCGGATCCGCGGCCCTCGCCGGGTGACGCGAGCCCGTCGGTGGGCTCGTCCCAGCGCACGAGCCGGTCCTGCATCAACGCCCGGGCCGACGCGCTCGCGTCGGGCAGGGTCACGCCCACGAGCACCGATGCCGAGTCCGCCGCGCCCTGGATGACCTTGCCGTCGCCGTCGACGAGTTCGACGATCGAACCCGAGGCGCCGGTCATCTCACGCACGTGGGAGGCGAGCGTCACGAGCACGGAGCCGACGTCCAGCCCGGCGGACGCAATGGTCTCCTGAGCATGGATGAGGGCCGCCAGTTGACGAGGATCGTTCGTCATTTGATTGATTAAACGTAGGCGGACGCCCAATTACATTGGGGTCGTCACCTGATTCGTGACGGACTCACCGCTCCAGGCGGGCCGCGGCGGCCTTGTCGCAGAGGATCAACGGGCCGTCCGCGGGCCGCACCAGTGCCGCCGGTGAGGTCTCATCGGGGGGGTCGCCGAACGCCCGCTCCATCGCCTCGGCCTTGTCCTCACCCGCGACGAGGAAGACGACCTGCCGCGCCGCGTTGAAGACCGGCAGCGTGAGCGTGATGCGAGCGACGTAGGGCTCCATCCCGGCCTCGGGCACCCCCACCGCACGGTGGCGGCGCTCCTGCACCGCGGGTTTGCCCGGAAACAGCGAGGCCGTGTGCGCATCCGGGCCAAGGCCCATCAGGGCGAGATCGAGGGACCCGTCCTCCCCGAGCGCGTCGCGCAGCCTTCGGCCGTAATCGGCGGCGGCGCCCTCGAGATCGCACGTGGTGTCAACCGGCTCGAACGCCGGCAGGGTCTCCTGCGGGATCCGCGTCAGCAGCTCCTCGCGCACCATCCGCGCGTTGGCGTCGGGATCCGTCGGCGCCACATGACGCTCGTCGCCCAGCCAGAACGTCACGCCGCGCCAGTCCGAGCGGCGCTCCGCCGCGAGCGCGTAGGCGCGCTTGGGCGTCGAACCGCCCGAGAGGGCGACGTGCCCTGTCGCGGCGGCGAGGATCTCGGCGGCGCGCGCGGCCACGGCCTCCTTGTCGGGAAGGATCTCGAGCTTCATCGCGGGACCAGCTCACGCGCCGCGGCGAGCGCGGGCTTGTAGGTGCGGTCGCGCAACAGGGCCTGGCGGACGCCCTCTCCGAGGATGCCCCCCTCTCCCCGCGAGGCGCCCATGACCGTGAACTCCTTGCACTCGCCGTTGCGCGCCCGGCGTACCTCGCGCAGCCCGCCCGGGGCTCGGTCGAGCGACACCGAGGCGCCCGATGCGCTCTCGATCGTGACGCCGGAAAGGCCCGGTGCGCTGACCTGCTCGACCGGTTCGAGCGTGATGCGGACGTCCCCGCGGCGGCCCGACGCCTTGGCCACGAGGTCGTCGCCGCGGCGCAACAGTGACCCAGGCTTCCACCCGAGGCGCGACGCCATCCAGCCCACGAACAACACCGCCGGCGCGACCGAATCCGAGCGGTGGCGAATGGTGAGCCCGCTGATGCGGCGGAGTTCCTGACGGAACTCGGGTGGGTCGAACGCCGCGGCGACGCGCTCGCGCCACGGTGTCGAGCGCAGCCAGGAGAGGTCGACGACGTAGAGATCGTCCAACAGGCCCGTGGCACGCTCGAGCGCCGGTCCCACGTCATCGGTGAGCGAGTCGACGAGCACGACCTGGGCCATCTCACGAAGTGCGTCCTCGGCCAGCGGATGGCCGTGGGGCGACCAGACGAGCGTGGCGAGATCGGGAATCACGAGCGGAGCGATGATGGTCGCGAGGTTGTCGAGGTGGTCCTCCCCGAGATCGAGCTCGATCCGCTCGCGGGCGACCGACAGCACGCCGGTGTCCTCGGTGGCCATCGTGGCCCACGCGTCGATGGTCGTGCGGCGGGGCTCGACCGCGCACACGATGGTGCGCGACGGGTGGAAGCGACCGACCTGCACGAGCCGGTTCTCGACCTCTCCCCGGTACTTGCGGTCGCAGACCACGACCAGGTTGAGCACGCGTGCCGGCGCGACCGAGCGTGAGGACTGATGACGGTCGCTGAGCAGCCGGCGGAGCGCGGCCTCGATGGCGCTCGGCGTCGTGTCCTGCGCTGACCAGACCGCGTCCTCGGACTTCACAGACGGCGCCACTTCCGGTTGCCGCCGAGCAGGCGGTTCGCCTCGGCGGGCCCCTGGGACCCCGCCTCGTAGGTCGCCATCCGTGGTTCCTTGTTCGCCCAGGAGTCCAGGATCGGATCGATGATCGACCACTGCGCGTCGACCTCGTCGTTGCGCGTGAACAGCGTGGCCTCGCCGCGCATGGCGTCGACGATCAGGCGCTCGTAGGCCTCGGGGGACTGCGAGAGGAACGACGTGCCGTAGTGGAACTCCATGGTCACCGGCCGGATACGCATGGTGGGTCCCGGGATCTTGGCGCCGAGCTTGAGCGACACCCCCTCGTCGGGTTGCAGCGTGATGATGAGCTGGTTGGGCACCACCCCCTCCGAGCCGCCTTCCTTGAAGGCCAGGTGCGGAACGTCCTTGAGCTGCACGGCGATCTCGGTGAGCTTGCGCGTCAGCCGCTTGCCGGTGCGCAGGCAGATCGGCACGCCGGCCCAGCGCCAGTTCTGGACCTCGAGGCGCAGAGCCGCGTAGGTCTCGGTGTTCGACGAGTTCGGGACGTCGTCCTCGTCGAGGTAGCCGGCGACGTCCTTGCCGCCTCCGGTGCCGGCGGTGTACCGGGCGCGGACGGTTCTGTCGGCGACCTGTGTCGGGGTCATCGGCGTGATCGCCTGCAGCACCTTGACCTTCTCGTCGCGCACCTTGTCGGCGTCGAAGGACACCGGGGGCTCCATGCACAGCAGCGTGAGCAGCTGCATCATGTGGTTCTGGACGAGGTCACGCAGAGCGCCGGACGAGTCGTAATAACCGGCCCGCGAACCGATGCCGATGTCCTCGGCCGCCGTGATCTGGACGCTGTCGATGAAGTTGCGGTTCCAGACCGGCTCGAACATGTAGTTGGCGAAGCGGAACGCCAGCATGTTCTGGACGGTCTCCTTGCCCAGATAGTGATCGATGCGGTAGATCTGAGACTCGCGGAAGGCGTCGGAGACGGTGGCCTGGAGCCGGCGTGCGGACGCCAGGTCGGTGCCGAACGGCTTCTCGATGACGCAGCGCACGTCGACGTGCTCGTGACGGTGCAGGCCGGCGGCCTTGAGCTGGGTCGGGATGATCCCGAAGAAGTCGGGAGCAGTCGAGAGGTAGTAGCACCGGTTGAGCGGGTGGCCCGCCTCCGCGTCGATCTCGTCGAGCACCTCGCCCAGCCGGGGGTATCCCTCCGGGTCGTCGAAGGAGAACGACACGTAGCGCATGCGACCGAGCAGGGCATCGAGGACGTCGTCGTCGGGCTCGCGGCGCGAGTACTCGGTGATCGAGTCGCGGGCGACCGCGCGGAAGTCGTCGTCGGAGGACTCGCCGCGGGAGACGCCGACGAGCGCGAAGCGCTCGGGCAACTGGCCCTCGTGGGCGAGGTTGTAGAGGGCCGGCAGCAGCTTCCGTTTGCTGAGGTCGCCCGTCGCGCCGAAGATGACGAGCGCGGTGTGCGGCACCGGAACCCGCTCGAGACCCTCCACGAGCGGGTTCGACTCTCCCTGCGGTCCGGTCGGCGACGAGCGGCCGGCCGACACCGACGTCACTGGTTGCGCTCCACCGCGTGACCGCCGAACTGGTTGCGCAGCGCCGCGAGCACGCGGGCGGTGTAGTCACCCTCGCCGCGCGAGTAGAAGCGCGCGGCGATGGCCGCCGAGAGGACGGGCATCGGCGTTTCGAGGTCGAGCGAATCCATCAGCGTCCAGCGGCCCTCGCCGGAGTCCGAGACATGGCCGCGGATCCCCTCGAGGTCGTTGCCCTCCTGCTTGAAGGCCGACTCGGCCAGCTCGCACAACCAGGACCGGACGACCGAGCCCTGGTTCCACAACGCGGCGACCTGCTCGAGCTCGATCGGGAACTCCGACTTGTGCATGAGCTCGAAGCCCTCTGCGTACGCCTGCATCATCCCGTACTCCACGCCATTGTGGACCATCTTCACGAAGTGGCCGGCACCGGGAGGGCCGAAGTGGCGCCAGCCGTCCGGCGGGGCCAGCACGTCAAGGATCGGCTTGAGCTCCTCCACCCCGTCGTCGGTCCCCCCGACCATCATGCAGTAGCCGACCTCGAGGCCCCACACGCCGCCGCTCGTGCCGACGTCGACGTAGTTGATCCCGCCCTCGGCGAGCTTGTCCGCGCGGACCTGGTCCTCGTGCCACTTCGAGTTGCCGCCGTCGACGACGGTGTCGCCCTCCTCGAGCAGCTCCCCGAGCTTGAGCACGGTCTCGGTCGTCGGATCCCCGGCCGGCACCATGACCCAGACGGTGCGCGGGGCATCGAGCTGGCTCACGAGGTCCTCGAGCGAGTCCGCTCCCTTCGCCCCGACCTCCTTGGCCTTTGCCACCGCCTCTTCGGCGAAGTCGAAGGCGACGACCTCGTGGTCGGAGTCCCGCTTGATGCGGTGGACCATGTTGCCGCCCATCTTGCCGAGGCCGACGAAGCCGATCTGCATGGTGCTCCTTGTCGTCGAAGAGGTCAGGTTGCGGAACCTACCCCTTGGAGGGCGCGACCATGGTCACCTGTGTCACCCGACGGATCAGATGCGTTCGGTGAGCCCGTCGATCGCGCCGGGGAGGTCGTCCGCGGGAAGGCGCACCCGGACGGCCGGCAGGTCGTGCGAGCGCAGGGTCTGCAGGTCACCGTCGGCCTGGGCGGCCACGAGCGTGCGGAAGCCGTAGGACTCGCCGGGGATGTCAGCGTCGGTGTCGTCGTCGTGGACGAGCTGCAGGAAGCGCCCGGTCGCCGGGCCGCCCTTGTGGTACTGGCCCGTCGAGTGCAGGAAGCGCGGCCCGTACCCCCAGGTCGTCGCGACGCCGTGGCGCTCGATGAGCCGCGCGCGCAGCCGGCTCACGGCGGCGTCGACGGCCTCGTCGTAGGGCAGATAGCCCATGATCGCGACGTACTCGGGCGGCTCGAGCCCCTCCAGCAGATCCTCGAGCGAGCCGTCCTCTATGTCACCCGAACCCTCGGCGAGCACGCGATTGGTGTTGTCCTTGGCCTCTTGGACGTTCGGCTGGTCGAACGGATTGATGCCGAGCGCCCAGCCGAGCACGGCCGTGGCGAACTCGAAATCGTAGAACAGCGCCGAGAGCGAGGTGACGTCGATGGTCAGCAGGGGCGAGTCCCCCACGTCAGGGGTCTCACCGCCGTTGCGGATGTGGACGTAGACGCGGTCCGGCCCGCCACCCGAGGGGGGCTCGTCGGCGATCGGTAGCACGCCCCGGCCCTCCTTGCCCGTCGATTCCGCGATGAGCTGCTCGGCCCACAGGCCGAACGCCTCATAGGGCGGGTCGATGATGAACGCGAGCTTGTCGCGGCCGGCGTTGGCGAGCGCACCCAGGGCAGCCCCGAGACGGAGCCCGGAGTCGCCCACGGAGGCCTGTTGGGCGGCGATGGCCGCGTTCAGCTCGGAGCGGACGTCCACGCCCGCGAGCGCCGCGGGGACGATGCCGAAATACGAGAGCGCGGAGTAGCGGCCGCCGATGTCGGGGTCGTTGACGAAGGTGCGCCGGAAACCATGCTCGGCGGCGATCTCGCCCATCTGCGTGCCCGGATCGGTGATGGCGACGAAGTGCGCGCCGTCGGGCTGCAGGCCGTGGAAGTGCTTGAAGAGCGAGTTGGGCTCGATCGTCCCGCCGGACTTCGAGCTGACGACGAACAGCGTGGTGTCGAGGTCCAGCTCGCGCTCGACCGCGAGTACCTGCAGCGGTTCGGTGGTGTCCAGCACGTGCAGGCGCAGGCCCGGCACGTCCGGGTAAGAGCGCCGGTAGACCTCAGGCGCGAGGCTCGAGCCGCCCATGCCCAGCAACACGACGTCAGTGATCCCGTCCCGGCGCACCTCCTCCACGAAGGCGTAGACGTCCTCGATGGCGCCCTGCGTGGTCTCGGCCACCCGCAGCCACCCGAGGCGGTTGGCGATCTCCGGGGTCCCCTGCGGAGCCCACAGGGTGACGTCGTGTTCCCAGATGCGGTCGAAGACGCGGTCGGAGCGAGCCTGCTCGATCGACGACGCGACCAGGCCCTCGAGCTCGGGCGGGAGCGTGGCGTCGATTCTCACTTGATCACCCTGCGCGCCGCCTCGGCCACAGCGGCGGCCGTGATGCCGAAGTGCGCGTACACCTCCGGCGCGGGCCCGGACGCGCCGTAGTCCTCCATCCCGATGATCTCGCCGCCGTCGCCGACCCAGCGGTACCAGCTGAACGGGCTGGCAGCCTCGACGGCCACGCGCGCCTTGACCTCGGGAGGCAGCACCGAGTCGCGGTAGGAGGCGTCCTGCTCGGCGAAGGTGTCCATGCAGGGCATCGACACGACCCGCACGTTGAGGTCCGAGAGCTCGTCGGCGGCGTCGAGCGCGATGCCCACCTCGGTGCCCGTCCCGATGAGGATGACGTCCGGAGCCCCGTCCCCGTCGCGCAGCACGTAGGCGCCGCGCTCGATGGCGTCGTCGGGGACCGCATCCGGGTCCAGGGTGCGCGCGCCCTGGCGCGACAGCGAGAACGCGGTCGGCCGGTTCGTGGTCTCGAGCGCGAAACGCCAGGCGAGCACCGTCTCGTTGAAGTCCGCCGGCCGGACGACATTGAGCTTGGGAACGGCGCGCAGGTGGACGAGATGCTCGATCGGCTGGTGCGTCGGGCCGTCCTCCCCGAGGCCGATCGAGTCGTGGGTGAACACGAAGATCGACGGACACTCCATGATCGCCGCCATGCGGATGGCGCCCTTCATGTAATCGCTGAAGGTGAGGAACGTCGCGCCGTACGCCCGCAGACCCGAGAGCGTGAGCCCGTTGACGATCGCCCCCATCGCGTGCTCGCGGATACCGAAGTGCAGGTTGCGACCGCCGTACTCACCCGCCTGGACGCTGTCGGCGTCCTTGATGATGGTGTTGGTCGAACCGGCCAGGTCGGCCGAGCCCCCCACGAGCTCGGGCACCGCTGCCGCAGCCCACTGAATCGCCGCCTCGGAGGCCTTGCGGGTGGCCATCTCACCGTCGTCGGGGGTCTGGCGCGGACGGTCGGCGTCCCAGCCGTCGGGCAGCTCCTTCCCGCGAGCGCGCTCGAGGGCGTCGGCGAGGTCGGCGTGCTCGCTCCTGTACGCCTCCCAGCGCTCCTTCCAGTCCGCGTGCGCGGCGGCGCGCTCGCCGACGAGCTCCTTGTAGTGGTCGTAGACACCGTCGGGAACGAAGAACGGCTCGTCGCTCGGGAAGCCGTAGAACTCCTTCGCGGCCTTGATCTCCTCGTCGCCGAGCGGTGCGCCGTGCGCGGAGCCGGTGTCCTGCTTGTTCGGCGCGCCGTAACCGATGTGCGTCCGGCCGATGATCAGCGTCGGCTTGTCGGTCGTCTTGGCGTCGCGGAACGCCTTGGTGACGGTTTCCACCGCGATGTCCTCGCCGAGCTGGACGACCTCCCAGCCGTAGGACTCGTAGCGCTTGCCGACGTCCTCGGAGAAGGAGATCGCGGTGTCACCCTCGATCGAGATGTGGTTGTCGTCGTAGAAGACGATCAGCCGGTTGAGGTTCAGGTGGCCCGCGATCGAGGCGGCCTCGGCCTGCACCCCCTCCTGCATGTCGCCGTCGGAGGCGATCACGTAGGTGTGGTGGTCGATGATGTCGTGGCCGTCCCGGTTGAAGCGGGCGGCGAGCATCCGTTCCGCGAGCGCCATGCCCACCGCGGTGGAGATGCCCTGACCGAGCGGCCCCGTGGTCGTCTCCACCCCGACCGTGTGGCCCGCCTCCGGATGACCCGGCGTCTTTGACTCGAGCTGCCGGAACGCCTTGAGGTCGTCCATCGAGAGGTCGTAACCCGACAGGTGCAGGATCGAGTAGATGAGCATCGACGCGTGTCCGCAGGACAGCACGAAGCGGTCGCGGTCGAGCCACTGAGGATCGGCCGGATCGTGCTTCATCACCTGGGTGAAGAGCGAATACGCCAGCGGCGCGAGCGCCATCGGCGTGCCCGGATGGCCGGAGTTGGCGGCTTCGACGCCGTCCATCGAAAGCGTCCTGATCGTGTCGACCGAGAGCTTCTCGAGGCTGGATTGCTCCGTGGCGGCAGACATGTTCAGGGGCTCCTGTCGTGGATGGGTCGGAAAGCGTAACGCCGAGGGCGGTATCCGTACCCTTTCCATATGGGCTCCCACGTAGACACCACCCCGCGCGAGGTCGACAAGTCCGAGGAGGAGTGGCGCTCCGAGCTGTCTCCGGAGCAGTACCGCGTGCTCCGTGAGGCCGGCACCGAGCGCGCCTTCAGCGGCCCCTACTGGAACGCGAAGGAGGACGGCGTGTATCGCTGCGCCGCGTGCAGCGCCGAGCTCTTCGACTCCAGCACCAAGTTCGACTCCGGTTCGGGCTGGCCGAGCTTCACCGAACCCGCTGTCGCCGCCGCCGTCGAGACCCGCGCGGACAACTCGCTGTTCATGCGCCGCACGGAGGTCCTCTGCCGGCGCTGTGGCGGCCACCTCGGTCACGTCTTCGACGACGGCCCGCGCGACGCCGGCGGCCAGCGCTACTGCATCAACGGCTCCGCGCTGAGTTTCGAGAAGCAGTAGCGCCCGCGGCGACAGCCGCGACTGTCAGGACGGTGACGCCGACGAGCCTCCTTCGGCCCCAAACAGAGCGTTCCTGCCCCGAAATGGGGTCCTGGCGGACCATCTATCCGTCCAGATGCCCCAGTTGGGGGCTGTGTCGGCCACCTGACCCGTCGATAGAGCCTGCAAGCCGCGCTCTGGGTGCGGCAAGCTTCGCCAACGACACAAGGAACGCGATGAAGAGGCAGCATCCGCGTGCGCTCGGTGAGCGACTGCGCCCAAGATTCGCATCGCTCGGACTGAAGGTGAGCCTGATGATCGTCGGCGCGATGGCGTCGCTCGCCATCGTCGTGACCATCGTGTTCACCGATCGCCTCAGCGAAAGCTACAGCGACGCCGGGATGTATGAGCTGCGGGCCGTCGCAACGACCTTCGACGACGGCTTCCAGGTCGCGGCGCTCGACGATCCCGCGCTGCTTCAGCAACGGCTGGACCGCCTGCGCATGCTCAACCCGACCATCCACAAGGTCGGCGTCTCCTGGCTGGACGAGAAGGGGCGCACCCACGTCGTCCAGTCCGGTCACACCCATGATCCCGACGGCACGAAGAACGACGTCAAGACGGGAGAGATCCTGGGCAGCGAGCGCGCCCCGATCAACGTGGGTCCCCGCGCCTACCACGAGGTGCATGCGGCCGACGGTGCGCACTACGCCGCCATCAACCAGCCGCTGCGGCCGGCGGGCAAGACCGAGGCGATGCTCGAGCTCCACTACGACCTCAAGGCGCTCGACCTCGCCCTCGCCGGCGACAAGCGCACGGTGGCGATCGCCGCCACGCTCGCCGCGCTGATCCTGACGCTGCTGGTGAACATGCTGCTCGTCCGCACGTTGATCGCGCCCTTGACGCGCCTCAGGGCCGCGACGCAGCAACTCGGGGCCGGCGACCGCTCGCTGCGGCTGAACTGGCAGCGCGGCGACGAGATCGGCCTTCTGGCCGAGGACTTCGACCGGATGGCGGGAGAGCTTGCCTCCGTGCACGCGCATCTCGAGGTGCTCGCGCTCTCCGACCCCCTGACGGGGCTGCTCAACCACCGGGCGTTCAAGGAGCGCCTCGAGCAGGAGCTCCGTCGCGCCGAGCGGGAGAAGTACCCCCTGGCGGTCGTGGCGATCGACGTCGACAACTTCAAGCAGATCAACGACCGCTGGGGCCACGCCGCCGGCGACCAGGGCCTGCGGGTCCTCGCGCAGGCGCTCAGCTCGCACCTACGGCCCAGCGATGCCTGCGGGCGCATCGGCGGGGACGAGTTCTGCATCGCCGTGCCGCGGGCCAACGCGAAGCAGGCGGAGGAGACCGCGCGCAGGCTGCGCGACGCGATCTCGCACCTGAAGGTCGGCCCGGCCGGCGAGGGACTCACGATCAGCGTCGGGATCGCGGAGTACCCCAAGCATTCGCTCTCGAGCGAGGAGCTCACGCATCTCGCCGACGGCGCGATGTACTGGGCCAAGTCCTCCGGGCGCGATCGCATCTGCATCTACTCAGCCGAGAGCACCGAGGCACTGTCCTCAGAGGAGCTCGCCGAACAGGCCAGCCGCAACGGGCTCATCAACACCGTCCACGCGCTCGCGAAGGCCGTCGACGCCAAGGATGGCTACACGAACACGCACTCACAGCGTGTCGGGCGCTACTCGGCCGATCTGGCTGCCGCCCTCGGCTTCGCCGACGAAGCGCTCGAGATGATCCGCACGGCGGGCGTCCTGCACGACGTCGGCAAGATCGGCATCGCCGACAGCATCCTCCAGAAGCCGGCTCAGCTGACCGACGAGGAGTGGGATGAGATGCGCCGCCACTCCGAGCTGGGGCACGACATCATCGCCGGAGCCGGTATGCCCGAGATCGCCGAGTACGTGCTCTACCTGCACGAGCGCTGGGACGGCACGGGGTACCCGAAGGGGTTGTCCGGTGAGGAGATCCCCCTCGCCAGCCGGGTCCTCCACGTCGCCGACGCGCTCGAGGCGATGACGTCCTCCCGGGTGTACCGCGACGGTCGCCCGATCGAGGAGGCGCTCGAGGAGCTCGAGCGCTGCGCCGGTAGCCAGATGGACCCGGAAGTGGTCGCGGTCCTGGTCGAGCTCGTCCGTTGTGGCCAGCTCTCCCTCGGTGACGAGGAGTCGGAACCGGCGGTTGAGACGCCCGCGTCCGACGCACTCCTCGAGGCCGGCTAGCACGCCGGACCGGCTCATCATGCAGCGCCGGCACTTCATCCTTCGGATTCCGAGGCCGCACAGCCTGTGGACTCCCGTCCGCGCCCTGAGCGTGGCCGGCATGGTCGCGCTCGCCGTGCTGGCGCTCGCGCGGCCGGCCACGGGCGGCACGGTCGTGTTCGATCTGGTCGTGCCAATGCTGCCGCTCGTCTTCGTCTTCGCCCCGAGTGTGTGGCGCAACGTCTGCCCGATGGCAGCCGTCAATCGCGGCGCCGGGCTCATCAGCCCCGGGCGCACTCTGCCGCCATGGTTGCGCCAACACGGCTATCTCGTCGGCCTCACCACGTTCTTCGTGCTCGCCGCGGTCCGGCCGGTGGTCTTCGAGGACGGCGGCGTCGGCCTCGGCGTCCTCCTCTGCGCGCTGCTGGCGATCCCCCTGATGACCGGACTGCTGTTCGAATCGAAGAGTGGCTTCTGCGGCAGCATCTGCCCGCTTCGGCCGGCGCAGGGCCTTTACGGTCCGGCCCCGTCCGTGCAGATCGACAGCCGCTGCAAGCCCTGCACCGGCTGCACGGTCAACTGCCCTGACACCGACCCCCGGGGCGCTGCGCGTAAGGATCTCGCACAGCCCGCCGACCGAGGCACCCGGATGGTGTTCGCCGGTGCGCTGCCCGGATTCACGTTCGCGTTCTTCTCCGCGGCCCCCGCCGTGCGCGCGGACCTCACCACCTTCGCGCCCCGCCTCCTGGTGGCCATGCTCGCGGGAGTCGGCCTGCTGTTCGCGCTCGACGCCATCACCAAGATCGGCCCGGCACGGCTCGTCGTCCTCGCCGCGAGCGCAGCGCTGGGCACCTTCTACTGGTTCGCGATCCCGCGCATGGCGGGAGCGCTCGACACGGTCGCCGGGTGGGATCTGCCGCTGCGGGTCACCTGGGAGGCGCGTCTGGTCATCGGCCTCGCCGTCGCCCGTTGGCTCTGGAGAGCCCTGCGTCCGCCCGCCGCCGTGGCAGCGCCTCAGCGCGCGGCGCTGCACGTCGAAAGGCGCGAGAAGGTGGCCCGCGGCGATGCACCCGTCCTGGCGGGCGAGCCCGCCGTCGAGATCCCGGACCGCCGCTCTCCGGCACGGCGCCTGCGCCCGCCGCGCGTGACCCTGTGGCCACAGGGAAAGCAGGTCGAGGTCGTCGCGGGGAGCACCCTGCACGATGCCGCGCGCACCGCGGGCGTCGAGCTGCCCCAGGGTTGTGGCACCGGCCTCTGCGGCTGTGATCCCGTCTTCGTCCTCGAGGGCCAGGACGCGCTCTCCGCGCCCGAACCCGATGAACGCGCGACGCTCGAGCGACTCGGGCTCCCCGCAGGAACGCGGCTGGCGTGCTGCACGCGGGTCTCGGGCGACGTGAGCATCACGCTGGACGAGCGCGTGTCGCGGTCGCCGGTGCGTGCCACCCCGGCGGTCCCAGCCGCCGCCCGCTCGCACAGCGCGCGGATCGTCGTGATCGGCAACGGCGTCGCCGGCGTCACCGCCGCGAGTCATCTCCGGCGTCTCGACCCCTCGTGCGCGATCGACCTCGTGACGGAGTCGGCCCACCCCTTCTACAACAAGGTCGCGATCACCCGTCTGATCAGCGAGCGCTCCGGCATGTCCAACATGATGTTGATGCCGGATGGCTGGTACGCCGAGAACCGCGTCGTGCAGTGGCTCAATACCAGCGCCACCGCCGTTGACCTCCTGGCGCGCGAGGTGTCGCTCGGCACGGGCGAGTCTCTCCCCTACGACCGGCTCGTGCTCGCGAACGGCGCTCGACCGCGACGGCCCGCTGTCCCCGGTATGGATCTCGAAGGAGTCTTCACGCTCGGATGCGCCGACGACGCCATGGCGGTCCGCTCGTTCTTGCAGGCGCACAAGGTGCAGCGCGCGGTTGTCGTCGGGGGCGGGCTGATCGGTGTCGAGGCCGCGGATGCGCTCGCGAAGCTCGGGATGGACTGCACGGTGGTCGAACAGGCCGGCTGGCTGTGCTCGCGCGACATCGACGAGACCGCAGGCCGCCTGCTCGCCGCGGCGCTGGCCGATCGGGGAGTGCGCCTGAGAACCGACTGCCGGGTGTTGTCGATCGAGGGCGACGATCGCGCGCGCCAGGTCATGACGGCCGACGGGCGCACGCTCGAGACCGACCTGGTGATCCTGAGCGCGGGCATCGCTCCGCGCGTCGACCTCGCGCTTGAATCAGGGCTCGCCGTGGCCAACGGCGTGCTCGTCGACGCAACGATGCGCACGAGCGACGAGTCCGTCTTCGCCTGTGGCGACGTGGCCGAGGTCGGCGGCGTCGTCGCGGGGCGCTGGCCTTCGGCGGCTGCCCAGGCCGAGGTCGCCGCGGTCAACGCGCTCGGTGGGGATCGTCGCTACAGCCCCGCGATGGTGCCGACCCGGCCGAAGGTCAAAGGCATCGATCTCATCGCCATCGGTCGTGTGACACCGCGCCCGGGCGACGAGGTCATCGTCCACGACGATTACGCGCGCCGCGAGTACGCGCAGGCCCTGATCCGAGACGGCCGGCTCGAAGGTGTGATCGCCTACGGCAAGCTGCCGCTCGTCGACGCTGCGATCGCCGCCGTGCGCGACGGCGACGAGGCGCTCGACCTGGTCGAGACGCTGGTCCGCGACGGATGGCAGCCCGACGGCGCCCGCGGCGCCGTTGCGGTCGCTGCCTGAGCTGCGCTCAGACCACGGGGGACGCCGGAACGTCACCGGCCTGCGCGGCGTCACGGTGCGCCTTGGAGTCCCGCGTCGCAATCAGCAGGGACGCGATGATCGCCCCGGCGACCGCGAAGCCCGCGCCCACCAGGAAGGCGGACTGAAACCCCTCCGTGAGCGCCACTGGCGGCGTCGAGCTGCCGATCACATCGGCCGTGCGGCTGTTGGCGATCGAGGCCAGGATGCCCAGTCCGAGTGCGCCGCCTACCTGCTGGGACGTGTTGATCAGCCCCGACGCCAGACCGGCCTCGCTGGGCGCGGTTCCCGCCACCGACGCGATCGTGACCGGCACGAAGGAGAAGCCGAGACCGAGACCGGCCAGCACTGAGGGAAAGACGACGTCGGAGAGATAGCTCCCGTCGGGCGAGACCTGTGAGAACCAGAGCAGGCCGGCGGCCACGAGCAGCAACCCTCCGATGAGCACGGGCTTGAAGCCGATCCTCGTCGTCAGCACGGACGCCGCCCCGGCGGCGCCGATGATCGATACCGACAGCGGGATGTACGCCAGACCGGCCTCGAGCGCGGTGAAGCCCAGCACCCGCTGCAGGTAGAGCGTGATGAAGAAGAACATCGAGAAGAGCGACATCGTGATGAAGATCGCCGTCACGTTCGCGCCGGTCAGCGTCCGGTTGCGGAAGATCCCGAAGGGCACGAGCGGCTGACGCACGCGCAGTTCGACGATCACGAAGATCGCGATCAGCGCCAGGGCGGTCGCGATCAGTCCGAGCGTCTGGCCGGAGCTCCAGCCGGCATCGCTGGCGTCCACGAGTGCGTAGATCAGCAGCCCGAGACCGGAGGTGATCGTGACGGCACCGACGACGTCCAGCCGCGGCCGCTCGGCGTCGCGGCTCTCGGCCAGCACCCGCGCCGCTGCGAAGGCGACGAAGAGGCAGACCGGCGTGTTGACGAACAGCACCCACTCCCAGCCGAGGGTCTCTGTGAGCACGCCGCCGAGCAGGGTGCCGACCGCGCCACCCGAGCCGGCGACTGCCCCCCACACGCCCAGGGCCTTGTTGCGCTCCGCGCCCTCCTTGAAGGTGGCGATGAGGATGGAGAGCGCCGCGGGCGAGAGCAGGGCGCCGCCGAGACCCTGGAGCCCCCGGGCGACGATGAGCTGACCTTCGCTCGAGGCGAGGCCTCCCAGCAACGAGGCGGCGCCGAAGAGGACGAGGCCGATGATGAAGACGCGCCGGCGGCCGAAGAGGTCGGCGAGCCGGCCACCGAGCAGCAGGAAGCCGCCGAAGATCAGCACGTACGCGTTGACCACCCAGGAGAGGCTGTCCTCGTCGATGCGCAGGTCCTCACCGATCGAAGGCAGGGCCACGTTGACGATCGAGGCGTCGAGCACGACGATGAACTGCGCCGAGGCGAGCAACGCCAGGGCGAGGTTCTTGTTGACGGTCCGCTCGGGAGTCATCGCTCCGTTATACGGGAGCGGCACCGTCCGCCGGCACTCCGTCGCCGCGGAGGTACCTGCCTCAGGGCGCCCGCCAACTGATTAGTCTGCGCGACCGTGGCCGTAGAGAATGCTGTGGAAGACGTCGCCTGGGACCTGTCTGACCTGGTCGACGGACCCGAGGGCGTGGAGGCGCTGCTCGCCTCCGCCAATGAACGCGCTGAGGCCTTCGCGGCATCCCACCGCGGGAGACTCGAGCACCTCGACGGCCCCGGGCTCGCGGCGGCCATGCGCGAGTTGGCCGAGATCGAGGACGAGGTCGGCCGCGCCTACTCCTACGCGGCGCTGTCGTTTGCCACCAACACGGCCGACCCTCCGCGCGGCGCGCTCCTGCAGCGGGTCCAGGAGCAGGCCACCGCCGTGCAGACCCAGCTCGTCTTCTGGGATCTCGAGTGGGCGGCGGTGTCCGACGAGCGTGCCGAGGAGCTGCTCGCCGGCGATGACATCGACTTCGCTCGTCATCACCTCGTCTCAGCCCGGCGCTACCGGCCGCATCTGCTCTCCGAGCCCGAGGAGAAGCTGATGAGCGAGAAGGCGGTCACCGGTCGCGGTGCCTGGGACCGCCTCTTCGAGGAACAGACGTCGGCTCTGGCGGTCACGCTTCCCGACGCGGAGGGGCCGGTAGCGCTCGAGGTCGCGCTCTCCCGCCTGTCCTCGCCCGATCGCGATGTCCGGCGTACGGCGGCCGACGCTGTCACCGACGCGCTGCGGCCGAACCTCCGCACCCGGGCGTACATCTTCAACACGTTGCTCGCCGACAAGGCCCTCGACGACCGCCTGCGGGGCTATCCGAGCTGGCTCAGCGCGCGCAACCTGGCCAACGAGGCGTCCGACGAGTCGGTCGAGGCGCTGGTGAGCGCGGTTCGCAACCGGTACGAGATCGCGCGCCGCTGGTACCGGCTCAAGGCAAAGCTGCTCGGTGTCGACAAGCTCGCCGATTTCGACCGCATCGCGGCGGTGTCGCTGGTGGAGGAGAGCGTCGAGTGGTCGGATGCCCGCGATCTCGTCCAGGACTGCTTCGCCGGTTTCAGCCCCGAGCTCGGCGATCTGGTCGGCCGTTTCTTCTCCGAGTCGTGGGTGGACGCCCCGGTCCGGCCGGGCAAGCGCTCCGGCGCCTTCTGCGCCTACACGACGCCATCGGCGCACCCGTACGTGCTGCTCAACTACACGGCCAAGCGCCGCGACGTCCTCACGCTCGCGCACGAGCTCGGGCACGGGGTTCACGCCGCGCTCGGCGCCTCCCAGGGCGTGTTTCACATGTCGACCCCGCTCACCCTGGCGGAGACGGCGTCGGTCTTCGCCGAGGAGATCGTGTTCGGCAGGCTGCTCGAGCGGGCGTCGACCCCCGAATCGCGCCTGGATCTGCTCGCGTCCAGCGTCGAGGGCTCCATCGCCACCGTCTTCCGGCAGGTGGCCATGAACCGCTTCGAGCACCTCGTCCACACCGCTCGGCGGGAGGAGGGCGAGCTGGCGCTCGACCGCATCAACGAGCTCTGGACCCAGTCGCAATCCGAGATGCTCGGCGACGCGGTGGAGATCACCGAGGGCTACAAGACCTGGTGGTCCTACGTCCCCCACTTCATCTCGACGCCGGGCTACGTCTACGCGTATGCCTACGGGCAGCTGCTCGCGCTGAGCGTGTACGCGCGCTACGTGGAGCAGGGTGAGGCGTTCGTCGAGTCCTACCTCGAGCTGCTGCGCGCGGGCGGCTCCCGCTCACCGGAGGAGCTCGGCGCGATCGTCGGCATCGACCTGGCGGATCCCGGGTTCTGGGACGCCGGCCTTGACCTCGTCGAGCGCCAGCTCGACGCCGCCGAGGCAGCAGCGCGCGACGCCGGCCGTCTCTGACGGAGGAGCGCAGGCTCCCCTTAACGGCGACGGCCCCGCAATGCGGGGCCGTCGGGAGTGGCGTTTCAGGCTGCGGCGCGTAGCGCCGCGAGCCCGGGCAGCTGCGAGAGCTTGGCCAGGGCGCGCTGCTCGGCAGCGCGGGCTTCGCGGACCGGTACGCCGAGGCGGCGAGCGGTCTGCTCGATCGAGTGCTCGCCCTCGTCACCCGTGCCGAAGCGCAGGTGGATGACGGCGGACTCGTCGGCCGGCAGAGCGTCGAGTGCTTCGCGGACGGTGCGCTGGGACATCGTGCGCTCGACCTCGTCGGCGGTGGACTCACCGTCGATCGGGATCAGGGCGCCGAGGGGCGTGTCGCCGTCCTCGCCGACACCGGCGTCCAGGGAAGCGAGCGTGCGTGCGTGCGAGCGCAGCAGATCGACCTCTTCGACGGTCAGCCCCGTTTCCGTTGCCAGCTGGTCGAGCGTCGGCTCCTCGCCGAGCTTGACCGCGAGCTCACGCTCAGCACGCTCGACCTTTCGAGCGCGCTGCGCCACATGAGCGGGCAGGCGGATGGTGCGGCCGGTGTTGTCCAGGCCGCGCTGCAGTGCCTGACGGATCCAGATCGTCGCGTAGGTCGAGAAACGGAAACCCTTGCGCCAGTCGAACTTCTCAGCCGCACGAATGAGGCCGAGCATGCCCTCCTGGACGAGGTCGTTCATCGACAGCCCCTGACCCTGGTACTTCCGGGCCACGGACACGACAAGCCGCAGGTTGCAGTTGATGAGGCGTTCCTTCGCCGCGAGGTCCCCGCGCTCGATCCGCTGCGCCAGCTCGATCTCCTCGTGGGGCTCAAGCAGGCGGAAGCGACCGGCTTCGCGCAGGAGCTGCTCGAGCGGCTCGAGGAGGATCTCGTCGGGTTCAAGCAGCGGGCTCGGTGGGGTCTTACGGTCCAATAGGTTCCTTTGTCTTTGGGGAGCGAAATCCAACTGGGGAAGTAGGATTTTACGCAATTTTCGTTGTCAGCGCAACCACCGGTCAGGTGCCGCAGTTGCGAAATGCTTCCTTCCCGGGCTAAAACGCGGCTAAGATCACGTTTCGCTCCGAAATGAGAGTGCCCGACGGGCGCTGCATTTATGCCCGTCTGAAGCTGTACACCGTACAGAAGAAGCGGAAACATCGCCAGTCGGATCGACTCTGTGATCTGGCACACACTGTCGCCGAAATCAGTCCCTTCTGTCTTTACGGCCGAGGCACCCCACCAGTTCACCCCACCTAAAGGGGTCGGGTCTCGGCACCGGACACGGACTCACCGGCGTACACGGGTTCACCGGACGATGATGTCCGGTGCCGAGACCCGACCCCTTTAGGCGGACGCGGTTCCGGCTCCTACAGATTCGCCGCGCGAGTTGAGCAGGATCGGGTGGGCGAGGCCGTCGAGGGCGTCCCCTGAAAGGCGTAGGCCCAGCGCTTCCCGGGTGACCGCGACGCCTGCTGGGTCGAGGGCGCGCATGGCGCCGTCGGCGACCTTCAGGGCCAGCCCACGCCCGTCCGGAAGGCCGACGGCGAGTACGCCCTCCGCTCCGATCTTGGCCACGAGGCCGTCATGACCGCGCATGAGCTCGGTGTCCAGTGCGCCCTCGAAGGCGACGAGCTCCGGCGCTCCGCGCATGGCTCGCGCGACGCGATCTCCGCCCGGCCCGAGGCCACCCGAGGCGAGGCGCCCGAACGCGCGGGCCACCGCACCTAGGGGTACCTGGAACGCGAGCATTCCGCACCCGTCGCCGCCGAAGGGCACCCCGGACGCGGGTAGGTCGCAGGCAGCGGCGACAGCGGCGTGCATGCTGCGCTGAATCGGATGCCCTGGCTCGAGGTAGCCGGCGATCGGCCACCCGCGGTGCACGCATCGCGCCAGGGCGAGCGCGTGCTTGCCCGAGCAGTTGTGGACAATCCGGGTCGGCATCTCCCCCCGCGCGCGGCGGCGCGTCGCTGCGCCCGGATCCCGCGGGTCGAGGACGCCGCAGCCGAGATGGTGCTCGGCCAGCCCGCACGCGTCGAGCATCTCCCGCACCACGGCCAGGTGCTGAGAGGTGCCTCCGTGGGACGCGCAGGCCAGAGCCAGGTGGCGATTCTCGAGACCGAGCGCCTCGAGCACGCCGTCACGCACGGCGGGCAGCGCCTGCAGCGGCTTGACGGCAGATCGGGGGAAGACACCGAGCAGCGCCGCATCCTCCTCACTCGAAGCAAGCACCTCGCCATCGGAACCGGTGACGCACCACACGAGGGCGTGCTCGGATTCCATCAGGCCGCCGCGCGTGAACAGGACGCGGCGGATCACAGGCGCGCGAGCGCCACGTAGAGCTCGCGCGCCGCCCGCTGACCGAGTTCGAAGCTCTCCACGCGGTAGGACTCGTTCGGCGCATGGATGTCGTCGTCGGGCAAGGAGAAGCCGCTGACGATCGTCGGGATCCCCTTCGCCGCCAGTTCGCCGACGATCGGTATCGAACCGCCTGAGCGCACGAAGGCGGGGGCGGTGCCGCACGCGCGCTCGAGCGCCTCGGCGGCCAGGCGCATCGGCGCGGTGTCGACGGCGAACAGCGCGGGCTCACCGCCCGAGATCGTGATGTCGACGTCGGCCCCCTCCGGCGCCGCCTCGCGCAGCAGCCGCTCGAACACCGCAGCGACCTGCGCCGCCGACTGGCCCGGGGCCAGACGCACCGACACCGTCGCCCGCGCGGCGGCGGGAACGATCGTGCGCGGCTCGCCGACCATGATCTCGTTGATCTCCACCGACGTGTCGGCGCCGTTGCGCTCGTAGAAGCGCGCGGCGGCATCGGCTGAGACGGGCCGCCCGCCCACCTCAGCGATCACGGCGTCCCCGTCCGGCAGCCGCGCCCAGGAGTCGCGTTCGGCTTCGGCGACCGGCGCGCGGCCGACGCGCAGCTCGTCGCGGGGCACCCCGTCCGGACCGGGCACGACGGTGGCGAGCATGCCGTGGAGGACGTGGGCGGCGTTGAGCACCGAACCGCCGTACATGCCCGAGTGCAGATCGCGCGTGCCGACGCGAACCACGATCTCGGCCAGGACCATCCCCCGGAGCCCGACCGTGATGGCCGGGGTCCGCTCGTCGACCATGCCGGAGTCGAACACGATCGCGGCGTCCGCCCCCACCTCGTCCTGCGCGAGCCACTTGGCCACGGCCGCCCCGCCGGCCTCCTCCTCGCCCTCGACGACCACGCGCACGTTGACGGGCAGCTCCCCCTCGTGAGCAAGCGCGCAGGCGACGTGCAGCAGCGGCAGGAAGTTGCCCTTGTCGTCGGAGGCGCCGCGTGCGTAGATGCGCCCGTCGCGAATCTCGGGCTCGAAGGGATCGGAGCGCCACGCGGTCACGTCGCCTGGGGCCTGGACGTCGTAGTGGCCGTAGATCAGCACCGTGGGCGCGTCCGGGTCCCGCGCCGTCAGCTCGCCGTAGGCAATCGGATTGCCCTCGGTGATCAACAGCTGCGCGTCCCCTCCGGCGGCGTCGATGCGCTCGCAGACCCACACCGCGGCGCGACGGAGGTCCTCGTCGGTACCGCCGCCGGTGGAGATCGACGGGATCCGCAACCAGGTCAGGAGGTCATCCAACGCGGTCAAGCCGGAGAATCTACCCATGGTCCAAATCGTCTCCCTCGTCGGCTCGCTGCTCATCCTCACCGCCTACACCGCCAATCAGGCCGGACGGCTACAGACCGACCGGCTCTCCTACTCGCTCCTGAACGTCGTCGGGGCCGGGATCCTCGCGACGGTCGCGGTGGTCGAAGAGCAGTGGGGCTTCCTGCTCCTGGAGGGCGTCTGGACGCTTGTCAGCCTGCTGGCGGTCGCGCGCCATCCTGCGGTTGGAAGGACGTCGAACCGGTAAGGGCGAGGGCATGGCTGACGAACTCCAGGGCAAGAAGATCGCGATCATCGCCACGGACGGCGTGGAGCAGGTCGAGCTGACCGAGCCCCGCGATGCCGTCGAGCAGGCCGGCGCCACCACCGAGCTGATCTCGCTGGAGCCCGGTGAGATCCAGGCGATGAACGGGGACATCGACAAGGGCGACAGCTTCCCCGTCGACAGGACCATCGACAGCGTCGACCCCAGCGAGTACGACGGGCTCATCCTCCCCGGCGGGGTCGCCAACCCTGACAATCTGCGCGCGAACGCCGACGTCGTCACCTTCCTCCAGGAGTACTTCAAGGCGGGCAAGCCGGTCGGCGTCATCTGCCACGGTCCCTGGACGCTGGTGGAGGCCGACCTCGTGCGCGGCCGCACGCTGACCTCGTTCCCGAGCATCCGCACCGACATCCGCAACGCCGGCGGCAACGTCGTCGACGAGGAGGTCGTCGTCGACCAGGGGCTCGTGTCCAGCCGCAATCCCGATGATCTCCCGGCCTTCTGCGCGAAGATCGTCGAAGAGTTCGCCGAGGGTGCCCACGACGTCGCCGACGCCGGGGCGACCGCATGAGGGCGCTGACCTGGCACGGCCGGCGCGACGTTCGCATCGACAATGTTCCCGATCCGTCGATCCAGGAGCCGACCGACGCGATCATCCGCGTCACCTCAACCGGCCTCTGCGGGTCCGACCTGCATCTCTACGAGGTGCTGGGCCCGTTCCTGGAGGAAGGCGACATCCTCGGCCACGAACCGATGGGGGTCGTCGAGGAGGTCGGCTCCGAGGTCACCCACATCGCTCCGGGTGACCGCGTCGTGATCCCCTTCAACATCTCGTGCGGGCACTGCTTCATGTGCGATCGCGGCCTGCAGACGCAGTGCGAGACCACGCAGAACCACGAGCAGGGCAAGGGCGCGTCGCTGTTCGGCTACACCAAGCTCTACGGACAGGTGGCCGGCGGCCAGGCGGAGTTCCTGCGCGTACCCCAGGCTCACTACGGGCCGGTGAAGGTCCCGGACGGACCGCCCGACGATCGTTTCCTGTACCTGTCCGACGTGCTGCCCACGGCATGGCAAGCGGTCGAGTACTGCGATCTCGACCCTGGCGGATCCATCGCGGTCATCGGGCTCGGGCCCATTGGCGAGATGGCGACGCGCATCGCCCAACACCGCGGGTATCGCGTGCTCGCGCTCGATCCGGTCGACGACCGCCGCGCGCGGTCGGCGGCGCACGGAGTGGAGGTCATCGACCCTGGCGTGGACGTGGTCGAGGCCATGCGCGACCTCACGAGCGGCCGCGGCCCGGACGCCGTCATCGACGCGGTGGGCATGGAGGCGCACGGCTCGCCGATCGGCAAGGTCGCGCATGACCTGGTCGGACTGCTGCCCGACGTCGTGGCCGAGCGGCTCATGGAACGCGCCGGCGTCGACCGGCTCGGCGCCCTGCATCTCGCGATCGAGCTCGTGCGTCGTGGTGGCACGGTGTCGCTCTCAGGCGTCTACGGCGGCGAGGCCAGCCCGATGCCGCTGATGACGCTGTTCGACAAGCAGGTGAAGCTACGGATGGGACAGGCCAACGTGCGGCGATGGGTCGACGACATCCTGCCGCTGCTCGCCGACGGCGCCGACCCGCTCGGGGTCGACGACTTCGCGACGCACAAGCTGCCCCTCGAGGAGGCCCCGCAGGCCTACGAGATGTTCCAGAAGAAGGAGGACGGGGCCTTCAAAGTCGTGTTCCAGCCCTGAGGGGCTGGAACGCTGCGGGCCTACTTGAAGCGGTAGGTGATGCGGCCGCGGCTGAGGTCGTAGGGAGAGACCTCGACGCGAACGCGGTCGCCCGGGAGCACGCGGATGCGGAAACGGCGCATCTTGCCGGCGAGGTGCCCGAGCACTTCGTGGCCGTTGTCGAGCTTGACGCGGAACATCAGACTGGGGAGGGCCTCGACGACCTCGCCCTCGAACTCCACCTTCTCTTCTACTGGCACATGACCTCCACAGTTGCTTGTAGCGAAGGTTCCATTCTAGTTCGGGGCGCAAGGCCGCAGGCCATCCTGCGGCCCTGCCCCCTACCGGGCCGCGGGTCAGTCCACGGACACGATGCGCTGCTCCTCGACGGTGGTCAGCTCAGGGCGGGCGCCGAGACCGTTCTCGTACTCCCGCAACTCGGTCAGTCGACCCTGGGCGGGATCCACGGTGAGATCCAGGGCCCATCCGCGGTTGTCGGAGGCGATCTGCTCGCGCTCGGACTCGGTGAGCCGGCTCTCGATGCGGATGCGCACGTCGCCCTCGCGGTCCGATCGGAGCCGCTCGACGCTGAGCGGCGTCACCGAGGAACCCGGAAGGCTCCATTCGGGCGCTGAGGCCAGCAGGTCGAACAGCGCCGCGCGCTGCTGCACCTCGACGGGGGCGCGATCGAGCAGGGTCACGGTGATCCCGATCACGCCCAGGTCGCGCCCGAGCACGTCCAGGTCCTCTCCCAGGGCGTCCACCTTGCCGCGCAACTGCGCGAGCAGCGCATCGCGGTCGGTGGCGAGCGTCTCGAGCTCGGCCGCGGTGAACGCCCCGCGCCAATCCTCGAACGGGTCCCCGGTCGCCGGTGCGCCCGCACCGAAGGTCTTGCGGCTGGAGCGAGCCTCCCCGCCCCCCGGTCCCTCGGTGGCCCGCTCGATGCGGCCGCTGCCGTCAGCGGCCGACCAGGAGCGGGTGATCGAGACGTCGGAGCGCCCGTCACCGAGCGGGCGCACGAGTCGCTCGCGGACGTAGAGCTGCTCACCCGGGCCGGGCGCCCCGAGCGTGACGCCGTCGGCGGCAGCGCGCAGGACCTCGGCAGCCGAGGCGGTCGCCAGCAGGCCGGGCGCGGAGCCATCCGAGGGGCCCGAGGGCAGCAGGGCCACCGCCGCGGTGATCGCCATCGCGGCGGCGACGGCGGGCACGGCGATCCATTTGCGCATGGCGAACGCCGGACGCTTGGCCGGCTCGAGCCGCCGCAGGATGTCCTCCCACGCGGCGTCGCGCTCGGCGCGCGTGGGGGCGGTCTCGGTCACCGACGCAGCGGCGATGCGGTCGAGCTCTTCGTCGGTCATCGGGTGATCTCCTCGTAGACGGGTGGGTTCAGGGCGGCCCGCAGTCGGACGCGGGCGCGGTGCAGGCGGACGCGGGCTGCGTTCGGCGCGATACCGAGAGCCACAGCCACCTCGGCTGGTGTCAGCTCGGCAACGGCGTGGAGCAGAAAGGCGCTTCGCTCACTCGCCGGAAGGGAGAGCAGTTCGCGGCGCAGTGCCGGCGCGAGCGCGTCGGCGTCGAGGCGATCGGGCAGGTCCGCGATGCGGTCGTCGAGCGCTCCCGGGTCAGCACCCGGCGAGCGCAGGTGGGCGCTCTCCTGGCCGCGCCGGCGCCGGATCCGGTTCGTCGCGATCCCGAGCAGCCACGCGCGCTGCGTGCCGCGCGCGGCATCGAAGCGCTCGCCGGTGCGCACGGCCTCGACGAAGGTCTCCGCGACGATCTCGCTCGCGTTCTCCCGTCCGCAGCGGCTCGCCGCATAACGGAAGACCACCTCGGCCTCCTCCACATAGAGCCGATGCAGCCAGGCACGCTGCCCGGAGTCGACGGGGGGTTGGTGTGGCACGCGGTGGAGCATGCCCGGTATTGCTCTACCGGCGGTCAGGCGTTACATCGCCAGTGCACCGCGGCGCACGGGGCGACGCAACGCAAGCAGCGCGTGGGCGCCGGCCGGGGCGGGCAGCCACACGGCGATCGCGCGATAGGTCAGCACGGCGGCGACCGCGAGCGCCGGATCGACGCCGAAGGCGGCGAAGATGCCGATCATCCCGCCGGAGGCCGCGCCCGGGACCGGGATCGTGTTGGCGACCTGGCCGAGGAAGTAGCCGGCGACCAGCACGTCGGCGGCCGGTGGCGCGCCGACGGCCTCAAATGCCGCCCACAGCACCGCGCAGTCGAAGATCCACCAAGCCGGTGCGCCGAGCAGGCTCGGGTGCGGGCGCCGCAGCAGCGCCGTGGCCTCGCGCACCGCCGCCCCCAGCCGCGGGACGAATGGTGCCGCGAGCAGCGCCACGCCGGCCGCCACGGCGACGACGGGCGTTCCCGTCGCGAACCCGGCGCCGAACAGCGCAACCAGGAAGACGGCGTAGAGCAGCACCAGGAACGTCAGGAGCGTGTGGGCATCACCCTTGCCGGTGCGCCGCAGCACCCACAGGGTGAGGGCCGCGCCGCCGGCCCCGGCGGTGGGCAGCAGGCGGGTCGCCGCCGCGCCGGCGACGGTCGTCCGGTAGCTGTCGGCCGGGCTCAACCCGGTGACGTGCGCGAGCAGCGCGATGTAGCCGGCGAACGAGCAGAACTCGAGCGCGACCGCGGCGATCACCCATGCCGGATCGGCTGCAGCGACGCGCCGCAGCGCGTCGTGCACGGCGTCTGCGGGTCCTCCCAGCACGAGCGCGACGACGACCACCGCGGTCAGGACCAGGACCGGAAGGCTCGCCCGGCCGGCGAGATCGCGCCACGTGAAGGTGTCGAGCGCGACGGGCATCGTGCGCCAGACTCCCAGCGGAGCACCACGCCGTCATCAGCCCACGGACGGATCCCTCGTCCTCCGAAGGGATGACTGATCCACCTCAGCCCGGGAAGGCTGGCAAGATGCTCCCCTTGCGCGGAGACGCCGACCTCAAGCGCGCTGCCGACGCCCTCGCGTGGCGCCTGCCCGATCCCCTCGCGCCTCTCGCGCGGCTGGCCTACAACTACCGCTGGGCATGGCTCGCGGGCGGCTCTGAGCTGTATCGCTCGATCGATCCCCGGCGCTGGCGGATGGTGGCCGGCAATCCCGTGCGCCTCCTGCAGGAGGCCTCGACCGACGCGCTCGAGCGCGCCGCGGGCGACAGCGCGCTCATCGACTTCGCGACGTCACTTGAGGAGCAGGTGCGCCAGGACCTCGCCCGTGAGCCCGCCGGACCCGTCGATCCTGAGCGTCCTGTCGCCTTCTTCTGCGCCGAGTACGCCGTGCATCAGTCGCTCCCTGTGTACTCGGGCGGCCTCGGAGCGCTGGCGGGCGACATCCTCAAGGAAGCCTCCGACCGCGCGCTGCCGATGGTCGGCGTCGGCCTGATGTACCGCCGGGGCTACTTCCGCCAGCGGATCGATCATTCGGGCTGGCAGCAGGAGTACTGGGTGCTGACGGACCCCGAGCGCCTGCCCGCCGCGCTCATCACCGGCGACGACGGGGCCCCGATCACCATCACGATCGACTGCGCCGGTGTGGCCGTCAACGCGCAGATCTGGCGGGTCGACGTCGGGCGCGTCCCGCTGTTGCTGCTCGATACTGAGCTTCCCACCAACGACGGCGTCACGCGCTGGATCACCTCGCGTCTCTACGACGCCGATCCCGACACCCGCCTCGCGCAATACGCGCTGCTGGGCCTCGGCGGTGTCGCCGCCCTCGAGGCCGTCGGCGTCGACCCGGGCGTCGTCCACCTCAACGAGGGGCACGCCGCCTTTGCGTCGCTGGCCCGTGCCCGCAACGGCGACGTCCAGGCCGCCCGCGCCGAGACGATCTTCACCACCCACACGCCCGTGCCCGCCGGCAACGACACCTATCCGGCCGACCAGGTCATCGACACCCTGCGGGGATTCATGGACGCGGCCGGTGTCGACAGCGACGCCTTCGTGCGTCTCGGCCGCACCCATCCCGACGACGCGCACGAGCCCTTCGGCGTGACGCAGTTCGCCCTGCGCACGACTCGCGACGCCAACGGCGTCAGCGCCCGCCACGGCGAGGTCGCCCGTGAGATGTGGAAGGACATCGGCCTGCCCATCACCCACGTGACGAACGGGGTTCACGTCCCGTCGTGGGTCGGGGAGCCGATGCGCCGGCTGCTCGACGAGCATCTCGGCGAGGGCTGGGCAACTCGGGCGGACGACCCCGCCACGTGGGCGGGCATCGACGACGTTCCCGATGCGGCACTGTGGGCGGTGCGCAACGAGCAGCGCGAACGGCTCGTGCACTTCGTCCGCGAGCGCTCCACGCTCGATCGCCTCGCGCGTGGCGACGCCCGCCACATCGTCCAGGCCGCCGAGACCGCCTTCGATCCCGACGTTCTCACGCTCGGCTTCGCGCGCCGCGTCGCGACCTACAAGCGGCTTGATCTCCTCTTCCGCGACGCCGAGCGCGCGATCTCCCTGATCGCCGGCGACCGGCCGGTGCAGCTGCTGATCTCGGGCAAGGCGCATCCCAAGGACGATCAGGGCAAGCGCCTCGTGCAGGAGCTGTTCGGTCTCAAGGATCGTCCCGGTGTCGCGGAACGCGTCGTCTTCCTCGAGGACTACGACCTCGGCACCGCCGCCCGCCTCGTCCGCGGGTGTGACGTCTGGGTCAACGTCCCGCGGCCTCCGCTCGAGGCCTCGGGCACGTCCGGGATGAAGTCGGTCCTCAACGGCGGGCTGCAGCTCAGCGTGCTCGACGGCTGGTGGTGGGAGGGCTACGACGGCTCGAACGGGTGGGCACTCAGCGGCGACGTCGAGGACGACCACGGCCATCAGGACCACGAGCACGCCCAGGAGCTCTATCGCCTGCTGGAGTCAGAGGTGGTTCCGACCTTCTACGACCGCGGTGACGACGGCATCCCGCATGCGTGGCTGCAGATGGTGCGCGCCTCGATGAAGACGAACGCCCCGCGCTTTTCCGCGAGCCGCATGGTGCGCGACTACGAGCAGCAGCTCTACGGGCGCGTCGCCGTCGGCGGCTGAAGCAGCGCCAGCAGCGCGCGGGCATCACCCACGGCGGTGTCGGGCAGGAGCACGAAGCTGATGGCGACCCGGACGAGGAGCTCCGCCCGTTCGTCGACGTCGCCCTCCACGCCGGCCCGGCGCAGCCGGTCGGCGAGGTAGGAGGTGCAGAGCGCGAGCAGGTCGGATTCCACGAAGGCGGCCAGCACCGACTCGGGCTCCACGCGCGCCAACCGGGCGAGCAACGGATGCTCGCCGATGATGCGCATCGCCGCCGCGAACCCGGCCTCCACCTGCTGCTCGAGCGGCGCGTCCACCGGCGAGGCGCCTTCGAGCTCGGCCAGGCAGCGCCGCGCCTCCCGCCCGGCCAGGGCGTCGACGAGCGCGGCGCGCGTCCCGAAGCGCCGGTAGACGGTCATGCGCCCGACGCCCGCGCGGCGGGCGACGTCCTCCATCGTGAGATGGCGCAACCCGGAGGCGGCGGCGAGGTCGAGGGCCGCGTCGAGGATGTGCTCGGAATCCTCGGGGACCGCGGTGGTGAGCGCCCGCGCGATCGCGGCGGCCGTCATACGGCGTACCCCTGGCGCAGCAGCGCCTGACGGCGGTACTTGAGGTAGGTCGGCCCGAACTCGCGCGCTGAGCGCGGCATGACCGGACCGGCGGCGCGGTGCGCTCGGGCCAACGCGTCGAACTGGAGCTGCTGCCCGCGCGACCAGGGCAAGTTGAGGCGGTCACGCACCTCGGGCCCGAGCAGGCCCACCGTCGCCAGCCGAGCCGCTCGCGTGGCCGGCCAGCGGGTCGCGCGCCAGACCCCGTCGGTGAGGTAGGGCACCGGCGGCGCCTTCGGCTTCATCAGGGTGCGCAGCACCGTCCGGGCGGACTCGGTGTCCTCGAGCGCCGTGCGCTGCATGTGGTCGACGTACTCGGCGAACTCGGCGTGGGTCGGCGGTAGGTCGCGCTCCCGCACGCCGATGTGGGCGCCGAGCTCGCGCCAGTCGGCGTAGACCGTCTCCCGCTCGGCGGCGGTGGGCGCCCGTCCGAAGCGTCTTGCCACCTCGAGGATGGAGTGCACGAGCGTCGCGTGGACCCACGCGAAGGGTTCGGGCTCGAGTGAGTGGTAGCGCGTGCCGTCCGGCATGACGCCCTTGATGCGCTTGTGCATCTCGCGCGTCCTGCGGCCCATCGCCGCGGCGGCCTCGTCGCTCCCGAAGGTGCTGACGTTGATGTAGTCCAGCGTGCGCACGAGCCGCCCGTAGGGGTCCTGCTGGAAGTTCGAGTGCTCCGCCACTCCCGCGCTCACAACAGGATGCGCGACCTGCAGCAGCAGCGCGTAGCCGGCGCCCGCCATGAGGCGGCCGTCACCGACGATGCGGAGTGTCGTGGGGCTCGGGGTCACGTGCTCATCGGCGCGAGCCGGCTCGGTTCGGCGGGCATGATGGTACGCACGATACAGCTTGTGTACCATCCGTTCATGACCGGTCTCTTCGGCCCCGATTCGGTGACCTGGCGCGTGCACGGGTCACCCGCTGTGACGCTCGTCGGCGGCCTGCGCGCCCTTGTCATCCAGGCGCTGCACCCGCTGGCCATGGCCGGTGTGGCGCAGCACTCCGACTACCGGGAGCGACCGCTCAAACGGCTGCAGCGCACAGCGGAGTTCGTGGCGGTCACCACCTTCGGCTCGGCGCAGGACGCCGAGCGCGCAGCGGCGATCGTGCGTCACGTGCATCGCAAGGTCGTCGGGATCGATCCGGTCACGGGTCGTCCGTACAGCGCCGCTGACCCGGAGACGGCGCTGTGGATCCACTGCGCCGAGATCCACTCCTTCCTCGCCTCGCACCGCGCCTATGGCGGCGACCTGAGCCCCGCCGAGCAGGATCGCTACTTCGCCGAGAACGCAGTGGTGGCAGAGCTGCTCGGGGTGCCGTCGGAGATGATCCCGCGCGACACGGCGGCCATGCGGGCCTTCTTCGCCGCCCACCGGCCCGGCCTGTGCGTGTCCGACGCCGCCCGCGACGCGATCGACTTCGTCGCGTCGCCCCCGCTCAACGGGGAGCTCGCGCCCTACTGGCTCCCGCTGCGGATACTGGCCCGTGCGGCCATCGCTCTCGTCCCGCGCGACCTGCGCAGGCTCATCGGCCTCTCCCCCACCCCGCTCGGCGACGTCATCTCGCACGCCCAGGTCCGCGCGCTCGACGCGGTGCTCGTGCTGCCGGGCACCGACGTCCTGCTGCGCCGCACGCTCGGCGAGCGCACGCGCTCCGTCGCGCTCGAGGCTCGCGCGGCAGCCTGATCTACGCCCCGAACACCGCCGAGCCGCAGCCACTGAAGGCGGAGAAAACCGGCGTGCAACTCCGCAACGACGACGACCTGCGGTTGCCGCTCCGCGCGACGACACGCAGGCTGCGCCGCGCGACGGACCCGCCGTCGGCGGGCTCGAAGCTCACCTTGAGCGCGTAGACCCCGGCATCGGCCCGCTTGGGCAGCAGGAGGACAACCCGGGTGGTGCCGTTCGACAGCGACCGGCTGCTGCGGGTGACCGCCTTCCCCCTGCGGAGCAGGCGCAGATCGAGCTCTCCGGGCCGATCCGCGGTGATCGACACCCGGAGCTTCGCACGCTTCTTGGGCTTGGCCGGCAGCTTCAGCGTCGCCGGAGCGCGCACGGTGAGCTCGGGGACGTCCGGCGCGGGCGTCGGCGTCGTGGTCACTCCCGGCGTCGGCGTCGTGGTCACTCCCGGCGTCGCGGTCGGCGTGACCGAAGCGGTCGCGGTCGCGGTCGGCGTGACCGAAGCGGTCGCGGTCGCGGTCGGCGTGACCGAAGCGGTCGCGGTCGCGGTCGGCGTGACCGAAGCGGTCGCGGTCGGCGTGACCGAAGCGGTCGCGGTCGCGGTCGGCGTGACCGAAGCGGTCGCGGTCGGCGTGACCGAAGCGGTCGCGGTCGCGGTCGGCGTGACCGAGGCGGTCGCGGTGGGGGTCGGGGTCACAACTGGTGTCGTGTCGACCTGCACCGATTGACTCCCGACGTTTCCGGCGCGGTCGGAAACCGTCGCCGTCACCGTGTACTGACCCGGCGCGGCGTAGGTGTGCCCGATCGACTGTCCCTGCGAGCTGGTCGAAGTTCCCGTGCCGTCGCCCCAGTTCCACGAAAACGAGCTGTCCACGCCCGATCCGGCGTCGCTGGCCTGCGCGGACACCGTGACCTGATTGCCCGTCTGCCCCTTGGTGATGACGATCTGCGGAGCGGTCCGATCGAGGATGACGGAGTCGCAGGTCACCGACGACAGGTTGGCGTCATTGGACGTCACACCGGCGAACTGGTCGGGGGTGTTGGGGCGGTCCGGGTACGCGCTGTCGGCCACCTTCGCGCAGACGTACTTGGTCCCATCGGCCTGTCCCGTGTACGCGTCCTGGCAATCGAACCGATTCGTGAACGGGCCGACCTGCGAGGTCCGGGGGAACACCGGCGTGCTGCACGCCTCGGCGTACGCCGGATTCGCGCACGCGCTCGTCGCGCTCTGGCAGATGTAAGTCGCCGCCTTGTCATTCGGCGCGAACCACGGGTGGCTGATCTGGTCGGTATACGCCACCTGGATCAGCACGGGGCCCTTGGTGAACTGAGCACCGCCCGCGAGCGTCACGGACGAGGTCGGCGCCCCCTTGTCGATGAACGTCGTGCGGCACTCGGCGGAGCTGCGCTGGGTCCAGCCGAAGCCCGGGACGAACGCCTCGCTGTAGCTGCACACCGTGTAGAACCGGCCGCTCACAACGTCCGCGAGCTGGAAGCGGAAGTTCGCGTTGGCGGCGCCGCCGCTCGAGTACTGGTCGCAGAAGGACTCCGGGGCGTCGATCTGGTTCCCGCCGTTCTCCGAGTACGAGTAGCAGAGCCGCTGGGCGTTGCCCGAGCCGCTCGTGAAGCCCCGGAACCACCAGGAGTTGACGTCCTTCCCGCTACCCGGGTCGACGCTCGGTCGCGTCGTCTCCGGCTCGTTGTACGCGTCGACGGAAGCCGATGCCGGCGACGCCCATTCGAGGCTCAGGACCACCGTCAGCGCGACGAGCACCGCGCGGGCGAGGGGGGTCACGGCTGGGCCACCCGGACCGAGAAGGTGGCCGTGGCGCGCTGGCAGTCCGGGTTGCACGGTTCCGGGCGCGCGAAGTCGTCGCCGGTGGATACCGTGCCGTCACCTCCCTCTCCCGCCATCAGGACGCTGCGCCGGGACTGGTTGCCACCGTGATTGACGAACTCCCCCGGCGTCGGCGGATCCGCATCCGAGCACCCGAAGGTGAAGAGGGCGAGGACGTCGCTCGCCAGCACGAGCTTGAGCCTTCCCTCGGTGACGACCCGGGCGTCGGGGCGGAAGCGGCCGTCGACGAACCCGCCGATGTAGCGCTGCTCGAAGACACCGCGAGCGCGAGCGCGCAGGGTTCCCTGCGCCGAGTCGAAGTCGCCGCTGCAGCCGCTGAAGTAGGTGACGTCGGGCCTTGGCACCGACAGCGGGCTCGACACGGTCTCGCTTGTCGAGGCGTCCAGGACCGCCGTGCCCGTGGCGACCCCCGACGACAGCCAGGCCTCGGGCGCGAAGGTCTGGTGGGACGAGCTGTAGGTGAGGTCGTAGACCGGCGCGCACAGCGCGAAGGCGTCGTAGTACCCGTCGAGGGGCTGATCCGCCGTGCCGAGCAGCTCGACCATGCGCAGCAGGGTCAGCAGCTCAACGGTCTCGTCGAAGGGGTTGCCGCCGGGCGCGCGACAGCGACCCCCGGCCTCGCGCACCAGACGGTCGACCACCTTGCCGAGCAACGTGTACAGGTCGGTAGTGCACGCGAGATCCTCAGAGGCGCCCAGGAGCTGCAGCTGGCGGTCGACCCCGAGCGCCTCGGCGAGCACCGGGAGGGTCTGCTCGGTGCTTCCGCGAACCTCGGCGATCTTCAGCCGCGGCCGCACCACCGCGGCGTAGTAGTCGCACACCACCGGGCCCGCGCCGGCCACGTCACCGCTCTGCAGCGTCGCGGCGACCCGCTGCGACAGCTGATGGCGCGATGCCGCCGGCAGCTGCAGCTCGCCCGCCGCGGGCGTCGAGGCCGCCCGCCGCGACCCGCCCGTGGCCCGCACCGGCCCCACGCCGTAGCCACCGGTCTCGCGCACGTCGATCGCCGCCACCGGCAGCATGCCCCGGTCGGACACCTGCTCGACGGCGAAGCGGGCCGGCTCGAGCCGGAACTCCGAGCCGTCGGCGTTGAAGCCGTACGCGAAGGTGGCCGCCCGCGAGGCGCCCGCCGGTGGCACGATGCGCAGCTCCGCCGGCGTGGCGAGCACCAGGCCGGCCGGTTCGATGAGGATCCCGTGCCGGGCGTCGACGCCGGCCGGCGCCGGGGTGAAACCGGTCACGGGCGTCAGCGTGAGCGCGGTGATCGCCTCCGCCTCGGCCCGCTCCATCTCCAGCTCGTAGAACGTGCCGTCGGCCCCCGTGGCGCTGAACGTCGTGGTCTCCTCCGCCTGATAGGTCACGGCGCGCGCGTCGTCGCGCGCGAAGACGACGGTCAGCGGGTCGGCCCCGGCCACTGCGACCGGCTTGGACGCGGCGCAGTTGTTGGCCTCCGAGGACTCCTTCACCTTCCGGTCGGGATCGACGCACGCCAGGACCCGGAAGCGGCCGCGCGGCGCCTCGGCGGGCACGACGAGCCGCCCGGCGCGCTTCGTCCTCCCGCCCTTGGCGAGCTTCTTCACCGCCAGGACGGTGGCGAAGGGCAGGTCGGACCTCCCCGGCTTGGCGTCCTTGGAGAGGGAGAGCGCGACGCGCGTCGGCCCGGCCTTCGCCGTGCCGCGATTGCGCACCTGCACGGAGACCCGCACCCCCTCGAAGGTGCCCACGCCTGACGGCAGCCCGGCGGGCGGGGCCACGACCAGGTCGGGCCGCGGCGCCGCCTGGGCCGGCTGGGCCGCTCCGAGCGCGGCGGCGAGGGCCGCGACGATCCATGGGGTGCGCATGCCTGTCCTTACCTCTTGAGGGTGATGGTCGCGGTGGTGGTCCTCGCGCCCGCGTTGGTCAGCGCGAGGGTCACGACCACCTTCAGGGTCCTGCGGCTCCTGAGCAGCTTCCGGCCCGCCGCGTTCAGGCGCACCCGCACCGTGCGGGTGGCGCCTGCCGGCAGGCTCACGAGGGCCGCGCCGACCCGATGCCTCTTCCTGGCCGCCTTCGGCTTGAGCGCGAGCTTGGCCGCGGTCCGGACCGACGTCGCGCCGAAGCAGTCCTCCTGGGCCCGGCAGGTGAGCACGAGCCCGAACCCGTTCTTCTTGACGGCCGCGGCGCGACCGGTCAGGCCGAGGCTGGGGCCGCCGGGCGCGTCGGGGTCCTCCGGGGCCGGCGGCCCGACGTTCGCCCGGTCGACGACCTCGCAGGTGTCGCTGCCGCCCGACTCGGCGACGATGTCGAGCTGGTCGACCTGGGCCTGGTCGGCGCGCGAGCCGCACGAGACGGTGTCGCGAAAGCCGTCGCGGGCCAGGATCGTGTCCGCGCCACCCGTTCCGTCGGTGATCGTCGATCCCCCCTCCCCGCTCAGGTCGTCCATCCCGGGCCCGCCGTCGACGGTGTCACCGCCGCCGTAGCCCTCGACGGTGTCATCTCCGGCGCCGCCGCGCAGGACGTCGTCGTCCACCCCGCCGTAGATCTCGTCGTCCCCGCCACCGCCGTCGGCCTCGTTGCCGCCGCCTCCGCCCCTGAAGATCTGGGAGCCCGAGTCGCCGACGAAGGAGAAGAAGCCGTCGCCGCCCTCGAAGACCTCGACGTCGCCGGCCACGTTGTCGCGCTCGCCGGACTCACCGTCGTCGGCCGCCCCGTTGAGCGTCACCGACAGTGCCGCGGTTCTGCAGCCGAACTCGAGCGTGTCCACACCGTCGCCGCCGCTGATCGTGTCGCTCCCGACGCCGTTGTCGTAGGTGTCCACGCAGCCGTGGTTCTCGCTGATCGTGTCGTTGCCGGGCCCGCCGTCGATGACGTCGTCGCCGGCGCCGCCGATCAGGATGTCGTCGCCTGGCCCGCCCGTCACCGTCTCGGGCCTCCCCGCGGTTGACTGGCGCAGCTCGTCGTTGCCGTCCCCGAGCGCGATCGTGCTCGGGGGGAACTCGCCCGGGACGTAGCGGCAGTAGACGACGTTGCCGTCGAAGATCACCCGACAGCGCTGACCGTCGGTGATCGTCATCGTCGACCCGTAGTCCGTGAACTCGATCACGTGGACCTCCGGCGTGCCGGTGTCGCCGTCGTCATCGATCGTCGTCGGGCGGATCGACAGGCGGTTGTTCTCGCCGGGGCCCGCGGTGAAGGTGGTACCCCCCGTTGCGGCGTCGATGCTGACCTGCGAGGCGGCTGCCGTCGACGGAGCGCACACGATCACGAGCGTCGCGACCGCGACGAGCCATCCCCGAGCCATTTTGTGGAGTATGCACCACCGCGCGGCATTTGACCAGCGGTAACTCAGCGTGCAGCCAGCCAGGCGGCCTCGGCCTTGCCCAGCTCTGTGACCGGCGGCTCGCCGAACACCGTCTCGCGGCCCATGGAGAACCAGTTGTTCGTCGCGCGCAGTTGGCCGAGGATGGCGAGCACGAGCATGTAGGCGCGGGCGGCGACGATCTGGTCCGCCGGCAGCTCGATGTCCTTGAAGCCCGGACCGCGCAGCTGGGAGTGCTCGAGGATGGCCGCAGTCGCGACATCGGGGGTGATGAGGACGTCGTCGTCCTCGAGAAACCACCCGGTGAGCACGCGGTAGAGCTCCATGAACTGCTCGCGCGCTGCGGCCGGAGCGTCCATACGCATGATGCCCTGCTCGACGGAGACGGCGAACAGCGCCTCCTCGTCCCCTTCGTAGACCGCGCGCAGGATGCGCAGCTGGGTCTCGAGCTCCGCGGCACTCATGCGCTTGAAGAAGCCGAAGTCGATGAAGGCCACGCGGCCGTCGGCCATGAACAGCGAGTTGCCCGGGTGCGGGTCGCCGTTGAGCAGCCGGTGCCGGAAGGGCCCGTTGCAGTAGAAGCGGAACAGCTTCTCGGCGACCTCGTTGCGCTCGGCCTCCGGCAGACCGGTGATCGCCTCGAAGCGGACCCCCTCGACGAACTCGGTGACGATCACCCGTTCGCGACAGTGCTCGGTGAAGACGGCGGGGACGACGACGAACGGATGGCCGCGGTACTCGCGGGCCAGGGCACGGTGGTTGTCGGCCTCGAGCTCGTAGTCGAGTTCCTCGGTGATGCGCTCCCTGACCTCATCGGCGATCTCGCGGGAGTCAAGCCCCGGCGAGATGCGGGCAAGCAGCTTGAGGGCGAGCCCGAGGTTCTGCAGGTCGGCGCGGACCATGTCCTTGACACCCGGGTACTGGACCTTGACCGCGACGTCCGCCCCCTCCTCGCGCAGGGTCGCCCGGTACACCTGGCCGATCGACGCCGCGGCGATGGGCTCCTCGTCGAAGTCGGAGAAGACGCTCCCGATCTTCGCGCCGAGGTCCTGCTCGATGACGCGCTTCATGTCCTTGAAGGGGCGCGGCTCGGCGGCCGCCTGCAGCTTGGCCAGCTTGGCCTGGAACTCCTCGCGGAAGTCCTCGGGAACCATCCCGACGTCGATGACCGAGAAGGTCTGACCGAGCTTCATGGCCGCGCCCTTCATCGACCCGAGCACCGTCACGAGGCGATCCGCGGTCTCCATGTGTGAGCGCTTCATCGCCTCGGCGCGCTTGACCTCGTCGCGCGTCAGCCGCGCACGAGCGGTCCGAGCGGCGTGCCCGGCGGCCACGCCGCTGATGCGCGAGGCGCGTGAGATCCGTCCTTTAGCAGCCACGACACGCAGATTATGTGGCTGGCGCTAACCGTGCCGTTGGCGCTTGTCACACGGGTGAAGCCTGTCTAGGCTCCCGCACGGCTAGGCAGGAAGGAAACGGGTGGTGAGAGGACTGGTCGGCCGCGGTGCCGACATGGCCCGGACGTCGATGTCGGACATCGGCGACCTCGGGATTCTGACTGGGAAGACGATCGTGTCCGCCGTGCGGCCTCCGTACACGTACGGCAACGAGTTCGTCTACCAGTTCCTGTTCGTGCTGAGGGTCTGCTGGTTCCCGATGATCCTGGCGAGCATCGCGTTCGCCTACGGGCCCGCCGGCGTGCAGGCGGCCGGCTTTCTCAACCTGTTCGGCGCCCTCGACCGCCTCGGCGGGTTGTTCGCGCTCATCGTCATCCGCGAGTTCGCCCCGCTCGTGGTGGCGATCGTGATGGCGGGCGTCGCGGGCACCGCCATCACCGCCGATCTCGGAGCGCGCAAGATCCGGGAGGAGCTCGACGCGCTGCAGGTACTCGGCATCGACCCGATCAAGAACCTGGTCGTCCCGCGCTTTCTGGCCCTGATGCTCGCCACGGGCCTGTTCGACATCTACGCCGTGATCTTCGGGACCTTCGGCGGGATCCTCGTGACGCTCACCAACAAGGCGCCGCTCGGTCCGTTCTTCGCCACCTTCTTCTCCAACGCGACGACGACGGAGCTGTGGGGCTCGCTGCTCAAGACACTCTGCTTCGGGGCGATCATCGCCATCGTCTGCTGTTACAAGGGGCTGACCGCCAAGGGCGGTGCCGAGGGGGTGGGCCGCGCGGTCAATCAGGCGGTGGTGATCGCCTTCATCGGCATCGGCGCGTTCAACTACGTCTTCACCCAGACGCTGCTGGCGACCCACCCCGAGCTGTCAGCGGTCCGGTAGCGATGGGCGCGGCTCGCAACAGCCTCGAATCCTTCGGCGACATGCTGGCCTTCGCCGGCCGGCTGTATCGCGGGATCTTCGGAGGCCGCGTGCTGCGCTTCGCGGGCGAGACGCTGCGGCAGGCCGGGATCCTCATCATCGGCTCCGTCGCGATCATCATGGTGCTGGTCTTCATCCTCGGGCTGCAGTGCGGCATCGAGGGCGCCTACGCGAGCCGCACGATCGGCTCCCCGAGCGTCGCCGGTGCCTTCACCGCGCTGTGCGACCTGCGGGAGGTCACGCCCTACGCGTTCGGCTACATGATGGCCGCGAAGGTCGGCACCGGCTTCGTCGCCGAGCTCGGCTCGATGCGCATCTCCGACGAGATCGACGCGCTCGAGGTCCTCGGGCTGGACTCCCTGGTCTACCTGTGCGCCACCCGGTTGCTGGGCATGTGGCTCGTGCTCCCCTTCGTCTACATCACGGCGATCGCTGTCGGATTCGTCGGCTCCTACATCGCGGTCGTGCGCCAGATCGGGGAGGTCTCCCCGGGCGGCTACCTCGAGATCTTCTGGCAGTTCCAGAACCCGGTCGACCTGATCTACAGCGGCATCAAGGGCATGTCGATGGCGACCTTCATCGTCATCGTGGCCTGTTACTACGGCTACACGGCCGGCGGGGGACCCGTCGGCGTCGGCAGGGCCACCGCGCAATCGATGGTGGTCAACATCCTGGGCATCCACGCGATCGGCATGCTGGGCACCCAGCTGTTCTGGGGCGGCAACCCGCGGGCGCCGATCGGCGGATGACCTCCCGGCTGGTTTCCTTCGCCGCGCTGGCGGTCGCGGCAGTCGCCGTGGTGCTGCTGCTCAGCGGCGGCAGCGGCTACCGCATCAACGCGCGCTTCGTCGACGCAGGCCAGCTCGTCAAGGGCGGGACGGTGCAGGTCGGCGGCCGCTCGGTGGGGAAGATCGAGAAGATCGAGATCGCCGACAACGGCCTCGCCAACCTCGTGCTCGCCATCGAGGACGGGGACATCACACCGCTGCGCCGCGGGACGGTGGCGCGGGTGCGCACCGTCGGCCTGACCGGCGTGGCGAACCGCTTCGTCGAGCTCACCCCGGGGCCGACGACGGGGGAGGAGATCCCCGACGAGGGAACGCTCACGACGGCGGAGACCCGCGGCATCGTCGACCTCGACGTTCTCTTCAACGCCTTCGACCCGGCGACGCGCGGGCGCCTGCAGCGCATCATCCGCAACGGCGAGCAGGTGTTCAAGGGCCGGACGGGCCCGGCCAACGACGGGCTGCAGTATCTCGCGCCGGCCCTGTTTCAATCCTCCGCGCTGGCCGAGGAGCTCGTCTACGATCGCGCGGCGCTCGAGCGCCTGATCAAGACCGGCGCGACCACGGCGGCCGCGCTGGCCTCGCGCCGCGACGACATCACGCAGGGCATCACGTCGACGGCGACGACCCTCCGGGCGGTCGCCTCCCAGCGCACCGCCCTGGCGGACATCCTCGAGCGCGCACCCGCCCTGCTCGAGCGCCCGGACGGCGTTCTCGGGGGCCTGCGCACCCTCGCCCAGCGGGCGCGACCGCTGTTGCGCGAGGCGCGGCCCGTGGCCCCCCGCCTGGTGCGCGTCCTGCGCCAGCTCGTGCCGACGTCACGCCAGGCGCTCCCGGTCCTGCAGCAGACGCGCGCGCTGCTGCCGCCGCTCACGCGCGGCCTCAACGGCCTCCCCGCGCTGCGCGACACCGCCGTGCCCGCACTCGAGTCGAGCGTCAGGACGGTGATCGCCCTGATGCCGATCGTCGATGGCCTGCGGCCGTACACGCCGGAGATCGTCAACGGCGTCGTGAGCGGGCTCGGCAGCCGTGGAACGGGCTACTTCGACGCGAACGGCCACTTCGCGCGCATCCAGTTCAACCAGCCGCCCAACGCTCTCACCGGCACCTTCAACAACGGGCAGGGCATCGGCGGCTTCGAGACCCATCAGGGCTTCCGCTGTCCCGGCGGGGCCACCGAGCCGGCACCGGACGGCTCGAACCCGTACATCGAGGACAAGACGGCCTGCGATCCGGCGGACGACATCGGATGAGGCGGCTCGGCGCCATCGCGATCACGCTCATCGCCGTCGCCGCGGCGGCCTCGATCATCGGCGCCCCGGCTCAGAGCGCGGGCAGCTACCGCGTGGACGCGATCTTCGACACCGCGAAGGGCATCATCCCGGGCCAGGTCGTCAAGATCGCCGGCGCGCGCGTGGGATCGATCGAGGACGTCGTCCTCACCAAGGATTACAAGGCGCGGATCGTCATGTCGGTGCCGCGGCAGTTCACCTTCCACGAAGACGCCAGCTGCAACATCCAGCCGGAGGGGCTCATCTCGGAGAACTTCGTCCAGTGCGAACCGGGCAGTCCCGGCCGCCCGGAGCTCGAGGGCGATCCGGCGCCGACGGTTCCCGTCGAGCGCACCGCGGTGCCCGTCTCCATCACCGACCTCTTCAAGATCTTCCAGGCGGACGTCCGCCAGCGCTTCACCGTCGCACTGACGGCCGTCGGCGGCGGCCTCGCCGCCAGGGGCGACGATCTGAACGACATCATCCTGCGCTCGAACCCGACCCTTGCCGCGGTGCGCCGGCTCACGAAGGACCTCGCCGCCCAGAAGGCCCAGATCTCGGCCGCCGTGCGCGACACCGACACGCTGGTCGCATCGCTCGCGAAGCGCAAGGACAAGGTCACCGACTTCATCGAGCAGGCCGAGCGCGTAACGGCGCAGACGGCGGACAAGCGGGCGCCGCTGGCGGAAACGATCCGCCGGCTGCCCCCGCTGCTCGACCAGACCGACATCGCGATCGGCGACCTCAATCGCCTGACGCGCGAGGGTCAGCCGCTGCTGGCCGAACTGCGCGCCGCCGCGCCAGGGCTCGAGCGGCTGTTGATCGAGGTCGGTCCCTTCGCCCGCGCGGCGCGCCCTTCCCTCATCCGCCTGGGTGAGACGGCGCAACTCGGACGCAGGACGACCAAGGTTGCCGCGCCTGTCGTCGCCCTGCTGCGCCGGTTCACGACGGTGGCCGGTCCGGCGGGCGCGACGCTCGCTGACGTGCTCGAGTCCCTGCGCGACGCCGGCGGCATCGAGTACCTGGGCCGCTTCGTCTACTTCAGCGCGGCGGCGACGTCGCGCTACGACTCGACCGCGCACATCCTCCCCGCCCACGCGATCGACGGCGGGCAGTGCGGAATGATCCAGACCACGCCGATTCCTGGCTGCAACGCGTTCTTCCGTGGTACGGAGGCGACCCCCACCCGCAGGAGCCAGCGGCGGGGTCGTGAGGTTGCCGCGGCGCCCGGGACCACAGCTGCGCCGGACGCGTCCGCCTCCGTCACTCCCGCCCCCAGCGCCGCTCCCGGCCCGTCCGCCGGCCCGTCCCCGCTGTCGCCGCTGGACGATCTCGGGCAGCAGCTCCCCAAAATCGACAAGAACGTCGTCGACGACCTCACCGACTTCCTCCTCGGTCCATGAGCTCGCGTACGGGAAATCCAGGCGGCGGCGGCAACACGCCCTTCGCCAACCCGGTGCTCGTCGGCACCACGATCGTCGTCGCGCTGATCGTCGCGGTCTTCCTGTCCTACAACGCCAACAAGGGTCTGCCGTTCGTGCAGACCTTCGCGCTCAACGCGGAGGTGCCCGACGCCGCGCAGCTCGTCGAGGGATCCGAGGTCCGCATCGGTGGCTTCCGCGTCGGCCAGGTCAACGAGATCGTCGCCGTCCCCGCCAAGGGCGACCGCCCGCCCTACGCGCGCATCGAGATGAAGCTCGACGGGACCATCACCGGAATTCCCGACGACACGATCGTGCGCGTCCGGCCACGGTCGCTGCTCGGGGCGAAGTTCATCGAACTCCAGCCGGGGGAATCGCCGAAGGACGTCGAGGGCGGCGCGACCCTGCCGATCTCCAACGCGCGTCAGACGGCCGAGCTCGACGAGATCTTCAACACCTTCGACAAGCCCACCCGCGAGGGCCTGCAGGACACCATCCGTCACTTCGGGGACTCCGTCGCCGGCCGCGGGCCGGACATCAACCGCGCGCTCGTCGCCACGAGTGAACTCCTGCCGCCGCTGCAGCGCGTCGCCGAGCTATTGGCCGACCCGCGGACCGACCTGGCCGGCTTCGTCAAGGCCGCCGCCAGCTTCTCGGCCACCTTCGCGCCCGTCGCGGACGAACTCGGGGCGCTCTTCGACGACGGTGCCACGACCCTGGCTGCGATCGACGCCGCCGGAACCAGTTTCGGCGACGGCATCGCGGAGCTCCCGCCCACCCAGGAAATCGCGCTCAAGACGCTCGTCGACGTCTCCCCGGTCCTGCGTGACCTTGCCGACATCACCAGCGGCCTGCGGGCCGGGACGCGTCAGCTCCCGCGCACGACCGCGCAGCTCACCGGCGCGCTCCGCTCTGGAACGACCGTGCTGCGCCGCACGCGGGAGTTGACCGATCCCCTCGACACGGTGCTGACCACACTCGGCACCATCGCGCGCGACCCGGCGTCAGCCGGCGCGGTCACCAAGCTCACGGAGGCGCTGACGCTGCTGCAACCTTCGCTCGACACGCTGTACGGCGCCCAGGTCGGCTGCAACATCCTCGCGGTCAATCTCCGCAACCAGTCCGATGCGGTCTCACGTGGCGACGAGCAGGGCACGTGGCTGAGCTTCCTGCCGATCATCGATCTCGAGCAGGGGGTGCGCGCGACGAACCCGTCGCCCGACACCCACTTCAACCCGTATCCCGTTCTCGACGAGAGCGAGTGCGAGGCCGGGAACGAGCCGTATCTGCCCGGGACGCAGCTCGGCAACCCGGACACGATCGAGCCGAACTTCACCGATGAGACGTCGCCCCCGGGCGAGGCGACCGCTCGAGCCCGGGCCGCCGGCCTGCTCGACCACATCCCGGGAGCGACGCGATGAGCGCCGCCCCCGGCCGCCGCCCGCCCGTGAGCCGCTCGATGCTGGGGATCGTCGGGCTCGTGATCGTCTCGATCCTCGTCTTCTTCGTCTTCACCAAGCGCGTGCCGTTCCTGCACGGCTACCGGCTGAACGCGAACTTCACGTCGTCGAACCAGCTCGTCGTCGGCTTCTCCCCGGTCCGCATCGCCGGCGTGACCGTCGGCAAGGTCACCGGCGTGACGGCGGGGCCGGACGGGACGACCCAGGTCGAGATGGAGCTCAAGGACGCCGCGTTGCCCGTCCACGACGACGCCGAGGTGCGCATCCGCCCACGGCTGTTCCTCGAGGGGGGCTTCTACGTCGAGCTGAGCCCGGGGAGTCCGAGCGCGCCGGAGCTCGAGGACGGCTCGGTGCTCGCCGTCGAGCAGACCGCGACCCCGGTGCAGCTGCATCAGATCCTCACGACCTTCGACCAGGACACGCTCGGCGACCTGCGGACGATGCTCGAGGAGCTCGACGTGGGCCTGGCCGACGGCGGGGCCGACGGACTCGGTCGTGCGATCGTGGCCTTCGGGCCGGTGCTGCGCGACACCGCGATCCTGGCCGAGGCGGCGCGCGGGCCGCGCGTGCACGACGTGTCCGAGGGCATCGGGTCGACCGCGAAGATCACCAGCGCGCTCGCCTCCCGGGAGAACGAGCTACGGGGACTGCTGACCTCGCTCAACCGCACCACGACCGCCCTGGCGTCACGCGACGGCGAGGTCGCCGAGAGCATCGCGCAGCTCGACGGTCTGATCCGGGAGGCACCGGCGGCGCTCGACAGCCTCGACCGCGTCGAGCCGCCCGTCACCCGCTTCATCGCCACACTGCGGCCCTCCCTGCGGCTCGCCCCGCCGATCCTCGACGACGCCGCCGCGACCTTCGCTCAGCTGCGCGGCCTCACCTCTGATCCGGAGCTACCGGCACTCCTGGACGCGCTCGAACCGACCGTGCGGGGCCTGCCGGAGCTCGAGCGCCGCCTGAACGTCCTCTTCGGCATGGTCACACCGGTCATGGACTGCCTGCGCGAGCGGGCCGTGCCGGTCCTGAAGAGCGAGGTCCCCGACGGTGCCCTCTCCTCGGGCCTGGCGGTCTGGCAGGACCTCGCGCAGGCGGGCGTCGGCGTCGTCAGCTTCGCGCAGAACTTCGACGGCAACGGCTACTGGTCGCGCTTCCTCAACGGCTCCGGGGAGCAGTCGTTCGCCACCGGCGACGTGCCCGGCATCGGGCAGCTGGTCAGCACCGTCAGCGAGCCGATCTCCGGTTCGCGGCCCACCTACCTCGGTGACGGCCGGACCCCGCCGCACCGCCCGGACGCCCCGTGCGCGGAGCAGGACCTGGTCGATCTGTCTCAGCGCACGAGCGGCGGCATTCCCTCGGCGACGGTCTCCACCCGCGCCTTCAGCGCCGCCGAGCGCGACGACGCGGCCACGCGGTGGGCCGAGCTCCTCGCGGAGGGCACGCGGTGAAGCGCATCCTGCGCAACTACGGCGTGTTCGTCGCCGCGATCGCGGGCCTCGCGATCCTCGCGGCCGTCGCGGGCAGCGTCATCCTGGTCAACCAGCGGCTGAGCATCCCCTTCAACGACCGCTACACGATCTACGCCGACCTGTCGTCGGCCAGCGGTCTCGCGCCGGGTCTCGGGCAGGCCGTCAACGTCGCGGGGGTTCGCGTGGGGCAGATCTCGGGCTCGAAGGTCGTCGGCGGCCGCGCCCGGATCGCGATGGAGATCGATCCCGCCCAGCTTCCGCGTGTCTATGAGAACGCACAGGCGGAGCTCGTCGCCGATACGCCGCTGAAGGACCTGGTCATCGAGCTGGGTCCCGGGCGTCCGCCGGCCGACCCGCTCCCCGAGGGCGGGGTCATCGGTGTCGGCGCCACGAGCCCGCCCGTCGACTCCGACGAGCTCACCAACGCGCTCGACGCCGACACGCGCGCCTACTTCGACCTGCTCGTCAACGGCGTCGCGCGCGGAACCGAGGGCCGCGGGCGCGATCTGAACGAGCTCCTGCGCGCGCTCGGCCCGACCGCCGAGCAGGTGGAGGAGATCACCTCGGCGCTGGCCGATCGGCGCAAGGAGCTCAAGCGCCTGGTCGGCAACCTCGCGATCCTCACCAAGGCCGCGGCCACGAAGGACTCCGAAATCGCGAGCGTCGTGGACTCGGCCAACGCGACCCTCGAGGCGGTCGCCGGCCAGGAGGAGAACCTGCGGGCGACCCTCGACCGGCTGCCCGGCACGCTCTCCACCGTGCGGTCGAGCCTGATCGGCGCGCGCGGCTTCGCCGACGAACTCGGCCCGACGCTCGACGCGCTGCAGCCGGCGGTCGCACGCCTCCCGCAGGCGCTGCGCGACGCCGGTCCGCTGCTCGAGACGGCGGCGCCGGTCCTGCGCGACCGGCTGCGTCCGCTCGTGCGCGAGATCAGCGCCGCTCGCCCGCGACCTCGCGCCGGTCACCAGCGACCTGGCCGCGCAGACGCCCGACCTCTCCCGCGCCTTCCAGGTCCTCACCTACGCCGTCAACTCGCTCGCCTTCAACCCGGCGGGCAGCGACGAGGGATACCTGTACTGGCTCGCCTGGTTCTCCCACAACGCGGCCTCGGTGGGCTCGGTGCAGGACGCCCAGGGCGCCGTCACCCGCGGCATGGCGCTGTTCTCGTGCGATTCGCTCGCGTCCGACAACCTGCTCAACACCCTGCTTCCGCTCGTGTTGGCCAACATCCCGGTGTGCCCGAGCTAGATGGGTCTCAAGGCACCAAAGCTCTCGCTGATCCTGATCGCCGCGGCGTTCGCGCTGTCGTGCTTCGGGTTCACGCTGTTCGTCTGGAAGTCCTTCGGGGGCCCGACGCCGTTCCAGGCCCACGGCTACCGGTTCCACGTCGTGTTCGGGTCGGAGGCATCACAGATGACCTCGAACGCCGACGTCCGCATCTCCGGGGTGAGCGTCGGCAAGGTGATCGCCGTTGAACGCCGCGGGCTCGGCGCCGACGTGCTGGTCGAGATGGACTCCGAGTTCGCGCCCGTGCCGGAGGACACGCGCGCGATCGTCCGCTTCAAATCGCTGCTCGGCGAGGCGTTCCTCGCGCTCACTCCGGGTTCCAAGGACGCTCCGAATTTGCCGGAGGACGGGACGCTCTCCGCGGAGAACATCGGCAAGGTCCAACAGGTCGATGAGGTGCTCGGTGTCTTCGACAAGCCGACCCGACTCGCCTTCACCCAGTTCCTGCGCGACACCGCCAAGACCCTCGACGGCCGTGCCGGGGACATCAACGCCGCGCTCGGCCACCTGGCTCCGACGGCGGAGTCGGCTGCCGACCTGCTCACGAGCCTCGATCGCCAGAAGGGGTCCCTCCAGTCCCTGATCCGTGACAGCGGCGTCGCGCTCCAGGCGCTCGGCGAGCGCCAGGCAGACCTGCAGTCGCTGATCACCTCGGGCCGACAGGTGTTCGCCGCGACCGCGAGCCGGAACGCTTCCCTCACCGCGACGGTGCGGGCCCTGCCGCCGTTCCTGCGCGAGACGCGCGACGCCTTGGGCGACATCGACGTGGTCGCGCTCGAGGCGCGGCCCACCCTGGCCGCGCTGCGGCCCGCCGTCCCGCTCCTGCGCCCGGCCCTGCTCGAGGGCGCCCGCCTTGCGCCCGTGCTGCGCGACACCTTCGACGAGCTCGGCCCGGTCATCACCGCGGCGGGCCGCGGCCTGCCCGCCCTCAATCGCACCCTGCTGGCCGCGCATCCCGCGCTCAAGGTCCTCTACGTCGCGGCCCGTGAGCTCATTCCCGTCGCCGACTTCCTGCGCCTGTACCGCACGGACGTCGCCAGCGCGGCCGCGAAGATCGCCGCCGCGGTCAACTTCCCGGTGACCACGGCGGACGGCACGACCCAGCGGATCCTGCGCGCGCTGCTGGTCATCAACGACGAGTCGGCGACCAACGCTTCCGAGCGGCTCCCGCAGAACCGCCACCACGCCTACCCACTCCCCCAGGCCCTGCGCCGCATCGCGGGCGGCAAGCGGCTGCAGTCGATCGACTGCAGTCACACCGACAACGAGCAGACGATCCCCGTCATCGGGCAAGCGTCGCCCCCGTGCGTCGTGGCGCCGCGGTTCGAGTTCCGCGGGGCGGTGCGCACCTATCCGCACGTCGAGCTCGCCGGGCCGTGACGGGAGTGTGCGGCGCATGAGCTACGAGACGCTGCTCTACACGGTCGACGGGCCGGTGGCGACGGTGACGCTCAACCGCGCCGACGCCCTCAACACGATCGTGCCGCCGATGCCCGACGAGGTCGACGCCGCGGTCACGGAGGCCGTGCGCGACGCGGCCGTCAAGGTGATCGTCGTGCGCGGAGCGGGCCGGGCGTTCTGCGCGGGCTACGACTTCCGCGACGGCTTCCACCACTGGGACGATCAGCTCACGACCGACGGCGAGTGGGATCCGGGCAAGGACTTCGCGATGGCCGTCGCTCCGGCGGTTTCACCGACCTACAAGCTCGCGGCCCTCTGGCGGTCGCCGAAGCCGGTCATCGCGCAGGTGCACGGCTGGTGCCTGGGCGGCGGCAGTGACTTCGCCCTGTGCGCCGACCTCGTGATCGCCTCCGAAGATGCCCGGATCGGCACCCCGTACTCACGCATGTGGGGCGCGTACCTGAGCGGGATGTGGATCTATCGGCTCGGCCTGGCCAAGGCCAAGGAGCACGCCCTGCTGGGCCGGCCGCTGTCGGGCCGGGAGGCGGCGCGACGTCGAGCTCATCAACGAGGCGGTGCCCTTCGCGCGGCTGGAGGCGACGGTCGCCGAGCGCGCCGCGGAGCTGGCCGCGGTCCCGTCCTCCCAGCTCGCCGCCATGAAGCTCGTCGTCAACCACGCCTACGAGCAGATGGGCCTGGGCGCGGTCCAGACCCTCGGCCCGATCCTCGACGGCCTGATGCGCAACACCCCCGACGCCCGCCGCTTCATCGAGATCGCCGAGCGCGACGGCGTCGGTGCCGCGGTGGCCAGGCGTGACGCGGTCTTCGGCGACTACTCGCAGGGCGGGCCGGACGACAAGCCCGACCCGCGCAACGTCATCGTTCCCTGATCGCCCGCGGGCGGCCCCGCGTTGTCACTCGCAGAACGCGATGAAGGGGACCCCCATGACGGAGACCTTCTTCGTGTCCGTGTCGATACCGAACTGGAAGCGGCCGCCGTCGCGCTTCGGGACGGTGACCAGGGTCAGCGCGAACACGTCCTCCGTGGAGGTGTCGAACTTCGCGTGCGGGAACTTGGCCTTGATGTCGGCCTTCCTCGCCCCGATGCCGACGCCCTTCGCCGCCCCGCCCTTGGTGATGACGATGCTGCGCACGCGCCGCGGCTTTGACTTCGACAGCTGCACGGCACCCTTGACGCCGGCCTTGAGCCGCGCGGCCTTCGCGCCCGGTCCGCCGAGCTCGCAGCCGGGCACCTGCTTGCCGACCAGCCCCTTGGCCTTGAGCCCCTTGTGCGTGGCGCCGAGCTTGACCTTTCCGACCCCGAAACGGTTGACCTTCTTCGGAGCTGCCGCGACGGCCGGGGCGGCGAGCAAAACGGCTGATGCGAGTGCGAGTGAGGCGACGCGACGGGTCATGCGCGAACCGTACCTGCGCGTAGGGTGAGCGGCAACGTGCCCGTCGACGTACAGACTGCGATCGAGATCGCCCGACCGCGCCCGGAGGTCGCCGCGTTCGCCGCCGATCCCGACCACGCGCGCGACTGGTACGTCAACATCACCGGGGTCGAGTGGGAGTCGCCCCGGCCGGTCAGGCTCGGCACCCGCGTCGCGTTCGTGGCGCGCTTCCTCGGTCGCCGGCTCGCCTACACCTACGAGGTCACCGAGCTCGTGCCCGGAGAACGGCTCGTCATGCGGACCACCGACGGTCCGCTCGCGATGGAGACGACGTACACCTGGGCCGATGCCGGCGCCGGCGCGACGGTGATGACGCTGCGCAACCGCGGTGAGGCGGGAGGCTTCTCACGCCTCGTGGCCCCGCTCATGGCTCGGGCGGTGCACCGCGCCAACCGCAAGGACCTGCTCGCCCTCAAGCAGGTCCTCGAGCGCGGTTGACCGGTCCGACGCCGCCCTGTTAGCATACCCCCCATGGGTATACATACCGACCACTCCGGCCACGAGATGCCGACCGAGGGACGGGCGCTCACCCTCATGTCGGTCAACGCAACGCTGCACTGCCTTACCGGCTGCGCGATCGGCGAGGTCAGCGGCGTGGCCATCGGCACCGCCCTCGGCTTCTCGACCCTGGCCACCATCATCCTCGCCGTCGTCCTGGCGTTCCTGTTCGGTTACGCCCTCACGAGCCTGCCCCTGTTGCGAGCGGGCATGGCGCTGGGAGCGGTCATCCCGGTCGCGCTCGCGACGGACACGGTGAGCATCGCCACCATGGAGCTCGTCGACAACGCCATCCTGCTCTTCGTGCCCGGTGCGATGGACGCGGGCCTTGCGGAGATCCTCTTCTGGGGATCGCTGGCCTTCGCGCTGGCCATCGCCTTCGTGGTCACGGTCCCGGTGAACCGCTACCTGCTTGCGCGAGGCCGCGGCCACACCGCCCTGCACGAGACCGGCATTCACGGCGGCCCGGATCCACGCGTGATCGGGTTCCTCACCGCCGCGGCCTTCGTGTTCGGAACCATCGTGCTCGTGCTCGAGGTCTAGGCCGGCCAGCCTGACCGGCCGGCCCGGTCCCGCGGTCCCCGCCCTCAGGGGTCACATGCGGACCTAACCTCGGGAACCCCCCGGATGTGACTACCGCTCGGCCCCCTCGATCGCTGCCTTGATCCGCTCGGCGAACTTCGGTGCGTCCTTCCTGGCGGCGCTCGCCGCGAACCCGACGATCGCCTTTCCGAAGCCGTGGCCCACGAAGGTGTTGCGCACGGTGACCTTCGCCTGCGTGTCCGAGATCCGCTCGAGGTCGTAGCCGCCGTCGGGGACGGTGACCATGTTCTTCGAGCGCTCGGCCCAGCGGATGGTCGTCGGCTGCTCGAAGCGCGTGTACTCGAAGACGCGGCTCGTCTTCATGCCGGCGTCCTTGACGGTGCTCTCGAAGGTCGTCCCCAGGCCCACCGGCCCGTCGTCGGTCCTGCGGATCTCCTGCACCCGCGGGCTGAAGTGGGGGTCGCTCGTCCCCGCCGCCAGGTATGCGAAGACCTCCTCGATCGGCCGGTCCACCACCGCCGAACCGCTGATCTCGTGGGCCATCTCGCGACCTTACCGGCGCCGCCTCGCGAGTGCGAGCCCATGCTCGGGGGGGCCGCCTCACGTCCGCACGCTTTGCCACGGGCCGCCACCACACCCGCCTCCCTCGACGGCGCCGCGTCCGGGCGGCTGCGCCGGCTCAACCTGATCGTCGGCTCGCTGCATGCGGGTGCAGGCGGTCGTCGTGCTCGCGCTCGCCACCGCCGCCTCGCGCCGCTGACCGGGTCCTTCCTCACCGGTCGGCCCGGAGCCGGTGAATATGTCTCCGCCAACCTTGCCTGCGCATCGGCTAGCTCGTCGCGGCCCTTCCTGGTGCGGGGGCTGAGCGGACGTCAACGCGCCATCGGCGGGTGGATCGATGGCCCCGCATCGGTTAGCGTCGCCACACACCCCATGGGGTGCTTCGGAGAGCGAGCAATGCAAATCAACCCGATCGATCCGGCGGACTTCCGCGAGGCGCAGCACAGGCACTGGGATTCCGCCGCGGTCGGATGGATGGAGTGGAGCGCGTTCAACGATCGCGCCGACGGCCACATCAGCCGGCGCCTGGTGGAACTCGCCGGCGTGCAGGCGGGAAGCCGGGTCCTGGACGTTGCCGCCGGCTACGGCGAGCCCGCGCTGACGGCCGCCCGCGCGGCTGGCCCGGAGGGCCGCGTCGTGGCTACCGACATCTCTGCCGAGATGCTCGCGTTCGGCCGCGAACGCGCCGCCGCCGCCGCCCTGGGCAACGTCGAGTTCGTGCAGTCGGACGCGTCAAGCCTCGACTTCCCGCCCGCGAGCTTCGACGCCGCCGTCTCACGCTGGGGGATCATCTTCGAGCCTGACGCGGAGGCCACCGCGGCGCGGATCCGAGGCTTCCTCAAGCCGGGCGCGCGGATGGCCATCAGCTCGTGGGGCACGCCCGATCAGGTGCCATTCCTCTCGATCCCGATGCGGACGGCGATGCAGCGGCTGAACGTGCCCCCGCCGCCGGCCGGCAGCCCCGGGCCGCTCTCCCGGCCCACGCCCGCCGCCATCGGCGGGCTGCTCGAGAGGGGTGGGTTCTCAGACGTCGCGGTCGAGCAGGCTGTGGTGACCTTCGCGTTCGACTCACCGGCGCACTTCACCGCCTACGTCAGGGCCATCTCCGCACCCCTGCGGGCGATGATCGAGCAGCACGCGGGCCAGGCCCAAGAGGAGGCCTGGGCGGCGATCACCCAGGCCGCAACCGACGCGGGGAGCGGCTCGCAACCGCTGAGCCTCTCGAACGTGGTGCTGCTCGCCTCGGCGACGGCCTAGCGACGGTGGCAGCCGCCCCGGCGTCGGGGCGGTGGCTTCGTATCGAACGCAGTCAGCTCACCGTCACTCTGATCGCTCGTGACCTTGAACGTCAGGACTGCACAACCATGAACGCTGGGTCTAGGCCAAAAGTGGAGACGGTGGGAATTGAACCCACGTCCGCAACCGCGTCTGAATGGCTTCTACGAGCGTAGTCGGGCCTCTGAATCTCGCCTTCCGGTCGCCATGCCCGACGGGGTCACGGAAGGCCAGCCCTCTGAAATGTCCCCGGATCGGCGAGGGCGGACCTCACCGGGTGAGCCTGCTGATTGACCCCGGACATCCCCGCCGCAGGCTACGGGGGCCGAGGACTCACGGCTTAGGTTTAACTAAGCGGCGAGCTGGAAGTCGTGAGACTTCGCACTTGTTTTTTCCCGGATCATTTAACGAGGCCAACCGGGGTCCTCGGCTCGCAACCACCCAAACGGAACCGGCCACGTCGAAGCCTGTCGTCCCCGGGTGAATTTGCTCCATGGAGGATAGTCCACGGGGTGCGTTTTGGCGAGCATCCGCCGCCGGGCCTGCAGATCGCCGATCGCTACACGATCGTCGAGCCGATCTCCGCGGGGGCGATGGGCGCCGTCTACCGCGCCACCGACGCCGCGGGCGGCGAGGTCGCGCTCAAGCGCCTCACCGACCACACACAGGCGGCGCGCTTCGAGATCGAGGGGCGGTTGCTCGCCCGGCTGCGCCACCCGCGCGTCGTCGGCGTGCGCGGGCCCGTCAGCGAGCGCAATGAGCGCTGGCTGGCGATGGAGCTCGTGCGCGGCCCCGATCTCGCTCGCGTCAGCCGCGAGCGGGGCCGCCCCGGGCTGCCGCTCGAGGACGTGCGCCGGTGGGGGCGGCAGGCGTGCGAGGCGCTCGACTACATCCACGCGCAGCAGGTCGTCCACCGCGACGTCAAGCCGTCGAACCTGATCCTGGGACCGGACGGGATCGTGCTCGTCGACTTCGGCATCGCCCGCGTCGTCGACCCGATCGACCCGGGCACGCGGGGCGTCGGCACCCCGCGCTACATCGCGCCGGAGATCGAGGCCGGAGGCCGGGCCACCCCGCGCAGCGACGTCTACGGCCTGGCCGCGACGCTGCTGGCGCTGATCACGGGGCGCCCACCGGGCGAGACGGCCGTGCCGGAGTTCCTGCGCGCTGCGCTACATCCAGAACCGGCCCGCCGCCCCGCCTCGGCCGCAGCCTTCGCGGCGCACCTCGGTGCCCCGCTGGCGGGCGCCGCGGACGCGCTGGCGATCGGCACGGAGCTGCTCGCGGCAGCGGCGCGCGCAACGGCCGCAGCGTTTGACGCGGCCGCCGTCTCCATCGCCACCTTCGAAGGAACCGACCTCGTCTACCGAGCGGCGTGGGGAGCGGGCGCCGAGGAGATCGCCGGGTTCCGGCTACCCGAGGGCACCGGGCTTGCGCACGCCGTCGCGGCGAGCGTCGAGGGCGAGGCCGTCGCGGACTGCCGTAGCGATCCGCGCTTCGCCCGATCGGTGGCCGACCGCGTCGGGTACGTGCCGCACACGATGGTGCTCGTGCCCTTTGCAGGCGGTGTGCTGTCGATTCTCGACCGCCGGGACGGACTGCCCTACACCGCGGCCGACCTGCCGCGTGCAGGCGTCTTCGCCGACCTCGCCGCCGCCGCCTTCAGCCGAATGCGCGCTTGACCGCCGCCGAGCCCGGCCCCGCCTGATCCCAGTAGGTGTACGTGCCCTCCTCGCGCAGTTCGGTGGCTGCCGCCACCATCGCGTTCGCGGCGGCGAAGGCAAAGGCTCCGCCGACCGACACCCGCCGGACACCGATCTGCTCGAGCTCGGCGACCGAGGGCACGCCCGGCAGCGCGATGACGTTGACCGGCGTCGGCGCGACCGCGTCCACCACGGCCTGAATGTCCTGGCTGCGGCGCAGGCCAGGCGCGAAGAGGACGTCGGCCCCGGCCTGTGCGTAGGCGATGAGCCGCACGATCGTGTCGTCGAGGTTGCGGCGGTCGTGGAGGAAGTTCTCGGCACGGGCGGTCAGCACGATCTCGCCGCCAGCCGCCTCCGCGGCGGCCGCGATCCGCTCGGCCGCCCGACCCGGCTCGAAGATCGGGTCGAAGCGATCGCCGGTGGAGTCCTCGATCGAGCAGCCCGCGAGGCCGGCCGCCACAGCGCCGCGGACCGTCTCGGCCGGGTCGTCCCAGCCGTTCTCGAGGTCAGCCGATACCGGGAGGTCGGTCGCCGCGACGATCGCCGCGGCGTGGGCAAGCGCCTCCTCGCGCGTGACGCCGTAGTCGAGGCGTCCGAGGGTCGCCGCGAAGCCGCTGCTCGTCGTCGCGAGGGCATCGAAGCCCAGCGATTCGAGCAGGCGCGCGGAGCCCGCGTCCCAGGGGTTGGGCATCACCAGCATGCGCTCGTGCAGCGCGCGGAAGCGTTCGGCGATTTCGCTCATGCGCGGTAGCCTCGCACGCATGTGCCGGAACATCCGTCAGCTGCATAACTTCGAGCCGCCGGCGACCTCCGATGAGGTCCGCGCGGCAGCGCTGCAGTACGTCCGCAAGATCAGCGGTCAGTCCAAGCCCTCGCAAGCCAACACCGCCGCCTTCGAGCACGCCGTCGAGCAGGTCGCGGCCGTCTCGCAAGAGCTCCTCGACGCGCTCGTCACCAACGCCGCGCCCAAGGACCGCGCGATCGAGGCGGCCAAGGCGCGCGAGCGGGCGGCCAAGCGCTACGCGGCGTAGACGACGCCTTCCAAGACGCGCCCGCCGAGGCTTCCGACCGCCCGACCTTCGCCGCCGATGATGTCATCGGCCACGAATCGGGAAGCGTAACGTCTCCAAGACCCCTGTGACTGGAGCGCACATGCAGACCTTTGACGTGATCGTGATCGGCGGCGGACCCGCCGGCGAGGTGGCGGCTGGCCGCCTGGGCGGCGAGGGTCTCGCGGTGGCGCTCGTCGAGATGGAGCTCGTCGGCGGCGAGTGCTCCTACTGGGCCTGCATGCCGTCCAAGGCCCTGCTGCGGCCCGCCGAGGCGCTCGCCGAGGTCCGGCGCGTACCCGGTGCGGCGGAGGCGGTCACCGGATCGCTCGACGTGACGAGCACGCTGCGCCGGCGCGACGAGATCATCCACGACCTCGACGACTCCTCTCAGCTGCCCTGGCTCGAGAAGAACAACGTCCAGCTCATCCGCGGTGAGGCGCGCGTCACCGGCGAGCGGACCGTGGAGGTCGGCGGCGACACGCTCGAGGCCCGCAAGGCCGTGATCGTGGCCACCGGCACCCGGGCGTCGATGCCGCCGATCGACGGGCTCGCCGAGGCCGCTCCGTGGGACAACCGCGAGATCACCACCACCAAACGGGTCCCCGAGTCGCTGCTCGTTGTCGGTGCCGGCGTCGTCGGCGTCGAGATGGCGCAGGCCTTTGCGTCGCTGGGCTCCGCGGTCACGGTGGTCGAGCCCGGGCCGCACATCCTCATGCGCGAGGAGCCCTTCGCCGGCGAGCAGGTCAGCGAGGCGCTGCGTGAGCTCGGCGTCGACATCCGATGCGAGACTCGCGTAGAGCGGGTGGTGCGCGAGGCCGGCCGGGTCGTCGCGACGCTCGACGATGGCTCCACCGTGACGACCGAGGAGATCCTGGTGTCCGCCGGCCGCACGCCGCGCACCGAGGCCGTCGAGCCGCTGGGATACGAGCCGGGCGAGTCCATCGAGGTCGACGACTGGATGGTCTCGAAGCGCTTCGACTGGCTCTATGCCCTCGGCGATGTCAACGGCCGGGTCCTGCTGACGCACATGGGCAAGTACCACGCGTCGATCGCCTCCGATCACATCCTCGGCAAGCGCACGCACGCGCAGCACCTCGCGAACGACTCCCTCTCCCCCCGGGTGATCTTCACGGATCCGCAGGTGGCCGCCGTCGGCCACACCGAGCAGAGCGCGAGCGAGGCCGGCCTCAGCGTGCGCATCGTCGAGGTCGAGACGAGCGGCAACGCCGGCGGTTCCTTCTATGGGCGCGGCTCCACCGGGACGGCGAGGATGATCGTCGACGAGGAGCGCCAGGTGATCGTCGGCGCGACCGTGACGGGCGCCGAGGTCGCCGAGTTCATCCACCCGTTCACGATCGCCATCGTCGGCGAGGTGCCGATGGACCGGCTGTGGCACGCGGTGCCGTGCTTTCCGACTCGGAGCGAGCTGTGGCTGCGCCTGATGGAGTCCTACCGGTAGCGTCGACCGCGTGCCGCCGGATGACGACCACGATCTCGTCGCCCGGCTACGCGCCGGCGACGAAGCCGCGTTCACCGCGGTGGTGGACCGCTACGACCGTCAGCTGCGGCGCCTGGCGCGCACGTTCGTCCGCACCGATGCCCTCGCGGACGACGTCGTCGGCGAGACCTGGCTGGCCGTCGTGAAGGGCATCGACCGCTTCGAGGAGCGCTCGTCGCTGAAGACGTGGCTGTTTCGCATCCTGGTCAACCGTGCGCGGACGCGTGCCGTACGGGAGGCGCGCCAGGTGCCGTTCTCGAGCCTCGCTCAGCCGGATGATGAGTCCGGCCCCGCGGTCGACCCATCGGCATTCGCGCCCGACGGCAGCTGGAACGCGCCGCCGCGGCGACTGGACACCGAGCCGGAGACCCAACTGCTCTCGCGGGAACTACGCGGGCGCCTCGCCGAGGTGGTCGAGACCCTTCCCGAGCAGCAGCGGACCGTGATCCTGCTGCGCGACGTCGCGGGCCTCGACGGCCCCGAGGTGGCCGACGCGCTCGGTATCTCCGAGGGCAACCAGCGGGTGATCCTGCACCGGGCCCGCACCCGTGTGCGCGCCGATCTCGCGGAGTACGTGGAGGCCTGATGAGTCCCCTGTTCGCCAGCCCGCTCGCGTGCCAGGAGTTCGTCGAGCTCGTCACGGACTATCTCGACGGAACCCTTTCGCGCCGCGACCGCCGCCGCTTCGAGAAGCACCTCGGAGCCTGTGACGGCTGCGACGCCTACCTCGATCAGGTGTCGCTCACCGTGCGCTCGCTCGGCGAGCTACCCGCCGAGCCGGCCGACCCGCACGTCCGCGAGCATCTGCTCGCGGCCTACCGCGAGCTGCGCGGCACGTAGCGCAGGAAGACGACCCCGTTGCCGAAGCGCCGCTCCTCGACCAGCTCGAGCGGCCAGTTCGTCCCGTCGGGGAACGCGCGCTTGCCGCCGCCGACGACCACCGGGGAGACCAGCAGCCGGCACTCGTCGACGATGCCGGCCGCGATCGCCTGCGCCGCGAGCTCCGGACCACCGATGGTGACGTCGGTCGCGTCGGCGAGTGCGCGCGCGGCCTGAGGATCGAAGCGCCGCTCGAGGCGCGTGCGGGCGCTCGACACCTCCTTGAGCGAGCGCGAGTACACGATCTTGTCGGCGGCACGCCACACCTCTGCGTAGTCGCGGAGCTCCGGCTCAGGTTCGTCGAGCGTCTCCCACGCGAGCATGACCTCGTACAGCCGCCGGCCGTAGAGATGCGTCGTGGCGGAGCGCTCGAGGTCGTTGACGAACGCGTGGACCTCGGCGTCCGGGACGCTCCACTCCCAGCCGCCCGAGGCGTCGGCGACGTACCCGTCGAGCGAGGTGATGGCCGTGAAGCTCAGCGTGCCCATGCGCCCGAGATTACGCCGCGCGAGGGACCCGGCACCCATCCCGGCCACGCGCGCACCCGCTCACCGGACGGGGCGTCGTTCATCGGCGAATGGGTACTGGAGTCCGACATGCGCGAATACGCCGCCGATTCCACCGCGACGCCCGCCCAGGCCTGGTCGCTGGTCGCCGAGCCGGCTCGGTGGCCGGAGTGGGCGCCGCATCTGCGCGGCGCCTGGGGACTGGGTTCGCCGGAGGTGCAACCGGGGCGGATCGGGGCGGCCCGCCTGCTGGGAGTCGTGCCCGTGCCCGCGCGGATCGTCTCCAAGACCCCGGGCCGCGAGTGGACCTGGCACGTCGGGCCGATGGCGCTCGAACACGCCGTCCACCCCACCCCGGTCGGCAGTCGCATCACCATGACCATTCGTGCTCCCGCACCGCTCGAGGCAGTACTCGCCGTCACCTACGGGCCGATCGTGCAGCGGCTGGTCCGGCGGCTCGCGCGCGTCGCGGCGGCCGGCTGAACCGGCTCAGGTGAGGGACGCCCAGGCGGTCCTTAACGAAAGCGACGCAGGGTGGGGCCGCTTGAGGTCCCTCGTCGCCGGCGCAAGCGCCAGGCGGTTCGGGTGGCGGGCCTTGCACCTCGGTGGCCTCGCTCTTTACGGCTCCACTCCGCGTCTGGAAAGAACCGTACGCCCCGGCGTGCTCACGGGCAACCCCCGCGCCGCGATGATCCCGCAGTTTCCGCGAAATGCACCCCGCGGGCGCCTTCGCTGAAGCGGCGGAGCGCCCGTCCGACCGGTTGACTGCCGCTTGAGGCGACGCTGCGACAATGGGGTGCGTGGAATCCTCCCCGCAGTGGCTCCCCCCGCAGCCGGTCTCTGAGCCCGCGGCCCCGCCTCCGCAGCCTGGCCCGATCGCTCCGGAGCCGGAATCCGGCCTGAAGCGGGCGCTCGGCCCGCTCGTCGTCGTGGGCGCGTTGATCGCCAAATTCGGCAAGGTCGCGCTCATCGCGCTCAAGGGAGCGAAGTTCCTCACCACCTCGCTTTCGATGCTCGTCTCGATCGCGGCGTACACCTTCATCTTCGGCTTGCCGTTCGCCGTGGGCTTCGTCGCCCTGCTGTTCGTGCACGAGATGGGCCACTACATCCAGCTGCGCCGCGAGGGTGTCACTCCCGGCCGCATGATCTTCGTGCCGCTGCTGGGCGCGGTCATCTCCGCACGCTCATTCGGCGGCAACGCCCTCGCCGAGGCCCGCGTCGGCCTGGCCGGCCCGATCCTCGGATCGTTCGGCGCCCTCCTGGTCGCGCTCTGGGCGTTCGCCGCCGACTCCGATCTGCTGCGCGCCCTCGCCTTCACCGGCTTCTTCCTGAACCTCTTCAACCTGCTGCCCGTCGTCCCGCTCGACGGCGGCCGCGCCATGGCGGCGATGGCGCCCTGGATGTGGTTCCTCGGCCTCGGCGCCGTCATCACGCTCGTGTTCGTGTGGCCCAACCCCATCCTGATCCTGATCGCGATCTTCGGGGGCATGGAGGTCTACCGGCGCTGGAATGCGCGCAAGAACGGCGAGGAGGGCAACGCGGCCTACTACGAGGTCAGACCGATGCACCGGGTGCTCGTCGGCGCGGTCTACGTCGGGCTGATCGTCGCGCTCGCCGTGGGGATGGACCTCACCTTCATCGAGCGCACCTTCTCCGAGGTCTGAGCCGGCCAGCGGGAACCAGCCGCCCGACCACCCACGCGTGTCGCCTCGTGGTCACATTTCGACGCGCAAGCGACACGCAGCGGACCGACGGGCCGCCCGACCACCCACGCGTGTCGCCTCGTGGTCACATTTCGACGCGCAAGCGACACGCAGCGGACCGACGGGGCGTCCGACCACCCGCGCGTGTCGCCTCGTGGTCATATAGCGACGCTTAGGCGACACACGGCGGGCTGGGCGGCCCGCGGCAGGTTGGGCGAGCCGGCGGCTAACGCTCGGAGAGCTCGCGGTCCATGTCGCGGCGCATGTCGCGCTCCTTGATGGTCTGGCGCTTGTCGCCGGCGTCCTTGCCGCGCGCGAGCGCGATCTCGGCCTTCGCGCGGCCGTCGGAGAAGTACAGACGCGTCGGGATCAGGGTGAACCCGCGCTCGGCGACCTTGGTGCGCATGCGCTCGATCTCGGCGCGATGCGCCAGCAGCTTGCGCGGACGCTCGGGTTCGTGGTTGTCGCGCGAGGCGTTCTCGTACGGCGGGATGTGGACGTTGTGCAGCCACAGCTCACCGTCGGTGAGGGAGACGTAGCCGTCCTTGAGCTGCGCCTTGCCGCCCCGAAGAGACTTGACCTCGGTGCCCGTGAGGACCATCCCGGTCTCGAGCTTGTCCGAGAGGTGGTAGCGGTACGAGGCGGAGCGGTTCGTGGCGACGTCGCCCGGTGCCGTCTTGCGCTTGGAGCCCTTCTTCGCCATGCCGACGACGTTACACCGGCGCCGCGCCGACGATCACCGGGCTGAGGTCGGCGCGCCCGCGCGCCGTGTCGACCCGGGCCACCTGCACCGTGGCCGGATCGCCGATACGGATGCCACGTTCAGACCGCGTGCCCATCAAAGCCGTCTCGAGGTCATTGAGCTCCCACCAGTCGCCGCGCAGCTTGCGCACCGGCAGCATGCCCTCGAAGCCCGCGAAGGCGATGAAGGCGCCGGCGCCGATGACCCCCGTGACCTCCCCCTCGAACTCCTGCTGCCAGCCGCCCTCGAACAGCCGGCGCTCGAGCAGGAAGGCGCGCGCCACGTCGTCGGCCTTGCGCTCGATCGACATCGCGTCCCGCTCCCGCTGCGAGCACCACGTGCCGAGATCCTCGAGACCGGTGCGGCCGGGCATCTCCTCCCCCGCCCCGATCGCCGCGAGCAGCGCGCGATGGACCACGAGGTCCGGGTAGCGGCGGATGGGCGACGTGAAGTGGCAGTAGCGCGCCGAGCGCAGCCCGGAATGGCCCTTGTTCTGCGGGGAGTAGTAGGCCTGCTGGAGCGCGCGCAGGACGAGGGTCGTGAACCCCAGCCGTCCGCGGCCCGAGCGTTGCCACGTACGCGGCGACCCGTTGTGAGATCTCGCCGACGGCGTCCACCGCCTGCTCGGGCGACAGCACCTCCGACAGCGCCGGCGTGGGGACGTCGAGCGACGCGAGCTGATCGGCCAGGCGGGCGACGCGCGCGCCGTCCGGTCGTTCGTGGACCCGGTAGAGCGCCGGCAGCCCGCGATCCTCGAGCAGGCCGGCCACGGCCTCGTTGGCCGCGATCATCAGGTGCTCGATGACGCGGTGCGACTCGGTCTGCTCGTCCGCCTCCGAGCCCGTCACGTGCCCGCCGCCGTCGAAGGCGAAGGAGACCTCCGACGAGGTGACGGCGAGCGCGCCGCGAGCGGCCCGGCGCGCCTCGAGCGCGGCGGCGACCTCGCGGGCGGCCTCGAGCGGCTGCGCCCACGGCGCCTGGGCGCGCTCGGTGCCGGCGAAGATGCGGTCGACCTGCGGATAGTCCAAGCGCGCGTTCGACCGGATGACGCTGCGGTAGAACGCGCTGCGCGTCAGCCGCGCGCCCGCGAAGTCGAGTTCGGCGGTGACCGCGAGCCGGTCTTCGTCCGGACGCAGCGAGCAGGCCACGTTGGAGAGCGCCTCCGGGAGCATGGGCTCCACGGCCGCCGGGACGTAGACGCTCGTCGCGCGCCGGTGCGCCTCCCGGTCGATCGGCGAGCCCGGCTTGACGTGCGCCGCGACATCGGCGATGTGCACCCACACCCGGATGCCGCCTTCGATGCGCTCGGCGGAGATGGCGTCGTCGAAATCGCGCGCCGTGGGCGGATCGATCGTGAAGGTGGTCAGATCCGTGAGGTCGCGGCGACCGTCGCGGTCCGGGCGCGCCTCGCGCGCGGCGCGATCCACGTCGGGCGGGAACCGCCGCCGCAGGCCGCGGTCGAGCATGAGAGCCTCGATCACGTCGCGGGTGACGTCGGGGCGGCCGATGCGCCGCACGATCTTGGCGTGGCGGCCGCGCGCGCCGGTTGGCGCCACGAGCACGAGGTCGCCGATCCGCGCGCGCGAGTCGCGGTCGATGGCGATCCGGGTGCCGCGCTCGAAGAAGGGCGTGGCCGTCAGCTGGCGGCCGCGCCCATCGAGGACGCCCACCACCGGCGCGGCGCCGGGCCGCGACCGGTCAGAGTTCGCGGGCAACGACGTCGAGGGCCTTGGCGAGCGCCTCGTCGGGCTTGGTGTCCGGATCGTCGGCGGCCTTCACGTCCGGCGTCAGCCCGCGCTTGCCGTCGCGCGGCCCGAGGTTGCGCCCGTCGGGGGTGAAGTACTCGCCGACGGTGATGTCGAGCGCACCGCCGTTCGGCAGGTCCTCGATCTCCTGGAAGACGCCCTTGCCGAACGTCTGCGTCCCTACGACGGTGGCGCGGTCGCGGTCCTGGAGCGCGCCCGTGACGATCTCCGACGCCGACGCCGTGCCGCCGTCGACCAGCACCGCGACCGGGATGTCGGTATCGATCGACTCGCCCGAGGCGTTGAAGCGCCGCTCGGGGCGACTGCGCCCGCGGGTCGAGACGATCAGGCCGTCCGGGATGAACACGGAGGCCGTGAGCACGCCCTCCTCGAGCAGGCCACCGCCGTTGTGGCGGAGATCGAAGACGATCCCCTCGGCGCCGGCGTCGAGCAGGTCACGGATGTTCGAGAGCACGTAGCCGTGCGCGCCCGAGGTGAACTGGGCGAGCGTGACGTAGCCGATCTTGCGCCCGTCGGTCTTCTCCATGCGCTTCTCGGACACCGGAACCGACACGGCCGCGCGCTCGACGTCGAGGTCGCGGCGCTTGCCGCCGGAGACGATCGTGAGCTTGACCATCGTGCCCGCGGGACCCTTGATCTGCGTGGTGGAGTCCTGCGACGAGGTGCCGCGCAGCGGCTTCCCGTTCACGGCCACGATCTCGTCGCCCGCCTTGATGCCGGCCTTCGCGGCCGGGCCCTCCTCGAACACGTTGAGCACGCGCAGGCCGCGCTTGATCTCCTTCACGTTCATGCCGACCCCCTCGAACTGGCCGGAGGTGGAGGCGTCGAAGTCGGCCTTGGTGTCGGGATCGATGTAGCGCGAGAACGGGTCGTCGAGCGCCTCGACGGCCGCGGCGAGGCTCTTGGAGGCGATCTCGTCCGTGTCGACCTCGCGGTAGAAGTCCGCGTCGATCCGATCGAGCACCTCTTGGTAGATCTGCGCCTGCCTGTCGCCGACCAGCGCGTCGCGCACGAAGCCCGGGAGGACCTGCGGATGACCGCCCGCCCACAGACCGACGACCAGCGCGACCGGGACGAGCAGAGCCAGGACGAGGGGAGGGAGGCGCCTGCGCATCTGTTGTCAGGCTAGGCGGGCCCGGACCCGCCGGCGCCCGGTCTGGCGCGCGCGTGCGTGGGGGCCGATGCGGGCCACCCCTAGGATTATCAGCCGCTTATGGGCGACCCGAGAGGCTTTCTGAAGATTCACCGCGTGGCGATGCCTGAGCGCGATCCGCGCGAGCGCGTGGCCGACCACAAGGAGATCTTCGGCGTCCTGCCCACGGACGAGCTCAAGGCCCAGGGCGGTCGCTGCATGGACTGCGGTGTCCCGTTCTGCCACGACGGGTGCCCGCTGGGCAACCTCATTCCCGACTGGAACGATCTCGTCTACCGGGGTCGCTGGCGCGAGGCCATCGAGCAGCTGCACGCGACGAACAACTTCCCGGAGTTCACGGGCCTGATCTGCCCGGCGCCCTGCGAGTCCGCCTGTGTGCTGGCCATCAACGACGACCCCGTGATGATCAAGCAGGTCGAGTACGCCATCGTGCATCGCGCCTGGGAGGAGGGCTGGATCGTTCCGGTCATCCCCGAGACGCGGACGGACCGGCGCGTCGCGATCATCGGCAGTGGCCCGGCCGGGCTCGCCGCGGCGCAGCAGCTCAACCATGCGGGGCACACCGTCGTGGTGTTCGAGCGCGACGAGGGGCTCGGCGGCCTGCTGCGCTTCGGTGTGCCCGACGCGAAGCTCGAGAAGTGGATGATCGACCGGCGCACGGAGGTGCTCGAGCAGGAGGGCATCGAGTTCCGCTGTGGGGTCGACGTCGGTGTGGACGTGACGGTCGACGACCTGCGGGAGGACTTCGACGCGGTCGTCGTCGCCGTCGGCTCGCGGGTGCCGCGGCTCGCGGAGATCGAGGGCGAGGAGCTCACGGGCGTCCACGCCGCGATGGACTACCTCTACCAGCGCAACCGCGCGGTGGCGCGCGAGGAGGGCCGCGTCGCGGTCGACGTCCCCGACGAGGAGGTCATCACCGCCGCGGGCAAGCACGTCGTGGTCATCGGCGGTGGCGACACCGGCATGGACTGCGTGTCGTCGGCCAACCGCGAGGGCGCGGCCAGCGTGATGATGTACGACGTCTACCCCGCCCTGCCGATCGCGGGCCGCTACCCCGATGCGCCCTGGCCCGAGCACCCGCGCCGGACCTCTTCGACCTACGCGCTCGACGAGCCGGGTCCCGAACGGCGCTTCGGCACCCAGGTCACCCGCATCGTCGGCGAGGACGGCCGGGTGGTCGCCGTCGAGGGCCGCGAGGTCACCGGTACCTCGTCGCGCGACCTGCGCGCGGTGCCGGGGTCGGAGTTCACGGGCGAGGCCGAGCTCGTCCTGATCGCCATCGGATTCGTGCATCCCGACCACGACGGGCTCGTGGCCGAGTACGGCCTCGAGCTCGATGGGCGCGGCAACGTGAAGGCGCCGACCTTCGCGTGCTCCGTGGACGGTGTCTTCGCCTGCGGAGACGCGCGCCGCGGCCAGTCGCTCGTCGTGACGGCGATCGCCGAGGGCCGTCGCTGCGCTCGCGTCGTCGAGCGCTGGCTCGCAGAGCGGCCCGCGCCCGCCGCCGCCTAGCGGCCGCGCAGCGCGTAGGTCTCGCGCGCGCAGCCCGATCACCACGAACCCGCCGGGACGCTTGCGGACCCGCAGGCGGTGGACGTTCGTCGCGTCGAGCTTCGGCCGGCGCGCGGGCAGCCAGACCTGCAGCCGGCACGAGCGCGCGCCGCCGCGCCGACCCTCGAGCGACCACCGGCGGGTTCTCCAGTCGGACGCGAGCGACGTGAGCCGGCCGGGCGCGAAGCGCGGGTAGGCGCGCCGCAGCAGGTCCGTGTAGCCCGTGACGAGCCCCTGCGCCCGACCGCTCGGGCAGTCGGTGGGGTTGAGCGATCCCGAGGCGCCTGGATAGCCGACCACGTGCGGGTCGCCACACGCCTGCTTCCACACCCACCAGGCCCCACCGACGAAGCGCGCGTCCTCCTGGGCGATATACCGCTCCAGGCGGGCACGGCTGGCCTCGGGCTCACCGAACCACCCCCACTCGCCCGACCACAGGGGGGCGCCGTAGGACGCCGCGGCGCGCTCGGCGTTGTCGAAGCCGCGCTCGATCGTGGTCAGGCCCTGGTCGATGCTGATCGACTCGGCGTAGAGGTGCGGCGCGAACACGATCTGCCCGTCGTCGGTGAAGCCGGGCGGCGGCAGCGCGTCGTCGCCGGCACCCGACCACAACACGCTCGGCTCGAAGAACGCGATCCGAGGGGCCGCCAGCCCGCCCCTGCGCTCGCCGGCGCGGATCGCGGTGATCGCCCGTGCGTAGAAGGCGCCGAGCGGTCCCGACTGGTTCACACCGACCTTCAGGCCCGGATGCGGCTCGTTGAACAGGTCGTAGCCGACCACGTTGCGCTCGCGCGCGAAGGCGCGAGCGATCCGCCCCCAGGTCTCCACGAGCTCGGTCTGGACGCCGTCGCGGTCGGCGTAGAAGGACTCGAAGGCCTGCGCCACGGCGGGTGAGAGCTCGCGCGTGTTGTTGAGGCGGCAGGTCGACAGGCCGTCGGTGAGCGTCGCCCATTCCGGCGCGCCGTCCCAGCCGACCGCCGGGCCGAACAGCGGCGGGCAGCTCTCCCCCGGCGGCGTGGCGATGAACTTGCCCCAGGCGTCCTGGTGCATGTCGAGCACGACGTAGAGATCGTGGGCGGACGCCCACCGCACGGCCTGGCGCACGCGGGCGACGTACGCCCGGTCGAAGGCGCCGCGCTCGGGTTCGAAGGCCGACCAGTTCGTCACGAGCCGCACCACGTTGAAGCCCAGCCGGGCGATGCGGCGGAAGTCGCGCTCCGAGAGCGGCCTGACGGTCGGGAGCGCCGGATCGCTCTGGTAGTAGTCGCCGAGCTGATTGACGTTGATCCCGCGCAGGAGGACCTGGCGGCCACGGCCGTCGACGATGGCGGCGTCCTGACCGCGCTCGACGGTCAGCCGTGGCAGCGCTGCGGGTGCCGGAGCAGACATGAGAAGGGCTAAGAGCCCGGAGAGGAGGAGCGCCCGCACGATCAGCCGCCCGGGGCGCGGGGCGGAAGAAAGCCGCGCGGTTCCTCGGTGGGCGGAAGGCCCTCGACCGCCGCGGCCGGGGCGCCTGCCTGCCCCGCGAGGGTCGTGATGTCCAGGCCCTCCTTGCGCACGCGCAGATCGAAGTAGATGTAGGCGATCAGCGTCGCCGTCAGCGGCAGCGAGATCGCGTACGCGGCGATGTTGACCACCGTCAGCGCCACCGCGTTGACGACCTCGGCGTTCGAGTCGGCAAGGATCACCCCGCTCACCAGCACGCTCAACAGGCCGCCGAGCACGGCGGTGATCAGGTACATGACCAGTAGCGCGGCGAAGGTCCGCCACCAGTGACCCTCGATGAGCTCGCGCGAGCGCTTCAGGGCCTGGGTGCCGCGCCGGTCCTCGAACAGCAGCGCGGGCGCGTTGAGGGCGAACAGCACCCACACCCAGACGATGCCGATGACCAGCAGCAGCACGCCACCCATCAACGCCAGGAAGTACAGGAGTGAGACCCACACGAGCGGGCCGAAGCGCGCCGCGGCGAAGCGCAGCGACTCGCCCGCCGTGTAGCGGGTGCCCACGATGTCGCCGCTGACCGCCCGCAGGCAGGCGGCCGTCGCCAGCATCGAGCCGAGCGCGGTGAGGGAGAGCGCGACGAGGTTGCCGGCCAGGTAGGCGCCGAGCTCGCCCTGGTCGATGAGGGTCTTGGCGTCGAAATCGAACGCCTGCTCGGTGGTCGAAGCCGTGACCAGGGTGCTCAGGACGGTGACGGGAATGATCACCACCAAGGTGCACAGCGCGAGCGTCGCGAAGTTGCGACGCACCGCGCTGAAGGACACATCCAGCAGCTCACCGACGCTCAGGGCGCGCACGGCCGGAGGCCTAGACGCGCAGGAAGCGCCGCAGCGAGAGGCCCGAGCCCAGCGCCGAGACGGCAACGCTCGCGCCGAGCAGCACGGCGACGAGCACGCCGAAGTTCATCGTCTCGGGTGCGGCGATCAGGGCGAAATCGCTCGCCAGCGGATCCACCAGGGCAACCTTGATCACCCCGAGCAGTCCCACGGCGGTGACGCCGCCGATCGCGCCGAGCAGGATGCCCTCGAGCACGAACGGCCAGCGGATGAACCAGTCGGTGGCGCCGACCAGCTTCATGACCTCGACCTCCCGCCGCCGCGAGTACAGCGACAGCCGGATGGTGTTGGCGATGAGCAGGATGGAGGCGATCCCCAGCAGCAGCGTCAGTCCGACCATCGCGTACTTCACGACGCGGGTGGCGGTGAGGATCTTGTTCGTCTCCACCTCGCGGTTGCGCACCTCGTCGATGGCTTTGTCGACCGGCACCCGCGAACCGCCGGCCGCCGCGAGGGGGGCGATCGCGTCGCGGACGTCGACGAGGTTGTCCGGATCGTCCGGCGTGATGCGGAAGGTGTCGGGCAGCGGATTGGAGCCGAGGAGCTTGAAGGCCTCCGAGTACTGCTCGCGTTGGTCGCGATAGGCCTGCTGCTTCGAGACGAACTCGACGCTCTGGATGTGCGGCGTGCCCTCGAGCAGCGTGCGGACGCGCTCGATGTCGGCCTTCGTCGCGTCCGACTGCAGGTAGACATTGGCGATCACGCGGCCGCGCACGTCGTTGGCGGCGCCGGTGGTCGCCTGCACCATCGGGATGAAGACGCCGAGCACGAGCACGAGCACGAGCACCGTCGCCATGGCGGCGAACGACGGAACGGCGTTGCGGCGCATTGAGCGCAGCGCCTCCTTGAGAAAGAAGCCGATCCGCATCAGATCGGGTCCGACTCGCCGCGCAGGATGGCACCCATCTCGGTGGTCGACTCGACCGTGTACCGAGCGCGGCGCTCGTCGCGGATGACCTTGCCCTGGGAGAGCTCGATCACGCGGCGGCGCATGCGATCGACCATCTGATGATCGTGCGTGACGACGACGACGGTCGTGCCGGTCTTGTTGATCCGGTACAGCAGCTGCATGATCCCGACGGAGGTCTCGGGATCCAGGTTGCCGGTCGGCTCGTCGGCCAGCAGCAGCGGCGGATGGTTGACGAACGCGCGGGCGACCGAGACACGCTGCTGCTCGCCGCCCGAGAGCTGATCGGGGTAGGAGTGGAGCTTGAGCGAGAGGCCCGTGAGGCGCAGGATGTCCGGCACCTTCGCGCGCACGTCCTTGCGCGACCCGCCCGTGACCTGCAGCGCGTAGGCGACGTTGTCGGCCACGGTCCGGTTCGGGAGCAGCTTGAAGTCCTGGTGAACCATGCCGATGTTGCGGCGGTAGTACGGGACCTTGTTGCGCGGGATCTCCGAGAGATCGCGGCCGGCGACGCGGACACGGCCCGTGGTCGGCTCGACCTCCTTGATGAGCAGGCGCATCAGTGTGGACTTGCCCGAGCCGGACGCGCCGACGATGAAGACGAACTCGCCCGGGTGGATGGCGAACGTCGCGCCGTTGAGGCCGAGATCACCGCTGGGATAGCGCTTGACGACATCCTCGAAGTCGATCACCGCTCCGGCCGCGTCAGGGCGCGGCAGCGCCGCGCGCGGGGTCGGCTGGACCAGCGGTTCGGTGCGCGGACGGCGCGTCCTGACGTGTCGCTCTGTGGCGGCCATGACAGACGAGATTACGAGGCGGCGCTCTCGCGTCCTGCGATTTGCGGTGCATGCAACGGCGGTTGCAAGCGCACGGCCTGATCTCGGACGGGCCCGCAGGCCGTAGCCCTCACATGGAACGTCACCGACTCGGGGCAGTGCTGGTGCTGGTCGCAGCGTTCGCCTCCTTCATCTTCTCGATCGCGCTCTGGTTCAGCGACAACCGCGAGGAGGGCCTGTTCGTCGGGCTCTGGGTTCCCTCCATCCTCGCCGCCGGAGCCTTCTGGTCCGCGACGATCGCACGCCGATGATCGTCTTCATCGCCATCTTCGGCGGGGTCGTCACCGCCACGGTCTTCATCGGGATGTTCATGCTGATGCCGGGCAACACCTCTGAGGTGCGGGCCACGTTCGAGGATGGAGCCGGTGATTCGCAGGGTTCGGACCTGAGCCCACGCGGCTAGATTCCAACCGTGCCCTCAGTCGTCACCGCAGACCCGCTTCCCAACGGCCTGCCCATCCACCGTCTCGCCCTCCCCGGGACGCGCGCGATCACCGTCCTGGTGGCGTTCGAGGCCGGGGCGCGCACGGAGCGCTCCGAGGAGAACGGCATGGCGCACTTCCTGGAGCACCTGGTCTTCAAGGGTGGCGAGAAGTACGACGACTACCGCAAGGTCAACGAGACCGCCGAGCGCATCGGCGCGGTCCTCAACGCCTACACGTCGCACGACATCGTCGCCTTCCACATGACCTCGCGCGCTGAGGTCGCCGGCGAGGTCATCGACCTGCTGACGGATTTCGTCGGCCGGCCCAAGATCGACGCGGAGGAACTCGACCGCGAGCGCGGGGTCGTCATCCAGGAGATCGCGCGGGCGCACGACAACCCCTCGATGGTGGCCGAGCACCTGATCGATCGTGCCGCCTTCGGTGACCATCCGCTCGGGCGGCCCGTGCTCGGGCCCGCGGACCATCTGCGGACGTTCACGCGTGAGGGCATCGTGGCGTTCCGCGAGCGCCAGTGGGCCGGCGCCCGCGGCGGCGCCTTCCTGGTCGGCAACCTCGAGCACCTTCCCTCCGATGACGTGCTGGCGGACGCCTTCGGTCGCTTCCCGTCGCTCACCCCCGACAGTGTGTTCGAGCCCGCCCCAGCGCTGGATCCGGTGACGCTCGTCGAGGAGCGCGACTCGAACCAGTCGCACCTGCGAATGAGCTACCGGCCGTCCGTCGACGTCACCTCGCTGTCCGAACGGGCGGCCCTTGCGGTCTATTCGACCTTGCTCGGCGGTTCCATGGGCTCGCGTCTCTTCGATGAGATCCGCGAGCAGCGCGGGCTGGCCTATTCGGTCTACGCCCTCGCCCACGCCTTCGCCGACGTTGGCGTCGTCCAGCTCTCCGCCGGCCTCGAGTCGAGCAAGTGCGTCGAGGCCTACGAGCGGATGCGCCAGATCGTGGACGACCTGCGCGACAACGGTCCGAAGCAGGAGGAGGTCGAGCGCGCGCGCGCCTACGCCGCCGGGCGCATGGTGCTCTCCTTCGAGAACACGAACGCGGTCGCCCGCCACGCTGCTTCCCAGAAGGTGGTCTTCGGCCGCGATCTCGACCCCGACGGCATGATCGCGGCGCTCGATGCGGTCACCGTGGAGCAGGTTGCGGCGGTTGCGGCCGGCGTCTCACGCGAGCTCTCGGTGGCGTGCGTCGGCCCCCACTCGGTCGACGAGTTCGCCCTCACCGGTTAGCGCTCTGCGCCACCCGGCGGCCCCGCCGCTGCGTCCGGCATCATTACGGGCGCCATGGAGCTCAACCAGCCCGAGCTGGATCGCTACGTGCGCCGGGTCGCCGACCGGTTCCCGGTCGACCGGGCGCTGCTGGGCGGCGCGCGCGTGGAGGACGCGGCCGGCGCCCCCGCGCAACGGGAGCGCGGACCCGAGTACGTGGTGATCTTCGTCAGCGAGCACTTCGACGGCATCCCGTGGCTCGAGCGCGTCTACCAGGCCGCTTCGCTGTGGGACGCCCACGAGATGGGCTCGCGCGCCGAGATCCACTGTTACACGCCGGCGGAGTACCAGCGCAAGGTGCGCGCCCTGCCGGTGCTGCGCCGCGTCGCACGGCGTGGCCTGGATCTCAGCCCGGTGGGCTGATCGTCCACCTTCACTGCTGCGGCGTCGGGCACGGCCGGTGCGGGGTCGATGAACGCCTCATGCCCCGCCTGCTCATACTCATCGCTGCACTGATGCTCCTCGCGGCCGCCCCCGCCGAGGCCAAGAAGCATGACAAGCGCCCCGCCAAGGCGCACGTCCACAAGAAGGGAAAGAAGACCAAGAAGCTCAGGTCGCCGAAGGCCGACTGGGACCACGACGGCCTCAACAACCGCTACGAGAAGCAGTCCGGCACGAAGCCGCGCAAGGCGGACACCGATCGTGACGGCGTGCCCGACGGTCGCGAGGATCGTGACGGCGACGCCATGGACAACGCCACGGAGCAGCTCGCCCGCACGAGCCCGCGTCTCACTGACACGGACCGCAACGGGGTTCCCGACGGGGACGAGGACCCGGACCGCGACGGCCTCACCAACCGCGGCGAGTCGTGGATTCAGTGGCACCCGCGCAAGCCCGACACCGACGGTGACGGCGTCCGCGACGGCGACGAGAACGCCGGCGTCGTGTCCGCGGTCAGCGGCAGCACGGTGACGGTCGCACTGCTGCGCGGCGGAGCGATCACCGCCGAGGTCACGGACTTCACTGACGTCATCTGCAAGGGGTCGTCGGACGACGACGCCTCCGGTGACGACGAGGATCTCGGGGATGACGAGGACTTCGGCGACGACGACGACCTCGGCGACGACGACGACCTCGGCGACGACGACGACCTCGGCGACGACGACGACCTCGGCGACGACGACGTCGGCGACGAGGAAGAGGACGCTCGCCGGTCCCGGGGCGCCTCGCTGAACGGGTGCGCCATCGCCGTCGGGACCGTGATCTACGAGGCCGAGGTCGAGGAGTGGGAAGGCCGCCTCGAGTTCATCACCCTCGACCTGCGCGGGGAGTGCCCGCTCGCGATCAGGTGATCGCGACCATCCGCTCGATCGGCAGGCGCGCGCGCTCGGCCAGCTCCTCCGGGACCTTGACCTGCGGGGAGAGGTCGCGGAGGGCATCGCGCAGCTTCGGCAGCGTGATCATCTTCATGAACTGACAGACGGCGGCGCGGTTGGCCGGCAGGAAGGTCACGTCGGGAGCCGCCTCGCGCAGCGGGTGCAGCATTCCGGTCTCGGTCGCCACGATGGCGGTCGAGCCGGGCTGCGCGTTGCGCGCGTAGTCGAGCATGCCGCCCGTCGAGAGCATGTGGACACCCTCGGGGTCGACGTCTCCCGCCGCCACGTACTCCATGACCGACGTCGAGCAGCCGCACTCGGGGTGGATGAGGAAGTCCGCACCTGGGTGGGCGGCGCGCATCTCACCGATGTCGCGCGGGCGGATGCCGGCGTGGACGTGGCACTCGCCGTCCCACACGTGCATCTTGCGCCCGGTCTGCTTCTCGACGAAGGCGCCGAGGAACATGTCGGGGCCGAAGAGGATCTCCGTGTCGTCCCCGTGCTCGCGGTAGATGTGCTCGACCACCTTGACGGCGTTGGCCGACGTGCAGCAGTAGTCGGTCTCCGCCTTGACCTCGGCGGTCGTGTTGACGTACATGACGACGACGGCGCCGGGGAACTTCGCCTTCCAGTCGCGGAGCTGGTCGGCGGTGATCGAGTCGGCGAGTGAGCAGCCCGCACCGAGGTCCGGCAGAAGCACGGTCTTCTCGGGCGACAGGATCGACGCCGTCTCGGCCATGAAGTGCACGCCGCAGAAGGCGATCACGTCCTGCTCGGCCTTCGCCGCCTGCTGCGAGAGGCCGAGGGAGTCGCCGACGTAGTCGGCGACCGACTGGATCTCCGGAAGCTCGTAGTTGTGCGCGAGGATCACGGCACCGCGCTCGCGGGCCAGTGCTCGCACCTCGTCCTGGAGGACGAGCGTGTTCTCAAGTTCCAGGAGCGGGGTCATCAGGGGCTATCTCCAGTGTGAGGGAGAGATCGAGGGCGGGCGCGGAGTGCGTCAGCCATCCCAACGAAACGAAGTCTAGTCCAGTTATGGTCGCATAGACCACAACTGTCTCCGGATCGATCCCCCCGCTCGCCTCGAGCTGCGCCCGGCCCGCCACCCGGGCGACCGCCGACCGCACCTGATCGGGGGTCATGTTGTCCAGCAGCAGTCGGTCGGCGCGCGCCTGGAGTGCGGCGTCGATCTCACCCTCGTCGCGGACCTCGACCTCGATCGGCAGGTCCGGACGGGCCGCGCGCGCGGCCTCCACGGCCGCGCGCACCCCGCCCGCGAGCGCGGCGTGGTTTTCCTTGATGAGGATTGCGTCGTAGAGGCCGGCGCGATGGTTCGTCCCCCCGCCGTGCACGACGGCGGCCTTCTCCAGGCCGCGCAGTCCGGGCGTCGTCTTGCGCGTGTCGAGAATGGTCGCGGTCCCGCGGGCGGCGGCGACCGACCCCACGACCCGCGCCGTCACCGTCGCGACGCCGCTCAGGCGCCCGAGGAAGTTCAGCGCGGTGCGCTCCGCCGTCAGCAGCGCCCGGGCGCCGCCCTCCACGCGCAGCGCCACCGAACCGGGCTCGCGCCACTCACCCTCCGGGCCGCGTTCGATGACACAGTCCGCGTCCAGCCGGCGGAAGACCGCCTCGGCGACGTCGAGCCCGCTGATCACGCCGGGCGCCTTCTGCGTGATCGTGGCGACCCCGCGCGCGCCGGCGGGAACCGTGGCCTCCGTCGTCACGTCGCCGGTGCCGACGTCCTCGGTCAGCGCCGCGTCCACCAGGCGCAGCATGTCGTCATAACGCATTGACGAGGTTCTACCGGGTATCTGGATTCCCGGCTCGCTACGTCTCCGCTGAACGCGTGCTCGGCTGCGCCGTCGGCTGGGACGAGGCGGGAGGGCTCGCACCCCGCACCTACTTGCGTGTGCGCTTCTTCCGATTCTTCTTCTTCTTGACACCCAGCTTGGCCCGACCGGCCGGCCCGCGCCGTTGTGAGGCGCTGACTGCCACGACCCGCACGCGGACGCGCTCCCGCTTGCGGATGCCTCGCACGACGACGCGTCGCCCTTTGGCCCCGGTCGGGAAGAACAGATGCTGGCCGAAGCTCGTCGAGACAGTGGTCTGGTAGCGGGCGGCGAGTGCAGCCGCGCGCCAGGTGACGACGACCTTCGAGCCCTTGCGCTTGGCGCGCAGCTTGGCAGGCCGCCCGACCTTCGGATTCGCGGACTTGTAGCGGGTGACCACGATGTTCGTGCGGGGCAATCCGTTCTGGATCACCTGCGCCTCGATCGTGCGCTTGACCTTGGTCGCCTCGGCGACCGTGTAGCGCAGCTTGCCCTTGCCGCCTCCCTTGATCGTCTTGAGCTTCTGCACGCCTCCGCCCTCGCCGACCTCGACGAGGTCGACGACCTGGCCCGGGATGCGCTTGACCTCGTAGGTCAGCATCCGCGACGGCCCGGCGCCGGCGGTCACCTTGCCGGTGACCTTCGGCTCCGGGAGGTACGTGTTCGACTCCACCTGGATCACCGTCGCGCCGCCTTCGGGCGTCGACACGGCCCAGGTCCCGGTCTCCGGCTTGGCCAGGATCACGACGGTCCGGTCGGCGCGGGTGTCGAAGAAGCCGTAGGACTTGTCGTCGAGGAACCGGCCGTCACCGGACTCCGAGAAGTCGTAGACCTTCCCCGTCGGTGACGTCAGCGTGACGTGCGGCGAGTCACCGGAGCCCTGGAAGCGCAGCGGCACGTGGTCGGCGGTGTCCGGGATCTCGAACTGCGCCTGGTTCGGCGCCTGACGACTGTCGAGGAAGGCCCGGCGCAGATTGCGCACCCGCCACGGGCCCAGGTTGCAGCCCTCGAAGAGCTCGATGTTGCCGAAGAACTCCGCCGGGTTCAGCGGCGGCAGTCCGTTGACGAAGTTGAGCGCCGCGCCCGCCGCGATGATGTAGCGACCGCAGACAGCGAAGCCCTTGTTCGAGAGCACCGAATGGATGTCGATGCTGTTGATTCCGAAGGGCAGATCGATCGGCCCGATCTCCCCTTCGCCGTCCAGCGTCACCTGCCACGCGTTCGGGTTGGTGCGCACGTAGCCGCCGACCGCGGCCTCGAAGTCGACGATGAAGGGAATCGCGAACTGAAAGAACGCCGAGACGTCCATGACCCCGTTGCCCCACAGGTCGAAGCGCATCCCGCCGAAGGTGATGCACGCGACGCTGACGTCGCCCTGCACGTGCACGTTCCACGGGGCCGGGTTCCAGTAGACGCCGGCCTCCCCTTCGAGCCCGACGGTGGGGCAGCCGCCGTAGTTGCCCGGCACGAGCGCGGACAGCGACGTCTGCGCGAACACGCCCGTGCGCTCCGGGATGAACGGACTGTGGTTGGGCCGCACCGTGAAGCCGCCGCCGAGCTTGTTCATGAAGACGCCGGGCCCGACCGGGATCCCGGTCCCCGGCGGCGGCGTGTAGCTGATGCCGAAGCCGAGCAGCTTGTCGTCGTTTGAGATCACGACGTCGCGGATGGCGATGCCGCCGGCACCGATGCCCGGGAAGACCATCTCACCGCTCATCGCGAGCGTGCCGTCGACGTACTGGACGTCGAGGCCCTTCACCTCGGCCGGCCCGAGGAACGCGTGCGAGACCTGGAAGCGCAGGCCCTGGAGCACGAGGTGGCCCTCCACGTCGCCCTTGAGCACGATCTGCGTGGTGATCTTGTCCCCTGCCGGCGAGGCCAGAGCCGGGAACTCGGCCGTCGCGTGCACCGTGGCGCTGCCGTCGTCGGACAGCTTGATGTCCGCCGGGGCGTCGGCCAGCTGGAACGGCCCGAGGTCGATGTCATCCAGCAGCTGCTGCGGCGTGAGGTGCTGGAGGACGTCCTGCGGATTCTTCGGCACCTCCGACAGCACCTTGTCGAGGTTTGTGTTGCGCGTCATCGTCATGTCCTCGAGCGCCTGCTTGGCCTTCGGCGCCGAGACGAGCATGCCCTTGAGGTTCTCCACCGCCTGGAAGGACTCGCCGACGGCGCTCGGGGCGAACAGCGTCTGCAGCTGCGCCTCTCCGCCCTTCGTGGTGTCGACGCCCGGCGTCACGGCGATGCCGTTGACGAGCACCGTGCCGCTGGCCGAGTACAGGTTGTCCAGCGCGAACTCGGCCTTGGGGTTGTCCGTGCCCGGCCCGGCGTTGTAGGCGTCGACCACCTGATGTTGCTGCGGTGTGCTGAAACTCTTGGTCGCCTGGAACTGCGCCTGCTGGAGGCCCGAGAGGGACGCATTGGTGTTGATCGCGGTTGCGGCGATGCTCTTCGCTTCCAGCGTCGGCAGGGCCTGCGCCTGCAGGAACGCCGTCTTGAAGCCCGGGTGGAAGCCGGGAAGGATCTCGTCGCGCTTGCGCTCCGCGGCGTTGACCGCGTCGGCCACCTTCTGCAGCGTCGCGCGCATCGCCCGTGGCGCGGCGTCGATGTTGCCCTGAGCGATCGCGCGCACGTCCATCGGGCAGAGATCGCCGACGATCTGGACGCGGCCGATCCTGCCCGTGCTCGTGCACGGACCGAGCTCGGGGTCAGGAGGCGGCGTCATCGTGTTGCGACACCAGAGCGGCTGGTCCTCCGGGAGGCTGCCGAGCTTGACCGGCTTACCAGCCGTGTGCGTCGCGCCGTAGCTGGGGAAGTCGAACTCCTTCTTGAGCGTGAAGAATCGCCCGGTGTCCACGCTGTTGGCGAAGACGATGGTCGCCGTCGGCTCGTAGTTGCCCTTCAGCAGCGGACCCCGGATGACCGGCGAGCTGCCGGGGCACGAGAGGTCGGTCCGGCCGTCGCGGTTGACGTCCCACAGCACCCGGTCGGGCGTGACGGTCTTCAGCGTCTGTTGTCGCGCGGCGGTGAGCAGCGAGCTGTGCTCCGGGTCCACCGGCTGGATCGGCAGGGAGATGATCGGGCACATGTTCACCCCGCCGAAACTCGAGTCCGCCGGGTCGCAGTCCTGCCGGTTCGTGGCGGTCGGGGGTGGATCCCAGACTGCACCTTCAGGCTGGTAGAAGATCTCCGATCGGGGCCGCTTGATCAGCGTGATGCAGGCCTCCTTCGGCGTCATGACCCCGCCGTCGACATCCGACAGCCGCCATGTCTTGATGCCCTTGGAGGCGCGGTACGCCGTGCTTGTCGGGCTGAAGCAGCTGCTTGCAAGATCGCCGAGCGCCTCGACCTGCTGCGCGCGGAAGATCTGCGTCGCGGTGTCGCGGTACTCGTCGGTCAGCGCCAGGATCGTCACCGGGTACAGCACGTTGTTGCGATAGACCGGCGTGAGCGACCCCGCCGCCGACCCAGTCGGAAGCGGCACCCGCACGGGCGCCGACGTGCTCGAGCGCGACAGCTCGCCGCTCGGGCTTCTGACCGCGACCGTGCAGGTCAGGTCACGGCCGAGCGAATCCGCATCCGGTGTGTAAGCGACGCCGGTCGCACCGACGATGGCCGCGCCGTTGCGCGCCCACGAGTAGGCGTACGTCCACCCCGGGATCTTGTGGTCGATCGGGCTCTGGTCCCAGGTGCCCGGCTTGCACAGGTACTGGTGCTGCAGCGGATTGGGCTCCGCGGGATTGACCAGCAGCACGGTCGACGGGGTGAGCGGCCCGATCCCCGGAAGAGGGGTGGAGATGAGGAAGACGAACTCGCTGCTGACCGGAACTCCGGCGCCGACGTCGTTGATGCCGGTGACGCGGCAGCGGAACTCGTGGCCCGCGTCGCTGAGCACGGGCGGCGTGTAGGTCGGCCCCGTGGCGCCGGGGATCGCCGTCCCGTCGCGCAGCCACGCATAGGTGAAGTCCGGGAAGTTCTCCCACTCGCCCGGCTGGCACGTGAAGGTGGGGGCGGAGAAGTTGAGGCCGTCGTAGCCGATCCTTTGCACGCGGTCGCCCTCGATCAATGGGACGCCGGCGGCCTTCGGGACGTCCACGTCCGCCCGCAGCACGTTGGAGACCGCCTCGACCGTGCCGAGCACGTTCGCGCCGATCACGCGGCAGCGCAGGCTGGACGGCGCATCGGTCGGCGCGACCACATAACTGGCCGCGTTGGGCGCGCCGTCGATCGGCTTCCAGGACGGATTCGAGGCCCGCTTCGTGTTGCGCGGCGCGCTCTCCCACAGGAAGGAGACGTTCTGGATCGCCGTGCCGCCGAACGCGTAGCCGCCGCAGGTCAGCGTCGAGCCGACCTTCGGCGACCCCGTGAGCGTCGGACGGACGGTGAAGCTCGGGTCGTTTTTGATCGGCAGTCGCGGCGGGACGCGCGCGTCCTCGTTGGCGAGGTAGTTGATCTCGGTCTGGCTCAACGCACGCTGATAGACCCGGACCTCGTCCAACTGGCCCTTGAAGGGGGCGTGGATGCCGCTGCACGCGCCGGGATCGTCGCCAACCTGCAGACCGCCCTGACCCGCGACGTAGCGGATCGGGAACGTGCTCGCCTGCCCGTTCTGCGAGACGTCGTCCACATGGATCCGCGCGAGCGTCCCGTCGTAGGTCCCGACGATCAGATGCCAATCGCCATCCCAGACGTCGACGGACGGCGGGACCGGTGCGAAGACTGTCTGACCGGCCTCGGCGCCGTAGCGGTAGGTGAACCGCGTGCCCCCGCCGATGGTGGTGAGTGACCAGGACGTCGTGTTGCACCCCTCGCCGCCGTAGGAGACGAGCGAGCCGGAACCCGGGTCGGTCGCGCGCGCCCAGACGACGACCGAGACGTTGGTGGGTTGCAGGCTCGGCGACTGGGCCGAGCGCAGGCCGACGATCTGCGGATCCGACCCCGAGGCCGTGGTCGGTGGCTCGAAGAAGCCCTGGAAGCGACCGGGCGTCCGGAATGCGCCGCCGAGGACCGTCCCGTCGTTGTCGTTGCCCGAACTGTCGGCCACAGCGGTGGCGCCGTCGCTCTCGTCGAGGTGCCACTTGAGCGCGAGGCCGGGCTCGGACTCGTCCACCGGAGGCGGTGTGGGAGTCGGGGTCGGGCTCGGCGTCGGCGACGGGCTCGGCGTCGGGGACGGCGCGGGAAGATCCAGCGGAGCGGTCGCCGCGGCCGACTGGAGGAAGCTGACCTCGTGGTCGGCCAGCACGCGGTTGTAGATCCGGACCTCGTCGACGTCGGCGGCGAGGTCGTGCGCGCCGCTCGTGCAGGCGGGGTTGGGATCCCGGCCGACGGCGAGGTTGCCGGAACGGTCCGCGTAGCTGACGAAGGGGTTCTCGGCCGGGGCGGGCGCACTGGCGACGACGGCCCCGTCGAGCCAGAGCTTCAGACCGGCGGCGCCGAACGCGCCCGCGACGGCGTGCCACTGGCCGTCCCAGATCTGGGCAGCCGGAATAGCACTCGTGTCGAGCCGCTCGCTCACGCCGCCAGCGTTCGCGTGATAGGCGTGGAAGGCGACGTCGCCGCCGGCGATGGTCTCCAGGCCGTACGCGGTCTCGTTGCAACTCCCAGACTGGCCGACGCCGAGGATGACCCGGCCCGCGCCGGGCGACGTGCCGCGTACCCAGGCCATCGCGGTCACGTCGTACTGGCTGGCGAGGGCTCCGTCGGCCACGAAGCCGTCGCCGGGACTGGCCAGCCGGAAGCCATTGGAGAAACGCCCGTCCCCGATCAGCAGCGCCTGGACGGCGGTGCCGGGTGTGTCGTTGCCGGAGCTGTCGAGGGTCTGCCCGCCGCGGATCGAGTTGAGGTGGTACTGCGCCATCAGCCCGAGGTCGCCGGGATCACCGTTGGGGATCGGCAGGTTCGGAACGGCCGAGTGGTAGGAGCGGCCGAGGTAGCGCAGCTCACCCGCGCTGAGCGCCTGGCCGTATATGCGCGTCTCGTCGAACGCGACGTCAGCGCTGGTCTCGCAATCAGGCGCCCCGGCGCCCACCGTCAGGGCTCGCGGCCCCGGCGTGTACCGAATCCTGCCCACGTTGGCCTCGCCATCGGTCGAGGCCTTCGTCCCGTCGAAGAAGAGCCGGGCCCGGAGGCCGTCATAGGTGCCCGCGACCATGTGCCAGCGCCCATCCCAGATCTCCTCGCCAGGCCCGTTCGCCATCGCGACGGAACCGTTGCTCGTTGCCGCGCTGAACTGGATCTCGTTCCCTGCGGTGTGCAGGTCGTAGGCAAACTCGCCGCACTCGCCGTAGGCGGCAAGCGTGCGGAAGCCGGGCGATCCGCTGCGGCGTACCCAGGTCACGAACGTGACCTTGTCCGGCTCGAGCAGCGGACTGCCGGCGCGTGTGACGGAGTTCGCCCCGGTGGGACTGGCGGGCACGGTGAGCGCGCCGCCGAACCGCCCGGTCGTCACCGTGGTGCCGGTGGCGGTGCCGGCGAGGTCGTACCCGGAGTCGTCGGGTTGTGTGGTCGCCGGGGTGTCCAGGTGCCAGCGCAGTCGGAGGTCCTGCAGCGGCAGCTGCGGCGGCGACGTGGCCGTCGCGCTCTGCAACCAGCCGATCTCGTCGCGACCGAGATCGCGCCGGAACCAGCTGATCTCGTCGATCTGGCCGTTGAAGGCGGGCCGCGGCCCGCAGCTCGAGTCCTTGCCCACGGTGATGTCGCCGGTGCCGAACCCGATGCCCGCGCCGGCGGTGTACGGGACGGTCCCGGCGCGATCGCCGTCGACCCACAGCTCGATGCCCGTCGCACGGGCGACGCCCGCGACCCCGTGCCACTGCCCATCCCAGACGGTCGTCACGGACGGGGTGCTCAGCACCGTGCCGTTGGACCCCTGGTAGACGCTGAAGCGCACGCCGCTGTCGCCCGCGGTCTCGAGCGCCACGGACGCGGTGCATCCGGTGAGGTTCTTGGCGACGATCGTCGCGTTGGCGGAAGGCGCGCCGATGCGCTTGACCCACGCGGTCACCGTCGGTGTGTTGTTCGACACGTAGGGCGTCGGAGCGACCGTGAAGCCCTGACCGGCACCGTTGAGGCTCAGGGCGCTGCCGAAGCGACCGGCCGCAGCGATCGTCCCGCTGACGCCGAAGCCGTGCAGCCCATGACCCGTACTCTCCAGCAGGCGGTTCTGCGCGGTGAGCGCGTTCAGATGGAAGTTGAAGACGTGCTCGAACGACGTCGTGGCCGCACCGATCGACGGCGGCGAGATGTTCGCGGGCGTGCCGAGCCCGAGGACCTGCACGGCGCTGAGGGCGTTGTCGTAGATCCGCGGGTCGTCAACATCCACAGCCGCCGCCGGGCTCGGACAGCCGCCGAATGAGGCAGCGCCGATGGCCAGGCCACCGTGGGTTGGGCTGTAGTCGAGCGCGCCGGTCGCCGCGGTGCCGCTGCCGATCTCGCTGCCATCCATGTAGAGACGGACCACGGAGCCGTTGTACGTCCCGGTCAGCGCGTGCCAGGCGCCGTCCCAGAGGCGCTGAGAAGCCGCATCGAGAGTCGGTGCGACCGCGCCGGAACCGGCCCTGACGCTGAACACCACATTGCCTGAGCTGTTGACCGCCAAGCCGTACGACGAGCCCGCTGCGCAGCTGTCGCGCTGTCCGTAGGTGAGGAGCGCGCCGGTCCGGGCCGGCGCGCCGAAGCTGCGTACCCAGACCGTGGCCGTGACGTTGGCAGGTTCGAGGTCGGGCGCCGGCGCCGCCGCCACCGCGGACGTCGCAGACGACAGGGTTATCCCCTGCCCGAAGCGCCCGTCGGCGATCTGGGCTGCCCCGGTCACGGTCCCGTCGTGGGCCCCGGTGTCATCCGGCGTGGTGGCGCCTAACGTCTCGAACTGCCAGCGCACGTTCGGGGCCGTGCCGGTCGCGCGTGCCGACGCATCGAGGAACCCGCTCGAGAGCAGCAAGAGGACCAGCAACAGCAGCGCCCGGCGCATAGCCAGGGAACCTGTCAGACAGGTGCCTCAGGGTGGAACCCTGAAATTTGCGTTCTTGGCGCAGTAGGGTCCGCCTCCTGACCCCGGGACATCTGCTTCTGCTCGAACGCGACGCTGAGCTTGCGGTGCTCAGGTCAGCGCTGGACTCCGCCCTCGCCGGAGCGGGTTCGGCGGCGCTCATCGAGGCGCCCGCCGGCACGGGGAAGAGCGCGCTGCTCTCCTCGGTCGAGCGCCAGGGACGCGAGCAGGGGCTGACCGTCCTCCACGCGGCGGGGGGCGAGCTCGAACGCGATTACGCCTTCGGGGCAATCCGGCAGCTGCTCGGCCGGGCCGCGCAGCCGGCGCAGCTCACGAACTCCGCCGCCGGCGCGGTGCTGGTCGCGGGCGGCCCGCCGGTCGAGCCGGGCTTCGGCGTCATGGACGCCCTCTTCCGCCTGGTCGCGGCGCTCGCGGCCGCCGCCCCGATCCTCCTGGCCGTCGACGACCTCCACTGGGTCGATGTCGCCTCGCTGCGCACCCTCGACTTCTTGACGCGCCGGATCGGCGATCTGCCCGTCGTCCTCGTCGCAACCCTGCGACCGTCGGAGCCGGGCACGCATCAGGATCTGCTCGACGCGCTGCGTGAGCAGCCGGGCGTGCCGATCCTGCGGCCCGTGCCGCTGTCACGCGCGGCCGTCGCCGCGATCGTGCCGCGACGGCCGGTTGACTCCGACGTCGTCACCGCCTATCACGAGGCGAGCGCCGGCAATCCGCTCTATCTGAACGAGCTGCTGCACGCCGTGCCCGACGGGACGCCCGACGAGATCCGTGCGGCTGCGGTCCCGGCGCTGGGTGAGCGCATCGTCCGGCGGGTGCGCCGGGTGGCCCCCGAGGCGGTACCGCTCGCCTCGGCCATCGCGCTCGCCGGGCCGGATCACCCGCTCGCGCTGGCGCTCGAACTCGCCGGAGTCCAACCGGACAGAGGCGCAGAGCTGGCGCGCGAACTCGTGCGAATCGATGTGCTCGCCGTCGATGACCCGCCGGCCTTCGCCCATCCCGTCATCCGCCGGTCGCTCTACGCGGAGCTCTCCTCCGCGCGGCAGGCCTCGATGCACGCCCTCGCCGCCGAGCGGCTCGAGGCCGCTGGTGCTTCGCTGGACGTCGTCGCGGGTCATCTGGCCATGCTGCCCGCGGCTGGCGCCAGCGACGTGGCGATGCGACTACGCGCCGCCGGCCTGGAGGCACTTGCGCGCGGCGACGCCGACACAGCCATCGTGCGCCTGCGCCGTGCGCTCGTCGAAGGGGCCAGCGAGCCCGGTCGGGCGGCGCTCGTCTTTGACCTCGCCCGAGGGCTCGCCGCCGTTCGCGACCCCGAGTGCGTGCCTCTGCTGCAGGAGGCGTTCGCGCTTGCCCCATCCGAACGGCGGCGCGAGGTGGCCGGCGTCGCGGGAGAGGTGCTCGCCGCCGCCGGGCTGTGGGAAGTGGCGTGGGAAATGACCGAGACCGCTCGCGGCGGCACGACCGGCCCTCAGCTCGCGGACGACCTCGAAGCCAATTACGCGGTCATGTGCGCGAACGACCCGGTTCGCTGGCAGAGCTTCGTCGCAGACTGGGACCGGCTGAGTGCGCTGGTCGTTGAAGAGACGTGGGGCGCCCGGGCCATCGCCACTGTTCTGGCCTGCAAGGCCACGGAGGCCGGCCGCCCGCCGGCGGAGGTGCGCCGGTTCGGCGATGCCGCACTCCGCGACGACCTGCTGACCGCGACCCACGGGGGCGGGAGCTGGGCGACCTTCCAACTGATCCAGGCTCTCGTCGCGATCGGGGACTATGAGGCCGTCGCCGGGTTCGCCGAGCGGGTCGCCGCCGCCGGCCGGCGCTCGGGCTCGATCCTGGCGACGGGCACCGCCGCCGCGGCGACGCTTTGGCTGCTTGCGCGCCGCGGCGACCTCGTCGGTGCGGAGGCGCGTGCCCGGGACCTCGTCGCACTCGCCAGGGAGACCGGGATGGCGCTGTGGCTCGCGAGCATGGCGCACGTCACCCAGGATGTGCTCGCCGAACGCCCGTCCACCGGAGACCTGCGGGAGGTCTTCGAGGCGTTCGCGCCGCCGCCGGCCTTTCAGCAGACTCGCGGGGGCGCTTTTCTTCTCGAATCACGCGGCCGAGTTGCGCTGGCGCTCGGTGATCGGTCGGCCGCCGTCGCCCACCTGCGAGCCGTCGAGGAGATCAGCCGCACCCTTGACATCGGACCGGCGTTGTCACCGTGGCGCTCCCAGCTCGCCCTCGCGCTGAGCGCCGAGGAACGGGACGAGGCAAACGCGCTGGTCGCCGAGGAGCTGCACCTCGCCAACGGCTACCCGCGCGCGCGCGGCGTCGCACTGCGGGCCTCCGGGGTCATCAGTGCGGATGTTGAGTCGCTGCGCGAGTCCGTCTCCGTCCTGCGCGACACCGAGGCGGCGCTCGAGCTCGCCTACAGCCAATTCGAACTGGGCGCCCGACTCCGGCGCGTGCAGCAACTCCCCGAGGCCCGCAAGCAGCTGTCTGACGCCCTCGAGGGCGCGCGCCGCTGCGGCGCAGACCGGCTGCTCGTGCGGGCGACGGACGAACTCTCCGCGGCGGGTGCGCGTCCGCGGCGGACGGCGCAGTCAGGTCGTGACGCCCTTACGCCACGCGAGCTGCGCGTGGCCGAACTGGCCGCAGCCGGACGCTCGAACCCCGAGATCGCGCAGGAGCTCTACGTCTCCCCCAAGACCGTCGAGACACACCTGACACACGTCTACGCCAAGCTCGGGGTGACCGGCCAGGGGTCACGCGACGCACTCGCCGAAGCGCTCGTAGCTTAACTCGGGTACAGGCTTGGCGCTCGTCCGGCACGAGGTCGACGCGCGTCGTGGCCGCGCCGCGCGAGGGCGCGGGAACCGTCGCCTCCATCGTCACGTCGCCGGCGCCGACGTCTTCGGTCAGCGCAGCGTCGACCACCGCAGGATGTCGTCGTAGCGCATTGACGAGGTTCGAGTGGGTCGATGACCTGGCGGCTGGCTGCTAGGACTGGGGGGATGGGTGAAATCCACGCGCACGAGTTCATGACGATCGACGGCGTCATCGAGTCGCCGAGCTGGACCTTCGAGTTCGGCTTCGACCCGGCGATGGGCGAGGCGATCGGAGCCCTCACCGGCCGCGCGGGCGGCATCCTGCTGGGTCGCAAGACGTTCGAGATGTTCGCCCCGGCCTGGCGGGACCGGACACCCGAGGAGGACCCCGGGGTCCCCTTCTTCAACGACACGACGAAGCACGTCGTGACCGCGACGCTCGACGACGCGGGCATCTGGCAGAACTCTCAGGTCCTTGGGCCGTATGACCCTGAGGTCATCCGCCGCCTAAAGGACGAGGGCGACCTGTACGTCAGCGGCAGCACGCAGCTCGTGCGGGCCCTGATCGACGACGGACTGCTTGACGGGCTGCATCTGTTCGTCTTCCCACTCGCGCTCGGCGCGGGCCAGCGCATGTTCCCCGAGGGCGAGCCGACCCGCAAGCTCGCGCTCGCGCACCACGCGGTCTATCCCAACGGCGTCGTCTACCTGCAGTACGCCCCAGCCTGCTGACCGCCGGCACGGGAGCGTCGCCCCGCGCGCGCGTGTCGCCTGGGCGTCGAAATATGACCACTAGGCGACACGCGCCGGATCGCGGTGAGCGTCGCCCCGCGCGCGCGTGTCGCCTGGGCGTCGAAATATGACCACCAGGCGACACGCGCCGGATCGCGGTGAGCGTCGCCCCGCGCGCGCGTGTCGCCTGGGCGTCGAAATATGACCACTAGGCGACACGCGCTGGGATCGCGGTGAGCGTCGCACCGGGTCGGGCGGCGGCTACTCGGCGACGACGAAGAGCGAGCGCAGGTCCGGATCGGATGCGCCGTGCAGGCGCGCGCCGGCGGAGACGAGCTCGTGGAGGTAGTCGATCGCCTCGCGGGTGACGCGCTCGCCGGGCAGCAGCGCCGGGATGCCCGGCGGGTAACCGGCGATCGCCTCTGAGGACACGCGACCCTCGGCGTCGTCGATTGCCACGACCTCGGTGCGGCCGAGGAACGCGTCGCGCGGAGTCATTGCGACCTCGTTGTGCAGGGCCGCCGAAGAACGGGCGAGCGCGGACGCCTCGCCCGGCACCGAAATGCGCCCGATCGTCTCGGCGAAGTCGTAGGCGAAACGGTCGAGATCGTCGGCGGGCTGAGCGGCGCCCAGCACCAGGACGACGGTGGCGTGGGTGGCCAGCTCGAGCTGGGCGTCGTAGGCCTCGCGCACCGCGGCGTACACCTCATAGCCCGTGCGGCCGGTGCCGCGCACGTCGATGACTACGCGCAGCGGGTCCCAGGCCGAGACGCCCTCGCGGCCGACGAACCCCTCCCCCACCACCTCGCAGCCGGGGATGGCGTCGATCGCCGCCCGCAGCGGGACGGCCGCCCGGAGCGTGCGCGACAGCAGCGCCTTCCCGTGGACGGCCATCTGGCGCCGTGCGGCGTCGAGTGAGCCCATCAGCAGAGACGACTGGGAGGTCGAGCGGACCAGGCGGACCACGCGCGCCACGACCTCTGGATCGATCCGGCCGGTCGGGCCGATGTGCAGCATCGCCGACTGCGTCAACGAGCCGACGATCTTGTGCGTCGAGGTCAGCACGGCGTCGGCGCCGAGCCGCAGCGCGCTCTCGGGCACGTCGGGATGGAAGCCGAAATGGGGCCCCCACGACTGGTCGACGACGAGTGGGACGCCGCGGGCATGGGCGATCTCGGCGAGGCCGGCGATGTCCGCCGCCATGCCGTAATAGGTCGGCGAGACCACGAACGCGGCGCGCGCTTCGGGGCAGGTCGCGAGCGCCGCTTCGAGCGCATCCGGGGTGACGCCGTGCGCCATGCCCAGCTCGGAGTCGTACGCCGGGGCGACGAAGGTCGGGCGCCCGCCGGAGAGCACGAGCCCGTCGATCACCGAGGAGTGCGAGTTGCGCTGCACGACCACCGGCGCGTCGAGGGGGGCCAGCGCGAGGCAGAGCGCGTGGTTCCCCTGCGAGGCGCCGTTCGTGAGAAACCAGGTCCGCTCCGCCCCGTGGGCCTCGGCGGCGAGCCGCTCCGCGCGCTCGTACGGGGTCGGCGACGGCCCGAGGTCGATCCCCTCGATGTCCTGGGGCACGTCGAGCTGGAGCGCCATCAGGCCGATCGCGTTCAGCAATCCAGGGTCGGCGCCCCGCCCCCCCTTGTGGCCGGGGACGTGGAAGCGTGTCGACCCGCGGAAGCCGTAGGCGACCAGCGCGTCGAGGTAGGGCGCGCTCGGCTGGTCGGTGCCGCCGCTCATCGCGCCGCCGCCTTGAGCAGATAGGCGCGCACGAAGCCGTCGAGGTCGCCGTCGAGCACGCGGGTCGTGTCGCCCATCTCGAAGTCGGTGCGGTGGTCTTTGACCATCGTGTACGGATTGAGCACGTAGGAGCGGATCTGCGACCCCCAGCCGACGTCCATGGCCTCCCCCTTCTCCTTGGCGATCTCCTCGCGGCGCTTGCGCTCCTCGAGCTCGATCAGCTTGGACTGCAGCATCTTCATCGCCGTGAGCTTGTTCTGCGTCTGGGAGCGCTCGTTCTGGCACTGCACGACGATGCCGCTCGGCCGGTGCGTGAGCCGGACGGCCGAGTCCGTCTTGTTGACGTGCTGGCCGCCCGCGCCCGACGCCCTATAGGTGTCGACCTGCAGGTCGTCCGGCAGGATCTCGATCTCCCCGAGCTCCTCGAGGACGGGCGACACCTCGACGGACGCGAACGCCGTCTGGCGGCGCGACTGCGCGTCGAAGGGCGAAATCCGCACGAGCCGGTGCACGCCCTTCTCGGCCCCGTAGAGCCCGTAGGCGTTCTCCCCCGCGACGCGGAACGTCGCCGATTTGATGCCGGCCTCCTCCCCCGCGCTCGCCTCGAGCACCTCGGCCTTGAAACCGCGCCGCTCCGCCCAGCGCATCTCCATGCGCAGCACCATCTCCGCCCAGTCCTGCGCGTCCGTCCCGCCCGCCCCGGAGTTCACGGTCACGAGCGCGTCACCCGCGTCGTAGGGACCCGAGAACAGCCGTGCGAGCTCGAGCTCTTCGAGGCGCGACTCGACCGACGCGAGCGTCTCCTCGAACTCGACCGCCATCTCCTCGTCCTCCTCGGCAAGCTCCGCAAGGCCGTCGAGGTCCCCGACGTCGGCCTCCAGGCCGGTGAAGGTGGTCAGACGGCGGTTGACGCGCGCGTACTCCCCGTTGACCTTTGTCGCGGCCTCGGGGTCGTCCCAGAAGCTTGGCTCGCCCATCTGCGCCTCCAGCTCGGAGACCCGCTCCTTCAGCCCAGCCGGGTCAAAGATAATCCGCGAGGAGCTTCAGCTGCTCACGGATGGCCGCCAGTCGCTGCGGCGTCGGCTGGGAGGAGGCGGGGGTGCTCACGCCGGTGGACACTACCGGCCGCCAGCTGCTCCGCGCGGGCGCGGAGCAGCTCGACGGCGGGAGCGCTGGGGAGGAAGGGATCGGCGGTCGCCCGGCGGTCGGCGACGGCAACGGCGGCCACAGGGGCCCCTCCGGACTCGGCGAGCAGCACCTCGCCGGTCAGCGGGCGCTGCGAGTCGAGCTGGGCGAGGCGGTCGAGGACGGCTGCATCAGCAGGGCGGGCGCGGCGGATGGTGAGCTCGGTGTAGGTCATGAGAGACAGTTTGCGCCCCTTACACCCCTAAGGTCCAGTCGACTTTCTTCCGATAATCCGTAAGCTGAACTACATGCTTGATCTGCGCCGCCTGCGGATGCTCCGGGAGCTGCGCGAGCGAGGCACCGTCGCTGCCGTCGCCGACGCCTTCTCGTACACGCCGTCGGCGGTGTCGCAGCAGCTCGCCGCGCTCGAGCGCGAGGCCGGCGTACCCCTCCTCGAACGCGTCGGGCGCGGGGTCCGTCTCACCGACGCGGGCCGGGCACTCGCCGACCACACCGACGGTGTGCTCGCCCGCCTCGAGCACGCAGAGGCTGAGCTGGCCGAGGCAGCCGGCGGGGTCCGGGGGCGCGTACGTGTGGCGGCGTTCCAGACCGCCGCTCGCTCGCTCGTGGCTCCGGTGATGCGCCCGCTCGCCGAACGCCACCCGGGACTGCGGGTCGAGCTCGAAGAAGCCGAGGCCGAGGACGCGCTCGCCCCGCTGCGCGCGGGCGACCTGGACATCGCAGTGGCGGAGGAATACGAGCAGGCGCCGCGACCGCGCCACGCCGGCATCGACCGGGTCGACCTCGGCACGGATCGCATCCTGCTCGTGCTCGCCGCTGACCATCCTCTCGCCGCAGCGAACCGGCCGATCCGCCTGAGCCGGATGGCTGGCGAGACGTGGCTGTCCACGCGGCCCGACACCCGTTTCGGTGACCTGCTGCTCACCGCCTGCCGGACGGCGGGTTTCGAGCCCGACATCCGTCATCGCGCGAACGACGTCGCGCTGCTCATCGAGCTCGTCGCCGATGGTCACGGTGTCGCGCTGCTTCCGTCGCTGGGCCGGCCCGAGACCCATCCCGGCGTCGCGGTTCGACCCGTGGCGGGGACCCGCACCGACCGGCGCATCTTCGCCGCGATGCGCCGCGGGTCGGCGGGCCGGCCGGCGTTCGCCGCGACGCTCGCCGCGCTACAGAACCGTGCCGTGGAACTCGGGCTGCGCTAGCTGCGTTCGCCGCGCCGCCGCGTCAGGAGGGGCCCCGGCCTGGGCGGGCTAGCCGCCCTTCTTCTTGCCGCCGCTCTTCTTCTTGCCGCCGCCCTTCTTCTTGCCGCCGCCCTTCTTCTTGCCGCCGCCCTTCTTCTTGCCGCCGCCCTTCTTCTTGCCGCCGCCCTTCTTCTTGCCTACGGCCTTGAGGCGCGCGCCGGAGGTCTTCGTGCGACCCGACAGCGTGGAGGCGGTGACCCGCACCACGAGCCCGGCCTTCTTTCCGACCCCGGGGATCGTCACCGAGCGCTTGGCGCCCTCCGGCGCGAAGACCAGGTTGCGGCCGTCCGCGAACCGCGCGGCGACGTTGTAATGGCTCGCGCCCGCCACCTTCTTCCACGTCACGACCGCGGACGCGCCCTTGCGGCGGAGCTTGACCTTCGGCGCCCGCAGCTTCGGGTTGGCACCGACGAAGCGGGCGACGTCCATGCGCTCGCGCGGAAGACCGTCCTGGTAGACGAGCGCCTCGATCTTGCGCTTCGGCGACCGGGTCTCGGCGAGCCGGAAGCGCAGCCGGCCCTTGCCGCCCTTGTCGATGGTCTTCAGCACGTCGTGCCCGCCGTTGGCGGTCGCCACGAAGGTGACCTCCTGCCCCGCAATCGGCGCGATGTCGTAGCGGAGCGTCCGCTTGTCGCCCCTGCCGGTCACCTTGGCCTTGACCTTGGGCCCGGACAGGATGTCCGCCTGCTGGATGCGGGCGATCGGGACCGACCCGTTCGCGACCGAGGCCCGCCAGTTGCCGCCCTCGGCCTTCGCGAGGATCACGACCGTGCGGTCCTCGACCTCGATGACGGTGCCCAGGGCGCCCTCCATCTGCTTCCCGCCGACGGCGTCCGTGAAGTCGTACGTCTTGCCACTGGGTGACGTGAGCGTGACGAGCGGAGCGCCGCCGATCCCCTCGAAGGAGAGCGACTGTGTGCCCTTGCGCAGGGTGAAGGCCTGCGGCGCGTCCAGCTGACGGTTGACCCGGACCGCCCGCAGCGGCGCGTAGGCACCCAGGTCGCAGCCGAGGAACGCCCGGAAGCCCGCGATCAGCTGCACCGGGGAGATCGGCGGAATCCCGCCGAGGAACTTGACGCCGGCGCCGGCCGCGAGCTCGACCTCGTCGAACAGGAGGTCGATCGTGATCCGCGCGCACGCCGCCATGCCGAGATTTGAGACCACGCCTTTGAGCCCGATGTCCGGAAGCGGCAGGTACTCGAAGTCGGCCGTGCCGCGGGCGTCGACCTGCCAGCGCTTCTCGGGGATCCGCAGCTCGCCCCTGACTTCAGCGGTGAGCTTGACGATCGCCGGGACGTCCAGCGACATGTCGGCGTCCGCCGTGATGAGCCCGTTCTCGTCGGCATAGAACTTGAAGTTGACGAGCGGGATGCAGACGAGCACCACCTGGCCGTCGACCCTGAGGAAGATCGGCTGTGGGCTGAAGTGCATGGTGACGCCGCCGTCGATGCCGACCGTTGGGCAGCCGCCACCCGCGCTCGGGCCGGCCGAGACCGCCGCCCGACCGATGATCTCGAACGGGCTGCTCTGGAACTCGCCGCCGATCTTGGTGATGAAGACACCCGGCGCGACTTGCACGCCGAGGCCGGCGCCCGCGAGGTAGTTCACCCCGGTGCCGAGGAACTCACCCTTGGGTCCGAGCCGGAAGTTCACGACCTCGATGCCCTGTCCGCCGCTGAGCGGGAAGGTGATCAGCCCGCCCGCGGTCAGACCCTTCTCGTTGTTGTAGTCGAGCTTGAGCTTCTCGAGCTGGATTCCGACGAGGAACGCCTTGCCGGGGACCGACAGCGAGAGGCCCTGCAACTCGAGGTTGCCGTTGAGGTCGCCCTTGAGCTTGACCCCGGTGGTGATCGCGCTGCCGGCCTTGCCACCCGACCCCTTCGGGGCCTGCAACGTGGTGATGCCCGGCAGGCTCGCCACCGCGTCGATCGTGGCGGTGCCGTCGGGGTTGGCCGTCACCTTGACGTCGGTTCCAGTGAGCTTGAACGGGCCGAGATCGAGGTTCTTGGCGAAGTCCTTGAACTTCTCGTCGGCGTAGTTGATGCCCGACGCGATCGCCTTATCCTTGGCCTGGTTGATCTGCTCGTTGAGCTGGGCCTTGAACTGTGCCGGCCCGGGCACGAGCGGGATGTCGCCCAGCGCGCTGATCGCCCGGGGCGAGAAGATCTCCATGTTGGGCATCTGCAGGCCCGCGATGCCCTTCTCCACCGACGACGGCGCGATGATCGTGTTCAGGCTCTTGTCCAGCGGGTTGATCGAGACGCCGTTGACCTTGAGCACGCCCGCCACGCCGCCGACGCCGTTGACCCCGCTCGAGCCGACCGCGTTGGCGGAGTAGATCTGGTCGAGCGCGTACTGCGCCTTGTCCGTGACGATCTGCTGGCCCTTCTTGAACTCGGCGGCCAGCGCCTGTTCGACCTCCGATCCCTTGCCCGCCGCGTAAGCCTTGGCCTGGTCGATGCTGCCGAGCGTCGCCGCCGTGTTGAGGGCGGCGCCGGCGATCTCGGGCGGTGTCGCCGCCCGCAACGCCGGGGCCAGCAGCGACGCGCGCGTCCCGGTCGTGGACCCCGGCAGCAGCAGGTCGCGAGCGGCCTCCGCCTCGTTGATGGCCTGCGCCGCCTTCTTGATGACGTCCTGGATTCTCTGCGGGAGCCCGAGGATCTGTCCCGACGGAATCGCACGGACGTTGATCGGGCAGAGGTTGCCCTGCATCTTGATCGCGCCGACCGTGGCCTCCGTGGTGCACGGCCCCACCTCGGGATCGGGCGGCGGGACCATCGAGGTGCGGCACCACTTCGGGCCCGCCTCGCTCAGGGTGCCGGGGCTGTTCTGCGTCGTGAACGGGAAGTCGACGCGCTGCGAGATGCCGGCGAATTGGCCCGTCGTCAGGCTGGAGCGGTCGACGATGACGACGTTGACGTTGTAGTAGCCCCGCACGAGGTTGGCGCGCAGGACCGGCGCCGATCCCGGGCACGAGATGTCGGTCTGATTGTCGCCGTTGATGTCCCACAGCACCCGCAGCGGCGTGCTCGCCGCGATGCGGTCGCGCAGCTCCGCGGTCAGGGCCGGCGCGTTCGACTCGAGCGCCGGCTGCAGCGCGATGCCGATGTCGACGCACGCCAGGCTCGCGTTCGAGCCCGCCGCGCCGATGACGCACGGCGAGCCGGGCGGGTGCCACTGCACGCCGCTCGGGGTCGCTTGGGTGTTGGAGAAGTCGCGCAGCAGGACCCAGCAGCGCTGCTTGTAGGAGACGAACTCGCCGAGCTGCTTGGCCGGCGGGGCACCGGCGGGGACCTGGCTGTCCTCGAGCAGCGTGATCTCCTTCCGGATGGCCTGCCGGCGATCCGCGGTGAGCCGGTCGAGCTGCTGCTGGGTGTAGGCGCGCAGGACCACGAGGCGGGCGGCGATCTCGCGCTGGCCGCGCTCGCAGCTTCCGAGCTCCGCCGTGCGCTGGCTCGCGAGCAGCTGGCGCGCGTACTCGGCCGTGTGGTCGCGGTAGTCGACGTCGACCGCGGTCATGTTGAGCGGGTCGTTCGGGTTGTTGCGGAAGACCGTCTCGAAGAGCGCGCGCTTCGTCGGCACGGGCAGCGGGATGAAGTCCGAAAAGGAGCTCATGGTCCGTTGGCCCAGCGGGTTCGAGGCCGTCACCTCGCAGCGGATCGAGCGGCCGAGCTGGTCCGCCGTGATCTTGAAGGTCGGCTCGGTGGCGCCGGGGATCGGGGCGACGTTCGCACCCGAGAAGTCCTCGCGGAACCACTGGAAGCGGAACGGGTGCTGGGCGTGAAGGCCGCCCGTGGAGGCCGGGCGATCCGCGTAGGCGTCTGCCCACTTGCCCGTGCTGCAGGTCGCGACCAGATCGAGGGGGTTGGGCGTGTTGCGCGGGAGGTTGAAGGTGAGCTGCGGATTCGGGAACGACGCCGTCGCCAGAGGCTTGGGCGGGCCGTCGATCACGAAGCGCGGAGCGGCCTCGGCGACGCCTCCCTGGCCGACGTCGTTGCTCGCGGTGACGCTGCAGAAGAGGTTGACGTTCGTGTGCTCGTAGGCGGATGCCGCCTGCGTCTCGGTCCTGGGGCTGAACGTCCTCCCCGTCGCTCCGGCGATGGGTCCGGATCCGTTCTCCCGGAACCACTGGAAGCGGAACTCGGACGGGTCCGGGTTGCCCGTCCACTCCCCCGGGTTGCAGGTGATCGGCTTCCCCGACCGGAAGACGTCCTCGGTGGTCAGGCTGGGCGGCGATCCCGGGACCGGCATCGGCGCGTCCGCGTCGACGCGCAGCGAGCGGCTCACCGCCTCCTCGCTCGTGGCGGCGTCGAACGCGATCTCGCGGCAGCGGATGCGCGCGGAGTCCAGCGTTGCGTCGGCCGGGTCGAGGCGGAAGGTGGTGCCGGTCGCGCCGTCGATCGCCACCCAGGCGTCGTCGCCGTCGACGAGCGTGGCCCGGGGCGCTCGCTCCCACAGGTACTCGCGGCTGATCGGCTCCGGCGCCCAGGTTCCCGGCTGGCAGGTCAGCGTCGTGCCGAGCTTCGGGACGCCGCCCATCGTCGGCCGCACCGTGTTCTTGGGTCCGGTGGGGATCGGCAGCCGCGGCGGGCGGCGGTGATAGCCGGCGCTCAGGTACCCGATCTCCTCCGGGCTCAGCGCGCGCGAGTAGACGCGCAGCTCGTCGACGTCGCCGCGGAAGGGCTTCACGACCGGGCATGTGCTTTCGCGAGCCGCGCCACCGCCGACGTGCAGGGACGGGTCGGTCAGCCGGCTGTAGTCGATCTCGGTGTTGGCAGTCTGGCCTGACCCGATCTGGGCGCCGTCGACGTAGATCCGGATCGTGTTGCCGTCGAAGGTGCCGGCCACCGCGTGCCACTGCCCGTCGAAGACGCCGCCGGCGCCGGGCGAGCTGATCAGGATCGAACTGGCCTGCGTCTGCACCCCGAAGCTCACCGACCCCGAGCCGCCGAGGAAGCCGTAGGCGAGGTTCCCGCAGCCCTCGCCGTACATGCCCAGGTTGACGGCGCCCTGCGGTGGCTGCCCGCGCAGCCAGAGCATCATCGTGACGTCCGCGGGATCGAGGGTGCGCGATTCACCGACGTCGTCCTTGACGTCCACGCCCGGCGTGCCGGCTGAGGCCTCCCGCGGCAGGGCAAACGCGTTGCCGAAGCGGCCCGGACCGAAGAACGCGCCGTCGAGAATCGACCCGTGGAGGCCGCTGCCGGCGTAGTCGTAGACCTTGCCCGAGTGGTCCTGCCCGCGTTCGCGGTTGCAGGCGTCGAGGTGCCACTTGAGCTCGAGGCCGGGCTCGGGCTCGGCCGTCGCGGCCGGCGTCGCGGTGACCGTGATGGTCGGCGTGGCGGTCACCGTCGGCGTTGCCGTCGGCGTGCCGTCTCCGGGGCAGAAGACTGGCGTCGCCGTCGCCGTCGCCGTGGCAGTCGCAGTCGCCGTCGCCGTGGCAGTCGCCGTCGCCGTGGCAGTCGCCGTCGCCGTCGCCGTGGCAGTCGCCGTGGCAGTCGCCGTCGCCGTGCCCGTCGCTGTCGGCGATGGCGTCGGCGTCGGCGTCGGCATCGGCAGCGCCGGTGGCTGCGTCGCGGAGGGGTTGTGGAGGTAGGCGATCTCCTGTGGAGTGATCGCGCGGTCGTAGAGCTGGATCTCGTCCACCTGGCCGCCGAACGGGGTCGTCGAGCAGCCGCTTCCCTGTCGGCCGACGGTCAGCGCGCGGTCGTCGAAGACGTCGTAGTCCAACGCGTTCGGATCGAACGGGAGGCTCGAGGCGGCCACCCGGTTGCCGTCCAGGTAGATCGCCACCTCGGTGCCGTCGTAAACGCCGGCCAGCGCGTGCCACTGGCCGTCCCAGACGGCACTCTGACCCATGCCTGGCGTGGCGACGACCGCCCGCTGCGTGGCGCCGCTCGTCGTCCGGACCTGCACCTCGAACCGAACGTTGCCCTCGGCGCCGGTGAGCAGCCCGTAGGCGGGCCGGCAGCTCGTGTCGGTGCCCTTGCCGACGAGCGTGGCCGAGGCCGGCGCGGGCTGCGCCTTTCGCACCCAGGCGACGACGCTGACCTGCTGGGGCTCCAGCAGAGGCGGAGAGAACAGCTTCTGTGAAGGCACACGGAACGCGCCGCTGAGCGCCTCAGCGAAACGGCCCGGGACGGACGTGCCGACGAGCTCGCGGCCGTGCGCGCCGTGGCCCGAGGAGTCCAGCGGTGAGGACGCCCCGGAGACGGCATCCAGGTGGTAACGCGCCAGCAGCTCCTGATACGGCATCGGCTGAGACGGCAGCGGTGGCGGCGAGACCTGGAAGGGGCTCGTGAGGTAGCGCAGGTCGAAGTCCCCGAGCGCGCTCGGGTAGAAGCGCACGTCGTCGACGTCGATCCCCGCGGCGGGCTCCGGACAGCCGGTGCCACCCACCTCGAGGCCGCGGTCGCCTGAGTAGGTCAGGTTGCCGAGGTTCTGACTGAAGACCGAGCTGACGGAGGTGTCGTAGGCGAGTTTCGCCGAGGCGCCGTCGTAGGACAGCGCGACCGCGTGCCAGGCGCCGTCCCATAGGCCCGGCACCGGGTTGAAGACGTCCGTGAGCGTGCCTCCTGCGGTCTTGGCCTGAAAGCGGAAGCCTCCGGAGTTCGTCGTCGTCAGGGCCCATGCGGGCCCGCCCGCACAGCCCGCCGGCGTGCCGTAGCGGATCAGCGTCGAGGGCGAGGCTGGTGTGCCCACGCGGCGCAGCCAGAAGACCACAGTCATCTTCGGCGTCTCGAGCGCGGCGTTCCTGGCCGAGGAGATCGAGGCACCGGCGGGCACATGGAAGGCGCGGCCGAAGCGACCGTCGACGATCGGTTGCGCGCCGCCGATCGTGCCCGTGTTCCCTTGGCCGGTCGCGTCCGAGACGCTGCCGCTCGCCACGTTCTCGTCGAGCGCCCAGCGCAGGCGGGCGATGCGCGGCTGCTCGAACGGGTCCGTCCCGAGCTGAACGAGGATTCCGTCCGGCTGGGACCCGGCGAACTGCGGTGTGGTGCTGAACTGCACGAAGTTGAACGTGCCGACCAGCCGGATCGTCCCGTTGGCGTCCGGCTGGCCGGCGGTACCTCGTACCTGGTTGCCGGAGACGACGAAGTTGCTGTCGCCGCTGACCCGTTGGATCGTGGTCCCGGCGGGGAACGTCAGCACCGAGAGCAGGGACCCGACGTGCACGACGGGGTTGACGACGTCGCTCGGGGCGCCGATCGTGAAGTTCCGACCCGCGGCGCCGCGGATCTCGATGGCGTCGCTCATGGGCAGCGGGGGGGCGAACGCGTTCCCGGCGAAGGCCGTCGAGGTGCCGTCGATCACGCTGCCGGGAACCGTCGAGATCTCGTCGCCCACGATCGCGACGCCGCCGACGCCGGGCAGCGTGCCCGATGCCGAAGTCGTTGTCACGTCGGTGAAGTCCGTGAACTGCGTAGCCGAGCGCGCGGGCGGGGCGCTCAGCGTCAACAGGAGGACCACGAGCAAACCGAGTCGGCGCACGAGGCGAGCCTGTCACGCAGCAGCAGGCGAAACAGCCTCCTTAGGGATGAAACGTCCTATCCCCGGCGTCGCACGACGTCGACCCTCAACAACAGCTCCTCGTTCTCCCCCCCGCGCAGATCGGGCGGTTCGGGGGGGCGTCGCAGGAGCCCGAAGAAGCGGGCGGTGGCGGCACCCTCCACGCCGGTGCGAATGCCCACGGCCCCACCCGGCTCGATCTCGAGGCCGAAGCGCGCGCCCTTGGGGACGAGGCGGTCTGCCCGGAAAACGCGCGTTCCGGCCAGTTCGCCCACGGTGACGACGCGGGTGCCGTTGTAGCGCGAGAACCCCCCCTCGCGGGGGACGAGGATCTGCAGGGCGATCCGCCCCCGCGCACCGCGCACCGCCCAGGCCTTGACGACCCCCTCGAACGGCGTCACGAGCGGGCGGCCGTCGAGTCGGTGCTGCATGACCGTGCAGGTGATCGAGCTGCCACTCGGTGGCTCGTTCTCGCAGTCCACCGTCCGCGAGGCGCCCGGCGCGAGGGTGCTCCCGAGCGCCATCGCGCCCCTCGCCACCGGCGGCACCGGGACCGGCGTGGGCACGCTCCCGGCCGTGAGCGTCAGGGCCGCGACGGCACCGGCCGCGGCGAGCACGGTTGCTGCAGCGGCGACCCGCAGCGGCGGACGCCCGCGCTGTGTGACGCGGATGCGAGCCAGCGCCGACGGGTCGGCCTCCTGCGGAGGGTGACCGAACCCCGTGAGCCAGACCTCCCCGCCCCCGCCGATCAGGATCGCGTGCTCGGTCAGGCGCCCATGGACGCGGTCGCCGAGGACAGCGGCTGCCTCGTCGACCCAGCGGCGCCGCCGACCCGCGCGCACCCGTTTGCACTCCGCGAGCGTCCGTGCCCCGGGCACGAATTGGCAGGCCAGGTACGTGCCGTCGTCGGTCTCGGTGACGGCGTACAGCCGCACGATGCCGAGACCTTCCGGCCACCGCGCGGCGTCGAACACCGTGCCGGGAGCAAGGCGGCGCAGGGCAACGCGACGGCCGAGCTCAGGCTGCACCGCCTCCCAGGTCGACTCGCCCAGACGCCGCCGGACCTGAAAGCCCGCAAGCGACTCAGTTGACGAACTCGAACTTCCGGCCGTAGGCAACGAAGTAATGAAACCGCAAACGGCTGCTGCTCAGTTGCGTCCACCGCACGTCGATGCCGATGTTGCGCGCCGTGCCCTCCGTCGTCACCGGAATGAGGCGCAGGCTGAAGGGGTCGATCGGCTCGGTCAGACCGGGGATGTCGATGCGGGCGAGGCGGCGTCCGCCGCGGAGCAGATCGAGCCGTCCCTGGCCGCGGACCATCACGATCCGCAGTTCAGCCCGTGCGCCCCCGTCGTAGCGCGCAAGCCGGCGGAGAAGGAGGTCGCCCTCAGGCGCGGAGACAGCCCTGCCGCCGTTGAGCTGTAGCGGTTCGCGTGGCCGGCCGCCCGGCGTGTAGTCGGCCTGCAGAAGCAGCTCGCCGGCGAAACCGCGCTGCGGTGGGCTGCCCAGCCCACCCAGCGCCGGTTGCCAACGGCCCGTGGTGGCCGCGTCGGTCGGCCGTACGCCGATTCCCGAGCCCTCGACCAGCACGACGCCGAGCCGGTCGCCGGCCTCCACGGCGAGATCGGTGGTCCAGAAGTGCGGGTCCTCCCCGTCGACGAACTCCGTCGGCGAGCGCGCGATCTGGAAGTACGCGTCCCCGTCCCGGCGGAGCACGGTCAGCGCCAGCTCGCCGCGGGCCGACCGCACGCCCCAGCGACGCACGACCCCGTCACGCGGGATGACGAGCGTCGTGTCGGTACCGCGGTCCTGGAACACCGTGCAGTTCGGCGAGCGCGGGCCTGCTGGCCGGCCGTCACAGCCGGTCGGCCGCCCGGGCTGGGCGAGGTCGGGCCCGATCTGCTGCGTCCCGTCCGGCGCGGCCGGCAGTGCGGCCTCCGGCTCGGCGGAAGGCTGCGCGTCACCGCCCAGGGCCACCACCGCGGCGCCACCGCCCGCGAGGGCCCCGGCGAGGACCGCGACGGCCAGCGCGCGGCGTGTCCGGGGCGCCGGCGCCGCCCGGCCCGGAACCGGCAACGTGACCTGACCTGCCGTGGTCCCGTCGTCAGGAGGCTCGTGGCTGCGGGGCGCAGGAGGCCCGAGCTCGATCCCGCGCAGGGCCGCCCGCGCGCCGCCGATCAGATCGGCCGCGCGCGCGGGCCGGTCGGCCGGATGCTTGGCCAGTCCGGCGATGACGGCCTCGTCGAGCGCGCGAGGGATGCCCTCGCGGCGGCCCGAGACACGTGGCGGCGGCTCCAGCGCGTGGGCGTAGAGCACGGCGCCCGCGGTCGGACGCGGGAACACCGTCGAGCCGGTCAGGCACTCGAAGAGCACCGCGGCCAGGGCGTAGCGGTCAGCCGCCGGCCCGGCGCTCTCCCCGGCCACGACCTCCGGGGCCGCATAGGCGATGGTCGCCATGAAGTGGCCGGGCGCCGTTGCGGCGATGGCGTCGCTGTGCCGGGTCAGGCCGAAGTCGGCCAGGTAGGCGCGGTCGTCGTCCTCCACGAGCACGTTGCGCGGCTTGACGTCGCGATGCACGAGACCGGCGTCGTGCGCAGCGTCGAGCGCGTCGGCGACCTGCTCCAGCAGCGTCAGGGTGCGCGCCGACGTCAGCGCCCCGCGATCGATCAGGTCGGCGAGCGTGTGCCCGCGGACGAGCCGCATCGCCAGATATGGCCCGTACTCCGAGGTCCCCGCCTCGTAGACGGTGACGATGTGCGGGTGGTCGAGCGCGGCCTGCATGCGACCCTCCACGCGGAAGCGCTCGGCGAAGTCGGGGTCCGACACCTCCGGTGAGACGAGCTTGAGCGCGACGGTGCGGCTCGCCGTCTCGTGCGTCGCCTCGTAGACGACCGCCATGCCGCCACGGCCGAGCAGCCGCTCGAGCCGATAGGGACCGACCTTGGCTCCAGGCCCGAGCGTCACAGGTCGCGGGGGGTGACGAGGCCGTGCTCGAGCGCGCTCCGGGCCAGCTCGGCGCGTTTGCGGTTCTGGGGCAGATCGTCGACCCCGAGCTTGGCGAAAAGCGCGCGCACCTGGCTCTTGACGCCGGCCAGCGACAGGTGCAGCTCATCGGCGATGGCCTGGTTGGAGGCCGGCGTGGAGACCAGGCCGGGCTCGAGCAGCGGCCGGCACAGCGCTACGAGCACGCGCCGCTCTGCGTTCGTGAGGCGAGCCGCCGGGGCGGCGCGCGCGACGGCGGTGCTCGCGTCGTCGACGGTCGACGGGTGGCGGAAGAGGATCGTGGTCGTTCCCACCCGCAGCATGTCGCGGTCCTGCAGGCGCCGGTGGCGCAGCACCCGTTCGCCGTTGACGTAGCTGCCGTTGCGCGACATACCGTCGTCAACGAGCGCCCACCCCCCGCCGGATGACCTCATCTCTGCGTGCGCACGCGAGACCTCGGCGTCGCCGGCGAGGATCACATCGTTGTCGGAGGTGCGGCCGATCCGGACGCGCTCTGTATCGCTCAGCGGCACGAGGCGCAGATCCCCATGCAGGTCGCGGTGGGCCAGAAACGGCTCGCCGGCACGCTCCGCAGCCAGCAGCGCGGCGTGTTCGGATGGCGACAGCGAATGCGCCGGAAAACCCACTCTGGGCAATAAACGTATGGGGTGCGCCGAACCGTCGAACATCGCCAGCGGCGAGCTTGCGGGTCGCGGCCCGCCGGCGGCAGGTGCCCTAGGGATGAACTCGGCCATCCCTGACACGTAGCGCGTGCAGAAGGTTCCGCATTGCGGACCCTTCTGCACCCGGTTCGCGGGCTAGCGGGTACGGCTCAGGCGCCGTGGCACTTCTTGAACTTCTTGCCCGATCCGCACCAGCAGGGGTCGTTGCGTCCCAGCTGCTCGTTGGCATCCAGGCGGCGCTGCGCGACTGGCGCACCGACGAGCTCGCCGCCGCTGTCGTCGTCCACTACGGTGCCGTCCGCGCCGTAGTAGCCGGTGCCGTCGCTCGCCTGGCCGCCCGAGTAGTCCAGCGCGGCGCCGCCCGGGTTCTGCTGCGGGTTGCCCTGCAGCTCGTCGGCGCTCTCCACCTCCACCTCGACGTTGTAGATCATCCGGGCGAAGGTCGACCAGATGCCGTTCATCATGTCGGTGAAGAGGGTGAACGCCTCGTTCTTGTAGGCGACGATCGGCTCGATCTGGGCGAAGCCGCGCAGGTGGATGCCCTCGCGCAGGTAGTCCATGTCGAAGAGGTGCTCGCGCCAGCGCTCGTCGATGATCTGCAGCAGCAGGAAGCGTTCGAGCTGGCGCATGAGCTCTGACCCGAGCTCTTCCTCGCGCTCGGCGTAGAGCTTGTGGGCGTCCTCGACGAGCAGCTGCTTGAGCCGGGGACGGTCCGTCGAGTTCGGATCGAGCTCCGAGGGCTCGAAGTCGACCTGGAAGAGCTGGTCGAGCTGGACCCAGAGCTCGTCGAGATCCCAGTCCTCGAAGTAGTCGGTGACCGTGTACTCGTCGACGAGACGGTCGATGACCTTGGCGATCTCGTCACGCGCGGCGGGACCCATGTCGCGGCCCTCGAGCACGTCGTCGCGGTAGCGATAGATGACCTCACGCTGCTGGTTCATCACGTCGTCGTACTCGAGCGTGTGCTTGCGCTGGAGGTAGTGCTGCTCCTCGACCTTGCGCTGGGCGTTCTCGATCTGCTTCGAGAGGATCCCGGCCTCGATCGGCTCCTCGTTGCCCTCGTCGTCGACGACCTTGAAGCGGTCGAGGATGCGGTAGATCCGGTCGCCGGCGAAGAGCCGCACCAGGTCGTCCTCGGCGGACAGGAAGAAGCGCGAGGTTCCGGGGTCACCCTGGCGGCCGGCGCGGCCGCGCAGCTGGTTGTCGATGCGGCGCGACTCGTGGCGCTCGGTGCCGATGATGCACAGCCCGCCCGACGCGACGACCTGCTCGCGCAGCTCCTGCACGCGCTCCTCGACGCTGGGCAGGACCTGCTCGAAGCGCTCGTCGAAGTCGGGATCGCCGGGCCGGAGGCCGAGCTTGGCCAGCTCGAGCTGCGTGAGGTGCTCGGCGTTGCCGCCCAGCTTGATGTCGACGCCGCGGCCGGCCATGTTCGTGGCGATCGTCACCGCGCCGGGACGGCCTGCCTCGGCCACGGTCTCGCCTTCCTTCTGCGCGAACTCCGGCTTGGCGTTGAGCACGGTGTGCGGGATGCCGCGGCGCTCGAGGCGCTGCGAGAGCAGCTCGGAGACCTCGACGGAGATCGTGCCCACGAGCACGGGTTGGCCGGCCTCGTGGCGGGCGGCGATCTCGCGCTCGACGGCGGACCACTTGCCGTCCTTGGTCTTGTAGATCGAGTCGTTGCGATCCTCACGGATCATCGGCTGGTTCGTGGGAATCGCCACCACGGCCAGCTTGTAGATCTTCATGAACTCGTTGGCCTCGGTGATGGCCGTACCGGTCATCCCCGCGAGCTTGTCGTACATGCGGAAGTAGTTCTGCAGCGTGATCGTGGCGAGGGTCTGGTTCTCCTCCTGGACGGCCACGCCCTCCTTGGCCTCGATGGCCTGGTGCAGGCCCTCCGACCAGCGCCGGCCTTCCATGATGCGGCCGGTGAACTCGTCGATGATCTTGACCTCACCGTCGACGACCGCGTAGTCGACGTCGCGCTTGTAGAGCGCCTCGGCCTTGAGCGAGTTGAGCAGGTGGTTGACGAGGTGGCCGTTCTCGGCCCGGTAGAGGTGGTCGATGCGCAGGAAACGCTCGGCCTTCTCGACGCCCAGCTCGGTGACCGAGACGGTCTTGTGCTTCTCCTCGAACTCGTAGTCGAAGTCGGCGACGAACTCCTTCTTGGTCCGCGGGTCCATGCCGTCGGGCTTCTTGCCCGCGACCATGTTGCGCGCGAGCTTGGCGAACTGCTGGTAGAGGTCCGCCGCCTGCTCGGGAGCGCCCGAGATGATCAGCGGGGTACGGGCCTCGTCGATGAGGATGTTGTCGACCTCGTCGACGACCGCGAAGTTGTGCGTGGCGACGGCCTTGCCGTCGGTGATCCGCTGGCCGTGCTGGACCTTCTCCTCGAGCGAGGAGGCCATGTTGTCGCGCAGGTAGTCGAAGCCGAACTCGGAGTTGGTCCCGTACGTGATGTCAGCCGCGTAGGCAGCGATCTTGACGTCGTAGGCCATCTGGTTCTGCAGCACGCCGACCTCGAGCCCGAGGAAGTTGTAGATCGGGCTCATCCACTCCGCGTCGCGGCGGGCGAGGTAGTCGTTGACCGTGACGACGTGGACACCCTTGCCGGCGACCGCATTGAGCACCACGGCAAGGGTGGCCGTCAGCGTCTTGCCCTCGCCCGTCTTCATCTCGGCGATCGCGCCCGAGTGCAGGACCATGCCGCCGATCAGCTGGACGTCGAAGTGGCGCATGCCCATCGTCCTGCGGCTGGCCTCGCGCGTGATCGCAAAGCACTCGGGAAGCAGGTCGTCGAGCGACGTCCCGGCCTGGGCGCGCTCGCGCAGCTCGGTGAACTGCGCGCGCAACTCGTCGTCGTCGAGCAGCTCGAGCTCGGGCTCGAACCGGTTGATCGCGTCGACGCGCTTCGAGTACTGCTTGAACTGGCGCCCCTCCCCCATCCGGAGGGCTCGGTCGAGGATCTTCGGCATGGCTGTTCAGACTAGAGGGCGCGGGCGCGACGACGCGCGGCGCCCCGGGCGCTCACATGGCGCCGGCGGCCGGGGCCTCGTAGCCCTCGCCCGCGCGCGGTCCGCGCCGCTTGTCGCGGACGCGCTTGACCTGCCGCGCGACATCGTCGGCGACGAGATTGATCGCGTGAGGCATCTCCCGGGAGGCCTCGCGGGCGCGCAGCGTGACGCCCTTCAGACGCACCGTCGCCTCGGCGACGTTGCAGACGGGGTTGGCCGGGTTGCGCTCTCGCGACAACTCGATCTCGAGGGTCGCGCTCGACGAAACCTGGCGGGCGACCTTCGCAAAGCGTCGCTCGACCTGCTCGCGGAGCGTGTCCGTGACCGTGACGTGCCGGCCTTTGACCTCGATCTGCATATGGACCTCCTTCGGGGAACTCGGTCCCCAGGCAGTGTTTCACATGTGGCGGGTGGTGCAAACGTCGAGGCGTGGCACCGTGTTCTTGACTTTGACGGCGCGCGTTCGCGATGCTTCGCAGGCCGCATCCGGCGGGGATGCGGAATCCACACCGGAAGGAACCAGATGTTTGCGCGGACATGCGTGGCCCTTGGAGCGGCCGCCGCCCTCGTGTTCACAGGCAGCGCGGGCACCGCGCTCGCCGCCCAACCGACCTACTACCCCTCCGGCCCCCAGGAGGCGGTGAACGAGTCGGCCGTGCTGGCGGGCGGCTGGCGCCTCTGCTACTCGGGGTTCTACAACGCCAACACCCCTCTGCAGCCGGTCCTCGACGGATGCCCTGGCACCCATCTGATGCTCGCCGGGCGCGCCACTGGATCGTCCACCCTTCAGCTGCTCGCCGCGGCGCCGCGGGCCGACGTGCTCTTCGACACCGGGAGCGGCAACATTCCGCACGACGCCAACGGGTCCGGGTGGTATTTCAACACGAGCTGGTCATGGGGATTCGCCCTCCAAGGCGATCCGATCAACCGAATCCAGTGCGACACCCAAAACGTCAACGCTGCGAAGCGACTCTGCTGGCACACAATAGGCGGCAATCTCGATTCTGGGTGGCGCCTCGGTGCGAACACGTACCTGAATTCAGTCACCTTCGAGCGTCGCATCTACGTCCCAGCCGGCAAGGCCACGCCGTCGCCGGCCTCGCTGTCCTTCGGGACCCAGCCGCAGAGCACCGTGAGCGGACCGCAGGCGATCACCCTGACCAACGACGGAGCGGCGACGCTCAACGTTCGCGGCTTCACCTTCGGCGGGGCGGACGGCGGCGACTTCCTCGTCAGCGCGAGCGACTGCATGGGCGGGGTTCCCGTCGGGGGCACCTGCAGCCTCTCCGTTCGCTTCAACCCGCAGGGAGAGGGTGCCCGGACGGGCACGCTGACGATCGTTGCCGACAGCCCGACGAACACGGTCATCGACGTCTCGGGCACGGGCGGATCGCTTCCGCAGGGCCCGACCGGTCCGGCCGGGCCCCAGGGCCCGGCCGGAGAGGCCGGCCCGCAGGGCCCGACCGGAGCGAACGGCCCGCAGGGCCCGACGGGAGCGAACGGTCCGCAGGGTCCTGCCGGGCCGACGGGACCGCAGGGCCCGACCGGAGCTGACGGCCCGCAAGGCCCCGCCGGCCCCCTCGCCAAAGTCGTCTGCAAGAAGGCCAAGGTCAAGCGGGGCAAGGTCAAGGTCAAGTGCAAGCTCAAGGGCATTCCCACCCGCGGCGCGCGGCTCACCCTGCGCAACCGCTCCGCGGCCGTTCGCGGTGTCCGCGCCGGGCGCGCGAGCGTGCGCTTCACCGCTCGGCGTGGCCTGCACGGGCGCTACACACTCAACGTCGTGCGCCGCGGGAAGCGGACCGCGTACCCCGTCACCATCCGCTGACCTACAGCGAGCGCGCGTACGTGAGCGCGCGCACGTCCCGCGCGCCGGCCGCGGCCAGCGCGCGGGCGCAGGCCGCGAGCGTGGCGCCCGTGGTGTGGACGTCGTCGACGAGCAGCAGCGGGCCGGCGGGAGGCGCGGACCGGACCCGTACCCCGATCCGCCCCGGTGCGCGGCGCACGGCCCGCCGGGCGCCGAGCTGCCGCGCGGCCCTCCCAGAGCGCGCGAGACAGCCGGCGACCGGCAGATCGAGGCGGCGCGCAAACTCCGTGGCGAGCAGGCCCGCCGGGTCGAAGCCGCGGCGCCGTGTGCGGCCGGGCGCGGGCGGGGCGGGCACGACCGCGACCGCACCCCCGATCGCCCACGGCGGAGCGTTCGCCGCCATCTGCGCGGCCATCAGCCCAGCCGCCGCGAGGGCGCCCCGGAACTTCAGCGCCCGCACCAGGGCGAGCGCGGACCGTTCGTAGGCCACGGGCGCCCAGGCGCCCGAGAACGCCGATCCCATCGCGGGACACGCGCGGCCCCCGTGCCACGGCATGGCGCAGCGGTGGCAGATGCGCGGGCCGAGCCACGGCAGGTCGCGCAGGCAGGCGGGACACAGCACCGCGCCCGCGGCCCCGGCCGGGCCGTGGCAACCCACGCACACGGGCGGGACGATGACGGCGAGCAGCTCGGACCACATGGGTTCGATGCTCGCGTGAACGCACCGCGCCGATGGCCGTCGCGCGGCTCTTGGCGCGCTTCCTGCACAAATCCGGCACACATCCAGGAGCACACCCTGCTGCGCCGCGCGGGTGTTCGGGCCGAGGTGCCCGCCCTCAGGGGTCATATCCGGACCTAAGAGCGGGCAGCGGCGGCCGGCGGGCACGGATCGCCGATCGCCGATCGCCGATCGACACGGTGCGACACTCCGGCCCGTGCGCAATGTGCCCGTCGATACCGGGTGGACCTTCACCCCGGTTCTGCTGCTCACCCTGTCCGATCTACGCTGGGTCTACATCGCGCGCTGGCGCAAGGTCCGCGCCACCCACGGCGCGCGCGGGGCGGGGGCGGGCCGGCTCGCGCTCTGGCTCTCCGCCCTCGTCCTGATCGCGGTGGCCCTGATCTCACCCCTGGACCGGATCGGCGAGCAGCTCGCGTCAGGTCACATGGTCCAGCACCTGATCCTCGCCGACCTCGTCCCGATCCTGTTGATCCTCGGGCTCACCAAGCTCCTCCTGCGGCCCGTCACCCGCCAGGTCCACGCCATCGAGCAGAAGGCCGGGTGGCTCGCCCATCCCGCCATGGGAGTCGTCGCCTACGTCGGGACCATGTGGTTCTGGCACGTGCCGGTCTTCTACGACGCGGCGCTGACCCACGGGCTCGTGCATGTCGTCGAGCACCTCAGCTTCGCAGCCGCGGGGAGCCTGTACTGGTGGCATCTGATCTCGCCCATCCGCTCGCGGCTGCGTCTGGGCGGCATGGCGCCGATCGCCTACATGGCCGCGACCAAGCTGCTCGTCGGAGCGCTCGGGGTCTTCCTCGCCTTCTACCCGAAGCTGCTCTATTCGCCGTACGCGATCGATGGGGAGCGGTGGGGCCTGACCCCGCTCAACGATCAGGCCGTCGCCGGACTGATCATGGGCCTCGAGCAGTCGCTGGTCATGGGCGTCGGCCTCGCCTACCTCTTCGCCCGCATGCTGCGCGAGTCCGAGGCGGCCGATCAGCGGGCCGAGCGCTACGAGGAGGCCGCCCCCTGAGCGCCGACGTCATCCAAACTGGGCGGGGTGTCCAGTCTGGGCGACTTCGGCGACATCACGGGCCGAGCGTCTCGCCGTCGGTGACCTGCGCGGGGCCGTCGACCCGCGCGGTGCCGCGGACGACGACGCCGGCGCCGAAGGTGACGTCCCCCTCGACGGTCAGCCGCTCGGCCTCGGCCAGTGACGGCGGCCCGTCGGGAAAGCGGGCGTCGAAGTCGCGCAGGAGCTTGAAGTCATCCGAGAGGGAGACGAGCGGCGCGGCGTCGCGACCCTCAGCCAGCTCCACGCGGCCGTCGTCGCCGAGCACGTAGGCATCCGACCGCAGCACGAGCAGGTCCGAGGTGGTCTTGACGGGAAGGAAGCGATGCCGCGGGACGCGCAGGGCGGCGGCACCGTCGAAGACGCCGATCGCCGCTCCCATCGCCGTCTCGAGCTGGATGACCGCGGGCGAGGTCTTGTCGCCGGGATCGACGGTCTTGCGGTTGACGATGAGCGGGAGGCCGAGCACCGGCCCTGACTCGGCGAGCACCCCGGCCAGGGCCTGCAGGTCGATCCAGAGGTTGTTCGCGTTGAAGAACCGGTGCCGCGCGGTGTCCTGGAAGGCGTCCTGGTCGTCGTCGGCGACCTGGGCTGACTCCCGCAGGACGAGGCCGTCGCCGAGCTTGGCGAGGTGGCCGCCCTTCTTGTCGGCCTCCGTGCGGTCGATCGCCTCGCTGGCAAACGGCGCGCCCGACGCGGCGAACCACGCCAGGATGCGCGGTTCGAGGACCGCGCCGAGGTTGTCGACGTTGGAGACGAAGGCGTAGCGGTAGCCCTCGTCGAGCAGCCGCTCGAGCATCCCGGAGGTCTGCAGCGCGGTGTACAGGTCGCCGTGGCCGGGTGGGCACCACTCGAGCTCGGGGTTCGCGGGCCACTCCGCCGGCTCACCCGTACCGGCGAGGATCTTCGGGATCTTGTTCTGGACGAAGTCGACCGGCACGTCGACCTCGATCTCCGCGGGCAGGGCCGCCAGGGACGCCGAGCGCGTCGCGAAGGAGTTCATCAGCACGAGCGGCAACCGCGCGCCGTGTTCCTTCCGCAGCGAAAGGATCTGGCGCACGATCACGTCGAGAAACGTGAGGTCGTCCTTGACGGGGACGAGCGACTTCGGACCCGTCATGCCCATCGACGTCCCCAGGCCGCCGTTGAGCTTGATGACGACCGCCTGGTCGAGCGGGGCGTCGCCGTCGCCGAGGTCGGAGAACTCGGGCAGGGCCTCGAGCGGCTCGATGTCGGACTCGGCGATCAGGCCCGTCTCCCCGGCGGCGAGGAGCTCGTAGTAATGCGCGAACGCCTCGACGGCCTCGTCGGCCAGGCCGGCAGCTCGCATCTTGTTCAGGCAGGCATCGAGCGACACGGCGGCGAGGGTAGTCGGCGGTATTTGCGTCCGCTCAGCTCCAGCTGACGAGGTACTCGCGCTGCTGCGTGGTCAGCTCGTCGATCTCGACCCCGAGGGACGCGAGCTTGAGACGCGCGATCTCGCGGTCGATGTCCAGCGGCACCGGGTGCACACCCGCGGACAGAGCGCCCGTCACGAGGTACTCCGCCGCCAGCGCCTGGTTGGCGAAGCTGAGGTCCATGATCTCGGCGGGATGACCCTGGCCGGCCGCCAGGTTCACGACGCGGCCCTGGGCGAGCAGGTGCAGGCGGCGGCCGCCGGCGAGCGTGTGCTGCTCGACGAGCGGCAGCACCTCGCGCACCTCCGTGGCGAGCGTACGCAGATCGTCGAGAGCGATCTCGACGTCGAAGTGCCCGGCGTTGGCCAGTACCGCGCCGTCCTTCATCCGCTCGAAGTGCTCCGTGCGCAGCACTGCGCGGGACCCCGTGACCGTCACGAAGACGTCGCCCCGGGCGGCGGCGGCCACGGCGGGCATGACCTCGAAGCCCTCCATCCGCGCCTCGAGCGCGCGCATGGGATCGACCTCGCAGACGATGACCTGCGCCCCGGCTCCGCGCGCGCGATCGGCGATACCGCGGCCGGTCTCGCCGAAGCCGAGCACGACGATCGTCTTGCCGGGGATGAGCAGGTTGGTGGCCCGCAGGATCCCGTCCATCGCCGACTGGCCCGTGCCGTAGTGATCGTTGAACAGACGCTCCGTGCGCGCTTCGTTGACGGCGATCACCGGGCACTCGAGCTCCAACCGGCGGACGCGCACCAGGCCGGTCGTCGTTTCCTCCGTGCCGCCGCGCAGGCCGGCCGCGCGACCCGTGCTGTGCAGCAGTGAGATCAGATCGGCGCCGTCGTCGAACGTCAGCTGCGGAAGCGGATCGAGCGCCGCCTCGAAGGACGGGGCCTGGCCGCGGCGCGCGGACACGCCGAGGGCGATCGCGACGTCGTCCTGTGTCGACAGCGGGTTCGCCGCGCACAGGGCGACCGTGGCACCGCCCGCCTCGAGCGCCCGCACCAGGTTCGCCGTCTCGGCGGTGACGTGCAGGCAGGCGGCAACACGGATACCCGCGAGCGGCTGCTCGCGGGCGAAGCGCTCCCGGATCGAGCGCAGGACGGGCATCTGCCCGCCGGCCCAGGCGATGCGGGCCTCGCCCGCATCGCCACCGACTGCGGGACTAGTAGCGGTAATGGTCGCTCTTGTACGGGCCCTCGACCGGGACGCCGATGTAGGACGCCTGGTCCTCGCGCAGCGTCGTCAGCTTGGCGCCGAGCGCGTCGAGATGCAGGCGGGCGACCTTCTCGTCGAGGTGCTTGGGCAGGACGTAGACCTGCTTGGCGTACTCGTCGTTCTTGGTGAACAGCTCGATCTGGGCGATCGTCTGGTTCGTGAACGAGTTCGACATCACGAAGGACGGGTGGCCCGTCGCGTTGCCGAGGTTGAGCAGGCGGCCCTCGGAGAGCACGATGATGGCGCGCCCGCTGGGGAAGCGCCACTGGTCGACCTGCGGCTTGATGTTGATCTTCTCGACGCCCTCGACGCGACCGAGGCCGGCGATGTCGATCTCGTTGTCGAAGTGGCCGATGTTGCCGACGATCGCGCCGTGCTTCATCTGCTCCATGTGCGCCGCGGTGATGATGTCCTTGTTGCCCGTGGTCGTGATGAACACGTCCGCGGTCTCCACGACGTCCTCGAGCGTCTTGACGTCGTAGCCCTCCATGCATGCCTGCAGCGCGCAGATGGGGTCGACCTCGGTGACAACGACGCGCGCGCCCTGTGCCCGCAGCGAAGCGGCGGAGCCCTTGCCGACATCGCCGTAGCCGCAGACGACGGCGACCTTGCCGGCGAGCATGACGTCCGTCGCGCGGAAGATGCCGTCCACGAGCGAGTGGCGGCAGCCATAGAGGTTGTCGAACTTCGACTTGGTCACCGAGTCGTTGACGTTGATGGCCGGGAACAGCAGGTCGCCCGTCTGGGCGAGCTGGTAGAGCCGGTTGACGCCGGTGGTGGTCTCCTCGGTGACCCCCATGATGCCGTCGGCGATGCGCGTGTAGCGCTGGCCATCCTCGGTCAGCGAGCGCTGGAGCAGGCCCAGGAAGACCTCGAACTCCTCCGACTCGGCCTGGGCGGGGTCGGGCACGGCACCGGCCGCCTCGAACTCCTTGCCCTTGTGGATGAGCATCGTGGCGTCGCCGCCATCGTCGAGGATCATGTTCGGGCCCTCGCCGCCGGGCCAGTTCACGGCCTGCTCGGTGCACCACCAGTACTCCTCGAGGGTCTCGCCCTTCCAGGCGAACACCGGGACGCCGGTCTCGGCGATGGCGGCGGCGGCGTGGTCCTGGGTGGAGAAGATGTTGCAGCTGCACCAGCGGACCTCGGCGCCGAGCGCGGTCAGCGTCTCGATCAGCACGGCCGTCTGGATGGTCATGTGCAGCGAGCCGGTGATGCGCGCGCCCTTGAGCGGCTGGGCGTCGGCGAACTCCGCCCGCGTCTGCATAAGGCCGGGCATCTCGTGCTCGGCGAGCTCGATCTCCTTGCGGCCGTAGGCGGCGAGCGAGAGGTCGGCGACCTTGAAGTCGTCCGTGGTGATGGCGTTCATGCGGGTGTGGTCTCCAGGGTCGGGGTGGCGGCGTTGAGGAGCCGCTCGTGCTTGTCCTGCTCCCAGCGCAGCCAATCGCTGGCGGGCACGTCGTCGGGACGCTCGGCCTCGGCTCGCAGCCAGGCGTCGGTGGCCCCTCGCAGGGCGGTGTCGCCGCGCAGCCGGTGGGCGAAGGCGATGTCCGACAGCCCGATCTCGTGCGCGTCCAGCAGCTCGCGCAACGTGCGCAACCGCTGCAGCTCGGCCGGCCCGAACAGGCGATAGCCGGCGTCCGTGCGCTGGGGCTCGATGAGCCCGACGCGCTCGATGTAGCGCAGCATCCGCGAGGACCATCCCGTCGTCTCAGCAGCCTGATGAATGGTCAGAGCGTCGATGCCGTCAGGCTAGCAAACCTTGACACACTTGTGTCAAGGTTGGCGTGCGGCGGTTCGCCGCCCCGCGTGCGTTAAATGGTGGGATGCGCCGCTCTGTCACCTTCGCCCTGGCCCTCGCCGTTCTGGCCTGGACGCCGGGATCCGCGGGCGCCGCGGCGCCGCCCGTGACGGCCGTGGGGCCACTCACGGTGGTGCGGCCGATCGGCGGGCAGGCCGGCGCGGGCAGCGTGGCGCTGCGCGCTGCGCGCAACGAGTTCGAGTCCTTCCAGATCGTCGTCGGCGGCAGCGGCGCCGTGACGGGCGCCCGGGTCGACGTCGTCGGGGCCGGCTTCGCGGGCCCTGGGGGCCAGTCCATCCCCGCGAGCGCGGTGACGGTCTACCGCGAGGACTACGTCCGCATCCACACCCCGTCGGACGGCGAGGGCTGGCAGGCCTTCCTGCCACCCGCCCCGGCGCGCAACGATCCCGCCTTTCGCTGCAACCCCGCGGTGGGCGCGCACCTCGACTGCCGTATCCCGGACCGTCTGATCCCCGAGCGCGACCCGCTCTACGGCGAGGACCGGAACGCCTTCCCGGTCGACATCCCCGCCGGGGAGAACCGCGTGGCCTGGGTCGACGTGCTCGTACCCGCACAGCAGGCCGCGGGCACGTACTCGGGCGCGATGCGGGTCAGCAACGGCGCGGGCGAGTCCACCGACGTGCCGGTCACCATCGCGGTCGCACCCGTGGCGGTTCCCTCCACGAGCACGATCCGCGGCGCCTTCGACCTCAACCGCAACGTGCTCTGCCAGGTGCACGTCTGCACCGACCCGCGCGTGATCATGGCCGACTACGCGCGCGCGGCGTTAGACAACCGGATCACGGTCGCCAGTCCGGGCGACCCGCCCGCCGATCCGCAGAACCCGTCGTTCAAGACCAACATCCTCCCGCTGTTCAAGGGCACGGCTGCGACCCGCCTGGCCGGCGCGCGGCTGACGGACGTCTACGCGTTCCCGTGGGGACCCGAGCAGGCCGGAGCCTGGCGCAAGGCGCTCGCCGCCCACGGCGAGGCCGCCGACCGCGTCTCCTTCCACTGCGACGAGAGTCTGTGGGCGACCTGCAACCAGACCTACTTCGGCGCCAACGGAGCCAACGCGTCCTACGGCCAGGCGCTCGGCGATCAGGCCAAGCTGCGCCTGCAGGTGATCGGCACGACGTGGGACCTCGCCCAGGGCCCCGGCGCCCCCTACGACGCGCTCGAGGCTGCGATCGACACCCTGCTGCCGGTCGTCAACTACGTGCACGGCAAGCCCGAGGGCTTCGCACAGTACGCCGGCGACCAGCGCGCGACCTACAACCCGTTCCTGGCGGCCGACGCGGCCCACCGGCTCTTCGCCTACACCTCGAACGCGAGCTTCGGCAGCGACGGGGTCCACGAGGGCGGCGCGCTCGAATACACCCCCCACGCGCTGTGGGACGGGTGGCCGAGCTACGCGATCGACCAACCGGCGAGCGAGCAACGGGCGACGGGCTGGTTGCTCTACAGCTACGACCTCTCGGGCGAGTGGTACTGGGACATGGTCAAGCGCCTCGGCGCGAGCTGGAAGGACTGCCAGGCCTCGCAGTCGCTCGACTGCGTCTACGCCGCGGGCGGCAACGGTGACGGGACCCTCTTCTACCCCGGGCTGGCCGGGGCGGGGACGGCTGCCATCCCGGGCGTCGGCGGCACGAAGGACATCCCGCTGGAGTCCATCCGCCTCAAGCGCATCCGCGACGGCCGCGAGGACTACGAGCTGCTGCGCCAGGCGTCGCGGGCCCAGGCACTGCCGATCGCGCAGGGGCTGTTCGCCAACATGTACTCCACCGATCGCTCCGAGGCCGCCGTCCAGGCCGCGCGCGGCCAGGTGCTCGACCTGCTCGCGGGCAACCAGGCCGCGGAGTGCCGTGGGCTGGCGGTCACCGTCGCCGGCACCGTCGGGACCGCGGGTGACGACGTGATGCTGGGAACGCCGGGCGACGACTACCTCGACGGCAAGGCGGGGAACGACACGATCTGCGGGGGCGCCGGCTTCGACACCCTGCGCGGCGGTCCCGGCGACGACGTCCTCGACGGTCAGGAGGGTGGCGACGGGGTCGAGTACGGACCGGCCGCCGGCCCCGTCACCGTCGACCTGCAGACGGGACAGGCCACGGGTGAGGGCTCCGACACCCTCTCCAGCCTCCTCGAGGTCTACGGCACCCCCTACGACGACACCCTCATCGGCTCCGACACGAACGGCCAGAACCTCGAGTACCTCGCCGGCATCGGCGGCAACGACACCATCACCGGCGGTGGCGGCACCGATCTCCTCCAAGGCGGCGGCGGCGCCGACACGATCAACAGCCGGGACGGGATAGCCGAGACCGTCGATTGCGGCCCCGACACGGACCCCACCGCCACCGTCGACCCCACCGACACCGCCATGAACTGCGAGAGCACGGACAACGGGACGACCCCCGGCGGCGGCGACTTCGCCCTGTCGGCGTGGACGGACTGCCCGGCCGACTTCATCGACAGCGGGTCCTGGGACGAGCGCGGCAACCTCTACATCGCCTGCGGTCCGAAGATCCTCGTCTACAACGCCGCGGGAACCCGCCTGCCGGACATCGTCACCGGGCTGACGAGCTCGGACGTCGCGCCCTCGCCCGACGCGGACAACGATGGCTTCGCCGACTTCCTCTACTTGGCCCGCGGGCCCGGCGTCCCGAAGCGCATCAACCGCGGGGCCAACGGCGCCTACACCGTCGACCCCGGCTGGAAGCTCGCGCCCTACCCCCATCCCGATTACGGGATGGTGTCCCCGGCCGGGCACTTCATCGAGACCGACGGAAGCGGCCGGGTGTATCTGGCGGACGGCATCTGGACGGAGGGCGGCCTGCTCTACGAGAGCGGCGCGATCCGCCAGGGCGGGGTCATGACCGTGGTCAAGTACGAGCCCGGCGGGTCCTTCGTGACGCGGTTCGGAACCCAGGGCACCTCTTGGGACGCCGGCCGCTTCTGGGGGCTCTCGAGCCTCGTCGTCAGCCGTGACGGCACGCGTGTCTTCACCCTCGACGAGCTCCACAACCGCGTCGAGCGCTGGGAGCTCCAGGGCGCCGGGCCGGGGTACGCGGTCGCGGGCGGCTGGGGCGCAACCGCGCAGCAGACCAACCAGGGTGGCAACTGCAACTCGGCCGCGCCGGCGGGCGCGCTCATCGCACCCGCGGCGTGGATCGGCCAGTTCGCGGCGCCCTACGACATCGCCATGGACGCCGCGGGCCGCATCTTCGTGATGAACACGACCTGCCACGAGGTGCTCGAGTTCACCCAATCCGGGGAGTTCGTCCGCGGGATCCGCGTCAGCGCCGACAACGCGCCCGGACCGCAGGCCACGAACCGGCCGCATGCCTTCGCGGTGTCACGTGATGGCGACCGCGTCTACGTCTCGCAGGCCCAGACGAAGGCCACGCGCGGCGTGGCGCCGACGCCCACCCCGACCCCGACCCCGACGAGCTCCCCGGCGGCGACCCCCACGTCGACCCCCACCAACACCCCGGCGCCGACGCTCGACCGCCACGCCGTCGAACGACACCACGCCGCCCGAGACCGTCATCGGGTCCGGTCCACTCGGCGCGGTGACCGAGACGACGGCCTCGCTTGCCTTCTCCGCGTCGGAGCCCGCGAGCTTCGAATGCGCGGTCGACGGCGCCGGATTTGCGCCGTGCACCTCCCCCGCGACCTACCGCGACCTGGCGGCCGGCGGCCACGACTTCGCCGTCCGGGCCATCGACGCTGCCGGCAACGTGGACCCGACTCCCGCCACGCGCGACTGGGTCGTGCTCGCCGCTCTCCGGTTCTCGTGCACGTTGCGCGCCGGGACACCGCCGCTGCGCAAGGCCCTGCGCCGCGGGCTGCCCGTCGGTTACCGCTGCAGCGCGCCGGCGCAGATCGCGCTCAAGGCGCGGGTGCCGCGCGCCCTGGCCGTCAAGACGGGCCTCGCCCGACCCGGCCGCGGAGCCGTCTTCGTCGCCCGCGCCTCGGGCCGCGGCGGCAAGGGACAGGTGCGGCTGCGGTTCGCCCGGCGAGCCCGCCGGGCGCTCGGCACCGCACGCAGGGTCAAGCTGGTGGTGCGCGGCAGGGCGATCGCGCAGGATTCGAGCGTGACGAGACGGGTCGCGCTCACCCGCGTGCTGGCGAGGTAACGTCCGCGCCGTGACCGGCGCCGAACGGATCGTCGAAGCTCTCCACGGGGCCGCCGTGGACGTCTGCTTCGGGCTGCCCGGCGTGCACAACCTCGCACTGTGGGAGGCGCTGCGCGAGTCCTCGATCCGCCTGGTCGGGGTCCGTCACGAGCAGGCGGCCGCCTACGCGGCCGACGGGTACGCGCGAACGACCGGGAGCGTCGGCGTGGCACTCACGACGACTGGACCGGGCGCGGCGAACACGCTCGGAGCCGTCGGCGAAGCGTGGGCCTCGCGGTCGCCGATCCTCGTCATCGCGACAGATATCCCGAGCACTCTGCGCCGGTCGGGCGTCTACCGCGGGGTGTTGCACGAGACCGACGGCCAGGCCGCGATGTTCGCCCCCGTGGTCAAGGCCACCTTCTTCGGACCGGACGCGATCGGCGACGCGCTCGCCGCGGCGACCGACCGCCCCGTCTACCTCGAGATTCCGACCGACAAGCTGCGATGACGACGAAGCATCTGGTCTGGGCGGGAGGCGGCGCGCGCGGGCTGCGCGACGACGTCGTGGCGCTCGCGGAGCGCCTCGGCGCGCCGGTGCTCGAGACCTATGGCGGTCGCGGGGTCATGCCGCTCGGACATCCCCTGCGCGTCGGCATGCCACCGCACGTCCCCGCCGCGGGCCGGCTGTGGGACGAGGCCGACGTCGTCGTGGCGGTCGGATCCGACCTCGACGGCATGAACACGCAGAACTGGGCCATGCCTCAGCCGCCGCGCCTGGTCGCCGTCAACACCGATCCCGCGGACGCGACGAAGAACTACGCCGGGGAGGTCGTCGCGACCTGTGCCGAGGTGCAGGGAACGGGCGAGACCTGGGCCGACCTGCACGCGGTCCGCACCGAAGCGTGCCGCGACCTCGACGACCGCGCGCTGCGTTTTCTCGACGCGATGCGCTTCGCCCTGCCCACGGACACCACCGTGGTCTGCGACATGTGCATCCCGGGGTACTGGATCGCCGGCTTCCATCCCTTTGCCGAACCCCGGCAACTGCTCTATCCCGTCGGCTGGGGCACGCTCGGCTTCGCGTTCCCGGCCGCCATCGGCGCCGCGCTCGCAAGTGCCGGCCCGACCGTGGCCGTGTGCGGGGACGGCGGCTTCCTCTTCGCCTGCGGGGAGCTCGCGACGATCGCCCAGGAGCAGATCCCGCTCACCACCGTCATCGTCGACGACGGCGGATACGGCATGTTGCGCTACGACCAGGATGTCGCGGGCGAACCGCGCTTCGGCGTCGAACTGCACACACCCGACTTCGCCGCGCTCGCGACTGCCTTCGGCATCCGCGCCCAAACCGTCGACGGCCTCGACGACGACTTCGGCGCGGCGCTCGCCGAACACGTCGGCGACACCGAGCCGTCCGTGCTGGTGGCGCGGGCGCCGGCGCTCATCCCGCCGCCGACGACCTCGCCTCGCTGGTACCGGCGCTAGGCGCCGGGGGCGTTGGGATCGGGCTTCGGGTCGGCCGAGGTGTCGACGGCCGGCTTCGGAGCCGGGGTGGGCTCGGTCGCTGCGGGCGTGGCTGCCGCGGGCTTCGCCGGAGCCTTGTCGGCGCCGTCCTTGCCACGAATGTCCTCGACCTTGCCCTTGAGGCCCTCGATGCGCTGCTTGCCCTCGTCGGACTTGGCGTAGCTCTGCACCTTCTCGAGCGCTTCCTTGCCCTTGCGCGAGCGCGCGAGGCGCATCGCCTTGCCGATCAATCCACTCATAGCCGGAACTCCTTGTCGGATTCGATTTCGTCGATGTCCATCTGCGCCTTCTGCAGCTTGCCCGCGTAATCCCAGTTCATCGATTGCCAGCGGGTGAACTGGTCGAGCACCCACACGCCGGACTGGCGCGAGCCGTTCCCGGACTTGCCGTTGCCGCCGAAGGGCAGATGTGCCTCGGCGCCCGAGGTGGAGTTGTTGACGGAGACCATCCCCGCCGTGACGCGCTCGCGGAAACGGAACGCGTGCAGCGCGTTGGTGGTGTAGATCGACGACGACAGGCCGTAGCCGTGGTCGTTGGCGAGATGCATCGCCTCGTCGAAGTCGGTGAACGTCGCCACGCCGATGATCGGGCCGAAGGTCTCCGTGCGATACAGCGCATCGTCGATCCGCACGCCGTCGACCACGGTCGGGTGGTAGTAGAGCCCGGCGGCCGCATCGCCGGCGAAGTTCGCCCACGGGGCGTTCGCGGTGATGCGCCCGCGGTGGTCGGAGCCGAGCACGGTGTGGTGGTCCTGGATGAGCCCCAGCCACTCCTCGAAGCGCGCGGCGAAGCGCTCGTGGATCATCGGCCCGTAGAGCACCTCCTGCATGGGGTCGCCGATCACCGACTCACGCAGCCGCCGGTCGAGACGCTCGACGAACGCGTCGTGGACGGACTCGTGGACGATCGCGGTGCCGAGCGACGTGCAGCGCTGACCCGCTGTGCCGAAGCCGCCGAACAGCGCGCCTTCGACGGCGAGGTCGACGTCGGCGTCGGCCATCACGACCATCGGGTTCTTGCCGCCGAGCTCGAGGCAGGGCGACTGCAGATGCCGGCCGCAGAGGGCGCCGATCTCGGTGCCGACCGCGCTCGAGCCGGTGAAACCGACCTTGTCGACCAGCCCCGCTTCGAGTGCCTGCTCGAGGCCGGCGAAGGTCTGCTCCCCGTCGGCCTGGACGATGCTCAGCACGCCGCCGGGCACGCCTCCGGCGTGGAAGATCCGAGCGAGCGCGTCACCGCACGCAGCGGCGTACTCCGCCGGCTTCCACACGACGGCATTGCCGCACAGGATCGCAGGCACCAGATACCAGGAGGGGACGGCCACAGGGAAGTTGCCCGCGGTGATGATCGCCGCGACGCCGACCGGTACCCGGAACGTGAACAGCTGCTTGTCGGGCATCTCGGACGGGACGGTCTGGCCGTAGAGCCGGCGTCCCTCCCCGAGGAAGAAGTCGCACGTGTCGACGATCTCCTGCACCTCACCCAGCGCTTCGGGGTAGGGCTTGCCGATCTCACGCGTGACGAGGCGGGCCAGCTCCTCCTTGTTGTCCTCGACGAGCCGGCCGACGTTGGCGATGACGCGGCCGCGCGCGGGGGCGGGAAGCGTCTTCCACTGTGCCTGCGCGGCACGGGCGGCGCGGGCGGCGTCGACGAAGGTCGCGGCATCGCCGAGCGCGACCTCGGCGACGAGATCGTCGGTGTCGGCGGGGTTGGTGGAGCGCTGGGTCCCGGCGGCGGCCTGTTCGCGCCGTGACCCGTCGACGATGGAAGCGACAAGCATGCGGACACCGTATGCGACTAAGGGGTGATGCGCACCGTCCTCCCGATGTAAGGGAGCCGTCTCAGGCGCAGCATGTGCCCCATGAACACACTCAACACACACATCGCCCTCGCTCGTCGCGCGGACATCGCCCGTGCCAGCGCCCGCCGCGCCGCGCGCTCCGCGGCCCGCCGTCGACCCGCGCGCCCGCGCCGTTCATCGTGGATCATGCGTACGTGGCGACACGGGTCACCAGCTCCCGGTTCGTAGGCCGCGCGGCGGAACTGGCCGAGCTGCGCTCCGCGCTCGCGGAGGCCGCAGCCGGCCGCCCGTCGCTGGCCTTCGTGGCCGGCGAATCGGGCGTCGGCAAGACGCGGCTGGTCTGCGAACTCGAGCGAGCCGCGCAACACGACGGCCGGAGGGTGCTCTCGGGCGAATGCGTCGACCTGGGTGAGGGCGAGCTCCCCTACGCCCCGCTCGCCGCCGCACTGCGCCCCCTCGCTCGCGCCGCCGACCCGGTCCTCGCCGAGTTGCCTCGCGGCGTCCGCGAGGTGCTCGACACGATGCTCCCGGGACTGGCCGGACCCTCATCGCCGCGTGGCGCGACGGAGGAGGCCTCCGGCGCGCGCTCGCGCCTCTTCGAGGCATTGCTGACGCTCATCGACCGGCTCGGCGAACAGCGCGGCCTGCTGCTGATCATCGAGGACCTGCACTGGGCCGACCGCTCGACGCGCTCGTTTCTCACCTATCTGGCTGCCTCGCTCGTGTCCGAGCGCGTGCTGGTCCTCGCCACCTATCGCGCGGACGAACTCCATCGGCGCCACCCGCTGCGGCCGGTGCTCGCCGAGCTCGAGCGGACTGCGGGCGCTCGCCGGATCGAGCTGCTCCCGTTCACGCAGGCCGAACTCGCCGAGCAGCTCGCCGACATCCTCGGCGGCGCGGCCGACCCCGCCCTGGTCGAGCGCCTGTGGCGGCGGTCGGAGGGGAACGCCCTGTACGCGGAGGAGCTCCTGGCGGCGGGGCTGGACGGGCGCGGAGCGCTGCCACCCACGCTTCGCGAGGCGCTGATGCTGCGGGTCGACCGGCTCGCCCCCGCCACGCAGGAGGTTCTGCGCCTGCTGGCCGTCGCCGGGCGCGTCGATCATGCGGTGGTGGCCGCGGCCGCCGGGCTCGACGCGGCGGCGCTGCGCGACGCGCTGCGCGACGGCGCCGCCGCACAGATCGTCAAGGTCGACGCCGAGGGCCGTTACGGCCTCCGTCACGCCCTGCTGGCCGAGGTGATCGCCGACGATCTGCTGCCGGGAGAACGGGCCGAGCTGCACCTCGACCTCGCCCGTGCCCTCGAGGCGGACGCCGGCGGCGCCCATCGCGCATCCGCCATCGCCAGGCACTACGCCGAGGCCGGGGACCAACCGCGCGCGCTGCTCTCCGCGATCCGCGCGGCGGACGCCGCCGAGGGGGTTCGCGCCTACGGGGAGGCGGCTGCGCTGTACGAGCGCGCGCTCGAACTGTGGGACCGGGTCCCGGGTGCCGCGGAGCTCACCGGCATGCATCACGTCGACCTGCTGCGAGCCGCCGCGTGGTGCCGGCAGACGATCGGAGAGCCAGGGAGAGCGGTGACACTGCTGTCCTCCGCGGTGGCGGAGATCGACGAGGCCGCCGAGCCGCGGCGCATGGCGGCCGTGCTCGACCGCCTCGCCCACTCGCAGTGGCGGCTGGGTCAACCCGAGGCCGCCGACGACTCCCAACAACGTGCGCTGGCCCTGCTCCCCGAAGACGTGCCGACCGCCGAGCGGGCGATGGTGCTCGCCAGCCGCGCCAAGCACCTGATGCTGGCCGCGCGCTACCGCGAATCGGCCAGGCTGGCCGAGGAGGCGCTGGCGGTCGCGCGCGGCGCCGGCGCCGTCCTGCCCGAGATCACCGCGCTCGACGCGCTCGGGGTATCGCTGACGTGGCTCGGCGCCGATCACGGCATCCCCACCCTGCGCGAGGCGATCGCGCTCGCACGCGAGCACGACATGCCGATGACGGCGTTGACGATCTACACGAACCTCGCGGACGTCCTCCTCCTCGCGGGCCGCGGCGAGGAGGCGGGGACCGCCGCCGACGAGGGGCTCGCGATGGCCGCCGAGCTGGGGTACACCAGCCGCTGGCTGTCGCTGATGAAGGCCGAGGTCACGTTCGTCGGGGGCGACTGGACGGCGACGCGCGCGCTGCTGGACGAACACGGGCGGTCGCTGCAGGCGGGCACGCTCGTCAACGCGAGCCACCGTCGCGCCGCGCTTGCGCTGGCCGACGGCGAGCACGACGAGGCACGGGAGCTGCTCGACAGCGTCGACGGGCTCGTCGCCGTGTCTCGCGAGCCGCAGTTCACCGGCTATCAGGCCGAGCTGCGCGCCGAGCTCGAACGGCGGGCGGGCGACCTCGATGCGGCCCGCCAGGCGGTCGAGGACGGCCTGGACCGGATCGAGTTCTGCTCGGAGGACCGCGCCCGGCTCTCCTCAGTCTCCCTGGCCGGGCTGCGCGTGGAGACCGACGCGGCGGTCCGGGCCCGCGACCTTGGCGACGAGGAGGCAGAACGCACGGCGACCATGCTCGCCGAGATGCTGTTCGCGCGACTCGAGGCGACGGCGGACGAGCACCGTCCGGTCGAGACCGCGAACCTCGCGACGGGCCGGGCGCTGCTCGCGCGGATCCGCGGCGCCGATGATCCGGCCGCCTGGAGCGCCGCTGTGGAGGCCTGGACCAGCGTCCGGCGCCCCTACGCGGCGGCGCAAGCGCGCTGGGGTGAGGCGGAGGCCCACCTCGCCTGCGCGGATCGCGACGCCGCTGCCGCCGCTGCCCAGACGGCGCTCGCCGCGGCGCGGACGCTCGGCGCCCGCTGGCTGGCCCACGAAATCGAGGGCTTCATCGCGCGGGCTCGCCTGCGCGGGGATGACGAACCCGCCGCGGCCACCGGGGACGATCCGTTCGGGCTGACTCCGCGCGAACGTCAGGTCCTCGAGCTGCTGGCCTCGGGCGCGACGAACCGTGAGATCGGCCAGTCGCTCTACATGGCCGAGAAGACCGCCTCGGTGCACGTCTCGCGGATCCTGGCGAAGCTCGACGTGCGATCGCGCACAGAGGCCGCCGCGGTCGCGCACCGCCTCGGGCTCACCTAGCCCGAGGCTCTGAGAGGGTGCGCTCGCTAGAGCTCGGCCTTGAGGCGCTCGAGCGCGGGGATGGCGACGGGGTCGGTGCCGTCGTTGATCGCGAGATGGAACGACACGAGATCCCCAAGATGGACGAGCGACAGCAGGCGCTCGGTCGGTGACTCACCCGACGTGGTGACCCGCAGGGCCCCGCCGATGATCTCGGCGGTCAGCTCGAAGCGGCGCCGGAGCCGGTCCGGTGACTGCGGGTCCTCGAGGAAGACGGGGACGAGCGCCGACCGGTCGCCCCAGCCCTCGATCTCGTTGTGGTCGAGCTCGGGCAGCTGCGACCAGAAGGCGGCGCGGTTGGCGTTCTCGTTGACCTGGCACTTCCAGCGGTAGGCGACGGGGGTGGTGAGGCCGCCTCCGCAGAACACCGGGATGCTCGAGCCGATCTCCGTCGCGAGCGCGCGCGCCCGCTCGTCGAGCTCGGGGCCGCGATCGCCGATGGCGGCGGCCGCCGCCCCGATCTCCGCGCGCAGAGAAGGCGACGCCCCGCAGAGGGCAGCGACCTCGAGCGCGACCGCCGTCGCGTACCCCACCGCCGCGCGCGGCTGGAACCCCGCCGGCAGGTCGATCACCTCGACCCCCGCCGTGCGCGCCAGCTCGACGAGCTCCCCGCCGGCCGACACCACGATCCGCCGGGTGTGGGCCGATGCGTGCCAGCAGCGCAGGGTCTCCTCGGTGTTGCCCGAGTACGACGAGAGCAGGACGGTCCAGTCCGGCGTCACCCACGCGGGCAGGCAGTAGTCGCGCACGGCGATGATGGGCCTGGCCGCCCGCGGCCCGATGGCACCCATCGCGAGCATCGCACCGACACCCGAGCCGCCCATGCCGCAGATCGCGAGCCCGGCGGAGCTCGACGGCGCGACGGCCGTCGCGTCGACCCGCCGCAGCGCGTCCTCGAGGTGAGCCGGGAGGTTGCGGATCTCGCTCAGCTGATCCGTGGAATCCACCGCGGAGCTCATCCGACGATGGTCCCCGGCTCGACCACGACGCCGTCTTCGACGACGCCGCCAGGACACACGACGCACTCGCGCAGAACGGCGCCCGCGCCGACGACCGCGCCGTCGAGCACGACGGAGCGATCCACGACGGCGTCCCGGCGGATGACGACGTCCTTGCCGATGACCGCGGGCCCCTCGACCCGTCCGTCGACGCGGCTGCCCGAACCCGTGACCACCCCGCGGTCGGCCTCCACCCGGGTGGCGACCGCGCCCTCGAGGATGTCCCAGGTCCCCTGCAGATAGCGCTGCGGCGTCCCGATGTCGAGCCAGTAGCGGTCAGAGACACGCGCGTGGAGCCCGTCCCCGACCAGGCGCGGGAACACCTCGCGCTCGATCGAGGCCTTCGTGTCCGGCTGCAGCAGGCCGAGCACGGAACGCTCGAGCACGTAGGCGCCCGCGGAGATCGTGTTCACGCCGACGTCCCCCTCGGGCTTCTCGAGGAACTCCAGGACGGAGCTGTCCTCCGCCACCCGGACGAGCCCATAGTTGCTCGGGTCCTCAACGGGCACGAGCGCCAGCGTGCCCGTCGCTCCCGAGGCCTCGTGCTGTGCCATCTGAGCGCTGAGGTCGATGTCGGTGAGCACGTCGCCGTTGAGCATCAGGAAGCGCTCCTCGAGCAGATCCTCACAGAACTTCAGGGCGCCGCCGGTGCCCAGGGGGCGCGGTTCCTCGCGGTAGCGCAGCCGGACGCCGTAGTCGGCGCCGTCCCCGAGTACCGCCCGGACCCTGTCGGCCTTGAACCCGCAGGAGAGCACGACGTCGTCCACGTCGTGGCCTGCGAGCCACTCGAGCATGTACGCGAGAAACGGCCGGTCGACGAGCGTGACCACCGGCTTGGGGATCTCCGCCGTCAGGGGGCGCAGGCGCGTGCCCTCCCCGCCGACGAGGATGAGCGCCTGCATCAGCTCGGCGAGGGCCGGCCGATGCCCTCGTAGATCAGTCCGGCGCCGCGAACCGCGACGGGGTCGAGGAAGTTGCGGCCGTCCACGATCAGATTGCCGGCCATTGCGTCGCGCAGCGCGGTCATGTCGAGCTCACCGAACTCGGGCCATTCGGTGACGAGCACGACGGCGTCCGCCCCAGCGCACGCCTCGAGCGCCGACGGCGCGAACTCCACGCCGGTGATCAGCTTGCGCGCCTCGGCCTCCGCGACCGGGTCATAGGCGGTGAGGACCGCGCCGTCGGCAAGCAGCCGCGCGCTGAGCACGAGCGAGCTCGCCTCGCGCATGTCGTCGGTGTTGGGCTTGAACGCCAGCCCCAGGAGCGCGATGCGTTTCGCCGTCAGCGCGCCGAGGTGCTTCATCAGCTTCTGCACCACGCGGCGCTTCTGCAGCTCGTTGACCTCGATCACCGCGTTGAGCAGCTGGAAGTGGTAGCCGGTGTTGCCGGCGAGCTGCTTGAGGGCCGTCACGTCCTTGGGGAAGCAGGATCCGCCGAAGCCGATCCCGGCCTGCAGGAACTTGGGCCCGATGCGGGCGTCGAGCCCCATCCCCCGCGCGACCTCAACCACGTCCGCGCCCGTCTCGTCGCAGACGTTGGCGATCTCGTTGATGAAGGAGATCTTCGTGGCCAGGAACGCGTTCGACGCGAGCTTGATCATCTCCGCCGAGCGGATGTCGGTGCGCACCAGAGGAGCCTCGAGCGGGGCGTAGAGATCGATGACCGCCTGGCCGGCCCAGTCGCCCTCGTCGCCCACCACGACCCGGTCCGGATGGAGGAAGTCGGCGACCGCCGACCCCTCCTTGAGGAACTCGGGGCAGGAGACGTAGCGAAAGCCCTCCTTGCCCGTCTCGACGAAGCGGCGCTGGATGTGGGCACCCGTACCGCACGGCACCGTGGACTTCATGACCAGCGCGTGGGAGTCGGAGGCGGGCATCGCGTCCACCACCGAGTAGACGGCCGAGAGATCCGCATCGCCCGAGTAGGTGGGCGGCGTGCCGACGGCCACGAACAGCAGGCGCGCGTTGGCCAGCGCATCGCCGATGTCAGTCGAGAAGTGCAGGCGCTCGCGGTTGGCCTCGACCAGCTCGGGCAGGCCCGGCTCCCAGATCGGGATCTCCCCGCGCTCGAGCCCCCGGATCTTCTCTGCGTCGATGTCGATGCAGTGGACCTCACAACCCAGCTGCGCGAAACCCGCCGCGGTGACGAGTCCGACGTACCCCGTGCCGATGACCCCGATGGGTTCTGGACGCATAAGTCGCGTCAGGCTAGCCGTGCTGGGTCAGGAGCCGATGCGGGTCAGCGACCGCGCGATCGCGACCATCCGCGAGTAGTCGAGGTCTCGGGTGAGGGTGTTCGAGACCCAATAGACCCCTTTTCCGTGGTGCCAGGCCACGAGACGGACATCCTTGCCGTCGTAGTAGACGTCGAGTTCGCGCCCCTGGCGCTCGATCGTGTCGTGCGGGCCGGCCAGGATCGGTGGGTCGTCCCAGGTCGTGCCCTGGATCCCGTAGTACTCACCGGCGAGGCCCAGCGAGACGACCAGCCGGTAGGCCTGGTACTCCTCGTCGCCGACCGGGATGCGGTATCGCCGGGGCTCCGTGGAAACGTAGCTGCCGGTCGATGCGCCCAGCTTGGGGTAGTAGAAGGGGAACGACAGCCGGCGCGCGGCGACGATGGCCATGTTGCGGCCCGCCTCCTCGAAGCTCGCGAGGCCGGAGGGGATGCCAGGGTCCTTCTTCTTTTTCTTCTTCTTGCCCGACGTCGAGGGCTTGGGCGCCTTCGCGGTCTCCTCGGTCACCGTCTGCGGGTTGAAGAACTGCTCGAGCGTCTCGTTGATCGCGCTCCGCGGCGCGACGAGATAGCCGTCGTCGTCGTAGATCCGTCCCGCGCCGAACTTGACCTGCTGGACGGGCTTGTCGGCGACCGCGAGGGCGAGGGTGGCCAGCGACACGAGCGCGGTCTTGTCCTCGAGCAGCGCCTTGTCGGTCGTCGTGTACCGGCCCGCGATCTTGGCCAGCTGGGTCCGCTTGGAGAACCCGAGCCGCTCGCGGACGCCCGGCCCGCGCAGCAGCTGACGCACGAAGTCCTGCTGGCGCGCCCCGCGCACGAGGTCGGAGTCCGTGTGCCGGTAGCGCACGTAGTCGAGCGCCTTGGAGCCGCAGATCTGCTGGTAGCCCTCCTTGACGTCGATCGTCGCGTAGCCCCCGGGCCCGCCGATGTCGTTGAAGTAGTGGCGGTCGACGTCGATGTAGGCGCAGCCCAGGTAGTCGACCATCTCCCGGAAGCCCGTGAAGTTGACCTCGATCACGTGGTTGATCCGAAACGGCTGGTTCGGGCGCGACAGGAGCTCTTTGACCGTCTTGAGGGTGAGCCGCGTGCCGCCGCTTGAATACGCGGCGTTGATCTTGTCGACGGGCAGCGCCGCCCCGGGGATGTTGACCTTGAGGTCGCGCGGGATCGACATGAGCGTGATCGCCTCGGCGCGCGCGTCGAGACGGGCGAGGATGATCGTGTCCGAGCGCTGGCCCGCCCCGGCGTCCGCCCCCAGGCGGCCGTCCGTGCCGAGCACCATGATCGTCTGCGGCTTGCCGGCCTCTGACGGGGTGATCTCCGGCAGATCTCCCAGGGAGCGGCCGTTCGCCGCGTTGCGGAACGCGTCCTGGAGCTCGTCGAGCTGGAGCAGCCCGACGGAGCCGACCGCGACGGCGGACAGCGCCACGATCGCGAGCGTCGCGAAGAGTGCCCGCAGCGACATCCGGCGCCCCGGCCGCGGGGGTGCCTCGGAACCGGGTGCGGACGGATCGAAGGTTGGTGCGCTCATGCGAGCCCTCCTTCGACCGCGCGCAGGCTCGGCTCGGCGTTCTCCCCCAGCGCCGGCACGGCGCTGACGAAATCGACCACCGCGCGCCGGTAGAGCGCCAGCGACGGGATCGAGACCCATTCCTCGGGACCGTGATGACCGCCGCCCTCGGGCCCGAACTCGACCGCCGGCACCCCTGCCTCCAGAAAGGAGATCGCGTCCGAGGCGCCGTCACGCCCGACACTCATCGCGCTCTGGTAGCCGGCGCGTCGCACGGAGGCACACAGCGCCGTCACGAACGGGTTGGCGCGTGATACGTAGGCCGGCGGGCGGATGAAGGTCTTGCGCACCTCGACCCCGTCGAGAGCCCTGATCTCCGCGAGGATCGCTCCGGGCTCCTGCCCGGGCAGATAGCGGATGTCGACCGCCATCACGGCCTCGTCGGGAACCTTGTTGACGGCGTCCCCCGCCGTCAACCGGCCGAGATTGATCGAGGGACGGTCGAACATCTCCGAGGACTCGGCGGCGAACGGCATCGTCTCGATGCGCCGGAACACGTCGACGGCCTTGAGGATCGCGTTGTCCCCCAGCCACGGCGTCGAGCCGTGCGCCGATCGGCCCGTGACCGCGAGGCGGATCATCAGCACGCCCTTGGCCTGGACCCCGACGTGGAGGTTGGTGGGCTCGCCGGTGATGGCGAAGTCCCCGGTCAGCCCGCGCGCGACGAGGTCGTCCGTGGCGTGCTGGTCGAAGTTCTCGGACTCCTCGTCGGGGGCGCAGACGAAGCGCACCGTGGCTCCGCGCAGGTCGCGCAGGTCGCGCAGCGCGCACATCAGCGCCGCCAGGCCGCCCTTCATGTCGTAGGCGCCGCGGCCGATCAGCCGCTCCCCGTCGATGCGGGGCCGGAACTGGTCCGGATGGCCCGGCACGACGTCGATGTGCCCGTGAAGAATCACGACGGGACCGCCGGAGCCCACGGTGCACGTGAGCACGGGCAGGCCATGGAAGTCCTCCGCCGCCACGTCGAGCCCGACGGAGTCCATCCAGCCCTTCACGAAGCCGGCAGCCGTCCGGATGCCCTCCGGGGTGGATGTGTCGTACGTGATGAGGCGCTCAGCCAGCTCTCGCTCGTCCATGGGCGAGCGCATCAGGCTAGATGGTCAGCCAGCGTTCACAGCGGCACCAGACCCGCTCGGACCGGCTCAGCGCGCCGGTTCGAGGGACGCGAGGATCCCGAGCATCTGCCCGCGGCTGAGGTCGCGGCCAAGGCTGTTGTGGATGTAGTAGACCGCGCCGCGCGTCCGCCACGCGGCCAGCTGTACCTTGCCGCCGTCGCCGAAGACCTCGAAGCGGCGCCCGTCCACCGTGACGGTCTCGTGCGGGCCCGACAGCAGGGGCGGATCGGTCCACTTCATCCCCTGGATCCCGTAGTAGGCGCCGAGTTGATCCGGGATCTGCAGGACCATCCGGTACGCCGCCTCCTTCCCGACCCGGTACGCGCGCGGCGCGCCCTCGTACTGGCTGCCCTCGAGGCCGAGCCGCGGATAGTAGACGCGCAGACCGGCACCGCCGCTGATCGTGCCCGCCTGCTCGGCGCCCGAGGCCTCGAGATTCACGAGCCCCTTGGCCACCTTGGGCTGCTTGCGCCCCTTGCGGCCGCGCTTGCGCTTGGGCGGCTCGGGCGCGGGCGGATGCAGGAAGCGATCGACGGTGCGGGTGAGGTCGTCGGGCGAGGCGAGCAGCGAGCCGAGGTCCTCCGTGTACTCGAGTCCACCCAGGCCGAAGGGGATCTGCTGCACGGGCTTCGCCGCGACCCCCAGGCCGAGCTTGAGCAGCGAGAGCAGCTGCTTGTTGGATTCGCTGAGCTCCCGATCCGTGCGCACGAAGCGGCCGGCGAGCTTGGCGAGCGTGCCGCGGTTGCCGAAGGTCAGCTGGCTCTTGACGCTGGGCTGGCGCAGCATCTGGCGCAGGAAGTCCTGCTGGCGCGCGGCGCGGACGAGGTCCGTGTCGCCGTGGCGGTAGCGCACGTAGTCGAGGGCGTCCTGGCCGCACAGCTCCTGATAGCCGGGGTCGATGTCGATCGTCGCGTAGCCCAGCGGGCCACTGACGTCGTTGAAGTAGTCGCGATCGATGTCCACGTAGGTGCAGCCCAGGAAGTCGACGAGCTCGCGGAAACCCGTGAAGTTGACCTCGACGACGTGGTGGATGCGAAACGGCTGCTCGGGCGTCGAGAGCAGCGCCTTGACCGTGTCGAGCGTCAGCGCGGCGCCCCCGTAGTCGTAGGCGGCGTTGATCTTGTCCGTGCCGATCCCGGGGATCTCCACGCGCAGGTCGCGGGGGATCGAGGTCATCGTGATCGCGCTGTTGGCCGGATCGAGGCGGGCCAGCAGGATCGTGTCCGAGCGCTGGCCCGAGCCGGCGTCAGCGCCGAGGCGCCCGTCGGTGCCCAGCGCCATGATGGTCTGCGGCTTGCCGGGATCGGGCTCGTCGACCTGGACGCCCGCCGGCAGCGTCTTGAGCTCGGCGCTGAGCTGGTCGAGCTCCATCAACCCGGCAGCCGAGACGACGCCGGCGGTCATCAGGATGATCGCCAGCGCCGCGAAGCCCGTGCGCCGGGCTATGGGGTCGCGGTCAGCCTTCGCCCTTGAGGATCTTGAGAAAGGCTTCCGCACGGCGCTTTTCGCGCTCGGCAACTTGTCGCTGGTGTGAGCCTTCCTCCGCATCTGACATCTCTTCTTCGGCGCGGCGAAGCTTGTCCTCCCACTCGGACGCGTCGAGGTCCTCGGGCTTACCCGCCTCGTCGACGAGGATCAGCACGCGCGAATCACGCTGGATCTGCAGGTAGCCCTCGCCCTGGACGAGCGTCTCGTAGTCGTTCTCGGACGAGTACAGGCGCAGCTCGGTGGGATCGAGCATGGCCAGCATCGGCTGGTGGTTGGCCAGGATGCCGATCGATCCCACCGCCGTCCGCGTGGAGATCTGGGTGACCTCGGCGTTGAAGACCTCACCCTCCGGGGTGAGGACCTCGACGGGGAACTTGGTCTTCTCGGCCATCAGCCCTCGTCAGAGGAGTCGTCTGACCCCTCGTCCTTGGCCTCGTCGTCCTTGCCCTCGTCCTTGGCCTCCTCGTCCTTGCCGCCGCTCGAGCCCTTGTGGGACTCGAGGACGCTGTCGATGGAGCCCTTGAGCAGGAACTGACCCTCGGGGATGTCGTCGTGCTTGCCGTCGAGCAGCTCGCGGAAGGAGCGCACCGTCTCGGCGATCGGCACGTACACGCCCGGGGTGCCGGTGAAGGCCTCGGCGACGTGGAACGGCTGGGACAGGAAGCGCTCGATCTTGCGGGCGCGCTGCACGGTGACCTTGTCCTCGTCGGAGAGCTCGTCGATGCCGAGGATGGCGATGATGTCCTGCAGCTCGCGGTACCGCTGCAGCACCTCCTTGACCTCGTTGGCGACGTTGAAGTGCTCCTCGCCCAGGATCTCGGGCTTGAGGATGGTCGACGTGGAATCGAGCGGGTCGACGGCCGGGTAGATGCCCTTCTCCGCGATCGAGCGCGAGAGCACCGTGGTCGCGTTGAGGTGGGCGAACGTCGAGGCCGGCGCCGGGTCGGTGAGGTCGTCCGCAGGCACGTAGATGGCCTGGATCGAGGTGACCGAGCCCTTGCGCGTCGAGGTGATGCGCTCCTGGAGCTGGCCCATCTCGGACTCGAGCGTGGGCTGGTAGCCCACCTGGGAGGGCATCCGGCCCAGCAGCGCCGAGACCTCCGAGCCCGCCTGCACGAAGCGGAAGATGTTGTCGATGAAGAGGAGCACGTCCTGGCCCTCTTCGTCGCGGAAGTACTCCGCCATCGTGAGGCCGGACAGCGCGACGCGCATGCGGGCGCCGGGCGGCTCGTTCATCTGGCCGAAGACGAGCATCGTCTTGTCGATGACGCCCGACTCCTTCATCTCGAGCCAGAGGTCGTTGCCCTCGCGCGAGCGCTCGCCGACGCCGCAGAAGGCCGACAGGCCGCCGTGCTCCTGGGCGAGGTTGTTGATGAGCTCCTGGATGATGACGGTCTTGCCGACGCCGGCGCCGCCGAGCAGGCCGACCTTGCCGCCCTTGGCGTAGGGCGCGAGCAGGTCGATGACCTTGATGCCGGTCTCGAACATCTCGGCGGTCGGGGTCAGGTCGGTCGCCTCGGGGGCGGGCCGGTGGATCGGCCAGCGCTCCTTGACCTCGATGTCGCCGGCCTCGTCGATGGTCTCGCCGAGCAGGTTGAAGATGCGGCCGAGCGTGACCTCGCCGACGGGCACCGTGATCGGGCCGCCGGTGTCGGTGACCTCCATGCCGCGGGCCAGACCGTCGGTGGAGTCCATGGCGACCGCGCGGACGCGGTCGTCGCCGAGGTGCTGCTGCACCTCGCAGACGATCACGAGGTCCTCCTCGTCGCCGCGGCCGGGCCGGGTGACCTCGAGCGCCGAGTAGATCTCGGGCAGCTGATCGGAGAAGACGGCTTCGATGACGACGCCCTGGATCTCCTCGATCCGGCCGACGTTCGTGCCGCCTTCAGTGGTTTCGGTCTTCTCCTCGTCGGTGACAGCCATGGTTCTCCTAGGTAAGCGATTCAGCCCCGGCGACCACTTCCATGATCTCCTGGGTGATGTCTGCCTGCCGCTCGCGGTTCAGCTGCAGGGTGAGGTCGTCGATGAGCTCCGATGCGTTGTCGGAGGCGCTGCGCATCGCGGTCATCCGCGCGCCGTGCTCGGAAGCGGTGGACTCCAGCAGGGCGCGGAAGATCGAGATCTCCACGTAGTCGGGCACGAGGCGCTCGAGGATCTCCCCCGGGTCGGGCTCGTACTCGGTGAGCGCCGTGTGCTCGCCGTCCTCGGACTCGGACTCGCCGCCGAGGTCCTCCTGGATGTCCTGGGCCTCGGCGACCGTGGCCTGCTGCATCGGCAGCAGCACCTCGGACGTCACGTGCTGGGTCATCGCGGACTCGTAGGCGTTGTAGAAGAGCTCGACCCGGTCGAGCTCCCCGTCCACGTAAGCAGGCGATCACGTCGTCGGCGATCTCCCGCGCGTTGGCGTAGGACGGGCCGGTCGGTGTGGCCCGCGTAGGCCTCCTTGGGCTCGCGCCCGCGGAAGTTCAGCGAGGACGCTCCGCGGCGGCCGGAGACGAAGAACTGGACCTCGCGGCCCTCGGCCTCGTGCTCGGCCGTCGCCCGCATCGCCGCGCGGATGATCTGCGAGTTGAACGCGCCGGCCAGGCCGCGGTCACCGCTCATCACGATGATCCCGACCTTCTTGGTGTCCTCGCGGTCCTGCAGGACCGGCAGGTTGGGCATGTTCTGCGCGGCCTCCGCGGCCTGCTTGGTCATGCGCCGGATCGCGCCGACGCGTAGGGCCGCAGGTCGGCGATGCGCTGCTCGGCGCGGCGCAGACGCGCCGCGGCGACCATCTCCATCGCCCGGGTGATCTTCTGGACGTTCTTGACGGAGGAGATCCGCTGCTTGACTTCCTTCTGCGCCACTAGGCCGCTGCCTCTTCGGTCTCTCGGTCCTCGGACGTCTCGGAGTCCTCGTCGGACTTGCCGCGACCGCGCGACGTGGCGGCGTCCTCGGCGTCGTCGGAGAGCGGCTGGCCCTCCTCGTCGAGGTCGTAGCCGAAGTCCTCGGCGAACTGCTTGATGTCCTTGTCGAGCTCGGCCTTGACGTCGTCGCCCCAGTCGCCGTCGGCGATCTTCTTCAGCGTCTCCTCCGACGAGGAGCGGACGCGGTCGACGAGCTGCTCGTGGAACTCCTCGACGCGGTCGGCGTCGATGCGATCCAGATGGCCCTGGGTGGCCGCGTAGATGGCGGCGACCTGCTCCTCGACGGCCATCGGCGAGCGCTCGCCCTGGTTGAGCGTCTCGACGAGGCGCTCACCGCGGGCCAGCGTGCGCTGGGTGTCGGGGTCGAGGTCGGAGCCGAACTGCGCGAAGGCCTCGAGGTCGCGGTACTGCGAGAGCTCGAGCTTCAGGCGGCCGGCGACCTTGCTGCATCGGCGTGATCTGCGCGTTGCCGCCGACGCGGGACACCGAGATGCCCACGTTGATGGCCGGGCGCACGCCGGAGTAGAAGAGCTTGGGCTCGAGGAAGATCTGGCCGTCGGTGATCGAGATCACGTTCGTCGGGATGTAGGCCGACACGTCGCCGGCCTGCGTCTCGATGATCGGCAGCGAGGTCAGCGAGCCGCCGCCGAGCTCGTCGTTGAGCTTGCACGCGCGCTCCAGCAGCCGTGAGTGCAGGTAGAAGACGTCGCCCGGGTACGCCTCGCGGCCCGGCGGGCGGCGCAGCAGCAGCGACATCTGCCGGTAGGCGTAGGCGTGCTTGGTGAGGTCGTCGTAGACGGTGAGGGCGTGCTTGCCCTCGTAGAGGAAGTGCTCGGCCATCGCGCAGCCGGCGTACGGCGCGAGGAACTTGATCGGAGCGGCCTCGTCGGCCGGGGCGGCGACGATGATCGTGTTCTCGAGCGCGCCGGCGTCCTCGAGCGTCTTGGCGAGCGCCACGACGGTGGCCATGCGCTGGCCGATCGCGACGTAGACCGAGACGACGCCCGAGTCCTTGTTGTTGATGATCGTGTCGATCGCGATCGTCGTCTTGCCCGTCTGGCGGTCGCCGATGATCAGCTCGCGCTGGCCGCGGCCGATCGGGATCATCGAGTCGACGGCCTTCAGGCCGGTCTGCATCGGCTCGACCACCGGCTGGCGCTGGACGACGCCCGGGGCCTTGAACTCGGCCGGGCGCGTCTTGTCGGTCTTGATCTCGCCCTTGCCGTCGAGCGGGCGGCCGAGCGGGTCGACGATGCGGCCGAGCAGCTCCTCGCCGACCGGGACCTCGAGGAGGCGGTCGGTGCGCTTGACCGTGTCGCCCTCGACGATCTTCGTCCAGTCGCCGAAGAGCACGACGCCGACGTTGTCGGACTCGAGGTTGAGCGCGAGGCCCGTCACGTCGTGCGGGAACTCGAGCATCTCGAAGGACTGGGCGTTCTCGAGGCCGTGCACGCGGGCGATGCCGTCGGCGACCGAGAGGACGGTGCCGACCTCGGCCAGGTCGGCCTTGTCGGTCTCCAGGCCCTCGATGCGGCTCTTGAGGATTGAGGTGATCTCGTCGGGCTTGATCTGCATCAGGTTTGGGTCTCCTTAAGCCGCGCGGGCGACTTCTCTACGAAGGGATTCGAGGCGCCGCCGCACGCAGGCGTCGAGCACGGTGTTGCCGACGCGCACCACGAGGCCGCCGAGGACGTCGGGGTCGACGTCGGCGGCCAGCTCGACCTTGCGGCCGGTCTGCTCGGCGATCTGATCGCCGATCTGCTTGACGGTCTTGTCGTCGAGCTCCACGGCGGAGGTGATCCGGACGGGCAGGAGCTTGTTCTCCTCGTCCCACAGCGCGTCGAGCTCCTTGCGGATCTTGAAGATGACCGCCATGCGGTGGTTCTCGATGAGCAGCTCGAGGAAGTTGCGCACGAGGTCGTCGGCCCCGGTGACGGCCTTGTCGAGGCCCTCCTTCTTCTCCTCCGAACTCAGCGACGGGGAGAAGAAGAAGACCTGCAGGTCGCGATCCTCCTCGATCGCCGTCGACGATCTCGCCGAGCTGATCGCGGACGGTCTCGAGCTTGTCCGCCTCCTGCGCCGCCTCGAACAGCGAGCGTGCGTAGACCGTCGCGATCTCTTCCATCTACTCCGAGACCCCCGCCTTGTCGCCGGACAGGCTCGAGAAGTCGAGCTCGTTCAGCGCGTCGTCGACGAGCTTGCGCTGGTCGTCGGCGGTCAGTGACTTGCGGGTGACCTTCTCCGTGGCGAGCACGGTGAGATCGGCGACCTCCGAACGGATCTGCTGGACCGCACGCTTGGTCTCCGCCTGGATCTCGCGCTGCGTCGGCCTCCATCATCTCCTCGCGCTTGCGCTTGGCGTCAGCCATCGATTCCGCCTCGTGGTGCTCGGCGGACTTGCGCGCACGCGCAACGATCTCGTCGGCCTGCGAACGGGCCTCCGACAGGCGCTCGCGGTACTCCATGAGCAATTCGTCTGCCTCGACGCGGGTGCGGTCGGCGGTGTCGATGGCGTCCTCGATCGCCTGCTGGCGCTTGTCGAGCGCCTGCAGCGATGCGCGGGAAGGCGAGCTTGCCCAGGACGAACATCGAGATTCCGAACACGATCAGTGTCCAGACCATCAACCCGACGTCGGGCGAGACCAGGAACGAGTCGCTCCCGCCCGCCGCCCTCTGTGCTTGCGAACAGCGTCAGCATCTTCGGCCTACAGGAAGAAGGCGATGAGGCCCGCCACGAGGCCGTAGAAGAAGCACGCCTCGGTGAGGGCGAAGCCGAGCCACTGGATGGAGGTGATCTCGTCGCGCATCTCCGGCTGACGGGTCACGGACTCGATGACCTTGCCGAAGATGATGCCGATGCCGACACCGGCGCCCACGGCGCCGAGGCCGCCGCCGACGCCGAGCGCGATCGCCTTGCCGGCGTCCGAGCCGTCTTCGGCAGCGGCGAAGAAGAAGTTGAGGATGGTGGCGAGCACTGCGTGGACTCCTTTAGTGACCCTCGGCGACGGCGCCGCCGAGGTAGATGGCGGACAGGGTGGCGAAGATGAACGCCTGTAGGGCGGCAACCAACCCGACCTCGAAGATGAAGATGGCGACGCCGATCGGCAGCGTGAGCCGCCGACGGCCTCGAGGCCGAGCAGGACAGCCAGGCCGCCCGACATGAACAGGATGATCAGGTGGCCGGCGAGGATGTTGGCGAAGAGACGAACGGTGAGGCTGACGAGCCGCATGAAGTTCGACATGAACTCGAGCACGAAGATGAAGGCGGCCATGCCGCCCTGGACGCCCTCGCGGGACGAGCGACTTCAGGTACCCCAGCGGGCCCTTGGCGCGGATGCCCTCGACGTTGTAAGAGATGAAGACGATGAGCGCGAGGACGAGCGGGATGGACACGTTCGCCGTCGCGGCGTAGATCGCGAAGGCCGGGATCTCGGCGCCGAAGATGGAGATCTTCTCGTGCGTGTTGGTCGGCAGCGGGATGTAGCCGATCAGGTTGTTGAAGAGGATGAAGAGGAAGAGCGTTCCGATGAAGGGGAACCACTTCCGCGCCATGCGGTCGTCCATCGAGCCGCGCGTGATCTGATCGCGCATGAGCGCGTACAGCGCTTCGACGGCGGTCTGTACGCGGTTGGGCTTGGCCTGCATCCGGTTCGCGACGTAGAGCATCGTGCCGATGGTCAGGATCGTCGCGAGGAAGAGGTAGAAGACGCCCTTGTTGATGTCCATCGGCCCCGGCAGCGCGATCCAGGTCTCGAGCTCGAACTCGGCCTGGGGCTCGAAGGTGTCGTTGCGCGTGCCGCTGCCGAACAGAACGGCGACCACGATCAGCAGGAGCAGATAGAGCCCGAGGGACGTGTAGACGATCTGGCGGCGGGTCACGTGGAGGTTTTCCTCGTCGGGCGAAAGATGAAGGACAGCGTCATGTAGATGGTGAAGGCGACCAGCGCGATGAGAGCAGCGGTCAGGCCGTCCTCCCGCTCCCCCAGCTTCCCGATCGCGAGGATCGTAAGCCCAAGAAGCAGTGGCCGCAGCATGCCCCCGGCGAACGTCACCCCGGTCGCGCGCCGGAAGTCCTCCTGCCGGGCAGCGTAGTTCTCCGTCACGACGCCCAGCACGCGGATGACGATCCAGGCGACCGAACCGGCGACGGCGCCGAGGGCCGGAAGCCCGGCGAGCAGCGCGAAGGGCAGGAACGCCAGCACGAGCAGGACATCGAAGAAGCGGATGGGCAGCGGGACGCCGCTGTTGGGCAAGGCGTGGTCGGTCACGGTCGCGGAAGCGGTCATCGGCAGCGTCTCACGACCCGGTAACTGCTTGCTGCGCGCCTGGATGGAAGATCGCGCCGCTTACCGGGCCCTGGGAGCGCGGAGCATAGCGGGCGTTTAGACTTTGTAACAACTTTGTGACAGTCGACGCGAGCGCTCATACGGTGGCGCCGACCCGAGCGGGCGCCAAGCCGCACGCCGCGGCGATGAGCTCGTAGGAGCGCACGCGGGCGGCGTGGTCGTGGGTGATGGTGACGACGATGACCTCGTCGGCGCCATAGGCGTCCGCGACGGTCTCCAGTTCGGCGCGCACGTACTCGGGGGGGCCGAGGATCGCGCGCCGCCCCGCCGTCTTGTGCGAGCGCGGGACGTGCCGGAGGTATTCGACGGCGGTCTCGGGCGTCGGCACGGGGATCAGGTTGCCGCGCCGCAGCTCGAGCATCGCCATCCTGGAGGAGGACGCGAGGTGCTCCGCCTCCTCTGACGTCGGCGCCGCGAGGGCCCAGACCGCCACCGCCCGTGGCGCCTTGGCCAGGCCGAGCTGCGCCCCGCCGGGGTTGATGAAGTCGGCGAAGGCGTAGTCGAGCCCGAACTGATCCGCCCAGATGGCACTCTGCGGCGACGAGCCCAGCAGCCAGGGCCGCGGTCGTTCCCCGGCAGGCAGCGCGAGGCGCGCGAAGGGATGCTCGTCGGGGAGCGCGCCGTCGAGGTAGGCGAGCACTTCGGCGAGCTGCTCGGGGAAATCGTCGGGCGCCGCCTGCCGGCGGTCGCGCTGCAGCGCGAAGGTCGTCAGCGGGTCGGTGCCCGCGGCCCGGCCGATGCCGAGATCGATCCGTCCGGGAAACAGGCCCGCGAGCACGGCGAAGGTCTCGGCGACCTTCAACGGCGAGTAGTGGGGCAGCATCACCCCGCCACTCCCCACGCGCATGTTCGGGGCGACCATTGCGACGGGCCCGATGAGGGCCTCGGGCGAGGGTCCCGCGAGCATGGCGCCGCCGTGGTGCTCGGCCACCCAGTATCGGTGGTAGCCCAGCGCGTCGGAGCGCCGAGCGAGATCGAGCGTGTTGGCCAGCGCGTCCGCCCCCGTCGCGCCTGCGCTGATCGGGGACTGGTCGAGGACGGAGAGCCTCACCGGAGCTTGAGCGTCACCTTCGACGCGCGCTCCCCCGGCGGGGTCGCGGTCAGCTTCAGCTTGGCCTTCTTCTTGGCCCGCGGCTTGCGGAAGACGAGCTTGGCGGTGCCGCTCGGAGCGGTGGCGACCGCCAGGGCGCGGCGGAACCTTCCGGCGAGGTTGGTCCCGGCGGGAAGGCGCCGCACGATCACCTTCAGGCGCTTGCCCTTGCGCTTCGCGGTCACGTTGGAACGCCGGAGCTTGAACGGCAGTGCGTAGGGCGCGCTGCGGTCGGGCACGATCCTGACCGACCGCACGAGCACCAGGTTGTCGTTGCTCAGGGTGCCTCCGGCGTAGTTCTGCACCGGTAGCTCGCCGAACGGCGAGTTCGACTGGCCGCCGCTGCCGTCGATGATCTGCAGTGCACCGATGGCGTCCATGACCGCGAGGCTCGCCCGGTCATTGACCCGGCCGAAGACGGTGTAGTTGTCGCTGCTGGCGTCGAGCGAGGCGTTGTCGGCCTGGTTGAAGAACCACTGGCTCGTCGACCGGTTCGGCTGGCCCGGCAACCGCGCGATGGCCAGGGTGCCGCGCTGGTTGGAGCGCTTGAAGGGGTCGGGGTCGCCGAGCAGCTCGTTGATCGCCTCGCTCTTGCCGTCCACGAGGCGATACCCGCCCCCCTGGATGATGAAGTCCCGGACGGAGCGGTGGAAGTAGCTGTTGTCGTAGGTCTGGGCGTTCACGTAGCGCAGGAACGTCGCCACCGTGTTGGGAGCGTCATCGCTCAGCAGGCGGACGTCGATGTTGCCCTGTGACGTGTCGAAGCGGACCGTGGGCCCCTCGGCCGCAGCGGCGGGGCCGGCGAGCAGGAGGGTGGCCAGAAGAACGAGAGAGGACGTGGCGCATCGCAGAGCGATCGTAAAGCGTCGAGCGGGTAAGGAGGTGACGTCATGGCCAAGAACACCGCAGACGCAACCTGGACCGGCAGCCTGAAGGAGGGCGAGGGTCAGATGGCTCTCGGCAACAAGGCCTTCGAGGGCGCCTTCTCCTTCCGCTCGCGCTTCGAGGAAGGGGAGGGCACGAACCCCGAGGAGCTCATCGGCGCCGCGCTCGCCGGCTGCTTCTCCATGCAGTGCAGCGCCTTTCTCCACAACGACGGCATCGAGTCGAAGTCCGTCGAGACGCACGCCGAGGTGGTGCTGCGCCCCGTCGACGGGACTCCCACGATCCAGACGATCACCCTGACCACGACCGTCACGGCCCCGGGCGCCGACGAGGCCAAGGTGCGCGAGCTCGCCGAGTCCGCGAAGAAGGAGTGCCCGGTGTCGCGCGCGCTGGCCGGCGTCGGCGACATCGTGCTCGAGCTCACCGTCAACTAGGCGCCGCGGGCACGAGTCCCGGGCACCCCCGGGGGCCGAACCCACCAGGACTTACCACTACGGAAGGTTCGGGTGGGTTCGGCGGTGGCGGGCCGCGGGCGGTTGGACTAGCGCCGCGCCGTGAAGGCTCGGATGACCTCGCTGCGGACGGGCGCGCGCGGACCGGCGTCGCGCAGGGCGGCGAGCACCGCGTTCATCGCCGCATACCCCGCCCCCGCCGCCGCGGTCGGCCGCAGCCCGTCGAACGCCGCGGCGAATCCCGGCGGCGGCGGCGCGGTGTCGCGCAGCAGGTCCAGAGCGAAGTAGGTGCGCTGCGCCGCCGGCTGGGCCGCGCCGACCGCCGGCGGTCCCGGCGAGACATGCAGCATGCCGACGGCGTTGAGCAGGGGTGCCGTGACCCGGGCCGTCGCCGGCTCGAGATCGCCGATGACGGCGATGGTGCCCGTGTCGCGCACGATCTCCTCGACCGCGTCGGCGATCGCATCCTCTCCGACCGGCTCGGCCTTCGTCGCGAACTGGACCGTGACCTCCCCGGCGCGGCCGCCGGCCTCGGCCAGGGCGAGCTTGGCCCCACGGATCACCGACGCCGTCATCTTCGCCTGCGGACCCTCACGGGGCAGGAACACGTAGATGGTCACGATGTCTCCCGGCGCACGGCCGCCGGCCTCGACGGACGAGCGGTCGCCGCAGCCCGCGATCAGGGCCGCGGCGACCAGCACGAACACGACGGGGCGCACCCGCCGCAAGCTACTTCAGCGCGAGGCGGGCAGCGTCCGCGTCGAGCCACCAGGCCAGCCGCGCCGTGACCGCGGCAGCGCGTCCGCGCAGCCCCGGGGGCGGGTGGGTGGTCCTGGCGATCCGCTCGTGCACGCGAGCGCGCCGGATGCGATCTGCAACCTGCTCGCGGGCCACGTATTGCGTCATCTGGGAATGCACTTCGGAACTCCTTGGGTTGGGTGGACCCACGAGGTTCCTTCGATGGGAGGAGCGTCGTGGGCTTGGACGGCCCACGACGAACGCGCAGGCGCTAGCCGGTGAGCCGGAGGGTGCCGCCGAGGGCGACGTGGTTGAACTCAGAGCGCGTCATCGAGCCGATACCAATATCAACCGGGACGGTCGCTTTCAAGGGCGCCGAACTCACCCGTCTCGATCTCGCGCTCGATCTCCGACTCGATCTCGAACTCCGCGGTCCCCGGTTCCTGGGCCATGCGACGGCGCTTGAGCTTGAGGATCTCGAGCGTGTAGATGACGTAGACGCTCGCCACCAGGCCGAGGACGAGCAGCACGGCCATGACCGCGGACCACAACGGATCGAAGTTGCCGGCGTCGTCGGAGTACGGGATGAACCGCAGCGCGATGGCCAGGCCCGCCATCGTCGCCGTCCACGCGTACAGGTAGCCCACGGTCTTGCGCTGGCTGAAGCCGATGCGCGCGAAACGGTGGTGGAAGTGGTTCGTGTCGGCGGAGTAGATCTTCTGGCGGTACTTCATCCGCTTGAGCACGACGAAGCTCGTGTCGAGCACGGGAACGGCCAGCACGACGAGCGGGACGACGAGCGTGATGGCGGCGTTCGTCTTCAGCGAGCCCTCGACGATCGTGGTGCCGAGCAACAACCCAAGCAAGTTGGAGCCCGTGTCGCCCATGAAGATCGACGCGGGCGGGAAGTTGTGCACGAGGAAGCCGAGGGCCGCGCCGCAGGTCACCAGGGCGAGCACGCCCGCGCCGTCGCGCTGCAGGTCGAAGGCGATGACGGCGAACGCCGCGGCCGAGATCGCGCACACGCCGGCCGCCAGCCCGTCGACGCCGTCGATGAAGTTGAGGGCGTTCATGATCGCGACCAGGGCGAGCAGCGTGATCGGCTCCGCCAGCCACCCGAGGGCGACGCCGCGCACGAAGGGCAGCGTGAAGTTCTCCACGACCACGCCGCCGACCACGAGGATGGCTGCGGCGATGAACTGGCCGGCGAGCTTCCACACAGGGGGCAGCGGGCGAGTGTCGTCGACGGCGCCGACGAGCGTGATCACCGCGGCGCCGCCCAGGATGGCGAAGTATCGATCCGTGTGAGGCAGAAAGAGAGCACCCGCCGCCGCGGCGCCCGCGAACATCGCGAGCCCCCCGAGCAGAGGCGTGCGCTTCGCGGCAAGGCCCCGGGCGCGCGGGACGTCCACCGCACCCACCCGGACGGCGAACCGGCCGACCAGCGGGGTGACGAGCGTGGCGACGACGAAGGCGGCCAGCAGACCGCGAAGCCCGTCGTCGACCATCAGACGCCGGCGGTCGCCCCCAGGTGCGCGTAGAGCGGGTACCGATCCGCCACCGCGCTCACCCGGTCGGCGAGGTCACCTCGCTGAGCGTCGAAGTCGGGCGTGAGGGCGGTCGCGATGATGCGCCCGACTTCCTCGAAGTCGTCGAGCTGCAGGCCGCGGGTGGCCAGCGCGGACGTGCCGACGCGCAGGCCGCTGGTGACCATCGGCGGACGCGGGTCGTCGGGCACCGCGTTGCGGTTGACGGTGATGCCGATCTCGTGCAGGCGATCCTCGGCCATCTGGCCGTCGAGCTCGGAGTCGCGTAGGTCGACGAGGGCGAGGTGGACGTCGGTACCGCCGGTGAGCACGGCGACACCCTGGTCGGCCTTACCGATCAGCGCCTGCGTGACGGCCTGGGCGCCCGAGACCGTGCGCTCCTGACGCTCGCGGAAGGCCTCCGTGGCAGCGATCTTGAACGCCACCGCCTTGCCCGCCACGACGTGCTCGAGCGGGCCGCCCTGCTGACCCGGGAAGACGCCGCTGTTGATCTTCTTGGCGTGCTCCTCGCGGCAGAGGATCATGCCGCCGCGGGCGCCGCCGAGCGTCTTGTGGACGGTGGTCGTCACCACGTCGGCGTACGGGACGGGGTTCGGATGGATCCCGGCGGCGACGAGGCCGGCGAAGTGCGCCATGTCGACCATCAGCACGGCGCCGACCGCGTCGGCGATCTCGCGGAACCGGGCGAAGTCCAGCGTGCGCGGGTACGCCGACCAGCCCGCGAGCAGCAGCTTGGGCTTGCGCTCGTGCGCGACGCGCTCGACCTCGTCCATGTCGATGCGCCAGTCCAGCTCGCGTGAGACGCCGTAGGCGGCGATGTCATACAGGCGGCCGGACATGTTGAGCTTCATCCCGTGGCTCAGGTGGCCGCCGTGGGAGAGGCTCAGGCCCATGATCGTGTCCCCGGGCTGCAGCAGCGCGTGATAGACGGCCGCGTTGGCCTGGGCGCCGGAGTGCGGCTGGACGTTGGCGTGCTCGGCGCCGAACAGCGCCTTGGCCCGGTCGATCGCGAGCTGCTCGATGACGTCGACGTGCTCGCAGCCGCCGTAGTAGCGCCGGCCGGGGTAGCCCTCGGCGTACTTGTTCGTGAGCACGGAGCCCTGGCACTCCAGGATCGACTGCGGGACGAAGTTCTCCGAGGCAATCATCTCGAGCGTCCGCTGCTGGCGGACGAGCTCGGCGTCCATCGCCTCCGCCACCTCCGGATCCACCTCATGGAGAGATCGGTCGAAGAAGTCGGCGGGCAGGTCGCTCATGGAGGGCAAGCTAGCACCGCCACCGGCCGCGGAAAACGTCGTCGGGGAGTCCCTCTCCGCACCGTGGGCTAAACGGCAACCGCGGCGGCGACCGCCGCTTCGGGCAGCGCCCCCTGACGCACGATCGACCACTCCCCCGCCTCCAGCCGCGTCAGGTCCACCACGGTCGACGGCGTGCCCGGCAGGGCGCCCGCGTCCAGTTCGAGGCTCACGCCCGCGCGGATGTCCGCGGGGACGTCGGCGACCGTGTGCGCGTCGGACCCGCCCGCGTGGTTGGCGGAGGACTGCAGCACCGCGACCTGCGCACCGGCGAGCGGCGAGGAGGCCGGTACGCGAACGCCCAGCACATCGGGCTGATCGCCGCAGGCGAGCGGGTAGCGGCGATCTGGGTTGGGGATCAGCAGCGTGACCGGCCCGGGCAGCAGCGAGTGCGCGGCGGCGGTCGTACGCGGATCCATCGGCGGCAACCACGCCATGTCGAAGAACATCACCGCCGACGGCTTGTCACCCGGGCGGCCCTTGAGCGCGTAGAGCCGCTCGACCGCCGCAGCGCTCCCGGCGTCGCACGCCAGGCCGTAGACGGTGTCGGCCGGGAAGATCGCGACTCCCCCGGCGCGGATGCATTCCTCGAACGCGCTGCGCACACCGTCGTTTCTAGCGCCTCCGGCCCGTGCAACTCGACGTGAACCGCCGAACGTTGTCGGACTCGTCCGACTCGGCCACGGCATTCTCCGCATCCACCGTCAGCGTGCGGGTCTCGACGCGCCGGCAGGTGTAGCTGATGCTGGTCTGGGCGCCGGCACCCAGTCCGGGGATGCGGTACTCGAGCGGAGCCTCGGACCCGCGCGTGAGGGTGACGAGGAACGGCCCCGCCGCCGCCGCGCCCGCGTTGCGGATGACCGCCGCCGTGCCGTCGACGCTCTCCACGACGAGGTTCGGCAGCGGCGCCGGCGTCGGGCCCGTGGTCGGGGTCGCGGTGGGAACCCCGGTGGGCGTGGGCGTGGGCGTGGGCGTCGGAGTCGGATTCATCGGGTTCGGGATACGGCGTGGCGTCGATGAACTCGTCCCTCTGCGCGCGGCTGTAGTCGGCCCCTGAGTGACTCACCGCCAGCGGTCGGGCCCCGCCGATGGAAAGCCCGTCGAGCGGCAGCTTCCCCGCGTCGAGCTTGCCCTTGCGCGCAGTGATGAGCGTGCCGTTGTCGAGCGTCACGAAACCCGCTGACGTCTTCGGAAGGACGCGCGCCTTGCCCCCGCGCGTGCGCACGGATCCGTCTCCCGCCCGGACCTGGAGGCGGCCCGTCGGGTCGAAAGCCGCGGCGAGACGACCCGAGCCTTTGAGCAGCGACTTCGGCAGCTTCTGTGAACCCTTGGTCTTCAGCGACAGCGGGTCGAGCAGCAGGAGGCGCCGGGCGGTTTCGGAGACGACACCCAGCCGCTGCTCGTGCGGCTGCTCGGACGACCAGTCGTAGGCGAGCGCGCTGCCCGGCGTGGGAAGCTTGCGGTGCTCGAGAATGCCTCCGTCGCGGCCGTACGTGGTGATTGCGCGCTCACCGAGGGCGAACACGAACTTGCCCGTGGGACTGGCCTCGAGGTCGTGTGCGCCCTTCGGAGCCGGGCCGATGATCCTGCGACCGCCGGTTCCGGGCACGATCGCCTTCACCTGGTCGCTGCCCGCCTCGAGGTAGGCCACCTCGCCGGTCATCGGCAGCGGCACGGCGTCGATGACCTTTCCCGAGGTCTTGAACGAAGCGGTGACGGGCCGGGTGCGCGCGCTCGAGATGGCGGCGCCGTTCTGGCGATTGAGGTTTGACCCCAAGACGACCTTCACGTTGCTGCCGCTACCGGCCACCAGGATCATCGGGTAGACCGCCATGTAGCCGTCGATCAGGTTCTGGGTCTCACCTCCCGAGTCGTCCCCGAAGCGGTAGTACCAGTCATCGGAGAAGATCCCGACGTCGCGCAAGCGCTTCAGCTTCGTCGAGGCGGTCCGGAAGATCGCCTGGCGATAGCGGTCGCTCGTCTTGGCGTTGTTCGGATCGTTGTAGAAGAGATCGAACGAGCTCAGGGTGCCGCTGACTCCGGGGACCGCGACCGAGTGCCCCCCGACGCGGTCACCCACGTTCACCTCGCTGCCGCTGCGCTCGTAGTCCTCGTACTTCCCGTAGACGGCAGCCACGAGCCCCCCGTTGGACATGATCGCGGCCATGCTGCGGCCCGACTTCTCGCCGGTGTCGGTGATGCCGAATCCGAGCAGTGCGTTCGGGAACTTCCCCTGCGCCGCGAGCTTGTTGAAGGACTTGACGACCTTGCCGTAGCTGGTGCCGCACTTGCCGTCTCCCACCTTGACGCTGGTGCCCAGTTTTCTGATGAGGTTCGTCGCGTCGTTGTACTTGAAGACCTCGGCGGTCGGATAGTCCTGGATCGTCAGGTACGTGGCCGGTGTGGCGTTCGAGGCGTTCTCGTCGAAGGCCGGGCGATTACGCCAGGGGTACTTTCCCGGCGGGATGTTGACGCCCTTCTGCGCGTAGTAGCCGAGCAGATCCGCAACCGACGTGGGCACGCAGTGACACCCGCCGTCACCCTTGAGCGTGGGGAACGTGAACGTCCTGCCGTCACCCTGGATCGTCCCGCCCAGCCGCCGCTGGTCGTAGTCGGGCATGTCGCACACGCGAGAGTTGAACTGCGAACTCCCCACGGACTGCTTCGCCACACAGTCCTGCTGAGCCGCCGCCGGGCGGGCTCCAACCGAGCCCGCTGCCACTGAAATGAGTGCCGCGACCAGCACGGCGCGCCCCCGCGTCTCCGCCATGGGGCGACGCTACTGCTTCCGGTTCCTTTCGTGGGGTTTTTCTGCGCGCTGCCAGGTGACGATGCGGTCGTGGCCCGCGAGGTCGCGGACGACGGCCGCCGGGGACGGAAAGAGCGCCGCGACCGCCTCGGCCTGGGTCGCGCCGATCTCAAGCGCGATGAAGCCGGCACCTGCGGCGAGGGCGGCAGGCACCAGACGACGGTGGACGTCGAGTCCGTCGGGGCCGGCGAACAGGGCGCCTGCCGGCTCGTAGCCGAGTTCGGGGCCCAGGGAGGCGCCCGCCTCGACGTAGGGCGGGTTGGAGACGACCGCGTCCGCGGTGACCCCAGCAAGCAGGTCGCCCGCGACGAACGCGACCTCCAGGCCGAGCCGCTCCGCATTGGCTCGCGCGACGGCGAGGGCATCCTCGGAGATGTCCGTGGCGGTGACCCGCAGGTCCGGACGCTCCTGCTTGAGCGCCAATGCGACGGCCCCCGAGCCGGTGCCGACGTCGAGCACGGACGCTCCCACCGGCAGGTCCAGCGCGGCCTCGACGAGGTGTTCCGTCTCCGGGCGTGGGATGAGTACGCGCGGATCGACGCGGAGATCGAGGTAGCGGAATCCACGGAGGCCGGTGAGGTAGGCGACGGGCTCGCGCCGCTCGCGCCGCGCGATGAGCGCCTCGAACACGCCCGGCGGGGGTTCCGGACTGTGCCGGTACAGATCGAGACGTGTAACACCACAGGCGTGCGCGAACAGCACCTCGGCGTCGAGCCGCGACGTCTCGCAGCCGGCCGCGTCCAACCGTCGGATCGCCTCGCGCAGGGTGATGCCTGCGCACGCTACCCGCGGTGGGGCAGACCCGCGGGCGCCGCGCCCCGACCGCTGGTCGACCAGGGGTCACGTAACTGGTAGCTTCACCCGCGGTCGGGGGAAGACGGACGGGGGAGCCGGTATGTGGGGTGGCGCGAGGTGGATGATCGGGTGGACTGCGGTGGTCGGGGCGCTCACGCTTCCGACGGTCGCGCAGGCCTTTCCGCCGGATGTGTCACTGAACCCGGCGCAGACGACGGGCGCCACCACGGCGCTGTTGAGCGGCTCCGTCGCCCCGGGAGGTTTGAGCACGCGCTACCACTTCGAGTACGCACCGTTGTCCAGCGTCTTCTGCGACACCGGTGGCTCGGGTCCTGCGGTGTCCACGACCGAGGGGCAGATCTCAGGCTCAGACGCCGAGAAAGACGTGTCCGCCGGCATCACCGGGCTCACGAACGGTGACTCGTACTGCTTCCTCCTGAAGGCGAACAACGCCGAAGGCACCGTGGCGAGCAGCCTTCGCATCCACACGGCAGGCAACCCCATGGAACGGGCTCCCGTCGCGGGTACCGACCACTCGACGGTCACCGGCGCCACGACCGCAAGCATCAGCGGGTACGCGAACGCGAAGGGTCAGAACCCGGCGACGGTCGAGGTGCAGTACGACCTCGCGTCCACGCCATGGTGCGCGTCTGAGGCCGACACGGGCAGACCGGTGTACCGCTCGACGCAGGTGGTCCTCGGTTTTGACGACGACCAGGATCACGACGTGACGGTCGGCGTGACCGGACTCACCCCCGGGGCGCGCTACTGCGCCGTCATCGTCGCCCGCAACCCGACCGGTGCGTCGAACCCCGCCCATAGGACGATCACCTTCCAGGCCGGGCTCCCCACGGCCTCCACCGACCGGGCCGTCCCGACCGGGGCGGGCTCCGCCGCTCTCATCGGCGCGGTGAACCCCTCCGGGCAGACGACCACCGTCTTGGCGGAGTACGGACCGGCCGCTTCCCAGTGGTGCCGTGAGGGCGGCACCCTCGGCTCGCCGGACTTCACGACGCCACCCCAGGCGGTGGGTTCGGCCGGCACCGATCGCGTCGACGTCGCGGTCGACCTGACCGGGCTCGTGCCCGGCACGAGGTACTGCGCCCACCTCCGCGCCACCAATGCTTCCGGCACCTCGGCGCCGACGGGGACGACCGAGTTCACGGCCGGGGTGCCGATCGTGTCCGCCGAGGACGCCGAGTCCACGGGCGCCGGCACGGCCAACGTGACCGGCAGGGTCAGCGCCAGCGGGCAGACGACGACCTACCGGGCGCGGTATGACCTCAACGGTTCGGACTGGTGTCAGCACAGCGGCCAGGTCGGGGAACCGGACGGGGAAACGGTGGCTCACGAACTCCCCTTCACGGATTCCGCGTCGCATCCCGTCACCGTCGGCCTCAACGGCCTGTTCCCCGGCGAGACCTACTGCGCCATCCTCGTCGCGACCAACCCGTCGGGGACCGTCACCGGGTCGTTCGTCAGGTTCGTCGTCGGTCACCCGCAGGCGCGCACGAACGGGGTCGACGTCACGAGCAACACCGCGGCAACGGTGCTCGGCGAGGTCAACCCGAGCGGGCAGGCGACGACGTACCGGATCCATTACGACCTCGCCTCGTCCTTCTGGTGCGTATCGCATGGCGCGGCCAATGATCCGGCCCACTCCACCGCTCCGGTGACGCTCGGCTTCGCCGACTCGACGCTCCATCCGGTCTCGGTGCCCATCAGCGGACTCACGCCCAACACGAGGTACTGCGTGCAGGTCGAAGCCGTCAATGCGACAGGGAAGAGCGAGGCCGACACGGTCGAGTTCCTCGCCGCGCTGCCGCCGACCCCCCGCGCCGGCACGGCAACCGCCATCGGCCCGGCGGCCGAGCGGGTCACTGGCACCGTGAATCCCAACGGTTTGGCGACGACGTACGTCTTCGAATACGGCCTGGACAGCTCCGACTGGTGTCAGACGGGCGGGATCGCCGGCGCGCCGGCGAGTGCCACGCCGCCGGCGGGCGCGGGCGCGGGCGCGGCGCCGATGGACGTGCAGGCCGACCTCACGGGGCTGACACCGGGCGCCAGGTACTGCTGGGCGTTGAGTGCCACCAATCCGGGGGGCACGCGGACGGACCGGCCCGCGACCACGACGTTCGTCGCCGGGCTTCCGCCCGCGCCGACCGCGAGCCCGACACCGACGCCGACGCCAACGGCGAGCACGACGCCGACACCGACCGCGAGCCCGACGCCAACCGCGACCGGTACGCCCACGCCGACCCCCGCGCCGGCAGCCCGGCTCGGAAAGCTCGGCGGCAGGGCGAAGGTCGTCGGCAAGACCGCCAAGGTCAAGCTCGCCTGCCTGCCCGGGACCGACTGCGCCGGCACGCTGACCCTGGCCGCCAAGCTCGGCGGCAAGAAGGCCGTGAAGATCGGCAACCGCGCCTTCACGATCCCCGCCGGCACCACCGCAACCCTCCCGGTCAAGCTGTCGGCCAAAGCCCGCAGGGCACTCCGCGACCGTCCGCTGAAGGCCGCCGCCACCGCCTCGACGAGCGATCAAACCGTCAAGCGCGCCATCAAGCTCATCCCAGGTTAGGCACCGAGCAGGTCCGCCAGTGACTGCGAGCGCTCGCGGTGGGCAGAGGAGCCGCAGTCGAGTCGAGGGCGCCGCGCCCGAGCAGTCGCAGTTCCCGAAGATGTTGGTGTTCCTGGCCGGGAATGGTAGTTTCGCCGCGTCACAGCATCGACGGTGGGGGCACCATGTCGGCTCGGGCATTCGCAGTCATCGCGGTAACGGCGACGCTGTTTTCTTGCCCTTCCCGTGCGCAAGCCGCTCCTCCGTCCGTGCACACGGACGGAGGCGAATCGACCGGCCCGACGGTGACAACGCTCTACGGGGACGTCAGCCCCCGCGGGCTGGATACGAGCTTCCAATTCGAGTACGCGCTCTCGTCGAGTCAGTTCTGCACCTCGGGCGCCGCGAGCGGGACTCGACTGTCGACGCCGACGCAGCAGATGCCCGGATCCTCCGGCTTTACGGTTGTCGAGGCGGCCGCCGCGGGCCTCACCGGCGGGCAGAGCTACTGCGTCCGACTCGTCGCGATGAACGCCGACGGGACGGGCACCGGCGCCCGGCGCGCGTTCGTCGCCGGCGCCCCGCTGGCGATCACGGATGAGGTGACCATCACGGGCGCCACGACCGCCGACATCGCCGGCCGGGTGAACGTCGCGGGGCAGTCAGGGGCGACCCTTGAAGTCCAGTACGACTTGGCATCTTCCGAATGGTGCAACCACTTCGGGTGGGAGGGGACCCCCGCCCACGCCACCACCCCCGTCACGGCGGGCTTCGACGACGGGCAGCGTCACACGGTCACCGTCGCCCTTTCCGGCCTGACGCCCGGATCGCTGTACTGCGCGGCCATCGTCGCCCGCAACGCCAGCGGGACGTCGACGACGAAAGACGCGACGGTGTATCTCTCCGCCGGTCGCCCAGGGGCCTGGACCAGCGAAGCCAATGCGACCGGCGACACCACGGCAACAGCCGCTGGAGACGTCAACCCGGCGGGACAGACCACGACCTTCCACGCCGGTTACGCCCGAGCGAACTCTCCGTGGTGCCTTGATCCTGTCGGCTCCGGCCCCCCGCCGAATGCGACCGACCCCCTTGCCCTGGACTCGGTGGGCACGACGGCGGTACCCGTCCACGTCGACATCGCCTCGCTCACGCCTGGCACGGAGTACTGCGCGGAGATCTACGCCGTCAACGGCTCGGGCACCTCGGTAAGCGACTCGAGGCAGTTGTTCACCACCTCAGGGACTCCGCCGACACCCACGCCGACGCCGGTGCCCACAGCAACACCGGTGCCCACACCGACACCCACGCCGGTGCCCACACCTACACGCACGCCGACCCCGACGGCCGCACCCACCGCCGGTCCGACCCCCACTCCAACCGCCACGCTCGGGAGGCTCGCCGGCAAGGCGAAGGTGGCCGGCCGGAACGCATTCGTCAAGCTGGCCTGCCTCGCCGGCGCCACCTGCGAAGGCACGCTGACTCTGACCGCCAAGCTCGGTGGCCGGGTCCAGACCGATCGGCAGCGCGGTGTTCGCGATCGAGGCAGATACGGTCGGCGCGATCGCCGTGAGAGTTGCGCGCAAGGCGCGTAGGACGCTCCGGCGAAGCCGCATCAGGACGACGGCCACTGTGGTGACCACGGACCAGGCCGTGACGCAAACCGTCACGCTCGTCCCGCTCAGGCGAAAGCGGTAGCCGACCGTGTGCCGCGCGGGCGGTCAGGCGCCGAGCAGGTCCGCGAGCTCGGCCGGACGCTCGCGGTGCGCGTCGTGGCCGCAGTCGAGCTCGACGATCTCCATCGGCGCCGCCCGTCCGTACGTGGGCGAGACGACCTGGTCGCGGGCACAGACGACGTAGCGGCCGGGCACGGCATCCTCGAGCAGATCGAAGTACGGGGTGATGGACTGCCCGCGCAGGGCGTCGGGATCGAGGCCGAAGGCGGCGGCATCCGTCCAGAAGTCCAGACCATCTCGGCGTTCGAGCGCGGCGGCGACGCCGGGGCACATCATCTCCCCGAACTGGTCCTTGAGGGCAACGCCCGCGCGGGACAGCAGGGCCGCGACGTAGACGACCCTGGCCTGCTCGCGGCGGGCCACCAGCGAGGCGGTGACCCCACCCATGGAGTGACCGACGATCACGTCTCCGGCTGGAACCGTCGCCGCGTAGTCGGCGAAGGTCGCCTCGCGATTCTCGATCGGCAGATCGGGAGCGAGCACCTCGTGGCCGCGTGCCCGGAGCTCCGTCGCGAGCGGCGCGAAGGCGGCGCCCGTGCCATTGGCGCCGTGAATCAGGATGTAGCGGACGCCTGTGCCTCCAGGCCGCGGCGCTTCTCGTCGGCCTGCAGTGCGCCGGTGAACTCGTCCAGCGCCCCTTGCAGCACCTCCTCGAGGTTGTGCACCGTGACCTTGACGCGGTGGTCTGTGACCCGCCGCTCGGGGAAGTTGTAGGTGCGGATCTTCTCCGCGCGCGTCCCCGAACCGACCTGCGCCTTGCGATCGGCCGACAGCTCTGCCTGCTGACGGGCCATCTCGGCCTCGTAGAGACGCGCCCGCAGGACTCGCATCGCCTTCTCGCGGTTCTGCAGCTGGGACTTCTCATCCTGCATGGAGACGACGATGCCCGTCGGCTTGTGAGTGATGCGCACGGCGGAGTCGGTCGTGTTCACGGACTGCCCGCCCGGCCCGCTCGAGCGGTAGACGTCGATCTGCAGGTCGCTCTGTTCGACCTGGACGTCGACCTCTTCGGCCTCGGGAAGCACGGCGATGGTGGCCGTCGAGGTGTGGATGCGGCCCTGGGACTCCGTCTCGGGGACGCGCTGCACGCGGTGGGTCCCGCCCTCGAACTTGAACACGGAGTAGGCGGCATCGCCGTCGATCTCGAACGTGTAGGCGCCGTCACCGGCGGCCATCGTGTCCGTCTTGAAGCCCAGCCGCTCGGCGTACTTGGTCAGCATGCGGTAGAGGTCGCCCGCCCACAGGCCGGCCTCGTCCCCCCCGGTCCCGGCGCGGATCTCCACGATGACGTTCTTCGCGTCGTTGGGATCGGGGTCCACCATGGCGAGGCGGATCTCCTCCTCGAGCTCGGCGATCCGATCTCGCGCCGTCTCGAGCATCTCGCGGACCTCTGGGTCGTCCGCCTCGGCCAGGAGCTCCTGCGCGCCTGCCGCGTCGTCCTGCGCGCGTCGCCACAACTGCGCCAGCCGGTTGGCTGTCTCGAGCGTGCGGAACTCACGCCCGGCGGCCGCCAGGCGATTGCGGTCCCCGATCACGTCGGGATCCGACATCTGGCGCTGCACCTCGGCGTAGCGCGCCTCGATCTGCTCGACGAGCGATTCGATCATTGCCCGTCGAGTCTATGTCCGGTGCCGAGACCCGACCCTCAGCAAAGCGGTCAGGCGCGGGCCGGTCAGCTCGCTCTTCGTGATGAACCCGAGGGCTGGACTGCCCTCGATGGCGCCCGCGTAGTCAGCGGCCGTGCGACTCGAGATGAGCACGATGCGGGGCGGCCGCTCCTCGGCCTGTAGCGCTTTGGCGGTCTCGAACCCGCTGATGTCGGGCAGCTGGACGTCGAGCAGCATCACGTCCGGGTGCAGGGCACGGACGGCAGAGGTGGCCGCTGCGCTCGTGGCTGTCTCCCCGATGACCTCGAACCCGGCCTGCTCGAGCAGCATCCGCGCGATCCGGCGGAAGCCCGCGTGATCGTCGACGATGAGCAGGGTGGTCATCTGTTCACTGTGATGCGAGAGGCAGCGATCGGCAACTCAGACGGTGCGATTTCGGTGCGCACACCGATGTTCACCCCGGCGGCCGTGACCGCCGCCGCTCAGGACGTCGCGCGCAGGTAGGTGAGCACCGCGAGCACCCGGCGGCTGTCGTCGCGGGCCGGAGGCAGGCCGAGCTTGTCGAAGATCGCCCGGATATGGGATTCGACGGTCTTCGAACTCAGCACGAGCCGCTCGGAGATCGCCTCGTTGGAGCACCCCTCCGCCATCAGCGCGAGTGTCTCGCGCTGGCGGGGGGAGAGATCGGCGAGCGGGTCATCGGCGCGCTTGCGGTTGACGAGCAACTCGACCACGCGCGGGTCGACGGCCGCTCCGCCCGTCCCCACGCGCCGGATCGCGTCAGCGAGGACCTTCACGTCGCCGACGCGAGACTTGAGCAGGTAGCCGACGCCTCGCCTGCGTTTGCTCAGCAGGCGCATGGCGTACGCCGACTCGAGGTGCTGCGACAGCACCACGACGCCGACGTCGGGCGCCGCCGCGAAAAGCGACTCCGCGAGGCGCAGGCCCTCGTCCTTGTGCAGCGGCGGCATGCGGATGTCCGTGATCAGGACATCGGGACGGTGCGTCCGGACCTCGCGCAGAGCGGCATCGGCCGTCGCGGCGGTTCCCACGACCTGAAACCCGAGCTCGGGCAGCAGGCTGGTCAGCCCCTGACGAATCAGCGCCTCGTCGTCGGCGATCACGATCCGCATCACGCGGGCGCCCGTCGGTCCGCATGCTCGATGTACGCGGTGCCGGCGATATCTGCCCCGCGGAAGCGGCCCTCGAATGAGGCCCCGCCCATCCAGCCCGATCCGACCCCATAGATCAGCGGTGTGTCCGGGGTCAGCTCGAGGGCGAGCCCGTCCTGCTCGGCGTCGCCGAATCGCCAGCGGTAGGCCCGTGGCATCGTGGTGCGGCGACCATCGGGGGCGACGAGCGGCACGTCCGTCGCCTCGAGCAGTTCGCACTCGATCCCGTCGAACCGGCTCGACTGCTCCCCGCCGATCTCCTTCACGAACGCGCTGGTGAGCAGCGGGCGGCCCTCGGCGAGAACGTAGGTCAACAGCAGCAGGGTGTTCGGATCGAGCTTGAGCACCTGGTACACGAAGAGATCGACGGGCAGCTTCAGCCGCTCCGGCACCGGGCGGTCCAGCAGCGAGATCGCGCTGAACGCCTGCGCGTGCTCGAACGAGCACAGCCCCGACACCCGCCGGCGCTCGCCCCGCCAGGTCAAAGTGCCGGAGTACCGCGCCGGGATGCCGACATGGTCGTAGAGCGGACTGCGCATGAACCAGGTGATCTCGTCGGTGCAGGCCAGCTCGAGGTCGAGTGCGAACTCCGGCCCGCGCGCCTCGACGGTGAACGCTGGAAACGTGCCGCGGATCTCGAGCTGATCCCCGAAGCGCAGCAGCGAACCGTCGTCACGCAACACGCAGTCGTCAGCGATGGAGTGCGAACGGAAGGACTCGGGCGCGGTGGCGGCGGTACCGGTGGCGACCGTGGCCGTGTCCCGCGGGGTGCCCACGACGGCGTGGTCGGCGTCGAAGACGCGAATGCCCGACTGCCCCATGACGACCATGCAGGCGAAGTAGCGGTGCGGCTCTGGAAGGTCCGGGATCACGACGTTGAAGTGCACGGCGCCGTAGCGGCGCCGCGCACCGAGCGGCCGGAACCGCGGGGAGTCGGGCAGTCCGGGCTGTGTTGTGCTCTTGGCGTTGCTCAGCCGGGCGAACGCCGGGATGGCGGCAAGGTCCAGGAGCGGTCCCAGGGCGCAGTTGCGCAGGTTCATCGGCGGGCGGACGGGGGCGAGAACGCCGGGCTCACACCGTAATGTGTAGCGGACCGCGGCGCTTGAGATACCGTTGGCCCATGGCAGGGGTTCTCGCGCGCGCGTACCGGCGCTCAACTCTCGGCTACGTCGCTCTGTTCGTCGGTGTGCTCGTCACCGTCATCGTCGGCTACACCGGAGCGTCCGTCTGGATCTTCGCGCGCTACTTCGGGCTCAGCACGGACGAGTTCCGGCTGTTCTTGCTCTGCGGCGAGTCAGGTCCGGTCGTCGGGCTGATGGTCTCTGCGGCTGTCTCCTCGCGCAAGGAGCCGGGGATCATCGACTGGCTGGGAGGCGGCGGGACCGGGGATCAGGCCATCGAGGCCTGGAACGGGCTGGCCGGTCTGCCGGCTCGGCTCGTGCTGCGCTCGATGCTGATCATCGGCGCCATCACCGCTCCGCTGCTCACGTTCGCCATCGCGAGCGCCGAGCTCGACCTCGTCGTGCTGGGGATGCTGCTGGCCGGGATGGTCATCCTCAACCTCGGGTGTGCCTCCTTCGCGCTGGTCCTGCTCGACATCTTCCTACGGCCCATCCGCACCGAGATCGACCAGGCGCTGCCGCGAGACTTCCAGCCTTCCCATCTCGGCGTGGACATGGACCGCCGGATCACGGGTGAGCTCTTTCTCCTGATCTTCCCGCCCGCCATCCTCACCGCAGGCCTGCTGGCGCCGGAGGGCGGCGGCGCGGACGCGTTCGCCAAGAGCTTCCTGGTGGGGGGACTCGTCACCGGGGTGTTCGCAGCGTTGATCGGCCAGGTGATCGTGGAGCGGATGTCCGGGCCCGTGCGGGACCTGCTGCGCGGGACGCGAGCGGTCACGGCCGGCGATCTGACCGTCCGGGTCCCGCTGGCGAGCACCGACGAGCATCTCGTGCTCGCCGACAGCTTCAACCGCATGGTCACCGGCCTGGGCGAACGGCAGGCGTTCGCCGACCTCAACGAGCAGCTGCAGGCCGAGGTCCACCGCCAGCTCGAGGAGGTGCGCGAGTCGCGCGCCAGGATCGTGACCGCTGCCGACGAGGCGCGGCAGAAGGTGGAGCGCGACCTCCACGATGGCGCCCAGCAGCGGCTCATCTCACTCGCCCTCGGCCTTCGCCTCGCCGAGGCCCGGCTCGGCGACACCGTCGATCCGGTACTACGGGAGACGCTCAGCAACATGGCTGATGACGTCGGTTCCGCGATCGAGGAGCTGCGCGAGCTCGCTCGCGGGCTGCATCCCCGGCTGCTCGAGGACGAAGGCCTCGCCGCGGCGCTCGAGTCGCTGGCGCTGCGCTCGGCTGTCCCGGTCACGCTCGTGCAGGTGCCTGAGGGGCGGCTGCCCGCCGCGGTCGAAGCCGCGGCCTACTTCCTGGTAGCCGAGGCGTTGAGCAACGTCGCCAAGCACGCGCAGGCGAGCCACGTTCGGGTGCGCGCCGCGCATACGGACGGCGAGCTGTTCGTGGAGGTCGCGGATGACGGCGTCGGCGGGGCGCGGGCGCACTCGGGCTCGGGGCTGCGGGGCCTCCAAGATCGGGTCGAAGCGTTCGCCGGGACGTTCGGTGTCGACAGCTCTCCCGGCAGCGGGACGACCCTGCGGGCCCGGATTCCCTGCGCGCTGCCTGCGCGGACGCATTGACGCCCCGGGCGTCGGGACCCGCTAACCGTCGGACGGTGCCGGAGACGGTTGCTCGCACGAACCCGAAGCGGCAGAGTGGGCACATGACGACGGTGCTCATCGTCGACGACCATGCGGGCTTCCGCCGCGTTGCGCGGGCCCTGCTCCGGGAGGCCGGCTTCGGCATCGCCGGGGAGACGGCGACAGGTGCCGGCGCGCTGGAGTCCGTCAGCGCGCTTGCCCCCGACGTGGTGCTGCTCGACGTTCAGCTGCCCGATGCGGACGGATTCGCGATCGCCGACGCGCTGCACCGCTGGCCTTCCTCGCCCGCGGTGGTACTCGTGTCGAGCCGCACCGCCGCCGACTACGGCGATCGCGTGGCCGGCAGTCCCGCGCTCGGGTTCATCTCGAAGCCTGACCTCTCCGGTCCCGCCTTGCAGGCGCTCCTGGACTCCGCCCAGAGCTGACCACCCATCACGCGACGACTTCCATGCCGACGCGCGCATCTGCGCTCGCCGCGCGCGGATCCTCACGCTCGAGCACGGACTCCATCGCGGCGATGGCGACAGCGAGCTGGTCATGGTCGGGCTCGCGCGTGGTGAGCTTCTGGAGCTGCATGCCCGGCCAGATGATGCTCTGCACCCAGCGCTTGTTGCGGTTGCGCCCGGCGAACTTGATCACCTCGAAGGAGAGCCCGGTGATGAGCGGGATGCCCAGGATCCTGGTGGCCACCAGGAGGTACCAGGCCGGCAGCCCGATCGGGGCGAAGACGAAGATGGCGACGATCATCACGATCAGCAGGAAGCTCGTCCCGCACCGCGGATGCAGGCGCGAGAACTGCTGTGCGTTCTCCGGCGTGAGGTCGAGACCCGCCTCGTAACAGGCGATCGTCTTGTGCTCGGCGCCGTGGTACTCGAACACGCGCCGCAGATCCTTCAGGCGGGCGATCAGCACGAGGTATCCGAGGAAGATGGCCGTGCGGACGAGACCCTCGACGAGCCAGAACAGCACGGACGAGTCCAGCCAGTCCTTGATGAGCGACGTGAGCCCGACCGGGACCAGGAAGAAGAGCCCGATCGCGAGCGCGAAGCCGGCGATCACCGTCCCGACCCACATACCGCCCGAGATCGGCTCCTCGTCCTCGGGCAACTGGGCGTTGGCGGAGATGCCGAGCGCCTTGACGCCCATCGACAACGATTCCACCAGGGCGACCACGCCCCGGATGACCGGCCAGCGCAGCGCGCGGTTGCGGCGGTTCCAGGGCTCGAACGCGAAGGTCTCGACGGCGATCTCGCCGTGGGCTCCCTTCAGCGGGTCGACCTGGCCCTCGTCATCACGGTCGGCGGCGACCGGCTTGCGTACCGCGACCGCCCAGTGGCCGACGCCGCGCATCATGACGCCCTCGAGGACGGCCTGGCCGCCCACGGGCGCGTCGCGCTGTACGACTGCCGGCCCGCGGGGAACGCTGATCTGGTCGCTCACCCGACGGGTATCGGCAGAAGGGGCGCTGAGCCTCAGCTGCCGGAGCCGGCGCCGGAGCGCTTGGCCGCGCGGCGCTGGAAGCGCTCGACGCGCCCGCCGGTGTCGACGAGCTTCTGCCGCCCCGTGTAGAACGGATGGCAGTTCGAGCAGATCTCGACGCTGATCTCGGACTTGGTCGAGCGCGTGTTGAATTCGTTGCCGCAGGTGCAGCGCACGTGGGCTTCGACGTAATCGGGGTGAATCTCTGTCTTCATCGAACCACTGAGCTTAGGCGGTACGACCGCGAGGCGGACACGGCACCGTGAGCCGATTGTCGGTCTCGTCGGACTCGTCGACCTCCGTCAGGCTGTCGACGGTCGCCGTGATCGTGTCGCCAAGCTTGCACACCGGCCCTTCGAACTCGAAGACCTCGACCTGGCCGGGTGCCAGCGGCTCCTCGAGCACCTCGTCGTCCAGCGGGGTTCCCGCCACGATGAGGTCGGTGGAGAAGGGGGCGGCGACGCCGTTGCCCTCGTTGACGACGCGGACGGCGTAGAAGCGGGTGTCCTCCCTGGAGCCGGAGCTCGCGGTGATGCGGGTGGCGAGCAGGTTCGGACGCGTGTCGGGCTGACGGCAGGCGCGGGTGCGCGCGCGAGCGCGGGCGACCTTCGCACCGTCGGCGTCGCGCCAGCGGAACCGGACGACCGCCCGGTAGTCCGCGCCGGCCTGGAGATTCTCGACCTCCTTGTCGTAGACGTAGCGCGACTTGCCTTCGGCCGCCTCGAGCCAGACGCCGAAGTTGGGCGCCTCGACCTTGCGCCACACCGGGTTGGAGAGGTCACGCACCTGCAGCGTGAAACGCATCGAGAGCCCGACCGCGCGCCCGAAGGCACGCATGTTGCCCTGAAAGACCGCGGAGCGCTCCTGCACGTCGCACGTCAGCAGTCGCGCGGACGAGTTGCGGTCAGCGGCACGAAGAGACGCTGCCTGCGCGGTCGCAGAACCGGCGAGCATGAACACGAACAGGGCAAAAAGCAGACGCACGGCCCCCACCTAACGTTTCGGAGGAGGCAGAAGTTGCGTCGGCGAGCGCGAGGTGTGTCAGTCCATGCGCAACCGGAACGTCCCGCGCGAGCCACCGCGCACCCGGAACACGAGCGTTCGCGCGCCCGCTTTCACGCGGCGCACGGCCACGGTGCGGCCGCGGTGGGTCAGCCGCGCCGTCGCTGCCTTCGCGACCTTGACATTGCACTTGACCTTGATCTTCTTCGCCACCCGCTTCTTGGGCTTCTTGACCTTGCACGTGACACGGCTCACGGGCCCGACTGGTCCCACCGAGCCCTGCGGGCCGGCCGGTCCCGCAAGACCACCCGCGCCCTGCGGCCCCGAGGGACCCGACGGACCGGCAGGACCGGCAGGACCGGCAGGGCCAGCAGGACCGGACGGGCCAGACGGGCCGGCAGGACCGGTCGAGCCGTCGGCACCCGCAGGACCGGCAGGACCGGCAGGACCGGCAGGACCGGCAGGACGCAGGCCGGCCCCGTCGGACCAGGTGAGCCACCGATCAGATCGACGTCGGCGAAGCGAACGCGGTCACCGGAGAACTCGGCGATCAGAAGACCGTCGCCGCCGGCGGGCAGCGCGACGCCGGCCGGGCTGTTGAGCTGGGCCGCGGTCGCCGGGCCGCCGTCGCCGGAGAAGCCCGGGACGCCGGTGCCGGCGATGGTCGTGACCTTGCCGCCGGCGTTGACCCATCGCACGCGGTGCCTGTTCTGTTCGGCGACGACGAAGCCGCCGCCGGGGGTCAGCTCGAGGCCGACCGGACCGTCCACCGAGGCCGCGGCGGCCGGGCCACCGTCCCCCGCGCTCAATGAGGCACCGGTGCCGAACACCGTCGTGATCGTTCCGCCGGCGCTGACGCTGCGGACCCGGTCCGCACTGAACTCCGAGACGAGGAAGCTGCCGTTGTCGCGGACGGCCAGACCAGCGGGGTTGACGAGGAGCGCAGACGTTGCGGCGCCTCCGTCGCCGGTCGCTGCCCCGCCGCCGGCGACGGTGGTGATCGTCCCGGCAGCGCTCACGCGCCGGACGTTGTCCGACCCCTCAGAGGCGATCAGGAACGCGTTGTCGGGAAATACCGCCACCGCGCGCGGGGTGTTGAGCGTCGCCGCGGTCGCCGGACCGCCGTCGCCGGTCGAGCCCGTCGCGCCAGTCCCGACCACGGTCGTGATGATCCCGGCGGGATCGACCCTACGCACCCGCTGGTTGCCGCGGTCGACGATCAGATAGCCGCCGTCAGGCTGGAGCGCTATCGCGACCGGGCCGCTGAGCTGGGCGCTCGTCGCCGGCCCCGCGTCGCCCGAGAAGCCCGCGGCGCCGGTGCCGGCCACCGTGGAGATCGTGCCGTCCGGCGCGACCTTGCGAACGCGGTGTTGGGAGAAGTCGGCGATCAGGTAGCCGCCGGCCGGCAGCGCGGCGATGTCGGCTGCGGCGTCGAGCTTTGCCGAGGTCGCCGGGCCACCGTCGCCGAGCACCGCGCCCCCGCCGGCGACGGTCGAGATGGTGTCGGTGGCCGCCTCGGCCGATGTCGCCGGCACCAGGGCTACGACCAGAATGAGGATGCAGGGGACCGCACGCAGCGTTCGCATGCGATCGACCCTCTCATCGCACTTGGCGAATTGCAAACTCAGGTGATCTGGTAGAGCGGTCCGTCGCCGCCCTCGGGCGTGGTGAGACGGCCGCCCTTGGCCGTGATCGCCCCGCACTGCACGCAGTTGGTGTAGTTGACGATCACGTCGACGTCGCCCTCCGTGGGTGCGTCGTCGGGGATCTCGTACACGCCCGCCGGGCACATCCACTTCCACGTCTCCGCGATCTCGCGCGGTACGTGCTTCTGCAGCCGGATGTGGTTCGGGGCATCGTCGCGGGTCGCGTTACCGGTGATGTAGACGCTCGAGAGCTTGTCGAACGTGTACTTCCCGTCGGGCTTCGGATACCTGTCGGCGGTGTCGCCGATGAACATCTCGGCCGCATCGTCGCGGTGCCACGAGAGCTTGCCGAACGGCAGCCGGCCCTTGGTCGCCACGGCGAGGTTTGACAGCGGCGCGCCCTTGATGAAGCCCTTCAGGGCCATGGGCTGGCGCGCGTTGCGCACCTTGTAGAGCTCCTGGCCCACCGGGCCGTCCTCGATCGCCTCGTCGTAGGCGGACAGGTCCGTCGAGCCCGCCTTCAGCGCGGCGTAGATCGCCTCGGCGGCATCGATGCCCGACTGGATGCAGTGGTGGACGCCCTTCAGCGCGATCGTGTCGACCATGCCGCCGGCATCGCCGACCAGCAGCGCGCCCGGCATGGACGGCTTGGGCATCGACCAGTAGCCGCCGCCCGGGCAGCGCCTTGGCACCCCAGGCCACGCGCTCGCCGCCCTCGAGGATCTTCTTGACGAGAGGGTGGGTCTTGAACAGCTGGAGCAGGTCGTGGACCGAGGTCGTCGCGTCGTTGTAGTCGAGGTCGACCACCACGCCGATCGAGACCAGGTCGTCGCCCGTCTTCTCGTCCTTCATCGGGTAGATCCAGGTGCCGCCGGTGTGGCCGTACTTGGCCGACAGCTTCAGCGGCCATGGACCGACCGTGTGGATGACGCGGTCGAGCGGCTTCGGGACCTTCCAGACCTCTTTGACGCCGAGCTCCCAGACCTGCGGCTCGCGATCCTCCGACAGTCCGAACTCCTTGATCGCCGCACCGGTGAGGTGGCCCCAGCAGCCCTCGGCCAGGACGGTCACCTTGGCGGTGACATCCGTGCCGGGCTCGAAGTTGCCGAGTGGCTCGCCGTCCTTCCCGCGGCCCTTGTCGCCCGTTCGCACGCCGCGCACCACACCGTCCTCGACCAGCAGCTGCGTGGCCGCGGTCTCGGTGAGGATGTACGCGCCGCCCTCCTCGGCCTGCTCCTGCTGGTAGCGGGCGAGCGCCGACACCGAGATGACCTCGTTGCCGTGGTTCTTGAAGTTCGGCGGGATCGGCTTCAGCGGGATCTTGGACTTCTTGGTCGGCGTGAGATAGACCGACTCCTTCTTGACCTCGCCGTGCGCGAAGCCCTGCTTGCGCCACCCCTCGCGCGTCATGTCCGGGAAGAGCCGCTCGAGCGGCTCGGGGCGCATGACGGCGCCCGACAGGTTGTGCCCGCCGCAGGTCTTGGCCTTCTCGATGACCGCGACGGGGACCTCCCCGAGCGACTCCATCAACTCAGGGTCGTCCCCGAGCAGCTGCAGGAGGCGGTTGGCCGTGGCGAGGCCGGCGGTTCCCCCGCCGACGATCGCCACGCCCACCTCGATGATCTCGTCCTCCGGATCCACCTCGCGCTTGATGAACTCCGCGCGCGAATCGACGTCCGGAGCGAAGTCGAGCGGTGCGTGCTTGCCGTTTCCGTTGGACGAAGCCATGTCGGTTACCTAGCCCTTCTTGGCCTTCACGGCCTCGGTCAGCTTCGGGACGATCTTGTTGAGGTCGCCCACGATGCCCAGGTCACTGAACTCGAAGATCGGGGCGTTCGAATCCTTGTTGATCGCCACGATGTTCTCCGAGGACTGCATGCCCACCTTGTGCTGGATGGCGCCGGAGATGCCGGCGGCCAGGTACAGCTTCGGCGCGACGGTCTTGCCCGTCTGGCCGATCTGCCCCGCGTAGGGGAACCAGCCCGCATCCACCACGGCGCGCGTGGCGGCAACCGCGCCGCCCATGGCCGCAGCGAGCGATTCGAGCTGCTCGAAGCCCTCGGCCTTGCCGAGGCCGCGGCCGCCGGCGACGAGGATCTTCGCGTCCTCGATGTTGACGTCGGCGCCGCGCTGCTCGCCGCGCTGGACCATCTTCGAGCGCACGGAGAACTCCGAGAAGTCGACGGTGACGTCCTCGACGGATGCCGTGCCGCCCGACTCGTTGGCCTCGAAGGCGTTGAGCCGGCCGATGATGATGCCGAGGTCGCCCTCGTAGCGGACCTGCGAGATCGACGAGTCACCCAGCACGGGACGCTCGGACACGAGCTTGCCGGAGTCGACCTTGACGTTGGTGACCTCCATGACCACGCCGGCGCCCTTGCGCGCGGCCAGGCCCGCCCCGATCTCGAAGCCGAGCAGACCGCCGCCGAACAGCGCGTAGCCGTGGCCGTGGTCGTCGATGACCTTGGCCATCGCGTCGACGACAGGCTGCGCGAGACCCTCGGGCCCCTCGACGCGGAACACCTTGCTCGCGCCGTAGGCGCCGAGCGAAGCGGCCAGGTCGTCCGGAATGGACTCACCGACCATGATCGCGTGCGCCTCGCCGCCGATCTCGGAGGCGAGCTTTGCCGCCTCGGACACCGCGCCGAGCGAGTTCTTGTTGATGGAGCCCTCGTAATGGAGGGCGTAGACCAGGATGTCGGCCATCTAGATCAGCTTCCTCTCGTCGAGCCAAGCGATGATCCGCTCAACCGTCTCGTTGGTGTCCTCGTCCTCGATGATCTCGCCGGCTGCCTTCTGCGGAGGATCGTGCGCCTCGTACCAGCGGGCCTTGGAGCCCTCCTCGCCGACCTGGGAGGCCTCGAGGCCGACGTCGGAGATCGTGACCTTGTCGACGGGCTTCTTCTTGGCGCCCATGATCGCCTTCAGCGACGGGTAGCGCGGCTCGTTGATGGCGTCACCGACGGAGATGACGGCCGGGGTCGAGATCTCGACGGTGTCGTAGCCGTACTCGGCCTGGCGCTCGCACTTGAGGCCGGCCTCGGTGACCTCCATCGCGATGACCTGCGTGAGCGAGGGCATCTTGAGGTGGTCGGCCACGACGGCGCCGATCGTGTAGCACTCGCCGTCGTCGGACTGCTGGCCGAGCAGGACGAGGTCGGGGCTCTCGCGCTCGAGCGTCTTGGCCAGGGCGAGGCCGGTGGCGGCGACGTCAGAGCCGGCCACAGCGTCGTCGCAGAGGTGGACGGCGCGGTCGACGCCGAGCGAGATCGCCTTGCGGATCGCGCGGTCGGCGGACTCCGGGCCCATCGAGACGGCGACGACCTCGTCGACGGAGACGTTGCCCGCCTCCTTGATCCGCACGGCCTCTTCGATGGCGTGGGTGTCGTACGGGTTGAGGTTCTTCTCCCCGCCGCGGTCCATCCGACCGTTCGTCAGTCGCTTCTGGACGGCGGCGTCCGGAACCTCTTTGACCAGGACGCAGATCTTCACGGGCTTCTCCTTGATGGTGGGTCCCTGCCGAGGTTCTTGACTGACCAGTCAATCGGGAGGGGACGCTGCGCCCATCCTACCGCTGACGTTCCCCGTGGTTACGCCGGGGGAAGGTCTGCACCTGACCGGGCGCGAACGCGATGCCGTCCCAGGACCACAGTTCGACCGCGATCTCGTCCCTCCGTCCGCGGATGACGAAGAAGCCCCGCACGGGCTCCAGGCAGTGGCTCGGGCTCGGCCCCTCGACACACAGCACGGACGCCGGGGTCACGTGCGCCTGGTGGTGATGGCCGGCCAGCGCGAGGTCGACGCCTGCCCGTTCGGCCGCCTCCAGCGCGGCGCGCGCGCCCTCCATCGGCCGCCGGACGAGCGGGTGATGGGTGACGAGCACGCGCAGGTCGGCGGGGTCACCCTCGGCGAGGCGGGCGATCTGCGCGATCCGCTCCGGCACCAGGCGCCCGACGACCTTGCGTCGCGTCGAGTCCAGCCCGAGCACGCGCAGTCCCGGTGCGGCGTGCAGCGGCGCCCGCTCCGCGCTGATGGAGCGGTGGTAGCGCCACAGCGGGCCGAAGACCCGCAGCACCAGGTTGTACAGCGGGACGTCGTGGTTGCCCGGGACCGCGAGCCATGGCGCTCCGAGCCCGTCGAGGAACGCGCGGGCCTCACGGAACTGGCCCCGGCGCGCGCGCTGGGTGAGGTCGCCGCCGGCGAGGACGACGTCGGGGCGCAGGGCCCGGATCGCCGCGGTGAGGGCCGCCACCGCCGCCGGATCGGCGCGGCCGAAGTGCGGGTCCGTGACGTGCGCGAGGACGACCTCGCGCACCCCGGAGCCCTCAGGCGGTGGAGCGGGCGTCGCCGACGTTCTCGTTGATGAAGTCGATGATCGACTGGGTCGGCGCGCCGGGGGTGAAGACCTCGGCGACCCCGAGCTCCTTGAGCTCGGGGATGTCCTGATTGGGGATCGTCCCGCCGACGACGACGACGATCTCGCCGGCGTCCTGCTCGTTGAGCAGCTCGACGATCTTGGGGACCAGCGTCATGTGCGCGCCGGAGAGGATGGAGAGGCCGATGGCGTCCGCATCCTCCTGCAGCGCGGTCTCGACGATCTGCTCCGGCGTCTGGTGCAGACCGGTGTAGACCACCTCCATGCCGGCGTCGCGAAGGGCGCGCGCGATGATCTTCGCACCGCGGTCATGTCCGTCGAGGCCGGGTTTGGCGACGACGACGCGGATCTTCCGTTGCTCGGCCATGGCGGGCAGGATATCTTCGCGGGCTGTGGGGGGCTTGCTCGGATGCTCACTTGCGGCGATCCTCCTCGCCGGCACCGGCATGGGCGCACATCCGGTCGAGACCACGATCCAGGACGACGCGACGCTGTTGCACCGCTCGGACGGGGCTGTCCGCCGCGCCGCAGCTCAGATTCAGCAGCTCGGTGCCGACCGCGTGCGCATCACCGCCGGGTGGTCGGTGCTGGCGCCCGGTGCCCACTCCGCAAAGCGCCCCGACTTCGACGCCACCGACACCCGGTCGTACCCGCAGGAGCATTTCCGCGCGCTCGACCGCGCGGTCCGCGCGGTCACGGCCGAGGGTCTCGACGTCCAGCTCGACCTTGCCTTCTGGGCGCCTCGCTGGGCCGTCCGGCGCGGGTCGCCCAACCGCGATCGCCACCGCCGGGCGCCGGACGCCAAGGCGTTCGGGGAGTTCGCCGGGGCCGTCGCCCGCCGCTACTCGGGTCACTTCACCGACCCGGCCGCCGGGGTCGTCCTCAAGCTGCCGGCGGTCAAGCTCTACACGACCTGGAACGAGCCGAACTTCCCGTTCTTCCTGCAGCCGCAGTGGCGACGGACGAAGCACGGCTTCCGGGCGTATTCACCCCACCTCTACCGGCCCATGCACGAGCAGGCCTACGCGCAGATCAAGGCGGCCGACCGGGCCAACCGGGTCCTGATCGGCGGTCTTGCCGCCGCGGGCTCGAGCCACCGCGGCCGGGGCGCCGTCGCGCCGATGGAGTTCCTGCGCACGCTGGCCTGCGTGAACCGGCGGCTGGCTCCGCTGCGCGTCAAGGAGTGCCGGGGAGCCGGCGTGCTGCACGCCGACGGCTTCGCGATGCATCCCTACTCCGTCGGCGTCGCTCCGGGGGTCGGCGCGCGCGACCCCGATGACATCTACCTCGCCGATCTGGACCGCCTCGAGCTGCTCCTGTCGCAGCTCTACCACCAGGGCAGGACCGACTCCGAGTGGCCCGTGTACGTGACGGAGTACGGCTACGAGACCCGTCCGCCGGATCCCCATGCGCGCTTCACCCCCGAGCAGCAGGCGCGCTACCTGAGCTGGGCCACCTACCTGGCTCACACCCAGCCGTCCGTGCGCATGTTCGCCCAGTTCTTGCTGCGCGACATCCGCTTCCCGCGCAACCGGCCGGGCCGCGACTACCAGACCGGTCTGTTCTACGCCAACGGCGAGGCCAAGCCGGCCGCGCTGTCCTTCAAGCTGCCCTTCTTCGCCTCGGCGGCGGACGCACCGGACGGGTCACGCGGCCTGGTGCTGTTCGGCGGGGTGCGCCCGGGCACCGGCCGTCGCATCGTCCGCATCGAGCGGCGCGCACCGGGAGCCGAGCTGTGGGAGCCCGTGCCCACGATCGGCGACACCTGTGACGAGGCCTCGGGCGCGTTCCTCACCGACGGCGACGGCTTCTTCCGGCGCACCGCCGCGTGGATGGGTCCCGGTCAGTACCGCCTCGGGTGGCAGCACGGGAGCTTCGTCGAGTACGGGCCGGCCGTGCCGGTCGCCGAGAAGTCGCTCATCGAGGGCTGATGTTGAGCCGGAGGGCCAATGTCGACGTCCGCGCCGGCGGGCAGGATGGCCGAATGCTCAGAGCATCGTCGCCCGCCGACCTGCGCACGCCCGGTCCGTGGGGCCGGCCCGTGCGGACCTACCCGACGTTCAGAACACCGGGGTCTCCCGATAGGAGCCCCAGACCTCCTGCAGTGCCTGCACGATCTCCCCTTCGGAGCAGTGTGCCTCTGCCGCCTCGATGAACACGGGCAGGAGGTTCTCCTCCCCCGCCCCGGCCTCCCGGACGCGCGTCAGGGCTGCCTCGACGTCGGTCGCGTTCCGGCGCGCGCGCACGCCCTGCAGGCGATCGACCTGCTTGCGCTCGAGCGCGGGATCGATGCGCAGCGTCTCCAGCTCGCCGTCGTCGCCCTCGGTGAACTCGTTCACACCGACGACGATCCGCTCGCCGCGGTCGATGCGCAGCTGCAGCTCGTAGGAGGACTCGGCCAGCTCGCGCTGCGGGAAGCCCTCCTTGACCGCGGCGACCATCCCTCCGAGCTGGTCGATCTTCTCGAAGTAGGCGTACGCCTGACGCTCCATCTCGTCGGTGAGGGCCTCGACGGCGTAGGACCCGCCGAGGGGATCGATGATCGAGGTCACGCCCGTCTCGTGGGAGATGATCTGCTGGGTGCGCACCGCGATGCGGACCGCCTCCTCTGACGGCAGCGCGAGCGCCTCGTCGTAGGAGTTGGTGTGCAGCGACTGGGTGCCGCCGAGGACCCCGGCAAGCGCCTCGATGGCGGTGCGGACGATGTTGTTGAGCGGCTGCTGGGCGGTCAGTGAGACGCCGGCGGTCTGGGTGTGGAAGCGCATGAGCCACGACTTCGGGTTCGTCGCGCCGTAGGTCTCCTTGAGCTCGCGGGCCCAGATGCGGCGGGCGGCGCGGTACTTGGCGATCTCCTCGAAGAAGTCGATCTGGGCGTTGAAGAAGAAGCTCAGCCGGGGGGCGAAGTCGTCGACGTCGAGGCCGCGCTCGATCGCCTGTTCGACGTAGGTCAGGCCGTCCTTGAGCGTGAACGCGAGCTCCTGCGCGGCCGTGGATCCGGCCTCGCGGATGTGGTAGCCCGAGATCGACACCGGATGCCAGCGGGGCATCTCCTTCGAACACCACTCGATCAGATCGCCCATCAACCGCATCGCGGGATCGACGGGGAAACACCACTCCTTCTGAGCGATGTACTCCTTGAGGATGTCGGCCTGGATCGTGCCCGCGAGCCGGTCGCGCGGGACACCCGCCCGCTCAGCGGCCACGACGTAGTAGGCCATCATGATCGCCGCGGGCGCGTTGATGGTCATGGAGACGCTGGTCTCGCCGAGGTCGATGCCCGCGAAGAGCGTCTCCATGTCGTCGGGCGTGTCGATGGCGACGCCCTCCCGGCCGACCTCGCCGAGCGACATCTTGTGATCGGAGTCGTGCCCCATGAGGCTGGGCATGTCGAACGCGGTGCTCAGGCCGGTCTGGCCGTGATCGAGCAGGTAGCGGAAGCGCTCGTTGGTCTCCTCCGCGGTCCCGAATCCGGCGAACTGCCGCACGGTCCACAGCCGGCCGCGGTACATGCTCGGGTAGACGCCGCGGGTGAAGGGGTACTGGCCGGGCACGCCGATCTGGTCCGCCGGCGGCAGGTCGGCCTCCGTGTAGAGCGGCCTGACCTCGTCGCCCGAGAGGGTGCGGAAGTCGCGGTCGAGCTCGGGGGTCGCGGTGTAGCGGCGCTCCCACTCCTCGTAGAGGTCGGCGGTCGTGGTCGTCATGGTGTCCTGAAGATAGGTGGAAGTCCACGCATTGTGACACGCCCGCCCGGACCCGGTCGGAGCGGGGCGCCGAACGTGACCACCGATCGGGGCCTAAGTGAGGCCATGACGTCACTTAGGCCCCGCGGCGTTCGAGCGCGGTCAGCTCCCGCCGTCTCGCCGCGGCTCGTCCGCACCCCCGGCGGGCTCCGCGAAGTCGCCCGCGGCGACGCGCAGGTTGCGCAGCAGGCCGGTCAGCGCGTCCGCGTCGGCCGCCGAAAGCGCGCCGAGCCCGAAGTCGATGGCGTGCATCCCCTCCGTCGCCGCGAGGGCGACGCGCCGCCCCTCGTCGGTGATCTCGGCCAGGGTGGCCCTGCGGTCCTCGGCGTGCGGCACGCGCCGCACGAGATCGTCGCGCTCGAGCTTGTCGACGATGTTGGTGACGCTCGTGCGGTGCACCTGCAGCCGCTCGCTGATCTTGCCGATCGGCAGGCCGCCCGCGCGGCTGAAGAGCAGCAGCATCAGCGCCTCGTAGCGCGGAAAGGTCAGCCCGAACGGGCGCAGCGCGTCGTTGAGATGGGCGAGCAGGACCTGTTGCGCCCGCATCACGCTCGTGACGGCCGCCATCGCCGGGACGGGCGCATCGGGCCACCGCTGCTCCCACTGGCGCCGCGCTTCGGCGATCGGGTCGATGCGCAGCGGGCGGCTCACGCGCGTCAGATTGACAGCTGCCGCCTGGCGGAGGCGGCGGCGATACTGCCGGGGTGCACCGAGTGCTCACCGCCCTGGCTCTGATCGCCGCCGCCACGGCAGCCGGATGCGGTGGGGATCCCGCGCCCACGCCCGCGACGGCGACGGCGACCGCTGCGCCGACGCCGCGGTCGATCTCCGTGGAGGAGATCGAGGCACTCGCCCACGCCAGGGCGCGGGAGCGGACCGAGGCTCGCCGTCACCGCGAGCGCGCGCTCCGCGCTGCCGCGGCACCCGTCGTTCGCGTGGCCACCCCGCCGCCGATCACCCCGGCCTACATCCCGTTCGATGCGACACGCAGGCGGGAGATGGCCGCTTACGCCCGGCGCCATTACGGACTGGACAGCCATCGGCTCTCGGAGCCCCGGGTGATCGTGGAGCACTTCACCGCCACCGCTGACGCGGACGGCGCGATCGCGCTGTTCGCCCCGGACACCCCCGACCCGGAGCTGGGCGAGCTGCCCAACGTCTGCGCGCACTACGTCATCGACACCGACGGGACCATCGACGCCGTGGTGCCGGTGGAGATCATGTGCCGCCACACCGTCGGCCTCAACTACACCGCCATCGGCATCGAGCACGCCGGCTTCAGCGCCGCCGAGATCCTCGGCAACGACGCTCAGATGCGGTCGTCCATCGCGCTCACCCGCTGGCTGCAGTGCCGCTTCGCGATCGGCGACGCGGACGTGATCGGCCACAACGAGAGCCTGTCCTCGCCCTGGCACCGCGAGCGGGTCGCCGCGCTGCGCACCCAGACCCACGACGACTTCAACCGCGCGGAGATGGACGTCTACCGGCAGCGTCTGGCGGCGGACGCCGAGAGCTGCTGAGCGCGCTCAGGCCCGCGCGCGGCGGGCGATGGCCGGGCCGGCCGTGCCCCCGAGCACGGCGGCGCCCGCGAGCGCGCCGGCGAGCCGCAGGCGGCGGTGCAGCCGGTCGAAGGTGAGGATGTCCCATCCCTCCGCGTTCGCGACCCGGCGCAGCTCGGCGTCCGGGTTGACGGCCACGGGGTGGCCCACGAGCCGCAGCATCGGCAGGTCGGACTCGGAGTCGGTGTAGGCGTAGGAGGCGGCGAGATCGATCTGCTCGCGCTCGGCGAGCTCGCGGATCGCCTGCGCCTTGCCCTCGCGGTAGGTGAAGGGGCCGCCCTCGCGACCGGTGTACGCCCCGTCGACGACCTCGCTCACCGACCCGATCGCGCCGTCGAAGGTGAGCACGACGGCCATCAGCTCTGCCATCTCCTGCGAGGCCGCGGTGCAGATGAAGATGGGCCGGCCCTCGTCCTGATGCTGATAGGCGATCTCGAGCATCTGCGGGTACAGGCGCGGCAGCACCCCGGCGAGCACCGTCGGTGCCAGGCGCTGGAGGTCGCGCACGCGGGTCCCGGCCAGGGCCTCGCCGATGCGGTTCTTGAGGGCATCCGTGCGCGAGTCGGTGGAGCCCTTGAGCCGGAAGAGGATGTTCTCCCAGGCGTCGCGCGCGAGCTGGCGGCGGCTGAGCATGCCCGCCTTGTAGGCCGCCCGCCCGAACTCGAACGCGCTCGAACCCGCGATGAGCGTCCGGTCGAGGTCGAAGAAGACCGCGGCGGTCCCGGCCCTGCCGCGCCCGGCGGCACCGCCACCGGGCGCTTCGGTCACATAGCCGGGGGTCTCCGTCACACCTTCACGATCACGGCGTCGCCCTGCCCGCCGCCCGAGCAGATCGCCGCGCAGCCGTAGCCGCCGCCGCGACGACGCAGTTCCATGACGAGCGTGCCGAGGATGCGCGCACCGGACGCGCCGATCGGGTGGCCGATGGCCACGGCGCCGCCGTTGACGTTGACGCGCTCCTCGTCGATGCCGAGCATGCGGATCGAGTTCAGCGTGACGGATGCGAACGCCTCGTTGATCTCCCACAGGTCGATGTCCGACGGCTGCAGGCCGGCCTTCTCCAGCGCGGCCTGGGCCGCGAGCGCGGGGGTCTTGGCGAGGTAGGGGAAGTCGTCGGCGACGGCGGCCTGGGCGACGATCTCGGCCAGGACCTCCTTGCCGTTGGCCTCCGCCCACTCATCTGAGGCGACGACGAGCGCGCCCGCGCCGTCGTTGACGCCGGGGGCGTTGCCGGCGGTGTGGGAGCCGTCTTTCATGAAGATCGGGGGCAGCTTGGCGAGCGCCTCGAGCGAGGCCTCGCGCCGCGGCGCCTCGTCGACCTCGACCGTGGTGTCGCCCTTGCGGCCCTTGACCGTGACGTGGACGATCTCCTCGTCGAGGCGGCCGTCGTCGGTGGCGGCGAGGACACGCTCGTGGCTGCGCAGCGACCACTTGTCCATGTCCGCCCGGGTCATCTCGAATTCCGCGGCGACCTCGGAGGCCTCGTGGGCCATGTGCTTGCCGCTGAAGGGATTCGTGAGCCCGTCGTGGAGCATGGCGTCGACCGCCTTGCCGTCACCCATGCGGAAGCCGAAGCGCGCCTGGGGCAGCATGTACGGGGCGTTGGACATCGACTCCATGCCGCCGCCGACGCCGACCTCCATGTCGCCGGCGCGGATCGCCTGGTCGAGCATGCCGACCGCGCGGATGCCCGACGCGCAGACCTTGTTGATCGTCTCCGAGGAGACCTCCTTGGGGATGCCGCCCTCGATCTGCGCCTGGCGCGAGGGGATCTGCCCCTGTCCGGCCTGCAGGACGGTGCCCATGACCACGTGGTCGACCTCGCTGCCGTCCACGCCCGCGCGCTCCAAGGCAGCCTTGATGGCGATGCCTCCGAGCTCGGTGGCCTTCAGCGAGGACAGTCCGCCGCCCAGCTTCCCCACAGGGGTCCGGGCCGCACTCAGAATCACGGTCTTGGGCATCTGGAGAACGGTACTGTGCGGCGATGCTGCGAGTCCGTGCCACGACCGACGCCCCCGAGGACACCGACGCGGACACGGTGGCCGTCGGCCTCTTCGACGGCGATGAACCCCACGAGCGTTTCGCCGAGGGCGAGGCGAAGGGGAAGTTCAAGCACCTCGCGCTCGCCCACGCCGGGGGCAAGCGCTGGCTCTCCGTCGGCCTCGGCGACCGTGATCGCTTCGACGCCGAGCGCGCCCGGGTGCTCGCGGGGACGGTCGCGGCTCGCCTTGCCGAGCTCGGCACCCGGTCGCTGGTCTGGGACGCTCCGGAGCCGGCCGGCATCGTCGAGGGCACCATCCTCGCCGAGTACCGCTACGACGCCTACAAGAGCAACCGCGACGACGATCCGGCCGCGCGGCTGCAAACCCTGACCGTCCGCACCGAGGAGGATCTCGAGGCGCCCAGGATCATGGCCGAGGCCCAGAACGCGGCGCGTGACCTCGCCAACGCCCCGGCCAACGAGCTCACGCCCATGCGGCTGGCGGCGCGAGCCCGCGAGCTGGCCGCCGAATTCGGGCTGGAGTGCGAGGTACTCGGTAGGGAGCAGATCCGCTACGCCGGGATGGGAGCCTTCGCCGCCGTCGCCCAGGGCTCCGACGAGGAGCCACAGCTCATCACGCTGCGCTACGCGCCGGAGACCGCCACCGGCCCCACGCTGGGCTTCGTCGGCAAGGCCGTCACCTTCGACTCCGGGGGGATCTCGATCAAGCCTGCCGGGAAGATGGCGGCGATGAAGTTCGACATGAGCGGCGGCGCCGCGGTGCTCGAGAGCATCGGCGCCATCGCGCGGCTCGGCCTGCCCGTCAACGTGATCGCGGTGATCGGAGCGACGGAGAACCTGCTCAACGGCCGGGCGTTCAAGCCGGGAGACATCGTCCGGGCGCGATCGGGCACGACGATCGAGATCATCAACACCGACGCCGAGGGCCGCCTCGTGCTGTCGGACTGTCTCACCCACGCCCGCGAGATGGGCGCCGAGCGTCTCATCGACGTCGCGACGCTCACGGGCGGGATCATCGTCGCGCTCGGCTCGACCTACGCGGGGCTCTTCGCCTCCGACGACGAGTGGGCGGACACGGTCGCCGCGGCGGGCGCACGGGCGGGCGAGCGGTACTGGCGGCTCCCGCTCGACGAGGAGTACGCGGACGCGATCAAGGGCGCGTGGACGGACATCACGAACGCCAACGAGGACCGCAAGGCCTCGAGCATCGTCGCCGCCGAGTTCCTGCGCCGCTTCGTCGGCGACACCCCGTGGGTGCACCTCGACATCGCGGGCGTCGGCTGGGACACGGGTCGCGCCTACGCGGCCAAGGGCGGCTCGGGCTTCGCGACCCGCACGCTGGTCGAGGTCGCGCGGAACACCGCGCGGTAGGCGGACGGCGTCGTCCGGACCGCGCGGCGGAAGTGCTCGCGCAGCCCGGTCGCGGTGCCGAAGCCGCACGCCTGGGCCACGTGCTCGACCGGAGCGTCGGTCGTCTCGAGCATGCGCCGGGCCGCGAGCACGCGCTCGGCGTGCAGCCAGGCCAGCGGGGTGGTGCCCGTCTCGGCGCGAAAGCGCCGGGCGAACGTCCGCGGTGAATAGCCGGCGTGCCGGGCCATGTCGGCGACGCTGACGGTCTCCTGCAGGCGCTCGAGCAGCCACGCGCGCGTGGCGGCGAGCCCCGCGCCGGGCTCGACCGGAACCGGCCGCTCGATGAACTGGGCCTGTCCGCCGGCACGGTGGGGCGCGACGACCATCCTCCGGGCGACTCGGTTGGCCTCCGCCGCACCCCGGTCACAACGGACGACGTGCAGGCAGAGGTCGATGCCCGCGGCCACGCCCGCAGAGGTGAGCACGTCGCCGTCGTCGACGTAGAGAACGTCCTGCTCTACCGCGACGCGCGGATGGCGAGCCCGCAGTTCGTCGGTGTGGTGCCAGTGCGTGGTGGCCCGGCGCCCGTCGAGCAGACCGGCCTGGGCGAGCGCGAAGGCACCCGTGCAGATCGAGACCAGGCGCGCGCCCCGCCGGCCGGCGTCGCGCAGCGCGCGCTCCACCGCGGAGCCCACGCGCAGGTCCTCCACGCCGGGGACGAGGACGGTGTCCGCGCGGGCGACGGCATCGAGGCCGTGCGGGGGCACGACGTCGAAGCCGCCCGCCCGGGCTCGCCCCTCGCCGCAGACCAGCACTCCATAGCCGGCGAGGCCGAAGACGTGGCAGGGAATCGCCAGGTCGAAGGCGACCACCCCGGGGAAGCTGAGCACAGCGATTGTCTGCATCCTTTCGGACTATGGCATTCCTGCCACTGGCGGGCAAGGGTGGCCGTGGGCGACGATCCCTCCATGCGCATCGCGATCCCCATCTTCGACGGCTTCGACGAGGTCGACGCCGTCGGCCCCTTCGAGGTCCTCTCGAACGCAAGCCTTGCCGTCGACGGGCTCGACGTCGCCATGGTCGGCGCCCACGGCCCCGGTGAGGTCGTCGCCGGCCACGGCCTGCGCGTGCTCTGCGCCGAGGGCCTCGATCGCGGCGCCGACCTCGTGATCGTTCCGGGCGGCGGCTGGATCGAGGGCGGCGGCGTGCGCGATGAGTACGACAGTGGGCGACTGCCCGACCGGCTGCGCGAGCTGCACAACGGCGGGACGGCCATGGCCTCCGTGTGCACCGGCGCGCTGCTGCTCGCCCGGGCCGGCATCACCGACGGCCGGGCCGCCACGACCCACCGGGCGGCGTTGGACGACCTGGCCGCCAACGGGGCCGACGTGGACCGCGATGCGCGCGTCGTCGATGACGGCGATCTGCTCACCTGCGGGGGCGTCACCTCAGGACTCGACCTCGCCCTGCACCTCGTCGAGCGCGAGTGGGGCGCGGAGCTCGCGACCCGGATCGCCACCCTCATGGAGCATGAGCGGCGCGGCCCTATCCGGACGACACGCGCTCCGGCGCGACAGACATGAGCGCCAGCAGCCGGCGCCCGAGCCCGAGCGAGCCCGTGAAATCGACCCGCCCGTCGGCTATGCGCGCGAGGGCTGCGCGCCCGGAACGGCTCGTCGGCTTGGGCACGCCGGCCGCGAGGGGCGCCGATACGCACAGGACGAAGTCCGTCAGGGCGGCCTGCACCTCGAGGTCGGCACGCCCGCCTTCGTCGTCGGCCACGGTGATGGTCTCCGCGCCGAAGTGCAGCCGCACCGGTGTGAAGCCCTCGGCGAAGGTGATGCGCACCACCCCCGCCATCTCCGCGGCCAGGCGCGGGCGCAGGCGCACGCCACGGTCGACGAGCCCGTAGACCGTCGCGGCGACGGACCGGTCGCCCACCCTGCCGAGTTCAACGTGCGCCACGCAGCTAGTTTGCCCGCGTGGAGCGGATCACACCCTGGCTGGCCCTCTTCGCCCTCTACGCGGCCGCCGCGTTGCTGCTCGACGCGGTGGCACCGGTGGCACAGGAGCCGCGCCTGCTCAACGCCGTCACCGGTTGGCCGCGCGAGCTCGTCCTGGCCGCGACCGCGACCGTCGCGTTCGCCTTCGCCGCCCCGCTGGCGCGCCGGTGGGCGCCTGACCCATGGGCGGGCCGCGCCGTCGCCCTGGCCGCCCTCTCTCCCGCGGGCTTCGCCCTCGCGCAGAGCACCGCGGCTGTCCCGGCCGTCCTGTTGACGGCAGGAACGCTCGGCGCCGTGCTCACCCGCGACCACCCGACCCGCCTCCGCGCGCTGGGTGGGGGCGGCTGTCTCGCGCTCGCGCCTTGGTTCGGCGTCGCCTACGCCGTGCCCGCGGCCCCGGTGCTCGCCGCGCTCGTCTACTGGTCCTACCGGCGCGGGCGGCGCCTCTACGCCTTTCTCGCGCTGGAGTTCGCCGGCGCGACGGTCGTGACGCTGGCCGGTCTGGAGACGTCGGTCGCGGGCCACACCCCGGGACCGGCGGGGGTGAGAGACACCGTGATCGGAGCGCCCGTGCTCGTCCTGGTCGTCCTGACGGCGTTCCTGTTGGCCCGGTCGCGCCGGGAGAAGCTCGCGCGGGCGATCCCGGCCTGGCGGGACGCCGAGCTGTCGGTCGGTCTGACGGGCTCCATGTTGCTCGCGGTCGGCGCCACGGCGCTGTGGCAGTCCCTCGGCCCGGAGGCGGGCCTACCCGCCGCCGGCGCGCTGGGGGCGTGGGGCCTGCGGGCCTACCCCCGCATCGGCGCGCTCGTGGCGGCGATCACCGTGGGACTGAGCGCGTGGGCGGTCATCGCCCTCGCCACCTCGCACCGCGCCGGCTGGCTGTAGCCGGGAACGTTGGTCCACCCCCTGGGCGCGGCGTGGAGGCTTCGCCCGCGCCGTCCGATGATCCTGCATGGCCGGGGAGGCACTCTCGCGTATCCGTGACGCCCTCGACGGGGGCACAGACCCGTACGAGAACGTGGAGCTCGACACCGCGACGCGACTCGGCGGCGCGATGCTGCTCATCGGGAGCCTGTTCGCGCTGGTCTCCCTTCCGCTCGCCGCGCCGTCAGGCCCGCTCGGCTGGCCGGGGGTCGTCCTCTTTCTGGCCGCCACCCTCGTCGCCGGGGTCGCCGCCACGCGGCGCGCGCAGCCCGCCTCGCCGAACGCGCTGCTCGCCGCCGTGTACGGCTCGCTGCTCGCCGTCGGCGTCTACCGCGCGTCAGCCGGGGCAGGGGCCCCGTTCGAGCAGTTGCTCTTCACGGTCGGCGTCTACGCGTGCATGGTCCACCCCCTGCGCCGGGCCTTCGTGGTGCTCGTCTGTGCGACGGGCGTCGCGTGCACGCCGTCCTGGTACGAGCAGGTCGGGTCCGACTTCATTGCCGCGACCGTCAGTTCGCTGCTGTTGATCTGGTGCTTCGGGCTGATCGTGGCCGGATGGATGACCCGCGTGCGACGCCAGCGAGCCGAGGCGAGGGCCAATTCCCAGCTGGCCCGGATCGACGCCCTGACCGGGCTCCAGAACCGCCGCGCCCTCGAGGAGGCACTCGCCTCGCAGGTGAGCCATCACCGCCGCCACGTCCGGCCCCTGTCGCTGCTGGTGGCCGACCTGGACGACTTCAAGTCGATCAACGACACCTACGGCCACCAGGCCGGCGACGACCTGTTGCGCAAGGTCGCCCAGAGCCTGACCGCCGCGCTGCGGCTGTCCGATCCGTGCTTTCGCTGGGGCGGGGACGAGTTCGTCGCCGTGCTCCCCGAGGCCGGCTACGGCGAGGCCTGCGACATCGCCGCCCGTGTCCGCGAGACGGTGGCTCTCTCCTGTCGCACGCCGGACGGCAGGCCGATCGCGATCACGGTCGGCGCCGCCCAGCTCGGACCCGGCCAGACCGCTGACGACCTGCTCCAGCGGGCGGATACGGAGCTCTACGCGCACAAGGCGCGGCGCGGGAACACCCGCGCCGTCGCCTGAAACGGCGCGACCAGGGCCCTACTGCGCGGAGCGCGCCGCGTCGGCGGCGTCGAAGCCCCCGCGGGTGAGGACGGCCGACGCGGCCGAGGCGGGGTCGAGCTCGCGGGCCACGACCCGGTCGAGCAGCTTCGCGATCTCCGCGTCCTCGTGCGTGGAGGCCTCGAGCGCGCGCCGCAGCCGGTGGGTCGCGATGCCGATCACCTCGTTGAGCAGGTTGCGGCGACGGCGCTCGGAGAGCTGGCCCTCACCGACCACGTAGGCGCGGTGGGCGGCGATCTTCTCGGCCACCTGCTCGATGCCCTCCGCCCGGTGGGCCTGCGTGCGCACGATCGGCACGCGCCACCCGCTTTGGTCCCCGAGGGAGAGCACGCCCCGGATCTCCCGCACCATCGTGTCCGTCATCGGGTGGTCGGCCTTGTTGACGACGATCACGTCGGGGATCTCCATCACGCCCGCCTTCAGCGCCTGGATGCTGTCACCCGACCCCGGGATCAGGACGAGGACGATCGTGTCGGCGTGATCGATCACGTCGACCTCGGCCTGCCCGACCCCCACGGTCTCGAGGAACACGTCGTCCTTGCCCGCCGCATCCATCAGCAGCGCGGCCTGGAGCGCCGCCTCGGCAAGGCCGCCGAGCGCGCCGCGCGTGGCCATCGAGCGGATGAAGACGCCCGGGTCGAGGAAGTGGTCGGTCAGGCGGATGCGATCGCCGAGCAGCGCGCCGCCGCGAAACGGGGATGACGGGTCGATCGACAGGACCGCGACGTCGCGATCCTGGGCGCGCTTGTGCTTGACCAGCGCGCCGATCAGGGTGGACTTGCCGGCGCCGGGCGGGCCCGTGAACCCGACGATCTCGGCCTTCCCGGTGTGCGGATAGGCCTGGCGGACGATCTCCCAGCCGTCGGGCGAGTCGTCTTCGACGAGGGAGATGGCGCGGGCCAGCGCGCGCTTGTCTCCGGAGAGCAACCGCTCGATGAGCGGCTTGGACCGATCGGTCGCCATGAGGCGGCGAATATAGGATCCCCGCAGGATGACCCTGCTGGAGGCACCCACACCGGCCCGGGTCCTCAGGCCGCCGCCCCCGCCGTTGCACGGCGGCCCGCTGACCTTCCTGCGCTTCGCGCGGGCGCACGGCATGCTCAACCGCAAGTACGGGGTGCTCGCTGCTCGCTGGCTGTGGCTCAAGCTGCGCTGGCGCGGCCGGCTCGAGACCGACGGGCTGTGCTTCATCGGGCCGGGCGTGACCCTGGAGATCGGCAAGGACGCGAAGGTGCGGCTCGGCCGCTGGTGCTGGATCGGGCACGGGACCAAGATCCGAGCCCACGAGGGGGTCGTCGAGGTCGGCGCGAAGACCGTGATGGGCCAGGAGTGCACGATCTCCTCGTTCCAGCACGTCTCGATCGGTCGCGAGTGCATCGTCGCCGACCGCGTGATGCTGATCGACTTCGATCACGGCGTGGTGGAGACGGAGCGCCCTGTCCGCGAGCAGGGCATCTACAAGCGCGACGTACGCGTCGGCCACAACGTCTGGATCGGGTACGGCGCGTGCTTCCTGCGGGGCACGACCACCGGCGACAACGCCGTCATCGGGTCCCTGTCGGTCGTGAGCAAGGACGTGCCGGCCAACGCTGTGGCCGCCGGCGTGCCGGTCCGCGTGCTGCGGATGCGCGAGCGTCCGCGCCGCATGCGCTGGGCCTGACGCCGAAGTCGCCCAAACTGGGCGTAGTGCCCAGTTCGGACGACTTCAGCGGGTGGGTCAGGCGCAGTTGGGCCAGGGCGCCGAGCCCTGGGCGGCGTACAGCTTCGCCGCGAGGCGGTCCTGGACGGCCTCGGGTGCGGCGGCCGGGTCGCCGGAGCCACCCATCGCGCGCCAGGTCGGCCGGCTGAACTGGTACTTGCCGCGGTAACGCCCGTCCGAGGAGACCGCGGTCGGGTCGCCCCCGGACTCGCAGGCGGCGATCGCTGCGAGCGTCGCGTTCGGGGCCGACCGCGGGGCCGGCGTGGCGCGTCGTGCGGTGAGGCCGAGCGCGGCGAGCGTCTGCGGACCGACGATGCCATCGACGACGAGGCCGTGCGCGCGCTGGAACCGCTTGACGGCCCGCTTCGTCTGGGGCCCGGCGATGCCGTCGGCGGCGATCCCGAGCTCCTGCTGGACGCGTTGGGTCTGCTGGCCGGCCGTGGCCGCGCCGGCGCCGAGCGCCATCACGGCGAGCAGCGTCACGGTGCTGCGGTGCCCGAAGCGTCTGCGTGCGCGGGCGCGAGCTGCCGCGAAGCGGCGGCCGCGGGAACGCCGCTGCGATTCAAGCCACCGGTCAGGGGCGGCCAGGTCATGGTGAGACACCGGTACTCCTCCACTTCAGCGCCTACGAGGTGAGCTGACGGGCTCGTGGTGAAGTGACCACTACACCGCGCGACGGCGGCGATTCGCCCCAACTGATCGGGTCCCCCGCTCCCCGGCGGCACGGCCACCGGGAACTCGGCTGGTTGTCATAACGAAGCTGGCGAGGCTAGCGCTGCGCGCACCCGCTTGGCTGACACCTTGCCGCGGGCCAGCGCCGGAGCGAAGTAGCTCACGCGCAGCTCCTCGAGCAGCCAGCGGGCCTCGGCGCTCGTCGCCATTGCCTCGAGCTCGTGCAGCGTCGCCATGTGGTCGCGGTCGGCGGCCAGGGCGTCCGGCGCGCGCTCGAGCCGGCGCTCGGCGGCCCGCAGGTAGCGGACGATGTCGGGCAGGCGGCCCACCCCCGCGGCGCTCACCCAGCCGGGGTGCAGCAGGCGCCCGAGCTGGCGCGCCACATCCAGGCGGGTCTCCCGCAGGGCCTCGCCCCCGCGGCGCTCCATCATCGCCCGCACGTCCGCCGCTGCGCGCAGCACCTCCGCGACCTGCGCCTGGGTCTGACGGGCGAGACCGTCGAAGCGGCCGGCGGCATGGGCACGCAGGCGCTGCCAGCCCGCGTCGTCGAAGACGGGCTCGACGAGCGCGTCGGCGGTCGCTTGCCCGATGTCGTCGAGCAGCTCGGGCCCGGCGGTGGCGAAGATGAGGTCCTTCGGCGCGGGGACGGGCCGCCGCAGCAGCCGGCTCAGCGCTGCCCGGTGGGCGGCCGCCTGCGCGGCGGCGTCCTCGAAGACGCGGACCCCGACGCTGCCGCCCTCGTCGACCAGGGCCGGGTACGCCCGGATGCCGGGCAGCTCGAGGATGGGCTCGACCGCGGTGAATCCCCGCAGGCCGGAGCGTTCGACGCCCGTGGCGGCGAGCCGCGAGCGCAGGTGCGGCCGGACCTGGGCCCGGAGCGCCTCCAGGTCGCTGCCGAACGCGAGCGTGGCGCCGTCGTCGTCCTCGATGGCGAACTTCATGCGCAGGTGTGGCGGCAGGTCTTCGAGGGAGAAGTCGGCGGGGTCAAGGTTGAGTTGGGCGGCGACCTGCGAGACGAGCGTCCCCTTGCGCGGGCGCAGCGCGGCGGTCACACGGCGGGCGACGTCGGGCACCGGCGCGAACGGTCGGCGCTTGTCCTTGGGCAGCCCGCGGATCAGCGCCGTGACCAGCTCCTCGCGCAGCGCCGGGACGAGCCAGTCGAAGCCCACGTCGCGCACCTCCCCGAGCGCGGCGAGCCCGATGTGCGCGGTCACCCCGTCGTCGTCGGCCCCGGGTTCGTAGCGATAGCTCAGCCGCAGGACGTGCTCGCCCTGCTTCCAGGTCTCCGGCCTGCCCGCGGCCGGATCACCCGCGTCGCTGCGCAACAGCTCCCGGGGGAACACGAGCAGTTCGGGGTCCTGCTCGCGATACCAGCGGTCGAAGGCGCGCCCGGAGTCGATGTCCTCGGGGATGCGCTGGGCGAAGAAGTCGGCCAGCACGCCGTCCTCGACGAGCAGCCCGCGCTGCCGCGTGCGTTCCTCGATCGCCTCGACCTCCGCGATGCGCCGCGCGTTCTCGGCGATGAACGGATGGCGCGCGTGCCACTCGCCCTCGATGAGCGCCTTCTGGATGAAGAGCGCGCGATCCGGGGCCGGCACGGTGCGGGAGCCGATCGGGAGCCCGTAGAGCGTCACGCGCTCGGTCCCCACGACCTGCGCGCGCCCGTCGTCCCAGCGCGGATCCGACACCTCCCGCCGGACGAGGTGCTTCGCGAGCGGTTCGATCCAGCGCACGTCGATGCGCGCGGCCTCGCGGCCCCACAGCCGTGAGGTCTCCACGAGCTCGGCCGCCATCACCCAGTCGGGCTGCTTCTTGGCCAGGCCCGACCCGGGGAAGATCGCAAAGCGTGAGCCGCGCGCGCCCAGGTATTCGCGCCGGGCACGGTCGCGGAGGCCGACGTGCGAGAGCAGCCCCGCGAGCAGTGACCGGTGGATCTCCGGCGGTTCGGCGGGAGTGTCGTTGAGCGCGATCCGGGCGGAGCGCGCGGCGCTGCGCAACTGTCCGTTGAGGTCCTGCCACTCGCGGATGCGCAGGTAGTGCAGGTGCTCCGCGCGCAGCTGCTTGCGGAACGCGTTGCCGCTCAGCGTCGGGCGCAGCTCGCGCAGGTAACGCCACAGGTTCAGGTAGGCGATGAAGTCGGAGGTCTCGTCGGCGAAGCGTCGGTGGTGGGCATCCGCGGCGGCACGCTCCTCGGTCGGCCGCTCGCGCGGATCGACGATCGTCAGCGCTGCCGCGATCACGATCACCTCGCTCGCGCAACCGCGGCGCCCGGCCTCGGCGATCATCCGCCCCATGCGCGGGTCGACCGGCAGGCGGGCGAGCTGGCGCCCGAGCGGGGTCAGACGGCGGTCGGGATCGAACGCGGCGAGCTCGACGAGCAGGTTGACGCCGTCACGGACCTGCCGGGCGTCGGGCGGGTCGAGGAAACCGAACTCCTCGATCGGTCCGAGGTCGAGGGCGGCCATCTGCAGCAACACCGACGCGAGGTTGGTGCGCAGGATCTCGGGGTCTGTGAACCGCGGGCGCTCGGCGAAGTCCTCCTCGCTGTACAGGCGGACGCAGACGCCTTCGGCGACGCGCCCGCAGCGGCCCTTGCGCTGATCGGCGGAGGCCTGGCTGACCGGTTCGATCGGGAGGCGCTGCACCTTCAGGCGCGCCGAGTAGCGGCTGATGCGCGCGGTGCCCGGATCGACCACCGACCGGATGCCCGGCACCGTGAGCGACGTCTCGGCGACGTTCGTGGCCAGGACGACCCGCTTGGTGGAACCCGACGGATGGAAGACGCGGTGCTGGTCCTGGGTCGCCAGCCGCGCGTACAGCGGCAGGACCTCCGTGTCGCGCAGCCTGCCCTCGAGCACCTCGGCGGTGTCGCGGATCTCGCGCTCGCCGCTGAGGAACACGAGCACGTCGCCCGGCAGCGATTCCACCGCGTCCGCGATCGCGTCGGCCTGGTCGGTGTGCTCGTCGAGCGGCCGGTAGTGCGTCGTGACGGGGAAGGTCCTCCCCGACACCTCGATGACCGGCGCCCCGCCGAAGTGATCCGCGAACCGCTGCGGATCGATCGTCGCCGAGGTGATGATCACCTTCAGGTCGGGCCGTCGCGGCAGGATGGACTTCAGATAGCCGAGCAGGAAGTCGACGTTGAGGCTGCGCTCGTGCGCCTCGTCGACGATCACGGTGTCGTACCGGCGCAGCAGCCGGTCGCGCGTGATCTCCGCCAGCAGCAAACCGTCCGTCATCAGGCGGACCCGCGTCCGCCGGCTCGTGCGGTCGTCGAAGCGGACCGCGTAGCCGATCTCCTCCCCCAGCGCGACGTCGAGCTCCTCCGCGATCCGCTCCGCCAGCGTGCGCGCCGCCAGCCGCCGCGGCTGCGTGTGCGCGATCGCCTCGCGCCCGAGCTCCAGGCACAGCTTGGGGAGCTGGGTCGATTTGCCCGACCCCGTCTCCCCCGCCACCACGACCACCTGATTGCCCGCGATCGCCTGGAGCAGGTCCTCCCGCCGCGCGCTGACCGGCAGCTGGGGCGGATAGGTGACCTTCAGCACGCCGTCAGGCTAGATCTCGCCCAGCAGCGGAGCGAGGTTGCGCAGCCCCGGGTCGGCGTGCGCGCCACCCCGCAGCGCATCTGACAGGCACCGCTCGTGGAGGTCGGCCCGCTCCCGGGGGTAGGGCCCGGACGTGTCCTCGGCGATGAGGAAGGCCCAGTCGGAGGACTGCAGGGCGAGGAGCTCGCGCAGGGCGCGCGGACCGGGCTCCGGATGGGCGGCGACCCGTAGCTCGGCCGCGCGCTGGCGCCAGGCCAGACCGGCCGCGCGCGGTCCGCTCCAGGTGTCGAGCGTGCGCGGTCGCCCCCAGGAGGTGATCGGGAGCTCGCCGGCGGGGACCGCGTCGTGGCCGTAGTCCGCATCGAGCGGACGCAGGTCGACGCCGTCGCGGTCGCACTCGGCGATCACGGCCGCGAGCCAGTCGACGCCCTCGGCCCACCAGTGCCCGAGCAGCTCGGTGTCGATCGCGACCACCGACGAGCCGGCCGGGACCCGCGCCACGAAGTCCGCGGCGTCGGCGGCGACCTGCTCGCGGGCGCGGTCGGGGTCATACGGCTCGCCGCTGACCGCCCAGGCGAGGTGCCGCCGCTCGGTGTACCGGCGGGTGTCCAGGTAGGCGCCGCGCGACGGATAACCATCGGCCCCCCAGACCAGGTCGATCAGTGCACGGTCGATCGGCGCGAGCACGAGGCCCGGATGCGCGCGCAGCGCCTGGCGGGGATCGTGATCGTGGTCGGTGAGCTCGACGCACGTGACGCCCTCGAGGCGGTCCAGCACCCAGGGCGCGTGCGCGCACTCGGGCAGCCAGAAGCCCGCGGGCTCACCAAACCGCGAACGGTGCGACGCCAGCCCCGTGTCGATCTGCAGATCCAGGCCCCAATCGGTCGCCAGCAGCGGCAGCACCGCGTGGGTCGCGGAGCTCGTCCAGGTCACGTGGGTCGCGAGCGCGCCGAGCAGATCGCGCTCGCCTGCGGTCGCCGCGGCAGCGCGGTAGCGAGCCAGCGAGTGCTCGATCTGCGGCGCCACCTCGGGATGCGCCTCCAGGTCGAGCGCATGACTCTCCTCGCGGACCCCGCTCAGGAACTGGACGAAGCGCTCGCTCACCCCAGGCGCCGCGAGCTGGTCGGCGAGCACCGGCGTCAGTGACACCGTCACGCGTCCCGGCGCGGCGTCGAGCACGTCCAGCAGCGGCAGGTAACACGTCGCCATCGCCTCCCACAGCCACTCCTCGCCGAAGGGCCACGTCCCAAAGCCCTCCACGTAGGGCATGTGGGTGTGCAGGACGACGGAGAGGCGCCGCTGCGTCACGGACGGCAGACGGCCACGAAGTCCAGCGCGCGGTCCATGTCCTCGCCCTGGCGCAGCCGGAAGTCGCCGGCCGAGATGGCGGGCGTGAAGCGGTCGTAGAAGACGCGAGTGAGCCGCAGGGCCGCGTGGACGCGATCCCAACCCAGCTTGAGCGCCAGCGCGTGCCAGGCGAGCTTGCGCGCGTGGAAGAGACCGAAGAGGTCGACCTGGCCGAAGTGACGTTCACAGAGTTCGCGGAACTCGTCGCCGCGGTACTCGTGCACGTGCCACGGGTTGCCCGAACGCTCCGCACCCTTCGGTGCGAGCGTGAGCACGTTCGGCGTCGAGATGAAGGCGATGCCACCCGGTCCGATCAGCTTGCGGACATGGGCGAGCGTGGCGTCAGGGTCCTGGACGTGCTCGATCGTCTGCAGGAACACGACGCAGTCGACGTCGCCCTCCCAGGTGTCGATGAGCCCGCGCTCGAAGCGCGTGGTGCGCGAGGTGTACTTCGCCCGCGCGTGGTCGAAGGCCTCCGGGTTCGCGTCGACCCCGATCACCGAGCGGGCGGTGCGCGCGAGCACCTGCGAGCCATAGCCCTCGCCGCAGGCGAGATCGACCACGCGGCGGCCCCACGCGCGCTCGGCGATCCACTCGTAGACGACCAGGTGGCGCCGGTACCAGTAGTTCTCCGCGGGGACGTCCGGAAGCGTGCGCTCGCCGGTCAGAACCAGTGGCGGGACGCCCGGCGGCTGGTCCTGTTGCTCGAAGAGACCCTCTTGGCTCATGCGCCGCGCCAATGTATAGGCCGATAACGTGACCGTCCCCATGGCCGCTCCCGCAAGCCCCGAGGCGATCCGCGACGTCAACACCCGCTATCACGACGCGGCTGCCGGCGAGTACGACTACAAGTGGGGCATCGACTTCGGAGAGATCGGCCGCGGCCAGGTCCTCGGCAAGCTGCGCAAGGGCCTCGGCGACGCGGCGAACGGCCCGTTCGCCCATGCGCTCGAGATCGGCGCGGGCACCGGGTACTTCTCGCTGAACCTCATGCAGGCGGGCGTCATCAGGCGCGCCACCTGCCTGGACATCTCCCCGGGGATGCTCGCCACCCTCGGAGACAACGCGCGCACGCTCGGGCTCGCGGACCGCGTCGACACCGTCGCCACCGACGCCGAGCACCTCCCGTTCGAGGACAACACCTTCGACCTGGTGCTCGGTCATGCCGTCCTGCACCACCTGCCCGACCTCGCGCAGGCCTTCAGCGAGTTCAAGCGCGTGCTGCGGCCCGGCGGCGTGCTGTTCTTCGCCGGCGAGCCGTCCCGGCTCGGAGATCGCATCGCGGCCTACCCCAAGCGCGGTGCGCAGCGTGCGGCTCCGCTCTGGCGTCGCGCCGTGGGCGCCACCGCTGCGCCGGCCGATCCCGGACACGGCAACCCGTGCGGCAACGGGCACGACCTCGAGCCGTTCGTCGACGTCCACGCCTTCGATCCCCGCAGCCTGCAGGGGTTCGCCGACGGGGCCGGCCTCGACGACGTCGACGTCCGGGGCGAGGAACTGCTCGCCAACTGGTTCGGCTGGACGAACCGCACGCTCGAGGCCTCCGCCGTCCCGGAGACGGTGCCGTGGGGATGGCGCCAGTACGCCTACCGCGGCTACCTGGCGCTGCAGGCGGTCGACCGCACGCTGCTCGAGGGCCGATTGCCCGCGGCGATCTTCTACAACCTGATCGTCAGCGCGCGGAAGCCGGCCGGCGCCTGAGCAGGGCGTCGCCGACCAGCGTCCCCAGCGGGCCGCCGGTCACGAGCACGACGCCGGGGTACCACCAGCCCCAGTGGTTCTCGCGGGCGCCGTACCCCGTCAGCCCCAGCAGGGCCAGGAAGCCGACACCATGGATGGGCCCGATCACCGAGATCGCGGACTCGTTGCGATCGCCGATCGCGACATAGAGCAGGGCGACGAGCAACACGGCGTCGAGGATGCCCACGACGAGGGCGATGTCGAGCAGGCGGCGGCGATGCATGCGCGTGGACGCTAGAGACCCGGCGTATGCTCGGGTCCCATGGACGTCGTGCGGGACTTCCCGCTGTTCCCGCTTCGCCTCGTGGCGTTGCCGTCGGAACTCGTGCCACTGCACATCTTCGAGGATCGCTTCAAGGCGCTCGCCGAGCACTGCCTCGCCGAGCCTCGGTCGGAGTTCGGGATCATCTGTGTCGACGAGGACGGCGAGACGCTGCTCGAGACGGGGTGCGCCTGCGAGATCGCCGACGTGCTCGAGCGCTTCGACGATGGACGGATCAACCTCGTCGCGCGCGGGACGCGCCCCTTCCGGATCGTCGACCGGCACGAGGATCTGCCCTACCCCGCGGGCGCGGTGGTCTTCCTCGACGATGACAACAGCGACGTCGGGCCCGACCTGCTCGCCGAGGTGCACGACGCCTACGCCGAGCTGATCCGGGAGGCGACCGACAAGGACCCGGACACGGTGGAGATCCTGGCCATGTCGGCCTATGAGATCGCCGCCACCGTCGAGTTCGCGGTCGAGGCCAAACAGCAGCTGCTCGAGACCCGGTCCGAGGCGGTGCGCACCGAGCAACTCCTGCGGCTGCTGCGCGGTGCCCTCAAGCGCCTGGAGTTCATGGAGCGCGCACAGGCTCGCGCGCGCTCGAACGGCAAGGTCCGGCTCTAGGCGCTCAGGGCAGCAGGCCGCGGACCGACGCGACGATCTGATCCCGGCCTGCACGCAGGATCGCCGACCGCAGAGCCGGTTCGAGCGCGGCCGGATCGTCGAGCCCGGCCAGCACGCCGTCCACGTCGAGCTCTGCGATCGCGCGGCGCAGCAGTTCGCGCGTGGGGAGCAGACCATCGACCACGGCATCCGGGATGGCCTTGACGGCCGCCTTCAGAAAGCCCGGGAGCCCGGTGAGGTCAAGCGCCTCGCCCAGCAGGGCTGAGACCGGTGGCAGAGGCGAGATGCGCTCCGCGCCCCGCAGCAGGCCCGCGCGCAGCGCGTCGGCGTCGACGGGCTCGCCGACGGCGATATCGAGCAGGTAGCGCTCACGCGAGCTGCGCTGCGCGCACGCCGCTTCGTCGATGCCGGTCAGCACGATGCGTTCGGCCAGCGGCTCGAGCCGCGCTGCGACCGGGTCCAGCGAGCGCGGGCGGCAGGGGTCCGCAACCGCTCGCGGGGCGAACGCGCCGCCGCCCGCGAGGGTCTGCACGCCGAGCACGACGGCGACGAGTGCGATGGCGGCCGCCACGAGCCTCATCGCGCCCGGAGCCAGAGCGCAGGGAACAGGGCGAGCGCCGCGAGCGCCGCGGCGATCAGGAAGGCATCGCGAAAGGCGCGCGTCGCGGCGCGCTCCAGCGCGTCGTTCAGGGCGGCCTCGAGCTGCGGCGCCGGGACGGCCTCGAAAGCCGGCGCGAGATCGGGGACCCGGCCGCGCTCGCCCTCGAGTCGGCGTCCGAGGCCTTCGGCGAGCGTGATCTTCTCCGAGGCGCTGAGCGGCGCGTCGAGGACGAGCGCGGCGATCGCCTCCTCGGCGGGCGCCTGCGCGGCATGCAGGTCGGCGGTGAAGACCGGGGTCAGCAGCACGAGCCCCGCCACGACCCCGGCGTGCCGAGCGGCGATCGTCCACCCGCCGTGCAGGGCGCGCGGGATCCGATCGCGGAGCGCGACCGCCGTCAGCGAGTCGATGGTGAGGCCAAGGCCGAGCCCGATCAGCGCCTGCGGCGCAAGGGTCCAGAAGAGCTCGGCGCCCGGCGGAAGCGCGAGCGCCGCGAGGCCTCCCGCCATCAGCACCGCTCCGGCGATCGACTCTGCCCGGGTTCCGGCGTGGGCCGCGCGGGCCAGCGGCCGGGCGGCCAGGGCGGCGAGCGGGATGGCGGTGACGGTCAGCGCGGCCACCGCCGGCGAGCGGCGCCAGCCCTCGACGAGCATCAGGACCAGCAGGAACAGCGCCGCGGTGAGCGCCGCCGACAGCAGCGCCAGGGCAAGATTTGCCAGCCCATGCGGCCGGTCGGGAGCAACGTCGCCGGGCGTGCGCACCTCGCCTCGACGCAGACTGAGCGCCGCCGGCACGGCGATGAGCGTGGCCGGCACCTGCACGGCGAAGATCGACTGCCACGAGATGGCCTCCGTGAGCAGCCCGCCGGCCACGGGCCCGAGAGCGGCACCGGCGACGCCGGCCGAGGCCCAGCGCGCGGCACCCGCGCGCTCGGACCCCATCACCGCCACCAGCAGCTCGAGGCAGCCGACGATGACCACCGCCCCGCCGGCGGCCTGCGCCACCCGCGCCGCGATCAGCGCCTCGAGGGAGGTCGAGAGCGCACACCCCGCGGAGGCGGTGGCGAAGACGAGCAGCCCCGCTGCGCACCACGCCGCCGGATCCCCGCGCAGGACGAGCCGCGCCGCCGGAACGGCCGCGACGGCAAGCACGAGGTTGAACGCGATCAGCACCCACGCGACCTCCCCCACCTCGACCTCGAGCTCGCGCAGGATCTCCGGCAGCGCCAGCGTCACGATCGCCGAATCCGCCAGCACGACCGCGACGGCCAGCGAGAGTGCGGTGCGCTTCACCGCTCGATCTTGCAGACGTTCTCGATCACGTCGGCCGAGAAGGCGACGAGCCGGTCGAAGGCCGCGGGGCGGTTCAGCGAGGTGTCCGAGAACGCGACCCGGCCGGTGGAGGTCCGGACGACGTAGCGCAGGGTGGCACCCGGACCCGGGGGAAGCTCGATCGCCAACGCGGCCTCGGCCTCGAGATCGCGAGCGAGCTCGCGCGCGTCGAGCAGGCGCGTTCCCGGCAGCGCGTGCGGCTCGCCCTGGTTGCAGCTGACCGTCCCGCCGTCATTGACGACCAGATCGACGTTGGCGTTGGGGTCGGCGCCGCTGCGCTTGACCTGGAAGAGATCAGCCGATTCTCCGCCGCAGCCGGCCAGCAGCACGAGCGCGGTCCCGGCCGCGAGCAGACCGGGCGCTCTCATCCGGATGGCCGCGAGCGTCACCCGGAAGAGGCTATGGAGGCCATCAGGCCGTGACGGCCACGCCGCCGCGGCGCGGGTCGCCCGCGCCCGTGAGCTCGCCGTTGGAGGTCCGCACCACGCACTGGGCGCCCCCGAAGAAGAGGTTCTGCGCACGGAAGCGAGCAACCTCGCGCCCGTCGGCTTCGAGCGCCTCGGCATCGATGCCCGGCTCGCAGTAGACGACACCGTTCTCCCAGTGCACGCGCGGGGCGTCGACGGCCGCCTGCGCCTCGAGCCCGTCGTCGACCACGCGGCTGATGACCTGCAGGACCGCTGAGCGGATGCGGTTGGATCCCGCCGAGCCCAGGCACATCTCGATGGCTCCGTCCCGGCGCACCACCGTCGGCGACATCATCGACGGAAGTCGCGTCCCGGGGGCGTGCTGGAAGAAGCCCAGCGGGGACAGGTCCTCCTCTCCCATCATGTTGTTGAGGTGCAGCCCGCCGACCACGACGCCCGACCCTTCGCCGTTGGACACCGTCGCCGAGCAGGCCCAGCCCGCCGTGTCGATGACCGACACGTGCGTGGTCGAGCCGAGTTGCTGCAGGAACTCGGGGGTCCGCCGCCGCTGCGCGTGCTCGAGCGCCGTCACCATCCTGCGCAGCGAGGGCGGCCCGGGCTCGGCGTCGAGCTCGGCGAGCGTCCCGGCGATGAGGATCCCGCCCGCCGACGGCGGCGGATTCGTGATCACCTCGCGTCCGCGGTAGGCCACGCGCACCGGCTCGCGGGCGACGACCGCATAGGAGGCGAGGTCGCGCGGGGTCAGCACACCACCTCCGAGGGCCACCGCTCGGCAGACCTCGCTCGCGACGTCACCCGTGTAGAACGGCGCCTCGCCCTCGGTGGCGAGCCGCTCGAGCGCGGCGGCCAACTCGGGGTACCGGACGGTGTCCCCCACGCGCGGCGGGCGGCCGTCGATCTCGAAGGTGGCCCGCGACTCGGCCGTCAGCGCGTAGATGCCGTCGAGGATCTCGAAGAGGTACGCCTGTTGGGCGTTGACGACGATGCCGTCGCGGGCAGCGCGCACCGCCGGTGCGACCAGGTCGGGCAACGGCAACGTCCCGTAGCGGCGGTGCGCCTCGCAGATCCCCGCCGGCATGCCGTACGCACCGACCGAGGACGCTCCGGCGTGGAAGCGCTGGCTCGCGTCGCCGAAGGAGACGTCGACGGCGACGAGCGGCGCTCGGCCGCCGTGCTCACGGCCGCGCCCGGCCACCTCCACGAAGAAGTCGAGCAGCACGTCCTCGCCATCGGGCGGGCAGACGAGCATGTAGCCGCCGGCGCCGAGTCCGGTGAGCAGGGGTTCGGCGGCGAAGCCGGCGCAGAGCGCGGCCAGCGTCGCATCGACCGCGTTGCCTCCGGCCCGCAGGGCATCCGCCCCCGCCTCCGCGGTGACCGGGTGCCCAGCGGCGACGACGCCCCTCACAGGGCGCCGCCGGCGCGGGGGTTTCCGCCCCTCACGGGGCGCCGCCTAGAAGCGTGGGATGAACTCGGGGACGTCGACGTCGGTGCCGCCACGGCCGCCGGAGCGGGCGGGCTGACGCGCGCGATGCACGCGGGGCTCGCCGATCGGTTCGCGCAGCGGGGCCGCCTCGCGGCGGGCCGGACGGTCGTCGCCGAAGCCCGTCGCCACGACCGTGATCCAGACCTCGTCCTCGCCGAGGGTCTCGTCGACCATCGCGCCGAAGATGATGTTGGCATCCGGATGGGCGGCCTCCTGCACGGCCTTGGCCGCCTCGTTGACCTCCCACAGCGAGAGATCGCTGCCGCCGGTGATCGAGAGCAGGATCGATCGCGCCCCTTCGACGCTCGTCTCCAGCAGCGGCGAGGACACCGCCTGCTGGGCGGCCTCCAGCGCGCGCTTGTCGCCCGTTCCCATGCCGATGCCGAGCAGGGCGTTGCCCGCGTCGGACATGATCGTCCGCACATCGGCGAAGTCGAGGTTGATCAACCCCGGCAGGGTGATGAGATCCGACACACCCTGCACGCCCTGGCGCAGCACGTCGTCGGCGACGCGGAAGGCCTCCACCATCGACGTCTGCTTGTCGAGCACCGACAGCAGCTTGTTGTTGGGGACGACGATCAGCGTGTCGACTTCCTCGGCCAGCGCCGCAACGCCGCCCTCGGCCTGCGACATGCGCCGTGAGCCCTCGAAGCCGAACGGCTTCGTGACGATGCCGACGGTCAGCGCGTCGAGCTCGCGGGCGATCCGGGCCACCACGGGAGCAGCGCCCGTTCCGGTGCCGCCGCCGGCGCCGGCGGTGATGAACACCATGTCCGCGCCGCGCAGCACCGACTTGATCTTGTCGTAGTCGTCCATCGCCGCCTGGCGGCCGAGATCCGGGTTCGAGCCGGAGCCCAGCCCCCGCGTGACGTCGGCGCCGATGTGCAGCGTCGTGTCGGCGGAGGACTGCTGGAGCGACTGGAGGTCGGTGTTGAGGGCGATGAACTCCACACCCTTCACCCCGGCCTCGATCATCCGGTTGACGGCGTTGACGCCGCCGCCGCCCACGCCGACCACGCGCAGGATGGGCTGACCGGTCAGCACGGGCTGGGCCGCGGGATAGGCCTCGGGAACCCGCGCGTAGGGATCACGTGCGGGCGGCGCCATCACGTTCTCGGGAATGTCAGAGGAGAACGCCGCGCGCAGACGGTCCTGCGGAGTCGGCGGCTGGCGCTCCTCGGCCGGGCCGGGATGCGCGCCCATCGGCGCCGCGGCGGCGGGCTCGGCCTGCCCCTCCGGCTCGTCCGTCTTGCGGAACAGCTGGGCCAGCGGGCCCTCGCGCATGCTCGCCCGCTTGTTACTGGCCATTTCCCAGAACCTCCTTCGCCAGCTGGCGATAGGCGTCGGCAGCGACGCCCTTCGGGTCGTACTTCAGCACCGACATCCCCCGCACAGGGGCCTCCGCGAACCGCACCGTCTTGCGGATGCGCGACGCGAACACCCGGTCTCCGAAGTTCTCCTCGAGGATCTCGATCGCCTCTTTGGCGTGGATCGTCCGGCTGTCGACCAGCGTGGGAAGGATTCCCTCGATATCGACATTGGGATTGAGATTCTCGCGGATCATCGACAGGGTGTTCGTGAGCTGGATCAGCCCGCGCATCGACAGATACTCGCACTGAACGGGAACGATGACCTTGTCAGCGGCCGTGAGTGCGTTGATCGTCAATAGTCCCAGGCTCGGCGGCGTATCGATGCAGATGAAGTCGTAGTCCTCGCGAACGGGGCGAAGTGCCTTCTCCAGGGACCGCTCGCGGCCGATCTTCGTGGACATCGCGATCTCGGCTCCCGCGAGGTCGATCGACGCGCAGGCAACGTCGATCTCCCGTCGTCGGATCACCTCCCGGATCGGCGTGTCGTGGACGAGCACGTCGTACATCGACAGCTCGAGCTGGTCGGGGTCGATGCCTTGCGACATGGTCAGGTTGCCCTGAGGATCCATGTCACAACACAGGACGCGGTGGCCCTCCTCGGCGAACGCCGCGGCAAGGTTGAGCGTCGTGGTCGTCTTGGCGACGCCGCCCTTCTGGTTGGCGAACGCGATCACCTTCGCGGAGTGCATATGCCCGTCATTCGCGCACGGAGGCGGCGATCCTTCACGGCACGTATGGTCCCGCCGGTGGCGGGACTTCAGGAACGGCGGGCCGAGCTCCTGCAGATCGACGCCGCGCTGGACCGCGCCGTCGCCGGCCACGGCACGCTTGTGGTCGTCGAGGGCCCGGCCGGGATCGGCAAGACCCGGCTGCTGCGCGAGCTGCGCGAGCGAGGGGCTGCGGCCGGCGCGACCGTTCTCGCGGCCCGGGGCACCGACTACGAGCGGGATTTCGCGTTCGGTGTCGCTCGTCAGCTGCTCGAGCGGCGGCTGCTCGCGTCAGCCGACCGGGAAAGGATGCTCCGTGGCGCCGCGAGCCTGGCCGCGGTACCGCTCGCCTTGCCGGGCGCCGTCGCCGAGGCGCCCTCCCTCGACTCGCCCGATCCGGCCTACAGCGCCTTCCACGGTCTCTACTGGCTGATCGCCAACCTCGCTGCCGAGCGGCCGGTCGTGCTCGTGATCGACGACGCCCACTGGGCCGACCTTCCGTCGCTGCGCTTCTGCAGCTATCTCGCCCGGCGACTCGAGGACCTCCCGGTGCTCGTCGCTCTGGGGGCGAGGCCGACGACGGAGGACGAGAGCGAGCTGGTCGACACCATGGCTGCGCAGCCAGAGGCGATCGTGGTGCGCCCTCGTGTGCTCAGCACCGCTGCGATCGCGACCATGGCCGCGGAGGTGTTCGCGGCCGAGCCGGACGAGGAGTTCGCCGAGGCCTGCCGCGCCGCGACAGGCGGGGTCCCCTTCTTCGTCACCGAGCTGCTGCGCGCCCTCGAGGCCGACGGCATCGCGCCGGTGGTGGCCGAGCGCGACCGCGTCCTGGCGATCGGCCCGCCGGCGGTCACGCGGTCTGTGCTGCTGCGCATCGGCGTCCTTCCCGCGCCGGCTGGAGCTCTTGTAGGTGCCATCGCCGTGCTCGGTACCGAGGCGACGCTCTCCCGCGCCGGCGCGCTCGCCGGTCTACCGGAGACCGAGGCGGCCAGCGCGGCCGACGCGCTCGCCGCCGCACACCTGCTCGCCGCCGACGGCCCGCTGGACTTCGCCCACCCGATCATCGCCGCCACCGTCGAGAGCGAGATGCGGCCCGGCGAGCGTGCCCGCCTGCACGCCGCGGCGGCGCGCATGCTCTACGACGTCGGCGCCGACCCCAGCCGCGTCGCCCACCTGCTCGCGGGGGCCGAACCGTGTGGTGAGGAGTGGCGCGTGGAGGTGCTGCGCCGCGCCGCAGCCGATGCGGTGGCCGGCGGCGCGTCGCAGATCGCCGCCCGACTCCTGCGCCGCGCGCTGGAAGAACCCCCGGTGGCGGCCGAGCGCGCCTCCGTCCTGGCCGAGCTCGGCGCCGCAGAGTTGCGCGCGGGCGATCCCGCGGCAATCGACCACCTTCGCGCCGCCCTGGATGAGACGCCCGGGGACACCGACCGCGCACATCTGCTGGCTCGGGCGCTGGCCGCTGCCGGGCGCGGCGCGGAGGCCGTCGAAATGCTGGGGGTGCTTGCCGACGAGCTCGCCGGGGCCGACCATGAGGGCGCGCTCCTGCTCGAGGGCGAGCTGGCCTCGATCGGGACGATGGAGCGTGCGCTTGCGCCCGGCGCGCTCCGGCGGCTTGCACGCCACCATGCCGTCGCAGGCATGACGCGCGGAGAGCGGCTCGTGCTGGTCGGGCTCGCGCAGCGCGCCTGGGTGCTCGGCAGGGGCATCGAGGAGTCCGCGGCCACGGCCGAGCGCGCTCTTGGGGGCGGCGCGCTGCTGGCTGAGCAGTCCGTCGACTCGGTCGCCTACCACCAGGCGGTCTTTGCACTCATCGTCGCGGACGGCATCGCCGCGGCAGAGCCGCACCTGATCGCCGCGCGGGAGGAGGCGCGCCGCCGCGGGTCCTTCTACGGCTACGCCGCCACGTCGGCCAACGCTGCGCTCGCCCGCCTGCGCGAGGGCCGTGTGGCGGAGGCCGAGGGCGAGGCTCGGGCCGCGCTCGGCGGTCCCGAGCACGCGTTGATCACGCCGATGTCGCGCGCGTTCCTGGTGTTCGCGCTGATGGAGCGCGCCGAGACCGCGGAGGCGGAGGCGGTCCTGGAGCCCGTCACCAACCTTCCGCCCACGATGCCGGCCAACCACGTCGTGGTGGCCCGCGCGCGCGTGGCGGCCCAGCGCGGCGACTGGGCTGCGGTCCGGAGGCACTGCGAGGACGCCGAACGCCGCGAGGCCGCATTCAACGTCGGCAACCCGATCCTCGGCTGGCGCCTGCTGCTCGCCGCGGCAGTCGCGCGCAACGGTGACCTCGACCGTGCTCAGTCGCTGATCGGCGACCAGGCGGCCGCCTGCGAGCGATGGGGATCGAAAGCGTTGTTGGCTGCGGTCCGCCGCGTGCAGGCGATGTTCGTCCCGCCCCCGGGCACCGCCGATGCGATCCGGGCCGCACTCGATCTCAGCCGGCAGGGCGTCGATCGCCTCAATGACGCCCGTGCCCTCGTCGACCTCGGCGCATCCCTACGGCGCGCGAACGAGCGCGTCGCCGCTCGGGAGCCGCTCACGGAGGCGCTGGAGCTCGCTCGTCAGCTGGGCGCGACCCACCTCGTCGCGCGCGCCCACAAGGAGCTCCAGGTAGCGGGTGCACGGCCGCGACGCCTGCAGTTCTCCGGCATCGATTCGCTGACGGCAGCCGAGCGGCGCGTGGTGGAGCTGGCCGTTCGGGGTTGCACGAACCGAGAGATCGCCCAGAACCTGTTCGTCACCGCCAAGACGATCGAGAACCACCTGGGCCGGGCCTACCGCAAGCTCGGCGTGGGGGGTCGCGACGAGCTGGCAGGCGCCCTGGGGGGTCCAAAGACAGGGGTCGGTCCCTCATGACGCTGCGCGGCCGCTGCGGAAGGCTGCGGCCATGTCAAAGCTCACGAAGTTCCTCATGCTCGCCGCCACGGTCGCCGCCCTCGGCGCGGCCACCGCAACGGCCGCCACCCTGATCACGGGAAAGCAGGTCAAGAACAAGTCGCTCACCGGCAAGGACGTCAAGCCGAAGTCGCTCGCCGTCAAGCATCTCTCGCCCAAGGCACGTGCCGCGCTGGCGGGTCAGGATGGCACGCCGGGCGCACAGGGTCTGCCGGGCGAGCAGGGCCCGCAGGGACCCCAGGGCGACACCGGCGCCAAGGGCGACCAGGGAGTCCCGGGCGAACGCGGGCCGAGCACCGCCCATGCCGGCAACCCCGGCCTCGCGGTGCTGCAGCTCAACTCCGGCGCATCGCTGGTCAGGGAGATCCAGGTGCCCAACGGCTCGTACACGGTGCACGCCAAAGCGGTGCTGCGCAACACGGGCAACATCGACGCGACTCCCGACTGCCAGCTCGGTGTACTTCGCGGCGACCTGTTCGAACCGCTCGACCGGGTCAACGACATCACGATCACGCCGCTCAACACGTCGATGGACAAGGTTGAGATCGTCCTGATGGGTGCCACGACCGTCGATGGCGGCAACAACAATGCTTTCCGCGTTCGGTGCGAGCTCACCGGTGCCCAGAAGCTGCTCGCCGAGGACCGGAACATGATCCTCACGCAGGTCGCCGAGCTGAAGTAGGTGACGGCGGAGAGGCCGCTCACGCTGCGCCTCGAGATCCAGCCCCAAGGGGATCCGATCTCGGGGCGCATCAGCGCCCCTGATGGAACGACTCGTTTCTTCCGCGGTTGGCTCGAACTCGCCGCTGCCCTCGAGGTCCATCTGGATGAGGGCCGTCGAGATTCCGGCGGGAGCGACCGGGCAGGGCGCGCGGGTGCGACGCACGTGCACCCTTGACGGCGACATCGCCAACGCGACGAACGTCTCGATCGTGTCGGCGCGGACGGTCAACGCAGTCGTCACAACCGCGTCGTGGTGCGAACCGCTCGCGGCCGGCCCGCCATCAACGCGGCGCCGGCCGCGACCGCGGCGAACTGCATCCCGGCGGCCATGAGCACGACGCCGGACGGCCCGAACGCCAGCACGAGCGGTCCGCCGGCCGCGGTGCCGAGCGCCAGCGAGCCGATCTTCAGTCCGACGGCGGTGGTGAAGACCTGGCCATGCAGCTCCATCGGCACGTGGCGCTGGCGGGTGGCGAAGGTCGCCGCCAGGCCGGGGCCCTCGGCGAAGCCGGCCGCGGCCACGACCACGAGCATCACCCACAGACTCGACTGCAGCGGCCACGACAGCATCAGCACGCCGAACGTCGTCAGCGAGACGAGCACGATGCGCTCGGAACGGAAGCGGTGCTGGATGCGGACGAGCACGAGCGCGCCCGCCATCGAACCGACGGCGAAGGCGGCCCACAGATATCCGGCGGCGCTGCGGGGCCGGCCGAGTTCCTCCACGGCGAAGAAGGGAAACGCCACAACGAGCAGGCCCAGGCCGGCGAGCCCGATCGACCCCGCGGCGGTCACCGCGCGCAGCTGCGGCGACCGGACGATCAGCCTCAGCCCCGCGGCGGCGACCGCCAGCAGCCTGCGGTCGCCGCGCACGCGCGGGGTGTCGAGGCCGGGCACGCGAGCGATGAGCACCACCGCGAGCGCCGTGAGGACGACCTCGACGATGAGCGGCGTCGCGGGCCCGGCCGTGGCCGAGAGCGTCCCCGCGATGGCCGGGCCGATCACGAGCGCCGTGTTGATGCTCGATGCCTCCAGAGCGTTGGCCGGGGCGAGCAGCCGCTCGCCGACGAGCGGTCCGATCAGGCTGGTGAACCCCCCGAAGGAGAGCGGCCAGGTCAGGCCGCCGGCCAGCGCAGCGACCGGGATCAGCCAGTCCGGCGCGGTGCCGGCCAGGGCGAGGATCATGACGAGCGTGGAGATCATCAGGGCGCCGTCGACGAGCATCAGGGTGCGGCGTCGGCCGGTGATGTCCATGTGGGCGCCGAGGAGCGGGCCGGTCACCAGGCTCGGCAGCGTCACCGCCGCGACCGTGGCTCCAGCGAGGGCCGCGCTGTCGGTGCGATCGAGGACGAACAGCACCACCCCGACCGAGAACATCTCGTCGGCGACGCGGGCAAGGGTCGCCGCGGCGAGAAAGCTTCGGTACCCGCGCGTGGCTGCCAGGCCCCTCAGGCTCGCGCGATCCATTGCCGCGGCAACATACGCTCCGCCCGATGCTCGACGTCCTCAGCGGGAAGCGGATCGTGATCTGCGGGGGCCCGGGAGGCGTCGGCAAGACCACGACCTCCGCGGCGCTGGCCGCGGGCCTGGCCATGCGCGGCGAGCGCGTCGCCGTGGTGACGATCGACCCCGCCCGGCGGCTGGCGAACGCACTCGGCCTCGACGAGCTCGACGATGAGCCGCGCCGGGTCGACCCCGCGCTCTTCGAGGGGATGCAGGGCGAGCTGTGGGCGCTGATGCTCGACTCGAAGCGGACCTTCGACGGCCTGATCGAGCGGGTTGCACCGTCCGACGAGGCGCGCGACGAGGTCCTGCACAACCCGATCTACCGGCAGCTCTCGAGCGCGATCGCCGGCACCCAGGAGTTCACGGCCATCGCCAAGCTCCACGACCTCGATGTCAGCGGCGAGTTCGACGTCATCGTGCTCGACACGCCGCCGTCGCGCAACGCGCTGGACTTCCTCGACGCGCCGGACCGGCTGACGGGCTTTCTCACGGGTCGGGCGGTTCGCATGTTCCTGCGACCGGGACGGCTGTTCGGGGCCGGCACGGCCGTCGTTTTCAGCGCGCTGCGGCGGGCGACCGGCGTGAGACTGCTCGAGGACCTGTCGACCTTCTTCCGCGCGCTCGGGAGCATGATCCCCGAACTCGCCCTGCGCGGCCGCCACGTCAAGGCGCTCCTCGCCTCGCCCACCACGATGTTCCTGCTGGTGACCTCCCTCGAGCCCGAGCCCGTCGCCGAGACGATCTACTTCCACGAGCGGTTGCGGGCGGCCGGTCTGCCTTTCGGCGCGGTGATCGTCAACCGGGTCAACCCGCCGGTCGGCGACGATGACGACAGCGAGCTGCCCGTGTCGGGTGAGCTGGCCGTCAAGGTGGCCCAGGGTGCCGCGGAGGCAGCTCTGCTCGCCGCGCGCGACGCTGCCGGCCTCGATCGCCTACGGGAGGCGCTGGGTGATCCGACCGTCATCGCGGTGCCCCTGCTCCCGGGAGACGTGCACGACCTCGAGGGGCTCGCACACGTCAGCGAGGGGCTCTTCGCCTGACGGCGGGTGTCAGGCCGCGGGTGCGCCGGCGGGGGCGTCGAGCAACTCGTCGGCGACCGCGCGCAGGTCGGGGTCCAGATGCCCGCAGAGCACGTCGCGCAACACGGCGCGGACGCAGCCCGCCAACGTGCCGATCAGCGCCTCGACCTCACGGTCGGCGCGCAGCAGCCCGGCGACGGCCGAGCGTTCGAGCGCAACGGCTCGCCGTAGCCGCTCCGTCATGGCCGGGCGGTCGGCCACGGAGGCGCAGATCGCGGCGAGGCGCTCGGGAAGCCCCTCGTAGCCGGCCTGGTCGGGGTCGACGAGCAGCGCGCGGCCGGCGAGCATCCAGTCCGTGAGGCCCTCGACCGCCGAAGGCCGCTCGCAGCCGAGCTCGAAGCGGCGCAGGGCCCACGCCAGCTCGCCGCCCTTGGGCGTGCGCCGGTCCACGAGCGCGCAGAAGGCGCGCAGCGGATCCTCCTCCTCCGGATCGAGCAGGCAGTCGTCCAGTGCTCGGCGGAAGCCGCTCGCGATGGGAACGTGCAGCCACGGGCCGGCGCCGGTCCGGGCCCAGGCGCTCGGGCCCACGGCCGGCTCGGCGTCGTCCCACAGTCGCAGGGCGGACTGCAGGCGCCGCAGCCGGGCGCCGACCTGAGCCAGTACCTCGTCACCGCCCTCGATCCGCACGACGGCGACGGTGGCCCACGAGTCCAGGCGCAGCTCCTCGGGAGCGTCGCCGAGCGCAGCGGACCTCACGAGCGCGAGCCCGTTGCCCAGTTCCACGCGCAGCGATTCGATGACCAGGCCGTCCACGGGTGCCAGCACCTCGGTGATCGAGGTGTCCGAGTAGGCGGCATCTTCGAGCTCGGCGAAGGCCGCGTCGAAGCGCACCGGCTCGAAGACGAAGTCCGTCGCGTCGGCCCAGACCGCGGTCACGAAGGCCTGCAGCGCCATGTCGGAACGATCGAGCGCGTCCGGCGGGATGGCGCGGACACCGCGCCGGCGCAGGTAGTCGTCGACCCCGCCGAGGTTGGCGACCTGCGAGCGCGCGGCGGGGTAGCTCGCCAGCTTGCGCAGTTCGACCGCGCGATCGGCGAGGAACAGGCCGGTCTGCGGGCGGTAGCAGTACAGCGGAGCGGAGGAGCGACCCTGCTCGATCAGCTCGAAGGGGATCTCTGCGCCACCGGCGACCTCCGCGGCGAGTTGCCAGGCGGCCTCCTCGACAAAGGACGACAACGCGTCGTGCAGGGCGCGGTTCTTCATGATGAGCGGCCTTTCGCCGCTACGTCCGAGGCTCCTGCTAGCTGCTAGACGGCAACCAGCTCAGGAGCCTCGGCGCAGGTGCCGGTGGCGTTGAGCCAGGTGGTGCCGTAGGAGCGCATGGCTTCGACGATCGGCACGAGCGCCTCGCCCTTCTCCGTCAGGGCGTACTCCACGCGCGGTGGCACCTCGGGGAAGGTCTCGCGACGCAGGATGCCCTCCTCCTCGAGCGCGCGCAGGCGCAGCGAAAGCGTGCGCGGGCTGATGCCTTCGAGCGAGCGTTCGAGCTCGCAGAAGCGCGAGCGCTCCTGCGCGAGGTCGCGGATGATGAGCATCGTCCACTTGCCGCAGACGACTTCGGCGGTCCGGCAGACGGGGCAGTCGCTGTTGGGCATCGCGACCACCACTGTACTTCACTTACTGAAGTACCACTGCGAAATCGCGCTGTAGGCCGCCGCGCTCGACGGTCACCGTGAGATCGCCACCGGCCGCCAGGGCATCGAAGAGGTCGTCGACGGAGCGAAGCGGCCGATCGTCGACGGCGACTAGGCGGTCGCCCCTCGCGAGGCCCGCCGACGCCGCCGGGCTCGCGTCCTTGACCGCGCGCACGAACAACGTGGGGGTCAGGGCGACGCCGAGGCGGGGACGGGTGGTGTGCTCCCCGCGCGCGAGCGCCTGCGCCCGGGCACGCATGGACGCGTCGGCGGGAATGGCGAGGATGAGACCGCCCTCGAGACGCACGGTGTTCAGGCCGAGCAGGAAGCCATCGGCGTCCACGAGAGGTCCGCCCGAGGACCCGGCCGGCAACGGCGCCGTGTGTTCGATGGCCCGTGCGACAGCGGCGGATACGTAACCAGGCGTCACGCGCAGTCCGCGCCCGCCGGGGTCAGAGAGTGCGAACACGGGTGCGCCGATGCGCAGAGCGGCGACCCGGTCGGGATCCCAGGCGACCGGGGGCAGCGTGCCGGTATCGGCACCGATCACCGCGAGATCGCTCGGGCGGTCCGCGCCGGCCACGCGGCCGTGGACCAGCCCCTCACCCACCCGGATCGCCACGTCTCCCCCCCGCAGCACGTGGGCGTTGGTCAGCACCCGGTGCTCGGCGAAGATGACGCCGGAGCCCTTGCCCCAACCCCGGCCAAGGCCGACGACAGAGGGGCCGACGCGCTCGGCTACCGCGGCGATCATCTCAGCGACTTGCAGCATGCAAGTGACTAGCCTACCCCGGCGTGATCTCCCCGCTTGCCGATGCCCTGGGCCGTATCGGCGATCGCTGGACACTGCTGGCGATCGCCGCCCTGCTGGACGGGCCGCTGCGGTTCAACGAGCTTCAGGAAGCGATGGGCGGTATCGCGCCCAACATCCTGTCGGGCCGGCTCAAGGCGCTTGGGGAGCACGCGCTCGTCGTGCAGCGGCCCTACTCCGAGCGGCCGCCGCGCTACGTGTACGAGCTCAGTGCGAGCGGGGCCGAACTGGCCGGCGCCCTGCGCCTCCTGGCCGACTGGGGCGCGCGCTCCGGCGCGGCCGAGCCGCTGCGCCACGGTGCCTGTGGCACACCGGTGCAGGCCACGTGGTGGTGCCCCACGTGTCGAGAGCGCGTCAGCGAGCCTGACGCACCGCTCGAGTTCGTCTAGAAACCCGGGGGCGGCGCGGAGGCCGGAGGTGGCGACGGCGCCGCCGGAGCCTGATCGCGCTCCGGAGCCGCGTGGGGTGCGGGCGCCGGCGGCATGGCGACGGGAGCAGCTGGCGCCTCGGGCGCGGCAGGAACGACAGGCGGCGCGGGAGCGGTAAGGGTCGAGGGCATCTGCGGCGCAGCGGGCGGCATGGTGTCGGTGAGGCCGGCCGAAGGCGCACTCGGCGCCACGTCGGCCACGACCGCCGGGGCCCGTATTGTCTCAGGCTCGACTTGAGGCTGCGAGTTTGCCTTCGAGGCAAGATGGCTGACGCGGTGATCCGCCTGCACGAGCAGTTTGAAGTCGTGGGGCGAGGAGGCGACCTTCATTGCCTCTTCGAAGGTGACCCGGCCCGCCTGCAGGTGCTTGAGCAGGTGTTGATCGAAGGACTGCATCCCGTAGAACTCGCCCTCTTTGATGACTTCGTGCATGTGCCCGGTCATGGCGGGATCGAGGATGTAGTCGTGCACGCGCCCGGTCATGACCAGGATCTCGCAGGTCGCGACACGACCGTGGCCGTCCGCCGTGCGCACGAGTCGCTGCGAGATGATCCCCTTGAGCGTCCCGGCGATCATCGCCCGGGCCTGGCCGGCCTGGTGGGGCGGAAAGAAGTCGATGATGCGGTTGATCGCCTCGACGGCGTCGACCGTGTGCAGCGTGGACAGGACGAGGTGGCCGGTCTCGGCGGCGCTCAGGGCCGTCTGCACCGTCTCCTCGTCGCGCATCTCACCGACGAGGATGGTGTCGGGGTCCTGGCGCAGGACGCGCCGCAGCGAGCGCTTGAAGGAGGCGGTGTCCTGGCCGATCTCGCGCTGGTTGATGATGGAGAGGCGGTCCGGATGGAGGAACTCGATCGGATCCTCCAGCGTGATGATGTGCTTCTTCATCGTCCGGTTCATGTGATCGATCATCGCCGCGAGCGTTGTCGATTTGCCCGAGCCCGTGGTGCCGGTGAGCAGGATGATCCCGCGCTCCTCCTCGGCCAGCTTGGTGATCACCGGCGGCAACAGCAGGTCGTCGACGGACTTGATGTCGACCGGAATTGCGCGCATGACCAGCGAGACGTAGCCACGCTGACGGAAGGCGTTGACGCGGAAGCGCGCGAGGCCCTCGATCTGGTAGCTGAAGTCGACCTCGTTCTCCCCGTCGAACTCGGCCAGCTTGGCCTCGTCCTGGAGGATCTCACGCAGGACCCGCTCCGTGTCCTCGGGCTTGAGGCGCTCGGAGCCGTCGATCGCGACCATGTCGCCGTGGATACGGACGATGGGCTGCGACGGCACCTTCAGGTGCAGGTCGGACCCGTCGTGGACGATGAGGTAGCGAAGTGCGTCGTCGATGTCGAACATCGAGGATGTCATCGGCGCGTTGCCCCCCGCTCTTTAGGCTCGCGATGACGCGGGCCCCCCGGCGTTCACGTTCGCGACGGGAGGACACCTCACTCGTAGCCGCCCGTCGGCGCACGCCGGGGGTTGTCAGGGCACGGCCGCCTACGCGACGTCGCGGAGCTTCTGCGCCTCCGCGAGTGACTGCAACTTCTTGAGCGACTGGTTCTCGATCTGCCGGATGCGCTCGCGCGTGACGTTGAACGTGCGACCGACCTCGTCGAGCGTGCGGGGATGCTCGCCGCCCAGCCCGTAACGCAGTTCGAGGACGCGGCGCTCGCGGTAGCTGAGATTCTCGAGCGCCTCGCGGAGCGCTTCCTTGGTGAGGATCTCGGCCGCGCGCTCATAGGGGGACTCGGCTCGCTCGTCGGCGATGAACTGCCCGAACTCCGACTCCTCCTCGTCGCCGACCGGCTTCTCGAGAGACACCGGAGCCTGCGCGGAACGCTTGATGGATTCGACCTCGTCGGGCTCGATGCCCGTGACGTCGGCGATCTCCTCCGCGGTGGGCTCACGACCGAGCTCGGTGACGAGCTTGCGCTCGGCCCGGCCGATCTTGTTGAGCTTCTCGACGACATGGACCGGGATGCGGATCGTGCGCGCCTTGTCGGCGAGGGCACGCGCGATCGCCTGGCGGATCCACCAGGTCGCGTACGTGGAGAACTTGAAGCCCTTGCGGTAGTCGAACTTCTCCGCGGCCCGGACGAGCCCCAGCGTTCCCTCCTGGATGAGGTCGAGGAACGGCAGGCCCTGGTTGCGGTAGTTCTTGGCGATCGAGACGACGAGCCGGAGGTTGGACTCGACCATCTTCTGCTTCGCGTCGAGGTCGCCGCGCTCGATGCGCCGGGCGAGGTCGACCTCCTCCTGGGCGGTGAGCAGGCGGACCTTGCCGATGTCCTTGAGGAACAGCTGCAGGGAGTCCGTCGTCATGTCGGGCCGCAGGTCCAGGCCGGCGGCCTTCTTGCGGCGCGACTTCTTGTCCACCGCCCGCTCTTCCTGAGCGGCGGTATGGGCGGGATCGATCTCCTCGACGAGTTCGATCTCCGACTTTTCGAGGAAGCCGTGCAGCTCCTCCATGTCCGACTCGTCCATGTCGAGCTCGCCGACGGCCTTGGCGATCTCGGCGTGGGTCAGGACTCCGACGGTCTGCCCTTTCAGGAGCAGCCCTTTGACCTCTTCGAGTTCCTGTAGATCCACTACTGACATGACGTCCGTTCCTCCAAGCTCACAACCCCCGTCGACGACCATAAGGGGCGTGACGGCGGGGAGTCTAGGAGCTTTATCAAGGGGAGTTCAACGCTTTTCGGGGCGCATCGCCGCTCTGAGCGGCATCGGCTCGGAGTCGGTTTCGCTTGAGGCACATCAAGACTAGACTTCCGCGGTCAGATGGCGGAGAAGAGTGCGAAGAAGAAGAAGGGCTCCAGCGACGCCAACGTGCTCGCTTCACTGCCCGCGACGCGTCCGAGCCGACTCGGTCGTCACGCTCGTGACGGCGCGCCCACCGTCGACAAGGCCGCTGCGGGCACGCGCGCCAAGCCCACCGCCGCCAAGGCAGCGAGCGCCGCGGCCAAGGCCAAGCCGGCCGCAAAGGCGAAGGCGAAGGCAAAGGCCAAACCGAAGCAGGCCGCCAAGCAGGCTGCCCCCGAGCAGGTCCCGGTTGCCGACGTCACGCAGGCCAAGCCTCAGCGGCCCCGGCCCGTGCGCTCGGCCTCCGACAGCCTGAAGGCCGCACCGCCCAAGGCGACGGGACCGCAGAAGGGGTCCAGACCTCCGAGTGGCACCGAACTGGTCACGACCGTCGTCCAGGCCGCGGGCGAGCTCGCCTCCGTCGGATTCTCCATCGGCGGGCAGATCGTCAAGCGCGCCGTCGATCGCCTGCCCAAACCCTGAGCGTCGTTTACGTCCGGGCCGGTCGGGTATATTCCCGCCCGCCGAACCGTCGGGTAGCTCAGACCCGGACGGACGGGGGAACCATTGGGACGCAGGTCGTCCCGGGGGCGAATCGGTCGCTGTTGCGGCCGTAGCGCACTGCGCGAGCCCGTCAGCTCACCTCGTAGGCCAGCAGAGCACCCACGCATGCGAAGCCTTCGTCGATCCCTCACGTCCTGTTGTGCCCTTGTCGCCGCGGTGCTGCTCGCGCCGGCACCCTCGGCGGACGCGGCCGGCTCGAACGGCGCCGCCGAGGCGTCGGACAACCCGGTGACGCTGATGACGGCTCCCAAGGGGCTCGTGGGGCGCCGCAAGCTCTTCTCCGGCACGGTCGCCAAGCGCGACCGCGGCCGCCGGGTCACCATCGAGCGCTACGACGAGATCTCCCGCCAGTGGTCGCCCATCACCAGCGCGACCGCTGAGCGCGATCGCACCTTCACCGCCCGCTGGAAGGCCGACCGGCCGGGTCCCGCACGCGTGCGCGCCCGCGTCGAGCGCCGGGGAGCGCGCACCGCAGCCGCCGCTCCGGAGGTCGCGATCACCCTCTACCGCGGGCAGAAGGCCACTTGGTACGGGCCCGGCTTCTACGGCAACAGGACCGCCTGCGGGCGCCGGATGAGCAAGACGCTGCTCGGCGTCGCCCACAAGAAGCTCCGGTGCGGGACGCCGGTCGAGTTCTTCTTCCGGGGTCGCACCATCACCGTCCCGGTCGTCGACCGGGGGCCCTACGCCAACCACGCCAGCTGGGACCTGACCTCCGCCGCGGCGCAGCGTCTCGGCTTCTCGGGCTCCGGCACCATCGGCGTCCTGCGCCGCTAGCACCCGTTCGCCCTCGGACCGCTACACGGCCTCGAGGTAGGCGACCATCCGCGCGGTGAGCGCTTCGAGCGCGGCCGGCGAGGCGTCAGGAGCTTGGGCGCGACCTTCGAGCAGCGCCTCGAGGCGCTCGGCGACCGCGGGTGACGAGCTGCGCGCGCATTCGATTCCCGCCCGAGAGGCGGCGCGGACGGCGTCGGGGTCCAGTGTCCAGAACGCCTCGAAGATCCGGTCGCGGTCGTCCGCCGGAGGATTGGCCACGGGCGGTTCCCAAGCCGACAGGCAGACGCCGAAGCTCGGCGCGTCGACGACGACCGCCCACTCGTGGCCGATGGTGACGTCCGCATCGATCGGCACCTCCACGGGTCGGCCGGGCTCGATGGGTCCCCCCGTCTCGAAGTCGGCGAAGACGGCGGCGATGTCGGCCATCTTCGCCATCCGCAGGTAGCGGTGCTCGACGGCGCGGTAGTGCCGCTCACGCTGAAACGCTCCGAGGACGATGGGCGACGACGCGCTCGCCATCGTCTGGTCCTCGATCGCGCGTGAAAGGGCGATGAGCGTGCGCTTGCGCAGCGGGCGCGCCTTGCCCTCGTGCGGCACGGCACCGAAGATCGTCGGGTGCTCCGTGATCTCCTTGCGCGCCGAGCGGGCGCGCTCGAGCGCGGCCGGGACCGACAGGCCTCCGCGGCGGAACTCGACGACGCGCCGCAGCGCTTCGACGTCGGCGTCCGAGTACACGCGGTAGCCGGCCGCCGTGCGGTCGGGGATCGGGAAGCCGTACCGCTGCTCCCACATGCGAATGGTTCCTGCGGCGAGCCCGGTCTGCTCCGCCACTTCTGAGATCGGCAATCCACTCATGGGTCGTCAGGGTGGTGTACGGGTATCGCCATCGAATGGATCGCTCCCCGGACAGTCCATGCTTCACCGGGATTCGGGACAGGCAGGGCCGCACCTGCCCCGATCGGCGGTCAGCACGGTCGGGCGAAAGGAGCGCGGTGCGCGATCCACGACGCCCTCACGTAGGGTGAAGTGATGGCTTGGAGGGCTTCGACAGGGCGGTCAGCGCCGCGAGCGGCTTCGTGAAGGTGCTCAACCGCCGGCGCGAGCAGGCGGTCGCCAACGCCGTCATCGCAGATCCCGAGGAGCACACGACGATGGACCGCAACGGCGCCGTGCGCTCCATCCAGGCCGCGAACGTGGACATGCCCTCCGATCAGCTCGACGAGCTGTGGTCGGCCCAGTCGTTGGAGCGCCTCGCCCGGACCTACTGGTGGTATCTGTCGCGGGTCACGCTCGGGCTCGTCCGGGTCCACTATCGCGACGACGAGCGCGCGGTGGTGTTCCTCACCCGGCCGTTCGTGCTGCTGCGCTTCCATCCGCCCGACTACGAGATGCGCGAGGACCGCGGAATCGTGCACTGGCGCATTCGCGACGGGCTGCTCGTCGCCAACAAGGACGACGGCCATCTGGAGATCGACGTCCGGCGCTGCCCGTCCGAACACGAGGGCTACGGTCGCGTCCACGTGGAGGTCGAGGTCGCGAACTTCTATCCGGCCCTCGCCCGCCCGTTCAAGTGGTTCTACGTCAACACGCAGTCGCGCATCCACGTCATCGTCACGCACGGGTTCCTCAAGCGACTCGCCCGGCTCGAGCTCGAGGAGTCCGCGGTCGGCCGCTTCGCCGAAGGCCCGCGCGAGCCCGAAAATCGCAACGTCGGCTCGACGCCGTGGAAGGTCGTGGGCGCCCTCGCCGCGTCGATCGTGATGCTGTGGGGGGTCTTCCTCTGGGCCTTCCGGCGCTAGCCGGAGCAGCCGCTCGTCAGGAGAGCTTGGTGCCGGTCAGCGACCGCAGCTTGGTGCGGTCGTGGCGGGAGTGGATGCGCCGCACGGTGCCCGAGCGCGACCGCATCACCAGCGACTCCGTCGTCGCGCCGCGTGCGCCCACGTAGCGGACGCCCTGCAGGACGTCGCCGTCGGTCACGCCGGTGGCGGAGAAGAACGCGTTGTCGCCCCGCACGAGCTCGTCGTGATTGAGCACGCGGTCGAGGTCGTAGCCACCATCGATGGCGGCCTGGCGCTCGGCGTCGTCGCGCGGCCACAGCCGGCCGACGAGCGCGCCCCCCATGCACTTCGTCGCGCACGCGGAGATGACGCCCTCGGGCGTGCCGCCGATGCCCCACAGCAGATCCACGGGCGAACGCTCGGAGACGGCCAGCAGCGCCCCGGAGACGTCACCATCGGTGATGAGCCGCACGCGGGCTCCCGCCGCGCGGATCGCGTCGATGCCCTCCTGATGGCGCGGGCGGTCCAGCACAACCGCCGTCACGTCGCCGACATCGACCTCGCGACGCTCGGCGATCAGCCCGACGGTCTCGCCCAGCGGCCGGTCGAGATCGAGCAGATCGGCGATCTCGTCACGACCCGCCATCTTCTCCATGTACACGCACGGACCGGGATCGAACATCGTCCCCTGCTCGGAGAGGGCGATGACGGCCAGCGCGCTCGGCATGCCCAGCGCGCACAGGCGGGTCCCCTCGAGTGGGTCCACCGCGATGTCGACCGACGGCTGGGTGCCGTCGCCGACGTGCTCGCCGTTGTGGAGCATCGGGGCCTCGTCCTTCTCCCCCTCGCCGATGACGACCACGCCATCCATGCGGATCGTCCCCAGCACGGCGTGCATTCCGTCGACGGCCGCCTGATCGGCCGCGATCTTGTCGCCCCGGCCGATCCAGCGTGCCGCCTGCAGCGCCGCGGCCTCGGTGACGCGCACGAGCTCGAGGGCAAGGTTGCGGTCGGGCGTCTCGCCCAGGGCACGCCGGTCGTGAGCGCCGGAGCGCCGCTCGTCGCTCACAGGACGCCAGGCGGCTTGCGCCGACGCTCGGACTCGCTCGCGCGGATGGCCCCACCGATGGCGATCGCCAGCGCCGCCACGAAGGCGAGGAACCAGCCGATGGAGAGGCCGATCTGCCCGGCCGGCTCGCCTGGTCGCTGGATGACGCCGTGCCAGAAGACCAGCGTGACGGCGATCAGCCCGATCACGGCGGTCATCTCCCCGCGGGGCCACGAGAGCTGATGCCCGCGGATCACGATGTAGAGAAGGATGATCGGCGCCAGGGCGGCGAGCAGGAGCAGGATGCGGCTGATCGAGTTGACGTCCCAGATCGATGCGTCCGTGGTCCCTCCTCCGACCCGCGCGTTCGGATTGTCGGACGGCGAATACGCCGGGAGGAAGATGGCGATGGCAAGCAGCACCCCGCCGAGTGCCGCGGCGATCTCGCCTTTGCGCAACTGGGAGAAGTTCATCCTGAGCGCGACCCTACCTATCGGGGCGCCTTGACGGCGGCACGCGAGGCCATCTCGTTCCAGACGAACCGGTAGTCGCCCCGGCTCGCGAACGGGATGCGGAGGGTGAAGAAGCCCTTCGTGTTGGTGACGGTGTGGGTCCCGACGGGCTGCCAGACGCCATCGCGGCGCTCCTGGATCTGGATCGTCTGCGTGATGCCGTTGGGGGCCGGCCGCACCATCCCCCAGAACTTCTCCCGGTTCAGTCGCAGGAACGGCAGCCGGTAGGAGTAGTAGGCGGGCTTGCGCTTGCCCTTGAAGAAGCGGATGCCCGTCTGGTAGTTCGACCAGTAGTTCTTGTGGTCCGGCGGGTACTGGGTGCGGGGACCCGAGTCGCGCAGCAGGAACTGCGACAGCGTCAGCACGCGCTTCTGCCGGTAGGCGAGGCGTTCCGCGCGCATGTTCCAGGCCGCCTGCTTGGCGAGCGAGATCCCCCGGTAGGGGTCGGGCGGCTTCGTCTGGTACCCGAACTCGGTGTACCAGACGGGCAGACGGCCGGGCAGACGGCCGTAGCGCTCCGCGGCGTCGAGGATCCGGAAGAGGCGCTTGCCGTCGCCGAGGCGGATGTAGCCCGAGTCGGGCGACTTGAATTCCGGCGGGGCGAGCACGGGATAGGGGTGGTGCGCCACGCCGTCGGCGAGCAGCGGGCCCTTCTTGTCGAAGTCCCCGCAGTTGCGCTGGGGCTTGAGGGCCGGCGTGAGGCAGAAGAGCGTCCGGTAGAAGAGCGCGGCCTTCATCGAACGGGTCGGCCCCGGCGTCGTCACCCCGAGCGGCGCGGTCTCGCCGAGCAGGATGATGTTGCCGCCGTGACCCGTCTGGCGCAGCCCACGCGTCGCGGCGCGGTACAGGCGGCGGTAGATCACCGGGCTGGAGGGCTTGTCCGCACCGTTTGACTGCGGCTGCAGCAGGCTCGGCCAGTTCGGCTCGTTCCAGATCGACCACGCGGAGATCTGGGGCAGCAGTTCGCCGTCCGGGCGCACGTAGTTACCGCTGTAGCGGCGCCCGAGCATGCGCACGTAGTCGAGCCACTTGCCGATGTTGGGCTTGTAGGCGTCCTGGTCGCGCAGACCGGCGGGGCGCTTGGGCATCGCCCAGTCCGGCACGCCGCCGCGGATGTTGAGCAGCACGAGCAGTCCATGGTCGTACGCCGAGCGGATGGTGATGTCGAGCTTGTTGATGCGGTCGGCCGGATACTGGTCCGGGTCCGTCGCGTCGTCGGGCTTGCGCAGGGGCGCGATGTCGCGCCACAGCGCAGGGATCTTGACCCGGTCCACCCCGAGCGCCTTGAGCTCGGCCATCGTCGCATCGACCTTCTCGGGCGAGGAGTGCAGCAGCAGGTCGTCGTCCTGGAACATCGACTCGAGCTGCGAGTTCGCGCTCGCCGGAGCTACCGCGCCGACAAAGACGCAGACCGCAGCAGCAACCATCGAGAGCCCGCGCCTCACCCGGGGGAAGGTAGCGTGACCGGACCGTGGAGTTCGACGTTCTGCACCCTCCGGGCGCGCCCGCAGCCGCGCCACAGCTGCTTTCGCAGCGGCCCGTGCGCGGCCTTGCCGTGAACATGGTCGCGTCCGTCGACGGACGCATCGCGGTCGATGGCGGGTCAACCGGCTTGGGGGGCGAAGGCGATCACGCGATGTTCAACGCGCTGAGGGGGTCGGTCGATGCGGTGCTCGCCGGAACCGGCACGCTGCGCGCCGAGCGTTACGGTCGCATCGCCGGCGGAGCGGCGCTGCTGGTGATCACCCGCTCGGGGGACGTGCCGTGGGACGCGCCGTTGTTCGCCGAGCCCGAGCAACGCGTCGGCATCGCGGGCCCGGTGGAGGTCCCCGCCGGCGTCCGGGCCCAGGTGAGCACCGTCGCCGCCACGGAGCCCGCCGCCGCCGTCGCGGCGTTGCGCGAGGCCCTCGGCGTGGGCTCCGTGCTGTGCGAGGGCGGGCCGCAGCTCAACCGCGCGTTGCTCGACGCCGGGGTGATCGACGAGTTCTTCGTCACGATCGATCCGTCGTTGCGCGGCGGCGACGAGCCGACCCTGCTCGCGGGGCCGCCCCTACAGGCGCCGCTCGAGCTCACATGGGTCCTCCGCAGCGGGCACGAGTTGCTCCTGCGCTACGCAGTGACATAGTTCGCGTCGATGCAGATCCAAGGAGCCCATGCCATCGTCGCGGGCGGGGCCTCGGGCCTCGGCGCGGCCACCGCCCGCCGGCTGTTGTCCGCCGGCGCCACCGTCACCGTCGCTGACCGCAACGAGGACGTCGGCCGCCGCTTCGCCGACGAGATCGGGGCGCGCTTCGCCCTCATGGATGTGACCGATGCGGAGTCCGTCCAGGCCGCGGTCGACCTCGCCGCCGAGGGTGGTGAGCTGCGCATCTCGGTCAACTGCGCCGGGATCGGCTGGGCACAGCGGACCGCCGGCAAGCACGGCCCGCACGACCTCCAGCCGTTCGAGACCGTCATCGCCATCAACCTGATCGGCACGTTCAACGTCCTCCGCCTGGCCGCGCAGAAGATGATCGAGACGTCGACACCCGATGGGGGCGGGGAGCGCGGCGTGTGCATCAATACGGCGTCGGTCGCCGCCTACGACGGGCAGATCGGCCAGCTCGCCTACTCGGCCTCCAAGGGCGGGGTGGTCGGACTCACCCTGCCCGCCGCGCGCGATCTGTCCCGCGAGCTCATCCGCGTCGTCACGATCGCTCCCGGGCTGTTCGATACGCCGCTGCTGGCGGGACTGCCGGAGGAGAACCGCCAGGCGCTCGGGGCGATGGTCCCCCACCCCGCCCGGCTCGGGAACCCGGACGAGTACGCACAGCTCGCGCTCTCGATCGTCGAGAACCCCATGCTCAACGGGGACACGATCCGCCTCGACGGCGGGATCCGGATGGCACCGAAGTGACCCTCACCGTTGCCGTCACGGGACCCACGGGCGACATCGGCCGCTCCTACCTGCGCGCGCTCGACCGCCACAAGGACGTCGGCCGCGTGCTCGGGATGGCGCGCAGGCCGTTCGATCCGGCGTCGCTGGGCTTGAAGAAGACCGAGTACCGCCAGGGGGACATCCTCGACCGCGACGCGCTCACCGAGCTGTTCGCCGAGGCTGACGTCGTCGTTCATCTCGCCTTCGTCATCGTGGGCAGCCAGGAGGAGACGCGACGCGTCAACCTCGAGGGGTCACGCAACGTGTTCGCCGCGGCGGCTGCGTCCGAGCGCTGCAAGCGGCTCGTGTACACGAGCTCCGTCGCCGCCTACGGCTTCCACGCCGACAACCCGACGCCGCTGACCGAGGACGTCGACCCGCGCGGCACCGACGGCCACTACTACTCCGCACAGAAGGCGGAGCTCGAGGGCGCCCTGAAGGAGGCCCTCGCCGGGACCGATGTCGAGGCCTACGTCTTCCGGCCCTGCATCGTGGCCGGCGGCGACGCGCTGTTCCTGATCGAGGTCATCCCGTACGTCTCGCTCTCGGAGAAGATGCCCGGACCGGTCATGCGGCTGCTCGAGACGATGCCGATCCTGCGCCCGGTGATCCCCGATCCGGGCGTGCCGTTCCAGCTCGTGCACACCGAGGACGTCGCCAGGGCACTCGTGTCCGGGACGCTGGGCCGCGGTGAGCCGGGCGTGTACAACCTGGCCGGCGAGGGCGAGCTCACGATGCGCGATCTCGCGGATGCGCTGGGCTGGTACTCGATCCCCGTTCCCGAACTCGCGGTCGACGCCACCGCCGGCGTCGTCTCACGACTGCCCTTCCTCCCGCCCGAGGCCTACTGGGTCAATGCGTTCCGCACCTCGGTGGTGATGGACACCGAGCGGGCTCGGCGCTCACTGCGCTGGCGGCCCAAGCACGACTGCCGGGCCGTGCTCATGCAGACCGTGACAGCAGCCCGGGAGCAGGGGTTGGTGTAGGTGTCGGCCGAGCCGCTCAGCGCGGCGGACGCCGGCGCGCTGCAGGCCGAGGTCGGGCCGATCAACATGGCCGTCGCGGGGGCCATGCTCTTCGACGCCGGCCCGGGGACCAACTACGAAGCGGTCTGCCGGCGCGTCGCCGAGCGACTGCCGCTCCTGCCCCGCTACCGGCAGAGGCTGCGCGACCCACTCGGTCCGCTGAGCAATCCGGTCTGGATCGACGACGACGGCTTCGACCTGCGCTGGCACGTCCGCCATGCGCGCCTGCCCGACGGCGATCTGGCCGGCTACGTCGCGCGCGAGATGGCGACGCGGCTGCACCGCGACCGGCCGCTGTGGGAGCTGCACGTCATCGACGGCCTCGCCGACGGCCGCATCGCGCTGCTGCCCAAGATGCATCACGCGCTCGTCGACGGCATCGCCGCGATCGGGATCGGGATCATCCTGCTCGACCCCACGGCGGAGCCGATGCCCGCCGACGCCGCGATGGATTGGTCGCCACGGCCCTTCAGCCGGTCCCGCCACCTCGCCAGCCGCGCGTCGGGCCTGCCGGCCCTCGGAGCGCGGCTCGCGCGCTCGCTGCCCACGAACCCGCTGCGCGCCGCTGAGGATCTCCGCCGTGCGACGGAGCTCGCGGCCGAGCTCGCGCGTCAGCGCCCGCAGGCGCCCATGACCCCGATCAACCGCCCGATCTCGCCGAATCGCCGCTACGCCATGCGGGCGGCGGAGCTCGCCACGATCAAGACGGCGGGCAAGGCGATGGGCGGGACCGTCAACGACGTCATCCTCGCCGTCGTCGCCGGCATGCTCCGCGAGTACCTCTCCGGCACCGACCTCGGCGGGCGCGACCTCGTCGCGCTCGTCCCGGTCAGCGTCCGCCAGGAGGGCCAGGAGGGCGGCAACCGCATCTCCACCGTCTTCGTGGACCTGCCGGTCGGCGTCGAGGATGTCGCCGAGCGGATCCGCATCGTCGGCGCGGCGATGCGCGGACTGCGCGAATCGGCGGCGGTCCGAGCGGGAGCCCTGCTGGTGGGCGCCGCGGGCCAGGCTCCACCGCTGATCGCGTCGATGGTCGTGCGCGCGACGGGCAGCGTGCGGGCGATGAACCTCGTCGTCTCCAACGTGCCCGGCCCGCAGCAGACCTTCTTCATGAACGGCCAGCCGCTGCTGGAGGTCTATCCGGCGGTTCCGCTCAACCCGGCCAACCAGGGCCTCAACGTCGGCGTCATGTCCTACGACGGCCGCGTCTTCTTCGGCCTCAACGCCGACGCGCGGCTCGACCCGCCGGTCGAGGCGGCGGCCGATGCGCTGGACGCCGCCCTCGCCGAGCTGGCGCCCTAGCCACATCCACCCCGGTCAGAAGATCTCGCGCTCGAGCCAGCCCGACTCGAAGAACGCGAGGAAGAGCGGCACGAGCGCCCACATCAGCGCGTGCACCTGACGAGCCTTGCCGCGCACGACCATGACGGCGACGTAGCCGATGATCCCGAAGCCGATGCCCGCGGCGATGGAGAACGTGAGCGGGATGCCGATGATGACCAGGAAGCACGGGATCGCGGCCTCGGGGTCGGTCCAGTCGATGTCGCGCACGAGGCGCAGCATGAGGTAGCCGACCATGACCAGCGCAGGGGCGATCGCCGGGTGCAGGAAGGTGTCCTCGCCGACCTTGACCTCCTGGCCGAACAGCGCGAAGACCGGCACGAAGAAGATGCACAGCGCGAACAGGCCTGCGGTGACGAGCGAGGCCAGACCCGTCCGGGCGCCCTCGGCGACGCCGGCGCCGCTCTCGACGTAGGTCGTGATGGAGGAGACGCCGAGCAGGCCGCCGCCCGCCGCAGCCGCCGAGTCGACGAGCAGCACGCCCTTCGTGTTGGGCAGATCGCCCTCCTCGTCGGTCAATCCGCCGGCGGTCCCGACGGCGTAGGCGGTCCCGACGGTGTCGAAGAAGTCCGTCATGAACAGCGTGAAGATGATCGGGATGAGCGCCACCGTGAGCGCGTCGCCGAGCGCCCCGTCGCTGACCGCGTCGCCGATGATGGCGAAGTCGCCGCCGTCCGGGATGCTCGTGACACCGTCCGGCCCCGCCATGACGCCGAAGATCAGCCCGAGGACGAGCGTGGTGGTGACGCCCGCCAGGATCGCGCCACGTCGCTCGGAGGCACTGATGCTGATCGCGACGAGGATGCCGGCGAGCGCGATGAGCGCCGGTCCGCTCGAGAGGTCGCCCAGGCCGATGCCCGTCGCCGGGTGGTTCACGGTGATCCCGCCCTCGCGCAGGCCCACGAGCGTGATGAAGAGCCCGATGCCGACGCCGATGGCCAGCTTGAGCGGCGCGGGGATCGCGCGCACGATCGCCTCGCGCAGGCCAGCCAGCACCAGCACGACGGCGATCAGACCCTCGATGAGGATGCAGGCCATGGCGGCCCCCGGGGAGAGCCCGCGGCCGAGGATCAGGTCGAAGGCCACGACGGCGTTGAGCCCGAGCCCGCTCGCCAGCGCGAAGGGCAGGTTCGTGACGAGGCCCATGATCGCGGTGAACAACGCCGCGCCGAGCGCCGTACACACGGCGACGGCGGCGAACGGCAGCCCCGCCGCCGACAGGATCGCGGGGTTGACGAAGACGATGTAGCTCATCGTCACGAAGGTCGCGACGCCCCCGAACACCTCGGTTCGGACGGTGGTGCCGCGGGCGGCCAGGTCGAACATGGCGCGCATCATGCCGTCCGCTCCGGCGGCAGCCGCCCAGGCGGTCAGGTGCCGCGCCCCCGAACGTGTCCGGTGCCGAGACCCGACACCAGGGGGTCGGGTCTCGGCACCGGACATGTGGTTGCGCGTGCAACCGCTAGAGTACTTGCAGATCGCAAGTCGCTTACGAAGGGTGCACGTGTCCTCACTTCTCCTCATCCCCCTCGACGACACCGTCGTCTTCCCCACGATGGACGTCACGCTTCCCGTCGATGCCGACGGTGAGGACCGCGTCCTGCTCGTCCCCCGCCACGACGGCGAGTACGCCCCCGTCGGAACCATTGCCCAGGTCACGGACACCGTCCGCCTGCCGGGTGGCGGCCGCGCCGTGACGCTCTCCGGAGTCGCCCGCGGCGTGGTGGGCGCCGGTTCGTCGGATGCCCAGGGCCGGCTGCACGTCGAGGTCGACGAGCGCACCGACGACGTGCCCGTGGACGGACGCACCCGCGACCTCGAGCGCGAGTACCGCGCCCTGGTCGAGGAGATCCTCGAGCTGCGTGGCGCCGACAGCCGCGTGGCGGAGTTCCTGCGCGCGATCCGCGAACCCGGCGCGCTCGCCGACACGATCGGCTACGCCCCCGACGTCTCCTTCGAGGAGAAGGTCGAGGTTCTCGGCCTGCTCGACGTCACCGACCGCCTCGCCCGCGCGGTGGAGCTCCAGCGCGAGCGCCTGGCCGAGCTCCAGGTCCGCCGCCGCATCCGCGACGACGTGCAGTCGGGCGCCGAGAAGCAGCAGCGCGAGTACATCCTGCGCCGTCAGATGGACTCCATCCGCCGCGAGCTCGGCGAGGACGACGCGTCCGTGGTCGAGGAGTACCGCGTGCGGATCGAGGAAGCCGGCATGCCGGAGGCCGTCCGTGAGCAGGCCGAGAAGGAGCTGGGACGCCTCGAGCGCCTCGGCGAGCAGGGCGGCGAGGCCGGAACCATCCGGACCTACCTCGACTGGCTGCTCCAGGTGCCGTGGAAGGATCGCAGCGAGGAGCGGCTGGACCCCGTCGTGGCCCGCGAGGTGCTCGACGCCGACCACGCCGGCCTCGAGGACGTCAAGGACCGGATCGTGGAGTACATCGCCGTCAAGAAGCTGCGCAAGGAGCGCGAGATCGCCGAGGACAAGCGCTCCGGCGCGATCCTCACGCTCATCGGCCCGCCCGGCACCGGCAAGACCTCGATCGGCGAGTCGATCGCCCGCGCCACGGGCCGCGAGTTCGTGCGCATGTCGCTCGGCGGGGTCCGGGACGAGGCCGAGATCCGCGGCCACCGGCGCACCTACGTCGGCGCGCTGCCGGGCCGCCTCGTGCGCGCCCTGCGCGACGCGGGGACGATGAACCCGGTGATCATGCTCGACGAGGTCGACAAGGTCGGCGGCGACTGGCGCGGCGATCCGAGCGCGGCACTGCTCGAGGTCCTCGATCCCGCGCAGAACCACGCGTTCCGCGACCACTACCTCGACGTCGAGATCGACCTGTCGCAGGTGCTCTTCATCGCCACCGCCAACCTCGCGGAGACGATTCCGGGCCCCCTGCTGGACCGCATGGAGGTCATCCGCTTCGACGGCTACACCGTCGAGGAGAAGGTCTCCATCGCCCGCGGCTACCTGTGGCCGCGCCAGCGCGAGCGCAACGGGCTGCGTCCCGACGAGGTCGCGGTGAGCGATGACCTGCTGCGCCTCATCATCGCGGAGTACACCCGCGAGGCGGGCGTGCGCAATCTCGAGCGCGAGCTCGGCTCCATCCTGCGCAAGACCGCCACGAACATCGCGTCGGACAAGGTGTCCGCGCCCGTCGAGATCACGACGGAGATCGTTCGCGACGCCCTCGGTCGCCAGAAGGTGTGGCAGGAGGCGGCGCTACGGACCGCGGTGCCCGGCGTGGCGACAGGCCTCGCGGTGACCGGGACCGGCGGCGACGTGCTCTTCGTCGAGGCGACGGACATGAAGGGGAAGGCCGGCCTGGTGCTCACGGGCCAGCTCGGGGACGTGATGAAGGAGTCGGCGCGCATCGCGCTCTCCTACGTCCGCGGCAACGCGGAGGCGCTGGGCATCGACGCGGACGCTTTCGAGGACCGCGAGTTCCACGTCCACGTGCCCGCGGGCGCGATCCCCAAGGACGGTCCGAGCGCCGGCGTGACGATGGTCACCGCCCTCGCTTCGCTGCTGTCCGGGCGCGCGGTCAAGCACACCGTCGGCATGACGGGCGAGGTCACCCTCCAGGGCCGCGTGCTGCCGATCGGCGGCCTCAAGCAGAAGGTGCTCGCCGCCCACGCTGCCGGGCTCACCGAGGTCGTGCTCCCCGAGCGCAACCGCGGCGACCTCGACGACGTCCCGGCCGACGTGCGCGACGCGATGACGTTCCATCCGGCGATGTCGATCGACGAGGTCCTCGCCGCCGCTCTGGAGCCTGCGCCCAAGGTCGTGGCGGCGTAGGCTCGCCGCCCATGGCCCCGAGCCGATCACCGGCGGTGGCGGCGTGAGCCGCCGCCGCCGGATCCTGAGCCTCTTCGCCCCCTACCGGCGCCCCCTGGGGACGGTGCTCAGCCTGATCGTGCTCAGCGCGGGACTCGGCATCGTCTCGCCCTTCCTGCTGCGCGCCATCCTCGATCAGGCGCTGCCCGACCGCGACACGACGCTGCTCGCCTGGCTCGTCGGCGGCATGATCGCGATCTCGATCGCGACCGGCGTGCTCGGTGTCGGGCAGACGTTCCTCTCCAATCGCGTCGGACAGCAGGTCATGCACGATCTGCGCTCAGCGGTGTATCGCCACCTCCAGCGCCTCTCGCTCGCCTTCTTCACGCGCACGCGAACGGGTGAGGTGCAGTCGCGGATCGCCAACGACATCGGCGGGGTCCAGAACGTCGTCACCACCACGGCGACCTCCATCACACAGAACGTCACGACGGTCGTGGCCACGACGATCGCCATGTTCGCCCTCGACTGGCGGCTGGCCCTGTTCAGCCTCGCCGTGCTGCCGTTCTTCGTCACCGTCTCGCGCCGCGTGGGCAACCGGCGCCGCGCGATCTCAGCAACCCGTCAGGGGGCGATGGCCGACATCTCCGCGCTCGTGCAGGAGTCGCTGAGCGTGTCGGGCATCCTGCTCTCCAAGACGATGGGCCGGTCGGACGCGCTGGCCGACGCGTTCGGCGCCGAGTCACGCAAGCTGGCCGATCTCGAGGTGAGCAGCCGCATGGCGGGCAGGTGGTCGATGGCCGCCGTGCAGACGTCGTTTGCGGTGATGCCCGCTCTGGTCTACCTCTTTGCCGGCCTGTCGCCGAGCGCCGTGTCGATCGGCACGGTCGTGGCCTTCACGACGCTCCAGACCCGCCTGCTGTTTCCCGTCAACTCGCTGCTCGGCGTCAACGTCGAGGTCACCGCGTCGATGGCGCTCTTCGACCGCATCTTCGAATACCTCGACATGCCGGTGGAGATCGAGGAGGGCACGGGCGCGCTCGACTGCCCGAACGGCGAGGTCCGCTTCGACGACGTCTGGTTTCGCTACGCGGAGGACGTTTGGACGCTCAAGGGCGTCGACATGGTCGTCGCTCCGGGCACCAAGACGGCGATCGTCGGCGAGACGGGGTCGGGCAAGACGACGCTCGGCTACCTGGCGGCGCGGCTGTATGACCCCGAGCGCGGCGCCGTCCGGCTCGACGGCACCGACGTCCGGGACGTGAGCTTCGAAGCGCTCGCCGGCGCGGTCGGCGTCGTCTCCCAGGAGACCTACCTCTTCCACGCCAGCATCCGCGAGAACCTGCGTTTCGCCAAACCGGAGGCAACCGACGAGGAGATCGAGCAGGCGGCCCGGGCCGCCCAGGTCCACGAGACCATCGCCGGCCTGACCGAGGGCTACGACACGGTCGTCGGCGAGCGGGGATTCCGCTTCTCCGGCGGCGAGAAGCAGCGGATCGCGATCGCCCGCACGATCCTGCGCAACCCGCCGGTGCTCGTGCTCGACGAAGCCACGAGCGCGCTCGACGTCCAGACGGAGCGCGCCGTCGAGCGGGCACTCCGCGACCTGGCCTCCGGCCGCACCACGATCGTCATCGCCCACCGTCTGTCCACCGTCCGCGACGCCGATCAGATCGTCGTGCTCGACCAGGGCGAGATCGTCGAGACGGGAACCCACGGCGACCTGCTGGCCGCCGGGGGCCGGTACGCCGCGATGGTCGAGCGCGACGCGGGCGCGGCGGTCAGCTAGCGGGGTCCACGAGCGACCCCGGATCGGGCGGCACGTCGACGGCGAACTGCTCGAGGGCCTCGAGGGGCACCCACTGCAGCGCGCGTTCGCTCGTGGCGGCGAGCACCACCCACGCCGCGCTCCCGTCCTCGAAGGCGCGCATCCAGTTCGGCGCCGTCACGCACCAGCGATCCCCGGGCACCAGCCCGTTGAAGCCGAGCTCGGGCCGAGGGGTGCTGAGGTCGTTGCCGATGCCGCGCTGATGCTCGAGGAACTCCGCGGTCACCACGGCGCAGATCAGGTGGGTGCTCACCCCGTGGGCGTCGGGCCGGCAGCATCCGTCGCGGAAGAAGCCCGTCATGGGTTCGGTGCCGCAGGACTCCAACCGCCCCCCGAGCACATTGCGTTCAGCCACCCCTTGAGTATCGCCGGTGCGCGGCGATCAGGTCGTCCGCGAGGAGGACACCGGATCATCACGCAGCCCGATGCGCCGCGACGGGCCGCGGTCGAGCATGCCGCCCATGACCTCCCCGCGCTCACTCACCCTCGCGGCCCTCGCGGCCGTGGCACTGATGGCCGGCGCCGCGTCGGCGAACGCCGCCGGCACCCCCCGGATCACCACCAAGTACACGTACAAGGCCGAGATCAAGGGCACGCAGACGACGACCTGGACCCTCAATCACATCGGCATCGGTCCCGAGCTGTGCGACACCGATCAGACCGGGCAGGGGAAGGAGACGATCCGCTTCTCCTCCAAGCCGACGACGTTCTACACCTACGACGGCCTCGACCAGCCGATCTTCTTCACGCGGACGGGCAAGAAGGCGAGCACGCTGTCGATGCCGCTGGGCGGCACGATCAACCGGCGCGGCGCCATCGACACCAAGCCGCTGCCGGCCGACAGCGACTGCCCCGACGGCGTCGGCGGCCCGCCCCCGGCGCCCGACTGCGGGACGAAGAAGATCAAGCGCCTGACCGTCAAGCCGGAGTACGAGTACAAGAGCGACCGCATCGTGCTCACGCAGGACGGTGCCGCCCGGGACCCCTTCAAGCACTGCCCGTCCGGCGGTTCGACCTGGCCCTACCTGCTCCGTACGGACGGCGCCGGCCGGACCATCGCCCAGAGCCTGCCCTACAAGGACCTCTTCGAACAGGGCAAGAACATCCTCATCGCCACGGGCGTCGAGAAGCGCAGCACGCCGGATCTCCGGTGGACGACCAAGCTGCGCTGGGAGCTCAGCCTCACGCGGGTTCGCGTCGAGAAGCTCTGACGCCTGTCCAGATCTAGATGATCACGGGAACGGAGCCGCCGTCGACGGACCAGGCGGCTCCGGTCACGGTCGAGGCCCGCTCGGAGCACAGCAGCGCGATCACGTCGGCGATCTCGCCGGGCTGCGCCATCCGCCCGAGCGGGATCTTCGCCGCCTGCTGATCGAGCGCCTCCTGGCGGTCGATCCCCTTCGCCGCGGCGGCCTGGTCGGCAAGGCCGCCTTCGGCCTCCCACAGCGGTCCGGCGACGGCCCCCGGAGTGACCGCGTTGACGAGCACGCCGGTGCCGGCGTAGGCGTCGGCGAACGTGCGCGACAGCGACAGCGCGGCGGCCTTCGTGACGGAATAGGCAGCGTTGGTCAGCGAGGGCCGCTTGCCCGAGCTCGAGGAGACGGTGACGATCCGGCCCCACCCGCGCTCGGCCATCCGGGGCGCCAGCGCGCGCATGAGGCGCATCGGCCCCATGACGTGCAGTTCCCACTGGTCCTGCCAGTCGGCGTCGGTGAGCTCGTCGAGCGGCCGCACGAAGCTCGTGCCGGCCGAGTTGACGAGGATGTCGATCTCCCCGAGCTTGAGCAGCCGGTCGACCGCCGCGGGCGCCGTCACGTCGATGCCGGTCGACCGCGAGGCGTCGTGCACGGTCGCGCCGGCCGCGCGCAGGCGCTCGGCGGTCGCCGCCCCGATGCCCGAGCCCCCGCCGGTCACGACGGCCGTGCGTCCCGAGATGCCGAGGTCCACCGTCCTCCCCCCTAGGCGAGCGACCGGCCGCACAGCCGCGCGTGCGCGCCGACGTTGTGGGCGAAGGCCGCGAAGTCGCTCGCATACAGCGCCTGCGGGCCATCGCAGAGCGCGTGCTCGGGATCCTGATGCACCTCGACGATCAGGCCGTCGGCGCCCGCAGCGGCCGCCGCGCGCGACAGGGGCTCGACGAGCCGCCGGTCCCCGGAAGCATGGCTCGGATCGACGATCACCGGCAGGTGGGTGTGGATCTTCAGCCACGGGATCGCCCCCAGGTCGAGCGTGAAGCGCGTCGCGGTCTCGAAGGTCCGGATCCCCCGCTCGCAGAGGATCACGTCCGGATTGCCCTCCTTGAGCACGTAGTCGGCGGCCATCAGCAGCTCGTCCAGCGACGAGGACAGGCCGCGCTTGAGCAGCACGGGCTTGCCCAGCTTGCCCGCGACCTCGAGCAGCGCGTAGTTCTGCATGTTGCGCGCGCCGATCTGCACGACGTCGGCGTGCTCGGCGATGGCGTCCGCGTGCGCGGAGTCCAGCAGCTCGGTGACGACGGGGAGCCCGGTCTGCTCGCGCGCCTCGGCGAGGATCCGCAGCGCCTCCGCGCCGAGGCCTTTGAAGGCGAAAGGCGAGGTGCGGGGCTTGAAGGCGCCGCCCCGCAGCATCGAGGCACCGGCGCCGGCGACGGTGCGGGCGACGTCGAGGGTCTGTTCGAGCGACTCCACGGTGCACGGGCCCGCGATGAGGGCGAACGTCTCCCCACCGCCCACCCGGCGCCCGCTGACGTCGACGACCGTCGGCTCGTGGTGGGCGAGCTCGGAGCTGGCGAGCTTGTAGGGACGCGAGATCGGGACCACGCGGTCGACGCCGGGCATCCCCTCCAGACCGAGCTCCGCGACCCCCACGGGATCCCCGATCGCGCCGATCGCGGTCGTCATCTCGCCCGGCAGGACGAGCACGTGCACTCCGACGGTCTCGAGGCGCGAGCGGACCGCCGCAACCTCCTTCTCGGAGGCCTCGGGTGTCATCACGATCATCAAAGCCCGAGCTCCCGGACGCCGAGCTCGTCGGCTCCGAGATGGTGAGCCAGCTCGTGGCGCACGGTGCGCAACACCTGCGCGCGCAGCTCGTCCGGGTCGTGCCCGAAGTCGCGCAGAAGGGTGTCGCGGAAGATCACGATGCGATCCGACGCGATGTCGCGGGCCACGGTCCCGCCCTGGTAGAGGCCGTACGCGCGGTGGCGGCGGCCCTGATCGGAGATGATCACCGCGACGTTGCGGTCCAGCGAAGCGCGCAGCACGTCGGGCAGATCGTCGAGCGCGTCGCGGACGAGCTCCTCGAAGTCGGCCGAGTTGTACGGGTCCAGTTCCATGAACTCACGCTCGTCGGGCTCTGCGGCCAGGCCGTCGTAGGCCAGGCGCTCGGTCGAGCGCACGAGCAGCTCGAACTCCCGCTCGTCAGCCGGATGGCGGTAGTCGCCGAGGCGGGTCGTGACCCACGCGACCGCAGCGCCGATGATGCCCAGCCCGGCCACGACCGCCATCAGACCCTGGATGAGCCGCACCGGATAGTCCGGTCGCAGCCCGTCGAACAGCGTGATCACCAGGACGCCGACACAGAGCGAGAACGACGAGGCGTAGAGGATCCGGCGTAGGGATGGACCGCTCACGGGACAGATTCTATGTCTTGACCGAAGTCCATGGTTACGCTGCGCGGCATGGTCGTCCGCGTCGTGCTGGCTCTCGTCCTCGCCCTTGCGGCTCCAGCCGTCGCGCAGGGTGCCGCGAACTACCGGATCGTCGGCGGGCAGCCCGTCACGACAACCGATCTTCCCTACGTGGTCGGACTCGAGATCGCCATCGACGGCGTCGGCAATGACGATCCCGACGCACTGTGCGCCGGCTCGCTCATCGCCGCCCGGTGGGTGCTCACCGCGGCGCACTGCCTCGTGGAGGAGGACGTCGACGTCGCCAACTCCCGCGCGGTGATCGGAGCGACCAACCTCAACGCCGCCACGGCGGACCAACGCTTCGGATGGGCCGCTGCGATCGTGTCGCCCGGCTACGCGAGTGGTGGCGGCGGCTTCGACGTAGGGCTCATCCGGCTCGCCCGCCCGGCTCCGGGCCCGCAGCTGCGACTCCTACGAGCCTCTGAGACCGGGCTCTTCACCCCCGGCACCCGCGCGCTGACGGCGGGGTGGGGCTACACCGAGGACCCGCAGGATGGCGGCACGCTGTCGACGGGTCAGCTTCGCGCCGTCGAGCTCGACATCGTCAGTGACCTGGACTGCGAGTCCTCCTTCGCCCGCGCCGGGCAGGGTGGCCTGCTGCGCTTCGAGACGGAGGTCTGCGCGATCGCCGAGAACAAGGACTCGTGCAACGGGGACTCGGGCGGTCCGCTGATGGTCGGCGACGGAGGCGGGCTGCCCGCCCTCGTTGGCGCCGTCTCGTTCGGCATCGGCTCCGGCAGCATCCTGCGCGGGAACCGCAGCTGCAACGAGGGCCCTCCCGGGGTCTACTCCAAGGTCGGAGCGGACCCGTTGAACGCCTTCGTGCGCAGGCACGTGCCGCAGGTGGAGATCAGTGCCAACGTCGCCCAGCCGGTTCCGGGTCAGATGGTCACCTTCACCGCAGTCGGCAACGCGCCGGGCCGTTCGGGACCGTTCGGCGGCTACGACGCACTCAGCTGGGACCTCGACGGCGACGGATCGTTCGGTGAGCGGCCGGAAGAGCGGTCGGTCCAGGTCCGCGTGCGCAAGCCGTTCACGACGCTCGCGGTGCGCGCCACCACCACGGCAGGCGACGCAGAGGTGCGCACGGCGCGCATCGTCCCGCAGGACAAGAGCGCGGTCTCCTTCTCGCGCTCGACAGCACGCGTCCGCCGCGGCCGCACCGCCACGATCCGCATCGCGCGCACCGGCAACGGAGCCGGCAGCGCCACCGTGCGCCTCTCGGGCTCGGGCGTGACGCCCCGTCGTCGCGTGGTGCGCTTCACCGGGACCGAGCGGGCGCGGTTGTTGCGCGTCCAGGTGGGACGTCGGGGCCGCCCCCGCACGGTCACGTTGCGCCTGGGTTCCTTCACCGGCGACCTCGTGCCGGGGGTGCGGACCAGGCTCAGGCTGCGCGTCCGCCGCTGATCACAGGTAGCGCGCGATCACGAGCCGCTGGACCTCCTGGGTCCCCTCGTAGATCTGCGTGATCTTGGCGTCGCGCATCATGCGCTCGACGGGGTACTCGGTCACGTAGCCGTAGCCGCCGAGCACCTGGACCGCCTCGACGGTCACGGCCATCGCCGTGTCGCCCGCGAACACCTTGGCCATCGCGGAGAACTTGCCCTTGTCCTTGTGATCGAGGTCGACCTTGACGGACGCCTTGTAGAGCAGCTCGCGCGCGGCGGCCGTGCGCGTCTCCATCTCGGCCAGCTTGTGCTGGATCGCCTGGAAGGAGAAGATCGGCTTGCCGAACTGGATGCGCTCCTTGGCGTAGCCGACGGCGTAGTCCGTCGCGCCCTGGGCGATGCCGACAGCCTGCGCGGCGACACCGAGGCGGGAGTGGTCGAGCGTGCCGAGCGCGACCGAGAGGCCCCGGCCGACCTCGCCGATGACGTTCTCGGGACCGACCCGCACGTCCTCGAGCACCGGGGAGCCCGTCGGCGAACCCTTGATCCCCATCTTGTGCTCGAGCTTGCCGATCGAGAAACCGGGCCGATCGGCCTCGACGAGGAACGCCGTGATGCGGCGGCTCTCTCGGTCGGTGACGGCGAACACGACGTAGAAGTCGGCGATCGAGGAGTTGGTGATCCAGTTCTTCGAACCGTTGATGACCCACTCGTCACCGTCGAGACGCGCGGTCGTGCGCATCCCGCCCGGGTCAGAGCCGGCGTCGGGCTCGGAGAGCGCAAAGGCGCCGGTCCACTCGCCCGAGGCGCACCGGGGAAGGATGCGCTGCTTGAGCTCGTCGGACCCGAACAGCTTGATCGGCAACGTCGAGAGCTCGTGGACGGCGAGCATCAGACCGCTCGAGGCGCAGGCCTTGGAGATCTCCTCGATGGCGACGTTGAGCATCAGGGTGCCGGTTCCGGTGCCGCCGTACTGCTCGCTGATCGGCAACCCGAAGAGATCGAGCTCGCCGAACAACTTGCGCAGATCCCACGGATACTCGGCCTTGGCGTCGATCTCGGCCGCTCGCGGCGCCACCCGCTCGCGCGCCATCTGGCGGATCGTGTCGCGGAAGTCGATCTGGTCCTGCGTCAGGTCGTACTGGATGGCGGCGGGCGCGGTCGTCATGGACGAGGATCGTACGCGGACGAGGGTTGGGCTTTCTCCCGACGGGGAAGGTCAGCGCTATGACAATCGGCACATCCATCTTCCTCCTCGCCGTCGGCGCCATCCTCAAGTACGCCGTCGACGATCAGATCGAATCCGTCAACCTCAGCGCGGTCGGCGTGATCCTCATGATCGCCGGCGCGATCGGGCTCATCCTGTCGTTCTTCTACATGACCATGTGGCGCGACCGCGCCGCCGCCGGCGGCGAGGTCGTGCGCGAGCGCGAGCGGGTGCGCGACCCACGCCCGTAGTCCGGGAAAGAGAGGCAGGAACGCCGGGGCCGCCCCCGGGGGCCGGACGACTGGTCCGGCCCGGCTAGAGCCCGGCCGGGTGGCGGACGGTGTACCCGTCCGTCTCGCGCATCTCGTCGCTCCAGCGCGATCCCCCGCGACCGGAGGCGCCACTCGTGTCGAAACGCAGTCCGGCGACGATCATGTAGATGTGGCCGGGGTTCGTGTAGAGCGTTACCCACATTCCGGGCCCGGGGGCGCCCCACGACATGAAGCTCCCCGAGTCGAGCGGCCGGTCGAGCAGGTCTGCGCCGTGCAGGGCGAACGAGACCGACCCGGAGCAGTCGTAGCCCGAGTCCTTCCACTTGCCGTGCCCGCCGCCGTATCGATACGGCTTGTCGTGGATGCGGTTCCCGGCGGCGATGATGTCCTTGACCTCCTGCGGGGCGTCCTCGGGTGCCACCGCGGTGCCGTCGGGCAGGATCTTCGCCCGCTTCATCTTGTAGTAGCCGGCGCCCCCGGTGGCCTTCGGATTGGCGGCCCGTTCGGCCTCCTTGTCATCCTCGATGACCCGCTCGGCGGTCGGCTCCTCGCGCGGCGCAGCCTGGGAGTGCAGCGCGCGAGCCTCGCGGCGGCTGACCCTTCCGTTCACCGTGCGCTTCGTGTCGCCCTCCCACGCCATCACGTTGCGGCGCGTCCCAGGGCCGAACCGGCCGTCGACCGTGGTCGCGTAGCCCGCGCGGGTGAGGAGGTCCTGCAGGGTCCGGACGTCGGCGCCCGAGTCGCCGCGCGCCAGGGTCCGCGAACCGAACGCGGCGGCCTGTGCGACCGCGGGAAGCGCGGCGAACACGACGAGTACGGCTATCGCCAGACGGCGACCTGGACCCAAATGGAACAGCCCCTTCTCTCTTCGCGCCTACGGGGTTAGCTGTCGGGCTCGCACGAGAAAGATCGCGCTACGCCGGCTGTGCCGGTGATTCGCCCCAGGTCCCTTTTCGTCAGGACCCTCTGGTTCCCCCGTTCTCGCAAGACATGGCCCAGCGAGATTCGGCCGGATGTGAACGACGTCGGCAGACTACCCAATCTCGCGGAAGTTATGTCCCCTCCCTCTGGTGGGTACCGTCCCGAGCACATGCGAGCCTTCGACGACGACAGCATCGAGGTCGGCCCGCGCCGCGCGGCGGACCTGATCCGTGATGACGAGGTGCAGCTCGTCGACGTGCGCGAGACGTACGAGGTCGACGCGGGCCATCTGGCCGGCGCCCGGCACGTGGAGCTCGAGCGGCTGGCGTCGGAGGCCGACACCATCGCCCGCGACAAGCCCGTCCTCTTCTATTGCCGGCTCGGCAGTCGTTCCGGGATGGCTGCGAACGCCTTCCGGCGTGCGGGCTACGAGGCCTACTCGCTGACGGGCGGCATCGACGCCTGGCACGCCGAAGGCCTGCCGATCGTGCCCGAGGACGGGCACGTCGCCGACCACTGAAAGCGCTGAGGCGACGACCCAGCGGGCGCCGGCGCCCGGGAGACTCAGCGCCGTTTGAAAGCGGCGGAGGCGCTGGCCGTCGACCAGTCGCGCTCCTTGTCCTGGTCGTACCAGACGATCGACTTCAGGCGCTTCCAACCGCGGACGGTCTTGAACATCTTGCGCACCCACTTGTACTTGCTGCCCCCGTCCGAGGCGGACCCGATCTCGGTGATCCAGATCGGCTTCTTGGACAGCCGGCTCATGCGCTTGAACGGCTTCTTGAAGATCTCCTTGAACGTGCGCCACCCCCCGTACTGCGGCACCCCCGCACCCCAGTTGAAACCCGAGAGGCCCATGACGTCGACGTAGCGCTTGCCGGGCCAGTAGCGCTCGAAGCGGTTGCCTCCGGTGTTCGGAACGTCCTCGGTGAGCGGTGACCAGACCCAGCGGATGTTCCTGGCACCGACGCCGCGCGACACCTTGACGACGTGCCGCCACATGCGCTTGAAGGACGCGAAGGAGTTGTTGTTGACCGGTCCGCCCCAGGGGTACCAGTTGCCGTTGAACTCGTGGGCGAAGCGCACGAACACCGGCCGCTTGAGCCGCTTCATACCGCGCGCCCAGAAGCGGATGTAATCGTCGTAGGTCCCGTTGGCGATGACCGTGTTCGAGTACCGCTCCCACGGACCCGGTACGTAGGGCTCCCAGGTCAACATCGGGATCCGGCCCGAGCGGCGGATGCCCCGCACGGCCCGCGTGACGTTGTACTTGAAGTGGTGCGCATCGACGGCCCAGTCCTGGAACCAGTTGACGATCTTCACGCGGCGCTGGATGCGCTTCTCGAGCTGGTTGACGGTCTTCACGTTGCCGCCGAACGGGGACCCCGGGGTCCAGGCTCCGAACTTCAGAGCCGCGGCATCGCCGGGCGCCGCCGCGGCGATGGCAGCGAGCGCGAGCAGGAGGGCGATGAGGGGACGCAGAGAAGCGGTCATCTCGTAAGAGGTCGGAGCGGCGAACGAATTCCTTGATGCCCCTGACCAGCGAGGCGGCACAGTAGCGCGCCCCCCGGCAGCACACCGACGGTCGGTGGCTACCCGAACGCCCCCGGCGGCACGCATGGCCGAGGCGATCGACCGTTCTCCGCTGCAGCACGGGGCGCCTTCTCGATGTGTCAGAGTTCTGACACGACCGCGGACAGATCCGGCCGGTCGGCGTCGTCCTCGGTGTTTAGCCTGGGGTGATGGTCCGGCGCGTCGCGTTGCTCGGGTCGCTCGCTGCGCTCGTCCTCACGACGCCGGCCCCAGGCCACGAGCGGTACGGGTCGTTTCCCACTCTGAAGGCGGCCGCAGGCGGCGGATCCGGCGCGCAGAAGGTCGAGCGCCGGGTGCGGCGGATCGAGACGAGCCTCATCGGGCGCGCCCACGCGGCGCAACACGCACGCCAGCGCGCTGCGGGCCGCCAAGCCGCGGACGCCCCGCGCGAGCGACTGACGCCCGACAACGATCTGGTCCGGGCCGACCGCGGCGGCCAGTGGTCGGCCGGCATCCCGCTCCCGATCGTCGCCATCAACGCGACGCTCATGCACACGGGCAAGGTCCTGATCTTCGCCTACCCGTGGCGCCCGGGCCGGCCCGACCCCGACACGGGCGCCACGCTGGTCGACTCGGGCCGTGCCGACGCCTACGTGTTCGACCCGGTGACGGGGCGATCACGCTTCGTCCCGCCACCGATCGATCCCGACACGGGCAAACCGGCCAACATCTTCTGCGCCGGGACCTCCACGCTCCCGGACGGCCGGGTCCTCGTCGTGGGCGGCAACGTCGGTGACCCCACCGCGACCCAGAACCAGGGCCTGAACACCGTGTTCTCCTTCGATCCGGCCAGCGAGTCGTGGCAGACGCACGAACGCACCCGCCAGGGCCGTTGGTACCCGTCGCAGCTCTCGATGGCCGACGGGCGCACGCTGATCCTCGGCGGGATCCCCAAGCGGGGCGATCCCGACTGGGCGCCCCCCACGGAGTACCGGCTCAACGCGGACGTGGAGATCTTCGACCCCGCCACGGGTGACGTCGACCGCATCGAGAACTTCCGCGCGGACGAGCGCGACGGCCACCCGCCGCTCCCCGGGCAGTACCCGCACCTGTTCTGGATGCCGGGCGGCCACGCCCTGGTCGCCGGTCCGCGGACATCCGACACGTGGAGTTTCGTGCCGCCCGCAGCGGGTGTCGAAGACGCCGAGTGGACCGATCTCCCCGACCTGCCGATCCATCGCGAGTGGGCGCCCGCGGTGTTGTTCGCCGGCACTTCGCGGGTGATGCTCTTCGGAGGCGCCAACCGCGACGACCATGCGGCGAGCGGGTATTACCCGGCGAACGGCTCGACGACGAGCTTCGACGACGAGCAGCCGTGGAACGGCTGGCGCGACGGGGCCGACATGCGCGTGGAGCGGGCCTTCCACAACGCCGTCCAGATGCCGGACGGCCGTGTGGCGATCATCGGCGGCGGGTTCGGCGAGGATCCTTCGCAGGAGCACTACCGCTGGGGGTTCCGCGATGCGCAGCGGCGCGCCGAGATCTACGACCCGGCGGCCGACACCTTCACGCTCGGCAACGCGCAGGCGGAGGGCAGGACCTACCACTCGACCGCGTTGCTGCTCCCGGACGGGCGCGTGATGTCCTCCGGCGACGACATCAACGGGCCGACCGGACCCGACTCCGGGGTGCGAACCGACACCGCCGAGATCTGGTCACCGCCGTACCTCTACGAAGATCGCTGCGAGGCGCGCGACCGGCCGGTGCTCAGGAGCGCACCGGCCGCCATCGCCTACGGCTCCACGTTCACTGCGGGCGTCCGCGGGGGTGTCGCCCGCGCCGTGCTCGTGGCGCCCGGCGCCGATACCCACAACACGGACATGAGCCAGCGCGTCGTCGAGCTCGACCCCCCGATCCGCATCGCAGACACCGTCTCGCTCCGCGCGCCCGCGAATCCCGACCTGGCCCCGCCGGGCTTCTACATGCTGTTCGTTCTCGACGGGCGTGGCACTCCGTCCGTCGCGCGTTTCGTGCACCTCGGCGGCACGGAGCCCGGCCTCGCGGCGGACGTCGCGCCGACGCCCGCCGCGGATGCGTGTGATCCCCTCGCCCTGCGCTTGCGCACGGCGCGCGTGACGCCGTCTGGCCGGCTCTCTGTACGGGTCAAGGTCACGCGGTCGGCCACGGTCAAGGTCGCCGCGAGCGGCGCCACCCGCGCGAGGACGGTGCGTCTGACTCGCGGGCAGGCGCGCCGCGTGACGCTTCGCCTGCGGCGCAGGGTGCTCAAACGGCCGCGCACGCAGGTGCGCGCGATGGCGCGCCCCCGGTCGGGACCGAAGGCGCGCGCGACCCTCCGCGTTCGCCTGCCCCGCTAGCTCTCCTCGCGGTTCTCGGCGCCGTCGGGATCGTCCGCGTCGTCGTCCTTCTTGTCACCGATGTCGAGCCCTGACGGATCGTCGGGTGCGTCGGGGTCGGTCGGCCCGCCGGGGATGGGTTCTCCCTTGAAGTCGTCCGGGTTGTCGACCTTCTCGCCCTTGACGGACACCGATCCGTCCTCGTGGTAGCGGACGTCCGAGGGACCCAGGTTCTTCGTCGGGCCGTCCTCCCAGTCCTGGTTGGCGTCGCTGCCGCCGATCGTGCGGTACTTGGCGGGGCCGTCGGGCCAGTCCTCGAGACGGTCGGGCGGGTTCTCCTCGACCTCCTTCATCTGGGCGTCGACCTCCTCGGAGTCCATCTCGAGCTTCTCGTCACCGCCCTCGTCCTGGCGCTCGGTCTCCTCCACCTGGGTCTCCTCTTCACTCATGCCCTCTCCTCTCGTTGGTGTGCGACAAACTCTTCACGGGCCAGGTCAGCTCCGTCGCGCGCGGGCGGCGGCTCGTCCCGCAGGGGAAGGAAGGGCTCGGCGTCGACCGGGCGCATCCCCTCCCCTATGCGTTTCGCACGGGCCAGTTCCGCGTCGACCTCGGCCCCGAACAGCAGGGCCAGGTTCGCGATCCACAGCCAGGTGAGAAACAGCGGGACGAAGGCGAGCGTCCCGTAGGTCTTGTTGTAGGAACCGAAGTTCGCCACGTAGAGGCCGAAGAGCGCCGACGCCGCGAGCATGACCACCAGCCCGATCGCTCCCCCGGGGGTCAGCCAGCGAAAGGCGGGCTGCTCGACGTTGGGCGCGGTCCAGTAGAGGACGGCGACCAGCACGGTGACGATCACGGCGAGCACGGGGAACTTCGCCCACGCCCATACGTCCGCAGCGGCCGATCCCAGGCCGATGACGTCGAAGATCGAGCGCGCGACGTCGCCGGTGGCCACGAAGACCACGGCGGCCAGCGCGGCCACCACCAGGAACATCAGGGTCAGCCCGAGCTGGAGCGGCTTGAGCCGGCGCCACGGGCGCCCCTCGGGCACCTCGTAGATGGCGTTGGCGGCCTTGAAGAAGGCGCCGATGTAGCCCGAAGCCGACCAGATGGCGGCGAGCAGGCTGACGCCGAGCAGCGCGGTGGCGCCGCCGGAGTCGCGCACGACCCCCTCGATGGTCCCGCGCAGGGTCTCCACCGCACTGTCGGGCCCGATCCGCCCGACCACGTCGAGTACCGCGTCGGAGGTCTGCGGGTACTGGCCCGCGACGCCGAGCAGGGCCACGAAGACCAGCAGGGCGGGAAAGAGCGAGAGCACGGCGTAGTAGGTCAGTCCCGCCGCCCAGGTGGGCATGTCGTCGGCCCGGAACTCGGTGAACGCCCGCTTGAGCGTGCCCCGGAAACCACCGAGACCGATGTCCGTGGGGCTCTCCGCCATGGGTGCGGTCTACCCACGGCAGGGTCGGACGAACGTCCAGAACCCGGTCTGGACGTCTGTCCAGGTTCGGCGCCCTGCGCTCGGCACCGGGCGGGAACGGATCCGATCGGAGGGGTGTGCTCGCCCGTCCCCTTCATTCGGCGGCCACGCTCCTCGCAGCCGTGTGCCTCTTCACAATCACCCTCGTGCCGGCCCCCGCCGACGCACGTCACCATCGTTCGCATGCCGGCGCCAAGAAGACCCAGCGCTCGCACGCAGCGGTCGCCGCCGCCGCCAAGAAGGTCCGGCGCGGGCGCGCCCGCACCGGGCGGACCCACCGCATGCGCGCGCGTTTCGAGGGCTTCCCCCAGGCTCGTACAGCCGACGAGCGCGGACGCCGCGACCGGCGCCGCAAGCCGGGGGGCGGCAAGGTGACCGGCAGCGGCGAGCTGCCCTCAACCGGCACCGGCACCGGCACCGGCTCGTCGCCGCAGCCGGCGGACGCGCGTGACGAACCACGGTTCGGTGTCTTCACCGACGACTCGCCCTACTCGGGCAACGTCGACCACGTCGAGAACCTCCAGGGACGGCTCGGTCGCGACATCGCGATCGTCAACTGGTACCAGAGCTGGGGCGGCGGCGAATGGGTCTCGCAGGTCCAGCAGCACGTCATCAAGGCCGTCACCGACTCCGGCCGCTCGCCCCTGCTGACGTGGGAGCCCTGGGATCCCGCCGCCGGGGCCGACCAGCCGACCTACCGCCTGCGGGCGATCGCCGACGGCGCGCACGACGCCTACATCGGCGCCTGGGCCGACGCCCTGCGCGACAACGGCTCCGAGATCTTCCTGCGCCCGATGCACGAGATGAACGGCAACTGGTACCCGTGGGGTGCCGAGGTCGGCGACAACTCCCCCGCCCTCTACAAGGCTGCCTGGCGGCGCATGCACGACATCTTCGTCGCCCACGGCGCCACGAACGTCCGCTGGGTGTGGTGCCCGCTCAACGCCGACGTGGCCGGCCCGCCGATGGAGCAGTGGTACCCCGGCGCCGCGTACGTGGACGTCCTCGCCCTCGACGGCTACAACTGGGGCGCTCGGCACGCCGACTACGGCGGCTGGCTGTCCTTCGAGCAGGTCTTCGCCGACGCCTACAAGCGGATCGCCAAGCTCGGCTCGCAGCCGATCTGGATCGCCGAGGTCGGCTCGGCGCCCCAGGGTGGCGACAAGGCCCAATGGGTCCGTGAGATGTGGGCGACCGCACGCTCTTGGCATCGCCTCAAGGCGCTCGTCTGGTTCGACCAGAACAAGGAGGAGGACTGGTCGGCGCTGCCCGTCGCCTCCGCCTTCTCGACGCGCGGCTGAGCGCCGCACGCCCAGGCGTCAGCCGCGGCGAGCGATCTCGGTCTGCAGGCGCGGGGAGAAGCGGCGCTCGGCGCCCACCGAACGCAGCACGTCCAGCGCCTTCGGACGCAGCCGGAAATCGGCATCAGGCGTGTCGGCGTCGAACCAGACGATCGATTTGACGGCCGGCAGCTGCGCGACGTCGGAGAGCGCCGAGGCGAGCCAGCCGGCGGGATCGAGACTGAGCGCGCTCGTGCCGATCTCCGACAGCATCACGGGCTTGCCGAGTTGCTCGACGACCTCGACGGCCGGCTCGAACGTCGACAGGAACGAACGCTCCGTCGGATAGAAGCTCTCCGGCCCCCAGTTGAAACCGGACAGCCCGACCCAGTCCACGTAACGGTCGCCCGGGTAGTAGGTCTCGAGCTCGGCGAGGGAGGTCGGCGGCCCGCCGGCGAGCGAGTCGATCGAGAACACCCACGAGACGTTCGTGGCCCGATGGGCATCGAACACGCGGTGGACGTGGCGGAACGCGGCCTTGAAGTCGGCGGGCGTATTGCCGTTGCCGTTGGCCTGCCACGGATACCAGTAGCCGTTCATCTCGTGCATGAAGCGCATGATCAGCGGTTCGCGGAAGCGGGCGGCGTCCTTCGCCCAGCGCGTCAGGTAGCGGTCGTAGCGGCCGGAGGCGATGTCCCCGAGCAGGCCCGGGTGCTGGTCCGAGTCGATGACCGAGTCCGGCGGCTTGCGCCACGGCTCCCAGGTGATCATGGGGACGGCCCCCGCGGTGGTGACCTGGTCGGCCCAGTCGAGGTTGAGATAGCGGTCGTCGCCCTGCCACTGCTGGAAGCGGTGCACGATCCGCGGGGAGGCGTCGCCGTAACGACGCAGCCGGATGCCGCCCGGTCGCGGATCGGAGGCACTCGGCGAATACACGCCCAGGTAGACCCCACGCCGGGGAGCCACGAGCTTGCGCCGCGGTGGCGGTGGTGGCGGCGGCTCGGCCTGCTGCGTCGCACCCTGATCGGCCGAGGCGTTGACGACCTCGAGTGGACCGCCCGCCCCGGGGAAGGGCGCCCAGATCGCCAGCGCGACCATGACGCCGGCCACGGCGATGGGCGCGGTCAGCGCGATCCTCGCCGACTGCGCGATGTCCCACTTCATCGAGACCATGCTGTTCTGGGTGCTCAGCGACCCTGCCATCACCAGCGCCCACATCACGGCACCCCACTGGATGCCCTCCTGGCGGGCGAGCTCGAAGCCCACGGCGCCGAGCAGCAGCGCGAACAGGGCGTGCTGGACCAGCGTGATGTGGTTCACGGTCGCCTGGCCCGACTTGCGGGTGACGCCGCTGAAGGCCTGGGCGCGCTTGCGCGGCCGCATCCGGAACGCCCGCCACGCCGCCAGGGTGAAGACCGGGGCCAGGAACGACTGCATCTGGATCAGGCGCAGGGCACCGCGGAACCCGGCGAACGTGATCAGCATGACGGCGAGCGGGACGACGAAGACGGCGAGATGCGCAACGTAGGTCGCCGTCGAGTCGGGGTCGATCACCTCGAGGCCGAAGAGCAGCGACAGGGCCGGGCAGACGAGGAACACGACCTGGAAGGCGGTCGCGAGGTAGTAGACGCCCGTCGTCTGCGCGTAGTGGACCTTCTGGCGTGAGGTGAGACCACGCTTGAGGAAGGGGTTGTCCCAGAAGAACAGGCGCAGGCTGTCGGTGGCCCAGCGCAGCCGCTGCGCCGCCATCTCGGCTGCCGTGGCGGGGGCCGTGCCGGTCGTCACGGGGCGCGGGACGTAGACGCTCTGCCATCCGCGGGCGTGCAGCTGATAGGAGGTGTGGAGATCCTCGACGAGGTTCCACTCGCTGAATCCGCCGACGTCCTCGAGCGCGCTGCGTCGGTAGGCGACCCCGTTGCCGCACGAGAACGCCGCGTTGTCGGCGTCCTTGGCGGGCTGGATCACGCCGTAGAAGAACAGCTCGGAGTTGCCGAGCCAGTCGCGGGCGTCGATACGGAAGTCCTGGCGGGTGGCGACGAACGCCACGCGCGGGTGGAAGTGGCCGAGCAGGTCGTCGGCGAGGTCGGGCCGCGCGAGGTGGTCGGCGTCGACGACGGCGACGTACTCGCCCTCGGTCTGCCGCAGAGCGTGGTTGAGGTTGCCGGCCTTGCCGCGCGCCCCGGTCGTGCGGGTGAAACAGGTGACGCCCAGGCGCTCGGCGACCGCCTCGATCTCCTCCCAGCCGTCGACCCCGGCACGCCGGCCGTCGTTGAGGATGTAGGTCTCGTGGGGGTAATCGATGTCCAGCGCGGCCTGGACGGTCGCCTCGACCATCTCTGGGTCCTCGCCGCACACCGTGATGTAGACGTCCAGCGTGCCCTGCGGCGGCGGAGCCCAGCGCCGCGGGCGGGGCGTCCACATCAGCGGCACGGCGCTGGCGAGGGTCAGATAGGTGAAGAACTCCGCGACGAAGAACCCCCAGGCGAACGGCCCGAGGTCGGTCAGCTGCGTCGCGCGCCAGGTCAGGTAGAAGGCGCCGCCGATGACCGCGGCCAGTGCGGCGACACGGGCCGCGCGGACCCTGCGGTGATCCAGGTAGCCCGGGAACGAATGGATGCGGCTAGCGCCCAACGCGGTTCACCTGGACCGGATAGGACCCGCCGAACTGGACCTCTGAGAGGACCGTGGCCCTCTGCTCGTCGGCCGCGTAGCGCAGCGCGGTCGGGTCGGTCGGCGGCGACGACACGACCCACACGCGGTCCCCCGCGGCCAGCGCGCGCCGGACATCGCCCGACCGGAACGCGTCGTAGGCGGAGAAGAAGCCCAGCGATGCCGGCGACCGCTCGGGCATCTCGCGGTCGTAGAAGGTCATGGCGTCGTTGTAGGCGAGGTTCTCGAGGCCCACCACGACGTCCCCGGGCCGCCAGCGGTCGGCGATGTCGGCCATGGCCGACCGCACGTCGGGCCACTGCCCCGCCGGCGTCTGTGCCGCGCCGATCCCGAACGCACCGGCGAGGAGCGCCAGCGCGAGCAGCCCCACACCGAGCGCCCGCGGGATCCGCAGGACCACGACGCTGATGACCACGAGCATGAACGGGGCGGCCACCGCGGTGTAGCGCGTGACCGCGAGCGGCTGGAGGAAGGCGCTGACGAACAGGATCGCGACGAGCGGCAGGACGCAGGCACCGACGAGCAGCCACCGGGTGCGCAGCCCGCGGAAGCGATCGGCGAAGGCGAGCAGCGCCACCGTGTCCACCAGCGCAAGCAGCCCGAGTTCGTAGGAGATGCTCATCCCCTGCAACGCGCGGCCGTCGAATGGGGTGGCGAACAACCGCAGCAGGCCGAGCGGCGTGATGCGCGCATACGCGTTGGCCTGGGCGTTGTGGTGGCCGGCGCCGAGCTGGATGAGCAGCAGCGGGACCAGGGCGAGGAAGGGGAGCGCCATGGCGGCACCGAGGGCCAGCCGTGACCTGATCGGGACCTGGCGCTCGCGCAGCAGCCACAGCGACAGCGGGAAGAGCACCAGGACGGCGGTGTAGTGCAGCAGGACGGCCGTGGCGGTCGCCACGACCGAGGTCACGAGCCAGCGGCGCCGCTCGGGTTCCTCAGCGAGCTTGACCGTCGCCGCCGCCGCAACCGTGACGGCGAGCATCACGAAGGCGTACGCCCGGACCTCTTGGGCATATTGCAGTGCCAGTGGGCTGAGGGCGGTGAGCAGGCCCGCGACGATGCCCGCGCGGCGCCCGCCGACGACGGTGCCCAACCAGGCAACCGCGGCGACCAGGCCGATGCCGGCGAACGCGCTCGGCAGCCGCAGCATCAGCTCGGACTCCGCACCGGTCAGGACGATCCAGCCGTGCAGGATCAGGTAGTACAGCGGCGGGGTGACCTCCTCCTGCTGCACCGCGTCGGCGATGCCGGCCAGCCCCTGGTTCGAGGCGTTCCAGCTGAAGATCTCGTCGATGAAGAAGCTCGAGCGACCGAGGCCCGTGAGGATGATGAGCGCACCGAGCGCGACCACCGCGACGTACGGGGCCCAGGGGCGTGCGCGCGCCTGGGCGGGAAGCGCGAGGAGTCGGTCGGAGGAACGGCCGACGCGGGTGTCGGTTACGGCGGTACTCATGCGGGACGCGGCGGAGGAGGCGCTGGGCCGAAGTGACGGATCGCCACGTTCTCTCGCTACCCCGGCGAGGATACCCCCAGGCCAGGAGGTCTGACCCGACAGCGCTGGGTTCGCCGAGCGCTCAGCGGCCCGCGACCCAGGTGGCAAGGCCACCGGCGCGCGACGGGCGCTGGGTGCGCTCCTCCCTGCGGTCGGCGAGCCGGTACAGGCTGTAGACGGTCCTGATCCCGATGTAGCGCAGGGGTTCGGGCTCCCAGCGGGGAGGGATGTGGCGGGTCCACGGCGCGCGTGCGAGCTCGGTGTCACGGCCGAGAATGAGATCTCGCAGCGTGCGGCCGGCGAGGTTGGCGGTGCTGACGCCGTCCCCCACGTAACCGCCGGCGGTGGCGATCCCGGTCGCAGCGTCCGCATGGACCACGGGGCACCAGTCGCGGGCGACACCGAGCACCCCGGACCACGCGTGCACCGGCTCGAGGTCGATGCCGAACAGCCTGCGCGCGCGAGCGGCGAGCTCGCCTGCGGTACGGCGGGCGACGCCTCCCCCCTGATCCGTCCGCGAGCCGAAGCGGTACGGGATCCCGCGGCCGCCGATCGCGATCCGGCCGTCGGCGCTGCGCTGCAGGTAACAGAAGGCGTGCGCGGCGTCGCGCACCGTCTCCGCGCCGTCCCAGCCGATCCGCGCCCAGGTCTCCGCGCTCAAGGGCGCGGAAGCGATCATCGCCGAGTTCATCGGGACGAGCCTGCGCGGTTCGAGCTGATGGGTGAACCCCTCCGTCGCGCGCACCACCCACCGAGCCCTGACGTTGCCGCGCGTCGTCTGCGCCTGCCGCGGACCGATGGCGGTCACGGGGGTGTCCTCGTAGATCTCGACGCCGGCGCGCTCGACGGCCGCGGCGAGTCCCACCGCGAGCTTGGCCGGCTGCACCCGGGCGCAGTGCGGGGTGAACACCCCGCCGCGGGCGCCCTGAACGCGGACGCGCGCGGTGACCTCCGCCGCGTCGATCTCGCGCCAGTCCCCTTCCCCGAACGTCCAGGACCGCTGCCAGCGGACCTTGTCGCGCAGACGGGCGAGTGCCGGGGCACTCGTCGCGACATCGAGCGACCCCGAGCGGATCAGGTCGCAGTCGACGCCCTGCGCGCGCGTCCAGTCCGCGACTTCACCGACGGTCGCGAACATGGCGCGCTGCGCAGCGATGACGGCCTGGCGGCCCACCGTCGCCTCCCAGCGCTCGCGGGATCCGGCCAGCAGGCCGGAGAGCCAGCCGCCGTTGCGACCCGATGCCCCGAAGCCCGCGTGCTCGCGCTCGAGCACCACGACGCGCAGGGACGGGTCGGCCTCCTTGAGGTACCAGGCGGTCCACAGCCCGGTGTACCCCGCGCCGACGATCACGACGTCCGCCTCGGTCGGTCCCGGCAGCGGCGGCCGCCGCGGAGGCGGACCGCCCAACGCCGTCCACCAGTGCGACAGCTGCCCGTTGATCATCGGACCGGCGCTCAGGCCGTGCCGAAGTCGTATTTGCGCAGGTCGAGGTAGAGAAAGGTCTCCGACGCCGTCACGGTCTCGATCGCGCGGATGCGGTTCATCAGCTCGAGCAGGTCGCGGCGGTCGCGCGCGACGACCTCCACGAGCAGGTCGTAGCGGCCGGCGACGACCACCACGTACACGGCCTCCTCCCAGGTGCTCAGCTCGTCCGCTACCGCCTGCGGCGGCCCGCTCACCGACAGGCCGAGCATGGCGACGGCGTCGAAGCCGAGCGCCATCGGGTTGGTGACCGCCGTGACCTGCACGACGTTGGCCTCGACGAGCCGCGCGTAGCGGTTGCGCAGCGTGGCCTCCGAGACGCCGAGCTCAGCGGACAGGGGCCGGAAGGGCGCCCGCCCGTTGATCCGCAGCGCCTCGATCAGCCGGTGGTCGAGATCGTCGAGGGCGACGAGGGCCGGATTCAGTCCAGCTTGGCCCACGCCTCCTCCAGCACGGTGCCCAGGATGCCCGCCATCTCGTCGAACTGCTCCTGCTCGGCGATGAGCGGCGGGGAGAGCTGGATGACCGGGTCGCCGCGGTCGTCGGCACGGCAGATGAGGCCGGCCTCGAGCAGCCGGGGCGACAGGAAGTTGCGCAGCAGCGATTCGGACTCCTGCTCGGTGAAGGAAGCCTTCGAGTCCTTGTCGCGCACGAGCTCGATGGCGAAGAAGTGTCCTTCGCCGCGGACATCTCCGACGATCGGCAGATCGGCCAGCGGGGCGAGCGCGGCCCGGAAGTCGCCTTCGGTCGCCGCCACGTGCTCGACGACGCCCTCGCGCTTCATGATCTCGAGGTTCTTGAGGGCGATCGCGCACATGGTCGGGTGCCCGCCGAACGTGATGCCGTGGGAGAACATGTTCGTGTCCCTCAGGAACGGCTCGGCGACCCGATCGGTGGTGACCACGGCGCCGATCGCGGCGTACGCGGAGGAGAGCCCCTTGGCGGTGGTCATCATGTCGGGGCGGATGTCGTACTTCTCCGAGCCGAACCAGGCGCCGAGGCGACCGAAGCCGTTGATGACCTCGTCGCAGCAGAGCAGGATGCCGTGGTCGTCGCAGATCTTGCGCACGCCCTGGAAGTAGCCCTTGGGCGGCGCGAACACGCCACCGGCGTTCTGCACCGGCTCCATGATCACCATGGCGACCGTGGACGGGTCGAGCGAGTCGAGCGTGTGCATGAGGTCGTCGAGCAGGAAGGCGGTGAACTCCTCCTCGGTCTCCCCCGCCGGCCGGTGGAAGCGGTTGGTGTTGCGGCAGTGGCCGACCTCGGGCACGAGGGGCTCGAACGGTGCGCGCATCGTGGCGATGCCGTTGATCGACAGCGCGCCCATGGTGGTGCCGTGGTAGGCGACGTTGCGGCTGACGGCCTTCCAGCGCCGCTCCCCGTTGGCGGCGTGCCACTGACGGGCGAGCTTCCACGCTGACTCCACCGCCTCCGAACCACCCGAGACGAAGAACACCCGGTTGAGGTCACCCGGGGCGAGCGACGCGACCTCCTCGGCGAGCTCGATCGCGCGGGGGTGCGCGTAGCTCCAATTCGTGTAGAAGGGCAGCTCGCGCATCTGCGCCGCGGCCGCTTCACCGATCTCCTCGCCGTACGAATAGCCGATCTGCACCGCAAAGAGCCCGGCCAGGCCGTCGAGGTAGCGCCGCCCCTCGATGTCCTTGAGGTAGCACCCCTCTCCGCTGACGATGATCGGCAGTCCCTCGCCCTTGGCGGCGGACATGCGGGTGAAGTGGAGCCACAGATGCTGCTCGGCCGAGTGGCGGAGAGCATCCGGCGAAGTGCGCAGCATCGGACCGGTCATGCTGCGCAAAGTATCATTGCGACCGGGCTCACGCAACGCAATGCGCAGCTCGATGGTGCCGACGCCGCTCCATCCCCATCCGCACCGGCCTTCCCGAGCGGGCCTGAACGGTGCCATGACCCCGGTTAGGCCCCGCTGTGACGATTCAGCGTTTCAGGGTCACGCCCTTGCTCGACACGACGCCGTTCGTGCGCGCCCGCAGGCGAGCGGGGAGCTTGCCCCGGCGACCCAGGTTCCGGAAGGAGCGCTGGCTGAGCCGGAGGACCACCTTCGCCGTGGTTCCACGCCGGATGGAGACCGGCTTGCGCGCGATGCGCCGCCGGTTGCCCGAGTCGATCTTGGCGAACAGGACAGCCGTGCCGCGGCAGACCCGTGCCCGCGGCGCTCCGGCCGCGACGCACCGCACGCGCACCTTGACCCTGCGATCGCGAGCGACCTTGAGGCGCTTGCGCGTGGGCCCCACGGAGGGCCGCAACGAGCCTGTGCCTCCGGTCGGGGTCGTCGTCGGGCTCACCGTGATCACCGGCGTCGGGGTCGGGGTCGGGGTCGGGGTTCCCGACGGTACGGGCGTCGGTCCGATCGTCGCGGTCTCCGTCGGGGTGGCCGTCGGCTCGGTCGTGGCCGTGGCGGAGGGCGTGCCGGTTGCGGTCCCCGTCGGTGAAGGCGTCGTCGTGGACGTCGCGGTCGCGGTTGGCGTCGCGGTCGCAGTCGCAGTCGCAGTCGCAGTCGGCGTCGCAGTCGCGGTCGCGGTCGCAGTCGCGGTCGCGGTCGCGGTCGCAGTCGGCGTCGCGGTCGCGGTCGCGGTCGCGGTCGCAGTCGCAGTCGCAGTCGGCGTCGCGGTCGCGGTCGCGGTCGCGGTCGCGGTCGGCGTCGCGGTCGCGGTCGCGGTCGCGGTGGGCGTGGCCGTCGCTGTAGGCGTAGTCGTCGCCGTCGCCGTCGGCGTCGGCGTCGCGTTCGCCGACGTGACGGTGAGGTCCGCGTGGGAGATGTCGAAGAAGACGTTGTCAACCGCTTCGACCCGGAACCGCCCCATCGTCGTCGCGACGTCGGGGACGGTCACGGTCTCCGAGCCGTCGTTGACGGTGGCCGCGACCACCTCCGTCGGGAAGGTCAGTCCACCGTCGGTCGAGTACGAGATGCGCACCTGGGCCGCGTTGACGGGGGCCATCTGCGTCTGCGCGGTGAGCCAGGTCAGAGCGAACTGCGCTCCGCCCGCCACCGTCTGAGGCGAGGTCGGAGTCACCACGCGGAACGGCCCTGCCTGCGAAGCGAGCGTCACCAGCGTGTCGGCATGAGCGACCCCGCCGCCGGTCGGAACGCGATCCCGTGCCGTGAGGCGGAAGTGCATCGTGCGGCTTCCGTCCGCTCCGACCCACGACTGGGTGGGGAGCTGCTCCGAGTAGCAATCCTGAGGCGCGGGGGCCATTTCTCCGAGCGGATCGAACGGATCGGCGAGCGTCGGCGGTGGGCAGGTGCCGGTCGCCGCGTTGGTGTTGCCCGCGGCGATCTGTGCCGCGTCGGGGAACGTGCGCGAGGGGTCTGCCGTCGCGAGGTTCTCCCCGGGCGAGTGGTACTCGGCGCTCGCCGCTGCGCTCACCGGAGCGCGCGTCCCGAAGATGCGAAACAACGGTCCCGTCGCCTTGCCGGTGGTGCCCAGGACGTTCCCCGGGCCCTCGTAAGCGTCGTTCTGTTCCCACAGGTACTGGAGCGGATCGCTGTCAGGGTCGGTCGCCGATCCGGTCAGCTTGAACGGCGTCCGGACAGGAATGGTGAAGCTTGGCGGGGCGCTCACGACCGGACGACGGTTGGTGGTCGTCTGCGTCGCGCCGCCGTTACCGATCGGGCCACCCTGAACGGTCACGCCGACGAAGCCGTCGACGCCCGGCCCAGGGTTGAACACGAGTCGCTCGACGTCCGTGCCGGCCAGCGTGCCGGCGAACCGGACCCGGAAACCGTTGGCGTTCGGCGCTCCGCTGCCTCCGTACCCGACCACGGTCACGACCGCTCCCGGGATGATCGCCTGGAGCGCGGACTTGATACCCGCGCTGGTGTAGTTGCCGCCGTTGGTGATGGCGGCGGTCGTCGCTCCCTGGTAGCCGAGGGTGAAGGACTCGCCGGCGTCGAAACCGCGCAGGGAGACGCGCTGGTCCTCCGAGTTGGTGCCGAGATTCGCGTCCGTATAGGCCACGACCTCGTCGATCGAGCGCTGGGAGAAATACGGGTCGGAGTGCGGCTGCAGGTCGTCGGCGAAGCAGATGCCCGCGTAGGCCTGGATCGAGGAGCCGCTGCCGGGCTCGACCGCCGTCGACGGGCCGAAGATCGGATTGGACGGATAGTTGCCGTTGCCGCCGGCGCAACTGCCGTTCGAGCCGTCGAAGGTGTGGTTGCCGCCGAACTGGTGACCCATCTCGTGCGCCACGAAGTCGATCGCGAAGCCGTCTCCGGTCGGCGGGTCGAGACCGGTGCAGCCCCCCGCCTTGTCGACGTCGCCGACCTGGCCGAGGTACGCAACGCCACCCCCGTCGAAGTCCGCGCCCCCGACGAAGTGACCGATGTCGAAGGTGTCCGCACCGACGAGCTGGCCCATGGCGATCGCGCTCTCGTCGATGAGATCGCCGCCGCAGCCGTCGGCAGTCGCCGTGTAGCACGGCGCCGTCCCGCAAGGCCCGTTGGCACCCGCGAGCTTGGCGGCGGTGTCGAGATTGAGCTTCTCGGTCCCGTTGATGAGGACCATCCGGACGTCCAGGTCGTCGTTGTAGAGCTGATTGATCCGCGCCATCATGGCCACCTTGGCCGACAACACGTCGGTGCTGTTGCCGGCGAAGTACTGGGCGTAGCTGGGATCGTTGACCAGGGCGAGCCGGTACGTGCGCAGGACCACCGTCTCCCCCGCACGTCGCGCCGGCGTCCGTCGGACGGCTTCCGGCAGGCGGCCGAGCGGCCCCTCCCGCTCAGCGAGGCGGCGCGGGTCCGCGAGGTCGGCACGGGCGTAGCTGACGTGCCGCGTGGCGTCGCCGCGGACCGCCGGGTCCACGTACCAGACCGATCGCCCGCTCCGGACGGTCGCGCTCACCCCGAGCGTGGTGACGCTCAGGCTGACCGTCGAAGCTGGATCGTCGACTCCGCGGCCCACGTACGTCCGCATCTGGGGGTACCGACGTTCGAGCCCGGGCTCCATCGCCGTCGAACGGACGACATCGAAGCGCGGCAGGGTGCCGTCCGGCGCCGGGAGGGCGACGGTGCTCCCCGCCGCACCGCGACGGCCCTCACGCGGGGTGCCGGCGAGCGCCGCATCGAGGGCGGCCCGGTCGACCGTGAACCCGGCAAAGCGCCGGGCCTCGACCTGCATGTGGTCTCGTCGGAGCCCGTCGAGCGGCGTCCAGACGGGCGAGGCAGGACCGAGCACGGGCGCGGCCGACGCAGTCTGGGGGACCGCTGCGCAGACGCAGAGGAGGATGAAAGCGTGACGCGGGGAGCGGAACCTCATGGTTCACGTAACGACACCGGACCTCGAAACCTGCGGCTACCTGCGCAGCTTGACCTGCTTCTTGGCCGTGGAGCCGTTGGCTCGTGCCCGCAGCTTGGCCTTGAGCGACCCGCGCCGGGTCAGGACGCGGAACGAGCGCCGGTTGAGCTTGAGGGCGACGGTGCGCTTCTTCCCGCGCGGTACGCGCAGCGCGGTGCGGGCGATCCGTCGGCGTTTGCCCGAATCGATCTTCGCGAACAGCACGACGGTTCCGCGACAGGTCCGGGCGTCGGGCGACCCGATCACGACACACCGCACACGGACCTTGACCTTGCGGTTGCGCCTGACCTTCAGTCGCTTCCCCGTCGGAGCCAGCGACGGCCGCAGCGACCCGCTGCTGTAGGGCGGCGTCGTCGTCGGGCTGACGGTGATCACCGGCGGGGTCGTCGCCGTGGCCGTCGGACTGACCGTCGCGGTCGCGGTGGCGGTGCCCGTCGGGGTCGCCGTCGCGGTGCCCGTCGGGGTCGCCGTCGCGGTGCCCGTCGGGGTCGCGGTCGCCGTGCCCGTCGGCGTCGCCGTCGCGGTCCCCGTCGGCGTCGCGGTCGTCGTACCGGTGGCCGTGGGCGTCGGTGTGACTTCGGTCGCCGTCACCGTGAGGTTGCCGTCGTTGACGTCGAAGAAGTAGTTGCCGATCGCCTCGACGCGGATCCTGCCCAGGGTGGTCGCGACGTCGGGCACCGTCACGCTCTCGGCACCGTCGTTCGGAGTCGAGGCCGTCAGTACCGTCGGGAACGTGAGGCCGCCGTCCCTCGAGTAGGTGATGCGCACGTTCGGCACGAGGTACGGCGCGAAGACGGTCCCGGCCACGTTCCAGGTGACGGGAAGGGCCGAACCGCCGGCGACGGTCGCCGCGGACGGCTGCGATGTGACCGCGAACGGCGTGTCGCCGGCCACCGTGATCTTCACGTCGTCCGCGCTCACTCCGCCGCCTGTCCCGAAGCGGTCGCGGGAGGTCAGGCGGAAGTTCATCGCGCGCTCGACGGTCGGAAGGAACTCCGAGTAGCAGTCGATGATCGGGATCGCCAGCGCCGGGGGCGCGGGCGCGGGTGACGGCGGGGCGAGCGTCACTTCAGGACACGTGCCGGTGGCCGCGTTGGTGTTGCCCACCGCGATCTGTGCCGCGTCGGGGAACGTCCGCGTCACGTCCGCCGCCGTCGCGATGTTCTGGCCCGGTGAGGGCGAGAGCAGCGCAGCCGCAGCAGAGACGTCCGCATAGGTGCCGAAGACCCTGAAGAGCGGCCCGTCGGGCTTGGAGTTGCTGGTCAGGGCGGTCCCGTCGCCGACCCCGACGTCGTTCTGCTCCCAGAGGTGGATGAGCGGCTGACCGTCCGCATCGGTCGCCGATCCGGTGAGGGCGAACGGCGTCCGCGGAGGAATCGTCTTGTCGACCGGGGCGGTCACCACGGGCGAGTGATTCGTCGTCGTGACGACCTCGTCGCCCTGGTTCGTCGAACCGTCGATCTCCGACGTGACGTAGGTCTGGATCTCGTCGATGCTGCGCTGTGAGAAGTACGGGTCGGAATGCGGCTGCAGGTTGTCCTGGCGGCAGATGCCCGCGTAGGCCTGGATGGACGACCCGCTGCCCGGTTCGACCGAGGTGTCCTCGTTGCGGTTGCCGCCCGAGCAGTTGTGCTGGGTGCCGTTGAAGGTGTGGTTGCCCGCGAACTGGTGGCCCATTTCGTGGGCCACGTAGTCGATCGCGAAGAAGTCGCCCTTGGGCGTGCCGATACCCGTGCACCCCCCGGCCTTCAGCGTTGGATCTCCGACGACGCCCAGGAACGCCACGCCGCCCCCGTTGACCCCGAGGACCAGGTGGCCGATGTCGTAGTTCGTCGGGCCCGCGATGGCCCCGGCCACGAAGTTGTTCTGCGCGATGGTCTGGAGGTCGCAGGCCTCGCCGGTGTCCGTGTCGAGCCCGAGTCCCGTGCTCGGGTAGCAGGGAACGCCGCACGGGCCGCCCGGAAGGTGGTAGGCCGCGTCGGTGTTGAGGTTGAGGCTCTCGTTGCCGCTGAGGATCATCTTGATCGCGAGATCGTCGTTGTAGAGCTGGTTGACCCGGTTCATCAGGGTCTGCTTGGCCGCGGTGACGTTCGCCGCGCCGTGGTACTCGGCGTAGCTCGGATCGCTGATCAACGCGAGCCGGTAGACCCGCTGCAGCACCACCTCGCCCGCGCGGCGGACCGTGCCCGGCGTGCCGGCGGGCCGACCGTCGCGCTCGACGGGGGGAAGCAACTCCATCGGACCGTGCACGTCGCCGAGGTCGCGGCCGAAGTACGCGACGTGGGTGCGGTCGGCGCCCCGGTAGTACGGATCCACGTACCAGGCACCCTCTTCACTGCGCACGGAGGCATGGAAGCCGAGCGAGTTGATGTCGAAACGGGCGGTTGCGGTCGGGTCGTCGATCCCCGTTGCGGCGTAGCTCTTGTACCCCGGGTGCGCTGTGGCGAGTTCCGGCCCCAGCACCGGTGACTCGACCACTGCGAACCGTTGCAGGGCACCGTCGGGGGCGGGCAACGACACGACGAGCGGGGAGCGGCGCGCCGCCTTGGTGAGCTCGAGTGGTGCGCCGTCCAGCGAATCTCTCAGCGCAGGCCGATTCAGTTCGAACGCGGCGAACCGCTCAGGCCGGGTCTCCACCGGCGCTCCCGCCGGGCCCCGCGCCGACAGCTGTCCGGTGACGAGCGACCACGGCTTGGCGGGAGGACTCGAATCGAAGGGTGCGGCAGAGGCCGCGGCCGGCAGCACCAGGACGAGTACGGCCGTGAGCAGGCCGAGGGCGCGAGACGTCATAGGGCTTTATACGTTCTCGCGCCCGAAAACCTGCGGTCTGCGTTTGCGACCGGACCTATCGGGTCCGTTTGATCCTGAGGTTCCTGCTCGCCCGCTGCGAGCCGACGGTGACCGTGAGCTTGCTCTTCAACGAGCGATTACGCACGAGCCGGCGCGTCTTGCGGGTGAGCTTGACCTTGACCACGCCGACCTGCGACGAGCCGAAGGAGAACGACCCGCGGCCCGCGCGCTTGTTCCTTCCGCGCTGCTTGTAGGTGAGAACTGCCCGGCCGGCACAGCGCGCGGGGAGGTTCCCGGCCGTGATCGCCTTGCAGCGCAACCGGAGCTTCACCTTGCCCCTGCGGTCCGGGCGCACCTTGCGACCGACGAGCGCGAGGTCGGGTGCGAGCGTCGCGAGGCCCGGGAAGACCGTCGGCGTCGGGGTGACGGTCGTCGTCGGGGTCGGCGTGACGGTGGCCGTCGCCGTCGCCGTCGGCGTCACGGTCGGCGTCGTCGTGGCCGTCGCCGTCGCCGTCGCGGTCACGGTCGGCGTCGTCGTGGCCGTGGCGGTCGGCGTCGTCGTCGGCGTCACGGTCGGCGTCGTCGTCGGCGTCACGGTCGGCGTCGTCGTCGGCGTCACGGTCGGCGTCGGCGTGGCCGTCGGAGATCCCTCCGGAGTCACCGCCGGGACCACGGGATCGACCGTCGGCGCCGCGGTCGGCGAGGCCGTCGCGGTCGCGGTGGGTGTGGGGGTGGCTCCCGCGCCCGTCGTGACGGTCAGGTTGCCGTCGGAGACGTCGAAGAAGTAGTTGCCGACCGCCTCGACCTTGAACCGGCCTTGCGAGGTCGCCACATTGGGGATCTGGACAAGCCTCCGACCCATCGTTTGCCGTCGAGGCGGATACCTCGTAGTTGAAGGTGAGGCCGCCGTCGGTCGAGTACGAGATCCGCACGTTCGGCACGTTGAACGGTGCCGCCGTCGTGCCCGCGACGTCCCAGGTCACGGTCGTCGTGGCGTTGCCGACCAGGCTGGATGGCCCGGCCGGGGCGGTGACGGCGAACGGCTGCGTGCCGGCCACGGTGAGCTTGACGTCGTCGAAGCTCAGCCCGCCCCCGAGGTGGTCGCGGTCGCGGGCCGTGAGCCGGAAGTTCAGCTCGCCCGGCAGGTACGCAGCGGTCGGCAGGTACTCCGAGTAGCAGTCGACCGCCGGCAGACCGGTGCCCGAGCACGAGGCCTGTCTCGGCGTTCGTGTTGTCGGCCGCGATCTGCGCCGGGTCCGGGAACGTGCGGACGCGGTCGGTCTCCTTGGCGAGGTTCTGCCCTGGCGCGTTGTACTGGGAGGGGTCCTCCACGGCGCGGAAGCTGAAGACGCGGAAGAGCGGACCGTCGGACTTGGCGTTGCTCATCAGCGCCTGCCCGGCTGCCCCGCCGCCGTCGTTCTGCTCCCAGAGGTAGACCAGGCCGTCGCTGTCGGCGTCCGTCGCGTTGCCCGCCAGGGTGAACGGCGTCCGGATCGGGATCGTCTTGTCGGCGGGCGCGGTGACGACCGGCGAGTGGTTGGCGATCGGGGTCACCGTGAAGCCCTCGTTCGTGCCCGGGGCCGGACCCGTCACGTATCCGAGGATGTCGTCGACGGACTGCTGGGAGAAGTACGGATCGGAGTTCGGCTGGAGGTTGTCCGTGCCGCAGATCCCCGCGTAGGCCTGGATGGAGCTGCCGCTGCCGGGCTCGACGGCCGAGCCGCCGCCGGTGGAGCGGTTGCCGTCGCAGGAGCCGTTCGTCCCGTCGAAGGTGTGCGGGCCGCCGTACTGGTGGCCGATCTCGTGCGCCACGTAGTCGATCGCCCAACCGTCGCCGGTCGGCGGGTTGAGGCCCGGTGCAGCCCGCGGCCTTTGCTGGAGCCGCTCCGACGACCCCGAGGCCGGCGATCCCGCCGCCGTCGAAGTCCGAACCGCCGACGATGTGGCCGACGTCGTAGTTCGTGTTGCCGATCTTCGTGTCGAGGATCGTGTCGTTCTCCGTGATCAGCGCAGACGTAGCACCCCACGTCGTGTAGCCCGCCGCCGTGTACTTGTCGGCCGTGTTGAAGTTGAGCAGCTCGTCGTTGTCGACGATCTCCATGCGGACGGCGAGGTCGTCGTTGTAGAGCTGGTTGACGCGATTGACGAGCGTCGCCTTCGCCGACTCCACGAGCAGGTCAGTGCCGCCGAAGTAGGTCGCGTAGGAAGGGTCGTTGGCGATTGCGAGCCGGTACACCCGCTTGTTCACCTGATCGCCGGGCGCCCGCGGCGCCGGAGCCGGAAGTTCGCGCGCCAGCTCGTCGGCCATCTCGGCGGGCTCGACGAGCGCCTCGTGGCGATTCACGAGGTCCGTCCGGTAGTAGGAGGCGTAGACCCCGCGCTCGCCCTTGAAGCGGGGGTCGACGTACCAGAGCCCGCGATCGCTGCGGACCGAGGCGTGGAAGCCCAGCGGGGTCAGGTCGAAGCGAGCCGTTGCGCCGGGCTCGGTGAGCCCCTTCGCGCTATAGGTGCGGATCTGCGGGAAACGCCTGGCCTGCGCCGGGGCGAGCACGGGTGATTCTGTCGCCGCGAACCGTTCGAGCGTGCCGTCGGGGGCGGCGATGGTGACCTCGATCGATCGACCCGACCGCTCCCGGGGAGCGTCGGCAAGCACTGCGCGCATCGCTGTGTGATCCAGCGAGAAGTTCGTGGCGGCGCGGGTCCGGATCTCGGCGGGGGCCGACGAGCGGGCGGCTGCCTCACCCGCGGTCAGTTCGTTCCACACCGGAGCGGCGGGACCCGAGTCCGCCGGCGCGGCGACGGCAGAGGCCGGGAAGACGAGCAGACAGACGAACAGGATCGCTTGGCGGCGCATCGGCCGATCCTACGTGTGGCGGGGAACGAATTCCACCCGCCGATCGTCCACGAACGTGTCAGCGCTCGGACGCGAGTGGCTCGCGCATCGCCTTCGTGTCGGGAGCGCGGCGGTAGGGGTGCTCGTCGGGCACATCCTCCTCGTGGTAGACGGATTCCGCGTTGACCGCCCAGAGGTCGTGGTGCCCGTCGTCGAGGATGTTCTCGACCGCTCGGATCGACGTCAGCATCGAGTGGTCGGAGTTGTTGTAGCGGTGCAGGCCGTTGCGCCCGACCTGCTGCAGGTTGGAGAACCCCTCGAGCCAGGCGCGGATGGCCGCGACGCGCTCGGCGTAGTCGGCGTCGTACATCGGGTACGCGAGCGGGACGCGAGTGACGAAGCCGCGCTCGACCTTGTCGGCACTCGCGAGGCCGAGCGCCTCGATCTCACGGGTGGCGAGCGCGACGAGCCCCTCGTCGTCCATGTCCCAGAGATCGTCGCCCTGGAAGCAGAAGTACTCGAGGCCGACGGAGGCCTTGCTCGGATCGGGGACCATCCAGGGGCTCCACGAGCGGAAGTTCTGGATGCGCCCGACCCGCACGCTCGGCTCGTGGATGTAGATCCAGTTGTCGGGAAAGAGGTCCTCGCCGTCGATGATCAGCGCGACGGTCAGGAAGTCGCGGTAGCGCAGGCCACGGGCCGCCTCCTGCACGGGCGCCGGGGCACCCGGCTCGGTGATGCCGACCGTCAGGCGCAGCGGCAGGGAGGAGATGACCTCCGAGCACTCGATCCGCTCGCCACCCGCGTGGACCGCGACGACCCGGCCCTCCTCGGAGTCGAGCTGGGTGACCGGCGTGTTCATGCGGATCTCGCCCCCGGCCGCGATGATCTCGTCGGCCATCGTCTCCCACATCTGGCCGGGCCCGAAGCGCGGGTAGTGGAACTCGGATATCAGCGACTTGATCTTGTTGCCGCGGTTGCCGAAGAACGCGGCCTTCGCGGCCGAGAAGAAGGACAGGCCCTTGATGCGCTGTGCCGCCCACTCCGCGCGCAGCTCGGAGCACGGCACGCCCCAGACCTTCTCGGTGTAGGACTTGAAGAAGAGCTCGTAGAGCCGCTTCCCGAAGCGGTTGGAGACCCAGGATTCGAGGTCTTCCTCGGCGCCCTTGGGCTTGAGCAGGGCGCGCAGGTAGGACAGCCCGGCTCGCGTGAGCTCGACGGGGCCGAGCTTGCGGACGACGTCCATGCCCTCGAGGGGGTACTGCAAGAACTTGCCGTTCCAGTAGATGCGCGACAGCCGCGGGCGCAGCAGGAACTCCTCGTTGAGCACCTCGTGCCAGAGGTCGTTGACCTCTTTGGACTTGGTGAAGAAACGGTGACCGCCGAGGTCGAAGCGGAACCCGTCACGCACCTCGGTCTTGGCGATGCCGCCCACCTGGTCCGTGGATTCGAACACGATCACGGGGACGTTGCGCTTGGCGAGCAGGTACCCCGCGGTGAGCCCCGCCGGACCACCACCGAGCACCGCGACGGGCTGCCTGCGAGCGCCCGCGGCCGGAGCCGGGACACGATCGAACTCGGACGTGTCAGTGTTGAACGTGGTCATGGCAGCTCGGTCCGCCGGCACCGTCGCGTCACCCGGACGCCGCACGGGAAACAGCGGGCGAGTCTAACGGCTGCCTGACGTAGATCTCGGCGCGGAGCTCGTGTGCGCGCCGGAAGGACACGGTCGGTTCGACCGCGATGACGCGGAAACGCGGGTCCGTGCGCAAGCGGTCCTCCCAGGCGCGGCTGCGGAGCCGCACGAGGCGTGTCCAAGGGGCCTTCCACCGGCTGATGATCGAGAAGTCGGGCAGGATCAGAGCGACGCGCTGGCCGGGACGGACCCCCGCGAGCAGCGGATCGAGGTCGCGCACCACCGATGTTTCGTCAAGACGCTGCTCCCCGTCACGCCAATCCGTGACACCGAGTTCCTCGAGCTCGCCCGTGATCGTGGCCCAGCGCAACCCTCCGACCTCGGGCGCGAGGTAGTAGTTGAGCACGGGTACCTGCTCGGGCTGCGTGGAGATCACGAGGTCGCCCGGCGCGAGCCCGGGAGCCACGGCGGCGGCGATCTCACGCACGTTGCTCTTGACCGTTGGCGGCGGCGTGAACGCCCAGATCAGCGCGACGACGGAGACCGCCACCAGACCGAGCCGGCCCGCGCGGGCGAGGCCGATCGTCGCCAGCACCAGCAGCGGGCCGACCGCGACGGCCAGGTAACGGGTGGCGTACGCCGGAGCGACCTGGGACATGACCCACGGGATGAGGATGCAGAGCACGCCGGCGACCGCGAGCGCCAGCGCCGCCCGCCCCGGTGCCGGCGAGCCGCGCAGCGGCCGGCGCACGATCGTCGCGAGGCCGGCGCCGCCCGTGATCAGCAGCAGCCACGCCCCGGTCGTGCCCAGCAACTTCGTGGGCGCCTCGACAAGGAGCTCGAGATCCGGCACGCGAGCCCAGGGCGCGCCGGTGTGCGCGGCCTGGAACAACAGCGTCGGCAGCCACGGGGCGTAGGCGACCGCGATCACGCCGGCGGCGATCAGCCCCTCCCGCAGGAGTGCTCTGCGGTCGGCGGCAAGGGCGAGCAGGACGCCGAACCCAGCCGCAAGACCCGCTCCGAGGAACAGGCTCCAGTTGTGCGTGTAGAGCAGCGTGGACATCGACAGGGCGAACGCGAGCGTCCAGCGCCGGCTCGGGCGCAGCGCGAACGCACCCGCGAACGTTGCGCACGTCGTCAGCGACAGCAGCACCACCAGCGCGTACATGCGCGCCTCCTGCGCATACTGCGTGAGAAAGGGGTTCGTTGCGAAGAGCACCGCCGCGATCCAGCCGGCCCGGCGGGAGACGAGCGCGCGCATGAGCGCGTAGGCGACGGGAACGGTGAGCACGGCGATGCCCAGCGAGAGCGCGTGCAGCGCGGCCTCCGAGCGCGCGCCGGTCAGCGCGATCCACCCGTGCAGCAGGACGTAGTACAGCGGCGGCGAGCCGTCCTGACGCAGGACGCCCGGGATGTCACCCAGCGGCCGGTCGGCGATCCCGAACGAGAGGCCTTCGTCGACCCACAGCCCAGCGTCCAGGACGCCGACCCGCAACAGGACGGAGAGGCCGGCGAGCGCTCCGAGGCCGACCCCGACCCACAGGCCCGTGCGTACCTGCGCCGCCGCGCGCGCCAGGCGCAGCGGGGTCGCAGCGGACGTCGCCATGGAGCCGGAGGTTAGGAGCCGCACTCCGGCTACAGACGCAGCGCGGAGCGGATCGTTTCCGCGGCCGGCGCGTCGAGCACCTCCGTGCCGTCCCACACCGCCAGGCCGCGATCGAGCGCGGCGATCGGCACCGCGGCAGCGTCGGCCAGGGTGCGGGCCCGGCGCTCGAGCAGGATCGTGTCGCCCGAGTTCAGGGCGCGCTTCGCGGCCAGCGTCGCCGCGTCGCTTCCCTTCGTGTCGAAGAACAGCGCTCCGGCTTCGAGGTTGAAGTCGGGACCGAGCGCCACCAGGAACTCGAACCGCTGAGCACGGGTGGCGCCGGGAAGGCGGAGCCGATCGAACCAGCGCTCGAACCGGCGTTCGGGCGTCCAGCTCGCGTTCTCAGGCGGGGTCCAGCCCGCCACGGCGTCCGGGTCCCCGAACGCGGCGGCAGCGGCATCGCGCAGCGGATCGGCGAGCGGCTCGCGCTGCTCCAGATCCGCTACGGCGATCGTCACCGCGATCGCCAGGCGCTCCGCGTCCGCCGTCGCCCTGATGCCCGGCACCAGGTCGCTGTGGTAGCCGTCCTCGGCAGCGCGCGCGAGCTTCTTGGTCACCATCCCGGGGGCCCGGCGCGTCCGTCCCGATGCCGGGCGGGGACCGGCGGCAGCGCGAGCGCGCGCAACCGGCTTGTCCCGGGAGCAGATCGGGCAGCTGGCCTCGAAGCGGTTGTGACGGCAGAAGAGCGGCATCAGACGGTGGCCTCCACGACCTTAGGCAGGGACGGCAGCCACGGGTGAGCGGCTTACAGCTCGAACTGCTGATCCCCGGCGGTCAGCACGGCGGGTTCGCCCGGCCGGGCGGCCACGGCCAGCGGCTCTCCAGAGCGCGTGGCGAACTCCGCGAGGGCCACGCTGCGCCCGCCCATCGCGGCGGCGAGCTCGCCCACCGCTCGGGCTAGCGCATCCACGACGCCGAGGGGCGCCTCGATGGTGTCGAGCGCCGGATCGACGTTGAGCGCCGTCGGCGGGACCGGCTTCGGCGGATGCAGGGGCAACGGCGTCACGCCGATGAGATCGACGACGGGGATGATGAAGTTCTCGTCGCCACTGGCGATCGTCAGCGGCTCCCCCGGCTCGGCCTCGATGGTCGGGGCCACCGCATCCGGGCCGCGGTCGAGCACGACGACGACGCGCAGAGCGCCCGAGCGCTCGGCGAAGTCGCGGACCGTCGCGAGCAGCACATCGTCGGTGGGACTCACCGCTTGGTCGGAGCTGGCCCGTGCATCCCCCAGGATGTATCAGGCCGGCGCGATGCTCATCCTTCGCGAGCGCGCACCTTCTTGGCCGCCTTGGGGTTGGCGATGCGGCTGCGGGTACCGGCGGCAGGCTTCGCGCCGCGCCCCGCGGGCTTGACGGTGGCGGCGGTGTCCGCGGGCGTTGTGGTCTGTGCGCTCTTGTCAGCGTCCGGGGACGTGCCGGCCTCCGCGGGCTTCGCGGCGTCGGCTGCGGGCTTGCGCTCCGGCTGTTCGGACGGGGCAGCCTCGTCGCGGGACGACTCGGAGGTATCGCTACCGGCCACCCCGCGCAGCACACCGGCGGTGGTCTCGAGCACGGACGCCGCAACCGAGGCGCCCTTCTTGACGGAATCCAGAGGCGAAGGCATACGTGGTGACTACCGCGCCTCGGCCTCCGGGAAACGAGCGCCAAACGCACCGGGCGCCGATGCCGGCGCCCGGTGCGAGGCTCAGGAGGAAACTCTGTTCATTGCATCGGCGGTCGCGGTGATCCGTGCATAGGGTGCCGACCCCAACCGTTGCCGGCGAAGCTCATCGCCGCCAGAACGATGTTCTGCCGTTGGCGCCCTTGCGGGTGAACCCGAAGTGCACATGGTCCATGTGGGCCTGCGTGCGATCGACCTTCGCGCGGCGGCGACCCGAGGGCTTGAAACAGTCGTCGAGGCCGGAGAAGGCCGTCATCCCCTGCGCCCAGTAGCCGCAGTCCCAGATGATCTCCTCCACCCCCATGCGCCGGGCGAGCGCCTGCGGCTCGCCGTGCCTGTCGGGCGCCAGCAGCAGGAGCACGAGACGCCTGGCCTCGCGAGCCTCCCGGCGGACGCCGGCGTCGAGATGCCAGTCCAGGGCGCGGCCCTCGGCGTGGAGCGAGGCGGAGCCCTTGCCCCACCGTTCGCAGCGGTACGACCCCCAGCTCACGCCGAGCGCCCTCCGGTCGAGCCAGGCCGTGAACGCCTCGACGCCACGCCTGCGCTTCCCGGGGGTGCAGGTCGTCGCCGCGTCGTAGCGAAACGCCTCGATCGGCTTGCCGACGAGCTTGTCGGCAGGGTTGCCGGCCACCCGCGGGAGTCGATCGGGCAGATCGATCATCGCGGACGCGGGCGAACCGGCACAGAGCATCAGGCCGGTCGCGGCAAGGAGGGTCGCGGAGAGGCGTCGCAGCGTGGTCATCCAGATCAGCGTCGGCAGGCCGACGCCGGACCTTTCGCCCCCGGGGCCGGGACGGTCACCCCTCGAACCCGAATGCCGGAGCAGGCTCGTCGTCCTGACTTGCCGCCGTGCCGGCCCGCTCGAAGCCCGCCGGGGAAGGTGGCGCCGCCGCCGCGTGAGGAACCGCCGTCGAGGCGGTCGACGGGGCGGCTGCGAACTCGCGGGCTTGCGTCGGGGTCGCCCGCGGGGTCGGGCTGGCCGTCGCGCTTGGAGTCGGGTCCGCCGTTGGGGCCGGTGGCGGTGGCGATGCCGCCGGCACCGGCGCCGCGCCGGCCACCATGGGGGTGCGGGTATCGCGTCGCACGGGCGCCACACTCGGCTTGGCGGCGGCCCGGCGCTCCGCCGAGGGGGGATGGCGCAGCGCCGCTGCACGCAGTCCGGCCCGCGCACGCTCCGCCCCGGCGTGCCCGGCCACGGCCGCTCCCCCCGCCGCCACCGCGGCGGTCGAGGCGACCACGGCGGCCGCCTTGCTCGCGCTCGCCGCCTCGATGAGTGCGTGGGCTCGGACGAGCCGGTCGCCGACGTCGGCGGCCACGGACTCGAATGCGCGGGTCAGGAAGCCGTGACCGTCGGGCGCCGCCAGCACGAGCGCGCCGGCCGGCACCAGCGCGCCCAGCGCGGGTTCGCTCTCGTACATCGCCTTCAGCGTGGCCCGGCAGCCACCACAGTGGCGCAGATGCGGCCGCAGCCGCAGGTAGTCGTCGGGCGTTGCCTCCCCATCGACGATGGCCGACAGGATCCCGGCGTACCCCGCACACGCCGCACCGGACTCGATCCTGGCGAAGCGCGCAAGGAAGCGCGCCCGGCCCTCGGCGAGCGAGCGGTTGACCTTCGAGTACGACCAGCCGCAGAGCTCGCCGATCTCGGCGTACGACGACCCGTCCGCGCGCAGGAGCATCGCCCGCGCCTCGTCGGGCCGGCAGGCCTGCAGCGCCTCCGCCGCGCGTGCCACACGCTCCAGCGATTCGGCGCGCTCCTCGGCTTCGTGCGGGTCGGCCGCGGGCCGCTCGTCCCACGCCATCGGGTCCGAGGGCGCCACGCGCTGCCGGGTGCCGCGCAGACGGATCGCCTCGTGCTTGCAGACCGTGCGCAGCCACGCGCCCGCCGTGGCGTGATCGATCCGCTCGACCCGGCCGATGTAGATCTCGAGGGTGCGCTGATAGGCGTCCGCCGCGTCGTCGTCACACAGGGAGTGCTTGCGCGCGATGCGCAGCAGCGAGGCCGCGTTGTCGCGCACGACCTGCGCAACCCTCTCGCCGCTCGCCGTAACCGTCACGCTGCATGAGACGGCACGGGCGACTCAACGCGGACCCCCCAAAGTCGCCTCAGCCGGACACGTCGCCCGACGCCGCCGCCCGCAAGGCGTCGTGCAGCGACGAGCCGTTCGTGGCGAGGCAAACACTCAGCCGGACCGTGGTCCCGCTGTCGTGGCGGACCTCCATCCGTCCCAGCCTGGAGAACAGCGCCAGCACGGCGCGGTTCGTCGCCAGCAGCGATGCCGTGAACTCGTCCACGCCCATCTCGGATGCCCGCTCGGCCAGGCGGGCGAGCAGAGCGCCGCCCACGCCGCGGCCCTGCCAAGCGTCGGCCACGGCGACGGCTGCCTCTGCCGACCGGCTCCCGGCGCGCTCGCGCACGAACCGGGCGATCCCGACGCCCGCCCCCGTGGCGGGATCCAGGGCGCCGAAGGCCTCGTGGCGGTCGTGGTCGACGTCGGTGAAGTACTCGAGTTCGCGGGGGGACAGAGCGTTCTTGGAGGAGAGGAACCGCTGGTAGCGCGACGTGTCGCTGAAGTCGCGTTGAAAGCCCTGGAGCAGCAGTGCGGCATCCTCGATGCGCGTCGGGCGCACGATCACCTCGCCGCCATCGGGCAGCGTGAGGCGCTCGCCGCGGGCCACCCCGGTCTCCATGGTCGGCGCCGCGGCGGCCGCAGCGCCGCGGACATAGCTCAGCAAGCGTTCTTGAGCCTCCTGCTCCGTGTCGTGCTCGGACACCGGCGCGTCAGCGCCGGCGAGCATCACGCGCCAGTTGCCGCGGGGACCCTGCTCGACCCGGAAGCGCATCTGCTCGGCAGGTTACGCGCCGTCCGGACGGTCCGGCGGAGGTCGGTCAGGACGATCCTGGCCACGACCCTGCCGCCCGGTTTGTGGTGGAACCGCACGCGACGAACCCAGTCGGTGTCGGGACCCGCGAGCCGCGGCCGCGAGCGGCAGCCGGCGACGCGCAGTCGTGCGCGGGGCATGCCCTTGGGCTGCGCCGGCGCCTGCGCGTCGCGCAGCGCGACGAGCCCTCCGAGCACCCCCACGTAGGCGGTCCCGTCGGGCCCGATGGTCACGGGCGCGTAGTTGTTGTTGAAGCCGAGGCCGTCCCCCGCGAGCGCTTTGAAGACCGTGTCGCCCGTGCGGTAGTCGAGCGCGGTGAGATACCAGGGATCGTCGCTGCGCCCCTCCGGCTTGGTGTAGGTGTAGACCAAGCCGTTGGCGAGCGACACCTTCGGGACGACGCTCGGCGCGATCTCATCGGAGCGCCACACCGTCCGGCACCGGCTCAGGTCCTTGGACACCTGGATCCGCTGCAGCCCGCCGACGGTCGTGCCGCCGTTGTCGGTGGTCGTCGGGTTCGCGTAGCCGTAATTGTTCTCGGCGATCAAGGAACGGCCCACGGCGATCAGCGACTGGTCGGTGGCCGATTCGCCCGCGTCGAAGACGGGCGCGCGGCAGACCTCGCGCCCACCCCGCGTATAGACGACGATCCGCATCGGATCGGCGTTGTCGGTGATCGCGACGAGTCGCCGCGCCATCAGGGTCGGCGTGGTGCCCGAGCCCGCCTGCGTCTGGCCCGGCTTCTTCTCCCCCGTGTTCTCGTACTCGCGTCGCCAGCGCTGCACCGGCGCGCCGTCGTCACCGAGCGTGAAGCGGTACAGCGCCGCGTCGGTGACGACGTAGACGCCGCCGTCCTCGGACGTCGAGAACGAATTGCCGATCGGCTCGAGCACGATCGACCGGATCGCGCCCGTCTTCATGTCGAGCGTCCCGAGCACGCCGTTGCGCGAGGCGAACCACAGCACCCCGGACCAGTCGGGCAGCGCGGAGATGATGGCGTCGCCCTGCGCGACCACGCCCGAAAGGTCGAAGTCGGCCTCGCGCTCGAGCGTGTCGCCGGCGTGGATGACGTAGACGTGCCGGTCGGTGGTCGGGACGATCGCCCGGTCGCGGTGATCGAGATAGAAGTATCCCCCGCCGCCAAAGCCGGTGAAGGGGTTTCCCGTGCTGGGATCGCGCGGCGGGAGGTCCATGGCGTCGATGGTCTCCAGGGTGCGCGGATCGAGGATCACCGCCTGCGGACGGTCGAGGCCGACGCACACGGTGACGATCCGTCCCCGCCGGTCGAAGGTGACCGACGCGCAGTCACGAGCGAAGAAGGTCGACGTCGCCTGGACGTCGCGACCCAGCGGGCCGGCCCGCCTGGTCGTGTCGGTCTGCCACGCGTCCTCGTGGAGGAGGTTCGAGCCGTTCGGCGCCATGAACGGGTGCTGGGGGATCGGGGGCGCGCTGATCGGGCGCTGGCGCGCAGGCGCGCCGAGGAACGCGGGGGCGTCGCCCGTCCCGACGGTGGGGATGGGCCCGGCGAGAGCGGCTGCCAGCAGCGCTGCGATCACCGCATCGAGCTGCGCAGCATCACGCCGGAAACGGCGGCAATGACGGCGAACAGCACGAACCAGCCGAAGCTGAAGCTCGTCAGGAGCGCGAGCACGAAGGCCACCGCGGCGGCGAAGCCGAAACCACCCGTGGCGAGCGTGTAGCGGTACGCCTTGTCGACGCGTTGACTGCGGGAGCGGCGGACAGGTGAGCTCATGCTTCGATTCTACGCCCCGAGGGGACCATCGTCGCCGCTAACCCGCATCGAGCTCGTCGAGCCGCCGGTGGGCCAGCGCAACAGCCATCGCCCCGTCCCCGACCGCACCGGCGACGCGCTTCGTCGACCCGCTGCGCGCATCCCCCACCGCGAACAGCCCGGGAACGCTCGTCTCGACCGCGAGCGGGTCGCGATCGAGCGGCCAATTGTCGGGGCGGCGGCCGTGGTCGAGCAGATCAGGGCCGGTGAGGATGAATCCGCGCGGGTCGAGGCGAACGCCGTGCTGCGGGGCCCAGGCCGTCCGCGGCTCGCCGCCGAGGCACAAAAACAGCGCTCGGGCCGGCACCACCCCCTCCCCGCCTCCGCGTTCGCGAACGCGCACGGCCTCGAGGTGGTCCCCGTCGGCTTCGACGGAGGCGACCTCCGTGCGCAGCCGCACGTGAATGTGCCGGTGGGCGGCGATCCGGTCGACGAGGTAGGCCGACATCGACTTGGCGAGGTCGTCTCCGCGCACGAGCATCGTCACGCGAGCGCCCGCATCCGCCAGGTGCATCACGGCCTGGCCGGCCGAGTTGCCCGCGCCCACGACGACGACATCGTCGTTGCTGCACTGCTGCGCCTCGCTGCGGCCGGCGCCGTAGTAGACGCCGCGGCCGATGAGCTCGTCGATGCCCTCGACCTCCAGGCGGCGCCACACCATCCCGGGCGCGGCGATCACCACCCGAGCACGGACCTCATAGCCGCCGGCCACGGCGAGGGCGAAGTTGCCGTCGCCATCGACGGTCGTGCCTTCCGCGGCGCGCAGGAAGCAGAGCTCGACCCCGAAGCCCTCGGCCTGGCGGCCCGCACGCCGCGCCAGCTCGGCGCCCCCGATGCCTTCGGGGAAGCCGAAGAAGTTCTCGATCTTCGAGGTGTGCGAGGCCTGGCCGCCCGGCACGTCGCGCTCGATCAGGATCGTCGAGAGACCGTCGGACGCGGCGTACACCGACGCGGCCAGACCCGCGGGTCCCGCCCCGACGATCGCGAGGTCGTAGGCGGTCTTCGACGGAGCATCGGTGAGCTTCCACGCCTCGGCCAGGCGCTCGAGCGTCGCACCGCCCACGACACCGTCGTCGGCGATCACCACCGGCAGGTCGAGGTCGCGCGCGTCGTGCTCGTCCAGCGCCGCCAGACCCTCCGGCGTGTCGGCGTCGATCCAGTCGAACGGTTGGGCGATCCGCGTGAGCAGGTCGCGCAGGCGATGCCCCTCGACCTCGAGTCGCCGGCCCACGACGGTGACGGTGGTCCGGATGGGACTCATCTCGCCGGGACGCTACTGGGGGATGGGATCCGGGTACGGGATGCGCTTCCAGTTCGCGCGGACGCTGTCCTCGATCGCTCCTGGCCGATCGAGGCAGACCTCGCCCCACAGCCCGTCGGGATCGCTGAAGCCCACGCTCATGACGGAGCCCATGTCGACGACCTCGCCGTCGCCTGCGCCGGCCGCGACGATCCGCTCCCGGACCGCGACGAGGTCCTCCCTTGTCTCTGCCTTCAGCGCGAAGTGATCGATCCGGCCGCGGTCGAAGATCGGCTCCTCGCCCTGCACCACCTCCACGCCGGGGATCTGGAACGGGTGCAGGAACGTGCCGCCGCCGAGGTCGATGAACACGTGCCGCAGGCCCTCCTCCCCCATGTCGGCGAGCACCTCCGCGTCGAGCACGTCTGCGTAGAACGCGATCAGCCGGTCCATGTCGGCCGTCTTCGTTGCGATGTGGTGCGCGCCGGATGTCAATGCCATGGGAGAGGTTTCTAGCGCTCGACCCGCGGTCACAGCAACCGGGCGACCGGTGATCGCCGCTCGCCGAGGGCCGACCGGCGGGGTGTGTGCTGTTTTCCGCCGATAGTGCGGAGAAGAGCACACACCCCAGGCAGACGTCGGCGCCTGTCAGACCCGGCGGCCACGGCGCGACTCCAGCGGCATGACCACCCTCACGCAGCTCCTTCCTCAGCTGATCGTGGGCGAGCCCGACCACTCCGGCGCGCTGACGGTCTTCCCCCTCACGGGGCCCGAGCCGCGGCTCGAGTACGTCTCCTACGCCGAGGGCGTCAGCCGCGGCGTGACGATCACCGAGCTGCCGCAGGCCTCGGTGAACAACCTGCTCGTGGCCAACCCGCTCGACGTGCCCGTCCTGCTCTACGAGGGCGAGGAGCTGCGTGGAGCGCAGCAGGACCGCACGGTCGACGGCGCCGTCCTGGTCGATCCGGGCGCGAAACTGTCGGTGCCGGTGTCCTGCGTCGAGCAGGGACGGTGGGACCACGCGCGCCATGCGGAGCCGTTCGCGCCGTCACGCCAGACCGCCTCGCCCGAACTGCGGGCCCGCAAGGCGCAGGTGATGCGCACCCGCCTCGCGGGCGGTCTCGAGGCTCGCGCCGACCAGGGCGAGGTCTGGGCCGCCGTGGGTCCGTCGGCGATGGCCGACAGCTTCGACGCCTCGCGCAAGGAGCTCGACCGGCTCGCGTCCTCGATCACCCGCCATGACGGGCAGACGGGAGCGCTCGTGGCGATCGCCGATCGTTTCGCGGTGCTCGACTTCGTCAGCCGGCCCGACGTCTTCGCAGCGCTGTTCGCGCCGCTCGTCCAGGGCTACGCGCTCGACGGCCGCGACGGGCCGATGACGCTCGAGCCGCCGTCGACCGAGGACGCCGAGGCGTGGCTCGCGGGCATCGCCGCGACCGTCGTGACGACCGGGGATGCCGTCGGCATCGGCCGCCGCGTGCACTTCACGGCGCCGCGCGCCGGCGGGACCGGCCTCGCCCACGACGAGGAGCTGATCCAGCTCAGCGTCTACGCACACGAGGGCCCGCGCGCCTCCCGCATCCACCGTCCCTCACGGCGACGCTGAGAACCGCCCCGGGCTACAGAATCAGCTCGAGGCGCCGTTCGAGCGCGTCGGCGACGAGCTCGCGCAGCGGCGAGTCCTCGGCGCCGAAGCGTTCGACGAGCTCGCTGAGGAAGCCCTCGATGACCAGCCGGCGCGCGTCGGCGTCGGCGAGCCCGCGCGAGCGCAGGTAGAAGAGCTGGTCGGGATCGATCTGCGCGACGGCGGCGGCGTGGGTGCAGCGGACGTCGTTGGCGAGGATCTCCAGGCCGGGGATCGCGTCAGCGTGCGCTCGCTTCGTCAGCAGCAGGTTGCGGCAGTCCTGGAAGCCGTCGGTCTGCTGGGCGCCCGGATCGACCTTGATCATGCCGCGCCAGACGGCGGAGCCGCGGTCGGCGAGGATGCCCCGGAAGGCGAGGTTGGAGACGCAGTTCTCCGCGGCGTGCTCCTGGTAGGTGTCGTAGTCGACGTGCTGGCGGCCGTGCGGTGCGTAGGCACCGGTCACGTTCGCCTCGGCGCCGGGGCCCGACAGGGTCGTGACCATGCGCACGCGGCCGGTGGCCGAGCCGAAGCCGAGCGCTCCCCAGTTCAGGGTGGCGTCGCGGGCGATGTCGGCGCGCTGGGTGCCGAAGACGAGGGACTTCTCGTTGAGGTCCTGGACGTTGAGGTAGCGCAGCCGCGCATTCTGGCCCACGACGATCTCGACGACCGTGTTGAGCAGCGTCGCGCTCTCGGTGTCGGCAGACAGGTGTTGCTCCCAGACCTCGGCCTCGGCACCTTCCTCGAGAACGATCAGCGTGCGGCGGTGCAGCGCGGTGCCGTCGACGGCGCCGACGGAGGTCAGCAGGATCGGGACGCTGGCGGTCACGCCACGCGGGACGTAGACGAACGCGCCGCCCTTCCACTGGCGCTCGTTGTCGACGACGAAGGCATCGGTGCCCTCCTCGAGCGCAACGACCGAGCCCAGATGGCGCTCGACGAGCTCGGGATGCTCGGCGGCGGCGACGTCCAGCGGCAGCACGATGGGGCCGCCTTCGACGGCGGACGGGGCCTCGGAGGTCGAGGCGTCGACCTGGAGCAGCTCGATCGCGCCTTCGGGCGCCGGCAGGACGCGGGGAACATCGACGGCCGCGAGCGGACCGTCGGCGGCGGCGGGGAACGTGTCCATCGCGAAGTTGCGGGGCAGCGGGGTGAATTCCCACCCAGCGGTGCCCTTGAAGCGCGGCAGGTCGCCGGGCAATGCAGCGGCGCGCTCCCGGCGCGCCGCGACGAAGCCCGGATCGACGACCGCAGAGGCGCTAGCCAATTGAGCCCTCCATCTGCAGCTCGATGAGCCGGTTGAGCTCGACGGCGTACTCCATCGGCAGCTCCTTGACGATCGGCTCGATGAAGCCGTTGACGATCATCTTGGACGCCTCTTCCTCGGTGACACCGTGCGACATGAGGTAGAAGATCTGCTCGTCGCCGACCTTGGAGACCGTGGCCTCGTGGGCGACCTGCACGTCGTCCTCGGAGATGCGGATCGTCGGGTAGGTGTCCGACCGCGAGTCCTCGTCGAGCAGCAGCGCATCGCAGACGACGGTGGACTTGGATCCGTGGGCGCCCTTGGCGACCTCGAGCAGGCCGCGGTACGAGGAGCGCCCGCCGTCCTTGGAGATCGACTTGGCGAAGATGTTCGACGTCGTGTTCGGCGCCGCGTGCACGATCTTCGCGCCGGCATCCTGATGCTGGCCGTTGCCGGCGAAGGCGATCGACAGGACCTCGCCGTGCGCGCGCTCGCCGGTCAGGTAGACCGAGGGGTACTTCATGGTCAGCTTCGAGCCGAGGTTGCAGTCCACCCACTCGACCGTCGCGTCCGTCTCGGCGACGGCGCGCTTCGTGACGAGGTTGAAGACGTTCTGCGACCAGTTCTGCACGGTCGTGTAGCGGATCCGGGCGCCGGGCTTGGCGATCAGCTCGACCACCGCGGAGTGCAGCGAGTCCGTCGTCCACACCGGGGCGGTGCAGCCCTCGACGTAGTGCACGTAGGAGCCCTCGTCGGCGATGATCAGCGTCCGCTCGAACTGGCCCATGTTCTCGGTGTTGATGCGGAAGTAGGCCTGCAGCGGCATCTCGACGTGGACGCCCGGGGGGACGTAGACGAACGAGCCGCCCGACCACACGGCGGAGTTGAGCGCGGCGAGCTTGTTGTCGTTGGACGGGATGATCGTGGCGAAGTACTCGCGCACGAGGTCCTCGTGCTCGCGCAGCCCCGAGTCCATGTCCATGAAGATGACGCCCTGCTGCTCGAGGTCCTCGCGCACCTGGTGGTAGACGACCTCGGACTCGTACTGCGCGCCGACGCCGGAGAGGAACTTGCGCTCGGCCTCCGGGATGCCCAGCTTGTCGAACGTGTTCTTGATGTCCTCGGGGACGTCGTCCCAGGTCTTCGACGCCTTCTCGGAGGCGCGGACGAAGTAGTGGATGTTGTCGTAGTCGACCTCGGCCAGCATCGGCGAGCCCCAGGTCGGCTGCGGCCGCGAGAGGAAGTGGTCGAGCGCCTTGAGGCGGAACTCGAGCATCCAGTCGGGCTCCTGCTTGTGCTTGGACAGGTGCAGGACCGTGTCGCGGGTCAGCCCCTTTGGCGCCTTGTACAGGTAGTTCTCGGCGTCGTGAAAGCCGAAGCGCTCCTTGTAGTCCGCATTGATGTCCTTGAGCGTGTCCTGCTCAGCGATGACTTCGGGCGTGGCCATGGGGTCAGTCCACCTCTACTCGGATCATGTCCCCCTCGACGACGACCTGGAAGGTGTCGACGGGGACGTAGGCAGGAAGGTTGATGGGGCGTCCGGTGCGCAGGTCGAACAGCGAGCCGTGACGTGGGCACTCGACGGTGCACTTCTCCTGATCGATGGTGCCGTCCATGAGGATCCCGTTGTCGTGCGAGCAACGGTCTTCGATCGCGAGGATCTCGCCGTCGCAGTTGACGATCCCGATCTCGAAGTCCTCGACTTCCACGATGCGCGTGGCGCCGGGAGGAAGCTCGGAGACGGGGCAGATGTCGACGGTTGGGGCCATGTGTCAGGAAGTCCGACCGCGGTGGTCGGGAATACTTCAGGAAGTGTAGCGAGACAGCCCGGCCGGCAGCCGCTCCGACTTGCACTCTGCCTGCCGTTGCGAGAGATTGGACGTACCCCCGCCGTCCACGGAAAGGACCCCCATGCAAGTCCGTCCCTGGCGACTCGCCTTGGCGACCGTCGCCTGCCTCCTGCTGCTCGGCACCGCCATTGCCGAAGCGAGCAAACCGGTCTCGGTGATGACCCGCAACCTCTACCTGGGCGGTGACATCACCCGGCCGCTCGCGGCCACCCAGGGCCTGTCCGGCGTCCCGGCCCTGATCGCTTTCGGTCAGGCCAACCACGGGCTCCGGGCCACCGTCGATGCGACGAACTTCCCCGCCCGGGCCAAGCTCCTCGCCGACGAGATCGCCGCACGCGACCCCGACCTCATCGGTCTGCAGGAGGTCGCGCTCTGGCGCCACGGGCCGATGCAGCTCGACCAGCTCGGTGTCGCCAACGCCACGACCGTCGACTATGACTTCCTGGCCATCCTGCGCAGTGCGCTCGCCGCGCGCGGGCTGCGCTACGACGTCGTGCACGTCCAGCCGGAGTCAGACGTGGAGGGACCGGCGTTCGCGGCCTTCCCCGGCGACCCGACGAGCCGGGACGAACGGCTCACGATGCGCGACGCCATCCTCAAGCGCAGCTCGAACGACATCAAGATCGAGGCCAGCGGCGGTAACCAGTACGCGAGCCGCATCTCCGTTCCGATCGGCGGCACGGTGTTCACGTTCATCCGCGGCTACAACTGGGCTGACGTGCGCGCCGGTTCCGAGCGCTTCCGCTTCGTCAACACGCACCTCGAGTCCCAGACGTCGTTCCATGCCAACCAGCAAGCCGGGGAGATGCTCGCCGGCCCGGCGAACCGGCCCGGGCGCAGCGTGGTGATCGTGTGCGACTGCAACTCGGATCCGCTCAACGGCAGCTCCAAGCCCGGGGACATCCCGCACTGGACGGCCTACCGGACCATCACGGGCTCGGGTTTCGCCGACGAGTGGTTGCGCTTCGCGCCCGCGAGCGCGGGCTTCACGTCAGGCCTGTCGGAGACCGTCGACGACGCTGACCTGTCGGGCATCGACCACCGCATCGACATGGTCTTCGGCCATGACGCCCGCGGCAAGCCGCTGCCGGTCGACCGGGCCTGGATCGTGGGCCGCGACGCCCGCACGCCGAACGGCCTGTGGGCGTCGGACCACATGGGCGTGGCGGTGCGCCTGCGGCCGTAGTTACAGGCCGGCCACGGGAGGCGCCTCGCCACGCTCGGCCGCGTTGGCCGGGGCGTCCTCCCAGCTCGCCGCGTGGCCGAGGCCCGCGGACTTGAGGACCTTCAGCGACAGCAGCGCGCACTTCATGCGCGTCGCGGAGATGTCGATGCCCAGCAGGTCGAGCACGAAGTCCTTGTCGAGGCGGACGAGGTCTTCGACCGGCATGCCGATGACCTCGTCGGAGGCCATCGACGCCGACGCCTGCGAGATCGCGCAGCCGTGCCCGGAGAAGGCGACGTCGGCGACCTTGCCGTCCTCGATGACGATCTGCACCTTGAGCTCGTCCCCGCACAGCGGGTTGGTGTCCTCGTACTCGAGATCGGCGTGCTCGATCTCGCCCCAGTGGTGCGGGTTCTTGTAGTGGTCGAGGATCTGCTCGCGGTACAGGTCGTCCATCTACTCCCCCAGCTTCCCGGCCTCGATGCGCGCGGCCATCTCCGAGGACTCCTCGCGGTAGGCCGAGCCGTCGGCGAACTCGATCACGGGCAGCAGCTTCTGACCCGAGAGCTTCTGGATCTCGGGCCGCTCGCCCTTCCAGTAGCCGTGCTTGACCACCTCGTAGGGGATTCCCGCATCCTTGAGCCGGCGCTCGACCTTCCAGCACGCGTCGAGGTCCGTGCGCAGGAACGTGTACGAGCAGCGGTGCAGCTTGACCTTGTCCATGCCGTCGAACCTAGCCGAGCCCGAAGACTTCGCGGACGCGACCGAGCCCGTCGACGAGCCGGTCGACGTCCTCGCGCGTGGAGTGGATGGCAAACGACGCGCGCGAGGAGGCCGGCGCGCCGAGACGGCGCATGAGCGGCTGGGCGCAGTGGTGACCGGCGCGCACGCAGATGCCCTGCGAGCCGAGGATCTCGGCGACGTCGTGCGGATGGACCCCGTCGAGGACGAAGGAGACGAGGGCGACGCGCTCGCGCGGGCCGTGGATCTCCAGACCCGGAACCTCGGCCAGGCGGTCCTGCGCGTAGGCGGCCAGCTCGCGGTCGTGCGCGGCAACGTGCTCGAGGCCGATGCCCGCCAGGAAGTCGCACGCGGCGCCGAGGCCGATGCCCTCGGCGACGGCTGACGTGCCGGCCTCGAACTTCGTCGGCGGCTCGGCGTAGGTCGACGACTGCTCGCCGACCTTGACGATCATGTGCCCGCCACCGAGGAACGGCGGCATCGCCTCGAGCAGCGCGTACTTGCCGTGCAGCACACCGATGCCGGTCGGTCCGTAGGCCTTGTGGCCCGTCCAGGCGTAGAAGTCCACGTCGCCGACGTCCACGGGCAGGTGCGGGACCGCCTGGGAGCCGTCGACCATCACCACGGCACCGGCGGCGTGCGCGCGGCGGGTGATCTCGGCGACGTCGTTGATCGTGCCGAGCACGTTGGAGACGTGGGTGACGCCGACGACCTTCGGCTCCCGCGCGAGCAGCGCGTCGAGCTCGTCCATACGCAGCCGGCCCTCGTCGTCGATGCCGACGTAGGCGATCGTCGCGCCCGTGCGCTGGGCGACGAGCTGCCACGGGACGATGTTCGAGTGGTGCTCCATCTCCGTGAGGACGATGAGGTCGCCCTGGCGCAGGTTCGCGCCGCCCCACGAGGACGCGACGAGGTTCATCGCCTCGGTGGCGTTGCGGGTGAAGACCGTCTCCGCGGGTGTCGAGCCGACGAGCGCGGCGGCCTTCGCGCGCGCACCCTCGAAGGCCTCGGTCGCGCGTGCGGCGATCTCGTACACGCCCCGGTGCACCGAGGCGCGGTACGAGCGGTAGTAGTCCTCCATCGCCTCGATGACCGGCAGCGGCGTCTGGGACGTCGCCGCAGAATCGAGGTAGGCCAGCCCGCCCTCGAGCGCCGGGAAGGGAGCGGGCGCCGCGAGCGTCACGCTGCCGCCTCGACCTCCGCGCGGATCGAGGCGTAGCCGTTGGCCTCGATCTGCTCGACGAGCTCGGGGCCGCCCTCCTTGACGATCCGGCCCTCGAACATCACGTGGACATCGGTGGGCACGATCAGGTGCAGGATGCGCTGGTAGTGGGTGATGATCAGCACGCCGAGATCCGACCCCTCGCGCACGGAGTTCACGCCGGCCGAGACGACCTTGAGCGCGTCCACGTCAAGACCCGAATCGGTCTCGTCGAGAACGGCGAGCTTGGGCTTCTGCAGCGCGAGCTGAAGGATCTCCATGCGCTTCTTCTCGCCGCCGGAGAAGCCGTCGTTGAGGTAGCGGCTCGAGAACTCCTTGGGGACGTTCGTGAGCGCCATCGCGGCCTCGACCGTCTTGCGGAAGTCCTTCAGGCTGATCGAGTCCTCGCCGCGGGCCTCGCGGTGGGCGTTGATCACGGTGCGGAGGTACTTGGCGACGGTGACCCCGGGCACGGCGACGGGGTACTGGAAGGCCATGAACAGGCCGGCGCGAGCGCGCACGTCGGGATCGGCCTCCGTGATGTCCTCACCGTCGAAGACGATCTTGCCCTCGGTGACCTCGAGGCCCGGGTGGCCCATGATCGCGTTGGCGAGCGTTGACTTGCCCGAGCCGTTGGGGCCCATGAGCGCGTGGATCTCGCCGGAGCTGACCTTCAGGTCGACCCCCTTGAGGATCTGCTTGTCGCCGGCGTTGACGTGGAGGTTCGAGATCTCGAGTTCGGCCATGATTCCTAAGCGGTCGGGAGGGGTTCGGGAAGCGGTACGGGCTGCGCCGCCGAGAAGGCGACGAGCTCGGCGAGCGTGGTGCGCTGCAGCGACTTGATGACGCCGAGCTGGACACGGGTCCAGAGCAGCTTCGTCGCGCAGTGCTGCCCTTCAGGGTGAGAGCACGAGACGCGCGACGACGACTCGTCGGTGAAGCATTCCATCGGTGCGATCGCGCCCTCGAGCGCGAGCACCACGCGGTCCATCGTGATCTCCGCCGCGGGCCGGGCGAGCACGTAGCCGCCGTGGGCGCCGCGGGTCGACGTCACGAGCCCCGCCTTCTTCAACAGGGCGGCGATCCGCTCGAGGTAGGCGAGCGGGAGGTTCTCCACCGCGGCAACGGACTTCAGGGAGACCGGGGCCTCGTCGCCCTGGACGCCGAGCTGGATCAGCAGCCGGACGCCGTATTCGGCTTTTGTCGTGAAGATCACTTGCCCTAAAGCCTACCACCGGGGTCGGATATGCGACCCGGCTTCGTTAGGAGACGGGCACGAACCTCCCGGACGCCCACGAGCGCAACGCCGCGACGTCCTCGGCCCGCGAAACCGACAACGGCACGGTGGCCTCGAGTTCGGTGAGGAGCACACTCGGTGGAGAAGTCGACGCCGTCCTGCAGGGAGCGCAGCGCACCGGCGATCACGGCCTGCTCGATCTCGGCCCCGGAGAATCCGTCGCACGCGGCGCTGAGTCCGCCGAGGTCGAAACCGGCGGGATCCACCTTGCGCAGGCCGAGGTGGATGGTGAGGATCTGCTCGCGCTCGGCGGCGGTCGGCAGGTCGACGAAGAAGATCTCGTCGAAGCGGCCCTTGCGCAGCAGCTCGGGCGGAAGCTTGGAGATGTCGTTGGCGGTCGCCACGACGAACACGTCGGAGCGCTTCTCCTGCAGCCAGGTGAGAAACGACCCGAGCAGTCGCTGGGAGACGCCGCCGTCGGAGTCGCCCGACGGCGCGAGCGCCTTCTCGATCTCGTCGAGCCACAGCACGACGGGCGCCAGCGACTCGGCGGTGGCGATCGCGCGGCGCAGGTTCTTCTCGGTCTCCCCCACGTACTTGTCGTACAGGCGGGCCGCGTCGAGCTTGAGCAGGGGGAGCTTCCAGGCGCGGGCGACGTACTTCGCCGCGAGCGACTTCCCGCACCCCTGAACGCCGACCAGCAGCAGCCCGCCCGGCGCCGGCAGGTTCATCGCTGCCGCGGCGGGCGTCCGGGCCAGGGCTGCGCGCTCCAGCCACGAGCGCAGGCCCGAGAACCCGCCGAGCTCGGTCGGATTGTCCTCGGCAGGGAAGTACTCGAGGAGCCCGTCGTCGCGCAGGGCAGACGCCTTCAGCGCGACCACCTCCCGCACGTCCTCGCCCGTCAGCGTTCCCTTCCCGATCGCCACCCGCGCCAGCAGCTGCCGTCCCTGGTTGACGGTCAGGCCGCTGAGCGCGGACGCGAACGCCGTGTGATCGGCGGGCGACAACTCGACCTTCGCGCGACCCGTGGCCGTGAGGCTGTCGGCCACCGCCGCGACGACGATCCGGTAATCGTCCTGCGTCGGCGGCTTGAGCTCGTAGGTGACGACGTGCGGGCTGATCTCCGCGGGCAGCGGGGCGCCCGTGCCCACCAGCACGATCGTCGACATGCGCGAGGGCGCGGAGAAGCGCTCGAGCAGATCGCGGAACGTGCGTGAGATCGCGGCGTCGCCGAGGTGACGCGCGAAGTCGTAGAGCACGAACAGCGCGTCCTGGGAGACCTCCGCGAGGTTCGCGAGCGCCTTCGCGGGCTCACCCGATCCGTACAGCCCGCCAGGATGGCCGGCCGGCCCGAGCCCCTTCGTGATCGTCCAGTCGTACAGCGGCAGGTGCACCTGCACCGACACCGCGGTCAGCAGCAGCGACGCACGCTCCTCCTCGGCCGTCTCGATGTTGATCCCGGCGTGGCGGGACAGCACCAGGGTGCGGAGATCGTGGACGCTTGCGGGCGTAGATTGCGGTTGCATGTGCGGGCGCTACACGCTCACCTCCAACGACCGGCAGCGGCTGGGCGAGCGCTTCGGCGCGATCATGCCTGATGCAGGTCTCGCGCGCTTCAACGTCGCTCCCACCGAGGCCGTCGCGACGGTCGTCATCGGCAAGACCGGGGAGCGCGAGGCCCATGCGCTGCGCTGGGGCCTCGTGCCGGGCTACGCGAAGTCGCTCAAGGGCGGGCCGCCGATGTTCAACGCCCGCTCGGAGACGATCGCGCAGAAGCGGCCGTTCAAGGACCTGCTGGCCAAGCCGCGCGGGCGCTGTCTGATCCTCGCCGACGGCTTCTACGAGTGGCTGCGCCCGGAGGACAAGAAGGGCGCGCGCGTCCCGTTCCACTTCACCGTCGACGGCGGAGAGCCGTTCGCCTTCGCCGGCCTGTGGGGCTGGTCGAAGCCCGACGGGGAGTGGCTGGCCAGCGCGACCATGCTGACGACCCAGCCCAACGCGGTCGTGGCGCGGCTGCACGACCGCATGCCGGTCATCCTCCCGGGCCCGGACGCCGAGGCGGCCTGGCTGTCACCCGACCTGCAGCCGGCGGATGCCCTCGAGCTGTGCCGGCCGCTGGACCCCGGCCGGATGCGCGTGGCCCCGGCCAATCCGCGCGTGAACAAGTCGGGCCTCGAGAACGAGGGCCCGGAGCTGCTCAGGGCTCCGTGACGGCCTGCGGGCGCTTCGCGCGGCGCAGCACGCGGATCCGCTGATGCACGGGCGGAACCCCCGCCGCGCGCGCATGGAAGGTGATGAAGCCGACGCGGCGAGGGCGCACGAACATGTGCACCCGCCCGTTGGCGCGCGTGCGGCGCGTCTTGCCGGCGGCCCGGACGCGGGCGCGCGGCTCGAGCGTCCGGCCGCGCCTGACCGTCACCTTGACCCGTGTGCGCTTGCCGACGCGCAGCAGGCGCGGGCGCACGCGGATGCGCAGACGGGCGGACGGCGGCAGCCCTGAGGGCGGGGCGCTTTCGCGCACCCCCGGGATCTCCACGAGGTCGCCTCCGAAGGTGACCGCGTACAGGCTCGTGCTCGGAAAGGCGCCGCCGGAGCCGAAGGCGACCGCACTCGGCCGGTCCAGGCCGCGCGCGAGCGCGCAGATCTCGAGGTCGGTACCGACCCGCCACACCTCGCCGGCCTGGTTGGCCGCCGCGAACAGCCGATCGTCCTGATCGATGGTGAGCCCGTCGAGCCCGGCCGCGAAGTCCTCGTTGCCGGGCGCCGCGTAGCGCTCGACGCGCTCAGGATCGGTGAGGTCGACGCGCTGGATGGCCGCGGGCTGGAACGTCTGGTTGACGAACAGGTAACGGCCGTTGGCGCTGACGGCGAGGCCGTTGCCGGAGATGACGTCGGTCCAGTTGCGCTCGACGCGACCGCCGATGACGCGGTCGATGCCGGTCCCGACGTCGTTGGAGGCGTAGATCGCGCCGGCCGGATCGCGCGCCAGGCCATTGGACATCGACGTTCCGGTCGCGATCGTGGTCTGCTCCCCCGAACCGAGATCGATGCGCAGCAGTCCGGCCGTGCCCATCAGGTTGCCGGCCGCGCCATTGACGAACCCGTCGCCGTAGCCCTGCACGATCGACTCTCCGTCGAGGCCGACGAGTAGGCCGCCCGGCTTGTCGATGCCGTCGGAGACGACGGTCGGCTCGGCACCCGGGGCATCGAGGCGGACGAGCGCCTCCTTGTCGGTGTCGGTGAAGTACAGCTTGCCGTCCGGGCCCCCGATGACCGACTCGAGCAGGCCCTGGTTCTCGAGCAGCGTCCGGGCCGGAGCGGTATCGGTGCAGTCCTCGACCGCAGCGGCGGGCGCGACGAGCAGGAGGGCGAAGCAGACCGTGAGCAGTCGGATCATCGGGCGGGAAGCCTAGGGTTCGGACGCGGTGAAGGTCGCCACTTGGAACGTCAACTCGCTGAAGATGCGCATGCCGCGCGTGCTCGAGTTCCTCGAGCGGCACGCGCCCGACGTGCTGCTGCTCCAGGAGACCAAGACCGACCCCAGCGCCTTTCCCGCCGACGTTCTGGCCGACGCCGGGTACGCGGCCGCCCACCACAGCGCCGGCCGGTGGGCGGGCGTCGCGATCCTTGCGCGCGAAACGCCGACCGACGTCGTCGCCGGCCTCCCCGGCGAGCCCGCGGCCGACGAGGCCCGCTGGATCGAGGCGACAGTCGGCGGCACACGGTTCGCCTCGGTCTACGTGCCCAACGGCCGCTCCGTCGACTCCCCCACCTACGCCGACAAGCTGCGCTTCTTGGACGCGCTGGCCGAGCGGGTGCCATCCGCGGGCAGCCCGCTCGTCGTCGGAGGCGACTTCAACGTCTGCCCGACGGATCGCGACGTCTACGACCCCGCGCAGTTCGTGGGCTCGACCCACGTCACCGAGCCGGAGCGCGAGCGCTACCGGGCGATCCTCGCCGGCGGGTTGGTCGACGCCTACCGCCGCCTGCACCCTGACGAGGTCGGCTTCACGTGGTGGGACTACCGGGCCGGGCACTTCCACAAGAAGCTCGGCCTGCGCATCGACGCGGTCCTGGCCTCCCCCGACCTCGCGGACCGCCTCTCGGAGTGCGGCATCGACCGCGACTTCCGCAAGGGGACCAAGCCCTCCGATCACGCTCCGCTGCTGGCCGCGTTCGCCTGAACGCCGCCGCCCGCGGCTAGATCCGCAGGTGGCCCTGGTCGTTCCAGACTTCGATCGCGCGCCGTTCGCGCTCGAAGCCGAGCTCGCAGATCGCGGCGGTGCCGAGCTTCAGGGCGCCGCCCCCGCTCGCGCTGAGCCCGATCCAGCGCGCGGCAAGCACGCGCAGCAGGTGGCCATGGGCGAAGATGGCCACGTTGCCCTCGACGGCGGCGACCCGCTCGATGACCCGGTCGGCGCGAGCTCCCACCTCGTCGGCGGTCTCGCCACCCGGTGGGCCGTCGGCCCAGATGTCCCAGCCCGGGCGCTCCTCCCGCATCTCCTCGGTCGAGCGCCCCTCGACCTCGCCGTAATCCCACTCCATGAGGTCGTCGACGGGCTCGGCCTCGAGGCCGGCGAGCCGCGCCGTCTCACGTGCACGCGCGAGCGGGCTCGTGAGCACGAGCTCCCACTCGTGACCGCCGAGGCGACGCCCGGCCAGCAGCGCCTGCTCGCGCCCGTGAGGGGTCAGCTCGATGTCCGTGCGGCCGGTGTGGCGCTTGTCCCGGCTCCACGCCGTCTCGCCGTGGCGGACGCAGATGATCACAGTTTGCGCCGGTAGCGCTTCATGGTTGCCGGCTGCATGTCGCCGTGCGTACGTCCCTTGAACGCGTCGACGCGTTCGTGGTGGAAGGGGGAGGAGAGGGACTCACTGTGACCGATCACGTAGCGGCGCCGGACCCTATAGCGCCCCTGGAGCCAGCGCGTCAGTCGCAGCGAGCTGCGCAGCATGCGGCGATTGCCCATCACCCCGGCGTCGGACGTCGCCACGTGCTCGATGCCGATCGACCGGTCGTTGAGGCCGACGGTGTGGCGGCAGCGCAACTTGAGCGAGGCCTGCTGGTAGATCGTGCCGTCCGTGTCGATGATGAAGTGCGCGCACACGCCCGGTCGCTCGCCGAATTCGACGTCGGGAGCGTTGGCCGCGAACGTGTTGTGGGCGGAGGCGTAGGTCGTGCTCGCCGTGTAGTGCTCGACGATCGTGCGGACGTCGAGCAGGCGGTGCTCGCGAACGCCGTAGTGCCGCTTGGAGTAGGCGGCGGTCTGGCGCCTGCGGTCACCCCGGAAGGGGACGCGGTCCTGGGTGATGGGCGGTCGGCTGACCGAAGCGCGCGCCGGCGCGGCGACCGTCGCCATGACCGCTCGGGCGTGGCGGCGAGCGGCCGGCTCGGACAGGCGACCCGGCCCGAGCTCAACGACGAAGGCCGATGCGCGGGGATAGGTGCGGTTCTGCCAGCTCGTGGCGGTGCCGCGGTAGGAGGGCAGCCGGCGAACGGGCAGCCCGACTCGCTCCGCGTAGGCGCGGATGATGCGCGCATCGGCGCGCGGGACGCGATCCACGAGCGAGAGCTGCTGGTGAAACCACACGGTGACGTCGGGTTCCAGACGCCGGATGATCCTCCGCATGGCCCGCGTCTCGGGTTCGCTCGTGGCGCGCGGGCCGGGGAAGTAGGTGTCGAACGGCCGGCCTCCCCCGCGCCACCGGTACGGCCAGTTGCGGTTGAGGTCCACGCCGCGAGCGTTCTGGCGGGTGCGCACCTCCTCGCCGTCGGGGTTGGCCGTGTAGACGGAGTGGACCTGCACCCCGCGCGGGGGCGTCATCCGCCGCAGCTGCCGCACCACGGCGCGCCCGGCGCGCTCGTTGCCGTGGATGGCACCCACCGCCAGCACGGTCCGGGGCGCGTCGGCGGTGCCGCTGCGCACGGCCGCGATCGGCTGTCCCTGCACCGAGTGCCCGCCAAGCAGGAACGCGGCGGTGGCGAGCGCGGCGACGGGCACGCGTGTCAGAGTAGATCGGATGGACTCCGCGATCGTGGTCGGCGCCGGGACGTTCGGCGCATCGGTGGCCTGGCAGCTCGCCCGCCGCTCGGTGGCCGTCACGCTGATCGACCAGTTCGAGCCCGGCGACAGCCGCGCGACATCGGGCGGCGAGACACGCCTGTACCGCTGCTCGCACGGCGGTGCCGCCGGCTACACGGCGATGGCGCGACGCGCCCGCGACCTGTGGCGCGAGGTCGAGGCGCAGACCGGCGAGTCGCTGTTGATCGAGCACGGCCTGGACTGGTTCGCGCACCGCGAGGACGGTTGGGAGGCTCAGTCCGAACGGGTGCTGCAGGACCACGGTGTCCCGGTCGAGCGCCTCGACGTCTCCGAGGCGGCGCGGCGATATCCCTCCTTCGCGGGCGACGATCTCGCGTTCGTGCTGCACGAGCCGGAGGCGGGCGCGATCCGCGCGGCGCGGGCGGTCCGGGCCCTCGTCGCGGCTGGGCGCGACGAGGGCGTCCGCCTCAAGCGCGGCCGGGCCGTGCCCCACGGTCGGGCCGTGGAACTCCAGGACGGGGCGCGGCTCGAGGCCGGCGCCGTGATCTGGGCCTGCGGGGGCTGGCTGCGCTCACTCTTCCCGGGCCTCGTCGACCTGCGGGTGACCCGCCAAGAGCTCTTCTTCTTCGACGGCGGCCCCGGTTGGACCGACGTCCCAGCCTGGGTGGACTACGACCTCGCGGCGTACGGGACCGGCGACATCGATGACCTCGGTGTCAAGGCAGCGCCCGACGTCGAGGGCCCGGCCATCGATCCCGACGACCCGCTGCCCGCGGTGAGCGCGGCCGGGGAGCAGGCGGCGCGCGACTATCTGCGCCGCCGCTTCCCCGACCTGGCCGGTCGCCCCTTGAAGGGCTCGAAGACGTGCCGCTACGAGCTCACCCCCGACTCATGCTTCATCGCCGCCGAGCACCCGGCCGAGCCGGGGGTGTGGATCGTCGGCGGCGGCTCGGGCCACGGCTTCAAGCACGGCCCGGCGCTGGCGGAGCGCGTCGCCGACGCGGTGCAGGGCATCGGCGAGCTTCCGCAGGAGTACGCGCTGCGCGAGCGGGCCCCAGGGCGCTCGTTGCGGACCGCGGGCACGAGCGCGACCGATTAGGGCTCGTATGAAGGCGGCCATCGACGCCTACCGGCGCACGGGCGCCGACCTCCCCTTCCAGAACCCCGCCCACGACCATGGCGTCGCCATGGAGGGGACGTTCTGGCGCTTCACGGACGCCGCCCGAGCCCGCGTGGCCATCGTCCTGCTCGGGTCCTGCCGGGGACCGCAGGGCCGCTGGTCGCTCGTCGGCGTGGCGACGCATCCGGGCCGTCACGTCCGCTGGGCGATCGGCGAGGACCTCCTGCAGAGCGGGCCGGGAAGGCTGCGCGTACGTCTCGACGACGCCGCCGTCGATGCGACTTGGGCGGCCGATCATCGGTGGCCGCGACGCGCGTTCGGGGCGCTCGGCCCGGCGCACATGGTGCCGTGGCTCGGCCAGTACTGGCATCCGCATCTGCTGTCGGGGGCGGCTCGCGGAACGCTCACGCTGGGCGGCGAGACGTGGTCCCTCGACGGGGCGACCGTCTACAGCGAGCGCAACTGGGGCTCGCGCTTCGCGGAGCGCTGGTGGTGGGGGCAGGCGCACGACCTCGGCGACGGCGCCGTGTGCGCGGCGTTCGCCGGCGGCTGCCTGCTCGGGCAGGCGCCGACGGCGATCGTCGTCGCGATCGGGGACCGGCTGCTGCGGCTGTCGCCCCCGCTGGCCGCGGTCACCACCAGCACCGCCCCGGGCCGCTGGCGCGTCCGGGCGGGCGGTGTCGAGATCGAGGCCGAGGCCGATCCCGCCGCCGCGCACGTCCTCCCGGTGCCCGTCCCGGCCGAGCAGCGCGCCGAACTGCGCTCGCATCAGCATCTCGCCGGACGTCTCGCCCTCACCGTCCGGCGGCGCGGCGGCCTGGTCTTCCGCGGCGAGACCCACCTCGCGGGCCTCGAGCTCGGGGCACCGCTGGGCGGCGGGAGCTAGCGGGACCGCTCGGCGCGACGCACGGCGAGGGTGAGCGGCTCGGCGCCGACGAGACGCTCGAACGGGCTGATCACCGACCACAGGCCGCGGAGGCGCAACGAGGCCCGCCGGTCCGTCGGGACCACCCGCGCCTCGGAGATCAACTCGGCGCGGCCGTCACCGGCGGGCCGCGTCCAGTGGGCGAAGAGCACCTTGACGGTGTTGCGCTCGTCCCAGGCCTCGAACTCCTCGGGTCCGCTCAGCCGCGGGTAGTCGCGCTGAAGGGTCCAGATGCGGCCGCACAGGCCGGAGAGCTGCCACGTCTCCCCGCCGTCGAGCACGGTGAACGGGTAGCGGCTGAAGAGCTCGTGGAAGGTCACCGAGGGCGGGGTGTCGGGGATGCGCCAGCGGATCAGGCGCCCGAGCGTGCGCGTGTCGCTGAGCCGGATGGCGGCCGCCGCCTCCCACAGCCGTTGGGCGTCGGCGTCGGCCGAGCGGCTGTGGCGCGATCGGACCGCCGGAGCGCCGGCCCAGCGCTCGAGGGCGTCTTCGACCATGGCGGGACGGTAGCTTCCATCTTCGCGTGCGTCTGATCCAACACAAACGCGAGGCGTTCTGGTTCTACCGGTTCCTCTCCCCCCTTTACGACAGTTGGGTCAACCCGCTGTTCTGGACGCTCGACATGCGCACGCAGTCGCTCGAGCTGGCCGATCTGGACAACCGCGCGCTCGAGGTCGTGGACGTCGGCGCGGGAACGGGGTTCGCCACCGAGGGGATCGTCGCCCACGTCGACGCCAAGCACGTCACCCTCCTCGACCAGAGTCCGCACCAGCTCTCGCGGGCCCGCCGTAAGCCGGCCCTGCGCGAGTGCCGGATCGTGGAGGGCGACGCGGAGGCGCTGCCGTTCGAGACCGACCGCTTCGACCGCTATGTGTCGTGCGGATCGATCGAGTACTGGCCCGACCCGCAGGCGGCTTTCGCCGAGGCCTACCGGGTGCTCAAGCCGGGCGGCATCGCGCTCGTCGTCGGGCCGCTGCCGCCCGAACGGCCGCTGGCGCGCCGGCTCGCGGACCTGTGGATGCTCTTCCCGCGCGAGGACGAGTACCGGGGGTGGATGGACGCCGCCGGTTTCGCCGATGTGCGCACGAAGTTCGTCGCCCCGGAATGGACTCAGCAGCGCTACGGCATCGCCATCGCCGGCCGGAAGCCGGCGGCGGGCGATTCGCCCGTGAAGGTGACCCCGCGCGAGTCGGTGAAGGAGCGCATGACCGCCCGCCGCTGGGCGCGCTGGGTGGCCGGGTCGGTGGCCGGTGCCGCCTTCGTCCCGATCGGCGTCGCCGCCAGCCTGCGCGCGCGCCGGCGGTGAGCGCCGTCACCGCACCGCTGGCGCGCTCGCGTCTGGCCGCGGTGACCCTGTGGCGGTTCAGCCGTCCCCACACCGTGATCGGCACGGCGCTGAGCGTCGCCGGCATCTTCGCCATCGCCGCGCACGAGCTCGGTCCGCTGCCCGCCGGCCGGGCAGTGTTCCATCTCTTCTGGACCCTCGTCGCCGCGCTCGCGGTCAACGTCTTCATCGTCGGAATCAACCAGATCACCGACGTCGACATCGACCGCGTCAACAAGCCACGCCTGCCGATCGCGGCCGGCGATCTGACCATGGCCCAGGCACGGACGGTCGTGACGGTCTGCGCCGTGCTCCCGCTCGTCCTCGCGGCCACCCAGGGGCTCATCGAGCTCGCCGCGGTGGGCGCGGCGCTGGCGATCGGCTGGGCCTACAGCGTTCCGCCCGTGCGGCTGAAGCGTTTCCCCGTCGCGGCGGCCATCAGCATCTCGATCGTCCGTGCGCTCGTGGTCAACCTCGGCGTCTATCTGCATTTCGCGGGTTCCTTCGGCGGCGGCCACGAAGTCGCCGGGGCCGTCTGGGCACTGACGCTGTTCGTCCTTCCCTTCTCCTTCGCCATCGCCGTGCTCAAGGACGTGCCCGACGCCGAGGGCGACCGCCGTTTCGCCATCCGCACCTTCACCGTGCGCCTGGGCGGCCGCACGGCGTTCGCGATGGGCCTGGCGGCCCTGGTGGTCGCCTACGGCGGGATGGCGATCCTGGGCTTCGAGGGCGCCGACGCCACCGTGCTCGCCGTGACGCATCTCGGAGCACTCGCCCTGCTGCTCTTCTGGGCGGCGCGCACCGACCCCTCCGACCCCGGAAGGTTCACGACGTTCTACATGCGCGTGTGGGTGCTCTTCTTCGCGGAGTACGTGATCGTGCCCGCCGCCGTACTCTCCGGTTGACGATGTCGGGATTGCTGGTGGTGGGACTCCGGCACGGCGCAGGCGAGGGCGCCGTCGCCGCCGCGACGGCCGCGGTGCTGCGCCGCGCCGGCATGGAGCCGAGCGTCGAGAAGCTGCTCGGCTACGACACGGTCGCCTCGCCGCTGATCGCGGCGCGCCACGAGGGGGACACCATCGACCCGGCACGGCTCCGGGCGACCATCACCGACGGGCAGGCTCCGGTGATCGCGGCACTCCCGGGCGGCATCCTCGCCGCGCTGACGGCGCGCTACACGATCCGCGATCTCGCCACCGAGCTGGGGCTGCCCGTCGTCCTCGTCGCCCCGGCGACCCCGGACGCGACGAACCTCGTCCGGCTGAGCCTCGCCGCCGCGCGCGCGGCGCGCCTGACCGTCGCCGCCTGCGTGCTGACGGCCTGGCCCGACCCGCCTGGACGCGTCCACCTCGACGAGCGCAAGCTGCTCGGCGAGGTGTCCGGCGTGGACGTGCGCACCCTTCCGGAGTCGCCCGCCGCCCGTGCGGACGCCATCCGCGACTGGCCGGTGGTGGACTGGCTGAAGGTGGCCGCCCAGGAGCCGGTCCAGGCGCCCAGACCCGCGCCGGCGCCGCGTGCCGCGCAGGCGCGGGCCACCCGGGTCGAGCTGGACCCGTACGAGGCCTGGCAGGCCCGTCCCGCGGGCGATCCGCGCTCGACCCCGCGTCCGCGGATCATGGAGATGATGCTGGAGATCGTCGCGGCCGAGGGTCCGATGCTCGCCACCCGCGCGTACACGCTCTACAACCGCGCCAGCGGTGGCAAGAAGCTCACGACGACCGCCCGCGCCCCGCTGTCGTCGAGCCTCCACTGGCTTGCCCAGGAACGCAAGGTCATCTTCGACGGCGAGGTCGTCCGGCTGCCCGAGCAGCCCGAGGTGCGCGCGCGCGAGCTCGGCGACCGCGTGCTCGAGGAGGTGCCCGTGGACGAGATCACCGAGCTGATGCGGCGCCTGGAGGTGCAGGACCCCGACCGCCTCAAGCGAGCGGTCCTGACCACCTACGGTTTGGTCCGCCTGACCCAGCGCGCCGACGAGTACCTCGACCGCGCGCTCGAGAACGTCTGAGCCACCCGGTCGTCCGAACGGGGCGCGCGCACGTAGAGAAGGTGATGCGCAACCGACGGCAAATGTCACGAGGGCTACTCGTCCACGCGTTATCTGCCGATACGAAGGGCAGAATCTCCTCATCATGACCAGCGAACGCTCACAGGCCTACGGCCGCGTCATGCGGCGCCTCTCCGACGTCACCGGCGTCAAGCTCCACGACGCGGAGGTCGCCATCCTGCGCGACGCCGCCGACACGCTGCTCTTCGCCTCCTCGCCGCGTGAGGATGGCGCGCTGGAGGCGCTCACGCTCGTCGAGCGCCTGATGGCAGATCTCGAGCAGTCCGAGCGCTGGACGCAGGAGTCAGCGCAGCTGCTGGCCGACGACATCGCCGGCTGCGGTCCCGCGCTCGCCACGGTCTGACAGGCGGTCGTAGACCGAACGGGTCTGACGGGCGACGTCAGCCCAATCAAAGCGGAGCACGTGCTCCGAGGCCTCGGTCACGAGACGGTCGCGCAACTCGTCGTCGGTGAGGACCCGCTCCATCATCTTCGCCAGCGAGCGGGGATCCTTCGACCGGAAGCGCAGGCCGACGTCGTGATTGGGGACCACCTCGCGCAGCCCGCCCGTGTCGGCCACGATGCACGGAACCCCTGACGCCATGGCCTCCAGGGCGACGATGCCGAACGGCTCGTAGAGCGAGGGCACCACGCACAGGTCGGCGATCAGGTAGAGCGAGTGCAGCACGTCGTCGCCGATCCAGCCGAGGAACGTGCCGTGCTCGGTCAGCCCCAGCCCCTCGGCCTGTTGCTTGAGCTCCTGTTCGTGGGTGCCCGAACCGGCGACGAGAAACCGCACGTCCCCGAGTCGCTCGATGACGCCGGGGAGCGCGTCCAGGGCGACCTGGAAGCCCTTCTCGTAGACGAGGCGCCCGATGAGCAGGACGAGCCGTTCTCCCGGCGCGGCGAACCGGGCCCGCAGCGCGTCGAGGTCGTCCACGGCGACGAGGTCCTCGGGGTCGATGCCGTTCGGGATGACGTCGACGCGCGCTTCGTCGATGCCGAAGACGTCAGCGACGTGGCCACGCATGTAGTGCGAGCAGGTGATGACGCCGTCCGCGCGCTTGGCCATGCGCTTCTCGATGCGGTGGATGTAGGACTGCGGATGCTTGCCCACCCAGCCCTGGTGGCGCCCGAACTCCGTGGCGTGGATCGTCGTCAGGTACGGCCGGTGCGTCTTGCGCGCCAGCGCGGCCGACGCCTTGGCGACGAGCCAGTCGTGGCCGTGGATGAGATCGAAGTCGAAGCGCTCGCAGAGCTTCGCCCCCGCCTTGCGCATGTGGCCGTTCATGTCGTCGACCCAGGCGACGAAACGATCGAGATCGTCCTTGGGGAAGGGCGGCTCGGCCACCCGGTGCACGTGCACGCCGGCGCGGTCCTCCTCGAGTGCGTGCTCGCGCGCCCCGCGCGTGAGCACGTGGACCTCGACGCCCTCCCGCACGAGGCCCTCCGACAGCTTGCGCACATGCCTTCCGAGGCCACCCTCGACGATGGGCGGGTACTCCCAGGAGACGATCAGGACGCGCATGGTGGCGCGCCTGACCTTATCGGCGGCTGACCTTCTCGCAGTTGCGGACCCGGTCGCGGCGGTCGACCTTGGCCCGGTCGCGGCCCGGCCCGCAGTCGACGATGTCGCGCACCCTGCCCCTGGCGCCACCGCGCGCGAGGAGCACGTCCCGGCCCCTGCCACCCTTGAGCACGTCGCGTCCGGCGCCGCCGCGGAGGCGGTCCTTGCCGCGGCCGCCCTTCAGACAATCCTCGCCCTGCTCGCCCAGCAGCCGGTCGTTCCCCGCCCGGCCGACGATCTTGTCGCCGCGGCGGGTGCCGCGCAGCCGGTCGTCGCCGTTCGTGCCGCGGATGACGTAGCGGCAGGCTCCGTCAGCGGCCGGCGGCGTCGCCGTCTGCGTGGGGGTGGCGGTCGAAGTCGAGGTGGGGCTCACCGACGCCGTCGGCGTCGGCGTCGGCGTCGGGCTTGCGGTGGCGGTCGGGGACGGCGGGCCGATCGTGGCCGTGGGCGTCGCCGTCGGCGTCGGGGTGGCCGTCGGGGACGGCGGGCCGATCGTGGCGGTCGCGGTCGGCGTGGCGGTGGCGGTCCCGGTCGGCGTTTCCGTCGCCGTCTCTGTGGCCGTCGCGGTCGGCGTGGCGGTGGCCGTTGGCGTCTCCGTCGCGGTCGCGGTCGCGGTCGCGGTCGGTGTCTCCGTCGCGGTGGCCGTCGGCGTCTCCGTCGCGGTCGCGGTCGGTGTCTCCGTCGCAGTGGCCGTCGGCGTCTCCGTCGCAGTCGCGGTGGGCGTCGGGGTCGGCGTCTCGGTCGCGGTGGGCGTCGGGGTCGGCGTCTCGACGGTCCCGGGTGGCACGGCCACGCTTGCCCTGTGACCCCAGTTGCCGGCTTCGTCGGCGAAGCGGATCACGACCGTGTCGGCGCTGCCGAGCTCGGCCGCGGTCAGGCGGACCGTCCCGGAGGCGGGCCGCTCCACGCCGTTGACCAGCATGGTGGTCGGCGTTCCGCACATCCAGTCGTCGCCCGGCATGGTGAGCGTGATCACGACGTCGGTGCCGTCGCGGACCGCCGCGAGCCCCGTCGGCGTGCCGGGCGGGCGCGCGTCGTGGTCGTAGTTGGCCGATGAGTGCTCGTCGTGGTGGTAGGTCCACCATTCGTTGTTCGAGCCGCTGCACGCGCCGACCCCGGTGTCCCACAGGAACGACCACCCCTCGCGCGTGAGCACCATGACGTCGAGGTCGCCGTCACCGTCGGCATCGCCGACGGAGGGCGTGGTCTGCGTCCAGCCGCCCGTGAACTTCGGCCAGCCCGCCGGCTCGGCGCCGGCCGGCCCGTAGGCATGCAGCTGGTACAGGCCCGTGCCGACCAGCGCCTGCCGGCCCGGCCCGGTGCCGCCGACCCGCGCGACCGAGGCCTGGGACACGAGCTGGAAGTCGTCAGTGGCCAGCGGGAAGCCTGGGGCGGACGGCCCCGGATCGACGTAGCTCCCGCCCGCCGCCGGGCTCCAGAGCTGCTCGACGTGGTTGAACGGCAGGTTCTGGTTGACGGCGAGCAGGTTCGCGGCGCCGTTGACGGTCAGGCCGCCCTTGAGGATCTGCGGATCGCCCGTACCGAGGATGTCCCCGGCGGACGCGTAGTCGGCGAGGTTGAGCACCGCGCCGGTGTCGACCCGGTTGCCGTTGGAGGACTCGAAGCTCGACACCGTGTCGCCGGCTCCGTCGACGAGGCGCGAGCCGCCACCCGGGATCACGCCCGTCCCGCCGGACACGACGACTTCGTCCGTCCCGCCGTCGGCGTCGATGACCACCGAGTCGTGGCCGGGCAGCACGAGCGGGAGCAGGTCGCCGGCCGCCACGCCGACCTTCACGGGCCAGCCGTCGACCATCGAGCCGTCCGCGTGCAGCGCGTACACGGGGTTGTAACCGGTGGAGGCCGACAGCAGCGCGCTGGCGAACTCGAAGAACGAGCCGGGGAACTCCGGTGACCCGACGGCGACCTCGTTGGTGGAGACGATGATCTCCGGCGGCCCCTGACCGTCGAGGTCCGCGATCGCCGGGGTGGTGATGATCTCCGCGCCGTCCGCGCCCGCGGTCGCCACCTTGCGCGGGAAGCCCGGCAGCAGGGTGCCGTCGCCGCGCCAGGCGTAGACATGTTGGTCGAGCGCGCCGGCCACGATCTCCAGGGCGGGGGTGGACGGGTCGAGCTGCGCGAGGGCGGGCGAGCCGATGAACCCGCGCTTGAGGTGGTTCGCCGAGGTGATGGCGCGATCGGCGCTGTTGAAGCAGGGCTTGGCGATGCCCGCCTTGCACGGTTCCGACAGCGAGCGATCGACCCCGGTCACGAAGACGGGCGTGCCGTCGAGCTTCCACGCGTACAGGTGCTCACCCGCCGTCACCACGATCTCCGGGTCGCGATCGCCGTCGACGTCCCCGATCGAGGGCACCCGCATCGACTCGCGCGGGATCGCGGTGCCCGCCAGCGGCACGGGATGGTTCAGCTCGAGCTGGTAGCGGCCCGTCTTGACCGGGAAGCCCGGCAGCTCGGTCCCGCTGCTGTCGAGCACGTGGAGCTCGCCGCTCGAGGTCGGGATGATCACGTCGAGCGCGTTGTCGCCGTCCACGTCGTACAGCCGCGGGGAGGCCTCCCCGCCGGTCGCGGTGCGGTACAGCGACCCGTCCGCGCCGCTGCCCACCGCTCGGGGCCAGCCCGGGAGATTGCCGTCGTTGGCGTAGGCGTGCAGCGACTTGCGGTAGCGCCCGACGTTGGTGGCGTCGCCGGCCGCGTGGACGGTCAGGCGGATCTGGAAGACGTGCCGCTCCGGGTCAGGGTCGGGATACGGGTCCGCCGGCCACGCTCCACCGGCCGTGCCCGCGGGCCGGCCGGGGTCGGCCGCGACCTCGCCGTTGCAGCTGTTGGCCAGGGTGACCAGCGTCGCCTTCGGGATGTTGCCGAAGGACCCGTTGACCGCGCCGCTGCCGCTGAGCAGCGGCTGGAAGCTCGCGTCGGGCGTGTCCTGGCCGCAGGCGTACTCGATCTCCCAGGCGCCGACGCCGCCGCGGGCCTGGGCGCGGCCGCGGATCTCGACACCCGCGGCGCCGACACGGTCGACGTTGATCGGCGCGAACCAGTCCGGCGCATCGATCTGGGCCTCCGGCGGAATGCGCTTGAGCGCGATGCGCTTCATGGCCGCCGCGAGGTTGACGCGGCCGTAGCCGAAGTGCGGGTCCCAGCCCTTGACCGCCTTGTCGGCCAGACCGATGACCCCGGTGTTCTCGGGCAGGACGTCCTCGGCGGTCATCGTCAGCAGCTGCCGAACCTCGTTGCCGGTGAGCGGCGTGGCGAGCTGTTCCTTGCCGAAGGCCATCAGCAGCGCCGCGGCGCCGGAGGCCTGGCCCGTGTTCTCGGAGCCGGTGGAGCCCATCATCACGATGTCGGCCTTGCCGCCGTACTGCGTCAGGTTCGAGTTGCGGAAGAAGGAGGTCGTGAACGGCTGGCCGATCTGGGTCAGCCCGAGCATGCCCAGGAACTCCTGGCAGCCCTCGGTGAACTCGTCCGGGGGATCGGGAAACACGTCGGGGACCGCGGGCAGCCCCGGTAGCCCGCCGCAGGTGTCGTTCGGAGCGGTGTCGTAAATCGAGCCCGCGACGTAGACGGCCTCGTTGTAGTTCGTCGGGTAGTTGTGGTTGGCGCTGTTGATGTCGGAGGAGACGAGCATCAGCGCGAGGCCCTTCGCGTCGGCGTAGGAGAACGCGCGGCGGGCGAACTGGGTGTTGGTGAGCCCGCCCACGGCGCCCTCGACCACACTCGCGCCGTTGTCGGCCGCGTACATCACGCCCATGGCGAAGTTGTCGGTGGGGACGACGAACGTGTCCCACACGCGCAGCGGCATGAGCTGGCACTCCGGGCACATGCCGACGTCGGCGACCCCGTTGTTCGTGGCGGCGACGGCCTCCCTGGCGCGGCCCGTGCCGTGACCGCTGGCCGAGCAGCAGCTCGAGGCGTCGAACGGATCGTTGTCGTCGTCGAAGAAGTCCCAGCCGGCGATGTCGTCGACGTAGCCGTTGCCGTCGGCGTCGGTGCCGTCGGAGAACGTCGCGATCAGGTCCGATGCGTCCAGGACGCTGTCGGACTCCTGATCCCCGGCGGCCTTCGAGACCTCTCCGGCGTAGTCGTCGACGTTGAAGATGCCGTCGTTGTTCTTGTCGTACACGGCTGACCCCGCGGGCTTGGGCAGCTCCGCGCGGTTCAGGCGCACCTTCGTGCGCAGCTCGCCCTCCTGCCAGCGGATGCCGGTGTCCAGGATCGCCACCGCGGTGTCCGGATTGCCCGTGTCGTACTTGAAGGCGCTGTCAGCGCGCACGCCGGAGATCTGCAGGCACTTGGCGGCCTCGGCCGCCACGGGATTGCCCGCCGCGCCCTCCGCGGCAACGTTGGCGGCCTGTCCGTCGGCGTCGAGCTGGGAGCAGTCGGTGTAGCGCGTGCCGGTCAGATAGTGCGGCCCGGCCTGGAGGTAGTTGGCCGAGTCCGGACTGAAGCCGAACGCGCCGTACTGCTCGTCGGCGTAGGTGCTGCAGGTCGGCCCGCCCTCATCGTCGGCCTCGCAGTGGTCGAAATCCGGGTCGTTAGGCGTGTTAAGGCGCGGATTCTCCCCCGGTGCACCGGGAAACGCCGCGTACGCGAAGCCGGGCAGCGCGAGCGCCAGCAGCAACACGATCAGACCCCGCCTCCCCATCGATCGGAACCCTATGGCGTCGCGCCGCTCACCGCGCCGGTTCGTAGATGCCGACCCGGCCCGCGGGCACCGGTTCGAAGCCCGGCGCACTGACCTTCCCGGCGACGCCGTCGCGGACCGGCACCACGACGAGCACCTGGCCGCCGCGGACGTAGGCGCAGACCCCCTCGGGAGCGTCGACGGGATCGTACGAGCCGCTGAACGCCTCAGGTCGCCGCCCGCGCAGGGCGAGCGTGTCGCGGATCAGCTTGAGCTTCGGCGGCGGAGAGGACAGCGCCCGGCGCCGTGCGGCGAAGTCGACCGGACGGCGGTTGTCGGGATCGACGAGCGCGCGGTACTCGACCTCGTCGCCGCCGTAGACGTCGGGGACGCCCGGCGCGGTGAGCTTGAGGGCCAGCTGTCCGAGTGCCGAACGGCGGCCGGACTGCGCGAGCCGCGAGACGAACGGATCGAACTCGAGGCGGAAGTCCTCGTCGGCGAGCAGGCCCCGTGCCCACCGCTGCACGGACGCCTCGTAATCCGTGTCCGGGTCGATCCAGTTCGAACGCAGCTTGGCCTCCCGCAGGGCCTTCTCGAGGTAGCCGTCGAGACGATCGAGCGGCTCGATCGGGTGCGCGCCGAGGAGCGTCTGCAGGACGAGGAAGCCCGAGAGCGGATCCGGAGCCTCGGGCACCCAGTGCCGCGCGAACGCGCTCCAGTCACCGCGCAGGTCGGGGTCGGTGAGCGCACCGATCCGGGCCCGCACGTCCGCCGAGCGCTTCGTGTCGTGGGTGGTGGAGATGAGCAGGTTGCGCGCCGGGCGGGCGGCGTTGGCAGCGTGCAGCTCGTCCACGGTGATGCCGAAGCGGCCCGGGTCGCCCCCGACCTCGTTGAGCGCGAGCAACCGCAGGTAGCGGTAGAAGGCCGTGTCCTCCACACCCTTGGCGGTGACGGGCGGCGAGGTCTGCTGGAAGCGCGTGACGAACTCGTCGAAGCCGCGCTCGCGCAGCTCGAGCACGGCGCGCAGGTCGTCGGGCAGCGCTGCGAGCTCGCGGCGATCCTCGTCGGAGACGCGGCCGCTCCACGGCTCGACGTAGGTGCGGTAGACCGGCAGCGTCGCCAGCGCCCGTGCCAGGGTGTCGGTGTCGAACTGCGGCGCCAGGCGCTGCAGCCAGGCCACCTCGCGCGAGAACGTGGTGGTGGCCTGCTCGAGCTGGGCCTCGAGCGCCACCGCGGCGAAGTCCCGGTCATCGCCGGTCAGCTCGGTCCAGACCGTCGTGACGGTGTCATGGGCACCCGGGTCGACGAAGACGGCCTGGGCGTCGTTGAGGAACTCGTAGCCGACCGTCCCGTCGACGTCCCAATCGCGGAGCGGCTCGCCGGGGTGCAGGATCTTCTCGATCCAGATGCCCGGCGCGCCCGCCTCGCGCAGACGGGTGAAGTAGCCCGCCGGGTCGGCCAGCCCGTCGGGATGATCGACGCGGACACCGTCGATGACCCCGTCGCGCAGCAGCTCGAGCGTCTTGCGATGGGTGAGCTCGAACACCTCCGGGTCCTCCTGGCGGACCGCGGCGAGGTCGTCGATGTCGAAGAAGCGCCGGTAGAACTCGCCGTCCTCGTCGAAGTCGAACACCTTCGGGTCCGGCCACCACGCGTTCTCGTCCCCCGCGCCCATGTGGTTCGGCACGATGTCGAGGATCACCGGCATCTCGGCGGCGAGTTCGCGCAGGCCCGCCTCCCCGCCGAGCGCCTCGCTGATCTTCGTCGGGTCGACCACGTCGTAGCCGTGAGTCGACCCGGACCGAGCCTGCAGCGACGGGCTCAGGTACAGGTGGCTGACGCCGAGCTCGCGCAGGTACGGAACGAGCTCGCGCGCGGCGGCGAAGTCGAGCTCGGGCGAGAGCTGCAGCCGGTAGGTCGCCCTGAGCTCAGTCGACGACACGGCACAGCACCATCATCGAACGCGATTCCATGGCGACCTCGGTCTGCGCGTCGAAGCGCGTGCCCGGCTCGACCTCGGCGGAGGTGGCGATCGTGACCTCCCAGCAGCCGCCGAACCGCCGCACCGGGAGCCGGAAGGCCTGCTCGTCGTGGTGGGCGTTGACGAGGATCAGGAACGAGTCGTCCTCGATCTTCGATCCGTGCCGGCTGCGGTAGGGGATCTCCTCGCCGTTCAGGAAAAGGCCGAGCACCGGATGCCCCGAGCGCCAGTCGCCCGAGGTCATCTTGTTGCCGTCGGGACGGAACCACCAGGCGTCGGGCAGGCCCGAGCCCTCGATCTCCTCGCCGGCGAGAAACGATGAGCGGTGGAAGACCGGGTGTGCCTTGCGCAGCTCGATCAGCTCGCGCGTGAAGGCCAGCAGGGCCTGCTGTTCCTCGCCGAGGTTCCAGTCGTACCAGGAGATCTCCGAGTCCTGGCACCAGCCGTTGTTGTTGCCGCCCTGGGTGCGCCCGAGCTCATCGCCGCCGAGCAGCATCGGCGTACCGCCCGAGAGCACGAGCGTGGTGAGCATGTTGCGGATCTGGCGCGCGCGCAGCGCCTGGATCGCCGGGTCGTCGGTCGGCCCTTCGGCGCCGCAGTTCCAGGACCGGTTGTCGTCGGTCCCGTCGCGGTTGTCCTCCTTGTTGGCCTCGTTGTGCTTCTCGTTGTAGGAGACGAGATCGCGCATGGTGAAGCCGTCGTGCGCAGTGATGAAGTTGATCGACGCGAACGGGTCACGCCCGTCGGCCTCGTAGAGGTCGGCCGACCCCGTGAAGCGGGCCGCGAACGCGTCCGGGCCGGCCTCGCCGCGCCAGAAGTCGCGCATCGTGTCGCGGTAGATCCCGTTCCACTCCGACCACAGCACGGGGAAGTTGCCCACCTGGTAGCCGCCCGGACCGACGTCCCACGGCTCGGCGATCAGCTTGACCTGCGACAGGACCGGATCCTGATGGATGGTGTCGAAGAACGCGCTGAGGCGGTCGACCTCGTACAGCTCGCGCGCCAGCGCGGAGGCGAGATCGAAGCGGAAGCCGTCGACGTGGCACTCGATCACCCAGTAGCGCAGCGAGTCCATGATCATCCGCAGCGTGCTCGGGTGGCGGGCGTTGAGGGAGTTGCCCGTGCCCGTGAAGTCCATGTAGTGACGCTCGTCGTCGGGGACGAGGCGGTAGTAGGACGTGTTGTCGACGCCCTTGAAGGACAGCATGGGTCCGAGGTGGTTGCCCTCGGCGGTGTGGTTGTAGACGACGTCGAGGATGACCTCGATGCCTTCCTTGTGCAGGGCCTTGACCATGCCCTTGAACTCGCGCACCTGCTCGCCCGTGGAGCCCGTCGCGCTGTAGCCCGCGTGCGGCGCGAAGAAGCCGATCGACGAGTAGCCCCAGTAGTTCGTCAGCCCGTTCTCGGGCAGGAAGGACTCGTCGATGATGTGGTGCACCGGCAGCAGCTCGACCGCGGTGACGCCGAGCTCCTTGAGGTACTTGACCGCGGGCTCGGAGGCCATGCCGGCGTAGGTGCCGCGCAGGTCCTCGCGCACCTCCTCCATCTGCTTGGTGAAGCCCTTGACGTGGGTCTCGTAGATGACCGTCTCCCACCACGGGTTGTTCGGAGGCTTGTCGCCCTCCCACCAGAACTGCTCGTCGACGACCAGGCACTTCGGGATGGCGTCGGAGTCGTCGGTGCCGTCCATCTCGAGATCGGCGTCCTCGTCCGGGCCCGGCACGTAGGGATGCACGTTGCCCTGGTCCCACTTCACGCCGCCCTCGATCGCCTTCGCGTAAGGGTCGATGAGCAGCTTCCAGGGGTTGAAGCGGTGGCCGTTCTCGGGCTCGTAGGGACCGTGGACGCGATAGCCGTAGCGCTGGCCCGGCCCGACGCCGGGCAGATAGCAGTGCCAGTGGTGGTTGGTGACGTCCGTGAGCTCGACGCGCTCCTCGCGGTCATCGGCGTCGAACAGGCACAGCTCGATCTTCTCGGCGTTCTCGGAGAAGATGGCGAAGTTCGTGCCCTCGCCGTCCCACATGGGGCCGAGCGGGAAGGGCTTCCCAGGCCAGATCTCCCTCATCGGATCAGCGCCCCGGCCAGGGGCGGCAGCGTGCCGCCCGGCTCACTTGGATGCGTGGCGACGATGATCTCGGTGGCGGGAATGGGGAGCTCCTTGGAGGGGTGGAAGTTGGCGACGAGAACCTGGTCGCCGCGGCGGACGCGCAGCCAGCGCTCGGTCTCGTCGAAGTCGATCACGGCGTCCCCCGCAGGGAGGGCGCGCCGGGCGGCGATCGCGTCGCGGTGCAAGCGCTCGAGCCGTTCGTCACGACGCCGTGTCAATTTGGACCGCTTGAAGGTATCGGGGTCCTGCGGGTCCGGGACCTCCTCGCCGGCAAAGGCGGCGAAAGCACCGAACTCGCGGCGCCGGCCGTCGCGGGTGGCCACGGCGATCTCCTCGTCGATGTGGTCGGTGAAGAACTGGAAGGGGGCCTGCTCGCCGTACTCGTCCCCCATGAACAGCATCGGGACGAACGGGCTCAACAGCGTGCAGAGCGCCGCGAGCGGGCGGACCTCGTCGGGCAGGCGGTCACCCAGCGCGCGGTTGCCGACCTGATCGTGGTTGGCGGAGAAGACGACGAAGCGCTCGGGACCGAGGCCCTCCGCGGGCGCGCCGAAGCGGCGCCGGCGGAAGGTCGAGTAGTTCCCGTCGTGCACGTGCGGCCGGTGGAAGGCCTTGGCGAGGTCGGCCACCGCACCGAACTCCTCGTAGTAGCCCTCGCGATCCCCGGTGAGCAGCACGCGCAGCGCGTGGTGGAAGTCGTCGGCCCAGGCGGCGTCGCAGCCCCACCCGCCCTGCGCGGCGGGCCGCATGACCTTCGGGTCGTTCATCCCGGACTCGGCGATGACGACCGCGGCCGGATTCGCCGCGTGGACCCGGCGGCTGATGGCCGCGACGAGGTGCTCCGCGCCGCCGTCGAAGATCGCGTGGATCGCGTCCAGGCGCAGGCCGTCGACGCGGAAGTCGCGGATCCAGCCCTCCGCGGACTGGAGCACCCACTCGCGGACGGGATCGGAGTCCTCGTCGTCGAAGTTCATCGCCGCGCCCCAGAACGTCGAGTACTTCTCCGTGTGGAACGGGCCGAAGGCGGTCAGCGCCGTGTTGCCCGAGGCGCCCACGTGGTTGTAGACGACGTCGAGGATGACCGCGATGCCGCGCTGGTGGGCGGCATCGACGAACCGCTGGAAGGCGAGCGGGCCGCCGTAGGAGGACTGCGCGGCCGAGAGGTAGACGCCGTCGTAGCCCCAGCCGCGCGCGCCGGGGAACTCGGCGATCGGCATCACCTCGACCGCGTTGACCCCGAGCGCGGCGAGATCGTCGAGGTGGGGGATCGCCCCCTCGAAGGTTCCCTCGTCGCTGAACGTGCCGACGTGCAGCTCGTAGATGACGAGATCCTCGAGCGCGGGGGTCACGAAGTCCGCCTCCGCCCAGGCGAACGCTCCGGTGTCGACGGTGCGGCTCGGTCCCCGCAGACCGTCGGGCTGCCAGCGCGTCGCGGGGTCCGGGAGCTCAGCCCCGTCGAGGACGAAGACGTAGTCGGTGCCCGAGGTCGCGGCGACCGTCGCCTCACGCACGCCGAAGCCGACGTCGGCCATCGCGTGGTCGACGCCGTCGAGGCGCAGCAGGACCTCATCGGCGGCGGGCGCCCAGCACCGGAACGCGAACCGGCCATCCCTGGCCGCCGTCGCCCCGAGCCGGCGCTCCCAGGGGAAGCGGTCGGATGGCACGCATCGAACCTTTCCGCTGGGGCGCGGGCCAAACGTCCTAGGGTCGCCCGCCGTGGAAGGTCATGTGGCATGGATCACGCTCGCCCCGGTCAAGGCGCTCGCGCTCCAGACCCGCGACGCAGTGGAGCTGACCGAGACGGGACCCGTGGGAGACCGGGCCTTTCACCTCGTCGACCCCCGCGGAGTGATGGTCAACGGCAAGCGCTTCGGACCGCTGGCGGCGGTTCGCGCCGAGGTGGAAGATGACGCGCTGACGCTGCGCTTCCCGGACGGCGCCGTCGTCGCCGGCCCCGTGACGCTCGGCGAGCCCGTCTCGAGCAACTTCTTCGGGCGCCCGCGCCGCGGGCACCTCGTCGAGGGACCGTTCGGTGAGGCGCTGAGCACCTACGCCGGCCGGCCGCTGCGCCTGGTGAGGTCCGACGGCACCGGGCTGGGGATCGACCGCGGTCGCGGCGGCTGCATCTCCCTGCTCTCGCAGGCCGCCTGCGCGGGGCTCGACCCGCGCCGCTTCCGGATGCTGCTCGGCATCGGCGGCATCCCCGCCCACGCCGAGGACGACTGGGTCGGTCACCGCGTCCGGATCGGCGACGCCGTCGTGCGCCCCACGGGCCACACGGGCCGCTGCCTGATCACCTCCCAGGACCCCGATACCGGCGTCGCCGACATGGACATGCTGCAGGTCATTCGTGAGACGCGCCCGGACGACACGTCCGAGCCACTCCCCTTCGGCGTCCACGGCTCGGTCGCGCAGCCGGGGACCGTCCGGGTCGGCGACCCTGTCGCGCTCCTTTAATCCAGGTTGCGCTCCATCGCCCAGCGCGACAACTCGTGCCGGGTGGACAGCTGCAGCTTGCGCAGCACCGACGAGACGTGGGCCTCGACGGTCTTGGCGGAGATGGACAGTCGCAGGGCGATCTCCTTGTAGAGGTAGCCGCGAGCGATCAACTGGAGCACCTCGCGCTCGCGCGGGGTGAGCTGGCCGAGCGCATCCGCGGGTGCCGGCCCGCCGGCGAAGGCGTCGAGCACGAAGCCGGCCAGGCGCGGCGAGAAGACCGCATCGCCGTCGTGCACCCGGCGCACCGCATCAGCGAGCTCAGGACCTGAGATGGTCTTGGTGACGTAGCCCCGAGCTCCCGCACGGATGATCGCGATGACGTCCTCGGGCGCGTCCGAGACCGAGAGGGCGAGGAAGCGCGCGCGGGCGCCCTGCGCACGGCGGATGACCTCGACCCCTCCACCGTCGGGCATGTGGACGTCCAACAGCACGACATCTGGATCATGCTCGGCGATGGCCCGCGCCGCATCAGCGACGTTGGCGGCGTCGGCGAGGACGTCGACGAGGCCTTCGAGCTCGGCGCGCACGCCCGCCCGGAAGAGGGCGTGATCGTCGACGATGACCACCGAGGTCACAGGGTCAGCTCCACTTCGGTGCCCGCACCAGGCGCCGTGTGGATCGCCGCAAATCCCCCATGTCGTTCCATGCGGCCGACGACGGACTCGCGCAGCCCACGGCGGTCGGGCGGCACCGTGGCCGTGTCGAAGCCGGGCCCGCGGTCGCGCACGTAGACCTTCACCCGGCCGAGGTCCATTTCGGCGAAGAGCGAGATGCCGGCGTCGGGGGCGAACTTCGCCGCGTTGGTCAGCGCCTCCCGTGCCGCGGCGGCGATCGCCTCGGTGCCGGGGTCCAGGGCACGGTCCCCGACGGTGACCACCTCGACCGCGACGCCGTGCGCCGCCTCCACGTCGGCGGCGACGCGCCCAAGCGCTCCGGCCAGCGTCCCTTCGACCTCGGTGCCGTTGAGCCATTCGCGTAGTTCGCGCTCCTGGCGGCGGGCGAGCGTCGCGACCGCCCGCGGGTCGTCGGCGCGCTTCTGCACCAGCGCGAGCGTCTGCAGGACCGAGTCGTGCAGGTGGGCGGCGACCTCCGCTCGCTCCTGTGAACGGATGCGCTCCGCCCGCTCGGCTCCCAGGCCGCGCACGAGCCGGAGCCAGAACGGCGCCAGGATCGCCACACCGGCGACCACGATGACGACGATGGCGAGGACGGCGTCCCGCGCCGGCGCCAACGCGTCGTTGAGCCAGAGGAAAACGAGCCCGCCACCGAGGACGAGCAGGACGCCGAGCGCCACGCGGCCGAGCGCGGCCGAGGGAAGGTTCGGTAGGGCTGGGCGCCCGCGCGTCGCAGGCGCGTCCGCCTGAGACTGGCGCCAGACCATCGCCGAGCCGGCGGCGACGAGCGTCACCGGCCACACCAGCGCGTCGCCGACCCACAGGCCCCAGGTGCGGAAGAGCAGCAGCACGGCCAGGACCAGCAGCGCGATCCCTGCGCTGACCTCGAACGTCGCCCGCCCGCCCGCCTGCGGCGGACGCTCGCCGGTGGCGGGCAGCACCGCCCAGGCGAGCAGATAGACCGGGATGGCAAGCCCGCCGAACGCGGTGGCGCCGAGCACGCCCACCCGTACGAGCCGGACGTCGGCACCCGTGCGCGTGGACAGCCCGGCACACACGCCGCCGAGCAGGCCGGCGGCACGGTCGCGGCGTAAGCGCTCAGCCGCCACGGGCGAGCCCGGCGGCGAGGAGGACCGCACCGATGCTCGCCAACAGCGCCGGAGCGGCATAGTCGAAGCGGAGGGTGAGCGCGCCGGTCGCGTCGAGCAGGATGAGGACGCCGAGCACGATCACGGCGGCGCCGGCCACGAGCGAGACGGGATCGGCGCGCCCGGGCATCACGCGGTGCAGCCGTCGTCGAGCAACCGCGACCCGTGTCCGCCGTCCGGATCGCGGTCGACCACGAGCTCCCCCATCCCGGCGTGGAGGTTGAGCCGCAGCACTGGTGCGCCGGGCCGCGCAGCACCGCCACGCTGATCGTCGACGTCAGCGCCCTCGTTGACACGACCGAGCAGATCGATCACGCCCACGCCGACGTGCCCCTGCGCGATCACGCAGACGCCCGGCGGAACCGTGACCTCGGCCACGCCGACGCCGACCCGCACATCCGTGGCCACCTCCTGCCCTGGAGCGAGCCGCAGGTCGCGCAGGTCGAGCCGCAACTCGCCGGCGCCGAGTCGGTAGTGCGAACGGAGTTCGGACACGCCGGCCGGACGGTACTCGCGGTCGCCGACGCCTCCCTCGAGGCTCAGGTCGGCCGCCGCCACCACGGTCGCCGGGATCGCCAGGGCGAGCGCGGGCACGATGAGCCAGCGCGCGCCGCCCCGCAGGCCGGCGAGGATGAGCACGGCGCCCATGACGAGCGCCGCGACCGCGATGGCGGTCCCGGCTCCGAACGCGGCGGCGAGCCCGGCCGCGAGACCGAGCAGGATCGAGCCCGTGACGACCACGACGCCGACGGCGGCGCGCATGAGGCCTCCGGGCACGCGCCCGCCGAAGGCGCGCCACACGAGCACGCCGATCGCCACCGGGAGCAGCAGGACGATCGAGACCGGCGCGGACAGCAGCGCGGCGATGCCGATCGCCACGAGCACGACGGTCGCGCGGGTGCCGAGCGCCGGCGCTCCCTCTTCATCGGGGATGACGAAGGCGCCGACGACGTAGGCGGCCAGGCCGGCGCCGCCGAAGAACGCCAGCACGACAAAGGCGACGCGCACGAGCGTGGCGTCGAGGCCGAACTGCTCGGCGAGGCCGCCGGCGACGCCGGCGACGCGGCGGTCAGAGGTGCGGCGCAGTCGCCGCGGGGGCGGCGGCGACTGCTCGGGGATGGAGGGGTCTGGGGAGGTCATGGCCGCAAGCCTGCACCTCCGGCGTCGCGTTGCCTATTGGGGATGACCCTTGGGGGTCTCATCCGGCACGAGCCAGACCCCGCCGAGCGGCGGCAGGGTGACCTCGGCCGAGTAGGGCTGGCCGCCCCACGGGACGGGCTCGGCGACCACGCCGCCGAAGTTGCCGACGTCCGAGCCGCCGTAGTGCGTCGAGTCCGTGTTGATCGCCTCGACCCAGCGGCCGGGGCGCGGCAGGCCGAGCCGGTAGCCGTGGCGCGGCTCCGGCGTGAGGTTGAGCGCGATCGCGACGATGTCGGTGAAGTCCCGGGACGTGCGCGCGAAGGCGACGACAGCGTGTTCGGCGTCGTTGGGCTCGAGCCAGTAGAAGCCCTCGCCCTCGAAGTCGTTGTCCCACAGGGCGGGCCGCTCGCGGTAGACGCGGTTGAGGTCGCGCACCAGGGCGCGCATGCCGTGATTGAGCGGCTGCTCGAGCAGGTGCCAGTCCAGCGAGCGCTCGTGGCTCCACTCCTGCTCCTGCGCGAACTCCTGGCCCATGAAGAGCAGCTTCTTGCCGGGGTGGCCCCACATGTAGGCGTACAGCGCGCGCAGGTTGGCGTGCTTCTGCCAGTGGTCGCCCGGCATCTTCGTGTAGAGCGAGCCCTTGCCGTGCACGACCTCGTCGTGGGACAGCGGCAGGATGAAGTTCTCCGTGAAGGCGTAGACGAGCGAGAACGTCAGCTCGTGGTGGTGCCAGCGGCGGTAGAGCGGGTCCTGCTGGAAGTACGCGAGCGTGTCGTGCATCCAGCCCATGTTCCACTTGAAGCCGAAGCCCAGCCCGCCGAGATAGGTGGGGCGGGAGACGCCCGGCCAGGCCGTCGACTCCTCGGCCGCCGACAGCGCCCCGGGCGACCGCGCGTAGAGGGTCTCGTTGAGCTGCTTGAGGAACGCGACGGCGTCGAGATCCTCGTTGCCGCCGTACTCGTTGGGCACCCACTGCCCGTCCTCACGGGAGTAGTCGAGGTAGAGCATCGACGCGACGGCATCCACCCGCAGGCCGTCGGCGTGGTACTCGTCGAGCCAGTACAGGCCGCTCGAGACCAGGAAGTTGCGCACCTCGTTGCGCCCGAGGTTGAACTCGAGGGTCCCCCACTCCGGATGCTCGCCGCGCCGCGGGTCGGCGTGCTCGTAGAGCTCCGTGCCATCGAAGCGCGCAAGGGCCCAGTCGTCCTTGGGGAAGTGAGCGGGCACCCAGTCGAGGATCACGCCGACGTCGTTCTGGTGCAGCCGGTCGATGAACTGCTTGAGCTCGTCGGGCGAGCCGTAGCGCGGGGTGGGCGCGAAGTGCGAGGTCACCTGGTAGCCCCAGCTGCCGTCGAAGGGGTGCGCCATGATCGGCAGCAGCTCGACGTGCGTGAAGTTCATGTCGCGCACGTAGGCGGTCAGCTCGTCGGCGAGCTCGAGGTAGCTGAGGGAGCGATCGTCCTCACCGGGGTTGCGCCGCCAGGAGCCGAGGTGGACCTCGTAGATCGACATGGGCTGGGCGAGCTGGTCGAGCGCCGCTCGCTTGGTCATCCACGTGCCGTCGTCCCAGGTGTGGCGCGACCGGTGCACGACCGAGGAGGTCTCGGGCGGATGTTCAGCGGCCTGGGCGTAGGGGTCGGCCTTGAGGCGGATCTCGCCCGACTGCGTCCGCACATGGAACTTGTAGCGCTGCCCCTCGGCCACGTCGGGAACGAAGAGCTCCCAGATGCCGCTCGATCCGAGCGCCCGCATCGGATGCAGGCGTCCGTCCCAGGAGTTGAAGTCGCCGACGACGCTCACGGCGGCGGCGGCGGGCGCCCAGACGGCGAACGCGGTCCCGCCCACGCCGTCGATCTCGCGCACGTGGGCGCCGAGCTTGGCGTAGAGCTCCTCGTGGCGTCCCTCCGCGGCGAGGTGGATGTCGAGCTCGCCGAGCGTCGGCAGGAACGAGTAGGGATCGCGCAGGGTGAAGGTGTTGCCGTCCGCGTAGGAGACGTCGAGCTCGTAGTCCAGCGGCAGCTCGACCCCGTTCAGCGCGGCCTCGAACAGGCCGGCCGGATGCACCTGCTCGGCGGTGACCGCCCTACCGCCGGCCCGCACGACGACGCGCTCGGCCGCCGGGCGGAAGGCGCGGACGACAACGCCGCCGGTCTGCTGGTGGGCACCCAGGACGGCGTGCGGATCGGCGAGCCTGCCCTCCACGAGTTGATCGAACTGCTCGGTCATCTCCGTGAGCTTTACCTGACGGCCGAGCGGGAAACCCTGGACGCATGCCCGATCGCCCCACGGGCTCAGATGACCGATAGTGTTCGCTAGAAGCCGCGGCAGGGGTGCTCGCGGCGCGACGCAGGGAGGCAACGTGCAGGGAAAGATCCTGATCGTCGAGGACGATCCTGCCATCCGGCAACTGCTCAAGGCGGTGCTGGAGGGTGCCGGCCACGAGGTCTTCGAGGTCGGCGACGGCCTGTCCGCGCATCCGACCGCGCGCGAGGTCCGCCCCGACGTGGTGCTCTGCGACATCGGCCTGCCCGGAATCGACGGCTTCGAGGTGCTCGGGCTGCTCAAGGACGACGCCGACCTCAAGCACATCCCCGTGCTCATGGTCACGGCCTGGGCCGAGCCGGTGCTCGTGGCCAAGGCGCTCGACCGTGGCGCCCACGACTACGTCAAGAAACCGTTCGACATCGCCGAGCTGAGCGCTCGCGTCGAAGCCGCCCTGCGCATGAAGTCCGAGACCGATTTTTTAGCCCATGACAACCAGCGACTGGCCGAGGAGGCGGCCAACGACGAGCTGACGGGGCTGCCGAACCGGCGCCATCTCGACGACACGCTCGAGCGCCAGGTGGCGGTCACGCAGCGCTCGGGTCGGCCGTTCTCGGTGGTGATGGTCGACATCGACCGCTTCAAGCAGATCAACGACGAGTTCGGCCACGACGTCGGCGACGACGTGCTGCGGGCGGTCGCGCGGCGGCTGCGTCAGCGGGCGCGGACCGCCGACGTGGTCGGCCGCTGGGGCGGCGAGGAGTTCATGGTCGTCCTGCCGGCCACTGACCTCGGCGGCGGAGGTGTCCTCGCCGAGGACCTCCGCACGAGCCTGACCGAGCGGCCCCTCGACACGCCCGGCGCCTCCGTGCGCGTCACCGCCTCCTTCGGCGTGGCCCAGTACGACCCGAGCGAGACCCTTGAGAATGTCGTCGCCCGCGCGGACGCCGCGCTGTACGAGGCCAAGGACACCGGCCGCAATGCGGTTCGCCTCTCCGGCGCCCTGCCCGTGCCGGCGCCGCCCGCCGACACCACCGTGCCCGCCTAGAGCGGGCCGCTCGCGCGACCCGCGGGCTGCCGGAGCACCCCCCGGCGGCCCGCGGCCGCGCCACCCACCCCGGTATCAGGCCCGGCGCACGCGCGGGTCCACGCGGGCATGCACCAGGTCAGCGACGAGGTTGCCGGCGACCACGTAGAACACCGTGACGAGCGTGAGCGACTGCAGCAGCGCGAGGTCGCCGTCATCGATCGCCTGCTTGGCGAACCGGAAGGAGCCGGGCAGGTTGAAGATCTCCTGGACGATGGCGCCGTTGAGGATGAGCAGGTTCAGCGTCGCACCGGAGAAGGCGCTCACCGGGCCCACCGCGAGCGGAACGGCGTGGCGGCGCAGCACGGGACCCTCGGCGACGCCCTTCGCCCGCGCGGTGCGGATGGCGTCCTCGGCGAGCGCCTCGCGCGTCGCTCCGACCGTGACCCGCATCACGGCGCCGGCGATCGGCAGGCCCACCGCCAGCCACGGCACCCACAGCGCGTGCAGCCACGCCAGCGGATCCGCGGTCAGCGGTCTATAGACGCCCGCGTCGGACACGAATGGCACCCGGTGGTTGCCGCCTTCGGAGCCGAAGTAGAAGACGAAGACGTACGCCGTCACGGCCACAGGCGCGGCGAGGGCCACGGCGCCGAGCAGGTAGGCGATCGCCCGCACACGCGGCCTGCGGCGGTGGGCGATCACCGCACCGCCGGCGATCCCGAAGCCGACGCCGAGCACCATCGCTCCCGTGAGCAACGCGAGGTCGACGGCGACCCCCGTCCCGAGCAACGTGGCGACGTCCGGCGAGCCGAAGCCCTTCGCCTGCCCGAGGTCGAAGTGGACGAAGGTCGCCTCCAGGTAGTCGAGCAGGCCCGACAGGACCGGAGCCTCGGAGTACGTGGCTGCGAAATAGACGAAGGTCAGGGAGGGGACGAGGACGAGCAGCAGCGCGCCGCTCGCCAGTCGCCGCAGCACGAAGCGGCCCATGCTCCCTTATGGCCGCGGCCGAGACCCGATGTCACGGCGCTCGGCGTCGAGCGCGGCTCAGTCCAGCGGCTCGTCGAGCAGCCGCTGGATCGCCGCGACCGGGATGGACACCCAGTCCGGGCGGTTGTTGAGCTCGTAGCGCAGTTCGTAGATCGCCTTCTCGAGCTCGTGGATCGAGAGCAGCCGCGCGATCGAGGCCTCGCCGGCCGGCATCAGGACCGGGTCGATGGCGCCGAAGTACCCCTCGAGGAAGGAGGCGCGCGCCTTCGCCTCCCAATCCTCCGGGGGCGCATGTCCCTCGAGCAGCTGCATCGCCGAGGCGGCGTAGGCGAACGAGCGCAGCATGCCCGCGGTGTCGCGCAGCGGCGAGCGCTTGCGGCGCCGCTCGGGCAGCGTGCGCGCGGGCTCGCCCTCGAAGTCCAGGATCACCCAGCCGTCCGGCGCGAGGAGGGTCTGACCGAGGTGGTAGTCGCCGTGATGGCGGATGAGCCGACCGCCCGCGCTCTGCTGGCTGAGCATCTGCAACCGCTCGCGCAGCTCCTGCCCGCGACCGAGGATCGGCGCGACGACCTCGTCGTCGTCACGCAGGTCGAGGAAGGTGCGGTCGATCTCCTCGTCGATCGTCGCGATCAGCAGACCGAGCGCCTCGTCGCCCGGCTCCTCCGGCGCGAAGTCCGGATCGCCCGCGTCGGAGGCCAGCACAGTGTGCAGCCGCCCGGTGACGGCACCGAGCTCGTGGGCGCGCTCGAGGAAGGCCTCCGGCTCGTGCAGGGCGAACTCCCAGCCGTCCCGGCCGTCGGCGATGTAGCGCTGCAGCACGCCGAGCGTCGCCTCCATGCGCTCGCCGCGGAACTCATACCAACCGGCGAGCGCGGCGATGTTCTCGAACCCGTGCGTGCCGAGGAAGCGCAGCATCTCGAGCTCCGGGTTGTCGCCCGGCAGCAGCCGGCGGAAGACCTTCAGCGCCAACGCGTCGTCGAGCACGATCGTCGAGTTGGACTGCTCGGCGCCCATCGGACGGACTGTGGGGGACGCCGATAGCCGTGGCAGCTGGTCGGTCCAGTGGAAGACGACGGATTCGACGCTCGCCGACCCCTGCATGAGCTCGGCCAGCAGCTTGGCCTCCGCGGGGTCGGCCAAGGCGTCGAAGTCGCGATCGGACACGAGCAGCTGGTAGAGGTCGTGCACGCCAGAGTTGAAGCGCGCCTCGACGAGCGCACAGGCGAGATCGGCCCGCAGCGGCACGACCTCGAGCACGCCGAAGTGGCTGAGGTCGGCGGCCTTGGCGCCGAACCAGCGCTGCTGTCGCATCCAGTCGCCGAGCTCCTCCGAGTCCAGCGCGAGCAGTGTGGCACCGGGGTCAGCCACGGGCCTCTCCCTCCTGTTTGAGCAGGAACCAGTAGAAGCCGCGCGGAGCCAGCGTCAGCAGGTACGGCCACTCGCCGATCTGTGGGAAGCGCGTGCGGCCGAACATCTCCTCCGGATAGCGGCCCTCGAAGGCGTTGAGGTCGAGCTCGACGGCCTGCGCCGTGCGCGCGAGGTTGTGCACGCACAGGGCGATGTCGTCCTCCCAGCGGCGGATGTGGGCGAAGATGCGGTGGTTGTCGGCCCGCAGCGGCTCGTAGGTCCCCATGCCGAACACGGGGTGATCCTTGCGCAGGGAGATGAACCGGCGCAGCCAGCGCAGCAGCGAGGTCGGCGTGCGCAGCTGCGCCTCGACGTTGACGGCCTGGTAGCCGTACACGGGATCCATCAAGGGCGGGGCGTAGAGCTGCGCGAAATCCGCCCGCGAGAAACCGCCGTTGCGATCGGGCGTCCACTGCATCGGCGTCCGCACGCCGTCGCGGTCGCCGAGGAAGACGTTGTCGCCCATCGCGATCTCGTCGCCGTAGTACAGGACGGGCGATCCCGGCAGGCTGAAGAGGATCGCGTGCATCAGCTCGATGTCGTCGCGGCCGTTGTCGAGCAGGGGCGCGAGCCGGCGGCGGATGCCCACATTGATCTTCATGCGGGGATCCTTGGCGTACTCGGAGTACATGTAGTCGCGCTCCTCGTCGGTGACCATCTCGAGCGTGAGCTCGTCGTGGTTGCGCAGGAACAGCCCCCACTGGCAGGAGTCCGGGATCGCGGGGGTGCGATCGAGGATCTCGTAGATGGGCGTTGCGTCCTCGCGGCGCATGCCCATGAACATGCGCGGCATGACCGGGAAGTGGAAGGCCATGTGGCACTCGTCGCCGTCGTCGCCGAAGTACTCCACGACATCCTCGGGCCACTGGTTGGCCTCCGCGAGCAGGACGCGGTCGGGGTACTCCTCGTCGACGGTCTTGCGGACCGTCTTGAGGAAGGCGTGCGTCTCGGCGAGGTTCTCGCAGTTTGTCCCCTCGCGCTCGTACAGGTACGGGACCGCGTCGAGGCGGAAGCCGTCGAGCCCGAGGTCCAGCCAGAAGCGCAGCGCGTCGATCATCGCGTCGTGGACGGCGGGGCAGTCGTAGTTGAGGTCGGGCTGGTGCCCGAAGAAGCGGTGCCAGTAGTAGGCGCCGCGGACCGGGTCCCAGGTCCAGTTGGAGACCTCGGTGTCGGTGAAGATGATGCGCGCGTCCTGGTAGCGGTCGTCGGTGTCCGACCAGACGTACCAGTCCTTGTACGGATTGTCGTCGCCGCCCTTGCGTGACTCCTGGAACCACATGTGGTCGCTCGACGTGTGGTTCATGACCAGATCGGCGATGACGCGCATGCCGCGCTGGTGGGAGGCCTCGAGGAACTCGCGGACGTCGTCCATCGTCCCGTAGTCGGGATGGATCGCGGAGTAGTCCGCGATGTCGTAGCCGCCGTCACGCAGCGGGCTCGCGTACATCGGCAGCAGCCAGATGCAGTCCACGCCGAGCCACTCGAGATAGTCGAGCTTCTCCGTCAGCCCGCGGAAGTCGCCCGAGCCGTCGGCGTTGCCGTCGTGAAAGCCGCGGAGGTGGATCTCGTAGAAGAGCGCCTTCTTGAACCAGAGCGGATCGGACTCGAACCAGTGACCGGCCGGGTTGGACACGGGTGCGGCACGGGCGAGGCGGGCGGGTTCGACGATGTCGGTCATCTGGTTCACCTGAGGGTGAAGAGGTGGGCGACCCGGTAGGCCGGGTCGAGGCGGACGTAGTTGCGGCCGAGGTTCCAGTCGTAGCGCTCACCGCTGAGGAGGTCCTCGACGGCGAAGGCGGGTGGCAGGCCGAGCTCGTAGGGCACGGTGGTGACGCCCTCCTGGATGTGGTGCGGGTCGAGGTTGACGATGGCGAGGACGACGTCGTCCCCATGACGTTTGACGAAGGCGATCAGCGCGTCGTTCTCCGTGTCGAGGAAGCGCAGGTTGGTGAGCTGCCGCAGGGCCGGGTGCTCGCGCCGGATGGCGTTGAGGCGGCCGATGAAGGGCAGCATCTCACCGTCGAGCGCCCGCCGTTTGGTCTCGTACTTCTCCGAGTCCATGTACTCCTCGCTGCCCGGCGCGACCGGCACGTTCTCGTAAGACTCGTAGCCGGAGTAGATCCCGTAGCTCGGGCTGAGCAGGCCCGCGAGCACGAGGCGGATGTAGAAGGCGGGAACGCCGCCGTGCACGAGGTACTCGTGCAGGATGTCCGGTGTGTTGGCGAAGAAGTTCGGGCGGAAGTACTCACGCTCGGGTCCCTGAGTGAGCTCCTCGAGGTACTCGCGCAACTCCCAGCGCGCGGTCTTCCACGTGAAGTACGTGTAGGACTGGCTGAAGCCGAGCTTGCCGAGCTGCTGCATCACTCGCCGGCGCGTGAAGGCCTCGGCGAGGAACAGGACGTCGGGGTCGTCGCGCCGGATCTCCTCGATGAGCCACTCCCAGAAGGCGAATGGCTTCGTGTGCGGGTTGTCGACGCGAAAGATGCGCACCCCGCGATCGACCCATCCGCGAACGATCTCGTAGAGCGCCTGCCACAGGCTCTGCCAGTCCTCGGTGTTCCAGTTGACGTTGTAGATGTCCTGGTACTTCTTGGGCGGGTTCTCCGCGTACTTGAGCGTCCCGTCGGGGCGCCGATTGAACCACTCGGGATGCTCGGTCAGCCACGGGTGGTCGGCCGAGCACTGGATCGCGAAGTCCAGCGCGATGTCGATGCCGTGCTTGCGCGCCTCTGCGACGAGCCGGTCGAACTCCTTCATCGAGCCCAGGTCCGGGTGCAGCGCGTCGTGACCGCCGTGGGCGTGGTGGCCGATCGCCCACGGGGACCCCGGATCGCCCTTCGCGGCGCTGAGCGCGTTGTTGCGCCCCTTGCGGTTCGTTTCGCCGATGGGGTGGATCGGCGGGAGATAGAGCACATCGAACCCGAGCTCGGCCAGGCGCGGCAGCTGTTTGGCAACTCCCTTGAACCCGCCGAACGAGCGGGGGAACAGCTCGTACCAGGTGGAGAACCGTGCCCGCTCGCGATCGACCTCGAGCGTGTGGTGGGGCGTGAGCTCGACCGCCTCGTGGCGCGCCTGCGACGCCTCCATCGCCGCGTAGAGCTCCGTGCCCAGGGCAGCGTCGTACTTGGCCTCGGCGGAGGCCTTGGGGTCGCGAAGGGTCGCGAGCGCGATGTCGACGCCGGCGGCCTCGATCATCACCGCTCCCTCCTCGAGCTCGGAGGCGAGGTCGTCCTGCCCGAAGGCGATCTTGCGCTCGATCTCCTCGCGCCAGGCCGCGAAGGGATCCACCCACGCTTCGATGGTCCAGGTCCAGTCGCCCATCGCGTCGACTGGGAACGAGCCGGCCCAGCGGTCGCCGCGGACGTGGGCATCGATGTGACGCATCGGCGCCTCCCTCCACCCCTCCTCGCCGGGCGGCCGGTACCTGACGACGGCGCGGAGCACGTCGTGGCCATCGCGGAAGATGTCGGCGGAGACCTCGACGGTGTCCCCGACGCACCGCTTGGCGGGAAAGCGGCCGTCGTCGACCACCGGATGGGGGTGTTCGATGCGGATCCGGTCGGGGGGCGGACCGTCGCGCAGCTGAGGGGCGGATCGGGGCACGTCGGCCCAAGCCTGCCCGATTGGGACTTGGGAAAACGTGGGAAGGTGAAAGCCGCATGGAGTTGCATCGTTCGAGCGGCGTCCAGCTGCACCCCACCTCGCTGCCCGACGGCCGTCTCGGCCCCTCGGCCTACGCGTTCGTCGACTGGCTCCACGCCGCAGGCCAGCGGGTGTGGCAGATGCTGCCCGTCGGCCCGCCCGACCGCCACGGCTCGCCGTACAAGTCCGACTCCGCCTTTGCCGCCTCCCCCGCGCTGCTCGCCGACCCGTCGGCTCCGGTCACCGAGGAGGAGATCGCCGCCTTCCGTGAGCGCCACGACTACTGGATCGGGTCCTGGCCCGACGTGGCCGACCAGGTGCGCTTCGAGCGGGAGTGGGCCGCGCTGCGCGCCTACGCCGCCGAACGCGACGTCGTGCTCATGGGCGACGTGCCGATCTACGTCGCGCCGGAGGGTGCCGACCACCGCCACTGGCCCGAGTTCTTCCGCGCGGACGGGGTGGCGGGCGTGCCACCCGACGCCTACGCGAAGACGGGGCAGCTGTGGGGCAACCCTCTCTACGACTGGGATGCGCTCGCGGCGGACGGCTACCGCTGGTGGATCGAGCGCTTCCGCCGCACCTTCGACCTCTTCGACCTCGTCCGCGTCGACCACTTCCGCGGCTTCGCGGCCTACTGGGCCGTGCCCGCCGACGCCGAGACCGCACTGGGCGGCCGCTGGGAGCAGGGACCGGGCGCCGCGGTGTTCGAGGCGGCGGCCGCCGCGCTCGGGCCGCTGCCGGTGATCGCCGAGGATCTCGGCGACATCGACCAGCCCGTGATCGACCTGCGCGAGCAGCTCGGGTTCCCGGGCATGGCGGTCCTGCAGTTCGCCTTCGATCCCGAGGACCTCGACCACGGCGTGCACGAGCCGGTCAACCACGTCGAGCATCAGGCGGTGTACACGGGCACCCACGACAGCGACACGGTGCTCGGCTGGTGGTCCGAGCTCGAGGCGCCCCGGCGCGCCAACGCGCGCGCAGCCTTCACCGGCCCGGCCGGCGAGGAGGTCAACTGGGCGATGATCCGGCTCGCGTGGTCCTCTCCCGCCGTGCTGGCCATGACCCAGGCCCAGGACGTGCTCGGCCTTGGAAGTGAGGCCCGCATGAACGTCCCCGGCACGAAGGGCTCGTCGTGGAAGTGGCGGATGGAGCCGGGGGCGCTGACCGCCGAGCACGCGGAGCGTCTGCGGGAGCTCACCGAGGCGGCCGGCCGCACCCGATGACGGTCCGGCGGGGCATGGTCGCGCTCGGCGACTCGATCACGCGGGGCCGAGGTGGGGCACCGGCGCTCGGCGTCCACCCGCAGTCGTGGGCGCAATGGGTGGCCGAGGCGCTGGAGTTCCCCTTCACCAATCTCGCGGTCGACGGCGCTCGGGCGGGTGACGTGGTGCGCGACCAGGTGCCGCGGCTGGCCGGCCCCTACGACCTCGCCACGCTGTACGTCGGCGCCAACGATGCCCGCTCGGCAGACTTCGACGCGGATGCCTTCGGCCGCGACATCGAGACGATCGTGGCCGCCCTGCGCCCGCAGGCCGCTCAGGTGCTCGTCCTGACGCTCCCGGAGGATCTCGGGCGTCCGCGCGCCGGGGGCGATGTCCTGGCCGCCAATCGCCTGCTGCGCGCGCTGGGCACCGAGATCTGCCCGCTCGAGGACTTCGGCGGGCCGCGCCACGTGCTGCCCGACGCCGTGCACCCCACGTCACCGGGGATGGTGGAGATCGCCAACCGCGCACTCACCGCCCTCGGAGCCGAGGTCCGCGTCGACGGCGACGAACGCCGCGACCCCGCCGCGCGGGCGCGCTACGGGCTCTGGTACGCCAGGCAAGAACTGCGCGACCGGCGGCGGCGGTGGAGCGAGCGGTGAGACGCGACGTCGTCGACGGGCACCTCGAGATCGCTCCCGACGCGGTCGTGGGGGTGGGCACCCGCTTCCACGTCCGCGGAGGCACGGTGCGGATCGGCGCCGGCGCCCGGCTGGGCGAGCGGTGCGTCGTGTTGTGCCACGCCGGCATCGAGATCGGCGACGGCGCGATCCTCGGCGACGACGTCGTGCTCGTGGATTTCGCCCACGCTTACGCCGACCCGGAGACGCCGACCCGCCATCAGCCGTTGGTGACCGCACCGATCTCGATCGGGGCCGGCGCCCGCATCGGTCACCGGGCCGTGATCGAGCGCGGTGCGACGGTTCCGCCGGGCGCGCTCGTCGGCGAGCAGACCGTGTGGGCCGAAGGCCGCTCGAACTCACCGGCTCGGCGTTCCTAGAATGAAACCATGACCAGCGAGCGAGCACAGGCGTACGGACGGGTCGTCGGCACGATCGAGGACCTCGCTGCCTCCAAGCTCCAGCGCCACGAGGTCGAGCGCGTGCGCGCGGCCGCGGACACGCTGTTGTTCTCGGAGGACCTTTCGGCGCCAGGGGCCACCGAGGCCCTCGAGGATGCCGAGGCGCTGACGAACGCCCTTGCCGAGTCGGGTCGCTGGACCGACGAGCGCGCCCAGCAGCTCTTCGACGACCTGGCCGAGTGCGGCCCGGTCACCCCCGTCATCTAGGACACTCGTCCAGCCCCTTGTCCGGCGCCCCGCGCTCGCTCGCCGGCCAGCCGCGGACGCGGAGCGTGTGTTGTGGGTGTCGATATATGACCACGAGGCGACACGCAGCGGCCATCTGCGTACGTGACGGGACGCGGGGCGCGTTGACGGTCGCCCCGGCGACCGTCAGCCGTGCACGAGATCGCGCTCGGGGACGATTCCCCAGCGTTCTGCGACGTCGACGAGGCCGGCGTCGAGCCCCCACCGGTCCGGCCGGGGCTCGCCGTCGTGGTCGGGCGTCGCGCCCTTGAGCGCCATCGAGTTCGCGTTGTCCCCGATCGCCCGCATCTCGGCGACCTCTTCGGGACTCAGGCGGACCTCCGCAGGCACCGCCGCGAGCTCGGCCCGCTTGGCCTCGATCGGCTTCGCGTCCGGGGTGGCCTCCTGGATGAGCGTCGGAGCCACGCAGCGCACCGCCGGATGGGCCAGGTTCCACTGGCAGGCGAGCTGGAGCGGGGTCAACCCGTGGCGCGCGGCGATCGGGGCCATGCGGTCGAGCTTCTCGCGACCCCGCTCGACCCAGCCGGCCGGTCGGAAGCCGCGGTGGTCGGTCCGGGGGAAGGCGTGCCCCTCGCGCACGTCGTCGTGGAAGAGTCCGCCGTAGTCGACCACGCGGGTGATGACGTCGACGCCGTGGCGTTCGGCGGCGGCGAGCGCCAGTTCCCCGGGCCACGGCTCGAGCGGGTTGAGGATGAGCATCGCCCAGTCGATGCGCTCGCCGAATCGCTCGAAGCAGTCGATCACGTCGAGGGTGAAGCCGTTCGCCGGTCCGGGAGCGACGCCGAGCTGCCGGGTCAGGCCCTCGCTCCGAACGGCCTCGAGCGCGTCCCACACGACCTCGCTGGTGTACCCCGTGCGATCGGGGTTGTGCAGCAGCAGGAGATCGAAGGCGTCGACCCCGCACCGTTCGAGCGAGCGCTCCGTGGCCATGCGCACGTAATCGGCGTAGTCGTCGGGTCCGCGCAGCCGCGGGTCGGTGAAGCGGGGGAAGCCCCGCGGGCCGTCGCGCTCACCCGTGTAGAAGTCGTGGCCGATCGCCCCGACCAGCGCGTACTCGTCGCGCGGCACTCCGGATACGGCGCGGCCGAGCAGCGCGTCCGCCTCGCCCTGGCCGTAGGTATCAGCGGTGAGCAGCGTGTGGATGCCGTCACCCGGCCGCAGGAGCGCCTCGAGGCGCGCGTCGTCGATCGCCTCGCCGAAATGCATGAAACGCCCGCCGCTCCAGGTTCCCACGGCGGTGTGGCCGAGTTCCGTCACGCGCTCGAACCTAGCGCCAGCGGCAGGGGCGACGGCCGCTTGAGCTCTTCGAGGCGCAGCAGCGTCGTGACCCGCAGCGCTCCCCCGCGTGAGGCCAGCAACAGCTGCACGCGCTGCAACTCGGTGATGGTGCGCGCGACGACCTCCAGCAGCGCGTCGTTCTCGCCCGCGACCCAGTCGGCGCGGATGACCTGTGGGATGGCCCGCACGGCCTCCTCCAGCCGGCGATGGGCGGTCTCGTCGTGGCGGCCGACCGTCAGCATCACGAAGACGCGGAGCGGGAAACCGGCGATCTCGGCGTCGAGCTGGGCAACGATCGCGCGCACGACACCGCTCTCCTTCAGCCGCCGCACCCGATGCAGCGTCGCGGCAGGAGAGAGGCCGACGATGCGCGCCAGCTCCACGTTGGGCCGGTCGGCGTCGTCCTGCAGCTCGGTGAGCAGCTGGACGTCGATTTCATCAAGTGTGACCGCCATTTCGCAAAACTATATTGCGTCTAGAGCGAGAACGGTTCGGTTCTGTTCGGCGCATTCGTACGTTGACGGGCATGCAGAACCGCCGTGTACTGATCGCTCTCGCCGTCGCCGGGCTCGCCTGGGGCCTGACGGTGCCCATGACGAAGGTCGTGCTCGGCTGGATCGATCCCGCCTGGACGACCGTGGCGCGGTTCGGCCTGGCCGCGCCGGTGCTCGCCTTCCTCGCGCGACGCCGGCTTCGTGCTGCGGCCACACCGGCGATCGCCGCGTGGGGCGCTGCCGGCTTCGGTGCCGTGATCGTCCTCCAGAACATCGCCATCGAGCGCACGAGCGTCACCCACGCCGCCGTCATCCTCGGCGCCGTCCCGGTCCTCGTCGCCCTGGTCACGCTCGCGCTGGGCCGCGCGGCGGCTGGGCCCCGCGCGTGGGCCGGTTTCGCCGCGGCGCTGGCGGGCATCGGGCTCGTCGCGGGCACCGGCGGCCGCGCCTCCGCATCGGGGGACGGGCTCATGCTCGCGTCCGCTGCCCTCAGCGCCGCGCTCATCGTCGCCCAGGCGAGTCTGCTTCCCGGCCGCGACCCGGTCGCGGTCACCGCTGTCCAGATGGCGGCCGCCGCCCTGGTGGTCCTGCCGCTTGCGGTGCTCGCGGGCACCCCGCCCACGGCGGCACCCACGCCCGAACAACTCGTGGCGGGTCTCGGTCTCGTCACCGTCGGCTCCCTGGTCCCGTTCACGCTGTACGCCTACGGCCAGGCGCGGACGAGCCCCGAGGTGGCCGGCGCGTTCGTCAACCTCGAGCCCCTCGTGGGGGTGGCGATCGGCGCGCTCGCGTTCGGCGATCCGATCGGCGGCGCGGGCCTGCTGGGCGGGCTCGCCATCCTCGCCGGGATCGCGCTTAGTGCGCTGCCTGACCGTTCCGCGGGACCATCGACGGGTAGGCCCTGGATGGTGCGGCCTGCCTTCGGTACCTTGTGGAGTCGTAGTTCGCGGATGTAAAGGCGCCGGCCGGAGGTGCCGATGAGTCCGCGAGGGGCCGCTACCCCATGGATCGACAGACCGCCGCCGACCCCACCCCACGCTCGACCTCGACGCTTCCGCGCCGCGGCGCCGCCGTCGCGCCCGAACACGGCCGCCGCTCCGCGCTGACCGCGCCGGAACGCGAGAAGATCGACGCCTTCCTGCTCGAGACCCGGCCATGGGCGCTGCGGCAGGCGCGGAGGTCCTATCGGCATCTGCCCGAGTCGCTGCGCGAGCAGGCCGTCGATCGTGCCTGCACCGAGCTGCGCACGCGCGCACCCGAGTCGCTCGAGCGCCGCGCGCTCTCCGCCGAACTCGCCGCCCGTCTCACCGACGCGCTGCGCCACGTCCACGTCGGCTGGTGCCTGAACGAGTCGAGTGCTCTGCTGCGGCGCGAAGGAACCGAGCCCTCCCAGCCCGAGGTGCGCCGGGAAGGACTCGCCGATTTTGTCGACGAGGGTCTCGGCGGTCTCGAGCGAGCGGTCCTGCAGCTGGAGATCGGCGCAGGACGAGACACCCGCACCGCCCGCGCTGCGCTCCGCCTCGGCCCGCGCCAGTACGCGGCCCACCGCGAAGCCGGGCTCTCCAAGCTCCGCGCCGCGATTTCCGGGCAGGTCGTCGGCCGAGCGTGCGACCAGCACGTCGCGGGCATCGTCGCCGCGGCCACCGGCGACCGCGCAGCGATGCAGGCGCTCAACGCAGGCCGCGACCGCTGCCGGTACTGCGCGCGCGAGGCCCAGGGGCTGCGCAGCGTGTTGCACGAGCGCCTCGCCATCGCGCCCTGGCCGATCGCGATCAAACCGGCCGGTTTGCTCGCGGTGAAGCTCAGCGCCCTCGGCGCCGTGTACACGGGTAACACCGCGGGCGGTGTCGGAGCGGTCGGCGCAGCCGGCGGATCCGGCGCCAGCGCGGCGGCAACGGTGCTCGCCGCCGCAGCGCTCGCGACAGGCGCCGCCGCCCTCGCCAGCGACGACGGCCAGCGAGACGGCGCTGCCGAGCGACCCGCGCAGATCACCGGTGACGTGACCTCACGCGGGAAAGCCGATGCGCGGTCCGCCCGGCGGACCGCCGCCCGCACCGCCGAGGCCAGGCGAGCCGCCGCGCGCGAGCGGCAGACGAGCGCCCGGCGCACGCAGGCACGCCGCCAGACGATTCCGGCGGCCCCTTCGAAGCCGACCACCCCCACCGCCGCGGCAGCGATCCCGCAGACCGCCGCCACGCCCTCCGGGGCCGGCGCCCCCGCAGCCACCGGCCCCGTGAGCGGCGCGACCGACACCGTCACCCATGTCGTCGACAACGTCGCCAAACCTGTCACCGGCAAACTGCCGCCGGTCGTAGCCGAGCCTGTCGGCGACACCGTCGATCAGGTGACCGGCACCGTCGAGGACACCGCCGGCGTCGTCGACGGCCTCCTCAAGAAGCCCTGACGACCCGGTGGATCGTGATGCGGCCGCGGCGGTCGATCACGTCGGCGGTCCAGCCCGGAGGCAGGCCGGCGAAGAACCCGGCCGCGACGGCACGCCCGGGGTCTGCGATCCACGCCTCGCCCTGCGGCGCGATCAGAGCCGGGAACGCGGCCAGCAATTGCCCGACGTTGGGTTCCTCATAGAGGACGTCCGCGGCGAGGACCACGTCGAAGGGGCCACCCAGCTCCGACGGATCAGCGCTCCAGTCCCAGCACTGGGTGCGCAACGCAACTCCGGCGCGCAGCGCGTTGTGGTCGAGGAGCGACACCGCGTCCCGCGACCAGTCGGTGGCGAGCACGTCGTGGCCGTGGAGCGCGGCGGCAAGCGACGGGAGGCCGAGCCCGCAGCCGAGTTCCACGATCCGGCCGGCAGGCTGCCGGCGCGCGACCGTGTCCGCGAGCACCCGGCCGCTCGGCCAGAGCTCGCACCAATAGGGCACGATCTCCGCATCGTCGACCGCGGCCGCGTCGAGCAAAGCCTCGCCGTCGGCCGGGACGAGCAGATCGAGACGCCGGCCGGCGACCGCGACCTCGCACGGGACCATGTCCTGCACCGCAACGATCGTATCCTTGGCTCGTGCGCATCGTCTGTCTGCTGCTGATCACCGCCGGCCTCCTCGGCTGCGGCTCGGGGGCGAGCCCCGACCCGAACGCCGAGCGGCCGCCCAAGGACCAGTTCGCCGGGACCTGCGGCAGCTGCCACACCCTCGCCGACGCCGGCACGTCGGGCACCTTCGGTCCGAACCTGGACGATCTCGCCCCCGACAAGGCACGGGTCCTCGCGGCCATCGCCGGCGGGCCGGGGGCGATGCCGTCGGGCCTGCTCGAGGGCGCGGCGGCGGACGGCGTCGCCGAGTACGTCGCTTCGGTCGCCGGCTCAGACGGCTGAGGGCTCAGGCTCGGGCCGCTTGGGCAGCACGGCTTCCTTGAGCTCCTCGAGCGAGTCGCGCATCGCCTCGGCGAAGCTCCAGGCGTCGTCGACCATGTCGCGGTCGACGACGATGCCGAAGTCGATCTTGTCGCGGTAGCTCATCACCGTGATGTTGAGCCCGACGCCGTCGGTGATCACCGAGACGGGATAGTGGGAGAGCATCTGCGCTCCGGCGCAGTAGAGCGGGATCGGCGGGCCGGGAACATTCGAGATGACCAGGTTGAGCGGTGGGCGCAACCGGCCGCTGACCTCGAGCGCCAGGCGCGACGCCCGGTTGAAGATCGCCGGCGGAAGGAAGTTGGAGACGTCCGTCATCAGGCTGGCGGGGAGCCCCTCGGTCTGGCCCTTCGCCCGGACCAGGATCTCGTGGGCCTTCATCAAGCGCTGGCGCGGATCGGCGACGTTCGTCGGGATCGGGAGGATCATGCCGGTCACCTTGTTCCCGAAGGTGCCCCGCTCGTCCTCGGAGCGCACGGACACCGGGACGAGCGCCACGAGTGGCTCGTCGGGCAACTCTCCGCGCTCGAGCAGCCACGCTCGCACGGCGCTGGCGACGAGCGCGACGACGACGTCATTGACCTTGATGCCCAACTCGGACTTGAGCGCCTTGACGTCAGCGAGCTCGAGTGAGCCGAAAGAGAAGCGCCGCTGCGGCGAGATCTTGGCGTTGAAGCGCGTCTTCGGCGCTCGCGATGCACGCACCTCGACGAGCTTGCGGTCGTGCTCGCCGCCGCCGAGCAGCTTCTGCGTCTCCCCGCGCAAGCGCTGCATCAGCGGCATGCCGGGCATCATCGCCGCGCCCGGGAAGTTGGGTGCCGCCTGGAGCGCGTCGGGTAGTGATCGCAGCGCGCGCAGCGGCTGGCGCGTCAGCCCCACCAGCCCACGACCGAGCATCTCGAGCTCCGAGGGCCGGCGCTCGGGCTCGAACTCCGGCCCGCGATCGGGCTGTTCCGGCGGGCAGTCGGGTTCGAGATCGAAGAGCACACCGAGGATCTCGGCGCCCGAGACACCGTCGACGGCCGCGTGGTGCACCTTGGTGAGCATCCCCACCTTGCCGCCCTCGATGCCGTGGATGAGGTACAGCTCCCACAACGGCCGGCGGCGATCCAGCGGGCGGGCGAAGATCCGCGCGACGGTCTCGGCGAGGCGCCGATCGTCGCCCGGTGGCGGCACGGCGGTGTCGCGGATGTGAAACCCGAGGTCGAAGTTGGGATCCTCGATCCAGTAGGGATGATCGAGGCCGAGCGGGACGCGCACGAGGCGCTGGTGAAACGGCGGAAGCTGGTTGATGCGCCCGGCCACGACCCGCGCGAGGTCGTCCGACGTCACCTCACCTCCAGGCGCCGTCGACGGGTCGAACAGGGCCAGCGCCCCGACGTGCCCATAGGTGCCGCCTGACTCCATGGCCAGAAACTGCGCGTCCAGACTCGTCAACTGCCGCACTGCGTTCTCCCTCACTCGCTCGAAGGCGAGCCTACCCGCAGGCTGCGCTCAGCAGTGAAGGTCCACGGTTCGCACGCGCCCGACACCGATCGCGACGCGTCGTCGTTCGTCACCACACGACAGCGTCCACCTCTCCGTGCGTCCGGCGAGCATGGCCAGCGGGCGCGTTGACGGATTGACGTGCCAGGTGAATCGGCCGCCCTCCGGGACGGTCATCGAGCTGGTGAGGCGTTCGCGGAGCGTGCGGGCGGGACCCGTGGACGGTGCGGGCCCGTCGGTGCCGCTCACCACGTACGACGTGGACGAGCGAATCGACCGCGCCAGGCGCAGCGTCTGACCCGCAGGAGCCCGACCGCGCAGCACCGCGTGCCCGCCGGGGTCGGCCGCCGCCTCCCCGGCCAGCAGCATCGCGCCGCGCACCCCCACCCCGTCCTCACCGGCGAGGTACTGCTCGAGCACGGCCTGCCGATACGGGCCGTGGTACTCCCGGTGCCCGATCTCCGTCGTGAAGGCGAGTGAGAACTGGTTGAAGTAGTTCCAATCCTCCGCCGCGCCGGTGACGTCGTAGAGCCGGTGCGCGGGCTCGGACACGTAGCCCGCCGCCCGCGCCATCCGCCCCCCGAGCGCGGCGAATCGGCCCGTCCCGGGCAGGCGGGAGCCCTCCGGCAGTCCCGGTTCGTCGACGCGGGCGAAGCCCGGCTGATGAAGCACCGACCCGCCGAAGGTGTGGTTGGAGTTGACGACCATCACCTGATGGGCGGAACTCCACGCGCGGATGGCCTGCGCCTCGGGCTCGGAGAAGGGCTGCGGACCGCGGTAGGTGTTCGACAGCGGGTCGTCGCTGGATCCCGGCCCGCCCCAGAAGGCGCCGAAGTTGCGGTTGATGTCGACCCCGGCGGCGTTCTTGCGCTGGTCGGGGAGCGCGCTGCGGCTGAGCGCGAACCCGTCCGGGTTGATGACGGGAAACAGGAAGGTGCGGGTCCGGGCGCGCAGGCTGCGCAGGCGTCTCCCGGTTCCGGTGGCGAGCTCGGAGGCGAAGTTCATGACGACTTCCCCTGACGGCCATTCGCGACCGTGGGTGAGTCCGAGCTCGACGTGGACAGGTCGACCGTCGTCGGTCCGTCCGACGTTCGCGGCGATCTCCAGGCCCTCGAGCGGCCGGCCCTGGACCGAACTGCCGATCACGACACGGCGGACCCGTCCAGGGTGCGCGGCGGCGAGCGCCGCGATCTCCGCGGAGTAGTCGCCGAGCGACCGATAGGTCGTACGGGCGCTTGAGAGGGCGGTCGCGCCCCCCGCAATCGCGGGGGGCGCTACCACGAGCGCGGCCGCCACGAGGGCGGCCGCGCGCCGGTTACTTCTTGCCCTTGCGGCCGTAGGAGACCTGCTTGGTGACCTTCTTGGCCTTCAGGACGGCGTTGCCCTGGAAGCGCACAATGGCCTTGAGCTTGCCCTTGTTGCGCTGGCTCTTCTTCAGACGGTTCTTGCTGAAGCCCGTCTTGACCTTGAACTTGCAGTTGCTCTTGACCTTCTTGCGGGTGGTCGAGAGCGGCTTGCCCGAGCCCTTGCGACGCAGCGTCAGCCGCACCTGGCCCTTGCACCCGTTCTTCTTGCTGATGCCCTTGGGCCGGATGACCTTGCCCTTGGCGGTGAACTTGAAGGGCGACTTCTTGTCGTTCTTCGGCCGCACCTTGACCTTCAGGCCCGGGCGCTTGCGCTTGATCACGGGCGGCTCAGGCACGCAGTAGTAGGCAAGGTTCGTGTTGACCGCCGAACTGAGCGTGACCGTCTTGTCGTTGTAACCCGTGAACGTCGAGTCGATGTTGCCCAGCGGCTTCTTGCAGAGGTTCTGCGTGTTCTGCAGCAGGCCGCCGTCACCGCCCTGGATCGCCAGGATGAAGCTCGAGAGCGTCACCTCGGGCAGATCGTTGAACGTGTTGACGAGGCGGGTGTTGGTCGCGTTGAAGGAGATGGCTCCGTCGAACTTGATCTTCGCCGCACCGTCGAGGGACACGATCAGCTTGGGCAGACCGCTGAGGTTGTACGGAGAGTTGTTCTCCGCGATGTACACGGGACCCGTGAGGGTGCCGGGCAGGACCGGGGTCGTGGCCGAGGCCGAGCCCACCTGCGAGGTCGCCGGGCAGCCCGTCGGGCTGTTCTGCTGCGCCTCGGTGCACACGCGGCCGAGCGCCTCGATGTTGGTGCCCAGACCCTCGGGCAGCGTCACCGCCGCCGTCTTGGTCGCGGCCTCGTCATCGCTCTGGATGATCTGCGCCACGAACGCGGGATTGCCGTTCTGGCCGGATTCACCGTTGGAGGCGTCGAGAGTTGCCGTGAGCTCCGGGGAGAACGGCACGCTCGCGCACCCGGTCGCCTGCAGCGGCCCGGTCGCGTTCACCAGTGCGGGGTTGAGGTAGCTCGCGGCGTCGACGCTGAACGTCTTGGCCACGCAGGAGGTCGGCAGCGACACGAACGACTTGTCGTCGCCCTTCGCGGCCGTGCCCTGATCGGCGCTGCCCCACAGGTTCTGCGTGAGGGAGCGGACCTGGATCGGCACCGGAGCCAGCAGCGCGCCCGTCGAGGTCGACCGGATGTTCGACACCGGGGCGAGATCCTCGTCGGCGCCGGTGGCGACGCTCGTGGTCTCGTTGTCGATGCCGAACGTGCCGTCCTGGCGGATGGTGGCCTTGGCCGAGAGGAACGACTTCTCGACCTCGCGCGTGGCGCCGCCCAGACGGGAGGTGCAGGCGGACCCACCGGGGTTCAGCGGCGCCGGGTAACCCTGCGAGCAGGGCGGGCGCAGCGCCACGAACAGACGGGCGGTGACGTCGTCGGCGGCGTTGAGCTTCTCGCCGAGGTAGATGTCACCGATCGTCGGCGTGGGAGGGTTGGACGGCGAGACCGGCGCGCTCTGGATCGAGGCGATGACGGTGCCGACCTGCGACCCGCGGGGGCACTTGTCCTCGCCCGCGTCGGTCGTGCCGGCGCCACCCGTGCCAGTGGCCGGAGCACCGATGAGCTGGTTGATCGAGCAGGTCGCGCTCGCAGCCGTCGGGTTGGCCAACAGGCCTGCGGGGAAGTGCAGGATGTTGTCCTTCAGCGACGCGGAGTTGGCCGTCGTCCCGTTCGGGGCCGGATCGTCACCGGCACCGGGTGCGCCGGCGTAGTCGAAGCCCTGGACGATGTTGAGGTCCGGGTGACCGCCCGCTTGGGTGTTCGCGGCAGGGAGCGCCGGCGGCGCGCCAGCGGTGGTCGGGCCGCCCGTGTCGAGGTACTGACAGCGGTCAGCGGCGTTCGTGGGCGGGCAGGTGACGCCGAGCGCGCCGACCGTGGTCGGAGTGACCGTGGCCAGGAGCACGTCGTTGCGGTAGATCTTGTAGTTCGTGGCACCGGGAGCCGCGGCCCACTGAAGGAAGGTGCCGTATGCAGCAGCGCCACCGGACGGCAGCGCGGAGCACGGCTTCTGCTCGGTGCCATCAACCGTGGCGGTGATCTTGTACGACGAGGCGCCGGGGGGCAGCGCGCCGGCGCCGGGCACCGGAATCGCCAGGGCGCCCTTGGGGTAACAACCGGGGTCAACGGAGTTGACGCTCACGGTCGGGGTGAATGCTGCCGATGCCATACCCGGCAGCGCAGCGAAGCAAAGGAGCGCACCAAGCGTGGTGCGCCGAAGCGTTTTTGTCATCGAACTCCTCCTATGGCTGCTGGCGGGGATGCTGAGATTCACCGCCTGCAGCCGTCGGCGGCTTCGCGAGATTACCGCACGGGCGCCGCTCAGTTCAGGCGACCCCGCCAGCGAACGGACAGTCCGACCGCCGCAAGGAGGGCAAACAGGGCCAATCCGGTGAAAGCGGAGGTGATCTCCCGTTTGCGGGCGGTCGTCCCGAGCTGGCTGCCCAGTGACTCGTAGACCGCCTCGAGCCGGCCCGCGTCCTCCACCTGGAACGCGCGGCCGCCGGAGGCCTCCGCGATGCGCCGCAGCTGCCCCGGGTCCGGCGGCACCGGGATGATCTCGCCGAGCGGACCCTCCACGATGCCCTCGGGGGTGCCGAGCGCGACCGTATAGATCGGGACCTTCAGCCGCCCGGCGGCGGCAGCGACGTCGTCGGGGTCGAGCCCGCCCTCCGACTTCCCGTCCGAGAGCAGGACGATGGCCGCCGGGGGCGGTTGTGACTCCGGCGGCGGGGCACCCCCTTGTGGATCGCGGCCGAGGGCCTGCAGCGCCGCGGCCAGCGCGTCGCCGGTGGCGGTTCCGCCGTCGGCCACGAGACTGCCGAGGGTGGCTCGCACGACCTCACGGTCGGTCGTCGGTGCCTGCGCCGTGTACGGGGCGGTCGAGTACGCGACGAGCCCGACGCGCGTGGCGGCCGGAACCCGGTCCAGGAAGGCCAGGGCCGAGTCCACCGCGGCGGCCAGGCGCGACGGCGAGACATCCGTCGCATCCATCGAGCCCGAGGCGTCCTGGACGAGCATGACCGAGGCCTGCTCCACCGGAACGTCGACTGTGCGCTGCGGGCGAGTCAGGGCGACGGCCAGCGCCGCGACGGCAAGGGCAAGCAGTCCTACGGGCAGGCGGCGGCGCCAGGGCGTGGGGGCGGCCGTGAGGCCGGCGAGGGTGGCCACCGCCGGAAAGCGGACGGCGTAGCGACGCCGGCGCCGGAGCGCGAGCCGGTGCGCGACGAACCCCAGGGGGATGAGCACGAGCAGCGCGAGAAAGACCGGGGCCTGCAGGTTCATCGGCGCACGCTCAGCCCCGCGCCGAGACCCCGCAGCCAGTCCCCGCCGCTGGACAGCGCGACATGGCGGGCACCCGCCCGCCGGATCTCCGTGCCGACCCGTAGGCCGCGCGCGCGCTCGGCGGTTGCAAACGCCTCACGCAGCTTGGGCGAGGAGAGATCCGCTTCCAGATGGCGCCCCGTCTCGGGATCGATCATCATCACGGTCCCGGCGTCGGGCAGTTCGGACTCGCGGGGGTCGGCCACCTCGACGCAGACCACCTCGTGCCGGGCGGCCAGCGCGCGCAGCGGGCTCGCCCAGCCGCTCGCTTCACGGAAGTCGGACACGACGGCGATCAGACCCGGCTTTCGCGCCAGCCGGGTGAGCCTGCGCAGCGCGTCGGCCAGGGCTTCCGGGTCGGAGTGCCCGTCGGGAGCGACACCGGCCTCGAGCGCGCGCCGCACGGCGACCATCGCCCGCCGCCCGCCGCGAGGCGGCAGCAGTACGGGCTCGGGCGCTCCGAAGGTGAGCAGCGCGACCTTGCCGGCGCGGCGCAGCCCGGCGCGGGCGACGACCCGGGCCACGCCCTCCGCCACGTCGTATTTGAGACGGTCGGCGGTGCCGAACGCCATCGACGGGGACACGTCGACGGCCAGCCAGCTCGTCAGGGCCCGCTCGGGCACCTGCTGGCGTACGTACGGCTCCCCGGTGCGCGCGCTCGCGGCCGGATCGAGTTGGCGGACGTCGTCGCCGACGACATACGGGCGCAGCTGGGCGATCTCGGTGCCGGATCCGACCCCCGCCGCGCGGTGCTCACCCGGGAGCTGTCCCTCGATCCGCCGGCGGATGGCGATCTCCACCGCGCGGACGGCGCCTTCGGGCAGCGCGCCCGGGCCTTGGCGTGCCGTTGGGCGGACGAGGGGCAAGCGCTACCTCGCCGGGCGCGCGCCGTCGTCGTCCTGCGGATCGACGGCGGAGAAGACGCGGGAGAGGATCGCGTCGGCGCTGACCCCGTCCGCCATCGCCTCGTAGGAGAGCACGATGCGGTGGCGCAGGACGTCGGCGGCGACGTCGATGACGTCGCGCGTGGTCGCGTAGTCCCGACCGCGGAGCAGGGCCAGGGCGCGTGCGCTCTGGGCGAGGCCGATCGGCCCGCGCGGGCTCGCGCCATATTCGATGAGCGGAGCGATGTCGTCGAGGCCGTACTTGCCCGGGTTGCGCGTCGCGTCGGCGAGGCGGATCGTGTAGCCGATCACGCGCCGGTCGACGAACACGCGCGCGGCCACCTCGCGGAAGCGGTCGAGCGCGGAGATCTGCATGACCTCGCGCACGGCCGGGGCCACCTCGAGCGACTGCTCGACCACGGCTGCCTCGTCGGTCAGGGTCGGGTAGTCGACGCGGAGCTTGAAGAGGAAGCGGTCGAGCTGGGCCTCGGGCAACTGATAGGTGCCCTCGGACTCGATGGGGTTCTGGGTGGCGAGCACGAGGAACGGTCGTGGCACCGGGTAGCTCTTGCCTCCGAGCGTCACCTGCTGCTCCTGCATGACCTCGAGCAGCGCCGACTGCACCTTCGCGGGTGCGCGGTTGATTTCGTCGGCGAGGAGCAGGTTGCCGAAGACGGGCCCGAGCTCGGTCTGGAACTCCCCCGTGTCCGGTCGCCAGATGCGCGTGCCGATCAGATCGGCGGGCACGAGGTCGGGGGTGAACTGGACCCGGCTGAAGCTGCCGCCCACCACGCGCGCGAGCGTGCGGATGGTCAGCGTCTTGGCCAGACCCGGCACGCCCTCGAGCAGGACGTGCCCGCCCACGAGCAGCGCAACGAGCAGCTTCTCGAGCATCGCGTCCTGGCCGATCACGACGCGCTTGGTCTCAAAGAGCACGGACTCGAGTGCCTGGCGGGGCTCCGGTCCGGCGGCCCGCGGCGCTTCCTGAGGAGGCTGCGGGGGAACCAGCGGGGACGGGTCGGTCATGGCCTCAAAGGCTAGACCTGCGGGTGAACCCGCGCTAAGTGCGCGCTGAGGATCGACTCAGGCGGCTTGCGAGGCGTCCCGCGGGACGAGCTCGTCGAGGTGCGCCCCGAGCACGTCCGTGAGTTCGCGTGCGGTGGCCGCGGGTGCCGCCGTCGGCAGCGTGGCGTGGCTGATGCCGAGGCGCACGACCGTTGCCGTGAGCCGGCGGGCGGCGATGGGGTCCACCCCGGGCCACGTCCGCTCGATGACCGCGGCAAGACGGCCCACGGCTGCGGTGAGCACCGCGTCGCGCGTCGTCACGAGTGCGAGCAGGCCGTCGTCGGACTGCGAGACCATCGACTGCACGAGCCGGTTGCGCGTGGCCGCCTCGAGGAAGGTTCGCAGTGCACCGTCGATCGCGGCGCGGGGATCGTCCGGATGGTTGGCGATCTGCAGCTCGGGCCCGGCCATCAGGCGCTCCGCCTCCCGCAACAGAAAGGCCTCCGCGAGCTCCCGCCGCCCGCCGAACTCGTTGTAGAGCGTCTGGCGCGAAACGCCGGCTCGCTTGGCGACCTCACCCATCGACACCTTCGCCCAGGGCCGCTCGTCGAGCAGAGCATCCGCGGCGTCGAGCAGCGTCTCACGCAACAGGCGCTTGGCTGCGGCTGGATACGTCGTCACGCGGCGAGCCCGTATCGGTGTCGCTTCGAGGGCTGCACGTTGGCCAGGGACAGATCGCCGCCGTAGTGGGCGCTCACCTTCGGGTCCATCACCCGTCGCCAGAGCGGTGTGACGTAGGCGAGCACGATCATGGTGGCGTACCCCGACGGCAGCTCGGGCGCCTCCTCGAAGTGGCGCAGGGTCTGGTAGCGGCGCGTCGGATTGGCGTGATGGTCGGAGTGCCGCTGAAGGTGGTAGAGCAGCACGTTCGAGCCGACGTTGTTCGAGTTCCACGAGTGGCGCGGCTCGGTGCGCTCGTAGCGGCCGTCCTCGCGCTTGCGCCGGCACAGCCCGTAGTGCTCGAGGTAGTTGACCACCTCGAGCAGGCTGAAGCCGAAGGCCGCCTGGATGAGCAGGTAGGGCAAGACGGCGAGCCCGAAGCCGGCGGTCAGCGCAGCGAAGAGCACCACCGTCATGAGCCAGGCGTTGAGGATGTCGTTGCGCAGGCTCCAGAAGCCGACGCCGACGCGCTCGCAGCGCACGCGCTCGAGCTCCCACGCCGAGCGCAGGCTGCCGACGACGGTGCGCGGGAGGAAGGCCCAGAAGCTCTCCCCCAGCCGCGCGCTGGCGGGATCCTCAGGGGTCGCGACGCGCACGTGGTGGCCGCGGTTGTGCTCGATGAAGAAGTGCCCGTAGCCCGTCTGGGCGAGCGCGATCTTCGACAGCCAGCGTTCGGCGGACTTGCGCTTGTGGCCGAGCTCGTGCGCGGTGTTGATCGCGATGCCGCTCACACATCCGACGGTGAGCGCGAGGCCGACCGACTCGAGCACGGACAGGCCGCCGGCCGCCCACAGCGCGCACGCCCACACGAGCGAGGCGTACTGCAGGGGCAGGAACAGATACGTGCACCAGCGGTAGAAGCGGTCCTCCTCGAGGTACGCGATGGCGCTGTCGGGAGGGTTGTCGGCGTCCTTTCCGATCACCCAGTCGAGCGCGGGCATGATGCCGAACACGAAGACGGGTCCCCACCACCAGAACACACCCAGGCCGGTGGCCTCGACGAGACCGAAGGCCATGAAGGGGAGCAGCGGGACGAGCAGGCCGAGCGGCCAGAGATAGCGCTTCGGGTCGCGCCAGGAGACGGATGCGGGCTCGACAGCAACAGCGTACATGTCGACAGTCTGTACAATTTCGCCTGATCTGTCAAGCGTCTCATGGGATGCGGCCGAACCACAAGAGCGACATCCCGGCTCCGATCAGCAGGAGCACGAGGCCGCCCCCGGCGAATCCGGCGGTGATCTGCCGCTGCTCGGTCTTGCGCGTCAGCTGGCGACCGAGGCGCTCGTAGACCTGGCTCAGGCGGTCCGCGTCCCCGACCTCGAAGGCGCTGCCACCGGAGATCTCGGCGATGCGCGCCAGCGTCTGGGGATCGGGCGGGACCGGTACGGTGCCCCCGCCCTGCCGCGGGATGCGGCCCTGGGGCGTGCCAAGGGCGACGGTGTACACAGGGACCTTCAGCCGTTCGGCCTCGCGCGCGGCCGCCAGCGGATCCGAGCCCCGCACCGACTTGCCGTCGGAGATCAGCACGATCGCAGCGGGGGGCGGGCGCTCGCCGGGGCGGACGGGCGGCTGGGCGAGCTTGAGCGCGAGCAGCAGCGCGTCCCCGGTGGCCGTCGAGCCGGCGGGATCGATGCGGGCGAGCGCGCTCGGGATGGCGCTCTTGTCGCGCGTCGGCGCCTGCAGGATGCGCGGATCCTGGTTGTAGACGATCGCTCCGACCTGGACGCGGTCCGGCACATCGGTGAGGAAGTCCGTCGCCGCCCGGCGTGCGGCGTCCAGCCGCGTGGGCTGGACGTCGCGCGCGGCCATGGAGCCTGAGTGATCGGTGACGAGGATGATGCGGGCCTGGTCGACCGGGACCGAGACGGCGACCTGCGGCCGCGCCAGCGCGACGGCGAGGACGAGCAGGGCAGCCAGGTAGACGACGAGCGGGATGTGGCGCCGCCAGCGCGGCAGCGCCGGCGCGACCGACGGAAGCATCGCCGGCGAGGCGAAGGCAGCCCGCCCGGTCGTTGCGCTGCGCTCGCGCCGCAGATAGAGCAGCACCGCCACCGGGGCCAGCAGCGCCACCAGGAGGAACAGTGGCTCCTGCAGGGTCACGGAAGTCGCTGCGGCCGTTCGGCCAGCTTCACCTTCGTGCTCTGTTCACGGCCGTTGCGCCGGTAGGTGATGGTCGCCTCTTCACCGGGTTTGCGGGAGCTGATCAGCCGCGAGAGATCATCGGGCTCCTCGACCGCCTCGCCGTCGACCGCGATGATGACGTCGCCGGACTGCCCGGTCAGCGTGCTGCCGGCCCTCAGGCCGGCGCGGTCCGCCGGTCCGTTCGGCGTCACCTCTCCGACCTGGGCGCCGGGCACGCCGTTGGCGGTCGGGCCCGTGGAGACTCCGAGGTAGGCCCGGCGGATCGACTTGCCGCGCTGGAGGCGTGGGACGACGTCCTGGACGGTGTTGGCCGGGATGGCGAAGCCGATGCCGACGTTGCCCTGGCTGCCTGCCGTCGCGATCTGCGCGTTGACGCCGATCACGCGTCCGCGGTCATCGAACAGCGGCCCGCCCGAGTTGCCGGGGTTGATCGGCGCGTCCGTCTGGATGACGTTGGCGATCGTGAAGTTGTTCGGCGCCTGGATGGTGCGGCCGAGGCCGGAGATGATGCCGGCCGTCGCGGTCCGGTCGAGTCCGAGCGGGAAGCCGATCGCGATCGCGTTGTCCCCGACGCGGACGTTGTCGGAGTCCGCCAGCGTCAGCGGCTGCAGCTCCGGCGCGTCGTCCGGGTCGACGCGCAGGACCGCGAGGTCAGACGACGGGTCCGTGCCTACGACCTGTGCCGGAACGCCCTGGCTCGAGTCGTCGAAACGGACCTCGACGCGGTCCGCGCCCTCGACGACGTGGTCGTTGGTGACGATCGTGCCGTCGCCGGCGATCACGAAGCCGCTGCCGGTCGCGCCGCCCGCGCCCTGCTCGGCCTGGATCGACACGACGCTCGGGCTGACGCGATCGTAGATCTCGTTGATGCGGGTCTCGCCCGTGGCGCCGCCGGAGACCGCGAGCGGAGCGACGGCCTGGGCGTTGCGGTTGCCGTCGTCGAGCAGGGAGACGACACCCCACGAGGTCAGCGCCGCGACGGCGACCGCGAGGACGCCGACGGCGGCGAGGAAGCGTTTGGTGCGTCGCTTGGGCGCCGGTGGCGGGACCGGGGCGGGCGCGGGCGCGGGGCGTGTCGGAGCGTGAAGCCATTCGTAGCCGGCTTCGCTGCGCTGGTCGTCGTCAGTCCAGAGTCCCATGTGTCGTCATGAACGGTACGGGCCTCATCCTCCGCAGTGACTAAAGCCGGACCGTTGTTCGCGTGGGCCAGCGCCGCGGCCAGCAGCGCGGCCAGCCCGCCGAGCACGAGACCGGCACGCGGGCCGCGTTCCTCGGCCAGCCAGCCGATGAGCGGGGCGCCGATCGGTGTCGATCCGAGGAACACCACCGAGTAGAGCGCCATCACGCGGCCGCGCAGGCGGTCGGGCGCGGCGAGTTGGAGGCTCGAGTTGACCCCGGCGGCGAAGGTCACGCTCGCCGCGCCGAGGGGGACGAGCAGCACCGCCTGGATCATCAGGGTTGGCGCGGCTGCGGCTGCGAGCTCGGCAAGTCCGAATGCCGTGGCGGCCCCGACGAGCAGGCCGGGGCCCACCCGGCCGCGCGCACCGGCCACGAGCGCGCCGGCAACGGCCCCGACGCCCATGGCGCTCGTCAGCAGCGCGTAACTGGCCGCGGTGCCGTCCCATGTCTCGGCGGCGAGCAACGGCAGCAGGACCTGGAAGTTGAAGCTCAGCGTGCCGACCACGACCATCATCGCCAGCGGGGTGCGCAGCTCCGGCCGACGCAGCACCTCCCTGACCGCCGAGCGGATCTGCCCACGGGCGCGCGGCTCGCGCCTCGGCGTGAGCAGCGACGCGGGGTCCATCGCCCGCAGAGCGAGGAACATGGCGCCGAACGAGAGGGCGTTGAGCGCAAAGCACGGCCCGACGCCGGCGAGTGCGATCACGACACCGGCCGCGGCCGGGCCCAGGATGCGCGCGGTGTGCACGATCACGCTGTTGAGGCTGACCGCGTTGACGATTCGCTCCGGACCGACGATCTCGCTCACGAAGGACTGGCGCGCAGGGTTGTCGATGGCGGTCACGCAGCCCCGCAGGAGCACGAGCGCGTAGACCATCCAGATCTCGACCGCTCCGACTCCGACGATGACCCACAGGGTGATCGCGGGAACAGCCATCAGCCCCTGGGTGACCATGAGCAGGCGGCGCTTGTCGTAGCGGTCGGCCAGGACCCCGCCGTAGGCGCCGAACAGCAGCAGGGGCAGGAACTGGAGGCCCGCGGTGAGCCCGACCGAGACGCCCGAGCCGGTCAACTGCACGACGAGCCACATCTCGGCGACGATCTGCATCCAGTTGCCGGAGATCGACACGACCTGGCCGGCGAAGTAGCGCCGGTAGTTGGGCACGGTCAGGGAGTGCAGCGCGCGGCCGAGGGCGAGGCTCAACCTGCGAGCATCCCCTCGAGCAGCCGCGCGGCGCGAGCCAGCACGGCCTGATCGGCCGCCGGCAGCGCGTCGAGGCGCTCGGCCAGAAACTCATCCTTGCGCGCCCGCATCTCCGCGAGCACCGCGCGCCCTTCCTCGGTCGCCGCGACCACGAACGACCGGCCGTCGGAGACGTCCTCGGTCCGCGCGATGAAGCCCTCGTCCTCCAGCCGCGCCACCAGCTTCGTGGCGGTCGGCCGCTGCACACCCTCCCGCCGCGCGAGCTCACTCGGCGTCAGCGGTCCGTGACGGGCGACCGTCGCCAGTGCGGCCGTCAGCGTCGGGGTCAACGCCCCACCCGCCTGCATCCGCAGCCGTCGGGCCGTCCGGGTCACCGCCAGCCGCAACTCCCCGGCCAGCACCCCTGTCGACAATATAGTTTCCACACCTAATTACCCTACCAAACTAAAGGGGTCGGGTCTCGGCGCCGGACATTCACGAATCGATGGGTCGGAGTCCTTCGGACCCGGGTGCACCCTCCTGGCGGGCTCGTCCGGCTCCATCAACTGTCCGGTGCCGAGACCCGACCCCTTTAACGGCCGAGAGGGCCGGCGTGCCGGCCCTCTCGGGTTCTCTCGGACTCCGGTGCGCGCTCGGGCTACTTCTTGCCCTTGCGGCCGTAGGAGACCTGCTTGATGACGCGCTTGCCCTTCAGGACCGCGTTGCCCTGGAAGCGGACGATCGCCTTCAGCTTGCCCTTGTCCCGCTGGCTCTTCTTCAGACGGTTCTTCGAGAAGCCCGTCCTGACCTTGAACTTGCAGTTGCTCTTCACGCTCTTGCGCGTGGTGGAGAGCGGCTTGCCCGAGCCCTTGCGGCGCAGCGTGAACCGCACCGAGCCCTTGCACCCCTTGCCCTTGCCGATGCCCTTCGGCCGCACCACCTTGCCGCGTGCGGTGAACCGGAACGGCGACTTCTTGTCGTTCTTGGGCCGCACGATCACCTTCAGACCCGGCCGCTTGCGCTTGACGGGATATGCCGGCGTCGGGGTCGGCGTCGGCGTCGGCACCGTGTAGGTCGGCGTCGGGACCGGCGTGGTCGTCGGCAGCGGAACGGGATCGGCCTTGAAGTCCCGCGCCAGGGTGTACCCCGCCGGCAGGACCTTGGCCGCCGCGGCCTTGACCGCACCACCCGCGGCACCGGGCTCGTCGAGCGTCGGGATGCGAACCGAGACGTTCTTGACGTCCACCGGGTTCTGCCCCGAGGCCGACAGCACGTACGGGGCGTCCGTGGTCAGCAACTCGACCTTGAGCTGATGACCCTTGACGACCTTCCACATCTGCGGCGAGAGCTGGAAGACCGCCTGCGCGGTCCCCGTGGCGACCGGCCGGTAGACACCGCGCGCGATCAGGCGCTCGGTGCTCGCCGTCGGATCGACGTCGTACAGACGCGCGACGAGCTGATCGTTCGCACCCGCGATCGTGAGGTCGGCGATGACCGTCGTCGCGCCCGCGATCGTGTAGTCGGCCGACTGCGCGCCGAGGGTGTACACCGCAGCGCCCGGCGTGTCCGCCGTACCCGCCGTCGTGCAGATCGTCGTCGCCGGCGGGTTCGGGCCAAAGGCCTGGAAGCCCTGCGCCGTCGTGGTCGACGCCGGAATCGTGACCGGGTCGTTCTTCGTGACGGTGAGCTCACCCTGGGCCAGGTCGCCCCAGCTCTCGGCGTGCACGAGTGCCGACGAGGTCGGGGCCGCGCTCGACGTGCCGTCGGCGCACCCGCTCGCGATCACGTTGACGCCACCGGCCGGATCCTCCGGCGCGGCTCCGATGCCGCGGACGTAGTGGTCCATGTAGAACCCCTCGGCCGCGAACAGCGAGGTCGCGTTGTCGGTGTTGATGGCCGCGCGCGGAGTGTGGCCGTAGTCGAACGCCCACAGGTTGATCGGGGCGGTCGGGAACTTCTCGCGCGTCTTGTTGTAATAACGCAGCGCCTCGGAGACGGGGAACAGGTCGTCGTTCCAGCCCTGGGCCATCATCGTCGGCGCGGGCGCCTGTGAATCGTTGACCCCGTAGCCGGAGTGGTTCCCGCTGAACTGGTTGATCGCGTCCTGGATCTTCGCGACGCCGTCATACGGTCCGCCGGAGGCGGTGTTCGTGCCGAGCGCGGCACGGATGCCGGGGACGTCGTAGCGCGGGTCCGTGGTCGAGTAGAAGCCCGTCTGCAGCCCACCGCCGTAGAGGCGTTCCGTCCACCCCTGCTTGGCGATGCCCGCCCGGCGGTCGCCGTTGGGCCCGCGATAGGGGTTCAGCGCCGCGTAGTCGTAGAAGGCGCCGTTGGGGATCAGCCCATAGGTGAGGTTGCTCCAGCCGAACTCCGGCGCGGCAGCGGCGATCTCGAGATCCTTGCCGCCTGAGCTCTTCCACGGCGTGAGGGTGCCGCTCTCGTCGGAGACGCGGTTCTTGAGCGCCGCGAGCTGCAGCGCCATGCCGCCGCCGTAGGACTGGCCCACGACACCGATCTGCTTCGGGTTGATGACGCCCTCGTCGGCCAGCAGGCCGAAGAGCGTCTGCATGTCCTTGACCTCGATGCCGTTGGCGAGCAGGTGGATGTAGCCCTTGTCGCAGGGCGCGGCCTTGCTCGGCACCTTGACGCCGCACGAGCCCCAGAACCCGCGGGTCGTCGGGGTCATGACGGCGTAGCCGCGCTGGACCCAACGCTGGATGTAGATCGCGTCGGAGTGGTCGTACTTCTGGCCGCCGTAGCCATGGAAGACGCCGATGACCGGGAAGTTCCCGTCAGCGCCGGTGGCCGGGGCAGGCGGAAGCACGACAGAGACGTCAATCGGCGTTCCGTCGAAGCTCGGCACCGCGGTCACGGGAGTGGCCTGGCCACTCGACGAGCCGCACCAGCGCTGACCGGCGACAGGGCCGGCGCTCTGCACGGTGCAGGTGATGGGCCCGGAACCGTCGGCTCCGGTGCCGTCGAAAACTGTCGTCTGCGCGGCCCAGGCGGGCGAGCAGATGGCGAGCGAGCCGAGCAGTGTCAGACTCGCGAGCGCTTTGCGCATACATCCTCTTTTCCTCATAACGGGGGGACCGCCGGCTCCTGGACCGGCGGCTGGTCGTCCGCATTGGCGGTGGAACGACCGGCCGAGGAGCCTATACACGCGATAAAGCCTTTGGGGCCGCAGTGTCCGTAGGCGGTCATCGCGCCTTAGCCTCGGGGCGTGCCCGGCCGCTGGCCCGCCCTGCTCGCCGCCACCGCCGGGAGCGGATGGCTGCTCGGTGCGGCGGGCATCCCCTCGTCCTATCTGTTCGCCGCGCTGCTCGTCGGGCTCGGCGTCGCCCTGGTGCGACCCGGCGGAGCCGACGTCCCCCCGCCCGTGTTCACGGCGGCGCAGGCCGTGTGCGGCGTCGTCCTCGGCGCGTACCTGCAGACCTCGTCGCTGGAGGCTGCTGCCGACGCTTGGCTTCCTGTCGTCCTCGTGTCGGCCGGGACACTCGCCGCCTCGCTGGCGGCCGGTGTGGCCCTGAGCCGGTGGGCCCACGCCGACCCGCCCACTGCGGTGCTCGGCATGGTGGCCGGCGGGGCATCGGGCATCGTCGCCATGGCCGGGGAGCTCGGCGCGGACGACCGGCTCGTCGCCTTCATGCAGTACCTGCGCGTCCTGGTGGTGGTGCTCGCCACGCCGCTCATCGCCGGTCTGGCCTTCGGCGCGGGCTCGGGCGGGTCCGCGCCGGCCGCGCCGCTGCTCGGGGACACGACGGGCTGGTTGCTCACCGTCGCCGCCGCGCCGGCGGGCGTGGTCGTCGGCCGTGCCACCCGGCTTCCCGCGGGCGTGCTGCTCGGCCCGCTCCTCGTCGCCGGTGCCCTCGCCCTCGCGGAGCCGTTCGGACCCTTCGCGGTGCCCGGCCTGCTGCAGGAGGCCGCCTTCATCGGCATCGGCCTCCAGGTCGGGCTGAAGTTCACCCCGCAGACGGTCCGCGAGGTCGGCCGGCTGCTCGTGCCCGTGTTCGGCGCGATCGTGGGACTCATGGTCGTCTGCTTCGGGCTCGCCGCCGGCCTGACGGCAACCACCGACGTGCCGCTGCTCGACGCCTATCTCGCCACGACGCCGGGCGGTCTGTACGCCGTGCTCGCCGCCGCCTTCGGGGCAGGTGCCGACACGACGTTCATCCTCGCCGTGCAGACCCTGCGCCTGTTCGTGATGGTGCTGATCGCGCCGCTGCTGGTGCGGCGGATCGTCAGCGGGTCTGCGTCGTCGGCCGCACCAGGACCTCGTTGATGGAAACGTTGTCGGGCTGGGCGACCGCGTAGAGCACGGCGTTGGCGATGTCCTCGGGCGCGATCGGCTCGATCCCCTTGAAGCGCTCCTCGAGGTTCTCCCGGACCTCCTCCCGGTTGTGGCCGACCAGCTCGGTCGCCACGGCGCCCGGTTCGATCACCACGACCCGCACGCCGCGCGCGGTGACCTCCTGGCGGAGACTCTCCGAGAAGGCGTTGACGCCGAACTTCGTGAGGTTGTAGACGCCGGATCCGACATGGGCGAATCGGCCCGCGACCGAGGACATGTTCACGATCGTCCCGCTCCCGCGCTCGAGCATGCCGGGCAGCGCGGCATGGGTGCAGTAGAGGACACCGAACACGTTGGCGTGCAGCATCGTGCGCCACTCGTCGGTGGGTGCGCCGGCGATGGGGCCGAGCAGCATCACGCCGGCGTTGTTGACGAGCACGTCGATCTTGCCCAGCTCGGACTCGGTGCGCTCGACGAACGCCCGCGCCTGCTCCTCCTCGCCCACGTCGGTGGCGATCGCGATTCCGCCGAGTCGCTCGGCCAGCGCCGTGATGCGATCCTCGCGCCGGGCCGCGAGCGACACGCGCGCGCCCGCGCCCGCGCACGCCACGGCGATCGCCTCCCCGATCCCCGACGATGCGCCCGTGACGGCGACGACCCTTCCGCTCAGATCAAGTTCCATGTCGGCCTCCTACCCGCCCGGGCGTGCCAAGGTGTGCCAGATGACCGCGCTGCCACCCGGGCCCACACAGGCCCCCGCCCTCCAGACGGCGCGCTGGCTCCTGCGCCCCATCGCGTTCCTGGAGGACTGCCGGCGGCGCTACGGCGACGCCTTCAGCGTGATGTTCCTCGGCTTCGAGACGCCGATGGTCATGCTGAGCGACCCAGCCGCCATCCGCGCCCTCTACACCGAGCGCCGTCACGGCCTGCCGCCCGGGCGGACGTTCGCGCTGCGGCCGATCATGGGCGCGCGCTCGATCCTCCTGCTCGAGGGTGCCGAGCACCTCGAGCGGCGCAAGGTGATGCTGCCGCCCTTCCATGGCGACCGCATGCGGGCCTACGAGCCGATCGTGCGCGACGTCGCCGAACGCGAGATCGCCACGTGGCCGACCGATCGGGCGTTCCCCGTCCACCCGCGCATGCAGGCCGTCACGCTCGAGGTGATCCTGCGCGCGGTGTTCGGCGTCGAGGACCGCGGCCGCAGGGAGCGCCTGGCCGAGATGCTCAACAGCCTGTTGCACCGCACCGCCTCCCCCGGGCTGCAGTTCGGCATGCTCGCCGCCCGCCGGCTCGGCGTGCGCGGCCCGATGGAACGCATCGAACGGGAGAACGAGGCACTCGACGCCCTGCTGCTCGAGGAGATCGCCGACCACGGGGAGGCCGGAGACGACATTCTCTCGCTGCTCAAGCAGGCACGGTTCGAGGACGGTGAGCCGATGAGCGATCGCGAGATCCGCGACCAGCTCGTGACGCTGCTGCTCGCCGGGCACGAGACGACCGCGACCGGCCTGGCCTGGACCTTCGACCTGCTGCTGCGCCACCCTGCCGTGACCGCCCGGCTGACCGCGGAGGTCGACGCAGGCGACGAGACGTACCTGCGCGCGGTGGTGGCCGAGTCGCTGCGCCTGCGTCCCGTCGTGCCCCTCGCCGGCCGCCGGCTCGCGGAGGGACTCGAGACCGACACGCTCTCTCTCCCGGCGGGCACCGACGTCACCCCGGCCATCTGGCTCACCCATACGCGCGCTGAGTCCTACTCCGATCCCTATGCGTTCCGGCCGGAGCGCTTCCTCGACGAGGCACCGGCGACCTACGCCTGGATCCCGTTCGGAGGTGGCGTGCGGCGGTGCCTAGGCGCGGCCTTTGCCGAGCTCGAGATGCGCGTCGTCCTGGCGGCGGTGCTGCGCGCCCGTGCGCTGCGGCCGGTCACCGACAGACCCGAGCGGGTCGCGCGGCGCAACGTGACCTTCTCGCCCGCCGGTGGGACGCGCCTGATCGCCGCGCCGCGCTAGAGGCGGCCGCGAGCGAGCGCGAAGAGCAGGGCGTCGTTGGCGCCCTCCCCGATCTGCGTCTGCGGTGCGTCGCGGCGCAGACGCGCGAGCTCGTCGCTGGCGGTGTAGGAACGGCTCGCGGCCAGCCGGCTGGCGGCGTCCACGGCCCAGACGGCAGCGTCGGAGGCGACGACCTTCGCCGCGGTCGAGAGCTCGCGTGCGGCCTCGTCGCGCGCATCCACGGCGACCGCCGCGCGCGCCACGAGTGCCTCCACGGCCGCACGCCGGGCGATCATCTCGCCCAGCCGCAGCTGCGCGTGGGTGTGGTCGCCGAGCACGCCGTCACCGATCTCGCGCTCGCGCGACTCGGTCAGGGCGCGCTCGAGCGCACGGTCCATGATCCCCAGCGCGCGGCACGCCACGTTGACGCGGCCGACGTCGAGAGCGTCGAGCATCTGCCGCGCGCCCGCGCCGACGTCGTCGCCGAGGATCTCCGCGCCAGGCGCGTGAAAGCCGTCGAAGTGGTACGCGGCCGACTCGACCCCGCGGTACCCGACCTTGTCGAGCTCTCCGACGATCCACCCCTCCTCGCCGCGACCCTCGCCGGGGAGCACCAGGCACGACGGCCGGTCGGCGCCGTCGGCCCCGACCAGCATGAAGATCACCGGCGCGGAGGCGCCGCCGGCGACCCAGCGCTTCGTCCCGTCGAGCACCCACCCGCCCTCGGTATGCGGCGTGGCCCGCGTCTCGATGCGGGAGAGGTCCGAGCCCGCCTGAGGCTCGGTGATCGAGAAGGACGCGAGCACCTCACCCGCGGCGATCGGCGGCAGCCAGCGCGCGCGCTGGGCCTCCGTCCCGTGGCGCACGAGCAGCGCAGTCGCCAGGCCGGTCGGGTTGACCGCACCGGTGAGCGAGATCCAACCCTGCGACAGCGCGCGCCACACGGCCACCAGGTCGACGACCCCGAGCCCAGGCCCGCCGTACTCGGAGGGCACCATCGCGCCGGTGACGCCGAGCGCGACGAGCCGCTCCATCGCCGCGGCGGGAAGATCGTCCTCGCGGTCCCATTCCGCTACGTCGGGCAGCACCTCCTCGGCGACGAAGCGCTCGACGGCCCCGGCGAGATCGTTCATGCCGACACCGCGGATGCCGTGAGCCGCGCCATGCGCCGGCAGGCCGTCGTCAGATAGCGGCGGCGGGAGCGCTGCCCGACCAGGCGGAAGCCGAGCTTGACGATGGGGTTGCCGCCGGGCGCCATGCGCGAGAAGGAGTGGATGCGGAACTCCACCTGGCCAGTATCGAGCCACTTCCACACCTCCCAGTTCATCTGTCCCTGTTCGAGATGGCCCGTGAGCGTCATGTACGGCCAGCCCCAGACGCGCACAGGGCGGCCGTCCTCGGTGCGCTGCTCGTCGATGACGGCTCCCACGCGCACCCCCGACTTGATGCGGATCAGTCCGTGCCAGCGCAGCTCGAGCAGCATGTTGCGGCCCTCGAGCGGGACGTCGGCGTCGTACTCGGCACGGACCATCGAGGGGTCGGCCACCTGATAGTCACTGAAGGAGCTGCTGCGCGGCCCGGAAGGAGCCCCCTTCGACCGGCTCGCCGGGCGGCTCGGCCGCCAACGGCTGGCGGTAGTCGTCGAAGCGCCAGCCGTCCTCGCGGCGGTGCGGGGCGTCGGGATCGTAGTTGACCCGCAGCCCCTCGAGGTCGGCGAGCCGGAGGCTCAGAGGTCCACCCTGCGGGTGTGGATGTCGATGCCGCCGGTCATCCTGCCTTCCGCCAGCCGCACGACCCCCTCGAGCGTCGAGACCCACATGTGCAGCTGGGTCTCCTTGGCCATCCGCAGATGGTCGTACAGCAGGTGCACGAAACGATCGCGGCTGCGCGCCCACGACTCGATCTCGAACACGATCAGGTCGCCCTCGCGGCGCGCGCGGAACTCGATCTGTCCCGCCTCCAGGTGGGTGTCGAGCGTGGCCATCCGGAAGGACACCGGAGTCTTTTCGATCACCCGCACCGGTCCGTCCCAGGGCGCGGCCATCCGCACCACGAACTCGTCGCCGACCCGCATGACGTCCGCCTCCCCCTTGACCTTCTCGAACGAGGCGAACTCCGTTGGCGCGGCCCAGTCCGGGCCGCGCGACACGTGCTCGAGCAGTTCGGCCGGGGAGAGCGCGGTGTCGCGGATGCGCGTCCGGTAGCGCCGGTGGAACAGCGGTCCCGCGCCGTCGTCGATGCCCTGGATCTCGTCGTGGGAGACGGTGGCGGGGAGCGCGGGCGGCAGGTCGGTCGCCCGGTCCCCGGGCTCCTCCGTCCGGTGCAGGGGCACCGTCCGCCAGAGATAGCGCCAGGACGTGAACGCGACGCCGACGGGCCACCGCGCCGCGGTGGTCAGCCGGCGCCTCAGCGGGGGGCGGCGCGGCACGTCAGCCGCCCACCCCGGGTAGCGTGGCCGGCATGATCTCGCGCGTCCTGCACGCCACGTCGCTCATGAACATCGGTTTCTGCATCATGTTGTGGATCCGAGCCAAGACAGTTGATCAGGACGAGCGTGGCAACGCCGAGCGTCGCGCGCTCTTCGTCGGGCTGTGGCCGGGCATGTTCTGGCTGCTGGGCGACGCCGCCGAGCGCCGGGACCGGCGCTCGGCGTCACGTCTGCCCTGGCGCTGAACTACTGGACGGCCTCGGCCTCCTGCAGGACCTTGCCGTCGTCGAACTTCTCGGCGGCCGTGGCCTCGCGCTCGGGAATCATCGGACCGTCGCCGGCGGGATCGAGGACGTCGCCCTCGAACCACTCGTAGCGACCGGAGAGGATCTTCTGCGCGACCCCGTACTGCGCGTCGTCGTCGTTTGAGAACAGCTCGTCGAAGAGCCGGTCCGCGCGGCGGCGGGCCTGCGCGCAGAACAGGCCGGCGAGCTCGTAGGCGCTGTCGCGCCGGGCCGGATCCTCCCGGGCGATCGTGCTCGCGTAGGTGCACGCGCAGGCGATCGCGTAGAGCTCGGCGCCGATGTCGACGACGCGGCCCAGCAGAGCGCCCTTCTGCTCGAGCTTGGCCTGGTAGCGACCCATCGCGTAGAACGTCGACCGGGCCAGCTTGCGGCTGTGGCGCTCGGCGTACCGCAGGTGCTTGGCCAGCTCGTCGAACTCGTCGTAGGAACGGGGGTTCTGCCCCTTGCCTGACATGAGAGACGGGAACCACTTGGCGTAGAACGCGCCGGCCTTGGCGCCGAGCTTGGCCTTGTCGGCGAGCCCTGTGTCGCCCAGCAGGATGTCCCCGGCGATCGCGAGGTGCTGGTCGACGGCCTCGCGGGCGATCATCAGGTGCATGATCTCCGTGGACCCCTCGAAGATCCGGTTGATGCGCATGTCGCGCAGCATCTGCTCGGCGGGAATCGGCTTCTCGCCGCGGGCCGCAAGCGACTTCGCCGTCTCGTAGGCGCGGCCGCCGCGGACCTGGACCATCGTGTCCACCGCCTGCCAGGCCAGCTCGGAGCCGTAGAGCTTGGCGATGGCGGCCTCGATGCGGAAGTCGACGCGCCCGTCGTCGGCGAGCCGGCTGGAGACGTCGACCATCGCCTCGAGGCCGAACGCCGTCCCGGCGAGGAAGGCGAGCTTCTGCGCGATCGGGTCGTGCTTGCCGATCGGCTGGCCCCACTGCTTGCGCTCGTTGGACCACTGGCGCGCGATGCGCAGCGAGTACTTCGAGGCGCCGACGCAGATCGCCGGCAGCGACAGGCGGCCGGTGTTGAGCGTGGTCAGGGCGATGCGCAGGCCCTTGCCCACCCCGGCGATCACGTTCTCCTTCGGGATGACGACGTCCTTGAAGACCGTCACCGAGTTCTCGATGCCCTTGAGGCCCATGAACTCGTTGCGGTGCTCGATCGTGATCCCGTCGAGGTCGGTCGGGCAGATGAAGGCGGTGATGCCGCCCTTGGAGCCCTCCGTCTTCGGGACGACCGCCATGACGACGACGACATCGGCGATGACGCCGTTCGTCGCCCACAGCTTCGTGCCGTTGACGACGTAGCCCGAGCCGTCCTCGGTCGGTACGGCGGTGGACCCCATGCGGGCGGGATCGGAGCCGACGTCGGGCTCGGTGAGCAGGAAGGCCGAGACGTGGTCCTTGGCGACCTTGGGCAGCCACTCGCGCTTCTGCTCCTCGGAGCCGAAGGTCTTCAGCGGCTCGGGCAGACCGATCGACTGGTGTGCGCTGAGCAGGGTCGAGATCGACGCATGCCAGGTGCCGGCCATCGACAGGGCACGGTTGTAGTAGACCTGGGTCAGGCCGAGACCGCCGTACTCCTTGGGAATCTTCATCCCGAGCGCGCCGAGGTCCTTCAGGCCCTGGAGCACCTCGTCGGAGATCTTCGCCGTCTCCTCGATCTCCTGGGGGTCGACGCGCTCGGTCAGGAACGCGCGGAGGCGGCCGAGGAACTCCTCGCCCTCGGCGACGCGCTCGGCGTCCGGCTCGGGCTGCGGGTGGATGAGGTCGAGTTGGAAGTCGCCGAGGTACATCTCGCGACCGAAGCTGGGCTGCTTGTACTCGGTCTCCCGGCTCTCCTCGGCGACCTGCTTTGACTGTTCGTAAGAGGGATTCGCTTGCGCCATGATGATCAGTCACTACCCCGAAACCGCACCCGCAAGGCGGGCGGTTTGCGAAAGACGGCGCCCTCGGGTGCGGAGGGCGCCGCAAGCTCGAGCCCATCCAGCCGGGTCAGCAGGGTCTCGAGCGCGACGCGCGCCTCGAGCCGGGCCAGGTGCAGGCCAAGGCAGACGTGCGGGCCCGCCGCGAAGGTCAGGTGGCTCCGCACGTTCTTGCGTTGGAGGATGAACGCGTCGGGGTCCGGAAACGTCGCTGGGTCGCGGTTGGCCTCGCGCAGGGAGACCACGACCATCGGACCGCCTCCGGACTCGTAGCGATCGACGACCGCCGCCGCAGGCTCCAGGCGCAGCGACTCCTCGACGGCGGCGGGAATGAGCGCCGGGTCCTCGCGCACGCGGGCGAGGGCCTCGGGGTGCGTGAGCAGATGCCAGACGGCGTTGCAGATCATTCCCTCGGTGGTCTCGATCCCGCCGAACAGCAGGACCCCGGCGTTGCTGGCCACCTCGGCACGGGTCAGCTCGCCCTGCGGCTCCAGATCCATCGCGGCCGCCAGCGCGGCGAAGGCGACGGCGCCCTCCGGCCCCGGCTCGCGCCCCTCGGAGGCGTCGGTGGTGGCGGCAACGATCGCCTCGTACCAGCCGAGCACATCGGCGACCGGGGTGTTCTCGATGCGCAGGATGCGCGCCATCACGGCGGCGGCGAGCGGGCCGGCGAACGCCGTGCGCAGCTCGACCTCGCCGTCGGGGAAGGCGTCGACGAGAGACAGCGCCTGCGCACGCACGAACGGCTCGAGGCCGCGGACGGCGTCGGACTTGAACGCGGCCGCGAAGGCGGCGCGGTGGCGATCGTGCTCGGCTCCGTCGAGCGAGAGCATGCTCGGGCCGACCACGCGCGCCGTCGCGAAGCGCGGGTCGTCGACCGTGAAGCGCGCAGGGTCACGCAGCACCGCGAGGGCTTCCTCGCGCGTGCGGACTTCGCGGCGGGTCACCCCGCCACTATCTCAGGCGGCCGCCGGCTCCGGGTCCGGGCGGACGACGACGGTGTCGGCGATCGGGATGATCTCGTCCACCGGCAGGTCGGCCTTCTCGGCGTGCTTGCGGATCGCGTCCGCGCTCGAGGCCTCGTAGATGCAGACCGTGCCCAGCCCGCCGTCGGCCTCGCCCAGCACGTAGCTGCGGATCCAGCGGATGTCGTCGGGCATCTCCTCATCGCCCACCTGACTCGAGCGCGCAGCCGCTGTTTCGAGCTCGGTGCCCGACGGCCAGCCGTTGCGTCGCAGGATTGCGTAAAGGTCCATCTGAACCCCCCTGTGTTGTTGATATCCCGACGCTACACCCGCACCGCCCGCAGGTAAAGGTCTCCTACCGGGTCTCGCCCGCCTCGACCGCCACGCGAGGAAGGACGCGATCCAGGCGCTGCGGCAGCCACCAGTTGCGGTCGCCGAGCAGGTGCATCGCCGCGGGCACGAGGATCGTGCGCAGGATGAAGGCGTCGAGCAGGACGGCCGACGCGAGACCGATCCCGAACTCGGCGATCACGCGCTGCCCGGCCAGCAGGAAGGACCCGAAGACGCAGATCATGATCGTCGCCGCCGCGGTTATGACCCGGCCAGTGGCGGCCTGGCCGACGCGTACCGAGAGTGCGTTGTCGCGCGTGCGCATCCATTCCTCGTGCATGCGGCTGACCAGGAACACCTGGTAGTCCATCGAGAGCCCGAAGAGGATCGCGATCAGGAACACCGGCAGGAACGCCTCGACGGGACCCTCCCCCACGCCCAGCGGCCCCGCGAGGAAGCCCTCCTGGAAGATGGCGGTTACCACGCCGAAGGACGCGCCGGCGGCGAGCAGGTTCATCACCGCCGCGGTGAGCGGCACCACGATGCTGCGGAACGCGAGCATCAGCAGCAGGCAGCCGAGCAGCACGATGACGCCGATGAAGAGCGGCAGCTTTGCGGTGAGCACGTCGGAGAAGTCGTCGAAGATCGCGGTGATGCCGCCGACGTGGACGTCGAGCCCCCCCGAGGCGCGGGGAACGACCTCGGTGCGCAACCGGGCGATGAGGAGGCTCGTGGCCTCATCCTGGGGGGCGGTCGCGGGCCGCGCGGTGATCAGCGCTATCGCCCCGTCGGGCGACGGCACCGGTGGGCTGACGTCGGCGATGTCCGGCGTGTCCGCGAGGGCGTCGGCGAGCCCCTGCACCTCGGCGAGGTCCGCCCTTCCGCCCGGCGTCTCCGCGACGATCTGGAACGTCCCGTTGAAGCCCGGGCCGAACCCCTGCGCGAGCAGGTCGTACGCCTGGCGCGTCGTCGACGACGGCGGGTCCTGGCCTGCGTCGGAGGCACCGAGACGCAGGTTGAGCGCGGGGACGGCCAGCGCGAGCATGACCAGCAGCGCCACGAGCGCCAGCGGGATCGGATGGCGCTGCACGAAGGCGGCCCACTGCGGCCAGCGGCCGTCGAGCTTGGGATCGCGCGGCCCCTCCGCCTCGAGCAGACGACGCTCCCTGCGGCTGAGGACCCGCATCCCGAACATCCCCAGGAACGCGGGCATGAGCGTCACGGCCGCGGCCATGACGGTGAGCACGGTGACCGACGCGGCGATGGCCACGCCGTTGAGGAACGAGACGCCGAGGACGAGTAACCCCATCAGCGCGACCACGACCGTGGCGCCGGCGAACAGGACCGCGCGGCCGGACGTGTTGAGCGCGCGCACGCACGCCTGCTCGGGCGTGCGGCCCGCCTTGATCGCGTTGCGGTGGCGGGTGACGACGAACAGCGCGTAGTCGATGCCCACCCCGAGGCCGATGAGCGTGGCCAGCTGGGGCGAGAAGGTGGCGATGTCGATCACGTGCGCGAGCAGCGCCGTGAGCATCAGCGCCGTGCCGAGCGACAGGACGGCGGTGAGCAGCGGCAGGACCATGGCGAACAGCGAGCCGAAGGCGAGCAGCAGGACCACCGCAGCAGCCCCGAACCCGACGAACTCGCTCGTGCCGCCCTGCTCGGCGCTCTGCACGGCCTGCTGGATGCCGGCGCCGCCGAGTTCCACTTGGAGCGCGCCGGTGCTGGCCTCCTGCGCGGTGTCCATCAGATGCTCGTAGGCCTCCACCGGGACATCGGCGATCGCCTGCTCGCCGTCCATCGTGACAACCGCGAACGCGACCTCGCCCTCCGGCGCCACCTGGAGCTCGGAGACCTCGGTGACGTGCTTGACCTCCTTCAGATCCGCGAGCGTCGCGTCGATCGCCTGGCGCTGCGCCGCGATCGAGTCCGCTGCGAACACGACCTGGTTCTGATCGTTGGACTGCGACGCGAAGTGGTCGCCGAGCAGGTCGAACGCGGTGGTCGACTCCGTGCCCGAGAGCGTGAAGGAATCGGTGTACCCGGACCCGGCGTTCGCGCTCAGCCCGCCCAGGATCACCAGCGCCGCCACCCACGCGCCCAGGACACGAAACCGGTGATGAAAGCACCATCTGGCAAGCGAGCTCATACGGCGCAGACCCTAGCCAGAGCCGGTGTGCGCAGGCGATGTTGCAGGCCTCCCTGGACCCCGTCCTTACGGTGGACCGCTTGCGCGCGTTCGCGTTCGTGTCGGTGCTGGCTGCCCTGTGCGCGGCCTCGGTTGCCCACGCCCAATCGGAGGGAGCACTGCGGGAGCGGATCGACAAGGGCAAGACCGCCGAGCGGTCGCTCGAAGGAGCGGTGGCCAAGCTGGAAGCGCTCGAGCGCGACGCCGCTGCCGATGTGAGCGCCCTCGAGGAACGCGTGGGTGAGGTCCAGGCGGCCGTGACCGCCGCGGAGTCGCTGGCAGCGCAGACGGCGATCCGCCTGGAGGCGGCGCGTACCCGCCTCGCACGCCTGGAGCGCCGGCTCGGCCAAGTCAAGGTCAAGCTCGCGGCGCTGCTGCGCGAGCGTTACGTCAACGGCGAGCCCGACCTGGTCACCGTCGTCATCAATGCGCGTAGCTTCGGCGAGTTCCTCGAGACGGCCGCTTTCCTCCAGCGCGTGCAGCGCGCCGACGAACGGCTGCTCGCGCGGGTGCGTGACGCGCGCGCCGATGCCGACCGCGAGCGCGACATGCTCACCGGCTTGACCCGCAGGCGCGAGGAGGCGGCCGACGCGCTCGCCCGCCGGCGCGACGCGCTCTCTGGCGTACTCGACGGCCTGCGCCGGCGGCGCGCCGCGCTCGCCGAGGCCCAGGCGGCGCGCGAGGCTGCACTGTCGCGGACCCGCACGGGACGCCGAGACGCCGAGCGAGCTCTGCGCAAGCTGCTGGCCGAGCAGGCCCGAGCGGCGGTCTCCGTCGCCGGCCCCGGCGGGCCGTGGGCCATCCCGTGGGCGATCGTCCAGTGCGAGTCGGGCGGGCAGAACCTGCCACCCAACTCCGCCGGAGCCTCCGGCTACTACCAGTTCCTGCCGTCCACCTGGCAGGGGCTTGGCGGCTCCACGCCGCAGGCCTACCAGGCCCCCAAGGCCGAGCAGGACCGACTTGCCGCGCAGCTGTGGGCCGGCGGAGCCGGCGCCCGCAACTGGGTCTGCGCCGGACTCGTCTAGCGACGACGTCGGAGCGTCTCGCGCAGTTCGCGGACATCGTCGGGCAGCTCGCGCCGTGGCCGCACGTCGAGCAACTCGGGTTGCACCCTCCGGCGGACGATCTCGCCGGCCACCGCATCGGCGCGCAGCGCCGTCGCCGCGGGGCGCGAGGAGACGATCCGCTCGAGTTCGGTGCCCCGGTAGAGCAGCGCGACACCGTCGTCCGCCGCCCACCCGCCCGGTAGGGCGCCCGACCTGATCGCCTCGAGCCAGGCGGGAAGCCGCTCGGGCTCACCGTCGGCGTGCACGCTGAGCGACCCGGGCAGCAGGCCCAACCCCGCGAACGGCTCGGGCGGGCCGGCGGACTTCGTGACCCCGGCGTCGAACCAGCACATCGCCCCGGCCGACAGCCCGCACAAGACCGTGCCGTGCTCCCATGCCTCGGCCAGGATGGTGTCGAGGTCGTGCGCGCGCCAGATGGCCAGCAGGTTGCGCATCGAGCCCCCGCCGACGTAGATCAGGTCCTGGCCGGCGATGCGCTCGCGCAGCGTGCGGGTGTCCCCGTGCAGCCGGAAGAGGGACAGGTGCTCGGCGCGGCAGGCCCGCCCGGCGTAGCGGGCATGGAAGGCCTGGATCTGTGCCGTCGGATCGCCGGAGGCGGTCGGAAGGAACAGGACACGCGGCTCGCGCGTCTCCGTGAGCGAGAGCGCGAACTCGTCGAGGGCGGGATTGTCGGGTTCCATCGTGAAACCGCCCCCGCCCATGGCGAGGATCGTGGGCTCGGACGTCACGCGGCGACGATCATCGGTGTCCCGAGGTAGTGGGGCTCGATGGCCGTCTCGACGACTGCGCCGCCCAGGGGTTCGACGCGGTACGCGCTCCGCCCCGGCCGGGAGGAGACCACGCGGTGCAGTTCGTCGCCGACGAAATGCAGCGCCGTCGAGTCGTCCGCCGCGTACCCGGGGCGCATGCCGTCGCCGACGAAGCGCAGATACTCCTCACGGCGGGCCGGCTCGGCGTCGTAGTGCACGCAGTTGGAGAAGGGCAGCAGCCCGAGCCCCTCGACGCGCTTCGGGGCGCCGTGGAACGCGGTGAGCGCCTCGGCGAACCAGCACAGTGAGCCGGCGCTCAGGCCGCAGAGGACTACGCCTCGGCGCCATGCCTCGGCCAGCGCGCCGTCCAGGCCGTGCGCCCGCCACGTGCCCAGCAGCGACACGACGTTGCCACCCCCGACGTAGATCACGTCCTGCTCGAGCAGATGCTCGGCGACGTTGTCCTGAACCGCGCCGCAGCCACGGTCACGGCGGAACAGCGAGACGTGGCTGGCGTCCGTGGCGCAGGCGAAGCGACGGTAGAAGCGGACGATGTAGTGGTCGGCGTCACCCGACGCCGTCGGCAGGAAACACACCCTGGGGCGGTCCACATCCGTCTGCGCCAGGACGTAGTCGTCCAGCAGGGGGTTGCCGGCCTCCATCGAGAACCCGCCCCCTCCGAACGCGACGATCTGCGGTGCACGCTCGCTCATGTCTTCAGTCTCGCCCTGTCGCCCCCGCCTCGACATGGACGGGTGGAGCGAGTCGACGTCCTACGCCTCGACACGCGGGAGAACCGCGAGGAGCCCTCAATCGCGCAGGTGCGGCTCCAGGAGCGTCCGCCACGCCCCGGACTTCTGGCGGTACTCGTCGGGACAGCGCGCGAGGCGAGCGCGGGGCAGGATGCCCAACCGGCCGATCTGCCGCATCGTCCCGTTGCTCGAACCGGCGACCGCGCAGGCGATGTCGTAGGCCCGCTGGACGCTCAGCGAGTGCTCGTCGGCGAACTGCGACGCATCCGGCGCCCCCTGCACGTCCTGGAGCAGGCTGAAGAAGACCGCGGCGTCGAAGGCGTACTCCGCGCCGCCCTCGACGCTGTCGGTGAAGAACACCGTGGCCAGCCCGTCGACGGCGTCCTCCTCCCGGCCCGTGATCGGGATGTCGTAGACGTCCACGAAGGCGTGACCGAGCTCGTGGATGAAGATGAAGTCGTTGACCGCCGCCCACTGGGTCCCGAGCTCCGTGGGCGTGATCTGGGGCTGCCCGCCCCTGATGATGTCGGCCGTGGTGTTGGCGAATCCGTAAAAGACCGTGACCGTCCGGGTGCTCGGGTCGTAGAAGGGCGAACCGCCGCCGCTCTTGACGCGCACCGTGATGTCGACGGGGAGGACGAACTCGTTCGTGAAGCGCTCCGCGATCCCGTCGAGCCCGCCGGCGCGAAGGATCTGCTTCGCCTCGGCGTCCGTCGCACTTCGCGGGGCCTCGTAGACGACCTCCATGGTGTGCTCGGGCGTTGGCTCCGGCGTGGGCGGTGTGTACGTCGACTCGCGGTTGCCGCCACCGTCGCCACCGCATGCTGCGAGGGTGAGGGCAAGGCCCAGCAGGATTCCGAGCGCGCGCATGGCGGCAGCCTACGCCCGCGCTCGTAGAGTCGAGCGGGTGGCGCTATTCGTGGCCCCTCCGCAGCGTGCGCTCGTCCGGCGGAGCCGGCCGGCCATCCTGGCGCTCGCACTCCTTGCCGGCTGCGGCGGGAGTGACAGGGCGCAGCCGAGCGCGCGCAGCGACGCGGATGTCATCCGGGCGTGGACGGACGCGGTGCGCGAAGGGGACTACGCGGCCGCGAACGCGCTCTTCGCGCTGCCGGTGACCATCTCGAACGTCGGTCCGAAGGTGACTATCACCAAGCGTTCCGGCGTGAACGCCTTCAACCGCTCGCTGCCCTGCGGCGCGGTGCTGCTCGATACGCAGGAAGCCAGCGGCGGCTACGTGCGAGCGACCTTTCGCCTCGTGGACGGAGCGGATTCCACCGGGTGCGAGGGGGAGGCGGACGTGTCCTTCCGCATCGAGGATGCGCACATCACTGAGTGGCTGCGCGAGGGCACCGCCCCGCCGCCCGACACCACCGAGACCTAGGCGAGCGGGGCCCGCGGGCGCTTCGGCGAAGCGCCCGCGGACGGTGCCCGTCCTGACTTCCTACTCGACGAAACCGGCCGACTTCAGGTACTCGGCGGCGACGTCCTCGGGCTTCTGCTTGTCGATCGTGACGCGGGAGTTGAGCTCCTGCATGACACGCTCGGTGAGCGGCTCCTGGACCTTCTGGATGACGGCCTGGCCGGACTCGCCGAGGGTCTCGAGACCCTTCGCGCTCGCCAGGAAGGTGATGTAGTACGGCGGGAAGAGCTGCTTGTCGTCCTCGTAGGTGTAGTACTTGTCGAGGGCGAGCTCACCGTCGGTGCCGAAGCCGAACGTGAGATCGGCCTGGCCCTGGTCGAGATCCTCGAACTTGCCCTGCGAGGAGACGAACTCGGGCTTCCAGTCGTACACGTCGCGGAGGCCGAGCAGGCAGTCCGTGCGCTGGCGGCACTCCGGGAACCCGGAGATGGACACGTCAGTGCCGCCGGCCTCGGCGAGCTCGGACAGCGTCGTCGGGTTCCCCAGCTTCTCCGCCGTCTCCTTGGTAGAGGTGACGACGAACGTGTTCTGGAACGGGGTCTGGGGCAGCGCGGTGATGTCATCGCCCGCCGCCTTCTCCTTGAGGACGTCGAACGACTCCTGCGCGTCGCGCGGGATCTGGTCGATCTTGACCCGATAGAACGAGGTCAGCGCGGTGCCGGTGTACTCCGGGTAGGCATCGATCTGACCGCTCTGCAGCGCCTTGAAGGCGATCTGCTCCGAACCGAGGTCGAGCTGCTTCTTGACGTCGAAACCGGCAGCTTCCAGCGACTGCGCGTAGATCTCGCCGAGGATGTACTGCTCGGCGAAGTTCTTCGAGCCGACCGTGAACGACTTGCCCTTGTTGGCCGGGTCGGCCGTGATGGCGGCACCGCCCTCGTCCGAATCCGTCGGCGTGGACGCCTCCGGCGTGGATCCGCCGCCACCGGCGGGTGCTTCGTCGTCCCCACCGCACGCTCCTAGAGCGAAGCCGACGACGAGGATGGTGAGCAGTGCGCTCAGCGCGCGAATGATCTTGGGCACAGCTATGTCTCCGTTCTTGCAGGGATACCGAGTGAGAACCGTTTGCGTGGACGCTTTGGTACCGCGGTCGCCGTGATGCCCTTGGGCGTCGAGGCGCGGGCGATCGCGCCGATCCCGAGGTCGACGCTGAGGGTGATCAGAGCCACCACGATGGCCGCTGCGAGCTGACCCGCCTGGCCGTACGTCTGCGGCTCGAGAATGGGCGTCCCGAGGGACTGCACGTTGGCCAGCGGCGTGATCGTGGCGGTCGCGACCACGGCCACCGCGGACGTGCGGACGCCGGCAAAGATCGTCGCAATCGACAGCGGGAGTTCGACTTGGCGGATGATCTGGCCCTCCGTCAGGCCCACCCCGCGCGCCGCGGAGACGATGTCCTCGTCCACCTGCCGGACGCCCACGTAGGTGTTGGTCAGGATCGGCGGGATCGCCAGCAGCGTGAGCACGAGCTCCACGTTGAGCAGCCCGACGCCCACGAACGCGACGAAGAACGCCAGCAGCGCCAGCGACGGCACGGCGCGCCCGATGTTCGAGACCGACACCGCGAGGAACTCCCCCTTGCGGATGTGACCGAGGTAGAGGCCGATCGGCATGGCGATCGCGACCGCGATGGCGATGGCGATCACGCTCGTGCGCAGATGCACCAGCGCGAGCTCGCCGAACTCGCCGAGGCCACCGATGCAGACACCGCCCGAGATCGATTCGCGCGCCTTGAAGATCAGCTCGACGGCATCCTGGAAGGCGGGCTGCGGCGCGACGGAGGAGCAGTCGAGCGCCATCAGGCCCTCGCCACCCGGCGCCATGGCAGCGCGGCGCGCTGGCCTGCGAGCACGAACAGGTCGCCAACCGCGGCGAGCAGGACGGCGAGGCCGCCCGCCACCACGACGTTCGACTTGAAGAACAACCCGCCCGTCCCGGCCTTCTCGGAGTAGATCTGCTCGCCGAGGCCGCCGCCGCCCCCGAAGAACGCGAGCGTGGCCAGGCCGACGGTGGTGGTGAAGGCGATCCGGACGCCGGCGACGATCTCCGGCATCGCCAGCGGCAGCTCGACCGACCGCAGGATCTGGTTGTCGGTCATGCCCATGCCGCGGGCAGCGTCGATGGCGTCCTCGGGCACGTTGCGCAGGCCGGTGGTGATGTTGCGAAAGAGGATGAGCAGGGTGTAGGCCGTCAGCGCGACGATCGCGGTGAGGTTGCCGCGGCCGGTGATCGGCAGCAGCAGGAAGAAGGCTGCGACGCTGGGGACCGTGTAAAGGGTTCCGGTGATCGCGGTGAACGGCCCGGTCAGCCAGCGCTTCTTGTGGGCGGCGATCGAGAGGGAGAAGGCGATCGCGAACCCGATCGTCAGCGGGACGAGGGTCAGGAAGACGTGCTCGCCCAGCGGACCGAGGTAGAGATGCAGGTTGTCGACGATCCACCCTGGGCAGAAGCCGTTCTCCTGTACGCAGCCCGCGCCCGTGCGCTCCTGGAAGAATTCATCGCCCAGCTGAGCGAAGACCGAGATCACTCGGTGACCAGCTCGCTCGCGCGGGGCACCGAATCCGTCGGCAGGTTGAGCGCATGCGCGATGACGTCGATGCTCAAGACGCCGGCCAGCTTGCCGTCGGGACCGTGCACGGCGGCGTACCGGGACTCGACGCTGAGCAGGTCCCCGAGCGCGTCGCGCAGGATGTCGTCGAGGTCGAGCACCAGCTCGGCGGGCACCCCGGCGTTCTCGCCGACGACGTCCGCCTGCAGATCGCGCTCGCGCAGCCACGCTGCCGGGCAGCCCTTCGCGTCAAGGCGCATGGCCAGGTCGTTGAAGTCGGTGTCCTCCATCGCGGTTCGCAGCTGGCGCACGTTGTCCCCGGGCCGTGCCGTCGCAACCTTCAGCAGGTCGACGTCACGCACGCGCTGCAGGGCGAGCCGCTTCAGCGAGCGATCCGAACCCACGAACTGCTCGACGAACTCGTCGGCCGGGTTGGTGAGCATCTCCGCCGGCGCGGCGTACTGGGCGAGGTGCCCGCCACGCTGGAGGATCGCGATGCGATCGCCCATCTTGATCGCCTCGTCGATGTCATGGGTGACGAAGACGATCGTCTTGGAGAGCTTGGCCTGCAGGCGCAGGAACTCGTTCTGCAGGCGCTCGCGGTTGATCGGGTCGATCGCGCCGAAGGGCTCGTCCATCAGCAGGACCGGCGGATCGACGGCGAGCGCGCGGGCGACGCCGACGCGCTGGCGCTGGCCGCCCGAGAGCTGTGAGGGGAACCGGTCGCGCACCTCTTCGGGATCGAGTGAGATCAGCTCGAGCAGCTCGTCGACGCGGGCCCGGATGCGGTCCTTGTCCCAGCCCAGCAGTCTCGGCACCGTGGCGATGTTCTGGCCCACCGTGCGGTGCGGGAAGAGGCCGATCTGCTGGATCGCGTAGCCGATCTCGCGACGCAGCTCGGAGGGCTTGCGGTCGCGCACGCTCGAGCCGTCGATGAGGATGTCGCCATCGGTGATGTCGATCAGGCGGTTGACCATCCGCATGGCGGTCGTCTTCCCGCAGCCCGAAGGGCCGACGAGCACGCAGATCTCACCCGCTGCGACCTCGAGCGAGAGCTTGTCAACTGCCGGCTCATCCGAGCCTGGATAGACCTTGGTCGCCTCGCGGAACTCGAGCGAGACCGCTGGCTTGTTTTCGTGCTGCACGACGGGGGTTTCCTCCTCTGGAAGGTCTGGACCCTATAGAACCGCTTCCACGGTTATGGGGAGTCGGCGCACCCGGGTGCCCGTGGCGTGGTGCACCGCATTGGCCACTGCGGCCGCCGCGCCGGTCATGCCGATCTCACCGATTCCCTTGCTCCCCATGGGATTCAGATGGGGATCATCCTCCTCGATCCACGCCGCCTCGATCTGGCGGATATCGGCGTTGACGGGCACGTGGTACTGCGCAAGATCACCGTTGAGAAAATCTCCGAACTCGCGGTCGACGATCGATTCCTCCATGAGCGCCATGCCGATCCCCATCGTCATGCCGCCGATGAACTGCGACCGCGCCGTGCGCGGGTTGAGAATGCGTCCGGCCGCGAACACACCGAGGTGCCGGTGCACCCGCACCTCCCCGCTGTCGATGTCGACGGCGACCTCGCTGAATTGCGCTCCGAAGGCAAACCGCGCGTAGTCCTCCAGCGCGTCGAGCTCCTCGCGAGTGTCATAGGAGGCCTCCTCGCCGCCCTCCTCGACCAGGCGCCGACACACGCCGTGCACGGCGGACCCCCACGATGCGGTTCCCATCGATCCCCCGGCGACCCCGGCCCGCGGGAAGTCGGAGTTGCCGAGCTCTACGCGGGCGTGCTGTGGCGGCGTGCCGAGCGCGTCGGCGGCGATCTGGGTCAGCACGGTCCGCGCGCCCGTCCCGATGTCGGCCGCGGCGATGCGCACCGTGACGCTGCCGTCCTGCTCGCGCTTGGCGTGCGCCCACGCCGGCGCACGGTAGACGGGGTACATGGAGGCGGCCACGCCCATTCCCATCCGGCGGCGCCCCTCGGTACGCGCGTGCCGCTCGGCCCAGCCGAAGCGCTCGGCCCCCTCGCGCAGGCAGGCGACGAGGTTGCGCGAACTCCAAGGCTTGCCGGACTCCGGGTGCTCGGAGGGGTCGTTGCACACGCGCAGCTCGACCGGGTCGATGTCGAGGGCGACGGCGAGCTCATCCATGGCGCACTCCAGCGCGAACAGGCCCGGGGTCTCCCCCGGGGCGCGCATCCAGCTCGGCGTCGGGACGTCGAGCGCGGCGACGCGGTGCGTGGACCGGCGCCGTGCCCCGCCGTACATGACCCGCGCCACCGTCGCCGTCTGCTCGGTGAACTCCTTGACCTGCGAGGTCTGGCTGAAGGCCTCGTGGGAGACATCGGTGATGCGCCCGTCGGCGCCGGCCGCGAGGCGGACCCGCTGGATCGTGGGCGTCCGGTAACCCGTGAACGCGTACATCTGTCGGCGGGTGACTACGAGCTTCACCGGGCGCCCGAGCTCGCGCGCGGCCATCGCGGCGACGACCGTGTGGGGCCGCAGCGTCCCCTTGGAGCCGAACCCGCCGCCGACGTGCGGACCGACCACGGTGACCGCCTCGGGGTCGAGGCCGAAGACCTGTGCGAGCGTGGCGTGAGCCGACCAGGCCCCCTGTGTCGAGTCGTTGACGATCAGGCGGTTGTCGAGCCACTGGGCCACGGACGCGTGTGGTTCCATGGCGTTGTTGTGGTAGGCAGGAGTTCCGTAGGTGGCGTCGACCACGACGCCCTCGTCGAAGCGCGGCTCTCCGATGACCGAATCCGTCTCGTACCCGCCATTGACGCCCTCTGGCACGTAGAAGCCGGGGTGCCCGGGGGTGAGCACGACGTCGTGGGGCTCGGCGGCCTGAACGACCTGTAGGCGCTCGGCACCCGCCCTTGCCCGTTCGAGCGTCTCGGCGACGACGCAGGCGATGACCTGGCCCCGGTAGCGCACGCGATCGTCCTGCAGGACGTACAGCTCGCCGTCGGCGACCCGCTCGATGCGCGGGGCGTTGCGATGGGAGAGGACGAGCAGCGCATCGTCGAGCTCGCCCACCGAGTTGATCGCTCCCTTCGCGACCGAGGACTGGACGATCACCGCATGAACGATCCCGTCCGGGTTGTGCTCGGCCGCGTACTGCGCGCGGCCCTCGACCTTCTCCCGGCCCTCGACGCGCTCGAGCGGCGTTCCGATCGCCTGCTGACCGAGGACGCTCACGTGAGCTCCATGAGGGTCTGCACGATCAGGTTGCGGGCGAGCTTGACCTTGAACGCGTTGTCGCGCAGCGGACGGGCCTGAGCGAGCTCGGCGTCGGCCGCCGCCGCCAGCGCCTGCGGTGTACATCGGTTGCCGCGCAATTGCGTTTCCGCGGTCTCGGCTCGCCAGGGAATGTGCGCGACGCCGCCGAGGGCGAGGCGCACGTCGGCGATGACGCCGTCGCGAATGTCGAGCTGGGCGGCGACGGACACGATCGCGAAGGCGTACGACGACCGGTCGCGGACCTTGCGGTAGTGGCCGCGGCCGGGCGCCGGGGCGATCTCGACCGCCGTGATCAGTTCATCGGGCTCGAGGATGGTGTCGCGCGACGGGGAGTCGGCCGGCAGCCGGTGCAGTCCCGGCATCGCGATGGTGCGCGGGCCCGCGGGCCCGAGCACGTGGACCCTGGCGCCGAGCGCGGTCAGCGCGACCGCCATGTCCCCGGGATGGGTGGCCACGCAGGACTCGGAGTGACCGAGGATCGCGAGGTTGCGATGCTCGCCCGCGAGCGCCGGACAGCCCGACCCCGGTTCGCGCTTGTTGCACGGCTTCGAGACGTCCTGGAAGTACGCGCACCGCGTGCGCTGGAGCAGATTGCCGCCGATCGTGGCCATGTTGCGCAGCTGCCCGGAGGCGCCGCATCTGAGGGCCTTGGCCAGCAGGGGTGCGTGCTCGCGCACGAGGGGATGCGTCGCGGCATCGGCGTTGCGCACCGAGGCGCCGACGTGCAGGGCGCCGGCGCGCTCCTCGATCCTCCCGGGGAGGCGCGAGACGTCCACGAGCCGGTCGGGCGTGGCGACCCCGAGCTTCATGAGATCGACGAGGTTGGTCCCGCCGCCGAGGTAGGTGCCGCCCGCGGCGACGGCCGCCTCCGCGTCCGCAGGACGCTCGTAGGCGAACTCCCTCATGCGACCGACCGGATGGCGGGGACGATGTTGGCGTAGGCCCCGCAGCGGCAGAGATTGCCGCTCATGCCCTCGCGGACCGCGGCCTCGGACGGGTCGGGCTGCTCAGCCAGCAGGCCGACGGCGGAGACGATCTGTCCCGGGGTGCAGTACCCGCACTGGAAGGCGTCGTGCTCGAGGAAGGCGTCCTGCATGGGGTGGCCCTGCAGGCCCTCGATCGTGGTGACCTCGACGCCGTCGCACGCCACCGCGAGCATCAGGCACGCGTTGGCACGGCGCCCGTCGATCAGCACCGTGCACGCCCCGCACTGGCCGTGATCGCAGCCCTTCTTGGAGCCGGTGAGGTGCAGCCGCTCGCGCAGCAGGTCGAGCAGCGTCGTGCGCGTGTCGAGCACGAGCACGTGCTCGTCCCCGTTGATGGTCAGCGTGACGTCGGCGTCCATGGCTGGTGATACTGCCCGAATGGCCGAGCGCGAACACGACGTCGTCGTCTACGGCGCGACCGGATTCACCGGCGCGCTCACCGCCCAGTACCTGGCAGAGCACGCCGACGCCGGGACACGCTGGGCCGTTGCCGGTCGCAACCGCGACAAGCTGGCCAAGGCCATGGAGGCGATCGGCGCGGACGTGCCGATGGTGGTCGCGGACTCCTCGGACCCGAAATCGCTGCGAGCGATGGCCGCCTCGACCAAGGTCGTCATCACGACCGTCGGGCCGTACATCGAGTTCGGCGAGCCGCTCGTCGAGGCCTGCGCCGCCGAGGGAACGGCCTGCGTCGACCTGACGGGCGAGCCGGAGTTCATGGACCTCATGTACATCCGCCACCACGCGAAGGCGGCAGAGACCGGCGCGCGCATCATCCATGCCTGCGGTTTTGACTCGATTCCCCACGACCTCGGTGTGCACTTCACCGTCGGGAAGCTGCCCGAGGGGGTGCCGATCGCCATCGAGGGCTACGTGCGCGCCGGCGGGAACGCGTCGGGCGGCACGGTCGCGTCGGCCCTCGGGATCATGGGCCGCTACCGGCAGGGGCAGAAGGTCCTCGCCCAGCGCCGGCAGATGGAACCCGCGTCACCCGGCCGGCGCGTCCGGGCGGTGCTTGGGCGGCCCCGCCGCGAGCCCGGGGTCGGCTGGCTGCTTCCCATGCCGACCATCGACCCGCAGATCGTGCGCCAGTCCGCGCTCGCGCTCGACCGCTACGGCCCCGACTTCTCCTACGCCCCCTACATCGCCGTCAAGCGGCTCCCGGCCGCCGCCGGACTCGCCGGCGGCGTCGGAACGCTGTTCGCGCTGGCCCAGATCCCACCCGCGCGCAGGCTCATCTCCTCGCGCGTCCCGCAGGGCACCGGCCCCTCCCCCGAGCAGCGCGCGAAGGGGTGGTTCAAGGTCCGGTTCGTGGGTCAGGGCGGCGGCGAGCGCGTGGAGACGGAGGTCTCCGGTGGCGACCCGGGCTACGGCGAGACGTCGAAGATGCTCGCCGAGGCAGCCCTCTGTCTGGCCCACGACGACCTGCCGGTCGTGGCCGGCCAGGTCACCACCGCCCAGGCGATGGGCGACGCCCTGCGCGCCAGGCTCATGCGCGCCGGAATCCGTTTCGACGTGCGGTAGGCCACACGGCGCAGAGCGCCGCGCCGATGTTGGCCTCCGGGCCTTGTCAAGGGGCCGCTGGGTAGCGCAGAATGGCGGCATGGCCAGCACCGTGATCGCCGCCGCCTCCGCCGCGTTCGTACGCGATGTCGACGCGTGCCTGGCTCACATCAGCATGCTCATCGCGGACGCCCGCCGGCAGGGAGCGCAGTTGCTCGTGCTGCCGGAGTGCGCGCTCGGCGGATATCTGCGCGAGCCGCTCCCCGAGGAGGACCCCGGACTCGACCTGCCCCCCGGGCTGGACCCCGACGGGTCCGAGCTTGCCGCGGTGGCACGGATGGCGGGCGAGATGGTGGTGTGCGTCGGCTACACGGAGCGGGGCGCCAATGGCCTGTACTCGTCGGCGGCGTGCGTGCACGGTGGCGGCATCCTCGGCCATCAGCGCAAGGTGCACCTCCCGCCCGCCGAACGGTTCGCCTTCGCAGCCGGCGACGGCTTCGCCGCCTTCGAGACCCCGGTCGGCCGCGTCGGCATGATGATCTGTTACGACAAGCTGTTCCCGGAGGCCGCCCGCGCGCTCGTCCTCGATGGCGCCGAGATCGTCTGTGCGCTGGCGGCCTGGCCCGTCGACCGCACCGATCCAGCCGCGCACGCGCGCGACGATCGTCAGACGCGTCACTTCGATCTCTGCGACGCGGTGCGCGCGGTGGAGAACCAGGTCGTCTGGGTCGCCTCGAACCAGGCCGGCGCCTGGGGACCGCGCCACTTCCTCGGCGCCGCCAAGATCGTCGACCCCGACGGGGTCGTGCGGGCGCGCACGGGCGCGGGCGAGGGACTGGCCGTCGCCACCGTCGACGTGGCCTCGGAGATCGGGGCCATGCGCGGTCACATCGACCACGTCGCCGACCGCCGTCCGGACGCCTACGGGCCGCCCGCGGGTGCAGTGGCCGCCCTGAACGGGTAGACGAGCCCGAACATATGTGCGGAATCGTTGCCCAGCACGGCGGTGGGTCAGCCGACGAGCTCGAACGGATGCTGGAACGTCTGACCCATCGCGGTCCCGACGACAGCGGCTCCGTCGCACTCGACCACGGTTGGCTCGGCCACACCCGACTGTCGATCGTCGATCTCGCCGGCGGCCGCCAGCCGCTGGTGAACGCCGACGGTGGGATCTACCTGGTCGGGAACGGCGAGGTCTACAACCACGAGCACGTCGAGCTCGACGCCGAACGCGTCACGGGTTCCGACAACGAGGTGGCGCTGCACCTGCTCGCCGAGGAGGGGCCGTCGGCGCTCGCCCGGCTCAACGGCATGTTCGCCTTCGTGATGGCCGCTGACGACGGCCGCTTCATCGCCGCCCGCGATCCCGTTGGCATCAAGCCCCTGTACTGGACCCCGCCGGCCGCGCCCGGCGACCCGGTCCGCTTCGCCTCGGAGATGCACGCCTTCGACGCGGCCTGGCAGCCGCGGGTCGAGCCGTTTCCGCCCGGCTGCGCGTGGACACCGGACGACGGGCTGGTCCGGTTCGCCTCCGCCGTGCCCGCCGTTGCCCTCGCGCCCCCGCACGAGGACTTCGTGGCCGGCACCCGCGCAGTGCTCATCCGCGCGGTCGAGCGGCAGATGATGGGCGACGTGCCCGTGGGGGTCTTCCTCTCCGGCGGGCTGGACTCGAGCCTTGTCGCCGCCATCGCGGCGCGGTGGTGCGAGCGCAACGGGACCAGGTTGCGCACCTTCGCCGTCGGCACCCCTTCCTCACCGGACCTGGCCGCCGCGCGGCGGGTCGCCGAGCATCTCGGCACGGAACACCGCGAGTTCACCTACACCGCCGACGAGGCACTCGCCGCCCTGCCGGACGTCGTCCGGGCGATCGAGTCCTTCGACCCCGGCCTGGTCCGCTCCGCTGTGCCCAACTACATGCTGGCCCGCGAGACCGCTGCTCACGTCAAGGTCGTGCTCACCGGCGAGGGCGCCGACGAGCTGTTCGCCGGCTACGCCTACATGAGCGAGATCGCCACGCCCGAGGAGCTGCACGCCGAGCTCGAGCGGACGGTCGGCTCGCTGCACAATCTGAATCTGCAGCGCTGCGACCGGGTCACCATGGCCCACGGCCTGGAGGCGCGCGTGCCGTTCCTGGACCTCGAGGTCATCCGCTGGGCGCTCAGCCTCCCGGCGGTGGAGAAGGTCACGACGCCCACCCGGCTCGAGAAGGCCCTGCTGCGCGAAGCGTTCACCGGCTGGCTTCCGGACGATCTCCTGTGGCGGGTAAAGGCCGAGTTCGGGGACGGTTCCGGCGCCCGGGACGTGCTCTGCGAGGCAACGGCCGCGACCGTCTCCGAAGTGGACTTCGAGGCTGAGCGCCACGCCGTGGACCCGCCGCTGCGCACCCGCGAGGAGGTGGCGTATTACCGCGTCTGGCGAGAGCACCTCGCCGGCGTCAGTGCCGAGCGCACCCTGTCGCGCTTCGCGCGCGCCTGATCTCGGCGTAGAGTCGTTCCCATGCCCGAGGTGCTGCGGCTCGCGGCCTTCACCGATACGCCGGACGGCGGGAATCCGGCCGGCGTGGTGCTCGACGCTCGAGGGTGGGAAGACGATCGCATGCAGGCCGTCGCGGCCGAGGTCGGCTACTCGGAGACCGCCTTCGTGGTCGGCGGCGAAGGGCCGCGATCTCGATGTCCGCTACTTCAGCCCCGTGGCCGAGGTGCCGTTCTGCGGGCACGCCACCGTCGCGACCGGCGGTGGCGCTGGGGGACGGGGACTGGCGGATGCGGACGCCCGCGGGACTCGTGGCGGTGACGGTGTCCGACGGCGTCGCGACGCTGACGAGCGTGGCGCCCCGGTGTCGGGGCGATGACGGACGCGGACGTCGCAGGAGATCGTCGCGGCGTTGCGGTGGGAGCTGGGCGACCTCGATCCGTCGCTGCCACCGCGCGTGGGCTTCGCGGGCGCCTTCCACCCGATGATCGCCGTCGCACGACGGGATCGGCTTGCGACGCTCGACTACGACTTCGATCGCCTGCTCGCGCTCATGCAGGCCCGCGACTGGACGACCGTCGCGCTCGTGCACCGGCGCGCCGCCGGCCATCTTCGACGCGCGCAACCCGTTCCCGGTCGGCGGCGTCGTCGAGGATCCCGCCACGGGTGCTGCCGCCGCCGCGCTCGGCGCCTACCTGCGTGAACTGCGTCTGGTGATCCCGCCTGCCGAGATCACCGTCCACCAGGGGGACGACATGGGACGGCCGAGCCTGCTCAGCGTCTCGATCGGCCCCGACGGGCCGATCCGCGTCGGTGGGCGCGCCGTTGCACTCGCCTGATCTGCAGGATTCATTGCAGATTGCAGGAGTTTCGGGGCGGCCCCGCTAGGGTCGCCGACTCGTGTCGAGAGGTCTCGGCGCGCTCTGCATGCCGACCTTGAAGTCTCGTCACCTCGCCGCGATCGCGGCCGCTGCGGCTGCGTTCGCTGTCGCCCCAACCGCCGACGCCCCGGCGCAGTCCTCGCTGTCATCGCAACGCGACGCGCTGCGCGCGCAGGTCGCCGAGGAGGGTCGCCGCATTGCGGCGACCGGCGCCGGGCTGGCCGACGCCGAGCGCCGCCTCGCCGTCATCGACGCCCGTGTGACGCGCCTGACGGCCGAGCTGCGTGCGGCGCAGGACGAACTCGTGATCACCCGGGTGCGACTCGCGCGGCTCGAACGCCGCGCCGCCCGGGCCGACGCGACGCTGTCGGCCAACCTCGTCGACACCTACAAGGCCGGCGCGCCGGACGTCGTGACCGTGGTCCTCACCGCGAACGGATTTCCGGATCTGATCGACCGGCTCAGCTTCTTCAAGCGCGTCGCGTCCCAGAACGCCCGCGTGCTGGATTCCGTGCGCACCGCACGCGCCGAGGTCGCCGGGGAGAAGGCCGACCTCGAGCGCCAGCGGCGTCGCTTCGGCGAACTGACCCAGGACGCGATGGCCGATCAGGGGCGCGCCGCCGTCCTGCGCAACGCGCTCCTGACCCGGCAGGCCGCGCAGATCCGCGAGCGCGATGGCGCGGCATCCGAGCTCAGCTCGGTTCAGGACCGCATCCGGCGCATCGAGCGCGAGCAGGCCGCCGCCGCCCGCCGCGCTGCGTCGGTGTCGACCGCCGCCGACGAGGCGCCTCCCGCTCCCGCACCCTCCGTCGACGCGTCCGGCGCGGTGGCAAAGGTCATCGCGGCCGCCAACGAGATCGCCACGACGCCGTACATCTACGGCGGCGGTCACGGCTCGATCACGAGCGGTTACGACTGCTCGGGTTCCCTCAGCTACGCGCTCGCGGCGGCGGGGCTCGTCTCAAGCCCGCTCGACTCGACCGGCTTCATGAGCTGGGGCGAGGCCGGCGCCGGCAAGCACATCACGATGTACGCCAACTCCGGCCATGCCTACATGGTCGTCGACGGCCGCCGCTACGACACGAGCGCCCTCTCCGGCGGCGGCACGCGCTGGACGAGCGAGATGCGTTCGAGTGCGGGCTTCGTGGCCCGCCACCCGCCGGGTCTGTAGCTACTCGTCGCGCGGAGGCGACCGGAAGACGAGCTTCTTGACCTCCGCCGCGGAGGAGCCGCCGAGCCGGATCGCCGTATGGAACCCCTCGTCGCCGAGTCCGCCCGCCATGAGCGCCTTGCGCAGCTCGCCAAGCGCCTCGCGGTCCTCGTCGGCGGCAGAGCCGTCGAGCAGGATCAGATGCCGCGGGCGCCGCTTGGCCGCAGCCGCGCGCAGCCAGGGCTCCCGCTCCTCGGCCTCGAAGCCGTCAAGGGCCAGCACGGTCGCATCGCCCTCACCCAGGCGTTTGGTGACCGCGGCCTCGAGCACGGTCGTGACCTGGGCCTCGAGCGCCTCCGCGGGCACCCGGCCGGTCAGCAACCGCCGCACGCGGCCACGGGTGATCAGTGCCGAGCGATCCTCGAGGATGCCGGTGAGGTAGCGCTCGGCGGCGGCGGCATCCGTTGCCGCGACCAGCACGAGGCTGCCCGGCGTGTAGCGCAGACGGTCCGTGGGCTCCAGCACGCGCCCCCGTACGGAGATGTCGGGCTTGCGCTCGGGGGCGTTGTCGCGCCGCGGACGATCCGAGGACCATCCGGTCCGCTCGTCGGCACCGATCTTCACGCTCCGTTGTTCAGGCACGGCTACGAGCCTAGATGGCGGCGGCCACCAGCTCGGGCTGTTCGAGCCCCAGGAGGTGCCCGGCACCCGGTATCTCCTCGGCCTTCGCCCCTGGGATGCGATCGGCGAGGTGCCAGGCGATCGCTCGGAACTCCTCGATGTCGTGCTCGCCGACCATCAGGTGCACCGGGCACTGGATGCGATCGAGCCGCTCGGTGGCCGGCGGATCGAGCTCGATCTCCGCGAAGGGCCGCTTGCGCTGGTTCGCGAAAGCGCGCCGAAGCATCACGGCGACCGGCTCCCGGTGCTCCGGCGCGCGGACCCACATCTCGAGATTGAGCTCGATGGCCCGATCGACGTCACCTTCGGCCAGCGCCGCTTCCTCCGCGGCCCCGTAGGCAAGGGTGGACTCGGTCCAGTCCCAGTCACTCAGTGACGGAGCGAGCAGCACGAGCCGGGCGAAGCGCTCCGGAGCGACCGTGGCCGCCTCGAGCACCGCTTGGCCGCCCGCGGAGCTGCCACAGGCGATCACGCGCTCCAGGCCGAGACCGTCCATCAGCTCGAGCAGGTCGAGCGCCGCGCTGTAGCGGCCGCGTTTGCACTTCACGGACCGTCCGTAGCCGCGACGGTCGTAACGGATGACGGTCGCACGGCGGCCGATCAGCTCGGAAACGGCCTCCCACTGACGGCCGTCGGTCACGCCGGAGTGCACGAGGACGACCGGCGGCCCCTCGCCTTCGATGTCGACGATCAGCTCTCCCCCGGTGATTCTCACGCGGCGCGGCACCGCAGGGAAGTTATGGCGTCGGGCGGCAGCCCGGTGCGGACCGGGCTGCCGCCGTCGCCCCCGGGTTAGGGCGTGCCTGCTGCGGATTCGCAGGAGGCGATGACCTGCTCACGCGCGGACTCGTCCGGGACGAGCTCCTCGGCGATCTTCTTGCAGACCTCCACGGACGCCTCCTGGGCATCCTCGATGTCGCCGCTGGCGGCCTTGTCGCACAGCGTTTCGAGTTCGTCCTTGAGGCCGTCCGAGAGCTGGGCCTGAGCCTGGATGGTCGACTTGCACTGCTCGACCGCGGCCTGGACCTGCTCGTCGCTGGGCGCGCCGCCGGAGGCCGGATCCTCGGCCTCGCCCGAATCTTCCGGCGTCGACTCGTCCGAGGGGGTCTCGGTCGTCGTGGTCTCCGTGGTGGTCGACTCGCCGCTGGCGGGCGTCTCGTCGTCGCCACACGCAACTACGGCGAACGCAAGCACGAGCACCGCCATCAACAGTCCGAGTTTCCTCAGCATCTAATCCCCTTCGTCTTCGAGTGACGGCCGCCGGCAAAGCGGCCCTGACCGCGGTCAAGCACGCAGCCTCGGGCGACCGTATACGGGCCGGCCATGCGATTGCAAGTTCCCTCAGGGCCTACCCCGGCCCGGCACCTGACAGGATCCGCTCCGCGCCGTCGACCACGGCTCCACCGTGGTGAAGCCCGGCGGGCTCGCCACTGATCTACCCTGAGCCGGTCGGCGGCGCCGGCGAGGCATCGTGACCATCACCGAACCGGAACTTCCGCCGCCCGAGGACGCTCCCGCGAAGCGACCGGGCTGGATGCGTCGGCATCCCCTCGCGACCACCGTGATCGGCACGCTGATCGTGGCGAGTGCGCTCGTTGCCGGCCTGTGGAACAAGCGCGACGACTTCGTGGAGGCGTTCGGCAGTGCGTCCGCGGTGACCCTCACCGTCGCCATCGCGACCCAGGTGGTGTGGCTGCTCGCCCGCAGCGAGGCGTGGCACGTCTGCGTGGAGTCGGCGGGCGGCCGGGTCGACCGGCGCCGCCTGTACCGGGCTGCGGCCGTCGGCTACGTCGGGAATCTCTTCAACAGCTCGGTCGGCCTCGGCGTCCGCATCGCCGCGTTGCGGCGCTCGGCGCCGGACCACAGTCCGCTTCCGTCCGTGCTGATCGCGGCGGAGCTTCCGATCGTCGTGATCGAGATCGCGCTCGCGGCGATCCTCTCCTTCACGCTCGTCAGCCCGCTCGGCATGCCGTGGTGGGTCGCTGTGCTCATCGTGGCGACGACGACGGTTGCCATCGCCGGGGCGGGGCATTTCGTCCGCCACCGCCGCCACGGTTTCTGGCAGGGGCTGGACGTGCTCCGTGGACTGCAGAGTCGCAACGTGATCATCGGCCTCGTCATGTTCGCGACCGGGGCACAGGTCGTGCGCAACCTCGTCGTGCTGCACGGCCTCGGCGTCGACATCTCCGTCTTCGACGCGGTCGCTCTGCTGATCGCCTCGGCAGCCGTTGGGCTACTGCCCGTCGGCCCGACACTCGGCGCGGCGACGGCGGTGCTCATCCTGGGATCGAACGGCGTCGCCGTGGTGGCTGCCGCGGGCGCGTTGCTCACCGCGACAGGTGCGGTGGGCAGCCTGCTCTTTGCCGCGTGGGCGGTGCTGGACCGGATGCGGCCGGGTGCGAGTGGTGCCGCCGGCGCACCTGGCGCCGGCGACACCCTCGACGATTAGCGGCGGCGCTTGGCCGACACGCGCAGACCGGCCCGATCGCGCGCCGTCTCGCCGGCTCCGTCGGTGACCTGCACCTGGATGCGGTACAGCCCCGGCTTGAGCTTCGGCAGGCGCAGGGTCAGACGGTTCGTCCCGATCCGGGCGGTGCCCGGACGGCGAGCGATCCGGCGCCGGCCACGGAAGAGCTCGAGCGTCGCGGCTCCCGACGACGTCGAGAGGTAGCGCACCGGATACCGCTGGCCGCGCGATCCGATGCGGGCCTGATGCTTGATGATGGCGAGCAGCGGCGTGGATCCGCTCCCGGCCGCGCCCTGGGGCCCGATCGGTCCGGCCTCGCCCGGCACCCCGGCCGGACCGGCGGCGCCGTCGGCTCCCCCGGGACCCTGCGGCCCGGCTGCTCCACTCGGTCCGGACTGCCCCGCGGGACCGGCGGGGCCAGCGGGACCGGCGGGACCGGCGGGACCGGCGGGGCCAGCGGGACCGTTCTGCCCCGTAGGACCGGCGGGGCCAGCGGGGCCGTTGTCGCCGGCGGGACCCGTAGGACCGTCGTCGCCGGCGGGACCGTCCTGACCCGTAGGACCGGCGGGTCCGGCGGGACCGGCGGGACCCTCGGTGCCGGGGGGACCGTTCTCACCCGCAGGACCCGTGGGACCCGTCGGACCGTTCTCACCCGCGGGGCCCGTCGGACCGTTCTCACCCGCGGGGCCCGTGGGACCGGCGGGACCCGTCGGTCCGTTCTCACCCGCGGGGCCCGTGGGACCGGCGGGACCCGTCGGACCGTTCTCACCCGCGGGGCCCGTGGGACCGGCGGGACCCGTCGGACCGTTCTCACCCGCAGGGCCCGTCGGACCATTCTCACCCGCAGGGCCCGTGGGACCGGCGGGACCCGTCGGACCGTTCTCACCCGCGGGGCCCGTCGGACCGGTCGGACCCGTCGGCCCCGGCTCCGGGAGCGCCGCGGTGCGGAAACTGTTCTGGGCTCCGAAGGCAAGCGGCAGGAACCCGACCTGCGAGAACGGCCGGAAGAGATAGTCCGTGCTGGGCGTGAGGCCGTTGACGACCGTCATGATCGTGTCCTCGTCATCACCCTCCGAGAGCGGCTGCGTCGCCGTCCGGGTTCCGTTGACCTCGAACCCCGTCGGGTAGCGCAGCCCGAAGCCACGCACCCGAGCCAGCAGCGTGGCACCGTCTGACGTCGCCAGCGCCGAGCTGGCCAGGAAGTCCGGCTCGAGCCGCTGCACGCGGACACCACCGGCGTCCGTTGCGACGTAGGGCACTCCGTTGATGTTCGCCAGGTCCTGCGAACGTGGATCGCCCGACGGCTCGACCGCACCGGCGATCGGCTCGCGGAACGCCGTCCCCTGACGGTTCAGACGCGCCACGCGCACGTCGGCGGGATCGTTGAAACCGCAAGGTCCGGACGGGCACTGCCGCCAGGACACCCAGGCGTTGTCGCCGATGTTCGCGATGACCGGCCGGTCGCCGCGCGCCGACGGGTCGCGCAGCACCGGTGATTCGCCCCCGACGACCTGGTCGAAGCCCGAGCCGTCGCCACGCATGCGCGAGACGCGGATCTGACCGCCCTGCGCCCAGGTGACGTACGGGACGCCGCTGATCGTGGTGAGCGACGGATGGGTGGCGCCGCCTCCACCCGGCTGATTGATCGGCTGCGCGCCGCCGCCGATCTCCTGCCAGGTGTTGGTCGATGGGTTGTACCGCGAAACGCGAACCTGATTGCGGGAGCCGTCGAACTCGGTCCAGGTCACATACAGCGCCGTCCCCGACGAGTGCAGTTGCGGCTCATCGGCGTCGTAGCGCGTCGGGCCGGGCAGCGGGGGCATCGGGCTCGGCTCCTGGGAGGACGCGTTGATCGGCCCGCCCACCGGCTCCCACGTCGTCCCGTCCGTCGACAGGCGCTTGACCTTGACCTGGAACCTCGACCCCAGGCCACGCTCGAGCCAGGACACGTACGCGCGCCCCTGATGCGCCTCGATCCCGACGTTGAAGTCGGCCTCGTTGGGCACGTCGCTGATCGTCTTGGGCAGGGTGACCCAGCTGTCGGTGCCCGCGTCGTAGCGCGCCGCGCGTGGCTCGAGGGTCCCGGTCTCGTTGTCGTTCCACGCCGCGTAGGGCACGCCGCTGACGTCGGCGATCTCGATCGACTGCTTCAGCGAACTCGGGCCTCCGAGGGTGCCGGCCCCGAGTTCCTGCCATCCGGTGCCGTCGGGCGCGAGACGCGATACGTGCAGCGCGTTCCCCAACCACCCCACGTGCGGTACCCCGGCGATGGGCTCGACATCAACCGAGGAGCCGCTCCCCGCGGCTCCGGCCGGGCTCGCCCAGCCCGCCTGAGCGGCGGCCGGAGCCATGAGCATGGTGGCGGCAGCGAGCGCTGCCACTCTTGATTTCTTCGTCACGAGGTGTCTTTCAAAGCTCCGAGCCATGAGCGCCATAACGACGCGGGAGACCGATACTTGCGGCGAGATCGACAGATGGGCGCCGATCCGCCCATGCGCGCCGAGGCGCAAGACGAATAGCGGTCAATACGTTGGGTGGGCATGCGCCTGATCCCGTACCTCGCCGTCGCGGCACTTCTGCTCGTCGCGGCGCCCGCGGAGGCCAGGCTCGCCTTCACCCGTACGTGTGACGGGAACTTCGAATGCGCACGGTTGAAGGTCCCGCTGGACCGCACCGGCACGGTGCCCGGCACGGTCACGCTGTCGATCGAACGGATCCGCCCGGACGTCAGGCGTCCGGAGGGAGCGGTGTTCGCCCTGGCGGGCGGGCCGGGACAGGGTGCCTCGAGCGTGACCGAAGGCTTCAACAGCGACACCTTCGGGGTGATCGGGAAGCGGGATCTGATCGTGGTCGACCAGCGTGGGACCGGCCGTTCCGGAGCGCTCGACTGCCGCGAGCTCGAGCAGCCATCCGACCGACCCATCGACGTCCGGACGGAGCACTGTGCCGAGGAGCTCGGCGCAGCGCGCGGCCTCTACACCACGGGGGACACCGTCGAGGACCTCGATGCCGTGCGGGCGGCGCTCGGCATCGACAGGATCACGCTGTTCGGTGTCTCTTACGGCACCAAGGTGGCGCTCACCTACGCGGCTCGCTATCCCGAGCACGTCGAACGCCTCGTGCTGGACTCGGTCGTGGCACCCGAGGGACAGGACCCATTCGACCTCGACAGCTTCGCCGCGATGCCGCGGGTCTTCGGGGAGATGTGCCGTGGCGAGTGCGGCGGGGTCACAAGGAGCCTGCCGGCCGACGTGGCCGAGCTCGCCGACCGCCTGCCGCTGCGCGGACCGGTCATCGATCCGAGCGGGCGCCGGGTGAAGCGCACCGTGACCACCCGCGACCTCTATCAGCAGATTCGCGCCGGCGACGCGCTCGCCGATCTGCGCGTCGGTTACCCGGGCATGATCCGCGCCGCGCTCGACGGCGATCCCGCCCCGCTCGTGCGGCTCATCCACGGAGGCGCGCTCGCAGCGGGGGACGACCAGCCGCAGCCGGGCTCGTTCGCCGACGTCCTGTCCTTCACCCTGCAGGCGGCCACGCTGTGCGAGGAGGCACCGTTCCCGTGGGAGCGGTTCGCCTCCACGGCCGAGCGCGACACCCAGGCGAGGACCGCTGCCGAGGCGCTCCCCGACGAGGCCTTCGAGCCCTTCGACCGCGCGAGCGTGCTCGCGGCTGACAGCAACAACCTGCTGTTCCAGTGCCGGCGCTGGCCGACGACGCCGGAGCGCACCGCGCCCGCGCAGCTCGACGAGATGCCCGACGTGCCGGTGCTCGTGCTGGAGGGCCTCGAGGACCTCCGCACTCCGCTGGAGATCGGCCGGCGGGTCGCCGGCGCGTTCCCGCACAGCACGCTGCTCGGCGTGCCCAAGACCGGCCATTCCGTGCTCAGCGGAGCGCCGTGCGCCCGCGCCGCCCTCAAGCGGTTCATGGCCGACCGTGCGGTCGGCGATGTCTGCGGTGATCAGCGGCGTACGGTCCGTATCGAGCCGGTGCCGCCTGCCGATCTCGACGCGGTGGCGGGCTCCTCGAAGGTCAAGCGCACGCTCGCCGCGGTGCGGCTGACCCTGCAGGACCTGCGGACACAGTTGGCGTTCGGAGGGCGGCGGGGCGGCGGGCTACGCGCCGGCCGGTTCGTGCAGCGCAACGGGTCCATCACGCTCAAGCGCTTCTCGTTCGTGCCGGGGGTCACGGTCAGCGGCGGGGTGCCCGCCTTCGGCGACCGCCGCTCGGGCCCGCTGCAGGTCCGCGGCAGGGCCGCCGCGCGGGGAACGGTCCGTCTGCGCCGCGGCAAGCTCGCCGGCCGCCTCGGCGGACGACGGGTCCGCGGCGGCTGAGCAGCGCCGCGCCGCGACCCAGGTGAGGGCCGCGACGCGGACGGGGCTCAGTCGGCGTTGATGCAGTCCGCAGCGCCGAGCTTGGACGCCGCGAGGTCAAGGTCGGCCGACACGCTCGGCGTCTCCTTGATGAACGTGACGTAGCCCTTCTGGTCGCCGGCGTCGGCGAGCTGCTGCGCCTCCTTGGTGTTCTCCAAGTCCCGCTCGCGCAGCGTGTTGTACTCGTCGAAGACATCCTGGAGCTCTGCCGGCGGGTCGAGCGCGGCGAACTCATTGCCGAGGGACTCGAGCTTGGGCACGGCTTCGTCATAGAGCGCGGCGTCCTGCGACGCCTGACCTGTGAACTTCGCCTCGAGCGGGCTGAGCTCCGTTTCGGCCTTCTGGCAGATCGCGTTCGCCGCATCGCCGAAGTCGCTGTAGCTCAGCGCCTGGTTGTCATCGTCGCCACCACCGCAGCCGGCGAGCGCGAGCGCTCCGGCCGCGGCGAGGATCGCCGTCTTCTTCATGGGGTTCCCTTCGAACAGTGGATGGAGGGCTCGGGCCAGGGAGCTTGCGCCCGAGCGCCGCCGCAGCCTAGTTGGCCCCCGGTTGGCCGCAGGCCGGCTGCCTTACTTGGTGCACTCGATCGCCCCGAGCTTGGACCCGGCCAGATTGACCTCTTCCGAGCCAGCTTGGATCGTCTCGAGGAGACGGATGTACTCCTCCTGATCCCCCGCTTCCGCAGCCTGTTGCGCGTCTTCGGTGCCGTCGAGCTGACGCTCGGTGAGACGGACGAACTCCGCCTGGGCATCCTCGAGCTCAGCCGGCGGGTCGAGGGCCTCGATCCGGTCGACACCCGACCTGACCTTCGGGATGATCTCGCCGAGCACGGGAGCATCCTGGTCGGGGTCACCGCTGATCTTCGCCGAGACCGAATCCACGTCCGCGCTCACGTCCCCGCAGATCTTGTCGGCCTGGGCGGTGTAGTCGCTGTAGCTGAGCGCGCGCGACGACTCGTCGTCACCGCCGCAGCCGGCGAGCGCGACCGCTGCTGCCGCAGCGACGACCAGTGGGTGGAACTTCATGGCCTGGACCTTTCCTGGGGTGGGTGGGGACCGTCCCGGCCGAACACTGGGGCCGCGGACGCCCGCCGTCTATTCGGACGGCGCCGCTCGACTCCTGCCAGCGCTCCCACCGCAGCTGACCAGACCGCACCGGACCCGGCGAGATGCCACGGCCAGTCGACCAGGTTGGCCGCGAGGAAGCCCGCGGCGGCCGGCCCGAACAGCCATCCGGCCCCGGTGTGACGCGTCCGCCAGAGCAGTCGCGCGGCGCAGGCGTAGAGCGCCAGGACCAACGCCAGGCCGAACAGTCCGAGCTCGGCGGCCGCCTCGAGCGGGAGGTTGTGGGCGAAGGCGATGGTCTGGCCGTCCTGGTGGCGCACGCTCGCAGTCAGAAACGCGTCAGCGCCTGCCCCGAACACCGGCCGCTCCGCCCAGGTCTCGACTGCCGCCGACCACAGATGACCTCGCCCGTGAAGGAAGTCCGTCGGCGGTCCCGCGCCGCGGCCGGCGGCGCTGCCGAACGCCAGCACTCCGGCCGCTACCGCAACCACACCCACCACCAGGGTCGCCGGTGCGAGGCGTGCCCGCGGCCGGCGGCGCACGAGCGCAAAGCCCACGACCGCCACGCCCATCGCGAGGCCGGTGCGGCTCTCCGACAGCACGAGGACGGCGGCGGCGAGTCCGAGACCCAGGGCCGCGCCGACGGCGATCGGACGGCGAGGATGGCGCACGCCCACCAGGAACGCGGGCAGGGCCGACACCTGCATCAGTGCCAGTGCGGGCGGATACTCGAAGGGTCCGGCCGGACGCCAGCGCCCCGCGATCCGTGTCGCGAATGCGGGGTCGCCGAGCAGCGCGCTCGCGAGCCCCAGCGCTGCCGTGACCACGGCCAGCACGGCGATCCCTGCGGCCAGCACCATCACGCCCGCGCGCGAGCGGGCAGCCAGTCCGGCGGTCACCGCCACCGCGGCGTACCCCGCCGCTGCGGCCGCCCAGGCCAATGCCTCCTCCTCGAGACCGACCGTCCAGACCACGGACAGCAGGCCGAGCAGCGCGAGCGCGAGCAGCACGACGGGGACCGGGTCCAACCATCGTCGCACGCGCGGGCGCACAACGACCACCCCCGCCCCCGCGGTGAGTGCGAACAGCGCCTTTGCCCACGTCGCGTAGCCGCCGTCGGCGAACACCGCCACCGCGCAGGCGGCGAGGACGGGCAGCGCAGCGACCGCGCCGCGCCGGCGCTTCAGGCGGCCGAACAGAACGGCCTGCGTCCGGTCCTCACGCGAGCGTCGTCGTCCGGCGCGTGGCAAGACGTTCGGGCGAGCGGGTGTCGTGCGTAGGGAGCACCACGGTCGGATCGGCGCGGCACAGTTCCCGCAACCGCGCGATGCTCGCGCGGGCCTTGCGCGGACTGACCGCGACGCCGTCGATCGTTTCGCCGATCAGCGCTTCCTCGCTGTACACGGCGTCGCCGCTGATGAGGACGCGCGGGCCCTCGGAGGGCGTGACGAGCACCGACTGGTGCCCGTGCGTGTGCCCCGGGGTGGCGAGGACGCGGATCGCGCCGTCGCCGTAGAGATCGAGGTCCGCTTCGACGAGATGCGGGTCGCTCCCGAAGCCGGGACGCATGTAGCCGCGGATCCGTGCTCCCGGCCGCGTCGCGGCTCGCCACTCGGCAGCGCTCACGGTGGGACGCACGCCCGCCAGCGGCCCGGCCCCGACGTGGTCGACGTGCAGATGGGTGAAGACGTGGTGGCGCACGTCGCCTGCGGCGAGTCCCGCCTCGGCCAGGCGACTCTCCAGCGCATCCGCGGGCGTGGCGTCGAAGCGGACGGCGGTCCTGGCGTACAGGTCCCAGGCCGGGGCGGTGAAGGCCGGGTCCTGGCCGGCGTCGACGACCACGAGCCCCTCCGGATGCTCGATCGCGAACGACCAGACCGAGAGCCACCCGGTCCAGCGGCGATCGAGCAACGTGGCGGGCAGCCGCAGCGCGGTGACGGGATGCGGATCGACCTGGCGGGTGTGGATCTGCACCCGCCCGGTGTCGAGGATGTGCACACGGATCATCGCGAGCCGACCCTAACCGGCCACGGGCGGCGGCGCGAACCGAGCGGGTCCGGCGGCGAGCGCCGCCGGACCCTGCGGAGTCGTTAGGCCTTCGTCTGCTTCGGCTTCTTGGCCTTCGTGGCCGCGGGCGTCGGCGTCGGCGTCGGCGCTGCTGCGCCCTCGGCCGCGACCGCGGCCGCTGCGTCGACGATGCCGTAGCCGTAGACCGGGTCGAACACGCCGCGTGTCCCGATCACCGGTTTGCGCGCGGTGGTCTCGAGGACCTCGATGATGTTCTCGTCGGTGCGACCCTGAGCGGCGAGCAGGGTTGCCACGCCGGCGACGTGCGGGGTGGCCATCGAGGTGCCCGCGTACTCGTCGTAGTCGGCGCCGTAGCCGCACGCTGCTGACTTGCCCTCGCCCAGCGGCACGGTGGACACGATGTCCTCGCCGCAAACGGGCGCGAGCGAGCCGCCCGGTCCCGCGACCGCGTCGAGCTGCTGGTTGATGGCGAAGTTCGAGAACGCCGAACGCGCCTCGCGCTTGTCGGTGGAGACGACGCAGAGCGCACCGGCGTCGAAGGCCGGAGTGCCGCACAGCGGCGACGCGAAATCGTTGCCCGCCGCCGCCACGACGACGACCCCGTGATCACGGGCGTAGGTGATCGCGTCCTGAACGTCCGTGATCTCACCGGTGATCACGAGCGCCTGCACACCGGGCAGCGCACCGAGCGACAGGTTGATCACGTCAGCACCATTGTCGACCGCATAGCGAATGCCCAGAGCGATGTCTTCGAACGAGCCGCCGTCCTCGTCGAGCACCTTGACGGGCAGGATCTGCGCGTCGGGTGCCACGCCGGCGATACCGATTCCGTTGTTGGTGACGGCAGCCGCCGTACCGGCGACGTGCGTGCCGTGCGGGCTCGCGGTGGCGACGCGGGCGGTGGGACCCGACTGCCAGTCCCCGTTGCCGCACGAGGTGGTGCCGCAGTCAAGGAACGTCGCTCCCTGCAGCAGCTTGGGCGCGAGGTCAGGATGATCGAAGTCGACGCCGGAGTCGACGATCCCGACCGTGGCACCGGCACCCGTGGAGACGGGCCACGCCTGCTCGGCGTGGACCTGCTGCGGACCCCACTGCTTCGCGTAAAGCGGGTCGTTGGTGGCAGCCGCGGCGGGTGCGGCGATGACGAGGCTGCCGGCGATCGCGGCAGCGAGATTTCTGATCCTCAAGGGGGCCTCCCAGCCTCTGACGGATGCGTTTTCAGCCGGCGGGAAACCGGCGCGTTGGTTCTGGGCTGCCCGCAGCGCCGACGAAGGAACGCGGTACGTCAGCTTTCTGACTTCTGACTTATCCGCCGTCTACCCCTTCGTGGCGGTTCGCGACGACGCGCCGCGTGAGCCGTTGCCCAGCTTTTCGCGGGGTCTGACCCGGCGCCGCGAGCTGCCGCGGCGCCGGGTTGCCGGACATTCCACGTCCCGCTAGTTCTTCTTCGGCTTCTTCGGCTTCTTCGGCTTCTTGTCCTGGCAGCCCCGAGCGAACTCGACCTCCGCCGATTCACCGCGATCCACGACCACCTGCTGGCTGTCGACCTGCTGCCCATCGGCCTCGCAGGTCAGGGTCCAGGCCTCCGTGCCTCCAGGGACGGTGGTGGGAGCGGTCCGGTTGAACCGTTCGACACGCAGGGTGTACGCATCGTCCACGGCCGCATAACGCCGGACCCGGGCGACGTAATCGCCCGCTTCCACCGGTTCGATCACGAGACGCTCGAACGTTCCCGCCGAGTTGCCGGAGACACCCACGGACGTGCCGACGCCGGCCGGCTGGAGTGTGCCGTCGGCCGCCCGCCGGTAGACGTACAGGTCGTAATCGTCTGCCGGGCCTGCCCACTCCAGCGAGACCACGACGCGAGCCGCACCCTCTGACCCGTTCACGGTGAACGGATGATCGGCCTCGCTCGCGCTTGTGTCATCACCGACCTCCTGATCCACCGCACTGTTGTCGAGGCCGGCCGCCGATGCCTGCGTCGTCTTCGTGTCATACGGGTCGCTGCGGATGAACCCCGGAACTTGCCGGTCGACCCCCACGAACGGACGCGTCGAGGGGTTCACATGCCACTCGAACTCGCCCGACTCGGGCACGGTGAGGTGCGTCTTCAGGCCGTCCGCGATCTCCTTCGGCGGAAGGCGCCCGCCGATGCAGCGCGTCGGCAGGGTCGCGAGCGCGCCGAAGTCGTTGTTGAGCATCGGCACCTCGATTCCCTCGGCGCAGTAGGGGCTCGTGTAGGTGTTGAACGACTTCGACAACGTCAGCGTGGCTCCGGGCTTGGCCTCGCCCTCGATCATGGCGTGGTCCGCGTCGCTCGCCGCGGCCTCGGCGCCGATCAGCAGCGCCTCGCGAAGACCGGGACGGCCTCCGGTGCCGAGCCACTGGTCCACGAAGCCGGTCTCGTAGGGCATGTGGAACCTGCCGCCGGCGGGGCCGATCTCGATGGTGTAGCCGTAGGCGCCCTGGGCCGCGTAGTTCCAGTCCTCGGTCGTCCCGGTGGTGTCGTAGAGCTGGAAGCCGTACTGCGACGTGTATCCCGTCGCCGCCGCCATCGCGTCGCCGAAGTACTTCATCCGCGCCTCGTCGGGGGCGAACCCGTTGTCCTTGGTACCCGGCGGGCGCAGCACCAGCGCGGCCACGTTGTGCAGGGTGATGATGTTGGTGACCTGCCGCTGCTGCGAGTACTCGTGCACGGCCTGGGTCTCGGGCTCCGACCACGGTCCAGTGCCGCGGTAGGACTGGGAGAAGCGGTCGATCGAGGAGCCGGGGCCGCCCCAGCGTTCTCCGTAGTTGCGATTCGGGTCCACGCCGTACTGCAGCTCGCACGGGACCGCCCCGCTGGCGAAGGCGCCGTCGCAATTCTTCCGGCGGTAGGCGAGCATGCCGCCGGGCGGACCGACGACCTCGACGGTGTAGGCGTTGCCGAACACGGGCAGCGCAGGGTCCACGCCGTTGTCGACCGGGTCGAAGGTCGCCATGCCGCGCGAGGAGATGTATCCATCCGGATTGATCAACGGGACGATCACGACGCGCTCGCGGCTCAGCAGGCTGGTGATGCGCGGGTTGGTCCCGTTGCCGTCCACGAGCATGTGCGCCAGCTCCATCGCGGCCTCCGCCGACGGCCATTCGCGCGCGTGGTGCAGGGCGACGACCAGGTACACGGGGCGCCCGTCCTCCTCAGCCGCATTCACGTTCGCGGCGATCTCGACGCCCTCGAGCGCACGACCCTGGAATGAGCGCTCGGGCAGCGTGACCGGGCGGACGAGGTTCGGGTGATCGCGCACGAGCGCTTTGAGCTCGGACTGGATGTCGTCGTAATTGCGGTAGCTCGTGCGACCGCTCGGCAGGCCCGAGCCGGCCGCGGCGAGCCGCTGCGAGTACCGCGCATCGGCCAGGCGATCGCGCTGCCAGGTTGCCGTCAGGTCGCCGTCGAGGACCCGCGCCGAGAATCCAAGCCGGGCGAGCGCGGAAACGGCGTTCGGGTCGGCGGTGATCACGTCAGCGCTCCCGTCCCGCACGCGGTGAGTGACGTCGAGACCCCGCACCTGCTCGAGCGCCTCGAGCTCCGCCGGACTCGAATAGGCCACCTCGAGCAGCTGCGGCTTGGCATCCGTCTCCGGCAGGGCGACGTCGGCGAAGCGGACAGTCACCCGCGCCTGCGCGGCTCCGCCGAGACGGCACGCCTGAATGCGAAGCCGGTCCCCGGCCCGCACCCAGGTCTGCGCGACCTCTCGCGGACCGAACGACTCCGAGGATGCCATTCGGGTCCGGCCCGAGAACAGCGCCAGGTCCCAATCCGATGCGCGCCGAGCCCGCAGGGAGACGGTGACGAAGCCCTCCATCGGTGCGACCCAGGCGCGGCCGGCGGTCGAGCGCGCCCCGCGCCGCAGCGCTGACGAGCAATCGCGCTTCGACGCCGCGGGCGCCTTCACGGAGAACCCCTTGGCCGGCAACATGCGCACGGGCGCGGCCCCTGCGTCGATCGGCACCGCCAGACCAATCGCGATCATCCCGATGGCCACCGTCATCCTGCGCCTCATGCTCGCCCCCAGCCGTGTTGTCCGCGCCTCGTACGACCCCCCGTACGAACCGGGCGCACCCTATCTCATACGAACGTCGGCGTACAAGGGCCACCGCGGCTACAGATCCCCTTCCTCTCCTGCCGATACTGCTCCGTATGGATCCCGTGGGAGATCCGGTCGTGCTGCAGATCACCCGCTTCGAGCGCGAGCGGTGGGCACGGCTGGCCCGGGCCGGCCTCCTCGTCGCCGTCTGGCTGGGCCTCGGCCTGGTGTCCGTCGTCCTCTCGCTCATGCTCTGGACCGAGCCAAGCGCGATCGTCCTGCTCATCGGCTCCCCGATGCTGCTTCCGGTTCCGTGGATCGTCGTCAGGGCCAACGCCCGCGGTCAGATCCGAGTGTTCCGCGACGCGGTCGAGATCCGCCACCGGCGTGTGCTGCGCCGGCCACTGATCGTGCCGCGCGCGCAGGTCGAGCGGGTGCTCCTCGACGACGGCTCCGCCACCGGCCGAGCGCGCTTCCCGACCGGGGATGAGCGCGAACCGCTGCTGTGGACCGATGCGATCCCGTCGCGCCAGCACGACGACCGTCCCCTCATCGGCGACAGCGTGCTGCCCAATCTGGCGCTCGTGCTGCGCGAGCCGCTGCCGATGGACGCCGCCCGCGGCCGCCTTGCGGCGGTTGCCGACGGCTGCGAGATGGCGCCGCCCCGACCGGAGGGTCACGCTCGAGCGCTGCTGCTGGCGATGGATGATCTCGACGCCGCGGCCGTCGCCTTCGCCGGTTGGCCGATCGAGCGGCCCGACGTACGCCACGTGATCCCGCCGGAGGTCGCCGAGGCCGCAGCGCGCGCTCCAAAGGACGCGAACCTGTTCCTCGCACTGGCCGCGGTCGGGGCGATGCTGGTGACCGCGAAGCTGTTCGTCCTCGTGCCGGTCTGGTTCGCCGTCAGCGCCGTCGTGCTGCACCGCATGATCGGGCGCCGCCGGCAGGCGGGGGACACGGCGCGGGCAGACGTCGCGCGGCGCGCGGCGTCCCTGTCCCCCGCCGACCGGGCCGCTGCGCTCGCCGCCATCGACACGAACCTCGGCAGCGCCGCCGAGTCGTTCGGGCCGCCGCCGCCCTAGCCGGCGCGAGCGGCCGGGAGGACGAGCCGCGCCCGTTCGATCCGCGCGGTCGACGGAAGATTGTCGGGCCGGAAGTAGCTCGCGTCGACCTGCGGGATCTCGAGCAAGAGCCGATGACCTGCCGCGAAGCGCCACGCCGCTCCGAACAGCTCGAACTCGACGGCTCCCCCAGCGGCGTCCTCGCCGACCGACCGCCAGGCTCCGCGCGTCACCAGAGTCTGCGTGCCGTCGGGCGCGACGTCCCACAGCCGCGGCGTGAAGGTGATGTCTGCCGCTGCCGCGCTGAAGGTGAAGCGCAGCCGCGGCATGCCGGCCAGCGTGAACGCCCGGTCCACCGGGACGGTCCAGGTGGCGATCCCAGGCGTCGGCGGGCGGGTGGTCGTGATGCAGCCGCGCCCGCGCGACGTCGAGAGCACGACGGGGTCGCTCTCGAGCCCGCGCGGATCCGACAGCGGCGAGAACGTCTGCCTGCGCCCCGGGCAGGTCGAACCGCACCCGCTCCGGATGGAGCCCAGCCCAGGTGCGTGCGCGCAGCACCGGCCCGAAGCGCTCCGGATCGCAGTTCGTGACCGCCATGCGCGCGTCGAGCCTGGGGGCCTGCGCCTGCGACCACGCAGGTAGTGCTCGAGGAAGCGGTTGCCGAGTCGGTGGAAGACGGCGAGATCATCGAGCTTGACGAGGGCGGTGAGGTGCTCGAAGTCGCCGAAGTACATGCCGATCGGGTAGCCGTGCCAGGCCGCGCGGAGCCGACGCAGCATCCGCACGACCTCCAGCGGGGAGAAGATCGGATCGGTGACGCCCTGCCCGGCGAGGACGGGGAGCGGGCGCTGGCGTCCCTTTGCGAGCGCCCGGAAGTAGCCGTCCTGGAAGTAGGCCGAGCGGTCCTCGCTGAGCGCGCGCTTGGCCTCGGTCGACGGTCGGGTCGCCCTCGTAGGGCTCGCCCGCGGTGGTGCGGGCGAGGTAGCCGTAGACGTCGCGCGGGCAGGCGTGCGCCCGCGGTGGCGATGAAGCCGTCGACGAGCGAGATCTTCGGCACGCCGAGCGGCGTGTTGGCCGCCGCGCGGGTCGACGACGGCGTTCGAGCGCTGGCGGCCATTGGGCACGAGCGCCTGTACCAGGTCGGTCCAGGTGTAACCGGGGACGAGGGCCGCGAGCTGGACGAGACGCCCGCCCGGCGACCGCCATGTCCCGTACTGCAGGCCGCGCTCCTCGCGGGTGGTCATCAGCAGCCACGCCTGGCCGCCGCCGTAGGACGAGCCGATGACGCCGACCTTCGCGGCGCGGATCGGCGCCAGCCGGCGGTCATCGGCCAGCAGGCCGATCAGCCGGCGGGCGTCGCGGACCTCGACGTGCTTCGAGGCCAGCTCGATCTGTCCCTCCGACGCGCCGTGCCCGCGCGCGGAGTAGTTGAGCACCGCGTAGCCGCGCGAGGCGAACCAGACGTTGTTCCAGCGCAGCGTCTTGTAGGCGCTGGCCCCGCGGTCGGGGCCGGTGCCGCGGCGGGTCTCACTGAGGTACTCGCCCTTGTCGGCGAGCAGGCCGTGCAGGAAGACCACGAGCGGCAGCCGCTTGCGCGACGCGCGGGCCGGCAGCGTCACCGTGGTGTCGAGCAGCGTGCCGTCGAAGCTCTCCACCATCCCCGTGCACACGCGGACCCCGTGCGCGGGCGCACACGTCGCGCGCAGGCCCGCGAGCGGATCGTCCGCAGCGCGTGCGGGCGTGACCAGCACGAGCGCGAACAGCAGGCAGGCGAGCGCGTGGCGCATGGGCGCCGAGACTACGTCCCGGCGCCCGTCACCTCACCCGCGGCGGGCACTGGCGAGCAGGCTCACCCCCGGGAAGGCCAGCCCGTCCGGCGCGCTGTAGGGCTCGGCGAGGCCCCTGAGCCGGGTCTGGATGGCCGAGACCGCCTCGGGCTGCAGCGCGTCCAGGATCTTCGCCAGCGGTCCCGCGAGCGCCGACGTGCGTCCCCACCACTCCTCGAACGAACCCGTTCGCAACGGCACCGGGTGCTCCGCCACGGCGGCCTCGGCGAAGCCTGCCGCATCGAACAGGCCGCGCAGCGCACCGGCGTCGGAGAGGCTGAACGGCCCGGGGATCCCAGGCGGCGGGACGGGCGCCCCGAGTTGCTCGCCGACCGCGTCGAGGACGGTCCCGAGCCAGGGGTTGCGTCCGCGGTCTCCCCAGACCGCGACCGCCACCCGGCCACCGGGCCGCAGGACGCGATGGATTTCACGCAACGCCTCGTTCGGGTCGGCTGCGAACATGAGCCCCTCGCGGCAGACGACGACGTCGTAGGAAGCGTCGGGCTCGTCGATGTCCTCCAGGTCGAGCACTCGCGCGTCGACATTGTCCAGCCCGCGCTCAGCCGCCCGCCGCGCCGCGCTCTCGGTCATCCCGGCCACCACGTCGGAGACCACGACCGTGCCCCCGGGACCCACGAGCTCCGCCGCCGCAAGCCCGAGGCCGCCGGCGCCGCAAGCCAGCTCCAGAACCCGGTCACCCGGCGCCACGTCCGCCGCGGCGAGCAGGCTCGCCGTCAGCGCGGCGCCCCGCGCGTCGATGTACTCGGCGTGCTGATCCCAGTGGCCGGCCACAGCCGCCCACATCGAGTGGAGATGACCGCGCACGTCACCCCCGGATCCGGCGCCGCGCGAGGTCCGGTCGTCCGGCCGCTGCCTGATGCTCTCCGTCTGCATGATGCCTCCCGCCCGTTGATGACAGTGACACTGTAATGAATAGTTGGCTACCGTACTGAAATGAGTCGGAAAGTCAACCCCACCCGTCGCTACGACTCGCCGCGGCGGCGCGAGCAGGCGGCCGAGACGCGTCGCGAGATCCTCGAGGCGGCCGAGCGGCTCTTCCTTCGCGACGGCTACCCGGCGACGACGATGGCCGCCATCGCCGCGGAGGCCAGGGTGTCTCCGAAGACCGTCTACCTCGCGGTGCAGACGAAGAGCGGGCTGCTCCGCGCCCTCTGGCATCTGCGTCTGCGCGGCGACCTGGAGGATGTCCCCGTTGGTGAGCGCGAGGAGTATCGGTCGCTCCTCGACGAGCCGGATCCAGAGCGTCAGCTGCGACTGACCGCGCGCCGGTCGCGCGAGGTCAAGCTGCGCGTCGGGGGACTCTTCGCCGTTATCCGGGGCGCCGCCCTGTCCGATCCGGACATCGCCGAGTTGTGGCGTCGCATCCAGACCGAGTTCCACGCCAACCAGCGTGGGATCGTCGCGGCCATCCACGCGCACGGCGGTCTGCGTGCCGGACTCGACGTCGACGAGGCGACGGACGTCCTGTGGACGCTCAACCACCCGGACCTGTGGCACCTCCTCGTCGGCGAGCGCGGCTGGACGCCTGAGGCATACGAACGCTGGACGGCCGACGCCGCCTGCCAGCAGATCCTGACGCAGGGGTAGCCGCCGCCCCCACCCGCTGCCGACTGAGACCGGCGGCGGCGGAATCGGTGGTCGCGTCGATCTGCGGCCGCACGTCGTGCCCGGGCCGGGCGGCGCCGGGCGCGAGGCGCGGCGACCGCCTCAACCGTCAGCGCTGGTCAGCCGGACATCAAGCGAGCGGCGAGCACGCAGACGTCGTCGCCGCGCTCTCCCTCGAGCAGCGACTCGACGAGCCCCTCGACCAGCACGTCGCTGGACTCGCCGTGCTGCGCATCCAGCGCGTCGGCGAGCACCCCGATGCCGTCGGTGATCGGGATCCCGCGGCGCTCCACGAGACCGTCGGTGTAGAGCAGCAGGGTCGAGCCGCGCTCGAGCTCGGCCGTCCCCTCGGCACGGTCCTTCTCCGAGACGGCCTGCACGTTGAGCGGCATCGATCGACCCTCCCAGAGCACCTGCGCCCCGGCACCCGGGCGCGCGACCACCGGCGGCGGATGACCGGCGCACGCGTAGCGCAACACGCCCGACACGAGGTCGAGCTCCGCGTAGACCACCGTCGTCATCTGCCCGACGCTGTGACGGCGCCCGTACTGGTCGAGCGCATCCAGGAGGGGCCCCGGACCGAGCCCGGTGGCGGCGAGCGCGCGCAGCGCGCTGCGCAGCTGGCCCATGGTCGCTGCCGCGTCGATCCCGCGCCCCACGACATCGCCGACGACGAGCCCGATCGCATCCGGGCCCGACCCAGAACGCGTCGTACCAGTCGCCGCCGACCTGGAGATGCGTTTCGGCCGGGCGGTAGGCGACGCTGACGTCGATGTCGTCGCGCGCGGGCAGGACGCCCGCCATGAGGCTCTCCTGCAGCTTGATGGCGATGTCGTGCTCGCGGCGTTGCGTGCGCAGCAGTTCCTGCTCGTAGCGGCGTCGGTCCGTGGCGTCGAAGATCGTCGTGCGGATGAGCTGCGGGACGCCCTGCTCGTCCGTGCGCAGCACGGAGTTGATCAGGGCGGGGATGCGCGAGCCGTCCGCTCGCACGAGCTCGACGGCGATCTCGCTGACCGCGCCCTGCATCCGCAGCAGCGGGGAGTAGTGCGTCTCGTGGTAGATCCTGCCGCCAGGCGTCAGCAGGTCCTGGAAGCGGACGGTGTCGACAAGGTCATCACGGCGGCGGCCCGTCCACGCCTCGAACGTGCGGTTGACGCGCAGGATCGTTCCGTCGAGCCGGCTCGTCAGATACCCGCACGGCGCATCCTCGAAGAGGTCCTCGGCCGACTCCTCCAGCAGACGGCCGATGACCATCACGGCGTGATGAAGCCCCGCATGGCGTCGATGGTCTCCTCCGGAGCGCTGAGGTTCGGGCAGTGCCCGACGGCCTGCAGCTTCTGGAAGCGCGCGCGCGGCAGCTGCTCGGCGACGTAGTGCCCGACGGAGTCCGGGGCGATGACGTCGTCGCTGCACTGCAGCACGAGACTCTCGACCTCCACGCTCGGCAGGTCCGCGCGGTTGTCGGACATGAACGTGACCTCCGCGAAGTGACGGGCGATCTCGGGATCGGCCTGGCAGAACGTGTTCGTGAGCTCCTCGCCGAGCTCCGGCCGGTCAGGATTGCCCATGATCACGGGAGCCATCGCGCTCGACCAGCCCAGGTAGTTGGAGTCCATCGACTCGAGCAGTTCCTCGATGTCCTCGCGACCGAAGCCGCCGACGTAGTTCTCGTCGTTGATGTAGCGCGGCGAGGGCCCCACGAGCACGAGCTTCGCGAAGCGATCGGGTTCCTCGGCCGCCGCGAGGACGCCGATCATCGCGCTCACCGAGTGCCCGACGAAGACGACGTCGTCGAGATCCAGCGCACGGCAGATGTCGAGGACGTCCTGTGCGTAGCCGCGCAGCGTCGCGTACCGCTTCGGGTCGAAGGCCGACAGGTCGGACCCGCCGAGGCCGACGTGATCGAACAAGACGATGCGGTGCGTGTCCGCGAAGGCCGGCCACACGAAGCGCCACATGTTCTGGTCGCAGCCGAAGCCATGGGCGAGGACCATGGGCGGACCGTCGGGGTTGCCGTGCTCGGTGACGTTGTTGCGGGCGATCACATCCACCCCGGGCACACTAACGGCGAAGCGCCCCGGTCCGCCACGCCCCCGGTCCGCCGCGCGACCGGTCACCGGATCGTTCCCTGCCACCGAGCCGGGCACCCACCGGCTCCGGGCGCACCGCAGCCCGGTAGCTTCGCCGGGCATGCGCCGCCTGGCCCTCGTGCTCGCCACCCTCGTGTCCCTACCCGGCGTCGCGACGGCAGCCTTCCCGCAGGACCCGCCGAACGATCCGCTCTACGACGCTTCGCCCCTCCCCGGCGCGACGAACGAGCAGTGGGACCTGAGCTCGGACCGCGGCATCTCCGTCGATCGTGCCTGGTCGCTCTCCACCGGAAGGGGCGTCGTCATCGCCGACATCGACGTCGGCGTGCAGCTCGACCACCCCGACCTCGCGGGGCAATGGGCGCCGGGCGGGCACGACTTCTACGGCTACGACGCGGACCCGACCTCGGAGACCCGCAACGCGCACGGGACCAACGTGGCGGGCGTGCTGGCCGCGACGGCCGACAACGGCATCGACATCGCGGGCACGGCGCCGGGCGCACGCCTGCTCGCGCTGCGGACATCCGACAACATCCTGCACTCGGGGGCCCGGCTCGCGCAGGCGATCGTCTACGCGGTCGACCACGGCGCACGCGTGGCCTCCATGAGCCTCGGCGCGGACTCCTTCAATCCCGCCATGCGCCGGGCGGTCGCCTACGCGCACCGGCGCGGGATGGTCGTCGCGGTGGCGTCGGGCAACGAGTTCCACTTCCACCACCACCAGCCCCAGATGCTGCGCGGCGTGCTCGCCGTCGGCGGGATCAACCCCGACACCGCGACCGCCACCGCCTTCAACGGAGACCTCGCGGTCGCGGCGACCGACTTCACCGTGCACGCCCCGTACTCCGATTACGGCCCCCACCTCGACGTCGTCGCGCCGACCCAGGTGCCGACGACGCAATGGGGCGGCGGGCGGCTGCTGAACTGGAGCGGGACGAGCGCGGCAACGCCACACGTGGCGGGGGTCGCCGCGCTCGTGCTGAGCCGGGCGCGACAACTCGGGCTCGAACTGAGCGCGGGCGAGGTCATGCAGCTCATCCGCATGACCGCCGACGACCTCTACGCGCCGGGATGGGACGAGCGCTCCGGGTGGGGCCGCGTCAACGCCTTCGCCGCCGTCTCTGCCGTGACCGCGCGCACGATCCCCCCGGACGTCGCCTTGCGGGCGCCGGCGGTCTACACGCCGGTGCGCAGGCCCTTCTCCGTGCGCGCCACGGTCGCCGGACGGTCCGCGACTCGGTGGGTGCTCGAACTGGGACAGGGCACCAAGCCGTCCGCCTGGACGCGCCTTGCGCGTGGGGAACGGCGTGTGCCGCGGCGGCTCGCCCGCATCGTCCCGGGCGCCCTCGCCGCGGGCGGCTGGACGCTGCGCCTGCGCGCCGTCGACGCGCAGGGCAACCGCGGGGAGGATCGGACGTACTTCACCAACCTCGCGCACGATCGCGCCGTGCGCCGGCCCCGCGATCTCGGGACGAGCGGCGAGGCGTCCCCGACCCTGGCCGACGTCGACGGCGACCGCCGCGACGACATCGTGCTGGCCACCTCCGGCGGCGACGTCCACGTCCTCGACGGCCGCCGGTTGCGCGACCTCGAGGGCTGGCCGCGGCACGGGCGTCGGGCGCCGCACTCGCGCGCGGCGGCGCGGCGCATCGGCCCCGTCCGCAGCGGATTCCTGGCCACGCCCGCGGTCGGCGACGTCTCCGGCGACGGCCGTCCCGACGTCGTCGCGGCGGGGATCGACGGCCGCGTCTACGCATGGTCCCGGCGCGGACGGCGGTTGCGCGGCTTCCCATACCGGATCGATCTGCGCGGCCCCGGCCACGACGAGCGCACGACGAAGCTCGACGCGGCGATCTACGCCTCCCCGGCGCTCGCCGATCTCGACGGCGACGGCAGGCTCGACATCGTCTTCGGCGCTGCCGATCAGCACATCTACGCCATCGACGGGCGCGGCCGTGACCTCCCGGGCTGGCCGGTGCTCGCTCGCGACACCCCCGAGGGCGACTTCACGAAGATCCTCTCCTCCCCTGCGATCGGCGACCTCGACGGGGACGGCCGCCCCGACGTCGTCGAGGGCACCGGGGAGGTCTACGGGTCCACCCCTGACACCCGAGGCCGCGTGTACGCGTTCGACGGCGAGGGACGCCGCCTGCCCGGCTGGCCGATCGCACCGCCCGCGCTTGCCGCTGACGCCATCCCGCTGGCCGGCGAGGGCACGCCGATGTCGCCTGTCCTCGCCGACGTCGACGGCGACGGGCGCGACGAGGTCGCGATCGCCGCGTTCACGGGCTCGCTCGAGCTCTACGGCGGCGACGGCGAACGGCGCTTGGGCTACGAGACCAACGGCCGCGGCGCCGCATCGGATTCGTCCGCCCCGGGCGTGCTCGCCCTCGGCGCCAACGCCGCCTTCGGGCGCACGGCACCCGACGGACCGCTGCGCATCTTCGGCGGGATGGTCGACGACACGCTCGTGGCGGCGCAGTCGAGCCCCGGCCAGGCCATCCCCTTCGAGCACGTGCTCGGCGGCTGGGACGCCACGGGCGGAGAGTGGGTGGCGGGCTTCCCACGCACGATGGAGGGCTGGCTCATCGTCGCCGCTCCCACCCTCGCCGACGTCGACGGCGACGGGCGCTCGGAGGTGCTCGCCGGCTCGTCGGGCAACGTCCTGCACGCCTTCCACGACGACGGCAGCGAGCCCGCGGGGTGGCCGCACGACCTCGGGGGCTGGCTGCTCGCGGCGCCCACGGTCGGCGACGTCGACGGCGACGGCCGCAGCGAGGTGGTCGCGATGACGCGCGACGGGTTCCTGCACGTCATCGACACGATCGGGCGTCCGGAGGCCAGAGAGTGGCCGATGTTCCGTCACGACGCGCGCAATACGGGACGCTACGGACCCTGACCACGCGGCCGACGCGGATGCCTGCTCGACGGTTCCCCGGCAACGCGGCTCGCGCCGAGGGACGGTGTCAGGCCGCGGCGGCAGCTCGGACGTCGGCGGCGAACGCGTCGACGTCGTCGGGGGTCGTGTCCCACGACGTCATCCAGCGCACCTCGCCGGTCCGCTCGTCCCAGACGTAGAACAGCCACTCCTGCTGGAGGCGCGCGGTCACCGCAGGATCGAGCACGGCGAAGACCGCGTTGGCCTGCGGGCGCTGGGTGACCGTCACGCCCGGCGCACCGGTGACCGCGTCGGCGAGCCGCGTCGCCATCGCGTTGGCGTGGGTGGCCGCGCGCTCGGCGAGATCGCCCGACAGCAGCGCTTCGAACTGCGCGCCCAGGAAACGCTGCTTCGAGCTGAGCTGGCTGAGCTGCTTGCGGATCCAGCGCGCGGGATCGGCGACCCCCGGCCGCAGGAACACGGCCGCCTCGGCGCCCAGCAGCCCGATCTTCGTGCCGCCGAGCGACAGGGCGTCGACGCCGGCGTCGGTGATCATCTCCCGCAGGCTCGCGCCCGCGGCCACCGCGCCGTTGAAGATGCGCGCGCCGTCGACGTGCAACAGCAGGCCGCGCTCGTGCGCGAAGTCCGCCAGCGCGCGGATCTCGTCCACGGAGTAGACGGTGCCGAGCTCCGTGCTCTGCGAGATCGAGATGACGCGCGCCTGGGCGGCGTGCTCATCTCCGACGCGGACCACGAGCGGCGCGCACCGCTCGGGCGTGAGCTTGCCGTCGGGCGCCTCGACGGGGAGCAGCTTGACGCGGGCGAGCATCTCCGGGGCGGCGGCCTCGTCGACGTTGAGATGCGCCGTGCGCGGCGCAGATGACGGCCTCCCACGAGCGGCACAGGCCCGCCAGGCAGACGAGGTTGGCGCCGGTGCCGTTGAACACGAGCAGCGTCTCCGCGTGATCGCCGAGGCGCTCCCGGATCGCGGCCCGCGCGCGCTCGGTCCACGGGTCCAGGCCGTAGGAGGGCGCGTGGTCGACGTTGGCGGCGGCGATCGCCGCGAGCACCTCGGGGTGGACCCCGGCGTAGTTGTCGGAAGCGAAGCCGCGGGGACGCATGCGCACCAAGCTAGGCGGGCGCGGACGCGGGATCGCCCGCGCGCAGGTTGCGCGCCCACATGACCCGCGCGAACGCTCCGGCGGTGACGAACATGAACACGCTGTAGACGGCGGCCGGTGTCGCCAGGACGGTCGCGATCGTCGTGGCGACCGCGATCGCCAGGGTGCTGTTGTGCACGCCGAGCTCGAGCGCGATCGCTGTCGTCTGGCGGCCGTCGAGGCCCGCGAAGCGCGCCACGGTGTAGGCGAGCGTCATCGCCGCGACGTTGAGCGTGAGCGTGGCGAGCGCGAGCTCTCCGAAGTGCTCGGTGATCGTGGCGAACTCGCTCACCACGGCGCCGATCACGACGATCACGAAGACGACGAGGGTGATCCGCTTGATGCGAGGCTCGTGCGCGACCACCCAGGTCGTGCGGCGCGCGCGCACCCACATCCCGAGCGAGACCGGGACGATGGTGATCGCGAACACGCGGGCGACGACGCCGAGCATGCTCACGTCGGAGCCGATGCCCGCGTCGAAGTGGCGTATTGCCAGGCCGAGGTAGAGCGGCATGGTGACCACCGCGAGCGTCGAGCTGAGCGCGGTCATCGTCACCGACAGCGCCGTCTCCCCGCGCGCGAGGTGCGTGAGCAGCGCCGCCATCGTCCCGCCCGGCGCCGAGGCCATGATCACGAGACCGACCGCGAGCAGCGGGTCGAGGCCGTACAGCTCGGCGATGGCGAAGCCCAGCAAAGGGCTGATCGCGAGCAGGTTCGCCATCCCGATGAGGACGCCGCGCGGCACGACCAGGACGCGCTTGAAGTCGCCGATCGTCAGCGACAGGCCCAGCGCGAACATGATCGTCGCCAGCGCCAGCGGCAGGGCGATCTGTACGGCGAGGCCGGGATCGTCCATCACGATCGCCCGTGGCGGCGGCGGAGCGCGGCGGCGATCGGCGCCTTGTCCAGCTCTCCAGCTGCGACCCGCTTGCGCAGGGTCCGCGCGACCACCCGGTCCACCAAACCCGGCAGATGCCGGGCGACCGCCAGCTGCAGCGCCCCGCCGCGGGTGACGGCCACGTCGCGCCCGCCCGCGCCCTCGCACGCCGCGACGATCTTCGCGACGACGCCCTCGAGCGGCTCCTCGCGGCTGAAGCCCTCGAGCTCGAGGCCCGCCGCACGCGTGCGCGCATGGATCGGCGTGCGGATGTAGGCGGGATGGACGCACGTCACGCCCACGTGGGTCCCGTACTCGGCCCGCAGCGCGTCGGCGTAGGCGGTGACACCGCGTTTGGAGACTCCGTAGGCGGCGCCGAGCGGCAGCCCGATGAACGCCATTCGCGACGCAACGAAGACCGCCTGTCCGCGCGACTCCACGAGCGCCTCGATGGCGGCCGCGGTGACGCGCCAGGGCCCGATCAGGTTGACGTCGACCATCTTGAGGACGTGATCGTCCGGTGGCTCACCGGCGCTTGCCGGGCCGCCGATGCCGGCGTTGTTGACGAGCGCGTCGAGGCCTCCGAGCGACGCGATCGCCGCCGGCACCGCCGCTGCGACCGACTCCTGCGCGGTGACGTCGCAGGCCAGCACCCCGTTGGCTTCGTCCGCGGCCAGATCGAGGCCGACGACCTCCCAGCCGCGCCCGCGAAGGGCCGCGACCACTGCCGTTCCGATCGCGCCGCCGGCCCCGGTGACGATCGCCCGCCGGCTCACGCCGCCACCGGCGTCCCGGCGCCCGCCCGTTTGCGCCCGCGGGCGATCTCGACCGAGAGCTCGTGCATGTAGGCGTCGAAGTCCACCCGCATCGTCGGCCGACCGTGGTCGCCCCAGCGGGCGCGGTTGCGCCGGAAGCGCAGCTCGCCGTCCGCGCGCATCCGGGTGCGCGACGGCAGCGCCCACCGCCCCGTGAGGTGCTCGGCAAGGAGCTGCGACTGGCGTTCGAGGATCGGGAAGGCCGAGCCGGTCGACTGCATGAGGCCGATGAAGAAGAGGTCGGGATGCTCAAGGTGGAAGATCCGCTTGTAGAGGCGCACGGTCTTCGGATCGCCGCCGAGCAACTCGGGCGCGAGGAACGGAATCGAGACGCGGTAGCCCGTGCACCACACGATGGCGTCGACGTCCTCACGCGTCCCGTCGGCGAAGCGCACGCCGTCGGACTCGAGCGCCTCGATACCCGGCTTCGGGATGATCCTCCCGTGCGCGATGCGCGAGACGATCGTGTCCGAGATCGTCGGGTGCGACTGGAACAGGCCGCCCTCGGGCGCGGGCAGGCCGATGTCCTGCGGACGGCCGACCGTGAGCTTGAGCAGCGACTGGGCGATCGGCTGGCGCAGCCGCCACGGCACGTGCGCGGCGACCCACGGGCGGATGACCTGGTCGGCGGGCTGGCCGAGCAGTCGCTTGGGGATCACCCACGCCCCGCGCCGCACCGAGAGCAGGGTCCGCCGCGCGAAGTGCGAGACGTCCGTCGCGATGTCCATCGCGCTGTTGCCCATCCCCACGACCATCACGCGCCGGTCCTCGAAGTCCCGCCCGTCGCCGAAGTCCAGCGCGTGCAGCTGCTCACCGGCGAACGCGTCCGCACCGGGGTAGGCGGGGCTCGGCCACGCCGCCTCCTCGTTGTGCCCGCTCGCGACGACCAGCGCGGAGAAGCGCTCGCCGCCGCCGTCCGCCGTCTGCACCTCCCAGCCGCCGCCGGGCAGTCGGCGCGTTTCGGTCACCTCGGTCTCGAGCCGGATCCGCGGCGCGAGGTCGAACCGCTCGACGTAGGCCTCGAGCCAGCGCCCCACCGCGTCGCGAGCCGGGTAGTCCGGCGTCCCCTCGGGCATCGGATGTTCGGCGAACTCCGTGCGCGGCCGGCTCGTGATCAGATGCAACGAGCGGTACGCGGCGGTCGGCCGGTCCTCGAGCGTCCAGACCCCGCCGACACGTGCTCCGCGCTCGTAGGCGACCGCGTCGACGCCGTGCGCCGTCAGCGCACGCAGGGCGACCAGGCCGGCCGGCCCGGCTCCCACCACGGCGACACGCGCGTCTCCCATGGCCGCGATCCTTGCAGAGGGCCGGTTCCGGGGGCGGCACGCCCCGAGCACGTCGCGGCACGCACCCGCGCAGACGTTCTGGGGGATCAGGTGCGGTCGGGCAGACGGCAGAGGTAGCTGCGGCTCGACGCATCGAGCTGCAGGGGCTGCGTCGGGGCCGGCGCAACCTCGCCCGGGGAGCTCGCCTGCGCCGCGAGCAGCGCGCGGGTGCGCTCGGCCTCGGCCGGCGTCACCGCGTCGAGCGGGACGTTCACCCGCTCGCCGCGGACAACGGCGGGAGCCGTCGCCCCGCCCACGCGTGCGGCGCGGTCGCCCGTGCCCGGCTCGACGACCTCGAACGTGGTCATCATCGCGTGGTCCTCGTGGCTGAGCATGTGGCAGTGGATGAGGAAGCGTCCGAGGTGGTCGGTGAACTTCGCGCCGACGGCGATCGTCTCGCCAGGGTCCAGGCGGAACGTCTCCTTCAGCACGTCCTCGTCGGGCGCGGGCACGCCGCCGTTGCGCGAGATGACCTTCCAGTCGACCGCGTGCAGGTGGATGAAGTGGCTCTGCTGACTCGTGTTGACGAGCAGCCACGACTCGGTGCTCCCGAGCTCGGGACGGGCGACGATCCGATCAGGGTCGTAGGTCTCCCCGTTGATCGTCCACACCGTGCCTCCCGCGCCGCCGACCGCCTGGCCGAAGGTGAAGGTCCGGTCGGGCTGCGTCGGCAGCTCGGCGGTCCAGGCGGGCAGCGCGCGCAGCGTGGCGGGCAGCCGGCGTGGCGGTCCAAGTCGGCGCCGCTTGCGGCGGACGCGGAACTCGAGGATGCCCTCGTCCGGGGCGGAGGCGGGCGCGGCCACAGAGCCGAGCGGGGACGTCACCGGCTGCGGCGTGCTCCCGAGCACGACCCGCTTGCCGGCGAACTGCGAGAAGTCGACGACGAGGTCGCAGCGCTCGGCCGGTCCCATCAGCACCCGCTCGCGCTCGGCGGGTGCCGGGTAAAGCCCGCTCTCGTTGCCGATCTGCACGATCGGCGGACCGTTCTCGAAGCCGAGGTTGTACGGGCTGAAGCTCGCAGCGTTGAGCACGCGCACGCGGTAGCTCGTCGGCTCAACCACCGTGAACGGGCGCGCGACGCCGTTCACGACCATGAGCGAGCCCGAACCGACGGCGTCGGCCCCCGGGTCCGACGCTGCGCTGAACGGGTCGACGAGCTGGTTGTCGGCGTCGAGCGTGCGCGTCGTCAGCACGAGGAGCAACTCGCGGCGGCCTCGCGGCAGACGCAGCTCCCGCTCGTCCTCGCCCTCGACGATGAAGAGCCCGACGAGGCCCATCCAGGAGTTGCGGTTCGTGCGGCCGTGCGAGTGGTCGTGATACCAGCGCATCGAGCCGCGCAGCGGCTCGCCCTCCTCGACGTGCCGGTACACGTACGTCCGCCGCCCACCCGGCTTGATCAGGCGGCTCATCGGCTGCCCGTCGTGGCGCGCGGCGTTGTGGTGGCCGTGGTTGTGGATCGTCAGCGTCCCCGCCTGCGGGATGCGGTGCACGAACTTGACCCGCGTCGTCGCTCCCGCAGGACGCCGGATCGTCGGCCCCGGGAACGTCCCGCCGAAGGTCCACATGAGCGTCCGCTCGCCCGGGACGAGCGAGACGTCGGCCTTGATGATCGGGATCTTGAGCTTGCGGCCGCGTCAGCTCGGGCATGCGCCGCAGCCGGGCGCTGAACGCGCCGGCCCGGGCCGCCTCGGCCGCGGGGAACGGGATGCGCAGCAGCGGGGTGAGCGCGGTGCCCGCGGCGACCGCCCCGGCACCCTTGACCAGCCGACGGCGGGTGAACTCGCTCACTTGACCTCCAGCGTGCCGGTCATGCTCGGATGCACCGTGCAGAGGAACTGGTAGGTCCCGGCCTCGAGCAGGTCGGTCCCCTCCACCGGCGTCGAGCCGGTGCCGGTGTTGGCGGTCGCGAACAGCCGCTGGCCGTCCCGGTCGACGTCGACGGAGGCGACGTTGTGCGCGACGGCGTCGAGATTGGAGAACGTCAGCTTCGCGCCCTTGGTCAGGGTGACCGACTTCGTCAGGTAGCCGGCCGTCTGCGCCAGCGGACCGGCGATCACGCTGCCCGCCGCGCCCGGGCCGCTCGTGGTCCCGCCGCCGGCGGGGATCGTGGGATCGCATGTCCCGCAGTCGGGGACGTACTGGTAGCGGACGACCTTCGCCGCTAGCGGGTTGCCGATCGGGATCGTCTGCCCGCCCCACTCGAGCACGTAGAGCGACCCGTCCGTCCCGAGGTCCATGTCCATCGGGGCCTGCGTGCCGCGGTCGGGGACGAAGCGCTGGATGCGCAGCGGCCGCCCCCTGTCGTCGAGGATGAGCTGTTTGAGCCAGTTGCGCGCCCAGTCGGCGATGAACCACGAGTTCGCGAAGAACAGCGGGATGTGGCTACCGGCGAACGGCCGGTACTTGGGACCCGGGATCGCAAGCCGCCCGCCGTCGGTCCCGCCGGCCCACGCCTCCGACATCTCCGGGAAGTCCTCGCCGACGCCGTACGGGTACCAGACGAGCGGCGGCGACGCCGGGCCCAGATCCGTGATGCCTGTGTTGTTCGGACTGCGGTTGACGAGCTTCGCGCAGTTGAACGGCTTGCCCGAACCGGTGCCCGTGACGGAGTCGACGTCGTTGTAGGCCAGGTTCGGCCCGACGCAGAACGGCCAGCCGTAGTTCTTGGGCTGGTTGTGGACGATGAAGTTGAACTCGTCGTAGCCGCGCGGTCCGCGCTTGGGATCGTCCTCGAGCCCGTCGGGCCCGACGTCGCCCTCGAGCACGTCGCCGGTGAGATCGTCCACCTTGAGGTGATACGCGTTGCGGTGGCCCATCGTGTAGATCTCGGGGCGCGTCTTCGGCGTTCCCGGCGCGAACATGTTGCCCTCGGGGATCGTGTAGGTCCCGTCCGGCTCGGGATGGATCCGCAGCACCTTGCCGAGGAAGCTGTCGGAGTTCTGGGTCGTCGCCTCCGCGTCGATCTCCAGGTACTTGCCCAGCGGGGTCGGGTTGCGCGACCCGTACTTGCCGTCGAAGTGCGGCATGTCGTTGGCGCCGATGGCGAGGAAGAGGTCGCCGTTGGCACGCATCGCGAGCCCGCCGCCGTTGTGGTCGACGCCCGCGTTGGGCACCATGAGCAGGATCTTCTCCGACGTCAGGTCGACCTGGTCGTTGGCGTCGAGGGTGAAACGCGACAGGTGCGCGTTGAGCCCCTCGACGTGCCGGTAGATGTAGAGCCAGCGGTTCTCGATGAAGTTCGGATCGATCGCGAGCCCGAGCAGGCCCTGCCCGAGGCCGGGGACGGAAGGGACGACGCCCGCGTCCTTGACGATGTCCGCGACCGGGTCGTAGATCTTCAGCTGCGACGCGGAGCGCTCGAGGTAGTACACGCGCCCGTCGGGGCCGACGTCGAGCTGCGTGCCGTCCGTGATGTCCTCGTCGATCACGGTGCGCTTCCAGTTCGACCAGATCGTCGCCGAGCAGCCGCCGGAGCGGGTGCCCGCGGCGTAGCCCATCGCGCCCGCGAGCTGAAGGCCGAATACGCGCGAGCGCCACACGCGCTTCGAGAGCCCGAGGGTCGTGGTGAAGGTCCGGCCCGAGCCGACGGGACGGCACCAGCTCACGGGATGCTCGACCCCCATCGCCAGCTTCTCTGCCGGCGCGTAGGTCTTCTCGTCGACCCAGCCGAGGACGTGGACGCGGCCGGTCGGGTTCTTCTTGAGCGTCACCCAGCGCTCGGCCACGTTCCAGCGGCTCGGGAGCCGGGCCGTCGCCGGGTGCAGGCGGTCCACGAACTGCACCTGCGCCCGCACGCGCTTGTCCGCGCGCGTCGCGCGCGCGCCGACGAGGGTGACGAAGTCACGCGAGCGCGGCTGGAGCTTCACCGACGAGCCCGCGAAGACGACGCCGCGACCGGCGCGCACGCGCTTGTTCAGCGCGCGCTCGGCCCGCGGTGAGAGCACGGTGCCGCGGCCGGCCGCGAACACGACCGCCCGCGCGGAGCGGATGCGCCGCGGGGTCAACCGCGCCGGCTTGCGCACGCGCACGGGACGCAGCCCCTCCGAGCGCGCCGCCCGGAGCAGCTTGCGCTCGGCCAGCGCCGCGAGCGCGGGCCGCTTGCCCTCGCTCGCGGTGACGACGAGCACACGCGGCTTCGCCATCGCGTCGGCGGCCCCCATGAGCGTCACCGCGCACGCGGCGAGCACCGTGGTCCTGCGCATTCCCCTGGCCACTGCGAACCCCTTCCTGGTCACGCCGCCACCCGCAGCGCCCGGTCGATCTCGTCCGGCGCGAGCACGTGCTCGATCACCATGATGGCTGCGCCCGCGATGCCGGCCCGGTCGCCGAGCCGGCTCGCAGCCGTCTGCAGGGTCTGGGTCGCCAGCGGCGTCGAGCGCTGGAAGGTGACCTCCCGGATTCCCGCCAGCAGGTGCTCGTGCGCTGCGCCGAGGTCGCCGCCGATCACGATCACCTCCGGGTTGAGGAGGTTCACACAGGCGGCGAGGACCTCCCCGATCGCGCGCCCCGCCTCGCGCACGAGGCCGACCGCCTGCGGTTCGCCCGCGCGCACGAGGGCGACGACGTCGCGGCTGTTGGCGGCGTCGAAGCCCAACTCGGAGAGCCTGCGCGCGACCGCTCGGCCGCTGGCCACCGCCTCGAGGCAGTTGACGTTGCCGCAGCTGCACATCACCTGCTCCTCGCTGGTGACGTGGATGTGGCCGATGTCGCCCGCCGCACCCTGGGCGCCGCGGTGGATCGCGCCGCCGACGATGGCGCCGCAGCCGATGCCCGTTGCGACCTTGACGAAGAGGAAGTGCTCGGCGTCGCGCCAGTGCGACCAGTACTCGCCGAGCGCCATGATGTTGACGTCGTTGTCGACGAGGACCGGGACGCCGTAGCGCTCGGCGAACCAGTCGCCGACGCCGTACCCGTCCCACTTGGGCATGATCGGCGGGCTTGTCGGCCGGCCGGTCGCGAACGAGACCGGGGCGGGCAGCCCGACGCCGATGCCGCGGATGGGCCGGTGCTCCCACGGCCGACCGACGCACATCGCGCGCAGCCGCGTGTCGATCTCGCCGAGCACCGTCTCCGGCTCGTCGTTGACGTCGAGCTCGAGTGTCTCCTCGGCGAGCGGGCGGCCGGCGAGGTCGGTCACCGCCAGGCGGGAATGCGTGGCTCCGACATCGGCGACCAGCACCGTGCCGGCCGCCTCGTTGAAGGCCAGCACCGTTGGGGGACGGCCGCCGGTGGAGGTGCGGTCGCCGACCTCGTAGACGAGAGCGTGCGCGAGCAGCGCCTCCACGCGGGGGGCGACGCTGGAACGCGACAGCCCCGTATGGCGCGCGAGCTCTGCGCGCGTCGTCGCCTGGCCTCCTCGTATGAGTCGCAGCAGCGCCCCGGCGCTGCCCGACCCCCCTCCCCGCCGGTCGTGCATCGACCGGCATCAAAACAGCTCGTCTTTGTCTTGTCAACGAACAAAGGTCCGCGCCTTAGGTTTGACAGCGCTACAAAGGTGTGCCACCGTCTCGGGCCGACGTGAGCCGGCGGGACGGCCCACACGAAGCGAGGAGCGGGAAGTGCAGGCCAGGGAGAACGACCGATGACGCACATGTCCCGGAAGGGGTTCATCGCCGGGGGCGCCGGACTCGCCGCAGCGAGCCTCGTCCCGGCCCGGGCCGTCGCGCCGGCACAGGCAGCCGCCGCCACCGGCACACTCAAGGGGCTCCTGCCGAGCGAGCGCATCGGCATCCAGCTCTATTCCGTCGCCGACGCGATCGCCGCACAGGGCTTCGCCAAGGTCCTGCCCGAGCTCGCCGAGATCGGCTACAAGCTCGTCGAGTTCGCCGGCTACACCGACGCGACCGACATCACCACGAAGCAACTGCGCGCTCTCCTCGACGCCAACGGCCTCAAGGCGATCGGCAGCCACGTGTCCCCGAGCGATGACGAATCGATGAAGGAGATCCTCGAGGACGCGGCGACCCTCGGCATCCCCAACGTCGGCATCTCCCTGCCGCTGCCCTCCCAGGGCCCGACCGCCGCCGGGTGGAAGGCGCTGTCGGCCGACTACAACCGCTTCGGCGAGCTGGCCGCGAAGGAGGGCGTCGGCTTCTACCTGCACAACCACTTCCACGAGTGGTTCCCGACGCCGGACGCCCCGGGCAAGCGCGGCGAGGACATCCTGCTCGCCGAGACCGACCCGCGGTACGTCTTCTTCGAGATGGACATCTACTGGGCGCACGTCGGCCAGTCGCAGTCCGGCGGGGCCTTCGACCCGCTCAACGACTACGCGATCCCGTTCAAGGACCGCTACAAGCTCTTCCACGTCAAGGACGGCAGGAAGAACGCCGTGACGAAGGACTACAACGACGCCGCCGTCAACATCGTCGACGCCGGCGAGGGCAGCATCGACTTCCAGGGCTTCTTCGAGGGCCTGTTCGCGACGGGGGCCGGCGAAGTCGAGAAGCACCACTACGTCTGGGAGCGCGACAACGCCGACGAGCACCCGCGCGGCTCGGTCGCCGCGGCGCGGTCGAGCTACGTCTACATCCGCCACGGCCTCAAGGGCAAGGCCGCGGGTGGTGGCTCGGAGCCCGCCGCGAACCTCCCGGCGGCGGTCACCGGCCTGGCGTTCAAGGGCCGCACGCTGCGCGTCACCGTCGAGGCCGACACGCCGGTCACCGTCAAGCTCGCACTCAAGCGCAACCGCCGCCGGCTCGCGCGCCGCAAGGCCGTCGAGCTCGCCGCCGGCAGGCACGTCCTCACGCTGCCGGTGCCGAAGGGCGCGGACGCGGGGCGGGCGAAGCTCGTCGCGACGTTCAAGGCGGCGGGCAGGGTCCACAAGACCCGTCTGCCCGTGCGCGTGCCGCAGCGCTAGGCGGTCCGCGGGTCAGACCGCGTCGCGCAGGGCCTGGTCGACCGCGGCCGGGGCCAGGATGTGCTCGATGACCATGCTGGCGGCGCCGGTCACGCCCGCGCGGTCACCGAGCCGGCTCGGCACGATGCGCAGGTCGCGGGTCGCGAGCGGCAGCGATCGCTGGAAGACGATCTCGCGGACGCCGGCGAGGAGGTGCTCGTGGACGTCACCGAGGTCGCCCCCGATGACGATCACGCGCGGGTTGAAGAAGTTCACGCAGGCGGCGAGCACCTCGCCCAGGGCACGGCCCGCGGCGCGGACGCGCTGGATGGCGTCGGCGTTGCCCTCCTGCACGAGCCGGACGACGTCGCGGGTGCGCTCGACCGCGAGCTCGCGCGCGATCGCCCGACCGCCGGCGACGGCCTCGAGGCAGCCCGTGTTGCCACAGCGGCAGACGACACCCCGGTCGTCGGTGACGACGATGTGGCCGATGTCGCCCGCGGCGCCGACCTCGCCGCGATGGATCCGCCCGCCCGCGACGATGCCGCAGCCGATCCCGGTGCCGACCTTGACGTAGAGCAGGTGGGCCGCCTCGCGCCAGTGCACGGCGTGCTCGCCCAGGGCCATGATGTTGACGTCGTTGTCGACGAGAACCGGGGCGCCGGGGTAGCGCTCGGCAAACCAGGCAGGCATGTCGAAGCCGTCCCAGCCCGGCATGATCGGCGGGTTGACCGGCTGGCCGGTGCCGAAGGCGACCGGACCGGGCACGCCGATCCCGATGCCGCGCACCCGGCCGGCGCCGTGGCCGGCGTCGATCAGCAGGGCGCCGAACCGCTCGTGGACGAGACCGAGAATGCGCTCGGGACCGTCGGCGATGTCGGCCTCGAAGGCCGCCTCGCCCTGCGCCTCGCCGGCCAGGTCGTGCAGGCCCACGCGCGAGTGGGTCGCACCGAGATCGGCGGTGAGGACGATCCCGGCGTCATGGCGGAACGCCAGTCGCGTCGGGCGACGGCCCCCGGTGGAGGTGCTGTCGCCCGCCTCGTAGATCAGGCCCGCGGCCACCAGCGCGTCGACGCGCTGGGTCACCGTCGAGCGCGCGAGGCCCGTCTCCTGGACGATCTGCGCGCGGGTCACGGCGGCGCCGTTGCGGATCAGCTTCAGCACGGCGCCCGCACCCCCGGCGGAACCTCGTGCGGCTGCTGGAGAGAGCGCCATCTGCCCTGGAGTCAACCACACCTTCCGTGTGCTGTCACGCATACTTCGGTTTGTTTTCGCATAACTTAGGCTTGACAGCGCGCATAAGTCCGGTTAGGTTCCCGCCGGATGAGAGAGAGGGTCGCCATTGCGGGCACCGGGTTCATCGGCGCCGTCCACGCACACGCCGTGCGCGTAGCCGGCGGCGAGGTCGCGGGCGTGCTCGCTTCCTCACCCGACCGCTCCCGCGCCGCGGCCGAGCGTTTCGGGGCCGAGCGGGGCTACGCCTCCGCCGACGAACTCCTCGCCGACCCCGGCGTCGGCATCGTCCACGTCTGCACGCCGAACCACCTGCACGCCGAGCTCGCCGCTCGCGCACTGCAGGCGGGCAAGCACGTCATCTGCGAGAAGCCCCTGGCCACCACGCTCGACGACGCGCAGCAACTCGCCGACCAGGCCGCCGACGGATCGCTGTGTGCCGCGATCCCCTTCGCCTACCGCTTCTACCCCACGGTGCGCGAGGCGCGCCAGCGGGTCGCGAGCGGTGAGAGCGGCGCGGTGCACCTCGTCCACGGCACGTATCTGCAGGACTGGCTCCTCAGCCCAGACGACGACAACTGGCGCGTCGACGCCACGCTCGGGGGCGCGTCGCGCGCCTTCGCCGACATCGGCTCGCACTGGTGCGACCTGGCCGAATTCGTGACCGGCCAGCGCATCACGCGCCTGAGCGCCCGCACCGCGACGGCGGTTCCCGAGCGCGCACACGGGGAGCACCGCGAGGCCTTCGCGCGCGGCGGCAACAACGGACAGCGCCGCCCCGTGTTTACCGAGGACGCCGCCGTGCTCCAGTTCGAAACCGACGGCGGGGCGCTCGGCTCGGCGGTCATCAGCCAGGTCTCCGCAGGCCGCAAGAACCGCCTCTGGCTCGAGGTCGACTGCGCCGAGCAGGCGCTCGTCTTCGACCAGGAGGACGCGGAGTCGCTATGGCTCGGCCGCCGCGACGAGTCCGTGATCGTGCGCCGCGACCCTGCACTGCTGTCGGCGCCGGCCGCGCGGCTGGCCGTCGTCCCGGCCGGGCACCCGCAGGGCTATCAGGACTGCTTCAACCTGTTCGTTGCTGACGTGTTCGCCGCAATCCGGACGGGCGCTGCCCCGGACGGGCTACCCGGCTTCGCCGACGGCCTGCGCGCGCTGCAGATCACCGACGCGGTGCTGACCTCGGCGCACGAGGAGCGCTGGGTCGACGTCGCCGCAGCGAGGGTCGCGACATGAGGCTCGGCTTCCTCACCGCCTGCATGCCCGAGCGCCCGCTCGAGGAGATCGCCGCGTTCGCCGCCGCACAGGGTTTCGAGACGCTCGAGCTCGCCGCCTGGCCGGGCGAGGGCAACCGTCCCTTCGTGGCGAGCCACCTCGAGCCCGGTGCCGCCGACACGCTCGCGCGGCACGGCCTCGCCCCCTCCGCGCTGGCCTACTACGACAACAACCTGCACCCGGACCCCGCGGAGCGCGAGGGCATCCTCGCCCACCTGCGCACGGTCATCGACGCCGCGGCCGATCTCGGCGGCGTCCCCGTCGGGACCTTCATCGGCCGCGACCCGGCCCGCTCGGTCGCGGAGAACCTGCGCGAGGCGGAGACCGTCTTCCCGCCGCTCGTCGACTACGCCGGCGAGCGCGGCGTGCGGCTGATGATCGAGAACTGCGTGATGGAGGGGTGGCACCCCGACGGCTACCCCGGCAACCTCGCCTACTCGCCCGAGCTGTGGGAGTGGATGTTCGACCTCGGCCTGTGGCTGAACTTCGACCCGTCGCACCTGCTGTGGCTCGGCGTCGACCCCGTCGCCGCGCTGCGCCCCTACGTCGACCGCGTGATCCACGCGCACGCCAAGGACGCCGAGACGTTCCCCGAGCGCCGCAACCGCTACGGCTTCTTCGGGCGCACCGCGACGCGCGCGACCGACCCGTGGGACATGGGCTGGTGGCGCTACCGCATCCCGAGCCTCGGCCAGGTCGACTTCCGCGGCTATGTCGACGCGCTCTACGAAGGCGGCTTCGACGGCGTGCTCAGCGTCGAGCACGAGGATCCGGTCTGGGGTGGCACGCCCGAGAAGATCGAGCAGGGCCTGCGCATCGCTCACTCGCACCTGCGCCCGCTGGTGGTCGGATGAGCGACGTGATCCTCGAGGTCCGCGGCCTCGTCAAGGAGTACCCGGGCGTCCGTGCGCTGCAGGGCGTCGACCTCGAGGTGCGCGCCGGCGAGGTCCACTGCCTGCTCGGTCCCAACGGCGCCGGCAAGTCGACGCTGATCAAGTGCGTCTCGGGCGCCGTCGCGCCGACGGAGGGCGAGATCCTCTTCGGCGGCGCGCCACTCCCCGCGGGCGATCCGGCCGGCTCCCTGGACCGCGGCGTGGCGACGATCTACCAGGAGCTCGACCTCGTCGAGGAGCTGTCGGTCGCCGAGAGCATCTTCCTCGGGCGCGAGCATCGCCGCGGCCCGCTGCTCGACCGCGACCGCATGGCGCGCGAGGCGAGCGCCCTGCTCGAGCGGCTCGGCCACAGCGGCATCCCGGCACGCGCAAAGGTCAAGGCGCTGCGGCCCGCCGCGCGCCAGATCGTCTCGATCGCGCGCGCCATCTCGGGCGAGATCAAGTTGCTGATCATGGACGAGCCGTCCGCGATTCTCGACGACGAGGAGATCAACACGCTGTTCGAGGTCGTGCGCCGCCTCACCGAGGAGGGCGTCGGCGTCATCTACATCTCGCACCGCCTCGACGAGATCCGCCGCATCGGCAGCCGGGTCACGGTCCTCGCCGACGGCCGCACGACGGCGACCGGCATCTCGGCCGATACGCCCACGGACGAGCTCGTGTCACTGATGATCGGCGGCCGCAAGGTCGAGCAGCTCTATCCCCAGCGCGCACAGGCGACCGGCGACACCGTTCTGCTCGAGGCGCGCGACCTGCGCAAGCTCCCGGCCGTGCGCGGCGTGAGCCTGACCGTCCGCGCCGGAGAGGTCGTCGGGCTCGGCGGCCTGATCGGCTCCGGCCGCAGCGAGCTGCTCGGCCTGATCTACGGCCTCGAGACTCCCGACGAGGGCGAGGTCATCGTGGACGGCAAACCGCTCGCGCCGGGCAGCCCGACCCGCGCGATCGCCGCGGGGCTCGGCCTCGCTCCCGAGGACCGCAAGTCGCAGGGCCTCGTGCTCGACTGGAGTCTCGCCAAGAACGCAAGCCTTGCCGATCTCGGGCGCTTCAGCCGCGGCGGGCTGCTCAGCGTCCGTGCCGAGCGCGCGCGTGTGGGTGACCAACTGCGAGAGCTCAACACCGTGCCCGACGACGTCGATCGCATCGCCCGCCAGCTGTCGGGCGGCAACCAGCAGAAGGTCGTGCTCGCGCGCTGGCTGCTGCGCGAGTGCCGGATCCTGCTGCTCGACGAGCCCACCCGCGGCGTCGACGTGCCGACGAAGGCCGAGATCTACCGGCTGATCACCGACCTCGCCAAGGCGGGGCTCGGCGTGCTGGTCGTGTCGTCGGAGCTCGAGGAGCTCGTCGGCATCTGCACGCGAATCCTCGTGATGCGCCAGGGCGAGATCGTGGCCGAGGTCGACGGTGCCTCGGCGACCGAGCAGGAGCTCCTGCGCCACGCCGTCGCCCCCATCGAAGCCCCCGTTCTGACCGAGGAGATCACATGACCGCCGTGACCGCCGGGCGCGCCCGCCTGAAGGGACTCGAGCTGCAGGAGTACGCCCTGGGCCTCGTCGTCGTGGCGCTGTTCATCACCGGCGCGATCCTCAAGCCCGAGACGTTCCCGACGTGGGACAACGTCCGCAACATGCTCACGCAGGCGAGCGTCATCGGCGTGCTCGCGATCGGCATGACGTTCGTTATCGCGACGTCGGGCATCGACCTGTCCGTCGGCTCGATGGTCGCCGCGGCCGGTGTGTTCGGCGGCATCCTCGTCGACCCGGAGGGCTCGAGCCTGCTCTTCATGGCCGGCGCGCTGGGCTTCGCGGTCCTGCTCGGCACGATCAACGCCACGGCCATCAGCTACGGCCGCGTCGTGCCGTTCATCGCGACGCTGGCGATGTTCTCCATCGCACGCGGCGTCGCGCTGCTGCTCAACGACAAGCTGCCCGTCGGCCTGCTCGACCTCAACGGTGGCTCGTTCGGCGACCCGGGAGCCTTCTCGCTGCTGTGGTTCGGCACCGGCCGCCTGCTCGGCGTCCCGGTCTCGGTCTACGTGTTCATCCTGATCGCGATCGGCGGGTGGGTCCTGCTCAACCGCACCCGCTACGGGCGCTACGTGGTCGCCGTCGGCGGCAACCGCGAGGCCGCGCGCATCGCCGGCGTGCCCGTTCGCAAGGTCATCTTCAGCGTCTACGTCCTGTCGGGCCTGCTCGCCGGGGTCGCGACGATCCTGCTCTGCGCCCGCCTCGGCAGCGCCTCGCCGGTCAGCGGCAACCTCTACGAGCTCGACGCCATCGGCGCCGTCGTCATCGGCGGCACGAGCCTCGCCGGCGGCCGCGCGACGATCGTCGGGACCTTCCTAGGCGTCCTGACCTTCGCACTCATCTTCAGCCTCATGACCCAGCTGAACCTCTCCACGGAGATCCAGCAGGTCGCCAAGGGGACGATCGTGCTCGGCGCGGTCCTGCTCCAGAGGCCGGAGGCCCGTTACTGATGTTCCCATCCCCAAGGAGGAGCCCACAGATGTCGCTCAAGCGACTCATCACCACGATCGCCGCAGCAGCGCTGCTGGCGTTCGCGCTCGTCGCCTGCGGCGGCGACGACGGCGGCCAGACCAAGACGGTCACGGTCACCACCGGCAGTTCAGAGACCGAGACCGGCGGAAGCTCCGGCAAGACGGTCAGCATCGTGGCCAGCGTGCCCCCGACCGATCACGGCTGGCTCGGCGCGATCTCCAAGAACGCCGAGGCGACGGCGAAGTCCTACGACGACGTGGACTTCAAGCTCGTCGAGGCCGCGGACGCCGATTCGCAGGCTCAGCAGATCGAGCAGATCATCGCCGAGAAGCCCGACGCTCTCGTGGTGCTGCCCCAGGACGGCGAGGCGCTGACCCCCGTGGCCCGCAAGGCCCAGGCGGCCGGCATCCCGGTCGTCAACATCGACCGCCTGTTCACCGAGCCCGACGCGGCGACCGCGACCGTGCTCGGCGACAACTACCAGATCGGCGTGCTCGCGGCCGACTACATCTCCGAGCAGACCGACTGCGAGGGCAACGTGGTGGAGATCCAGGGTCTCGCCGGCATCTCGGTCACCGAGGAGCGCTCACAGGGCTTCGCCGACGAGCTCAAGAAGCAGTGCCCGGACGGCGGCCTGAAGGTCGTCGCCCAGCAGCCGGGTGACTTCAACCCGGACACCGGCCTGAAGGTCATGGAGAACATCCTCCAGTCCGAGAAGCAGATCGATGCCGTGTACACGCACGACGACGACATGGCCCAGGGCGTCGTCCAGGCCATCCGCAACGCGGGCCGCGAGGACGAGATGTTCCTCACGGGCGTCGGTGGCTCGCAGGACGCGATGAAGCAGATCGAGGAGGGCGGCCTGTACCGCGCGACGTTCCTCTACAACCCGAGCATGGCGTCGACCGCCGTCAACATGGCGCGCCTGCTCGCACTCGGCGAGGGCTTCTCGGAGCTCGTCCCGCCGGAGGTCCCCCGGCAGATGATCGTGCCGGCCGCGGTGGTCACGAAGGACAACGTGGCCGACTACCTGCAGTACGCCTTCAACTAGGCAGCTCGCCAGGATCCGGCGGGCGGTGGGCACACGACGCGTCCACCGCCCGCCGCGGCAGCGGTGCCCGACCTTGGGTCCGCATATGGACCCCAGGGTCGGGAGGCGGCGCGATCAGCCGGTGTCGCCAGGCGGCGCAAAGTCTGTGCCGGGCCGCCGCCCGACAGCCCCGGCCGTCGCAGGAGCGATCCATGTCATGGCGAGGCTCGCCGGACCGACCCCGAGCGAGGTGGGGCTGTTCTGGTAGACGCTCAGCCGCACCACGTCCCCGGCGTTGAGGCGGGTCTGCCCTGACAAGGTCTGATCGGTGTTCGTCAGGTTCGCCCGCTCCCACACAGAGGCGATCGCGACCGCGTTCACGGTGATGCCGACGTACCGGCTGCCGTTGGGCTCCGAGGCCCACCTCACCGCACCCGCGATGTCGTAGATGCCCGTGACCGGCGCGGTCAGGCGCGCGGTGTCGCCGGCGGTGCTGTGCAGGTCGGCCGTGTCGTAAGACTCGCCGGGGAAGGCAATCGTCTCGACCGTGGTGGGAGCGACCGCTTGCGGACCGGCGCTCTCGGCGCGCGCGCTGGGGACCGTGCCGATGCGGGAGATCCCGACCGCCCCCGGGGCGATCTTGGCGTTCGTCACAGCCCCGTCGACGATCTGGTCGGTGCCGACGGCGTTCGCCGCCATCTTCGCCAGCGTGACGGCGCCGTCGGCGAGCTTGGCGATGGTGATCGCGCCGTCCCTCACGGACGGGCTCGGAAAGCTCCCGGCCAGGTCCCCCCCGGCCGTCCCGAGGGGGCCGGCGGGGCCGGTGGGGCCCGCCGGGCCTGGCGGACCCACGAGTTTGCGGCGCAGCCGCTTGAAGATCGCCTTGATCAGCGCGCGGTCCTTGCCGGCGTCGGGATGGCGGGTGGCGGCGGCAGAGCGGCTCGCGGCCGCGGCGTGGCCGGGTGCTGCGCCGGCCGGCCCTGACGCGGCAACGGTGACGGCGACCGCCCCTGTGGCGGCCCACCCGAGGAGACTGCGGACCTTGCGCTGCACGTGTGTTGCCCCCCAAGGGTGTCGTCGTCGTCATCGCGCGAGGCCGCGCGCGTCGCGCACTCTCCCGCCTCCCGTCCGTGCTGTCAACCCTGAGTCGGCACGTCCCCGCCCGGGCCGAGCCGCCCCGATGGACCCGCTGCGGAAGCGGTGCCCGAGCTTGGGTCCGCATATGAGCCCCAAGGTCGGGAACCCCGGTGCTCGGTCTGGCTACTCCGTCGCCGCGATGAACTGCGGCATGCGTGTGGTAGATCTCCGTTCAACCCGCGATCCGCCGAAGGTCCCTTAGTGCCCGCCCGCGGCGGAGGTGGTGGAATCGCCGCTCTTGAGAAGCCGGTCGCTACTGGTTGACCGACGAGATCGCCTGCCCGGAGAAGGCGCGCCTGCCGCACCTGACCGACGGGAAACAGACGGTCCGAGGTGAAAAGGCGAGGCGCCGCCGCGACTGAGTCCCTGCCAGATGCCCTACACGCCTACCAGCGGTCGCTGAACAGCTCGAAGCTGTCCGGCCCCTGGTGGGACTCCGCCAGGACGGTGATGGCGTCGACGACGCGGCGAAGTTCCTCGATCTGCGGGCGCGCGTTGATGCCCATGCGATCGCTCTCACGCTCGAAGGCTGCTGCGAGCTCGCGGTAGTAGACGCGGGTCGCGAGTCCCTGGCCCTGGCGGAAGCGCGCCCAGACCTCGTCGCCATGGGTGCGGTAGTCGATCAGGATGGAACGGGCGTTGTGCAGCTTGTCCGCCAGCGACACCCGCAGCGCGGCGGGCGTCTTGGTGGGAAAGGAGGCGAGGTAGTCGCGCTTGCGCTCGATCCAGCCGCGCTTCCCCGACCCCTCGTCGACCGAGTCGCTATTGGCCAACACGATCGCGGCGACAGCAGCGCCGAAGCGCTCCTCGATCTCGGCGAGCGCATCCGAGCCCCCGCCGTCCTCCACGACGTCGTGCAGCAGCGCGCCGATCGCCTCGTCCTCGTCGCAGCGCATCTCGAGCGCGAGCGACGCCACCGCGAGCAGGTGCGCCGCATAGGGGACGGGCGTCCCCTTGCGCAACTGCTTGGCGTGATGACGCGTCGCGTAGTGCAGCGCCTCATCGAAGCGCTGGGTCAGCAGCGGAGAATCCGTGAAGGCCTCGTCGGTCACAGACGAGCTACGACTAGAGCTCGTCGGCAGCGAAGGTGTCGCAGTCGCCCGGATCGCCGTTCTCGCGGCCGGTGTCGAACCAGCGCCGGCGCTGTGCACTCGTTCCGTGAGTGAACGATTCGGGGTGCACGCCGGCGCCGGAGCGCCGCTGCAGCCGATCGTCGCCAACCGACGAGGCCGCGTCGAGCGCCTCGGCCACGTCGCCCTTCTCGAGGTCGCCGGCCTCGAAGACCGAGCGCGCCCAGACCCCGGCGTAGCAGTCGGCCTGGAGCTCGAGGCGGACCGACAGCGCGTTGGCGTCGTCGGGCGAGTCGCGCCGGGCCGCATCGACATCACCGGACGTGCCGAGCAGCTCCTGGACGTGGTGGCCGGTCTCGTGAGCGATGACATAGGCCCAGGCGAAATCGCCGCCCCTGCCGCCGAGCTCCGTCTTCATGTCGCCGTAGAAGCTGAGGTCCAGGTAGACGCGCTGGTCGGGCGGACAGTAGAACGGCCCGACGTCCGAGGAGGCTGAGCCGCAACCGGTACTGACCCCGCCCGTGAACAGCACGAGCTTCGCGCGCCGGTAGCTCTTGCCCTCGCCGCGGAAGATCTCGGTCCACGCGTCCTGCGCGTCCGAGAACACATAGGAACTGAAATCCTTCAGGTCCCGGTCGGGGTCCTGCGCGGCCGGGATCGGGTCGCTCTGCACCGGCGCGCCGCCGCTCAGGCCACCCGGGATGTCGAACCCGGAGCCGCCGCCGAGGATCTGGGTGGCCAGCACGATGAGCACGCCGACGATTCCCAGGCCGCCGCCCGCGCGCCCGATCGGCAGGCCGCCCATACCAGTGCCCCCTCGGCGCGCTCCGCGTGCATCGATGACGTCGCCGGCGCGTCCCCCGCCACGCTTCCATTTCATGCGCTCACGGTACCCGTCACCAGCCACTCATCACTGCTGACGCACGGGCGGCCTCCGTGGCGCAGACAGGCGGATTTGTAGGTTGCGGGGCCAGGGAAGTGGCGCCACCACCATGAGACGGCGGGTAGCGTGCTCATCGACAGGGCGGCGCAAGACGGGAGTGCGGCATGAGACGGTTCGGACGACGTGGCATGGGCTGGGTCGCGGCAATGGCCGCGACGTTGCTGACGGCCGGCCTGACGCCGGCGCCGGCGCACGCCGCCGGGGACGAACCGCTCAAGCTCGACGTCCTCTTCGTCGGCGCCCACCCCGACGACGAGACCTTCGCGATCCCGTCGTTCGGCATGTGGGGCGAGTACGACGACGTCACGTCCGGCGTGCTCACCGTGACCCGCGGCGAGGGAGGCGGCAACGCGATCGGCCCGGAGGAGGGCGAGCCGCTCGGGCTGCTGCGTGAGGCCGAGGAGCGGCGTGCCGTCGGTCACGGCGGGGTGGAGGACATCTTCTACCTGGACGACGTCGACTTCTTCTACACGGTGAGCGCCCCGCTGACGGAGGAGCTGTGGGGTCACCGCGCTTCGCTGTCGCGCACCGTGCGGATCATCCGCAGGACCCGGCCCGAGGTCATCATGACCATGAACCCGTCGCCGACTCCGGGCAACCACGGCAACCATCAGTACGCCGCCCGGCTTGCCGTCGAGGCCTTCTACGCGGCCGCCGACCCGAAGGCGTTCCCGGCCCAGATCAAGCGCGAGGGTCTGCGCCCGTGGACCGTCAAGCGCATCGTGCAGGAAGCGCTCGCCACGGTCGGCCCGGACGCCGTCGCGGGCACGATCGTCACCGAGGCCGGGGCCCAGACGCCCGTGGCCACGAACGAAGACGAGTGCTCCCGCGCAGAGGGCACCGACCCCACCGACGTCGTCTTCAACGTCTGGCGCGGGCGCTACTCGAGGGAGAACGGCACGTCGTGGGCCGTCGTCGGCTCGCGGGCGGCCAACGAATACGCATCGCAGGGTTTCTCGGGTCCGATCGCCGCCGCGTTCGGCGCGTTCTTTCTCGGCTTCTGCGACCAGCTCACCGAGATCGACAGCCGGGTCCCGACGACCCTGCCGGCGCGCGGTGAGGCGGCCGTGTTCGAGGGCACGCGGGCGCCCTCCGGCGGAGGCATGCCCGCGGGCTCGCTGTTCTACCTCGCGTCGGGCCGCTTCGGCGTCGTCGGCGGCCTGCCCTTCAAGGTCACTGCGCACGCACAGAGCGCGGCGACCCTCGGGTCCGCGACCGTGGCGCTCACCGTCCCCGACGGCTGGACCGTGACGGGCGACGGCGACCTCGGCACGCTGCCCGCACAACGAGATCGCTCGGCGACGTTCACCGTCACCCCCCCTGCCGGCGCAGCACCCGGACGGGTGCGCCTCGGCGCTGAACTGACCGTCGGCGATGCGACCGCCACGACGGTGGAACCCGTCCAGGTGATCCCCGCGGTCCGCGCGACGCTGGCACCGCTCCCCCACGTCGCCGAGTTCCGGACGTGGGCGCGCGCCAACGCCCCGGCGCTCGACAATCTGCTGCTCGACCGGCAGTCGATCGGGACCGGCGAGACGCGCACGATCGGCGTGACGCTGACCAACGACGGCAACCGGACCGAGACGGGGGACGTCTCGCTGACCGTCCCGGCGGGGTTCGAAGCCGAGCCGGCCACGATCGCCTACGACGGGCTCGCCGCCGGCGCGCGGCAGCGCGTGGACTTCCGCGTCACCAACACGGATGCGTCGCTGGCGACCTCGAACGACGGCGGCGATTACCCCGTCACGGTGACCGCGACGAGCACGAGCGGCGAGAGCACCGAACCCGCCGCGCTGAACCTGGTGCCGGTGACGTCGATCCCCGAAGCCGTCAAGGCTCCCGCCGTCGACGGGACCGAGACCGTCGGTGAGTACACCGGAGATCCCCTGGACCTCGACCGGCAGTGGGAGGGCACGGCACCGCCGCTGACCCCGCTCGACGCGTCCGGTAGCGCCAAGCTGATGCGCACCGCCGACGCGCTGTACCTCGTCGTGCAGGTCACCGACAACCGCAAGGGCGCGGTCCTGACCCCGAGCGACTGCAAGCGCCACTGGCGCACCGACTCGGTCGAGATCGCCATCGACCCGCGGTCCGGCTCCGAGAACACCTCGACCACCTTCAAGGCCGCGGTGCTGCCGGAGACCGACGACCCGCAGGGGGGCAACCCGCCCTGCTTCTCGCGCGACGCCGACAACCATCAGGGCCCGGGCGCCGAGACCGCACCGGGAATGCAGGTTGCGTCCTCCGTCTCGTCGCCGTACCGCGGATACACCATCGAGGCGAAGATCCCGTTCTCCGTCCTGCCGGCCGCGATCGATCCCACGCGGATGGGCTTCAACCTGTTCATCTACGACTCCGACACCACGGACAAGACCGGCCTGCACCGGCTGGGATGGTCGACCTGGGGCGGTGTCCAGGGCGATCCCTACCGCTGGGGTCACGCGACGCTACCCGGCTACACGGCACCCGCCGGGATGCCCACGCAAGCGCCGGCTCCGAAGGTGCCCGACACCGCCGCGCAGAGCATCGCCTCGCCTCAGTCGATCCTCCAGTCGGTGCGCAACGACGTCCCACCGGGCGGCCATCAGGCCGCCGGTCCGGGGCGCACCGCGCTCATCCGCTCGGCAACGATCAGTGGAGAGGAGCTCGTCGCGGTGCTCGAGACGCGCGGGCCGGGCACGGCGCACCTCTTCGCGCACGACGGCGATGACACCCTCGCCCACACGAAGGTCGTGCGCGACAGTGCCGGGGTCTCCACGGTCCGCTGGCAACTCGACGCCGCGCAGCGACTCGCCATGGAGAAGCAGGGCTCGGTGCTCCTCGGCTTCGCCACGCCCGACGGCGGGACCGTCGCGCGGAGTCTCCGCGTGGGCGAGACCGCCGCGTCGCCGTGCACCCCGACGCGTGCGCGCGGGTTCCGCCGCGTGCAGATCCGCGGTGGCCGCAAGCTCCGGGTCCAGGTCGTGCGGCGGCTGAAGCGCTCCTACCGCTTCGAGATCCGTCGCGTCGGCGGCAAGCGCGTTGCCAGCCGGCGCACGCGTGCCGGGCGATTCGCCTTCAAGCGCTCCGTTCCCCGCGGCTCGTACCGGCTGCGCGTGCAGATGCGGCTCCCCGGCGGCGAGAAGGACACGCGCCAGGCCGCCGCTCGCCTGCGCAAGAGCGGCTGGAAGGTGGGCAAGGTCCGCAGGCTGCGGACCTGCTGAGCCAGAGGCCGGACGGAGCGTGAGCGCCTGGGCCGCGGGCGCTCGCCTAGCGACCTCGCGCTCCTGCCAGCGCCGGTGCCGTGGCCGCCGTCAGATCCCGGAGCGCTACCTCGGCCCGCCTCTGGTCCGCGGCGTGATCATCCCGGAGCGCCCAGGCGCGCTGGGACAGCGGGTAGGCGTAGTCGCGCAGACGGTTCAGCATGCCCGCCGGCTCGAGACCGCCACCGCAGTTGAACGGGTTGAAGCGCAGCGCGTCGAAGGCATCGGGCAGTTGCGACCGGATCCCCAGCTCGCCGACCCGCTCGAAGCGCCCGGTCGCCGTCGCGATCACCAGTTCAAAGCGCAGCGCGCCGGTGGCCGCGGCGCGTGCGAGCCGGTCGAACTCGTCACCCTCACTCGGACGCGGCGACCCGGCGACCGGCCGCACCCCGATGACGAACGTATCCTCCCCGGCGCGATAGGGGAGCGACGACGAGTAGAGGCGCTGCTGCACGTCGGCGGAGGGCAGGAAGATGTGGCGCAGCACTGGCGCTTCGGCGGAGCTGACGGCAAGGAGGTCCTGATGGCGACCGGGGCCATAGGCGTCCGGAACCCGGACCGCGACGCCGAGCAGGTCGGGCAGCGGCCGCGGCAGCCCCACCGACCGCGAGAAGCGCACGAGGGCCGGGTGCGTCGCCGCGGTGCTCAGCAGCGTCGAGGCGCCCGGAGCGGCGTCCGCACCGTCGATGCTCAGCTCGGCCGCGTAGGTGACACCGTGCGGGTGCACGGCCTTGCCGCTGCGCAGCCACGCCAGCGACGCGAGCACGCTGCCGACGGCCAGGCCGGCAGCGTCGACGGCGACCCGGGCCGGGGCCGGCAGCCTGTGTCTCGCGCGCTTCCCTAGATCGGTCACCCCCCTCGGCTACCCATGGCCCCCGGTTCCGACGCTCGCGCTTGCGGCCTCGTTGTCTTGGTGCACCGTCCCTTCAGGGGACTCCCGGTTCGGAGCCCGTCAGCGCGCGCGGCGCAGGAACGTGCGGAGACCGCGACGGGTGCGGATCCGCGAGCGGTCGGCGACGGCCACGGCGCGCACGCGGCCACCACGCAGACCGAACAGCACGCTGCGGCGGACGACGACCCAGCGCAGCCCGGCGGCGCGCCCGGTGCGGCGAAGGTGGCGGTGGCGCGCCGCGAGCGTCCGCCGCGAGGTCCCGACGCCCGCACCCTTGCGCCGGAAGGAGCGATCGCGGCTCCACACCATCACCGCAGGAGCGTTGGACGCGGTGCCCAGGTCGCCGCTGCGGTCGTTGCGGAAGCCCACGCGGAACGCCTGATCGGCGCAGAAGCGCAGGAAACCGCGGCGCACCGCCGCAGGCCGGCCGAGGAGCTCGCGGACGCGTGCCTCGCTGTCACCGAGCGCCACCGCACCGAGGCGGCGCCGGGTCATCTGGGCCGATCCGGGGTTGCATGCCAGGTCGGGCGCCGTACCGCGCTCGGCCCGGACCGCGGCGTAGATCTCCTCCGGATGTTCCTTGGCGCGGCTGAGGCACTCCGGGTCAGCCTCGCCGTCGTTGCGGGTGATGACGCCGGCGGTCCCAGGACCCATGTAGCGCGCGTACTCCTCCGGCATCCCCGGCACCGTGGACGGGTCGCCGGTGTGGCCGTTGATGGTGAAGTTCGTCACCCAGGCTCCTCCTTCGGCCCGGGCCTTGTCGAAGAAGTAGTGGCCGTCCCACTCGTAGATCTTCGTGGCGCCGTCGTCCTGAACGAACGCGCTGCGCCAGTGGTCGCTCTGAAAGTAGAAGCACTTGTCGCTGGCGGCGGCGACGCGAGCGGGCTCGAGGGAGAGGAAGTCGACGATGCCGAGCTCGGTGATGTTCTGGCGGCGCTTGTCGAACTCGACGCAGTAGGGATCGGCCGCGGGGTCGGGTCCCATCGCCGCGAAGCCGGCCTGCTGCAGTTCGCACGCGAACGGGTTCACGCCGTCCCAGCCCGTGGGCTGCTCACCCGCGAGCGCGGGCGCGACCGCCACCACGACGGCGACGACCGCCCCGATCAGCACCGGGTGTCTCACACCTTCGCCCGTTTGCGGTCGGGGATCATGCGCTCGCCGACGAAGACCCCGGGGCGCCGCGGGCGGTGGTCGGCCGGCCGCGCCGGGAGGCCGAGGTCGGCCGCACGCTCGACCAGGCCGTCGGCGCAGCGCTCGCTGACCGCCGCGATCGTCAGCGACGGGTTGACGCCGAGCGAGGAGGGCATGATCGAACCGTCGATGCAGTACAGGCCCTCGTAGCCGAACACCGCGCCCCGGTCGTCGGTGACCCCGAGATCGGGGGCCTCGGCCATCCGGCAGCCGCCGAGCGGGTGGGCCACGTAGGCGCCCTCGGTCTCCGTGAGCTTCATGAAACGGCCGAGCCTGCGGTGACGCGCGATCCGCGCGATCTCGCGGTCGGCCGACTCCCGCACGCGCAGCGACTGCTCCGAGAAGGCGTAGGTGAAGTTGCCGACCGTCACCGGGCCGCTGCTCGGCCGGACCGAGCCGCCGCTCGGCGGCGGGACCGAGAACGATCCGTCGTGGGTGTCCTCGACCATCGCGAGGATCTCGATGCGGTTGCGCCAGCGGGCCATCGCCCGCTTCTTCTGCAGTCCCCACCACGACGGCTCCGCGGGCGGGCGCCCGTCGTCGTAGAGGAAGTTCGTCAACGTCGACAGGAAGATCTCCTGCAGGGTGAAGCGGGTGCCGTCGAAGCGATGCCCGCGCCGGCCGGCCCAGAAGTCGTAGGTCATCGTCGTGATCGGCTTGCCCTTGTGGAAGTCCGCGTAGCGCAGCCCCAGCGTCCGCTCGACGCGCTTGGGGTTGAACTCGATCGCCGCCACGTGGTCGCCGTTCGATCCCAGGTGGCGGCCGACGTGTTCCGACAGCGACGGCAGGTCGCCGCGCGAGCGCAGCAGGATCGGCGAGTTGCCCATGGCGCCCGTGGCCAGGACAACGACCTTGGCTTCGATCTCGACCGTCCCGCCGACGGGCTGCTTGGACGCGGGGTCGATCGCGGTCGCCTCGACCACGTAGCGCCATGGACGCGCGGTCGTCTGCCGGACGCGCTGGACCTCGAAGTACGGACGGATCCGCACACCGGCCGCCTCGGCGGCCGGGAGGTAGTTCGTGATGAGCGAGTTCTTGGCCCCGAACACGCACCCGGTGTGGCACCACTTCGCGTCGACGCAGCGGTGCGGGTTGATGGCAAGCGGGACGCGGTCGCAGGTGTGGCCGGCCGAGCGCAGCGCCGCCGCCCACAGACCCCCGGACTTCGAGACCTGCTTCCAGGATGGCTGGCGGACGCTCAGCGCCTGCTCGACCCGCTCGTAGTAGGGGTTCAGGGTGGCGCGCGAGATCGGCTGGGGCCACATCCGCCGCTCCGGCCCGTCCCCCGGCCGCCGGTCGCGGCGCTCGAAGGTCTCGCGCGGCGAGCGCAGCGAAGCAGCCAGAGTAGAGGTTCGACGATCCGCCGACGGCGTTGCCGACCACCATCTGGGCGCCCTGGCCCTGGATGAGCATGTAGGGATCGGAGAGGTAGTCGACGTGCATCGACTGCTTGAAGTCCGTGTGGCCCATGCGCGGACCGCGCTCGAGCATCACGATCGAGCTCGGGTCCGCGCCCGCCTCGCGGTAGAGCTCCGCGAGCCGCCAGGCGGTGATCGAGCCGCCGAACCCGGTGCCGGCGATGAGGACGTCCACGCGCTCGGCCATCAGGGCAGGTTCCCGTCCGCGGTGCGCTCGCGGCCCAGCCGCCTGCGGTAGGAGGTGCGCCTGTAGCCGTTGGGCACCGCGCCGGGCAGGCCCATGACGCGGTAGCCGGCAGCCGCGTTCGCGGTCTGGCGCTCGTTGGCTCCGGCCGCGCAGAAGGCGGTGAAGGCCACGGCGGCGGCGGCCTCCCACACGACGCGCGAGGGATTCGCGTGGTCGAGACCCGCGAGACAGACCGCGACGCGCTCGTCGAAGCCCAGGTACAGAAAGGGGCGGCCATGCTCGAGGCTGCGGCCGTTGAGATCGGCAAGGAACGGCGACGCCAGGGTGTCGAAGCCCATGTCGGGATGGCGGTAGAGGACCAGCGCATCGGTCTCGACCGCCCCCGGTCGGCCGTCGACGCCGACGATCGCGCCCTCGTGGACGGGACCGCCTGACTCGGTGGTCGCGGTCCGGCGGCCGGGGATCATCGTGTCGGCGAAGGCCTGGAGGGTGGCGTCGTCGAGCGGCAGCGGCCCTGCGGCCGCCGGCGCAGGCAGGCTCATGCCGCGCGCCACCGGCAACGCCGAAGCGATCATCGCCGCCGCGCCCAGCCGTGCCGCCCGGTCGAGCACGTCGCGCCGGGTCAGCACACCTCGTCGCTCACGGAGCCCGTCCATGCCTGTGTGAACGTCGAGGCATCCGGGAACTTGCGGCGGCGGTCAGGCCTCCAGACGCTCGGCCAGCTCCATCCACGCCGCCTCGAGCCGCTCGCGCTCGGCGGCCAGCGAAGCCGCCTCGTCCTGCAGCCGCGCCAGCACCTCGTGGTCGGTCGCGCTCACCGCCATCGCCTCGTGCAGCGCCGCCTCGCGCTCGGTGAGCTTGTCGAGCGCGCGCTCGGAACGCGTCAGTTCCTTGCGCAGCGCGCGCAGGTCGCCGGCCGGAGCCGCGCGCTTGGTCGCCGTGCGCTGTGGCACGGCGTCGGCCGGACGGCGAAGCGCGAGGTACTGCTCGATCCCGCCCGGTAAGTGGCGCAGCGTCCCGTCGCCGACGAGCCCGTAGACGTTGTCGCACACGCGCTCGACGAAGTAGCGGTCGTGAGAGACCACGATGAGCGTGCCCGGCCAGGCGTCGAGCAGGTCCTCGAGAGCCGTGAGCGTGTCGATGTCGAGGTCGTTCGTCGGCTCGTCGAGGATCAGCACGTTGGGCTCGTCCATGAGCAGCCGCATCAGCTGCAGCCGCCGCCGCTCGCCACCGGACAGGTCGCCCACCAACGTGCGCGCCTTCTCGCCGCGGAAGCCGAAGCGGTCGGCGAGCTGGCCCGCGGAGATCGCCATCCCGCCCGCCAGGCGTGCCTCGCCGCGGACGTCCTCGAGCGATTCGAGCACGCGCCGGTCCGCCGGGATCTCGGCCGTGTCCTGCGACAGGAACGCCAGTCGCACGGTCGTGCCGCGCTGCACCGAGCCTGCCGAGGGCGGGGTCAGGCCCGCGAGGACCCGCAGCAGGGAGGTCTTGCCGGAGCCGTTGACACCGACCAGGGCGACGCGGTCACCCGGCCCGAGCAGCCACGTCACCTTCGACAGCAGCCGCTTGTCCGGCCCGTAGTCGAGGTCGAGTTCGCACGCGTCGAGCACGCGATCACCGAGCCGGGCGCTGGCGAAGCGCAGCAGCTCGACCGTGTCGCGGGCCTCGGGCTCGTCGGTGATGAGCGCGTTGGCGGCGTCGATGCGGAACTTCGGCTTCGACGTCCGCGCCGGTGGCCCGCGCCGCAGCCAGGCGAGCTCTTTGCGCAGCAGCCCCTGACGGCGGTCCTCGCGCGCGGCGGCCTGCCGGCCGCGCTCGGCGCGCGCGAGCACGTAGGCGGCGTACCCGCCCTGGTACTGGTGCACCTCGCCGTCCGCGACCTCCCACGTCGCGGTGCAGACGGCATCCAGGAACCAGCGGTCGTGGGTGATGACCACGAGCGCGCCGCGGCGGCCGGCGAGATGGCGAGCGAGCCAGTCGACGCCTTCGACGTCGAGGTGGTTCGTCGGCTCGTCGAGCAGCAGCAGGTCGGACGCGCCGAGCAGCAGCCGCGCCAGCGCGATCCGGCGCCGCTCGCCGCCGCTCAGCGGCCCGATCGCCGTGTCGATCCCGTCCGGGAAGCGCTCGAGCGCGACGCCGCCGAGCAGCCCGTCGAGCACTGCGCGGAAGGCGGCGTCGGACTGCCACTCGTGATCGGCGCGATCGCCGACGAGCTCGTCGCGGACCGTCCGCGCCGGGTCGAGGTCGTCGCCCTGGCCGATCATCGACAGCGACAGGCCGCGCGGCCGCGTCAGCGTCCCGGCGTCAGGCTGCTCGACGCCGGCGATCAGCCGCAGCAGCGTCGACTTGCCCTCGCCGTTGCCGCCGACCACTCCGATCCGATCGCCCTCCTCGATTCCGAGCGTCACCCCGCGGAGCACCGAGCGCGCCGCGTATCCCTTCTCGACGTCCTTGAGGTTGACGAGGTTGGCGGCCACCGCCGGGCAACGCTAGATGTTGCCCTCACCGCAGTCGCGCTACGTTTCCCGCCATGACCGGTTCGACACTGCCCGGCGGCGTGGTGCACGAGCTTCCGGCCGACCTGGGAGAGGCCCTCACCACGAGCGCCGTCGCCCTTGACGCCTGGCACGACATCACGCCCCTCGCTCGCAACGAGTTCATCTGCTGGGTCGAGGACGCCAAGCAGGCCAAGACCCGCGAGCGGCGCATCCGGCGCACCCGCGAGGAGCTCGAGGAGGGCATGCGGCGCCCGTGCTGCTGGCCGGGCTGCAAGCACCGGGAGCGCACCGGCTGCGCCTGAGTCGCCCGGGCGGGCATAGTGCTCTCCATGGCCGAGCCCCACCCCCACCGTGTAGTCATCGTCGGCGGCGGCTTCGGCGGCCTGTCCGCTGCGCGTGCGCTCCGACGCGCGCCGGTCGAGGTCACCCTCGTCGACCGGCGCAACTTTCACCTCTTCCAGCCGCTGCTCTACCAGGTGGCGACCGGTTCCCTCTCCCCCGGCGACATCGCCTCGCCGCTGCGCGGGATCCTCAAGCGCCAGCGCAACGCCAGGGTGGTGATGGCCGAGGTCTCCGGGTTCGACCTCGAGCGCCGAAGCGTGCTGCTGCGCCGCCAGGCGACCCGCCAGGAGTCAGGCGAGATCCCCTACGACACGCTCATCGTGGCCGCGGGCGCCCGGCACTCGTACTTCGGCAACGACGACTGGGAGTTCTGGGCCCCCGGCATGAAGACCATCGAGCACGCGCTGCGGATCCGCCGGCGCATGCTCACCGCCTTCGAGGCGGCCGAGATCGAACCGGACGAGGCGCTGCGCAGGGAGTGGCTGACCTTCGTGGTGGTCGGCGCCGGCCCGACCGGGGTCGAGCTCGCCGGCCAGCTCGTCGAGATCGCCCGCCATACCCTCAAGCGCGACTTCCGCACCATCGATCCGCGGGATGCGCGGGTGATCCTCGTCGAGGGTGGTGACCGCGTCCTGTCGGCGTACGTACCCAAGCTCTCCGCGCGCGCGAAGCGCTCCCTGGAGTCCCTCGGCGTCACCGTGCTCCTCGAGGGCCTCGTCGACCACATCGACGGCGAGACGGTCCACGTCAAGGGAGACGACGGCGACCGCACGATCCGCGCCCGCACGAAGGTCTGGGCCGCGGGCGTGCAGGCCTCGCCGCTCGCGCGGGCACTGGCCGAGGCGGTCGGCGAGGACGCGCAGGTCGACCGCGCCGGCCGCATCACCGTCGAACCGGACATGACCCTCCCGGGCCATCCGGAGGTCTTCGCCCTCGGCGACATGGTGCAGGTCTCGACGGGGCAGGGGAGCGGCGTCCAGCCGTGGCCCGGGGTCGCCCAGCCGGCGATCCAGGGCGGCAAGTACGCCGCCAAGGTCATCGAGCGCCGGCTCAGGGGCAAGGAGCACCCCGGCCCGTTCCGCTACTTCGACAAGGGCAACCTGGCGACGATCGGTCGCGCGCGAGCCGTCGCGGACGTCAAGGGGGTCCGGTTCTCCGGCCTGCCCGCCTGGCTCGTGTGGCTGTTCGTCCACATCGTCTTCCTCGTCGGGCTGCAGAACCGCGTGGTCGTGTTCCTGCGCTGGACGATCTCCTTCGCCACCCACGGCCGCTCCCAGCGGCTGATCACCGGCGAGTCGGTCGCGGAGGACTTCGAGCGCGTCGGGTCCTGATCGCTCGGGCGATCACCAGCGTTTCAGCGCATCGGGGCGCTCTTGCTCAGACGTACAAGTGATTCAGTGCGGAAAACAAACCTATTCCGGTCTTTGTGTTGCGGATTCGCCAGAGACGTGCAAAGCTCTCGTCGACTCGCGGCCGGTAGGAACGGGACAGCGGGCAGCCGAGCGTTGAACGGAGAGAGGACACATGAGCACCACGTCAGGGGCGCGCGCCGACGAGCCTGAGCGGGGCCCGCTGCACACAGGCTCGTTCAGCCGGAAGGCCACGGGACTCGTCCGGGCGGCTTCGATGAAGGACGTCTTCATCTTCAACATCAACATGCAGAACGTCTTCATCGGGGTGATCTTCACCCTGCTGCTGATCCCGCCGCTGTATCCGCAGGCGAACATCTACGGCGCCATCCTGATCGCCCTCGTGGTCAGCCTGCCGATCAGCTGGGTCTACGCAAAGCTCGCCGCGGTCTATCCGCGCGCGGGTGGCGACTACGTCTACGTGTCCCGCGTGCTGCACCCCGCGCTCGGCTTCACCTCGAATCTGTCCTACTGCCTCTGGGGCACCTTCTACATCGGCGTCTCCGGAGTCTTCCTCGGCGTCTATGGCGTGGCTCCACTGCTCCGGGTCATCGGCGCGTACTCGGGGAGCACCGGGATCGCCGAGGTCGGCAACTGGTTCGCCGAGCCGCTCGGCAGCTTCCTCATGGCGGTCGGGCTGATCGCGGTGTTCACCGCCATCTTCACCTTCGGCGGCATGAAGCTCTACTTCAAGATCCAGTCCGTCAACTTCGTGATCGCCCTCGTGTGCCTCGTCGCGCTCATCATCTGGGGACTCCTCGTCTCGAAGTCCGGCGCGCTGTCGAACCTGGACGCACAGATCACGAACCTCGACGGCAAGCCGCTGTCCGGGCTCGCCGCCGGCGGTGCCGACGAGGGCTTCTCCCTCAAGCAGACGATCTTCGCGGCGATCTGGCCCTGGCTGGCGTTCAACTCGGCGATCTACTCCACCTACATGGGTGGCGAGATCAAACGTGCCGACCGCTCGCAGATGTACGGGATCATGGGCGCGCTCGTCTGGGCCGGCGTCGCGACGCTCGCGCTGACCTGGTCGATGCTGCATGCGTTCGGCTCCACCTTCTGGGCGAACCTCGGCAACGCGGATCCGGCGGCGTTCGGCCTCTCGACGACGCCGACCCTCGGTGAGGTGTCGGGTTACGCGCTCGGCAGCTCCATCCTCGGCATCATTCTGATGGCGGGCCTCGCGCTGTGGACGTACGTGTGGATCGCGCCGTACACGGTGCTGGTCACCCGGAGCGCCCTCGCCTGGTCGCTGGACAGGCTCGCGCCGGAGAAGCTCGCGTGGGTCCATCCGCGCTGGCACTCGCCGGTGTGGGGGCTGGCGATGATCTTCGTCCTGGGCTGCATCACGTCGGCGCTCTACACGTTCGGCGAGCTCTCGGTCCTCACCGGCACCATCGGCCTCACTGCCTCGATGGTCCTCGTGGCCGTGGCCGGCGTCGTGCTCCCGTTCCGCCACCGCGAGCTCTGGCGCTCGTCGCCCGCGCGCGGGACGATCGGGGGCCTGCCGCTCATCAGCGTGGTCGCGGCCGTATCCATCCCGCTGCTGGTGCTCATCGAGTGGGCGCTGATCTCCGACGTCAACTCGGGCGCGAGCCTGGAGGGCAATCCGGGCCGGCTGCTGCTCGTCGTGATCGTGTTTTTCGTGGGTGTCCCCCTCTACTACCTCATCCGCGCGGTGCAGAAGCGGCGCGGCGTGGACATCGAGCTCGCCTACAAGGAGATCCCCCCGGAATGATCACCGTCGATCCCATTCGCGACCTCGAGGTCGCGGGCCGCGTGGAGGCCGTGCGCGACGAGCTCCGTAGTCGCGGGCTCGACGCGCTCGTCGCTTACGGCGCGCACCGCGACTACCAGCCCGGCGATCTCCGCTACCTCGCGCGCTGGTACTGCATCGAGGAGGAGACCGCCGCGATCATCGTGCCCGCCGACGGCCCGACCCTGCTGCTCACAGACGCCATCTGGGACGTCGAGCGAGCGCAGGCGGAGGCGCACGTCGACGAGGTCCGTTTCGCTCCCGACATGGGAGCCGGCATCGCGACCGCGCTGCAGGAGCTCGTGGGGAAGCGCGGGCGCGTCGGCGTGGCGGGCTTCCGGATCCTCCCGGCACCCGTGTACCTCGAGCTCGGGCGCGTGCTGCCGGAGGTCGCGATCGAGGACGCGTCCGAGATCACCACCGACCTCCGCATGGTCAAGAGCCCGGCCGAGCTCGCGCTGCTGCGGGCGGCGTCGCGGATCAGCGACGAGGCGATGCGCGCGGGACTGGCCGAGATCCGGGAAGGCAACACGGAGATCGCGGCCGCGGCCGCAGCGGAGGCGGTCATCCGTGCCGCCGGCGCCGAGCCGTCGTTCGTCACCGAGATGGGCGCCGGGCCGCGAACCGCGTTCGGCACGTTCCTGCCGGGCACCGCCCGATTCGAGAAGGGTCAGATCGCGGTGCTCGACTGCGGTGCGCGCCTGCACGGCTACCACGGCGACATGTGCCGGACGGTCGTGATCGGGGGGCCTGACGAGCGCCAGCGGGCGTGGCTCGAGGCGGTCGAGCGTTCCGTGGAGGACTCCGTGGCCGTCATCCGTCCCGGTGTGACGGTGGGCGAGGTGCGCGACGCCGCCGCGGAGTCCATTGCGGCATCGGGCTTCGGCGAGCACTGGTGGGACGCGTTCATGCCGCACGGCAACGGCGTGGGTCAGCACGAACCGCCGGACGCCAAGCATCATCCGCACGTCGCGCTCGAGCCGGGCATGGTCCTGTGCATCGAGCCGGGCATCACCGTGCCCGGCGAGGGTGCGGTCATCATCGAGCAGATGATCGCGGTCACCGACGACGGCGCCGAGGTCTTCAACCAGGTGCCGACGAACATGTGGGACGAGGTCTCGTGAGGCTCACCATCGAGCTCCCCGATCTCGGCGTCGTCGCGGGTGCGGTGCTCTACGACCACGCGGCGCCGACGGTCACGCAACTCGTCTACGACGCGCTCGAGCAGCCGCTCGACACCCACACCCGGCACGCGTGCTTCGACGGGCACGAGATCTACTGCTTCCTGCCGCCCTTTCCGGCTGAGCCGCCGCTGGAGAACCGGACGATGCGTCCGGCCGTCGGCGAGCTGATGTTCTTCTACGCGGGTCCGAACGCCTTCGTGGCGACCGCGGACGACCGCCTCAGCGGCGGGAATCCCGCCGTGCACGAACTGGCGTTCATGTACGGAGAGGTGGACCTGCGCCACTATTGGGAAGAGGGCTTCCACGGAAGCCTCGTGGGTCGGATCGACGAGAACCTCGAGGGCTTCGCCGACGGCTGCGCGCGCACGCTGTCCGAGGGCAGTACCCGTCTGCTCGTCAGCCGGGAGGAGCGCTAGCCGTGCGCCTCTTCTACGCCGGCGACGTCCACGGCTCGGAGCGGTGCTTTCGCAAGTTCCTGAACGCCGCGGCCTTCTACGACGCGCAGGTGCTCGTCATGGGCGGCGACATCACGGGCAAGGTCATGACCCCTGTGGTCGAGGAGAAGCCGGGTCGCTTCGTCGCCACGATCTCCGGCGGGCGCGAGAAGGCCAAGCGCCCAGCGGACCTCGAGGACCTCGAGAAGCGCATCCGCTTCAACGGGTTCTACCCGTACCGCTGCTCGCGCGAGGAGTACGAGCGGCTCGTCGGCGACGCCGCCTACCAGGAGGAGGTCATGTCACGCGTCATGATCGAGGAGATCCGGCGCTGGGTCGGCATCGCCGATGAGAAGCTGGCCGGCACCGGCGTCCGGTGCCTCATCATGCCCGGCAACGACGACGAGCCGGCCATCGACGTTGAGCTGCAGTCGGACGTGGTGGAGAATCCCGACGCCCGCGTGGTGCGCGTCGGTGACTGTCAGATGATCTCGTGCTCCTGGGCGAACACGACCCCGTGGGACAGCCCGCGGGAGTTGCCCGACGACCAGCTCGGGGAGAAGCTCTCGCAGCTGGCCGACCAGCTCGACCCGGCGCTCCCGTCGATCTTCAACCTGCACGTGCCGCCCCACGACACGGGGCTCGACACGGCGCCGCAGGTCGATGGGGAACTTCGGGTCGTGACGTCGGGCGGCCAGCCGAACATGGTGCCGGTCGGCAGCCGCGCCGTTCGCGAGCTGATCGAGCGCCACCAGCCGATCGTCTCGCTGCACGGGCACATCCACGAGTCGCGAGGCGTCGCGCGCCTGGGCCAGACGGTGTGCCTGAACCCGGGCTCCAACTACGCCGACGGCGTCCTCGACGGGGCCATCGTCGACTTCGAGGATGGTGCCGTCACGCACTACCAGTTGGTGTCGGGATGACGGACAGCCCGCTGCCCGAGGTGACCGCCGAGGGCCTGCGGGTCGCCCGAGCGGCCGTCGAAGCCGACGTGGCGCTCAAGCTCACCGGCGGGGTTGCCGTCTGGCATCTCTGTCCGCGCGCGCGGGCCGCTCCCCTCGCCAGGCGGTACGAGGACGTCGACCTCGTCGGTCTTGCACGGGACAGGGCATCGATCATCGAGTTGCTCGAAACACTCGGCTACACGCCAGACAGCGAGTTCAATGCGCTTCAAGGCGCCTCGCGCCTGCTCTTCTGGGACCGTCACAACGACCGACAGCTCGATGTCTTCCTCGACCGCGTCGACATGTGCCACGAGCTCGATCTGAGGGATCGCCTGGGGGACGACTCCCACACCATTTCGCCGGCCGATCTGCTGCTGATGAAGCTGCAGATCTACGAGACCAACGACAAGGACCACCTTGACATCATCGCTCTGCTCGCCGATCTTGCGTTCACCGAGGACGACAGCGGTCTCGAGGCCGATCGGCTCATCGCGCTGCTCAGCACCGACTGGGGCTGGTGGCGCACCGCCACGGAGGTCGCGCAGCGCACGGTCCGCTTTGCCGCCCGGCTGGGCGACGACGAGCTCGCGCAGCGCGTTGCGGGGCAGGTCGAGGAGCTCGACCGGCGGCTCGGGGCGGCGCCGAAGAGCCGCCGCTGGAAGGTCCGGGCACGCCTCGGCGAGAGGGTGCGCTGGTACGAGCTCCCAGAGGAAGTCCGTTAGGAGGCCTTCGCCATGACCGATGTGATCATCGACAGCGTCGATCGCAAGATCATCGCCGCCCTCAAGGAGGACGGCCGGATGAGCTACGCCGCACTCGCTCAGCGGGCAGGGGTCGCGGAGGGCACCGCGCGCAACCGGCTCATCAGGCTGCTGGAGACGCACACGATCACGGTCGGACCGATCGTGGATCAGACCAAGATCGGCTACCGCCTCAACCTCTGGATCGGCATGCGCTGCCGAGTGGGCACCCTGCGGATGGTCGCGGACGAGTTGGCCAAACTGCACGCCATCCGCTACGTCGGCGCCACGACCGGCGCGTACGACGTCGTCTGCGAGGCGATCTTCCTCTCCGAGGTGGAGATGCTCGCCTTCTTCGAGCACGAGCTGCCTTTGGTCGACGGGATCACCGACGTCCAGACGGCGCTCGTGCTGGAGATCGCGAAGCTCGGTTACGAGTGGGAGCTGCGCGAGGAGGACCCGGCCCAGCCCCGGGACGACGACTGACCGAAGGCGGCGGCGCAGGAGGGGACGCCGGCCGGGCCGAGGGCCGCCCTCGAGGCGGCGCGTCGAGGACGCGGTCCTGCTCGAGCAGATCCGCGACGTCCATGACAGCAACTACAACGCCTATGGCTACCGGCGGACCTGGAAGGCGCTCAAGCGCGACGGCGTCGACGTCGGCCGCGACCGGGTGAAGCGGCTGATGCGCGCCAACGGCATCCAGGGCGCCAAGCGCCGCGGAAAGCCGTGGCGCACCACGATCGCCGACCCGGCCGCGCAGCGATCGCCGGACCTGGTCAACCGCGACTTCACCGCCGCCGAGCCCGACCGGCTGTGGGTCGCGGACTTCACCTACCTGCGCTGCCACGAGGGCCTGGTGTTCTTCGCGTTCGTGATCGACGTCTGGTCCCGGCGCGTGGTCGGCTGGCGGCTCGCGTCGCACATGCGCACCGATCTCGTCCTCGACGCGCTCAGAATAGCCTTGTCGCAGCGCCGGCCCGGCGCCGACGTCGAGCTCGTGCATCACTCCGACGCCGGCAGCCAAGGAGCAATACACCAGCTTCGACTTCCGGCAGGTCCTCGACGACCACGGCGTCCTCGCGTCGATCGGATCGGTCGGCGACGCCTACGACAACGCGCTCGCCGAGAGCTTCGTCGACTCCTTCAAGACCGAACTCATCAGTGATCGCGTCTGGCGCTCGCGCACCCAGGTCGAACTGGCGATCGTCGAGTGGGTCGGCTGGTTTAACCACGTCCGCCTCCACCAGAACCTCGGTGATCTCCCCCCGGCCGAATTCGAGGGCTCGGGGGTGCAGATCACCTTCTCATCTTCCGGCTTCGCCGGATCTTGATCTAATGAAAGATGAACTTGGAAACCAAGCCAAACGGTCTCCGCGAAACCCAGCCCGGCTCGCTCAGGCAATGCCGAGAGACCAGCTAACCCGACTACTTCGCGCGTCGCCGGTGGCCGTTATGGTTCCCTTCCAGCCAGGACCATGTCAACGTTGAGCTGAAACTCGACCAGCGTGATCTGCGAAAATATGAAGGCGCGCCCACTGTTCCGTCGCTCGTGAACGATCCCGAGGGCGTTGGTGAAGCGACGGCCACCGGAGGTCAGGTTTGGCCGGAAGACGGGCCCACCACTATCGCCGCCTCTGATGATAACTTCTCGGCCAACCCCCCGAGCCTTGTACTGGTTTCGCAGCTGCAGACCGAAAGGCTCGTTGTATGTCTTGCCGGTCCCTCCGGCGCCAGCGTCCACGACGCGAGCAATGTGGTAGCCGCTGACGGCGCCCCGCATCGAGGCTTGATCTCCGGTCCTCAGCCCGTTCGTAGCAAGACGTCCCGTGACCGGATAATCATATGTTTCGGCACGCACAACGCTCTGTACCTTTCGCGGTGAGGTGGGATTACCGGCGAACCCAGTCTGGATAGTCATCGCGTCCGCGAACGTATAGCCGTCGTGCACTCCGTCGTTGTTACGATCCACAAACCGGCCCCATCCAAGTCTGGCGTAATCCCCCAGCGAGCTTCCTCCCTGGTCCCACCTGGTACCGGGGGGGTCGGGCTGCTGGGCTTGATTGGCGTCACCAAAAGCGCAATGACCCGCGGTGAAGGTCCCGTATTCGAGCGACGGCTTGTTAGGGTCGTAGTTTGGAACATTCCTGGCACCGTGGAACATGAAACCGGCGGTGCAGCCGCCAGTCGTGGAGCGTGGGCGCGGGACCACCCACGCGCCGGGGCGAACGGGGTTCATGTAGCGGTTGGCCTCGGGCAGTGGCTTACTACCGCTGCTGTAGACCGATGCTCCGATGCCAGGCGAGGTCCTTCCTCGCTCTGAGTCGCCAACGTCGACCGGATTACAGCGAATGTCCTCGATGCAGGTTGCCGCCACTATTGGTGCGGTAGCTGCACAGGCTTGCGTGACCTCGAGCGTTGTGTCCTCGTGATCGTTTCCCTCACATGAGCTTTCTCCCGCATTTACACTGGCATCCTCAGCGCTGTAGTCCCGACCCGGCAGGGATGGAGACGCCTCGTCAACGGTCCCGACGTGTGGATCTACCGATTCTTGATATACGTCGCGAGCGGGATCAAGCAAGGGATCGACGGTGTCGTCGTACAGTCCTCGCGTCGAATCAATTGTTGGCTCGACGTTCGCTCGATACGCGTCGGTGCAAGGCTCGCTGCCTCTCGTTCCGATCTCGTCGTCGCACGTTTCGAGCACCGCGGCAGGCTCGACATCCGGTGCATCGCCCTCGCCAGGCACGTACGATTCATATGCGCTGGTGCAGGGCCTGAATCCCCTATCGCCGAGTTGTTCGTCGCATGCCTCAAGAACCGGCTCGACTGTCTCGTCCGAAACGTCATCGTCCTCAGGCGCAACGATGCGCACGGCGGACCCGTACTTCGTACGCAGGCTTCGGGCGACATCTGACTGCGGGTCCTCGACCGCGACTTCCATCACGTTGTCCTTCACGTTGCCACCGACGGTACGGATCTCGCTGTGCGTGAACATGAGCTCTTGAACGTCCGCCTGGATCGCGAGCAGCTGAGCGAGCGGGTAAGTGGCCGGAAAGCCCTGAATGTCGATCGACGGAAACTCCGCGCGTAGAGTCGTGAGATATCGGTCTGCATCTCGGGCGTAGCCGATAAAGACCACGTCGCCAGCCAGGTAGGAGTCTGCGTAAAGCTGCGGTGCGAGCCTGAACGCACGAAGTGACACTCGACCCGCTGGGGTCGTGGTATCGAAACCCGGTGCGCTCGGGTCGAAGCCAGGCTCGTTAGGACCGGGGGAATCCGGAGTATTCACGTTCATGATGGGAGGGTAAGGAGTTGTCGGAGCAGGCGACGGGCTCGGGCTTGGCGAAAGTACGGGCACTCCTGCCAACACGGCTTTCGAGTCGGTCGTCTGAACCAACGCCAGCAGGAAAACGCAGCCGACCGCGAAGAGGAGTGACCACGACCCTGCAGGTCGACTACGAATCGACCGCGAGCTTGACGGCAAACCACGCCGCGCCGTCATAGACGCAACAGCCATCCTGGCACGCCAGAACGTAATCCGAGCCCTCATTGTCCCCTCCGTGGTCTAGCCGGGCACCCCTGCCTCGGCGATACGCCAATTTGAGGAGTGCATGAGGCAGGGTCTTGGGTGTCAAGACTCCTTGCCCAGCATCCTCACCAAGCCGGCGCGGCGTCGTCAACGTGCCCTCCGGCGACGCATTGATGCGACGTTGTCGCCACGCTCGCCAGTCATAAGGGCTGCCTCGGGGTCGTCCTCGGTCTCTGGATGATCGATGAGCGGTTCAAGGCTGCCGTGCTCGCCGACGATTGTCGCGAGCGTGATCGCAGTGCCTCGGTCGGCGAATTGTCATCCAACATCCATGGGGAGCGCTACCGCGCTAGGAGCGGAACGCCTCAGCCGGCACCGTTCGGGCACCGCAGCACAAGTTATCGCCACGCCACCCGACACGAAATTGGTACCTGATTGGTACCCGGCGAATCGACGGCGCCTCCTCCAAGAAACGCGAAAGGCTCCGCTTTGCAGGGCCTTCCGTGAATAGCGGGGACAGGATTCGAACCTGTGACCTCCGGGTTATGAGCCCGGCGAGCTACCTGACTGCTCCACCCCGCGGCGTGGTCTGATCAGAGTACCACCGCGACCGCGCTCGGCGGTCGCGGTGGCGTCTGATGCGAAAGGACTAGATGCGCTTGCTGCGCAGCGTGGCGCCCGAGGTGCGCTCGTCGGTGGAGACCTTGATCTGCACCTTGTAGTTGCCCTTGCGCAGCTTGCGCGAGGGCAGCTTGAGCTTCAGGCGCCGGCCGCCCGGCTTGCCGGAGCGGTTGTAGGTCGAGACAACCTTCTTGCCGCGACGGACCTTCACGCGGACGTCTGCCGTCTCGGCGAGCCGGTAGTTGATGTGCAGCGACTTGTTCGTCTTGCCGCCGAACACCGGGCCCGACAGACGGAACTGGCGCAGCAACCCGCAGTTGTCGCGGCGGTCGAAGTCGGGCAGCTCACGGAACTTGCCCTTCTTGCGCTGCATGGCGACGCGGCGGGTGTCGGTGCCGCGCTTGGCCTTGACCAGGTAACGGGCGAAGTAGTAGCCGTTGCCGACCCGCTTGCCCTTCTTGTCCCGACCGTCCCAGACCACGTTCTCGACGCGGTCGTCGAAGCGCATGATCTTGCGGGTGCCAATGACCTTGTGCGGCTTGCCCGGCTGGAAGATGTCCATCCGCACCCGGGCGTCGACACCCTCGGCGCGCTGGAACTCGAGCACAGCGCCCTTCCCGCGCGGGCGCACACCGACCGACTTGAAGCCGCGCGACGTATTGCAGGCCTCCGGGCCGGGGGTCGGGGTCGGCGTCGGCGTCGGCGTCACGGTCGGGGAGACCGTCGGCGACGGAGTGCCCGTCACGGTCGGCGTGGCGGTGCCGGTCGCGGTCGGTGTGGGCGTGGGGTCCGGCGCCTTGCAGCTCGAGGCCAGGTCGACCGTCTTGCGCTGACCGCGGTCGATGATGACCTCCTGCGTCGAGCGGACGGCGCCGCCGATCTCGCAGGTCAGCGTCCACGCCTCGACCTTGGCCGGCTGGAAGGGCTTCGGCGCCACGTAGGTCTTCTTGACCGTGTAGTTCTCCGTCGCGGCGAAGTTGACCACCCGCAGCACGTACTTCTTGCCGGGCGTCAGTGCCGCCGCGCCGGCGAGGCCGAGCTGCTCGAAGTTCGACGGACCCGAGGCCGAGGTGCCGACCTGCTTGTCCTTGGCCGGATCGGACTTGCCGTTGCCGTCGGTGTCCTCGTAGAGGAACGTGTCCCAGTCGGTGGTGGGCGTCTGCCAGGTGATGGAGATCGCCAGGCTCGCGTTGTCGCCCGTCGCCGGGATCGTGAACGGGTGATCGTTGTAGTTCGTCGACGGCGGGTTGGGGTCGTTCGTCGGATCGGGCTGCGCCGCGCCGTCGTCGGGATCGTCGGCCGTCTCGGAGGAGCCGGCGAGACCGCCCGTGGTGACCTCCTCCGGGCTCGGCGGACCGGCGTTCTCCTTGCCGGTGGGCTTGGCGACGACCGGGCGCGTGGACGGGTTGACGTGCCAGACGTACTTGCCGTCGTCGCCGACCTTGAGCACGGAGTCGAGGCCGTCGTCGAACTGGATCGGCGCGTCCTCGCCGCCGTCGGGGTCGGGCTGCGGGAACGTCTCGGACTTGAAGGACTTCTTCAGGTGCAGCGTCGCGCCGGCGGGGGCCGTGCCCTCGATGATGGCGTGGCGGGCCTCGTTCATCGCGCTCTCGGCGGCGATGTAGTAGGCCTCGCGATTGCCCTTGCCGTCGTAGGCGCCGGCCGGATCGTTCGTGTGATCGGCGACCGGGTTGTCACCGTTCCACTCCTTCTCGACGCCGGTGGCGAAGGTCGGGTGGAAGGCGGGGTCGTCGCAGTCGCCCGTGGTGTAGTTCGGGTCGCCGCAGTAGATCTCGAACGTGAAGCCGAAGCCGCCCGTGTTGTTGTAGCTCCAGTCCTCGGTCGTGCCAGTGGTGTCGTAGAGCTCGAAGGACTTCTGGGAGAAGTAGCCGTTCTCCTTGGCCATCGCGTCACCGAGCGCCTTGTAGCCGCGGTTCTCGTCGACGGGGTCGCCGATGATCGCCAGGCCGGGGGCGCGCAGCACGAGTGCCGCCGTCGTGTGGTTGGTGATGAGCGTCATCACCTGGTTCGTCGAGACGACGGCCTTGACGTTGCGGGTCTCGGGCTCGGAGAACGGCGCGGGACCGCGGTAGGTCTGCGTGGCCGGGTTGGTGTCGGCACCCGGGCCACCCCAGAACTGTCCGTAGTTGCGGTTGGGGTCGACGCCCGGCTCGGCCAGGCCCGCCGAGGTCGCGCAGTTGCCGGCCTCGGAGTCGTTGGGCAGGCGGCAGTTCTTGCGGCGGTACTCGCCGCCGGTCGCCGCGCCGGTGATCAGGTAGACGGTGTCCTCGACCGACTCGTCGCGGCCGCCGCCGGCGCCGGCGATCTGGCCGGCCTCACGCGAGGCCTCGAAGCCGTCCGGGTTGACGATCGGGACGATGATGTTGCGGCTCTCCTTGACGACCTTCACCGTGCGGGCGTTGCCGGCCTTGTAGCCCTTGATGAGCTCGTAGGCCCACTCCATCGGCATCTCGCCTGCAGGCCACTCGCGGGCGTGGTGCACACCCATGTTGAAGAAGGCGGGGCGACCGTCCTGCTTGTTGACGTTCTCAGCGATCTCGAGGCCCATGACCTCCTTGCCCATCCACGTCTTGTTGGGCATGACGAACAGCTTGACGAGGCCGGGGTTGGCGTCCGCGAGCGCCTTCATCTCCGCGTTGTAGTCGGCCAGGCGCCGGTAGGTGCCGGTGTGACCACTCGGGAGCACGGTGTCGGCGCGCGCCGCGGTCCGCGTCTCGGTGCGGCGGGCGCGGATGTCCTGCGCGACGAGATCCTTGACGAGCACGTCCCACCGCAGACCCGCCTTGCGCAGTGCGGCGCGGTCGTCGGCGCCGTTGAGGACCACGCCCACGCTCTTGCCGCCTGCGTGCTCGGTCATGTCGAGCCCGAGCGTGCCGAGCAGATCCTTGTCGGCGCGCGTCGGGGTGCGCACGCTGACCAGCTGCGGCGCTGAGGCGCGCGCGGCGTCGGCGTCGCCGGTGATCGGCGCGTAGGCGAGCTTGACGGGGACCGAGCCCGCGTCACCGGTGCGCCGGCAGGCCTGGACGCGCAGCGTGCCACCCGTGAGCGTGTAGCCCATGGCCGACTCGGTGGAGCCGAGCTCGGCCGAGGCGGCGAGCATTGCGCCCTTCGTGTCGAAGACGGCGACGTCCCAGTCGCCCTGTGCTCCGCCGAGGGAGACCTCGAGGCGGGACGGACCCGCGGGGACCGCGACGGTCTGGCTCGCGACGCCGGCGGTTCCGGGGCGCCAGGAATCCTGACACGCGATGGCGGTATTGCCTTCAGCGCCCGGTAGCGGCGCGTCGAACGCGGTCGTCAGCGCAGGATCCGAAGCAGGATCGGCAGCGCCCGCGGGGGCTTGGCCGCCGCCCGTGACAATGGCAGCGAGCAGGGCGAGAAGAGCAAAGACGGGGAGAAGGGTGCGGCGCATTGGAGCTGTAACGCACGAGGGACCCAAAACATGCGGTACCCGGAGGTGTCGCGTCAGGTGACCGGTAGGACTACATTGCGCCGATGCCACGCCGCTCGACCCTCGCCGCCGCCGTCATCGCAAGTCTCCTGGTCTTCGCCGGCAGCGCGGTCGCCCACGTCGAGCGACCGTCGTACTTCCCGGATCCGGCGCCCGACACCTCGGTCACGCCGCCCGCTGGCGGCAAGGTCCCGAAGATCCGCTCGCTGGGCTCTGCACTGCGGAAGTCCGCGCCCGGGCGCACGCGCGTGGTCTGCCGGCCCGACTCGATGAAGCGGCTGCGCAAGTCGATCGCCAAGGCGCGCAAACGCGGCTACCTCATCCGGCCGTCCGACCGCCGCAAGCTGCGCGCCAAGCAGGCCAAGCGGCTCATGAAGACCAACCGCAAGCTGCGCAAGCTGTGCCGCTACCGCGAGATCCAGCCGGCGGTGACGGCGTCATCGAACAACGACCGCGTCGTGATCCTGCCCGGCCTCTACACCGAGCCCACGTCACGGGCCCAGCCGACACAGGATCCCGCCTGCGCCCAGTACAAGACAAACGGCGACCGCCCGGGGGACAAGGGCACCGCCCTCTCGTACGAGTACCAGGTGCGCTGCCCGAACGACCAGAACCTGATCGCCGTGATGGGACGGGCCGTCGGCGGCGGTGAGGATCCCGTTCCGCCGCTCGAGAGCCGCTTCGGCATTCCCAACCTCGGCTCCTGCATCCGCTGCAACCTGCAGATGGAGGGATCGGGCGTCAGCCCCGACGACGTGATCATCGAGGCCGGCGACGCCACGGCGGGCAACAAGGGCCCCAACGGCGTCGGCCACAAGAAGGACGTCGGCATCCGCGCGGACCGTGCCGACGGCTTCGTGCTGCGCAACATCACCACGCGCCACGCGGGTGAGCACGGCCTGTACATGATCGAGACGGACGGCTACGTCCTCGACCGCTACAAGGCCTACTACTCGAAGCTCTACGGGACGCTGACCTTCACCTCCGACCACGGGGTCCAGTCCAACTGCGAGGCGGCCGGCCACGGCGACTCGGGCATCTACCCCGGCGGCGCGCCCGACACCGGCTTCCAGCGCCAGGCCGGGACGCGCGCGCGTCTGAACCAGCTCATCAAGAAGTGCGACCTGCACCACAACATGGCCGGGTACTCGGGGACGAACGGCAACGCCGTCCACGTCAAGAACAACAACGTCTACGACAACGCGCTCGGCATCCAGACCGACGTGGTGACCGCTGCGGGCCATCCCGGCTTCCCCGGCGACTCCGCGGTGTTCGAGGACAACCGCATCTACTCGAACAACTTCAACACCTACGCCGAGGACTCCGACGTCGAGCCGGCCTTCCCCTTCCCGGTCGGGACGGGTATGTGGATCGCGGGGGGCAACCACCACACGGTCCGCGACAACTACTTCTACGACAACTGGCGTCGCGGCACGATGCTCTTCTCGGTCCCGGACGCCCTGATCTGCGGCGAGGCGGCCGGCGGCAACGAGCAGGCCGGCTGCGACTCGACCCGCATCTCGACCTCGCACTACAACGCCTACTACGACAACCAGATGGGCATCTCGCCCACCGGCGAGACCCTGCCGAACGGGGTCGACTTCTGGTGGGACAACTTCGCCGGCTCGCGCGGCAACTGCTGGTACCGCAACAGCGGTCCGAAGCCGATCACGACCTCGCCGGGCTCACTGCCCGATTGCGGTGGCGGTGCCGACCCGGCGCTGAGCCTCGGCACCGGCGACGCCGAGAACGAGGCCGAGCTCGTGCGCTGCGTCGCGGCGTTCGAGTCGCGCGACTTCTCGCCCGGCGGCCCGTGCCCGTGGCTCACCCCGCCGACGAAGCCCGGGACGTCGCGCGGCGCGGCCTTCGACCCGGCATTCGAGCCTGTCGGCGCGCCGCCGCAGGCGCCCTCGGAGCTCGATCCGGTGCCGTTGACGCAGGCGTCTTGTGCGGACTGGCTCGTCGCCGGCACCGACGGACGGGTCACGCTCGTTCGGCGCCTCACCGCCTTCGCGGGCGGGGTGGTCAACACCGGCACGCGGGACATCGGCACCGGCGCGACCCTTCCCTACGAGAAGGCGAGCGCGCTCTACGACGGATGGTGCTCGCATCGCTACGCGCGCGGCTTCCTGCTCTACAAGCTGTACACGCACGCGGCGGCGTTCTCGCAGTAACGCCGCTGCTGTGCGCGTCAGCGCCTACTGCTCAGCGGCTGACTTCGCGAGCTCGCGCTTGAGGACCTTGCCCGTGGGGTTGCGCGGCAGCTCGTCGACAAAGGTGATGTCGCGCGGGACCTTGTAGCGGGCGAGGTGCTCACGGACGTGCGCCTTGACGCCCTCCTCGTCGACGGACGATCCGGGCGTGCGCACGACGAACGCGGCCAGCCGCTGGCCGAAGTCCTCGTCGGGCACGCCGATGACGGCCGCCTCGTCGATCCCGTCGTGCTCGGAGAGCAGCTCCTCGACCTCCCGCGGGAAGACGTTCTCGGCGCCCGAGACGATCATCTCGTCGTCGCGGCCGTCGACGTGGAGGAAGCCGTGGTCGTCGAAGTGGCCGACGTCGCCCGTCGACATCAGCCCGTCGATGACCTCCTTCGTGCCTCCGCCGGTGTAGCCCTCGAAGGCAAAGCCGTTGTTGACGAAGATGCGGCCCGTCGTGCCCGTGGGGAGCTCGCGGCCCTGCTCGTCGAGGATGCGCACCTGCGCCCCGGGGGGCGGCGAGCCGACGCTCCCGGGCTCGATGGCCAGCTCGGCCGGCGTGGCGATCGTCGCGTAGGCGACCTCGGTCGAGCCGTAGAGGTTGTAGACGACCGGTCCGAACACGCTCGTCATGTCGCGGCACAGCTCGGCGCCGAGCTGGGAGCCGCCCATGAACAGGATCCGCAACCGCGGGAAGGTGCGCTGCTCGATGTCCTCGAGCGCCAGCACCCGGCGCATCATCACCGGCACCGCGACAGCGGCGTCGGCGACCGCGAGATCGTCGGCGAAGGTCTCGGCGCCGAAGCGCCGCCGCAGGCGCATCGTGGCTCCGAGGGCGATCGAGAAGGCCATGCCCGCGAAGCCGAGCGCATGGAAGAGCGGCGCGCCGATCACGTGCGTCTCCCGGGCGCGGAAGGGCACCTTTCCGAACAGTGCGCCGAGCTGGATCAGGGACTTCGGTTCGGAGCGAGAGGCGCCCTTCGGCGTGCCCGTCGTCCCGCTGGTGAGGATGATCACGCGCGAGTGCTCGGCCGGCCTGGGAGGCGCGGACGTGTCACCCGCGGTCGCGATGCGCGCGAGCTCGGCCTCGGCGATGACGGGCGTGGCGCTCTGCTCGAGCAGCGGCACGTACTCGTCGTCGCAGATGAGCACCTTGGTGCCCTCGCGCTCGGCCACCTCGCGAATCTGCGGACCGGCGAAATCCGTGTTGAGCAGGATCACCCGGCCGCCGAGCTTGGCGACACCGAAGCACGCGTCGATGAAGCCGCGGTGGTTGCGGGCGAGGATGGCGACGCCGTCGCCCGCCCGCACCCCGCGCTCGCGCAGGTCGTTGGCCACCGCGTTCGAGCGCGCGTCGAGCTCGCGGTAGGTGAGCGCGCCCTCGTCGTCGACAAGCCCGTCGCGATCACCGTGACGCACGGCCGCCGCCGTGAGCAGACCGCCGAGCGCGCCGTACCGGACCACGGCGCGCACGACGCCGAAGGTGCGGTGCGGGAGGTCGGGCGCGATCAGTCCGGACCGGACGAGCACCCCGAAGGAACGCGCCTCGAGGCCGGCACGACGGGCGATGATGACGGGATCGGGCATGCGCGGCGGCACTCTACCTCCGATCAGACGCCCCCTCAGCGGCCGCCGGGGTATGGACCCAGCGCGGTTCGCATCTCCTGTGTGTCCAGCCCCGACCCGCGCAGCAGGTCGCCGGCCGTGGCCCGGATCTGCCCGACGATCAAGTTGGCGGCAAGGTCCTGGCGGCGGTCGAGCACCGCCGTCGCGTCGAGCGCGGCGTGGCGGGCCAGTCGTCGCGCGTCAGAATCGTGCGCGGTCGGATCGCGCAGGTCGGCACCCAGGGCGCGCACCGCCTCGGCAAGCTTGCGGACGGCGTCCACGAGCTCCGGTTCGCTGGGTACCCCGCGGACCACCGCGGTCTCCGTCGCCCGCGCGAGGACGCGGGTGTTTCGGATCGCGTAGTCGACGGCCTGCACAGCGTCCTCGTATCGGGCGAGGTGCGGCAGGTTGCGCCGTCGCGGCGGCGTGAGCCGGACCGACTCGCGCGCCGCCAGCGTCGCGTCCTCGTAGTTCTCGACCTCGGCCGACCGCGCGAGCTCAAGGGCGGCGTGCGCGTGGTCCGCATCGCCGTCGCGGAGACTGTCGGCAACCGCCTCGAGCGCCTTCGCGATGACCTCGAGCACGCGCTCGGCCTCGCGTCCGACCACCTTGAGCGGGTCGCGAGCGAAGAGGATCGGGCCGATGATCACAGCGACGGCGGATCCGATCAGGGCGGAGAAGAAGCGCGTGAATGGCGACTGTCCACCGGGCGCGGTGAGCGTTGCGAGCAGGACCGCGGATACCGCCGCCTGGTTGACCAGAAGCTGCCCCGCACCGAAGAGCAGCGCCGCCGACATCGCCAGCGCGACCGCCACGGAGATGACCAGCGCACCGCCGCCCAGCAGCAGCACCAGCGCGTCGGCGACGAGGATGCCGACCGCCACGCCGAGCGCCAGTTCGACCGCGCGGCGAAGGTGCTGGCCGACCGTGACCCCGAGGGTGATGATGGCGGCGATCGGCGCGAAGAACGGCTCGGGCTGAACCAGCAGAGCGAGCTGCCAAGCCAACCCGGCCGCGACCGCGGTCTGGGCGACCGGCAGCAGCCGGCTGCGCACCCGGTCCACCCCGCGGCGCGGGCCGCCGCGGGTGTCCGCGATCCGGGTGCGCAGGGTCACACGGCTACTTGACCTTGAACTTGATGATCGGACCCTCCTGGAGACAGTCGTTGCCGTCCTCGCCGCAGGCGATGCGGTGGGCCTGCCAGTAATAGGTGCCCGGGGAGTTGAGCCAGAACTCGGGGTAGTCGTAGTAGGGCGCCTTGAGCTTGAACGTCCCCTTCCTCACCTTGGCCTGGCGAATCATCTCCTTGTTGTCGATGACACCGTCCTTGTTCGTCTTCTTCGACTTGGAGACGTGCACCCAGACCGTGCCGGCCCCGCGGACCTTGCCCTTGAAGACGGGACGCGTGCCCTCGGCGACCTTCGCGCCCTTCTTGGGCGCCTTGGGGGTGATGCCGTGTTTGGAGGCCGCGATGGCCGGGACCGAGACGGCAAGAACCGCCGCAAGGGCGAGAAGGATGGTGCGCAACTTGGACATGGCGGCCACCATAATCGCCTGATGCGGGTCTTCGTGACACGGCGCCTGACCGGCGACGCTCTGGTCTCGCTCGCGGCCGACCACGACGTCGATGTCTGGCCCGGAGCGCTGCCGCCCGATCCGGCGCAGTTGCGCGAGCGCGCCGCGACCGCGGACGGGCTGCTGTGCCTGCTCACCGACCGCATCGATGCGGCGCTGCTCGACGCCTGCCCGCGGCTGCGCGTCGTGGCCAACTACGCGGTCGGGACCGACAACGTCGACCTCGACGCGTGCGCGGCGCGCGGCATCGCGGTCGGCCGGACGCCCGACGTGCTCACTGACGCGACCGCCGACCTCACCTGGGCGCTGATCCTCGCCGTGGCGCGGCGGATCCCCGAGGCGGCGACCGCCGCGCGTGACGGGGGCTGGCGGACGTGGGAGCCGTCGCGCTGGCTCGGGATGGGGCTGGCCGGACGCCGCCTGCTCGTGGTCGGTCCGGGCCGCATCGGCCGGGCCGTCGCCCGCCGCGGCGAGGCGTTCGGCATGTCCGTTGCGTTCGCCGGGCGAGACGACGATCTCCACGCGGGCTTGCGGGAGGCCGCCGTCGTCTCCCTGCACGCTCCGCTCACGAACACGACCCGCGGCCTCATGGACGCCGCTGCGTTCGCAGCGTTGCCTGCGGGTGCCGTCCTCATCAACACCGCCCGCGGGCCGCTCATCGATCAGGACGCCCTGATCGACGCTCTCCGGTCCGGACGCCTTGCGGGCGCGGGGCTCGACGTCACCGACCCCGAGCCGCTGCCCACCGATCACCGCCTGCACGACGCACCGAACCTGCTCGTCCTGCCCCACGTCGGCTCGGCGACGGTCGAGGCGCGGTCGAACATGACGCGCCTGTGCGTCGAGAACCTGCGCGCCGGGCTGGCGAGCGAGCCGTTGCCGCACCCGGCGTAGCCCACGCGGCACCGCGCCCGACGCACCGAACCCATCAGAACTTCCCGTAGCGGTAAGTCTGGGTGGGTTCGGCCCGTGTGACTGGGGGGCTACCGACCGAGCGGCGCGAAGCCCTGCGCGCGCACGTAGAGCTTGTAGAGGCGCAGGCTTTTCGAGAAGTCCGGTTTGCAGGCGGAGTCCAGGATCTCCAGCGCGCGGTCATCGGGTAGCGAGGACTTCGCCGTCTCGGAGGTCTGCGGTGTCAGCTGTCCGCGCAGCGCGATCACGGTCGCCTGCTTCTCGGCCACCGAGCCCTTGCGCCAGTCGCCGCAATCCGCGTACTGCACGACGGACCCCTGGTTTTCCGCACCGACCGGCTTGGCGGTCGGCGTCCCCTGCGCTTGCGGCGTCCCCGCGTCCTTGTCGCCGTCACTGCCACCGCCACAGCCGGCAAGGGCTGTGGCGGCGAGCAGGGCGACCACGGACGCGCGGTCAGCCACCGGCGGCGATTTGCTGCATGCGTTCGGCAAGGCGCTTGGCCTCGTCGGTGCGGGAGAACGCGCGGTCGGCGCGGACGCGGGCCCGCATGCGTCGCTTCGCCTCGGCGCTGCCGGGCTTGGCCGGCGGCCCCCACCAGTCACAGTCCTGCGGTCCCGTGTCGGTGTCCGGGCCCTCGGAGCAGTCGACCAGGTAGGCCTCCTTGGCGGGATCGCCCTGACCCACGCTCGAGCCGGGGCTCTCGCCGCCGGAGCAGTTCGGGAGCGGGTTGGGCGGCGTGCCGGGGAGGCGGCCCGCCTGACCGGACCCGGTGATGCTCCCCGCGGTGCCGTCCACGCCGACGTTGTCGTACCAGCAGTTGGCCGTGTTGGAGACGAACTCGTCCCACCAGAAGTCGGTCCCGTTCGGCATGGTGTCGGCCGGGGTCTCCGAGTGTGGAGCGCCGAACTGATCGAGCGCCTTGGGGAACTTGAAGCCGGGCGGCACCTGCCCCATCTTGTTGCCGTAGTAGTGGTTGCCGCACGACGTCGAGATGCCCGATTCCGGCGCGCCGGCGCAGGAGACACCGGGCAGGACCTCGCCCTCCGGGCCGCCGTTGCTGGTCAGGTTGTCCGGCACCGCCAGGAGCATCGTCCCGTTGCGCCAGTTGTCGAAGATCCAGTTGTCGTGCACGCGGGCGTCGTTCATGCCCGCGTAGATGATTCCCGTCCCGACCGGCACGGTCACGAGCGGCTTCACCAGCGACTCCGGGTCGTAGACGTTGTAATTGTTGGAGTAGATGAAGTTGTGATCGATCTGCGACGAGTCGGCCGGGAAGCCCGGGTGGCCGGCGGAGGACAGCGTGTCGCTGGCGATGCCGGTCGTGTTGCCGTAGATGTGATTGTTCGTGATGCGCACGGCGTTGCCCATCGAGCCGGAGTAACCGAGCTCGGAGCCGCGCAGGTCGCACTTCTTGATCACGGTGTTCATGCGCGGAGCGTCGGGATAGAAGTCCTTGTCGGCCTGTGACCCGGTCTCCGGAGCCGCGCCCGGGTAGACGACCGAGTCGCCCGACCCGAAGCCGTCGCAGTTCTTGACCACCGAGTGGTCGGTCGTGAAGCTCAGGTGGCCGTAGTCGGCATTCCAGAAGAACTTCGTGCGGTCGAGCAGCACACCGTCGGTCTCCTCGACGTAGAAGCCGAACTCGAGGCCGCCGCGCATCGTCATGTTGCGCCCGACGAAACCGTCTGCGCGATCAACGCGCATGACGACGTGCTTACCGTGCTTCTTCGGCCGCGCCTCGGGGCCCTTGCCCACGTACTTGGAACCGGCGTCGATGATGACGTCGGTGGGCTTGGCGCCCGAACCCTCGATCTGCAGGTTGCAGCGCACGCACGCCCCGAGTTCCTGCTCGGGGATGCCGAGCCGGCTCTCGAGCGGCGGCTCGACCGGGTCGCCGGCGAGCGCGCGGCCCTGGACATGGATCAGGTTCTGGTCGTTGGGGCAGCGGACCTGGTACTCGTAGCTCGGCGTGAGGTCGCCGCTGGCGTCCTTCTGGAGCATGGACGGGTCGCAGCGCTTGTCGTTGACGGGCGACTTGCGCGAGGCCGGCTCCCGGTAGAGGCCGGGCATGATCACGACGCGGTCGTTGTTGGACGAGTCGGAGACCGCGGGCTGGATGGCGCGATAACGACACTGCTTGCGCAGGGCGCGGTTCTGCGCCGCCATGCGCTTGGCCTTGCCCTTCGAGTAGCGGATCTTGGGCTGGCTCGGGCGGATGCGGAAGCCCTTGTTGCGCGCGCTCTTGATCGAGCGCAGCGCGAGCTTGAGCGAATTCTTCTGACAGACGACGCGGACCTCGCCCGGGCCCTTGCCGGTGATCGCCGAACCGAACGACCGGGCCGACGGAACCTTGCCACCGGCGGGCGGCGAGACCGAGGTGTCGGGCGCCGGATCGGGCCAGTAGGACGGGCGCTCGAGGTGGGCCAGCGCGGTGGCCGGCAGCAGCGCGGCAAGAGCTGCAATCAGAAATACCCGTCTCATCACGCTGTTTCCTCCGAGCTTGAACACGATGGTCAAGGTATCAACGACCCGTCGGTAGGGTCGCAGTCGATGACGCGGGTCGCGGTGGTGGACATCGGCACGAATTCGACGCGGTTGCTCGTGGCCGACGTCGCCGACGGCGGGGTGCACGCGCTCGAGCGACGGTCCGTGGTCACCCGGCTGGGCGAGGGGCTGGAGGAGACGGGCGAGCTCGGGGAGGAGCCCCAGGCCCGCGTGCGGCGCGCGCTGGCCGAATACCGCGAGCTGATGGACGCCCACGGCGCCGAGATCCGCACGGGCGTATTGACCTCCGCCGTGCGCGATGCGAGCAACGGCGCTGCGTTTCACGCGCGCGTACGCGAGGAGTTCGCCGTCGACGCGGCGGTGATCCCGGGCGCGGAGGAGGCCCGTCTGACCTTCCTGGGCGCGACGCTCGGGCGCGCTGCATCCGAGCGCGTGCTCGTCGTCGACATCGGCGGCGGCTCGACCGAGGTCGTGATCGGATCCGCCGGGAAGGTCGAGTTCGACACCTCGACCCAGGTCGGCGTGGTGCGTCATACCGAGCGCCATGGCGACGACATCGCCGCGCTGCGCGCGGACGCGGGCGCCACGCTGCGCGACGCTCTCCCCTCGCAGGTCCCCGAGCGCATCGTCGCGGTGGCCGGCACCGCCACCATGGCCGCTTCGATGGAGCTCGGGCTCGAGCCCTACGACCCGGAATCCGTGGAGGGCCACGTGCTCTCGCTCGACGCGCTGCGGGCGCGGCTGGACCAGCTGGCCGCCCTCCCCCTCGAGCAGCGCCGCGAGATCCCCGGCCTGCATCCCGATCGCGCGGCGACGATCGTGGCGGGCATCGCGATCCTCATCGAGGTGCTCGAGGCCGCCGGGGCCACGGAGGTCGAGGTCTCCGACCGTGACCTCCTCTACGGCCGCGCGCTCGAGGCCGCCGCTCCGACCCGTTAAATGGAACCGCCCTCCGGCGGGTGGAGGGCGGTTCCGAAGTGGCTCCTTCAGGACGGGCAGGGGTACGTGCCTAATGGAGCCGATTAAGTGGCCCGGACGGCGGGAGGCGCCGTTGGTATACGGCAAATCGCCCGGACCTATGTGGTGTCCAGCGACGGGGCGCACTTACGCACGTACCCGGGCCAGACAGGAGCAGTATCGACCTGAGCGCACCCCGCGCGCAATCGAACAAACGTCCAGTTCGGTCCGAAAACCCGCGCTATTACGCCAAGTTCGACGAGCGCGGATAGGCGACGGTCGGATCGGTGAGCACGTTGACGAGCGCCGGGGCGCCACTGGCGAACGCCCGCTCGAGCGCGCCGCGCAGCTCGCCGGGCTCGCGCACGAGCTCGCCGTGGCCGCCGAGTGCCTCGACGATCGTGTCGTAGCGGGTCTCCGGGCGCAGGTCGGCGACCACGGAGTAGCCATAGAGGGACTCCATCGGGTGCTTCTCCAACGCCCAGATGCCGTTGTTGCCCATCACCCCGACGACACCGATCCCGTGGCGCGCGAGCGTGTCGAACTCCATCCCGGCGAAGCCGAAGGCGCCGTCGCCGAGGATCAGCACGACCTGGCGCTCGGGGTGGGCAAGCTTGGCGGCGAGCGCGTACCCGGGCCCAGAACCCAGACAGCCGTACGGGCCGGGGTCGAGCCAGCAGCCCGGGGCGTAGGAGGGCACGACGCGGCCGGCGTAGGAGCCGAAGTCGCCCGCGTCGACGACGACGATCGCGTCGCGGTCCATCACCTCGCGCAGCCCCGCGAACAGCCGCATGGGATGCAGCGGCGAGCGGTCGTCGGCGAGCAGGTCCCGCTCATCGGCAAGTTTTGCCTCCTCTGCCGCCTGGACGTGACGCACCCACTCGGCGGTGCCCGCATCGCGGTCCGCCGCCCCGTCGCGCAGCGCGGTGAGGGTGGTGCGCAGGTCGCCGTAGAGCTCGGCGACGACGGCTCGGGGGTGCTCGCGCACGGGTTCGGCGACGTCGGCGACGACGATCTCCGTGTCGTCGCCGAACGAGGCACCGAAGCCCAGCCGGAAGTCCATCGGCACACCGATCACCAGCGCGAGGTCGGCACCCTTGAGCGCGGTCGAGCGCGCGCGGGAGAATGCGAGGTCGTGGTCAGCGGGCAGGCAGCCGCGGCCGAGCCCGTTGAGAAAGACAGGGATGCCGATCGCCTCGGCGAGCTCGCGCAGCTCCTGCTCAGCGCGCCCCCAGTAGAGGTTCGTCCCGGCCATGATCACCGGTCGCTCGGCCTCGCGCAGGCGAGCGACCGCGCGGTCGAGCTCGCGCGCGTCGGCGGCGTCGGCGCGCACCTCGCGCGGGGGCTCGTCGGGAGCCTCCCCCTCGAGGTTCATGAAGACGTGGTCGAGCGGGAGGTCCACGAAGGCCGGGCCCGTGTGTGGCGTGCGCGCCGCAAGGAACGCCTCGTCGACCATGGACGGGATCTCCGCCGTGGACCCCGGTGTCCCCGCGTACTTGACGAGCGGGCGCACGAACGGCACGTGATCGATCTCCTGCAGCGATCCCTGGCCCCAGCGGAAATCGGGCGCCCGTCCCCCCAGGACCACCATGGGCGAGCGGTTCTGTTGCGCCGAGGCCATCGCGCTCATGCCGTTCGTGACGCCCGGCCCGGCGGTCAACGCCGCGACGCCGGGCTCGCGCGTGACCTTCGCCCACCCCTCCGCCGCGAAGGCAGCGGTCTGCTCGTGACGGACGTCGACGAGCTCCACGCCCTCCTCGCGGCACCCGTCGTAGACCGAGAAGAGATGCCCGCCGCTGAGCGTGAACAGCTTCCGCACGCCGTGCGCCTTCAACCGCTGAGCCACCAGCCGGCCACCATGCAAAGTCCCGCTCTCCACGCTCATGCGAAAAACCTACCCTTCATCCGGAACGCGTGGGTCGGGGTGCGGGCACGGGTGCGAAGAGCGTGGCCGGGACCGCCTTGCCCTTGAGGGGGACGTCAGCCCGCTCGCGCCACTGCACGTCGTGCGACTGGGTGAGTGCGTCGCGCAGGGCCTGGGTGACGAGGACGTCGTCACCGGAGATGCGCGTCGCCTCCTCGACGCGGGCGGCGACGTTGACCGGGTCGCCGATGACGGTGAATTCGTAGCGGCCGCCGCCGCCGACCGAGCCGGCGATGACCCATCCGGAGTTCGCGCCGATCCCGATCGCGAGCTCACCATCGAACCGCCGGCGGACCTGATCGGAGATGGCCAGGGCGGCGGCGAGCGCACAGTCGGCGTGATCGGGCCGCCGATCGGGCGCCCCGAAGACCGCGAGCAGGCCGTCGCCGACGAACTTGTTCGCGTGCCCCCCGTGAGCGATGACGCAAGGGACGACCTCCTCGAACAGCGCGTTGAGCCGCCCGACGACCGTGCGCGCGCTCACGCTCGAGGCGAGTTCGGTGAAGCCGCGGACGTCGAGGAAGAGGACTGACACCTCGACCTCCTCCCCCTCGAGTGCGACGCCCTCTGTCAGCACCCGTTCCGCGACGCCGGGGTCGACGTAGACGCCGAACGCCTCGCGCAGGCGCTCTCGCTCGGCGAGGCCGGCGACCGCCTCGTTGAACGACTGCGCGAGCTGCCCGGTTTCGTCGGTGGACGCGACCGGCACGCGGACCGTCAGGTCTCCGGCTGCGATCCGTGCCGTCATGGTCCGCAGCTGGCTGATCGGATCCACGATCGAGCGCGCGAGCAGGATCGTGAGTTCGAGCGACACCGTGAACGCGACCAGCACCGCGACCGCAACGTCCACACCGAGGTCGGAGAGCGTCGCCGTCGACGTGGTCGACAGCCCGGCCACGACCACGCCGGCGATGATGTTCAGCAGGGGGAGCGCGAGCAGCAGGCGCGTCCGCAACGACACGCCCACCGGACCGAGCTCGAAGCCGTCGGGAAGGTCGCCCGACACGTCCTCGATCACCGGCCGCAGAGCGAGCTCGTGCGCGAGAAAGCGCAGGAAGAGCCCGTACACGACCGCGACGAGCCCACCGAGCGCGATGATCAGAAAGGAGTGCCAGGGCAGACCGAGCACCAACGTGGTGAAGGCGGAGAACGGGATGACGCTCGTGAGAACGGGCACGTATCGCCACCGACGCGTGAAGCGCGACGGCAGTCCGGCCAGCGCTCGCCACGCCTCCACCGCCGCGCGCTCGGACCGATCGCCGCGCAGCCAGTCGTCAGCGGGAGCGAGCATCGGCACCATCACCCGATAGGCGATCGCGTTCTCGAGCAGCAGCAGGATCTGACCGGCCGCCATGACGCTCCAGAAATGGCGCCCGAGCGGCTGGTAGACGGTCAGCAGCCCCACGCCGCCGGCCGCCACGAGGTGCGCGACCTGCAGCTGCAGCCAGAGGATCAGCCGCGGATAGCGGCGGCCCTGACTGACGTAGAGGCGTCGGAAGGCGCGGAGCAGCATGGGCTCCGCCGGAGTCCTAGCCGATCAGGCGGGTCTCGTGCCGCGGGCCCGCCGCCAGGAACGCCGAGATGCGCCGCTCGCCCCACAGCAGCGTGCGACCGACTCGGAGGACCGGCAGCCGGTCGGCCCCTGCCGCGAGCAGGCGGCGGCTCGTGGCCTCGATGCGGGCATCACGCGACTCCTCGCGGGCAGCCCGCAGGCCGGCCTCGAGGTCGATCTGTGCGGCAGCCGCCGCTTCGGCGAGGATCTCGGGATCCTCGAGGTCGAAGCCCCCGCAGAACGCGAGGCGTCCCGCCGCGAGAATGAAATCGCCGCCCCGACCGAGTTCGATGGCCAGCGACGCGACGCGCATGGCGACGGTGGTTTCATCCGGAAAGCGTTCGGGCCACTGGAGGGGCAGGCCGGCAGCGGCGGCGCGGTCGTCTGCCGCAGCGCGGATCCGACCCACGCGCGCCGGGTCGGCGGACGGGTCGCGGCGATCGACGACCGCGTTGCAGGCGAGACCCCAGGTGAGGCGGGTGAACGTACGCTGGACGTGCTCGGCGACCAGGTACGAGAAGGGACAGCCGAGGTCGACGACGCAGTGGGCGCGCAGCCCCTCCCCAGGGTGGCGGCGGCGGCGTTCCGACTCGAGGGTGACGACCGTGCCCACATTCATCCAAACGCAATGCGCCGGGGAAACTGGCGCTTGTGCGGGTGTTACTCGCGTTCAGCAACCGACACAACGTCAGTGGGCTTGGCACAACGCGTTCAACGCCTATATGGTATGACGAAGAACCAAGGCTCGATTCCCCCCCGGCTCCCACGGAGGTCGTAAGCATTCCCAGTCCCCCACCGCCCAAGAGACACCCGTACGACCAGTGGTCCCCTGACGCTCGAGCGCTCGATCTCGTCGGCGACAAATGGACGCTGCTGATCATCCGCGACCTCCTCTCCGGGCCGCGGCGCTTCGTCGAGCTGCAGCGCACGCTGCCGGGCATCTCCACCGAGCAGCTGCGGTCGCGGCTGAATCGCATGGTGGCTGACGGACTGCTGACGCGCCAGCGGTACCGCGAAGTCCCGCCGCGGGTGGACTACGAGCTGACGGAGCGCTCTCGCGAGCTTGCGCCGGTGATCGGCGAGCTTGCGCGCTGGGGTTACGACTGGACCTGGTCTGCGCCGCGCGACGGCGAGGAGGTCAACGTTGGAGCGATCCTGCGGACCGCGCCGGGGCTGTTCGATCTCCCGCGTTCAACCGAAGGGGTCTGCGAGCTCGTCGTCGAGGGAGAGCGCACCTACGTGCTCACCGCCGCAGACGGCTCGGTCACCATCTCCGAGCAACCCGTCGAAGACGCGGAGGCAACGATCACGGGATCGAGCGGTGCCTGGATTGCCGCCCTCGGCCCGGACGGCGACACCAACGACCTCACCATCGAGGGCGACAGCGGCCTGGCCGAGGCGCTGCTCACCAGCTTCACCGAAGCTGCCGCAGGCGCGGCCACCCCCGTCTAGCGACTGGAGTAGTCGTCGGGCCCCGGCTGCGGGAAGCGACCCTGCAGCCGGCCGTTGAAGGTGAAGCGGTCGGCGACGAAGCAGCCGATCTGCGAACCGCCGGTGTCGTTGTTCTGGCGGACCTCGCCGCCCACGTTGTCGCAGTCGTAGTTCGGGAAGATCCCGAACTCGGCCGCCTTCGGGGTGACGGCCAGAGCCAGGGGCGGGAAGTAGCTGTTGCCGCGGTTCGTCGACAGCCGCTCGGGCCAGACGACCGCCGACTCCGAACCCTGGGGTCCCAGCTGCCGCAGGTAGTGGCCCGTGCCCTCCTGCGTCGCCGTCGTGTCGGCGATCGCCGACCCGCCGGCAGAGATGAAGTCGGCCACCTCGAACTGGTAGAGCTCGAGGAACTCCAGGATGGGATTGAGCTGGGCCAGGAACGGGCCCAGGGCGCCGAGCGTCGGCTCGAGCTCACGCAGCGTCGCCTGCAGCGCGGGCAGCCCGGTGCGGGAGGCGCGGATCAGCGGCGGCAGATCGTTGAAGGTGCGCCGCAGGTCGGGCGCGAAGGCGCGGACGTCGCGCAGGGTCGGGGCGAGATCGCGCGCGACGGGACGCAGGTCGCGGATGAGCGGCGCCGTATCGAGTGAGAACGTCTGCAGCCGAGCAAAGGTGAGCTTGGACTCGTCGAGGAAGGTCGGGAAGATCGAGATCGCCTCGGCCAGGTTGTCCGCCTGCGATGCCGTCGCCTCGAAGAGCTGTCCGGACGAGGTCACGAGATTGCGCAGGCGCTGCTGGTCGGAGCTGATAGCGCCGAAGACCTCCCCCGTGTTCTTGATCAGCAGCTGCGTGGCCCGGCGCTGGGAGTCGAGCACGGTGACCACGTCCGCGGCGTCGGCCGCGAAGCCGGGCAGGGTGCCGATCGCGTCGTTGAGCTCGGAGCCATGGGCGCGGATGCCCTTGGCCAGGTCCTGCTGCCAGCTGCGGAAGGCCTGGCGCGTCCTCGGGTCGAAGGCGCCGAGGATCTCGTCGAGCTGGACGGCCTCCTTGACGCGACCGTCGGCGAGCCGCCCGTCTTCGGGCACCCAGGGCGCGCCCGTCCCCGGCGTCAGCTCGACGTAGGTCTCCCCGAGCAACGTCTTCTCACGCAGCATCGCCCGTGCCGACGCCGACAGCGGCGCGTAGCGGCGGTCGAGCTCGAGCGTGGCGACGGTCCGGTTCGCGCCTGGGTCGAGCTCCTTCGCCACAACCTTGCCGACCGGGACGCCCGCCACCCGGACCTCGGCCTGCACACCCAGCGTCGCGGCCTCCGGGAAGGCGACCTGCACGCGGTACCCCTTCGGCTGCAACGGCACCGCACCGCCGAAGGAGAGCCACAGGAACAGCAGCAGCCCGAAGCACGAGAGCGCGAAGATGATCATCGCGGCGAGGCGGCCGGCGCTGGGCACGGTCTTCTGCATCAGTTGCTCGCCACCCCGCACGCGCCGACGAGCACCGGCGTCAGGCCCTGGAGGAACTCGAGCTCGGGACGCTCTTCGATGAGCTTCTCGAAGGTCGAGCACGGCGCCGCGACCGTGGTCGGGCGGAAGGTGCCGTGCGCGTCGGCCGAGGAGAAGAGCTGGACGGCCATGTGGTTGACCCAGGCCACCCAGAACAGGTAGCCCTCTTGGCGGGCGGTCCCGACCGAGGGGTCCTCGGCGCCGCCGGGGTTGTAGCCGAGCATGTTGAAGAGGTGGTTGAGGACGACGAAGCTGCCGTTCAGATCCGGGGTGGCCGACGCGATCCGTCGGGCCGCCGGGCGCAGGTCGCGCATCAGCGGACGTGCGTCGCGGACGAACGGGCGGATGTCGTCGCGCAGGACCGGCGCGATCTCCCGGGCGAACGGGATCAGCGCGTCGTTGGCGCCTTCCAGGGCCCGCGCCGCCGGGCGCAGCCGTTCCGCGGCGGGGGCGAGCACCTTGGCGAAGGTCTCCACACGGCCGAGCGTGTCGGTGGTCTGCGTGAGGGCGCCGGGCAGCTCGTCGATCGCGCTCGAGATGTTGTTCTCCTCGGAGGCGAACGCGCGCAGGACCGTGGCCGAGGAGTCCACGAGGCCCGCGAGCTGATCGGGCTCCTGAGCGAGCGTCTCGTTGAGCTTGCGCAGCGACCCGATGAGGTGGCGCAGGTTCTCCCGGCGCTGAGCGACGGCACCGTTGAAGCGGGCGAGGTCGCGATGGGTCGGCTCGAAGCGTGCCAGCAGGTCGCGCAGATCGCCGCCGCGCCCCTCGAGGCCGCGCCCGGCACCGGCCAGCAGCAGCCGGAGGTAGCTGCGCGTGTCGCCGTCGAGCATGCGCAGGATCTCGTCCGGGTTGATGTCGGGCAGCGTCGAGCGGATCGGCAGCGTCCACCCGTCGTCGGCCTCCGGGGCGCCGTCCGTGCCCGGGTCGAGGTCGATGAACATGTCCTTGAGGCCGGTCTTGGGCCGCAGCAGCGCCGTGGCATCCGTGTGCACGAGGCCGATGTGCTCGCGGTCGAGCTGCATCTCGACGATCGCCCGCCCGTCGCGCAGCTCAACGGAGCCGATGTCGCCGATGCGCACACCCGACACCTGGATCGTCTGTCCCTGACCGGCCGTGACGGCCTGGCCGGTGGAGAACTCGGCGTAGAGCGTGTACGGCTTGTCGTCGAGCAGCGGGAAGCGCAGCCGCTGCTTGTCGAGGATGTACAGCGACACGCCGGAGGCGATCACCAGCAGGGCGAGGATCGCGCCGATGTTGGCCGCGTTGCTGCGCAGCATCCGGATCATGGCGCGCTCCTGGCGTCGGCCATCCGGTCGAGCAGCCCGGAGGTCACGTCGGTGTCGAGCACGTCGAAGGTCTTGCCGAGCCCCTCGACCTTGAGCTGCTTGCGCAGCCAGTCGACCGCGCGCGACTTGGCGAGCTCGTAGCGGGCCTGGTACGCCGGGGTCGAGACGTCGATCCGGCGCTGCGGCGGCGGGGCGCCGGGAATCGAGTCGAGGTTCGGTGCCTCCTGGGTCTCGCACGGCACGCGCGGCTTGATGGGCGGCCGGGCGTCGGGCCTCGGCGGGTTCGCTCCGCCGATCGGCAGCGGGACCGCTGCGAAGACGCCCGGCTTGAGCGTGACGAGGTTCGGACCGCCCGCCGCCAGGATCCGGAACCACTGGCCGTTGGCGTCGCCCGAACGGCTCTCTCCGGCCAGGCCCGGGAGCGCACGGGTCGCCTCTTCATAGACCGGGACCTGGGCGGGGAAGTTGGGGTCTCCGACCTCGTCCTTGGTCCAGGGCAGGATGACCTCGTTCTGGCACGACGAGGCCAGCCGCACGTTCTCGTACAGCGGGACGCTGCGCTTGGCCAGCCGTGCGAGGTGCGGGACGGTCGGGCGGAGGTCGGCGAGCAGGCCGCGCAATTCCGGCTTGGACACGAGGCCGCGCAGCTGCTCGATGAGCGGCGTCCCCGCCCGCAGCGCCGGCACCGACGAGCGCACGCCCGGCCGCAGGTCCTGTGCCAGGGCGCGCAGGGGCGGGAAGGCGACGTTGAGAGCGCCGAGCGCGGGTTGGGCCGCGCGCAGCGTCCGCGGCAACTCCGCGACGGCGGCTCGCAGGTTGCTCTCGCTGCGGGCGAAGGCTCCAGCGGTGGTGTCGAAGTCCTCGATCAGAGCCTTGAGCTGGCTCGGGCTGCGGTCGAGCGCCGCCACGACGCGGCCCGCCGAGGACAGGTACCGCGACAGGTCGTGCTCGGCCTCGCCGAGCGAGGCGTCCGCCACGATCGAGGAGTCGCGGTAGGCCGGCTTCCAGTAGCGCAGGCTGCGCCGGTAGCCGCGCGCACCTTTACCGGCCAGCCCCTTCGCGTACTCGCGCAGCACCGTCTGCAGATCGGCGCGCGTGTCGGACTGCAGTGCGGTCAGGACCTCGTCGAGTTGGACGGGGGTGCTCGTCTGGCTGACCGGGATGACGTCGCCGTCGTCGAGCACCGGAGCCGAGGGGGTGCCCGGTTGCAGATCGACGAAGAAGTTGCCCTCCAGGAAGATGCGGGGCCGGATGGAGGCCCGGGCATCGGCGTGGATGGGCTGGCCCTGGTCGGAGATCTCGAGGACGACGACTGCCCCGTCGGCCCCCTGGCGCTCCACCGCCGTCACCTTGCCGACGCCCACGCCGGCGATCCGCACGGGGGAGTTGGGCCGCAGGTTGTTCGAGGTCTTGAAGGCGGCCCGCAGCTCGAACGGGTTGGCGAACGGGTTGGCCTTGGTGAAGCCGAAGTAGCAGGCGGCGACGACGACGATCAGCGCCACCACGCCGATCGTGGCGTCGGAGATCCGGGGTCGATCGCGCCTGGTCACGGGCCGAACTCCGAGACGTAGAGCTCCCGGCCGGGGCCGGTCTCCGGCCGGCGCGTGAAGGTCTGCCCCGCCGGCACGCGATCGCGCCCCGTGTAGGTCGGACCCTGGGCGCCGGGGCTGTTCGCGTCGACCTGGACGCGGTAGAACGGCTTGAGGTTGCGGGCGTTGCGGTAGAGGAAGCCGCGCTGTCCGACCTCGCAGTCGGCCGCGCCGTTCTCGGTGATCGCCGCGCCGTAGGCCGGCCCGTGGAAGTACTGGGCGTTGCCCTCGCGCACGTCACGCCCGTTCGCGAGTCCGTTCGCGCCCATGGAGCCGAGGCTGTCGTCCTGGCGGCCGGCGGAGTTCAGCAGCGCGCGCTGGGCGGTGCCGGTCGTGTCGGGCTCGGAGAAGTGCTCGGCGACCTGGACCCAGAAGTAGTTCCAGTAGTTGCACACGGTCTGGTACGGGCCGAGGAAGCGAACCGTCGGGTTGAGCGTGTCGACCGTCGCCGTCAGGCCGCGCAGGGCGAAGCCCGTCGTTGGCGCCGACGAGAGGTCGTCGAGTTGGGCGAGCGTGCGGCCGAGGCGCTCGTTGGTGTCGACGAAGTCGCGCTGGACGTCGATGCCGCTGTCGACCGCCGCGTTGAGGTCGGGCAGGGCGGCGCGCAGCTCTCCCGTCGCGACCTCGAAGTCCTCGCTGAAGGCCGCGAAGTCACGCAGGAAGGGCCGCTGGACGCGCAGCGACTCCGTCGACACGTCGAGGGTCGACGGGCCCTTCTCGATGAACGCCTTCAGGCGCTCCGGGTCGCGGTCGATCGCCGCGAAGGTGTCGGCCATGGTGGTGAACAGGCGGGCCTGGGTCTTCGACACCGGCGCGAGCGCCCGCGCCGTGTCGGCGAGGCCGTCCACGAACCCGCGCAGGTCGGTCGCGTCTGCGGCGATCATGCGCGCCACCGGTTCGAGGTGCTCGAACAGGCGCGGGAGCTCACCGATCGTGGTGCCGAGATCGTCGCCCCGGAACGCGAGCGCGTTGCCGAAGCCGAGCAGGTTCCCGCGGCTGGCGTCACGCGTCGGCTCGTCGAAGATGTTGAAGAAGTCGTCGAGCTCGACCGGCACCTTCGTCTGCCCCACCGGCACCGTGTCCCCGGACGCGAGCGCCTGCGGTTCGGTCCCGAGCACGAGGTCGACGTACTTGAGCCCGAGCGCTGAGCGGTTGCGCACGATGACCCGCGTGTCGCGGGAGATCTCCCCGACCGACTTGTCGAGCTTGAGCGTCAGGTCGGCGCCCGTCTCGCCGTCGCCGATCGGCACGGGCACGACGTCGGTCACGACGCCCACGCGGAAGCCGCCCGACCGGACCTCGTTGCCGTTGACGACGTTCGAGCCGTCGCGGAGCTGGACGTGCAGCTCGGTTGTCGGGACGAACGGCAGGCCGTTGTTGGCGTTGTAGGCCAAGAAGACCGCGACGAGCGTCACGAGCATGGTCACCGCGCCCACGAGAACCGGGTTCGCCAGGGCGGATGAGCGGTTGCGGCGACTCATGGCGCGAGCAGGAAGTCGAGGAGGTCTTCGGGGTTCGCGTTGACCTGCGGGACGAGCGTGTCGAGTGCCTGGTCGAGCAGCGGCAGCAGTGGCTGGTCGGACTGCGGCCCGGTCGAAGGCGCCGGCGCGGCAGGTCCGTTGACGGGCACGGCCGGCCCGGTCGCCGGGCCGTTGCCATCGCGGCGGCGCCCGCGCCGTCGTGCTTGGGCCTCGCCGTCGCCGGCCTGCGCGGTCCGCGTGTTCTCCGGCTTGGTCGGGTCGGGCTGCAGGACGCCGAGCTGGTTCGGGCCGAGGTAGGCCGCGCACCGGTCCAGGAACCCGGGGTCCTTCGCCATCTCCTCCGCGAGTGACTCCTCGTTCTGGAACTCCGAGCACTCGCTCTCGAACAGGTTCGCCTTGAGGATGTAGCCATTGGCGTCGAAGATGTTGATCGCCATCGACTGGTCGTACGTGTACTGGAGGAGACCCTCCAGGCCCGTGTAGCCCTCGCCGCCCGGAGAGCGGGGGTCGCGCTCGATCGCCCGGTCACGGCTGTCGAGGTCCTCGAGCACGATGCGGAGGTTGTTGGCCAGCTCCGGCGTCTTGACGGAGAAACGGTTGAGCTCGTCGACGACCGGGCCGGCGCTCTCGACGGCATCCGAGCCGATCACCGAGGTCTCGCCGAGTGAGCGCAGGTTGACCTGCGTGGCCTGCGAGAAGGGAGCGAGCTGGGTGAACAGGTGCTCGAGCCGGTCGGCGGAGGCATCCAGGTCCTCGAGGGCGGGCGCCTGCGCGTCGACCGCGCGACCGAGCTCGGCCATCGTCGGGCGCAGCTCCTGCAGGAAGGCGGGCAGGCGGGCGAGGCCGGCGGCGATCTCGGCGCGGCGCTCGGCGGAGTCCGCCGCGGTGGAGCCCGCCTCGCGCACCCAGCGCGCCACGTCCCGGCGGTTGCCCGACAGGTCGGCGAGCACGGTGTCCGCGTCCGTGACGAGGTCCCGCAGCGTCGTGTTCTGCTCGGCGAGGATCGCGAGCACCCGATCCGTCTCACGCAGAGCGGGACTCCCTCGGCGGATCGCCTCGTTGAGCTCGTCGCCGCGGGCGGCGAGGCCGACGCCGAGCTGGCTGAGGATGATCCGCAGCCGCTCGCGGTAGGGCCGCCGCATGACGTTGGCAAGGAGGTCGGCCGGCACGGTGGACCCCGTCTGTTCGATCGGGATGCGTGCGCCGCCCGGGAGCTTGTTCGGATCGGTTCCGGGCGCACAGTCGAGGTAGTACTCGCCGATGAGCGACTGCGGCCGGCTCTCGCAGAAGGCGTCCGTGCGCAGGTCGCCGAACCCGTTGTCACTGACCTCGATGTCCACGAGCGCGTTGTGCGTCTCGTCATCGAGCCGGATGTCCTTGATCGTGCCCGCGCGGACACCGGCCACCTTGAGGTCGGAACCGACGGTGAGCCCGAAGGCGTTGTCGAATTCGACGGTGTAGCGCCCGGCGGCGTTCGAGGAACCGTCGCCGCCGGCCGCGACGGCGGCGATCGTCGCCGCGGCGACCAGCACGATGAGCAGGACGCGCCTCATGGCCCGGGGAGCACCTGGCTCGGGTCGCAGTCGAAGTCCTCAGACGGCCGGTAGGGCCCGGAGCCGTCGGCCGCCGGGTGCTCGGCCGAGCCGGGGCAGCGGTTGCGCTGGTTGCGCACACCACCCGAGGCGACGAAGGCCGCGTCGCGCAGTTCGGGCGGCACGGGGAACAGCTTGCCGTCGAGGAGGGCGAAGGCGTCGGCGTGTAGCGCCGGCCGTGAGATGCCGCCGAGCGCGTCGAAGACGCCGGAGTGGCTGAAATCGTCGAACCAGCCGAGCAGGTCCGGTGCGTACGGGCGAGCTGAGCCGAGCTCGGGCGCGCCGACGCGCAGCGCGCGGGCCGACGCGGGGAGCGCGCCCTCGCGGCGGGCGCCGTTGCGCCGGACGGGACCGACGGCGATGTTCGCCACCGGCACCTGCGCGCGGGTCAGCTCGACGAGGTCGTTGTCGGGGCCGGACTTGTTGATGATCGCGCTGAGGTCCGCCAGTGCCGGCCGGGCGTCCCGGGCCAGCGGGCGCAGCTGGGCGAGGAACGGACGCAGCTCGCGAGCGGCTGGCTTGGAGTCGGAGACGAGCGGGTCGAGGTCGTCGAGCGTCCCGCGCAGGTTGACGAAGGTGGTGTTCGCGCGGCGCATGAAATCCGGAAGCCGCCCGATGGCCTCGCGCAGCGGGGCCTGCTCGGCGGCCAGTGCGCTCGTCGTGGTCTCCAGGTTGCCGATCAGGCTCGTGAGCTGCACGCGCCGGTCGGCCACGTCGGTGACGAACTTGCTCGAGGACAGCACGAAACGTTCGAGCAGCCCGTTGTCGCGGTTGAGCTCGCGGAAGAACCGGCTCGAGGCCGCCAGGGCGGGGTTGAGGTACACCAATCCTGCGGCGTATTCATCCCCGCTGTCCTCGTACTGGGCGGCGCTGCCCCGGATCACGCCGCGCAACGCCGCGCGCGTCGGCCGGTCGAGCGTGTTGAAGAGCTGATCGAGATCGACGGCAGTCGACGTCTCCTGCTCGAAGATCGTGCCGCCGCTCGGGATCTCGGGTGCCCCCGCGGGAGCGACGCGCAGATCGAGGTAGCGGTTGGCCACGCCCGACAGGCTCGCCTGGCGGACCGTCACGAAGGTGCCCGCGCGCAGCGGCGTCGCTTCGTCGTCGAGTCGCAGCGTGACGTCCGCCCGCCCGTTCGCGGTCAGATCGATCGATTCGACCTCGCCCACGGGGTGTCCTGCGATCTGCACGAGGTTGCCCTTGACGAGCTGTGAGGCGTTGAGGAACCGCGCGTGAACGCGGTACGGCTCCGCTCCTCCGAGCAGCGTGAAGGCGACGACGATCGTGGCGGCTATAACCGCCCCGACTGCTACGACCCGCGCCGGTCCCCATCGATACCCCCTCACTCAGCCCGGGAGTGAACTCGACCGGACCCAAGCCTGTCAATCGGCAACCGTCATCATGCAGCGATGACGAAGACGCTTTACACGGCCGAGGCCACGGTGACCGGGGGCCGGATGGAGGGACACGGCGCCACCAGCGACGGTGCGCTCGAGGTCGACATCCGTGTGCCGTCCGAGCTCGGCGGGCCAGGCGGCGGCACGAATCCCGAGCAGCTCTTCGCCGTCGGGTACGCGTCCTGCTTCGAGAGCGCGCTCTCCCTGGTCGCCCGCCGCAAGAAGGTCGAGGCGGGCGATGCGTCGATCATCTCCCGCGTGCACCTGCATCCGACCGAGGAGCGCGGCTTCAAGCTCTCCGTGTCGCTCGACGTGACCCTGCCCAGCGTCGAGGACGCCGACGTCGCCGCCGGCCTCGTGGCCACCGCGCACAAGGTGTGCCCGTACTCCAACGCGACCCGCGGCAACATCGAGGTGCTGCTGACCGTGAACGGTCGCGAGGTCGGCTAGCGCCCGCGGTGCTGGCGCAGCGCCAGCCGCGTCGTGACGCCACCGCCGGCGTCGGTGACCCTGGCCCGCACCGAGCGCCGGCGCGGGTGGCGAACCCGGTAGCGGACCGTGGTCGCCGTCCCGGCCGCGAGGCGGAACCGGCGTGCGCGCCCCGCGAGCTTGGCGACGCCATCGCAGCGTCCCGTGCCGAGCGCCGCCGGGCACGCCACCCGCAGGCGGACGCGCCGTCCCCTCACCTGCGCCGACAGGCGCACCGCGCGAGCGCGGGCGGGGCCGGCGGGCGGCAGCTCGCCGGGCAGGAACGGATCGACCGCGCCCTGCTCGAAGGAGGTCTGGAAGCCGCGGTCGGGATCGCTGGTGTCGGGGTCGGCCGTCGCCGGGGCGTCGGCCGGTGGCGTGAACGGCTCATCGGTGACGGCGCCGAGGACCCGGCGGTAGAGCTCCGCCTCCCAGTTCACTCCGGCCAGGCCGGGGTCCTGGCCGTTGCGCTCCACGATGATCCCCTGCGTCGGGAAGACGGTCACGAGCTGCCCGAACAGGCCGGAGAACCGGTACATGTCGGCGGGCGCGTCGGGAAAGAGGCGGCGGTCGCGCACCGGACGCTCGCTGATGCGCACGCCCACGCATGGCTGCGCGGCGTTGAGCCAGATGAGATAGCCGTAGCACCCGGACTGCCGGATCGGGGTGACGGCGTCGCGCACGTACCGGCGGCTCAACAGCCGGCGGCCGTTCCAGACGCCACCGCGGCGCAGCAGCTCGCCGAGGCGCGCGTAGTCGTCGGGGCGCATCTGCACGCCGAAGAAGCCCTGGGTGTGACCGGCGCGGTCGCGCGTCCACGACCAGGAGCCCGGCAGGATCCCGATCGGCCCGAAGAGCGCGCGCTGGGCGAAGGCCTGGAAGTCCTCGCCGATCGCGCGCTGCGTGGCCTCGGCCAGCAGGGCGGGGCCACTCTGGCTGTACTCCCAGTAGGTCCCGGGCCGCTTGGTGACCGGCGTGCGGAGGGCGTCGCGGACGCGGTCGGGCATGGCGACGTCGTAGTCGCGGAAGCCGTTCCACTCGAGCCCGCTCGTCATGGTCAGCAGGTCGCGCACGGTGATCGCACCGTGGTCGGCGTCGGCCTCGGGGATGAGCGCGCCGAGCCGGTCGTCGGGCGTGATCAGGCCCTTCGTGTAGGCGCGTCCGAAGATGAGCGAGGTGATGGACTTCGCCATCGACCAGCTCTCGAAGGTGGTGGTGCGGTTCGCGGGCGCGCCGAGATCCTCGGCGACCAGGCAGCCGTCGCGGTAGACCCGGATCGCGAACGAGGACTGGCTCGTGCCGTAGTTCATGGCGGCAGCGAGGGCGGCGGCGTCCATTCCCGCCTCGGACGGGGTCGCGCGCTCCCATCCGTCGGCGCCGGGGACGGGCTCCGAACAGGCCTTCTCCGCTCGTGCCGGCGCGGCCAGGACCAGCATCGCCACCAGCACCGCGAGCACGCATCTGATCATCGACCCACCCTAGATGCCCGGGGTGGGACTCGAACCCACACTGAGCGGGACTTAAATCCGCTGCCTCTGCCAGTTGGGCTACCCGGGCGCTCTCTGCGATCGTATGAGGAAACTCTGAGTGATCACATTCAGCCGTAGGGCTGATCTCTAGGCTCAATTCGAGCAACTTCGGGGGCTGCTGCGGGTTGCAGTAGCCGGACCGGACAATCCAACTTGGAAGTCTCCGCCCTCAAACACCCCGGCGCCACAGGTGCCCACGCCAGGTCGCCGCTGCTGCGCCTGCACGCCGACGAGCGCCTCGTCGCCCTCGTCCGCCGGGGCAACCAGCACGCGTTCGAGACCCTGGTCTCGCGCTATCAGAGCCGGCTGCTGTCCTTCTGCCGGCACATGCTCGCGTCCAAGGAGGACGCCGAGGACGTGCTCCAGGAGGTCTTCGCGGCCGCCTACAACGCCATGCTCGCCGACGAGCGCCCGATCAACGTGCGCCCGTGGCTGTACCGCATCGCCCGCAACCGGTCGCTGAACCACCTGCGCAAGGCCACGGCGATCGGGATGGACTCGATGGACATCCACCTGTCCGAGCATGGGCTCTCGACCGCCGACCGCGTCCACCGGCGCGAGGAGTTCCGTCAGCTGCTCACGGACGTGCAGGATCTGCCGGAGACCCAGCGCACGGCGCTGCTGCTGCGGGAGATAGACGCGCTGAGCTACGACCAGATCTCCGAGGTGATGGAGACCACGGTGCCGAGCGTGAAGTCGCTGCTCGTGCGCGCCCGCGTCTCGCTCGCCGAGGCCGCCGAGGCGCGGCTGCTGACCTGCGAGGAGGTGCGCGAGGAACTCGGTGAGGTCGCCGAGGGGCTTCAGCGCACGACCGCGCCGGTGCGGCGGCACATGCGCACGTGCGAACGCTGCCAGGGCTTCCGCAAGCACCTGCGCTCGAACAACAAGGCGCTGGCCGCGATCTTCCCCGTCGCGCCGCTCCTGCTCGTCAAGAAGCTCATCCTCACCCACCTCGGGACCGCGAGCGCGGCCGGTGGCGGCAGTGCCGCCGCCGGGGGTGCCGCGGGCGCAGCGGGTGCCGCCGCGGGCGGCGTGCTGCAGGCCAGCGCGTCGGCTGTGGCCACGAAGGCGGTCGCCGGGCTCGCCGCCGCGGCGATCGTCACCGCCGGTGCCGTCGAGGTCAATCTCGCCACGGGCGCCAAGAGCGAGCCCGGCCCCAGCACCTCCGGTCAGACGCTGGCCGCGGCCCCGGCAGCTCCGACACCCGAAGCGGTCCACTCCGTTCCCCAGCCCGTCACCCCGGCACCGCCCGCCCCCGTCACGACGCCGGCCCGCGCCAAGGAGCGTGCCGACAAGCCGGAGCGCACGCCCGCGCCCGCGCAGACCCCGGCCGTCGTCGCCCCTGAGCCGACGGCGACCGCGTCACCTGAGACCACGGCGACGACCGTCCCGACCACGCAGCCGACGGTGACGCCGACGGCGACCTCGCAGACCCAGCACGACGGCGACACGACCACGTTGCCCAGCGACGTCACCGGCGAAGCGGAGCCCGCGGGTGGCCAACCCCCGTCGGCCACACCGACACCGAGTGCGACCCCGGGCCCGCCGAAGGCGACGGCCACCCCGACCCCACCGAAGCCGAGCCCGACCGCCTCGCCCGCACCGCCCAAGGCGTCGCCGACACCCGCTCCGAGCGCGACGGGCACCCCGGCACCGCAGCAGACCACCACGACGGCCCCCTAGCGCGGGTGAGCATCAGCTTCGACGAGTTCCTCGCCGTCGACATGCGCGTCGGCCGGGTCCTCGAGGTGCACGACTTTCCCGAGGCGCGCAAGCCGGCGTGGAAGCTCACGATCGACTTCGGTGCAGAGATCGGCACGAAGCGGTCCTCCGCCCAGATCACCAACTACGGCCGCGAGGAGCTCGTCGGCCGGCTCGTGGTGGCGGTGGTCAACTTCCCCCCGCGGCAGATCGGACCGTTCATGTCCGAGGTGCTGTGTCTCGGCGCCTCCGACGAAGAGGGCAGGATCATCCTGCTCGCGCCGGACTCAGACGTGCCGCTCGGCGCGCGGATCCACTAGCCGCCGGCGCGAACGATCAGGGTGGCGTTCCCGCCCGGCCCCTTGATGCGATAGCGGCCGGTCTTGAGGCCGGGTGTGCTGAGTCTGCCCGTCGCTCCTGGCGCGATCGCCCGGCGCCCGACACGAGCCACGCGCACGACCGCGCGCCGTTTCGTGCGGTTGATGATCGCGAAGTCCGCCGCGAGGAAGGAGGCGATCGCCGGCGGTTCGACCGTCGTGCGGCGCTTGGACACGCGGATGGTGACCCGGTAGCGGATGGCCTTCTCGTCGCCGCTGTCGGGCTCCGCCTTCAGCGACCGCGGCACCGGTTGCGGGCTCGGCTCGTCACCGCCACAGGACGCAAGAACTAGGGCCAGGGCCCCACATTCAATCCATATCAATGTCCGGCCGATACCTGGCATACGCGATGAACCGCCAACCATTCGCTCGATGTCTACAGAACCCCTTCGCAACCCTCTCCACTATGACGCTGCCCGCCGCCGCCTATGGATTTGCGGCCAGCGCTGCCACCACGGCGCCACCGGCGCCCTGCTCGCCGCCGCCGGAAGCGCTGCGGTGCTGACGTCCCTCTCGCCGACCTACGCCGCCCTCGTTGCCGCCGGCACGATCCTGATGGCGCACGACTGGCACGACCGATCGCTCTGGTTCGAACGCGGCTGGCAGAACCAGCCCTAGCCGCGCCGTCAGGCCCCGATCGAGAACATCGACTCGAGGTCGTGGCGGGAGAACGCCTCGAAGGCCAGCATCGTGTGCGTGCGGCGGATCCCCGGCAGCTGGGCGATCGTGTTCTGCACGACGGCGGAGACGCCCTCGACGTCAGGGACGCGGACGATCGCGACGAAGTCCCAGTCACCCGTGACCGAGTACGCCTCGGCGACCCCGTCGACCCCGGCGAGCGCCCCACCCAGGGTGGGCAGCGCGGCAGGCTCGGCCTCGATCATGACGATCGCGTGGGTCATGTCACTCGCTGTGGGTCTCGCCGGGGGCAAGCACGACGCAGGTGGCTCCGGTGTCGTTCTCGACGTCGGACTTGAACGCCTCGGCGTCGGTCTCGATCGGCGGGAAGGTGTCGTAGTGGCAGGGGATGACGGTGGTCGGGCTGACGAACTCGACGGCGGTCACGGCGTCGTGACGATCCATCGTGTAGTGCCCGCCGATCGGGACGAGCGCGACGTCGACGTGGTCGCCACGGCGCGAGATGAGCTGCAGGTCGGAGAAGAGGCAGGTGTCGCCGAGGTGGTAGACGAGCTTGTCGCCGACCTTGATGAGCATGCCGGCCGGCGTGCAGACCGTGCCCGACGGCGTGGTCGACGTGTGCCACGCCGGAACCATCTTGACCCAGCCCCAGTCGAAGGTGACGGTTCCGCCCAGGTTCGGGTCCAGGACGTTCTCGAGCCCGTGCTCCTGCCCGAGCTCGCCGGCGACCTCCGTCAGGGCGACAACGGTCGCGCCCGTGCGCTTGGCGATGTCCACGACGTCGCCGAAATGATCCTGGTGACCGTGCGAGAGGCAGATCACGGTCGGGTCGACCTCATCGGCGGACACCGCCGCCTTCGGATTTCCGGTCAGGAAGGGGTCGATGAGGATCTCGACCCCGTCGCCCTTGATCGTGAACGCCGAGTGTCCGAGGTAGGTGATGTCCATGCGGGTCAGTCCTCCGTGGGGTTGCGCAGCAGATTGGCGAGCTCGAGGCCGACGGCGGCCCCGATCAACATGGCTACCCGGGTTTCCTCGGCGACGAGCGTGCGGACCGCGGTCTCCGGGTCCTCGGACGCGGTGGCCTTGCGGATCTCGTCCGCGTGGGCGGAGCCGAACCAGTCGGCATCCTCGAGCGCCTGATTGAGGATGCGCTGCAGCGCAGGGGCCTGCGCGCCGATCGTCCGCTGGGCGGCATCGAGGCGGCCGGGCTCCGAAAGGCGGCTCACCGCCGCTTCGACCTCGGCATCCGAAAAGGGTCCCGCGGGCACCAGTGGTGAATATATGACCGATATGACCGTCCCCCTGACCTCCCTGTCCCACGGCGCGGGTTGCGGCTGCAAGATCGGCGCGGCGTTGCTCGGTCCGATCGTCGCCAGGCTGCCGGCCCCGACGGACCCGCGCGTGCTCGCCTCGGCGTCCACCGCCGACGATGCCGGGGTCGTGCGGTTGAGCGCCGACATCGCGATGGTCCACACCGCCGACTTCTTCACGCCCATCGTCGATGACCCCTACGCCTTCGGTCGCATCGCGGCGACGAACGCGCTCTCGGACGTCTATGCGATGGGAGCCGAGCCCGTCAGCGCGCTCAATCTGGTCGCCTATCCGCTCGAGACGCTCGGGCCCGACGTGCTCGCTGAGATCCTTCGCGGAGGCCACGACGCCTGCACGGCGGCGGGCTGCTCGGTCGTCGGCGGCCACTCGATCGACGATCCCGAACCGAAGTTCGGGCTGTCGGTGACCGGGATCGTGCATCCGGACGCGCTGCTGACGAACGGTGGCGGGCAGGCCGGCGACGCACTCGTGCTCACCAAGCCGCTCGGTGCGGGCACGATCGCGACCGCCATCAAGCGGGGTCTGGCGTCCGACGCGCTGATCGCGCGCGGGATCGAGGTCATGACGACCCTCAACGACGGGGGGCTCGCGGCAGCCCGGGCCGCGGGAGCGCATGCGCTCACCGACGTCACCGGCTTCGGCCTGCTCGGCCACGTCCACGAGCTCGCGACCGCGAGCGGCTTGGCGGCGGAGATTGACGCGGCGGCGATCCCCGCGATCGAGGGGGTGCTCGAGCTGCTTGAGGCGCAGACGGCGCTGGCCGGCGGTACCCGCCGCAACCGCGAGCACGCCGAGACGTTCACGTCGTTCGCCGACGACGTGCCGGAGGCGCTGCGCTGGCTTGCCTGCGACGCGATGACCAGTGGCGGCCTGGTCGCCGCGGTACCCGGCTCCATGGAGGGCTGGCCGGTGGGCCGCCTGGTCGCCGGCACCCCGGGCGCGCTGTACGTCGTCTGAGCCGCTCCTTCAGCGTTGCGGCGCGCGGGCGAGGCCGGCGCCCAACAGGATCCCGACCAGCGCTCCGGCGATGCCCGCGAGCGGATCCGGTTCGTACAGCGCCGCCGGGAGCAGCAGGAGCAGGACCGCGATGCACGCGACTCCGAGAAGGTCGGACTCGATCTCCTCACCCCTTCGCAGGCTCAGCAGGTCGCGCATCACCCACGCGCCGAGCAGGGCGAGCGCACCCGCGTTGGCGCCCGTGAGCAGCAGGTCGGGATCGACGGCGAGCGCCGCCGCGAGACCCGCAGCGCTCCCGAGGGCGAAGACGAGCAACGGGGCCCAGGCGCCGTGCCGGCGCTCGAGGAGCCAACCGAAGATGAACACCGAGGCCAGCGCGCAGGCCTCGTACGCGGTGCTGTCGTAGATGAACACCGTGGTCACGTAGCGGTAGGCGTCATCACCGACGATGGGGGCGACCACGAAGTCGGCGATGTTGAGGATCCCCGACTTCACCAGGATCGTGAGCACGATCGAGACCAGGACGATCAGCAGCGTCATGTACGGGCGGCCGTCCACCCGGATGCCCGGGATCTCGCCCGGCCGCAGCCGGCTCAGCGACGGCGCCGAGGGCCGGCGCCGCTTGGGTGGCTTGGGCACGCCGCCCTTGTCGAGCTTGGGGGCGCGCTTGCGCAGCCGCGACCCGCAGTACGGGCATTCGGTGATGTACGGGCTGACCTCGGCCCCGCAGCTCTTGCAGACGACGAACAGATCGGGCGGACCAGCCACCGCCCGGATTCTACGTCGCGCCGGTGCCGCGCCGGTACCTTGTTCTGCATGGCCATCGCTGAACTCGACACCAACCGCCTGGAAGACCTGCTCGGCGACGACGCCCAGGACCTCCTGTCGCACTCCTGCGAGGGCGTCTCCTCCGACATCCTGCACCTCCCCGGGCCGGATTTCGTCGAGCGCGTCTACGCGCAGACCGACCGCAACCCGCAGGTGCTGCGCAATCTGCACGCGCTCTTCAACCACGGTCGCCTGAGCGGCACGGGCTACGTGAGCATCCTCCCGGTCGACCAGGGCCTCGAGCACTCCGGCGCGGCGAGCTTCGCGCCCAATCCGATCTACTTCGATCCGGCCAACCTGGCCGAGCTGGCCATCGAGGGCGGCTGCAACGCGTTCGCCTCCTCCGTGGGCGTCCTCGGGGCGATCAGCCGCTCGCACGCCCACCGGATCCCCTTCATCGTCAAGCTCAACCACAACGAGCTGCTGACGGCACCCAACACCTACGACCAGGTCCAGTTCGCCTCCGTGCAGCGGGCGTGGGACCTCGGCGCCGCGGGCGTCGGCGCGACGATCTACTTCGGTTCGCCCGAGAGCCGCCGGCAGATCGTCGAGGTCGCCGCGGCCTTCGAGGAGGCTCACCGTCTCGGCATGTTCACCGTCCTGTGGTGCTACCTGCGGTCGGATGAGTTCAAGGTCGAGGGCACCGATTACCACACGGCTGCCGACCTGACCGGGCAGGCCAACCACATCGGCGTGACGATCGAGGCCGACATCATCAAGCAGAAGCTGCCGGAGCTCAACGGCGGCTACACGGCGCTGAACGCCAACGGCGCGTCGTTCGGCAAGACGAGCAAGCTCGTCTACGACAAGCTCACCACCGACCACCCCATCGACCTCACGCGCTGGCAGCTCGTCAACTGTTACAACGGCCGCGCCGGGCTCATCAACTCCGGCGGCGCCTCCAGCGGCGAGAGTGACCTCGCCGAGGCCGTCCGCACCGCCGTGGTCAACAAGCGCGCAGGCGGCACCGGCCTCATCTCCGGCCGCAAGGCCTTCCAGCGCCCGATGGACGAGGGCGTCGCCCTCCTCCACGCCATCCAGGACGTCTACCTCAACGACGACGTCACCGTCGCCTGAACCTAAAGGGGTCGGGTCTCGGCGCTGGACACTGCCCGGTGCCGAGAACTGACCCCTGTCCGGTGCCGAGACCCGACCCCTTTACATAAGGGGGCGGTAGGGTTATCTGTCCCTTATGCGGATGCATCAACCCATCGCGGAGTTCGACGCTGCTCTCCAGGAGGAGATTCAGCTCGAGCGTGCCGTGACCGAGGCGCGCATCCGGCAGGCGCAGACCCGCACCCGCCGGCGCAAGATCGAGCAGACGCAGAAGCGCAGCACCTTTCGCTTCCTCCTGCTGTGCCTGGTGCTCCTGGCCACCGCGGTCGGTGTGACGATCGCGATGTTCCAGACGCTCTACCTCGTGATGGGTTGACCCAGGCCGCCGCGCTCGCGGCGTTGCGGCGGCTGGCCGGGCCCGACGCCGAGCCGCGACCGCATCAGCTCGAGGCCGTCCGGGACCTGGTCGAGGACCGCGCGCGGGTGCTGTGCGTCCAGCGCACGGGATGGGGGAAGTCGGCGGTCTACTTCGTCGCGACCGCGCTGCTGCGCGAAGCCGGCGCGGGTCCGACGCTGATCGTCTCCCCGCTGCTCGCGCTGATGCGCAACCAGATCGAGGCGGCGTCCCGGCTGGGCATTCGCGCCCACACGATCAACTCGACCAACCGCGCCGGCTGGGACGAGGTGCGCGAACTGCTCGCCGCCGACGCGGTCGACCTGCTGCTCATCTCTCCCGAGCGACTCAACAATCCGCAGTTCCGGGAGTCGATGCTTCCCCTCTTCGCCGAGCGGGTCGGCCTGCTCGTCGTCGACGAGGCGCACTGCGTGTCGGACTGGGGCCACGACTTCCGCCCGGACTACCGCCGCATCGCCGACGTGCTCGCCCGCCTACCGGACGGCGTCGCCGTGCTCGGCACGACCGCGACCGCCAACGATCGCGTGGTCGCCGACGTGGAGCAGCAGCTCGCCCACGGGTCGAGCGAGCCGCTGCGCACCTACCGCGGCCCGCTGGCGCGCCGGTCGCTGCGGCTCGAGGTCGTCGACCTCGCCCGGCCCGCCGACCGCCTCGCCTGGCTGGCCACGCACCTCCCCGACCTGCCGGGGTCCGGCATCGTCTACACGCTCACCAAGCGCGACGCGGAAGCGGTGGCCGGATGGCTCACCAGTCGCGACATCACGGCCGAGGCCTATTCGGGGGAGATCGCCACCGAGCAGCGCGTCGAGGTCGAGGAGCGCCTGCTCGGCAACCGGGTCAAGGCTGTGGTGGCGACGAGCGCCCTGGGGATGGGCTACGACAAGCGCGACCTCGGCTGGGTCGTGCACTACCAGGCACCCGGCTCGGTCATCGCCTATTACCAGCAGGTCGGGCGCGCGGGCCGCGGCGTCGACCACGCCGAGGTCGTGTTGCTGCGCGGGGCTGAGGACCGTCGCATCCAGGACTTCTTCATCGAGCAGGCGTTCCCGCGGCGCGAGCACGTCGAGCTCGTCCTCGAAACGCTCGCCGCCTCGAGCGCGACCACACGCGAGCTGACCTCCGTCGTCAACCTCGGCACCGGCCGTCTCGACGCGATGCTGAAGGTGCTCGACGTGGAGGGCGCCGTGACCAGGGACGGCTCGCGGTGGGCGCTGGCCCCCGGCGCCGAAGAGTGGACCTATGAGGCCGACCGCTATCGGGCGGTGACCGAGCTGCGGCGGTCCGAGCAGGCGGCCATGGCCCGCCTCGGCGCCGACGGTCGCTGTCTGATGCGCGCCCTGCAGGAGGAGCTCGACGATCCCGAACCCGCCGACTGCGGGCGCTGCGCGGTCTGCACCGAGCCGAGGTTCGCCGGACCGCTCGACGAAGCGCTGGTGCGCGCCGCCGCCCTGCACCTGCGCGCCCAGCCGTTGCCGATCGAGGTCAAGAAGATGGCGCCGGACGCCGAGGGCAAGATGCGCAAGATTCCCGAAGACGCGCAGGCCTCGGAGGGCAGAGCGTTGGCGCGCTTCGGAGACGGCGGCTGGGACCCGGTCGCCCAGCGCGACCCGCTCGACGACGAGCTGCTCGACGCGACCGCCGAGCTCGTGCGCACCTGGGGCGTCCGTGTGGAATGGGTGGCCGCGGTCCCGCCGCACGCCGAGCTCGGCCGCCGCATCGCCGCTCGCCTCGGCCTGCCCTTCGCCGACGTGCTCGCTCGCGTCGAGCCGCGGCCGCCGCAACGCGAGATGGCCAACGCCGCAACGCAGGCAGCGAACGTCCGCGGGGCGTTCGCGGTCACGGGTGAGGTCCCGGCCTCGGCCGGACTGCTCGTCGACGACACCAGGCAGAGCGGCTGGACGCTGGCGATGGTGGCGGGACAGCTCAGGCGCCGCGGCGCCGCCGCGGTCCACCCGCTGGTGCTGCGCTCCTCCTACTGATTGGCGAGGCGCTTGAGGGCGTCGTCGACCTCGGACCGCGCTGAGCCGGGCCCGCCGGCCACGTTCTCCTGCTGGATCTCGAGGTAGACCTCCTTGCGGAAGACGGGGATGTCGCGCGGTGCCTGGATACCCACGCGCACCTTCTCCCCCATGATCGACAGCACCGAGATCTCGATGTCGTCACCGATCATGATGCTCTGATTGGACTTCCGTGTAAGAACCAGCATCGCCGTCTCCTGCCCCCTTGCCTTGACGCCGCCGGATAATCCGTACCCCGCCGCGAAGGCTTAGCAAACGTTGGCGCGAGCATACCCCTGGCGGCAGCCGAACGCCCACTCATTGGTACCGTTGCGCACCGATGACGCGCAAATCGCTACGACCCCATCTCAATCAGATCCGCACCTGGGTGCGCCAGGGCCGCACCGACGCGTGGATCGCCCATCAGCTCGAGGTGACGGTCCAGCAGATCGGCGCCTTCAAGCGTGAGCAGGAACTTGCCGCCGACGGCGAGGCCCCGACCGACGAGGTCGACCTCCGCGCAGAGGACGACGCAGCCATCGCCGCCGAGCTCGAAGCCGAGGCCGCACGCCGCGCCGAGGAGGAGGCCGAGGCCGCCCGCAAGGCCGAGGAGGAGGCCGCCGCCCGCGCCGCAGCCGGCGAGGACGAGGACGCCCCCGCCGACGAGGCCCCCAAGCCCAAGCGCCGCGCCCGTCGAGGTGGACGCCGTCGCAAGGGCGGCGACCAGCCCTTCGAGGGGACCTTCGATCACGGCGAGGAGGGCTACGGACTGTGGCTCGACCCGGGCGTCGAAGACGACCCGATCTACGCCGAGCACTGGGCCGGTCACCGCGCCGTCGAGGTCACCATCGAGGAAGACCAGATCGTGATCAAGCGCGTGGGCGGCGCCGAGAGCTGACGGGTCGTCAGCGCGTGAGCCTGCGGCCGCCGGCGTAGTCGGTCGCCTCGCGCAGGTAGCGCGCGAACGCCGCGTCGCCCACGATCCGGACGTCCCAGACCTCCGGGTGCTCCGGTGCGACAGCAGCGGCGACGTCGGTGACCCAGTAGGTGCCCGCGTCGTAGAGCTCCGCCAGCTCGTCCGTCGTGAACGCTCCGCCGAGGCGGCGCCTCAGCTCCTTGACGACGCGATCCGTCACGTCGTAGAGAAGGCGGCGCCGGTCTGGCGGGGCTTCGTCGAGGCGGCGGATGCCTTCCTCCCACTGCGGCAGAGCGGTGTCGAACGGCACGCAGCGCGAGGCTAGTACCGAAGTGCGACGCTCGTCAGTCCGGCGGGAGACCGGTGACCACGTAGGCCTTCTCGGCCGCGCGGACCATCCCCAGCTCGCGAGCGATGCGCTCGAGGGTCTCCGGCTTGCGCAGCTCGTCGCGGCGCGCCACGAGGCGCTTGTTCTCCTGCTTGAGCTCGGCCAGAGCGGCCCGGCGCTGCTTCGACTCGTGGTAGGTCGAGATCCAGGCCGAGGTCGGACCGATGTAGAGGTAGAGCACCAGAGCCGCGACGCACAGCAAGGCGATGCGCCCGACCCGATCCCAGCGGATGCGACTTGCCATCGCCCCCGCGTTTCGCCACCCCCGCCCCGACTCCTTTCGCACGCAGGGCGTGCAAGGGATGAGTCAGCCGCGGAAGACCGAGCGCCCGGGGAACTCGGCGTCCGCGCCGAGGGCCTCCTCGATGCGCAGGAGCTGGTTGTACTTGGCGACCCGATCCGAGCGCGAGGGAGCACCGGTCTTGATCTGGCCGCAGCCCGTCGCCACCGCGAGATCGGCGATCGTCGTGTCCTCCGTCTCCCCCGATCGGTGCGACATGACCGCGGTGTAGCCGGCCTCGCGCGCCATGTCGATGGCCGCCAGCGTCTCCGACAGCGTGCCGATCTGGTTGACCTTGATCAGGATCGAGTTGGCGACGCCCATGTCGATGCCGCGCTTGAGGCGTTCGGTGTTGGTCACGAAGAGGTCGTCGCCGACGAGCTGGACCCTGTCGCCGATGCGATCGGTGAGGGCCTTCCAACCGTCCCAGTCCTCCTCGTCCATGCCGTCCTCGATGGACACGATCGGAAACCGCGCCGCGGCGTCGGCCCAGTAGTCGGCCAGCTCGGAGGGCGACAGCTTGCGTCCCTCGGAGGCAAGGTCGTAGGCGCCGTTCTCGAAGAGCTCGCTCGTCGCGGGATCCATCGCGATCGCCACCTGTTCGCCGGGCTCGTACCCCGCCGCGGCGATCGCTGCCACGAGCGCCTCCAGGGCAGCCTCGTTGGAAGAGAGGTTCGGGGCGAAGCCACCCTCGTCGCCGACCCCGCCGCCCATCCCCTGATCGTGCAACCACGCCTTGAGGTGATGGAAGACCTCCGTGCCCATCCGCAGGCACTCCGTGAAGGTCTCCGCACCGACGGGCACGATCATGAACTCCTGGAAGTCGACGGAGTTGTCGGCGTGCGCGCCGCCGTTGATGACGTTCATCATCGGTACGGGGAGCACGCGGGCAGCCTCGCCGCCGAGGTAGCGCCACAGCGGCTGCCCCTCCTCGAGCGCGGCGGCGTGCGCGCCCGCCAGGGACACCCCGAGGATCGCGTTCGCCCCGAGGCGGGCCTTCGTCGGCGTGCCGTCGAGCTCGCACAGCGCGCGATCGAGGCCGGACTGGTCGAAGGCATCGAGACCGTGGACGGCGTCGGCGATCTCGCCGTTGACATTGGCCACCGCCTTCGTCACGCCCTTGCCCATCCAGGCGTCGCCGCCGTCGCGGAGCTCCGTCGCCTCGAACTCGCCCGTCGAGGCTCCGGACGGGACGGCCGCGCGCCCGGCGGCACCGGACTTCAGGCGCACCTCGACCTCGACGGTGGGATTCCCGCGCGAATCGATGATCTGGCGGGCGTGGACGGCGTCGATCTGGCTCATGCTGGGCTCAACCTATCGCGGAAGCGCTCGGCCGCGGCGCGCAGCGCGAGCTCGGGGTCGACCTTCATGCGGCGTGCGGCATCCACCACCGCGAAGAGCAGCTCACCGACGGCCGCGAAGCGCTCCTCATCGGTCGCGGCGGCGTGCAGCGCGTCGACGTCGAGCGGCGCCGGATCGGGCTCCAGGCCCGCCGATGCCGCGCGCCGCTGCAGCTTGCGCGCGTACAGCGGACCCGGCAGGTTCTCCGGCACCTCACCGAAAACGCCGGGCTCGCGACCGGCCTCCGTGGCCTTGATCGCGTCCCAGTTGCGCAGCACCTCACCCGCGCCGTCGACCTCCGTGTCGCCGAAGATGTGCGGGTGGCGCCGCACGAGCTTGGCGTGCACGTGATCGGCAACGTCGGCCAGCGTGCCCGCACCGCGCTCCTCGAGCAGCAGGGAGAGGAAGTGGACCTGGAAGAGGACGTCACCGAGCTCGTCGAGCAACTTGTCGTCGTCGCCGGTCTGCGCCGCCGCGGCGAGCTCGTAGGCCTCCTCGACCGTGTGCGGGACGATCGACCGCTCGTCCTGCTCGCGGTCCCACGGACACTCGACCCGCAGCCGCCGCGTCAGCGCGTCGAGGCGCGCGATCGCGGCGGCGGGGTCTTCAGCCATCGGTTACTGCGTGGGGGCGGGCTGCACCGGTGCCGAGCCGTCCGCCGGGTTCGCCGGCGTGGTCGGCGTCGGCGAGGGCTTGGGACCGTTCGAGCAGTCCGTCGTCTTGTAGTCGTCGGCGCAGTTGGTCTTCTCGCGCCATTCCTCGGTGAAGCTCTTGACGAAGTCGTCGAGTGACTTCTGCTGCTTCTGGGAGGCGAGGAGCTGCTTGATGGTGGCCGAGGCCTCCTCCTGCGACTGCTGGGTGGCCTCGGTGATCTTGGTGACGCGGAACACGTACCAGCCGAACTGCGTCTTGACCGGGCCGACCGTCTCGCCCTTGTCGGCGGAGAAGATCGCCTTGTCGAAGGCGGCCTCCTGCTGGCCCTCGGCGACCGCGGGCAGCTTGCCGCCCTGCGCCTTGGAGGACGGGTCGATCGAGAGGTCCTTGGCCACCGCGGCCCAGCTCTCGCCACCCTCGATGCGGTCCTTGGCCTCCTGGGCCTTCGCCTCGGTCTTGGTCAGGACGACGAGCAGGTCGCGCCGCTCGGGCTGGGCGAAGCGCTCCTTGTTCTCCTCGTAGTAATCGCCGATCTCGGCGTCACTGACGTCGGCGTCGCCCTCGGTGACCTTCTCGCGGATCTTGTTCGAGAGCACGTCGAGGCGGACGCGCTTGAGGATGTCCTCCTCGGTCTGGCCCGACTGCTCGAGGAACTTGTCGTAGTCCTCCTCCTTGGGGAAGGAGGCCTTCTTCTGCTCCTCGAACTGCTTCTGGATCTCCTCGTCGGTGACCTTCACGCCCTGCTCCTCGGCCTCGCCCTCGATCCACTCGAACGAGATCAGCAGCTGCAGGACCTGGTCGCGCAGGGCCTTGTACTCGGCCTCGCACTGGGTCTTGAGCTGGTCGTCGGTCGTCGTGGGCTGGCCCTTGGCCGGCTTGGGCAGCGTCTTGCGCTTGTTGGCGATGCAGTCGGTGAACTCGGGCGGCTCGGGAATCGCACCCTCGGGCTGGCCGCCGGACTTCGCGGCGATGCTCAGCCAGTGGTCGTATTCCTTCTTGGTGATCTCCTGGCCGTCGACGGTGGCGACGGCGTTCCCCGGGATGCCGCCGCCGCAACCAGCGATCGCGACCGCGGCAAGCGCGAGGACAAGCGTATTTCGGACAAGGTTTCTAGTCATAAGGTCGACCGGCGAGGGTAGAAGGTCGTCCTTTGGCCGTGGGTGGGTCTTTCAGAACCTTTAGGGTTCGCCCCCGGATGCCTGGCGTCCCCGCCCCCATCGAGCGTCTCGCCGGTTCGCGCGCGGGAGCATGGTTCTTCATCCATGTCGCCATGCCCGTCGACCGCGTCCTGATGCCGTTGACGAAGGGTCGCGTTCGGATGACGCTCACCGTGCCGAGCGGTCTGCTCACCTGCCGCGGCGCGAAGTCCGGCGCCGAGCGCCGCGTTCCGCTCACCTACATCCCACTCGACGCCGACCGCATCGGGCTCATCGCCTCCAACGGCGGCAACCCGAAGCACCCGGCCTGGTACCACAACCTTCGCGCTTATCCAGAGGTCCGCTTCGCCGCGCGCGGGCATGAGATCACGTACCGCGCCCGGGTCCTTGCGGGTGCCGAGCGCGAGGAGGTCTGGCGGCGCGCCGTCGGCATCTACGGCGGTTACACGACCTACCAGTCGCGCACCGAGCGCGAGATACCGGTCTTCATCCTCGATCCCGCCTGAGCGGCGGGCGGTCTACGCGGCTTCGCGCTGCACCGCAAGCAGCGCGTCGGCGGCGGCGACGACCGCGGGGAAGCGCTGCTTGGGATCGTCGGGCACGCGCACGGAGAACTGGGACTTGCCCGACTCGTACAGCGCGCTCGGGATCTGTGCGCGCAGCCGCTTCGCCCGTACGGAGTCGAGCTCGATCGGCGTCACCGCCAGCCGACCCTGCTTGAAGGAGACCGCGGTGGCCCCGGCCTGGCCGAGCTTGATGCGCGCCTGCTGGAGGGTGAGCAGGTTCGTGAGGGGATCGGGCAGCGGACCGAAGCGGTCCGACAGCTCGCGGCGCAGCTCCTCGAGGTCGGCGACCTCGCGCGCGGCGACGATCCGCCGGTGGATGTCGACCTTGGCCTGCTCGTAGGGGATGTAGTCGCTGGGGACGTAGGCGTCGACGTTGACGTCGAGCCGGACGGGCTCCGGCGCGTCCCTGTCGGCCTCGTCCTCGTCCATCGCCGCGACCGCCTCGTCGAGCATCTGCATGTAGAGCTCGAAGCCGAGCGCGGCGACGTGGCCCGACTGCTCGTCGCCGAGCAGGTTGCCCGCACCGCGCAGCTCGAGGTCGCGCATGGCGATCTTGAAGCCCGACCCGAGCTCGGTGTAGTCGCTCAGCGCGGCGAGCCGGTCGGCTGCCTCCGCGGTCAGCGCGGCCGCGCTGGGGTACAGCAGGTAGGCGTACGCACGCTCCCGGGATCGGCCGACCCGGCCCCGGATCTGGTAGAGCTGGCTCAGGCCGTAGTTGTCGGCGCGGTCGACGATGAGCGTGTTGGCCTGCGGGATGTCGATGCCCGACTCGATGATCGTGGTGGCCACGAGCACGTCGGCGTCGCCGCGCAGGAACGCGAGCATGCGCTCCTCGAGCTCGTCGGGCTCGAGCTGACCGTGGCCGACGATGAAGCGCATGTCCGGGCACAGCGCGCGCAGGCGGACGGCGACCTCGTCGATGTCCTCGACGCGGTTGTGCAGGAAGAAGGCCTGGCCGCCACGGGCGTGCTCGCGCTCGAGCGCCTGCTTGACGAGCTGCTCGTCGTACTCGCCGACATAGGTCTTGATCGGGCGCCGGCCCTCGGGCGGCGTCTCGATGACGCTGATGTCGCGCAGGCCGGCCATCGACATCTGCAGCGTCCGGGGGATCGGCGTTGCGCTCATCGAGATGACGTCGACCTTGAGCTTGAGCTGGCGCATGAGCTCCTTCTGCTTGACGCCGAAGCGCTGTTCCTCGTCGACGATGAGCAGCCCGAGCTCCTTGGCGCGGACGTCGCGCGAGAGGAGGCGGTGCGTCCCGATCAGGCAGTCCACCTTGCCCTCTCCGAAGCGCTTGACCGCCTCCCGCTGATCGGCGGCCGACCGGAAGCGACTGACGTGCTCGATCTCGAAGGCGGTGTCGCGCAGGCGCTCCACGAACGTGCCGTAATGCTGCTGCGCGAGGATCGTCGTCGGGACGAGCATGAGGACCTGCTTGCCCTCCCCCATCGCCTTGACCGCCGCGCGCAGGGCCACCTCCGTCTTGCCGTAGCCCACGTCGCCGCAGATCAGCCGGTCCATCGGCCGCGCGGACTCCATGTCGCCCTTGACGTGCTCGATCGCCTCGCGTTGGTCCGGCGTCTCCCGGTACGGCCAGGCCGCCTCGAGCTCGACGAGCTCCTCGGGGTCGGCGCCGAAGGCGTGCCCGCTGCGGCGGCGGCGCTCGGCGTAGAGGTTGAGCAGCTCGCCGGCGAGCTCCTGGGCGGCGCGGCGGGCGCGGGACTTGATGGTCTCCCAGCGCGTGCCGCCGAGCTTGGACAGCGGCGGGTGCGCCCCGCCCGCGCTGACGTAGCGCGAGATCTTGGCGAGCTGGTCGACGGGCAGGAAGACCTTGTCGGTGCCCGCGTACTCGAGGTTGAGGTAGTCGCGGGTGACACCGGCGACGGTCTTGGTGTCAAAGCCGGCGAAGCGGGCCAGACCGTGGTCCTCGTGGACGACGATGTCGCCCGTGCGCAGGTCGGCGAACGAGCGCAGCGCTCCCCGGCCGCCTCCCCGCCCGGGCCGCTTGTCCTGCGTGCGCTGACGGGCGTGGACGAGCCGGTGGTCGGGGATGACCGCCAGGCTGAACTGGGGCGCGATGAAGCCGTCACGCAGGCGCGCCTCGACGAAGCGCAGCTCGCTCGGTGCGTCGGCGCCCCACTGCGCCTTCAGGCGTCCGAGGTTGTAGGCGGCCCGCTCGCCCGTCCCCCGGTTCGCCCACGCGATCACCGTCGTGTACTTGGACCGGGTGAGCTTCTCGAGCTCGGGCTCGGCGGCCGCCAGCGAGCGCGCGCTGACGTCGGCGGCCTGCGCGCGGAAGGCGAACTCCTGCTCGGCGTCGAGCCCCGACAGACGGATCGCCGCCCGGGTGCGCAGGGCGCCGAGCACGCCCTCGGGGTTGACGTAGAGGTGGCCGGCCTCCTCGTCGTGGAAGGCGGTGCAGACGTCCTGCCAGTGGTCGCGCAGGCTGGGCTCGAGGTCCTCCTCGGCGGCAACCATGATCTGGGCCTGCTCGGGCACGAGGTCGAGGAACTCGCGGAAGGACTCGACGGGCAGGATGTCGGCGATGTCGGGCCGTTCGTCCTCGAGGCTCGCCATCTCCGCGGCCTCGCGGTGCTCGGCCGCGAGCTCGGCCGAGGGCGCGATCTCGATCTCGTCGGTGTCCCCGAGCGAGCGCTGCGTGAAGGTCGAGAAGTAGCGCAGCGATTCGACCTCGATGTCGAAGAGCTCGATGCGCACCGCGCGCTCCTCCGTCGCCGGGAAGACGTCGATGATGCCCCCGCGCATGGCGAACTGGCCGCGATCCTCCACCTGCTCGACGCGCTCGTAGCCGGCGGCGACCAGATCCGCCCCGAGTTCGCCGAGGTCGACCAGATCGCCCTTGGCGATGCGCAGCGAGTGCGGGCGCAGGGCCGGGTCAGGCACCTTCTCGCTGAGCGCGACGGCGCTGACGATCACCACGGGCGCCGCGTCCTGGAGCGCGTCGAGCGCCGCGACCCGCAGGCCGGTCAGATGGGCCGGCGGCGTGAGGTGGGACTCGTAGGTGACTCCGCGGCTGGGATAGAAGCGGACGAGCCGCGGCTTGAGCCAGGCGCGGACGTCGGCGGCCAGCTCGCGGGCGTGGCGATCGTCGCCGGCGACGACGACGGTCGGCCGGTCGGGGTCGGCGTCGGCCAGCGCGGCGACGAGTGCCGCGCGCATGCTGACCGACACGAAGGCATGACCGCCGCGCTCGCGCAGAGCGGTCGCGTCGGGGTGATCGGAGAGCTTGGGGAGAAGCGGTCTCAGGGACATCAGGGCATGACGACCGACCGCGCGTAGAGGCCGCACGGCCGGTCCTCATCCACTCTACGGTCGCCCGCTGCGGACCGATGAGGTCGGCGTCCTCCGCGAGGAGGAGGACGCATCCTTCTCGCGGACGACGCGCGCGGGCGGGCCCTTGGGGAGAATCCGCGGATGGACCGTTCGCGTGCTCGCCGTGCCCTGGCCGTCGTCTTCGGCTTCGCCTGCCTGGCCGTTCCAGCCGCCGCACAGGCGGAGTCGATCGTCTACATCGACGGCGGCAACGTGTGGTCGGCGTCACCCGACGGGTCGCACCGGGTCCAGCTGACCGACGGCGGCAACTGGCACTCGCCCACCCAGTCCGACGACGGGACGATCGCCGCCGTCGACGGGCTCGGGCCGATCCAGGTGATGGCGCGCGACGGCCGCCCGCTGCACACCATCTCGACCTCCTCGGCGCCATCGGGCAACGGAGGCACCTTTGCGCCGCGACCGGTGGACCTCTCCCTCTCACCCGACGGGTCCAAGCTCGCCTACAGCTACGTCCAGTACCTCTGCGCCGTCGCCTCCTCGTGTGGGATCCAGCGGTCCACCTTCTACACGGAGACGGCCGTGACCGAGGCGACGCCGATCGAGACCTACGGCAACCAGTTCGGCGTCAGCGACCCGGAGTGGGTCACCGGGGCCCGGACCCTGGTCTTCGGCGGCTACGGCAGCCAGGTCTCCATCGACGACCTCGGCCCCGGCGACGACTCCACGACGCCCTGGATGACGCCCGAGGCAGATCAAGGCGACGGCGAGGTCTCCCGCGATGGCAAACGCCTCGCGACGACGTTCTTCTACGGCGACGACACGCTGATCACGTTCTTCCGCGTCAACGGTGACGTCAGGACGCAGACGCCGCCGCCGCAGCCCGACGTCGCCTGCAACACCGACACCGCCGACGCCAAGTCTCGCCGACCCGACCTGGTCGCCTGACGGCGCGGGGATCGCGTTCGCCTCGAGCGAGGGCATCTTCGTCGGGCGCTTCACCAAGCTCGAGGCCGACGGGTGTGAGACCACGGGCGACTTCGCGGTGCTCACGCCGACCGGAACCGAGCCCGACTGGGGCCCGGCGGCCCCTCCCGCCGCGCGCTGGACCCCGGGCGGCGGTGGCACGGCTCGTGCCGGGAAGGTTCGGCTGGTCGGTACCCCCAAGGCCAAGCCGGGCGCGCTGCGCAAGGGGCTGCGGGTGCGAGTGGCCGTCCCGGCCGCGGGACGCCTGACCGCCCGCCTGAGTGCCGGTGGCAAGGTGATCGCGAGTGCCTCGGGCAAAGCCACCGGGAAGTCCACGGTCACCCTGCGCCTGTCGAAGGTCGCGAAGAACGCCAGGACGAAGCGTCTCAAGCTCGTCGTCGCCTTCAGCGGATCCGACGGCTCCTCGAGCCGCGTGTCGAAGAAGCTCTAAGCCGTGCCGGAGGCCGCGAGCACGCGCTCGACCTCATCCGCGGCGCGGACCACGAGATCGCGGACGTCCGCCGCAGGCTGCCGCCAGGTGCCGAGGACGTAGCCCGCGACGATCTCAGGATCGGTCGAATCGGGTCGGCCGACACCGATGCGGACGCGATGGAAGTCCGGCGAGCCGAGCTCGCGCCGCAGGGACTTGAGGCCGTTGTGCCCGGCGAGGCCGCCACCGAGGCGCGAGCGGATGTCCCCAAAGGGCAGATCGATCTCGTCGTGGACCGCCAGCATCCGATCGAGCTCGAGCTTGTACGCGCCCCGCGCAGGTCCGGCGGAGCGGCCCGACTCGTTCATGAAGGTCTGGGGGAGCAGCACGGCGACCCGCGGACCGCCCGGCCCCGTCCTTCCCTCTGCCAGCTCGCCGCCGAACTTCCCCTTGGGCTTGCCGAGCCCCCAGCGCTCGATCAGGGCGCGGGCGACCTCGAAGCCGACGCTGTGCGGCGTGTTGGCGTAGCGCGGGCCGGGGTTGCCCAGGCCGACGATCAGCCAGTCGACCGGGGTGACGCCGCCGAAGGGGTTCTTCACTCGCCGGACGAGGAGGACTCGCCGCCGGCGGCGGCTTCGGCCTCGTCCTGCGTGTCGCCCTCGGCCTGCGACTCGGCGACTTCGCCGTCCTCGCCGACGAGTGCGGTCTCCGTCTCGATCTCGTCGCCCGTGGGCTCGAGCGTCGGCGGGGTGATCGTCGCGATCACGGTCTCGGCCGGGTCGTCGAGGAAGGTGACGCCATCGGGGGGCGTGACCGACTCGAGCAGAAGCGTGTCGTTGATCGCCATGTGGGAGACGTCGACCTGGATGACGTCGGGGATGTCACCCGGCAGGGCCTCGATGTTGATCTCGCGGCCCTCCTGGGAGAGGACACCGCCCTCGCTCACGCCGGGAGCGTCGTCGATGCCCAGAAGCTCGAGCGTGACGGTCGTGTGAATGGCGACCTTCATGTCGATGCGCAGCAGGTCCGCATGCATGATGTCGCCGCGGACGGGATGGCGCTGGAGGTCCTTGACCACGACGGGCTGGCTCGCACCGGAACCGACGGTCACCTCGAGCACGGCACCCGAATGCGCAAGCGTGTTGCGCAGGATGCGCGCATCGACCGCGAAGGAGACGGGATCGCCGTCACCGCCGTAGATCACGCCGGGAACGCTGCCGTCGCGGCGCAGGCGGCGCATCGCGCGGGAGCCCTGTTCGGTGCGCTCGGAGAGCTCGAGGGTTGCGGTGTCTGACTTCTCTGCCATGGCGGCGCAACATGCTAGCGGTGCCGCGTTCGCGCCCGGACACCTCGTCCATGCGTCACGACGTTGCCCAACGGGCAATACTTAAGGCGATGACACCCGACCAGGAGCTCGTGCTGCTGTTCGGGGGCCTGCATCTCGTGGCCCTGTTGTTCGCCTGCGGTCTCTTCTGGATGTTCCTGCGGGCGGACACCGTGAAGCCGTGGGAGCCCGAGGACGACGACGAGTCCGACGGGGGCGGCGGAGGCAACGATCGGCTCCAGCAGCCGCCGAAGCCGCCACGGCCGGGCGGGGTACCGCTGCCCGACGCCACGCAGTCGCAGGAGCGCTTTCGCGGCCCCGGCAGACTGGGCGAACGTCACGCCTTCCCGTTGCGCCGCCCCGAGCGTGAGCCGGCGCGCTCGCCCGAGCGCGTCTCCTAGGGCGCGCAGTTCGCCTCGAGCCCGATCGGGTTCGAGATCGAGATCAGCTCCACCGTGCCGCCCGTCAGCGGGCCCTCGCGCCGCACCACGATGCACTGGACGACCGGGAAGCGCTCCAGATCGGTACGCCAGGCGACCCGCGCGTAGCCCTCCTGGTCGGTGAATGCGGCCTGCGTCGAGGGGTCGAAGTTGAGCAGCTGCACCTCACCTGGGCGCTCGAGCTTGGCGGTGCGCTCGGTGGTGACCCGCACACAGCTCGGGTTGCGCGCACAGCGAGGCATCGCGGCCAGCACCGCCTTCGCGTCCCCGCGCGCCTGCGCACGCAGGACGTCGAGCACCGCGGCGCGCTCGCCACCCGTGCCGACCAGCGCCCGCGCGAGCAGCAGCGACACGCTGAGGAACACGAAGGCTCCGAAGATGATCGCCGTGACCTTGGTGCGCCGCTTCACGCGGCGGAACGCTAGGACCTACGCCGTCTCGTCGAAGTCCGAGAGCTCGAGGAAACGCGCCACGGACGTTTCCCGGCGCTCGAGCGCGTCCGCCATGCGGTGCGCGTGCTCGGACGCCTGGTCGAGGAAATCCTCCAGGCAGCGCTCGGGGTCGTCGGGCAGCGGGTACACCCGGGCGATGTCCTGCTGCAGGCAGGCGATCCCGAGCGGAGGCAGACCCTCGGCGAGGGTGCGCGCCTCGCACACCGGCACCACCACCATCTGGCGGTCGGCGGCCACGAGCGCCGTCGGCGACAACCGGTGCGCCGGGACGTCGACGTCGAGCTCGATCCGGGCCTCGACCTCGACGCGGGCGTTGGCGAGGTCCTCGAAGGGTTCCTTCCAGACCGCCAGCACCGTGTCCGCCGCCGCGAGCGCGTCGCGCATGGCGCTCGCCTGCTCGGCGTAGAGGCGCTCGGCCTCCTCGCGGTCCTCGGCGTCACCGAGGTCGAGATCGCAGGGCACCCGCAGGAGCTCGTCCGCGCCCAGGGCCGAGCCGGTCCCGTGGCGGCCGCACGCCACATAGGTCTGGATGCTGCCGAGGTCCCGCCGGCCGTGGAAGACGACGGTGAGCGCGTCCGAGAGCGGGAGGCCACCCACCCGCAGCGCGACCGCAGCCGACGCTCCGGGCTCCAGCAGCGCCCGCCGCAGCAGATCGTCGGCGTCGTGGTGATGGGACATGGCTTGCTCACCACCAGTATCGGCATATCGACCGGCGGACGCAATGTTCGTTAGGGCAAAGACAACGGGTAGCTTTCAGACATGACCGCCAAGCATCCGAATCCCGTCCGCCCGGGGGTGGCGTCGTGAAGCTGCTCTACCGGCCCTTCGGCCTCATCGCCGGGCTCATCGCCGGCCTGCTCTCGCGCAAGCTGTTCGACTTCATCTGGTCGCGCTTCGACGAGGAGCAGCCGCCGACCGCCGTGACCCGTGAGGCGGCGATGCCGAAGGTCATCGGCGCGGCCGTGCTGCAGGGCATGGTCTTCAGCGGGACGCGGGCGGCCGTGGACCGCTACGGAGCTCGCGGCTTCGAGTACGTGACGGGCGCCTGGCCGGGACCGAAGGAGCAGGAACCGGCCTAGTTCGGCGGACGGGCCCGCAGCCCGTCCTATCAGGCGTACAGGGCGTCGATCTGCTCGGCGTACTTCTCGGCGATCGGCTTGCGCTTGAGCTTCATGGTCGGCGTCAGCTCGTCGCCGCCGGGCACCCACTCCTCCTCGAGCACCGTGTAGCGCTTGATCTGCTCGACCCGGGCGAGCTGGGCGTTCGCCTTGTCGACCGCCTCAGCGATGGTCTGCGCGACATCGCCCTCGAAGCCCGCCGCGACCTCGGGGTCGAGCACGAGCAGAGCGACGTTGTACGCGCGCCGGTCCCCGATGGCCACCGCCTGGCCGATCAGCGCGTGGGACGCCTTCAGCCGCGCCTCGATGTTCGCCGGCGACATGTTCTTGCCCGCCGCGTTGATGATCAGCTCCTTCTTGCGGTCGACGATCGTCACGTATCCGTCGTCGTCGAAGGTCGCGATGTCGCCCGTGCGCAGCCAGCCGTCCTCACCGAGGGCCTCACGGGTCTTCTCCGGGTCGTTGCGGTAGCCCGCCATCACCAGGTCGCCGCCGACCTCGAGCTCGCCGTCCGCGGCGAGGCGGACGTGCGCGCCGAGCATCGGCGGCCCGCAGCTCCCGATGCGGATGTCGTGGCGCGGGTTGATCGTCACGCAGCACGACGTCTCGCTCATGCCCCACAGCTCCTGGATCGGAACGCCCAGCGCGAGGAAGTACTCGAGCGTCTCGCGGGCGATCGGTGCGGCGCCACTGACGACGTACTCCACGGCGTCGAGGCCCAGCTTGGCGCGGATCCCGGCGCGCATCTCCTCCGGCAGTACCGCCGGGTCGGCGACGCCCTGATCGCGCAGCGCGGCCTCGATCTTCTCCCAGATGCGCGGCACCGCGCCCCATACCGTCGGCCGGACGGAGGGTAGGTGGGCGACCACGGTGCGCGGGTCGGCGATGCAGGTGATCGTGTGCCCCATGGCGTGCGACCCCGTGTAGTGGCTCGCCCAGCGGTCGGCGATGTGCGCGCTCGGCAGGAAGCTCGTGACCCGACCGCCCGGCGCCGCCGGCAACACGGTCGAGCAGCCACGCAGTTCGGCCATCATGTTCGCGTGCGTGAGCTGGACGCCCTTGGGTGGGCCCGTCGTGCCGCTCGTGTAGATCAGGGTCAGCACGTCGGTCGGCCCGACGGCGCGCCACGTCTGTTCGAAGTGGAAGCCGGATGGCGTCCGCTCCTCGAAGGCCTCGAGCTCTTCCACGAGGATCAGGTGCTCCGTCAGCCCCTCGAGCAGCGGCGCGAACTCGCGCTGGGTGACGACCACGCGGTTGTCCGCGTTGGAGAACAGGTATTCGATCTGCTCGCGGGCAGAGGTGTTGTAGACGGAGAACGGCGTGGCGCCCAGGTGGATGGCCGCGGTGTCGACGAGATGGAACTCGGGCCGGTTGAGCAGCATGATGCCGACGGTGTCGCCGTGTCCGATGCCGAGACCCGACAGGGCGCCGGCGATCCGCTCGACCCGTGCCGCGTAGTCGGCCCAGGTGATCGCGACGCCGTCGTCGGGCGTGCGCAGGGCGATGTCGCCCGGTCGCTCGCGCCACGTGAGCTGGAAGGCCTCGCAGAGCGTCGCGCAGCGCAGCTGGGGCAGGTCTTGGATGTCTCGGGCGATGGTCATCTCAACCGCAGAATGAAACCGTTCTGGGCGAGATCGTCAACCGCATCCTCAAATCGGGCGAAGTCGCGGGTGGTGAGGAGGTCGATCGGCCTGCCGTGCGCGCCCCGCGCCCGGACCCAGCGGTGGAGCATCGTCGCGCCGGCGCGCTCCTCGGCGTCGGCGAGCAGGTCGAGCAGGATGGCGAGCTCGGGCCGGTGATCGAGCTCGCCGCCGAGCAGCTCGAGGGCGCTCGCGTCGAGCGTCCGGATCAGCTCCTCGTCGGTCAGCCCCAGCAGCGACTGGAGGTGCTGCGCGCGATCAGAAGAGCTGATTCTCGCCGCCGAACACTTCGCTGACGGAGTCGTCGGTGAAGATGCGGCGGATGGAGTCCGTGAGCAGGTCCGCGCACGGGAGGACCTGGATGTTGGCCGGCGCGCCCGGCCGCAGCGGGATCGTGTCCGTGACGACGATCTGCTCGAACGGCGAGGCGGCCAGGTTCTCCCAGGCGTTGCCCGAGAACACCCCGTGGGTCGCGGCCGCGTAGACGGCGGCGGCACCCTCGTCCTTGACGGTCTGACCCGCTGCGCGCAGCGTGCCGGCGGTGTCGATCATGTCGTCGACCAGCAGCGCCGTCTTCCCCTTCACGTCACCGATGACGTAGGCGATCTCCGCGACCTGCTGCGCCGGCCGCTCCTTGTTGAGGATGGCCAGCTCGGCACCGACCTTTTCCGCGAACTTCTTGGCCAGCTTCACGCGGCCGGCGTCCGGCGAGACGACGACCAGGTCCTCGAGGTGGAGGTCGTTGAAGTGCTGCGTGAGCATGAACAGCGCCGTCATGTGGTCCATCGGCTTCTGGAAGAAGCCCTGGACCTGGCCGGCGTGCAGATCCATGGCGAGGACCCGGTCGGCCCCGGCGTTCTCGAGCATGCGGGCCACCAGGCGGGCGGAGATCGGCTCGCGCGGCGCGGACTTCTTGTCCTGGCGGCTGTAGCCGAACCACGGCGTCACGGCGATGACGCGGTGCGCCGAGGCGCCGACCGCCGCGTCGATCATGAACATCAGCTCCATCAGCGCGTCGTTGGCGGTGACGCCCGTCTGGGGGTTGCCACACGTGGGCTGGACGATGAAGACGTCCGCACCGCGGATGGACTCGTCGTAGCGGCAGTAGACCTCGCCGTTGGAGAAGGTCTTCAGCGTGACCCCGCCGAGCCCGACGCCGAGCTTGCGGGCGATCTCGCCGGCGAGCGCGGGGTTCGCGCGGCCGCTGAAGAGCATGAGCCGCTTGTTGTAATCAAGCGGGATCGCAGTGGGGTCCTCCACGTGCGTCGAGAGCGCGCTCACGTCCGAGCCAGTGTACGCCGGGGGCCTGACGGGTTCAGCCATCTTCCCGCTCTTTGCGATCCGCGTAGCCGTCCTTGTTGATCTGGCGAGCGCGGGCCACGCCGAGCGCCCGCGCCGGCACGTCCTCGGTGATGACGCTGCCGGCCGCGGTGTAGGCGTCGTCGCCGAGCGTCACCGGCGCGACGAGCGTGGTGTCGACGGACGTCCGGACGCGGTCGCCGATCGTGGTCCGGTGCTTGCGCTTGCCGTCGTAGTTGGCGGTGACCGTCGCCGCGCCGAGGTTCGTCCCCGCGCCCACGTCGGCGTCGCCGATGTAGGACAGGTGGGGCACCTTGGACCCCGCGCCGATGACGGAGTTCTTGATCTCCACGAACGTGCCGGCCTTGGCGCCCTCCATCAGGTGGGCGCCGGGCCGCAGATAGGCGAACGGGCCGATGCTCACGCCGTCCTCGACCGTGGCCTGGTCGAGGTAGCTGTGGCGGATGGTGCAGCCGGCGCCGATCGTCGTCCCCTGCTTGATCGTGGTGCCGGGCTCGATCACGGTGTCCCTGCCGATCGTCACGTCCGCGTCGATCGTCGTGCTTCCCGGGTCGACGATCGTCACGCCGTTGCGCATGTGGTGGCGGTGGATGCGGCTCTGGGCGATGGCGCGGACCGCGGCCAGATCGGCGCGGTCGTTGACGCCGAGCGTGACGGTGTGGTCCTCGACGACGTGCGCGTGCGCGGGCATGTGCGGCAGGACGTCCGGGAGGTAGTACTCGCCCTGGGCGTTGTCGGGCGTGACCCGGTCGAGCGCCGCCTTCAACGCCCCGCCGTCGAAACAGAAGATGCCCGTGTTGACCTCCTGGATGGCCAGTTGCTCAGGGGTCGCGTCCCCGTCGCCCTTGGCCTCCACGACCCGCTCCACGCTCCCGTCGTCGCGCCGCACGACGCGGCCGTAGGCGCCCGGCTCGTCGAGCACCATCGTCATCATCGTGGCGCCCTCGTCATGGGCGGCCACCAGTTCCGCGACGGCCTCCGCGGTCACGAGCGGGACGTCGCCCATCAGCACGACGACGCGGTCGTCGTCGGCGATGTGCCCGAGCGCCGCCTTCACCGCGTCGCCCGTTCCGCGCTGCTGTTGCTGGATCGCCGTCTCGACGCCGGCGGGCAGGACGGCGGCCAATGCCCCCCGAGGTCCGTCGACCACGACGACCCGGTCGGCGCCGGCCGCGTGGGCCGCGAGCACAGGCCACAACACGAGCGGTCGGCCGCAGAGCGGATGCAGCACCTTCGGCGTCGCAGAGCGCATCCGCGTCCCCTCGCCCGCGGCGAGCACCACGACCGTCAGTCCGGGCATGGGCGGGAGCCTACGGGTAGCCTGCGACCGCGCGCAGTGGGGAGTGGTCCAATGGCAAGACACCGGTTTTTGGTACCGTGAGATTCTGGTTCGAATCCAGGCTCCCCAGTCGCTGAGGTCGCCCGGGGGATGGCGCGCGGAGCACGGAGGCGACCGCAGCGATGTCCCCGACCGGCGACCAGGGTCGGCGGCAGGGTCTGAAATCGACTAGGGTCGCGCCGCTATGCGACTCCGGATCTCACTCTGCGCCGGGGTCGCCGCCCTCGCGTTCCCCACGATCGCCACCGCCCAGGCGCCGATCATGCCGCTCAGCGAGGTGCAGCAGGGAATGCGCTGCACCGGTCTGTCGGTCTTCAAGGGCCAGGCGATCGAGACCTTCGACGTGGAGATCCTCGACGTCCTCGGTCAGGGGACGACCGGCCGTTCGCAGCCGCGGATCCTCGTGAAGGTGTCGGGCGACCGGATCGAGCGCTCGGGGCTCGCCCAGGGCTTCTCCGGCTCGCCGGTGATGTGCCCGGGCGCCGACGGTGTGCTCAAGAACGCCGGCGCGCTGTCGGAGGGCCTCGGCGACTACGGCGACAAGGTGGTCCTGGCCACCCCGATCGAGCAGGTCATCGGGACGCCGGTCACCGCCCCCCGCGCCCGCTCGCGCCGGGCTGCCCGCCGGGACGCCAAGCTGCTCGCCGCGGCGGAGCCGCTGCGGATGCCGATGAGCATCGGCGGCCTGGACCGGACGCTGATGCGCGGCCTGTCGGAGGCCGCGCAGCGCCGCGGCATCACGATCGTGGCCTCCCCCTCGATCCCAGCCGATTCGGCGCCCGTGCTGCCGATGGAGCCGGGCTCCGCGGTCGGCGTCGGCCTGTCGACCGGCGATGTGACCTTCTCGGGCATCGGCACCGTCTCCTACACCGACGGGAACGACCTGTGGGCCTTCGGGCATCAGTTCGACGCCGCCGGGGGGCGGTCGCTGTTCCTGCAGGATGCCTACGTGGCCGGCATCGTCAGCAACCCGGTCTACGCCGACGGCTACGTGAGCTACAAGCTCGCGACCGCGGTGCACGACCGCGGCACCCTCTCCTATGACGGCTTCGACGCGGTCGCCGGCACGCTCGGCGGCCTGCCGCCGAGCATTCCGGTGCGCGTCGTCGTCAACGACGACGACCGCGGCCTGCGCCGCGTGCTCAACGTCGGCATCGCCGACGAGTCCGCCCTCGACAACCCCACCGGATACACCGGGCTGAGCTTCATCGCGCCGATCGCCGTCTCCCAGGGCGCGACGGAGATCCTCGGCGCGGCCCCGCAGCGCCTGGCCGGACGGATGTGCATGCGCGTCAAGCTGCGCGAGCGCAAGGCTCCTCTGCGCTTCTGCAACCGCTACGTCAGCGACGGAACGGGCTACGGCGAGACGGTCGGCCTGAACCCCGTTGCGCTCGGCGCCGGCACCGACGCCAGCGGCGCACTGTCGATCTTCGACGGCTTCAAGGGCAGGCCCGTACACGTCAAGAGCGTGTCGGCCAGGGTGCGCCAGACCCGCGCGCAGCGTCAGGCCTACATCCGGACGGTCGACCTGCCCGCGACGGTCCGCCGCGGAGCGACCGTCCCGGTGCGGCTGGTCACCCGCGTCGTCCGCGGCCGGGTCCGGGTCTTCCGCTTCAACTGGAAGGTCCCGCGTGACCTGGAGCTGGGCACGCGCAAGCTCGACATCCGCGGCAGCGACCCCGACAACGGCTTCGGTTTCTTCTTCGACGATCTCATCATCGACTTCGGCGGGGGCAACTACACCGACACGGAGGGCCCGCGCACGGTGAAGGCGCTCGTGGAGCAGTTCGAGGGCCTCAACCGCTGGGACGGGGTCCGGGTGCGCAAGGTCGGGCGCCTGTTCCGCGACCCGACCTACCGCATCGGCGGCCGTGACGTGGTCAAGGTGCGCGTCCTGCGAGCGCGGCGCTAGCTCACTCGTGCGCCAGCGCGTCGAGCAGCTGCTCGACGCGCACCAGCCCGAGGTAGACCCCGAGCCGGTCGCACGCCACCAAGGGGTGGAACCGCTCGAGCCAGGGACGGGCGGCGGCGCGGCGCGCCACGGCCTTCAGCGGGCTCGTCGGGCTGATGCGCATGATCGGGCGCTCGTGGGGCTCCCCTCGCAGCAGTGACGCCCGTTCGGCCAGCGCCAGCGGGCGCGAGCGCTCGTCGACGAGGACGATCACGTCGTTGAGGGGATCGGCGAGGAACGCGTCGGCCACCTGCTCGAGCGAGCTTCCCCAGGGCATCGCCGGCCGCGCCTCGATCAGACCGGCGACCGTCTCGGCGGGCTCGACCGGCGGCGACGCCTGCCGGATGGCGTCGGCGACCATCGTCGACAGCGGGCCCATCGCCGCCGCCGGGGGACCGAACAACCCGCCCATCCCGAGGGGCACGCCCATCCGGCGCAGCGCCGACAGCTCAGGGCGGCCCGGGATGCCGCTCGCGATCACGCGCGCGCCCGTGCGATCCGTCAGAGACATGACCGCCTCGACCACGGCGCCCTTGGCCTGGTCGCCGTCGATGCCGGCGACGAACTCGGCGCCCACACGCACGAAGTCGGGCCGCAGGTCGAGGACGTGGCGCAGCGAGGCGTAGCCCGAGCCGGTCTCGTCGACGCCGACGAGACCGCCCGCGTCCCGGACCGCGTCGAAGACCGCCGCCACGGCGCCGTCCGAGTCGGTCGTCGCGTCCCCGGTGACGAAGAGCACGGTGTGCTCGAGTCGCCCGGCGTCAGCCACCACCGCTCCGACCTCGGGTGACCGGATCGCCGCCGCGGAGAGGTTGACCGCCAGCCACGTTTCCGCCGGTAGCCCCGCGCGCTCACCGAGCGCGATGCGCAGCAGCCCGGCCTCGAGCCGGCCCGCGCTGCGCTCGTGAACCTCACGCGACCACGCGGAGGGCGGTGCCGCCGCGTCCGACTCCACCGCCAGCAGCACCTCGTATCCGGCCGTCCCCCCGCGCGCGATGTCTGCGATCGCGGCAAACCGCGTGCGGACGCTCTCCGGCCGGTTCTCGACCCGGTCGAGGATCCCCGCGGGATCGTGGAGCGAGACGACTCGCAGCGGCGTGGGTTCGGAAGGGTCGCTCACGGCAGCTCTCTAAGAGACAACGCGGGCGGGGCGCCCGGGCTGTCGATCAGCCCCCGTGAAAGCGGTAGTTGACTCCGGCTGGCGCGAGCGCGCTCGCGTCGATGCGCTCGATCGCGGCCGCCAGCACGTCGGCGAAGGCCTGGGTGCTGGCCGCGATCAGCTCGAGCAGCTGCTCCACCGGCGTGGCCGAGTCGCTCACGCCATTGGCGTAGTCGGTCGCGTAGCCGACGAGTCCGAGGGGCAGCTCGGCTTCGCCGCACAGCACCGTCTCCGGACCGGCCGTCTGCGAGACGGCGCTCACCCCGCAGGCGGCGAGCCCGCGGATCTCGGCCTTCGTGTTGAAGCGCGGGCCGTCGACGTGTCCGTAACACCCGCCGTCGCGCGCGCTCACACCGGCCGCCGCGGCGCCGTCGAGCAGCGCCCGTCGCAGCTCGGGTGAGTACGGGTCCTCGTAGATCCAGTGACCGCGCCGTTCGTCACCCGGCGTGTCGTGGAAGGTGCACAGCGAGCCGTCGGCGAGCCGGTTGGAGACGAAGTGGACGTCGTCGAAGACGATGAGCGACCCGAGCTCGACGCTGCGGTCGACCGCGCCGCAGACCGTGACGGCCAGCACGGCATCACAGCCGGCCTGACGGAGGGCGTCGATGTTCGCCCGGTGGGTGACGTGGTTCGAGAGCCGGGGATGCCCCTCGCCGTGGCGCGATATGTGCACCACATCCGCACCGGCGAAGGTCCCGCGGGTGACGGAGGTCGGGCCCCACTCGGTCTCGACCCGCTCGGGCGCGCCGGCCGCGAGCGCCGGCAGGGCGTGGGTGCCCGAGCCGGTGATGATGCCGACCCTCATCGGTCCTTGGAGCCCCGGGGGACACGGCCGCCGCCCGCGCCCCGCTCGCGCGCCGGCCCGCCCGCGCTCGCGATGCCGAGCACGCGCATCGCCTTCAGGCCCAGCCCGAGCCGCTCGCGCCCGTCCGTCGAGGACACGTCGTGCCCCGTGAGCTCGTGAACCCGGACCAGGCGGTAGCGGATCGTGTGGCGGTGGGTGAAGAGGCGCCCGGCGGTGTTGGCGACGTTGCCGTCGCAGTCCAGGAAGGTTCCGAGCGTGGTGACGAGGTCGGTCTCGTACTGCTCGTCGTAGGCCACGAGCGGCGCGATCGTCTCGTCGTAGAAGCGGTGCAGCTCGCCGGGGTCCTCGCTCATCGCCGGCAGGAGCAACCGGTAGGCGCCGGTGTCCTCGAAGGCGAGCACGGCCGCGGGCTCCTCGTCGCTGCCGCCGGGTCCGGCCTCGGCGACGTTGGCCGCCAGCAGCGCCTCCTGTCCGGCGCGGTGGAGATCGGCGGGATCGCTCGCGGGCCGGGAGTGACCGACGGCGAAGGTGAAGCCGCCGAGCGCGGCCTGGAGCTCACGGGCGACCACGGCAGCGCAGCGGCGGACCGCATCGGCCCCGTCGGCGGGCACGACGAGCACGATCATGCCCGTGGCGGACGACGCCGGATGGTCGAGCACGGCGAGCAGCGCGCCGGGGGCGGTGGCTCGCGTCGAGCGCTCGGCCACTGCCAGCACCCGCCCACGCCAGTCCATCTCGGTCACCGCGTAGTGGTGCGCGCGGACGACGATCACGGCGCCTCCTCCGCTGAGATCGAGCCCCATCTCCGAGGCGCGGGCGAGGATGTCCCCGCGGTCGGTCACCGACCGCTCGAGCAGCGCCCGCAGGAAGGTCTCCTGCGCGACCTCGGACTGGCGCTCGGGCGCCCGCAGGCGCTCCACTTCCGACGCGATCAACGTCAGCACCATCGTCATGAAGGGCGCCGGCGGGGTGCCGGAGCGCTCGCGCATGCGCAGCCGCCCGACCGTGTCACCGCCGACGCGCAACTCGTGGGTGTCGACACCGGCCGCGTCGGCCATCAGCGAGCGCTCGTCGGCCGTCGAGCGCGCCGCGACCGCCAGGACGGCGCTCGTGTGGTCGAGCAGGACGAGCGAGGCGTCGAGCGCGCGACTGGCCGCGCGGACGACCTCAGGCAGCCCGGCACCCGCGGCGACGGCGTCCGTCACGGCGTGCAGCGCCTCGAGGGCGTGCGGGGCCGCGGGCTCCGGCACGGTGCCCACGTTCAGGCGATGCGGTCGTAGTACCAGAGGAACAGCGCGCCGATCAGAGCACCGGCCCCGATCATCGCGACCAGCACGTAGACGCTCATGACCACCGCGACCGCGCGCTGCCACCAGCGCGCGTACGCCGTGTACGCCGGCACGAGCACGAGCCACGACCACAGCGACACGCTGATGACGCCGACACCGCCGGCGATCAGATAGGTGAGGGTGTTGTTGCTCATTTCCGGATTCGCAAAGGCGCAAAGACCGCCGCGCCGAGGGCCATGCCGCCCACCACATCGGTCAGATAGTGGACCCCAAGATAGAGGCGGGACGCTCCGACCGCGACGACGAGCACCGTGGCTGCCGTGATCAAAGCACGGCGACCGGTCAGGCCCGCCACCGCAAGCCATGCGGTCACGTAGGCGCTGTGGCCCGACGGGTACGACCGGCCCGCCGGGTCGTAGAACCGGTCGACGGGACGCGGGCGGTCCCAGACCTCTTTGGCGACGTTCACCATCACGAGCAGGGCCACCATCGCGGCGACGAGGCCCAGCGCGGTGCGCAATCCGCGCACCCTGACGGCGTACACGGCACCGCCCGCGACGACGAGGGCCGACACCGGGAACGAGCCGAGATCCGTCAGGATGCGCACGACGTCGAGCCCGGACCCACCGCGCAGCGGATCGATCAGGTCGAACGCGGCGCGGTCGACGCCGAGTGGGCCCGATCCGTGGACGAGCAGCCCGAGCCCTACGTGCAGCGCGAGGGCGAGCGCGACGAGAATCATGCCGGTCCGGTGAGGATCGCCCCAGGGAGCCGCCTCGCCACCGCCGCCGCCTCCTCCGGGTCGTCGTAGCCCTTGAAGACGGTCGGCCCGGAGCCGGCCACCAGGGCACCGTCGCCCAGCGCGCGCAGACGCTCGTCGATCTCCGGGCAAAGGGAGCGCGCGGCAGCCTGCAGGTCGTTCACCGCCGGGACGGGGCCGCCCGCCCGCAGGCCGGCCTCGGCCGCGGCGAGCGCCGCCGCGTCGCGGGGGTTCGCCAGGCGGTCGGCCTCGCCGTAGACCGCGGGCGTGCTGAGCTCGTGGACCGACGGCAGGAGCACGAACGCAGCCGGCGGACCCGCTGGCAGCATCTCGACGCGCTCCCCGATTCCGGTGACCAGGGCCCGGCCCCTGCGCAGCTGGAAGGGCACGTCGGCGCCGAGCGTGGGCGCGATGGCCTCCAGCAGCGGATCGCCCGGTCGGCCGGCGGCGGCGGCGACCAGACGCAGCGCCGCGGCGGCGTCTCCCGAGCCACCGCCCATCCCCGCCGCGACGGGCACGTGCTTGGTGATGGTGACGCGGACCGGTGGACCGTCCCAGCCCGATCGTTCGCGGTAGGCGGCGATCGCCTTCGCGGCGAGATTCGGGCCGGTCACCCCGGGACAGACGACCTCGTCGGCCGGGCCGTCGGCAACTTCGAGCAGCAGCTCGTCGGCAAGCGCCACCGACTGGAAGACGGAGACGAGCGGGTGGTAGCCGTCGGCGCGAGGCGCACCGACGAACAGGCACAGGTTCACCTTGCCGGGAGCGAGCTCGCGCAGCTTCACCGCAGCCCCTCCGCGAGAGCGAGCCACTCGGCGGGCCCGAGGCGCTCGGCGCGCACGTCGACGGCCAGCCCCATCGCCTCCAGCGCCGCGCGGGCCGCACCGCGATCGGCGGCGCCGGCCAGCGCCAGCGAGCGCGGCAGGGCCTTGCGCCGGTGGGCGAAGCCGGCGGAGACCAGGCGCCGCACGTCCGCCGGAGCCGGGGGCGCGGTGCGCTGGAGGCGCACGAGCACGGAGTCGACGTTGGGCACGGGGTGAAACACCGTTCGCGAGACGGACCGGACGACCTTCACCTCGCACGAGAGCTGCGCGAGCACGGAGGGGGCGCCATAGGCGGCGGTGCCGGGCTGGGCGGCCAGCCGCTCGCCGACCTCGCGCTGGACCATCGCGACCCAGCGCGTGACGAGCGGCGCGTCGGCGACCGTCTGCAGGATGACGGTCGCTGCGACCCCGTAGGGGAGGTTGGCGACCACCTTCGTCGGGGCGGGTGCGAGCGCCGTGTGGTCGAGCCGGACCGCGTCGGCGAAGTGGAGGGTGACGTTGTCGAACGGGTCGAGCGCATCGCGCAGCGCCGGCTCGAGGTTCGTGTCGATCTCGACGACGTGCACGTGCCGTGCGCGCGCGGCGAGATGCTCCGAGAGCACGCCGAGCCCGCCCCCGACCTCGAGCACGACGTCGTCAGGACCGAGCGCCGCCTCGCGCGCGATGACGTCGAGCAGATTCGAGTCGATCAGGAAGTTCTGGCCGAGATCGCGCACCGGCCGCACGCCGAACTGCTTCAGCCGCCGCAGGCTCGGCTGGGTCGGCTCGCTCACCAGCCGAAGAGCTGCGTGGCGTTGGCCTCGACGGCCGTTTCGAGCTCCTCGTAGGCGATGCCCCGCCCCTCGGCGATGAAGCGCGCCGTGTGCACGACATAGGCGCTCTGGTTGCGCTCCTTGCGCACCGCCTGAGGGGTCAGATACGGCGCGTCGGTCTCGACGAGCAGCCGGTCGAGGGGGACCCGCAGCGCCGTAGCAGCGAGCGCCTGGGACTTCGGGTAGGTCACGTTGCCCGCGTAGGAGACGAACCAGCCGTGGTGAAGGCACTCGTCGAGGCGGTCGGGCATCGAGAAGCAGTGCAGGATCACCGTGAGGCCATCGGCCTCGCGGATGAGCGTGGCGATCGTGTCGTCGTCGGCCGCGCGCGTGTGGATGACGAGCGGCTTCGCCACCGCGCGTGCGATCTCGATGTGGGCGGAGAACGCGCGCTCCTGATCGGCGCGCGGCGCGTAGTCGCGGAAGTCGTCGAGACCGGTCTCCCCGACGGCGCGGCAACGGGGGTCGGCCGCCAGCTCCGCGATCCACTCGGCGTCGGCGTCGCTGAAGCCCTCGGCCTGGTTGGGGTGACGGCCGACGGCCGCGTACACCTCCTCGTGCGCGTCGGTCTGCGCGAGCGCGCGCTCGCAGGAGTCGCGGTCGGTGCCGACGGTCAGCAGCCGTTTGACCCCTGCCGCCCGCGCGGCGGCGACCACGTCGGCGTCGGCCCCCGGCGTCAGGTCCAGGTGGGTGTGGCTGTCGATCACTGGGGTTTCGGGAACAGGGGCGCGAGCTCGCCGATCACGGCGCCCGGACGGCCGGCCCCGAAGGCGGCGTCGGCCATGTCGGTCCGCTCGTCGCCGAGGGCGGCGAGCAGCTTCGCCGTGCTGCCCGGCAGGTAGGGGTGCAGCAGGACCGTGACCGCGCGCAGGCCCTCGGCCAGGGACCGCAGCACGACCTCCAGGCGCTCGGCTTCGCCGGGGTCCTTGGCCAGCTTCCACGGCGCGGTCTCCTCGACGAAGCGGTTCAGGCGCCGCACGCGCTGCCAGATGCGCTCGAGCGCCTGGGTGACCTCCGCGCGGTCGAGGAGCTCGCAGACCTCGTCGACGAGACCGTCGAAATCGGCGGCGAGCGCCGGGTCCGGCTCGGCGTCGGGCACCCGCGCGTCCGTGTACCGGCGCAGCATGTTCAGGGTGCGGCTGGCGAGGTTGCCGTAGTCGTTGGCGAGCTCGGTCGTGTAGCGGGTCTCGAAGCCCTCGGGCGACACCTCGCCGTCGTGGCCGAAGGAGACCTCGCGGAAGCAGTAGTACCGCAGCGCGTCGGTGCCGAAGGTGTCGATGATCTTGAACGGGTCGAGCACGTTGCCCAGCGACTTGGACATCTTCTGGTCGTTCATCAGCAGGTAGCCGTGGACGAAGACGTGCTTCGGCAGCTCATAGCCCGCGGCGAGCAACAGCGCGGGCCAGATCACGCAGTGGAACTTGAGGATGTCCTTGGCCATCACGTGGAAGGTGGCCGGCCAGAACTTCTCCGTCAGGTCCTCACCGTCACGCGCGAAGCGCAGGGCCGTCACGTAGTTGAGCAACGCGTCGAACCAGACGTAGAAGACGTGCGCCGGATCCCAGGGCACCTCGACGCCCCAGGTGAGGTTCGCGCGCGACAGCGATACGTCCTGGAGGCCGCCCGTGATGAACGACCGCGCCTCGTTGTACCGGACGCGGGGCAACACGAAGTCGGGCTGGTCGGTGTAGAGGGTCTCGAGCTGCTCCTGGAAGGCCGACAGGCGGAAGAACCAGTTCTCCTCGTTCTCGCGCGTGAGGGCGATCAGGTGGATCTTGCAGGTGTCGCCGGGACCGATCTCGGCCTCCGTCTTGAAGTCGGCACAGCGCGGGCAGTACCAGCCCTCGTAGAGGCCCTTGTAGACGTGCCCGTTGTCGTGGACGCGCTGCATGATCTCCTGGACCGCGGCCTTGTGGCGCTCGTCGCTCGTGCGGATGAAAAAGTCGTTCGTGACGTCGAGCAGCGGCATCAGGTCCTGGAAGCGCTTGGCGTTGCGATCGGCCAGCTCCTTCGGGGTCACGCCCTCGCGCTCGGCGGCCTGTGCGACCGGCTCGCCGTGCTCGTCGGTGCCCGTGAGAAAGAAGACCTCCTCTCCCCGCTGGCGCTGGTGGCGCGCGAGGATGTCGCAGCCGATCGCCGAGTACGCATGGCCGAGATGCGGCGCCGCGTTGACGTAGAAGATCGGCGTCGTCAGATAGAAGGCCATGCGGCGGCTGAGGCTACGACACGGTCCCGGGCCCGGCGCGGGCCGGAACGGTCCGGGTGCGCGCCCTGCGCCGCTTGGCCGCGCCGCCGCCGACGGCGCCCGCGAGCGCCACGGCGAGACCGGCCCAGGCAAGCCATGGCGCCGGCCCCGCGCTCGCCACCGGGTCGCTGTGCCGGACCGCCCGATGCGAGGGCGCGCTCCTCCACGGCCGCGGTGTCCGGCGCGGACCCACCACGGGCACGGCCGGCGGCGCCGCCCGCAGGTACCGCTCCGGATCCTCGTAGCCAAAGGCGTCGCCCGGCCGGCGCACGCCGAGGTGCAGCGGCTCCGACCCCGCCCGCCCGATCCGCGCGCCGGACCGCACCGAACCGCCCGCGGCGACGTCCGGTGCGACGGGCAGCAGCGTCACGCGCCGGTTCGCGCACTCGAGCGTCACTCCGGCGCTGCCCGCCCACACCACCCGGCCATCGCACGGTGAGCGGACCACGGCGCCCGGGCGCGTGGCGAAGTCCACCCCTCGATGCAGACCGCGCGCGAAGGGGGAGCCCTGGTAGCGGAACGCGCGCACGATCGGCGCTTCGAAGGGTGGGTGCAGCACGAGCACGCGCCGGACCGTACGCCCGCCGACAGCCGCCGTGGGCGACTGTCGCAAAGTTGTTACGTGTTGACCGCTTTGTACAGCGCGTTGGCCGGCACGCCGGTCAACCCGGCCACCACCGTCGCCGCCGCGCGCGGCTTCGCACCGGCCTCGACGAGCTGCCGCACCGCGGCGACCGCAGCCTGGAGGTCGGCGTCCGCCGCCGGCGCGCCGGCGATGACCAGCACGACCTCGCCGCGCGGCTGGAAGCGCTCCGCGATCTCGCCGGCAGCACCCCGGATGACCTCCTCGTGGAGCTTGGTCAGCTCGCGGCAGATCGCGACCTGCCGGTCGGGCTCGAGGGCCGCGAGCGTGGCGCGCACCCGGTTGGGCGACTCGAAGGCGACGATTGTCTCGGGTGAGGACAGCACAGCCGCGAGCGCGGACTTCTTCCGCGGAAGGAAGCCCACGAACCGCCAGACGTCGCTGGGCAGAGCGCTTGCGACGAGCGCGGCCATCACCGCCGACGGGCCGGGGAGCACCTCGACCTCGAGCCCGGCCGCCACGCATCCCTGCACGAGCACGTATCCGGGGTCCGACACGAGCGGCATGCCCGCGTCGGAGACCAGCGCGACGGTCTCGCCCTCGCCCATGCGGCGCACCAGCTCGGTGGTGCGCGCCGCCTCGTTGTGCTCGTGATAGCTGACGAGCGAGGCCTGGACCCCGTAGCGGTCGAGCAGCACGCGCGTGCGACGCGTGTCCTCGCACGCGATCACGTCGGCGTCGCGCAGCGCGGCCAGCACCCTCAGCGTGATGTCCTCGAGGTTCCCGATCGGCGTCGGGCAGACGACGAGCCGGCCCTTCAGGAAGGGATCCCGTCGAGCGTGCGTCGTGCCAGCAGCGCCGCTCCGATCATCCCCGCCCGTTCGCCGAGCGCGGCGGTCTCCACCCGCACGGTGCACGACGGCTCACGCGCGCGGCGGCGAAGCTCCTCGCGTGCCGGGCCGAGCATCAGCTCCCCCGCAGCGACCGCGCCCCCGCCGACGACGATCAGCTCCGGGTTGAACGTCATCGCGATGCCCGCGAGGCCGACACCGAGCTTCGTGCCGATCGAGTGCATCACCGCGCACGCGTCGGGGTCGCCCGCCAGCGCGAGCTGCGTGACCTCCTCCCCCGTGACCTCGCGACCGAGCCGCTCCGAGCCGTCGCGCGCGAGCGCCGACCCCGAGCACAGTGCCTCGAGGCAGCCGCGGCCGGGACAGTTGCCGAAGCAGGGCGGCCCGTCGAGATCGATCGGCACGTGGCCGAGCTCCGCGGCCGCGCCGATGGACCCGTGATAGACGCGCCCGTCGAGCACGAGGCCCCCGCCGATGCCGGTGCCGAGCGTGAGCAGCACCACGTGCGAGCATCCCCGCCCCGCCCCGAGCTGCCACTCCGCCAGCACCGCACAGTTCGCGTCGTTGTCCGTGGCGACCGCTCCGAAGGTGTCGACAACGTGCATCCCGACGAGGGGCAGGTGGTTGCAGCCGACGACGATGCCGGTGCGCCGGTCCACCAGCGCCGGCACCCCGACGCCGATCGGCGCGTCCGTGTCGAGCGTCGCGAGGACCTCGTGCACGACCTCGAGCAGTTCGTCGAGCGGAAGTCCGGCCACGCGCCGCCGCTCGCTCTTGAGCACCGTGCCGTCCTCCTCGACCACGCCGGCGAGCAGCTTCGTGCCACCCAGGTCCAAGCCGATTGTCGGCGCCATTGAGGGCGTGACCCTATCGTGGCGCGGCCGCATGCCCGACGAGCCGGACTACAAGCGCTACCGCTCGCGGCCGAAGCTGTTCGGGGGCCGCGAGGAACGCGTGGAGGATGGACTGCAGGAACTCCGCGACGAGGCGCCCCACGCCCCACGCCAGCCCGGCGCGAAGCCGCAGTACACGACGCACCGTCGCCGGCGGCTGCCGCGCCCGCGACTGCCGCGAGGCGGTTCGGGGTCGATCACTCCCGGCCGCGTCGTCAAGTGGGTCCTGGCCGCGGTGGCCGGATGGCTGCTGCTGTCGCTGGCCCTGTTTCTCATCTCCGCGCAGATCCAGGCGAAGTCCACCTCCGACGCGGCCAAGTCGGCGCTCACGGGCGGTGGCGTCCCCCTCTTCTCGCCCACCACGATCCTCGTCCTCGGGTCAGACGCCCGCCAGCCGGGCTCGATGGAGCCGGGCGCCGACATCGGCGGCCCCTCGCGGTCGGACTCGATCATGCTCATCCGCACGGGCGCCTTCAAGTCGTCCAAGCTCTCCATCCCCCGCGACCTCGTGGTGGACATCCCGGGCCACGGCACGGACAAGATCAACGCCGCCTACGCCATCGGCGGCGCGAGCCTGACCATCAACACGATCGAGCAGTACCTCGGGATCGACATCAACCACGTCGTCGAGGTCGACTTCGGCGAGTTCCCGGAGTTCATCGACGCGCTCGGCGGGATCGACATCACGACGAACTGCGTCAAGTCCGACATCAACGGCGGCACGTCCAACGGCGGCACCTCGCTGCGCCTGAAGGCGGGGAAGCATCACCTCAACGGCAAGAAGGCGCTCACGCTCGCCCGCACCCGCAAGAACGACTGCCACCCCGAGGAGAACGACCTCGACCGCGCCAAGCGCCAGCAGGACGTGCTGTCGGCGATCAAGTCGCGGCTCCTCTCCCCCGGGACCTTCCTGCGCGCTCCCGTGGGTCGCGTGGGAAGCGCCCAAGGCGGTGCAGAGCGACATGCGCGGGTTCTCCATGCTCGGTGTCGCGGGCGGCCTGGCCATCGGCGGGGATGCGAAGCCCGCGGTCCTCGGCGGCCTCGACACCTCGGGGGGAGTCTCCGTCAGCGACGAGGACAAGGCCGCCGCCGTCGAGCAGTTCCTCGACGGTTAGGCGTCGAAGACGAGCGCGGCCACGCGGGCGCGGTGCTCGCGCGCGCCGCCGAGCGTGAGGGCGTTGGCCTCGGCGCGCTTGAGGAAGAAGTGCAGGTCGTGCTCCCAGGTGAAGCCGATGCCGCCATGGACCTGGATCGCCGCGCTGACGACGCGCGGGCCGGCGTCCGACGCCCAGGCCTTGGCCATCGCCGACGCCAGCGGCGCCTGCTGCGGATCGTGGTCGAGCGCCCAGGCCGCGTTGTAGACGAGCGCGCGGGCGCCTTCGACCTCGAGCAGCATCTGCGCGCACTGGTGCGACACGGCCTGGTTGGTGCCGATCGGCCGGCCGAACTGCTTGCGCTCGGACGCGTAGGCGACCGACATCTCCATCACCCGCTGGGCGATGCCGACGTTCTCGGCGGCGAGCATCACGAGCTGGCGGTCGTCGGGGCCGGTGTCCTCCCCGTCCGCAGTGACGCGGAACAGGGGCCGGGTCGGATCGAGCGCGTCGACGCGCTCGCCCGCGAGGTTCTCGTGGCGCGAAGAACCAAGCACGACGACGTCGGCGGAGTCCAGATAGGGCACGAGCCAGCCGTCTCCGCTGCGATATCCGACCGTGCCGCGGCCCTCGAACGAACCGGCGGCCATGACCGCGGCCCAGTGCGACTGCAACGGGGTCGGCGCCAGCGCGTACCCGAGCTCCTCGGTGATGACGGCCAGCTCGACCATGCCGAGGTCGTCGAGCAGCTCGGGCCACCCGAGCTCGGCCATCTCCTGCCACTGCGCCTCGGTGAAGCCGCGCTCCTCTTCCAGGGCGAGCCGGCGGACCTCCTCGGGCTTGAAGCGCGCGGCGAGCATCTCCCGCGCGGAGCGCTGGATGTCGCGCTGGTCGTCGTTGAGGTCGAAGTTCATCCGCGGGGCATTCCCAGGACGCGCTCGGCGACGATGTTCTTGAGGATCTCCGTCGTCCCGCCCTCGATCGAGTTGCCCTTCGCGCGCAGGTAGCGGTATGCCCAGAGGTCGTCCACCGGGTGCGAGGCGAGCGCATCGTGGCCGCGCAGATCCATCGCGAGCGCGGTCAGCGACTGGTTGATCTCCGCCCAGTGCCACTTCCCGAGCGAGCCCTCCGGGCCGGGGAAGCCGCGCTTCATCTGACCCGTGATGCCGCGGTAGGCGTTCAGGCGCAGGACCTGCGATTCGATCAGCAGCTGCGCGATGCGGTCGCGGACGATGGGATCCGCGCCGTAGCCCTGCTGCTTGGCCTCCTCGACGAGCTCGGACATCGCGATCTGGACCTCGACCTGGAGCGCCATCGCCAGGCCGGCGCGCTCGTGCGCGAGCGTCGTGATGGCCACCGCCCAGCCGCCGTCGACCTCGCCGACGACGTTGGCGGCCGGGATCCGCGCCTCCTCGATGAACAGCTCGTTGAACTCCGGCTCCCCGGTGATCTGGACGAGCGGGCGGACCTCGACGGCGTCCTGCTCCATGTCCATGAGGAAGTACGTGAGACCGCGGTGCTTGGGCGCGTCGGGGTTCGTGCGCGCCACGAGCATGCACCACTTCGCGCGGTGGCCGAGCGTGGTCCAGACCTTCTGCCCCGTCACGACCCAGTCATCGCCGTCGCGGACGGCCTTCGTCTTCAGGCTGGCGAGATCGGAGCCCGACTCGGGCTCGGAGAAGCCCTGACACCAGATCTCCTCCGCGGACAGGATCGGTGCGAGGTAACGCTCCTTCTGCTCATCTGTGCCGTAGGCGATCACGACCGGTCCGCCCATGGTCAGGCCAAGGACGTTGGCGGTGCGCGGCGCGCGGGCGCGAGCCATCTCCTCGAAGTAGATCGACTGCTCGATCAGGGTCGCACCGCCGCCGCCGTACTCCGTCGGCCAGGTCAGCCCGGCCCAGCCGCGCTCGTTGAGCTTGCGCTGCCAGTCGACCCGGTGCTCGAAGCCGGCCTCGTCGCCATCGGGCGTCGGGCCGGGATGGTTCGCCTCGATCCACGCCCTCAGCTCGTCGCGGAACTCGGTCTCGGACGGGCTGAGCGAAAGGTCCACGGGCGCCGCTCAGTCCTTCTTGGCGGGCGCCGGCTTGGCGTCGGCCTTCTTGGCTTCCTGCTTGTCCTTCTGCTTGGCGTCGTTCTTGTCGGCGCCGTCGGAAGCGGACTTGTCGAGCTCGCGCTTGCGCCGCGCCGTCCCGTAATCCGTGTTGTAGAAGCCCGAGCCCTTGAAGTGCACCGCCGGGGAATGGAGGACCTTGACGACGTGCGCGCCGCACTCCTGACACTCCGTGAGCGGAGGGTCGGAGATCTTGCGCATCACCTCGAACAGATGGCCCTTCTCGCAGCGGTACTCGTAGATCGGCAAGGCGCGGAGTATAGGTTGGAGGCCATGCCCAATGACGTTGTCACCATGGACAAGATCGTGGCGCTGTGCAAGCGCCGCGGCCTGATCTTCCCTGCCTCGGAGATCTATGGCGGCATCGGCAACACCTACGACTACGGGCACTACGGGGTTCTGCTCAAGAACAACGTCAAGGACGCCTGGTGGCAGGCGATGGTCTTCGGCCGCGACGACATCGTGGCGCTGGACTCGGCGATCATCCAGCATCCGCAGACGTGGAAGGCCAGCGGTCATCTCGCCGGCTTCACCGACCCGCTCGTCGACTGCAAGACGTGCGGCCAGCGCTTCCGGGCCGACCATCTCGACGATCTCGCATGCCCGCGCAAACCGTCGAAACACCCGGGCGAGTTCGCCGACTGCGAGCTGACCGAGGCGCGCGAGTTCAACCTGATGTTCGAGACGACCGTCGGTCCGGTCAAGGACGCCGGCGCGGTCGCCTACCTGCGCCCGGAGACCGCGCAGGGCATCTTCCTGAACTTCAAGAACACGCTGCAGTTCGCCCGCAAGAAGCCGCCGTTCGGCATCGCCCAGGTCGGCAAGTCCTTCCGCAACGAGATCACCCCCGGCAACTTCATCTTCCGCACCCGCGAGTTCGAGCAGATGGAGATGGAGTTCTTCGTCCCGCCCGACGAGGCCCAGCGGTGGTACGAGTACTGGTGCGAGGAGCGCCGCGTACTGGTACGAGCGGCTCGGCATCCGCCCCGTCCCACCTCAAGCCTGCGCCCGCACGATCCCGACGAGCTGTCGCACTACTCCAGCGGCACCTCCGACGTCGAGTACCTGTTCCCGATCGGCTGGTCGGAGCTCGAGGGCATCGCCAACCGCGGCGACTTCGACCTCTCCGCGCACGCCGCGGAGTCCGGCGCCAAGCTCACCTACAAGGACGCGAACGCCGGGGTCGAGTACGTGCCGCACGTGATCGAGCCCGCCGCGGGCGCCGACCGCGCGCTGCTCGCCTTCCTCTGCGACGCCTACGACGAGGACGAGATCGGCGGCGAGCACCGCACCGTGCTGCGCCTGCACCCCGCTCGCGCCGATCAAGGTGGCGGTCTTCCCCCTGCTGCGCAAGGACGGCCACCCCGAGCTCGCGCGCGAGGTCTACGAGTCGCTGCGTTCCCGCGTGGCCGCCGAGTACGACGACGGCGGCAACATCGGCAAGCGCTACCGCCGCCAGGACGAGATCGGCACCCCGTTCGGCGTGACGATCGACCACCAGTCGCTCGAGGACCGCACCGTCACGCTGCGCGACCGCGACACGCTCGCCCAGGAGCGGCTGCCGATCGACGGGTTGGCCGACGAGCTGGCCCGCCGCGTCAACGCGGACTGGCGTTCTCCGAAGCTCGGATGATGCGCTCGAGCCGGTCCGCCGTCCGGGCGTGGTCGACCGTCACCTGGCGGTAGGTGACCGCCAGGACCCGGCGGCCGTTCGCCTCGAGGTCGAGGCGGGTCTCGTGGTCGTCCTCGAACGCGATCCGGGTGCCGTGCGACTCCCACCCGTCGGCCTCGAGGATGAGCCTTAGGGCCGGGTAGTAGAAGTCGCGCTCGCGCCCGTCGACGATCACGTTGACGAGCGGACGCGGCAGCCCCTTGACCCGGTGCAGGTCGAGCAGCATGTCCTCCAGCAGGGAACGCGTGGCGCCCTGCTGATCCTCGGGCAGGTGTTCCAGGAGCCGGCGGGTGGGCACGCCGCGTGTGCCCAGGGTTTCGGCACGCAGCGACTCGGCCGTCGTGAGGCGGAGGATCTGGGCTTGGTTGACGAGCCGGCGCAGCCGCTTGGCCGGCATCGCCGGCGCGGCGTCGATGATCGCGCGGTTGGGCGTCGTCGTCGGGATCCCGTGGTTGTGGTCAGGCCTGCCGAGATGCTTCGTCCGGTGCAGGGTGATGCCCGGCCGCGCGTGCCGCGCCGGGGAGGCGAGCACGTCGGGCGGATGGCTCGGCAGCCCGACCAGACCGAAGTTCCACAGCGCCCACGCGTGCGCGAGCAGACCCTCGGGATGGAACGCGAGCACCGCTGCCATGGCCCGCTCACTCGGGTTCGCGACCGGGTGGCCGACGGAAAAGACACCGGTGAAGGAGCGATAGAGCCGACCGCCCCGCACCGCGTGCCGCACCTGATCGTCCGAGAGGCCGCACCGGAGCAGCTGCTCCAAGCGGACCTGTGACCACTGCTCGCCGGCAATCCGGCCGATCTCGGACCACGGTGTGTGCTCTTTTCCGCGCATACGGCGGAAAACAGCACACACCCCAGCCCGTCCCGTCTCGGTGGCGCGGTTCTGTTTCAGTTCTGCGGCTGAAGCGTCGCCTTCGTGACGACCGTGAACCCGTCGGGGTACGGGCGGGAGCTGACGCCCGTGACCCGCACGCGGGGATCCTCGAAGACGGTGACGGAGGCGAAGCCGCCGAGCAGGCCGTCGGGCGCGATGAGCAGCTTCCCCTCGGAGTCCGACAGCCGGCCGCGGACGGTGACCGGCCCGACCTGCGCCTCCATCACGAGCCCGCCGTCGTCGGACTCGACGGGTCGCAGACCGAGGTCGACCGGCAGCGCCGCGGCGAGGTCGTCGTTCGTCAGCGACGCCGTGCCAACGAGCGCATCGCCGCGCTTCTCGAGCGAGACGTCGCGCACCTGCAACGGCCCGACCGCGAGCGACTCGATAACGACGTCGAGGCGGTCGACCCCTGCGGACGAGGCGAGCTGGTCGCCGATGTCGCCGACCCCGACGGACGCCTCCGACATCCGCACCCGCACCGAATCCGCGTTGCCGAAGAGCAGCTCGAGCGCGGGGAACGCCGCGACGTCCACCGAGGTGACGGTCCCGGTCTCTTCCAGGTCGCCGCGGATCGTCCGCTCGGCCAGCAACGGCAGCACGACCTGGGCCAGCACCAGCAGCGCAACGACGAACACCGCGGCGCCGAGGGCAGGCCGTCTCACGCCTTCGAGCCTACGCCGACCTCCTCGAGGGACGCGCGCGGCAGCACGCGGGCCAGCGGCCGCGGCAGCCACCAGTTCCAGTCGCCGAGCAGCTCCATCGCCGCCGGCACCAGCACGAGCCGCACGAGCGTGGCGTCGAGCGCGATGGCGACCGCGTTGCCGACACCGAGCTCCTTGATGGACGGGACCCCGGTCCCGACGAAGACGGCGAACACCGCAACCATGATCAGAGCGGCCGAGGTGATCGTCCGGGCGGAGCGGGCGAGGCCTTCGGCGACCGCTCGCCGGGTGTCGCCCGTCGCCTGGTAGCGCTCGCGGATCCGGGAGAGCAGGAAGACCTCGTAGTCCATCGAGAGCCCGAACACCACGGCCAGGACGAGCGGTGGCGTGAGCGTGTCGATGTGGCCCGTGGACTGAAAGCCGAGGAAGCCGTCGATCCAGCCCCACTGGAAGACCACGACGAGCACGCCGTAGGCCGCGCCGACCGACAGCAGATTCATCAGCACCGCCTTGAGCGGCAGGACGACGGAACGCAGCAGGACCATGAGCACCAGATAGGACAGCCCGAGGACGAACAGGAGCACCTTCCACATCGAACCGGCGATCAGGTCCTTGATGTCGCTCTGCGCGGCGGTCACACCGCCGATCTGCGCGCCGGGGAGCCGCTCGCGCAGGCGCTGCACCAGTGCCTCGGTCCGCGGCGATTCGCCGTCGGCGCGGGGGATCGCGGAGAGCAGGGTGCGCTGTCCGTCCGTGGCCGGCGGGAGCACGCGGGCGACCGCCGGGTCGTCGCGCAGCACCGCGCGAGCGCGTCCGGGCGAGGTGGTGAGCACCCGGACCGGAGCCGATGCGCCCGGCGACGAGACCGACGCCGCGGCCTCGATGCCCACTCGCGTCTCGTTGCCCTCGGGGAACTGCCGCAGCGCCCCGCTTCCCGTCTTGATCGCGAGGGTCGGCGCGGCGAGCGCCAGCAGCACCGAGGAGGCCAGGAGCACGGAGACGACGGGCCGGCCCATCACGCGTGCCGTCCAGCGCTCGAAGAACGGGACGCGATTCGGCCGCCACGGCCGCCAGCGCTGCAGCCAGGCCACGAGCGCGATGAACCGCGACGACGGCGCGTAGACGCGGGGCCCGAGGGCCCCGATGAGCGCGGGGAGCAGCGTCGCCGAGGCGACGAGGGAGACGGCGACGACAAGGATCGCGCCGAGGGCCATCGACCGGACGGCGTTGTTGTCGATCATCCACAGGCCGGCGAGCGACACGATGACGGTCATGCCCGAGAAGAGCACCGCAAGCCCGGACGTGGCCATCGCGCGGGATCGGGCGGCCGCGGGTGTGTGGCCCGCGGTGATCTCCTCGCGATAACGGGCGAGGACGAACAGGGAGTAATCGACCGCGACCCCGATACCGATCATCGACGCCATGTTGGTCACGAAGACCGACATGTCCATCTGGCGCGAGACGACGAAGATCAGCGCGCCCGTCATCAGCACCGAACCGGCGCCCATCGCGAGCGGGAGCAGCGCGGCCGCCAGCGAACCGAAGACCGCCAGCAGGATCAGCAGCACGATCGGGAAGCCGGTCTGCTCGGCTTTCTCGAGGTCGTGCTTGGACACCTCCTGCAGCCCCGCCCAGAGCGCGCCCTGACCAACGAGGTGCACACCGTTCGAGCCGACCCCCAGCTTCTCGCGCAGGTCGACGGCGATGTCGATCGCCTCGTCCTCGGACGCGTCGACGCGCAGCGGGATGACGGCGACGTCCCCGCTGACCTCCGCGCGCCCCACCCCGTCGACACGGTCGACGGTGGCGGCACGGCGGCGTACGGCAGCGACGTCGGCACGGTCGCCGATGAGCACGACGCCGAGTGAGGTGCGCTGCACGCCGGGGAAGTCGGCGAGCGCCTCTGTGACCGCCTTCGACTGTGATCCGGGGACGTCGAAGCCACCGCTCGAAAGACCCTCGGACTGGCGCAGGGCGAAGGGGATCGCAGCGGCGAGGATCGCGATCCAGGCGGCGAGCACCCACCGGCGGCGGCGGCTCACGACCGCCTCCATGCCCATCATGAACCGCTGCATCGACATCCTCCGTAGGAAACTGGCTGGCTGGCCAGCCGAGCATGACTCATCCCTCGCGGAATCGAAGTGACGTCGCTCACACGCCCCCTCTACGCCGGCAGGATGAGTCGCCGGACCGCCAGCGCGCCGGCGTCGATCGTCGGCCCCCAGTCGCGATCGGGCTCGGCGAGCATCCGGAAGGCGAGGCCGTCGGCGAGCGCGAAGAGCACGGCGGCCACCGCGTCGGCGTCCGCGCCCAGCCGGATGGCACCCTCGTCGGCCTTGGCCGCGAGCTGCTCGGCGATGTGCTCGCGCACCCGGCCGTTGAGCTCGCGCAGCCCCGTGGCGATCTCCTCGTTGTGGCGGGAGGAGGTGAAGAGCTCGAAGACGAGCGCGACCACGCCCGGATCGTCGCGAAGCAGGTCCTCGAGCGAGCGCACGAGCGCCGCGATCAGCTCGTCGGCGTCGGCCGAGGCGGCGAAGGCGTCGTCGAGCAGCGCCATCCGGATGTCGCAGTCGCGACGGCACACCTCGACGAGCAGGCGTTCCTTCGAGCCGAAGTAGTAGTGCAGCAGCCCGCGGGAGACGCCTGCCTTGCCCGCGACGTGGTCGAAGGTCGACCCCGCCGCCCCGCGCTCGCCGACCGACGCACGCATGGCGTCCACGATGCGCTGCGCCTTGTCGGAGGTGAGCTCGCGCGTGGTGGTCGCCATCGGCTCACAGGCTACCCTCGCGAGGGTGCGCGGCGCCTTCGCAGCCCTCCTCGCTGCGCTCGCAGCGGGGTGTGTGATCGTCACCTCATCCGGTGCCGCGACCGCGCGCTACGCCAGCGCACAGGCCGCGATCGCCGCGGTGGGTGACACCTCCTACGGCGCCGTCGCCAGCCGCCGTGGCGAGGACGGCAGCGTCAACGCCCCGGTCGAGACCGCCGAGGTGACCGTGCGGCGCGGATCGGCCACCGCCACCACCGCTCCGACCGGTGTGACCGGAGCCGCTTCGGTCAAGGCCGCGCGCGTGACCCTGCTCGGCGGGCGCATCACCGCCGCGGCGGTGCGCCGCAGCGCCGAGCGCGACGAGGCCGGCGTGACTGCGACAGGGATCGTCGAGGACCTGATGATCGACGGCACCTACTACAGCGACGTGAGAAAGCCGCGGACGATCCGGCTCGGCGCCGACAGCCGCCTCGTGCTCAACACCGGCACCGCGGGGATGCATCTGATCACCGCCGACGGCGACGTGCGGGTGGCGGTGGCCGACGTCACGACCTACTCCCGCACGGTGCCCGACCCCACCCCGACGCCGACCACGACGGTCGCCCCCACGCCGACGCCGAAGCGCACCCCTCGGGCCACCGCGGAGCCGACCAAGACCCCCAGGCCCAAGGCCACCCCCAAGGCCAAGCGCCGCAAAGCGCCGAAGGCGCCCGCCCGGCTCACCGCCGGCGGCTACGCGTTCCCCGTCTACGGCGACGTCACCTACGACAGCACCTTCGGCGCCACGCGCGCGGCGCCGATCGTCTCCCACGAGGGCAACGACATCTTCGCCCCGTTCGGCTCCCCCGCGGTCGCGGTCAGCGACGGCAGGCTGACGAAGGTCGGCACGCTGCCGATCTCGGGCAACCGCCTGTGGCTCGTGACCGATACCGGAGACGCGTTCTTCTACGCCCACCTGTCGAGCTTCTCGCGACTCGCGCGCAACGGCGCCCGCGTACAGGCCGGCGATGTCCTCGGGTTCGTGGGCAACACGGGGGACGCCGAGCCGACGCCTCCCCACGTGCACTTCGAGGTCCACCCCGGCGGGATCGCCAAGGATGCGGTCGATCCCTATCCGATCCTGCAGGCCTGGGAGGCCGACCAGGATGTGCCGCCCGGCGCCTGGCTGCAGAAGCTCGGCGCAGACGCGACCGAGCGCCCGGGGGCGCTGGTCACGGTCCGCGACTTCATCGCCGAGTAGGCGTCAGTTGGTGGAGCCGGCCGGGGTGGTGACCCCGCCGGATGCGCCGCCGCCCGCGGGCGTGGACGTCGACGTGTACTCGAACTCCTCCTCGGCGCCGAACAGCGCGTCGAGCACCTTCTTGCGCAGATCCTCCGAGAGCGCCAGCGCGAGGCCGGCCGCCACCATGACGAGCAGCAGCTTGCGCCCCAGTCCGCCACCGGACGACTTCTTCACGCCACCGGCGGGTGCCTCCTTGAGCGTGAGGCCGGCCTCCTTGATGGACTCGGCGGCGACCTTGAGGTCACGCTGGAGCTTCTTGTCGTCGAAGACGGCCTTGGCCGGCTTCTTGGACGAGCTGATGCGGTCGTACGCGTCGCGAGCGGACTCGTATGCCTGCTGGATGTTGTCGCGCAGGTCGTCGTTCTCGACGATCTCCTGGACGTAGGGGCTGTTGCGGGCCGCCTTGGCAGCACCTGCGGCACCGCCTGCCGCCTTCGCGGCCTTCTTCTTCTTGGATGCCATTTTCGCTGTCCGCTCCTCGGGGTGGGGTCCGGTTCTCCGTTGGGGCGGATGCTACCCCGCCCGGCCGTTGCGCACCCGTGATCCGAGCGCGTAGGTGAGCGCCTCGTCGATCTCGGAGACCCATTCGAACTCCATCCCGCGCCGCAGCTGTTCCGGGATGTCCTCGAGGTCGGCCTCGTTGCGCGCCGGAGCGACGATGCGCTTGATGCCGCTGCGCTGCGCGGCGAGCGCCTTCTCCTTGAGCCCACCGATCGGGAGCACCTGGCCCGTGAGGGTGAGCTCCCCGGTCATGGCGACGTCGGCGCGGACCGCCCGCCCGGTGAGCAGCGAGACGAGTGCGGTCGCCATCGTGATCCCGGCGCTCGGACCGTCCTTGGGGATCGCGCCCGAGGGAACGTGGAGGTGCAGGTCGTGCTCGGCGAACCAGCCGTCGGGCAGTTCCGGCGCGTACTCCCGCGCGTGGCCGCGGACGTAGGAGAGCGCGGCCTGGGCGGACTCGCGCATCACGTCACCGAGCTGGCCGGTGAGGGTGAGCTTGCCCGTGCCGGGCATGGCGCTGGCCTCCACGAAGAGCACGTCGCCGCCCACGGGCGTCCAGGCCAGGCCCGTCGCGACCCCGGGCTCACGCGTGCGACGGCGCGCCTCGACGAAGTAGCGCTGCCGGCCGAGCAGCTCGCGGACCCGCGGCTCGGTCACGGAGACCTTGCGCCCAAGCGTCCCCTCGGCCGCCTGCCGGGCGACCTTGCGGCACACCCCGCCGATCTCGCGCTCGAGGTTGCGGACCCCCGCCTCGCGGGTGTAGTCGGTGATGATCGTGCGCAGCCCGCGTTCGGTGAACGCGATCTGGGAGTGCTTGAGCCCCGAGCGGTCGATCTGGCGCGGGACGAGATAGCGCTTGGCGATCTGGAGCTTCTCCTCCTCGGTGTAGCCCGCGAGCTGGATCACCTCCATGCGGTCGCGCAACGGCCCGGGGATCGTGTCCAGCGTGTTCGCGGTGGTCACGAACATGACCCGCGACAGATCGAAGGGCAGATCGAGGTAGTGATCGCGGAAGGACTCGTTCTGCTCGGGGTCGAGCACCTCGAGCATGGCGCTGGCCGGATCGCCACGGAAGTCCGAGCCCATCTTGTCGATCTCGTCGATCATGAACAGCGGGTTGGAGGACCCGGCGTCGCGCAGGGCGCGCAGGATCACCCCGGGCATGGCGCCGATGTAGGTGCGCCGGTGCCCGCGGATCTCGGACTCGTCGCGCATGCCGCCGACCGAGATCCGTTCGAAGCGGCGCTCGAGCGCGTTTGCGATCGAGCGTCCCAGCGACGTCTTGCCGACGCCGGGCGGCCCGACGAGGCACAGGATCGAGCCCTTGGCGTCCGGCTTGAGCTTGCGCACCGCGAGGAACTCGAGGATGCGGTCCTTGACCCGCTCGATGTCGTAGTGGTCCTCGTCGAGGACCCTGCGGGCGTGCTTGAGATCGAGGTTGTCCTCGGTCGTCTTCTCCCACGGCAGCGAGAGGATCCACTCGAGGTACGTTCGGATCACGCCGTGCTCGGCCGCGGCCTGAGGCAGCTTCTCCAGCCGCGACAGCTCGCGCTCGGCCTGGGTGCGGACGTGCTCGGGCAGCTCGCGCTCCTCGAGCTGCTCGCGCAGCTCGTCGACCTCGGCCTCCGCCGGGTCGCGCTCGCCGAGCTCCTCCTGGATCGCCTTGAGCTGCTGGCGCAGGACGAACTCGCGCTGGGAGCGGTCGATCTCCGACTGCACCTGGTGCTGGATGCGCGAGCCGATGGCGACCACCTCCAGCTCGCGCGCGAGGATCTCCGACAGCCGCCGCAGCCGCTTGGCGACGTGCAGCTCCTCGAGCAGCTCCTGCTTCTCGTCGGTCTTGATCCGCAGGGCGCCGGCGATCAGGTGCGACAACGCGGACGGGTCGTCCACGTTGGCGACCGCCATCAGCAGCTCCTCGGGGAGGTAGGGGACCTCCTCGATGATCGTGGAGAACGTCTGCTGGACGTTGCGCATCAGCGCGGTGAGCTCCGGGCCCTCCTCGATCACGTCGGGCACCTCCTCGACCCGCGCGACCGGGTACGGGCGACCCTCGAGCCACTCCACCACGCGGATGCGCTGACCGCCCTGCACCAGGATCCGCAGGGATCCGTCGGGCACCTTGAGCATGCGGGCGATGACCCCGCTGACGCCATACTCGTGCAGGTCGGCCGGGCCGGGCGATTCGAGCTCGGGGTCGCGCGAGGCGATCATCGCCAGCATGCGGTTGCCCGACAAGACGTCGTTGACGAGCTGGATCGAGCGCTCCTGGCCGACGGCCAGCGGGGTCAGCGTGTCCGGGTAGGTGACCGAGTCGCGCAGCGGCAGCACCGCGAGCTCGTCGGGCAGGACGCCCCCGCCCCCGACCGCGATGGGCTGGCCGTCGTTGCCGTCGGAGTCGACGTCGATCATGTGCCCAGCACCGGAAGCTCCACGGTCAGCATGCCGTCGGTGTAGTCGGCGCGAGCCCGATCGGCGTCGACGTCCACGCCGAGCGCGATGACCCGCCGGAACTCACCACGCTCGATCTCGAGCTGCTGGTAGGCGCGCTCCGCGGAGCGCTCCGCGTGGCGGATTCCCGCAAGGATCAGCTCGCGGCCTCGGATCTCGAGCGTCAGGTCCTTGCCGTCGACCCCGGCGAGCTCCGCGCGGACGATCGCGCGCGGCGGGTCGGCGAGGTAGTAGACGTCGACCGCGGGAGAGAAGCCGGCGCGACGCAGCGTCCGCGTGGCGCCCCCGAAGACGTCGCCGAACAGCTCGTCCATCTCGCGGCGCATCCGCTCGAAGTTGGCGAACAGGTCGCGGTCCGACGGCACGGCCGAAACAGTATGTGCTCCGGGGATCCCCGTGTCAGGACGCGGCGCGACGGGCGACCATGGTGCCGTCGACCGGCAGCATCTCGTCCGTCGGCTGGCCGAGGAAGAACCCCTGGCCCAGGTCGACGCCGAGTTCCTGGATGTGCGCGAGCTCGTAGTCGCGCTCGATGCCGACGGCCACGACGCGGACGCCCAGCTCGTGAGCGACCTCGACGAGTGCCCCGACGAGGCGCCGGCGGGCCGGCGAGGCCTCGATCCCCTTGCACAGGTGCAGCGAGAGCTTGGCGAGATCCGGCTTGAGCGTCTCCATCACCGTGAGCGCGTCCGTTCCCACCGACAGATCGTCGAGTGCGATGACGGCGCCGCGCGCCCGATGGGCGGCGACGAGCTCGGCGAGCAGTTCCTGATCGCCGTGGTGCTCGGCTCCCATCAGCTCGAGGCCCAGCCGGTCGGGCGTGGCGCCCAGGCTCTCGACCTGATCCCAGATTCCGCGCAGGGAGCTCTCGACGTCGAGCACGGCGCGGGGGTCGAGCTTGGCGAGCAGCACCTCACCGTCGGGCAGGCGCGGCAGGCCCGCCTCGAGGACCGCCGTGCGGGCGCGGGCGTCGAAGGAGAAGATGGCGTCGTGGACCTCCGCGGCGTCCAGGAGCTCCTGGCCCCGGACCTCCGTCCTGCCCATTCGGCCGCGGATGAGTGCCTGGCGGCCGTACACGGAGCCGTCGCCGAGGTCGACGAGCGGCTGGAAGACCGGGGTGAGGGTCCCTTGGGAGAGGAACTTGGGAAACCAGTCCGTGCGCGCACGCGCGAGCAGGGTCTTGACGGCGAGCGGCAGCCCCGCGGGATCGTCGAGGCGAACCGCGAACAGCAGGGCCCGCTCGGCACTGGACAGGTCGGCCATGACGTCGCGCAAACGGTCGCCCCAGCCGGGGCCGCTGAGCAGCACGCCCTCGACGGAGACGTCGGCGCCCTCGGGCTGGTCGCCCAGGTGCTCGAGCTTGAACAGCACCGACGGACGGTGCGAGAGCAGGCGCACCCCATCATCCGTCGCAGGCGCCGTCGACGTGCTCGTGAGGCTCACCAGCAGTGCATCGGCAACCCGCAGCGACGACTAAAGCTCGTAGACGGCCCCTTCGCGGGCAACCTCGACCGTGTCGCCGAACGTTCCCTCCGCCTCGCCGCGGGCCCACGCTTCGCCCAATTCGTCGGAAAGGTGGGTGAGCACGAGCCGGGCGGCGCCGGCGGCACGCCCGTGCTCGCCCGCCTCCGCCGGGGTGAGGTGCCCACGCAGACCGGTGCGCTCCGGGCGGGGCAGCGTGGCCTCGATCACCAGCAGATCGGTATCACGCGCGAAGGCGACGAGATCCTCCGTCGGAGAGCAGTCGGCGCCGTAGGTGAAGCGCCGGCCGTCCACGGCGAACTCCATGGCGAACGTGGGCACGAAGTGCGGCACGCGGCAGAAGTGGATCGCGAACGGGCCGACCTGCAGCGGTCGCGCCGGCTCGTACTCATGAAGGTCGAACGCCCGCTCGATGAGGTCGTCGTTGCCCCACGCCCCGGCGACGCGGCGGAAGGTCGAGCGCGCACCCGGCGGCGCGTGCAGCGCGGGCCGCGCCGGGTGGTCCGTGCCCGGCCAGGTGTGGACCGGGACGGGCTGCTGGCGTGGCGCGTAGGTGAGCGCGTAGCTGTACGGGACCAGGTCGAGGAAGTGATCGGCGTGCAGGTGTGACAGCAGCACGGCGTCGACCGCGGTGTAGTCGACGAACCGGCGCAGCTTCCCGAACACACCGTTGCCGCAGTCCAGCAGCACCGTGGTGTCTCCGTGCTGCACCAGATACCCGCTGCACGCTCCTCCGGCATCCTGCCAGGAGGGCGACTTGCCCAGCACCGTTACGCGCACCTCTCACCCTTCTTCTTCGGACCCGGCGGTAGCCCGTTCGGGTCACCTCTCTCGCGAAGGAGCCTAGGCGTGAAGGGCGGCCTGAGCCTGTGCGTCCGGGAACGCCCAGGCCGACTGCGTGCGCCGTTCCTGACGAAAGAGGAAGCGCATCTGCCGAGGTGGGCGCAACCCATCGGGATGATTGGGACGGAAGGTCGAACAGGGCTCTCCCTGCCTCAGGGCGCACAGTCCCTGCTGCTTGAAGTAGCACCCTTCACACGACGCCCTCTCAATGCCCGGCAATCCGACTTCCCTTCGATCTCGTTCGTTGACGCCCCTCTCACAAGAGACGGCGCAAGAGTGGCGCGATTGACGCGCGGATGCGAGGGCGAAGACCGCAAAACGCTGCCTTTTCGTCAACTTCCCGCTAGCTCCCCCTTTTCGCCTCCGATTGACGCTGTGTGCGGGACGGGCACCCCGCAAATTGGCGCCGTTGGTCTGACCCGCGAGGGCGGCCGTAGGGTCTTGCGACCATGCAGACGCTCGTCACCGGCATCACCGGATACGTCGGCTCGGCCCTCGCGCCGGCCCTGCGCCACGCCGGCCACGAGGTGCGCGGATTCGCTCGCGACGCGAGCCGCGTGCGCACGCCGGTCGACGGCGTCGTCGAGGGCGACGCGCTGACCGGACGCGGCCTTGACGCGGCGCTCGAGGGCGTCGAGGTCGCCTACTACCTCATCCATTCGATGGAACGGGCGGCGAACGGGAGCTTCGACACCGCCGAGCGCCGCGCGGCTGAGCACTTCGCCGAGGCGGCCGTGCGCGCCGGGGTGCAGCGGATCGTGTACCTCGGCGGCCCCGTCCCCGACGACGGCCTCCCGGTTTCCCGGCACCTCGCCTCCCGGCTTGCGGTGGAAGAACTGCTGCTGGAGGCGGTGCCCGGGTCGATCGCCTTCCGCGCCTCGATCGTGATCGCCGCCGGTTCGCGCTCGTTCACCTTCCTCGTGCGACTGATCGAGCGGCTTCCGGTGCTGGCCCTCCCGAGCTGGGCCCGGCACCGCTCCTACCCGATCGACGGTCGTGACGTCACCGACTATCTCGTGCGTGCCGCGACCGCACCCGCGGAGCTGACCGGCCGTGCGTGGGATGCCATCGGCCCGGAGGCGATGACGCACGGTGAGCTGGTCGAACGGATCGCCGACCTGATGCTCGTATCCCGCCCCCGCTTCGATCTCTCCTTTTCGCTCACGCCGATCGCCGCGCCGGTCGCCGCCGCCCTCGCCGGCGAGGACACCGCCCTCATCGCGCCCCTCATGGAGTCACTCGAACACGACCTCGAACCGGCCGACACACTGGCCGCGGACGCGTTCGGCGTCCGGTTGCACTCCTTCAGCGCCGCGGTCGAGCGCGCGCTGCGTGAACTCGAAGAGCACCAGGAGGTACGAGCCAGATGAGCGACGACGCCGTGACCGCTGACATCACGATCGATGCTCCTCCCGACAAGGTGTGGGAGTTCGTCATGGACGCCGATCGTCTCGGAGAGTGGGTCTCTATTCACCGAAAATTGGACTCAGCTGACAGTGGGGAACCGCGCGAGGGGATGAAGATGAAACAGACACTCTCCCTGCGCGGGGCCAGTTTCAAGGTCAAGTGGGAACTGACCGAATGTGACCCCGGTGCGCGCGCCGTCTGGGAGGGGCGGGGGCCGGTCCGCTCCTACGCCCGCACGGAGTATCACCTCTCCGAGAACGATTCCGGTGGCACCAGTTTCCATTACGTCAACGAGTTCAGCGCGCCCGGCGGGCCGCTGGGCAAGGCGGCCAGCAAAGCGCTGGTGGGTGGCCTCCCGAAGCGCGAGGCGGATAAGTCGCTTGCACAGTTGAAAAAGCTGCTTGAGCAGTAACTGTTTAAGGTAGAGTCAGGCAACCATGGCCGACTTCCTTGACGAGAAACGTCGCGAGATCCAGTCGCGGCTCAAAGAACTCAAACCGCTCGTGGAGGAGTACCACAAGCTCGAGGCCGCCGAGCAGGCGCTCGCCGGCGTCGGCAACGGCTCCGCTCCCACCCGCTCCTCGCGCGCCCCGAGCGCGCCGTCCAAGCGCCGCAGCACGAGCGGCTCCACCACGGGCCGCCGCGGCCGGCCCAAGGGCTCGGGTCAGCGCGCGCAGCAGGCGCTCGAGCTCGTGCGCTCCAAGCCCGGGATCACCATCCCCGAGATGGCCGAGGCGATGGGGATCAAGCAGAACTACCTCTACCGCGTGGTGCCCGATCTCGCCAAGGAGGGCCTGCTGACGAAGTCCGGGCGCGGCTGGCACGTGCGCGACGCCCAGTAGTGCGCAACGTCACATAGCGGCCCCCCGATGGGCGTAGGGTTCGGCATGGGATGAGAGGACACCGACTGCCGCCGGGCCCCCGGTGGCCCAAGACCCTGCAGACCGTCGGCTTCTGGACGCGGCCGACCGCGTCGGTCGACCGGCTGCGCAGCCGGTACGGCGCACGCGTCACGACGCGGCTGATCGGCCAGCCGCCGTTCGTGATCCTCAGCGATCCCGACGACGCCAAGGCGGTGCTCACCGCGCCACCCGACGTGCTGCATCCCGGGGAGGGCGCGATTCTGCTCGAACCCATCGTCGGACGCCACTCGGTGATCCTGCTCGACGAGGCACCGCACCTCGAGCAGCGCAAACTGCTGCTGCCGGCCTTCCACGGGGACCGGATCGCCCGCCTCACCGACCTGATGGAGGAGCTCACGACGCGCGAGCTCGACTCGTGGCCGCTCGACGAGCCCGTCGAGCTGCACACACGGTTGCAGGCGCTGACGCTCGAGATCATCCTGCGCGCGGTGTTCGGGCTCGACGAGGGCCCGCGGCTCGATCGCCTGCGCGACCAGCTGCCCGAGCTGATGGCCTTCGGCGACAGCCCGACGTCGATGCTGCCGATGTTCCAGCACGAGCGCGTCCCGCGCTTCAAGCGCTTCACCACCGTCCGCGACGAGGTCGACCGCGAGCTGTTCGAGCTCATGGCCGAGCGCCGCGCCGCCGGGGACGACCGCGACGACATCCTCGGGACCCTGCTCGGCGCCACCCACTCCGACGGCTCGCCGATGACCGACGACGAGATCCGTGACGAGCTGCTCACCGCCCTCGTCGCCGGGCACGAGACCACGGCGTCCTCTCTGGCGTTTGCCTTCGCTGAGATCGCCCGGGCTCCGCACGTGGCCGAGCGGCTCGCCGAGGACGATCCGGCCTACCTGGAGGCGACGATCAACGAGACGCTGCGGCGCCGGCCGGTGCTTCCCAACCCGGAGCCGCGCAAGGTCATGAAGCCGTTCTCGGCCGGCGGGTGGACGTATCCGCCCGGGATCATCCTGATCATCTCGGCCCACCTCATCCATCACGACCCCGAGATCTATCCCGACCCGTACGCGTTCCGGCCCGAGCGCTTCCTCGACACCAAGCCCGGCACCTACACGTGGCTGCCCTTCGGGGGCGGACGGCGGCGGTGCATCGGCGCGAGCTTCGCGCTGCTGGAGATGCGCGTGGTGCTGCGCCAGGCCTTCGCGCGCTTCGATGTGCGGCCGGTGGACGCAGCCCCAGCGGGCATCCGCCGCAGGATGATCACCATCACCCCCGGCGACGGGGCCCGCGTACAGCTCAGCGTGCGCGCGCGCCGACCGGCGCTCGTCTGACGCGCCCGCCGCGGGCAAACAAACTCGCGGCCAGCAACGTTGAACCGTATACTGGTCATGTGAAGGCCGCCTGGCTCGGGATGGTCGTATCGGTCGTGGTGGTCCTCTCGGCCCTGCCCACGAGCGCCAAAGCGGTGGAACGTGACCTGCTCACCCAGGCCAACGTGCGCATCGACGGCGCTACTGGCGGCGATCAGAGCGGGGTCTCGGTCGCGGCTGCGGGCGACGTCGATGGTGACGGCCGCGACGACCTCATCATCGGCGCTAATGCGGCCGATAACAACGGCCGAGCTGACTCGGGATCGTCGTATGTGATCTACGGTGCCGCTGCGAACACCACGGTCGACCTGGCTTCGCTGACCACCTCCCAGGGATTCCGCATCGACGGCGCCGCCGCCAGCGACGGGTTCGGGAGCGGTGGCTCGGTCGCGGGCGCGGGCGACGTCAACGGTGACGGCCGCGACGACGTCATCATCGGCGCTGGTTCCGCCGACAACAACGGCCGCGGTGAGTCCGGGTCGTCGTATGTGATCTACGGCGCCGCCGCGCACGCCAACGTCGACCTCGCCGCGCTGACGACCTCCCAAGGGTTCCGCATCGACGGCGCCGCCGCCGGCGACCAGAGCGGGAGCTCGGTCGCGGGCGCAGGCGACGTCGACGGGGACGGCCGTGACGACCTCATCATTGGCGCATTCCAAGCTGACAACAACGGTCGCACCAGCTCCGGGTCGTCGTATGTGATCCACGGCGCCGCCGCACACGCCAACGTCGACCTCGCCACGCTGACCACCTCCCAGGGATTCCGCATCGACGGCGCCGCCACCGGCGACTGGAGCGGGTGGTCGGTCGCGAGCGCGGGCGACGTCAACGGGGACGGCCGTGACGACCTCATCATCGGTGCTGATTCCGCCAACAACAACGGCCGCACCGGCTCGGGGTCGTCGTATGTGATCTACGGCGCCGCCGCGCACCCCAATGTCGACTTGGCCGCGCTGACGGCCTCCCAGGGATTCCGCATCGACGGTGCCGGCGCCTTCGACCAGAGCGGCTACTTGGTCGCGGGCGCGGACGACGTCGACGGGGACGGCCGCGACGACGTCATCATCGGCGCGCCCGGGGCAGACAACAACGGCCGCGCCAACTCCGGATCGTCATACGTGATCTACGGCGCCGCCGCGCACGCCAACGTCGACTTGGCCGCGCTGACCACCTCCCAGGGATTCCGCATCGACGGCGCCGCCTCCGGCGATCAGAGCGGCACCTCGGTAGCGGGCGCAGGAGACATCGACGGCGACGGCCGCGACGACGTCATCATCGGCGCTGATCTTGCCGGTAACAACGGCCGCGCGGCCTCCGGATCGTCGTACGTCATCTACGGCGCCGCCGCGCACCCCAACGTCGACCTGGCCGCGCTCACCGCCTCCCAGGGGTTCCGCATCGACGGCGCCGCCGCCGCCGACCAGAGCGGCTACTCGGCGACCAGCGCGGGCGACTTCGACGGTGACGGCCGCGATGACATCATCATCGGCGCACCACTGGCTGACAACAACGGCCGCGCGGGTTCGGGGTCGTCGTACATCGTCTCGTCGGACTTCCTGCCGCGCCTGGCGTACCGGCCGACGGCGATCGCCGAGGTGGGTCAGCCGCTCGACGTGCGGCCGGTGATGTTCAGTGCATCGTCGCAGGCGAGGCTTTCGATCGCGCCCGCTCTGCCGGCCGGGCTGACGTTCGACCCGGTCACGGGCCGGATCTCGGGTACGCCGTCGGCGCCCGGCGTCACCGATTACGAGGTGACGCTCGTCGATCCGCTGCGTGGCAAGACCAGCGCACCGCTGCGCCTGGCGATCATCGACCCCGGTGGGCCAGCCGGGCCGACCGGCCCGCAGGGTCCGTCAGGCCCCGGGGGAGATCCGGGACCGTCGGGTCCCGGTGGTCCCACGGGACAGGCCGGTCCGCAGGGGCCGCAGGGGCCGCAGGGTCCGCAGGGTCCCGGCGGTCCGGCGGGGCCAGGGGGCCCCCAGGGTCACCCAGGTGGCGCCGGACCGACGGGCGCCGCCGGGACGGCCGGACAGACCGGTGCTCTTGGTCCAGCCGGGCCGATCGGACCACCCGGCGAGGCCGGACCGCGCGGGCCCGCGGGCGCCGGCGGCTCAGCGCGCAGCACCACGGTCAAGTGCAAGGTGCTCGGCAGGCGCACCCCTCCCGAGATCCGCTGTCTGGTCCGCTCTGCGCAACAACCGGTAAAGGTGACCGTCCGTCTCGTGCGCAAGGGTCGCACCGCCGCCGAACGCACCGTCGCGCAGACACGACTCGTAACGCTGACCGCGGGCGGGCTCGCGCCGGGCCGCTACCGCCTCAAGGTCCGCATCACCAACCGCGACGGCGACACGGTCGGCCGCGCCCTCACGATCAGGCTGTGATCCACATGCCCCGAACCCGACGAGGACTGACACCGCTGATCTGCGCCGTCTGGATGCTGCTCGTTCCCGCGAGCGCCGGTGCGGTGGAACGTGATCTGCTCACCCAGGCCAACGTGCGTATCGACGGCGGCGCTGGCGACGACTGGAGCGGGATCTCGGTCGCGGGGGCAGGCGACGTCAACGGTGACGGCCGCGACGACATCGTCATCGGCGCTGGTTCCGCCGGCAACAACGGCCGCGCCGGTTCAGGATCGTCGTATGTGATCTACGGCGCCGCCACACACGCCAACGTCGACCTCGCCGCGCTGACGGCCTCCCAGGGATTCCGCATCGACGGCGCCGCCGCTTTCGACCAGAGCGGGAGCTCGGTTGCGGGCGTGGGCGACGTCGACGGGGACGGCCGTGACGACCTCATCATTGGCGCATTCCAAGCCGACAACAACGGTCGCGCCAGCTCCGGGTCGTCGTATGTGATCTACGGCGCCGCCACCCACGCCAATGTCGACCTCGCCACGCTGACCACCTCCCAAGGATTCCGCATCGACGGCGCCGCCACCGGCGACCAGAGCGGGATCTCGGTCGCGGGCGCAGGCGACGTCGACGGTGACGGCCGCGACGACCTCATCATCGGCGCTGGTTCCGCCGACAACAACGCTCGCACCAGCTCCGGGTCGTCGTATGTGATCTACGGCGCCGCCACCCACGCCAATGTCGACCTCGCCACGCTGACGGCCTCCCAAGGATTCCGCATCGACGGCGCCGCCACCGGCGACCAGAGCGGGATCTCGGTCGCGGGCGCGGGCGACGTCAATGGTGACGGCCGCGACGACCTCATCATCGGCGCTGGTTCCGCCGACAACAACGCTCGCACCAGCTCCGGGTCGTCGTATGTGATCTACGGCGCCGCCACCCACGCCAATGTCGACCTCGCCACGCTGACCACCTCCCAAGGATTCCGCATCGACGGCGCCGCCACCGGCGACTGGAGCGGTTGGTCGGTAGCGGGCGCGGGCGACGTCGACGGGGACCGCCGCGACGACATCATCATCGGCGCGCGATTCGCCAGCAACAACGGCCGCGGGAGCTCCGGATCGTCGTATGTCATCTACGGCGCCTCCACACACACCGATGTCGACCTCGCTGCGCTGACGGCCTCCCAGGGGTTCCGCATCGACGGCGCCGCCACCAGCGACTGGAGCGGGTGGTCGGTCGCGAGCGCAGGCGACGTCAACGGTGACGGCCGCGACGATGTCATCATCGGCGCGCCATACGCCAACAACAACGGCCGCACGGGCTCCGGATCGTCGTATGTCATCTACGGCGCCGCCAGACACACCAGTGTCGACCTCGCCACGCTGACCACCTCCCAGGGATTCCGCATCGACGGCGCCGCCACCAACGACCGGAGCGGCTACTCAGTGGCTGGCACGGGCAACGCCGACGGTGACGGCCGCGACGACATCATCATCGGCGCGTGGCTGGCCGACAACAACGGCCGCGCCGACTCGGGATCGTCGTACATCGTCTCATCCACCTTCTTGCCGCGGGTCGACTATGCGTCGGTCGTGGCTGAGGTCGGCCGCCCGGTGGATCTGCGACCCCGTCTCGAGGCCTCGCCGCAGGCGACGCTCGCGATCAGTCCTGCGCTGCCCGCGGGACTGAGCTTCGACACGCTCACGGGTCGCATCACCGGCACCCCGACCGCACCGAGCGCGACGACCCACGAGGTGACGGTCACCGACCCGCTCCGAGGCGCCACGAGCGATTCCTTCCGGATCAACATCGTCAATGCGCCGGGACCGATCGGTCCCACCGGACCAGCCGGTCCGGTCGGACCTACGGGCACCTCCGGCCCCACCGGCCCCCAGGGGGACGCCGGCCCGGTCGGGCCGGCCGGCCCGCCGGGTCCCACGGGCGCCTCGGGAGCGACGGGCGGCGCCGGCCCGCAGGGACCGAGCGGACCTCGAGGACCGTCGGGGGCCGCCGGATCGCCCGGAGCGCAGGGTCCCGCCGGGCCGGCCGGACCGCCCGGACCGCAGGGGCCGGCTGGACCGCGCGGCCCGGCAGGCCCGAGCGGCAATCGCACCAACAAGGGCAAGTCCAACGCCCGCAGGGCCCGCGCGAGATGCGCGCGTGCCCGACACCCCAACCGTTGCCGCGCCCGCGTCCTCCGGAGAACGACATGATCCGCAAGACGCTCGGGATATGCGCAGCGGCGCTGTTGTTTCTGCCGGCCGCTGCCCACGGGGTTGAGCGTGACCTGCTCACCCAGGCCAACGTGCGCATCGACGGCGCTACTGGCGGCGATCAGAGCGGCGACTCGGTGGCGAGCGCGGGGGACGTCAACGGTGACGGGCGAGACGACGTCATCGTCGGCGCACCATCCGCCGGCAACAACGGCCGCGTGGGCTCGGGGTCGTCGTACGTCATCTACGGCGCCGCTGCAAACGCCAACGTTGATTCGTCCGCGCTGACCGTCTCCCAGGGGTTCCGTATCGACGGGGCCGCCACCGGCGATCGGAGCGGGCGTTCGGTCGCGAGCGCAGGGGACGTCAACGGTGACGGCCGCGACGACCTCATCATCGGCGCGCCCGAGGCCAGCAACAGCCGCAGCTTCTCCGGATCGTCGTACGTCATCTACGGCGCCGCCACGCACGCCAACGTCGACCTCGCCGCGCTGACGGCCTCCGAAGGGTTCCGCATCGACGGCGCCGCCACCACTGACCAGAGCGGGATCTCGGTCGCGGGCGCGGGCGATGTCAACGGTGACGGCCGCGACGACCTCATCATCGGCGCGCCCGGGGCCGACAACGAAGGCCGCGGGGACTCTGGATCGTCGTATGTCATCTACGGCGCCGCCACACTCACCGATGTCGACCTCGCCGCGCTGACGGCCTCCGAAGGATTCCGCATCAACGGCGCCGCCCCGTTCGACCAGAGCGGGAGCTCGGTCGCGGGCGCGGGCGACGTCGACGGTGACGGCCGCGACGACATCATCATCGGCGCGCCCGGGGCCGACAACGAAGGCCGCGGGGACTCTGGATCGTCGTATGTCATCTACGGTGCCGCCACCCATGCCAATGTCGACCTCGCCGCGCTGACGGCCTCCGAAGGATTCCGCATCGACGGCGCCGCCGCCGGCGACCAGAGCGGGATCTCGGTCGCGGCCGCGGGCGACGTCAACGGTGACGGCCGCGACGACATCATCATCGGCGCGCTATGGGCAGACAACAACGGGCGCGCGGACTCTGGTTCTTCGTACGTCATCTACAACGCCGTCACGCACACCAACGTCGACCTCGCCGCGCTCACCGCCTCCCAAGGGTTCCGCATCGACGGTGCAACCACCGACGACTGGAGCGGGCGCTCGGTCGCGGGCGCCGGCGACGTCAACAGGGACGGCCGCGACGACCTCATCATCGGCGCGCCGTTCGCCGACAACAACGGCCGCATCTTCTCCGGATCGTCGTATGTCATCTACGGCGCCGCCACATTCACCAATGTCGACCTCGCCGCGCTGACCACCTCCCAAGGGTTCCGCATCGACGGCGCCGCCGCGCTCGACCAGAGCGGGAGCTCGGTCGCGGGCGCAGGCGACGTCGACGGTGACGGCCGCGACGACCTCATCATCGGCGCGCCTGGGGCAGACAACAACGGCCGCACGGACTCCGGATCGTCGTACGTCGTGACGTCAGCGTTCTTGCCGCGGGTCCGCTACGACGACATCGGCGTGGCACCCGGCCAGCCGCTCGACGAACGGCCCGTCACGCTTGACGCCTCGGACCGGGCGAGACTGTCGGTCAACCCCCCGCTGCCCCCCGGACTGAGCCTCGACACCAGCACCGGCCGGATCACCGGAACCGCGACATCGCCGGGCGTGACCACGCACGAGGTGACCGTCACCGATCCTGCCCGTGGCACGACGTCTGACCGCTTCCGCCTGGCCATCGTCAACCCGCAAGGCCCCACCGGGCCGACCGGTCCGGACGGCGGCGGCGGTCCCACGGGCACCCCCGGTCCCGTGGGCGCGCCCGGCCCAGTCGGCACGACAGGACCTCCCGGTGCTGGTGGACCGGGCGGAGAGCAGGGCCCCCCGGGCCCGGCCGGCCCGAGCGGCCCCGCCGGAGCCGCAGGTCCGACCGGTCCGCGCGGCCCCACCGGACCGCAGGGCGCGGCCGGCCCACAGGGCACCGCGGGCCCTGCCGGCCCGCGCGGACCGGCCGGACCTCGAGGCTCGAACGGAACCGCCGCACTCGACCGCAACACCATCGTCAAATGCAAGGTCCGCGGCCGGCGCACGCCACCCGAAGTCCGCTGCAGCGTGCGCTCGAACCGACCGATCGTCCGGGTCACCGCCCGGCTCATGCGCAACCAGCACACCGTGGCGAAACGGACCGTGCCCAACGCCGGGGCCCTCACCCTCAGAGCCCCCGGCGTCAAACTCGGCCGCTACCGCCTCCGCGTGCTCATCGCCGACCGCGCCGGCAACCAGATCCGCCGCAGCTTCACGATCCGGCTGCGCGGCTAGACCAGTCCGAGCTTCTCCACGGCCTCGCGCTCGCCGCGCAGCTCGTCGACGGTCGCGTCGATCTTGGACTGCGCGAACTCCGTGATCTCGAGACCCTCGACGATCTCGTAGGTCCCGTCGCCTGAGACACGGACCGGCATGGAGCACTGCAGGCCCTCCTCGATGCCGTACGCGCCGGTGGTCGGGACGACCATGGAGCGCATGCCGTCGGCGCCCAGGACCCAGTCGTGGATGTGGTCGATCGCCGCGTTGGCGGCGGACGCGGCACTCGAGGCGCCGCGCGCCTCGATGATCTCCGCGCCGCGCTTGCCGACCCGGGGCAGGTACTCGTTCTCGTACCAGTCCTGGTCGACCTGCTCGGCCGCGTTGGCGCCGTTGACCTTGGCGTTGTGGAGATCGGGGAACATCGTCGGCGAGTGGTTGCCCCACACGACGAGGTCCTCGATGTCGGAGACGGCGACGTCGAGCTTCGTCGCGAGCTGGGCGACCGCGCGGTTCTCGTCGAGGCGCGTCATCGCGGTGAAGCGCTCGGCCGGGATGTCGGGCGCGTGCGTGCGCGCGATGAGCGAGTTCGTGTTGGCCGGGTTGCCGACCACGAGCACCTTGATGTCGTCGGCGGCGCCCTTGTTGAGCGCCTCGCCCTGCGGCTTGAAGATCGCGCCGTTGGCCTCGAGCAGATCCGCGCGCTCCATGCCCTTCGAGCGCGGGCGTGCGCCGATGAGCAGGCCGACGTTGCAGCCGTCGAACGCCTGCTCGGCGTCGTCGTAGATGTCCACGCCGGCCAGCAGCGGGAAGGCGCAGTCGAAGAGCTCGAGCGCCGTGCCCTCGGCCGCCTTGACGGCCTGCGGGATCTCGAGCAGGTTGAGGTGGACCTTCGTGTCGGGGCCCAGCATCTGGCCCGACGCGATGCGGAACAGCACGGCGTAGCCGATGGCGCCGGCGGCGCCCGTGACGGTGACCTTCTTGACGTCGGTCATGAGTTCGAGGACATCTCCTTTTGCAGGTTCGAGTCGATCGCGTCCAGGAAGTCCTGCGTGTTGAGGAACTCCTGGTCGCCCTCGACGAGGAGGGCGAGATCCTTGGTCATCTTTCCGCTCTCGACGGTCTCCACGCATACGCGCTCGAGCGTCTCGGCGAAGGCGACCACGTCGGGCGTGTCGTCCATGCGGCCCCGGTGCTGCAGGCCGCGGGTCCAGGCGAAGATCGACGCGATCGGGTTCGTCGACGTGGGCTCGCCCTTCTCGTGCAGACGGAAGTGGCGGGTGACGGTGCCGTGCGCCGCCTCGGCCTCGACGGTCTGACCGTCGGGCGTCATGAGCACCGAGGTCATCAGGCCGAGGGAGCCGAAGCCCTGCGCGACGGTGTCGGACTGCACGTCGCCGTCGTAGTTCTTGCAGGCCCAGACGTAGCCGCCCTCCCACTTCATCGCCGCGGCGACCATGTCGTCGATCAGGCGGTGCTCGTAGGTCAGGCCCGCGGCCTCGAACTCGCTCTTGAACTCGGCGTCGAAGACCTCCTGGAAGAGGTCCTTGAAGCGCCCGTCGTAGACCTTCATGATCGTGTTCTTGGTCGAGAGGTAGACCGGCACCTTGCGGTCGAGGCCGTAGCGCATCGACGCGCGCGCGAAGTCGCGGATGGAGTCGTCGAGGTTGTACATCGCCATGGCGACGCCGCTCGAGGGGAAGTCGAAGACGTCGATCTCGATCGGGTCGCCGCCGTCCTTGGGCGTCCAGGAGAGCGTGAGCTTGCCCTCGCCCGGGATCTTCGTGTCCTCCGCGCGGTACTGGTCGCCGAAGGCGTGGCGGCCGATGATGATCGGCTTCGTCCAGCCCGGCACCAGGCGCGGGATGTTGGAGATGACGATCGGCTCGCGGAAGATGACGCCGCCCAGGATGTTGCGGATGGTGCCGTTGGGCGAGCGGTACATGCGCTTGAGGCCGAACTCCTCGACGCGCGCCTCGTCGGGGGTGATCGTGGCGCACTTGACGCCGACGCCGTACTCCTTGATCGCGTTGGCCGCGTCGACGGTCACCTGATCGTCGGTTTCGTCGCGGTACTCCATGCCGAGGTCGAAGTACTTCAGATCGACCTCGAGGTAGGGCAGGATCAGCTTGTCCTTGATGAAGGACCAGATGACGCGCGTCATCTCGTCCCCGTCGAGCTCGACGAGTGGAGTCTTGACTTCGATTTTCGCCATGAGGCGCGTAACCCTATTCGGGGTCGCCCGGCGAGCGGCCGCCGGACGGTCATCCCCTAGGTTCGGGGGATGGGCCGCTCGGGGTCAGTGCAGCTGGCACGGATCTTCGGCATCCGCGTGGGAGCCGACTCCAGCTGGTTCCTCATCCTGTTCCTCGCGATCTTCTTCGCGCACGAGCAGCTCGACGTGCTCACGAGCGCGTCGGACACCACCGTCTACGTCGCCGCCGTCGTCGAGGCCTTCCTGTTCTTCGGGTCGATCATCGCCCACGAGATCGGCCACGCCCTCGCCGCGCGCCGCGAGGGGATCGCGGTCGTCGGCATCGACCTGTTCCTCTTCGGCGGGTTGATGCACATGCGCTCCGAGCCCGCGACGCCGGGGGCGGAGTTCCGCGTGGCGGTCGCCGGGCCGCTCGTGACGCTGCTGGTGATCCTGGTCGCGGCGGGGGCCGGCCTGGCGATCGGAGGGCCGGACGAGCTTCGCAACGCCCTGCTGCTCGACGGCCGGGGCGACCTCCCGCTGCTGACGCTGATGGTCGCGAGCATCGCGCTGATCAATCTCGTCGTGCTCGTCTTCAACCTGATCCCGGCCTATCCGCTCGACGGGGGTCGCATCGCGCGCGCGGCCGTGTGGAAGCTCACGGGCGATCGGCATCGCTCGACGCGCGCCGCCGCGGCCGTCGGTCGGGGGTTCGGCGCGCTGCTCGTGCTCGCGGGTCTCCTGCTGTTGTTCAACGGCGCCACCTTCGACGGCATCTACCTGGCGTTCCTCGGCTGGCTGCTCGGTTCGCAGGCACGCAACGTCGCCGTCCAATCGGCCTTCACCCAGCGTCTCGAAGGGGTCACGGTCGCCGACCTGATGGATCCCGAGCCCGTCACCATCCCGGCCGACACGATCGCGCTGCGGGCGTATGAGGACTTCTTCCTGCGCTACCACGGGTCGGAGTGGTTCGCGGTGGTCGAGGTCGGCGACGCGCTACGTCGGCCGCGCCTTCGCGGAGCCCCTGCGGCAGGTCGCGGAGAGCGATCCGGACCGGCCCGTGCGCGAACTCGTCGTCGTCGAGGACGACCGCGTGCGCGACACGGCCACGCTCGAGGGGCTGCTGAACTCCGGGCCGCTGCGAACGAGCGGCTCGCTGATCGCCGTGGACGCCGAGGGCCGACTGCGCGGCGTCGTCACCGCCGAGGACGTCGCCCGCGCGCTGCGGAAGCGGCTGACGCCCGACCCCGCCTGAGCGTCTAACGCGCCTGCGCGAGCGCGACCACGCGCTCGGCGAGCCCGTCCATCTCCGCCTTCGAGAAGCACGCGTGCGCGCCCGACGCGAGCGCCTTCTCCTCGATCACCTTGTCGACGACGGAGGTGAGGATCCCGATTCGCAGGCCGGGGTGGCGCTCGAGCAGCATCCCGGTCAGCTCGTATCCGTCGATGAGCGGCATGCGGGCGTCGATGAGCGCGACGTCCGGCTGCAGGCCGTCGTCGAACATGGCGAGCGCGGCGTCCGCGCCCTCGGCTTCGGCCACGACCTCCACGCCTTTGCTGTCCCCGAGCACGAGCCCGATGAGGAAGCGAGCGTCGGCCGCATCGTCGACCACGATGACGCGTACGGGGTCCATCCCGTCAGGCACCCTAACCCGTACTGATCCCAGACGGTCAACGACAGATAAGGTTGCACGCATGCCAGCACACGACGTCCTCATCATCGGCGCCGGGCTCGCGGGACAGCGCGCCGCGCTAGAGGCGGCGCGCAGCGGAGCAACGGTGGCGATCATGAGCAAGGTCCATCCGGTCCGTTCGCACTCCAACGCGGCGGCCGGTGGCATCAACGCAGCGCTCAACCCGGACGATTCCTGGGAGTCGCACGCCTTCGACACCGTGAAGGGATCGGATTACCTGGGCGACCAGGACGCGATCGAGATCATGTGCCGCGAGGCACCGGACGAGGTGCTCCAGCTCGAGCACTGGGGCGTGACCTTCCACCGCAACGACGAGGGCAAGCTCGGCACCCGCGCGTTCGGCGGCGCCTCCGCGGCGCGCACGTACTACGTCGCTGACATCACAGGTCAGGCGCTCCTGCACGTTCTCTACGAGCAGCTCATGCGCTTCCACGAGCAGATCGACCGCTACGAAGAGTGGTTCGTCACCTCGCTCCTGCAGGACGACGAGGGCCGCTGCACCGGGGCGATCGCCCGCTCGATCAAGGACGGCCGGCTCGAGGTCTTCAACGCCAAGTCGACGATCCTGGCCTCCGGCGGCGCCGGCCAGTGCTTCAAGCCGACGACGAACGCGCTCATCTGCACCGGCGACGGCATCGCCCAGGCCTATCGCCTCGGCGCCAAGCTGATGGACATGGAGATGATCCAGTACCACCCGACCACGCTGGCCGGGAACGGGATCCTCATCACGGAGGGCGCCCGCGGCGAGGGCGCGCATCTCTACAACGCGCAGGGCGAGCGGTTCATGGAGAAGTACGCGCCGAACAAGATGGAGCTGGCCTCGCGCGACGTCGTGTCCCGCGCGGAGCAGACCGAGATCAACGAGGGCCGCGGCTTCCCGGACGGCACCGTCGCGCTCGACATCACCAAGGTGCCGCGCAACCGCACGCTCGAGGCGCTGCGGGAGATCGTCAACATCGGCCGCGACTTCGCCGGCGTCGACATCACGCGCGAGCCGATCCACATCAAGCCGGGCTGTCACTACATCATGGGCGGCGTGAAGACCGACACGAACGGTCAGACCTCGGTGCCCGGCCTGTACGCCGCCGGCGAGGTCGCGTGCGTGTCCGTGCACGGCGGCAACCGCCTCGGCGCCAACTCGCTGCTGGACACGCTCATCTTCGGCAAGCGCTCCGGCGCTCACGCCGCCGGCGTCGGCCGCGGGATGGTCATGCCGAACGTCGCCCACTCGCGCGTGCAGGTCGAGCAGCGGTGGATCGACTCGATCATCGCCCGCGAGCGCTCCGGGCGCCGCGTCTCGGAGATCAAGGACGAGCTCGGCACGATGATGAACGAGAAGTGCGCGGTCTTCCGCGACGAGGAGGGCCTCCAGCAGGCGCACGAGATCATCCGGCGTCTCAAGGAGGAGCAGGAGCTCGCCTACATCGACGACCGCGGCACCGTCTTCAACCAGGACGTGCTGGGCGCGATCGAGCTCGGGTACATGCTCGACTGCGCCGAGTGCATCGTCATGGGGGCGATCGAGCGCAAGGAGTCGCGCGGCGCCCAGTTCCGCACGGACTACCCCGAGCGCAACGACGAAGAGTGGCTCAAGCACATCGATCTGAGCATGAACGGCGGCGACGCCCCGAAGATCTCCTACTCCGACGTGACCATCACCCAGTGGCAGCCCATGGAGCGCACCTACTAGATGCCTGACTACACCCTGAGGATCCGTCGCTACCTGCCCGAGTCGGGCGAGGCGGCCTACTGGGAGGAGTTCCCCGTCGAGATGGACGAGCATCGCTCGGTCCTCGACGGGATCCTGCAGGCCAAGGACCGTCTCGACGGCTCGATCGGCATCCGCTGTTCGTGCCGCGCGGCGATCTGCGGCTCCTGTGGCGTGCGGATCAACGGCCGGCCCGGCCTCGCCTGCCACATGCATCTCGGCGAGGCGGCGTCGCGTGCGACCGACGGCGTGATCACCGTCGAGCCGATGGGCAACATGCCCGTGATCAAGGATCTGATCACCGACATGGACGCGGTGCACTGGAAGAAGATCCGGCGCGTCACCCCGTGGCTGCTGCCCGACGGCGACCCGCCCGAGCGCGAGTACATCGTGCCCAAGGAGTCGATGGTCGACATCACGCAGACGATGGCCTGCATCCAGTGCGGTGCCTGCGTCTCGGACTGCCTGTCGATGGAGGTCGACCCGGAGTTCGTCGGCCCGGCGGCACTGGCCAAGGCCTACCGCTTCGTCGGCGACCCGCGTGACGGCCAGCAGTTCGAGCGCCTCAAGGACCTCTCCGAGGATCCCCACGGCATCTACGACTGCACCCACTGCTTCAACTGCATCGAGGCGTGCCCGAAGGGTGTTGCGCCGATGAGCCAGATCATGCGCCTGCGCCGGATCGCCGGGTCCGACCACCACATCGAGGACCGCAACAACGGCCATCGCCACGAGCAGGCCTTCGTGACGCTCGTCAAGCAGGGCGGCCTGCTGCACGAGGCCGAGCTGCTGCCGCGCTCCTACGGCGGCGATTCCTGGTTCGGCAAGTTCGCGCCGAAGGCGGCGGTGGAGCTGCTCGACTCGCTGCCGGTGATCACCAAGGCGATCATGCGGCGCAAGGTCACGCCGATGGCGGCGCTCAAGCCGCACAAGATCCCCGATCTCAAGAACCTGAGGCGGATCTTCGACACGATCGAGGACAAGGACGAGCGCTACGAGCTCAACCTCTACATCGTCCAGCCCGACGACGAGGTGCCCAAGACCGAGGACGAGGGTGAGACCACGTCACAGGGCACCCCCGCCGGTTCGCCCCCTGAACGGAGCCCGAACACATGATGAAGGTCGCCTACTGGCCCGGCTGCGTGAGCCGGGGCTTCACCCCTGAGCTGCACGGATCGATGGCCAAGGTCGCCCCGATGCTCGACATCGAGCTCGTCGAGCTCGACCGCGCCTCCTGCTGCGGTGCCGGCGTGCTCGCCGAGCACAACCAGGAGCTGGCCGACACGCTCAACGCGCGCACGTTCGCCCTCGCCCAGCAGGTCGAAGGCGCGGACATGATGATGAACATCTGCTCGACCTGTCAGGGCGCGCAGAACGAGTGCCAGCAGCGCCTGGACGCCAACGCGGAGTACCGCGACATGGTCAACACGACGCTCGAGCCCGAGGGGCTGCACTACGAGAAGGGCGTCGTCAACAAGCACCTGCTCTGGCTGATGGTCGAGGAGATCGGCCTCGACACGATCGCCAAGAAGGTCAAGCGACCGCTCACCGACCTGCGCGTCGGCCCCTTCTACGGCTGTTACATCGTGCGTCCGAGCGACCGCGTCGGCATCACCGACGAGCTGCCCCGCGATACCTACCTCGCACAGCTCATCGAAACCCTCGGCGGGACCGTCGTCGACTACGCGGGCTCGCACAAGTGCTGCGGCTTCCCCATCATCACGATGAACAAGGAGGCCTCGCTCAAGCAGGCCGCGCGCCATCTCGGCGACGCGATCGACGCCGAGGCGGACTGCATCGTCACGCCGTGCCCGCTGTGCCACCTCAACCTCGATCTCCAGCAGCCGCTGGCCGAGCGTTACGGCGGCCGCGACCTCGGTCTGCCGGTCCTGCATCTGCCGCAGCTCGTCGGCCTGGCGTTCGGGCTCAGCCCGAAGGAGCTCGGCTTCGGCAAGCACGTCGTCAAGCCCACGTCGGTGATCGACTGGTCGACGTCGGTGGTCGCCACGGCGGGCTCCGCCGAGCGCGGCTGGTAACCGACCGTCGGTTACACCGGTCAGCCGGCAGCGTCACCTTCATGACATAGGGGGTCTCAGCCCGGCATGGGGTGGGAACCCCATGTCTGTGGGCTTCGCCAAATGGCAGACAGATCCGGAACCCGGCAACGTGCGCCGGGTGCGCCGGGAGGTTCACGAGTACGCCGTCCGCCACGGCGTGGAGCCGCAGCGCGCGCAGGATCTGACCCTCGCCGTCTCTGAGATCGTCAGCAACGCGGTCCTGCACGCCTACCGCGACGGCAGCGACGGCACGATCACCATCGGCGCAGAGCTCGTCGGGCCCGACCTCATCATCCGCATCTCCGACGACGGCATCGGCCTCAGCCCGCGCCCCGACTCTCCCGGTGCCGGCCTCGGCCTCATGATCGCGGGCACGATCGCCGATCGTCTGCAGATCGAACGCCCGGATCACGGCGGCACGGCCGTCTGCATGACCTTCGCCGCAGCAGCCTAAAGGGGTCGGGTCTCGGCACCGGACATCCGAGCGCCGGCCCTGAGCTCGACGCTTGAACATGTCCGGTGCCGAGACCCGACCACCCAACCTTGTCCGGTGCCGAGACCCGACCCCTTAACGAGAGAGGGCGCCCCGCCAGGCGCCCTCGCTCTTATGAGGTGATCAGCGTCCCCGCCAGGAGTGCTGATCGTTTCCGGTGCTACGTACCCCAGTCCGTCCCCGGAAATTGACCTCCGCAGTTATGTGGCGGAGGGGAAGTTCGTAGGTAAATGATCGGCTGCGTTCACGTTTTGCACCTCCCCTCGGGGGGACGATCTTCGGGTGAGATTGCAGGGTGAGTTGCGGGGTACGGAAGGGTGAGGTGTAGGGTGAGTGCGTGATCACCCTCCTGCTAGGCGAGTTTCCGGATCTGCTCGCGTACGGCCTGCGGGCCCTGCTGCGCGAGGACGACCGCATCGAGGTGCTCTCGAGCGACATCCCCATGGACAGTCTCGAAGCCGCCATCGCCGAGACCGAGCCCGACCTCGTGATGATCGACTTCGCGGCGCTGCGCAGCCCGATCCAGGTCCACCAGCTCCACGAGACCCAACCCGAGACGCGCATCATCATCGTGGTCGACCGCGCCACACCGGCCGAGAGCAACCAGCTCCTCGCGTTCGGGGCGACCGCCGTGCTTCAGCGCGACACGCAGCGCCGTGACCTGCTCACCGCGATCCATCTCGCCAGCCGCGGCATGCACGTCCTGCCGGGGTCGAGCGGGGTTGCATCGGAGCAGGCCTACGGTCCCGACCTGCTCACGGCCCGCGAGGCCGAGGTGCTCGACCTGCTCCAGCAGGGCGCCTCGAACGCCGAGATCGCCCAGAAGCTCCACGTGGGCGTCGAGACCGTCCGCACCCACGCGCGCAACATCTACCGCAAGCTCGGGGTCACGAGCCGCCGCGAGCTCGCGGCGGCTCAGTTCCATCCGGGACCTCGCTAGCGCACCTGCAGCACCTGGCGCGTCGTCACGCGCGAGGCGCGCAGGACGAGCAGCCGGTAGCGACCCGGCCGCACGCGACCCAGAGCGAGCCGCCCCCGGCCCCGCGCCGACGCCACCACCCGGCCATGACGGACGAGCAGCACCCGCGAGGCCGACGCGCTGACCAGTTTCACTTTGCAGACCACCTTCAGCCGCTTGCGCGTTCGGCCCTTGAGCTTGCCGACCTTGCACTTGACCGCTGCATCACGGCCCGCCGGACCCGCCGGACCCGATGGCCCGGTCGGCCCCGCAGGACCCGTCGCACCGGTCGGCCCCGCAGGACCCGTCGCACCGGTTGGCCCCGCCGCGCCGGGCGCGCCATTGCCGCCGGGCGGCCCCGTCGGGCCCGCCGGGCCCGCCGGGCCCGCCGGACCCACCGGCCCCGCGGTGCCCGTCCCCGTCAGCACGGGGCCGGTAGCGTTCGGGAACCCGTACAGCCTGGCGTTTCGCGGCCCTCCGGCCGAGGGCGCGAATCGCACGGTGACCACGCAGGCGTCATCGGGAGCAAGTGTCTGGCGCGAGCATGTGTCGTTCCCGATCACGTAGTCGTTGGCGTCCACCGGAGTCATGTCATCCGCGGGTCCGACCGTCACGGGCTTGAAATAGTGGGGTCCTGAGCTGGTGTTGACGAGGCGCACAGTCCTACTGCGGCCGATGGTGCCGATCGGCTGCTCACCGAACGCCACGGAGCTGCCCGGATCAGGTACCGCATTGGTGTGCTGGAGCACCCGCAACCGGAAAGGTCCGCCCCCGCTAATTCCAAGGCCGGCGACCCTGATGCGATAGGTGGTTCCGGATACAGCGTTGAACACCACCCGGCTGTTCGTGGACGCCAACGAGCCGCAGAAGTCTGCGTTGTCGTCGTTGTATGCCACCGGCGTGACCGCGTTCAGTGCAGACCCCGTGTACACCGACAGGGTGGTATCGAAAGACGACTCGCACGTGAACATCGAGACACGGGTGTTCGCGCTCGGCGTCCACCGGTACCAGACGCTCTGACCCGCGGGCTCCCCCGGTTCGCTCCCGGCGTCCGAACTGTCACCGAACACCGTGTCGCCCGCCGGCGCGATGACGATGGCGTTCGCGAAATCGTCGTTCGCGGGCGGAACCGCAAACGCCAGTGACGCGAACAGCGCCGACGCCGCCGCAGACAGCCCGATGAGCCCTGAAAAGACCCGCTTCTTCGAAAACATCGCCGGAAAGTACCGGCTCGACCGAACGGTTTCCAGTGCTTAGTGAGTGGCGGTCAACGAACGCACGAGCCCGCGCTCGTGCAGCAGCTCCGCAAGCTGCACCGCGTTGGTGGCGGCGCCCTTGTACAGGTTGTCGCTCACCACCCACATGTTGATCGCGCGCGGATGGGAGGGGTCACGGCGAATCCGCCCGACGAAGACCTCATCCCGGCCGGCACCGTCGCGCGCGGTCGGGTAACCGTGATTGGCGGGGTCGTCGACGACCTCGAGGCCTGGCATGGCCGCCATCAGCGCGCGGGCCTCGTCGACCTCGAGCGGCTCCCGGGTCTGGACGTTGACGGACTCCGAGTGCGAGTAGGTCACCGGGACGCGGGCGCAGGTCACGGAGAGGCCGATCTCCTGATCGCCGAGGATCTTGCGCGTCTCGAACATCATCTTGCGCTCTTCGTCGGTGTAGTCGTCCCCCTCGGGGAAGTTGCCGGCGCCGCCGAGCACGTTGAAGGCGATGTGGTGCGGATAGACGGCCGGGGCGGGCAGCGGCTCACCGGCCAGCGCCGCCCGCGTCTGGGCCTCGAGCTCCTCGACGGCCTTGACGCCGGTGCCCGACACGCACTGGTAGGTCGAGACGACGAGCCGCTCGATCCCCGCACGATCGTGGATCGGCTTGAGCGCGACCATGAGCTGCATCGTCGAGCAGTTCGGGTTGGCGATGATCCCCTGGTGGGTGTCGAGCGCCTCGGGATTGACCTCGGCGACGACGAGCGGGATGCCGTCCTGCTGGCGGAACGCGCTCGAGTTGTCGACGACGGTGGCGCCCGCGTCGACGAACCGCTGCGCCCAGGCCCGCGACGTGGTCGCGCCCGCGGAGAAGATGGCGATGTCGAAGCCGGCGATCGTCGCGTCCGACAGCGGCTGGATCGTGCCGAACCCCTCGAGCTCGCGACCGGCGGAGCGCTCGGAGGCGAAGGGCACGATCTCGTCCGCCGGGAACGAGCGCTCGCGCAGCTTGCGCAGCATCACGGTCCCCACGGCGCCCGTGGCGCCCACGACGGCCACCCGCATCAGGCCGCTTCCTTCCCGAACGGATGCTCGACCTTGACGTCCTCGGTGCCGAGACCGAAGGCCTCATGGAGCGCGCGGACGGCCTCCGACAGGCGGTTGGCGTGCACGACGCAGGAGATCTTGATCGGCGAGGTCGCGATCATCTCGATGTTGATGCCGCGCTCGCCGAGCGTCGCGAAGACCTTTGCGGCCACGCCCGGGTGGGTACGCATCCCGGCCCCCACGATGGAGACCTTGCCCATCTCGGGATCGTCCTGGGAGCGGATGCCGTACCGCTCGATCACCGGCCCGAGCGCCGCGTGCGCGTCGCGCAGATCCGAGCGCGGCACGGTGAAGCTCATGTCGGCCCCCGCCCCCTCGGACACCGGCTCGTTCTGGATGATCATGTCGACGTTGACGTTCGACTCCGCCAGCGCGGTGAAGATGTGGCCGGCGACGCCGGGGGTGTCGGGCACGCCGAGCAGGGTGACCCGCGCCTCGTCGGTCGAGTGCGTGACGGCGGTGATCAGCGGGTGTTCCATGGTCTCCTCTTCACCGACTACGAAGGTACCGGGCTCGTCGCTGAAGCTGGCACGGCAGTGAATGCGCACGCCGTGGTTGCGGGCGTACTCGACCGAGCGCAGCTGCAGGACCCCGGCACCCGACGCCGCCATCTCGAGCATCTCCTCGAAGGAGACGACCGACAGCTTGCGGGCCTCCGGCACGACCCGCGGATCGGCGCTGTAGACGCCGGCCACGTCGGTGTAGATCTCGCAGACGTCGGCGCCGACGGCCGCCGCGAGCGCAACGGCCGTCGTGTCGGAGCCACCGCGGCCCAGCGTGGTGACGTCCTTGGCGGTGCTGACGCCCTGAAAGCCCGCCACGAGGACGATCTGCTCCTTCTCGAGGGCTTCACGAATGCGGTCGGCCCGGACGTCCAGAATGCGTGCCTTCGTGTGCGACGTGTCAGTGACGATCCCGGCCTGCGACCCTGTGAGGGAGATTGCCCGGTGACCAAGATCATTAATGGCCATCGCGCACAGGGCGCACGACATCCGCTCGCCGGTGGAGAGGAGCATGTCCATCTCGCGCGGGTCGGGGGTGGGCGAGACCTCCTCGGCCATCGCGATCAGCTCGTCGGTGGTCTTGCCGCGAGCCGACAGCACGCCCACGACCCGCTGCCCGTTCTCGCGGGCGCGGACCAGCCGCGCGGCAGCACGCTTGATGCGCTCCGCATCGGCGACGGAGGTGCCGCCGAACTTCATCACCACCGTCCCAGGCATCGGCGGGCGATTCTAGGGCTGCTGGCCTCGGCGGCCGTGATCTTCGCGGGCTGCCACGGTGAGCAGCGCAAGCCGGTCACGGCCAAGCCATCGCCCACCACGACCGCCACGGGGACGGCAACCGCGACCCCGACCCCCGCCGGTCCACGCCCGGTTCCCGCCGCCGCGCTTCAGCGCGCCTCCGCCCTCCCCCTCGAGCAGCGCGTCGGGCAGCTGTTCGTCGTCGGCTTCGACGGCATCGATCTGTCCGCAAGCGTCTTCGCCGAGCTGGCCGACCACGGCTGGGGCGGCATCTTCGTCGGCCCCCGGAACGCCTTCGACCTCGCGGGCGTCGGGCTGTTCGCGGGCGAGGCGGCGGCCGTCGCCGAGCAGGCGGACCGCGTCGTCCCGCTCGTGGCTGCGTTCGACGACGCCCGGCCTCCCCGGCTCGGCGCGACCAAGCGCGAGGCACGGACCCGCGCGGCAGCTGCCTCCGCGGCCGCCAAGGCGCAGGGCGTCACCCTGACGACGGCACCCTTCATCGACGTCGGCGTCGGCGCCGACCCGGACCTGATCGCCAAGGTCGCGCCCTCCGCGATCAAGGCGTGGGATGACGGGGGCGTGGCCTCTGCCCCGGGCCACTTCCCGGGACAGGGAACGGTCACCCAGGACCCGCTCGAGGGTCCCGCGAACGTCGGCCTGATCGCCTCCGACCTGCGCAAGCGCGACCTCAAGCCGTTCAGGTCCGCGCTTCGCACTGCTCCCGCAGTCACGGTCTCGAGCGCCACCTTCACCGCCTACGACCCGGTCACGCCGGCGGCGCTGGCCCCGTCCGTCGTGCGCGGGCTGCTGCGCCGCGACCTGCGCTTCGGCGGCGTGGCGATGACCGACGACCTCGCCGGCATCACGGCGGCCACCGGAGGGACGCCCGAGCAGGCCGCCGTGGACGCCATCCGGGCAGGCATCGACGTCGTCTTCGTGCCCGATCCCGCACAGGCGGACAGCGTCTATGCGGCGGTGCTCGAGGCCGTCAAGCAGGGCAAGCTCCCGGGCGGTCGCGTCCGCGAGGCCGCCGCCCGCGTGCTGGCGCTCAAAGCCGCGCTGTGAACGTCCGCATCCTCACGGGCATCGCCTTCGTGATCGGGGGCCTGCCGAAGTTCGTCGCCTTCGGCTGGGAGCTCGACGCCTTCGAGCGCTTCGGTCTCCCCGCCGCGGAGGTCTGGGTCATCGCGGCGGGCGTGATCGAGATCGCGGGCGGGGTGGCGCTGCTCGCCAACCGCGCGGTCGTGCTCTCCGCGCTTGCCCTCGCGGCGACGATGGTCGTCGCGATCGCGGTCTCCGGCATCAAGGAGGGCGACGTCATTCCGTCGCTGACGGTCGCCCCGCTGCTGCTGGCCGGTTGCCTCTACATCCTGAAGACGCGCTGGGCGTTGCCCGCCAGGAACGCCTCGGTGTCCGGGAGCTGAAGTTCCTCGAGCCCCTTGAGCGCGTGCTCGGGGGCGATCATCGGCCAGTTCGAGCCGAAGAGCACCTTGCGGCTGCCCGACCCGCTGCGCAGGTAGCGCACGAGTTCGGGCGGATAGCGCGCGACCGTGTAGGCCGAGGTGTCGATGTACACGTTCTCGTGCTTGCGCGCGACCGCCACCATCTCCTCCGTCCAGGGGTAGCCGATGTGGCCGCCGACGATCACGAGCTCGGGGAAGTCGATCGCGACCTGGTCGATGTAGGGGATCGGACGCCCGACCTCAGAGGGCATGAGCGGCCCGGTGTGCCCGACCTGGGTGCAGAACGGGACTCCGAGCTCGACGCACGCGGCGTACAGCGGGTACAGCCGCCGGTCGGTCGGCGGCGTCTCCCACAGCCACGGCAGCACGCGCAGCCCGCGGAAGCCCTGTTCGGTCACGCGCCGGCGCAGCTCGCGGACCGCCTCCATCGGCTTGGCGATGTCGACGCTGGCAAGCGCCACGAAGCGATCGGGGTGGGCTTCGACGAACCCGGCGACCTCGTCGTTGGAGATGAGCGCGCCCTGCGGGCCGTGCCACGCCGAGAGGGTCGCCTTGGCCACGCCCGCCGCATCCATCGCGGCGATGGTCACGTCGATCGGGATCTCGCCCTGCGGGATCTCGTCGCCCGACCAGCGGCGCAGCGACGCGAGCCAGTCCGAGCGCAGGAACCGCTCCGTCGGGTGCTGGGTCCAGGCGTCGATGATCACAGCGCGCGCCGGCCGGCGAAGGCCTTACCCAGCGTCACCTCGTCGGCGTACTCGAGATCCGAGCCGACCGGCAGGCCGGAAGCGAGGCGGGTGACGGCGGTGCCCGGCGACTGGACCCGCAGCGCGTCGGCGATGTAGAGCGCGGTCGCCTCGCCGGTCGTCGTCGGGTTGGTCGCCAGCACGACCTCGGTGACCCGGACCTCCGGCGGCGCGGTCACGCGCCGCAGCAGCTCGGCGATCTTGAGGTCCTCGGGCTCGATTCCGTCGATCGGGCTCAGCGCGCCGCCGAGCACGTGGTAGAGGCCGCGGTATTCGCTCGTGCGCTCGACCGGGATGACGTCGCCCGGCTCCTCCACCACGCAGATCAAGCCCGTGTCCCGCCGCGCGTCGGCGCAGATGGTGCAGCGCGGACCCTCGGCGAGGTTGAAGCAGACCTCGCACAGGCCGATGCGCTCCTTGACCTCGCGGATCGCGTCCGAGAGCCCGAGAGCATCGTCCGGGCTCGCGCGCAGCAGGTGGAAGGCCAGCCGCTGCGCCGTCCGGCCGCCGATCCCCGGAAGCTTCGAGAGCTCCGTGATCAGCTTCTGGATCGACGCGGGATACAAGCGCTAGCGCTTCTTCTTGGAGGCGCGGCGCGCGGCGCGGTTGCCGCCGCCGGCGCCGGGAGGCATGCCGCCCGGAAGCCCGGCGGGCATGCCACCCCCACCTCCGCCGAGTCCACCGAGCCCGAGGCCGCTGAGCGCCTCCATGGGATCGAAGCCGGCGGTGTCGCCCATCGCCTTCTCGCGCAGCTCGTCGGCCTGGCGCAGCGCCTCGTTGACGGCGGCGAGGACCATGTCCTGCAGGAGCTCCACGTCCTCGGGGTCGACCGCGTCGGGATCGATCACGAGCGATTCGAGGCGGCCCTCGCCCGTGGCGACGACCTTGACCATCCCGCCACCGGAGGACGACTCCACCTTCTCGTCGGCGAGCTTCTCCTGAGCGGCGGCCATCTCCTCCTGAAGCTTCTGGGCCTGCTCGAGCATCTTGTTGATGTTGGGCGGCATGTTCATGGGTTCGGGTCCTCTTCGATTGCGTCGAACTCGTGCAGCATGCGGTCGACCAGGTCGTGCTCGGACAGCGGGTCCTCCTCCTCCGAGGCCGACTCCAGCTCGAGCTCCTCGTCCGACCGCAGCTCGTACTTGATGCGCAGCGCCTGCCCGGTGACGGCCTTGACCGCCGCGGCGACCGCATCACGGTTGGCGGGCTTGTCGGCGTGCTTGAAGAGCACCATCGCCGCCGAGGAGAAGGCCACGGTGAGCTTCTCGTCGTCCAGGGCGAGCGGGACGGTGCCGCTGAGCATGTCGCCCAGACCGCCCTCGAGCGCCTTGAGCACCGCCGGCCACAGATCGCGCATCTGGTCGACCCCACCGGCGGGGGCGACGGCGACCGCGACCGCGGGCTCCACGGCTTCAGGGACCTCCACCGGCGTGGCCGCGACCGCGACGGCGGGTTCGGCAGGCTCCGGCGAGGGCACCGTGGCGACGGTCACCGGGGCCGATCGAGCCCGGCTCTGGCCCGCCGCGGTGGCCGGCTGCTCCGGCGCGTGGACGGTTGGCGGCGGCGCGGTGGCGGTGCCGCGCTCGAGCCGCTCGAGGCGGGCCAGCAGCGCCTTGTGGCTCGCGTCATGGGCAGGATCGGCCGCCTTGACGAGTGCCAGCTCGAGCTGGGTGCGCGCGTCGGCACCGTCCTTCATCGCCCGCATGCCGCCGGCCAGCAGGTCGAGCAGATGGGTGACGACGGCGGGCCCGATCCGGCGGGCCTGGTCCTGCAGCCGGGCGTCGGCATCCGGGGTGAGGGCCAGCTCGGCCGGCACCTCGCCGCCGAGCGCCTGCACGACCATCAGCCCACGCAGGTGCGTCTCGAGATCCCGGAAGAAGCGGTTGACGTCGCGGCCCGATTCGGCGAGCCGAGCGGCCCCACGCAGCGCGTCGGCGGCGTTGCCCTGGGCGACGGCGTCGATCGTGCCGAACAGCAGGTCCGCGTCGGCGGCGCCGAGCACGGCGAGGACGTCCGCGAGCGTGATGGTCGTGCCGCTGTAGGAGACGAGCTGCTCGAGCGTCCCGAGCGCGTCGCGGAACGATCCGGTGGCCGAGCGCGCCATGAGCGCGAGCGCCTCGTCGGGCACCTCGATGTGCTCCTGCACGGCCACGCGCCGGAGCACCTCGGTGATCTGGGCGATCGTCGGCCGGCCGAAGTCGAAGCGGTGGCAGCGGTCGACGACCGTCGGCAGAACCTTGTTGGCCTCCGTGGTCGCGAGCACGAAGATCGTGTTCGGCGGCGGCTCCTCGAGCGTCTTGAGGAAGGCGTTCCACGCCGCCGCCGTGAGCATGTGCGCCTCGTCGAGGATGTAGATCTTGTGGGTGCCCGCCATCGGCGCATAGCCCACGCGCTCACGAAGGTCGCGGATGTCGTCGACGGAGTTGTTCGACGCCGCGTCCATCTCGATGACGTCGAGGCTCGACGCGCTGGCGATCGCGAGGCACGACTCACACGTGCCGTCCGGCGTCGTCGTGGGACCCCGGACGCAGTTCAGGCTCGCAGCCAGGATCTTGGCCATGCTCGTCTTGCCCGTCCCCCGCGACCCGACGAACAGGTAGGCGTGGTGGACCTTGTCCTGCTCGATCGCGTTGGACAGGGTGCGCACGACGTGCTCCTGGCCGACCACGTCGGCGAAGGTGCGCGGGCGGTGGCGGCGGTACAGCGAGGCCATCGAGGTGTCTGAGTCTACGGTGACAAACGGACCGTGCACCCTCCTTCGAGACCGGTCTTCCGGCGCTGACGCCACACCTCGGCTCCAGCTGGGCTGTCCCAATGCGCCTGTCGGTGACCGCTTAAGGCTGCTTCCTTCCGGACCTGACCTGGTTCACGGGCCGACACCGCATGGGACCCGGCCTTCGACACCGCATGCGGCGCGCTGACCCGGAAGGCCCGAGCCCCTCGAGAGGGAATTCGGCCCCGCTAGAGCGGATTGCGGGTTCAGGGCTCCGCTACGTCCCCGCCTAGCACGGTCCGGACCCGATGCTAGAGCACGGACACGGCCAGTGGCGCACGGCCCGGATCGGAGGTAGGGTCGGCCCATGCGTGCCGTGGCGCTCGGACTCCTGCTCGTGACGGGTATGGCGACGTCAGCCTCCGAGGCCGGCGCGGCCCCGACGTCAGTGACGGTGCTGCGCGGGGATGTCGCCACCGGCCCGGCGCGCGTTCTCGTGGCGACGGAGCAACTCTCGCGCAAGCGGCTGCGGGTGTCGGGACTGCGCATCAACGACAACGCCGGCGACGACACCATCTCCGTGGCGCTCGTCAAGGGCGGCTGCCGGAAGGCTCCGAAGGCGAAGCCGCTCGCGCGGATCCGCCTCGGTGACCGCCGGGTGGTCACCGTCAAGCGCAAGCTCGGCAAGCGGCTCCCGCGGCGGTTGTCGTGGGTCTTCCGGCCCGAGGTCGAGGACGAGGTCGTCGTGTGCGCGAAGGCCGGCCCGACGGCCAAGGCGGGTGCGGTGGTCTCGCCGCGCGATGCCGCGAGCGGGCTGCCCACGGGCATCGTCGCCTTCCAGCGCAAGGGCCGGCGCGTGCGGGTGACGTCGCTGTGGAACTTCTTCGATGCACCCTCGACGGTCCGTTACGGCGCGGCCACCGTGGGCTGCGACACGCCGATGGACGCGGGCTCCTTCGACTGGGCGCGTCCGCTCAAGAGCAGCGGCAACGAGGTCGCCGTCGAGGAGCTGTCGGCGGTGGCACCCTCGACTTGGCGCTCGATCGCCCTCATCGTCCCGGACTCGAGCGGCCCGCAACCCCCCAAGGCGTGCGTGAAGTGGCCCGCCTCGGGTCTGCAGCCGCCGGGGTAGGACGCCGCGGCGTGGAGGTCGAGCTCCCCGAGGGATTCGCCTGCGGGCACTGGACCGACGCCGTCGGCATGACGGGGTGCACGGTCCTGCTCGCGCCCCCGGGCGCGGTGGGTTCGGGCGAGGTGCGCGGCGGCGGGCCGGGCACGCGCGAGTCCGACCTGTTGTCGCCATGGACCTCGACCGCCGGGCCGCAGGCGGTCCTGCTCACGGGCGGGAGTGCGCTCGGGCTGGCCGCGGCCGACGGCGTCGTCCGCTGGCTGGCCGAAGCGGGCCGGGGCCACCCCACCCCCGCCGCCCCTGTGCCGCTGGTGAGCGCCGCGGTGGTCTATGACCTGATGGCCGGCTCTCCGCACGTGTGGCCGGACGCGGAGGCCGGGCACGCGGCAGCGACTGCTGCCCGGCCGGTGGTCGAACGCGGCGCGGTCGGCGCCGGGACGGGGGCGACGGTCGGCAAGCTGCTCGGACCCGGCGCCTGGTCGCGGGGTGGGGTCGGCGCTGCGTCGCTACCCGCCGGCGACGCGACCGTCGCGGCCGTGGCCGTGGTGAACGCGATCGGCGACGTGCTCGACGCGGATGGCTCGGTGCTCGCCGGCGCCCGCCGCGACGGCGAGCTCGTCCGCTCCGTCGATCTGATCGCCGAGGGCATCCTGCCCCCCATCCGCACCGAGCGCGCCAACACCACGCTCGTGTGCGTGTGCACGGACGCGCGCCTGACCAAGCTCGAGGCGTTCTCCGTCGCCCGCGCCGCGAGCGCCGGCCTCGCCCGCGCGGTCTCCCCCTCGTCGACCGCCTTCGACGGCGACATGACCTTCGTGCTCGCCGGGGGCGACGCCGAGGCCGATCTCCTCACCGTCTCAGTGATGGCCGCGGAGGCGACCGCCGCCGCCATCCGCGATGCGGTCCGCGCCGCGGAGGCGTAGACCCGGCGCGGTCCACGTGGAGGGGCGCCCGACCCTGAGGGTCATATGCGGACCTAACGTCGGGCACCCCGCCAGGGGCTCGCCCTCAGGTTGGCTTCCGCGCGGTGGCGATGCTCGCGAACGTCGGCGGCCGCAGGTAGCCGTCGCCCGTGTCGTACTGCGCGACATCTCCCGCCACCTGTGCGACGAACGCGTCGCGCACCTCGCTCGCGAGCGTCGCGAAGCGAGCGCCGACGGGGGTGGCGAGGATCGACCGCAGGGCCATGTCCTCGGGCGTACCGGGGAACGAGGTGGGCACCTCGACGACCCGGACCGAGACATCCTCGACGTCGATCTCGCGCAGCAGTCGCTCCACCGCCTCGGGCCCGAGCGAGTACGGCATCCGCAGCGCCTCGGCCTCGGTAGCGCCGACGTGCTCTCGCAGCGCGCGCTCCTGCGCGGCCCGGGCCGGCATGCGTTCGATCGCCTCCCAGCACGCGACGCCCATCCGCCCACCGGGCCGCAGCGCGCGCAGCATCTCCGCCAGCGCCCGTGACTTGTCGGGGAAGAACGGCAGTCCGTGCTGGCAGACCACGACGTCGAACGCCGCGTCGTCCACCGGCAGTTCAAGCGCATCGCCCTCGAGGTAATCGATCGCCGCTCCGCCGTCGGGCGCCCCGAGCGAGCGCGCCCGTTCGAGCATCGGCGGGGTGACGTCGACGCCGACCACCGATCCCTGGGGGCCCACCCGCGCCGAGGCTGTACGGCTCACGATCCCGGACCCACACGCCACGTCCAGCACGTCGTCGCCGGTTCCGACGCTCACCGCCTCCAGGAGGATCTCCGCACTGGCGGCGAACATCCCCGGCACGAGGAAACCCTCGTAATGGTCCACCATCGCGCTCGCCTGCTCGGTCCAGTCCATGCGGCCCCCTCGTCGCTCCCGCTCGATCAGCGCGAGCCTACGTCGCCCCTCGTCACGACGCAAACCGCGCCTCTAGACTGGCCCGCTCAGAAGGGCGCGTAGCTCAGTGGGAGAGCGCTCGCTTCACACGCGAGAGGTCGCTGGTTCGAAACCAGCCGTGCCCATTACCTGAACCCCCTGCACAGGCAACTTCCAAGGAAGGAGGCGCCCCGATGCGAGCGCACACGAAATGTGCGCCAGTCATGCCCTGGCTGGCACCGTGGCGCTCGCACCGAGCCGCACGGCGAGTTCGCGGAGCGCGTCCAGACGCTCGACGGCGCGGTCATCCTTCTCGACCTGGATGCCAACGGTGAGCAGGCCGCCGACGCGCTCGGCGAGGTAGGGCGCAGGAGCCTGGACGTCGGTGCCCGGCGACGGGACCACCGCGAGGAGCCAGTGCTGGTCGTCGATCGAATCGCGCCAGATCAAGAGGTGGCCCTGGACGCCCCCAAGGTCGCCGTGCATGGCGCGCGACGGGTGGCCGACGAGCGGAGCTGGGAAGCGTCGGCGCACCTCCTCCGGGTCCTCGGGAGCGAGCCCGCGGGCGCGGGCGTATTCACGCGCGAAGGCGTGGATGGCATAGGGCGCCGCCCGCTGCGCGTCGAGCCTCTCGCCCATGTTGCTGCTCTCTCTACGTGACATGCCGACGCCGATGAGCACGCAGGCAGCGAAGACGCCGGCCGCCGCGAGCGGCGCGGGGGGCCATACGGACGCCAACGGCAACAGGCACGCGCCGACGATTGCGCCGACGACCGTCCACGCGATCAGCGACGGCAGGCCGACGCGGCGGCGCATGGGTCGCCCGGACGCCTCCGTCGCACTCTGGTAGGCCTCGAACGCGGCGGCGACGCTCGCGGGCGGCGTCGACCAGCTCACGAGGTCCGCTCCCTGCTCTAGGTAGGACTCGTAGGCGGACGGCTGCGGCGGGCCACAGGACGTAGCGGCGTCCAGGATCGGCTGCGCGGCGACGGCCTGACGCGCACCTGCCGCGAGCCCGCTCGCGACGCGGCACAGGGCGTCGAGAATGCTCGGGTCCTCCACGGCTCCCTCGACCCACACGCAGAGGACCCCCTCGTGCAGCTCCACGCGCGTCTCCGCGGGCGCCGCCGCGAGGGCCGCCCGTGTCGCCTCGTTCGCGAACGCGCTGAGCGTCTCCTGCGACTCCACCGGCTCGACCTTCCACAGCCGACCGTCGAGCTCGCCGGTGAACGCCTCGGGCCGCGGAGGGCCGGGCGCCGGCGAACCGATGACGAGCGGGCCGCGCTGGTTCGCGGGGTCGACGCTGACCCACCGGGCCGCCCGGGATCGCTCCGGAAGGCGAGCGACCACCACGGTCCACTCGTGGAAGCTGATGTGACGCTCGTTGTTCTGGCCGCGAATGGTCTCGATCAGCGCCCCCTGGTGCGCGAGCACCCCGTCGACCCCGCCCGGCAGGTGCCCCTTGCACAGGTTGCGGCTCTCACGCTCCTCGTGCTGGGTCAGCTTGAAGCCGACGCGATGGGTCCCGACACCGAGTCCCTTCTTCAGCACGCTCGCTATGGGCGGCAGAAGCCCTTCCGCCTCGTAGTTCAGGCCGCGCGCAGCCGCCCACTCCCGGAGATTCCCATCTGGCATTGCGCGACTCTCGCAGAGATTCCACCGTCTCCGCCGGCCGCTCACCCTCACTGGGTGGCACCGAGGCAATCCGCCCGGGCCGGCGCCAAGGCGCGTCGATGGATTACGAGGCGACGCTCCGCTGTGGTCTCGGACGCCGTCACCTACCTCGCCGGCTGGTGCCTGGTCTGCCGAGCGCGGCGATGGGCAGCCACCTCTCAGGCCGCAGGTCGGGCATCCGCACGTGAGCAAGTCCGGCGCCCGAACGTAATGACGGACGAATCGGCGGAGCAGATGGCTGCACTCGTCTCCGACGGGCGAGCCGCAGCAACAGCGCGTTGCTCGCCGCGCGGTGCCTGTCGCCGCCGATTGGGCAGCAGAGTCGTTTCGCTGCCCGAATCCAACGACATCCGCGGGGATCCGCCCGACATCTGCGATGGGTCGGGGGCTGCACCACGCCAGGAACACCGCGGCGTAACGCGGTCCCTGGCGATCTGCGCTCGTGTTTCACACGCGAGAGGTCGCTGGTTCGAAACCGGCCGTGCCCATCCTCCGAAGGCCCCAGCATCAGTCAGCCTCCGGCCTTCGGGCATCAAGCCTATGCGCGGCTTGGGAATGAAGCTGCCGCCTGCTGGAGATGCCGCTATTGCACGCGGTAGCGAACGGGCGTGGCCTTCGGCGAGTGAAGGAGCTCGAGCGGATGCGGAGAAGGTCGGATCTCCCGATCCATGAGGAGCGCGTCGTCTTGAGATTCCAGTGCCCGTCACCCGCGACGGCCATCGCCTTGGTCGCCCTCATCCTCGCCTCCGGTGCGGGCGACGCGATCGCCGACGGGGCCGCCGCGGCGGCCAAAGTCATTTCCGGCAAGACGATCAAGAAGAATTCGATCGGAGCCGACAGGCTGACCGCAAAGGCGCGCAAGACCCTCCGCGGTAAGACCGGCCCGGCGGGCTCCACAGGAGCTACCGGAGCCACCGGAGCCACCGGAGCCGCGGGAGCCACCGGAGCCGCGGGAGCCAACGGAGCGACCGGGCCGACCGGGCCGACCGGGCCGACCGGGCCGACCGGGACGGTGGACACGTCAGAGTTCTACGACAAGTCCACCAGCGATTCCCGCTTCTTGCTCGCCACCGGGAAGGCGTTCGACGCCGACCTACTCGACGGGCTCAACTCCACCGCCTTTCTGGCCGCCGGCGCCAAGGCGGCCGACGCCGACCTGCTCGACGGGCTCAACTCCACCGCGTTCCTGGCCGCCGGCGCCAAGGCGGCCGACGCCGAGACAGTCGATGGGATCAACGGAGCCGAGATCGCCAAGCGGGGGATCGTCCAGATCGTCCTGGACGCGCGCGGGTGGGAGCCCTTCTCGAGTGGCGATCCCCTCGCCTTCACGCGCTTCAACGAAGCCTTCCAGGTGTCACGCACCGCCGCCGGCAGCAGCCTCCTGGTCATGCCGGCGGTTCTGCCGAACGCCATCAACGGCGAGCGGCTGCGACTCGTCTCCGTGCGCTACTGCTACACCGCGGCGGCAGATGCCCCGCTCACCCTCTTCCAGGTATCCATGGTGTCGCACACAGGCGGAGGAGCCGGGGCGTCGGTCGGGTTCTCTAGCGACGTGACATCCCGGACGGACTCTGCGTGCCGCACGCTTGCGATCACCGCCCCCGAACTCAACGGGACCGTCACCCCGGCCGTTCTCGCGCAGTTCAACTGGGCCGTGGCCAACACGAATGTCCGCCTCGGAGCCGTGACGCTCAACCTCGAGCCGACCACGAGCGCGGCTACGACTCCGGCCAGGGCCACGCAGCGCGACGGTACCGAGGAGCGCTCGAGGGCTATCGGATCCCGGTGAAACAGCGCCGCGGGCAGCGAGCCTTCCGGACGTCCTGGGTCACCCGAACAGGACGGTGGTCCTACTCCCGACCGCCGAATCCGCCGACGTCCGCAGCGATCGACCGACATCGGGCGGCCGTGCCGGAGTCGCGCGTACCTCGCAACAGGGCCGTACAGAGCGAGTTTTCCGACTCAGGGTTCGCGCTTCACGCGCGAGAGGTCGCTGGTTCGAAACCCGCCGTGGCCATCATCATCTGAAGGCCCTGCATCTGGCACCTCCTGCATGGCCCGGTCGTACATCCCGCGCGCGGTTGCATTCCACTTGACCTGCAGCTCCCAGTGCGCGTCCACGCCGGCCCACCTCGCTTCGAGGGCAGCCGGCGGGCTTGACCCGCGCGCCATAGCGACCCTGACTGCGACCCACTCGTCGAAGCCGACGCCCTCGAAGGGCTCGCCCGCCGGGTGCCCCTCGTCGCCCATGGCGGCGACGCCGGCCTTCCATTCGCGCGCCGCAGCGCGGAGTCCGCCGGGCAGCGCCTTGGCCGCGGCTCCGGCGTCCTTGAGCTGATCCAGCCCGTGACGGACGTCGCCCAGGACACCAGTAGTCCGACGAAGCTCCTTGCGCCTTGCCTGAATCGCGGCCTCCCACGTTCCGTGCTCGGGCTCGAGTTCGAGGTAGTAACGCCCGATCGCCTCGTCGAGCGAGTCCTCCTGAACTCCGAGCGGCTCCCGCGAGTCGGGATCCAGCATCACAGGCACGTCCATCCCCGCGGTGACGAGGTGGGCCTGGTGGCTCGCAACGAGCTGACGCACGTCTGCCTCCGGCCCGGCGCCTTCAGGTTGTGGCAACAGACGCACGTCGAGCATCGTTCTCAGGCTCGACTCGCCCGTTTCCGGGCCTGGCGACCGGTTGACCAACACCAGAGCCCGGCCCGGGACTCCCTTGTTGCCCGTCTTCAAGCGATTGAGAAAACGCACCTCGGAAACCGTAAACGATCGCGTCATCAGTAGCGAGCAGAGGTGCGGACTCTGCCAGCTCACGGTTCGCGCTTCACGCGCAGGTCGCTGGTTCGAAACCCGCCGTGCCCATTTCACGACAGCCCGGGAAAGTGGGGCTTCCACCAGGGCCGTGACAGGCGGCGCACTGCTCCCGCCGCTTGAAGCGGCTCAGTCTCCGGTCGCCTCGATCGCCTTCGGCGTGATCGGCCGGCCGCGGTTGCGGCGCGACGCAGCGCCGAGCCGCAGGCCGAGGTCGGCGAGCTTGGTAGCCGCGAGCACGGTCGCGAGCAGTGCGAGGCCCAAGAGCACGGGGGTGACCGGAAGTGCGACGAGGCCTTCGGATGGCAGTTTCGCGCTCGGCGCGGCGGGCCCCTCGGCGGGCGCATCGGCAGACGGGGCAAAGAGCAGGGTCGCGGCGCGGTATGCCAGGTCCAGCGCGACGAGCATCGTCGCCGCGAGGGCGAAGTGACGAGCGACAACACGTCTGCTGGCCGCTGTGCTGCGGCCGCGCAGCGCGCGGGCGAGCTCCACGAACGGTCCCAGCAGGGCCAGGAGGAGGTAGAACAGCCCGCCGAGGGCGATGCCTGGTTGCCCGGGTCCCATGTGTCAGTGCCCCTTCTCGTAGACGGTCAGCGGGCGCTTGAGGACCAGCTCGAGCCACAACGCGCGCAGCATGAAGAAGCCGTTGACGATGCGCACGACGAAGAAGCTGGGCAGGCTCGCGAGCACCTTGCGCACTTCGCGGCGCTGGCGGCCCTTGACGAGCGCCGGGATGAGCACCACCGGCGCATCGATGAGATACACGAGCAACACGAGCGGGCTGACGAAGATCGCCAGCAGCGGAAAGATGATCAGGTAAGCGAGGGAGGCGAACACGGCGTCCCACATCGCGACCGCAACGGTCCAGCGCAGGAAGCTGATGCCCAGCACGCTGCGCCAGTGCACTCGCACGTTCTGAATGAAGCCGTGAGACCAGCGTCGCAGCTGCTTGCTGAAGAACGACAGATTGGAAGGCTCGATCGGATAGGACACTGCCTCCGGCACGAAGCGCACCTTGGCCCCCTCCGCGTAGAAGGTCCATGTGAGGTCCATGTCTTCCGCCATCGTCCGCGTTGACCATCCACCGGCTGAGCGCAGCGCATCGGCGCGATAGACGGTGAAACATCCCGAGGCGATGAGGGGCTTCTCGTAGTAGTCCTGGATGGACTTGAAGAAGGTGAAGGCGAACAGGTACTCGATGTAGCGGCCCCGCTCCCACAGGGTGCGGACCTCCCGCGGAAGGACGAAGCCGCACGCGGCCACCACATCAGGGTCTTCGAACGTCTCGAGCAGCAGTTCGACCGCGTCCGGCGCGATCGTCGTGTCGGCGTCGATCGCCATGATCCGCTCTGTTGTCACTTGCTCGAGGGCGAAGTTCTGCGCGCCCGCCTTGGTGCCGGTGTTCCGGGGCGGCCGCAGCACGGTGACACCCAGCGCGCGAGCGACGTCGCCGGTCCCGTCGGTCGAGCAGTCGTCAATGACGACGATCTCTTCGGGCGGCAAGGTCTGCTGCTGCAGCGACCGGACGGTGTCAGCGATCGATTCCGCCTCGTTGAAAGCGGGGACGATGATCGTCAGGCCTGAGCGCGTGCTGGCGCGCGGCTGCGTGAGGGCAGCGCAACGGGGCAGCGCGAACTCGCGCTGATCCCCATCTCTGGCCGCGACACTTAGAGGCATCCTCCTATGCAACGCAGTGGTCCGGTGAAGGTCGGGATGTATCGGCCGGAGCTCATGTTCGCCGGCGGCCGCGAAAGCGGTACCAGAGCCGAACACGAGGTCCTCGACCGTCCGCGGCACGAGTGCCTCGGACGGACCTGCGAGCCCGTCCGGGCGCCGGGACCTGGTTGCGCCTAGCGCGTCGCGGCGTAGCCGCAGAAGTCCAGCCGGAAACGGTTGGCCGGCGGCGGGCTGGTGACGGTGACGACGGTGTCGGTGCATTCGGTCAGGCTGCCGCTGGTGACGGCCGGGAAGCCGTCGGCCGCGGTCGCGGGCTTCGGCCTGATGCGGGCGATCCGCGAGTAGATCGAGACATCGCCAGGTTCGTCGGCGGCGGCAATGGCGTCGTCGATCTCCGGATTGTCCTGGCGAAGCTTGTCGACGACGCTGACGAAGTGATCGTCATCGGTCATGCGCAGCGCGGTGGCGGGCCCCCGGCTGAGGTCGAGGCGACTGCTGCCGTCGCCCAGCAGGTTGAGGAAGTGCACCGCGCTGACGGCGGTGTGGGTGAGGCCGACCGGGTTCCGCAGGCGCAGGCCACCGGTGACGCCGGTGATACCGGTGATCTTGCGACCGCTCGCCGAACGCAGCTCGTAGCCGAACCTTCTCCTGAGGACTCCCGCGGAGACGGCGACGATCCCGTCGTCGTCGGTGCCCTCCGGCAGCGCAAGCCGCTTCGGCTTGCCAAGGAGCGAGGAGCGGACGCGCTCGATGATGTCGAAGCCGTCGTCGCCGACGTCAAGCGCAGCCGCCTGCTGAGAGCGGGGCGTGGTGACGCGCCCAGCGACGAACTCTTCGGCGGTGAGCGATGCGAGGTCGAGCGACGGCGCGCGCTCGACCCTGCCACGGCTGAGGACGACCCCGAGCTGCTTGTGCTTGGCGAACACGACCCACCCACCGAGCTTGGTCTTGCCCGACGCCTTGACGATCTCGGAGCGGAAGAGACCGCCGGGGCGCGCCTCGTAGGCGAGAGAGCCTGACTTGCCCCTGTAGGTCGCACCGAGTTGGAGGCGGTTGTTGACGCGCAGGCGCAGGTCGCCGAGGCGGCCGATCGCCTTGCCCTTGAGCCATCTGCCGAAGGTCTCGCCGTCGGTGACAAAAGCGCGGACGCCGTTCGGGCCGACGACGACGGCGACGGCGTTGCCGCCGACGAGGCCGACGTAGGTGCCAGCGGGTTTCTCGGCGGCCTCGGCGGGCGCGGCAACTGCCAGCGCGAGGGCGACGGAGAGGAGGGAGCGGCGCATCACGATGAATAACACCAAACTGGTCCGGTGGTCGCGGCGTCGCCGCCAAGAGCCACCGTGCACAACTGGCACTGCGGCTCCGATCCTTCCGCCGGACCGATACCGCCTGAGCGTCGGATCGACTCCCGGGGCCCGCGAACGACCGCAGCCGGCCTAAGCCAGCCCTCGGTCGCCGGCTCGGTGGTAGCCCTGAACGGACTTGACCCTCTGCGAGCCGCCCGGTTGAGTACGCCGAGGGCGCGGCGGGCGCGTGCCGAGCTCGAACGGAGAGGCCAGGGGATGCACGCAGCAAGGCTCGTACTGATGACGGTGGGCATCGCGGTCGGACTCGCCTGGGGTTCGGGTACTGCCCACGCGGCGTTCAGCCTCACCCCCAGCTTCGGCAGCCCGTTCACCGCCGGGGACAACACCATCGCCGTCGCTGCGGCGGACTTCAACGGGGACGGGCGGCTCGACCTGACCACCGCCAACTTCGATGCGAACACCGTTGGCGCGCTGCTGGGCGACGGCACCGGCGGCTTCATGCAGGCATCCGGAGGCCCGGTCGCCGTCGCGGGCGGGCCGCGGGCGCTCGCGGCCGGTAGATTCAACGGTGACGCGCGACCCGATCTCATCGTGGTGAGCCTGTCGAACACCGCGACGGTCCTGCTCGGCAACGGCGCGGGCGGGTTCGCGCCGGCTGCCGGGGGCCCGATCCCCGTCGGCGCCGGTCCGCGCGCCGTTGCGGTGTCGGACTTCAATGGCGACGGCAAGCAGGACTTCGCCACCGCCAATCGCGACGCGTCCAACGTCTCCGTGCTGTTGGGCGATGGCGCCGGCGGTTTCGCGTCGGCGCCGGGCAGCCCGGCCGCGGTGGGGGCCGGACCCTTCGCGCTTGCGGCCGGCGACTTCGACAAGAACGGCATACCCGATCTTTCCGTCACAATGTCAGCGCAGCCAGCGCCACGATCCTCCTCGGAACCGGTACGGGCGGCTTCGTACCCGCGTCCGGTGGGCCGGTCGCGACCGGCCTCAACCCATCCTCCATCGCCGTTGCCGACTTCAACCGCGACACGTTCCCCGATTTCGCGACCGGCAACTTCGGCTCCGGCAATGTCACGGTCGCGCTGGGCAACGGCGCCGGCGGCTTCGCGGCGGCGCCCGGTGGGCCCACCCCCATCAACGGCGCGAGTGCGACCGTGGTCGGCGACTTCAACGGTGACAACCGACCCGACCTGGCGGTGACGAGCGGACTGACGGACACCGTCACCGTGCTGCAGGGCGGGGGCGACGGCGGCTTCGCCGCACGTGCGCCAGTCGCCACCGGTGACGATCCGATCTCGGCCGTCGTCGGCGACTTCAACGCAGACGGGCAGGCAGACATCGCAACCGCGAATCAGACCTCCGACAACGTCACGCTGTTGCTCAACGCGAGCACCGCCGCGAGGGCCCTCCCCGCCGGTCCCATCTCGTTCGACCCGCAGGGTGTGGGTACGACCTCGGTGGCGCGGACCATCACCGTGCAGAGCACCGGCGACGCGGCGCTCCGGGTCACCCGCGTGCGGACCACCGGCACGCACAGCGCCGACTTCCTCGTTGCGGCAGACGGCTGCACCGGCGATGCGATCGCCGTCGGTGAAACCTGCACGATCCAGGTCCGATTCGCTCCGCAGTCCGTGGGCAGCAGGCAGGCGGCGCTGACGATCATCGACAACGTGCCGGGCGCGAGCAGCAGCGTGGCCCTCGAGGGCAGCGGGAACGACGGGCCCATCGGGCCGCAGGGCCCAGCCGGGCCGCAGGGCCCAGCCGGGCCGCAGGGCCCAGCCGGCGTCGGATCCACCGGGCCGACCGGCCCCGCCGGCCCCGCCGGCGTCGGATCGACCGGGCCGACCGGGCCGACCGGGCCCAGCCGGCCCCGCCGGCCCCGCCGGTCCCGCCGGTCCGCAGGGACCTGCTGGACCGAGGACCACCGTCCGCTGCAAGGTCAAGCGCGCCAAGGGTGCGAAGAAGGTGAAGGTGACATGTCGCGTACCGGCCGCCCGGACGACCCGTGTGGCGCTGTTGCGCGGCGGTCGCACCGTGGCCCGCCGGCAGGTGAGGACGGGTACGCGACGCGTCGTCTTCCGCCTGGCCGAGGGCGGCAACGGACGCTTCGACCTGCGCCTGCGGTGAACCGGCCCGGCGCGCCCGGCCCCGGTTCGCGGACTTCCCGCGCGATTGGCTCCGACTTCGATCCCTTCGCCGGACCGAGTCGGCCGACGCGAAGCCGTGGCGGTCAGGCCACCGCCGACAAAGCGAGAGCGTCGCAGTCTCTTGCCGCTGCCGTTCGCGCTTCACACGGGGGAGGTCGCTAGCTCGAACCCGGCCGTGAGACGTCCTGCGATCCACTGGCAACCGGGGTCGCCACCGCCGCGCGTGTCTACGCTTGCGGCGTGTCCCGTCTGCTCGCCCTCCTGCTCTGCCTCTCCGCCGTGCTCGCGCCCGCCGCCGACGCGCGGCTGAAGATCAAGGTGCGCTCCAATCCGCGCGCTGACCTCGTGTCGGACGGGCAGGCGCTGGTGTCCATCAGCAAGCCGAAGGGAGCGTTGCGCGTTCGCCTCAACGGGCGCAACGTCCGGCGCGCGTTCCGGCTCCGGCCGTCCGGGCGCTTCGAGGGCATCGTCCGCGGTCTCGCGGTCGGGCGCAACGTCCTCACCGCGCGGCGCGCGAACGGGCGCGGAGCGCGCCTGGTGATCACGAACCATCCCGCCGGCGGACCGGTGTTCGCCGGGCCTCAGGTGCAGCCGTGGCGCTGCCAGGACGCGGCGGTGGACGCGGACTGCAACCAGCCGCCGGAGTACACGTTCCTGTACCGCTCGACGGATCCGACCGCGGGCGGTCTGCAGGAGTACGACCCCGAGGACCCGCCGTCCGACGTCGCGACCACCACAACGGACGAGGGCCTCGAGGTGCCGTTCATCGTCCGTCGCGAGCTCGGCTACCTCGACCGCGACCAGTACAAGATCTTCACCCTCTTCGATCCCGACGCGCCGTGGCGCCGCTGGCGTCCGCAGGCGCAGTTCAACCGCAAGGTGCTCATCACGCACGGCGGCAACTGCGGCGGCGACTACCGGGTGGGCAACGCCCCGACGGACGACTTCAGCGGCACGATCCCGGAGGCGCCGGGGTACGAGCAGAGCTACATCACCGCCCTCGGGCGCGGGTTCGCGGTGATGACGTCGGCGCTCGGCAACACGGGGCACAACTGCAACGTCGCGCGCGAGGCCGAGGCGCTGATGATGGTCAAGGAGCGGCTGATCGAGCGCTACGGCGACATTCGCCACACCATCGGCACGGGCTGCTCGGGCGGCTCCATCGCCCAGCAGACAATCGCCAACGCCTATCCACGCCTCGTCTACGACGGGCTCGTGATCACGTGCGCCTACCCCGACACCATGACCGCCGGCGCGCAGTTCGCCGACTACCACCTGCTGCGCAACTACTTCGAGGATCCGGCGCGGCTGGCGCTCGGCTGGACGCCGGCGCAGTGGGGGCTCGTGGCGGGCCGGCCGGACCCGGCCAACGCGATCGTCGCGGACGAGGGCCTGTTCAAGGCGGCCACCAACCCCATCGGAGACTGCGTCCCGGCCGAGCAGGCCTACGACCCCGAAACGAACCCGGCGGGCGTGCGCTGCTCGATCCTGGACTACATGAAGTCGATCTTCGCCCCGCGCCCGCGTGCGGTGTGGTCCGATCAGGAGCGCCGCGCGGGATTCGGCTTCGCCGGCCAGCCGTTCGGCAACGCCGGCATCGTCTACGGGCTCGAGGTGGCGCGACAGGCCCAGATCACCCCGGAGCAGTTCGTCGACCTCAACGAGAAGATCGGCGGGGGCGACGTCGACCTCAACCCGGTGCCGGAGCGCCTCCAGGGCGACACCCGGGCCGTCCGCAACGCGTACCGCAGCGGCATGATCAACCAGGGCGCCAACCTCGGCGGCGTGGTGATCGTCGACCACGCCGGGCCCGATCCGGGCGCCGCCCACGACTACGCGCACACCTGGTGGATCCGCGACCGGATGCTGCGCTCGCAGGGCCACCTGGACAATGTTGTCCTGTGGTTCGGGCCGGCGCCCCTGATCGGCGACCTCGACTGGCCCGCCGAGGCGCTGGACGCCGTCGACCGCTGGCTCACGGCTGTGGCGGCGGACCGCTCGAAGCGTTCCCGAGCGAAGAAGATCGCCGCCGACCGGCCCGCCGACGTCGCGGACCGCTGCGAGCTGGACTTCTGCGAGCAGGAGCTGGCGACCCGCTACGGCACGCCGCGCCAGGTGGCGGGCGGCGACGAGCTCAACGAGATCGTCAAGTGCGCGCTGGGCCCGCTGCAGCGCGAGGCGCTGGGCGTGGCCCTCTCCGACGGCCAGTGGGCGCGGCTGCAGGCGGTCTTCCCCGACGGAGTCTGCGACTGGAGCAGGCCGGGCGTCGGCCAGGTGCCGAGCGTGACCTGGCTCGAGTACGCCAAGCGCGGGGGCCGCGTGATCTACGGCGGGCGGAAGATGCACCGGGCGCCGCGCTCCGAGCCGCTCGGGCGGCGCTAGCCGCCGAACCGTTCCGAGGATCCCCGGTGCGGCCGGCGCCTGTCGTCGTCGGCGACGACATCGGAGACCGCGAGGCGTGATTGCAGCAACGCAGCCCAGGACGGCAGCCGCCCTTGCCCATCCGGCAAGGCGTTTCACGGGCGGACCCTCGCCGCGTGCCACGACCCGCTGCCGAACGTACGGCGAATCAACCACCGCGCCTCGGGCAAGGGCAAGCAGGTTCAGGGTTCGCCCTGATTCCTGACCGCTGATCAATTTGGCGCGTCGCCGCTCAATACACCGGCTCAAATACTGGGATGACCACCCGCCTCGTGCTCGCGGCCGCCATCGCGAGCCTCGCCCTGTCCGCCTGCGGCGCGGACGAGAAGACGTCGACCGCCGCCAAGGACGCCGACTCCTCGTCGGCCGGCAATGGCACCGCCTCCGTGTTCTGGGACGGAGGGACGATCGAGGACGAGTACGTCGCGGGCGCCCCGCACTTCGGGAACTCGTACATCGCGCTGTCCGTCGAGGACGGCGAGGTGAAGCCCGGGTCGGTCGCCGAGATCCCGGCCAAGTGCGGTGACCGCTACGTGCGGGTCATCCAGGACCTCTCCGGCGAGATGCCGCTCGACGAGGGGACGTTCACCCTCACCGGCTCGCGGCCGCAGGGGTCGACCGCGGTCGTCGACGACCTGACGATCACCGGGGAGGTGACCGAGCACGGCCGCGCCTCCGGAACGGCGACGATGACCGGCGTGTCGCTCGAGGACGGCGGCAGCGGGGAGACCTGTGACGACGTCGAACTCGACGTCACGGTGCTCGCGCCGCTCGAGGCCGCCCCGCTCGAGGAGCCGGTCGAGGCCTACTTCGGGTCGGGCGACAACGGCGACCCGGTCGCCATCCGCCTCACTCCCGACCACCAGGGCATCGTCACCGCCCGCGCGCAGCACGCGATGATCTGCCCGCCCAGCAACGGGAAGGATGTGCTGCTCAACTCGTACTCCACCTCAACGGTGTACGAGCCCGCCGACATCGCCCCGGATGGGACGTTCAAGCTCGAGGACCGGTACGCCACCACGAACGCGCAGCTCACGATCGACGGAGAGCTGGTCCCAGGCGGCGGCACCCTGTTCACGACGATCAGCGGCCGCCTCGACGGCGGACAGATCGTCGACGCCACGTACTCGGCGTATCTCGACTGGTTCGAGGGCTTCACTCCGGGCGTCAACGGCACCGGCACCGCCAAGAAGGGAGCCCGCTCGTACGCCTGCGGGATCGAGGGCGAGGATGGGGAGCCGACGGACGAGTCGATCCAGCTCGACCTCGCGGGCTGAGGCAGCCGCGCACCCTCGCCGAGGAGCTCAGTCGGGCATGACGTAGGCGTCCGCCAGCGCGCGGACCTGCTCGTACACGCGCGCATCGCGCTCGCGATCGATCACCGGCTTGCGCACGTGGGCCAGGACCCAGGCCTGCTGCTCGGCCGTCGAGGACGCCTTGCCGTGCAGGTCCAGCGACGTGGTCGAGAAGTCGCGCACGAGCGTCTCGAAGACCAGGTCGACGATCTCCACGGGGGTGTCGGAGAGCTGCGCCTGCTCGAGGATCAACTGCCCGTAAGGAACGAGCGTGAAGATCTGCGCGAGGCACTGCTGGAAGTCCAGATCATCCTTCATCTGGTCGGGTGTGAGCGGTGCCTTCTCCAGCAGGGTGACGAGCCCGTCGGCCTGCTCGCGGAAGCGCGCGACGTTCGGGACGTGCGCGAAGGCGTCGAAGACCGGACGCCAGTCGGGGAAGGTGATCTTGCCCAGGCCGCGGGTCGGGCCCTGGCGGAAGAGGAACGCATCGTCGGCGGCCTCCTTGCGTACGGGCGGCGCCGTGAGATCCGCGGTGCCGAAGAGGTACTGCGGCAGGAACTTCAGCGCGAGCGCGAGGTTGACGTGGACCGTGCCCTCGAGCTTCGGCAGGCCCCCGACACCGCGCTTGGCGGTCTCGAAGTAGGAGTCGCGCTCGAACCCCTTGGCGGAGATCACCTCGCCGAGCAGGCTGATGATGCGCTCGCCCTCCATCGTCACGCGCATCTTGTTCAGCGGCGTGTAGAGCAGATAGCGGCGGTCCTCGAGGCTGGCCGTGCGCACGTAGTCGATCGCCCGCGAGCCGTAGAGCTTGGTCGCCAGCAGGCGCGCGTAGGCCTCGGTGAGGATGCGTCGCACCTGCCCGAACTCCGTGACGCGACCGCCGAAGAGGACCCGGTTCTCCGCCTGCGTGACCGTCTCGTAGAACGCGTGCTCGGCCATCCCGATCGCGCAGAAGCCGAGGTTGAACTTGCCGACGTTGATGGTGTTGAGCGCGGCCTCGAACGCGGCTTTGCCGGTGTGCAGGATGTCCCCCGGGGTGACGGGATAGTCCTCGAGATCGAACGCGCTCACGTACATCTGGCCCGCGACGACGTTCTTGACGAGCTTGTAGTTCTCGTGTCGGCTGTCGGCGACGAAGAAGACGTAGCCCTCGGGCCCCTCGACGTCGGCTCGGCGACCGAACACGGAGACCATCCCGGCCACGTTGCCGTTGCCGATGTAGTACTTGCCGCCGTTCGCGGTGAAGCCGCCGTCGTCCCGCGGCGTCAGGACCATGTCGGTCGAGTAGATGTCCGCGCCGTGGTCGCGCTCCGACAGCCCGAAGGCGAACACCCCGCCGGCCTCGAGCTGCTCGACCGCCCGCGCGCGCGCCGCGTCGTTGTCGGACTGCCAGATCGGGCCGAGGCCGAGGATCGTCACCTGCCACGCGTACCAGTACGGCAGGCCGTAGAAGCCGAGGATCTCGTTGAAGACGGCGTTGCGGGCGGTGTCCCAGCGCTTGCCCTCAGCGCCGTCCGCGTCACGCGCCGGGGTCAGCAGCGTCGCGAACGCGCGCTCGGCCGCGAGGAACTCGATGAAGTCCGCGTACCACTCGTCGGTGAGGCTTTCGCTCGTGAGGGCCCTCTTGCCCTTGGCCTCGAACCAGGCGATCGTGTTCAGCAGCACCCGGCGCGTGGGCTCGTCGAACTCGGCCGCGTCGTAGTGGTGGGGGTTCAGAAGCCCGATGGTGCCGGCGGGCGCGTCGATCGTGCTCATCACGGAAGCCTCTCACACGATGCCCTCCCGCTTTTCTGGATGAGGACTATGCGCGGCGAACGGTGGCGATGGCGCTCTCTACGCACGTGCGGATGACCCGCTCCGGGTCGATCCGGAACAGGTCGGTGGCGCCTGCGGCGGTCTGGGTGACGCCGACGCGGCTGCGAGCGAGATGCATCGCTCCGAGCACCTGCGTCCACAGCACCGACGCCATGAAATCCGGGTCCTCGACGGCAAAGACACCCGCGGCGGCTCCGTCTTGGAGTACAACCACCAGCCGGCCGATGCAGCCGCTCATGCTGTCGCCGAGGCGCAGCCAGACCGAGTCCGAGATCGTCGCCTGGAGCTCGAGCGCCGGCCGGTGCATGAGCGACAGCGAGATGTCGAGGAACGCGGGGTAGCGTGCGCAGAAGGCCGCGTAGGCGGTCATGCCGCTCTCGAGCTGCGCGAGCGGATCAGCGTCGGAGTCGATCGCGTCGTCGAGGATCTCGGCCAGTTCGGCCAGGTAGTGCGTGACGGTCAGGACGTACAGCTCCTCTTTCGAGGAGAACTGCCGGTAGATGAGCCCGCGGGCGATGCCGACCGCCTTGGCGATCTCGTCGATCGGGGCGTCGAGCATCCCGCGCTCGTCGAACAGCCCACGCGTCGCTTCGACGAGATCGCGCTCGCGCTCGCGCCTCATCGTCATGCCTGTGGCAGCGGCCATTACGGCCCAGTGTACGCAAAAGTTGCTACGGTGAGAACGAATGGTTGACAGACGTTCTCATCGATCCCGTGGCTGAACGCGGCGCGACACCAAAAGTCCCGCAATGGCGGTTGTGGGTGCTCAAGCGGCTGCGCTCGATGTTCACCCCGCTGCTGCCGGACGACTACCTCGAGCTGATCAACCCGCTCTGGTCGACGCAGGAGCTGCGCGGCCGCATCGAGCGCATCAAGCGCGAGACCGACGACGCGGCGACGATCGTCATCAAGCCGGGCTGGGAGTGGGAGGGCCACGAGCCGGGCCAGTACCTGCGCATCGGCGTCGTCGTCAACGGCGTCCACCACTGGCGCGCCTACTCGCTGACGTCCGACCCCGGCCGGCCCGACGGGTGCATCTCCATCACCCCGAAGCTGGTCCCCGAGGGCAAGGTCTCGCCGCACTTCGTCCGCGAGGCGCACCCGGGTTCCATCGTCCGGCTCGGCGGCGTGGAGGGCGTGTTCACCCTGCCCGATCCTCTGCCGGAGAAGCTGCTCTTCATCAGCGCCGGCAGCGGCATCACCCCGATCATGAGCATGATCCGGGCGCTCGACGCGCGCGGGGAGCTCAACGACGTCGTGCTGCTGCACTCCGCTCGCAACCCCAACGACGTCATCTTCGGCGCCGAACTGCGCCGCATCCACGAGCGCAACGATGGCTTCCGCCTGCACGAGCAGCTCACGGACGAGATGGGCCGGATGGGCCCCGAGGACCTCGACGAGCTGTGCCCTGACTGGAAAGAGCGCGAGGCCTTCATCAGCGGGCCTGCCGAGCTGCTCGACGCGCTCGACGCCCACTGGGACGAGCACGGCGACTGCGACAAGCTGCACATGGAGCGCTTCCAGCCGGTGGCCGGGGAGGGTGACGCCGAGCAGGGCGACGGCGGCACCGTCAAGTTCCTCGACTCCGACATCGAGGCCGAGAGCGACGGCTCCAAACCGATCCTTGTCGCCGGCGAGGACGCCGGCGCGACCCTGCCCTACGGATGCCGGATGGGCATCTGCCACACCTGCGTCGGAAAGCTGTGCTCCGGCCAGGTTCGCGACCTACGGACCGGCAAGGTCTCCGGGTCCGAGGGCGAGATGATCCGCACGTGCGTCAACGCCCCTGAAGGGGCAGTCGAAATTGCCCTTTGAGCTACTCAGCGAGGTTCCCATGCAAACCATGATCGAAAGCCCCCTCTCCCGCCTCACGGAGGAACAGATCGAGGAGCTGGGCAAGGAGTTCGACGCGATCCACGACGACGTCTTCAACGACCTCGGCGACCGCGACCGGCGGTACATCACGAGCATGATCCAGATGCACCGTCAGCTGCTGGTGGCAAGCCGGGTCGTCCTGCTCGGCTCACGCTTCAAGCCGCTTTGGGCGGTGGGCACCACCGGGCTCTCGCTGGCCAAGATCCTCGAGAACATGGAGATCGGCCACAACGTCATGCACGGCCAGTGGGACTGGATGAACGACCCCCAGATCTCCTCCTCGGCGTGGGACTGGGACTCCGCCTCGACCGCGGAAGCGTGGAAGCACTCCCACAACTACGTCCACCACACGTTCACCAACATCCGCGGCAAGGACCGCGATCTCGGCTACGAGATCATGCGCATCGATCCGCACCAGAAGTGGCATCCGGTCTACCTCTTCCAGCCCTTCTACAACCTGATCCTCGCCGCGTTCTTCGAGTGGGGCGTGGCCGCGCACGACCTCGACTTCGACGCCATCAAGGCGGGAGAGAAGTCCAAGGAGCAGTTGCTGCGCGAGCTCAAGGGGATGGCCGGAAAAGCGCGCCACCAGATCGTCAAGGACTACGTCGTCTTCCCCGCCCTCAGCGGGCTGGCCAACCTCGCCGTCGAGGCGATCCTCGCCTCTGGGCGCATCGACGGCGCGCGGCCGGCGTTCGGCAAGCGCGCGAAGGCCAAGCGAGCCTTGCGCCGCGCCCGGGCAAAGGTCGATCCGCGCAAGCCGTCCGGCGCGCCCCAGCAGGTGCTCAAGGAGCTCATCGGCCGGCGCGCCTTCCGCGAGCCGTTCCGCACCACGCTGCGAGCCAACTTCACGGCGAACATCGTGCGCAACGTGTGGGCCTACGGAATCATCTTCTGCGGGCACTTCCCCGACCAGACGTACACGTTCACCCAGGAGGAGACCGAGGACGAGTCACGCGGCGCCTTCTACGTCCGTCAGCTCCTCGGCGCCGCCAACATCGAGGGCAGCCCGCTCTTCCACGTCGTCTCGGGCAACCTCGGCTACCAGGTCGAGCACCATCTCTACCCGGACATGCCGAGCACGCGCTACGCCGAGATCGCCCCGCGGGTGAAGGACATCTGCGAGCGCTACGACCTCCCGTACAACACCGGGCCGTTCCTGTCCCAGCTCGGCCAGGTCCAGCGGACCATCCTGCGTCTGGCGCTGCCGGGGGGCAAGCCGCGCCCCAAGCCCGGGCCCTACCGCGGCGACGACACCGAGCCCGCGGTCCAGAACGGCAACGGCCGCCACCACGCCACCACGGGCGCGAACGGATCCGGCCCGGAGCAGGACAGCGACGGCGTGCGCGTGTCGATGCCCGACGAGGAGTAGCGGCGGCCGGCCCTCGTCGAGCCCTTACTGGGGCTCGACGGGTGCGGCCGACACCACCTGGGGATGCTCGGCGCCGCGATCCTCCCAGCGCGAGCTGAGGGTCAGCGAGGAATCGTCACCCGTGTAAGTGATGAGGGCCGTGGCGTGGTCGTCGGCCATCACCAGCGAATCGACGCTCGCCGAGCGCACCGGCTGCGGAAGCATCTGTGCGATCGCCGGCAGCTGCGGATGCAACTCGTCGATGAGATCGCTCTGGACGTGGGCCGCGTCCATCGGATCGCAGACCGCCTGTGCGTGGGCTTCGACCACGGGGCGAAGGGTTGCTTCGTCCATGTCGTGCTCCTTTCATGGTTGGAACAGGACACCCAGCATCACAGATCCGGGCGCAGCCGCCAGAAATCGTCCGTCAGGCCGAGCCCGTCGAGCAACGCCTGACTCGTGTCGATAGAGCGCGGGGTCCATCCAGGGTCGAGCCGATCCCCCCACCATCGGTGGGCGAGGGCACTCAGCGTCCCGGCCGGGATCGTCATACCGGGTGGGCGGGTGCCGAGCCATGCGGTGATGTGCTCCTCCGACCGGAAGAGGTTCATGGTGCTTCAAGTGAAGACGATGTCGTCCCACCAGTGCCGCGCGGGGACCAGGCAGTGAAAGAGCAGGCCCTCGTCCGACGGGCGCTGGTCGACCACATCCACCGCGATCGGCTCCGCGCAATCGGGGCACGAGGTCTCGATCCGACCGTCGACGTGCAGCGCGGCGCAGACGCCGAAGGCGTCCCACGCGCAGTTCGCGTACCACCAGCGGTCGCCGGCGAGGACGCGGTAGGCGGTGGGTACCGCGGAGAACGGGTTGGCCATGCGGATCTCGACGGTGGCCGGGTTGAGCACAAGCGCATGCGCTTCGTGAAGGCGGCGCCACCCGGCGACGACAGCTGAGCGGTCCCAGCCCACGTCGGTCGCGGTCTCGTCGACCGACGGGGCACGCCCGAGACTGGACGAAAAGCCGATAGGTGGCGCGACGCAGGCTGATGTCGTCAGCGTGCACTGACGAAGCATCCCATGACCGGCTGCTGGATAGGTGGAATTGGCCCTGTAGACCACCTGACAGAAACCAGAAGGTGTTCGGCGGTCGCCTGACGACAGGTCAGCACCGGCTAAAGCCTGACCGACGGTCTGCCGATGACGGTCGATTTGGCTTGCCATCGTGTGTCCAGATCCGTAGGTTAGTTCTCAACCTGACGGATCAGGTGACCGAGGCGGGGGATATGACGGGGAGAGTCAGGGCTGGGGAAGCCGTACGACGCCGGTGGCCGTATGTGGTTGCGGCAACGTCGTTTGTGATCGTTCTGCCGCTTGCGACGGTGTGGATGCTCCCCGTCGCCAACCGGCCGCTGGACGTCGTCATCTCGATCGTGCTGTCGATGACCATGTCTCTGGCCCTCGCCGAGCTCGGCGCGCGCATCTGGCGTCGGCATGGCAAGTCGAGCGAGCTGCTCTTCAGCGACCTCCTCGTCTGGGGATGGCTGCGCCGGATGCGCACCGAGCGCGAGCTCGAGCGTCTCGGGACGGATGCGGTGAGCAGGTACGCGGGGCAGAACCCCGCCGAACGTCTCCGGATGCTCCAGCGCATGAGCGAGCTTCTCGAAGCCCGCGATGTCTATACCCGACGGCACTCCCTTCGCGTCGCACGACATTCCGTCGCCATCGGCCGCGCGCTCGACCTGCCCCAGGAGGAGATCGTGCGGCTGCGCACCGCCGCGCTGCTGCACGACATCGGCAAGATCTGCACGCCGCGCTCGGTCTTGAACAAGCCCGGGCGCCTGACGGACGCCGAGTTCGAGATCGTCAAGCGTCACCCCGGCCAGGGTGCGGCGCTGCTCTCCGGGCTGCTCGACGCGGAGACGGTCGCCATGGTTCGCTACCACCACGAGCGACTCGGAGGAACCGGCTACCCGGAACGGCTCGTGGGCGACGCCATCCCGCTCGGGGCTCGCATCATCGCCGTGGCGGACACGTTCGACGCCATGACCTCCACACGCGCGTACCGTGCCGCGCGCCCGCACTCCGATGCGTTGCGCGTCCTGCGCGAAGAGGCCGGCATCGCGCTGGACCGAAACGCCGTCGACGCCTTCGCCGGCCTCTATTCCGGCCGGCGCTCCGTCGGCTGGTGGGCCCTCGGCAGCGGACTCGGCGGGGCGCTGACGCCGGTTCGTCAGCTGGCTGCCCAGGCGACGTTCGGCAACAGCGTGCCGGTCTTCGCGTCCTCTGCCGCGGTCGCCGCCCCCGCTCTGGGCGTCGCCGCCGTGGCCGAGTCCGTCGTGCGGCCGGCGGCCCCCGACCCGCGCCGTGCGGCACAGGCGCAGCCCAAGCCGGTCTCGACCGACGCGCCCGCCAAGCGGACGATCGCCTTCGTCGAGAACCTGGGCGCGGACGCGGACGCCCGAGACCTGCCGCGAGTGCGCGTGACCGAGCAGGCGGTGACGCGCCCCGTAAGACGGCGCAAGGACGAGAACAAGCAGAGGGCATCGAGCAAGCCCACCCGCAAGCAGTCCTCGCCCAAGCCGACCCGGTCGCGTCCCGGCGCACGCCCGCCCGGGAAGGAGTCGCACACGACGCCGCCCAAGAGCCCCAGACCCGCGCGAACCGGCACGCCGCCGTCGCCAGTGCCAACGCCCTCGCCGGTCGGCACCGCGGTGCCCGAGAACACGCCCTCGCCGGTGAGCACGCCGGTACCCGAGAAGACACCGAAGCCCGAGAAGACACCCAAGCCCGAAAAGACGCCCAAACCCGAGAAGACGCCGAAGCCCGACGACTCGACCGTCACCACTTCTGCGCCCGCGCCGGCCGCGACGCCCAAGCCGGAAAAGACGCCGAAGCCGGAGAAGACGCCCAAGCCGGAGAAGGCTCCCAAGCCGGAGAACAGCTCGGCCGGCACCGGCTCGACCGCGCCCTCCACCGCCGAGCCGGAGAACAGCTCGACCTCCGGCATGGAGCGCGTGACCACCCCCGCCTCCGCCCCCGCCCCGATGCCCGCGCTCGACGATTCGCTGACGTCGGTCAGGAGTGACTGGCCGTGGACGGCCGACGCTCCGGCGCCGGCTCAATCCTGAAGCGCGTACGTGCGGATGTCGGCGTCGAGGGGCGCTCGGGAGGCGTAGCCACCCTGGCGCACGAACGTGCGCTCTCCGCCCGCGTTGAAGAAGACCGTCGTCGGCCAGCTAAGGCCCGCGCCGATCGCTCTGGCCTGCACGGCATCGGGATCAAAGATGCTCGGGAAGCCGACCGGCAGTTCTCGCAAGAATGCTTCAGCCTCTCTGCGGTCGTCACGGGCGTCGAGCCCGATGAACGCCACCTTGCCCGCGTACCGGCGACCCATCTCGGCGAAGGCCGGGAACTCCGCCCGGCAACTCGGGCACCATGACGCCCACACGTTCACCACGACCGGAGCGCCCCGCAACGCGTCCAGGCGGTCCTCGAGGGACTCATCGAGGAGGGCATCGGACTCCGCCGCCAGGCGGCGCAGCGCCCGCCGTGCCTCCGGGCTGCTCGGGCGCGGGAAGCCGGCCGCGGACTCCACCGCAGCGGCCGGCCGCTCCCCGACCGGTGTGAGCTGAGCGCCCGCGGCAGCGTTCTGGCGATCCCGCAACCCCACGATGAGGACAGCCGCCAGGAGCACGGCGCAGAGCGTCACCACCGCGACCAGCTTTCCTTCGCGCTTCAACACCCGCTTACGCCCGTACGAGCAGCGGCAGTTGGTCGGCCTCGAGGCCCGCGACGATCATCGGCGAGCGAGCGTAGGGACGGTCAGCGGCCGATTTGCGCCCAGACCGTCTTGCCCGCCTCGTCGACGTCGACGCCCCAGCGCCGGGCGATCTTGTCGATGAGGTGCATGCCCCGACCCGACTCCCGGGCGGGGTCGGGCGGCAGGACGGCCGGCAGATCATGCGAGCCGTCGCGGACGGCGATCTGCATCATCGGCCCGTAGCGGTGCACCGAGATCTCCCAGGGCGTACGGGCGTGCAGCAGGGCGTTGCCGGCAAGCTCGGACGCCACGAGTTCGGCGTCGGTGACGAGCATGCGCTCGTGCCCCCAGCGCCGAGCGGCGGCGGCCACCATGCGCCGCGCTTCGGCGACGCAGGCCGGGTCCACGGGATAGCTCGCCGTGACGACGCCCTCGTCGTCGGCGCTCGAGAGCACCGTGCCGTGCAGGCTGCAGACCTCATTGAGCGCATCCGAGTGCTCGTGGCCCGCGACGGTGTCAGTGCGGTAGGCGCAGTACAGCGTGAAGGGCAGCTCCGCACCCAGATCGTTCCACAGGGCCTCGATATCGATGGCGGCCAGCACGTCACCGGCTTCCCAGAGGACGGCGACCATCTCGCCGAACGCCCGGACGCGCCGGCCGTCACGCGCGGCTTCGCGGATGACGCCGCCGACGACATCGAAGAACGCGTGCCGGTCGATCACCCCGCCGGGCATGAACCGCTCGAGCAGCGTGGCGGCGTCGTGCAGGACGAGGATGCCCTCGCGAACGGCACGAGCGGTATCGATCCCGTACTCCTCCAGGCGGCCGACCAAAGCCTCGCGGTGGTCCAGGGTGGCGATGACCACCGCCGAGGCTCCATCGAATACGGCTTCGACCAAGTACGAGCCGACCCCGTCTACGAACTCGCCCTCGTGGTCGTAGAACTGCACAACATGCTCATGGCGTGCGGCTTGGATGGGCTCAAGCACCGGAGGCACGCGTTCATGATGGCACTCTCGGCGCCCGACAACCAGCCCTTCTGTAAGACAATCTCAGCTGACCGGCGGTCTCGCGCACATTGCCCGCAGCGGTTCAGCGAGCGGTGAGCGCTTCCTCTGCCGGAGCGCCGGCTCCCGCGGCGACAACCGCCTCGGCGCGGACCGGAACGCCGTTGAGGTGGGCCATGCCCGCGAGCCGTTCGAGATCCTCGGGGTCGGTCGACATGAGCTGGTTCACGTTCGCGCCGCCGACCGCGTTGGCTCTCCGCCAGCGGCCGGTGCCCTTGTGGCCCCAGCCGTGCGGTACCGCCACGACTCCGGGCATGAGATCGTCCGTGAGGGTGACGGGTAGCTCGATGGCACCGCGGGAGGAGCTGATCCGGATCGCCTCGCCTTCGCCGACCCCCGCCCGCGCCGCGTCGTCGGGGTGCATCCGCGCGGTGTGTGTCCGGCCCCCGCGCAGCAGCAGCGGAGCGTTGTGCATCCAGGAGTTCTCCGAGCGCAGTTCGCGCATCCCGATCAGGCGCAGCGGGAAGGCCGGGTCTGCCTCGCGCTCCTGCAGCCGCGCGACTTCGGCGGCGATCTCCGGGTGGTCGAGCGCCACCTTGCGGTCGCGGCGGACCACGGTGTCGCCGAGCCTGTCCGGGCGCAGGTGCTCGGCGAGCTTGACGCCGTGCGGGTGGTCCTCGATCAACCGGTCAAAGCTCAGGCCACCGCGCAGGGTGCCGCCTTCGGCGAGCCGGATGGCGGCGTCGATCAGGTGTCGCGGCGTCACCCGCTGACGGACAAGGCCGAGCGCGCGCCGCCCGAACGCGGCGGCGGCGAGGACCGGCGATGCGCGCCACAGGGTGCGCATCAGCTCGTCGATGACCGTCCACTCCTCCCGCGCTTCGCCGGCGGGCTCCACCACCCTGGCGGTCGCCTGGCGGAACGGCGTGGTGTGGAGGGTCTGGAACGCGAGCGGGAAGTCCTCGCGCTCGTACATCGTGGTGGCCGGCAGGACGTAATCGGCATGCGCGTTCGTCTCGTTGACATAGAGATCGAGCGAGACCATCAGTTCCAGGGACTCGAGCGCCCCCTCGAGCTCCTCACCGTCGGGAACCGACAGCACAGGATTGCCGGCGGACACGAACAGCGCGCGCACCTGGCCCGGGCCGGCCGTGGTGATCTCCTTGGCCATGAGGCTCGCCGGCTCGGTGCCCAGGACGGTCGGAAATCCGCCGACCCGCGTACTCCTGGCTCCGTAGCCGACCGGCAGCAGCCTCTGCGCGAGACCGGTGAGCGTGCGGAAGCCGGGCATGCCGAGGTCGCCGAACATCGCGCCGCCCTCGACGTCGAGGTTGCCCGCCAGCAGGTTGACGGCGTCGAGCAGAAAGCTCGTGAGCGTCCCGCTCCGGCCGAGGCAGGTGCCCGTGCGGCCGTACACCGACGCCCGCTCGGTCACGGCGAGCTCGCGAGTCAGCGCGCGCACCGTCGCGGCATCGATGCCCGTGTGGGCCTCGGTCGCCTCCGGCGTGAACGGGTCCGCCAGCGCGCGCAGCGCCTCGGACCCGGTGGCCTGCGCGGTCTGCGCGAGCCCCTCCTCGAAGAGCACGTTGATCATCGCCAGCAGCAGGAAGGCGTCGCCGTCGGGAATGATCGGCTGCCATTCGAACGCCTTCGCGGTCTCCGTCCGCCGGGGGTCGATCACCAGCACGCGTCCCTCGCGCGCCACGATGCCGTGCAGTTCGTCCTTGAAGCGCGGGGCGGTCACGATGCTTCCGTGCGACACGAGCGGGTTGGCGCCGATGATCACCAGCAGGTCGGTCCGGGCGAGGTCGGGGACGGGAGCGGCGAGCTGCGTTCCGTAGAGCAGCTGACTCGCGGCGAACCGGTTGTTGACGTCTTGGGAGCCCGCGCTGAAGGAGTGCGGCGAGCCGAGCATGTTCATGAAGGCGACCAGCCACAGGGCGTGCGAGGCGCTGAAGACGCTCGGGTTGCCGAAGTACCAACCGACGCTGCTGCCGCCATGCTCGTCCACGATGTCGCGCAGGCGCCGCTTGATGTCGGCCATCGCGTCGTCCCAGCTCACCGGCTCGAACGATCCGTCCGGCGTGCGCCGGAGAGGCTGCAGGACCCGGTCGGGATCGTTGTGGATCTCGGCGAACGCGATTCCCTTCGGGCACGCGAAGCCCTTCGAGACCGGGTGGTCGCGGTCGGGGCGCAGCTTCGTCAGCCGGCCGTCCTCGACCGTCGCGACCATGCCGCAGAGCGGCTCGCAGATCCGGCAGTAGGTGATCACCTCGGACATCGGTGCGATCATTCCACGTTGACCACGGCGCCGCCGCGGTCCACACGACGCAGGAACGGATGAGACGTCCAGCCCGTACGGTGCCGGCTCACAGCAAACCGCATACCTGACGATGGTGCCGGAGAAGCCCGGCGTCGCCCTGCCCGCGACCGCCGGGCTTCGTCTTTGCTCAGGCGGGCGGCGGTTGCCGAGGTCAGCGCCGCGACTGGCGGATGACTTCGTTCTCGCGCCACTCGAGCCATGCGCGGAAGAGCGCGAGCACGACGGGCAGGAGGAGCACCACGTTCATGATCGTGAAGACCACGAGCAGGAGGAGGATCTCTGAGAAGGTGATTCCGGCGACGATCATCAGCGGGCGGCAGCCTACCGCGTGACGGCATCCGCACGGTGCCAGATCCCCGCCGGCCCGGGCCGGCGGGCCTAGCGTCGGGCGCATGGCCGTGACCGAGGCGCAGGCGCGCAGAACCATCCGGCGGCTCCTCGCCGAGCGCGACCCGGGCAAGACGATCTGCCCATCGGAGGCGGCCCGCGCGCTCGCCGGTGACGGCGACGCGTTCCGCGAGCTGATGCCGCTCATGCGCGACGCCGCACGCGCGATGGTGGCCGACGGCGAGATCGAGGTCACGCAGCAGGGCGACGTCGTCGACCTGGACTCCGCTCGCGGCCCGATCCGCCTCAGGCTCCGCGACTAGCCCGGCGTCTCGACATGCTCGAGGACGCCGAGCAGCTCGGTCACCCGGCAGACCAGCAGGCGCTCCTCCTCGACGTCGACCCACGTCCCCGCGGAGGCGGGGAACACCACGTGGTCACCCGGGACGACCGGCATGGTGACGCCGACGGACTCCCACCAGTCGAGTCCGGTGCCGACGGCGAGCACGATCCCGTGGTGCGGGGGTGGCTCGTGCGATCCTGGCGGGACCACGAGCCCGGATTGGCGTACGCGATCGGGCTCGAGCTCCTTGATGACCACGCGGTCGAAGAGCGGGCGCAGCTGGTCGGGCATCCGCGGCTACCGATCGAGCTCGCGCATCAGCGACTGCACGCGGCGGTCACGCAGGCTGATGGTGTCGGTCAGGGGGCCGACGATGCCGCGCAGCACGGAGAGCGGGATCCACCGGCGGGGCATGATCAGCTTCGCCGAGCGCTTTTCCACCGCACGTGCGATGCCCTCACCCGCAGCGCTCGGTGGCAGCCGTTTGTGCAGCACCTTGGGAACGAGCCCCATGACCTGGTCGCTGAGCGGATTGCGGTCGAAGCTCTCGTGCACCATCTCCGTGTCGATGAAGCCGAAGTAGGCGACGGTGGCGCTCGCTCCGTGGATGGAGAGCTCGGAGCGCAGGGTGCGGCCGAACTGCTCCACGCCCGCCTTGGCCATCGCGTACGGCGCTCCGCCGATGCCGTTCGTGAACGCGTAGATCGAGGCGATGACGACCACGTGGCCGCCGCGCTCGGTGATCTGGGGAAGGGCCGGCTTGACCGTCCGGTAGACGCCGAGCAGATCCACGGCGAGGACCCGCTCGAAGAGCTCGTCGTCCATCGCCCGAGCGGTCCGCGTGCCTGGAGCGATGCCCGCGTTGGCGACCACGACGTCAAGTCCGCCGAAGCGCTCGGTGATCTCGGCCACCACGGCATCCATGCGAGCGCGGTCGGTGACGTCCGCTCCGAGGCCGACCGCGCCGCCGCCGAGCTCGGTCGCAGCGGCTGCGGTCGCCTTCGCGTCGAGATCGACAAGCACCACCTGCGCTCCGCGCCGTTGCAGCGCCCGCGCCGTCTCCAGCCCGATCCCGCGTTGTGCGCCGGTGACGAGCGCGACCTTCCCCCTGACGCTGTACATGGGCGGGACGGTATTCGCTCAGCGACGCGCGCGAGCCCAGATCAAGAACGCCTGCGTCCCCCGGATCCCGTCCTCCACGCCTCCCGAGTCGGGCAGGTCCGTGAATGCGTCCTTGGCTTTCTGAGCGCGCTTGGCGAGCTCGCGCAACAGCGGCGAGCGCCGGTTGGTCATGACGGAGCGCAAGGCGTCGAGATAATCGAAGTGGGCTCCAAGCGCAACGTCGATCTTGTCCTCGTCCGGGATCGGATCCGGCAGCTGCCGGCGAGCGCGGAAGCGTTCGACCGCTCGGTCGCGCGCGCGCTGGGTCCCGCGCAACGCCGCCCGGACGCGTCCGCCGGACGCCCCGGCCCGCAACACCTCCATGCGCGCACCGAGCTTCTCCTGGGCCGCGGACAGGTCGACGAGGGCCGGTTGGACGGGACCGCGCGTGGCGCGGGACTGCTCCGCCCCGTCGCGGACGATGGCGTACACGCCGTAGCCCACGCCGGCGAGCGCGGCCAGGGCGAGCAGTCGGAGCATCCAGCGGCGGAAGGTCCTCAAGTGGCCCGGACCACCTCGAGCTCCTCCTCGGCGAAGCGCTGCCGGATGACCTTCTTGTCGAACTTGCCCACCGACGTCTTGGGCACCTCGTCGATGAAGGCCCACGAATCAGGCAACTGCCACTTGGCGACCTTGTCGGCGAGATACGAGCGCAGGTCCTCCGCGGACACGTCCTCGCCGCCCTTGACCACGACCGACGCGAGCGGGCGCTCGCCCCACTTCTCGTCGGGAATCCCGACGACGGCCGCCTCGGCGACCGCCGGGTGGCCCATGATCGCGTTCTCGAGCTCGACGGAGGAGATCCACTCGCCGCCGGACTTGATGACGTCCTTGGAGCGATCGGTGAGGGTGAGGAAACCGTCGGGCGAGATCCGGCCCACGTCACCCGTGCGCAGCCAGCCGTCGTTGAACTTCTCGGGATCGTCGTCGAGGTGGTACCCCCCGGTGATCCAGGGTCCGCGGCACTCGAGCTCGCCGACCGATTCGTCGTCCCACGGCTGCGGCGAACCGTCCTCGCCGATCAGGCGCGCCTCGACACCGGCCATGAAGCGGCCCTGCGAGACGCGGTAGCGCCAGGCGTCCTCGCCCTCGGCCGCGGCCGGTGGCCGGGCGACGGAGCCCAGCGGCGACGTCTCCGTCATCCCCCACGCGTGCAGGATCCGCACGCGGAAGCGCTCTTGGAACGCGCGCATGAGCGACTCCGGGCAGGCGGAGCCGCCGACGACGACCTCCTGCAGACACGAGATGTCGGCGTCCTGCTCGTCGAGCAGGGCGAGAAGCCCCTGCCAGATGGTCGGCACCGCGCCGGCGAAGTTCGGCTCGGCCTGCTGGATCATCTTCAGCAGCGGCTCGGGCTGCAGGAAGCGCTCGGGCATGATCAGCTCGGCGCCCACCAGCAGCGCGGCGTAGGGCAGCCCCCAGGCCATGGCGTGGAACTGCGGCACGATCACGAGCACCCTGCTCGAGGGCGACAGGCCCATCGCGTCCCCCATGCACGCCGCCATCGAGTGCAGCACCACCGAGCGGTGCGAGTAGACGACGCCCTTCGGGTTGCCGGTGGTCCCGCTCGTGTAACACATCGCGGCAGCGTCGTTCTCGTCGACCTCGACCCAGTCGAACTGATCGGAGGCGTCGGCCAGCAGCGCCTCGTAGGAGTGGACCTCGGCGCCCTTGCCCTCGAGCGGTGCGAGGTCCGGGTCGGTGCCCGTGACGATCACGTGCTCGACCGTCTCGAACTCGGCGAGCACGGCCGCCAGCGGCTCGACCAGGGACTGATCGGCGATCACGACCTTGTCCTCGGCGTGGTTGGCGATGTAGACGACCTGCTCGGGAAACAGCCGGACGTTCAGCGTGTGCAGGACAGCGCCCATGGCCGGGATGGCGAAGTACGCCTCCAGGTGCTCCTGATCGTTCCACTGGTAGGTGGCGACGCGCTGGTCGCCGTCGATGCCCAGCGCGCGCAGGGCGTTGGCCAGCCGCGCGGCGCGCTTTCCGACCTCCGCGTAGGTCGCGCTGCGAAAGCCGTCGCCGGTCCAGGTCTGCACGCGGCTCGCACCGTGGACGACGGTCCCGTGACGAACGAGCCGAGCGATCGACAGCGGGGCGTCCTGCATCGTGCTGCGCACTCCGGGTTCCTCTCGTCGGGACAGACTCCGAGGGGAGTTGTATCCCAAGCTCCTACGTGAAGGCGTCGTAGAGCAGGAAGACGTTGAGGGCTACGACGATCGTGGCGACGACCCCGGCGGCGACCGTTGTGTGCCGGTGGTTGACGAGGGAGCCCATCACGTCGCGGCGCCGGGTCAGCCAGATGAGCGGGACGAGCGCGAACGGGATGCCGAAGCTCAGGACGACCTGGCTGATGACGAGCACGTCGGTGGTGTTGGCACCGATGCCCAGGATGACGAGCGACGGTGCCATCGTGAGCGCCCGTCGGGCGAAGAGCGGGATCTGCCGGCGGATGAAGCCCTGCATGACGACCTGGCCGGCGTAGGTGCCGACGCTCGAGCTGGAGAGACCAGACGCCAGCAGGGCGATCCCGAAGGCCAGCGCCGCACCGCCGCCGAGCAGGGTCTCGAAGCCGGCGTGCGCCGCCTCGATCGTGTCGACGTCGGTGCGGCCGCTGTCGTGGAAGACCGCGGCCGCGATGAGCAGCATCGACAGGTTGATGACCCCCGCCACGGTCAAGGCCAGCACCACGTCGATCCGCTGGAAGCGCAGCAGCTCTCGACGGTCGGCGTCGTCGCGCGGGACGACCCTGCGTTGCGTCAGCGCCGAGTGCAGATACACGACGTGCGGCATGACGGTCGCGCCGAGGATGCCGACCGCCAGCAGCAGGCTCTGGGTGCCCTCGAAGTTCGGGATCAGGCCGCCGACCGCCGCGCCGCCGTCGACGTCGACCTTGAGCAGGTCGACGAGGAACCCGATCAGGACGATCCCCAGCAGGCCGGCGATGACGACCTCGAAGCGCCGGTGCCCCCGGGTCTGGAGCCCGAGGATGCCGAAGGCCACCACGGCCGTGATCAGCCCGGAGGTGAGCGGAGCGAGCCCGAAGAGCAGGTTGAGGGCGATCGCGGCGCCGACGAACTCCGCGAGGTCGGTCGCGATGGCGACGACCTCTGCCTGCAGCCACAGCCCGATGCTCACCCGCCGGGGGAGATACTCGCGGCACAGCTCCGGCAGGTTGCGCCCCGTCGCCAGCCCGACCTTGGCCGAGAGATACTGCACGAGCATGGCCATCGCGTTGGCCATGACGACCACCCAGACGAGCAGGTAGCCGAACTGCGCTCCGCCGGAGATGTTCGTGGCGAAGTTGCCCGGGTCGATGTAGGCGACCGCGGCGACGAACGCCGGCCCGAGCAGGGCCAGCCGGGGGATGCCGAGGTCAGGCCTCTCGGACTTCGGAGACCTCCGTGGCAACCTCGGGCCGCCAGCCCGGACCCTTGAAGAGGACGCGGGCACGGTCACCGAGAGTACGGGCGGCCTTGAGGTCGCCCCACATGGCGATGTACTCGTGGAACGCGACCCGTACGGGGCGGAAGGTCCGGAGGTTCTTCGTCAGCCCGTACCGGACGCGTTCGCCCTCGTCGATGAAGGTGCCGAACAGCCGGTCCCAGATGATCAGCACCCCGCCGTAGTTCTTGTCGAGGTAGATCTCGTTCGAGCCGTGGTGGACCCGGTGGTGCGACGGCGTGTTGAGCACGTACTCGAACGGCCGCGGCAGCTTGCGCACCCGCTCGGTGTGGATCCAGAACTGGTAGATGAGGCTCCAGGACTGCGCGAGCAGGATCATCCAGACCGGGAAGCCGACGAGTGGCATCCACAGCCAGAACGGCAGGTAGGTCATCGGCACCCAGGTCTGGCGCAGCGCCGTGGAGAGGTTGTAGTGCTGGCTCGAATGGTGGACGACGTGGCTCGCCCAGAAGACGCGGCTCTCGTGGCTGACCCGGTGAAACCAGTAGTAGGAGAAGTCGTCGGCGAAGAAGAGCAGCACCCACACCCACGGGTCGCCGGGGTCCAGGCGCAGCGGCGTCAGCTCGTAGAGCGCGGCGTAGACGACGACCACGACGGCCTTCCAGCCGACGTTGATGGTGACGTTGCCCAGGCCCATGCTCAGCGACGTGCGCGTGTCGCGCGACTCGTAGCCGACGAGATCGTGGTCGTCCGCGAGGTGGCGGAACGACGCGGCCTCGGCGATGAGCAGCAGGATGAAGAACGGGATCGCGTAGTAGAGGACCTCGCTCACGGCAGGCTCCTCTCGAGCAGCTCTCGGGCCAGGCGCCCGGCAGCCTCGGCGTCGCCGGCGGCGATGGCGTCGAGCAGCCGCCCCTGTCCCTCGGCGTCCTGAAACTCCGCCGCATACGTCGCCGGGTCGATCGCCCCTCCGCGCTGGGCGGCGATCAGCGTGTTGAGGGCGAGCTGGTACGCGAGGTTCCCGGCGCCGTCGGCGATCTGCTCCCAGAGCGTCGCGTACCCATCGGCGTCGGTGGCGGGCGCGAGCCGCTGGGGATTGCGGCCGGCACACGCACGGGCGACGTCGGCGCCGACGGCAGCGCGCATCTCGAGCACGTCGGCGAGCAGATCTCCCCGTTGATCGCCCCGCGCCGACCCCACGAGGCTCGTCAGCAGATCGAGCCCGGCGGTCCGCCGCCAGTCACGCACCCGCGTGGCACCGCCCTGGGTGACCTGGATGAGGCCCGCCTGCTGCAGCCGCTTGATCGCCTCCCGGACCGCGTGCCGGTTGACGGCGAAGCCCTCGCTCAGCGTCCGTTCGGACGGGAGCGCGTCGCCCGCCTGCAAGCGGCCGGCGAGCACATCGGAGAGCAGCGACTCGTACACGGCCTCGGAGACGAGCCGGCGCTGCACGGGTTCGGTCTGGACCGCCACTGGTCCACTGGTTATACCAGTTCGTGTGGCGCGCCTACCCCGGGCTTGCGCAGGCGCGCCGGATGGTCCAGTCCGGCAGGCGGGTCATGACGGGCAGGACGTCGGCCTCCGGGAGGGTGCGACCCGCGCGGACGAAGGCAATGCCCGGGGCCGCCGCCGTGGTGGTCACGTCGGCGATCGGGAGATGGAGGCGGTAGGCGAGCGCCTGGCGCTCGAAGGGAGTGGTCGACACCTGACCGCAGGCGCGGACAGCAGCATTGCCGCCGGCCGCGGCGAGGGCGGCGTCGAGCTCCGGACCGAGGACGCGGTCCTCCCGTGCGAGCCGGATCCCGCCGTTGACGACGAGGCCCACCGAAACCAGCACCGCCACGGCGGCCAGCGCCGCCAGCGCGCCCCGGGCCGGACGGTGCAGCCGTCCGCGTACCGCGACGATGAGGCTCGGCAGGCCGACCCCGCCGAGGACCGCGACGAGGGAGGCCGGCAGAGCCGCGTAGCGGATGTTGCCGGTGAAGCCGAACTCGGCGAGGATGGCCACGATGACCATGAGCACGGTCGCGCCGGCGGCGATGGTGCGAACCGGCCCTGACCGTTCCCGGATCGCCCATACCGCGCCCGCATACAGCGGCCACACCAACATGACGGAGGCGTAGACGAAGGTCATGCCGAAGGGAAAGGCCGACTGGCCGGGGGAGCCCGCGACGGGATTCTGCGCCCGGTCGGCTCCCCGGAACCAGTCTCCCGTGGACAGGTAGTCGGGCACGAACCACGCCGCGAGAAGCCCGATCGCTCCGCCGAGCGCCATCAGCACGGTCGCTGCGCGCCGGTCGCGGAACAGCAGCCAGAGGCCGTAGGCCGCGAGCGGGATCCACACCTCGGGCCGGATCAGACCCGCGACGATCCCGACCGCCAGCGCCGCCCGGCGGCGACCGCTCAGGTGAAGATCGATCGCGCCGAGCACCAGGGCGACGAGCAGGCCCTCGGAATCGCCCCGCGCGGCGTTGAAGAGGAAGTCGGTCTCCAGCGCGACGCCGGCCGCCGCCAGCCACCCGGCGGTGCGGCTGCCGAGCCGCGTGGCGACCCGGAAGGCCAAGAGCACCGCCGCGATGCCGCCGACCCGCGCCACGGCCAGCCACAGCAGCGGGGCCGCTTCGTCGCCCGCGAACGCGAACACGACGGTGAAGGCGACGGGTAGCGGCTTCCAGGAGGGCCCGCCCAGGATCCCGAGATCTCCCTCGGTGAGCTCACGTCCCCAGACGAGCCAGGCGGTCGGGTCGTAGGCGGGCTGGTCGAAGACCAGCAGCGACACCGCGACGAGGCCGAGGCACGCCAGGAGCAACCATCCGCGCACGCTCAGGACGAGATCCAGCGGCGGCCTTCGAGCACGCCGCCCACGCCGACCCAGCCGACCTCCATGATCCGCGCGGCCATCTCGTCGAGGGTCGCCTCGGGGTGGTCGAGCCACCACGTCGCCAGCGACTCGCCGGCCCCGACGAACCCGTGGGCCAGCGCGTCCGCGAGTACGGGGTCGAGGGAGCCGGCCAGCAGGCCCGCCATGCGCTTCACGATCGCCGCGCGCACCCGCGCGACCCCGGCCGCGACCGGCCCGTTGCCGCCGGCCGCGAGCTCGCGCTGCAGGACCGACCAGCCCGGCCGATGCGCGTCGACGAAGCCCAGGAACGCGGTCATCGACGCGAGCACCTGCGCTCCCGGCTCGAGCTCGGGATCGACGGCAGCGCTCATCGCCGCGAGCAGCTCACTCCCCGTCTGCTCCATGTAGGCCGAGTAGAGGCCCTCCTTCGAACCGAAGTAGGCGTACAGCATCGGCTTGGAGATGTCGGCGCGCTCGGCGATCGCGTCCATCGAGGCGGCGTGGAAGCCGTGCTCGGCAAACGCCTCGCCGGCGACGGCGAGCATCTGCTGCTCCCGGATCGCGCGAGGGACCTGCCGCGTCCCGGCGCGACGCTTCGCCGCGTGTCCCACCCGGACGATGCTACCCCGGAGGCGGTGCGGTCAGTTCGCGGCGAGGCGGCGCGCCGCGGATCGCGGCGATGCCGCTGCCGCGCTGAAGCCCTCCCACGGGTCGCCCGCGCGCAGGCGCTCGGCCACCGTGCGCAGCGTCCAGCCGCGCGGGTTCAGCTCGGGGTCTGAGAGCTCGTCCCACCGCAGCGGCATCGCCACGGGTGCCCCGTCGAGCGCTCGCGTCGCCCACGGAGCGACCGCGGTGTGGGCCATGCGGTTGCGCAGGTGGTCGACGAAGACCCGTCCGCCGCGCTTCTCCTTCTTGAAGGCCTGGGTGAGGTCGTCGGGCATGGTCGCCACGAGCGCCCGTCCGAGCGCCTTGGCCATCGCCAGCACCCCTGGGTAGTCGAGCTCGCGACGCAGCGGCGCGACGACGTGCAGCCCGCGCGAGCCCGTCGTCATGGCGAACGGTTCGAGGCCGGCCTCGCGCAACCGCTCCCCCGCGGCGATCGCCGCGGCCACGACGACGTCCCAGTCGTCACCCTCGGGATCGAAGTCCATGATCAGCCGGTCAGGGCGGTCGCGCCGATCGATGCGCGCCGTCGGCACGTGGACGGTGATGGCGTTGTGCTGGACCAGCATGCGCAGCGCGTCGGCGTCGCGCGCGAGCGCGTGCGTCACCGTCCCGCCGCGCTTGGGGAGCTCGACGCGACCCATCCAGGCGGGGAAGTAGTCCGGGATCTGCTTGAGGAAATGGCCCGGCCGCCCGATCCCACCCGGGAACACCTGCAGCGACAGCGGCCGGTCGCGTACGTGCGGGAGCATCACCTCCGCGACACGTGCGTAGTGCTCGGCGAGCTGGGCCTTGGTGATCCCGTCGGCCGGGAAGAGCACCTTGTCGGGGTGGGTCAGCTCGACGCGCGCCACTGCCTGGAAGGATGGCACCGTGCACCGCGACTACGACGCGCCCCCGCTCGAGACCGTCGATCCCGACCCCATCGCCCAGTTCGAGCGCTGGTTCGTCGAGGCCGCGGAGCTGCTCGAGCCCGAGGCCATGGTCCTCTCCACCGCCGGGGCGCACGCCCGCGTCGTGCTGCTGCGGGGCGTCGACGCCTCCGGCTTTCGCTTCTTCAGCAACTACGACAGCGACAAGGGACGTGAGATCGCCGCCGACCCCCGGGTGGCGCTGACCTTTGCCTGGTTGCCGCAGCACCGGTCGGTCCGGATCGAGGGCGCGGCCGAGCGTCTCCCGGCGGCGGAGAGCGACGCCTACTTCGCGACGCGTCCCCGCGGCAGCCAGATCGGGGCGCATGCCTCGCCACAGAGTGCGCCGATCACGCGCGCCGAGCTCGACGCGCGCGTCGCCGAGACAGAGGCGCGCTTCCCCGGGCCGGTCCCGCGCCCCGAGCACTGGGGTGGCTTCCTCGTGCGGCCGGCGACGATCGAGTTCTGGCAGGGCCGGCCGAGCCGCCTGCACGACCGGCTGCGCTACCGGCGCTCAGGCGACGGCTGGGAGATCGAGCGGCTCGCTCCCTGAACCCTCGGAAAGCCATGCGGTCCGGAGCGGATAGGAGGCGAGCCAGGCCTCGAACCGGTGCGGCGGCAGCGGCCGGGAGATGTGGTGGCCCTGCACCACGTCGCAGCCGAGCTCGGTGAGCCGGGTGAGCAGCGCCTGGTCCTCCACACCCTCCGCCACCGCTCGTAACCCGAGGTTGTGGGCGAGATCGATGATCGAGCGCACGATCGTCTCGCCAGACGCATCGCCCGCCATCTCGAACACGAAGGATCGGTCGATCTTGATCTCGTCGACCGGGAGCTGGCGCAGGTAGGCCAGCGAGGAGTAGCCCGTCCCGAAGTCGTCGATCGCGAGGGTCACCCCGAGCTCGTTGAGGCCCTCGAGCACGCCGCGGGCGCGCTCCGGGTCGCCGACGATCATCGACTCCGTGATCTCGAGTTCGAGGCAGGCCGGGTCGATGCCGCGCTCGGCGATGAGGCGCGGCAGCTCCTCCTCCAACAGCCGCGAATCCAGGAAGGAGCGCGCCGAGAGGTTGACCGCGACGCCGAGGCGGTGCCCCTGCAGCGACCAGATCCGGATCTGTTCAAGGGCAAGGTCCAGCACGCGGCGGGTGAGCGGCGTGATCAGCCCGGTGTGCTCGGCCATCGGCACGAACTCGCTGGGCATGATCATCCCCAGTGAGGGGTGCTGCCAGCGGCAGAGCGCTTCGGCGCCGACGACCCGCCCCGTCGCCACGTCGATCTTCGGCTGGTAGTGCAACACGAGTTCGTCGTTGGCGATCGCCCGGCGCAGCTCGCCGGCGAGCGCGAGCCGCTGGAGGGAGTGCTTGTCGTGCTCGGGCTCATACAGGCGCGCGCCCGAGCTGCCGTTCTTGGCGACGTACATCGCGATGTCGGCGCGCTGGAGGAGCGTCTCGCCGTCCATGCCGTCGGCGGGGAAGCAGGCGATGCCGACCGAGGCACCGACCTCCAGCGCCAGCCCATCGATCTCGAACGAGCGTCCGAGCGAGTCGAGCAGCTTGCCCGCGACCTCGAGCGCGTGGTCGCCGTCTCGCACGGACGGCAGCAACACGGCGAACTCGTCGCCACCGAGCCGGGCGACCGTGTCGACCGCCCGCAGCGTCGACGAGAGCCGCTCCCCCACCAGTTGCAGGAGGCGGTCCCCGTGGTAATGGCCAAGCGTGTCGTTGATCTCCTTGAAGTGGTCGAGGTCCATGACCATCACCGCGGCGCTCTGAGCCGAGCGCCGTGCACCCTCAATTGCCTGCTGCACGCGGTCGTGGAAGAGGGCGCGGTTGGGCAGGCCGGTGAGCGAGTCGTGCAGCGCCTGATGCTCGTTGATGAGCGCCTGCCGGGTGTTGCGCTGCACAGCGATGAGCGGCAGCGCCAGCAGCGGCAGCACGCCGACGGAGAACTCGCCGACGATGACGATCAGCGGTGCGAGGCCGAGCGCGAAGCCGGCCGTCGAGGACTGCATGAACATGTCGGCGGCGAAGATGCTGCGGAGAGAATCGCCACGCTCGACGGCGTGAGCGGTCGAGACCAGCAGCGCATTGACCAGGAAGAACACGGCGCCGCACACCAGCAGCGCGGGCAGATCGGCGCCGACGAACGCGGCACCCGGCGCCCGCGGGACATCGGTGAGCACACCCATCATCACCCCACCGGCGAACAGGCCGACCGCGTACTGGCCGGAGTTGAAGGCAATCCGCCTCGCCGACTTGCGCCGCAGCAGATCGCCCGCGACCGAGCCGAGGCACAGCGCCGGTATGGCTGCTCCCGGCCCACTGGCGATCAGCAACGCGAACGCAGAGGCGGTGCCCGGGGACAGCTTGCCCTCCTGTCCGCGCAGGATCACCTTCACCGGGGCCAGTTCGCCGGCGACGACGCCCGCGGCGAGCACCCACACGAACAGCGACGCCCCACCGATGACGTCCGGCGTGTCGACGGCGAGCGTGTAGCCGAGCGCGACGGCGCCGAGGAGCGCCACCCCCACCACGAAAGCTCTGCCGGTGGCGCCTCTCACTCGCGCGGCATCGGCAAAGATCCGCCCAGACTTGAGGCCAACGGTCATCACCGCCGACACCTATGTCAGAGCCCTGACATCGCCGCTCAAGGCCTCCCGGCCCGCTGCCGATGGTCAGGGAACCCCGGCCGCGGGCGTCCTCGCCACGAACAGCGCGGCGATGAGGTAACGCAGGCTCTCGGGGAAGCCCTGGCCGAGCGGCGGGGGCGCCAGCTCGGACTCGTAGTGATCGAGCAGATCGAGCACCGCCGCGCATACGTCCGCGACGTCGTCCTGGTCGGATACCGCGCAGGCGAGCCGGGCCAAGGCGAGGGTTTCGGCGGTATCGGCGTGGACGAAGGCCTGACCGATCGTCGAGCACAGGTGGCTGCACACGCGCTCGAGGGTGGGGTCGAGCGCCACGGGACGCAGCGGCGGGCCGCCCAGGTCGAGCGCATCCTGCCCGGCCGCGATCCTGGCGGCCTGTCCGCCCGCGACGGCGCGCAACGCCTCGGGCCCGAGCCCGGCCTGGATCGCGCAACGCAGTCCGCCGCTCGCCGCGATGAGCGGGCTGCTGTAGGGAGAGTCGCTGGCCCACAGCACCTGTCCAGGCGGAGCGAGCGTGAAGAGCGCCACGATGTCGATCGGGTTCCACCACGACGTGTCCACGAACACGTTCGGATGCGCCGGCAGCAGTCCGCCACATCCAGGCGAGATCGGAGATCGCGGCGTGGGCCAGGATCAGCTTGGCCGAGCGGTAGCGCTCCGACAGCCGCACCGTGTCCTCGCCGAGGGCGGGGATGCCGCGCCCGGCGTGGATGAGCACCGGCAGCGACCGGTCATGCGCCAGCGCGAGCAGGGGCTCGACCGCCGGATGCGCCGAGCGTGAAGCCCTCCGCGCGCGGATGGAACTTGATGCCCCGCGCGCCGGCGTCGAGCGCGCGCCGGGCCTCGACCAGCGACCGCTGCCCCTCGTTGGGATCGATCCGGCAGAAGGCCGTCAGGCGCCCACCCGATGCCGCGGCGGCCGCGAGCACCTCGTCGTTGGCGGCGGCGTAGCCCGACGGCTCGTGCATCGGGAACACGAAGGCACGGGCATCGCAGTGCTCGAGCTCGGCGATGAGCTGTCCGGGCTCCTGCTTGAAGGCGTCCGGATCGTTGCGGCCGATGTGCGTGTGCGCGTCGAAGAGCTCGAGCCCGCCGGCGTCATCGCGCAACTTGTCCAGATACGGATCGAAGACCGGCGCGAAGTCCAGCGGCACTCGCGTGACGCTATAGGGTCACGGCCCATGTCCATCCGCCGTATCCGCGTCCAGATCGAGACGGAGCGGTTGCGCATCTCAGGCGTGCTCCAGCTGCCCACCGAGGGCTACCGCAGCCGCGTCACGGACTACCTCAACGGCCAGGACGCCGGCTTCTTCGCGCTCACCGACGCCGAGCTGACGCCGGTGGACGGCTCGCCCTCCGAGCTGCGCGACTACATCGCCGTCGGGGCTCGCCACATCGTGGCGCTGGCGGAGGTCGAGGACCTCGGTGTGATGGAGGACGACGGCGCGCCCGGCCTGGCCGACTACTCCTCTCCCTCCTCCCCGCCGCCCGGCACGTAACGGCGCGGCCGGTCCGGTGACGGCGCGTCCATGACCGGCTTCTCCGACCTGGCGGCGCTGTTCGTCAACTGCACGCTCAAGCGCTCTCCCGAGCCCTCCCACACGCAGGCGCTGGCGGACCGCTCGATCGCCCTGATGCGCGCGCAGGGCGTGACGGTCGACGTCGTCCGCGCCGTCGATCACGAAATCGCCGCCGGCGTCCAGCCCGACATGACCGAGCACGGCTGGGCGGCCGACGAGTGGCCCGCGCTGTACGAGCGCGTGCTCGCCGCCGACATCCTCGTGCTGACCACGCCGATCTGGCTCGGCGAGAAGTCCTCGGTCTGCACGCGCGTCATCGAGCGGCTCTACGGCAACAGCCACCTGCTCAACGACGCCGGCCAGTACGCCTACTACGGCCGCGCGGGTGGCTGCATCGTCACGGGCAACGAGGACGGCGCCAAGCACTGCGCGATGAACGTCCTCTACTCGCTCCAGCACCTCGGGCTACGCGATCCCGCCCCAGGCGGACGCGGCGTGGCTGGGTGGCGTCGGCCCCGGGCCGAGCTACCTCGACGAGGGCTCCGGCGGGCCCGAGAACGACTTCACGAACCGCAACACGGACTTCATGACCTGGAACCTGATGCATCTCGCGCGCATGCTGCACGACGCCGGCGGCTTTCCGGCGCGCGGCAACTCCCGCACGGAGTGGGACGCGGGCACGGGCCCGGAGCACGACAACCCCGAGCATCGGGCGTAGCGCTGAGCGTGCTGCCGGACCCGCCGGCCCAGCTGCCACCCGAACCGCGGGCGTTCTACGAGGCGCTGCGGGCCACCGGCGTGGCCGGGGCGACGGAGGTGGACTTCGGCGACGCCGGCATCGGGTTGACGTTTCCGGGCGCGGTCGGGGCGCAGGTCTCGCGACGCGCGGCGATCGTCTTCGCCGGCAATGCGGTCGAGCACTTCGACGAGCGCACCCCGGACTGGACCGCCGCCGCCGCCGCCAGCCTGGCGCGCGCGGTCGGCGGCTGACCCCGCTCAGTCGGTCGCTGCCGTCAGCTGGCCGGAGTGAATCGGACCACTGGACTCCGCGAGCCGGCCGCCCGCGCGCCCGGCCCGGAGGGCAAGGATCTCCGCAAGGACAGCGACCGCGGTCTCCGCCGGGGTGCGAGCACCGACGTCGAGGCCGCAGGGTGAGCTGACGCGCGCGAGGGCCGCGTCATCGGCGCCCGCGGCGCGCAGGCGCACCTCGCGGTCGGCGTGGGTCCGCCGGCTGCCGAGCGCGCCGATGTAGCCCGCGGAGGTCGAGAGCGCGCCCAGCAGCGCCGGCTCGTCGAACTTCGGGTCGTGGGTGAAGACGAGGATCGCGTCACGGGATCCGAGCTGCGGGCCGGCTTCCGCCAGGTATTCGTCCGGCCACGCCACGACCACCTCGGCGTGGGTCGAGAAGCGTCCGGACGCGGCGAACGCCTGGCGGGCCTCCACGATCGTCACGCGGTACCCGATCTCCGTCGCCGCGCGCGCGAGCGCGGCGGAGAAGTCGATCGCCCCGAAGATCACCATGCGCGGCGGGGCGGCGAAGGCGGTGATCGCGACCCGCAGCTCCTCCCCCATCGTCTCGCCCTTCGCGCTGTAGCGGCGCACGGCCGAGCGGCCCTCGTCGAGGAACCCGCGCGCGTCACGCGCGACGCTTGCGTCGAGCAGATCGGTGTGGGCGAGCGTGCCCGTCACGCCGTCGGCGGAGACCGCCATCACGGCGCCCGCGGAGGGCCCGTCGAGCAGCGTGGCCAGCGCGACCGGACGGTCGGCGGCCAGGTCGTCGCGCACGGCGGCCAGCACCTCGGGCGACCGCAGCTCGGCCACGAAGACCCGCACCGTGCCGCCGCACATGAGGCCGACGCCGACGGCCTCCTCGTCGGTGATCCCGTAGGACGACACGCGCGGCGCGACCCCGGCCAGGACGGCGTAGGCCTCCTCGACCAGGGCCCCCTCCACGCAGCCGCCCGTGACCGAGCCCTCGATGCGGCCCGTCTCGTCGACGAGCATCTGCGCGCCGGGCGCCAACGGCGCCGACCCGACGGTCTCGACCAGGGTGGCGGACACCACGCGCCGACCCGCCTCGAGCCACTCCAGCGCCACCGTCAGCGACCGGGTCTCCATGGTGCCCACGGTAGGGATCCGCGCCGCGCGACACTGGGCCGGTGCGCCTGCCCTTCACGTCGCCCCTGCACCCGGACAACCTGTTCGGCCATCTGGTCGCCACAGCGGTCCCCGGCGTCGAGGAGTGGCGCGACGGCACCTATCGCCGCAGCCTGCGCCTCCCCGGCGGGCCCGGGGTGATCGCGCTCGCCCCACGTGAGGATCACATCGCCTGCGAGCTGTGGCTGCACGACCCCGCCGACGCAGACGTGGCCATCGCACGGGCACGCTTCCTGCTCGACCTCGACGCCGACCCGCTCGCCATCGACGCGGCGCTCGCGGCCGACCCGGACCTGGCACCGCTCGTCCGCGGCGTCCCGGGCCGGCGAGTGCCGCGCTCGGTGGACCCTCACGAGATGGCGCTCCGCGCGGTGCTCGGCCAGCAGGTCTCGACCGCCGCGGCGACGACCCACGCCGCGCGCCTGGTTCGCGACGCCGGCGAGCCGTTCGCCGACCCAGCCGGCGGCGGGCTCACGCATCTCTTCCCCACCCCCGCCGCGGTCGCCGCCGTCGATCCGGAGACGCTGCGCCTGCCGCGGGCACGGCGCGCGACCCTGCTCGGCCTCGCCGCGGCGCTCGCGGACGGGCTCGACCTGCGCGATCGCTCCGCCTTGCTCGGGCTGCGCGGAATCGGCCCCTGGACCGCCGACACGGTCGCCATGCGCGCGCTCGGGGACCGCGACGCGTTCCTGAGCGGGGACCTCGGCGTCGCGGCCGCCCTGCGCGGGCTCGGCCTGACCGCCGCGCACGCCGACCGCTGGCGCCCCTACCGCGCCTACGCCGTCCAGCACCTCTGGGCGCTCGGCGACCACGCGGTCAACCGCATGCCGCCGTGAACCTTGCGCCCCTCAGGCGGAGAGAGAGGGATTCGAACCCTCGGACGACGTTTCCGCCGTCACACGATTTCCAGTCGTGCCCGTTCAGCCGCTCCGGCACCTCTCCGAGCGCTGAGCAGGTTAGCCCGCCTAGATCCGCCAGTGGCCGCCGGCGAGCACCGGTACCCGTTCGCCGCCGGTGGTGATGCCGGTCACGGTGAGCTCGGGCGACCCGATCATGAAGTCGATGTGGATCTCCGACTTGTTGAGTCGCTTGACGTCATCGTCGTCGGAGACCATCGGGAAAGCGGCCCCGATGGCCAGGTGCGAGGCAGCGTTCTCGTCGAGAAGGGTGTCGAAGAACACCGTCTCGAGCGGGCCGATGCGTCCGGAGGCATCCACGAGCGCGGCCTCTCCGAGCCGCGCGGCGCCCTCGTCGTGGTCGATGATCGTGCGCATGGTCTCGGCGGCCGTGGAGGCGTCGAGCTTGGTGATGCGCCCGGCCTCGAACGTGATGACCAGATCGTTGACGATCGTGCCGTCGAGCAACACGAGCGGCTTGGTGGAGGTGACGGTGCCCTGCGTGCGTCCCGGATCGGGCGAGGTGAAGACCTCCTCCGTCGGCAGGTTGGCCATGTGGGCGACGCCGTCCAGGGTCTCCATCCCCCCGGCCATCCAGCGCGTGCCGGGCAGCAGCCCGACCGTCAGGTCGGTGCCGGGCCCTTCGTAGTGCAGGGCGTCAAAGCGGTGTTCGCCCAGCCGGGCGGCGACGGTCTCGAGCTCGACGCGCCGCGCCTCCCACGCCGCGACCGGATCCTCCGCGTCGAGGCGGCAGACGTGCACGATCTGCTCCCAGAGCCGCGCGAGGGCAGCGGCGGGATCGAGGTCGGGATGCACGAGCCCGGCCCACGCGGGCGAGGGGCACGGGACGATGCTCCAGTTGGTCGTGCGCTGCGCCAGCACCTCCGAGCTCTCCTTGAGCGCCGGCAGCCGGTCGCGCCCGGCGCGGACCGGATCCAGGCCGTCGAGGACGCCGGGCGCCGACGGGCCGGAGAAGACGATCCGCGCGGCGCGCTGGTCGCCGAGGGCGAGCAGCCGTTCGCCGTACCAGGAGGGAACGAACTCGAGCGTGTCGTCGGCGGCGTGCTCGATCCGCGCGCGCTTGACGTAGGGGTCGTACCACTGCACGTCGACGAAGCGGGCACCGGCCTTGTAGGCCTCAGCGGCCACCGCGCGCGTGAGGTACTCCTTGCCCGGCTCGCACCACACCGACACGATCTGGCCGGGCTGGACGTTGGCGCCGCCGCGGACGGCGAGCTCGGCAAGACGCTGGACCTGATCCATGCGGGCAGCCTACGAAGGGCCGTGCACCCGCGCCTCGTCGACGGCGGCCTGTGCGCCCGCGGTCCACGGCGGGCCGTGGCCGACGAGCACAGTCGCCGCGCCGGTGTCGGCGATGCGCTGCAGCGAGGCGAGCGCCTGCTGGGAGTCGGCGTTCGCCGCGCCGGAGATCAGGTAGGCGCCCCGGCGTCCGCTGTAGGGCTCGACGGTCGCAAGCGCGTCGCCCACGATGATCGCGTCGCGGTCGGCAAAGAAGTACGCAGTGTGGCCGTGCGTGTGACCCGGCGTGTGCACGGGCTGGGGACGGCCCGGGACGTCGAGCACGGCCTCGTCGTCGAAGGCGCGGACCTCGACGATGCCCTTCGTGCGCAGCGCCCCGGCGCGCGCCATCGCCGCGGCGACCCGCAGCGTGTGCGGATGGCGGGCGTGGCGCAGGGGCGAGTGCTCCTTCTCGTAGTTGAGCGGATGGCGGCTGAGCGAGCGGTCGCGTTCGTGCAGCCACACGGGCACCTCCAGCTCTTGGCGGGCGCGCTCGGCGAAACCAACGTGGTCGGCGTGGGCGTGCGTGAGCACCACGGCCTCGACGTCGCCCGGCGTACGGCCGAGTTCGGCGAGCGCGGACTGCAGGGAGCGCCACGACGACGGCAGGCCGCAGTCGACGACCGTCAGGCGGTCGCCGTCCTCGACCAGGTACCAGTTGACGTAGGCATCCTCGACCCGGTGGATCCCGGGCGCCACATCGCGGGTGAGCACGAGCAGGACCGTAGCCTCAGCCCATGGCCTTCGGCGTCTACGTGCACGTCCCGTGGTGCCAGACGGTCTGCGGCTACTGCGACTTCAACACGTACGTCCCGGGCCGCGTCGAGGGCGCGACGCCCTCGACCTACGCCGACACCGCGATCGCCGAGATCGCGCTCATGCACGCGGAGATCGGCGACCGACGCGCCGGCCACCGTCTTCTTCGGCGGCGGCACCCCGATCGCTGCTCGAGCCCGATGCGATCGCGGCGCATCGTCGCCGCGCTCCGACCCGTTCCCGGCGCCGAGCTCACCATCGAGGCCAACCCCGACACCGTCGACGAGGAGCGCCTCGCCGCGCTGCGCGCGATCGGCTTCACGCGCCTCTCGATCGGGATGCAGAGCGCGAGCGCGAACGTGCTCGCCACGCTCGAGCGCACCCACACCCCGGGCGCGGCCGCGGCGGCCGCCCGGGCGGCCCGGGCGGCCGGCTTCGAGCACGTCGGCCTCGATCTCATCTTCGGCACCCCGGGCGAGACCGACGACGACTGGCGCGCGACCCTGGCCGCCGCGCTCGACGCCGAACCCGACCATGTCGCCGCCTACGCGCTCACGGTCGAGCCGGGAACGCGCCTCGCCGCGCACGTGCGCGCGGGCCGCCTGCCCGCTCCCGACGAGGACGACCTCGCCCGCCGCTACGAGCTCACCGACGCGACGCTGACCGCAGCCGGCCTGCCCTGGTACGAGGTCTCCAACTGGGCGCGGACGCCCGCCGCGCGCTGCCACCACAACCTCAACTACTGGGCCGGCGGCGACTGGTGGGCCATCGGCCCCGGCGCGCACGGCCACATGGACGGCGACGCGCTTCTGGACGCACCGCCATCCCGCGACACACGCCCGGGCGGTCGCGCGCGGGGAGCTGCCGATCGCGGGGCGCGAGACGCTCGACGCCGATCAGCGCGAGCTCGAGCATCTGATGCTCGCGATCCGCACCCGCGAGGGTGTCGTATTGCGCGACCCGGCTGCCGCCGAGCGACTGCGCGGGCTCGTCGACATCACCGACGGCCGTGCCGTGCTCACGCTGCGGGGTCGGCGGCTTGCGGACGGGGTGACGCGGGCGCTGGCGTAGCGACCCGCGGCGCGGCCCGGTAGTGCGAGGGCCGCAGCCGTCGCGTCCGCAGGCGGTACTCCGTCATCATGCCGGGCCAGTTGTTCGTGATGCGCCCGCCGCCCGAGTGGTACCAGTTCGCGCATGTGGTCCACACCGAGTCGGCCAGCCGCCGGTCCATCTCGGCCACGAAGGACGCGTGCGGTCCTTCGCGCACGTCGACCCACGCGAGGTCCTGCTTCCGCATCCGCTCGAGGGCGTCCCGGACGTAGCGCATCTGGCATTCGAGCATGTAGATGATCGAGCCCGAGCCGAGGTTCGTGTTCGGGCCGTAGAGCAGGAACAGGTTCGGGAAGCCTGGCACGCTGATGCCCAGGTACGCCTCGGCGCCGTCCGACCAGGCATCGGAGGAGAGCGAGCGCCCGCCGGCGCCGACGATCTCCATCGGCGCGATCGGATCGCTCGTCGCAAAGCCGGTGGCGCAGGCGATCGCGTCGTAGGCGCGCTCCGTGCCGTCCGCGGTGCGGATGCCGAGCGGCGTGATCGTGTCGATCGGGTCGGTTATGAGGTCGACGTCGTCGCGGCAGAGCGCCGGGTAGTAATCGCCGGAGACCAGGATCCGCTTGCAGCCGATCTGGTAGTCGGGGGTGAGCTTGGCGCGCAGCTCACGGTCGCGCACCTGCAGGCGCCGCTGCGCGTTGGCCACGGCGCGGATCGGGGCCATGGCCCAGCGCGGCCCGGTGAAACCGGGGATGAGCGTCTCGAAGAACAGCCAGTTGGCCAGGCGGCCGCCGAGCTCGGTCGCGAGCGACCGTCCCTGCAGATCATCCGCGTCCCACTTGGGGATCAGCCAGGGCGGGCTGCGCTGGTAGACGTCGACCCGTGCGGCCGCCTCGGCGATGGCAGGAACGATCTGAACCGCCGTGGCCCCCGTGCCGACGACGGCGATCCGCTTGCCGGCGACGTCGAGATCCTCCGGCCAATGCGCGGAGTGGAAGGCGGGGCCGTCGAAGGCTCCCCACCCCGTGATGTTCGGCGGGGAGGGCTGGGAGAGCTGACCGCAGGCGGGGATCAGCACGTCGACGTCGAGATGCTCACCGCCGGCCAGGTCGAGCCGCCATCCCGCGTCGGTGAAGGTTGCCCGCTCGACCTCGGTGTTGAGCCGCAGGTGCGGGCGGACGCCGTACTTGTCCGTGCAGTGACGGGCGTACTCGAGCAGCTGCGACTGCTCGCCGAAGCGCCGCTCGAACGGGTAGCGCCGCTCCCACGAGTACGAGTACAGGTCGGAGGGGACGTCGACCGCGGCGCCCGGGTAGCGGTTCTCGCGCCACACGCCCCCGACGTCCGCGCCGCGCTCGAGCAGGACGAAGTTCTCGAAGCCCGCCCGCTTGAGGGTGATGGCCATGCCGATCCCGGCAAAGCCGGCGCCCACGATCGCGATGGAGGGGTCCCGGCCCACGGCGGGCACCTTACGCGCCTGGCGGGATCAGGTGCCTCGTCAGGCCGCGAGATCAGCCCGCGGACGCGGTCTGGGCGCCGGCGGGAACGGTGACCTCCGCAGCGTCGGCCGCGATCGGGGCGCGCAGTTCGGGAGCCAGCATCACGCGGTTGCGACCCTCGTTCTTGGCGCGGTAGAGCGCCTTGTCGGCCGCATCGAAGAGCGGTTCGAAGGCGACGGCAGCCCCCGTGGCCATGGCGACCCCGAAGGACGCCGTCACCGCGAGCTCCCCGCAGCGGGTCTGCTCGAGCGCCATCCGGAGCCGGTCGGCGACGATCCGTCCACCTGCGCGGTCGACGCCCGGCATCAGGACGAGGAACTCCTCACCGCCGACGCGGTAGACGAGTTCGAACGAGCGCAGGTGGTTGCGCATGAGCTCGGCGGCGTCGCGCAACACGGCGTCACCGCGCGAGTGCCCGTGCTCGTCGTTGACCGCCTTGAAGTGGTCGAGGTCCATCAGCACCATGCACACCGAGCGGCCGGTCATCTCGGCCTGCTTGGCGATCTCGGCGAAGTGCGTCGTGAGCGCCTTCCGATTCAGCAGGCCGGTGAGTGCGTCCTGGCCCGACGTCGACCGCGATTCGACCTCCGCGCGCATCAGGCCGTCAGCGAAGACGGCGAGCCCGATGAGGGCGGCGACCGCGATGACGCAGTACTCCGGGTGCGCGATGAGGCCGGCGAAGTCGACGGCAGCGGTGCTGCCGGCCAGGATGACCACGGTTGCGAACACGCCGGCCTGGACCCCGCGGGTGCCGAACCGCGCCGGGAGGGTGATGATGGGCAGCAGCAGCAGCGGGATGGCCGGGCTGGTCGGCCCGCCCGTCAGCGCGATGCCGACGCCGATCATCAGCTGGGCGATGAACACGGTCGCGCCCACGTAGTACTCCGGCCGCTCGCTCGTCAGTACCCGCGGCTGGAGGCCGAAGTACGCGGCGACGGTGACCAGCAGCGGAACGAGGATCCACCAGCCAAGCGACGGGCCGGAGAGGACGAACGCCGCGGCGAGCGCGGCGTACATGAACGACCGCGGACGCGCCAGTCGCGCCTCCATGTCGAGCAGACGCGTCCGATCGAACGGCGTCGGGCACAGCCATGTCCCCTGATCTCCCTCCTCCCGCATGGGACGATTTTTCGGATGTTGACCTCAGTCCGATGAGGCGTAAGTGCGCCGACTGGACGTTTAGGCCTCGGCGACCGGTCAGAGGCCGTAGGTCTTGGCGATGATCTCCCGCTGGATCTCGCTCGTTCCCCCGTAGATCGTGGAGACGAGAGCGCGCCGCACGTGACCCTCCATGTCGTACTCGGTCGCGTAGCCGTAGCCGCCCATCATCTGCATGCCCTCGAGGGAGACCTTCTTGGCGATCTCGGTGCACTTGAGCTTGGCCATCGAGGCCTCGCGGGGGAACATCTTCGACGGGTTGGCGTCGACGGACCGGGCCACGTCGTAGGTCAGCAGCTTGCAGCACTCGATCTCCGTCGCGAGATCGGCCACGCGGTGCTTGATCGCCTGGAACGAGCCGATCGGGCGCCCGAACTGATTGCGCTCCTTGATGTAGGACAACAGGTCGTCGAAGGTGCGCTCGGCGGCGCCGAGCATGATCGCCGCAAGGATCAGGCGCTCGACGTTGAGCCCGGCCATCAGCTGCGTCCAGCCCTGGTTCTCTGTGCCGAGGAGATTGCCGGCGTCGACGTGGCAGTCCGTGAAGAAGATGTCGTTGACGACCTCGCCGCCCATGGTCTCGATCGGCCGGATGTCGACGCCGTCGGCCGAGGTCGGCACGCTGATCATCGACATGCCCTCGTGCTTGGACCCGGTGGAGTCCGTGCGGCAGACGAGCAGGATGTGCTCGGCGAGATGCGCCTCGGAGATCCACGTCTTCTGACCGTTGATGACGTAGCCGCCGTTCTCGCGGACCGCCTTGCACTTGAGGTTGCCGACGTCGGACCCGGCCTCGGGCTCCGACATCGCGATGCACTCGACGTTGCCGTCGACGATGCCCGTCAGCATCGCCTGCTTCTGCTCCGCGGTGCCGAAGCGCTCGTAGGCACCGCCGACGATCTCCGTGACCCCGAACCCGCCGATGGGGGCGAGCCCGCGCGTGGTCTCCTCCAGGAACAGACACAGGTCGACCAGGCCGCCGCCGGCGCCGCCGTACTCCTCGGGCGTCGCCACGCCGAGCCAGCCCAGCTCGGCCATCTGCTTGTAGAGGGACTGGTTGTGCGGGTGCCGGCCGTTGTCGGTCAGCTTGTCGCGTTGCTCGCGCGTGCCGCACTCGCGCTGGCAGAAATCGCGCACCGCGGACACGAAATCCTGTTGCTCGTTGGAAAGCTCGATCATCGGGGAGTTCCTCTCATCTCTCGAAAACGCACGCTCGATATAGCATCGCGGCCATGCGCCTCCTCCTCTCGTCGCTCGCCGTGACCTTTCTCGTGCTCGCCGGGTGCGGCGAGACGGAGATCGACGCCGACAAGGCGGAGGCCTTCATTTCCAAGACCGTGCAGGAGCAGGTGGGCGCCCGGGTGGAGAGCGTCGACTGCCCAAGCGGCCTCAAGGCCGAGAAGGGCGCGACCTTCGAATGCACGGTCACCGGCGACGACGGATCAAGCGGCGAGACCGTCGTGACCGAGAAGGACGCCGAGGGCAACGTCTCCGTCTCCGCCCCCTTCATTCACGTGCGCGACCTCGAGGGACAGATCGGTGACGGCATCGAAGGCCAGACCGGCGCCGCGGTCGAGCTCGACTGCCCGGAGATCGTGATGGGCAACAAGGGCGGGACCTTCGACTGCGACGGCACCTCCGCCGACGGCCCCCTCACCATCCGCGTGACCCAGAAGGACGACCAGGGCAACGTCCGCTACGAGCTCGTCGACCGGTGAGCGCCCTCGCCGATCATCACCGCGGCGGGAGCGGCCCGCCGCTGCTGCTCATCCACGGGTTCACGGGCACCTGGCGGGCCTGGGGGCCGATTCCCGGAATGCTCGAGGCGCAGTTCGAGGTGCTCGCGCCGACCGTCGCCGGCCATACGGGCGGGCCGGCCATCGACGAGTCCGCGCACCCGATCGAGGCGATCACGACGAACCTCGAGGCCATCCTCGACGAGGTCGGCTGGGACCGACCCCACGTGGCCGGCTGGTCCATGGGCGGACAGCTCGCGCTCGAACTGGCCAAGCGCGGCCGCGCTCGGTCGGTGACGGCGATCGCCCCCGGCGGGGCTCACGGCGATGACTTCGACCGGGAGATCAAGCGGCTGAGCCGGCTGTTCCGGCGCGACCATTCCAGCGCGCGTCACGGGGGGCGCGTCGCGGCCCGGCTCATGCGCTCGGACGCGTTCCGTGCCATCGCGCTGCGCAACCAGATGATCAACGGCGCGCGGGTCGGCGCCGACGACAGCGCCGCGATGACCGCGGCGTTCGCCGAGACGCCGATCTTCGGGCCGTTCCTGGACGCCGTCGCGGCCGGTGAGCGCAAGCTCGAGGGCCTCGAGGCCGTCGACGTACCCGTCACCATCGCCTGGGGCGACAGCGACCGCGTGCTGCCGCGCGAGAAGCACGAGCCGTTCTTTCGTGACCGCCTCCCCCAGGCGCGCTACGTCACGCTCAAGAAGGCCGGACACACCCCGTTCTGGGATGCTCCCGAGCGCGTGGCCGACGCCATCGCCCAGACCGCGTTGTCAGCCGAGAGGACCGCCGCCGCATGATTCAGACCGTCACCGGACCGATCGAGCCCGATGCCCTGGGACGCACGCTCATCCATGAGCACGTCCGCTTCCACGACGAGGCCGTCGCCGACCAGTGGCCGGCGTTCTATGACTTCAGCCAGGAGATGGACAACGCCGTCGAGCAGGTCGAGAAGGCGCAGGCCCACGGGGCGAAGACGATCGTCGAGCCGACGGCGATGTTCGGCGGGCGAAGCGTGCCGTTCATGCGCGAGGTCGCCCAGCGAACGGGCATCCAGATCGTCGCCTGTACCGGCATCTACACCTACGACTACCTGCCGCACTACTACGGCGCGCGGGACGCGGACGCGATCGCGGAGATGTTCGTCCACGACATCGAGAAGGGCATCCAGGACACGGACGCGCGGGCGGGCTTTCTCAAGTGCGCGGCCGACGAGCCGGGCGTGACCGAGAACGTCGAGAAGGTCCTGCGCGCGTGCGCGCGTGCGAGCCTGCAGACCGGGGCGCCGATCATGGCCCACTCGCGGCCCGCGTCCAACACCGGCCCGCGCCAGGTCGAGATCCTGCTCGAGGAGGGCGTCGACCCGGGCAAGATCCAGATCGCCCACACCGGCGACAGCGGCGACCTCGACTACATCGAGGGGCTGCTCGCGACGGGCGTGTGGATCGGGCTGGACCGCTTCGGCATCCACATGTACCTGCCCGACGACCAGCGCATCCCGATCGCTGCGGAGCTGCTGCGGCGCGGGTATGCCGACCGGCTGTTCATCGGCTCCGACTACGCCACCTCGATCGACTGGTTCCCACCCGAGGTGGAGGAGCAGCTGTTTGCCGCCGGCGCCGTCGACCCGGAGTGGAGCATGGCCTACCCCTTCGAGAAGGTGCTTCCGCGCCTGCGTGAAGAGGGTGTCTGGGACGACGAGGTCGAGCGCCAGGTCTTCGAGGTCAATCCGCGCGCCTGGCTCGCCGGCTGACCGGTTGGTCGCAGGCGGTTCCTGCGATGATCCGTGACCGATGTCGACCTCCACGGATACCGACCTGCTGACCACGGTGAGCGAGGGCGTGCTGACGCTCACGCTCAACCGTCCCGAGACGCTCAACAGCCTGACGCCCGCGGTCCTGGACGGGATCCGCGCCGGCATCGAGCGCGCAGCCGACGACGCGGAGATCCGCTGCGTGGTGATCGGCAGCGCGGGCAGGGCCTTCAGCTCGGGCGCCTCGCTGAAGGACTTCGGTGACACCTTCGACCCGGAGGCCGTGCTCAACGAGCACTACAACCCGGCGATCCTGGCCATGCAGAAACTCGAGAAGCCGATCCTGGCCTCGATCCGGGGCATCGCCGCCGGGGCGGGCGCCGCGATCACGCTCGCGTGCGACTTCCGCATCATGGCCGACGACGCCCGGATCGCCCTGCTGTTCACCCGCATCGGTCTCGTGCCCGACGCCGGCGCCTCCTACTTCCTCCCGCGCATCGTCGGCGTCGCCCGTGCGGCCGAGATGATGATGCTCGGCGATGACGTCCCCGCCGCCACCGCGCTCGACTGGGGCCTGGCCCACCGGGTCGTGCCCGCCGACGAGCTCGAGGCGCAGACGCGCGCCTTCGCCGACCGCCTCGCCGCCCTCCCCCGCTCCGCGGGCATGGTCAAGCGCCAGCTGCGCAAGACGATGACGCTGAGTCTGCCCGAGCAGCTCAAGCTCGAGGCACGCATGCAGGACGAGGCGGGCAGGACCGCTGACTTCTCCGAAGGCGTCTCCGCCTTCCTCGAGAAGCGCGGGGCCAGCTTCAGCGGCAGCTGACGCGAGTGTCCAGCGCGGTCGGAGGCCCGCCCGCGGGCGGCTCGTCAGGGGCCCGGCTCGAGCGCCCGGCCGAGCGCCGTGCACGCCTCGGCGGTCGCGGCGCGCGCCCCGGGATCGACCAGGAGGAGGTTGAAGCCGTGAGGGAGGTTCTCGAAGCGTCTCGACGCGACGGCGACCCCTGCCTCGGACAGCCGCGCGGCGAACGCCTCGCCCTGGTCACGGATCGGATCCATGCCCGCCGTGGCCACGTAGGTGGGCGGCATGCGCCGCAGATGGGGTGCGGAGATGACGCTGAGGCGCGCGTCGTCCCGGAGCGCTGGATCGGGCACGTAGTGCGCGATCATGTCCTTGACGTTGGCGCGCGTGAGCAGCAGGCCGCGGGCGAAGGTGCGCGCCGACGGATAGGCGTCGACGTCGGCGTCCACGAGCGGGGTCACCAGCCAGGCGAAGCACGGCCGCGGCTCGCCGTCGTCGAGCGCGAGGGCCACCGCAGCTGACAGCTGCCCGCCCGCGCTGTCACCGCCGACCGCGATCCGATCCCGATCCACGCCGAGCTCGCCGGTGTTGCGGGTCGCCCAGCGAAAGGCGGCGACAGCGTCCTCGAGCGCGGCGGGAAAACGGTGGCGCGGTGCCCTGCGGTACTCCACGGCGAGGACCCTGCAGCGCGCCCTGGCCGCGACGAAGGCGGCCATGGGACCGTGCGTGCGCAGCGAGCCGAGGATGAAGCCGCCGCCGTGGAAGAAGACGAGCAGGCCGCCGACGGCGTCGTCGGGCTCGTAGAGCCGGGCGTCGAGTTGGCCGGCGGCGCCGTCGACGCGAAGCGGGCGGCTGGGCACGCCGCGCCCGTGGAAGCCGGCGACGAGCGGGAAGGTCACGTCGACCACCCGGTTGATCCGCGGCGTCGGGCGCCGCGAGGCGTAGCTGACCAACAGCGTCGACCCGCCAAGCAGGCTGAAGATCAGCTTCGACACTCGCTGGCCCTCGGTCCGTCTCATTCCGGTGAGCAAGCTCATCCCGTTCGGAGTGGGCCTCGATCAGCTCCGTGTACTCCGCCGGGCCTCGGCGAGCGGACGCCCCTCCGCGTCGGCCGAGGCGTCAGGCGGCCACACCCCGATCCAGTTGTCGCGCGCGCCGTCGACGGTGAGGACCGTGCCCGAGACGAAGTCCCCGGCGGGCGACGCGAGGTAGGCGACGAGCCAGGCGATCTCCTCCACGGTCCCCAGGCGCTGGGCCGGGACCGTCGCGGCCATCGCGTCGACGATCGGCTGCGGGTACTTCGTCATCAGCGTCGGAGTGCCGATCTGGCCGGGCGCGATCGCGTTGAGCTTGAGACCGAAGCGGGCCCACTCGATCGAGAGGACGCGCATGAGGTTCTCGACCGCCGCGCGCGCGGCCGACGAGTGCGCCATGCCCGGCATGCCGTTGTGGGGCGAGAGCGTGATCGAGACGACCTTGCCGCCCCCGGCGGGAATCATCGCCTTGGTGGCCGCGGCGTGGGTCATCAGCCAGGTGCCCTCCACGTTGAGGCGCATGACCGTGCGGAAGCCCTTCGGCGTGATGTCCTCCGCACCGGCCATGTACTGGCCGCCCGCGTTGTTGACGAGCAGATCGAGCCGACCGTGACGGGCGAGCACGCCATCGATCAGCGCCGCGACCTGGTCCTCCTCGCGGATGTCGCAGAGCACCGGCTCGATGCCGCCCACGAGCGCAGCGGTCTCCTCGAGGGGCTCCATGCGCCGGCCGCAGATCACGACCTGCGCGCCGAGGCCGGCAAGCTCGATGGCGATCGCTCGGCCGATGCCTGATCCGGCACCGGACACGAGCACCACCTGTCCGTCGAGCAGGCCGGCCCGGAAGATCGCGGAGTTCATGGCGCGCAACTAGACCACACGGACGACGGCCCGGGCGGCGCGACAGCCCGCCTTGCGGGCCGTCAACACGAATGGTCCCCGCGTGACCGGGACGCGCTGGCGCTTCGTGGCACGCCCGCGGCCGTCGGTGCGGGTGCCGATGACGAACACTCCCGCCCGGCAGCGCCGGACCGCGCTGCGGACCCGGACGCGGAGGACGACCGACTGTCCCCGCGACAGGCGGCGGGGGCGCACGGACAACGTCATCCGCGGCTTCGCCCTGGTCACGTCCAACGTGTAGCCCGCCAGCGACCGACTGGCCGCCTCGGGCCCGCCGTCGTTCTGCGTTCGGGCGGCGGTGAGGACGTCGAGGTGGTTGTAACCGGGGATCGTGACCTCGCGACTGAGCGGCTTGTCGTTCGGCGGAGCGTCGCTGTCGCGCGGCGGACCCTCGTCGACCCCGTCGTTGTTGTCCGAGTCGCCGGCCTGGACGAGCAGGATCGGCCGCTGCGCCGGCCCGTCGTGCTGGAGCCCGGCGAGGCTGCCGCCGCGCTCGCCGCCCTCTGCCGCGACGACGTCGGTGAGGATGCGCACGGGGAAGTACTGCTCGATGAAGTTCGCCGGCGCCTCGAACATCGTGCGCGCGAGGTCGCGGAGGTCGGACACCTCCGACGCCTGGCTGGTGTACGGCGCGCCGCCGTCGAGGCTGAGCGGCTCGTCGAACTCGTCCCAGCGATACAGCGGCGTGGACGGCTCCGCCGGCAGGGCGAGGGTCGGGTCCGGCGCGGGGAAGTTCTTCGCGGTCACGGGACCTCCGGCCAGGAAGCCGACGCTCGAGCGCAGGAAGCTCAGCGGGGCGGAGTTGTCGTCGAAGATGCCGGCCAGCGTCACCTCGTTGGTCAGCGTGAAGTCGCGGATGCCCGGCATCCCGGTCGCGAAGTTGGCCGCGTCGCGCGAGAACAGCACCCGCTGCGCGAAGTCGATGTTCGTCGTGTGCGGCAGCTCGCGCAGCAGATCGGGTGAATCGGGATCGAAGTAGGCGCCGACGCCGAAGACCGGCGGCAGCTGGATCGTCTCCGGCGTCAGGGGGGACACGTTGACGTAGGGCGCGGTGCCCGTGGCGAACTGGGCGAGGTCGGCGAGGCCGGCAGGACCGCCGCTCGAGCCGTCGAGCGCGACCGTCGTGTCGAGCCCGACCAGGCCCGCGCACTGCGCGTAGCCGGCGTCCTCGGTGGTCGCCGCGTCAGCGTCCTCGAAGTCCCAGCTGGCGAAGGCAGCCGTCAGCGGGCCGCCGAGCGAGTGCCCGCCGCAGACCGTCCTGCCCGGGCGCAGCTTTGCCGCGCGCATGACCGTGTACCAGTCGCGCACGGTGCGCTCGAGCCCGAAGTCCTCCAGGAACGCCGCGTCCGAGGGGGTGACGAACCCGCCGAACGTCTTGCCGCCGACCTTGCGGTCGCCCCAGTAGTACTCGTAGGCCACGGTCGCGTCCTGCGCCGCCGCGGCCGCGGCGACGCCGCGGTCGTCCTCCAGGCAGTTCGCCCGGCGGTCGAGCGCCCAGACCTCGATCAGGCGTCCGCGCCGGCGTGCCGTCTCGACGGTGTTGCGCGCCACCTCGTCGAACGAGCCCGCCCCGCCGAGGAAGCCCGGGATGAGCACCACGACCGCATCGGCGTTGCGCGAGGCGCGCGCGCCGCCGCGGGGACGGAAGCGCAGGTACTCCAGGCGGTCGCAGGCGGCCGGGTGGGCGCCCGCGGAATCCGGCAGCGGATCGCGCACGGACACGAGCGACTCGATGATGCGCCCGTCGTCGGGGGCCAGCGAGCGCACCCGGCGCTCACCGGCGGTCGCCGACGGGACGGCGGCAGCCAGAGCTGCCACCGTCCACGCCAGCATCACGAGGGCCCTACGCAGGGGCGAGTTCCCGATCGGAGTAGGTCTCGCCGCGCTCGGCCTTCTCGACGAGCGAGGCGGGCGGCTCGAAGCGCTCGCCGTACTTCTCGGCCAGTTCCCGGGCGCGGGCGACGAAACCGGCGAGGCCGCCCTCGTAGCCGTTGGCGTACTGGAGCACGCCGCCGGTCCAGCCCGGGAAGCCGATGCCCATGATCGAGCCGATGTTGGCGTCGGAGACCGTCTCGATGACACCCTCGTCGAGGCACTTGACCGACTCGATGGTCTCGATGAACAGCATCCGCTCCTGCAGGTCGCGCAGGGCGATCTGCGACGGGTCCGCGACCGGCGGGAACGCCTCGCGCAAGCCCTTCCAGAGCCCGGCGCGCTTGCCGTCGGCGTACTCGTAGAAGCCCTTGCCCTCGAGCTTGCCGGGCCGCTCGTACTCGTCGAGCATGCGGTCGATGACCTCCGTCGACGGATGCTCGCCCCAGCCCGAGTTCTCGGCCTCCGCGGCCTCCTGGGCGGCGATGCGGATCTTGCGCATCAGCTTCAGGTTGAGCTCATCGGAGAGCTGGAGCACCGGCGCCGGGTAACCGGCCTGCGAGGACGCCTGCTCGATGGTCGCCGCGGGCACGCCCTCCGTGAGCATCGCGATGCCCTCGTTGATGAACGTCCCGATCACGCGGCTCGTGAAGAACCCGCGCGAGTCGTTGACCACGATCGGCGTCTTGGCGATCTGCTTGGCGACGTCGAGCGCCCGGTAGAGCGTGTCATCGGAGGTGCTCGCGCCCTTGATGATCTCGAGCAGCGGCATCTTGTCCACCGGGCTGAAGAAGTGCAGCCCGATGAAGTCGTTCGGCCGCGACACGTACTCCGAGAGGCCGGTGATCGGCAGCGTGGAGGTGTTCGAGCCCAGCAGCGCACCCTCGGCGAGGTAGGGCTCGATCTCCGCAAACACCTGCTGCTTGACCTTGGGATCCTCGAACACGGCCTCGATCACGAGGTCGGCGCCCTCCGCCTTGGAGGCGTCGTCGGTCGGCGTGATCCGGTCGAGCAGGGCCTGGCCCTTCTCCTGGGAGACCTTGCCGCGCTCGACGCCCTTGGCGACGAGCTTCTCCGAGTAGTTCTTGCCGCGATCCGCCGCCTCCTGAGAGACGTCCTTGAGCACGACCTCGATGCCGGACTTCGCGCACACGTATGCGATCGCGGCACCCATCATGCCGGCGCCGAGCACCACGACCTTCTTGGAGGTGAACGTCTCGACCTCGGACGGGCGGCCACGCGAGCCGTTGACCGCCTGCAGGTCGAAGAAGAACGCCTGGATCATGTTCTTGGCGACCTGGCCCGTGACGAGGTCGACGAAGTAGCGCCCCTCGATCTCGAGTGCAGTGTCGACGTCGACCTGGGCACCCTCGACCGCCGCGGCCATGATGTGGTGCGGTGCGGGATAGTTGGCGCCCTTGATCTGCTTGCGCAGGTTCGCCGGGAATGCGGGCAGGTTCTGCGCGAGCTTGGGGTTCGACGGCGTGCCGCCGGGGATCTTGTAGCCCTTCTGATCCCACGGCTGACCGGCGAACTCCTCGCCCTGGGCCTCGATCCATGCCTTCGCGGCCGGGACGAGCTCGTCGACCGAGCCGACGATCTCGTCGACGATGCCGAGCTCGAGCGCCTTGGCGGGCTTGTGGCGCGTGCCCTGCAGCAGCAGCTGCATGAGCGCGTTGACGATGCCCACCATGCGCACCGAGCGCACGACGCCGCCGGCGCCCGGCAGGAGGCCGAGCTGGACCTCCGGGAAGCCGAGCACGGCCTTGGGGTCGTCGACGATGACCCGGCGGTGGCAGGCCAGGGCGATCTCCAGGCCGCCACCGAGTGCCGCGCCGTTGATGGCGGCGACGACTGGCTTGCCGAGCGTCTCCAGGCGGCGCAGGACCGCCTTGCCCGCGCGGACGAACTCCGCGATCTCGCCGGCGTTCTCCTTCGTCGCCTGCTTGAGGTCGTTGAGATCGCCGCCGGCGAAGAAGGTCTTCTTCGCCGAGGTCAGCACGACGCCCTTGATGTCGTCCTTCTCGTTCTCCAGCCGCTCGACCGTGGCCTGGATGGACGCCGCGTAGGCGGCGTTCATCGTGTTGGCCGACTGGTTCGGGTCGTCCATGGTGAGGACGACGATGCCGTCGTCGCCCTTGTCCCACCGGATGGTCGTGGATTCACCCATGGCTAGACGGCCTCGATGACGGTCGCGATGCCCATGCCGCCGCCGACGCACAGCGTGGCGAGGCCGTAGCGGCCGCCCGTGCGGTGCAGCTCGTCGATCAGCGTGCCCAGGATCATGCCGCCGGTCGCGCCGAGCGGATGGCCCATGGCGATGGCGCCGCCGTTGACGTTGACCTTCTCCATGTCGAGGTCCATGTCGCGCACGAAGCGCAGCACGACCGCGGCGAAGGCCTCGTTGATCTCGACGAGGTCGAGGTCGTCCTTGGTGAGGCCTGCCTTCTCGAGCGCCTTGCGCGAGGCGGGCGCGGGGCCGGTGAGCATGATCGTCGGGTCCGCACCGCTGACGGCGGTCGCGAGGATCTTCGCGCGCGGCGTGAGGCCGAGCTCGTTGCCCATCTTCTCGCTGCCGATCGTCAGCAGCGAGGCGCCGTCGACGATGCCGCTGGAGTTGCCCGGCGTGTGGACGTGGTTGATCTTCTCGATCCAGTGGTACTTCTGGAGCGCGACGGCGTCGAAGCCGCCCATCTCGCCCATCGCCGCGAACGACGGCTTGAGCTTGCCGAGCGTCTCCACGGTCGTGCCGGGGCGGATGAACTCGTCGTGGTCGAGCACGGTGTGGCCGTTGATGTCCTCGACGGCGATGACCGAGTTGTCGAACTTGCCGGCCTCACGGGCGGCCGCGGCACGCTCCTGCGAGCGGGTGGCGTACGCGTCGACGTCCTCGCGGGAGAACTCCTCGACGGTCGCGATGAGGTCGGCGCCGATGCCCTGCGGGACGAAGGACGTGTCGTAGTTGGTCTCGGGGTCCATCGCCCAGGCGCCGCCGTCGGAGCCCATCGGCACGCGGCTCATGGACTCCACGCCGCCGGCGAAGACCAGGTCCTCCCAGCCGGAGGCCACCTTCTGGGCGGCGATGTTGACCGCCTCCAGACCTGACGCGCAGAAGCGGTTGAGCTGGACGCCGGCGACGGTGTCGGGCAGACCGGCCTTGATGGCCGCCGTCTTGGCGATGTCGGCGCCCTGATCGCCCACGGGCGAAACGCAGCCGAGGACCACGTCGTCGACGCGGTTGGGATCGAGCGAGCCGTTGCGGCTCAGCGTCTCGTGCATGAGGCCTACGACGAGATCGACCGGCTTGGTCGAGTGCAGGGACCCGTTGCTCTTGCCCTTGCCCCGGGGGGTGCGGATGGCGTCGAAGACCAGCGCTTCAGCGTTAGCCATGATGGTGATGTGACTCCTCTGGAGTTCATCGGCCCCCGGACCGGGGCCGCTTGCGATTTCTGCGTCCCGAAGGTCGCAGGGGGACTCGCTTTGGAATCATAGGTTGCAAATGCAGACGAGGTGCGCACCATGCGGCCGCGGGTTAGGCTCCGTACCGTGAGAGGAGTGCTCGTCGCGACGGCGGTGGCGCTTGCGTTCGCCGCCCCGGTGTACGCGGCCGGGCCGATGCTCGGCTCCGATCTGCGGCCACAGACCGGTCTTGCCGACCCCGGCGGCTTCGGTCAGGGCTTCACCACCCGCGGCACGCCCGGATCGGGTCCGACGCCGAGGGCGCGCTGCAACCGGGCATCCCGGCCCGAGGGCGGCCTCCAGGGCCGAGTGGCGCGCGGGAGCGACAAGGGCTTCGCCTGCAACGTCAAGCTGCTCGGCCGCGAGGGCGAGCAGGGAGGCTTCAAGGTCGAGCGCTACACGGATGCCGCCGGCCACGAGTGCGCCTTCTACGACACCGCCCTGGTCTTCCCCACCAACGCGCCGTACGCGTCGACGGCCGCGCCGGGTACCGCGGTGCTCGACATGACCAAGCCGGCCATGCCGGTGCGCACGGCCACGTTGCAGACCCCGGCGATGCTCAGCCCGCACGAGTCCGTTCTGGTCAACGCCAGGCGCGGACTGCTGGCCGCCGTGGCGGGCAACCCCACCACCTACCCCGGCATCGTCGACCTCTACGACATCAGGACCGACTGCCGCAAGCCGGAGCTGCTCTCGAGCCTGCCGGTCGGCTTCCTCGGCCACGAGAGCGGCTTCTCCCCGGACGGCAACACGTTCTGGGCGACCTCCCTGTTCTCGAACAGCGTCACCGCGATCGACGTCACCGACCCGCGCGTGCCGTCCACCGTGTGGATCGGCAACCTCAGCTCGCACGGGCTGTCGATCTCGGCGGACGGCAACCGCGCCTACCTGTCCGCCCTGACGGGCGGGTTGACGATCCTCGACGTCTCCGAGATCCAGGCGCGCACACCCGATCCCCAGGCGCGCGTGGTGAGCGAGCTGACCTGGCCCGAGCTGAGCATTCCCCAGATCGCGCTGCCGGTCACCATCAAGGGCAAGCCCTATCTGGTCGAGACCGACGAGTTCTCCGTCGGCAACCGCGGCGGCCCCATCCCCGCCTCCAACGGCAAGTTCGTCGGCGCCGCGCGGATCATCGACATCTCCGACGAGACGGCGCCCAGGGTCGTGTCGAACCTGCGCCTCGCGGTCCATCAGCCCGAGAACCGTCAGACGGTGCGTGACGATCCGGGCGCGGGCAGCCCCGGGCAGGGGTACGCAGCGCACTACTGCGGCGTCCCCAGGCTGCGCAACCCGAAGATCGTCGCCTGCTCGATGATCGCTTCCGGCCTGCGGCTGTTCGACATCCGCAACCCGGCCAAGCCGCGCGAGATCGGCTACTTCGTCGCTCCGGCGAAGGTGTCGACGGTGACGCCCGACGGGGCCAACTACGCGATGTCGCGGCCCACGTTCGACATCCGCCACCGCGAGGTCTGGTACTCCGATGCCGGCAGCGGGTTCTACGCGCTGCGGGTGGCCAAGGCGGTGTGGCCCATCGGGCGCAAGCCGCGCTGCCGTGCCCGGCAGGCCTTCACCATCAAGCTCCCGAAACGGCTGCGCTCGGCCCGGGTCAAGCTCGACGGCCGGCGTCTGCCCGTGCGCCGCTCGCGCGGGCGCCTGCGCGTGCGCGTTTCGCTCCGCGGCCGCAGGGGCGGCAGCCACACCCTGCGCATCGTCGGTCGGGCTCGCAACGGCAAGCGTGTCTTCCAGATCCGCACGTATCGCACGTGCACGCGCCCCTCCTAGGCTCGCCGCCATGGCATACGTGATCGCCGGGAGTTGCGTGAAGGACGACGTCTGCGTCGAGGTCTGCCCCGCGGACTGCATCCACCCCACGAAGGGAGCGCCGGACTTCGAAACCGCCGAGCAGCTCTACATCGACCCGGAGACGTGCATCGACTGCGACGCCTGCGTCGAGGTCTGCCCGGTCGACGCCATCTTCGCGCCCAACGAGGTGCCGGCGAAGTGGGAGCACTTCGCCGAGGTCAACGCCGACTTCTTCGCGGAGCGCAAGTGAGCGCCAAACGGATCGCCATCGTCGGCGCCGGCCCGGCCGGCGCCTATGCGGCCGGCCAGCTGCGGGCGAGCCGCGCCCGCCCGGAGGTCGACCTCTTCGAGCGACTTCCGACACCGTGGGGCCTTCTACGGGGCGGGGTCGCCCCTGACCACCAGGAGATCAAGGCGCTCGCCGACCTCTTCAGCCACGACGTCATCGATCACGGCTGCCGCTTCTTCGGCGGCATCGAGGTGGGCCGCGACATCGGCCACACCGATCTGATGCGGCACTATCACGCCGTCATCTATGCGGTGGGAGCGCGCTCGGACAAGACGCTCGGCATCCCCGGCGAGGATCTCCCCGGCTCACTGCCGGCGACCGATTTCGTCGGCTGGTACAACGGCCATCCCGACCATCGCGACCTCGCGCCCGACCTGTCGTCGGAGCGAGCGGTGATCATCGGCAACGGCAACGTGGCCGCCGATGTCGCCCGCGTGCTCACGCGGTCGATCGACGAGCTGGCGCGCACCGACCTTGCCGACCACGCGCTCGAGGCGCTGCGCGAGAGCGCGATCGAGGAGGTCGTCGTCCTCGGGCGCCGCGGTCCGGCACAGGCCGCCTTCACCTCGGCCGAGTTGCGCGAGCTGGGTCACATGGAGGGCGTCGACCTGCGGGTCGCCGCCGCGGACGCCGAGCTAGACGACGTCTCCGTCGACTGGCTCGAGCAGGAGGGCACGTTCACCGCGCGTCGCAACGTGAAGCTCCTGCGCGAGTTCGCCGGGCGGCCCGCGGCCGACGACGCTCGCGCCCGCATCGTGCTGCGCTTCCTGCGCTCACCGGTCGCGCTGCACGGGAACGGACGGGTCGAAGCAATCGAGATCGCCCGCAACGAGCTCTCCCGCGACGAAGGGGGCGCCATCCGCGCCCGCACCACCGAGGACACGGAGACGATCGCCTGCGGGTTGGTCCTGCGCTCGGTCGGCTACCGCGCGGTTCCGCTTCCCGACGTCCCCTTCGACGAGCGCAACTACGTCCTGCCCAACGAGCGCGGCCGCGTGGTCGATACGAAGACGCGCGAGGTCGTTCCCGGCGTCTACGCCGTCGGCTGGATCAAGCGCGGGCCGACCGGGATCCTCGGTACGAACAAGCGCGACGCTCAGGAAACCGTGGATCGCCTGCTCGAGGACATCGACACGCTGCCCGAGCCGCCAGAGGCTGGGGATCTGCCGATCGGTGAGCACGTCTCGTTCGACGGCTGGCGCGCCATCGACGCAGCGGAGAAGGCTGCGGGAGCCGAGTCCGACCGACCGCGCGTGAAGCTCACCACGGTCGACGAGCTCGTCGCCGCGGCGCGTTAGCGCTTCGGCGGTCCTCCACCGGACCACCACGACCCCCGCGGCGACCTACGCTGGAGCCGTGCGAGCGCTGATTGCGATCGTCGTCGCCTTCGCCGCGCTCCCCGTCGCCGCGGCCGACGCCCGCTGGCCGAGCTTTCCGGGCAAGGCGGGCGGGATCTTCCGGTCGGGCGAGCTCGTCCGCGGGCAGTGGATCTATACGAACGGGATCGGGCAGGCGCTGGGAGCCGACGCCGACGACACGCCCAGGACGGAGTACTTCGCCGCAGCGAAGGCCGGCCCGGGCGAGGCCGACCAGGGCTTCATGCGGCGCGACCTCTACCTGGCGCTCACCTACGACTTCTTCGGCGCGCACCGCGGCGCCCACAACGGCGACCTGCAGTTGCCCAAGGACGGTGCGCGGTATCCGGCCGGCACGGCTGATCTGGCCGAGCTGCGGATGCGCGCGGACAGCCGTTACGCCTATGTCCGCTTTCGGTGGGAATCGCTTCCCGACCGCACAGCGCAGGTCGCGACGCTCGCCTTCGCGGCCGAGAGGGCCGATCCCCCGGTCCGGGAGTGGCCGCGCAACGCCCGCCTGGCCTCGGGCTACGACGCCGCGATCACGGCGTGGGGCGCGGGTGCCGTCCTCTCCGACCCAGACGGCAGCGAGACAAAGCTCAAGACCCGCCGCGCCGACCATGCGATCGTCGTGCGCGTTCCCCTCGCCCGGCTGCCCGCCGGTCCGTGGCGCCTCACGGGCGGTTCCGGTCTCGGCGACCCGGACGCGCCCGGGAACTACTGGGACGTTCCACCGGGCGACGCGACGCAGGACACGCCCGGCTCGGGTGGCGACGCTGCTCCGACGAACGTTGCCGGGCTGCTCTTCGCCGACGACGATTCCTGGTCCTTCGACGAGCTCGCGCAGTCGCGACTGCTCTCAGGCGGCGACGCGTCCGCCGCCGCAGTGACGGTCGACCCACGGGCGCTGACCCGCGGCCGCACGCGCCGCGCCGCGCCACGCACCGGCGATCTCTCGCGGATGTTCTTCAGCCGGCGAGAGGGCGAGGACGGCATCCGCCGCGAGACGGGCCTGACCGGCGAGCGTCCTCCGGTGGCCTTCGGCGCCGCGGCGAACCCCGACTTCGACGTCGCCTTCAAGTACACGGGCCGGCTGCAGTGGTACGGCATGCACGTCCCCGAGCGCTACCCCGCGACGCGCGAGGCGTGGCCGCTGATCGTCTACCTGCACGGCTACACCGGGCTGCCCGACGAGGCCTTCCACAACCCTGTCGGCCTCGTCGAGCAGGCCGACGAGCGCGGCTACCTGGTCGCAACCCCGCTCGGCCGCGGCGACTACTTCTACGAGGGTCCGGGGGACCTCGACGTGCTCGAGGTCATCCGGGACGTCGAGCGCCACTACCGCGTCGACCGCAGCCGCATCTACCTCATGGGGCACTCCATGGGCGGCTACGGCACCAACAACGTCGCCACGCGCCACCCGGACCTCTTCGCGGCCGTGGCACCCGCACAGGGGACCGGCTCGATCGAGCTCGCCGGCAACCTGCGCCACGTCCCCTGGTTCGAGGCGAGCTCGGAGCAGGACCTCGACGCGGGCGCGGCGGACGCGCGGCGGCTGTACGCCGCGCTCTCCGAGCGCGGCTACGACGCCAAGCTGCTCGTCTACGCCACGAAGATCCACGAATACTCGTCCATCTACGACAACCTCGAAGGACTGTTCGCCTTCTTCGCCGAGCACCGGCTCGTCCGGGCTCCCGCCGACATCACCTGGGTCCGGCCCCCGAAGGCCGCCGACCGGCGCAAGCTGGGCCTCGTCTACGACGGCGCCTACTGGCTCGACCGGGTCCGCGCCGCCGACCCGGCCGCCCTGGCCGAGGTGACCGTCACGAGCAGCGGGCGCCCGCACCGGCCGCTCGACCCGGCATCGGCCGCGCGGTCCGAGGAGGCGGTGGACACGCATGGCCCGACCGGGCGCAGCGCCGGCAACCTGCTGACCACGAGGCCTGCGTTCGGGCCGCGTACGCGCCGGCGCAACCGCCTCGACATCGTCGCCGAGAACACGCGAGCGCTGAGCGTCGACCTGCGGGCCGCGCGGTTGCGCGCGAAGGGGCTGCGGATCGTCAGCGACTCCGAGACGCCGCTGAAGATCACCCTGTTGCGTCGCGGGTCGCGACGCTCGACGACCGTCGACCTCGCGGCCGGGAAGCAGACCGTCGTCGTGCGGGACGCCCGCCGGCGGTGAACGAGATCGACACAGGCGGCCTGCGCCGCTGGAACCTCGCGGTCGGCGGCCTGCACGCCGTGCAGGCGGTCGCGATCGCCGTGCTTGCCACGGGCGTCTCCCTGCCCGTGACGACGAGCTACCTCACCGGACCGCCTGGTGCCGGACAGTACGGCGGGCCGGCGGAACTGCTCAACCTCCGCATCGATCTCGCCGTCGCCGCGTTCCTCGCCCTTGCGGCGATCGACCACCTCGCCGTCGCCGGGCCGTTGCGCGGCTGGTACGAGCGCAACATCGCCCGCGGCGTCAACCCGGCGCGCTGGTGGGAGTACTCGGTCAGTGCGTCGTTGATGATGGTGCTGATCGCGATGCTGGCCGGGATCCGGGAGGGAGCGGCGCTGATCGGCATCTTCGGCGCCAACGCCGCGATGATCCTCTTCGGGCTCGCGATGGAGCAGCGCAACGCCGGCCGCGAACGCACCGACTGGCGGCCGTTCGTCTACGGCTCCGTCATCGGCGCGGTGCCGTGGCTGGCCATCGGGCTCCAGCTCGCCGTCGCCCAGGACCAGGGCGCCGGGGTCCCCGGCTTCGTGATCGGCATCTTCTTCTCGCTGCTCGTGCTCTTCTCGAGCTTCGCGGTCAACATGTGGCTGCACTACCGCGGGCGCGGCCGGTGGGCGGACCCAGGGTTCGTAGAGCGCGCCTACCTCGTGCTCAGCCTCGTCGCCAAGAGCGTTCTCGCCTGGCAGGTCTACGCCGGCGCGCTCGCCGGCGGCTGACCGGGGCTACCCGCCGCTCGTCGCGGCTCCGAACTCCTGCATCATGCGCTCGATCCCGGCATCGACGGCCTCGATCGTCGGCCCGCGCAGGCGCTGCTTGTTGTCGGCGTAGGCCCGGGCGTCGAGGGCTGCGAGGGCTGTGGCCGCGGCCGACGCCTCGGAGAGGAGGGCCTCCGGAGCCACGACGCGGTCGAGATACCCGGCGGCGACAGCTCCCTCGGGCTCATAGACCGTGGCGGCGACGACGGCCTCGTCGAGCTTGGCGGGGTCGATGCGGTAGCGGGCGACCTCGATCACCGGCCACGGCAGCGTCAGGCCGATCTGCGTCTCGTTGAGGCCGATGCGAAACGGCCCGTCCGCTCCGATGCGCACATCGGCGGACAGCAGCAGAAAGGCGCCCGCGGCCATCGCATGGCCACCCGCGCCGATCACGACCGGGCGTGGGAAGGACAGGATCCGGCGGATGAGCTGCGCGCCCAGCTCGAGCATGCGGATGAGCTGGTCGCCGCCCGCGGCGAAGACCTTGAGGTCGAAGCCGGCCGAGAACAGTCCCTCGCGGCCGGTGAGCAGGACCGCCGCGCCCTCCTCCTCGGCCCGGTCGAAGGCAGCGTGCAGGGCCTCCAGCACCCCGACGCCGAGCGCGTTGGCCTTGCCGTCGTTGAGCGTGATCGTCGCCACGCCCTCGGCTGAGTCGTACTTCACCACGTCAGTCACGGCGAGGAGCGTACGGGAGTCCTACCGAGCGGGTGGTGCCCGACCTTGGGTCCGGATATGAGACCCAACGTCGGGAGGCGCGGCTGCGGCAGTTGCCTGAGCGGACCGGCGCGCGTGCTCCGGGCTAGGCGAGCGCTCCCGCGTCGCGGAGCGCCTGGGGATTCGCGACGCCCCACTCGGTCAGCGCCGCCTCGGGGTCGGTGCGCCGGGGGCGCGCCTCCCCCGGCGTGCGGTCGAAGCGCGGCGCCGCCGCCGGCTGGACCATGCCGTCGAGCTCGACGAAGGTGCCGCGGGCGACGTTGTGCGGGTGGTCTGCGACCTCGGCGAGGCCGTAGACGGCGGTCGCGCACGCCTCCTCGCCCTCGAGCAGCTCGGCCCACTCGGCGCGCGTGCGGGTGCGGAACACCTCGGCGAACCTTTCCTTGAACTCCGGCCAGCGCTCCATGTCGAACTGCGGCAGCGACTCAGGATCCAGCTCGAGCAGCTGGAGAAGGCGCGCGTAGAACTGCGGCTCGATCGCCCCCACCGCGACGTGGCCGCCGTCGGAGGTCTCGTAGACCTCGTAGAAGTGCGCCCCCGAGTCGAGCAGGTTGGTGCCGGGCTCGTCGCGCCACCCGCCCGCCGCCCGCAGGCCGTGGAAGAGGCTCGTCAGCAGCGCGGTCCCCTCCACCATGGCCGCATCGACGACCTGCCCCTGGCCGGACGTCCGCGCCTCCAGCAGGCCGCACACGATCCCGAAGGCCAGCAGCATGCCTCCGCCCCCGTAGTCACCGACCAGGTTGAGCGGAAACAGCGGCCGCTCACCCTTGCGCGCCATCGCGCCGAGCGCGCCGCCGAGCGCGATGTAGTTGATGTCGTGGCCGGCGACGGACGCCATCGGCCCGTCCTGGCCGTAGCCCGTCATGCGCCCGTAGACGACGCGCGGGTTGCGCGCGTGGATGTCCTCGGGCCCGAGCCCCAGCCGCTCGAGCACACCCGGCCGGTAGCCCTCGATGAGCGCATCGGCCCGTTCGGCGAGCGAGAGCACCAGCTCCCGCCCCTCGGGGTGCTTGAGGTCGACCGCGATCGCCGCCCGGCCCCGCCGGGTCGGGTCGAACTGTGCGGGGAAGAGATCGGCGCCGCCCTTGCGGTCCACCCGCAGGACCTCCGCGCCCATGTCGGCGAGCAGCATCGCGGTGAACGGGCTGGGGCCGATGCCGGCGAGCTCGAGCACCCGCACGCCATCGAGAGGTCCGGAAGGCATGCGGCGGCAAGTTACCGCGAACCCCCGGGCCTGGAGGTACGGTGACGCGATGCGGGCAACGGCTGCGGTGCTGCGCGAGACAGGAGGGGTGCCGGCGCTCGAGGAGGTCGAGCTCGACGCACCGCGTGCGGGCGAGGTGCTCGTCGAGCTGCGGGCGAGTGGCGTGTGCCACACCGACCTCGGGGCGATCGACGGGCACGTCGACCTGCCCCTGCCGGCGGTGCTCGGCCACGAGGGCGCCGGGGTCGTCGTGGAGTCACGGGTCGAGGGGCTCGCGCCGGGCGACCGGGTCGTCCTCAGCTTCGACAGCTGCGGGAGCTGCGCGACGTGTCGCGCGGACCGCCCGGCGTACTGTGCGGATTTCCACGCGCGCAACCACTCGGGCCGGCGTCCGGACGGCAGCACCACCATGGGGCCGGTCCACGGGTCGTTCCTGGGCCAGTCCTCCTTCGCCACCCACTCCATCGCGTCCGGACGCAACGCCGTCCGGGTCGACGCCGACGACCTCGTGCCGCTCGCCGCGCTGGGGTGCAGCGTGCAGACGGGGGTTGGTGCCGTGCTCAACGTCCTGCAGGCCCGGTGCCGGGACGAGCCTCGCCGTGATCGGCTGCGGCGCAGTCGGGCTCTCGGCGATCATGGCCGCCGCGGTGGCCGGGTGCGCGGCGATCGTCGCGGTGGACCCGCGTCCCGAGCGGCGCGCCCTCGCCCTCGAGGTCGGCGCCACGCAGGCGTGCGAGCCGGGCACGCGCCTGCGGGGCATGGACCACAGCGTGGAGGCAGTGGGGACGCAGGAGGCGATCGACGCCGCGCTGCGCTGCCTGGCCTCCCCCGGCACGTGCGTGACGCTCGGCTACCGGGGCCCGCGCAACCCGATCACCATCGATCAGGGGCGGCTGCTCTTCGGCCGCTCGATCCAGGGGGTCATCGAGGGGGACGCCGACCCGCAGGCGTTCATCCCGAGGCTGGCCGGCCTCGGCCTGCCGCTCAGGCGCCTCGTGACCACCTACCCCTTCGCGGACATCGCGTCCGCGCTCGACGCCGCTCGCAGCGGTGCCGCGATCAAGCCCGTGCTCGTCTTCTGAGCCGGAACAGCAGCGGGGCGTCCTCGCCCTTGCGGTCCATCGCCCCCATGACGGTGTCGGCGTCGACGGCGCGGAAGGAATCGAAGATCGGGTGCTTGTCGTAGACCATCGTCGCGGTCACGACCCCGCGGTACTCGACCATCCGGAGCGTGGCCTCGCCCATGACGGGGTTCACCGCCCGCTCGCCGCGCGTCGTCGAGGCAGATCAGCGGGTAGACCTCGTCGCGCGAGACGAAGCGCTTGCCGGCCCAGCGCAGCCCGTCGAGGAGCTCTTCACCCGGATGACCGGTGGGCACGAGCTCTCCGTCCCAGTCGCCGAGCAGGTCCGCCTCCGTCACGGGGGCGAGCGCGTCGAACGCCTCGAGCGCCGTCACTCCATGACCTGCGCGGTGACGTAGGCGCCCGAGAGCCCGCCGTCGACCATGAACGTCGAGGCGTTGATGTAGCTCGATTCGTCCGAGGCGAGAAACAGTGCCGCCTGGGCGATCTCGCGTGCTTCCGCAAACCGTCCCGGCGGCAGGTGCACGAGCCGGCGCGCGGCCTTGGCGGGGTCGGAGAGAAACAGCTCCTGCAGCAGCGGCGTGTCGACCGGGCCGGGGCAGAGCGCGTTGACGCGCAGCCCCTGGCGCGCGAACTGCACCCCCATCTCGCGGGACATCGCGAGCACGGCGCCCTTGGAGGCGGTGTAGGAGATCTGTGAAGTCGCCGCGCCCATGACGGCGACGAACGACGCCGTGTTGATGATCGAGCCGTGGCGCGGCTCCTCGTTGTCGAGCAGATGCGGGATGCCGTGCTTGCAGCACAGGAAGACGCTGCGGACGTTGACGTCCTGCACCCGTTGCCACACGTCGAGCTCGGTGTCGAGCACGGAGCCATCGTCGGGCGGGTTGATGCCGGCGTTGTTGAAGAGGACGTCGATGTGGCCGAACTCCTCGCGGGCGCGGGCGTACATCTCGATGACGTCGTCCTCGGAGGCGACGTCGGCCTCGAGCGCCAGGTCGCCGACCGAGCCCTTCGCCAGGTCGACGCCGACGACGGTCGCGCCCTCGTCCATGAACAGCTGGGCGGTCTCCGCCCCGATCCCGCTCGCCGCGCCCGTCACGACACAGACCTTGCCTTCGAGCCTCATGCGGATGTGTCCATGTAGATGGTCTTGACCTCTGTGTAGTGATCGAGCGCGTGCGGGCCGAGCTCGCGGCCCACCCCTGACTGCTTGAACCCGCCGAAGGGCGTTTGGACGCGGACCGACGAGTTGGAGTTGACGGACAGGTTGCCGGACTCGACCGCCCGGGCCACGCGCATGGCGCGCGCCGCGTCACGGGTCCAGATCGATCCGGACAGGCCGTAGATGGTGTCGTTGGCCATCGCGATCGCCTCGGCCTCGGTGTCGAACGGCATGACGACGCCGACCGGTCCGAAGATCTCGTCCGTGACCGCACGATCGCCGGGGTCGACCGGGCACAGGATCGTCGGCGCGAACCAGTAGCCGGGGCCGTCCGGGGCGCTCCCGCGGATCGCCACCGGAGCGCCCTCCGGGACGAACGAGCCGACCGTTTCGCGCTGGGCCGCGGAGATCAAGGGACCCATCTCGGTGGCCTCATCGAGCGGATCTCCCACGCGCAGCGCGGTCACCGCCGTCTCGAGCCCGGCGAGGAAGTCATCGAGCACGGAACGGTGGACGAGCATGCGCGAACGCGCGCAGCAGTCCTGGCCGGCGTTGCCGAACATCGACGACGGCGCGGCCGCCGCGGCCTTCGCCACGTCGGCGTCGGCGAAGACGACGGTGGCCGACTTGCCACCGAGCTCGAGCGTGACGCGCTTGATCGTGTCCGCTGCGCCCGCCGCGATCCGGCGTCCAACGGCCGTCGAACCGGTGAACGCGACCTTCGCGACGTCGGGATGCTCGACCAGGCGCGCACCGCACGTCGACCCCGGGCCGGCCACGACGTTGAGCACGCCCTCCGGAAGCCCGGCTTCGAGTGCGAGGCGCTCGAAGGCCAGCGCGGTCAGCGGCGTGAGCTCCGCCGGTTTGAGGACGACGGTGTTGCCCGCGGCGAGCGCTGGGCCCATCTTCCACGCCGCGATCGCCAGCGGAAAGTTCCACGGCGTGATCAGCGCGACCACGCCCAGCGGCTCGCGGAACGTCATCGCCACACCGCCGGCCACGGGGATCGTGTCTCCGAGCAGCCGCTCGGGTGCGCCGGCGTAGTAGCGGAACGTGTCGACGACCATCCCCATCTCGCCGCGCGCGTCGCCGATCGGCTTGCCGGCGTTGCGCGCCTCGAGGATGGCGAACTCCTCGAGCCGCTCCTCCATGACCGCGGCGATGCGCCCGAGCAGCCGCGCGCGATCGGGCGGCGCGACCGAGCGCCAGGCGGGCAGCGCCGCGAGCGCGCGCGCGACCGCCGCGTCGGTCTCCTCGACGCCGGCGCGCGGAACCGTTTCGAGCCGGCCTTCCGTCGCCGGCTCGATGATCTCCAGCACGCTCACAGGCGCTCGAACCCGCGGAAGCGCTCCCAGTCGGTCACCGCGGCCTGGAACGCCTCGAGTTCCACGTCGGCGTAGTTGACGTAGTGGTCGACGACCTCCTGCCCGAACGCCTCGCGCGCCACCGACGAGCCGGCGAACAGATCACGCGCGGCCAGCAGCGTCTTGGGGACCTCGGGCTTGTCGGACGTGTAGGCGTTGCCCTCCATGGCGGGCTCGAGCTCGAGCTCGGAGTCCACGCCGTGCAGGCCCGCGGCGATCATCGCGCTCAGCGCGAGGTACGGGTTCACGTCCGCCCCGGGCAACCGGTTCTCGAAGCGCATGCCGCCGCCGTGGCCGACGACCCGGATCGAGCAGGTCCGGTTGTCCTCGCCCCACGCGACCGCCGTCGGCGCGAACGAGCCGGCGGCGAAGCGCTTGTAGGAGTTGACGTTCGGCGCGTAGAACAGCGTCATCTCCTGCAGGCAGGCGAGCTGGCCGGCCACGAAGCGCTCGAACACCTGCCGGTCGTCGGCGAACACCGGCGCATCGTCCTCCGCGCCGCGCAGCGAGAAGTGGATGTGACACGACGATCCCTCGCGCTCGTCGAACTTGGCCATGTAGGTGATCGAACTGCCGTGCTGGGAGGCGATCTCCTTCGCCGCGTTCTTGTAGATGGCGTGCTCGTCGGCCTTCTGCAGGGCGGGGCCGTAGCGGAAGTTGATCTCGTGCTGGCCGTAGTTGCACTCACCCTTGGAGTCCTCGACCAGCATGCCGGCCGCCTCCATGTGGTTGCGGATCGAGCGCAGCAGCGGCTCGACCCGCGACGTGCCCAGCAAGGAGTAGTCGACGTTGTAGAGGTTCGCCGGGTCGAGATCGCGGTACGCCTTGTGCCACGCCGCCTCATAGGTGTCGTTGAAGACGATGAACTCGAGCTCGGTCCCCGCGACGGCGCTCCACCCCCGCTCGGCCAGCCGGTCGAGCTGGCGGCGCAGGATCTGCCGCGGCGAGGCGACCACGTCCGAGCCGTCCTCCCAGCGGACGTCGGCCATCAGCATGACGGTGCCCGGCAGCCACGGCAGCGGGCGCAGCGTGTCGAGGTCGGGCGCGAGGACGAAGTCGCCGTACCCGCGCTCCCAGCTCGCCATCGCGTAGCCCTCGACGGTGTTCATGTCGACGTCGACGGCGAGGAGGTAGTTGCACCCCTCCGCTCCGTTCTCCGCCACCTCTTCGACGAAGTGGCGTGCGGTCAGGCGCTTGCCCATCAGCCGGCCCTGCATGTCGCAGATGCCGAGGACGACCGTGTCGACCTCGCCCTTCGCGACGAGTTCCTTGAGGGTTGCGAGTTCCACTTAGCGCTCCAGCTCCGCTTCGGCGGCCGCGATGGCCGCGAACTCCTCCTCGGGAGCGCTCGCCACCAGATGGTGCCGCGAGTACAGCCCGAAGTAGGCCACGAACAGCAGGTAGATGCCGAGCGTGATCAGCGCGGCCGTCTCGTCGACGAAGAACACGGCGATCACGGCGGCGATGGCCAGGACGAAGGCGAGGCCGGAGGTCAGCGTGCCGCCCGGGGTCCGGTAGGGCCGGTCGAGATCGGGCTCGCGGCGGCGCAGGATGATGTGACTGGCCATCATCAGCACGTAGGACACCGTCGCGCCGAACACGGCGATCTGGATCATGCGCGCGCCGTCCTCGGTGATCGCGGCGAGCAGGAAGCCGATCCCGGCCGGCACGAGCAGCGCGATGTGCGGCACGTGGCGCTTGCTCGTCACCGACAGCTGACGCGGGAGGTAGCCCGCCCGCGAAAGCGCGAACAGCTGGCGCGAGTAGGCGTAGATGATCGAGAAGAAGCTGGCGATGAGGCCGGCGAGCCCGATGTAGTTGACGAACTCCCCGACGAAGGACCCCTTGCCGAGCGCGGTGTCCGCGGCGAGCGGGAGAGGGTTGTCGGACTCGGCGATCGTGCTGGCGCCCGCGCCACCCGGTGCGAGCGTGAGCATCAGCGCCGCGAAGACGAGCAGGATCAGCATGGCGGTGATGATCCCCTTGGGCATGTCCTTCTTGGGGTCGCGCGCCTCCTCCGCCGCGAGCGGCACGCCCTCGACCGCGAGGAAGAACCAGATCCCGTAGACGAAGGCCGACAGGACGCCCGCGTAGCCGAAGGGCAGGAAGTCGCTCGCTCCGGACTTGCTCGTGTCCGCCGCGATGTCGGTCAGGTTGCTCGCGCTGAACTCGGGGATCATCCCGATGACGAAGACCACCAGGGCGACGACCGCCAGCGCGGTGATGGCGAACATCACCTTCAGCGCCTCGCCGACGCCGATCAGGTGGACCGCCACGAAGGCCGCGTAGAAGAAGAGGTAGACGGGCCAGCCGGACTCGATGCCGAAGATGTCGAGCGACTCGACGTAGCCGCCGATGAAGACGACGATCGCCGCCGGTGCGATCGCGTACTCGATCAGGATCGCCGTTCCGGTCAAAAAGCCGCCCCACGGTCCCATCGCCCGGCGCGCGAACGTGTAACCGCCGCCGGAGGTCGGCATCGCCGACGACAGCTCCGCCAGCGAGAAGACCATGCAGGTGTACATCAGGCCCATCAGGATCGTGGCGACGAGCAGGCCGCCCCAGCCGCCCTCGGCCAGGCCGAAGTTCCAGCCCGCGAAGTCGCCCGAGATCACGTAGGCGACGCCCAGACCCGCCAGCAGCACCCAGCCGGCCGCCCCCGACTGCAGTTGTCGGTGCTGCATGTAGTCGTCGCCGACCTCCTCATACCGAGCCACTGAGCTTCCTCCTCGATCTGACCAGGCGACCGGCGGTCGCCGTCTGTTGGAATGGGACCGTACGCATCCTGACGGCGCCGCGTCAACCCGTCTTGCCGTAGGCGCCGAGCATGCCGACGCCAGTACCCATCTGCCCGCATCGTGACGCACCGGCTGGTTGACTTCGCGCGACCGGTGCCGGCGACTCGGATCTCGACGCGAACGTGATCACCACCATCGCGCGCGAGTGGACGCGCATCGGGGTGATCGGCTTCGGCGGCCCGCCCGCCCACATCACGCTGTTGCGGGAGCTGTGCGTCGGTCGGCGCGGCTGGCTCAGCGAGCGCGAGTTCGAGGACGCGATCGCGGCGACGAACCTCCTGCCGGGACCCGCGTCGACCCAGCTGGCGATCTTCTGCGCGTGGCGGGTGGGCGGGGCGGCCGGAGCGGTCGCCGGAGGCCTGGGCTTCATCGCTCCCGGACTGGTGGCGATCGTCGCGCTCGCGGCGCTCTTCCTGGCCGACTCGCCACCCGCTTGGGTGCTCGGCGCGGGGGCGGGCGCCGGCGCCGCGGTGGCCGCCGTGGCCGTGCGGGCGGGCACCGACCTCCTGCGCCGCGGGATGGCGCCGCAGTACGTGCTCGCGGGCTTCGCCGCCGCGGCGCTCGCGGGCCCCTGGGTCGTGCTCGTGCTGCTCGCCGCCGGCGCCTTCGAACTCGCACGGCGAACGGTGCTGGCGGTCGTCGCCCTGCCGGCCCTGGCGCTGGGTGGCGGCGGGCTGGCGTGGGTGGCCTTCAAGGTCGGCGCGCTGTCCTACGGTGGCGGCTTCGTGATCGTTCCGCTGATGCAGGCCGACGCCGTCGATCGCTACGGCTGGATGAGCGATGGGCAGTTTCTCAATGCCGTCGCGCTCGGCCAGGTGACGCCCGGCCCGGTCGTGCACACCGTCGCAGCGGTCGGCTTCGCCGCCGCCGGGGTCGCCGGTGCACTGCTCGCCGCGGCGATCGCCTTCGTCCCGTCCTTCGTGTTCATCCTCGCCGGCGCGTCACGGTTCGACCGCCTGCGCGCCGACCCGCGCGTGCGCGCGTTCCTGGATGGTGCGGGCCCGGCGGCGGTCGGAGCGATCCTCGGGGCGGCGATCCCGCTCGACGCTCGCGCTGGCGGAGACGTGGCAGTACGTGGTGCTCGGCGTGGCGGCCGTCGTGCTGGTGGCGCTGCGGCGCGGCGTCGTGCCGACGCTGCTCGCAGCCGGCGTGGCGGGGGCGGTGATCGGCGCATGAGGATCGGCGTCCAGCTTCCCGAGGTCGAGCGCGCGCCGACGTGGGCGGAGCAGGCAGCCATCGCGCTCGCCGCCGAGCGAGGTGGCTTCGACTCGATCTGGGTCGGCGATCACCTCCTCTACCGCGACCCCGATCGCGGCCCGCTCGAGGCCTGGACCCAGCTCGCCGCGCTCGCCGCCATCACGGAGCGGGTGACGCTCGGCCCCCTTGTCGCGTGCCTGGCCTTCCACCCGCCGCTCGTGCTGGCCAAGATGGCGGCGACCGTCGACGACATCAGCGGCGGCCGGCTCGTGTTCGGCGTCGGCGCGGGCTGGAACGACGACGAGTTCCGCGCCGCCGGGCTGCCGACCCAGCGCAAGGTCACGCGCTTCGAGGAGGCCTTCACGACGGTGCGCCGTCTGCTCGCGGGCGAGCGGACGGGTGAGGCGTTCCTCGCCCCGTCTCCCGCGCACCGAGTCCCGCTCATGAGCGGCTCGACCGGTCCGCGCGCGCTGTCGATCGTCCTCCCGCACGTCGACAGCTGGAACACCTGGTGGGAGGACTACGGCAACACGCCCGAGGGGTTCGCCGTCCTCAACGCCCGGATCGACGCGGCCTGCGTCTCCGCCGGTCGGGACCCGGCGCAGGTCGAGCGCAGCGCGTGCGTGCTCGTCACCCTCGACGGCGGTGCCGGCGAGCGCACGACCGACGTCCCGGCCGTTGACCACGAGCGGCTCGCCGACCATCTGACCGCCCTCGCGCAGGCCGGGGCCGATGAGGCGATCCTCGTGCTCGACCCGATCACCCAGGTCTCCGTCGAGCGGCTGTCCCGGCTGCTCTTCGACGCTCGGTGAAAGAGCGGTCAGCCGCTGTCGTCCACGGCCGTCTGCTCGTAGATGACCATCCGCACGTCGGTGTGGAACTTGCGGTAGCCGTCCGAGCGGCCCTGCGTGTAGACCACGACCTGACGGTCCGTCTGGTCGAGGCCACGGGGGAACACCGGGCGCATGCTGAACCCGTCGGTGCGATCGGTGAGCGTCCACCGTCCCCACGTCTGCCCGGCGTCGAAGGTGTGCCACAGCTCGACCTGGTTCCACTCGCCCACGTTGCGCGAGAGGACGACGTTGGCGGGATCGGTGTGGTCGAGCGTGATGCCACCGGAGTTGTAGGTCAGCGCCCCGGCGCCGGCCGAGACCAGCTCGACGTCCACCCACCGCTGACCGTCCCAGCGCAGGTAGCGGAAGAAATCGGTGCCGTCCGGGCCGCCGCGGCGGCGGGTGTAGACGATGACCGGCCGATCCTTGGCGTCGAGCGCGATGTCGTGCGGCCAGGCGCGGCCGCGCCCCCGCCGGTAGCGATAGGCCACGTCGACTTCCGAGCGGGCGAAGGGCACGTCCGCGAGCGTGCCGATGCGCGTGCCGTCGGCTCGCAAGAAGGACCCCCGCGCGTAGCGCAGGTAGTAGAGCGAGTTCCTGAAGTCCTGGACGTGGGCGTCCGAGAACGCCGCGACGAACGAGGCGCCCGGTGCCTCCGCGTATTTCGCGTACGGGCGTTCGGGGTGATCGGGCGTGCCCGGGCCCTTGATCAGCGTCCGCGCACGAGCCCAGCGGCGACCGTCGGACGTCGAGCTGAACGTGGGGTTCCAGTCACCCCCGCGCCAGAACAGAAACAGCCGGTTGCCCGCCTTGATCGGATTGGGGTAGGTGTATCCGAGCCCGCCCTCGGTGTTCGTCCGGACCTTGCGCAGACGGCCGAACCCGCGGCGGATGTCGAAGCGGGCGTTGCTGACGCGGTAGCGCATCTGCGCGTGCCTGCCGAGCACGCGGCCGGAGTGCTCGGAGAAGAACGCCATGAGCCGTCCCCGGTAGAAGATGAGGCTCGGGTTGTTGTGATCGTCGCGGCCGAGGTTGGCGTAGATCATGCGCCGGTAGGTCTTGCGGGTGCGGACGTCGGTCTGGGCGACCCATACGTCACCACCGGTGCTGATCCAGCCGGTGAACACCCACGGCCCGTGGGAGATCGAGCGGGCATCCCCGAAGTACGACCACGCTCCCCGGCCGAGCTTGATGTCGTGGGTGCTCTGGACGTAGTTGGGGCCGTCCCCCTCCGGGAACACGGTGATGCCCGCCGTTGCGGGGGATGCGAACGCCGCGAACGCGACGCCCGCCAGAAGAATCCTCAGAACACGCCCCGGCAAGCCGCCACCGATTGTGGACGATCGCGCGGACCGCGTCCTACTCGGCGGCGCGCCGGTAGGCGAGCTGGAGCGCGTCTGCCCCGGCCAGAGCGGTGAACACCGCCGCAACCTGGCGCGTCAGGCGTGGGGCGACCAGCAGGCCCGCCGTCAGTCCGGTGGCGATCCACATGGAGATGCAGTACGGGCAGATGAGCAACTCGCCCACAGCTCGCCGCAGCCCGCGCCCGCGCGCCGCCTCGGAGACCTCACCGGGAGGCGCGTCGTCGCTCTCGAACTCGGTGAAGGGACCACGCACGGTCGCGGTCACCTTGTCCTTGGTGATCAGGCGTGAGCTCTTCGCCGTTGCGACGGTGATCAGGGCGAGGTCGTGGGGCTCCATGCGCGCCGGCAGCGAGCGGCCCGACGAGCGGAACCACGCCGCGAACGCCCCGGCCAGGCTGGTGTAGATCGTCATCAGGATCGCGTAGCCGCCGAGCGGGCGCCCCTGGTCGGGGGAGTACCCCGCGTAGGGCGGGGCGTCTTGCAAGCGAAGGGCCATATCCCGAAGCTCTTACCCAATCCGAGCACCGGCGAGCCGTGCGAGCGCGCCGGGGTCTGGGTATGCATCGGACATGAGCCTCGCCACCGCCGTCGACACCCTGCTCGATCGCAGCATCGCGCTCGGCTACGGCAGCGTCGGCCTGGCGGTGCGGCGCCGGCTGCCGAGCTGGCCCGCCGATCCACCGCGAATGGACGGCCGGGTCGTCCTGGTCACCGGCGCCGGGACGGGCCTCGGCCGGGCGGCCGCAGAGGGCTACGCGCGTCTCGGGGCGAGTGTCCGCGCCCACGGCCGCAGCGACGAACGCGCGGCGGAGGCCACGGAACAGATCCTGCGCGCGGTGCCCGGCTCCGACGTGCGGCCCGTGGCCTTCGATGCCTCCGACGGCACCGCGATGCACGCCTTCTGCGACCGCTTCACCGCGCAGGAGGATCGGCTCGACGTGTTGGTCAACAACGCTGGGGTGATGCCCGGCGAGCGCCGGCACACCGCGGCGGGCATCGAGCTGATGTTCGCCACGCACGTGCTCGCCCCATGGCTGCTCACCGACGGCCTGCGCGGGCTCATGCAGGCGACGGGCGAGGCCCGCGTCATCAACATCACCTCGGGCGGCCAGTACGGACAGCGGGTTCCGGGGACCGACCTCGAATCCGAACGGGACGACTACGCGCCGGCGAAGTTCTACGCACGCACCAAGCGCGCACAGGTGATCATCACGGAGGGGTGGGCCGAGCGGCTGCGAGGCACGGGTGTGGTGGTCCACGCGATGCACCCCGGCTGGGCCGACACGAAGGGCGTGCAGGACGCGCTGGCCACGTTCCTCAAGCTCATCCGACCCATCGTCCGCGACGCGGAGCAGGGCGCCGACACCATCGTCTGGATGGGCAGTGCTCCGGAGGTGCTGCGCAGCACCGGCGAGCTGTGGCACGACCGGCGCATCCGGCCCAAGACCTATGCACTCGGCCCGGGCGCGGACGCCCCGCCGGTGCGGGATGCGCTGTGGCGGCACTGCGAGGAGCTCGCCGCGCGCAGGTCCGCCGGCCCCGCCTGAGCTACACGGCCACGGGAAGCCGCAGCTCGGCCACGGGCCGTGGGCCGAGCTGTTCGCTCAGCGCCGCGACGCGCGCGAGCGTGTCCCGCAGGACGGCCGGTGCCTGGGTGAAGGGCAGCCGCAGCTGGGACTCGAAGGTCCCGTCGACCGAGAAGGCCGGCCCCGGGGTCAGCGCGATCCCCTCCTGCGCCGCGGCCGCGGCCAGTGCGGTGGCGGTGGGCGACGGCAGGCGCACCCACGTGCTGAGCCCGCCGTGCGGGCGGTTGGCCACCCAGTCCGCGGGCATGGCGTCCAGCAGCGCCGCCCGCCGGTCGCGCAGCAGCGAGCGCCGGTCCGCGAGCACGGCGTCCCAGTCGCCGAGCAGTTCGAGCCCGAGCAACTGGTCGAGAATCGCCCCCGTCATGTCGACGTTGGCCCGTACGGTCACCAGCTCGGCGACGAGCCGCCGGCTCGCCCGGATCCATCCGACGCGTACCCCGCCCCACGCCGACTTGCTCATCGTCCCGACCGTGACGACCGTTGCGCCGGGATCGAATGCGCCCATCGGCGCCGGCAGGTCCGGGCCGTCGAGCCGCAGCTCGCTGCAGGTCTCGTCGGCGATCAGCAGGGTCCCGGCCCGGGCGCAGGCGCGTGCGATCTCCTCGCGGTCGGGCGCCGACATCACCAGCCCGGTGGGGTTGTGGAAGTCGGGGACCGTGACCGCCAGCGCGGGGGCCACGGCGTTCAGCGTGGCCGTCCACGCCGCTGCGTCCCACCCACGCGCCGTCAGCGGCACGGCGACGGCGCGTGCCCGGGCGGTCCGGATCGCGGCGAGGGTGCGCGGGTAGGCCGGCGCGTCGACGAGCACCCGCTCGCCGGGCCCTGCCAGCAGCGTCAGGAGGAGGTGCAGGGCATGCTGGGCGCCCGCGGTGACGAGCACCTCGTCGGGCCGCGTCGGGACCCCTCGGGCGGTCATGCGCTCCGCGAGGGCGGCGCGCAGCTCAGGCAGGCCGGCCGGGAGGTAGCCGTCGGAGTGCAGATGGCGCCCGAGCGCCTCGGCGGCGCGGGCGGCGGCAGCGGCGAGCATCGGGTCGGGGGCCGGCAGCGCGGCGGTGACGAGATTGACCACGCCGGGCTCGACGTCGAGCGCGGGGGGTGCGGCCGGAGCCGCGCCGTCGGGCAGGGTCAGCCAGCTCCCGGCGCCGCGGCGGCTGGCGAGATAGCCCTCGTCCCGCAGCCGGTCGTACGCGCGGGACACCGATCCGCGGCTGACCCCGAGGCGCAGGGCCAGATCACGTTCGCTCGGGATCCGGGTGCGCGCGGGCACACGACCGTTGACCACCAGGCCGCGCAGGGCGTCGGCCAGCGCCGTCGCGGTCTCCCCCGGCCGCCGCCAGCCCGTGCCGAGCAGCTCGTCGAGTTCGGTCGGGGCGATCCGCATGAAGCCATGATCGCGCGAATGGCCCTCAGCGTCCAGGGCCACTCACGTCATCATGGCCCCGTGCTCGGCCGCCGCCTGATCCAGCTCTATCTCGGTCTGGTCCTGTTCGGAGCCACCTGCGCGATGCTGATCCGCTCCGGGCTGGGCAACAACCCGTGGGACGTCCTGCACGAGGGCCTCTTCACCCAGACGGGGATCGGCACCGGCCTGTGGGCGGTGATCCTCGGCGCCGCCGTGATGGTGCTCTGGATCCCGCTGCGGGTCCGGCCCGGGCTCGGCACCGTCTCCAACGTCCTCGTCGTCGGCCTCGTGATCCAGCTCGTGCTCGACACGACCGCCACCCCGGACGGGGCGGCGGCGCGGGTGGCGCTGATGCTGGGCGGCGTGCTGGGCAACGGCGTCGCGACCGGCATGTACATCGGGGCGCAGTTCGGGCCCGGGCCGCGCGACGGGCTCATGACCGGGCTCGCCGCCCGCGGGCATCCGGTCCGCGTGGTGCGCACCGGCATCGAGGCGGTCGTGCTCGCCACGGGGATCGTCCTCGGCGGCACGGTCGGGATCGGGACGCTGCTCTACGCCGTCGGCATCGGCCCCATCGTCCACCGCACGCTCCCGTGGTTCGCGGTCACGCCGCCACGAGCCGCGTCGCCGACGCCTTCCAGCTCGCCACCACTCGCGCGCCCGGCCGCAGGTCGAGCGCGGTGACCGACGCCTCGGTCACCTCCGCGACGAGCGGCTGAGCCGCCGAGAGACCGAGCCGGACCCGCCCGCCCACCGTGGTCGTCGAGCGCACGGTCGCCTCCAGCCGGTTGCGGGCCGACCCGGCGGGCGCGGAGGCCTCGATCTCGATCGTGATCTCCCACGGATAGACGCTCGCCGCCACGCGCCCCTCGGCCACCTGGGTGCTCACGATCTCCCCGCCACCGTCGAGCGCCACGAGCGTCGTGGCGTCCGGCCCCGGCCGCGCCACGCCGTGGAGCACCACCGCACCCGCGAAGTCCGCCACGAACGCCGACGCGGGCCGCGCGGCGAGCGCGGCAGCGCTCCCACGCTGGACGAGCCGGCCCGCATCCACGATCGCCACCTCATCGCCGAGTGCCGCGGCGTCGGAGAAGTCGTGCGTGACGAGGATCGCCGGCACCTGGATCTCCTCGAGCAGCGAGGAGAGCAGTCGGGCGGCGCTCGCCCGGGTGCGGGCGTCGAGAGCAGCGAGCGGCTCGTCGAGCAGCACCACGCTGGGCCGGCGCGCCAGCGCGCGGGCGATCGCGACCCGCTGACGCTCACCGCCCGACAGCGTGGCCGGGCGCGCGTCCGCGCGAGCGCCGAGGCCGAGGCGGGCGAGCAGCTCGAGCGCGCGCGGGCGCCGCTGGCCACGGGGCAGCTCGCGCAGCCCGTAGGCGACGTTGCGCCAGGCGCTCAGGTGCTCGAAGAGCGCGTAGTCCTGAAAGACGTAACCGCAGCGCCTGCGCTCGGGCGCCACGTCGATGCCCGCGCTCGTGTCGAGCCAGGTCACGTCGCCGCACGACACGGTGCCGTGGTCGGGCCGTTGCAGCCCGGCGATCATGCGCAGGATCGACGACTTGCCCGCCCCGGAGGGACCGGCGAGCGCGAGGCAGCGCCCGGCTCCCGCGTCGAGGTCGACCCGGAGCTCGAGGTCCCCTAGCCGGGCGGTGACGTCAACGCACAACAACGGTCAGCGGCCCCCTGCCCGTGACGAGCTTGACGGAGAGCAGCAGCGCAAAGGAAACGGCGACGAGCACCGCCGAGAGGGCGAGTGCACCCGGGAAGTCGATTGCGAAACGGTCGTAGATGGCAAGCGGGACCGTCTGGGTGATGCCGCGAAACGAGCCGGCGAACATCAGCGTCGCGCCGAACTCCCCCAGCGCCCGGCCCCAGGCGAGCGCGGCCCCGGCCAGCAGTCCTCCCGCGCGCGGAGGGGATGACGACCCGCACGAAGGTCGCGGCCTCGCCGGCACCCAGGGTGCGCGACGCCTCGCTGACACTGCGGGGCACGGCCGCGAACGCCGCCTCCGCCTGGCGGACGTAGAAGGGAGCCGCGACGAAGGTGAGCGCCACCACCACGCCCGAGGTCTGCAGGACGAGGTCGAGCCCGGCGTTCTGCAGCGAGGCGCCGAGGATGCCGTTCGGCCCGAGCGCAGCCAGCAGCCCGATGCCCGCGGCCGCGGGCGGCAGCACGAGGGGCAGCTCGATCAGCGTGAGCACCACCGCTCGCCCCCGGAACGTCCGCGTGGCGAGCAGGTACGCGGCCGGTGTGCCCACCACGACGATGATCAGCAGCGCAGCCAGGGTCGTCTGGAGGCTGAGCCAGAGCGCATCCTGCGCCGATGGGTCGCTCAGGCTGTCGAGCAGGCGGCCCGGGCTCGTGTCGGCGAAGATCGCGACGATCGGCAGCGTCAGGAACGCGAGTGCGATGCCGAGGGCGATGGCGAGCAGCGCGCGGAATCCGCGGGAGCCGCTCACGGTCTCGGAGACGGCGCGAAGCCCGCGCGCCTGAGGGCGCTCCGGCCGTCCCCGTCGAGCAGACCGTCGATGAACGCCCGCGCCAGTCGCGGATGATCGGCCCCCGCGACCACGGCGACGCCGTAGGCGACCGGTGGTGCGATGTCGTCGGGCAACTCGATGGCTCGCAGCGCTCCGTGGGTGGCGGCGACGTCGGTGACGTAGACAAAGCCGGCGTCCACGGCGCCCTGGGCGAGCTTGCCGACGATGCCCTTCACGTCGGGCTCCTCCGAGCGGACGTTGGCGAGGATCGCCTTCTGCTCGTCCGGCGCCAGGCGGCTGACCATCTCACGCGTGTAGACACCGACCGGCGCGGACGCGGACCCGACGGCCAGGTCGACGCCAGGCCGCGTCACATCCTCGAGGTGCGAGATCGCGCTCGACTGGGCCGGAACGGCCAGCACGAGCCGGTTCCGGGCGAACACGATCGGCCGCTCGACGAGACCTTCGGCGAAGAGGTCATCCGACAGGGAGGCGCTCGCGGACGCGTACACGTCGGGTTTGACGCCGTTGCGAATCTGAGCCGCAAGCTCGTCCGAACCTCCGAAGGACAGGCGTACGTCTCCGAACCTCTCGCCGTAGGCGGTGAACGCGGTCTGCAGCGAAGAGGCGGCGGACACCACGAGCGCGGTGTCGCGGTCGCCGTCCGCACCACCGCAGCCGGCGAACACCACCGCGACGACCAGTGCGCAGGTGAGGCGCTTCATCCGCGCAGCTCCCCGCAGCCGCCGAGGTCGTAGCCCTCGACCTGCTCGAGGCGTGCGGTGAACGCGCGCGAACGCAGCAGCGAGCCGATCGCCTCGACGGCGGGATGGTCACGCCAGCGCGCATCGACCCAGAGCTCCACCATGTGCGCCTCGAGCGGCTCGAACGCGAGGCCGAAGCGCAAGCGCGGCGGGCTCCATGGTCACGCCGGCGCGCGCCCCGGCGACCACCCGGCGGGCGACCTCGAGATGGTCGCTCGCCACGGGACCGGGCAGACTGGCCCGCGGACCGCCGGCGAGCGCTCGCTGCAGCGCCTTCTGACTTGACGCGCCCGGCTCGCGCTGGACGACCGGCGTGCCGCGCTCGCACAGCTCGGCAAGCGAGCGCACCGCGCGGCCACGGTGAGCGAGCCCGACCCGCCAGCGCGCGAGATGGAACCGCTCGGCTCCTGGCGGTGCCGCCGGGAAGCCGACCAGGGCGATCGTGCACGAGCGCGGCGTGGATGCGCCCCGCGCGCAGGGCGGCGACCGCGGCGCGCGTCGGGCCGGAGAGGGGCCGGACGCACCTCGGGCCCGATCGCGGAAGGTACGCCGCCACCGTGGCCAGGGCTGGGTCGCAGCCCATGACGAGGAAACCGTCCAGATCGCCACCGGGCAGGGGGCGCACGGCGCCGCCCGCGAGCGTGGCGTTCGGGAGCGACCAGCCGTCGCCGCCAAGCGTGGCGCTGACGGGCGCGTAGGCGACGCGGTCGCCGACGCGGGCGGCCACGAGCGGCGTACCTTCCTCCGCCGGAGCGGAGTCGACGGGAACGGCTTCGGCGTCCGCGGCGAACAACTCCTCCACGGAGACTCCGACAGCACGCGCGAGGGCAAGGGCGGCGTCGACGCTGGGGCGGTGCCGGCCGGCCTCGATCGCGCCGACGGTCTGCCGGCTCACTCCGGCGGTGGTCGCCAGCGCCTCCTGGGACATTCCGGCCGCGACCCTTGCGCTGCGCAGGCTCGACATGCCAGGAAACTAGCCCATGCGCCAGCTTGCTGGCAAGACTCACGCCGACGGGGGGTCAGGTCGGCAAAGGTTGCGAGGCCGAGTTCCACCTTCGGAGAGGCTAGTGGCTAGTTGCGTACGCAAGCACCTACACTCGTCCCCATGAACGGCCAGCTTGCGTGGTACATCGCCGGCCCGGCGCTCGGACTGTGCGTCGTCGCCTGCCGCATCCTCTTCAACGGGCGGCTCGGGGTGACCGGTGGGTTCACCGAGCTCATCGACAAGACGCGCCGCGGCAGTCTGCGCTTCGACTGGCGCGGATGGTTTGCCATCGGCGTCCTGCTTGGAGGGACGGTGTACGCCCTGATCCACGGCGGGCGCGGCTTCGAGGGCTACGGCTGGCTGACGGATTCCTTCGGCCTGATTCCCGTCGCCCTGATCCTCCTGGCCGGCGGGGTGGCCATCGGCTACGGCTCGAAGATCGCCGGTGGCTGCACCTCGGGCAACGGCCTCGCGGGCACCTCGAGCCTGTCCCCCGCCGCCCTGGTCTCGACGGCGACCTTCTTCGCCACCGCGATCATCATCAGCCTCGCGATCGAGGCGGTGGTCTGAGATGGCACGCAACGGGCTCGCGGGTGCACTCGTCGGTGTCGCCTTCGGCGTCATCCTGAGCTGGTCGCTGATGGCGGACCCGAGCGTGGTCCAGTCCGCGCTCCGCTTCGAGGAGGCCTACCTCTTCCTCTTCTTCGCGTCCGCCGTCGCCACCGCGGCGATCGGTCAGCAACTCGTCCGGCGCTTCCGGTCTCGGGCGGTGCTCACCGACAGTCCCATCGGCTGGGACACCCCGCGCCCGCAGCGCCACCACGTGGTCGGCAGCGTCATCTTCGGCGTCGGCTGGGGCGTCACCGGCGCCTGCCCCGGCCCGATCGCCGCGACGATCGGCCAGGGCGTGCCGCTCGCGCTCTTCACCTTCGCCGGGGCCGCCATCGGCGTGTACCTCTTCCTGCGCCGCGAGTCCGACGAGACCGAGCCCGCCACTGACATGCTCTCCGGCGGCTCGGGCGGAGCATCGCCCGGGGGTCAGATGGCGACTCCCGACCGACGCGCGCCGGAGCCTGTCGGGGCCTGACCGGTGCCCTGACCCCGTTCAGGCCCCGCGCCGATGCCGGCCGGGTCCTACGCGGATACGGGCTCGCGGACGGAGACCGGCGCCGGCGCGAAGCGCAGCACACCGTCGTCCATCTCCGCGCGCGCCATGTCGATGCGGTCGAGCGCGTAGTTCTGGCGCACCCGCCACGGCGAGCGCCGACCCTGCTTGGGCATCAGGTGGGCGCCGCGCCGGACGTAGCCCGACTGCAGGTCCAGGATCGGATCGGGCGACACGACGGCGGGGTCGTCGTTGACGGGCACGCAGCTCGCGTATCCGTGCGCGTCCATGTGCGCGAGCAGCTTGCACACGAACGTGCTCGTCACGTCGACCTTGAGCGTGAAGGAGGCGTTGGTGTAGCCGACCGCGAAGGCCATGTTCGGCACGCCCTCGAGCATCGCGCCGCGGTAGGCGAGCCGCTCGCCCGGATTGATGGCTTCGCCGTCCACCCGCAGTTCCGAGCCGCCGAAGAGCTGCAGCGAGAGACCCGTGGCGGTGACGATCACGTCGGCATCGAGGTGGTCGCCTGACTCGAGCGCGATCCCGGTCTCGTCGAACGCGCGGATCCGGTCGGTGACGACCGACGCCGTGCCCCGTCGCAGCGCCCGGAACAGATCGCCGTCGGGCACGACGCAGAAGCGTTCGTCCCACGGGTTGTAGCGCGGCTTGAAGTGGCGGTCGACGTCGAAGCCCTCGGGGAGCTGGCGTGCCGTCATGCGGCGCAGCGCCTTCTTGACGAGCTCCGGCCGCCGGCGGCTGAGCTGGTAGAAGCCGACCTGGACCGCGACGTTCTTCCAGCGCGTGACGGCATAGGCGGCCTTGGCGGGGAGGATCCGCCGGAGGCCGTTGGCGACCGGATCCTTGGCGGGCAGCGATGCGATGTAGGTGGGTGAGCGCTGCAGCATCGTCACGTGCGCAGCCTTGTCGGTCATCGCCGGGACGAGCGTCACCGCGGTCGCCCCGCTCCCGATGACCACGACGCGCTTGCCGGCGTAGTCGACGTCGTCGGACCACTGCTGCGGGTGCACGATCGTGCCTCCGAAGCGGTCGGCCCCCGGGAACTCGGGCGTGTAGGGCGCGTCGTAGCTGTAGTAGCCCGTACAGCCGTAGAGGAAGCCGGCGGTGAAGCGGACGGTTTCGCCGGCGGTTTCTGCGGTCACCGTCCAGCGGGCGTCGTCGCTGCTCCAGTCCGCGCTGATGACGCGATGGCCGAAGTGGATGTGCTCGACGATCCCGGCCTCGTCGGCGGTGTCGCGCACGTACTGGAGGATCGCCGGGCCGTCCGCGATCGCCTTGTCGCTGACCCAGGGGCGGAAGGAGTACCCCAGCGTGTGCATGTCGGAGTCCGACCGGATGCCGGGATAGCGGAAGAGATCCCAGGTGCCCCCGATCGCGTCGCGGGCCTCGAGGATGGCGTAGCGCTTGCCGGGGTGTGCGTCCTGGAGATGATGCGCGGCGCCGACCCCCGAGAGGCCGGCGCCGATGATGAGGACGTCGAAGTGGGCTTCGGTCACGTCCCCCAGTATGTCACAGCGGTGTAGCTACTTGGCCGGCTTCATGACCGCCTGGACGAGCAGCTCGCAGCTGTCGGTGTCCGAGCTGGGCCGGAAGCCGCCGACGAGCCCGGGGGTGAACAGCAGCTGGTTGTCGCCGCCGTGCGAGCAGTACAGGGCCGGGGCCATGCTGGATGTGATGCCGACGTAGTCGCCCTTCCTGACCCTGGCGTTGGCGGCGAACGTCTGCACGGGGTACTCCTGGACGTCCTCGGGGTCACCGAGCGGCGCGGCGAGCGAGACGGCGAGCCCGCTACCCACGGCCTTGGCGCGCCCGTTGCGCATGCGCACCACCGTGAAGGTGACCTGGCCGGAGTCGACGGCGCGGAGCTTGAACTTCTTGATCACGCCGTTCGCCGGCGCGGTCAGCCCCGCCTTCACGGCACCGCGCTCGGCGTCGAAGGGGATGCGCGTGCAGGTGATGGAGAGATCGGGCTGGTCGGAGCCGTCGTCCACGCACGGCTTGGACGTGTTGGGCTCATGGTCGATGCGATGACCGAACGTGATCGATTTCGCGTCGGCGACGCCGGTGAGCATTGCGGTGGCGGCGAGGGCGACGGTGACGGTGCGGAACATGACGGTGAGACCTCCGGGTCGGTGGGTGCTGCTGACCCGATGGATGCTCCGCCACCGCCGCCTCCGTGTCGTGCACGGAGGCGGCGGATGGAGTGTCACGGTCGTGACAGAGGCGGTGCTACTTGAGGCGCTCGATGAGCATGGCCTGGCCCTGTCCCTGGGCCGCGCACATGGTCTCGAGGCCGATCGTCCCGTCGAGCGTCTCGAGGTCGTTGAGCAGCGTCGTCATGATGCGCGCGCCCGTCATCCCGAACGGATGGCCGAGGGCGATGGCGCCGCCGTGCGGGTTGAGCTTGTCCATGTCGAACCCGACCTCGTCGGCGATCGGCAGGACCTGCGCGGCGAACGCCTCGTTGAGCTCGTAGACGTCGACGTCGCCGATCGTCATCCCCGCCCGCTCGAGCACCTTCTGCACGGCCCAGATCGGCGCCACGCCCATGTACTCGGGCTCGTTGCCGGCCGTCGCGGCCGTGATGATCCGCGCCCGCGGCTTCAGGCCCAGCTCCTCGGCCTTCTCGGCGCTCATGATCAACGTCGCCGCGGCGCCGTCGTTGAGCGGGCAGGCGTTGCCGGCCGTCACGGTCCCGTCCTCCTTGAAGGCGGGCTTGAGCGTCGAGAGCTTCTCGATCGTCGTGCCGGGACGGGGACCCTCATCATGTTCGAGCACCGACCCGTCCGGCAGGGGGACGGGAACGATCTCGCGCGCGAAGTGGCCCTTCTCCTGCGCAGCGACGGCCCGATCCTGGGAACGCTTGGCGTAGGCGTCCTGGTCCTCGCGGGACACGCCGTAGCGCTCCGCGACGTTCTCGGCGGTCATCCCCATGGCGATGTACGCGTCCGGGTCGCCGTTCTTGCCCTGCAGGTGCTCGTTCTGATCCTCCGGGTGCGCCGCCTCCTGCTGAGCGTTGAAGCGCGAGACGAACTCCACGCCACCCGCGATGTAGACGTCGCCCTGACCGGCGACGATGTTGTTGGCGGCCATCCGGATGGTCTCGAGCGACGAAGCGCAGTAACGGCTGACGGTGACGCCGTTCGTCTCCTGCCCGAGGTGCTTGGACAGCAGCACGGCGATGCGGCCGATGTTGTTGGCCTGCAGGCCCTGCGGCAGGCCGCAGCCCATGTAGACGTCCTCGACCAGCTTGGGATCGAGGCCCTCGTTGCGCTCGAGGAGCGCATCGATGATGAAGGCGGCCGTCTCATCGGGACGCAGGTCCTTCATCGCGCCCTTGAAGGCACGGCCGATCGGGGTCCGGACGCTGTCGACGATCACAGCTTCGGGCATGTATGACACCTCTTGTCGGTTAGGAAGCCCGGCGGTCGCACTCCACGGGCGGGTTTAGCCCCCAGCGGTCTCACTCCGTGGGGCCCATCACCCGGCATTCTAACCACGCGGGACCGCGGGTATGCGCGGTGGGAACGTCGGCGTGTCAGGCTGGGCGCGTGCTGATCGAGGTCACGGAAAGTCGAGCGACACTGCACCGATGATCGCCGCCACCCCTGGCCTGGAGTTCGGCGACACCTACGCGCTGGGACTGCTCTTCGCGGGCATCGCGGTGTTCGCGGCCGTCGGCGCACTCTCGCACCAGCAGGACCGCGCCTTCTCGGCCAGCGTGATCTACCTCGCGCTCGGGGCCGGCGCCGCGCTCTCTATGGAGGCGCTGGGCATCGCCTGGCTCGACCCGATCAAGGACGCGAAGATCTTCGAGCGTCTCACCGAGGTGGCGGTGATCATCGCGCTCTTCGCCACGGGCATGAAGCTCAACCGCCCTTTGCAGTGGGGGCCATGGACCACGGTCCGGCGGCTGCTGATCTTCGCCATGCCGGTCACCATCGCGGGCGTCGCGGCGTTCGCGTCCACCGCGATGGGGCTGTCGCTGGGCGCGGCGATCGTGCTGGGCGCGATCCTGGCTCCGACCGATCCCGTGCTCGCCGGCGACATCGGGGTCGGGCCGCCGAGCGAGGAGGAGGAGCGCGATCCGAACTTCTCCATCACCGGCGAGGCCGGCCTCAACGACGGCCTGGCCTTCCCGTTTCTCTTCCTCGGCGTGCTGATCGCCGGCGATCGCCCGGACGGGTGGTTCGGCGAATGGCTGCTGACGGACTTCCTCTACCCCATCTCGATCGGCCTTGTCGGAGGCGCAGCCCTCGGGTACGGCATCGGCGCGCTCGCGGTGCGACTGCGCGATCGCGACCTGCTCGCCCACTCGCTCGATCCGTGGCTGGCGATCGGCGCGGTGCTCGTCGTCTACGGCGTCATCGAGACCGCCAGCGGCTACGGCTTCCTCGCCGCCTTCGCGGGCGGCGTGGGCTTCCGCCGCTACGAGCACGGGCACGAGTACAACGAGCGCGTCCACCATGGCGCGGAGACCGTCGAGAAGTTCGGTGAGCTGGCGGTGGTACTGCTCGTCGCCTCCACCCTGACCGTGTCCGGTCTGCAGGCGCCGGGCGTCGCCGGCTGGCTGCTCGTCGGCCTGGTGCTGGTGGTGCTGCGGCCCGCCGCGGTCGCGATGTCGATGGTGGGCACCCGCCTCAGCCCGCGCGACACGGCGTTCGTCGGCTGGTTCGGCGTGCGCGGGGTCGGCTCGATCTACTACGCGGCCGTGGCCGTCGGTACGGGCGTGCTCACGGCTGCGGAGACCACGACCATCGTCTGGACGACGATCGTCTGCGTCATCGTCTCCATCGTCGTGCACGGACTGTCCGCGTCGCCGTTCGGCCGACGGCTCGTGCCCGACGACGGACTGCCGCTGCCGTCCTGATCAGGCGGCGCGGGCGGCGGGACGCGGACCGTCCCGGAACCACGCGACCGTGGCGGCAAGGCCGTCCTCGAGCCCCACGCTCGCCCGCCAGCCGAGTTCCTCGGCCGCCCTGCGTGCGAGCGCGAAGTTGCGCTCCACCTCGCCGCGACGCGCGGGCCGGTGTTCGACCGGCACGTCGGCGCCGGCCGCCGCGACCACGATCTGCGCGAGCTCCTCGATCGACGTCTCGCGCTCGGAGGCGAGATGGACCACACCGGTGACGTCGGAGGCGAGCGCCGCCAGGATGCCTGCACAGAGATCGTCGGAGTGCAGGAAATCGCGTGTGGCCGTGCCGTCACCGTGGATCGTGATCGGCTCGCCCGCGAGTGCGTGGTTGATGAAGGTGGTGACCGCTCCGCGCTTGCGCTCGGAGTACGGGCCATAGACGTTGGCGAAGCGCAGGGCGACGGTCGACAGCCCGTAGGCGCCGTGGAAGGCGTGGCAGTAGCCCTCACCACAGAGCTTGGATGCCCCGTACGGGCTGATCGGCCGCGGCACGCTGCTCTCGTCCACCGGTGGCGTCGCGTTGCCGATCAGCGCGCCGCCCGTCGAGGCGAAGATGAGGCGCGCCACGCCCGCCGCCTGCGCCTCGGTGAGCACCGTCAGGGTCCCGCGCGCGTTGATGTCGAAGTTCAGGCCCGGGTCGGCGATCGACTCGATCACCGAGCCGGCGGCGGCGAGATGGACCACGGCGCCGACATCGGCCATCGCCGCGCGGACCGCCTCCGCGTCTCGCACGTCACCGCGGACGAGCTCGATCTCATCAGGCAGCCGGGACGGTTCACCCGTCGAGCAGTTGTCGAGCACCCGCACGCGGTTGCCGCGCTCGAGCAGCATCGGCGCGAGGTTGGCTCCGATGAAGCCGGCGCCACCGGTGACGAGGACGATGGGCGGGTTGTGGCGGGGGTCAGGCAAAGGGAGAGGGGAGGCTTTGCTGTAAGGGGGACGAAATCCCACCGGTTACCGTCTGCCAACGATAGCCATGGGCATTGTCGAGAGTGACACGAAGCCGCCAGCCGGCGGCGCTGGGTCCGACCCCGCTGCGGAGGCCGCTGTGCGCGACTTCCAGGAGCGCCATCCCGATCTGTCGATGAGCCCCGTCGCCGTCGTGATCCCTGCCCTCGACGAGGAAGCCTGCATCCGCGACGTGCTCGACGGCATACCGGCCGTCTACTGCGGTCTGGCGGTCGACACCATCGTGGTGGACGACGGCAGCAGCGACGCGACGGGTGAGATCGCCCGTGCCCACGGTGCGCTCGTCGCCCGCCGCGAGGTCAACGGCGGCCAGGGCGCGGCGTTTCGCATCGGCTACCGGCTCGCCCGCGAACACGGGGCCAGCTTCATCGTCACGCTCGACGCCGACGGTCAGTGGGATCCGGCCGACGTCCCCGGCGTCCTGCAGCCCGTCGTGGACGGGGAGGCTGACCTCGTCCTCGGGTCGCGCGTGCTCGGTGACGCCGAGACACAGGCGCGCATCCGCAGCCTCGGCGTGCGGGTCTACAGCGCGCTCGTGCGGCTGCTGACCGGCGCGCGCATCACCGACACGTCGAGCGGGCTGCGGGCGATGACCGCCGAGCTGACTGCGGTGGTGCCCCAGCACGAACCCCAGTACCAGGCGTCGGAGCTGCTGCTCGGCGCACTGGCGTGCGGCTATCGCGTGACGGAACGACCGGTCGTCATGCACGAGCGCGCTGCCGGAGAGAGCAAGAAGGGGCACGACGTGCTCTACGGCCTGCGCTACGGCCGGGTCCTGGTGCGCACCTGGTGGCGCACGCGCCGGTCGCTCGCGGCCGCCGCTCGTCCATGAGGCCAGAGCGGGCCGGGCTGGGGGACCGGACGCTCGACTTCCTGCTGGCGGCGTTCGCCGGCTGGACCCTCGTCTACCAGCTCTGCCTGGTCACGCGCCTGGGTGTCGACGTCGCCCTGGTGCTGTGGGCACCGGTGCTGGTGCTCGCCGGCCGGTGGGCGCTCGGGCGGCGATCCGCCGACCGCACCGGTCGAGGAGCCGGTCGAGCCGCGCTTCCGCCTGCCCGGCGCGACCGTCCTGCGCGCGGCCGGCGTCGTGACGGCCCTCGTCTGTGCCGCGCTGTTCGCCTACTGGCAGGACACCCAGTGGGCGACGGTCTGGGCGCTGTGGATCACCGCCGCGGCCTGCGGCGCCCTCTGGCTCCTCGCCCGCCGGGCCTCCCCGGGCCGGCGGCCGAACCGCGGCGGTGGCGCGGGGAGGCCACGCTGGAGCGGGCGGCGACAGCGGGTTGGATGGTCGCGCTCGCGGCGGTCGCCCTGACGCTGCTCGACCCCGACGATGACGACGCCTACTACGTCCATCTCGCCCGCTGGATCTCCGAGCACGGCCGCTTCCCCCTGCGCGACATCGTCTTCAGCACGGAGACGCTGCCCGCTCTGTACTACCCGCCGATCGCCTCCTACGACGCGCTGACCGGAGCGCTCTCGCGCCTCACCAACACCGACACCGCCGCGTTCGTCTACTACGTCGTCCCGCCGCTGGCAGCAGCGGTGACGGTGCTCGCCCTACGCCGGATGCTGCGCAGTTGGAGGGTGGCCATGCTCCCGGTCGCGCTCTCGGTGGCGCTGCTGTTCCTGCTCGCCAGCGCGCAGGCCAACGAGACCTACGGGGCGTTCGTCATCACGCGCCCGTGGCAGGGCAAGTCGCTCCTGCTGGCGGTGCTGGTGCCGCTGCTCTTCGCGCTGCTCGTCGACTTCGGGCAGCGACCGAGCCGTGCGGGGGCCGCCCGTCTGGGGCTGGCGGGAATCGCCGGCGTCGGGCTGTCGACGACCGGGATCTTCGTGGTCCCCACCATCGCCGCGGGCTGCATGGCCGCGCTCGCCCTGCGGTCGTGGCGCGCCGCCTTGGCGGGCTTTGCGGCGGCGACCGCCTACCCGGCGCTCGCGGCCGTGGTCACCAAGGCCAGCGGCGGGCGCGTGCCCGACGTCTACACCGACGCCGACGTCGTCGCGCCCGACCTCGTGCACATCGTGCTCAACCCGAAGGCCCTCGCGCTGCTCGGACTCGCCGCGGCGCTCATCGCTCCCGCACTGATCCCGCGCGCGCTGGCCGCCCGCATGGTCGCCGCCGTCGTCCTGCTCGTCGGCCTGCTGTACGCGCCGGCGTGTCCCTCTGGCGATCTTCCACCTCACCGGCCTGGGCCGGGTGCTGTGGCGGCTGATGTGGGTGATCCCGGCCGCCGGGCTGGTCGGCGCCCTCGCGGTCGGGCTCGTCCGCGACACGCGCGACGCTGGTGCTGCGCGCGGCACCTGCCGTCGCGATCGTCACGTTCCTGCTGATCGCGGGGCTTTTCCGCCTGGGGCGCGAAGGAGCCGCGCGGGATGTTCTGGCCACCCGTCTACAAGCGCTTCCCGGACGAGATCGCCGCGGCGCGAACCGCGCTGGCGGCCGCCCACCCCGGCGACCTCATCTATGCGCCGCGCAAGGTGAGCCAGACGATCGGCGTGCTGTCGTCGGACGTCACGACGGTCAACCCGCGCGGCTTCTTCACCACCGCCCTGGCCGGCGAGCCGGAGGCGCTCGTGACCGAGCGCAAGCGCCTGCACCTGTTCACGTATGACGGCCTGAGGCCACTCGACGCGATCGACCTTCTCAAGGATGCCCGCGCGCTCGGGGTCGACCTGGCCTGCATGCCGCGCCGAATCCGACGCCATCCTCGTCGTGCTGCGCGGCGCGGGCTGGCAGCCGGTAAGCGCCGGACCCGAGGTGCGGTGCCTGCGGTCGGCGACCGCGCGGCTGATCAGACCAGGCTGAGCTCTTCGCGCGCCCGCGCCGGCAGCCACACCGTGCGGATGTGCTCGACGACTGACTCGCCGGGAGGCGCCTTGATCTCGACCACGTCGCCTGGCGGGGTCGAACCGCGATTGAGCGCCTGGAAGACCTCGAACTCGCGCTGCTTGCGCTTCTGGCGCGACGAACGCTCGAACTCGGTGTCCGTCCAGTGGCCGAACTCGTCCTCGTCGAGGAACTTCAGCTCGACGCAGCCCCAGTCGGGCAGGACGAGCGTGGCAAGATCCTTGCCCCACAGCGGCATCTCCCACTCCATCGCCTTGACGAAGGAGTATCCGGGCTGGTTCGGCCATCCCCACGGCTCGTTGTTGCGCAGGCCGGTGTCGAGGAAGGCGACGCTGTCGTCGGCAGACAGATACAGCGGGTAGCGCGGCACGCGGATGATCACGCCGGGCCCAGCCTCGAGCTGCCACTCGAGATCGCGCAGCACCTCGACGGCGTCGTCGGAGAGCACCATGTCGCCGTCCCACTTGAGCGCGTACGTCGTGCGCACGTGCGAGAAGGACCAGTTGTAGAAGTACGCGAGGCTGTGCACCGAGTCCCCCGGCGTGCCGAGGTGCTCGGCGCCGCAGCGGGAGATCGAGAACGGGTAGTGCTTGATCTCGAGCCGGTCGGCGGCGCCCATCTCCGCGGCGACCCGGCGCGCGACGCCGGGGGTGCCGTCGGTCGAGCCGTTGTCGACGAGCACCATCTTGCGCGCGGCGCGCAGCAGCGGCGGCAGCGTGTAGGGCAGCGTGCGCGCCTCGTTCTTGACCCGCAGCACGGCGGTGAACCCGTGTTCGAGCTCACCCTCGGCCCAACCCCACCGGACGTTGAACTCGGCGTTCTCCTCGCGGTTGGTCATGGCCCGAGCGCGGGTGAAGCCGATCCGCTGCGTGTCGCGCTCGACGACGCTCTCCTCCGCCGTCTGCACGCGCTTGAGCAGCTTGCGCGCCGAGGCGAGCAACTGCTCGACGCGCGCGTGGTCGGTGGCGTTGGCGCGCAGGACGGGCAGGATCGGCGCAGCCTCGGAATTCCACTGGTCCAGCGCGGCCTCGTCGCCGCCGAGGTGTTCGGCGGGGTCGTAGTCGAAGGCGGCGAAGTCGGGGGCGTAGCGCTCGCGCAGAACCGCCTCGGCGTCGGCGTCATAGGCGCCCGGGGGCAGCGGTAGCGGCGTCCGGTTCTCGGTGAGCGGGTCCTCGGGGAGGACGCCTTCGCCGACGTGCTCGCTGAGGACGGCAAGCGTGTCGTCCATGGCCTCGACCCGGCCGATGTGGTTGAACGCGAGCTGCTCGACCAGCTCGTTCTGCACCGCCCAGTGGACGTCCTCGACCCCGCCGGCACCCACGGCGGCGACGAAGGCGCGGAAGTCGGCGACGACCTGCTCAGGGGTCTCGGGAAGCTCGGGGAACCACGGCTCCTCGCCGAAGGTCTGCACGAAACGGGGCTCTCGCAGCAGCAGCTTGGACTGCCAGGCCGACCAGAGCCGCGTGGCGGGGTGGCGCACGATCGTGAAGCGCAGCCAGCCGTCCTCGGTCAGCATGCGCTCCTGCTCGGCCTCGTCGTACTCCGAGAAGCGGTTCTGGGGGTTCCAGAGCGTGATGTCATGGACCGTCAGCGCCGGCGACACCTCGGGGGTGACGGAGCGGGCGAAGTCCTCCTCCTCGAGGCCGGCCAGGGCGGCGAGCTGCCAGAGGACGCTCGTGCACCCCGCCTTGGGAATCGGCAGGAACAGCACGCGCTGCTCCGGCAGGACGATGGTGCGCGTGTGGACGTGTCGCTCGAACCCCGGGGAGATCGTCGGGTCCAACGCCCCTTCTCGTTCGGTCACGCTCACCGCTGTCAGGCTAGTGAACCACTAGTCTCGCCGGGCGTGAGCGCGACCGAGACCACGCCTTCCCCCGAGGGCGGCAACGCGCCCAAGCCCACACGGTCCCTGGTGATCGTGGCCGGCTCCGGGCGCAGCGGGACGAGCCTGGTGTCCGGGCTGCTCAAACGCCTGGGCTGCCGTGTGCCCACGCCCGAGGTTCCCGCAGACGAGTCGAACCCGAAGGGGTTCGCCGAATCGCAGTGGGTCGTGGACCTGCACACCCGTCTGCTGGAGATGGTCAACGTCCAGGTCTCCGACGCCCGGCCCGCCGCGTGGTCCAAGACCGCGAAGATCTGCCTCGACGGCAACGTGCAGGCCGAGGTCCGCTCCTTTCTGGAGGCTCAGTTCGCCAAGTCGGACAATCTGATCATCAAGGACCCGCGCATGTCGTGGTTCCTGCCCGTCTGGCGGCGCGCCGCCCAGGATCTGGGCGCCACACCCCGCGTGATCGTGATGCTGCGCCACCCCGCCGCGGTCGTCGCCTCGAAGCAGAAGTACTACGGCGGCCGCCAGGGCGAGGCCAGCCGCGCGGCCGGCTGGGTCAACCAGCTCCTCTTCACCGAGCGCGCCACGCGCGACGCCCCCCGGGTCTTCCTGCGCTACGAGAAGCTGCTCGAGGACTGGACGGTGACCCTCGCGGAGGCCGCACAGGTGCTGGACCTGTCGGTCGTGCGCGACGCGCCGGCCAACAACATCCGCAAGGCGCACGAGTTCATCGACGTCACCCTGGACCGCTCGAAGCCCAAGTGGGGCGTCGTACCGGACAGCCTCATCGAGCAGGCCGAACACGTCTGGGATCAGGTCACCCAGCTCGCGGAGACCCCGGACGCCCCGCCGCCCGAGGTCGCAGGCCGGATGGACGAGCTGCGGGCGGCCTACACCGAGTACTACCTGGAGGCCGAGTCCGTGGCCTGGTCGTCGGTCTCGGCGGCCAAGACCAAGTCGCCGCGCAACCAGCCCGTCATCCCCAAGCCGCAGCTGCCGCCGACCACCCGGCGCATCCTGCGACGGGTACCGAAGGGCGTGCGCCACGTGCTTCCTCGCAAGCTGCGCAAGCGGATCGTGCGCGCGGTCTCCAAGCGCCGCCGCTAGCGGCCCTGCGCGGCCTGCCACTCCTTCTTGTGCGCACGCTTGGCCGCCTGGTAGTCGGCCAGCGCCTGCGCGGAGTCGACGTCGCCCAGGGTGGGGTGCCACGGCACGAGTGAAGCTGCGCGCTGCACGTCGAGGCGCTTGGCCAGCACCGACCCCAGGGCCTTGATCTTCATCTCGCCGAAGCCCGGGAGCGCCGCGATGTTGGCCCTCAGCGCGTCGCCGTCGGCGGCGTCGGTCCACACGCGAGCGGCGTCGCCGTCGTAGACGTCGCGGATGTGCTCGGCGAGCTCTCTGACGCGCTTCGCCATCACGCCGGGGTAGCGGTGCAGCGCGGGCCTGGCGCGGAAGACCGCGTCCAGATCAGCCGCCGCGAGTGCCGCCGCGTCGAGCGAGCCGATCCGCTCGAGCAGCACGAGCGGACCCATGAAGGCCTTCTGCACGGTGACCTGCTGGTCGAGCGCGAAGCCGACGAGCAGGGCCATCGGGTCGTCGACGAGCAGCCGGTTGGCCTCCTCGGACTCCGTGAAGTGCAGTTGCTCGGTCATCGCGCACCCCGCAGCAGCGGAGCCAGGGTCTCGCCGGCGAGCGCGACCGTGTCGAGATCGTGCGCATCGGGGAGCCCGATGGCGAGGCCCTCGATGCCGGCCTCGAGCAGCGCGTGCACCTGCTCGGCCACGCGCTCGGGCCCGCCCGCGATCACGCCCGGCTGCCCCTGCATGCCTGTTGCGGCGAGCTTGCGGTCCGCCTCGGCGTCGTCGGCGCCGATGAACAGGACGGTGATCCGCGTGCGGGTGATCTCCGCCGGGTCGCGTCCGACGTCGTCGCAGTGGGCATCGAGGACTCCCATGAGATGGCGGACCTTCTCCACGTCCCCCGAGACGTTGCAGCCGTCGGCGTATTTGGCGACGAGACGCAGCGTCTTGCGCTCGCCGCTGCCGCCGACCATGATCGGGATGTCCCCGCGCAGCGGGCGCGGGTTGTTGAGGGCGTTCTCGATGCGGTGGTGGGTGCCGTCGTAGCTCGCCCGCTCCTGCGTGAACATCCGCCGCGCGATCTGCAGCGCGTCCTCGAGGTGCTCGAAGCGCTCCCGGAGCGGCGGGAAGCGGAAGCCGTAGGCGTTGTGCTCATCTTCGAACCAGGCCGCGCCGAGGCCCAGGACGGCTCGTCCGCCGGAGATGACGTCGAGCGTGGTCGTGATCTTGGCCAGCAGCGCGGGATTGCGGTAGGTCACCCCGCCCACGAGCATGCCCAGCTGAACCGTGGAGGTCCGGGCTGCGATGGCGGCGAGCACGGTGTTGCCCTCGAACATCTCGAGCTCGGGCGGCCCCAACGGTTGGATCTGGTGGAGGTGGTCCATCACGGTCACCCAGTCGAATCCGCTCGCCTCCGCGGCCTGCGCGATCCCGGCCACGCGCTCGAAGATCCGATCAGGCGGAGTGTCGGGATAGGTGAACCTCGCGATGTGGAGGCCGAGCGTGACGGGAGCGCGCATCGGCTCACCGTAACCGGCCGCGAGCGTCAGCGGTAAGTGGCGAACTGCGACATCAGACCGTGGTCCTCGTGGTCGAGCATGTGGCAGTGCACGATGTACTTGCCCGGGTAGTCGGTGAAGCGCCCGACGATCTCGAGCTCCTCGCCCGGGTCCATGAAGAACGTCTCCTTGAGGCCGGTCTCCCACGGTGCCGGCGGACGCCCGTTGCGCGAGCGCAGGACGAAGCTCGTGTGATGCAGGTGCAGGAGGTGGGCGACCCCGGTCCGGTTGACCAGGCGCCACGCAACCGTCGATCCCAGCTGCACCCGGTGGTCGACATACGCAGGGTCGAAGGTGCGGCCGTTGAGCAGCCAGCTCGGCCGGAACCCTGACCCGATCGTCATCCGCCACTCGTGGGAGACCTCCTCCGGCGCCTCGGCCACCCAGCCGGGCAGCGGGCGCAGCTGCGCCGGCACCGAGGTCCGGTCGCCCTTGGCCCGGCTCCCGACCCGGAACTGCATGAGCGGCCCCGTGTAGGTCTTCGAGCCGAGCTTGTTCGGGCCGCCGGGCCGGGGAACGCTGCGCAGCGTCACCTCGCGATGGGCCACGCCGGAGAAGTCGAGCACGAGATCGAGCCGCTCGCCGGGCCCGACGAGCAGCCGGCGCCGCTTGACCGGCCGCGGCAGCAGCCCGCCGTCGCTGCCGATCTGCACGATCGGGACGCCGGGAAGGACGAGGTTGTAGGACCGGAAGTTCGAGGCGTTGAGGACCCGGACGCGGTACCGGGCGGCGCGGACCGAATGGTGCGGCAGCACCGCTCCGTTCACCAGGATCCGCTCACCGATGACGCCGTCCTTGGGCGCATAGCCGATCTCGGAGAACGGATCGGTCAGCTGATTGGCAGCGGTGAACGAGCGGTCGCTGATGATCACGGGGATCTCCCGCTCCCCGTGCGGCAGCGGCAGGGAACGGTCGACGTCGTCGTCGGCGATCCACAGCCCGTTGAGGCCACGCCAGTTGTTGCGACCCGTGTGGTCGAGGCGATGGTCGTGGTACCAGAGGGTCGCCGCGCGCGAGGGCTCGCCGTCCTCGACGAACGGGTAGCGATAGCGGCGTCGCTCTCCCGGGCGGATGAGCAGATCGTTCCCCGAGGCTCGGGCGGGCAGTGCGCGCGAGATGTCGCAGTAGAGCGAACGCGGCTGCGCGCGGGTGAGGCCGCCGGGCTGGCCGTCGTCGACGGACGGCGTGTGGCCGCCGTGGAGGTGGACCGACAGCTCACCGGCAGCCCGCCCGAGACGGTGGCGGAAGTCCACCACGGTGGGCCGCCCGGTCGGTCGCCGGATCGTCGGGCCCGGGTACTCACCGCCGTACGTCCACATCCGGGTCGGGCGGCCGGGGAGGACGGGCACCTCGGCGTCCACGATCGGAATGTGCAGGTGGCTGCCGGTCAGGACCCGCGGAATCGGCAGCGCGCGGGCGAAGGGTTTCGCCGCCCTGCGTCCGAGCCGAGCCGAGCGAGCGCGAGCGCCGTCGCCCCCCAGTCCGGGGAAGGCGACGGCTGCTGCGGTCCCGGCGGCCGTTCGCAGCAGGCGGCGCCTGCTGAGTGTCCGGCCGCCGGGAGTCACCTCAACGGGTGACCTTGAGCTTCTTGACCATCTCCGGGTGGACGGCGCAGAACAGGATCAGCTTCGAGCCGACCTTGGCGGTGACCTTGCGCGTCTCCGATTCGCCCTCGGTCTCGGTGTAGAAGGTGTCGCCCTTCTTGCCGAAGGACTTGTCCCAGCCCTTCTTGCCGACGTCGACGTCCGGCTTGCCGACCGCGAAGGTCTTCGGATTGACCTTGTGCGCCTTGGCGATCCGGCCGCACGCGGACGCGGGATCGAGGTCGTGGCACGCCTCGTATTCGGCCTTCTTGCGCGGCAGCAGGTTCTTCTTGACGATCGAGAACGTGTGCGGCCCGATCTTCTTCGGGTTCGACGCGTTGAGCATGGTCAGCTTGGAGCCGCGGGCGACCTTGTTCGGGCCCTTGAACTTCGGCGCGGACTTGCCGCCCTTGAAGACGGCCTTGATCGTGACCGGCTTCGGCGTGTCGTACTTCCCCGCCTGGGAGGTCGGCGCAGCGAGCGCGCTCACGCCGGTCACCGCCGCGAGAGCGGCAGCGCCCGCGAGGCGGGTCTTGGTGATCTTCACGAATGTGTCCCTTCAGAACTTGATAAGCACCTGATGGCTCGACACCCACGATCCAGGTCGTGCCCCCGTGTCCGAGCGGCGCGAACCTATCGCTTCTTGGCGCATTCGTACAGAAAGTTGCGGTCCGTCAGCGGACCGCTCGAGGTTTGAGCGCCCTGATGGGCCTGCGTGTTCGCTTACGAACGCGCCTGGATCGTCGCCTCGATCTGTTCCATCACACCCGGCATCTTGCGCATGCGCTTGAGCTCCCAGGTCGTGAGGGTGACGAGGCGCATGGCCGACGTGGCCCTGACCGTGGCCGAGCGCATCTTGTTGTCCACGACACCGACCTCGCCGAAGTAGTCGCCCGGGCCGAGCGTGGCCACGACCTCCTCGCCACGCAGCACCTCGGCAGTGCCCTCTTCGATCGCGATCAGCTCATAGGAGAAGTCGCCTTCGCGAACCAGCAGGTCGCCTTCGCTGACGCTCGTCTCTCCGGCGAACGTCGCGATCACGCTGAGATCCTCGTCCTCCAGATCTGCGAAGAGGGGAATCTGCTTCAGCCGTGTCTTGTCCATTGCCCGCCGGGCCTCCTGGTTGCTTGCCGCGCGGATCGTACCCATGCTGATGTGCGTTCGCCACCGATACCTGCTCCCCGTCGCGCTCAGGAAATCCTCAGCGACGCGAAAGGTTCCCTTGCGAGGACGTCGCGACGATGCTCGGCATGCTCGAGAACAACGCGTCACCGACCGCCGGCCGCACTCGCGGCCGACGCGCCTCCCTCGGACTCGCACTTGCCGTGAGCGCAGCGCTCGGCGGAGGCGCCGGCGCTGGGATCCTGGCCGAGACGGGTGCGCTCGATCGCACCCGCACCACCACCGTCATCCGCGCGACACCCGTCGCCGATACGGGCGGATCGACCGCCGCCCCCGGCGTCGACGCCGAGGCGCTCTACGCACAGACCTCGAGCGCCGTCGTCAGCATCGAGACCTCTGGCGCGCAGAGCGGGACCGGGAGCGGCTTCCTCTATCGCGCCGACGGCCACATCCTGACCGCCGCCCACGTGGTGGACGGAGCGGAGTCGGTCGAGGTGACCCTGGCCGACGGCAGCCGTCACGACGCGACGGTCCTCGGGTCCGATGACGCGACGGACGCCGCGGTGGTGAAGATCGACCCCTCCGGGGCAGCCCTTCCGACGCTCGAGCTGGGCAGCTCGTCCGATGTCGCGGTCGGCGAGGCCGTCGCCGCGATCGGCGACCCGTTCGGGTACGAGCGGAGCATCAGCACAGGGATCGTCTCCGGGCTGGACCGCAGCATCGAGGCACCGAACGGCTTCACCGTCGCCCACGCCATCCAGACCGACGCGGCCGTGAATCCCGGCAACTCCGGCGGCCCGCTCGTCGACGCGACGGGCAGGGTGATCGGCATCGCCGACCAGATCGCGACGGGCGGCGCCTCCAAGCAGAGCGCCGGCGTCGGCTTCGCGATCCCGATCGACCTCGTCGCCGGGGATCTCGCGGCACTCGAGGCCGGCGACGCCATCCCGCACGCCTACATCGGGGTGGCGACCACGACCGACGGCGGCGCGGTGGTCAACACCGTCGCCGCCGGCAGCCCCGCCGCACAGGCCGGGCTACGGCCTGGCGACGTGGTGACTGCTGTCGGTGACCAGCCCATCACGAGCTCCGAGGAACTCGTGGCGGCGATCGGCGACCTGGAGCCGGCCGACCGCGTTGCGGTCACCTACGAGCGCGCCGGGCGAACCCAGCGCGCAGACGTCGTGCTTGCTAGCCAGCCGAGGACGTGACGCCCGGCGTCTCTGCGCGAGCGTCGTCGTCGTCACTGGCCCAAGGGTCGGCTTCCGGCTCCACGTCCCACGATCGGGTGCCGTTGGCCGCGTCAAGCTTGCGCGCGGCCTTCCGGGCTGCCTTCTCGTGGCGGCGTTCGCGCATCCGCGTTTCGCGGTTGAGCTTGGCCATCGTGGTTTTCTTCTTGCCGTTAGCCATCCTCTAGATGGTCTGGACGTTCGCCGCGGACGGTCCCTTTGGCCCCTGCTCGGCGTCGTAACTGACCTTGGCGCCCTCGGGCAGCGACTTGAAGCCGCTTCCCTGGATCGCCGTGTGGTGGACGAACAGGTCCTTGCCGGAGTCATCGGGAGTGATGAATCCAAAGCCCTTCTCGTCGCTGAACCACTTCACGGTTCCTGTAGCCATCTCTGCACCCTTCGAGGTATGTGCACTGCGAAACGCGGAGGCGCGGAAGGCACTGGAGGCGGCAACGCGAGGCACTGCTTTGCCGAACGAATGTCCGGCCCGAAGGGTGCAGTCTACCGGAGCGGCCGCAGAAATGCCCGCAATGTCCGGCGAAGGCGGAAATCGGGCTGCTCAACCCTGCCGGCTCGCGCGGCAGTGAGCGTCACGCGCGGCACGCGTGCCGGGTGGCGACGGGGTGCCGGCGATCAGCTCGCCCCAGGCGGCGGAGTTGGCTTCGATCTCGGCGGCGACCTGTCCCTGACTCGCTCGGTCGGGCGCGGAGACCAGCCGCTCCGCGTTGCGCCATGCGCCCTCGCGCCAGGACTTGGTCGGCTCGAGCCCGGCCATCTCGTCCAGCGGCCCGGGCACGTCGCGGAAGCTGGGGTCGTAGCGGCGCTCGATCTCCGCCTTGACCCGCGGGATGACCCGGACGTTGATCTCGTTCACGCCATCGTGATCGTGCTTGCGCGAACGCCCGTCACGGGTCCGCAGGCCCATCGACGCGTAGGAGAACGGCAGATCGTGCTGCGCGTGGGCGTTCGAGAACAGCAGCAGGTCGTGGATCGCCGTCGTGTCCCCCGAGGCGGCCGCGTCGTAGTAGGAGCGCCACGAGTCCGGTACGGGCTTCCCCCGCGCGTACGCGTTGAAGGCGCGGAAGTACGAGTTGGAGAAGTGCGTGATGACGAAGGCCATCCAACGCCTGTGGACGAAGAAGCGCGGCCGCTCGCGCCGCAGGTCGCGCCGCAGCGCCTGGGTGATGCGCAGGTAGGCCAGCGCGGAGATCACGCGGTGGTCACACGCCGCGTCGAGCCGCTTGAACTGGCGGCGCAGCCGCTGCTCGACTCGCCATACACAGCGCAGCGAACCGGACCGGCACCGCGGGATCGGCGCCGGCTGGATCTCCCCGGACGCAGCGAGCGGCGGCAGCTGGCGCTCCCACGGGACATTGAACGCCTCCTGCGCCTGGGCCGGCACCGCCAGCCCGAGCACGAGCACGATCACCAGGCGGACCACGGTCACGCCAACCCTCCTACCCGCCTCCACCCTTCCCTAAAGGGGTCGGGTCTCGGCACCGGACACTGCAGCACCCGTCACCTCGAATTCTCCGAGACGGCACGTGCTGCTCGTCGCGAACCGCCTGAGTGGAAGCTGAGCCCGGCGGCTCAGCCGGCGGGAGCGGCCTGGAAGCCGAGCTGATCCAGTGCCGACTGCAGCGACGCGGCGTAGCTGTCGCTCGTGTAGGTCGCACCGCTGACGGCGTCGATGGTGCCGGTCTGCTTCGTGAGCGCGCTCTGGCGCAGCAGCGGCTCTGCGTAGCTCGAGATCTGCACCGACTTCGGCTCGTTCGCGGGGAGTTGCAGTGCCTCGACCGCCGTGATCTTCCCGTTGGCGACCGTGACGCGCAGCTGGGTGTTGCCGTACTGGGTCGGCACGACTGCGCCGGTGGAGGCTTTACCCCCGGCGGTCGAGACGGGCGCGCCCGCCGCCGCGGTCGGCGTAGGGGCGTGAGCATGAAAGCCCAGCACCGCTGCGGTTCCGGCAATGGTGGCGGAGAGGACGGCGGGAGCGCGGCGCATCATCTAGAAGGCAAAGGATTCGACGTGGATGTGGTCGCTGTGCACACCCGCGCGCGCGAGCGCGGAGACGAGCGCAGCCTGGAAGCCGTCCGGCCCGCACACGTAGGCGTCGCGGTCGGCGACGTCAGGGACCAGGTCGCGCAGGGCCGCCGCGTCGAGCCGGACGCGCTCGCGCGGGCCGACCAGCTCGATCAGGCGGGACCCGTGACGCCGCGCCGCTGCCGCCAGGTCGGCGCTCAGGACGAGGTCGTCACGGTCGGATGCGCGATGCACGACGACGGCGTCGACATCTGCCGGCAGCTCCTCGAGCAGCGCCAGTACCGGTGCGCTGCCCACGCCGGCGCCGACGAGCAGGACCTTGTCCGCGCTGCGGGCATCGGCGGTGAACGTGCCGTAGGGACCTTCAATGGCGACACGGGTGCCCGGCTGCAGTCGGGCGAGCGCGGCGCCGTGGTCGCCGAGATCGCGAACGGTGATGCGCAGGGCATCACCGCGCGGAGCCGCCGACAGGGAGTAGGGATGGGCCTGCCACCACAATCCGCGACGCAGGAAGCGCCACTGCAGGAACTGTCCCCCCGCGACCGGGAGGCGGTGCAGGTCCCGGCCCGCGAGTACCACGGAGACCGCGCCGGAGCCGGCGGGCGTCACGGAGAGCACCCGCAGCCCGTGCCGGACCGAGCGCCACACCGGGAGGCCGATCCGAGCGATGACCACCGTGGCGAGCGTCCCCACCCACAGCGCCGTCCACCAGGCGCGGGCCACGGGATGCCCAACGAAGGACGCACCCGTGCCGACCTGGTGCGAGAAGGCCAGCAACAGCGCCAGGTACGTGTAGAGGTGCACGCTCCACCACGTCTCGTAGGCGAGGCGGCGGCGGGCGAGGCGATAGGAGCTCACGCCGGCCGCCATCAGCAGCGCTGATGCGGCGGTCGCCGCCAGCACGCCGGGATAGGTCCACAACAGCTGCCCGAACTGGTGCAGGATGCCGTCGCCCGCGGCCTGCGCGTAGCCGACCGTGATCAGCGTCCCGTGCGCCACGAGCAGATACAGCGGCCACGGGCCGAGGCGCCGGTGCCAGGCCACGAGCCGGTCCTGCCCCACGACCCGCTCGAGTGGCCCGATCCGCGCGATGAGCAGGACGACGATCACCATCGCGTAGGCCGCCACGAGGCCGGTGAGCCGCCCGAGCGCGGTCGCGATCCCCCCAGGCGCGGACAGCGACCCGGCGCTTTCGGCGGTCACACCGAGCGCGAGCGTGATGCCGAGCCCGAGACCCGCCGCGACCTGGAGGTGGCCGACGAGCGCGAGGCGGCGCGGCGCCGGCCGGCGCCGAGGGACCGGCCGTCGCACCGGGGGCCTCGGGGCGACACGTCGCGTGGCACCGTGCACGCGCGCGGGATCGTCCAGCAGTGGCGCGGGTGCACTCATGCGGGGAAGCCCCCGGTTGTCAGGACGGTCTCGTCGGAGAAGATCGTCATCGCCTCGTAACCGTCCAGCCCGGCCGTCCAGGCGGGGCCCTTCCGCCCCATCGCGTAGGCGGCGGTGGCGTAAGCGTCAGCCGTTCCCAGGTCGGGACCGGTCACGGTCACCGACAGGACGCCGCGCGGCGCCCGCCCGTCGCGCGGGTCGCGGATGTGATCGCCACGCTCGTACGCACCGGAGGTGGCGACGGCCAGTCCGTCGCGGGCCTCCACGATCGCGGCGAGCGCATCGGGATCGAGCGGATGACGAACGCCGATCCGCCAGGGGAGTCCCGGTGCCGCGCTTCCGAGAGTGGCCACGTCGCCGCCCGCGGTCAGACAGAAGTCGGTCGCGCCCTCGGTGGCGAGCAGGGCCGCGGCGCGCTGGACCGCCCAGCCCTTGACCAGGCCCGAGGGGTCGAACGTCCCGGTCGCCCACGCATCGAAGCCGCCCCGGGTCACCAGGCGCAGGCGCTCACACTCCTCGACCACCCAGCGCAGGTCGCCGCTGAGCCCGTCGTACGGATCCTCGCCGCGCGCGAAGCGGCTGACTTCACTGTTCGGGCGATACGGGCTGAACGCCGCGTCGATCTCGTGCAGGGAGCGCACCGCCTCGGCGACCGCGGATTCCGGGTCGCTGCCCCCGCGGACATCGAGGGTCACGGCGGTTCCCATCACGAGCTCGACGTGCAGATGGCGGGTCGCGACGGCGGGCATGCGATGCAGCCTCCCCTCCGCGGCTCAACGTCGCGCGTGTGTTTCCTGGGGATTTGGTGAGAGCCAACGCCAGTTATCCTCCAGACCGTTGCCCGAGCAAGGAATCCGTCATGCAACTTGAGATCTGGTCCGACATCGCGTGCCCGTGGTGCTACGTCGGGAAGCGCCGCTTCGAAGCCGCCCTGGCCGAGTTCGAGCACCGCGACGAGGTCGAGGTGGTCTGGCGATCCTTCGAACTCGACCCAGGCGCGCCGGCCGACCGCGGCGGCGACCATGCGGCCCTGCTCGCGGCCAAGTACGGAACCTCGCTCGAGCAGGCCCAGGGCATGCACGATCAGATGACCCAGACCGCCGCAGCCGAAGGACTGACCTTCCGCTTCGACCTGGTGCGCAGCGGCAACACCTTCGACGCGCACCGGCTCACGCACCTCGCGCTCGCCCACGGCAAGCAGGACGCGATGGAGGAGCGCCTCATGCGCGCCTACCTCGAAGAGGGCGCGCTGCTCTCCGACCACCCGACGCTGCGCCGGCTGGCCGGCGAGGTCGGGCTTCCGGCCGACGAGGTGGTTGACGTGCTCGCCACCGACCGGTACGCGGAGGCGGTCCGCGCCGACGAGGCCACGGCCGGCGCCCTCGGCGTCAGCGCCGTGCCCTTCTTCGCCGCCGATCGGACGGTCGGCGCGACCGGCGCGCAGACCGCCGACGTCATGCTCGGCTTCCTGCGCCACGCGTGGGAACGCTCGCACCCGGCCATCCCCGTCGTCGCGACGGGCGAGGCCTGCGGTCCCGACGGCTGCTGATCCGGGTCAGCCCGGGAAGGACAGCCCGTATTCGGCGCAGAGCCGGGGGATGCTCTCCGGATCGAACTCGAGGCCGTAGCGCGACCCCAGTTCGCCCATGACGGACGGCTCGAAGTCGGGTTCCGCCTGCGCCCTGCCGAGCTCGTCGAAGAAGTGCTCGAAACCGCCCGGGGCGATGATCTCGAGGATCCGGCACGGCGTGTCCCCGGCGTTCCAGAACGTGTGCCACTGGTCGCGGGGCTTGAAGACGAAGTCGCCGGCATCGGCGTAGACGGTGTCGTCGCCGAGCAGTGCGCCCATCCGGCCCTCGATCACGAACGAGTACTCGTCCTCACGGGAGTGACGGTGGAGCGGCGCGACGAGCGTCTTCGGCGGGATGGGATGCTCCACAAGCGAGAACCCGCCGCCGGTCTCCGCCGTCCAGGCCATGAACCTGACGCCGACCGAGCCGAGATCGTGGAACGTCCCGTCCTCGGGGCCGAGCTTGCGAGGACCCTGGCTCGCGTCGAAGCGCGTCCTGTCAGAGCTTGCGGTCGTCATGCCTTCCTCCACTTTGGTTGAACATGCGTGTTCGTCGAACCTACCATCCGCCGCTCCGTCTGTCAACATTCATCGCACAGCCATGTCCCTCGAAAGCACGCCCCGTCCCTACCGCAAGCAACGCCGCGCCGAGCAGGAACAGCAGACACGGCTGCGGATCACCGATGCCGCGGTCAAGTTGCACGGCACCGTCGGACCCGCTCGCACGACGATCAGCGCGGTCGCGGCCGAGGCCGGCGTGCAGCGCGCGACCGTCTACCGGCACTTTCCGGACGAGCCCGCGCTCTTCGCAGCGTGCAGCGGTCGGTACTGGTCCCAGCACCCCCCGCCGGATCTCGCGTTGCTGGCGTCGCTGCGCGACCCCGACGAGCGGCTGCGGGTGGCGGTCGCCGGTCTTTACGACTGGTACGCCGAGACCGAGCAGATGCTCGAACGCACGAGCCGTGACGCTCACCTCGTGCCGGCCATGGCTGACGCCACGGCGGGTTTCCTCAGCATGCTGAACGCTATCCGCGACGCGCTCCTGTCCGGCCGCCGCGAGCGCGGCCGCAACCGGACGCGGGTCGGCGCGGCGATCGGCCACGCGCTGACGTTCAGCACATGGCAGTCACTCGTGCGCGGGCAGGGCCTCGAGCCCGCGGCGGCGACAGAACTCATGGTCCGGTTCGTCGCGGCGGGGGTGTGAAGCCGACCGCCTGAGCACGAAGGAACCGGCCGTCGCCCAAACTGGGCGCTACGCCCAGTTTGGGCGACTTCGCCGACCTACGACTTCCCCGACGCCCTCGTCGCACTCGGCATCCTCGATCGTGACGGCGACGGCCGCGACGGCCGCTACCGCAACACGCCGGAGAGCGCAACCTTCCTGAACCGGGACAGCCCGGCTTACGTCGGCGGCATCCTCGAGATGAGCAACGCGCGGCTGTACGGCTTCTGGGGCGACCTGACCGAGGCACTGCAGACGGGCAAGCCCCAGAACGAGATCAAGCAGACGGGCCGGGCGATGTTCGAGGAGCTCTACGCGGACCCGGCGCGCCTGGAGCAGTTCATGGACGCGATGTCCGGCATCTCCATGGGTAACTTCGCTGCGCTCGCGGAGACGCTTCGACTTCTCCGGGTACAAGACCCTGTGCGATGTCGGCGGCGCCACCGGACTGCTGTCGACGGACGCTCGCCGCCCGGCATGCCCATCTGCGCTGCACGACCTTCGACCTCCCGCCGGTCGCGCCGATCGCCGAGCGTGCGATCGCCGCGGACGGGCTCTCCGACCGGGTCGACCGTCGCCTCCGGCGATTTCTTCAGCGACCCTCTCCCCCGGGCCGACGTCATCACGATGGGGCTGATCCTCCACGACTGGAATCTCGAGAACAAGCTGCACCTGATCCGAGCGGCCTACGACGCGCTCCCCGAGGGCGGGGCGCTCATCGCCGTGGAGAACCTCATCGACGACGGGCGGCGCGAGAACGCCTTCGGGCTCCTCATGTCGCTCAACATGCTGATCGAGTTCGGCGAGGCTTTCGACTTCACCGGAGCCGACTTCGCCGGCTGGTGCCGGGAGGTCGGCTTCCGCGAGACCGAGATCCTGCCGCTCAACGGGCCCGCGAGCGCGGGGGTGGCCTACAAGTAGCCGCGGTCCGTCGTCAGCCGACCGGAGGGTTGCACGCGGTCGCGATGAGCACCGGCCACGACACGTGCGGGCGCGCCGCCTCGAGGTTCCACTCGCGCTTGAAGCCGGCGAAGTAGGCGTGGCAGCGCAGCTGCGCCCGCAGCGTGGGCGACGGCTCGGTGCCGGCCCTGCGAGCCGCGATCGCGAGCACACGCCCGGGCTGCGTCAGCGCCACCCCGCGCCCACAGCGCGACGGCCGCACGCTGAGCGTCGCTCCGTCCCAGCGCGCCGCCGCGACGGGCGCGCACACCGGCGGGGCCTCCGCGGCGGACACGAACCCGACCAGCACCGCGAGGATCTCGGCGATCATGCTTCGAGGCTACGCCTCAGCATCGGGCCGGGTCCGCCGCCAGGCGCGGCGGACCCGGCTCCGGGTGCTATGGACGAGCGGGGTGTTCGTTGGCGCCGACGACCTCGAAGGCCTTGCTGACGAGGACCTCGAGTTCCTTGCCGTCCTGGGTGGTGACGTGCGACTCGTACGGGGCGGAGCCGTCGGAGTTGGACTCCGTCCGCACGATGGTGGCGCCGGCATACTTGGCGAGCACCGCGGCTTCGACCTTGGTCTTGGTCTCACCCGTGAGCGCCTGCTCGGGCGAGTGGCCCCGCATCCCGCGCCCGCCGGGGCGGCCCCGGTCGGCCTGGACCGCGGTCGCCGTGAACGAGTCGTCGACGAGCACGATCTGCTTCGTGCCGTCGGAGGTCTCGATGTGCGCGTGATAGGGGGTCGAGTACGGACCGCCGCCCTCGACGCGCGACACCGTGGCGCCGGGCACCTTGTCCAGCGCGGCGGCCTTCACCTTCGCGGCCACATCGCTCGAGAGTGCTTCGCGCGCCGGACGATCCTGTTTCGTGGGCCGGGAGTTCTTATCGGTGTTCGCCGCGCCGGCGATGGCTGAGCCGCCGAGACCGAGCGCGGCGATGGCGGCTACTCCGGCGGCGGACTTCTTGACCATGATGTGCATGCTGCATGACCTCCTGTTGGATGGGTGTGCAGTCATGCTCGGTCGGGAGCGTGCGAGGCCCCCCAGAGTTCGCTGGGACTTTCCTGAGGGCCCCGTCCGGCACCACGCGCGGGCCACGCGCCCACAGCGCGACGGCCGCACGCTGAGCGTCGCTCCGTCCCAGCGCGCCGCCGCGACGGGCGCGCACACCGGCGGGGCCTCCGCGGCGGACACGAACCCGACCAGCACCGCGAGGATCTCGGCGATCATGCTTCGAGGCTACGCCTAGGCATCCGGATGGCCTTGACGAGCGCGATCTGCTTCGTGCCGTCCGCGGGTTCGATGCCGCGCCGGCGGGTCAGCTCCTGCGGTCCCAGGCCTTCAGGGACGGGACCGGGTCCATCACCGAGCCGCCCTCGTACCAGCCCGGAGCCGACCACAGCTCGAAGTGCAGGTGACAGCCTGAAGCACGGCCGGTCTGGCCCACCGTTCCCAGCTGCTGGCCCGCCTGGACGCGCCGCCCGGGCTTGACGAGCGAGGGTGCCTCCATGTGCATGTAGACCTGGTTTGTGCCGTCGGCCGACTCGACCACGACGAAGTTCCCCGCCGCGCTGTGCCACTTGGCGGTGGTGACCTTGCCGTTGAGCGCCGACACGATGGGCTTGCCGCAGGAGGCGAAGATGTCCTGACCCTGGTGGCCGCGCCCGGCGCCGAGCCCGTCGCCGTAGCTGTGCTTCGCGCGGACGGGGAAGATGCCGGGGCCGTCCGCCGACCCGAACCGGAACGTCTTCTTGGACACCTTCAGACGCGGGCCGTCGGCCTTTGCGTCGGCCGCGACCGCGCGGACGGGACCGCTCTTGGCGGCGGCCGGAATGCGCACGAGAACCTTGTGTGTCCTCGTCTTAAGCGGTTTGACGGTGCGGTCGTCCTTCGTGCCGCGACGTCCGCGGAACACGATCGACGTGGCCGGGCCGAATCCCTCGCCGCGGACCTTCACCTTGGCGCCGGGCGGGCAGCCGTCCGCCGCCGGGCCCTGGCACTGGACGCCGCGAGACCTCGAGGTCCTCGTACGTGGCCGCGCCGCCGCTGGACGCGGCGCTGTGGGCTGCAGCAGGCGCAGCCGCGACGAGCATGGAAACCGACACGAAAAACACTGACCGGCCCAGGCCGGTACGTACGAACTCAGACATCGACACCTTCTGTGGGATTGGGTGCCTACGAGGTGAGCTGACGGGCTCGCGCGCAAGGCAACGCGCTAGGGCTCGACTCCGAGCCAATTCGCCCCGACTACTTGGTTCCCCCGCTCCCGTCAGGCAGGGCCCGACGGGATTCGGCAAGTCAACGAGGGGAGGACGGTAGCAAGATCGCTTGCAGATCGGGGCCGCACGGCTCGCAGCGCGTAAAGGTCCATGGGTGGCCCGCGCACGCCTGCGGATCCTTCTCGTCGCCGTCGCGGTGCTCGCGGCGGTCGTCGCCGTGACCGAGGTCCTGCTGCGGGCGGCGTATTCCGGCCAGGCGCTGCCGGGTACGAGCGTCGCGGGGGTCGAGGTCGCGGGCATGGACGAGGAGTCTCTGCGCGCGCATCTGAAGGAGACCGACCCGACCCGGCGCACGCTGATCGCCTTCGACGGCGACCGCGCGCTCCGGCTCACCGGCCGCTCCGCCGGCATCCGCCTGCGCGCCGGCGCGACCGCGCGACAGGCGCTCGCCGCGGGCCGGGACGGGCCCCTGGGCGGGCTCGGCGCGGGTTTGAGCGGGATCGTGTCCGCCCGAACGGTGGACCCGGTCCTGGCGATCGACCCGGAAGGCCTCGACGCGGCTGTCGCACGGCTGGCGCGACGGATCGACCAGGCACCGTTCCCGGGCGGGCTGGACATCGACAGCAGCTCGCTTGCGGTGCGATCCGTCCCGCCGCGACCGGGTCGGCGCTTGGACCAGGACGCGACTGCCTCGGTGCTGCGAGACGCATTCAGCCACCGAGAGCCGGCGTCCGTCGAGCTTCCCGTGCGCGAGCAGCCGGCGCCGCCTGCGAACGAGGTCGAGACGGTTGCCCGCGCCGCCCGCCGGTACCTGCAGGCCCCGCTCGAGCTGCGCGGGCACGGCCGGACCGTCGCGGTGGCGCCCGAGTCCCTCGCGCGCGGGCTCACGATCGGGACGACGGGCGCGGGCGAGGCCGGCCTGACCCTGCGGTCCGGCTTCGTCGAGAGGCTGACCGGCCGCGTGGCGAAGTGGCGCGACCGCAAGCCACGCAACGCGGTGATCTCCGCTCCGCAGGCCACCCAGGTCCTCGACGAGAAGCTCGACGCCGCCTGGCGGCCGCGACCCGCAGACGTGTCCCTGCGCCGGGGCGCGACCGGCCGGAGGCTCGACCGCGCCGGCGCTGCGTCCGCGATCACCGATGCCGTGCGCACGGGCGCGCACGCGACCCGCGTGCCGGTGACCCGGCCGCAGCCGTCGACGCCCACCGCCGCCGTGCGCGACGTCCGGTCGCTGATCGGGGGCTTCACCACCTACTTCGTCTGCTGCGAGCCGCGCGTCACGAACATCAGCCAGATGGCCAAGGCGGTCGACGGGACGGTCGTCGGCCCCGGCGAGACCTTCTCGCTCAACGAGACGGTCGGCCCGCGCACCCGAGCGAAGGGCTACCTGCCGGCCCCGTTCATCTCCGACGGCGAGATCGTCCCCTCCGTCGGCGGCGGCGTGTCGCAGTTCTCCACCACGCTCTACAACGCCGCCTACTTCGCTGGGCTGCAGATCGATACCCACCAGCCCCACAGCTTCTTCATCGATCGCTATCCGCCGGGCCGGGAGGCCACGCTCGACTTCGCGACGATCGACCTGCGCTGGACGAACGACACCGCGGCCCCGGTGCTCATCCGCGCGGCGACGACCGACACCTCGGTGTCCGTCAGCCTCTACGGCAACAACGGCGGGCGGCGCGTGCGCGCCTCATCGGGCGCCCGCACCTCGCCGCAGGGCAAGGACTTCGCGGTCACGGTGACCCGAATCGTCCGCTTCCCGGACGGCCGCGTCAGCCGCGAACCGTTCACGACGACCTACGACAAGCCGCCGGCCTGAGCGTCGCGGCCGCGGCCGCGACGCCCGCCGGGGCATCCCGGCTTCAGCCGATACGAATCATCTTCTTGTTGACGAACTCCTCCGTGCCATAGCGGCCGAGCTCGCGGCCGAAGCCCGAGTTCTTGACGCCGCCGAAGGGCAGCTCGGCCCCGTCGGCACCGACCAGGTTGACGAACACCATGCCGGTGTCGAGCCGATCGGCGACCCGGAGCGCCTGCTCGTCGTCGTCGGTCATCACGTAGGAGCCGAGCCCGTACGGCGTGTCGTTGGCGAGCTTGATCGCCTCGTCCTCGGAGCCGACGCGGTAGACCTGCGCGACCGGCCCGAACAGCTCCTCCTCGTAGGCCGGGTTGTCGGGCGTGATGTCGGTGAGCACCGTCGGATTGAAGAAATTGCCCTCCCGTCCGCCACCGGCCGCCACCTTCGCGCCACCGGCGATCGCGCGCTCGACCTGCTCCTCGAGCCGGTCCGCCGCGCCCTTGGAGGAGAGCGGCCCGACCATCGTGTCGGCCTCCATCGGGTCCTTGGCGTCGACGGCCGTCAGCGCCGCGGTGAACTTCTCGACGAACTGGTCGTAGTACTCGTCGAGCACGATGAAGCGCTTCGCGGCGTTGCAGGCCTGGCCCGAGTTCTCCAGGCGCGCGCCGACCGCCGCCTCGACGGTCGCGTCCATGTCGGAGGTGCCGAGCAGGATGAAGGGGTCCGAGCCACCGAGCTCGAGCACGATCTTCTTCAGGTTGCGCCCGGCGATCTCCGCCACCGCCGCCCCCGCCCGCTCGGATCCCGTCAGTGACACCCCGCGCACCCGCGGATCCGCGATCACGCTCTCGATCTGCTCGTTCGTCGCGTAGATGTTGATGTAGGCGCCGTCCGGGAAGCCGGCCTCTTTGAACATCTCCTCCATCACGGCAGCGGACTCCGGGCACTGCGGCGCGTGCTTGAGCAGGATGGTGTTGCCCACGAGCAGATTCGGCCCGGCGAAGCGCGCCACCTGGTAGTACGGATAGTTCCACGGCATGATGCCGAGCAGGACGCCGAGCGAGGAGCGACGGATCAGCGCCGAGCCCTCACCTTCGAGCAGGTCGATCGGTTCGTCGGCGAGCAGCTTCTCGGCGTTGTCGGCGTAGAAGTCGTAGATCGCGGCGCAGAACTCGACCTCTCCCCTGGCCTGCTCGATCGGCTTGCCCATCTCGCGCGTGATGATCTCCGCGAGCTCGTCCTGGCGCTCGGCGTGCAGCTGGCCGACCTTGCGAAGCAGTTCGCCGCGCTCCTGCACCGTGCTGCTCCATCCGGCGTGCGCCTCGTGCGCGCGCCCGATGGCTTCCTGCAGCTGCTCGTCGGTGATGGTGGGGTACTCCTTGACGGTCTCGCCGGTGGCGGGATTGACGACGGCGTAGTCGCTCACGCGATGGCTCCTCAGGCTTGGATGGCGGTTGAGGCCATCATGCCATCTCAGCGGTCCGGGTCTCCCCTTCAGCTGGGCTTCCCGTCGTAGGATTCGCGGCGTGAAGCTCTACGTCTGTTATCGGTTCCTGCAGAACACGCGCCGGACGCCCAGGCCCGGAGGCCACCCGTGCGGTAAGGCGCTGCACGCGCTGCGCGAGGCGGGCCACCAACCGGACGTCGTCGCAGTCGGCGGGCTGGGGGTCCCCGGCCTCAATCGGCTGGGCCGCCGCGATGAGGTCGCCGCGGTCTCCGGACAGCGCGTCGTGCCGGTGCTCGTGACCGACGAGGAGGACGTCATCACGGATTCGAAGCGCATCGTCGCCTGGGCCGAGGCGAATCCGGCGCGCACCCTCGACCGGGCCTGACGACGAAGATCAGGCGCTGATCGCGCCGGGCTGACCCGCGGCGGGCCGCTCGGCCGGTGCGGGAGCGGTGAGCCCGTTCGCCGCTGCGAGGCCGTAGACGCTGATCGCAGCCCACACGACATTGACCGTGACGGAAGGCCAGGCCCGCGCCGGCAGGCCGGCGGCGACCATCGCGAGGGCCCCGGCGAGGTTCATGGCGTGGTAGCGCGCGCTCGCCGACTCGAGCCGGCGCAGCGCGACGCCCGCGAAGCTCAGGAGCACGAGCGCACCGCCCGCAAAGCCGATCAGCATCATCACCATCTCCTGGAGATATACGGCACGAGCCTGCCCAAGCAACATTGACTTTGAGTGGACCGATGATTCAGTATCACTGAATGCCAATGGACGCTCACCGCCTGCTCGTACTGCGCGCGGTTCAACGAGCGGGCGGCGTCGCACCCGCGGCCCGCGCCCTGTACCTCAGCCCGTCGGCGGTATCCCAGCATCTGACCCGGCTCGAGGCTGAGACCGGCCTCAGCCTGGTCGACAGGACCCGGCGCGGCGGCGGCCGCGCCCTCGCGCTGACCGCCGCCGGCCAGGCGCTGGCCGAGCAGGCGGGCCTCGTCGCCGAGGCTCTCGGTGAAGCCGAGCGCACCGCGATGTCGCTGCGCGGCGAACGGCGCGGACCGGTTCGGGTGGGCGGGTTCGCGACCGTCCTGCGACGGCTCGTCGGCCCCGCGGTCGCCGACCTCGCCATAGCGGAGCCGACCATCGTCCCGGCCGTCACCGAGGTCGAGGAAGCAACCGGCCTCGCGCAGCTTCGCGCCGGAGAGCTCGACCTGCTCCTCATCGAACGGCTCCCCGACGCGACGCCGCCGCGAGCGGTGGTCATCGAGGACCTGTTGCGCGACCCGTTCCGGATCATCGTCCCCGCCGCCTGGCCTGCGCAGAGCCCGCGAAAGCTGCTCGCCGCTCCGTGGATCGCCGGGGCTCCCGGCACCCCGGCCCGAGCCGCCCTCGACGCACTCGGGGCCGATGCGAACGTCCGGCTCGACATCCGCCACGTCTGCGATCAGTACCCCTCGATGGTCGCGCTCGTCGTCGCGGGCCTCGGCGCATGCGTCGTCACCGAACTCGTGCTCGACTTCTTCAGCCCCGACGACGTCCGCGTCGATGCGGGCCCACTCGACCTCGGCACCCGCATCATCAGCGTCGTGCACCGTCGGGGCCGCGCGGAGCCGGGGCCGGCCGCGAGCGGCATGCTCGAGGCGCTGCGCGCTCGCGCCTGATCAGCCGGACCCGGTGCCCGGCAGCCTCGAAGGCCTCAGCGGACCCGGAGCCGCACCCGGGTCTCAGGACCCGTGTTGCCGACCCGGTCGGTCGCGCGGACACGAACGCGATACAGACCGACGCGCCGCGGGACCGCAAGCGCGAAGCGCCAGTTTGCAGTTCCGCGCGCAGCGTGCCACTTCGGCCGCTTGCACCGTCGCGGCTGTAGGAGCGTGCCGTCCCGGCGAGCGTGGCGGCAGCGGACCATTCCGCCCGACCGCACGTAGCGGGCAAGCGAGACGACTACCCGCTTCACGCCGGTGGGTGCGACGTCGGGACAGGCCTCATCACGGGCACGTCCCCGCAGGCGGAAGCCGCGCCGCTGCCCCAGTTTCGTCTTGCTGATCGTCACCGTCGGCCCGACGAGGTCGCGGCCGCATGAGCTCGGCGTCGAGGTCACCACTGCGATCGCAGTCGGCGATGCCGTCGGCGTCGGCCCGATCGTGCTGGTCGCCGTCGGCTCTGCCGTCGCCGTCGCTGTCACCTCGGGCGTCGGCGTCGCGGTCGAAGTGGGCGTCGGCCCGATCGTCGGGTCCGGAGTCGGTGTCGGCTCAGGCGTGGACGTCGAGGTGGGCGTCGGCCCGATCGTCGGGTCCGGAGTCGGAGTCGGTGTCGGCTCAGGCGTGGACGTCGAGGTGGGCGTCGGCCCGATCGTCGGGTCCGGAGTCGGCGTCTCGGTCGGCGTCGGCGTCTCGGTCGGAGTCGATGTCGGCGTCTCGGTCGGCGTCGGCGTCTCGGTCGGAGTCGATGTCGGCGTCTCGGTCGGCGTCGGCGTCTCCGTCGGTATCTCGGTCGGAGTCGATGTCGGCGTCTCGGTCGGCGTCGGCGTCGGCGTCGGCGTCGGCGTCGGCGTCGGCGAGTCGTCGCACGCGTCGCCGATGCCGTCCTCGTCGGAGTCCTCCTGCGCCGGGTTGGGATGGCTCGGGCAGTTGTCGTCGTCGTTCGGAACGCCATCGCCGTCGATGTCGCGGTTGTCGAAGGAGTCGCAGACATCGCCGATGCCGTCGCCGTCGGAGTCCTCCTGCCCGGGGTTCGCGGCGTCGGGGCAGTTGTCGTCGCCGTTGGGCACGCCGTCGCCATCGCGGTCGTCGTCCACCGCATCGCAAGCGTCACCGATCCCGTCGCCGTCGGAATCGGCCTGGAGCGGATTGGCGTCGTCGGGGCAGTTGTCGTCGCCGTTGGGCACGCCGTCGCCATCGCGGTCGTCGTTCACCACATCGCAAGCGTCACCGATCCCGTCGCCGTCGGAATCGGCCTGGTCTGCGTTCGCGTCGTTCGGGCAGTTGTCGCCGTCGTCGGGGACGCCGTCGCCGTCGCCGTCCGGCGCCGCGGCGAAGTCAGCGGCAAGCGTGTAGCCCTGCGGGAGCACCTTGCCCGAAGGCGCCCGCACGGGACCCTCGGTCGTCGGCGACTCGACCACCGGGAGGCGAAGATCGAGGTTGGCCACCGTCACCGGCGCCTGCCCGTTTGCGTTGCGCCCGTAGGGCTGATCGGCCGGCAGGAGCTCGAGCTTGGCGACGTGCCCCTCGGCGAACCGCCACCCATTGGGATGCAGCTGGAAGACCTGCCGCGTCGCGCCCCCCGACGGGTTGTTGACCTCTGGACGCCAGAGTCCGCGGGCGACCAGCGTCTGCTTGTTGTCCGGCCCGACGTCGACCAGTCGCGCCGCCACCTGCGAGGTGGGCCCGGGGGAGAAGATGTCCGCGATCACCGTTGGCGAGCCCATCAGCGTGTAGCCGCCGGCCGGCGCGGCGGGCAGCCGATAGTTCGCGCCACCGGGCTGATCGGCGCCCGACGCGGACCCGCACGCGCCGCCGCCGGCGATCGGGTCGTACGCCTGTCCTGTAGCCGGATCCCCGCCCGTCGGAGCGATGACCTGCAGTGGGCCGGCCTGATGCCGGACCTCGCCGGGCGCGATCTGCGCCCAGGAGGCGGCGCGGAAGGGCATGTCGACGTTCGCGTCCGAGAAAGGTCCGGTCGCCCCGCCCGAGGGACCGCCGCACGCCTGCGTGAGGGTCTGCACGCCCTGGAAGGGCTCGGGGCCCTCGCCCTTGACGTAGTACTTGAACCAAGCGCGGGTCTGGAGGTTGCGGAAGGTCGCGTCTGGACTCTTGTTCTGGCCGCGCTGATGGCCGTGGTCGGTGAACATCAGGCCGACGGGCGTGTCGGGCGAGTTCGTGCGAGTGCGGTTGTAGAAGCGGATCGCCTCGTCCGGAGGGAAGAGGTCGTCGGTCCAGCCGTTGGAGATCAGGATCGGCGCCGGCCCGTCGGGGTGCTCGGGGATGTAGTACGAGGAGTGATGGGTCGTCAGCTCCTCGATCACGTCCGCCACGACAGGGTCGCCGTCGTAGGGCTCGGCCTGGTTGACCCGTGCGTACCAGGCGGGCAGCGCCGCGTCGGGGTCGGCCGGGTTGTAGTTGCTCGCCGCAAGTCCCGTGGCGTAGAGACCGGCCACGAAAGTCTGCTTGAGCACGCCGGCACGACGGTCTCCCAGCGGCCCGTAGTAGGGCGCGTCGGCGACGTAGTCGAGGGTGGCGCCGTTGGGCAGCAGCGAGTAGGCGAGATCGGTCCACGGGATGTCGGGCTGGACCGCGGCGATCTCCATTGCCTTGCCCTTGTCGCTGACCCACGGGACGAGCACGCCGTCGTCCGGAGTCAGGGCCTCGCCGCCCATCATCTTGCGGTCGCGCAGCGCGCCGAGCGCCATCGACGTCCCACCGCCGTAGGAGCCGCCGGTGGCGGCGATCGCCCGCGGGTCGATCAGGCCCTTCGTACCGGCCGGAACCCCGGTCGCGTCGCGGTCGGCGAGCGCCTCGAAGACCTCCTGCGCGTCGCGCACCTCGTAGCGGGTGTCCATCAGGTGGTTGTGGCCGTTGGCACATGCCGCGGTCGTTCGCTTCGGGTCCATCGCCCCGCACGACAGGCCCCAGCCGCGATCGCTCATGCTGAACACGGCGTAGCCGCGGTCGAGCCACTGCTGCATGGTGCTGCTCGTCAGCGACTGCTTCGAACCGCCCCAGCCGTGGAAGACGCCGACGACCGGAAAGTCACCGTCGGGTCCGGTCGCGGGCGCGGGCGGGAAACCGACGTTGATGTCGATCGGCGCGCCGGCCGCCAGCGGTCCGACGCCCTCGAGGAAGCTGGTGAAGATCCCCGAGCAGTGCCGCTCTCCGGCATCGGCGCCCGACGGCACGGTCGTGCAGGCGATCGTGCCCTCGCCGCTCGCGTTGCCAGGGATGGACGGGATCGCCGCGCGCGCAGCGCCGGGCGCTGCGGCTACGGACGTGGCCAGTACCACTGCGAGCGCCGTCGCCGCTCTCTTCATTCTGAATCCTCCGAGCAAGGGCGCGCGAAGCTACCAGGGGTCAACGGGGACCAGCGCCGGTTCCCGCTCGGCTAGCTGTAGGTCCCAAGGAGGTTGTTCAGCCGGCTGACGGGTGGTTGTCGGCCGATGGCTGAGTGTCGGCGGTGATGGTTGTAGGTGTGGATCCAGCCGTCAAGGGCTGCGGTGCGCTCGTCGCTTGAGCGGTAGATCGCGCCGTAGGCCCAGCCGCCGAGCATGGTCCGGATGAAGCGTTCGGCTTTGCCGTTGGTTTGGGGCCGGTAGGGCCGGGTGCGGAGGTGGCGGATGCCGAGCGTGCGGCAGGCGATGGCGTGAATCGTGGAGCGGTAGGGCGAGCCGTTGTCGGTCAGGACTCGTTCGACGACGATGCCGTAGCGACCGAAGAACGCGACGGCTCGGGTGAGGAATCCGGCCGCGGTGGTGGCTTTCTCGTCGGGCAGCACTTCGGCGTAGGCGAGGCGGGTGGCGTCGTCGATGGCGACGTGAACGGCATCCCAGCCTCTGGTGCCGCGGCGAACGCCGAGCGCGTCGGTGCGAACACCGAGATGGTTGTGGCCGTGACCGCCGGTGACGCGCTTGCCGGCGCCGCCATGGATGCGGCCGAGCTTTTTGACGTCGATGTGAATCAGCTCGCCCGGCCGCGCTCGCTCGTAGCGCTGCGCGGGCTCCAAACCGAGCCGGCCGAGCTTGCCCATCCCGATCCGCTTGAGCACCGCGCTGACGGTGGAGACCGGTATGCCGAGCAGGTCAGCCAGCTCGGGTGCGGTGAACCGCAGTTTGCGCAGCGCCGCGAGCAGCTGCACCGTTCTCTCGTCGGTGCGGTTGGGGATCCGCTTGGGCGCCGAGGACCGGTCAAGCAGGCCGGCGTCACCTTCGGCCAGGTAGCGCCGCACCCACTTCGAGCACGTCCGGCCGCTCACTCCGGCCGCCTCGGCGGCCTCCGTGAGCGACCGGCCATGCTCGACCACAGAACAAACCATGCGCCTGCGACCGTTTCGACTAAGCGCCGCGTTAGCGTGCAACTTCATCCGGTTCTCCTTGATGCTGGGGCCTAGAGAACCACCAGCCTCTCAAGGAGACCCGGATGAACAACGTCCCTAGGAACTAGGGCTAGCGCAGCTTGGCCTTGAGCGCCGGCACCGTGCCCACGTTGCCGGCGGCGTCGACGGCGATCACCTTGATCTTCGCCTTCCCCTTGCGCAGCTTCTTCCCGCGCAGCTTGAGCCCGCGCGGACCGGCCTGCCAGGCACGGGTGAATTTCAGCGCCTTGCGCCCACGCTGCTTGACCTTGATCCGGACGGTTGCGGCCTCGCTGAGGGTCAGCTTGATCTTGCGTCCGCTGAGCCGCAGCTTGGTGATGACCGGGGCCGTCGTGTCCTCGAAGACCGGCGGCGGGTCGATGATCACGCCACCACCGCCGGGAACCTGGGTGGCGGTCGCCGTCGGGGTGACCGTCACAGTCGGCGTTGCTGTCGCTGTCGCTGTGGCCGTCGCTGTCGCTGTGGCCGTCGCTGTCGCCGTCGCTGTCGCCGTCGCGGTCGGGGTCGGGGTCGGCGTGGGATCCGGGCCCGGCTCGACCGTGACGGTCACCGTCGCCGGCGCGGAGACGCCGCCGTTGCTGCTGGCCGCGCGGTACGTGAAGGTGTCCGTCCCGGTGAAGCCCGTGGCACGCGTGTAGCGCAGCTTGGCGCCTGCCGCGACAACCGTCCCGCCATTCGCACTCGTGGCGTCGAACGCCGAGACGCTCAGCGTGCCGCCGGCGGCGTCGGTGTCGTTGGCGAGGACGTCGATGTCGACCGGAATCCCGCCCGTGGCCGTCGCCGAGTCAGCGCCGGCGGTCGGAGGCTCGGTGATCGTCCAGGTCTTCGCGGTCGGCGTGACCTGGGCGTTGCCCACGGTGTCGGTCGCGCTGACCTTGAAGGTGTGCTGACCCTGCGCGAGGCCCTCGACGGTGGTGGGTGAGGTGCAGGCGGCGACGGGCCCGGCGTCGAGCTGGCACGTGAAGCTCGCGGCCGGCGCGGGTCCCGCGTCGGTCGCCTCGAAGGCGAACGTGGCCGCGTTGGCGCCGGTCAACGTCGGCGGGGTCTGCGTGAACGAAGCCGTCGGCGGCGTCCTGTCGATCACCCAGGTCCGCGACGCCGGTGAGGGGTCGACGTTCGTGGCGACGTCGGTGGCCCGGGCGAGGAGCGTATGTGAGCCCTCGGAGAGGCTGGAGTAGGTTGTCGGCACCGGGCAGGCGGCGAAGGCGGCCCCATCGAGCGCGCACTCGAGCTTTGCCAGCCCCGACCCCTGCGGATCGGAGCCGGTCACCGTGAACGTGGCACCGGTGGAGCTGGTGACATCGGACGGCCCGCCGCCGATCGCGGTGTCGGGCGGCGTCGTGTCGACCCGCCACGCATGCGACGCCGGCGACGCGTCGACGTTCCCGGCGATGTCCACCGCTCGCACGTCGAACGTGTGCAGGCCGTCGCTGAGCGAGGAGAGGTCGTGCTGGCTCGTGCAGGCCGCGTAGGCGGCGCCGTCGAGCCGGCACTGATAGGAGCTCGACGCCGGAGGTCGCGTCGGTCCCCGAGAAGGTGAACGCCGCCGCGGTCGACTTGGTGATCGCCGCAGGCTTGGTACCGATGCTGGTGTCCGGCGCGACGCTGTCGAGCTTCACCGTCGGCGTGTAGGCCGTGCTCGTGTTGTTGGCCACATCGGTGGCGGTGCAGGAGAGCTGGTGCACGCCTTGCGCGGTGAACGTCAGCGTGGCAGAGGAGCTCGGGTTGTCGGAGGTGGGCCCGTTCGAATCGGTACAGAAGATCCGCTTCACCCGGCCGCCGGACTCCGGGTCGGAGCTCTGCACGCCGAGACTCGCCGGCGAGGTCTTGTACCACCCGTTCGTGCCGTCGGCGAACGAGGTGAACGCGAGCGTCGGCGGCGTGGCGTCGACGATGCACTCCAGCGGCCAGGAGACCGTGCCCTCGTCCGCGTCGTTGGAGGTGATGGCCAGCGTCGCACTCCGGATGCCCTGGGGATTCGTGCCGTCACACGCGACGTACAGAATCGTCGCCGACTGGTTGAAGGCCCCGATCGTGTTCGGGAAGGTGAACGGCGATCCGGGCGGTGCGCCCTCGGGCTCTCCGTTGAGCAGCCGGAAGGACCCGGCGCCGGGGCCGGTGATCGTCTTGCCCGTCAGCGTCAGGTCGGCGTTGCCGTCGTTCTTGATCTGGATCGTGTTGAAGGTCGACCGGCCGGGCTTGATGTACATCTCGCCGATCGTCGTCCCCTTCGCGGGGTTCTCGGTCAGCTCCGGGCCGCACGCGGGGCTCGTGTCGACCTTCATGCTGAACGTCTTCTGCGCCCCTCCCGACGCAGCCCAGTTCGTGCCGCCGACGTCCGTCGCACGGAGCACGGTGCGAGCGGTCTCTCGCCAGAAGAGCCAGTTCGCCGTGGTGTTGACACCGCGAACGACGATCCAGTAGGACTGCGACGTCTGGAGCGCCACGGGCGACCCGAGCTTCACGCACGAGGGACTCGAGCCGGTGGTGTCGTTGATCGTCACCGTGCCGGATGCGAGTTGCGTCCCCGGCTTGCTCGCGCCGTTGGACCAGATCGAGACCTCCATCGTCCCGGACTGGTTGAAGTAGGCCTGCGCGAGCACAGAGATCGTGCCCGCCGAGCCCGCGGCCGTCGGCGTGAACTGCTGGGCGAGACGCTCGTTGGGATTCTGCGCCGAATCCGTACTCACACCCGACACGTTGTTGGGCTGGTCCAGCGTGGTGTAGAGGACCGCACCCTGCGCGGCTGAGGGCAGGACGAAGGCAAGGACGACAGCAGTGACCAACGTACGTTTCCCGCGCATGGAGGGTCACTCTCACGAAGAGTCGACCCGGAGTCAAGTTTGTTGTGCCACGGAGCCGGCGGGCCGGGATGGCAAACCGAACCCCGAAGCCGTCACCGGCTGCGTGAGCGCTCAGAGGCCCTTCGGATGCCGGACGACGTAGCCGCTCGAGCTGCGCATCTCTGACGTCCAGCGGCTACCCCCGGTCGAGCTCATGGCGCTCGTGTCGAAGCGGCGGCCGTTGACGACCATGTACGAGTGACCGGCGTTGGCGTAGATCGTGATCCAGCGGCCGGGGCCCGGGCGCCCGTAGCTCATGAACCCGGTTGAATCGAGCGGCGTCGACCGCACGAGCCGGCCGCCGTGCAGTGCGTAGGACATCGAGCCCGAGCAGTCGTAGCCGGTGTCCTTCGGAAAGCTCGCGTGACCTCCGCCGTACCGGTAGGGCTTGGTGGCGATGCGGTTTCCCGCCCTGATGACCCGGCGCACGATTCGTGGCACGCCCGAGCCGCGACGAGCCGGGTGCCGGGCGCGCTGGCGCCGGAGGACGATCGTGCGGTTGGGCTGACCGAGGGCGGTCCAGGTCGCCGGACCGACCACGCCGTCGGCGGTCAGCGCACGGCGTCGCTGGAAACGCTTGACCGCGGCGTGGGTGGCCGGCCCGAACACGCCGTCCGCGGAGATGCCGAGCGCACGCTGCAGCGCTCGGATCGCGTCCTGCCGATGCGACGTCCCGGTGCGGCCGGGGCGACTGCCCTTGGATTTCCTGCCGCCGGCTGCGCGGCGCAGGGCGGCAAGGGTCGCCGGCCCGACCACGCCGTCGGCGGTGAGGCCGTGGGCCTTCTGGAAGCGCTTCACCGCGGTTTTCGTCCCCGGCCCGAAGACTCCGTCCGCCGGGATGCCGAGCTTGCGCTGCACCTTGGCGACGAGCGGCCCGTGCGCTCCCTTCTTGAGCATCCGGGCGGCCACGGCCGAAGCGGGCGCCACAAGCGCCAGCATCAAAAGGAGTGCCACGACACGCGCGGCTGATTGTCCGGTCGAGCTTCTCGGCATGTGAGTCGGTGCTCCGGCGCCTACGAGGTGAGCTGACGGGCTCGCGCTGATCGCGCTACGCCGTCGGCGATGACGGCGATTCGCCCCCGCGGCCGGACGGCCGCTGTGGTTCCCCCGCTTGCCGCATGCGCGGCAACTCGGCTGTGAAGCAGCCGTCGTTGTAACAGTCGCCGCTCCTGCTCTCTGCAAGAGCCCTTGCAGAGAGCGGCCCCGGGTCACCGGCACGACCCGTCGCCGAACCCACCTGGACTTACCACTACGGGAAGTCTGGGTGGGTTCGGCGGCGCCGGCGCCTCACCGGACGGTGACCGTGGTGCCCGCGGGTCCGTGGTACGTGCCGTCGGGCAGAACGCTCCGCGGGCCGCCGACGACCGTCGCGCGCCGCGCGGTCGGACGGCGCGAGCGCTTCCTGGCCCGGCCGACCACGATCCGTGCGGACCGGGTGACGACACGTCCGTCGTCGGCCGTGAACGTCACCGTCAGCTGGTGCGCGCCGCGCTTGAGCTTCCTGGCGAGCCTGAGCGTGTAGCCCAGGCTGCCGGGCGTGGCGAGGCGGGTTGAAGCCTGCGCCACGATGCGCCCGCCGCGCACGAGCGCAAGACGGGCCGTGCCGGCCGTGGACGCGGTGAGGGTGACGGGCACCTTCTTGACGCGCTTGAGGCGTGCGGGGCCGGCGACCAGCAACTGGGGGTCGCCAACCACCGGCGTGGACGTCGTGGTCGGTACCGGGGTGGTGGTCGCGGTGGGCGACGGGGTCGGGGTCGCAGTCATCGTCGGGGTGGGCGTGGCCGTCTCCGTCGGCACGGGGGTCGCGGTCGGCGTCGGGGTGGGCGTGGCCGTCTCCGTCGGCACGGGGGTCGCGGTCGGCGTCGGCTCAACCGGTGCCTCGACCTGGAGGGAGCGGTGCGCGGTCGCCGTGTTGCCGGCGACGTCGGTCGTGGTCACGGAGACGTCGTAGGTTCCCGGCGCGGCGAACGTGTGCTGCGGGCTCGTGCCGCTGCCGGCCGCCGTGCCGTCACCGAAGTTCCATGTGTACTCCCCGGTGAGCCCGGAAGTTGCGTCGGATGCGGTGAGCGTCAGCTCGACCGGCGCTCCCGACACCACCGGCGCGGTGGGCGCGGCGATCGCGATCGACGGAGCCACGCGGTCGAGCACAACCGTGTCGCACTTGGCATCGGAGAGATTGGCCTTGTCGGCGGAACCGGACTGGTTCGGTCCCTGGGGGTTGTCGGGGATCGACGCGTCGGCGCCGATCACGCAAGCGCTCACCGGGCCGTCGGGCAGCGCGGAGGCATCCAACGTGCACTCGAAGGTCGTCGCCTTCCCGCCGGACTGCGGCTGCGAGCATTCCGGCGACGCGACGAAAGCCCCGGAGCAAGGCCCGGCGCCCGCCTGCACGCAGAGGAAGGTGGCCGGGAAGGGTCCGGCGACGTCATCGGAGAAATCGATGTGCAGCGGGACGGCGGCGTTCTTGACCGCGGCCGCGCCCGCAGCCAGCGAGGCAGCGATGGTCGGCTTGCTGCGATCGATGGTGGTCGAGGAGCGGCGACCCAGCATGCTGCCCATCGCGCATGAGTCTGCGCCGTCGTTGTACCAGAGCCCGTCGACCTGGTAGCTGCCCTGCGCGCACACGGTGTACGTGCTGCCGTGTTGGAGCGTCGCCACACCGGCCCAGTTCGCCCAGCTGCTGCCGGTGCGCGAGGTGGTGACGGGGCCGACGGTGGAAGCCAGCGCCCCGTTCGCGTAGTAGTCGTACCTGATCCGGTACGGCGACCCGGAGCCGCTCCACTCGAACCACATGGTGTTGTTGGCCGAGTTGGTGTAGAGCGGCTCACCGGTACCGGCGGGCTGCACCTGCGCGCGCGCCGGGACGGCAGCGAGGGCGACGACGGCCAGAGTCAGGAGGATCAAGCGCTTCATGGGCAGGACGGTTCCAGCCCGCGCGTCGGTCGTCGTCCGCCGCCGGGACGATCTGCCGTCCGCCGCGGGGAGGACAGGTGAGCCCAGCGAAGATTCAGCGCCCCTGCTGCAACGCACCCCCCAGGGTGGCCAAAAGACGGAGGGGGAGGTGTCTGGCCTCAGGACATATGTCTCTACTGATGTGTCCCTCATGTCTCGCGACATAGGTCACACCTGGCGCGGCGGTCGTCGCAAGGTGAGCCCGTAGGGCGAGCCGCAGCGGCGATCGCCGCGCCGCGGTTGGCTGGGGCATGTCCCGCGCTCGAGTCGCCGTCCTGCAGATCGTCGCCAAGCAGCTCTCAGTCACCCAGGCCGCCGCCGAATACGGGATCTCCAGACGGCACCTGCACCGGCTGCTGGCGCGGTATCGGGCCGGTGGCCTGGACGCGCTGGAACCGCGCTCGCGTCGCCCCAAGACGCACCCGTCCGCAACCACTGACGAGGTTCGCGACCGGGTGATCGAGCTGCGGCGCGAGCTCGTCCGCGGCGGCCTGGACGCCGGGCCGGTCACGATCGCCTGGCACCTCGAACACGAAGGCCACCGGGCGCCGGCACCGGCGACGATCAACCGGATCCTGACCCGGTCCGGTCTCGTGATCGCCCAGCCGCGCAAGCGTCCGCGGTCGAGTTACCTGCGCTTTGAGGCGGCGCAGCCCAACGAGACCTGGCAATCCGACGTCACCCACTGGCGCCTCGCCGACGGCACGGATGTCGAGATCCTCAACTGGCTCGATGACCACTCCCGCTACCTGCTCTGCAGCACCGCGCTCGCGCCTGCCGGCGGCGACGATGTCGTCGCCACATTCCTTGCCGCTGTTGACGATCACGGCGCGCCCGCTTCGACGTTGACTGACAACGGGCGCATCTACACCGCCCGCTTCGGTGGCGGCCGCAACGCCTTTGAATACCTCCTCCCGCTGCTCGGCGTCCGCCAAAAGAACGGCAGCCCGGGACACCCGCAGACCCAGGGCAAGATCGAGCGCTTCCATCAAACCCAGAAACGCTGGCTCACCGCGCAGCCGCCACCGCGCACGCTCGCCGACCTCCAGCACCAGCTCGACGAGTTCCGCGAGCACTACAACGAGCACCGCCCCCACCGCGCCCTCGCCCGGGGCACCCCTGGCGACGCCTACCGCGCCACACCGAAGGCGCAGCCTGCGGGCAGCCGACCGCTCGCCCACTACCGGCTGCGCTACGACCGCCTCGACACCACCGGCAAGATGACCCTTCGCCGCGCCGGACGCATGCACCACCTCGGACCCGGCCGCGCACACGCCCGCAGGCGCGTGCTCGCAATCGCCGACCACACCCACGTAACCGTCGTCGACCTCAGCACCGGCGAAGTCCTCTCCGTCCATCTCATCGAGCCAAACAAGAGCTACTGGCGCAACCAAAACAAAGAGCCCGGCCGCCGGCCAAGCTCACAAGAAACGTGACCTATGACCCGAGACATGTGAGACACATGTCCCGAGACATCACAAGAGCGGAGGGGGAGGGATTCGAACCCTCGGTACGTGGGTTACACGCACAACGGTTTTCGAGACCGCCCCGTTCAACCACTCCGGCACCCCTCCGCGGGTGCCGCGCACCAGGCGCGGGGACGGGCAAGGCTAGCGACGACGGGCGTAGCGGCCGGTGGGCAACCGGCGGCGCCGGTGTCGGAGCATGCGCTGGGTGGCGCTACGCGTCAGAAGCCGCGGTTTTCCTGGGGTGCCGACCCCACTTCGCAAGAACGAATGTCCAGAAGCAGGCTCAAACAGCGTATGTCAGGCTTCTGACTAGATATAAGAGTCCTCATGCGGCTGGGGGGCCAATCGGCAACTGCGCGGGAGGTGAAGCGGCAATGGCCGCGCGTGTGTGCGTTCACCGCGCTCATGATCCTTGCGCCACTGGGTGTACTGGCGGTGGTGCCGACCGCGACGTCGTTCTGGGAGGTCGTGCTGATTGCGCTGTCGTGCACGCTGTGCTCGCTGCTCGTCGCGCAGGCCGGATCGTGGGCGTGGCGGCGGACGCATCACTCGAATGAGTTCGTCTTCGCGGACCTTCTGCTTTGGAACTGGCTACGGCGCGTGTACTCCGAGCATCGCCTGCAGCAGACGTATGCGCTCGTGGAGCGCAGCCTGCTGCACCCCGAATCGATGCCAGCAGCGGAGCGGCTCAAGGTGCTCGAGCGCATGGCGGAGCTCGTCGAGGCCCGCGACTCCTACACGCAGCGACACTCCCGCAGGGTGGCCCGGCACTCCACAGGGATCGGGCGCAAGCTGCGCATCCCCGCAGACCAACTCGCCAACATCCGCACCGCCGCGGCGCTTCACGACGTCGGCAAGATCTGCACACCGCGCTCGGTGCTGACCAAGCCCGCCGGCCTCACCGACCGGGAGTTCGAGATCATCAAACGCCATCCGACGCAGGGTGCCGACCTGCTCAAGGGGCTCGTCGCCCCGGAGGTCGAGGCGATGGTCCGCCATCACCACGAGCGCCTCGAGGGGACGGGCTATCCCGATGGGCTCGTCGGAGACGCGATCCCACTGGGTGCACGGATCATCGCGGTCGCCGACACCTTCGACGCGATGACCTCGAGCCGCGCCTATCGCGCGGGCATGCCGCACCAGCAGGCCCTCGACGTGCTCCGCGGCCAGCGCGGACAGACGCTCGACGCGGACGCCGTGGACGCCTTCCTCGCGTATTACCGCGGCAGCTTCAAGAGCTCGGCCGCCGTCTCGGCGACGCTGGGTGCGCTCCTGCCGCTGCGCGAGGCGCTCGCCTTCACCGGCCTCGCGCGCAACGTTCAGGTGGTGGCCGCGTCCGCCGCCGTCACGTTGCCCGCCCTGTCGACGACGCCGTCCGCCAACCTGGCGCAAGCCGAAGACAAGCGGCCCTCGCCGCGTGCGGAGACCAAGGCGCAGAAGGCACCGCGCCCGGCCGCGACGGCCAAGGTCATCCAGATCGCCGCAGCCCTCCCGGCGTCAGACCCGGCGCCGGCGTCTTCGAGCCTGCGACCGCCGCAGGCGGCTCATCGCCGGGACGCCAAGGGGTCCGGCGGCGCGAAGGCCAAGGGCGGGCCCAAGTCGAGTTCCGGAAAGTCGCAGCGCAGCAGAGCGAAGCCGAAGGCCGAGTCCAAGTCGCAGCGCAACAAGGCCACGCCGCCGAAGCGCAAGGACGGAGCGGCGCACCCGCACAAGCGGACGCCCGACAGCGAGCGGCCGGCCGGACGCCCGGACGGGGGGCGTGACAAGGCGAGCCCCGGGACGCTGAAGCCGGGGAACGCCGTGGAGGTCGCCGAGCCCGACGTGACGGTCGAGCAGCCCGGCTCCGGGCCGGGCTCGACGACCCAGTCGGCCAGCCCCCCGAAGACCTGGCAGCGCGAGAAGGGGAGCCATCGCGAGGACACGGTCACCGCGCCGGTGTCGAACGTCCCCGAGGACATCGACGACAAGATCGACGACATGCTTCCGCCGACGGCGAGCGAAGAACCCGCTCCGGCTACCGACGGCATGGACGAGCCTCTCGCCACGGAGCCGCCCCCGGCTGACCCCGAGCCCCCCGTCGATCCGCTCCCGCCGGCCGAGCCGGCCGTAGAGGCCCCGGCTCTTCCCGAGCCGACTCCTGAGCCGGCCCCCGCCGAGGCTCCGACCTCCAGCGACGCGCCCGTTCCTGACCAGCCGCAGGCGCCCCAGACGGCCCAACCGATTTCCGCGGCCCGGATCGAAGAGCCCCCCGAGCTCGACGAGCACCCGGCTTAGCCGGACCTGGAGTGCTCGCGCCGAGGCGCGCGCGTCAGTTGCAGACGACGCAGCGCCCGAGGGCGCAGGAGCAGTCAGGCAGCGCGGTTCCGTCCGACCGAACCGGGCCCCAGCGGCGGACCCAGTCGCGGCTGACGGGGTGCGTGCGATCAACGCAGCCCGCAGCGCGCAGCAGCAGGCCGACGTCGCGGCCCGCGGCCATCGCGGCGATGTGATCGAGGATCGGTTCGTCCATGCCTGTCCGGTTGGTACCCGTGAACGGCATCGGCGCAACGCCCGGCGTGCTTGACGCCGGGCGCGACAACCATGGACGGGGTCAGGCGCGCTGCGGGACCTTGGCGAGCGCGTCGCCGTACATCTGCATCTGCTGGGCGACGCCCTCGTTGCAGAAGCCCTCGGTGTGACAGATCTGGTCGACGCACAGGGAGGCGTCGACCATGTTGCGGGTGAACTCCTCGTCGTCGCGCAACGCCGCGATCTGTTCGGCGGTGCCCTGGACGGACATGTAGCCGCCGAGCAGCGTGTTCGGCCGCATGAGCGCGACGTCGAAATGCTCGAGTCGGCCGTCGGACTGGCGGCGGCCGAGGATGCCCACCGCTTCGTTGAAGACCTCCATCGCGCGCGCTTCGGATCCGCGTGCGACCTCGCCCCAGGTGATGAGCAGCAAACGGTCGGCCATGGTGGGACTCCTCTGGCTCGCGACCCGGCCCGGTGCCGGGCCTACCGGCTCAGCCTCCCACCGCCGAGCCGCCGATGCAACCCCCGCTCAGCCCGTCTGAGCCGGCGGGGAGGGCGCGTCGGAAAGCTGATCGGTGTCACCCACGGGCGTCTCGCTGTCGCCGGGGGCGGCCGGAGGGGTGTCGGCGTCGGTGGTCTCTTCGGGTTCGTCGTCCATACCTCGGCTACGGGCGCGGCGCGCCCGGCGGTTCACCTACCCTGCCCGGATCGTTCCCGTCCGCAAGCCCCTCCGGGCCGCGGTGGGCGCCGCCGCTTGCGCGCTCGCCATGGCCACCCCCGCCGGCGCGATGGTCGAGGGCGGGACACCCGTCACCGAGCCGAGCGCCTTCCCGATCCAGGCCGCCCATGACTTCGGGACGGAGAACAACGCCTTCGGCGGTGCCCGCGACCACCGCGGCCAGGACGTCTTCGCCGCGTGCGGCGCCCCCGTCGTCGCGGCGATGCCCGGCCGTGTCACCCGCGCGGAGTTCGAACCGGCCGGCGGCAACTACGCGGTGATCACCTCACCCAACGGCCGCAGCCAGGTCTACATGCACCTGCGCAAGCCCGCGCGCGTCGCCGAGGGCGAGGCGGTCGAGCTGGGCGCCCCGCTGGGGGCCGTCGGCGCCACGGGTGACGCCGACGGCTGCCATCTGCACTTCGAGCTGTGGACCGCGCCCGGCTGGTTCAAGGGCGCTGCGGTGGACCCGCTGCCCGCGCTCGAACGCTGGGACCGCTAGCGCCGCGCGCGGACCCGGACCGGCCGGGTCCGCTTGCTCACCCGCTCGCCGTCGATGCGCGCACGCACCACGGCGACGTAGCGACCGGTGCGCGCGACGCGGAAGGTCACGCGGAACGCGTTGACTCCCGTCCGCACCTTGCGTGACCGCACCGTGACCTTCTTCTTGCCCCCGCGGGCCAGCCGCCGCAGTGAGATCTGCAGCTTCGCCCCGGCGGGGGAGTTGCCGAACACGGTTATCCGCCGCTTGGCGTGGGCGATGCGCACCCGCAGCCGCTTGCGAGCCGGCGTCGGACCGGGCGGCGGCGTTACGACCGGTGCCTTCGTGAGCGGGGCCGGGAGCGCGAAGCTCGCCTTCTCGCCCTCCGTGATGACGGCCTCCGGCAGCTCGAACGGCGCCTCGTCGAGCCACTCCTCGAGGCGCACGCTCGGCTCTCCCTGGATCGTCTTCGGGCGCGAGTAGGTAAGGAAGGGGATCTGGATCGAGCCTGACTCCAGGGCGATGGTCTCGGGAACGGGCGGGTGCAGCCACCACTCGGCGTGTGAGCCGTTGACGAGCACGCCGACGCGGTGGCCGGCGTCAAGCTTCCAGTCGTTGCCGTAGAGGTCGAGCGTGACCTTGCCGTCAGCGGGCACGACCGCGGCGTTGCGCGAGAGCAGGGTCGCCTGACGGTCGGGGGCGATGTCGTAGGTCGCGACGACGATCTCGCTGCGACCGCCGCTGATCGGCGCCTGCAGCGTCACTCGCGGGACGCCGGCGTACCAGGCGTCGTGAGCAAGCGGCGGCGAGATGGTCCAGATGCCGTTGCCGGCGCCCGAGCCCGTGCCGTACTGGTTGCCGTCGTCGGTGAAGGCACCCGGCTTGAGGTCGGTGGCGAGCGGCCTGCTGTCGGCCGGCGGCCACGCCTGCTCACTGCGCCAGGTCCCGTCGGAGGTCTGTACGACGACCGGCGGATCCTTGTCGGTCGCAGCGTCGGCGAGCGGCACGCCGCGCACGTAGTGGTCGAAGAAGCGCATGGCCTCGTCGAAGAAGCCCTTGCGGCCCATCAGCAACCGGCCCTCGCCGTCCTTGTCGTTGCCGCGGACGTGGTCCCACATGCCGAACCACGCGCGCTTGGGGCCCTTGACCGCATTGAAGAAGTCGAAGGCGCCGTCGGGCTTCGTGTTGTTCTCGAGGAACCCCTGGGTGAGAAAGAGCGGAACCTTCGCCTTCGGCGCCTCGGTGATCAGGTTGCGCGCCTTCCAGTACTCGGACCCGTGATCGGGGTCCTGTTGGGCGGCGTAGTTGGACGCCAGGCAGTCGGGGGTCGTGAGGCCGCCGGCGTTGTAGAAGGGGTCGTCGGCCAGCGGGCCTGGCGTCGCGGCGATGGCGTCATACAGCGCGGGCGTCCCGGCGGCGTTGGCGAAGCGGACGCCGTCGGAGTAGAGGTAGCGGTAGAGGTCATAGACCGGCTCCTGGGCGATGACCGCGTCGAGACCCTTGGGGTTCTGGACCGCGCCCGCGAGCCCGGTGACGCCGTCGTAGGACTTGCCGTACATGCCGACGTGCCCGGTCGACCACGGCTGGCTCGCGGCCCACTCGACCGATGCCTTCACGTCGCCTTGCTCGCCGGGGCCCATCCAGTCCAGGCAGCCGCCCGAGCCGCCGAAGCCCCGCAGGTCGACCATCACGAAGGAGTAGCCGCGCTGCATGAGCTTCGCGCCCTCGATGAAGTCGTAGAACCGGCCCGACGGCCCTGCCGACGGTCCGGTCGGGTCGTAGTTCGCATCCTCGACCGGCCCGAGTGGACCGACCTGGCCCGAGTGGTTGAAGTAGGGGCCGACGGAGAGGATGACCGGCGTCTGGGCGTTCTTCGGCAATCCGGATGGACGCAGGATGTCGGCGTGAAGTGGCGTCCCGTCGACCGATTCGATGGTCGCCTCGGTCCAGGTCGCCCCTTTGGGAACCTCGTCGGCACGGGCGGAGGCGGGCACGAAGAGGAGGGTGAGCAGCAGGGGCAACAGACGGCGGGTCATGCCTGCTCAAACGGCGAACGGCCTCAGATCTGGCGGCGCGCGGCGAAGAAATCGCGCAGGAGGCCTGCGCACTCGTCCGCCAGCGGACCTCCGACCACTTCGGGACGGTGGTTCAGGCGCGGCTCGGCGAGCACGTCGAGCACCGATCCCGCCGCACCGGCCTTCGGGTCGGTCGTCCCGAACACCACGCGCGGGACGCGCGCGAGGACGATCGCCCCGGCGCACATCGCGCACGGCTCGAGCGTCACGTACAGGGTCGTCGCCAGCAGTCGCCATGACCCCACGACCTGCGCAGCGCGCTGCAGGGCGATCACCTCCGCGTGGGCCGTCGGATCCTGGCGCAGCTCGCGCTCGTTGTGCCCGGCGGCGATGATCTGATCCCCCGCCACCACCACCGCCCCGATCGGCACGTCGTCGTGCGCGAGGGCAAGCCGTGCCTCGGCGATCGCCGCGTTCATCCAGACGTCGTGCACGATCCCTATCTTGGCCGTTTAGGAAACCGGGCAACTCCCGCCCTCTGTCTGGGTTTCCATCAACTGCCATGGCCCGCCTGTTGCTCGTCCTCGTCGGAGCGCTGATTCTCGCAGCGCCCGTCCACGCTGCCGGACTCGTCGAGGGACGCGACTATCGCCGCGGCGAGCTGGTGCTGCGCACGCAGAACGGCATGCGGGTCAAGCAGATCCGCGACGGCTCGTCGGTCTGGCAGAAGGCCGCGGCCCTCAAGGAGCGACCCTGGGTGCGGTCGGCCTCACCCAACTGGATCGCGCGGACCTCCTTCCTGCCCGACGATCCGGGCCGGCGCAACGTCGCGGGCGGCTGGACGGCGCTGCAGTGGAACTTCGCGGACTCGATCGGTGGCGTCAACGCCCAGGGCGCCTGGGACCACCTCATCGCAGCGAAGCGCCCCGGCGGGCGCGGCGTGCTCGTCGCGGTCGTGGACACCGGCGTCGCCTACCGCAACTACAAGCGCTTCCGGCGCTCCCCGGACATGACGAAGCGCATCAAGCCGGGCTACGACTTCGTCGACAATGACCGCTTCCCGCTCGACCACAACGGCCACGGGACGCACGTCGCCTCGACGATCGTCGAAAAGGTCAACAACGGCTACGCGCTCACAGGCCTGGCCTACGGCGCGACGCTGATGCCGGTCCGGGTGCTCGACCGGCGCGGCGAGGGCGACAGCGCGGCGATCGCGTCGGGCATCCGCTACGCGGCCAAGCGCGGCGCGCAGGTCATCAATCTCTCCTTCGAGTTCTCGTCCTCGATCCGCTCGCGCCAGATCCCGGACATCATCTCCGCGCTGCGCTTCGCCCGGCGCAAGGGGGCGCTCGTGGTGGCTGCCTCGGGCAACGCCCACGCCAGCGCCGTCGCGTATCCCGCGCGGTCGAGCGACGTGCTTTCGGTCGGAGCGATCACCGAGCACGGCTGCCAGGCCGACTACTCCAACAGCGGCCCGGGACTCGACCTCTCCGCACCCGGCGGCGGGCAGGACGCGATCCTGCCCGACGATCCCAACTGTGACCCTGACGCGCACCCGGGCCGGGACATCTTCCAGGTCACCTTCACCGGTTCCGTCCGGCGCTTCGGGATCCCCGGGGGCTACGAGGGAACCTCGATGGCCGCGCCGCACGTGTCCGCCACCGCTGCGCTCGTGATCGCGTCGCGCATCGTCGGCCGCAACCCCTCCCCGCGCGCGATCGAGAAGCGGTTGAAGGCGACCGCGCTCGATCTCGGCAAGCCCGGGACCGACCGGCGCTACGGCGCGGGCAAGGTCGACGCCGCGGCCGCCACCGCGATCGCCACTCCGGTGCCGACGCCGACCGCGACGCCCACCGTCGCGGTCACGCCGACGCCCACGCCTCCGCTCGGCCCGTAGGGCTAGACCGTGCGGACGATCATCACGCTGCAGGGAGCGTGATGGGAGACCTTGTTGGGCACGGAGCCCAGCAGGAAGCGCTTTGCGCCCGACATTCCCTTGTTGCCCACGACGACGAGATCGGCGCTCTGCTCCTCGGCGACGTCGAGGATGGCGTCGGCGGGGTCGCCCTCGCGCGCGTGAGTGTTGATCTGCTTGACGCCGGCCTTCTCGACGGCCTCCTTCGCGGAGGAGAGCATCTCGTCGACGTCCTCCCGCGGCGTGACCTGCCATTGGACGTCGTCGGGCGCCTGGCGCGCCTCGGAGCGCAGGCGCTGGTTCGAGACCGGCACGTAGGCCGAGACGATGTTCAGTTCCGCCCCGACGGCGGCGGCGAGATCGGCGGCTTCCTGCACTGCCTTGGTTGCGGTGTCGGAGCCGTCCGTGCCCACGACGATGGAGCGGATCATGTGCCGGAACCTACAGCTTTGTCGCCGCGACGACGATCCCGACCAACACGAAGACCACGATCGCGATCTGGGTGTAGAGCAGCAGCCCGCGCATGCCCCTCAGGTTAGGGCGGCGGATGCCTCCCGGCCGGTCGCCGTGATCGTGGTCACCGGCAGCCCGAGCCCCGCGACCTTGCGCGGCAGGTCCAGGTGCAGCCAGCGCGACACGCGGGTGGGGAGAGTCGAGATGATGATCTCGTCGAAGCCCTCGAGGTTGATCGCGTCCTGGACGGCGGCAAGGGGCTCCGCGTCGCCGATCAGGCCCTCCACCTGTCCGCCGGCGGCTTCGGACATCAGCGGCAGCGCGAGCTCGAGCGTGCTGCGCGCCTCGTGATCGTCGGTGTCCTCCGGATCCACGAAACGGTGCAGGCCGTGCGCCGCGGCCGGCACCAGGAGTGAGAAGGTGGCAGGAGAGGCCTGGGCTCGCTCACGGACCGCCTCCAGCAGAGCCGGTGTGGCTGCGGTGCGGTGGGCGACGACCAGGACTCGGGCAGACACGTGCACTCCCTTTTTCGTGATGACTACGTGCCGATTGTCGCGCTCTTGCGTCTGCTGCGCAAGGGCTGGCTCAAGGCCGGGCCGAGGGAGGCCGACAGTTACTGTGGCGGAGCCAGCCATTTATGCGGATCACCGACAAGACCACCCGATGAAGCGCGCTGTCGTCCTGGCCGGTGGACTCGGCATGCGGTTGCGCCCCTACACCGCCGTGCTGCCCAAGCCACTGATGCCCGTCGGGGACCGGCCGGTGCTCGACATCGTCATCCGCCAGCTGCACCACCACGACTTCGAGCGCGTCACGATTGCGACGGGCTACCTCGCCGAGCTGATCGAGGCGTTCTTCCGCAAGGGCGACGACTACGGCGTCCCCATCGACTATCACCGCGAGAACACGCCGCTGGGCACCGCGGGCGCCATCGCGTCCATCAGTGATCTCGAGGGCGAGCCGTTCCTCGTCATGAACGGTGACGTGCTCACCGATCTCGACTACAGCGCGCTGATGGAGCAGCACCTCGAGACGGAGGCCGCCGCGACGATCGCGACGATCACGCGCGACATCCAGGTCTCACTCGGCGTCCTGCACTTCGCCGACACCCATCAGCCCGACCGCCTGACCTCCTACGAGGAGAAGCCGCACTTCGAGTTCGAGGCCTCGATGGGCGTCTACGCCTTCTCCCCGCGCGTGCTCGAGTACCTCAAGCCCGAGGAGCGCCTGGACTTCCCCGATCTGATCCGCCGCCTGATGAGCGCCGGCGAGGTCGTCCGGGCGTACCGCTCTGACTGCTACTGGCTCGACATCGGGCGCCACGACGACTACGAGCAGGCGCTCGAGGAGTTCGAGGCGATGCGCCACCGCCTGATCCCCGAGGAGATGGAAGCCTTCGAGGAGCGTCGCAGCGGCGAGGACCGCCGGCAGGACGCCCAGCGCCGCGCCGACGGCGACCGCCGCACCCCCGAGGAGCGCCGCTCGGGTGACGAGCGTCGCAAGCTGCCGGCTCCCCCGGCCGCGGCCGACTCGGCGCAGACACTTCCGCTGCGTGGCGACGCGCCGCTGCTCAGGCGCGTAGAGCCGTAGCGACCGCGTCGCGGTCGGCGCCCGGCTCGAGCAGCACCACGCGCGCGGCCGTCGCGGCCGCGTGCTCGAGACCCTCCGGCACCGAGTAGCGGCGGGCGGAGATGCCCGCCGTCGCCAGCATGGCGATCGCGGCATCGGGATCGTCCACGAGCACGGCCTCGACCGTGGCGCGCCGCTCGTCGAGGTGCGCGAGCTGCGCGGACCCGAGCGCCGCGCGGGGCTCGTCGAGGCGGAAGTTGAAGCCGATGTCGACGACGTCGTAGGAGTCCGAGTGGCCGCGGTGGCGGTCCCAGGTGCCCGACGTCATCGCGTGCTGGCGCAGCAGCCGGGCGCGCGCCGCGATGGCCTCATCATCGGTGGTCAGCATGCCGCCCTCGCCCATCGCCAGCGGGCGACCGTCGGCGAACGACCAGCACGCCACCACGCCGGCCCGGCCGACGCCGAGTCCGAGCGCCGCGCGACAGTCCTCGATCATCGGCAGATCGGTGTCGGGCGGGTCCGCTCGCAACCCGAACGGATGGACGAGCACGAGTGCCTCGCCAGCCGGGATCGGCGCCGGCGCGTCCCACCACGCGACCTCTCCCCCGGCCGCGCGGACCGCCGCCGCAGCGGCATCCCCGCCGAGGGCGGAGACGACCGTCCGGCCTCCGGGCGCGACCGCGCGCACCGCCAGATGCAGCGCCGCCGTCCCGCTCGACACGGCCACCGCGTGCTCCGTGCCGACGTGCGCGGCGAACTCGCGCTCGAAGGCCTGGATGCGCGGGCCCATGGTGAGCCAGCCGGAGCGCAGCGCGTCCAGCACCGCCTCGACGTCGGACTCCCTCACGACGCGAGCGCCTCCGCGAGCGCCGCGACCACGCGGTCCTGCTCGTCGTGACTCATGAAGCCGAACAGCGGCAGGGTGACCTGCGAGCGCGCGACGCGCTCCGCCTGCGGCAGCGAGGCGCCGTAACGCTCGCGGTAGGCCGTGAACTCATGGACGGCGGGATAGAGCAGCGACGTCTGGATGCCGTGGTGCTCGCGCATGTGCGCCCGCACCGGGCCGCTGGCGCTCGGGGTCGGCGAGCACGATCGGCATCACGTAACAGGAGGACGTGGCGACCTCCGCGTCCGAGGTACGGGACGATCACGCCGTCGACTCCGGCGAGCAGCTCCCGGTAGCGGGCGGTCAGGGCGCGGCGCGCGTCGACGTCGGCCGCCATCCGCGTCATGCGCGAGCGCAGCAGCGCCGCGCGCGGCTCGTCGATGCGCAGGTTGAAGGCGCCGGAGCGCTCCGCGCGGGCACGCTCGGCCACCGCGTCGTCATCCGTCGCCAGAAGCCCGCCCTCGCCGACGGCAAGCACCTTGTTCGAGAAGAACGAGAAGCACGCGGCCTCTCCCCAGGCGCCGGCCATGCGCCCGCCGCGGGATGCGTCCGGGGAGTGGGCGCAGTCCTCGATGAGCGCGAGTCCATGGTCGTCGCAGAGCGCCCGCAGGGTCTCGACCGCCGCCGGATAGCCGCCGTAGTGGACGACGCACACCGCGCGCGTGCGCGGGGTGATCCGCGCCGCGACGTCGTCGGGGTCGACGCCGATGTCGTGCGGGCCGCAGACGTCGGCGAACACCGGCGTGCCCCCGCAGTAGATGGCGCTCGCGGCGCTCGCGGCGAAGGTGATCGACGGGACGATCACCTCGTCCTGCACGCCGACGCCGCAAGCGAGGTAGGCGAGGTGCAGAGCTGCGGTGCCGCTCGACACCGCGACGGCGTGGCGGACGCCCAGATGGGCGGCGAACTCACGCTCGAAGGCGGCGACCTGCTCACCGGCGCGCAGCCGGCCCGAACGCAGGACCGCCGCCACCGCGGCCAGGTCCTCCTCCTCCATCCGGAGGTCGAAGAGCGGGATCGCCGGCTGGGTCACACCGTGTAGGTGTCCGGCCGGTACCGGTCGAGGTGGCGCGAGAGCCACTCGATCGTCTCCCCGAGCCCGTCATCGAGCGAGTGCCGCGGCTCCCAGCCGAGCAGCTCGCGCGCCAGGGAGTTGTCCGACAGCAGGCGCTCGACCTCGCTCGCGGCAGGCCGGTCACGCTGCGCATCGTGCGCGACGTCGTAGGGGCGGTCCATGAGCCGGTGGATGCGCTCGGCCAGGTCGCCGATCGAGATCTCGCGGCCCACGCCGAGGTTGATCGTGCGCCCCGGGGCATCCGGCGCCCCGCCGGCGGCGACGAACCCCTCGGCGGTATCCGTGGCGAAGGTCAGGTCCCGGGTCGGCGTCAGCGCGCCGAGCGACACGGGCCGGTTCGCCAGCAGCTGGGTGATGATCGTGGGGATGACCGCGCGGGCCGACTGGCGCGGACCGAAGGTGTTGAAGGGCCGCAGGACGACGACGGGCAGGCCGTAGGCGGCATGGAAGCTCTCGGCGATCTTGTCGGCGCCGATCTTCGAGGCCGAGTAGGGCGACTGGCCGACAAGCGGGTGCGACTCGGCGATCGGCACGGTCTGCGCGGTGCCGTAGACCTCGCTCGTCGACGTGTGCACCACGCGCCCGACGCCCGCCGTGCGCGCGGCCTCGAGCACGTTCGTCGTGCCCTCGACGTTCGTGCGCACGTACGCCAGCGGCGTCACGTAGGAGTACGGGATCGCGATGAGCGCGGCGAGGTGGAAGACCACCTCCGCGCCCTCGAACGGAGCGGTCAGGGTCTCGGGGTCGCGGACGTCACCCGCGAAGACCTCCATGTCGGCGGCCAGCTCGGACGAGTCGAGCCATCCCCAGGAACCGGCGCTCGTGTAGCGCACGAAAGCGCGGACGTGCGCGCCGCGGCGCACGAGCGTTTCCGCGACGTGGCTGCCGATGAAGCCGGCCGCCCCGGTGACCACGACCCTGCGCCCGGTCCAATCCATGTGGGTAGCTTATGGATCGTGCGGGACCGATCCCCTCTCCTCCTCGTGCTCGTTCTCGCGGCGCTCGCGGCGACCGGGCATGCCGAGCTGGCGCTCACACTCGCCCCCGCATGGCTCATTGTCGCGCTGCCGCTCAGCGGCCGCTTCCTAGGTGAGCGCGCAATCGTCGCGCGCCGTCTGCCGCCGCAGCGTCGCCTGCGCCCGGCCCGTGCGCTCTTCGGGCGTGCACGCGCCGCGGCAATGGGCTCCTCCGCGTTCGAGCGGGCACCGCTGTGCCTGCGCGGACCGCCAGTGCACGCGTAGCACCTCCAGCTCGCGTCCACCACACCATCCGGAGGCCCAATGCCCCGCGTTGCTGCCGCCGTGGCGGTCGTCGCCGTGCTCGTCACGTCGGCTCCTGCCCAGGCTCATTCAGGTAATCCCAACTTCCTTTCCCGCGTCGACGGCACGCCCGCCGGCGTGAGTGTGGAGGTCGTCAACCGCGACGACCGCCTCCTGCTGCGCAACGAGAGCGGAGAGGAGATCATCATCGAGGGCTACGACGCCGAGCCCTACGCGCGCATCGACGGCGACGGCGAGGTCTTCGTCAACACGCGCTCGCCGGCGTACTACCTCAACGACGACCGGTTCGCCGACGTCGAGGTGCCCGACGGCGTGGACGGCACCGGGCCGCCGCAGTGGGAGCGCGTGGACGGCACAGGCCGCTTCGAATGGCACGACCACCGGATGCACTGGATGGCGCGTTCGACGCCGCCACAGGTCACCGACCCCGGCGTGCGCACCGAGATCTTCAGCTGGACGGTGCCGACGAGCCGCGGCCCGATCGAGGGCACGCTGTTCTGGACGCCGAGTCCCGGCGCGCCGGTCGCCTTCATCGCCATCGGCTCGGCGGTCGTGCTCGGGGGGTGTGCCGCGGCGCTGTTCGCGCGTCGCCGTCGGGACCGCGCCCGCGCACCCGAGGCCTGGTGAGGCGCTGCCTCGTCATCGCGCTGCTCGTGGTCGCCGCCCTGCCGGCGACCGCCGCCGCGCACGCCACCCTGACCGGGACGGAGCCCGCGCGCGGCGGCCAACTCGACACCGCCCCGACGCGGGTCGTGCTCGCCTTCAGCGAGTCGGTCAGCGAGGGCGACGTGCGGGTGTTCGACGGCCGGGGCCGGGAGATCCAACTGGGCGAGACCTTCCAGCCCGCGGGTGACGAGTTGGCGGTGCGCCTGCCGACCGATGTCCCCGACGGAGGGTTCACGGCGACCTACCGGACGGTTTCCGCCGACTCACACCCTGTGTCGGGCGGGTTCTCCTACGCGGTCGGCGACGGTGGCCTCGGCGCGCAGGGCGTCGACCGCCTGCTGCAGGGCACCGGCAGCGGTCCGGTCACGGCGACAGCGCTCGGCGTTGCGCGGGCGGTCCAGTACGCCGCGATCACCCTGGCGGTCGGGACCCTGCTCTTCCTTGCCCTCTGCGTGTCTGCGGCCGCACGCTCGGCGGTCGGGCCCCGGGCCTCGCGCGTGCTGCTCGCCGCCGCCGCCGCCGGTTTCGTGGCCTCGATCGCCGGCGTGTTCCTGCACGGTGCACAGGTGGCGGGGGACGCCGTGTGGGCCCGCGAGCTGAGCCTCGGGACGCAGTTCAGCGTGACCTGGATCCTGGCAGCGGTCGCCTGGATCGTGCTGGCCCTGCTCCGGCGCTCGGGTTGGGCGACCCTGCCCGCCGGCGCACTCTGCGTGGTTCCCGCCTCGGGCGGCCACGCCAGCGTCGAGGGGCCCGTGATGCTGCTGGCCAACCTCGTCCACGTGATCGCCGTGGCGGGATGGATCGGTGGCCTGGCCGCGGTCCTGTTCGTCCTGCGACCGGGTACGCGCGGCGTCGCCGATCGACAGGATCTGCTCAAGGCGGGCATCCGACGCTTTTCGCGGCTCGCGGGCGTGCTCGTGCTGGTGGTCCTCGGCACCGGCATGGTGCAGTCGATCGTCGAGCTGAGTGCCTGGCGGGAGCTCGTGGACACCGGCTACGGCCGTGCCGTGCTGATCAAGCTCGGCCTCTTCGTGGTCCTGGTCGGATTCGGCGCCTATCACCGCCGCCGCGATCTGCCCCCGCTTGCCACCCTGCGCGCCGAGCTTGCGGTCGCGGTGGTCGTGCTCGGCGTCACCGGCGCTCTGGCCACGTATGCCCCCGGCAAGGTGTCCGCCTTCGGGCCGGCGTCGGAGAGCGCCGTGATCGGACCCGCGCGCATGGAGTTCACCCTCGATCCCGCTGCGCCTGGCACCAACGAGGCGCACGTCTATTTCTTCGAGCGCCGCACGGGCGCTCAGTGGGATGCGGTGAAGCAGCTCACCGTCACCGCCTCCCAGGAGGACGTGGAGATTCCCGTGGAGTTCCGCAAGGCCGGCCCCGGCCACTACGTCGCGCCGCGGACGACCCTGCCCACCCGGGGCGACTGGACGTTGCGCCTGGAGGCGCGCGTCTCCGACTTCGACCAGTACACCGCCGAGCTGGAGGTACCGGTTCGGTGATGACCCTCAACGAAAGGAACACCCCATGCATCGCAAGCTGATCGCCGTGGCAGGCGCCGTCGCCCTCTGGGTGCCGGCCACTGCCTCCGCACACGTGACCGTCCACCCCAACGTGATTCCGGAGGGCGCCTTCGCGGTGCTCGACCTGCGCGTGCCCAACGAGAGCGACAAGGCGGATACGACCAAGGTGCAGGTGCAGATGCCCGCGGGCTTTGAGTTCCTCTCCGTCGCCCCGCCTCCCGGCTGGGAGGCCGACGTCGTGCGCGACGGCAAGGAGGTCTCCGAGGTCACCTTCAGCGGCGGGCGCATCCCCCCGGGGCAATTCCTCGAGTTCCCCATGTCCGCCGGGGTGCCCGGCGCGTCGGGGGACACGCTGACGTTCAAGGCCATCCAGACCTACTCCGATGGCGAGGTCGTGCGCTGGATCGGCGACCCGGACAGCGAGAAGCCCGCTTCGCAGATCACCATCTCCGACGAGGGCGGCCTGATCGAGGACTCCACGGGTGGGTCGCATGGCAGCTCCGACGACGAGGAGACCACGCACGGCGGCTCCGGCGACGCGCAGGAGACCGTTCAGAAGGATCAGACAGTCGAGGCAGGAGGTGAGTCAGACGACGACTCAGGGGACGGACTGGCTCTCGTCGCCCTGATCGTGGGCGCCCTCGGCCTGCTGGCCGGCGGCGCGGCGCTCGTGTCGACGCGCAGACGCGCCTAACGGCGCTTGTTCGTGCGCTGATACACGTTCGGGGCGGCGATCCGGGCTTTGAACGAGGCGCGCGCCTTCGAGGCGCGCGCCTTGCGCGCCCGGGACGCGCGGGCCCTGCGCGCCTTCGAGACCCGCGCCTTGCGCGCCTTCGTACTCGAGGCCCTGCCGCTGCCGGGCGTGCTCACGGCCCCGAACTCCGTCGTGAAGGTGGCACCCGACCCGCTCCGCGACCGCGGGTTCCCCGCGACGATCCCGAGGCCGATCTCCTTATAGGAGGAGCGCAGGATGTTCTCGCGGTGGCCCTGGCTCTTCATCCAGGCCGCCACGATCGCCTTGGGCGTGCTCAGCGAGCCGGTGCCCCAGGCCAGGTTCTCGCCGACGGTCCACGTCCCGACCTTGGGGATGTAGCCCGTCTTGCGCACGCGGCTGACGGGATCGGATCCGTTGCGCCCGACGTGATCGAAGAACTGGTCGGCCACCATCGCCTTCGAGTGGGACTCGGCGGCGTCGGCCAGCTGGTCGTTCTCCTTGAGCGGCCGCAGACCGGCGTCAGCCCGCTCGCCGTTGAGCAGACACAGGGTCGAGGCCTGGATGTCGGAGAGGTTGCTCTTCTCCGGCAGCAGGTTGACGTCGTCGCAGCCGGCGCCGGCGCCCACGCCCTGCTGGGTGTTCGGCGTGCCGGGCACGCGGACGTTCGGCAGGATTTCGAGGCCGCCTGCGGCAGTCCCGAAGGAGGCGCTGCCGATGCCGATGTCGGTGAGGCCGACACGCAGCTGGCCGCTGACCGGCGCGCTGGCGGCGCGCTGTTTGACCGCCGCGGCGGCGCCGGGGCGCTCAGCAGAGGTAGAACCGCAGCCGGCGACGAGAGCCGCGGCGGCGACAAGCAGTGTGGGACGAAGGTGGCGGGCCATCCCTCACGCCATCGGTCGCCGCCGCGGCCCGCTTTATGTCCCCGCGGGTGACCTGGACGATTCGTCCAGTCCAGGTCAGATCTCGGACGCCAGGTGGCGCCAGGTGTCCACGCCCAGGGAGTCGAAGGCGTCGACGACCGCCGGGTCGAACTGCGTGCCCGCGTTGCGGCGCAGCTCCTCGGCTGCGTCCTCCACGGACATCCCCTCCTTGTAGGGACGCTCGTGGACGAGGATGTCGAAGACGTCGGCCACGGCGACCAGGCGACCGACGAGCGGGATGTCGTCGCCGGCGAGCCCGTCGGGATACCCGCCGCCGTCCCAGCGCTCGTGGTGGGAACGGCAGATCTGCTCCGCGGTCTTGAACAGCGGGGCGGTCGACTCCTCGAGGATGCGCGCGCCGAGCTCGGCGTGGGTCTTGACGACCTCGTACTCCTCCTCGGTGAGCCGCTCGGGCTTGAGCAGGATCGTGTCCGGGATGGCGATCTTGCCCAGGTCGTGGACCGGGCCCGCGCGGCGGATGAGCTCGACCTCGGCGTCACCGAGACCCAGGCTGCGCCCGAGGCGTGCCGCCATCGCCCCGACGCGCTGCGTGTGCTCCCACGTGTTGTCGTCGCGGTACTCCGCGACCTGCGCGAGCCGGATCAGGGTCTCAGCCTGGGCGTCCGCCGCGCCGCGGTGGCCTCGCCAGGACGTCGGAGGCCAGCGTGGCCTCGAGATCTCGGACACGCGCGCGGAGGCGGTGGCGCTCCAGCAGCAGCGCGAGCCGGTCGAGCACCATGTCGTCGCCCACGACGCCGGACGGGAGGCCGCGCAGCTCGTCGAGCGCGACCACGGGCGGGCCCGCCCCCGTCGCGAGCGGATCGAGCCGCTGCGAGAGCTCGGTCCCGAAGCCCGGCAGGGCCAGGATGGCGTCGGGTTGGGCCGTGACCGTGCGTGACAGCGCCTCCTCGGCGTCTACGACGAGCTCGACCGCCGCCGCGCCGCGCTCGGCCAGGCGCGCGCGCAGCCGCGCGGCGGCGCCGGCATCGGCTCCCGCGACGAGGATCCACGCCCCGTGCAGGACATCGGAACGGGAAGGATGGTCCGCGCGACTGTCGCGGTCTGCGGCGTCTGCCATGCTGGGCATGATGCCGGACCGACCGCAAGACCCTCGCCCGGGGGACGTTGTCGCCGGATATCGGGTGGAATCCCGCATCGGCCGAGGTGGCATGGGCGTCGTCCATCTCGCGGAGCATCAGACCCTCCGCCGGCGCGCCGCGCTGAAGATCATCGCGCCCGATCTGGCCGACGACGCGGACTTCCGGGAACGGTTCCTGCGCGAGGCACGGATCGCCGCGACGCTGACGCACCCCAACGTCGTCACCGTCTACGACGCCGGCGAGGTCGACGGGCTGCTGTACATCGCGATGCAGTACGTCCCCGGCCCCGACCTCTCGGCGATCCTGCGTGAGGAGCGGCGTCTGGGCCCGTACCGGGTGCTCGACATCGCACGCCAGGTGGCCGCGGCGCTCGACGCCGCCCACGCCTACGGCCTCATCCACCGCGACGTCAAGCCCGCCAACGTCCTGATCGACGGGCGCCACGCCTACCTGACGGACTTCGGGCTCACCAAGGACCGTGGGCAGGCGTCGGGCGCGTCGCTGACCCGCGCCGGCGAGGTCGTCGGGACGACGCACTACCTCGCTCCCGAGCAGGTCGACGGGCGCGAGGTCGACGCCCGCGCCGACGTCTACGCGCTCGCGTGCATGATCTTCCACACCCTGTCGGGCGAGGTCCCCTTCCCGCGCGACAACGACATGGCCGTGCTCTACGCCCATCTGCACGACGAGCCGCCGAAGCTGTCCGAGCGCCGCAAGGGGCTCCCCCCGGGCCTGGACGCCGTGATCGCGAAGGCGATGGACAAGCAGGCCGACCGCCGCTTCTCGAGCTGCGGGGAGCTGATTCTCGCCGCACGGGTGGTCGTCGATGCCTTCGGCCCTCTCGCCGAGTCCTCGTCCTCGTCGCGCCGCCCGTCCTCGACCGGCCGCGCCGTGCCGGAGAGCGGCGACCCGGGTTCGATGCCGACCGACCCGCCCGGGTCGGTCCCACCGAGCGGGGACACGTCATCGATCTACACGCTGACCGGCGTGGTCGGGCCGAGCGGCCAGCGGGCCATCGTCCTGCTGGCGGCACTCGACGCCGGTTCGCGGGCGGCCGCGCGCGTGGCGATCGCCCAGCGCTGCGAGGTGCTCGAGGCTGGGACCGTCGACGAGGCGCTCGCCCTCGCCCGCGAGCGCAGGCCGGACGTGGTGCTCGTCGCCGCCGCGGCAGCGCCCGCGATCGCGTCGTCGCTGCGCGGCGACGCGGTGACGCGCGACACGAAGATCGTGCTGCTCGGACCGGGGCGCGAGACCGGCCGCCGCCAGGTCGCCTCCACCGGTGCCGACGACGCGCTCGCCACGCCGTTCTCACCGCTGCAGCTCCAGGTCAAGCTGCGGCGCCTGCTCGGCTCCGGCGCCGTGGCGGGTTGAGGCGTTGTGGTTAGAAGTACGCACGGGGCCTGACGCCGGCAGCGCGATCGAGCTGACGGGCACCGAGCCGTTCGTGCTCGGCCGTCAGCAGGGGTGCGATCTCGTGGTCCGGGACTCCCGCGCCTCGCGCCGGCACGCGGAGTTGACGCCGGAGAGCGATGGTCGCTGGCGCCTGCGCGACCTGGGGTCGGCCAACGGGACCTCGATCGACAGCGTGCGGACGAGCGAGGCGGTGCTCGAAGGCGGGGAGGAGATCCGCATCGGCGAGGTCGTCATCGCGGTCATCCGCCGCGCGCCCGAGCACGCGACCGCGCCGCCGGGGACCGACAGCGACGCGACCCCGGCGGGATCGACCGACCTGGCGCCGGCGCTCGCGACCCAGTCCATGGTCCGCCGGATGGTCGACGCGGGGACGCGGCGTGCCTCGCGGACCGCAATGCTCGCCGGCGGCGGCGCGCTCGTCGCCGCCCTGTCCGTCGTGGCGGTGCTCGTGGCGACCGGCGTGCTCGGCGGCAGCGAGGACGACGTTCCCCGGGTCGTCGCCCGCGTGGCCCCGTCGACGGTGCTCGTCACGACGGAGCGCGACGACGCCCTGACCGGCACCGGGTCGGGCTGGGTGCTCGACGCCGGAGCGGGGCTGATCGTCACGAACGCCCACGTCGTCAACCAGGGCACGAGCTTCACCGTCGGCGCCGGCGGACGGGCGCGGCCGGCCGAGCTCGTCGGTGCGGCGCCGTGCGAGGACCTGGCCCTCCTGCGGGTGCAGGACACCGGGGGGCTGCGCACGGCCGCGCTGGCCCCGGCCGGCTCCGTCCGCCAGGGCGAGACCGTGATCGCGATGGGCTACCCCGCCGAGGCGACCGCCGCGGAGAGTGTCGCCTCGACCCGCGGGGTGGTGTCGGCCGTGCAGACGGAGTTCGGCGACCCCGCGCCCGACGTCCCCGCCTATCCCAGCGTGCTCCAGACCGACACGCCGCTGAACCCCGGCAACTCGGGAGGACCGCTCGTCGACCTGGACGCCCGCGTGGTCGCGGTGGACTCCGCGGCCCGCGCGACGGGTTCCGACGGGCGGCCGCTGCAGAACGTCAACTACGCGATCACGATCGATCATGCCCGCGGCGTGCTCGCCGACCTGCGCGCGGGGCGTGCGGCCGGTTGGACCGGGCTGACCTTCGGCTACCCCACCGCCGCCGACCTGCGCCGCGAGAAGCTGCCGGCGGGGCTGCGGGTCACCGGCGTCCAGCCCGGTACCCCGGCGGCCGCCGCGGACATCGAGCCCGGGGCCCTGCTCGCCGGCGTCGACGGCCGGCCGATCTCCAACACGCTGCAGTCCCTCTGCGACGCGGTGGCAGGGCGCGTCAGCGGGGACGAGGTCGTGCTCGCCTTCGCGCGGCCGGGCAGCACCCGCACGCGCGCCGTGCGGATCAGGCTCGCCTGAGCAGTTCGACCATCTCGTCGGCGCCGGCCCGGCGCGACGCGAGGATGCACGTCTTGCCGTCGCGGTGCCAGGCAACGAGTTCGACGTCGCCGTCGCGCGCCAGCGCGAGCTCGAGCTCGCCCACCGTCTCGCGGCGCGTGCCGGGCAGGTCGAGCGGTTTGCCGTCGAGCACCGTGTAGTTGATGCCGGTGGTCCCGCTCCGGTAGATGACGGTCTGCGCCTGGCGACCCCCGATCGTGTCCGCGCGCGACCCGACGGCCTCGAAGCCGGGGAGATAGCTCGGACCCGCCGGCGGCGGGTCGGTCGCCGGGGCCAGGGCAACGGCGGCGACGCGCTGGACCGTCGGGGGCTCCGGCGCCACGAAGGCCGCCACGGTGGCGGTGATGGCCAGCAGCCCGCCGATCACGGCGAGCCGCACGCGCGAGTGCTCCCGCTTGGGCACCCGCCTGCGGGTGATCTCGGCGCGGAGATGCATCGGTGCCGAGACGCTGTGCGCCGCCGTCTTGATGCGGGTGGCGATCTCCTCCGTCTCGTGCGCGGTCATCGCCGCACCACCGCGTCCGAGCTCAGCGCCGCGGCCACCGCCCTGCGCGCCCGGTGCAGGCGGGTGGCGATCGTCGCCTCCTTGACCTCGAGCAGGCTCGCGGCCTCGCCGTAGCTGAGCCCGACGACATCGACGGCCACGATCGCCGACCGGCCGTCGGGCTCCAGGCCGGCGATGGCGGCGAACAGCTCGTGGATCGCGTAGGCGTCCTCGGGGCCGTGTTCGTCGACGGGCGCCTGGCCGAGCGGTACCTCCTGCGGCCGGCGGCGGCGGCGGCGGAAACGGCTCGTGTGCTGGTTGGTCAGTGCGCGCAACAGGTAGGCGAGATCGTCCGATCCGTGCACGAGCCGGGGCCGGGCGAGCACCTTGGCGTAGGTGTCCTGCACCAGGTCCTCGGCCTCGTGACGGTCGCCGGTGAGCGCCCAGGCCGCACGGAAGAGCCGGTCGACGTGGTCGCCGAGCGCCTCGGGGTCAAGCCGCCGCTCGCTCACCCGGCCGAGGCTAGTCAGCCAACGGTGAGGGTGCCCTCCATTCCTTCCTCCCGGTGATCGCCCACGGGACAGAAGAACGTGTACTCACCGGCCGGCAGCTCGGCGCTCACGCTGCTGGTGGCGCCGGCGGACACCGTGTCGCCGGATTCCGACACGCCATCGCCCTCGATCGCGATCGCATGCGGCGCGTTGAGGTCGTCGGGAAGGACGAGGTCCAGGGTCACCTCGCCGGCCTTGGCCTTCAGGTCGGCAGGAGCGAAGCTGTACTCCTCCGGACCCGGCTCGCCTGCGGTCACCTTCAAGGTCTGCGCGGCACGGCCGCTCTCGCTCGTCGCGCCACCGCCACCGCCGTCGCTGCCTCCGCTGCCTCCTCCGCCATCCGCGTCGCGTCCGTTCTCGGTACCGGTACCCCCACCCGGAGCCGGCGAGGACGTGTTGTCGCTTCCACCGCAGGCGGCGAGCGTGAGGGCAGACAGCAGCGCGATCAGAACCACAGCACGGGTCGTCATACCCCTTAAGACGCCCCGATGGCGAGATCCTTCCCGATCTCGAAGTCGAACGCGCGATCGACGTCCGGCTTCGCGTCCACGATCCCGATGCGGGCGTCGAACGCCGCCCAGGCCTCGAGTCGCCCGCGGTCGAGGCGCATGCCGTAAAGCGGGAGAACCGCGTCGAGCTGGGCGCGGACGAGACCGACGTCGCCGGCCTCCGCCGCCGCGGCCACGCGCTCGGCGGCCGCTCCGGGGTCGTCCCGCACGGCGGTGATCCCGGCGTCGATCGCGTTCAACGCGCGCAGGAGCGCTCCGCGCCGAGCCGCGAGCGTCTCCCGCGAGGTCACCAGCACGACCTCCGGATAGCGCGGTGCGCCGTAGTCGTCGACCCGGAACTCCCGCAGGTCGAGGCCGCGCCGGCGCAGCACGACGCCCTCGGCGTTCCAGAAGACCGGAGCCGCGTCGACGCGACCCGACAGGATGCGCGTCACGGCACTGAAGCCGATCGTCACCTGGCGCACCTTCTCCGGGTCCCCGCCGTCGTCGGCGACGATGGCGTTCACGAACGCCGGATCGGACGGAAGGCCGCTGACGCCGACCGTGCGTCCCTCGAGGTCGCGCGGGCGCCGGACCGGAGGGCGGGCGGCGAGCGCGGCGAGCGGCGCGTCGACGAGCGCGGCAAGCGCGACGAGGTCGCTGCCGCGGGCCTGAGCGATCGCGAGGTCGTGGATGTCCAGCACGCCGAGCTGGGCCCGGCCGGACGCCACGAGCTTGAGCGCGTCGGGGCCCGAACCGGGCTGACGGATTTCGAAGGCGCCCTCGTCGGCGGCCGCGAACAGCGGCGCGTGGACGGCGTTGGGGGTGAAGTCGAGCGCGAGCGTCAGCCCGCCGCCGTCCTCGTCACCGCCGCACCCGGCGAGGAAGACGACCACGAGCAGCAATCCCGACAACCGGCGCACCCCGCCTACGCTACGCCCGCGAATGCTGGCCGAAGAGGTGAGGGCGCACTGCGCCCGGGTGGCCGCGGGCGCCCGCCACGTGACCATCCACCCCGGCGCGGCGCGCTACGGGTCCGGTCAGGCGGGCCTCGACCCCGAGCTGCACCGGCTCGACGCCCCGCGCGAAGAGATCGTTCGCTATGTGCTGATCCTCGACGCGGTCAACTTCGGCTCGGGCTACTTCGAGGAGCTCGGCACCGACACGGACGCGTTGACCGCGGCGCTCACCGCCCGCGGGGCGCCGTGGACGGCGGCGGAGCTCCGCTCCCTGTCAGTGGCCGAGGTCGCAGGGGTGCTCGGGCTGCCGTCAGAGCATGAGCTCACCGGTCTCTACGCGGCTGCGCTGCGCGAACTGGGGATCTGGCTGCACGAGCCGCTCGAGCTCGGCCGCTCCGCGCAGGCGTTTGCCGCGAGCCTCCCCTTCCCGCTCGATCCCGGCTTCCACAAGCGCGCCCAGATCGCCGCCAACGACCTCGTCCTGGCCGGCGTGGCGGCATTCGACGACGTCGACCGGCTGACGGTGTTCGCCGACAACGTCCTCCCGCATGTCCTGCGCTGCGACGGGGTGCTCGAGTACGCGCCCGCGCTTGCGGCGCGCATCGACGCGGGCGAGGAGCTGGCGCATGGCTCGCCCGAGGAGATCGAGCTCAGGGCCTGCGCGGTGCATGCCTGCGAGCAGCTCGCAGCCGCCGCCGGCGTTCCGCCGCGCACGCTCGACAACTGGCTCTGGCACCGCGGCCGGGACCTGCCGGGACGGCCGCACCGCACCCGCACCACCGCCTACTGAGAGTCAGGCGGGTTCGCGGTCGAGCCAGGTCTGCTCGATCGACCCTCGCTCGTGTACCGACACGGCCAGGAGCGGCACGTCCCCGGTGTTGCGGAAGCCGTGCGGCGTGTCGGCCGGCACGACGAGCATCTGCTCCGCCTCGAGCTCGACGACCGCTTCCCCCGCAGTCCAGCGCCCACTTCCCTCCAGCAGCAGGAACGTCTCGGGATACGGATGCACGTGCAACGGCACGAACGCGCCGGGCGGGGTGCGCACGACGAACATGCTGATCTGCGCTCCGTGGGTGCCGCCCTCGAACAGCGCCGCGGTCGGGCTCAGGCCCAGGTCGGAGAGCCGGATCGGCTCAATCATCCAACCCCGCGGCCGAGCGCACGCGCAACGGGGCGACGTCGAGCAGCTCCGCCGCCGCCTGCTCGAGCACCGGCTCCGATCGCACCTGCGTCAGCCACGCCTCCAACTGCGCGTCCGACAGGGTCGCCAGGGACTGCGCGAGCCGCTTGACCTGGCGCCGCGTCAGATGTACGGCGAGGTCGAGGGACTCCGGGATGAGCTCGAGGTCGACCGCGGCCGCCACGTACTCGTTGAGCCGCTTGTCGCTGAGGCGGCGGACCGTCTGATCGACCGTCCCCTTCTTCTTCTCGATCACGAAGCCCGTGCGCAGCAGGGCTTCCGCGTCGAGGACGGCGATCGCGGCGTCGAGCCCCTTCTGGTTGAGATGGCTGACGAAGGCGCCCATGACGACCCATTCGCGGCGCTGGGCGAGCAGGGTCGTGATCTCCGCGATGGTGTCCGGCGGGACCTTGCCGAGCAGATGCGCCAGCTTGCGCGCGTCGGCGTGCACGGCGATCTCCGCGAGCAACGTCCCGGGCAGCCGCTTGATCATGTCCTTGACCATCTCGGTCGGCAGCAGCGCGGCGGCACGCGCCGCGAGTCGCGGGCTCAGGGCGCGCTGGGCGAGCGTCGCGTTGAGCGGTGCCGGGAGCCGCCGCGCGAGCTTGATCATGCCTTCGAAGTGCCTTTGGTCTGCCGCGAACAGCTCGTCGGCGACGCGCTCACGCAGGAGCCGGAGGTCGGCCTCGGGTGCCTCCATGAGGAAGTCGAGCTCCGCCGGTTCGACGCCGAGGGTGCGGGCGAGCCGGACCTGCTCGGCGCGTGCCTCGAGCGTGATCATGCGCCGAGCACCTTGCGTACGAGGCCGCGCAACGGTTTGGGCACGATCCGCAGCGTCTCCTCCAGCGCGTCGCGCAGTTCCTGCTGCTGGTGCTGTTGAGCGGCGGCGACCAGGCCATCGAGTCGCTGCCGGGCGTCTGGGCCGAGCGCGGCGATGCCGTCGGGCAGATCCACCGCTAGCCGGGGTAGGAGCGTTGGCTGAGCATGGCGCGAGCTTACGCATTCGCCCGCAAGCGATGGGACGCGGCGGGCTTCCAGCCTCCGTTCGACTGTCGCGCGCTTGACACATCCGGCGTCGTGGAGGCGAACGACGCGCGGCGTGGCGGAGCGGAGCATTCCGGGTGTCAATCAGGACTACGAACCAGGAGGTTCATCCACCATGTCGTCCCTTCGTCTCACCCGCCCCACCCCCGCTCTCGCCGTCGCCTTCGTCGCGCTCATCTGCGCACTCGCCGGCACGAGCTACGCCGCTGCAACCCTCAGCGGCAAGTCGATCAAGAAGCGCTCGATTCCCGGCAACCGCGTCGTGCCGGACACGCTCGGCGGCAAGCAGATCAACGAGTCCCGGCTGGGCACGGTGCCGACGGCCCAGGCCGCGGAGACCGCCGTCACGGCCGAGACGGCGACCACGGCGACCACCGCCGAGACCGCGAACACAGCTGAGACGGCGAACACGGCCAATTCGGCGACCTCCGCCCAGAACGCGGACCGTCTCGGCGGGCGGCTCGCGAGCGCCTACCAGCGCTCGGGCTACGTCGCCCGCATCAGGTTCTTCGTCAACATCGCCCCCGACAAGGGTGTCGAGGGGACGGCGGAGTGCCTCGCCGACGAGGTCGCGGTCTCCGGTGGCGGCGCCTGGTACCTCGCCGGTACCGACACCACCATCGGTTCGGCGACGCTGAGCACCTCCGCCCCGGCGCTGAGCCCGTCCGGCGCTCCCAACGGCTGGCGCGCCGAGGGCAAGAACACCTCGGCCGCCCCGCGGGACTTCCGCGCCTGGGTCGTCTGCGCCCCGGCGTAGCCCCCGGTCAAGCGAGGCACCGCCCCCGCCCCACCACGCCGCGTGTCGCGAAGGCGTCGAAATATGACGCGTAGGCGACACGCGGGCGGGGCACCGCCCCCGCCCCACCACGGCGCGTGTCGCGAAGGCGTCGAAATATGACGCGTAGGCGACACGCGCGGGCGGCGGGCGGCGGGCGGCGGGCGGCGGGCGGCGGGCCTAGAGCGTCCAGACGCGGACGGGCCCCTGCTTTCCGCGTAGCTCGAGCTCGCCGGCCTCCACCAGGCCGGCGGGCTCGCGCAGTGCCGCGCGGGTGCTGTCGGCCACGTGCAGCGCGCGGCCGGTCTCCTTCGTCGCCGCCTCGAGCCGGGCGGCGGTGTTCGTGGTGTCGCCGACCGCCGCGTACTCCACCCGCCGCGACGAGCCGACCGTGCCCGACATGACGGGACCGCTGGCGATCCCGATGCCCATCGCGAACGCCGTGTCCGACCCCGCGTTGAACGCCGTCAGGCGCGGCCCGAGCATCTCCCGTGCCGCGGCGAGTGCTCGATCCGCATGGTCGGGCTGCTCCACGGGCGCGCCGAAGACCGCCATGATCCCGTCGCCCATGAAGGAGACGACGGTTCCGCCGTGGTCGAGGATCGCGTCGCTCATGCCCGACAGGTAACGGTTGAGCAACTCGATGACCTGCTCGGCCCCGATCCGCTCCGCCACCGCGGTGAAGCCCCGCAGATCGGCGAACAGCACCGTCGCCTCGCGGCGGACGCCAGGGGCGCCGTCCGAGCGTTGCAGCAGCGCCTCGACGACGCTCGGGGGCGCAAAGCGGCTGAACTCGGACCGCAGCCGCCGCCGCTCGCGCAGGTCGGTGGCGTAGGCGACAACGAGCGTTCCCAGCCCGCCGGTGAGCACGGCGGTCAGCCCAGGCACGAACGGGGCGATGCGGCCTCCGTCGAAGAGGAGCTGCACGGCCACCGGCCACACCGCGAGTGCCGCCGCGGCCACGGGCAGCCAGCGCAGCCCGCTGAGAAAGAGCGCCGCGACCGGGACGACGAGCCCGAGAGCGACGATCAGCACGTATCCCCACCCGGCGCCGAGCGTGCGCAGGGGCGCGCCGCGCTGCAGCGTGTCGATCGCGATCGCCTGGATCTCCGGCCCCGCACGCGTGCCGAGCGGTGTCGCATGGACGTCCTGGCCGACGGGGTCGACGTCGCCGACGACGACCGTCCTGCCGTCCAGCGACGGGAGCCGCCCGTCGATCGCGCGCAGGAACGGGATCACCTCGACGTCGCCGCGGTAGTCGATCCACGCGTCAGCGGGCATGCCGGAGGCGAGCGAGGCGAACGTCGGCACGCCCTCGACGCGCCCGCGCACCCGTCGGATGACGTCGCCCTTGTCGGCGGCAAAACCGGCAAAGCCGACCTGCGCCCGGACGAGCCGGACCGTTCGCGGGCTGCCCAGCACCGGCGAGCCTCCGCTCCGGAAGAACTTCATCGAAGCGAGCACCACGTTCCCCGCCCGGCGGATCGCCCGCAGGAGCCGCTCGTCGTCGCGGCGCGTGGTCCGGCCGACGAACTCGAGGTCATAGGCGATGACCGCCGCGCCCGCGGCGCGCAGCGCGTCGATCGCCTCCGCGTGGTGTCTGCGGGGTATGGGCGGCCGCCCGAACCGCGCGAAGGTGTCCGGATCCATCCCCAGGACGACGACCCCGCGGGGAACCGTGTCATCGGAACGGATCGCGAAGCGGGCGTCCACGGTCTCGAGCTCGAGCGAGCGCAGCGCGTCCGTCGCCTGCACCAGCGCGCCGAGCCCGGCAGCCAGTAGGGCCACGATCACGAGGAAAAGCCGCCGGCGGCCCGCCATGGCGCGAGACTATGTCGCCTACGTGACATTTGCAGGGTCAACCAGCGAGCAGACACAGCGCCGGCGTCCGGCGAGCATGCGGTTCATGAGCCAGCATTGCGCCCGTACGTCACGCCGGATCGGCCTGACCGCCCTTGCCCTGCTCGCAGCATTGCCGTCCGTCGCCGCGGCCCAGGCGACGGACGGCTTCATCTCCACGCTCGCGCGGATCGGCGACCCGGCGGACCTCGCCTACGACGACCGGGGCCTGCTCGTCGCCGACCGCGCGAACAACTTCATCCGCCGCGTCGCCCCCGACGGCACCGTCTCGAACGCGGCCGGCACCGGCTCGACGGCCGGCAACTGCTCCGACGGCAACGACGACCTCACGCGTCCGCGCGGCGTGACCACCGGCGCACCCGGCGGGGGCTTCATCGTCACGACCGGCAACTGCATCATGCGCGTCACCCCCAACGGGGACACGGTCCGCGTGGCCGGCGCCCAGGACGGCGGATCGGGTCTGACGGGCGACGGCGGCCCGGCGCGGGGCGCCCGGCTCGACACGCCCGCCGACACCACGATCGGCCCGGACGGCAGTATCTACATCGCCGACACCGTCAACGACCGCGTCCGCCGGGTCGCCCCCGACGGGACGATCGCAACCTTCGCCGGATCGACGCGCGGCTTCAGCGGTGACGGGGGCCCGGCGACGAGCGCCCAGCTCGACACCCCGCGTGACATCGCCGTCTTCCCCGACGGAACGGTCCTCATCGCCGACCTCGGCAACGACCGCATCCGGAGGGTGACGCCCGACGGGATCATCACCACGGTGGCGGGCGGCAACGGCAGCGGCTTCTCGGGTGACGGCGACCCCGCCGTCACCGCCCAGCTCCACGCCCCGGTCGGCATCGTCGCCCTCGCCAACGGCGGGTTCCTGCTCGCCGACGCCCTGAACAACCGCGTGCGCCGCGTCACGCCCCTCGGCGCCATCTTCACCGTCGCCGGCGGCGGGAGCGGCGGGGACGGCGGGCTGGCCAAGGACGCCGGGCTGAGTAGCCCCGAGGGCATCACCGCGCGGCCGGGCGGAGGGTTCGCGATCGCCGACACCGGCGCCGGCCGCGTCCGCGAGGTCACCGACGTGGGCGCCGTCCCCGGCGCAGCGCTGGGGCGCTCGATCAACGTCGCGCCCGCGCTCGGCACGGTCACCGTGCAGCCCGCGGGCGCGCCGGCCTCCCTACCGCTCAACGAGGAGGACCTGGTGCCGCTCGGCTCGCAGGTCGACGCGACGCGCGGACGCCTCACCGTTGCCGTGCGCCGCACCGCCGGTTCCCTCGAGCCCGGCCTGATCTATGCCGGTGCGTTCGTGCCGACCCAGCGCGGGGATCGGACGGACCTCACGCTGACCGCCGACCTCGGGTGCACCGACGGCAGCCGCTCCTTCCTCGCCAAGAAGGGGAAAAAGAAGAAGCGCAAGCGCCGGCTGTGGGTCGATGCGAAGGGCAAGTACCGGATCAAGGGCCGCTACGTCGGCGCGCTCGAGCGCGGCACGAAGTGGCGCGTGACCGACACGTGCGACCGCTCCACCGTGCGGGTCGAGCGCGGCCGGGTGAAGGCCGTCGATCTGATCCGCGGAACCCGCCGCACCGTCCGCGCCGGCGAGACCTTCACCGTGCGCGCTCGCTGAGCGCCGCGCGGTCGACGACCACTGTGCGCCCCCGCGCGAGCCGCACGACGCCCGCGTCCTGCTCGGCCCCGAGCACCCGGTTGACGGTCGCCCGCGAGGTGCCGGCCAGCTCGGCGAGATGCTCCTGGGTGAGAGGGATGTCGACCTCGTCGGCGCCGTCGCGGGCGTAAACGGCCGCGACCTCGGCGAGTCGCCGCAGCACGCGCTTCTCGGCCGGCACGTAGAGCGCATCCACGAGCTGGCCGGACAGGCGCCGGACCTGGCCGGCGAGCAACACGACGAGCACCCGCTGCACGCTGGGGTGCTCGCGGCAGAGGCGCTCGAAATCGAACTGGTGCACGCTCGAGGTCTGCGCGGCCTCGAGCGCGGCGACGGTGGCGCTGCGGCGGGCGTCATCGCCGCCGACAAGGGCGATCTCGCCGAAGCACTCACCCGGACCCAGCACCGCGAGGATCGTGGTGTCGCCGAAGCGGGTCTGCCGGCGCACGGCGAATCGGCCCTTGACGATCAGGTGCAGCGTGTCGGCCGGATCGTCCTCGTGGAAGACGACCTCGCCGCGAGAGAACCGTCGCCCGCGCGCGATCGCCAGCAGCCGCTGGACGTCGGGTTCGGGCACGCCGTCGAGGAGCGCCCAGCGGGTCACTCGTCCATCACCTGACGCCATGCGCGAAGATTACGGACATGCCCGATCCGATTCTCATCACCGGCTGCTCGACCGGCATCGGCCGGGCGACCGCCGCGCGCCTGGCCAAGTCCGGCCACACGGTCTACGCCACCGCGCGCAGGCTCGAGTCCCTCGCCGGCCTCGACGGCTGCCGCACGCTGGCTCTCGACGTCACCTCCGAGGAGTCGATGCAGGCCGCGGTCGGCACCATCCTCGAGGAGCACGGCGCGATCGGCGCGCTGGTCAACAACGCCGGGTACTCGCAGTCGGGCGCGATCGAGACGGTCGAGCTCGACGCGGTCCGCCGCCAGTTCGAGACGAACGTGTTCGGCCTCATGCGCATGACCCAGCTCGTCCTGCCGTCGATGCGCGAGCGCGGCACGGGGCGGATCGTGAACATCTCTTCGATGGGGGCGAACTTCGTCTTCCCGGGCGGCGGGATCTACCACGCCACGAAGTACGCGGTCAATGCGATCAGCGACGCGCTGCGGTGGGAGGTCAAGGGCTTCGGCATCGACGTGGTCATCATCGAGCCCGGCCTGATCAAGACGGAGTTCGGCGAGGCGGCGAACGCGTCGCTGACCGCGCACGCCGACGGCGGGCCCTACGACCGCTTCAACGCGCACGTCGGCAAGCTCACCGCGGGTGCCTACGACAGCCCGATGATCAAGGTCGTCGGCGGCGGCCCCGACCGTGTGGCCAAGGCGATCGAGAAGGCCATCACCTCCAGCCGGCCCCGCCTGCGCTACCGCGTCACCCCCTCGGCGAGCCTGGGCGTCCCGTTCCAGGGGCTGATCCCGGACCGCCTGTGGGACGCGATGATGACGAGCTCGTACCCGCGCCCCCGCTGACCCGGCCGGCCAGCTGCACGCGCGAGCGGATGCCGAGCTTGCGGAACACGTGCGTCAGGTGCGTCTCCACGGTCTTCTCGGAGAGGTAGAGCCGCTCGCCGATCTCCCGGTTGGTGAGGCCTTCAGCAACCAGGGCGGCGATCTCGCGCTCGCGCACGGAGAGATCACCGTCGTCACCCGGCCCGCCGCCGCGCGCGACCCGCGCCCCGGCCCGGCGTAGCTCCTTGCGTGCCTGCGCGACCACGCGGGGCGCGCCGCAGGCCAGGGCCTCGCGCTCCGCCCTGCGCAGCAGCTCGACGTCGCCCGACGCGCGCCCGGCGATCAGGCGCGCACGGGCCCCGTCGAGCGCCGCGCCGATGCCGTCGGCGGCTGCCGCCGCAGCCAGCGCAAGCTCGCTGGCGCGCATCCAGGTCGCCCTCGGCGAGCGCGACGAGCGCCTGCGCGCGACCGGGCCTGGCATGGCGGCGAGCGGCTTCGAGGTCGCCGAGTGCGAGGTCGCTCTCGACCAGGAACGGCGACCAGCGCACCACCCAGCCCGGGTCGCTGCCGTAGGCGGCCAGGAAACGACGCGCGGCGTCGTGATCGCCACGCGCCCCCAGGATCGCGCCGAGCACCGTGCGGGCGACGTCCCCCATGGCGGAGTCGTCGAGCCCCTCGGCCAGCGCGACGCTCTCCTCGGCGACGGCCCGCGCCCGCTCGAGCTCGTCGCGTTCGAGGAGTACCCAGGCCTGCATCCACAGCGCCCACTGCACGAGCTGTGCGTTGGCGCTGGCCCGGGCGGCCTGCTCGGTCTCCTCAGCGACCGCCTCCGCCTCCACGAACCGGCCCATCTGTCCTAGCGCGAGTACCGCGGCGAGATCGTGCGGGATGGCGGCGACGTGGTTGCCGAGCCGGCGCGCCGCGGCCGCGGTGCGGCGTGCGGTGGCCAGACCCTCGGGCAGCCGGTCGATCGCAAGCAGGCCCCAGGTGACCGCGGTGGCGAGATCGGCCTGGGCGCCGAGCTCATGGTCCGGCGCCGCATCGGCTGCGGCCAGCGCGGCCTCCACGGGACCACCGCCCATCGCGAGCAGGGCCGCCGCCACGGCGCCGATCGCGCCGCCGGCCGGCCCGATCTGGCGCGCCCACCCGAGCATCTCGTCATGGGCGCCGCGCTGATACGCGCCGACGGCGAGCGCGGCGAGGACGCGCGGCTCGCGCGGCGCTCGCAGCAGGCGCCGACGGGCTGCGTCGTGACGGCCCAGCAGCCGCTCCACCGCCGCGCCCGCGACGGCTGCGCCGGGATCGTCGCCGGCCTCCTCGACCACGCTGAGCGCCTCCTCGAAACGACCGGCCTCGACGAGCGTCTCCGCGAGCCCAGCCACCGCCCCGGCGGGATCCGCGCGGCGCGCCGCAAGCAGCCAGTCCGCCGCGATCGTCGGCGAATGGGAGCGGACGGCGGCCGCCGCCGCACGCAGGGTCGTCGCCTCCGTGGCGTCCCGGGCACAGTGGGCGAGGTGCCGCGCGCGGATGGCGAGGGGAGCGGCCTCGAGCTCCCGGGCGGCGGCGGCGTGTCCCGCGAGCCGCTCCCCCGGTCCGAGTGCGGCGTAGATCGCCGTGCGGACCACCGGATGCCGGAACGCGAAGCGCCGCGGCGCGTCCGTCGGCAGGACGAGCCCGGCGGCGCCGTCGAGGGCGGCCAGGGCCTCCGGCTCGCCCAACCCGGCGATGCCGGCGGCGAGGTCGAGGTCGAACGGATCCCCGGCGACCGCGGCCGCCCGCACCAGCGACCGCGCCGAGGCCGGGAGCCCGTCGACCTCGGCCTGCACCGCGGCGACCACGCTCGACGGGAGCGCACCACCCGCGCGCCCCATCTCCTGCAGCAGCAACGGGTTCCCGCCCGCCTGCGCGTAGAGCCGGTCGCGTTCGGCCGGGTCGCTGATCGGCGTCAGCAGAGGCTCGGCGGCGGCGCGGCCGAGCGGCCGCAGCTCGAGCGCGACGAGTCCGACCGCCGCGGCGGCCCGCTGGGCAACGAAGAAGCGCTCCGTCTCACGCGAGGGACGAAAGCCGAGCGCGAGCAGAAGCGACTCGGCGGGAGGCCGGCGGATCAGGTGCTCGAGCAGATCGAGCGTCGCCGGGTCGGCCCAGTGGACATCGTCGATCACGAGCAGCGCGGGCCGTCCTTCCGCCGCCGCGGCCAGGCGCCGTCCGAGCGCACGGTGGGCGCGCCAGCGCTCGGTCTCCGCGGGCGGCTCGGCGGCCAGCGCGTCGAGCACGGGAACGAACGGGATGTCGGACTCGAACTCGGTGGCGCGCCCCTCGAGCACGACGAACCGCTGCCGGATCGCCGCCTCGCACAGCTCGGTGAGCAGCCGGGTCTTCCCGATGCCCGCCTCGCCCCGCACGGTGACGAGCCGGCGCCCGCCGCGCGCGACGGCATCCAGCGCACCGGCGATTGCCTCGACCTCGGCTGCGCGCCCGGCGAGCATGACCCCTCGGAATCTACGTCGAGGGGTTTCCCTGATGTCGGGCGCTCTGGACGTTGAGACCGTTGCGGGCATGCCAACCATCACCCGCACCGGCGACCACTTCGCCAACCCCGCCACGCACGAGACCGGCCACTTCGTGACCGGCGCCAGCGACACGGAGGGCCGGTACATGTGCACCGAGACGCGGATCGGACCCGGCGGCGCCGTGTCCATCGCCCACCGCCACCGTGAGTGCAGCGAGCGCTTCGAGATCGTCGAAGGCGAGTTGGAGATCACCCTCGACGGCACGGCGCGCACGTACGCGGCGGGTGCCGTCGTGACCATCGAGCCCGGCGTCGCGCACCGATACGCCAACACGTCGTCCGCAGACGCGGTCTTCCGCTGCGAGGTCTGGCCAGCGGAGCGGTTCGAGTCGATGGTGCTGACGATGTTCGCCCTTGCGGTCGAGGGCAGGACGGACGACAAGGGCGCGCCCTCACCGCTGCAGATGGCGGTGATCCTCGACGAGTTCGCCGACGTGCTCGAGCTCGTCGGGCCTCCCCGCTGGCTGCAGCGCCTCGTCATCCCAGTGCTCGCGCGCCTCGGGCGCGCGCGCGGGCTGCAGCCGACCTACGAGCGCCATGCGGGCGTCTACGCGCAGTGGCAGGAGCGCCTCGCCGTGCCCGCCTAGCTGCGGATTCGCCCAGAGCGGCGGCGCGCTGCGACACTGGGGCGATGTTCGTCCCGATCGCCGCCGCCGCCGTCGCGCTCAGCGGCACCGCCACGCTGTCCTTTCCCCCCGGCGTGAGCGTCGCGCCGACCGGCAAGGCCAAGCGGGTTCACGGCGACTACCGGCTTCCGGTGCGCGCGCAGCGCGCGAGCGGCCCGATCCGGCTCAAGGGCGGGCTGCGGCTCAAGCGCGGCGGCCGGCAGGTCCGGCTCACCGGGCTGGAGGTGGAGACGAAGCGAATCACGGCGCGGGTCGACGGAGTGCTGCGCCGCAAGGTCTTCGTCGTGCCGCGAGCCAAGGTCAGCGAGACGCCGGCAACCACCCGGATCGTCGCGCGCCTGAAGTCCGCCCCAGGCCTGCGGCTGGGCGGGCGGACCGTGCGCGGCCGCATCGACCTCAAGGCGACTCGGAAGTCCATCCGTCTGGTCGGGGGTCGCACCGAGCTGCGCCTGGACCCGGCGTTCCGCGACACGCTTTCCGCGGAACTGATCACCCCGGCCGGCGGCGAGGGCTCGCCGATCACCGAGGACGGGGCGATCGCCCTGCCGATCAGTCGTGGACGCGTGAGCTCGCGGCGCCTCGAGGGCACCGTCGATCACGCGGGCGGGATCTTCTTCAGCAAGAGCAACACGACCTCGCTGCGGCTGGAGGACTACCTGCTCGACACGCGCTCGAACATCATGGCGGGGCGTATCAACGACACCGCACGCGTCGACCTGTTCACCGTCGTGCTGCCCAAGCCGTCGCTCGAGGGCGACCTCGTGACCTTCGCGGACGCGACCGCCGCGCTGACCGCCACGGCCGCCGAGGCGTTCAACACCGCCTTCGACTCGACCGCCTTCAGCGAAGGCCAGCCCTTCGCCACCCTGACGGTCCTGGCCGAGGCCGACTAGCGGCCGCGTTCAGGGCGCCGGGGCGGCCGGCAGCATGACGGCGACGATGGCGGCGCCCACGAGAGCGATACCGGCCGCGACCAGGCAGCCCGCCTCGAGACCCTCGTAAAAGCCGCTCGCCGCCAGCTCCCGGAGCTGGAGGCCGGCCTGACCGCCGACGACCTCGGATGCCTGGAGCGCTCCCGCGAGCGAGTCGCGGGCAACGGCGGGCGCCCCTTTGAGCGCGTCGTTGTAGAGCGACGCGAAGACGGAGCCGATGATCGCCACGCCGAGGGTGCCGCCGAGTTCGCGCGTGGTGTCGTTGACGCCGGAGCCCACGCCGAGCTTGGCCTCCGGCACCGTCCCCATGATCGACTCGGTGGCCGGCGCGGCCGTCAGGCCCATGCCGGTGCCGAGCAGGACCATCTGCGCGGCGATCTCCAGATAGCTCGTGTCGCCGGAGACCTGGGAAGTCCACGCGAACATCACACCCGAGAACAACAGGCCCGTCGCCACGACGACCTTGTTGCCCAGCCGCACCGCCAGCGCCGTGCCGACGATCGAAGCGACGCCGGTGGAGATCGCCACCGGCAGCAGCCGCACCCCGGTCTCCAGCGGTCCGTAGCCGCGCAGGAGCTGGAAGTACTGGGTGATCAGGAAGATGAAGCCGAAGAGGGCGAAGAACGCGACGGTGACCGCGAGGGCCGCCGCGGAGAAGCGCCCGCTGCGGAACAAGCTGATGTCGAGCAGCGGGTGGTCCGAGCGCTGCTCGTAGAGGACGAACCCGGTGAGCAGGACCACGGACGCGCCGATCCCGCCGACCGTCTGCGCCGAGAGCCAGCCGGCCTCGGGGGCCTCGATCACGCTCCACACGAGCAGCAGGACGCCGAGGCTCGAGACGAGCAGGCCAACCCGGTCGACGGGCGGTCGCGCCTCGTCGCGCGACTCGGGAACCGCCATCAGCACGAGCACCGTGGCGACCACCACGAGCGGCACCTTGAGCCAGAAGGTCGCCGGCCAGCCGCTGGCCTCGATCATCGCCCCGCCGATGATCGGCCCGAGTGCCACGGCGAGGCCGGTGGTCGCGCCCCAGAGCCCGATCGCCTTGGCCCGCTCCGCCCGCTCCGTGTAGAGGTAGACGATCGTCGAGAGCGTCGCCGGGAAGATGAGCGCCGCACCGACCCCCATGACCGCGCGGCAGGCCACGAGCGCCTCGCTGGTGTCGACGAGCGCCGCCGCGCCGTTCCCCGCGCCATAGACACCGAGACCGATCAGCAGCAGGCGGCGCCGGCCGAAGCGATCACCCAGCGCACCCATCGCCAGCACGAGCGCGGCGAAGGTGATCGTGTAACCGTCGACGACCCACTGGAGCTCCCGCGTCGAGGCCTCGAGCTCCCGGGAGAGCGTCGGCAGCGCGACGTTGACCAGCGTCGTGTCCACCGTCACGGCGAAGGCGCAGAAGAGCAGGACGGCGAGCGGGACGGCCCGGGGCATCAGGTATGTCTACTCGCCGGCCAGCACGGCCATGGCCGCGTTGCGGCCAGGGATCCCGCTGACCCCACCCCCGCGGCGCGCGCCCGCGCCGCACACGTGAATGGCCGGATCGTCGGTCTCCGTCCCCCACCGGCCCACGTCGTCCGGGTCCTCCGCCCACGGCCAGGCCAGGTCACGGTGGAAGATGTTGCCGCCGGGCAGGCGCAGCTCGCGCTCGAGCTCGACCGGCGTGCGCACCTCGACGCAGGGCTCGCCGTCGGGGGCCCGCAGGATGCAGTCGGCGATCGGCTCGCCCAGGACGGAGTCCAGCGAGCGCAGGGTCGCCGCCAGCGCCGCGTCGCGCGCCGCGTCATGGTCGGTGGCAAACAGCCGGGCCGGCATGTGCAACCCGAAGACCGTGAGTGTCTGGGCACCGGCGGCGCGCAGCTCGGGACCGAGAATCGAGGGGTCGCCGAGCGAATGGCAGTAGGTCTCGCACGGCGCGGGGTCGGGCAGCCGGCCCGCGGCGGCGGCGGCACGGGCCGCCTCGAGCTGGTTCGCCGTCTCGTTGACGTGCAGCGTCCCCGCGAAGGCCAGCGCTGGATCGACACTTTCGTCACGCAACCTCGGCAGACGCGACAGCAGGAGGTTGACCTTCAGCTGCGCGCCCTCGGGCCGATCGGTCTGCGGACGGCCGCGCAGCCGGTCGAGCTCGGCGGGTGCGAGGTTGGCCAGGACGTGGCCGGCGCCGACGGATCCGCCCTCGAACACGACCTCACCCGCGCCGATCCCGATCACTTCGGTGCCCGTGGCGATCTCCGCACCCGCCTGCAGCGCCGCGTCGCGCAGCGCGCCGCTGACGGCGCCCATGCCGCCGATCGGCAGGTCCCAGTCGCCCGTTCCCCCGCCGATCACGTGGTACAGGAAGCAGCGGTTCTGACGTAGGTCGGCGTCGTGGGCCCCGGCGAAGGTGCCGATGAGCGCGTCGGTGAGGACCACCCCGCGCACGACGTCATCGGTGAAGGTGGCGTCGATGACCTCCCCGAGCGGCCGCTCGACGAGTGCGTCCCAGACGGCATCGTCGCCGGCCAGCGTCCGCATCTCGGCGGCTGAGCGCAACGGCTCGAGCAGGGTCGGGAAGACCCGGGCGGCCACCGGGGCGATCGCGCCGTAGAAGCGCTCCCACGCCGCGTGGTCCGCGTCCGCCCCCAGAGCGGCGAAGGACGCCCGCGTGGCAGGGGCGTCGCCGTTGTCGACGAGCAGGCCGCGCTCGCCGCCGGCGCGGGGATCGGGCGTGTAGGAGGACACGCGACGCCGGACGAGCCGCACGTCGAGGCCGAGCTCGTCCACGATGACGCGCGGCAGCAGGCTGACGAGGTAGGAATAGCGCGAGAGACGGGCGTCCACGCCGGCCCATGGCCGCTCGCTCACCGTCGCGCCACCGACCTCCGATCGGCGCTCGAGGAGGAGGACCGAGCGGCCCGCCCGCGCAAGATACGTTGCGGCGGTGAGCCCGTTGTGGCCGCCGCCGACCACGACGACGTCGTAACGAGCGCGCATCCGGCCCAGCCTACGCACGGACCGGGTCGCCGACAGACGAACCGGTGGCAACGCGGGCGTCGGCCGTCTACCGTCTCGGATGCATGGCCAAGCGGCGTCCGAGCAAACCCGTCAAGAAAAAGCCCGTCCGCAAGGTCAATCCGAACTGGACCGATGCGCATGTGCGCCGCCTGTTCTGGCGAGCGGGCTTCGGCGCGACACCCCGCCAGGTCCGTCAGTGGACACGGCGCGGCAAGAAGGCGACGCTCGACTACCTGTTCCTGACGACCCCGGCGACGTTGCGCGGGCCCTCGCCCTCCGACTACGGGGTGACGCTCGACCCGCTCAACGAGTTCGGCCACGACAAGCTCTGGTGGCTGGACCGCATGGTCCGCAGCACCCGGCCGCTCCAGGAGAAGATGACGCTCTTCTGGCACGACCACTTCGCCACCCGGGGCCAGCCCGTGCCGCTGATGCTCGCCCAGAACAACACCCTGCGCGAGCGAGCGCTGGGCCCGTTCGACCAGATGGTGCTGGCGATGACCCTCAACCCGGCGCTGGCCCGGTTCCTGTCGCTGACCAAGAACGTGGCGGAAGCCCCGAACGAGAACTACGCCCGCGAGCTGCTCGAGCTCTTCACGCTGGGCTCGGGCTACACGGAGACCGACATCCGCGAAGCTGCGCGGGCCCTCACCGGCATCCGCGAGCAGCGCACGAACGGGCAGGTCACAGGCGTCTACTTCGACTCCGGCCAGCACGACCACGGCCAGAAGACGATCTTCGGCCAGACGGGCGCCTGGAGCGTCGAGGACGTCCTGCGACTCGCCGTCCAGCATCCCGCCCACGCACCCTTCCTCGTCACCCGGCTGTGGGAGTTCTTCGTCGGGACGCCGATCCCCCGCGGCGTGCGCAACGGCCTGGCCGGCATCTACGTCCGCTCGGGCCGCCAGATCCGGCCGCTCGTCCGCGCGATCCTCGCTCGCCCCGAGCTCTACCGCAACCTCGACGCCGACGAGATGGTCAAGTGGCCGGCCGTCCTCATCGCCGGTCAGCTGCGCACGATGGGCGCCGGCGTCAAGGTCTCCGACTGGAACGTGCTCATGGCCAGCATGGGCCAGACGCTGTTCTCGCCACCGTCCGTCGCCGGCTGGGACTGGGGCTCGCGCTGGCTGTCCTCGAACGCGATGCGCGCGCGCTTCAACGTCGCGAACGTCCTGATCGACTTCGACGGGCCCGCCGACCTCGGCGCCGGCGAGGTCCGCCGCCGCATGACCTCCGACGAGCACCTCGAGATGGCGATCGCCGCGGTCGGGTCCCCGCAGGTCACCCCGCCGACGCGCCGTGTCCTCAAGCGCTTGGCCAACTCGTACGGCTCCCGCCCGTCCTACGGTGAGCGGGTCCAGCTTCAGCGCAGCCTGCGCCACCTGCTGATCTCCGGTCCCGACAACCAGCTCTGCTGATGCCGCGTTCGAACCCCCACAACGCCTGCGAGGACTTCCACCGCACCGCTGCCACCGCGCGCCATCCGAGCGTGGGCGTCTCACGTCGCCACTTCCTCGGCTGGGGCGCCGGCGCCGGCCTGACGCTCTACACCGCGAGCGCGCTGCCGCTCCAGCACTGGATGGACGGAGCGAGCGAGGCGGCCGCGCAGGACCCCAACGGGCGCATCCTCGTCTCGGTCTTCCTGCCGGGAGGCCTCGACCTCCTCGACTCCTTCCTGGACGTCTCGCAGTACGACCGCTATTCGGCCTTTCGCGCCGGCGCCGCCCGTCCGCTGACCGCCGACCCGCTCAACGGCACCACGCTGTCACCGCACCCGTCGCTCTCGGCGGGCCAGAACGGCGGCATCCGCGGGCTCTGGGACGCCGGGCGCCTCGGCCTGCTTCCGGGCATCGACTACTCCAACCCGGATCTCTCGCACTTCCACTCGCGGCACTTCTGGGAGACGGGCACGATCACGGCGCAGCAGACGACGGGCTGGCTGGGACGCTGGCTCGACCTCCACGGGTCGCGCTCGAACCCGTTTCAGGGCTTGAGCTCGGGGTCGCGGCTCTCGCCGACGCTGCTGACCAACACCGCTCCGGTCAGCTCGATCGAGAGCACCCGCAGCACGGAGCTGAGGATTCCCACGCTCGGCTACTACCCCCATCAGCGCGCGATGAAGGCGTACGGCGATCTCGCCCGGGCGCGCCGCTCCGACAGCGAAGGCCGCGCCACCGCCCGGGCCGCTGCCCGGTACGCGCAGAACGTGGCCGACCGGCTCGAGCCGCTCTATGACGCCGGCCCGGCCGCCCCTCCGGCGGGTGGGGACGTGGACTCCGTCGCCAACGTCGATCAGGCCGTCAGCGGCTACCCGAAGGGCTCGGGCTTCAGCAAGCACCTGCGCCAGCTGGCCTTCCTGCTCAGCCAGCCGCTCGGAACCCGCGTGGCCACGGTCGACGGCCGTGCCGACTTCGACACCCATCAGGGCCAGCCCGACCGCCTCACCCGCGCGTTGTCGGACGTCTCCGCCTCGCTCTCTGCCTTCCAGTACGACCTCGAGGCACGCGGCATCGCCGACCGGGTCCTCACCTTCGTCTGGACGGAGTTCGGGCGCCGGCCCGAGGGCAATCGCTCCAACGGCACCGACCATGGCGCCGGCGGCATCGCCTGGGTCATGGGCACCCACGCCGCGACGGGTGTGCGAACGGAGTACCCCTCCCTGCGCAACCTCGACCCGGACGACAACCTGAAGGTGACGGTCGACTTCCGTGGCGTCTACGCCTCGCTCATCGAGCAGTGGCTCGGGACCTCGGCCGACGAGATCATTCCGGACGCCGCCAGCTTCCCCCGCGTCGGGCTCGTCAAGTGATCGCCGCACTCGCACTCAGCGCTGCAGCGATGGGAGCCGGCGCGCCGGCCGCCGATCGCCCGCGGGCCGCCACCGCCGCCCGCCCGTCGGGGACTGCGGTCGGCATCGGCCTGTCGGAGTGGGAGGTCGCGGTCTACCGGCCCAAGGTCAAGGTGGGCAAGGTCCGCTTCAACATCACCAACCTGGGCGAGGATCCGCACGACTTCGCGGTGCGCACAGCCGGCGGGAGGATCCTCGCGCGCGCCCCCGAGCTCTCCTCGGGCGCCCGCACGACGACGAAGTTCAAGTTCCGGCGCAAGGGGCGCTACACGCTCGTCTGCACGCTCGAGGGCCACGAGGACCTCGGCATGGTGTCCTCGATCAAGGTCGTCAAGAAGAAGCGCAAGCGCCGCTGACGGTTGACGCGTCGGCGGTTGGGTAGGTCAAGGCCATGCTGCTGATCATCGGAGTCATCCTGCTGATCGTCGCCATCGCCGGCGGCGCCATCGTGCACCCGCTGTTGTTCGCCCTCGCGATCGTGGCGCTGGCGATGTTCTTCGCTGGGCGCGCCTGAGCTCAGCGCACTGAACCTTTCGCGGGGCGGCCGGGTCCAAGCCGGTGTGATCCGGCTGCGGAAGCGTCTTGCTGCACTCGTCGCGCTGAGCGCGATCGCCCTGTCGGCCTGCGGAGGGGACGATCCCGTTCCGCCTACCACCGCCGCCGGTTCTGACTCGTTCGCGGCCACGCTCGAACAGGCGCGCGGCCAGACCGTGCGCTGGTGGCTCTACGGCGGCGACGAGAAACTCAACGCCTATGTGGACGACGTGGTCGCCCCCGAAGCAGACAAGCTGGGGATAACGGTCGACCGCGTCCCCGTCGTGGACACCGCGGACGCGGTGCAGCGCATCGTGGCCGAACGCCGGGCCGGCAAGGAGACGGGCGGCGCGGTGGATCTCGTCTGGATCAACGGCGAGAACTTCGCCACGGGCAAGGAGGCGAGCCTGTGGTTGAAGGACTGGGCGGGCGCACTGCCCAACGCGAAGCGCTACGTCGACCCCGGTGACCCCGCCATTGCGGAGGACTTTCAGGTCCCCGTCGAGGGACAGGAGTCTCCCTGGCAGCGTGCTGCCTTCGTGTTCGCCCGCGACCGGGACCGCGTGCCGCAGCCCCCGGCCGATCTCGACGCTCTGCTCGCCTACGCGAAGGAGAATCCCGGGCGGTTCACGTATCCGGCGCCACCGGACTTCACGGGCTCGGCGTTCGTCCGGCAGGTCGTCGCGGCGAAGGGTGAGGACGAGGCCTTCGCCTACCTGCAGGAACTCAAGCCCTTCCTCTACCGCGAGGGAACGAGCTACCCGAAGTCCGAGGCCGAGCTGAGCACGCTGTTCGGCAACGGGAAGGTCGACTTCGCGATGTCCTACGAGTCGGCCTTCGTGGCCTCCGCGGTCGAGCGCGGCGAGTTCGCACGGTCGGTACGGCCGTTCGTGCTCGGCGACGGCACGCTGCAGAACGTCTCCTTCGTGGCGATTCCGGCCAACGCCGCCCACCAGGCCGGCGCCAAGGTCCTGGCCAACCTGCTGCTCAGCCCCGAGCTGCAGGCCGCGAAGCTCGAAGCGCTCGGCAACCCCACCGTTCTCGACGCCGACCGGCTGGGAGCACAGGCCCAGCGTTTCGCCGACAGCGCCGGCCCGTATGTGCTCGCCGACTTCGGCACCGCCGTGGGTGAGCTGCCCGCGGCGCAGGTCGCTCCCCTGGAGCGGCGCTGGACGCAGGAGATCCTGCGATAGCGGGCCTGTTGCGATCCCGGTGGCGCAATCATGCGCTGCTGTTGCCCGCGTCGCTGACGCTGGTGGTGCTGTTCGGCGGCGCCCTGGTGGGGACCATGCGGGCCAGCCTCCTTCCGCTGGGCGGCGAGGTGACGGTCGACGCATGGACCGCGCTGTTCGCCGACCCCGGTTTCGGCGACGCAGTGTTCTTCACGCTGCGCACGGCGGCGCTGAGCACGCTGCTCGCCGCCGGCCTCGCCGTGGCGATCGCGCTCACCGCCCGCCGCAGCGGGACGCGCGTCCGCGCCCTGCTCGCGCTGCCCGTCCCGGTCCCGCACCTGCTCGTCGCGACGGTGGCCGTGGTGTGGCTGGCGCCGGGCGGCCTGGCGGAGCGGCTGCTCGGCGGCCTGCCGATCACGCTCGTGCGCGACGAGGCCGGCCTCGGCGTCGTGCTCGTCTACGTCTACAAGGAGACGCCGTTTCTCGTGCTCCTGCTGCTGGCCGCCCTTGGGCGGGGTCACGCCGAGCGCGACGAGGCCGCCGCCGCGCTCGGCGTGTCCCCGTGGCAACGAGCCCGCTGGGTGACGTGGCCGACGATCCGCGCGCCCCTGGTCGCCGGTTCGATCATCGTGTTCGCCTTCGTGCTCGGCGCCTTCGAGGTCCCGCTCGCGCTCGGGCCGTCCTATCCGCCGACGGTCGCCGAGTACGCGCTGCGCGCGACCCAGGACGACCTCGTCGCCGGCCAGAGCACCGCCGCTGCCGCCCTGCTGATGACCTCGCTGGCGGCGATGCTGCTCGCCGTGTTCGCCGTCCGCGCCGCCCGGGACGCGCAGGGTGACTGAACGCGCCCGACGCCTGGTGGCGCCGTTCGTCGCGGTGCTGATCGCCGCTCCGCTGCTGGCGCTCGTGGTGCGCGCCTTCGCGGACGTGTGGCGGGCGCCCGCCGTCGTGCCGCAGGAGTTCGGGTTGCGCGGGTTGCGGATCGCCTTCTCCGGGGAGATCGGCACCGCCTTCACGAACTCGCTCGTGGTGGCCGTGCTCACCGTGGCCGTCGCGCTCATCCTCGGCTGGCCGGCGGCCCGCGTGCTCGGCGAACGGCGCCTGCGCCACTCCGCACCGGTCTTCCTGCTGCTGGCCATGCCCCTGCTCGTCCCGAGCTACGCGCTCGGCACCGGGCTGACGGAGTGGTTCATCCGGATCGGCCTGGACGGCACGACCTTCGCACTCGTCGCTGCACACCTGACCTTCGTACTCCCCTACGTGACGATCATCCTCATGGCCGGGTTCGGCCCGGGTCTGACCGCCGCCGAGGAGATGGCGAGCGTGAGCGGCCTGTCGCCGGCGCGGCGGCTGGCGTGGGTGACCCTGCCCGCGGCGGCCCCGACCGTGGCTGCCGCGGCACTGCTCGGCTTCCTCGTTTCCTGGAGCGACTACGGCTCGAGCCTGGCGATCGGCGCCGGCCGGCCGATGCTGCCGGTCGTACTGCTGCCGTTCATCGGGGCCGACCCTCAGGTCGCCGCTTCGCTCGCGCTCCTCTTCCTGGCGCCGGCCGTCGCGGCGCTGGTCGTCACCGCCCGAGCGGGAAGGCACGCGCTGTGAGCGCCGCCGCGCTGAGCTGCGCAGGCCTGACCGTTGCTCCGGGGGAGACGCCGGTGCTCGAGCGCCTGTCGCTGGACGTCGCGGCGGGGACCCGCCTCGCGCTCGTCGGACCGTCTGGCGCAGGCAAGACCACTCTGCTGCGCGCGATCGCCGGCCTGCAGCCGCTCCGGGAGGGCCGCATCGTGCTCGGCGGCCACCGGATCGACAGGCTTCCCGCTCACCGGCGCGGTACCGCCGTCGTCTTCCAGGAGCCCCGCCTGCTCGCCCACCTCGACGTGCTCGACAACGTCGCCCTGCCGCTGCGCGCCGCCGGCGCGGGACGCAAGGCGCGCCGGAAGGCCGCCGCCGGGCACCTGGAGGAGGTGGGCATCGCGGCGCTGGCCAGACGCCGGGTGCACGGGCTCTCGGGCGGCGAACAGCAGCGCGTGGCGCTCGCCCGCGCCCTGAGCGGTGACCCGGAGCTCCTCCTGCTCGACGAGCCGCTCGGAGCGCTCGACCCCAACCGCCGCAGCGCGCTGCGACGGGTCATCTGCGACGTGCAGCGCGAGCGGCAGCTCACCACGATCGTCATCACCCACGACCGCGCCGAGGCCGCTGAGCTCGGCGACCGCATCGCGCTCATGCTCGAAGGGCGGATCATCCAGCACGACGAGCCGCGCGCCCTGTTCGAGCGGCCGGTGAGCGCCGCAGTGGCGCGCTTCTTCGGCGTGGCGAACCTGGTCAGCCACCGCGGCGGGACGCTGGCGATCCGGCCCGAGCACGTGCGCCTCGACTCGGGCGGCACGCTCGAGGGAACGGTCGTCGAAGCCCACTACGTCGGCTCACACGTGCGCGTCGTCGTCGACTGCGACGGGCGCCGTATCGAGGCACACGTCGCGCCTGCCTCCGCACCCCGCGCGGGCGAGAAGGTGGACGTCGAGCTTCCCGAGGAGCATGCCTGGGTCCTGCCGTCGAACCGCCTGGCTCCGGAGTCCTCATGAAGCGCTACGACCTGGTCATCCTGGGTGGTGGCACCGCCGGACTCGTGTCGGGATTCATCGCCGCCGGCATGGGCGCGCGCGTCGCGCTGATCGAGCGCGACCGCACCGGCGGCGACTGCCTGTGGACCGGCTGCGTGCCGAGCAAGAGCCTGATCGCCGCCGGGCACGCCGCCCACCGGATGCGGCACGCGGACGCCGTGGGCCTCGAGCCCGTCGAACCCGTGATCGACCTCGCGCGGGTGATGGACCGTGTGCACGCTGCGATCGCGACGATCGAACCGCACGACTCTCCTGGGCGCCTGCGCGAGGCGGGCGTCGAGGTCATCGCCGGCGAGGGCCGATTTCTCGATGCGCGGACGATCACGGTCGCCGGGCGCCAGCTGCACTTCACCTCCGCGATCGTGGCCACCGGTTCGGCGCCGAGCCCGCCGCCGGTCGACGGCCTCACCGGCGACGACATTCTCACGACGGAGACCGTCTGGTCGTTGCGCACACTGCCGCAACGGCTCGTCGTCCTCGGTGGCGGACCCATCGGATGCGAACTCAGTCAGGCCTTCGCGAGGCTGGGCGCCACCGTCACCGTCGTCGAGGTCGCCGACCGTCTGCTGGCCAAGGAGGAACCGGCGGCGGGGGAGCTGATCGCGGACCGCCTCACCGCCGAGGGGATCGATCTCCGGCTGTCCACGAAGGCCATCGAGGTGCGACGGCCCGAGGGCGCTGCGGCTGAGCTGCTGGTCGAGACGAGGGGAGAGCGCGATGCCATCCCGTTCGACGCCGTGCTCGTGGCGGCCGGGCGCGCACCGCGCACGAAGGACATCGGCCTCGAGGCGGCCGGGGTCGAGCTCGACGACCGCGGCGCGATCGTCGTCGACGATCACCTGCGCACGAGCGCCCGGCGCATCTACGCCGCCGGCGACGTGACCGCCCAGCTGCCGTTCACGCACGTCGCCGCCCACCACGCCCGTGTGGCTGCGGTCAACGCGCTGCTCGGGACCCGGCGCCGCGTCGACACCACGATCCCGTGGGTCACCTTCACCGATCCGGAGGTCGCCCACGTCGGCCTCACCGAAGCCCAAGCGCGTGAGCGCTGGGGGGATGACACGGTCGTTGCGCACAGCACCTACGCGACGCTCGACCGGGCGATCACCGACGGCGTCCCGTCGGGGTTCGCTCTGCTGGTGGGAGACAAGCGCGGCCGTCTGGTCGGTGCGACGGTGGCCGCCGCAGGAGCCGGCGAGGCGATCGCCGAACTCACCGCACGGGTGGTGGCGGGCGACAAGATCGATGCGGTGTCGAACGCGGTGCACGCCTATCCGACCCTGGCGGAAGGGCCCGCCCGAGCCGCCGATGACTACGTGCGCGAGAAGTACGCCGCGCCGCGCTACCGGGTGCGGCCCGCGTGGCGCTCAAGCCTGCGTCGCCTGTGGGCGCGCCGAGCGTGACCACCGCGAGCCGGACGCGCTGCAGGACCGTTATCGCGACGATCACCGCGAACGCCCAGACGATCGCCTGCGCGTGCGCCGGCGCCAGGCAGATGAGCACGTAGGCGACGATCGTCTCCGTTCCCTCCGCGAGCCCGGCGGTGAAGCGCAGCGACCGCTCGTCGCCGAAGGCCATGCGGCGCTTCTCGATCAGCGAGGCGAAGCTCAGCAGCGCGACGTTGTTGAGCAGGTAGAGCGCGAGCAGCACCACGCACGCGACGCGGGTGTCCTCGAGCGCGATCGCGACGCCCACGACGAACCCGCCGTAGACCACGAAGTCCGCGAGGAAGTCGAGCAGCCCACCGAGGTCGGTCGGCCCACGGTGGCGCGCGATCGCGCCGTCGAGGCCGTCGAGGATGCGGTTGACCAGCCAGAGGCCGAGGGCCAGCGACCAGACGCCGAGCGCCGCCGCCACACATGCTCCGATCCCGACGACGAGCCCGGCCGCGGTCACCGCCCCCGCCGTGAGGCCGCGGTCGCTGAGGCGTGCGGCGACCGTGGCCAGGGCCGGAGTGATGAGCGCCCGGGTGCGACCGTCGAGCATCAGGAGCGCGCCCGAGGGAACGATGAGGCGAGCAGTCCGAGGCTGGCAAGCGAGGCTCCGGTGAGGACGCGGCCGCGCCGGTCGCGTCCGGCCGAGGCGAGCGCGAGGCCCCCGACCCGGACCGGGGTGGTCATCCGCGCGGCACGCGGCGTTCCCGGGCCCGGACGGCGGGCGCGCGCGAAGTACGTAACCGTCGCGTAGGCCGTCCCGGTGAGTACGCGCGCCGCCTCGAGGCCCGCGCTGCGGCGCGACAGCTTCCCCACGCGCACCAGGCCGGCGGTCGCCGCAACGGTCGCCACGGCATCCACGAGCCCCTCGAGATCACGCCCGGCGCGCGTCGGCGTGCCAGCGCGGGCGAGCCTCCCGTCGAGCGCGTCGCTTGCTCCCGCGAGAACGATGACTGCCGGGTGTGGACGGTCGAGGAGCACCGGCACCGCCCAGGCCCGCGCGAGCGTGAGCGCGTCGGCGCGGCCGAGGAGCTGCGGCACGCCCTGCTCGGACTCCACCATCCCGAGGTGCCACTCGAGCATGGCGGAGACCGACCCCCACCATCCGGTGGCGACGAGGGCGAAGCGTGGCGAGAACGGTCGCCGGATGGCGAGCAGGGCACCGGTGGCGCACGCTCCGACGAGTTCCCACCGCCGTGCCTGACACACAAGCCCGGGACGCGCGGCCCGGACATCCTCGGCCCGCGCGTACGAGGCCTTCAAGAACGCGTGCTGGGCGCTTGGTGCGAACCGCTGCGCCCGGAGCCGCTCGAGCGCGTCGGCCGCCCACGCCTCGCCCGCGGTGAGGCCGGTCATCGGCCGCCCGCCTTCAGCAGCGACCGCAGCCGGACGTTCGCCGGTGGGTCGAAGACGACGTGCTGCGCACACGCTGGGACGGTGCGGCCGGTGTCCGGATGCGCCATCACGTACGAGCACGCTCGCAGGCGCTCCTGCGCGCCGCGCACCTCCGGATCCTCGGCCTCCTCGTCTCGTTCCATGGCCGCCCACGCCGGTTCGACGAGCCGGGCGTCCATGAAGGCATGGACCACGAAGGTGAGCGGCCGCGGACGTCCCCGGACGAGCCGGCGCGGACCGACCCGGCGCGCGAAGCGGACCGCCCAGGCCGCCGCGGCAGGAAGCGTGCCCGGGTGACGGGCGACGATCCGCAGCACGGTGCCGGCGACGGCGGCCGGGGAGCGGTCGAAGTCCGTGCTGCCGACCGTGGCGAGAAACACGTCGCGCACGCGCAGGTCGCGAGCGTCGTCGTCCTCGAGCAACGGGAACCAGCGGCCACCGGCCACCACGCCGTACGCGGCGCGGTTGCAGCGCGCGTCGCCCGTCTGCAGATGGCGCCACGGGAGCCGCCGGCCCGCCCCGGCCTCGATCTGCGCCCAGACGGTGTCAATCGTCGCCGCCTGGTATTCCTCTTTCCAGCGCTTCGGATTGCCGACATGGGCCGCGGGCTGAAACGACAGCATTCCGAAGCCCGAGTTCAGGAGCGACTCGGTCACGTAGGCGACCTCGCCGAGATTGCGCGGCGTCACGGTCATGGTGTGGGCGAGGTCGAACCGCGCCCCGTGATCTGCGCGCAGCCTGCGGAACATGGCGACGAACGCCGCGCGCGCATCCGCAAGATCACGCTCGGTGCGCGGTCGGGGCACCCCGCGGCGGCCGAGCATCAGCGAATCGAAGTGACCGGCCATGCGGAGCACGCGAAAGCGCGGACTGCCGTCGGGACGCAGGGCGAGGTCGCGCAGGTAGGCCTCGTCGAAGTCGCCGTGCGACATGCTCATCGGCTTGCGCCCGAAGGCGACCATGCGCTCCAGCGTCGCGGCGTGGTCGGCCGCGGGCAGCAGGCTCACCTCGCCGCCGATCAGCTGGGCGTGCTGCCCCGTCCCGCGCTCGGCGCGCAGCAGCCGCATCTGACGCTCGACCTCGCGCACGGTGTGGGCGCCGTCCGTCGGCACCTGCTGCGCCTCGCGTCCGTGGTAGCACGGCGTGCAGGCGAGGTCGCACCTCGGGAAGACACCCTGCGTCCCCTCACAGCCCACGGTGCGGCGCCCGAGCAGCTGCGCGTCCGTCCTGGTGTGCGCGGGCAGAGCCTGCCAGCGCGCTGCCAGTGCCGCACGCGTGTCGGGGTGCTCGGGGCGGGTCGCGATCACGGCGCGGGCGAGCCACCTGGGCATCGAAGGCATCACGCCATCAGACCGGACGGCGGGGCCGACGGTTCAGCGGGAATACGCCTGAACCGTTTTCCAGTCGCGTCGGTCGAAAGCGATTGTGCGGGGCACAGCGACCCGAGGACACCGGGCCCGCCGGCGGGCGCTGAGGCGACCTGCCTGTGACCGGCGGCGTTCATGGCAAGCTCTCAGGGATGCGGGCCACGTCGAACGCATGATGACGGAGCCTCACGCCGCCCCCGACGACGGCGACCTGGTCCGGCGTGCCCAGCAGGGCGACCGTGGCGCCTTCGAGGACCTCGTCCGGCGGTACGCCGACCGGCTCCACGCCGTCGTGCTGCGACTGCTGGACGACAACCACGAGGCCGAGGAGGTCACCCAGGAGGCCTTCCTGCGCGCGTGGAAGTCGATCCACCGCTTCCGGGGCGAGAGCCAGTTCTTCACATGGCTCTACCGCATTGGCGTCAACGAGGCGAACCGGCTGACGAGTCGCCGCGGGAGCCGAGCCGTGGTCGGGTCGCTCGAGGACGAACTCGTTCAGCCCGCCGACCCGGGACCGGGTCCCGAGGAGCGCGCGCAGCAGCAACAGTTGAGGACGGTGCTCGAAACGGCCATCCGGGGCCTGGAGCCCGAGTACCGCGCGCCGCTGATCCTGCGCGACATCGAGGGCCTCAGCACCACAGAGGCGGCGCGGGCGATGGACATCGGCGAAGCTGCCTTCAAGAGCCGCCTGCACCGCGCGCGGCTCGCGGTGCGCGAAGCGGTCGAGCGCCACCTTCCGGAGCGCTTCGAATGATGCGCTCGATGCTCCGCCACCCCGTTCGCTTCTGGCGCGACCATCGCCTTGCTGTCGCGCACGCATCGGACTACATCGACGACGATCTCGACCCGGCCGATCGCGAGCGCATCGCGGCCCACGCGGAGATCTGCCCGCCGTGCAACCGGTTGCTCGCGTCGTTGCGACGCACGGTGACGGGGCTGCGCTCGCTGGGTGGCGAGCGGGACGGCACGCCCGGCGGCGTCGCGGACAGCGTCATCGCCCGGTTGCGTGACCTGACGCGCTGACACCTGCGCTACAACCGCGGGACGGCGCGTCGGCCCTGGACCGCCGATCCGCGGAAGTCATCGCCGCGGACCCCGACCTCGGTCACGAACGTCACCGCGACGAGCTCGACGGCGAGCCATTGGCGGTCACCTTCTGCCCGCTGTGCAACACGGCGATCGTCTTCGACCGGCGCGTGGACGGAGTCCTCGTGGCGGCAGGCGACGGGCGAGGCGATCGTCGGCGCGCGGGCCGGCACCCGGCTCGAGCAACGCGCCCTCATCCTCAGCATGGCGGTTGTGGTCCGCAGCCATCCGGGCGCGCTCGTCCTCTCGCAGGACACAGCGTTCGACCGCGATTACGGGCGCAACCCCTACGCGGGTTACGACGAGGCTGACAGTGAGCCGTTCCTGCTCGACGAGCAATCCGACCCGCGGCTGCCGCCCAAGGAGCGCGTCCTCGCGGTCCGCCGCGGCCGGGACGCCGTCGTGGTGCCCTTCGCGGTCGCCGAGCGAAAGGGCGCGCTGAGCTTCGAGGCCTTCGGGCGCAGGCTCGTCGCGTTGTGGGCGCCGGGTGTTGCGTCGGCGCTCGACGCGGACCGCATCGAGGACTCCCGCGACATCGGGACCGCTGCGATCTGCGAACAGCCCGCCTCCGGTCCCCTCGAGGCAGACCCCGGCGATCCCGCCCGGTTCACCGGCGCCGACGGGACGGTCTGGGACATCTCGGGTCATGGCGTTTCGGGCGCAGGGGAGGGCAAGCGCCTCGAGCGCGTCGCCCACGACCAGCAGTTCTGGTTCGCCTTCGCTGCCTTCCTGACGGGCGACGTGCGGATCGTGGACTGAGTCACCCCCCGGGCGGTTGCGGGACCTGCCCTGTAGGTTCAGCAACAGTGGCCGCGCCGCAGCAGGAGCGCGACGCACTCCAACAGGAGGCGACATGAACAGCTGGGACCTCAACGACCTCGAGCTGGACCCCCGCGCACCACGGATCCTTTCGTCGACCGACGACGCCCGCGCGATCGCCCTGGCCGTCCCAGCCGGCGAAAGCCTGCAGGACCACCAGGTCCACGAACGAGCGTGGGTGTCGATCATCAGCGGCAAGGCCGAGATCACGACCCCCGCCGGGGAGCGGATCGACGCTGCGCCGGGACTCGTGGTGGAGTTCGACCCCGGCGAGCGCCATGCGATTCACGCGGTCTCCGACACCCGCCTCCTGCTGCTCCTGACCCCATGGCCGGGTGTCGGGCACCCGGGAGCCATGTCCCTCGAGGACAAGGCGAACGCCGTGGCGAACGCCGCCGATCACGTCGCGCAACGCCAGGGTTGATCAGGGCGAGTCGCGCGCAGCGTGCGACGGTCCACACGACCTGATCGGCCGGTGGTCGCTCGGCGCAGAGATGGCGCGGCATGCAGCCAGCCCGCCGGCCTTCGGCGACGGCTTTACTCCGCCACGCCCATCGAATAGCTTGCGTCCAGGGTCCGCGCTCTGACGGCCCCGCGGAGGTGTCCTTGGTTCGCCTGGCCTCGGCTCACCACAGGTGATGCAGGCGTACGCCGCCGAGAAAGGGACAGGACGATGACCGGACGTTGGGAACGACTGCGTGTGGGCCTTGCCGTCGTTGGCGTCTGCGCGGCGGGGACCCTGAGCGCCACGGCCGGGGCGGACCATGGCAATCCGGAGCATCTCTCCCAGGGGGAGGTCAACGGCAACGGGTCGTCCGACGCTCTCTACGTCGGCGCGTCCGCCGACGGCAGCCGCGTCTTCTTCGAGAGTGACGAGCCACTCGCGGTCACCGACTCCGACGTGAGCCGCGACGTCTACGAACGGTTCAACGGCACGACGACCCAGATCTCCGTGGGCGGCGACGGAGCCTTCGACGCCCGCTTCGCCGGCGCGTCCGCGGACGGCACGCATGTCTACTTCGAGACGAGCGAGTCGCTGCTGGGGACCGACTCCGACACCATCGTCGACGTCTACGAGCGCACCGGCGGTGTGACGAGTCACCTATCCCGGGGCGCGATCAACGGCAACAGCAACGATCCGTCGCACGGGGCGACCTTCCTGTTCGCCGCCGCGGATGGGTCCAGCGCCTTCTTCCAGACGCGTGAGCAGCTCACCGCCGACGACACCGATGGTGCGCGCGACATCTTCGAGTCCAGTGGGAACGTCACCACCCGCACCTCTCAGGGTGCGGTCAACGGCAACGGCACCCAGAGCGCGTTCTTCGAGGGCGCCTCCGCCGACGGGTCGCGCATCTTCTTCCGGACCGCCGAGGTCCTCAGTGGAACCGACACCGATACCGCCGCGGACCTCTACGAGCGCGCCGGCGGTTCGACCACGCAGATCTCGCAGGGTGAGATCAACGGCAACAGCAACGACGTGGCCGACTACGACGGCGCGTCGGAGGACGGCACGCGCGTCTTCTTCCGAAGCACCGAGCGTCTGGCGGTGACCGACACCGACGTCGAGCTCGACCTCTACGTGCGGGCGGGCGGCACCACCACGCAGATCTCGCAGGGTGCCATCAACGGAAACGGGCCGGCGCTCGCGGAGTTCGGTGGTGCATCGGCCGACGGCGCGCGCGTCTTCTTCGAGACCACGGAATCGCTCGTGGTCGACGACACCGACGCCAGCCGTGACGTCTACGAGCGTGCGAACGGCTCCACGCAGCTGATCTCCCCCGGCGGCAACGGCACGTTCCATGCCTCGTTCGCCGCTGCCTCGACGGACGGCTTGGTCGTCTTCTACGAGACGGGAGAGCGGGCGACGGCGACCGACACCGACGACAGCGCCGACGTCTACTCACGCTCGGGTGGCGTTGTGACCCATATCTCGCAGGGCGGCAACGGTTTCTTCGAGGCCGGTCTCGTCGGCATCTCCGCCGATGGAAGCCGTGCCCTCTTCGAGAGCAGCGAGTCGCTCGCCGCCACCGACACCGACACCTTCCGCGACCTGTACGAACGCACCGGCACGACCACAAGCCACCTCTCCCCAGGTGGTAACAACGCTCACGACGTCGGCTACGCGGGCTCCTCGAGCGATGGCACGGTGGTCATCTTCACCACCAACGAGCCGCTGGCACCGACCGACCTTGACGCCGTCGCCGACATCTACGGGGTGACGGCCAGCGCGACCCCTGTCCCGACGCCGACCCCGACCCCAACGCCGACGCCGACCGCAACGTCGACCCCGCCCGCAACGCCGACGCCGACCGCAACGCCGACCGCAACGCCGACCCCGACCGCAACGTCAACACCAACGTCAACACCGACACCGGGACCGTCCGCGACCGCGACAACCGCCCCGACGGCAACCCCGACACCGGGACCGACGGGGACCCCGACGCCAGGCCCGACGGTCGTCCCCCCTTTGCGGGCCAAACGCGTATTCGCCCTTCCCGCCGAGCCGCGCAGTCGCCGCCGGTGTGCCCGCCGTGGCGGTTTCCGCATCCGTGTCCGGCGCTTGCCCGGCGTGACCTACGAGCGCATCGAGGCGCGGGTCAACGGAAAGCGTGTCAAGTCTCTCCAAGGCGCGCGGGCCGCGGCATCCTTCGTCCTGAGACGGCTCAGCATCGGTCGAGTCGTCCTGAAGGTCACTGCCAAGACGACCGACGGCCGCAGGGTGTCGACCACCCGCAGGTACCGCGCCTGCCGGAGGCGCTGACCACCGCCTGTAGAGCCTGAGTGGTCCTGCACCCTGGTCTGCGCTGCCAACCGGGACTTTCCTCATGCGCCAGAAGGGATTCGAACCCCTGACCTTCGGTTCCGTAGACCGACGCTCTATCCAGCTGAGCTACTGGCGCAACGCGACGGCGAAGTCTAGCCGGGGTGCGACCGGTGACCGTTGGCGTCTCCGCGCCCCCCGCTCGTCAGGAGGCGAGCGCGCTGCCGACGGTGGAAGCGCGACCCAGGGCGGCCGCGCCTGACGTCGGCTCGCTCACCGGTTGTTCGGACGCGCACGAGCTGCGGTTGTAACACTCGCCCAGGAACTCGACGATGGCCGGACCGCCTCGCTGGCCGTTCGGGTAGCCGATGACGAAGTCGAAGCCGGCGGTCGAGTGGCGGCGGGTGCCCATGATCAGGCGCTCGTGGGGATCGACCTCCATGAGCAGGCGATAGATGCCCGAGGGCACGCCCGTGACGTCGACGAACTGGCCCTCGATGATGGGCGGGTAGGAGTCCCCCCAACCGACCGAGAGGCCGAGCCGGACGCGCTTGGCTCGCGGACGGCCGCGCCCGCACGCGCTGCTGAGATCGCCCGAGAACTGCGCGCTGCGCGGCGTGTTCGGGACGCCCTGCTTGAGCCCGTAGGAGTCGCCGAGGCAGAAGCCCTGCTTCTCGGCGTCATAGGCGGCCGACCGGCCGACGCGGATGAGGCGGTAGCGCTCGAGGTCGCGCAGGTGCCAGTGATGATGGGTGCGGATGTTGAAGTAGCGCATCTGCCCCACGTGGCCCCGATCGACAGCGCCGTGCCGCGAGCACCGGATCCGCTGGACCGTCTGCAGGACGTCCGTGGAGCGACTGGGGCGGCGGGCGATCATCGTCAACGGACCACGGCCCACGTTCCCCACCGAGGTCCCGAAGGTCAGGTGGTAGCGCTCGGTTCCGCTGACGTCCGTGGGCTCCACCGTCAGGCTCCCGGGCGGATAGGACTTGAGCGTCGGCAGCTGCCGTGAACCGGCGCAACCGCGCGCTTCAGCCGCTGCGGGAAGCGCAATGAGCGCAATCAGGACAGCAGCGATCAGGACGCCGAGGCGCATGGGTTCTGATCGGCAGCGAGGTGGGGAGACATGAGCGGAGAGGGCGGGATTCGAACCCGCGAACGAACTTTCGCCCGTTACTCGCTTAGCAGGCGAGTGCCTTCAGCCACTCGGCCACCTCTCCGGGATCGGCGGTGCAGTGTAAACAGTGTCCTCTCGATGTCGTTAGATGATTGAGTGACCTCGGTGAGCCGCGAAAGCGACAGCGCCGTCGGTGCCCTCGTGGCTGTCGCACGTCTTCTGGCGGCGACGACCGAGGGCACGGCCGACGACATCCATGCGACGATCGTCGGCGAGGCCTGCGAATACTTCGGCGCGGAGGGCGCCATCCTGGTCGCCCAGGCGCCGGGCCGCCGGCTGCGGCTGCTCAGTGGGACGGTGTCCGATGCCCCGCTCCGCCGGGAGATCTCGCTCGACGCCGTCCCGACCCTGGCCGAGATGCTGGACCGCCGGCTGCGGTTGGTGCGGCCGGATGAGGCGAGGATGCGGGAGCTCGCCCCGCTGCTCGACCCCGGCGTGGCCCACGGAGGCGGGCTGCTGCTGCTCCTGCGATCCGCCGACCGGCTCGACGGTGTCCTCATCCTGCACGGACTCGACGAGCAACTCGTCGACGGCGAGATCGCGACCGCCTTCGCCGATGCCGGAGCGGCTGCGCTCGACCGTTTGCGCACCGTCGAGGAGCACGCGCTGCAGGCCCGCCAGCAGCACGCGCTCACCCGTGCCGCCAAGTCGCTCAATGAGTCGCTCGACCTCGAGACGGTGCTCGCACGCATCTGTCAGGAGGCGGTGACCGTCACCGGTGCTGACATCGCCGGCGTCTATCGGGGCGACGAGGTCGGCCTGGTCCTGTCCGCCAGCCTGGGTCTGCCGCCCGAGGCGATCGGCTGGACGCTGCCGCCGGGCGCGGGTCTCGCCGGCAAGGTCGTGCAGCAGGGCCGGGCCATGCTCACCAACGACTATCAGCGGATCGCCGGCCTGGCTGCCGATTCGCCGCTGCCGCAGGACCTCGACAGTGCGATGGGGGCGCCGATGGAGTGGGAGGGCGCGCGGCGCGGTGCCCTCACCGTGGGCTACAAGGGCTCACGCACGGTCACGCAGGCCGACCTCGCGTTGCTGGAGACGTTCGCCGAGCTGGCCGCAGCGGCGTGCGCGAACGCGAGCGCCCACGCCGGCCTCGCCCATGTTGCGCGCACGGACGGCCTCACGGGCTGCCTCAACCATGCCGCGCTGCACGACGGGCTGGCCAAGGAGATCGAACGCGCCCTGCGCGGCGAGCAACCGCCGCTGTCGCTCATCCTCATCGACCTCGACGACTTCAAGCGGATCAACGAAGTCCACGGCCACCTGGTCGGTGACGAGGTGCTGCGCCGCGCGGGGCACGCGCTGCGGCACGCCATGCGCCCCTACGACCTTGCGGCTCGCTACGGGGGGGACGAGTTCGCTCTGCTCGCGGTGGGCGCCGACGAGGAGACCGCGACCGAGATGGCACTGCGGGCGCTCGAGCGCCTCGGCTCGGCGATCGAGGAGCTGCTCCCCGCGGGTGGCACCGCCGGGACCGCGGGCGTTGCGGAGTGGAGCCCGGGCGTCAGCGCCACCGAACTGGTCGCTCGCGCGGACCGGGCGCTGCTCTACGCAAAACAGGAGGGCCAGCGCGGTGGGGCGCACACCTTCGGGGGCGTGCCAGACCACTTCCGGCCCGGTCGCTTCGCCCGTGAGGACCGCGGCCTGCCCGAACCCCCACCGATGCCGCCGCCGAAGCGCGACTGGCCCGAGGAGCGGCTCGACGAGCGCCTGCGCAAGCGCAGCCGGCAGCTTGCGCTGGCCAACGAGCTCGGCGCACGCGCCGCTGCGCTCACGCGACCCGACGAGATCCTCGACGCCGCGGTCGAGGAGCTGCACCGCGCCTTCGGCTTCTTTCATGCCTCAGTCATCCGCGTCTGCGACGACGGGTTCGTGGAGGCCGTCAAATTGCGCGGTCCGGGCCACGAGCTCTGGCGGCAACCGGCGGAGGTCGGACTGATCGGCCGCTGCCTGCGGACCCGCAGGCCCGTGCTGGCCAACGACGTACACGCGGAACCCGACTACGTCACGGCGGACTTCACCCGCGATGTGAGCTCGGAGCTGATCGTCCCGCTCTGGGTGGGCGAGGACCTCTACGGCGTCATCGACGTCGAGCAGCTCGAGCCGGGCGCGTTCGATCATGACGACGTCACGCTGCTGGAGACCGTGGCCACGCAGGTCGGCTCGGCCGTGCGCGGCGCGCTGCTCTACGAACGCCTCGAGCGCGCCTACCTGGGCACCGCCGAGGCGCTCGCCGCCGCGCTGGAGGCCAAGGACGCCTACACCGCTGACCACGCCCGCTCCATCGTCGAGCAGGCCGAAGCGGTCGCCCGGAAGCTGGGCGTCGGTGAGGACGATCTGCGCGACCTGCGCTTCGCCGCCGCTTTCCACGACATCGGCAAGATCGCGATCCCCGAGACCATCCTCCACAAGCCCGGTCCGCTGAGTGCCGCCGAGCGCGAGATCATGGAGCGCCACACCGTGGTCGGCGAGCAGATCCTCGCGCCGGTCGAGTTCCTCGAGACCGTGCGCACCCTCGTCCGCCACGAGCACGAGCGCTGGGACGGAAACGGCTACCCGGACGGCCTCAAGGGCGACGAGATCCCGCTCGGTTCGCGGATCATCCTGGTGTGCGACGCGCTGCACGCCATGACCAGCGATCGCCCGTACCGGAAGGCCATGAGCCCGAAGCGTGCCCTGGCCGAACTGCGCAAGCACGCCGGGACGCAGTTCGACCCGGCCGTCGTCGACGCGCTCCTGCGGGTGCTCGACGACGAGGGCGCGAAGGACCTCTAGCGGGAATCCTCCCGGCCGCCGTCGTCGCCAGGGGCGCCGATCACCCACCCGGCGAGCCTGGCGATCGGTCCCCGGCCCGCGGCAGTGCCGAACTTGATCGTCAGCGTCAGCACGAGCGTCGTGACGACCCCCGCCAGCACGCGGACCCACCAGGGCCCGGAGACACCGAAGCCAACCGTCGTGCCGATGCTGAGCACCACGCTGAGCAGGGTGATGCCACCCGTGGTGAGCGACAGTGAGCGGCCGCCCTTCTCGGACACGCTCAGCTGACCCCGAAGATGCCGAGGTGCAACAGACCGGCACCGAAGCCCAGCACGGCGCCGTGGAGGAAGAGCAGCCACTCGTCCTCCTTCATCCCCGACCGCAGCATCTCGGCGAAGTCGGGGTTGGTGAGCTCCTTCATGCGCGAGATCATCTGCTCGCGCAGCTTGCGCGACTGCTCGCGGTTGAACTCCGGATCCTGCAGTGGGGTGAGCGTGTAGTCCGCGCCGCCCGTCGCGACCGACTCGCGGATCGCGTCGTACTCGCGGGTGCCGACGGCCGCTCGCACCAGCGGCTGCAGCTGGCCGGCGGCGCGGTCCACGGCCGGGCGCAGCGCGGCCTCGATCATGTGGCGGGTGCGGTCCCCGCGCGGCCCGTTGAGCAGCTCGTCGCCGATGTTGGCGGCCGTGACGACCTCGTCGGTGACGATGCCCGCGTAGACCTCGGCGGCGTGCTCACGGCGCTTGAGGAACAGGCCCTGCCAGGTCTTCCCGAACACGGTGCGCGGCTCGGATGGCTCGAAGATCATGGTGATCGCCAGCCAGTTCGTCAGCCAGCCGATCCCGGTGCCGAGGATCGGCAGGACCCACCAGTACGGGAACGCGTGGACGAGGAAGATCGTCGGGATGCCGCAGACGAACCCGAAGAAGAAGCCGAAGTTGATGATGAACTTGAGCTCCTTCTCTCCGACCTCCCGGAACATGCGGTTGCACAGCTCGGGGCGCGCCTGCAGGCGGCGGATGACCATCAGCTTGACGTCGAGCAGGTGGTCGATGTTCGTGCCGATCCGCTCCACGACCACCTCGCGGACGATCTCGGGCAACTGCCGCTGGACGCGCTCGTGGACCGCGTCGCGTGCCTGTGAGGGCAGGTCGTTCCACAGCCGCGGGTTCTGTTCGCGCATCGTGCGCTCGACGAGGTCGCGGATGTCCTCGCGCGAGGTCTGGACGATGTGCTCGGCGAGCTTCTCGGGCTCGAGCGTCTCGTAGAAGTCCGACGCCGAGCCGATCTTGGCGATCGTCTTGTCGACCGCGATCGAGCCCATCTTTGCCGCGCGGCTCGGGATGATCCCCTGCCAGCCGACCCCGCCGTGCATGACGCCCGGCACCTGCTGGACCTTGCGCGGCATCAGCTTCGCCAGATAGGAGAGCCCCGGAAGCCGCACACCCTTGAACTCGAGCGGGTTGAACAGCATCCAGATGCCGGACCAGTTCGTGATGTAGCCGATGATCCCGGTGAAAAGCGGGATCGTGAGATCTTCGAGCACCTACGTCGCTCGGTCGGCGGAGATCTCGTCCTTGAGGGCGAGGAAGCCGGCGGTGTCGAGTGGCAGGCACGTCTCGCAGAAGTTCCGGCCGAAGGAGGTGAGATGGACCGAACGCCGGATCGTCCGGGCGCGGCCGGCCTTGTGCAGTGCCTCCTGCACCTCGGGCTGGGCCTCGAGCACCTGGTAGGCACTGAGGTCCTCGAGCTGCTCGCGGCTGAACCAGATCAGGCCGAGCCGATGCAGGTTGTCCAGGTAGGCCGGGATGCGATCGAGGTAGCGGCAGCCCGCCTCCTGGCCGATCAGCGTCAGGCCCTGCTCGACGAGCTCGGAGCCGACGTCGAGCGGCCGCCAGGTGCGGACGTCCACAGCCGCCCGGGAGCCCTCGACGCACATGAGGCGCAGGATGCGCGCCTCGTCGGGGGCAAGGCTCGTGAGAATGCGTTCGTAGGCGGGGTGGGCGGGCTCGTCATCGTCGACGTCCGCGCTGCGGGCGAGCAGCTCGGCGCCGCGCTCCTTGAGCACCGCGAGGTGGTCCGCGTGCCGGCCGTTGCCGTTCGCATCCTCCGGCGGGGGCGGGGGTTCGGGCAGCCGGCCCAGCCGCGCCTCGATCTCGGCCACGCCGACGAGCCGTTTGATCTGTTCGCGGACTTCGGTGGTGAGCGCGTCCGCGCCCTGGCCGGTGAGCACGATCCGCAGTGCGCCGTTGACCGTCCTGACCGAGACGCCGATGCCCCAGCCGAGCGTCCGCAGGTAGGCGGTGACCGCGACGCGCACGAGTGCGGGCGCCGACGCGAGCAGGTCGGTGTTGGCCCGCTCCTCCGCCTCCTCAAGCGCCATGTGCAGAGCGTACCCTCGCGATGCTGCAAGGATGCCGGTCGCCATGACCGTCTTCTCCGAACCGATCGATCTCTCCGGCCTGCGCGACAGGGTCGCCCTCGTGACCGGCGGGGCATCCGGACTCGGCCGGGCGACCTGCCTGGCGCTGGCCGAGGCGGGAGCCGAGGTCGTCGTCGCCGACGTGGCGGTCGCCGCGGGCGAGGCGGTGGCCGAGGAGGTCGGCGGCCGCTTCGTCGAGTGCGACGTGCGCTCGCTGGAGGCCAACCGGGCCGCCGTCGACTTCTGCGTGCGCGAATGCGGCGGCCTCGACTACGCCTACCTCAACGCCGGGGTGGCGAGCGGCTGCGGCGTGGGCGACGACTTCGACGAGGAGAAGTACCGGCGGGCGATGTCGATCAACCTCGACGGCGTCGTCTTCGGCGCCCACGCGGCGTTCGGCGCGATCCGCGAGCGCGGAGGCGGCGCCATGGTCGCGACCGCGTCGCTCGCGGGCCTGCTCGCGATGCCGCTCGACCCGATCTACGCGGCCAACAAGCACGCGGTCGTCGGGCTGGCCCGCGCGCTCGGGCCCGTCTTCGGCGGGCAGGGCGTGCGCTTCAACGCCGTCTGCCCCGGCTTTGCCGAGTCGGCCATCATCGCCGACGCGCGCGACGACCTGGTGAACGCGGGCTTCGACATCATCCCGGCGGAGACCGTGGCCGAGACCGTCGTCCGGCTGCTGGCCGACGAGGGCATCAACGGAGAGTGCTGGTTCGTGCAGCCGTGGCGCGAACCCGGGCCGTTCCGCTTCCGCAACGTGCCCGGTCCGGGCGAGCGACCGGGGAGCTAGGTCATGGCCGAGCGCGGTCCGGAGGAGATCTGGGAGGAGAGCCTCGACGAGGGCGAACGGCGGTTACGGCGGCGCTGGACGGCGCTGGCGGCAACCGGCTTCGCGGGCGGCGCCGACATCTTCTTCAGCATCGTCGTTCTCGCGGTGACGACCGCCGCGCTGCACACCGTCCTGCCGGCCGCGCCGTCGCATGTGCTCGCGTCCCTCACCTTCGGCATCGGCTTCGTCTTCATCACCCTCGGGCGCGCGGAGCTGTTCACGGAGAACTTCCTCGTCCCTGTGGGCGCGGTCGTCGCCGGCCGCAACTCCCTCAAGAGCCTGATGCGGCTGTGGCTGTTCACCATGCTGCTCAACTTCGCCGGCCTTGCCCTGTTCGCGGCCATCTTCTCGGTCGAGGGGGTGCTCGAGCCCGACGTGCTCACGGAGGCAGGCGTCCTGGCCGACACGCTCGGCGACCGCGATGCCCTGCCCGCTTTCATGAGCGCCATCGCCGCCGGCGTCGTCATGACGCTCTTCACCTGGGTGGTCGTGTCGGCGGAGAGCGGGAGCGCGCGCGTGCTGGCGTCGCTGATCATCGGCTTCGTGCTTGTCGCCCCGTCGCTCAACCACGCGGTGGTCGGCTTCGGTGAGATGATCTTCGGGCTCTTCGCGGGCACGGCGCACTCCGACTACGGCGACTTGGCCCGCAACACGGGGCTCGCCATCGCGGGCAACATCGTCGGCGGCGTAGGGCTCGTCTTCAGCACCCGGCTCGCGCAGGTGCGCGGGGAGCCCGACAGCGGGCACGGGCCCGGCGGCATCGAGTCCGAGCACCGCGGCGAGGAGCGCTTCGGCGCCTAGCGGTTACCAGGAGTCCAGCAGGCGCTTGAGCGCCTTGTACGCCGGCGTCGTCGAGCCGTTGTCGGTGTTGTTGATCGCGGTGTCCCAGTACTCGGTGCGGTGCGGGGGCTTCTTGTACCACTGGTACTGGAGCATCTCCTTGACGCCCGCCTTGCGCGCCGTCGCCCACGCCCTCGGAAGCGCCTTCGCGATCTCCTTCGGTTTCAGCCGCCGGCCGAACACGCGCTTGTCCATCGTCGAGTTCGGGTGCGGATAACCGAACTCGGTCGCGTACACCGGCATCCGGACCATCCTGCGGAACTGCTTGAGGTTGCCCACGCCCCAGCCGTTCGCGCGCTTCTGCGGCGTGAGGTCGCGCAGCTGGAAGGGATGGTGCGCCCAGCCGTCGACCTGCTTGAGCGGCTTGAGCAGCGCGCCCCGGACGAACCACTCGAGCCCGGCCAGCGCCGAGGTCTCCCCCGCCAGCACCTGGGCCTTCGGGTTGGCCTGATGGATCGCCCGCGAGGCGGCGTTGAAGGTGGTGCGGTAGTCCTGACCCCGCTTGAACTGCCGGCACGCGGTGGCCAGGGGGACGTTGACGTCCTTGACCAGCACGCCCCGTGCCCGCCATGCGCCGTAGGTGAAGACCATCTTGCCGGGGTAGCGCTTCATCAGCGCGCGCTGGCCTACGCCGTTGCAACTCCCGTCGAGCGGCAGCGACAGGTCGGGCTCGTTGAACACGGAGTAGCGGTTGACCCGCGTCCCGAAGTGCCGCGCGATGTTGCCCATCCACGCCGCCACGAAGGCCGGGTCGTCGCGCCGGTTCCAGATCAGCGTGAGCTGCACCTCCATGCCGCGCCGCCGTACGGCCTCGACCGCCTCGTCGTACTGGCGCATCGGGTAGCGCAGGCCGAAGTTGATGTTGTTCTCGAAGCGCTTCTCGCGCTTGTGGTCCATGTTGATGCGGATGTGCGTCCCGCCGATCGCCGCGAACTGATCGAGCGCCAGCTCCCGGTTCCACGACTGGTGCAGGATCGTCTGGTCGTCCTGCATCGCGATGTCGAACGCCCGGGCGTCCGTGGACACCAGCGCGCACGCGAGCAGCATCAGAAGGGGTACGAGAAAGCGCATGGACCGAGTCAGAACACCGCCGGACCGCAGAGGCAGCGGTCCCGAACCGATATTCGCAGCCGCCATTGTGGCGGATCACCCCGCCGGCTGACGAAGTTCGCCGCGCCTGAGCCGAGCTTGCGCTCCGAAACGCCGGGGCAACCGGAACACTTGTTCGCATGCGAGCGACCCAGCGCAAAGGTGATATGGCGACGGCCCGAGCGATTTCGACGTTCACCGCTCTCGGCTGGGACGTCGCGATCCCAGTCACTGAGTCCGCCGCTTACGACCTCGTCGTGGACGACGGCTGCCTGCGCCGTGTGCAGTGCAAGTACAGCTCTGGGCGGCACGTTGATCTGCGCCGGATCCACTCCAACAGCAACGGCTACGTCGTCAAGCGCATCGCTGTGAATGCCTACGATTGGCTCTACGTACTTCGACCGGACGGCACCGAATACCTCATACGTGACTGTCATGCGGGCCGCAGGTCCGTCACGCTTCAGTCGAAGTACCTCATAGGAGCGGTGGCAGAGTCAGGCTGAATGCAGCTGCCTTGAAAGCAGCCGGCCGTTCACGCGGCCCGGGGGTTCGAATCCCTCCCGCTCCGCTCATGTGCTGAGAGATCGACTTCCGGCGCGTGAGGAAGATCGGTCGCGATCTCGGGATCCAGCACCCTGACGGTCCGCAACAGCGCCCACGTCGGTCCAAAGGATTGACGTCCACACCGAACGGCGGTCAAAGGTGTACTGTCCGCCGCGGGAGATCGCTGGATGATTCGTCTGCTCAGGGGGGCAGTGCCGATGTTGCTCGTGTTCTGCACGGCAGCATCGCCGGCCTCTGCCGCAACGCGTTACAGCACACCGGACCCAGCGCCCGCGGCCGACTGCTCAGCTGGCGCGCCCTGCGGATTGCCCATCGCGATCAGCGGCGCTGCGAGCGGAGACACGGTCGTGATCGGGCAAGGCACCTACGGCTCGGAGAGCAGCCCCCTCGCCGGCATCACCCTCACGCAGCCGCTCACGATCAGGGGCGCGGTGATCGGCGTGGACCGGCCGGTGGTCTACATGAAGAATGACTTCAAGACCGTCGCCGGGGACACCCTCTCCGACGTCGAACTGCGCTTCAGCAGCGCAGGCGAGGCTCTACAGCAACGGCGGTCTCTTCGTGACCCAGGGGTCGGTCGCGGAGCGCATCGTCTCGATCGTGCCTCAGAACTCATTCGTCGACGCCTGCCACATCGGCGCGTCCACGCTGAAGAACTCCCTGTGCATCGTCCGACGCAACAGCTTCGCCGGCGTCAATCCCGACGCTGCCGGAGCTGTCCTACGCAACAGCACGGCGATCAGCGGCGGCGTCGGTTACTACCAGGGCGAGGACGGTTCCTCGGCGGTCAACTCGGCGTTCGAGGGTGCCGAGACGGACCTCGGCGGCAACGGTCGCACTGGGTCGATCAGCTCGTCGATGTGGCTCACGGAGGCGAACATGGGCAGCGTGCTGGTCAGCAAGCAGGTCGCGGCGCGGGGAACATGGGTGAACGCCGCCGCCGGGGACTTCCGCCCCACGTCCGCGTCGGCCTCGGTCGACGCCGGGACGAACACCGGGGTCGCCATCGGCGAGCTGGATCTGAACGGCAATCTGCGCACGCTCGGCGCAGCCACGGACATCGGCGCGTTCGAGTACGTCGGATCGCCCCCGGCGCTGACGGATCCCGTCGTGTCGAATCTGACCGACTCCACGGTCACCATCGCCAGCAACCTGAACACCCAGGGCGCCGCCGCTCGGTATCAGCTCGAGCTCAGTCCGGAAGCGGGAACCACGAGGGTGCGTCACCAGGCGGCGTCGACCTCGACGCAACCCATTTCGGAGCCCCTGACCGGCCTGACGAAACGCACGACGTACCTGTACCGCCTGACGGCAATTTCGGACGGGGGGACGACCGTCAAAGAGGGCACCTTCACGACGCTCCCGAGGCCTCCGACTGCGACTGTCGGCGGTGCGAGCGCCATCACGGCGACCACGGCGACGGTCGGGGGCACCGTGGACACCGACGGCGCGCCCGCGACGGTGCGCTTCGAGATCACCCCCGTGGGCGGCACACCGTTCCTGACGCCTGAGCAGAGCGGCGTCACCGACGGGATGGTCACGGCGAACCTGACCGGTCTCGCACCGAACACCGCCTACCAGAGCAAGGTGCGCGTCGAGACCACGGGCGGGGTGGGCGAGAGCGCGGCCGCCTCATTTTCAACCCCTCCGTCCGCTCCGGTGGCGGTCACGGGCGACGTGACCAACGTGACGCGGACGTCGGCCAGGCTGGCCGGCGTGGCGGACACGAAGGGCGTGCAGGGATCGGTCAGCTTCCTGCTCGACGGCCAGGTCGTCGGCGAGAGCACCCGGGTGTCGGGCCCGTATGAGTTCGTCGCGGATGCCCTGGCGCCTGGATCGACGCATGCCTACCGACTTCGCGTCGTCACCACCGGCGGCACCGCCCTCGGCGATGAGCGGACGTTCACCACACCGATCGTGGATCCCGCACCGACCCCGTCGGGCACCGGGTTCGCCGTCGATTTCCGTGTTCCCGGCACCTCCGGCAAGCGGAAGATCTCGCTCAAACGTCGCTTCGTCCCCGTGCTGGCCGGCTGTCGCGGGCTGGGATGCACCGTGCGCGCCACCGGCGTCCTCCGGTTGAACGCGCGGCGCATCGCGCTGAAGGCACCGGCTGTGCGGACGCTGGCGGCGGATACGAAGCAGCGCCTGCGCTTCGTCATCAGCAAGGCGCTGGGGCGCCGGATCGCCCGGGCCTTCCGCGGTCGCGCCAAGGTGTCGATCACCCTGCGCGCCGCGTTCACCAGCACCGACGGGACCCGCATCCTGCGAGCCAAGCGGGTGGGCGTGCGCCCACCCAAGCGCTGACGTCCGCTCCGGCCTGCGCCGTTACTCCCGCACGGCGCGGAAGCGCCGCAGGCGCAGCGCGTTCGCGACGACGGACACGCTCGAGAAGGCCATCGCGGCTCCCGCCAGCAGCGGGTTGAGCAGGCCGGCGGCCGCGAGCGGGAGTGCGGCGATGTTGTAGCCGAAGGCCCAGGCGAGGTTCTGCTTGATGGTCCGCAGGGTCGAGCGGGAGAGCCGGATCGCGTCCGCGGCGGCGCGCAGATCGCCGGTGACGAGCGTGAGATCGGACGCCTCGATCGCCACGTCGGTTCCCGTGCCGATCGACAGCCCCAGGTCGGCCTGGGCAAGCGCCGGAGCGTCGTTGACGCCGTCGCCGACCATCGCCACCACGTGACCGTCGTTCTGCAGGCCGCGCACGATCGCGGCCTTGTCGGAGGGCAGCACCTCGGCGATGACCTCGTCGATGCCGACCTCCGCCGCCACGGCGCGTGCGGTGGCCTCGTTGTCGCCGGTCAGCAGGATCGGGCGCAGCCCGAGGCCCTTCAGGGTCGCGACGGCCTGCGCCGATGTCGGCTTGACCGTGTCGGCCACGACCAGCACGGCGCGCACGGCGCCGTCCCACGCGGCGAGGACCGCCGTGCGCCCACGCTGCTCCGCGGCCGCCCTGGCTCGGGACAGATCGTCCGGCAGCTCGAGGCTCCACTCATTCATGAGCGACGGGCGCCCGACGAGCAGCGCGTGGCCGTCGACGACGCCTTCGACGCCGAGGCCCTCGCGGTTGGCGAAGCCTTCGACCTCCGGCAGCGGGCCCGTCTCCTCACGCGCGGTCCGGGCGATGGCCTGCGCGATGGGATGCTCGGAGGCGTCCTCGAGCGCGCCGGCGAGGCGCAGGACGTCGGCACGGTCGGTGCCGTCGGCGGTGACCACCTCGGCGAGCGCCATGCTGCCCGTGGTCACGGTGCCGGTCTTGTCGAGCACGATCGTGTCGACCTTGCGCGTTGACTCGAGGACCTCCGGGCCCTTGATGAGCAGGCCGAGCTGCGCGCCGCGGCCGGTGCCGACGAGCAGCGCCGTCGGGGTGGCGAGGCCGAGCGCGCACGGGCAGGCGATGATCAGGACTGCCACCGCCGCGGTGAAGGCGAACTCGACCGATTCGCCGGCGCCGATCCAGAAGCCGAGGGTGCCGGCGGCGAGCGTAATGACGACCGGGACGAAGATCCCCGAGACGCGGTCGGCCAGGCGCTGCACGGGCGCCTTGCCCGACTGCGCGCCCGTCACCAGCCGCGCGATCTGCGCGAGCGCGGTGTCGGCACCGACCCGGGTGGCCCGGACCACGAGCCGGCCCCCGGCGTTGACCGACGCCCCCGCGATCTCGTCGCCGGGGTGCTTCTCGACCGGGACGGACTCGCCCGTCAGCAGGGATTGATCGACCGCGGAGGTGCCCTTCTCGACGACGCCGTCGGTCGCCACCTTCTCGCCCGGACGCACGACGAAGCGGTCGCCGGCCTGGAGCTGCTCGATCCCGATCCGTCGCTCGGTGCCGTCGGCGTCGAGCACCGCGACGTCCTTGGCGCCGAGCTCGAGCAGCGCCTTGAGCGCGGAGCCCGCCCGGCGCTTGGCGCGCGCCTCGAAGTAGCGGCCCGCGAGGATGAACACCGTCACCACCGAGGCGACCTCGAGGTAGATCTCGTGGGTGCCGCCCGCCTTGTCGGGGATGAGGTCGAAGGTCATGCGCATCCCCGGATCGCCGGCGTCGCCGAAGATCAGCGCGTACAGCGACCACAGCCACGCGGCGAGCACGCCGACGGAGATCAGCGTGTCCATCGTCGCCGTCGCGTGGCGCAGGTTGGCCCACGCCGCGCGATGGAACGGCCATGCGCCCCAGACCACGACGGGTGAGGCCAGGGCCAGCGACAGCCACTGCCAGTTGTCGAACTGCAGCGGACCGATCATCGCCACCAGGAAGACCGGGGCAGCCAGCAGGCTGCTGATCACCAGCCGCTGCCGCAGGGGCGCGGTCTCGTCGGACGGTTCCCTGTCGCCGGCGGACGGCTCGGCCGAAGGCAGGACCGCCTCGTAGCCGGCCGCCGCGACCGCCTCGAGCAGCTGCTCGGGGGCGACGGCCCCGGCGTCGAAGTCGACGGTCGCCTTCTCCGTCGCGTAGTTGACCGATGCGGTCACGCCGTCGAGCTTGTTGAGCTTGCGCTCGATCCGGTTCGCGCACGAGGCGCAGGTCATGCCCGCGATCGGCAGCTCCACGTGTTCGGTCACCGGCGACATCTCAGCGCACCTCCTCGGTGAAGGCAGCGGTGTGGACGCGGCCCTCGTGCTTGAACTGCAGGAACAGGCGGTAACGGCCCGACGTGGGGAAGGTCGCCTCGAAGCCGATGCCCTCCCCCTCGCCGTGCTCGGACGGATGGACGTGCAGGAAGGCCAGATCGCCCTCGCGCAGCGCGACCAGGTGCCCGCCGGCGCCGAGGTAGGGCTCGGTGGTGACCGGCGCTCCGTCCTTGTAGACGGTGAAGCGCAGCTCGGCTGCATCACCCGCGCGGGCGTCGTCGGGCTCGCGCCTGACCTCGTAGCCGTCCCCGGCGTCGGCCGTCAGCGACGCGGCCGGCAGGACGCGGAGGTCGGCCGCACCGTCCACCCGCAGGTCGCTCGCGAGGGTGTGCGGGTCGCCCGTGCGCGTGAAGTCCGCGAAGAGCCGGTAGGAGCCGGCGGCCGGGAGACGCACCCCGACCGTCCACGAGCCGTCCTCCTGCTGCTCGGGATGCACGTGCTGGAATCCCGTGAGGTCGCGCCGGACGACGATGGTGTGCATGCGCTTCTCGTGGGCGACCTCGAAGTCGCGCACGGTCGCCCCGGTCTCATCGACCACGCGGAACCGCAGTTGCTGCCGCTTCCCGCGAACGAGCTCCGGAGTGCCGACCACCAACCGCAGATCCGGTTCGGCCACCGAGAGCCCGCGCACCGGTGGCGTGACCTGCGCGTCCATGCCGTGCATGCCCGCATCCATCTCCTGATCGCCGGTCGCAGGCTCCGGCCCGATCGCCGCGCCGACGGCTGCGGCGCCGCCAAAGGTGAGCGCGATCGCCGCCGCGAAGGCCGCGAGCTTCGCCGGAACGGTCATCGCTCGACCACCGTGTAGCCCGCCTCCTCGACCGCGGCGCGGATCGCGTCGTCGTCGAGCGACGGCCCCGTGACCGTCATCCGGCCCGTGGCGAGGTCGACCTCGACGCCGTCGACACCCGAGACCTCCGCGACCTCCTCCTGCACGCTGGACACGCAGTGGCCGCAGGTCATGCCGGAGACTTCGTAGTTGCGAGTGCTGGGAGCGGTCATGGTCGGTACCTCGATACGGGCGGGGGGTATTGACAGTGCTCACGGTACCAGGCTGTCGGCGCTTGTGTCAAATACGACCGGGGGGTATAGTCCGTGGCATGCCCAGCACCACCACCGGCACCACCTCGCGCGGGTACACCGCAACGAAGGACCAGCTCGGAAAACGCCTCCGCCGCATCGAGGGGCAGGTGCGCGGGATCGAGAAGATGGTCGACGAGGACCGCTACTGCATCGACGTCCTCACCCAGATCTCCGCGGTCCAGGCCGCGCTCGACAAGGTCGCGCTCGGCCTGCTCGACAAGCACGCCCAGCACTGCCTGGTGGAGGGTCACGCCGACGGGACTCCGGCCGAGCTGACCGAAGAGCTGATGGCCGCGGTTGCGCGCCTGATGCGCCGCGGCTGACGACGGAGCGCCTCAGCCGGCCGACGCGGCGCCCGCCGGCGCGGACACCCGGACGAGCCAGGTCTGGAAGTCCTCGATGGCCAGCGCCAGCTCGGGCGTCTCGCCACGTTCGAGGTAGTCGAGGATCAGACCCTGGATGCCGGCGAGGATGAGCACCTCCAGGGAGGAGCGGCGCAGGTGGAGCGTGCGTCCGCGCGCCAGGGCATCGTCGATGAGCCTGCCGATCAACGACCGGAACCGCGTCGTGATGTAGCCGGCCGTCTCCGCCAGCGCAGGGTTCGTGACGGACTCCGCGAGCAACCCGAACCAGGCGACGAGCAGCGCGCGGTCGGTCGTGATGGCGCCCCACACGCGCTCGAATCCCCGGCTCACGATGTCGGCGGGCTCCTCGACCCCGGCCACCGCCTGTTCGAGCTGGTCGAGCAGACGGCCGCCTACCCGGTGGACGACGTGATCGAAGAGCCCCTCGCGAGTGGAGTAGTAGTAGATGACGGTGCGCTTGCCGAGCCCGGCCTCGTCGGCGACGCGCTGCAGCGAGGTCGCCGCGTACCCGTCGCGGGCCAGGCAGCGCAAGGCCGCTTCGACGATCTCCTCCGCGCGCCGCGTGCCCTTCGGCGTCAGTGCTCCGTCGACCCTCATGTCGCCGGCGCGCCCCAGCGCTCCCACTCGCGCGGCAGCGTGATGGGGGGCAGGGACCGTTCCGTGTTCTGCATCTGCGACCGGAGCCTATGCGGATTGCACCAACTGGTGGTTTTCGCCTATGCTGACGCAATGTCGATAGATGCTTCGAAGGCACTGGAGGACGTGGGCGTAGCCGATCAGGAGCAGTGGCAGGACGGCCCGCCGCACGAGCTCTTCCGGCGCCTGCGCAGCGAGTGCCCGGTGCACTGGACCAAGCGGGTCGCCGAGTTCCCCGATGAGGCCGGCTTCTGGTCGGTCACGAAGGCCGATGACATCCACGCCGTCAGCCGCGACTGGCAGACCTACTCCTCCGCGCACGGGATCACCGCGGTGTCGGACGCCGTCCTCCCCGTCGAGCTGATCCAGGCGATGTTCATCGGCATGGATCCGCCGAAGCACGATCGCCTGAAGAGCCTCTTCCAGCGCGGCTTCACCCCGCGGCGGATCGCCGAGCACGAGGGCGAGATCCGCGAGATCACCAACGCCGTGCTCGACCAGCTCGAGGGGCGGGAGCACTGCGATCTCGTCAACGACATCGCACAGCCCGTCGTCTCCCGGGTCATCGGCTCCTTCATGGGCCTGCCGCCCGAGGACGACGAACCGTGGGCCGTGCTGCTCAACGCGCTGCTCGCCTTCGGCGACCCCGACCTCAACCCACGCGGCCCGGAGACGCTGATGGAGCACGAGATCCCGCTCGTCTTCGAGCGCTGCCGCGTCCTGATCGCAGATCGGCGCGAGAACCCCACGGACGACCTCACGAGCGTGCTGGTGCACGCCGAGGTGGACGGGGAGCGGCTGGAGGAGCACGAGATCGTCATGGGCTTCTTCCTGCTGATGGCCGCCGGGAACGACTCGACGAAGGCGACCTACAGCGCCGCCATGCGCGCGCTCATGGAGAACCCCGACGAGCGTCAGAAGCTCATCGACGATCCAGCGCTGATCCCCTCCGCGGTCGAGGAGGCGCTGCGCATGTTCCCCGCCTTTGGGCACTTCCGCCGCACCGCCACGCGTGACGTCGAACTCAACGGCGCGCAGATCCGCGAGGGGGACAAGGTCGTGCTCTGGTACCCGGCCTCCAACCGCGACGAGACGCTTTACGAGGACCCCGATCGCTTCGACGTCACCCGCAACCCCGACCATCAGGCGTTCGGCGCGGGCGGCCGCCACTTCTGCCTCGGCACCGCCCTCGCCCGCCTCGAGCTGCGCATCCTCATCGAGGAGACCATCAAGCGGTTCCCCGAGATGACGATCGAGGGTGACCCGGCCTGGGTGCAGTCGCCGTTCGCCAACCAGCTCAAGCGGCTGCCCGTCCGCCTGGGCTGATCACGCGGGTCAGCTGTCGAAGCCCAGCCCGAGCCGGTCGAGCGTTCCCAGCCACAGCCCGCGGCGGCCGTCCCGGCGGTCGGCCGCCGCGAGCCGGTTGCGCGTGAGCGCGATGACCGCCGATCGCAGCGGCTCGGGAGGAAACGGGACCGGCTTGCGGCGCACGTAGCGGCTGCGGGTCGCCTCGGTGTCGCGGCCGTCGACGAGATCGAGCGCGACCTGCGCACCGAAGCGGGTGGCCGCCACCCCGAGGCCGGTGTAGCCGGTGGCGTAGGCCACGCGCCCCTTGCACGCCGTGCCGAAGAAGACCGAGAAGCGGCTGCAGGTGTCGATGGCCCCGCCCCAGCGATGGGTGAAGCGCAGGCCCTCGAGCTGCGGGAAGGTGGTGAAGAAGTTCTGGGCGAGTACCCCGAAGGTCGGGGTGTCGTCGTCGAGGTCGTCCCGGACGGGACCGCCGAAGCGGTAGACGGCGTCGAAACCGCCCCAGAGGATCCGGCCGTCGGCCGTCCGGCGGTAATAGTGGAAGCGGTTGCCGCCGTCCCCGATCCCCTGCCGCCGATGCCAGCCCACCGAGGCCTGCTGCTCAGCCGACAGCGGCTCGGTCATCAGCGCATAGTCATAGACGGGGACGACGTAGCGGCGGATGGCGCGCAGCAGGGGCGGGAAGGCGCTCGTCGCCAGCAGCGCGCGGCGGGCGTGGACGGAGCCGTTTCCGGCGGCGACCTCGACTCCGCCGGGCCGCTCGGTGAGCGCCGCGGCCGGCGAGTGCTCGTAGACACGCACGCCCGCTCGGAGCGCGGCGGTGAAGAGGCCGGCCGCCAGCTTCGCGGGGTCCAGCACGCCGCCCGTGTCCTTGAGCCAGACGCCGCCGCGGTACAGCGGCGAGCCGACCTCCGTCTGCATCGCCGCAGCGTCGGGGAAGACCTCGACGTCGTAGCCGAAGCGTTCGTGGAGTGCCCTCGCCTCCTCAGGCCAGGGGTCCTGATAGGCGGCGACGACCGGCGTCAGCTCCCCGGTCAGCTCGAGATCGCAGTTGATCGCGTACCCCTCGAGGTCCGCGACGAGCCCGGCGAGGTTCTCGCGCCCGAGGCGTTCGAGCAGCTCGATCTCGTCGGCGAAGCGCGCGAGTCCGTTCTCGAGCCCGTGCGTCAGCGAAAACTCGGCAAAGCCCCCGTTGCGTCCGCTGGCGCCCGAGCCGACGGTGTTGGCCTCGAGCACGACGACGTCGCGATCCGGATCGTCCCGCTTGGCGTGCAGTGCCGCCCACAGCCCGGTGTAGCCGCCGCCCACGATGCACAGGTCGGTGTCCGTGCGACCGGCCAGCGTCGGCTGAGGGTCCCGGACCCCGAGGACGTCGAGCCAGTAGGAGCACACCCGGGCGTCCGCGAATGCGGCGCGGTGTGCAGCGGTCGGCGGGCTGGTCGGCCAGGGGGCGGGCACGGCGGTGACGGCATCGTCCCAGTCCGGAGCCGCGCTGTCAGGCGCGCCGGTTCAGCGACTGGGAGGAGACGGACATCCCACGACCGTCTGGTCGAGCTCCTTGCCCTCCGAGTCCACGATCGAGACGACGGCGCTGGCGTCGTCGAGCTCGAGCCGCGCGGCGGCGAAGACATCGTCGGCCGAGAAGGCGAGCCGCTCGTCCAACGCGTTGACCGGGTAGAAGCTCGCGCCACCCGAGCCCACCACGATCTCGACCGTGTCGTCGATCGGTTCGAAGCGCTGGACGTCGTGCTCGTGGCCGTTGAGCACGAGTGCCGCGCGGCCGGCGACGGCGTCCCACAGCGGAGCGATGTCCTCCTGATCCCCGTGGGTCGCGGCGCTGAATCGCGGCCGGTGCCAGAAGGCCAGGCGGCACCGCACGGGCTCCCGCAGCCGCCGCTCGAGCCAGCGCAACTGCTTGCTCCCGGCCGCGATCGAGTCCTGGCTGTTGAGCGAGAGCACCTGCCAGTTGCCGATCCGCAGCGCGTACCACGAAGGGGTCGGCACCGAGGTGACCTGCTCCCAGAAGGGGTCGTAGCCCTGCTCGTGCAGTGGCCAGTCATGGTTGCCGGGCGTCGGGAGCGTGCGCTCGACCAGAGGCGCGTAGACCCCGCCGAAGTTGTCCCGGAACTCCGCGGCGGTGCCCGTGTCGTAGACGTCGCCGAGGTAGAGGACGCGGTCGGGGTCGTCGGCGGCGATCCGCTCGGCGAGTGTGCGCGCCGGGTCTGAGCCCGTCGCCCCGTCGCCGACCGCCCACACGACCGCGGGTCCTCCGTCGGTGATCTCGAGGTCGCCCCCGAAGACGCCCTTGGCGGCCTGCGGCGCCGCCGGTGGGTCGCTCGCGACGTTGCGCGCAGCAAGCACGGCCGTGACGGCGAGCGCGGCGGCCGCCAGCCCGATCAGCGCCCAGCGCACGTCAGCTCCGCGCCGCCGCGAGAACCGCGTCGAATCGCGAGCGCTCGAGCACGGCGCCCTCGCGGCGGATGCTGTCCGCCGCGATGCGCAGGACGCGGGTGAAATTCGCGTAGCTGACACGGTCTCCGCTGTCCCACTCGCCGCTGCCGAGCTCGATCCACTCGTCCTCGTCGGGGCGCTCATCGTGGCTTTTGCTCGACAGCGGAACCACGAGCACATCGGCGCCGTCGCGGCCTATGACCACCACCGGGCGGTCCTTGCCCTTCGTGGCGTCCTCCTCGTACGGCACCCACGTCCAGACGACCTCGCCGGGATCGGCGTCGCCGTCGAGCTGGGGGTCGTAGACGAAGGCGGCGGTCATCCGGCAGGGTGCTCCCGGGTGGAGATGGTAAGGAGCCGCTCTCCCTGGTGGTCGACCTGCAGCGTCGTGTGCTCGATGTGAAAGCGCTCGTGCAGCATCTGCTCGAGCTCGCGACGGCAGGCGTGGCAGTCGGCCTCCTGGGTGACGAGCACGTGGGCGGCGAGCGCCGGGAATCCCGAGGTGACCTCCCATACGTGCAGGTCGTGGACCTCCTGGACGTCGCCGTGCGCGATCATCGCGGTGCCAACCGCGTTGGCGTCGACGCCCTCTGGCGCCGCCTCGAGCAGGACCCGCGACGCCGAGCGCACGAGGTGCGTTCCCGACCAGAACATGATGCCGACGACAACGAGCGCCGCGATCGGATCGGCGCGGGGGAAGTCGAAGAGGACGATGGCCAGGCCGGCCAAGATCGCCGCCACCGACGCGTAGAGGTCGGTGAGGATGTGCTGCATCGCGCCCTCGATGTTGAGACTGCGGCGCTGAGCCTTCGACAGGACCCAGCCGGCGCTTGCGTTGGCGATCGCCGTCACGGTGCCGAGGGCGATGACCAGCCCGGCCTGCACCTCGGGGGGGTCGAAAAGCCGCTGGACCGCGTCGAAGGCGATGACGGCGCCGAGGGCGAGCAGCGCCGCCCCGTTGACCGCGGCGGAGAGGATCTCGGCGCGCTTGAGGCCGAAGGTGTAACGCGCGGTCGCGGGGCGGGCGGCGAGCCGCGCAGCGAAGAGCGCGAGGGCGATCGACCCGGCGTCGGTGACGTTGTGCGCCGCGTCGGACAGCAGCGCGAGCGAATGGGCGACGATGCCGGCCACGACCTCCGCCACCACCACCGAGACGGTGATGGCGAGCGCGATGAACAGCAGCCGGCGGTCGGCGGAAGCCACATCGCCGTGGTCATGATCGTGCCCCATGTGCTCATCAAGACGCTATCGGCGTGTCTGCCGTCAGTGCGGCCTCTCGCGACTCGCGGTGATGTCGTCGTCGAGATCGAGCAGTGCGTCGATGTGCGCCACCAAAGCGGCCGCTGCGGGCGTGCCGACGGTGACGAGGAGCCCGCGGCATGCCGTCAGCAGCTCGTCGCGGAGCTCGAGCGCCTCGGCGAGATCCGGTTGCGGGTCCGGTGCCACCCGCTAGAGGTCAGCACGCCGGCCGGTCAGCGTGCAACGCGACGACCGGATCCTCGCGGGTTCATCCGCTGTGATGAGCCGCACCGGCGCCGGTCGCGTCGTCGCCGAGAGCGCTCTTCATCTGCGCGATCTCCCCCTCCTGGGCGGAGATGATCTGCTCAGCCAGGGCCTTGAGCTCCGGGTCTGACCCCTTGTCGAGCTCGACCTGAGCCATCACGACCGCCCCTTCGTGGTGCGGGATCATCAGGTTCAGGAAGGCGGAGTCGAACGGATCGGCTGTCCTGAGGCTCTCCGCGTCCATGTCCATCCCCATCATGTGGTCGGGCACGCCGAGGTCGCCGACCTCCTCGCCGTCCGCGGCCAGCTCGGCGTCCTGCGCGCGCATCGTCTCGATCTCCGCGGTCTGGGTCCGGAGGATGTTCGCCGCGAGTGCTTTGACGAAGCGGCTCTCCGCGCGGTCGCGAGCGATCAGCGCCATGTCGACGGCCGACTCGTGGTGCGGGGTCATGGCCGCGACAAAAGCGCGGTCGACGCTTCCACTGCTCTCGGCGGCGTGTCCGTCGTGCGAGGCACAGGCGCTCAGCGCGAGGGCGCAACCGGCGAGGATCAGGGGAATGAGCTTCGAAGCCATCCCCTTCATTGTGCCCGGCCGCGGGTCATGTCAGGGGTGGCGGCAAAGGAGTTGGCGCGCGCGGCGCGAACGACGAGGGGATGCCGCCCGAGATCGCGCCCGTCGAAATCCCCGAGCCGTGGTTCGCGCTGCTTGCGTCCCTGCAGCGTCACCGCGTGCAGTTCGTCGTCGCTGCGTCGGCGGCTGACGCGATCGTCGAGAGCGAGCCAGACACGGCCGCCCGGCTCGTCGTCGCCCCGGCGCCCTACCGGCGCAACCTCGAGCGGCTGGCCAAGGCGCTCGGTGAGGGTGTCCTGCGCCTGCGCAACGCCGACGGACCTTCACAGCCGATGCCCTCCCAGCGCATCGTCGACCATCCCGCCCTGCGCTGGCCGCTCATCGCTGGCACCACGGAGGTCGACGTGATCGGCTCCGCCGTCGGCGACGGCGAGTTCAGCATCCGCGTCTGGCGCACCCGCCCCGTCGAGCTGACCTCGAACGGGCGCACGCTCGTCGCCGAGGTCGAGCTGCTCGCCGAGCGCGCGGCGCTGACGCTCTAGTCCCGCGCGGGGTTGGCCCCCGCCCCGACGGTACCGACGTCGGGGTTGTCGGTGAAGAACCCGTCGATGCCGGCGGCCAGGAACCGTTCGAGCTCGCCGGCCAGGTCGCCGGGGGCTGCACCGTCCGCCGACGAGCGGAACTCCGCGGGCAGGAACGCGTTCTCGCGCCGGAAGGTGAAGGGGTGCACGAGCAGGCCGGCCTTGTGGGCGTCGCCGACGAACGACGTCGGCACACCGAGCGTGCCGTCCGGCCGGCGCGGGATGACGTGACCCTTCTCCGGGCCGACGCCGTCCGCGTACGTCGCGATGTCGGCCAGCCCGGCCGGCGTGGCCAACTCCGCGTACGTACGTGTATCGCCCGCGGGCCGCGCGGTGGGCGCGCCGAGGAGCTGGATCAGCGGGACGTCGACGGCAGCGGCGAGCGCGCGCAGGTTCGCCGTCTCGAACGACTGCACGAAGACGGGCGCCGAGGGTCCCTCGAGGCCGGCGCGCGCGAGCTCTGCGACCAGCGGTTCCTCCAACGGCAGCCCGAGCGACCGGAAGTGGCTCGGATGCTTCGTCTCCGGATAGACGGTGACCGTACGACCGAGCTCGTGCGAGAGCTGCGCGCGCAGCGCGAAGACCTCGCGCAGCGTGGGGATGGCGAACCGACCGTCGTAGGCAGCGTTGGCCGGGCGCAGATCGGGGATGCGCTCCCGCGCGCGCAGCGTGCCCAGCTCCGCGTAGGTGAAGTCCTCGGTGAACCAGCCGTTGACCGGCACACCGTCGATGACCTTCGTCGTCCGGCGACGCGCGAACTCGGGGTGCTCGCTCACGTCGGTGGTGGTGGAGATCTCGTTCTCGTGACGGGCGACCAGCACGCCGTCGCCCGTCGACACCACGTCGGGCTCGATGCAGTCCGCGCCGAGCTCCGCGGCCAGCCGGTAGGACTCGAGCGTGTGCTCGGGCCGGTACCCCGACGCCCCGCGATGGCCGATGATCAGCACGCTCGACGCCACGAGGGCGGACGCTACTCCAGCAGGCGCCCGGCGATCTCAACCTCGCCGTCGGCCAGGCGCGCGATGTCTTCTCTGGGCCCGCCGACGGGCCGCCGCGTGACGTGGAGGTCTGCGTCGAGGAGGAGGTTGACGCGCTCCGCTTCCTGCATCTCTGGATGATCGGAGCGGTTATGCGCTCCGCGCGTCTCCCGGCGCTCGAGCGCGGCCACCGCGGTCGCCCGCCCCGAGACCAGCATCGCGCGCAGGTCGAACGCGTGAACGAGGTCGTCGTAGCCGGCGATGTCCGGCCGGACCTCGAGTCCGGCCGCCCGTACCTCAATCTCGTCCAGGGCGCCAAGGCCCGCTTCGAGGCCCGCGCCGGAGCGGACGACCCCGACGTGTTCGGTCATCGTGTCGCGCACGGCACGCTGCAGCGGACGGGCGAACTCCTCGCCGCGGCCACACAGGGCCTCGTCGACCTCCTCCTCGGCGGCGGAGATGGCGGCACGGTCTCGCAGCGCGACGTCGGCCCCGCGGACGAACTGCTCGGCGTGCGCGCCGACGCGGCGGCCGAAGACCACGCCTTCGGCGAGCGAGTTGCCGCCTAGGCGGTTGGCTCCGTGTAGTCCACTGGCGCATTCGCCGACCGCGTACAGCCCTTCGACGTCCGTCTGATGCGTGTCGGGATCGACCACCACCCCGCCCATGGAGTAGTGGGCGGTCGGGGCGACCTCCATCGGAGACGACGTGATGTCGAGCATCGCGAGGTCGAGGAACTGCCGGTACATGCGCGGCAGCCGCTCGAGCAGCGTCTCACGCGGGACGTGGGTGACGTCGAGCAGGACGCCGCCGGCCGCGGTGCCCCGGCCCTCGGCGATCTCGGTGTAATTGGCGAGCGCCACGCGGTCGCGGGTGGAGAGCTCCTTGCGCTCAGGGTCGTAGCGCTCCATGTAGCGCTCGCCTTCTGCGTTGCGCAGGATGCCGCCCTCGCCGCGCACGGCCTCTGTGACCAGGGTCCCGGCCGCGTCCTCGGGGGACACCATTCCCGTGGGGTGAAACTGCACGAGCTCCATGTCCATCAGGCGGCAGCCGGCGTCGAGCGCGAGGCGCATGGCGTCGCCGTTGTTCTCGTCCCGGCGGGAGGAAGAGCGCCGCCAGATGCGCGTGTGACCACCCGCGGCGAGCACCACGGCATCGGCGAGCACGGTGACGCGCGAGCCGTCGTCGACGTCGAAGCCGTAGGCGCCGAACGCGCGGCCGTCGGACACGAGGAGGCGGGTCACGTAGAGACGGTCGATGAAGGCGATGCCGAGCTCGGTCGCGCGGCGCACGAGCGTCATCTGAATCTCACGTCCGGTGTAGTCACCGGCGAAGCACGTCCGCCGCCAGCGGTGCGCGCCGAAGTAGCGCTGCGCGAGCCTCCCGTCCTCCTCCGTCGCGAACGTGGCCCCGTAGCGGACGAGGTCGTCGATTGCCTGCGGCGCCTCTTGCGCGAGCAGCTCGACCGTGCGGGGGTCGGACAGGAAGTAGCCCTCGCGCAGGGTGTCGGCGGCGTGCTGCTCCCAGGTGTCCTCGGGATCAGTCGTGGCGAGCGCGGCGTTGATGCCGCCCGCGGCGAGCACGGTGTGGGCATCGTCGCGGCGGCGCTTGCCCACGCACAGCACCTGCACGCCTCGTTCGGCCAGCTCGATCGCTGTCCGCAAACCGGCGACGCCGGTGCCGATGACGAGGACGCTGGTGGCGAGTCGCTGGTCGTTCATCTCTATGAAGGGGTACGGACGAACAGGAGGCATGGACCTCCCCGAATCCCGTTTCCTCGTGGCCGGCGCAACCGGCGCGCTCGGCTCCCGGCTCGCGCGCGCACTCGCAGACGAAGGCGCCCATGTGGCGCTCGCGGGCCGCGACGAAGACCGGCTGCGAACCCTCGCGGCCGAGCTCGGCGGCGCGCCCTCCTTTCCTCTCGACCTGACGGACCCGGGAGCGGCGATCGACGCAGGGGTCGTCGCGCTCGGCGGGCTAGACGGCCTGGTCGTCGCCACGGGCACGGTGGCGTTCGGAGAGGCGGGCGAGCTGCCGGACGCCGTCGCGCGCGAGCTGCTCGAGACGAACGCCCTCGGACCGATCGGGCTCATCCGCGCCGCACTCGCCCATCTCGGATCGCCGGGGGCGATCGTCGCCTTGTCGGCGGTCGTCGCCGAGTTCCCGACCGCGGACATGGCCGCCTACTCCTCCTCCAAGGCGGCCCTGAGCGGTTATCTGACCGCGCTGCGCCGCGAACGGCGCCGGCACGGCCAGACTGTGCTCGACGTGCGCCCGCCCCATCTCGACACGCGGTTCAGCGAGCGCTCTCTGTACGGCGAGCCGCCGAAGCTGCCCGAGCCCGCCGACCCTGACGCGCTGGTGGCGGCGATCGTCGAAGCCCTGCGAGCCGACCGGCGCGAGCTGCGCTATGACCCGGTCAAGCGCGAGCTCACGAGCGCCTAACGGCGGACGGCGCGCAGACGGACGACGGAGCGGCGCGTCAGGCCGGACGCTCCACGCCGGGTGCGGATGACCACGGCGCGGCGCGACACCCGCACCTTGCGGAGGCGATTACGGCGCAGCGCCACCGCGCGGCCGTTGACTCGGGCGCGCAGCGCGTAGGGCGACCGCAGGAGCAACATCGGCCGGCCCACGGGTGACCGCAGCCGCGCGACCGAGAGCTCCCCGCAGGCCGAGTCCGCCGCGAAGCGCGGGCCGCGGCGAGCGCGCCCGCCGCGGACGAGGATCGACCGCCGGGTCACCCCGCCCCCGCTCCGGGCCACGACCACGTACGCGGCGCGGCGACGCGGGAGCCGGATGACGCCGCCGCGCACGGCCACGCGACCGCCGCCGACACGGGTCACGCGGACCTTCACGGACGAGCGGAGGGTGATCACGCGATGGCGGATGGCGAGACCGATGCGGGGACCGGCCGGGCACGACGGCAACCCGCAGGCGAGATCGATGCGCGCGCGCCCGCCGCGGGCAAGCGTGAGCAGCCGGCCCTCGTGCACGGTGCCGGCGGCCGTCTGACAGGAGAGCTCCCACGGACCCGACCGCGCCTGCGGCGAGCCGGAGGGATTGACGTGCCACTCGACCACGCCCGAGGCGGGGACGCGCATGCTCGCCGTGAGCGTGTCGGTGAAGGGCAGCGGGCTGGTCGTCGGGCCGCAGGGCGTCGAGAAGAAGCCGGTCGGCTGCGTGATGCAGACTGGGCCGGTCTTGGCCTCCACGACGCGCCGCAACCGCAGCTCCCGGCCGGGCGGGGCGAAGCCTTCGATGATGGCGTGGCCGGCAGGGTCGGCGGCCGCGGCGAGGGCGCGCAGGTAGGCCTCGCGATTACCGAGCCCCTCCTTGTCGCCGGTGCCCAGGTACTCGCCCACCACCGCCTGCTCGAAGGCGGGATGAAAGTTCTCCGAGCCGATCTCGAACGTGTAGCCGAAGCCGCCCGTCACCCCATAGGACCAATCCTCCGTCGTGCCCGAGTTGTCGTAGAGCTGCCAGGAGCGCTCCGACGAGTAGCCGTTGGCGGCGACGAGCGAGTCGGCCAGCGCCTTCAGCGCCGGCTCGTCCGGGACCGACTCGACCGACTTGACCCCGGGCGGGCGCAGGACCTGGTTGCCGAAGGTGTGGTTCGTAATCAGCATCGTGACCTGACGCGCGGAGACCAGGCGGCGGATCGCCTCGGACTCCGGCTCGGAAAACGGGGACGCGCCTCGGTAGTCCGGGGCCTGTTCGAAGGAACTCGCGCCGTTGGACCCCCAGTTGATCCCGTAGTTGCGGTTGAGGTCGACCCCCGGGTTGAGATCGCAGGGGATCGGCGGCTGGGTGAGCCCGCTCTGGCCGGTCGCGCGGCAGTTCTTGCGCCGGTACGAGGTGCCGTTGCCGGGGATCCCGACGACCGTGCCGACGTTGGGGTCGTCGGGGTCGTACGGCGCTTCCCGGGAGGCGTTGAAGCCGTCGGCGTTCACCACCGGGATGACAATCACGCGCACGCGATTCAGCAGCCGGGTGATCCGCGGATCTGACCCGTCGTTGCGGATGAGGTCGTAGGCGAACTCGAGGCTGTGTTCCCCTGAGGGCCACTCGCGGGCGTGGTGCAGCCCGACCATCAGCAGCACGGGCTTGCCGTCGCTGGCGCCGACATCGTGCGTGATCTCGATGCCCTGGATGGTGCGCTGCTCGAGCGTCTCCGGGGCCAGCTCGAGTGGCATCACGAGGTTCCGATGGCGCTTTGCGAGCGTGGCCATCTCCGACTCGTAGTCGGCCAGGTGGCGGTAGGCGGTGTTGCCCGACGGAAGCGCCGAGCGTTCCCGCTGGGCGAAGCGCGCATCGGCCTCCCGGTCGGCGCGCTCCTGCGCCGCGAGATCGGCGATGCGGACGCGGACCTCGTAACCGGCCGCGCGCAGGTCGGCGAGTCCGACCTCGGTTGCGACGGCACCGGCCCAACCCACCGATCCGTGCCCGGTGGCCGCCACACCCGGCAGCGCCGGGACGACGGATCCGCGCACGTCGATCAGCGCGTCGGCATGTGCGGCGCTCGGCGCCAGCAGCGCCGCGCCGACCACGAACAGGATCGCGAATCTCATACCCACATCAAACGCGCCAGAGCAGCGTGGGTGACAGGCCCGTGGGGGAAGATCTCGGCCCGTCGTCTATGCCGGGCGGCGGGTCACGGACGCGAGCGCGGCTGCTGCGGGAGGTTGGTCATCTCGAGCTTGGCGATCACACGACGGCGCGCGACGGCACGCTCGGCCTGCTCCTGGCCCTGCACCTCGGCGCGGTCGCGCGCGTCGCTGTTGCGCTTGGCCATGTCGGCCTTGGCGGCGAGCCAGGCGGACTCTCCTCGAACGACGGATGCGGGTTGCTTGGCCATGGGTTCTCCCATCGGGTGGTTGATCAAGGGGTGCCCGCGCGGGCGCGGGCGGCACGGAGGCGATCGGTGGCGCCGGCGGCGACGCGCTCGAGCTCGGCGAGGCGGTTCGGAAGGCCGCGACCAAGGAACACCTTGCGGCGGTACAGGGCGACGCGCTCCGTGGCGTAGCGCGCAAGCTCGCTCAGTTCTGTCAGCGACGGTTCGCTGATCCGATCCGATGCGAGGGGACGAGGAGCCGTCCTCTGAGTCTAGGCGTCGTGCCTTTTGTGACGTTGCTTTTTCACCGCGCGCACGCGGCCCTTGTGCGACAGGCGCACGACGGTCCCGTCGCGGTAGCGCCAGGCGCGCGAGCCGCGGACGCGCGGCTGGCCGGCGGTACGCAGCAACCGGCCGGTGGTCATACCGACACGCGCGCGCCCGGGACGCGGACGGGCCGGCACGCCATAGGCCCGCTCCCACATCTGCAGGTAGGCCTCCGGGCCGCGCAGCATGTCGTGGACGAAGGTCTTACCCAGCCGCGTCCGGAGCTCCTCGAGCCAGTCGAGGTAGAGGCCGTACTGGGCGACCCCGTCCTCGTTGAAGTCCCATGTGCGCTCGCCGCTGCGGGGCTTGCGGACCGAGGTGGCGCCGTCGAGGGACGGGTGCGGGTAGGTGACCGCCGAATCCGCGCGAGCGACCGGTTGCCTGGCGATGCCGTTGATGTCCGATCCGAAGGCGAAGCCGTACTGGTAGCGCGGGTCGCGCAGCTTGCGCAGGCGCTCGTACTCGCTCACGAACCAATCCGTGTTCGAAGCCACGCCGATGGCGGAGGCCTTCGGATAGACGACGCCGCCCAGGTTCATGATGCGTGGCTCGTCGACCGGTGTTGACCACGAATGACTCGAGAGGACACCGGAGTACTGGCGCCCTTCGAAGATGTCCAGCGCCGCGATGCGCGCCGCCGCGGCCATGTGGTCGGGGTCCATCAGCATGCGCCGGTCGACAATGCGGTTGACCAGGTGAGCGCCGAGCTCCGTGAGACCGAGCCGGTTGCAGTGCGGCGGCGGCGGATAGGCCGGCGTGGCGCCGGGCAGCAGGGCTGCGAACGGCTCGCCGAGCGGGCCGAAGGAGCTGATCTGCGTCTTGTCCACGGCGCCTGACGGCAGCCCCTCACATGTCGCCATGTCGAGGAAGTGGCCCGTCTCCAGGCGATTGCCGCCGTTCGTCACCGCACCCGTTGAGCCCGGGTCACCGGCGACGCCCGACAGCGCGTTGTCGAACTTGCCCGTGATCTCCAGCGAGCGGATGCCGGCCGCGCGCATCTCCGCCAGCCGCGCGTCGATCTCCTCCTTGGTGCAGGTCGGCTCGCCGTCGACGGTGCGGCATTCGAACAGCCGCGAGACCTCGAGGCCCATGACGATGGCGAGCTTGCCCTGGTTGATGACCCGGCGGGCCTGGAACGGCGTGCGCACGATGCGCATCCAGCCGCGCCCGGGACCGCCGTTCTGGGCGTCGATGTAATCCTGCAGCTCCCGCAGCAGCGAGATCGAGCGCCGGACGCTCTCCATCTCCCCGCACTCGTGCGCGCGCTCGGGCCACACCGTGCAGAGCTGGGCGTTGTCGAAGAAGAGCACGACGGCCATGCGCAGCCCGCCCCGCCAGGCGCGCTCGACCCACTTGTAGTAGGCGTTCTCGTGGGTCAGCGACGTCGGGCTGGGCCAGTCGGCGAAGGTGGGCCAGCCTGTGGTGTCGTGCGTCGCCGCCGGGTTGTTGCCGCTCAGGAGGTTCTCGAACTGCAGGCCGGGCCGGCCGGGCTCGTGGTCGGGGCAGTCGACGAGCGCGGCCGGCGCGCCGTAGGGGCTCCACGGCCGGCCGCAGTGCGCCTTGCCCCCGAACATGTCGATCGCGATCCAGTGGAAGTGACTGTCCATCAGGCCGCGGGTCTGCACCCAGGGCTTGATCCCGCGGATCGGGCGTCCGGCCACGTTCGTCGTGGCCTCCGGGTAGCGGGCGCACCCCTTCGCCCGGGTGAAGGTGACCGGCGACGCGAGCGATTCGCCCGCCTTCGAGCGCAGCGCGTAGGCGCCGCGGCGGACCCGGACGATCCAGTCGGTCTCAGGGCCGGGCTGATCGGCCGGTTCCCCGGCAGGCCCGACGAAGCGCCGGTCGGGCAGATAGAGCAGATACGAGCCCAGATCGCTCGCCTGCATGCGGACGCTGGAGGCCAGCGGGGCGCCGCCGGCACGCACGTCGAAGCAGCCGTTGGCGAGCCGGTAGCGGGCGTCGGGCGACAGCGCCTGCGCCGGAGAGGCGAACGCGAGGACGACTCCGAGCACCAACAGCGCACGCCGCACGCCGCGAAGCGTAGCTAGGCGGCGGCGCGCACGGCGACGATCAGCTTGCGCGTGCGCGGCACGGTCGCGCGGCCGGCGCGCGAGCCGTACCCGTCGCGCTCGATCTGGCGCAGGATCTCGCGGTACATGACGCCGGCGGCGCGGACGGCGGCGCGGCCCGTCCGCAGCCTGCCCACACCGGCCAGACCTCGGTCATACAGGGCGTCGGCGCGTGCGATCTGGTCGCGCAGCAGGGCCTCGCGCGCGCCGGGAGCGATCGATCCGCCGTGGCGGGCCACCGTGTCGGCGGCGAGGTAGACGCGGCCCGCGGCGCGATCCTCGTCGATGTCGCGCAGGATGTTCGTGCGCTGCATCGCGGCGCCGAGGGTCGCCGCGTCGCGGCGCGCGTCCACGACGTCGCCTCGCACGCCGAGCACGGCCGTCATCACGACGCCGACGGTGCCGGCCACCCCGTAGCAGTAGGCGTCAAGGTCGGCCTCCGTGCGGATCTCGACCTGCGCCAGATCGCTGCGCATGGCGGCGCAGAACGACAGGAGCGCGTCGCGCGGGAGCACGTGGCGGCGGTCGACATCGGCAAGCACGCGCGCCTCCCGCGACGAGGGCCCGCCGCCGCGTGCCCATGCCTCCACCGCCGCCAGTCGCTCCGGTGCATCGGCCATGCCGTCGTCGACGAGATCGTCCAGGGTGCGAAAGACGAGATAGAGGCGGTAGACGTCGTCGCGGACCGCGCGCGGCAGCAGCCGGCACGCCAGCGCGAAGGTGCGCGCCACGGTGCGCGTCGTCGTCCGCGCCTCCGCGAGCAGGGCGTCAGACGCGGACACGACCGGCCCCGTGGTCGGCCAGCACGAGACCGGCGGTGACCTCGGCCCCGAGCACGACGCCCGGGATGCCCGCGCCGGGGTGCGTGCCCGCACCGACGTGGTAGAGCCCGTCGACGTGGTCGTCGCGGTTGTGCTGGCGAAACCACGCGGACTGGTGAAGGGTCGGCTCCGGGCCGAACGCGTTCCCCTGCCAGGCGCCGAGGCGGCTCCGGAAGTCGGCCGGGGTCATGCGGCGCTCCACCACGATCGCCGAGGACAGCCCGGCCAGTCCGTAGGTCGACTCGAGCTCGGCGATCAGCCAGTCCCGGACGCGGTCGCCCTCGCGGTCCCAGTCCTGGCCGCCGGCGAGGTTGGGCACGGGCAGCAACACGCACAGCGAGTCCCCGCCGTCAGGCGCCATCCCGGGCTCGGTCCGGGTGGGTGCGTGGACGTAGACCGAGCACGTCTGCGGCAGGCGGCCGCGGCGGGTCACGTCAGTGACGAAGCGCTTGTACTCGCGGCCGACGAGCAGGTGGTGGTGGCGCAACCGCTCGAAGCGGCGGTCCGTACCGAGGTAGAGCAGGAAGCACGACATGGTCGGCCGCAGCCGCCGCAGGGGCGCGCGCCGCCCGAGCAGCGCGTGCGCGGTCAGGGCATCCGCGTTGGAGACCACGACGTCGGCTCGCAGGTGCTCGCCCCCGCGGGTGCGGACACCGGTGACCCGCCCGCCCGCCGTCTCGATGCGCTCGACCGGATCACCGCAGCGCACGTCGAGCGCGCGCGCCATCGCCTCGACCACGGAGTGGACGCCGCCGTCGGCGTACCAGACGCCGTCGAGGAACTGCAGGTACACGAGCGCCCCGTAGATCGCCGGGACCCGGTACGGGTCACCGCCGATGAACAGCGAATGGAAGCTCATGGCCTCGCGGATCCGCGGGTGGTGGAAGTGGCGCGCGACGACTGAATGCAGCGGAAGCGCGGCGCCGAGGCGAACCATGCGCGGGACGAAGCGCGCCAGTTCCCCCGGCGTCTGGAACGCGCGGCGGCCGGCGCCGAGGATGCCGTCCTCGTAGATAGGGCGCAACGTCTCCATGAAGGGCTCGAAGGCCGCGGCGTCGCGGTCGCTGAAGCGCGCGAGCTCCGAGGGCATGCGCTCGCGTTCGACGAAGTCCAGATGCCGATCGTCGTCCTGCCAGTGCAACCGGTAGAACGGATCCAGGCGCCGCAGCAAGACCTCGGCGTGCAGGTCCAGCCCGCCGGCCGCGAACGCCTCCTCGAGCACCCACGGCATCGTGATGAGCGACGGCCCGGTATCGAAGGTGAAACCTCCCTCGCGCAGCTGACCCGCCCGGCCGCCCGGCGTGTCGGCGCCCTCGATGACGGTGACGTCGAACCCGGCGCCCTGCAGGCGCAGCGCGGCGGCGAGCCCGCCGAGCCCCGCGCCGACGACGACCGCCCGGCTGCCCGTCACGCGAGGTGCTCCGGCGTCAGCTGCGATGACGCGGCGGCGCCTGCCGCCCACGTCGCGATCCGCAACTGGCGCACTACGACGCCGAGCGCGTCCGCCGCGCGACCCTCGCGTGCGGCGATGAGCAGCGGGCGGGCGATGCCCGCCGCCCGCGCGCCGAGGGCGATGAAGGTTGCGGCGGCGACCCCGTCGGCGATACCGCCCGACGCCAGCAACGGAAGCTCCGGGACTGCGGTGCGGGCCCCGATGAGCGCGCGGGCCGTGGGCACGCCCCAGTCGGCGAAGGCGGTGGCGACCGCACCCGCCCGGGGATCGCGCCGCCCCTCGACGAGCGCCCAGTTGGTCCCGCCGGCACCTGCGACGTCCACCGCGGCGACGCCGACCCCGTTGAGGGCGATGACGTCGTCGGGGTCCATCCCGAAGCCGACTTCCTTGACCACCACCGGCAGCGGCGCGAGCGCGGTGACGGCGGCGGCGATACGGTCGAGCACGTCGCCGAAGGCCGGCTCGCCCTCCGGCTGGACGGCCTCCTGGATCGGGTTGAGGTGCACCGACAGGCCGTCGGCGCCGAGCAGATCCACGAGCTGGGCCGCGCGCTGAGGGTCCAGCCCGACGCCGCCGAGATTGGCCAGCAGCAGGGGCGGCCGGTCACCGCTGCGATAGGTGCCGCGGAGCCCGGGATCGTCGAGCAGCGCGCGACCGGAACCAAGGGTCATGGCGACGCCATGGCGCGCCGCGGCCGCGGCAAGATCGGCGTTGATGGCCTCGGCCTCAGCCGTGCCGCCGGTCATCGCACTGATCATCAGCGGTGCGGCGAGCGTGCGGCCGAGCAGGGCGGTCTCGAGGGAGACGTCATCGAGGTCGCGTCCTGGAAGGGCGCGATGGCGCAGGCGGACGCCCTCCAGACCCGGGCCACCGGTGTGCAGAACACCCGGTCCGGCGGCGACGCGCAGGTGGTCGGCCTTCCGGCTGGGGACGTCTTGGACCATCACCGGGGTTACGGCTGCCGCCCCAGCGGCGATGATGCGGTTGTGCAAGTCGTTCTCGGCGCCGGGTTGTCCGGCCTCAGCCTCGCGGTCGCCCTGGTGCGCGCCGGTCTCCGCGATCAGATCGTGGTGGTCGACCAGCGCACGGAGTTCGGCCGCGACCGGACCTGGTGCACCTGGGCCTCCCCCGGGCTGCCGTTCATGGAGCTCTCCCGGCACCGGTGGCACACGTGGGAGGTCGCCAGCGCGGCCGGGACCGCCCGCGGGTCCAGCCGCTCCCGCCCCTACATCCACATCTCCAGCGAGGACTTCTACGCCGCGGCGCTCGCGGAGCTCGACGCCGCCCCCCAGGTCCAGCTGCGCCTCGGGGAGCGGGTGACCGAGGTCGGTGACGGCTGGGCGCAGACGAGCAAGGAGCGCCTGGAGGGCACCGTCCACGACGGTCTGGCGATGGGGAGTCCCGCGCTGCGACACACGCGGATGGATCTGTGGCAGGCGTTCCTGGGCTGGGAGGTGCAGACCGAGGAGCCGCGTTTCGACCCGGGCGTCGCGACGCTGATGGACTTCCGGATCGGCCAGGAGGACGGGCTCAACTTTCTCTACGTGCTGCCCTTCGCACCCGACCGCGCGCTCGTCGAGCACACCTCCATCGCACGCGGTGGACCGGCGCGCCACAAGCGCCAGAAGGCGTTGCGCGAGCATCTCGGCGACGGCTACGAGGTGCTGTACGAGGAGCGCGGTCGGCTGCCGATGACCACAGCCCCGATCCCCGCGCTGCGTTCACCCGGCACGACCGGGATCGGGATCGCGGGCGGTGCCATGCGGCCGTCGAGCGGCTACGCCTTCTCCCGCGTACAGGCCCACTGCACGGCGCTCGCACGGTCGATCGTCCGCGGCGAGCCATTTCCCGAGCGCGCGGGAAGCCGTCGGCGCGCGGCGCTCGACGCCACCTTCCTGCACGCGCTGGCCAAGGAGCCCGAGGCGTTCCCGGAGCGGTTCCGCCGGCTCGTCGAGCAGGTGCCGGGCACCAGCTTCGCCCGCTTCATGACCGACGCCTCGACCGCGCGCGACGACCTACGTGTGATGGCCGCGCTGCCACCGGGCCCGTTCGCGCGTGCCGCCGTGCGGGCCGGCTTGAGCGATCGCGCCGACCCGGCGACCCGGATCGACTAAAAGACGATCAGGGGCGTGGTGACGGAGAGGTCGTCGCGCATGCGGCGATCGAGGACCGCCTCCAGGCGCCACTCGACCCGCGCGTAGGCGTGGGCCGTCGTCGGTCCGGCGGTTGCGGGCACGGTGATCGAGAACGGCACCTGCTCGATCGTGCCGGCGCTGAACTCGCGCTTGCCCGACAGATCGACTTCCGCCACCTTGTTCGACCGGGTGATGTTCGAGCTCGATCCCACGAACTCGAAGAACCCGAGGGCGCCATCGCCGAACACGCTGACGTTGCTGACGGCCGTCTCGATGTAGGTCACCTTGCGGTGCAGCCGGATCCGGGTCGCGGTGACGCTGACGTCCTTGGCGACGTTGATCGTCAGATGCCCCGTGAGCGTGTCCCCGGCCCGGACGGCGGTCGGGACGTCGTCGAGGGTCAGGCCGTCCTCATAGCGCTGGGGCGCACGGTCGGTCGGGAGTCCCTCCGCCGAGTGCCGCACGGCGATGTCGCGGCGCTCGACCTTGTCCCGTCCGCGCTGGCGGTCGACGCGGGCGAACCCCGTCCAGGTCACCGCCTCCGACGATGCGGGCGGGGCGTTCTCGGGAATCGTGAAGGTTGCCTTCCCGGGCCCCGGTTTGACGGGATAGTGGTGCTCCTCCTCGAAGAGTTCGAGGGTGCGCCAGGACTCCCGGGTCTGCCAGTCGCCGTCGGAATCCTGATAGCGCTCGCGGATGAGGTAGTTCCCCACGCCGGTGACGCCGACGCGCACGTCACGGCACTTGTCGTCGAGCTCGCCGCCGAGGTCGAAGTGCACCGTGACCTCGTCCCCCGGCCCGACCTCGGCCGGCTCGAGCCGTACGTCAAGGGTGATGTCGCCGCCGCCGCGCAGCTTGTCCAGGAAGCCCATTGGCCGGAGGCTACGCACCAGCGGTCTACAGCGCGTGCCCGCCGTCGGTCTAGCCACCGGAGCCACCGGGGGTCGGGTCTCGGCACCGGACACCCCCGCGCCGGTTCCCGACCTTGGGTCCGCATATGAGACCTAACGTCCGGCACCTCGTGTGGACGGCTGACGAGTTCGGCGCCCGTGATCCTCATGTCCTGGCTCGCGGTCAGCCGTCGAGCGGAGTGAACAAGCCCGTCGAGACCGTGAGCCCGTGCGACACCTGCACCGTCTTTGGGGTCAGGCTCTCGATGAGCGGTCGCCCCCTTGGCCCCAGCCGAAGAGCCCCATGCGCCGATCTTGTCCGGCGAAGTCGACCCGTTGGGGATAGCGATTCAGCGACAGCGGATGGCGATCGCAGAGGCCCCTTGGAGGACCTGAACTCAGGCGGAGACGCGGAAGTCGGCGATGTCGAAGCCGGCCAGGCGGCGCTTGAAGGCGTCCGAGAACGACGGCCACAGGGTGGAGTTGGAGCCGTCGGCATTGAGGTACCAGGACTTGCAGCCGCCCTCGAGCCAGACCGTGCCCTCCATGGCCTCGCGGATGCCGGCGTTGTAGCGCTCCTGGACGGCGCGGTGGACCTCGAGCGCCTCGGCGCCCGTGGCGTCCATCGCCCGCATGGCGTCAACGAGGAAGACGAGCTGGCCCTCGATGATGTTGATCATCGAGTTGTTGCCGAGGCCGGTGTTCGGGCCGATCAGGAAGAAGAGGTTGGGGAACCCGGCGATGACGGTGCCCAGATAGGCCTGGGGGCCGACCTCGGCCCAGGCGTCGGCGAGGGTCTGGCCGTCCCGCCCGATGATCCGCTGCGCGATCGGCGAGTCCCACACCTTGAAGCCGGTTCCGAGGATGATCGTGTCCACCGGCCGGTGGGTGCCGTCGACCGTGCGGATGCCGGTCGCGTCGACCTCGGCGATGCCGTCGGTGACCAGGTCGACGTTCGGCGAAGCGAGCGCCGGCAGGTAGTCGTCGCTGAAGATGATCCGCTTGCAACCGATGCGGAAGTTAGGGGTGAGCTTCTCGCGCAGCTCGGGGTCCGGGACCTCCTTGCGCAGCTTGCGCCGGGCGATCGCCTCGAAGCCGCTGAGGATGCGCTTCTCCTTGACCAGCCCGAAGACGAGGAGCTCGGCGACGTAGTAGATGAGGTTGCGCATGGCGCGCTGGACGGCGGGCACGCGCCGCAGCAGGCGCTGCTCGGCACCGCCGATGGCGCGGTCGTTGCGGGGGAAGATCCAGCCCGCGGTGCGCTGGTAGACGTCGAGCTGGGCGGCCTCGCGCTGGACGTGCGGAATGAACTGCGCGGCCGAGGCGCCCGTCCCGATCACGGCGACGCGCTCGCCTGCGAGCTTGTGCGAGTGGTCCCACGTCGCCGAGTGGAAGCTCTTGCCCTCGAAGCTGTCCAGCCCGGGGATGTCGGGGACCGAGGGCTCGCTGAGCGGGCCAGAGGCGGCGACGAGCGACTGCGCGACCACGGTGCCGGCGGTGGTCTCGATCCGCCAGCGGCGGGCGGCCTCGTCCCAGTGGGCCTCCATCACCTCGGTGTCAAAGGCGATGCGCTCGGTGATCCCTGCTTCGTCGGAGACGCGCTCGAGGTAGGCGAGGATCTCCTGTTGCGGGGCGAAGAAGCGGCTCCACTCCGGGTTGAGCGCGAAGGAGTACGAGTACAGGTGCGAGGGCACATCGCAGGCGCAACCGGGGTAGGTGTTGGCTCGCCAGGTTCCGCCGAGGGCGCTCGACCGTTCGAGCAGCACGAAGTCGTCGACGCCGGCCTCGCGCAGCTTGATCGCCGCGCCGATGCCGCCGAAACCGGCGCCGATGATGGCGACGCGCACCTCTCGCGTCGGGAGCTTGGTCGCGGGTGGCTCAGGGGCGGTCACGGTGCTCATGACGAGCGATTGTGACACCCTTTGGCCAGCCAGCCAGTTTCGAGGGAGGCACAGTGTCGGTGGAAGAGACCACGCCGGTCGAGGATCTGCTCGTATCCGAGCGCGAATCGTGGGTCGACGGCCCGCCTCATGCGTTGTTCAAGCGTCTGCGCGGCGAGTGCCCCGTGCACTTCAACCGGTACATCAGCGAGTACCCCGAGGAGGCGGGCTACTGGTCCGTCACGACGGCCGCGGGCGTGCGCGCCGTCAGCCGCGACTGGCAGACGTACTCCTCAGAGCTGGGCGGCATCGTCGCCCTCACCGACGCGGTCATCCCGCTCGAGCTCCAGCAGGGGATGTTCATCGCGATGGACCCGCCGAAGCACGACCGGCTCAAGGCGCTCTTCCAGCGCGGCTTCACGCCGCGGCGGATCGCCGACCACGCCGACGAGATCCGTGCCATCACGGTCGAGGTGCTCGACCGCCTCGAGGGCCGCGACACCTGCGACCTCGTCACCGACGTCGCCCAACCCGTCGTCTCGCGCGTGATCGGGTCCTTCATGGGGATCCCGCCGCAGGACGATGCGCGCTGGGCGCAGCTCATCAACGCGATGATGGGCGCCGGCGACCCCGACCTCAACCCCGAGGGTCCCGAGACGGTCATGCAGCGCGAGATCCCCGAGCTCTTCGAGCGCTGCTCACAGCTCATCGCCGAACGCCGCGAGCGACCGACGGACGACCTCACGTCGGTGCTCGTGCACGCCGAGTTCGACGGCGAGGGCCTCGCCGACCACGAGATCGTCATGGGTTTCTTCCTGCTCATGGCGGCCGGCAACGACTCCACCAAGGCGACCTACGCATCCGGGATGCGCGCGCTGATGGAGAACCCCGATCAGCGCCGGCTGCTGCTCGACGATCCGGCGCTGATCCCCCAGGCCGTCGAGGAGTCGCTGCGGATGTTCCCCGCGTTCGCGCATTTCCGGCGTACGGCGACGAAGGACACCGAGCTGCTGGGGCAGCCGATCTGCAAGGGCGACAAGGTCGTCATGTGGTACGTGTCGTCGTGCCGCGACGAAGCCTGCTTCGAGGATCCCGACCGCTTCGACGTGACCCGCACGGGCGAGCATCAGGCCTTCGGCGCCGGCGGCCGGCACTTCTGCCTCGGCACCGCGCTTGCCCGCCTCGAGCTCAAGACGCTCTTCGAGGAGACGCTCAAGCGCTATCCGGACATGGAGCTGGCGGGGTGCCCGGCGCACGCCGAGTCACCCTTCATCAACCAGCTCAAGACCCTGCCGGTGCGCCTGAACGTGTCCGGTGCCGAGACCCGACCCCTTTAGCGGGCTTGGAGGGCGTCGAGCCCGACGGCGGTGGCGAGCACGAGGCGGCGGTCGAGGCGTCGCTGGGTGTCGGCGGTGAAGTCCATGTCGTAGATGTCGCGCCACTTCCAGCGCCGGCGCGAGTGGGTGCCGATGACCTCCTCGCCGTGGATGAAGTCGAAGTCGTAGGCGATCGGTAGCCAGTCGGCGAAGTCGCCCAGGTAGGGGACGAGGCCGACGAGGCGGCGGAAGAGCGCCTTGGGCATGCTCTTCTCGCGAACGACGCAGAGCTCCGTTCCGGCGGGATCGAACAGGGTGTAGGTCGAGCGCAGCAGGGAGGCGCCGAAGACCTTCTGGATCTCGCCGACCTTGGCCCCGTCGGGGGTCGTGATGTCGTAGCGGGCGCGCGGGTCGAAGCGTTGCCTCGCGTTGATGCGCAGCAGCTCGTGCGCCTTGGAGTCGTCGGCGAAGAAGCGGATGTCCTCCTTGAACTTGAAGCGCTTCTGCTCGACGAAGCAGAACGCCTCGCCGTCGCCCTCCTCCCCCTCGGCCGGCGGGACGGAGAACTCGTACTGGTTGATGACGAGCCTGATCCGCTGGCGCAGGACGAAGCGATCGTGCTGGTTGGGGTCGACCATGGCGCCCTTCCTACCAGATCTCCGATGCATCGCCGTCCGCGCTTCAGCCTCGTGGCAGCGGGTACCACCGAGCAGCCATGTTCTCGCTCCCCGATGATCCCCGCGCCCTCGTCCGCGAAGTCCTGCGCGGCTACAGCCGGGTCAACCTGCTCACCTACGCGAACGCGATCGCGTTCCAGATCGTCTTCGCGCTCATCCCGTTCGGGCTCTTCGCACTGGGCCTCGCCGGATTCCTGGGCCTTGAGGATCTCTACGAGAAGCACCTGCAACCCGAGCTCGCCGACTCGACCTCGGCGAACGTCTTCGCCGTCCTCGACGACACGTTCCGCAAGGTGCTGGGATCGAAACAGCTGTACTGGGTGACCATCGGGGCGGCCTTCACGGTCTGGAAGATGTCCGGGGCGATGCGCGCCGTGATGGGGGTCTTCGAGCGCATCTACGACTCCGGCGACGGGGACGGGCGCGGTGCCGTGGCCCGGTACCGCGTCTCCATCCTGCTGGCGATCGGGACGGGCACGCTGCTGCTCGCCGCCGTCGCCGCGACGCAGCTGCTGCCCGCGTACGTGGGCTGGCCGCTGGCGATCGTGCTCATGGTCGCGACGGTCGCCCTGATCGTCCACTACGCACCGTCCGAGCAGCCGCCGTGGCAGTTCGTCAGCCTCGGCACCGCTCTCGTCGTCATCGCCTGGGTCGGGACATCGGTCGCCTTCGGCTTCTACGTCACGCAGATCGCCGACTACGGCAGCATCTTCGGCAATCTCGCGACGGCGATCATCCTCTTCGAGTACCTCTACCTCGCCGCGACCGCTTTCCTCACGGGAGCGCTCGTCGACACGATCCTCCGCGAGGAGTCCGAGTGAAGCGCACCCACGCGCGACGGCCGCCCGCGTGGCTCAGATCCGCGTCAGCTTCTCCGGGTTGTTGACGATCCGGACGTTGACGACGAGGCCGTCGGCGATCTCGGCCGCGAGCACCGCGCGCAACCCCGGGCCGCCGATGCGCAGCCCGATGTCCCCGTTGACGCGCACCAGGCTGTAGGCGACGTCCGGGCCGCCCTTGCGGTTGAGGCCGATGAGCAGGCGGGCCGTGCGGTCGGCTCCGTAGATGACCTTCCGGGCCGCCGGGACGACGCCGCCCCCGTCGGAGTAGGTGTTGGCGTCCGCGGCGAGCAGGGCGGTGAGGCCCGCGACGTCGCCGGCGACGATCGCGCCGATGAACGCCGTGAAGATGCGCTCCTCCTCCTCGGGCAGAACCTCTCGGCGCCGCGCGGGCTCGGCGACGTGGTCGCGGGCGCGGCGGGCGAGCTGACGGCAGTTGGCCGGCGTCTTGCCCACCGCATCGGCGATCTGCTCGTAGTCGAGGTCGAAGACGTCGCGCAGCAGGAAGACCGCTCGCTCCACGGGATTGAGGCGCTCGAGGGCGACGAGCAGCGCGAGCGAGAGCTGCTCGGCCTCCGCGACCACGTCCGCCGGATCGGGCTGGGACAGGTCGCGGACGATCGGCTCGGGCAGCCACGGGCCCACGTAGGTCTCGCGGCGCACGCGCGCCGAGCGCAGGCGGTCGATGGCGAGCCGGGTCGTGACGGTCACGAGGTAGGCCTCCGCGTTGCGGATCGCGTCCGGCTGCGCGCCGGCGAAGCGCAGCCACGCGTCCTGCACCGCGTCCTCGGCCTCTCCGCGGTCGCCCAGCATCCCGTACGCGAGTGCGGTGAGCCGCGGCCGGCAGGCCTCGAAGACCGCTGCGGAACTCATGCGGCGACCGCGCGCGGAGCCGTGGCGACCGCTCGTGCCGCGGCCACCCCCGACGCGAGCGCCGCGTCGACCAGCCACCCCTCGCCGCCGACCCAGTCGCCCGCGATCGACAGCCCGGGTCCGACGGCGACCGGGGGCCGGCGCGTGGGCGAGGCGATGGCGGTGATCGGGGTCATCCGCGGCAGGTGGCGGCGGAGCAGCAGCTCGTCGCGCCAGCCCGGCTGGACCGTGTCCATGATGCGCTCGAGCTCGTCGGGCGGCGAGCCGGCGTAGGACATCGCCGTCATCAGGACCCCGTCAGGGTGCCGGGGCGGCGAGTGCTTGGAGAGATAGGTCGGCTCGTCGATGCCGAGCGCGAAGGTCGTGCGTCTGGGCAGCCGGCGCAGCCCGAGGTCGAGCACGCTGACCTCGGCGGGCGGGCCCGGTGCCTCGATGCCGTCGACGAGCCTGGCCGCGTCGGCCGGGTGGCCCGCCGCGACGACGACCACGTCCGCGTAGCGGCTGCCGTCATCGGTTCGCCACGGCCCACCCGTCACCCTCGCGGATGAGGCTGCGGACCGCCGCGCGGGTGTGGATGGCCGTGCCCCGGCGCTCGGCCTGGGCCTGGAGCGCGTCCACGAGCCACTGCCAGCCCCCGCGGAGGTAGCGCACGCCGGGGTGGGCGCCGAGGCGCAGCTGCCGGTAGGCGACGTCCGCGGGCAGCGCGTCGTGGTCGGCGACGAAGGTCGTCACCCGCACGAGTGCCGCTGCGAGGGCGCGGCCGTCGTCGTCTTTGAGGTTGGCGGCGATCCATTCGCCGGCGCTCATCGAGGCCGGGGCCTCCGCCCGCATGAGGCGCGCCAGGCCGCCGAAGCCCCGCACGAACCGGTGCGCGCCCCCGTCGCGCAGCAGCACGGAGCGGCTGGGGGCCACGGGGTTCCACCACGGGGGATCGATGCCGAGTGCGGTGAGTTCGCGCATCGCGGCGCCCCCGGCGTAGAGGGCGTGCGGGCCCCGGTTGAGGACGAAGCCCTCGCGGTGTTCGGAGGCGGCCCGGCCGCCGAGTGATGCCTTCGCCTCGAGCAGCGTGGTGCGCAGGCCGGCGTCGGCGAGATGGGAGGCGGCGATCAGGCCCGCGGGCCCGCCGCCGATGACGATTGCGTTCTCCATGTCCCCCAGACGAGACGGCGCCTGCCGCTGTGACACCGACCCTCGCAGATCGGGCGCCGGCCGTGGGCCGAAAGCGCGGCTCAGCCGGAGTTCGGGGGCTCGGACTCGGGGAGGCCCGGCAGCGGCGCGTCGTCGGGATCGAGTTCGGCCGGCGCGCCGAGCGGCTGGTCGTCGACCTCGGTCCCGTCGTCGCGCGGCGGAGGCTCGTCGGGGATCTCGGGATCGTCGGACAGGCTCACGCCGTTGTCCCTACCCGCGCGGGCGCTCCCCACTCCTGCAGCACGTCCGGGACGGCGCCGCCGTGGTTCTCGAGGATCGCGATCAGGTGCCGCCACGTGACGGCGGTCCCGTTGAGCGTCGAGGCGTAGCCGCCGCCCTTGCGGCGGACGTTGAGGCGGCGCGCCTGGAAGTCGGTGGTGTTGGAGGTCGAGGTGACCTCGCGGTAGCGGCCCTGGCCGGGCATCCACGCTTCGCAGTCGTATTTCTTGGCGGCGGAGGATCCGAGGTCGGTCACCGAGATGTTGACGACCCGGTAGGGGATCTCGAGCGCCTGGAGGATCTCCTCCTCGATCGCCAGCAGGCGTTCGTGCTCGGCGGCCGCGTCGTCTGGCTCGACGAACGAGAACATCTCCACCTTGTCGAACTGGTGCACCCGGAAGATGCCGCGGGTGTCGCGGCCGGCGGCTCCCGCCTCGCGCCGGAAGCACGGGGAGAACCCCGCGTACCGCAGCGGGAGCGCGTCCAGCGTCTGGTCGGCGTGCAGCGACGCGAGCGCGACCTCGCTCGTACCGGCGAGGTAGAGCTTGTCCTCGCCCAGGGTGTAGATCTGCTGTTCGGTGTCCGGCAGGAACCCGGTTCCGTACAGCGCCTGCTCCCGGACCAGCACCGGCGGGATGACCGGCTCGAAGCCGCGCCCCATGAGCAGCTCGAGCGCCCAGCGGACGAGCGCCAGCTCGAGCAGGACCATGTCACCGCGTAGATAGGCGAAGCGCGAGCCCGACACGCGCGCCCCGGCCTCCATGTCCACGAGCCCGCCGGCGACCTCCAGATGGTCGGGCCCCTCGCCGCCGGCCGATCCGACCTCCCGCAGCACCTCGTCCTCGTCGGCCGCCGAGGGGTCGGGCGGGTTCGGAACCTGCGCGAGCGCCTCCGCGTGCGCCTTCTCGATGCCCTGGAGCTCTTCCTTGAGGGCATTCACGCGCTCCTTGAGCGCGCCGAGCTCCTCCCGCGCGGCCGGATCCCCGGCCGCTCTGGCGCCCAGCGCCTTCTGCTGCGCGCGCAGCGACTCCGTCTCCGGGATCACGGCCCGCCGGCGCTCGTCGAGGGCCAGCGCCGCCCGCAGCCTCTCCTCCGAGCCGTCGCCGCGTCGGGCGAGCGCGGCGAGAACCGGCTCCGGATCGCGCCGGATGGCCTTCAGGTCGAGCATGGCTCGACGACGCTACCGCGAAGCGAGCTCGTCACGGCACGGGTCTGTGCCGGGAACGTTGATCGCCCCGCCGGGCGAGGTCTCGCGCGCCGCGTCGCGACCCGAGAACGTGGCCACGAAACAGGCGACGAGCTTGGCCTCTTCGCCGACGACGATGTTCTGTGGCATCGGACCGGAGGAGAAACCGCCGTTCTGGATGGCGTAGAGCACGTCGCCGTACTGCTCGCGGCGCACGTTGAAGTTCGGGCCGTCCTTGTACTCGCTGTTGTTCGCGTTGACCGACGAACCCTCGGTGTCGGCGGCGTCGTAGGTGTGGCAGCCGCCGCAGCGCTCGTTGAAGATCTGCGCACCTTCATAGAGCGGGTCGCTCTTGGCGACTCCCTCGTAGTTCGTTCCGCCGCAACCGGCGAAGATGGCCGCGAGGGCGAGCAGGGGCAGCACGAGACGTGACTTCATGACCGGCGCGCAGCATACGCAACACTGCGCGACGGCCATGCGCCGACTCCCCGTCGCCTTACTGATGCTGCTGACCCTGACCGGGTGCGAGCGCTCGAAGACCGCCCAGATCGACGGCGGTTTCGTCGTCGTGACCGTGCGCGACTACCGCTACGACCCCCAGGACGTGCGCATCGCGGCCGGGCGGATCGTCTTCGGCGTGCACAACGAGGGGCCCGAACCCACGAACTTCCGCGTGCGGCGCGAGAACAAGGACGTCGTCAACATCACCACGATGCAGCCGGGCGAGCGCGGCCTGGCCCAGGCCCGCCTGCGTCCCGGTTCCTACGTGATGTATTCGAGCGTCGGGCGCCACGAGGTCCTCGGCGAGTACGGCCGCCTCGAGGTCACCCCACGGCGAGCCAGCCAGCGGCCCGAACGGCGCACAGGAACACGACGAGGGCGGAAGCGGCCATGACGGCCGTCTCGCGGCCGACGATCTCGGTCACGATCGCCTGCTGCTCGGCGCCGGGGAGCCGCTCCATGGCGCGGGCGTTCTCGAGGCCGCGCCGCGCAAGCACCTGATCGGCGGCGACGAGCCGCAGCTGCTCGGCAACGAAGGAGACGCCGAGCGGCAGCAATCCGTAGAGGACGTGCAGGCGCGCCGGATCGCGCCCGACCAAGAGCAGCAGCGCGCCCAGCACGACCTGGAGCGCGAGCGCGGCCTGGCTCGTGCGCAGCAGCGTCCAGAAGGCGCGCGACACCCCTCCCTGCCACCACGACCAGGCCCCCCACACCGCCGTGGCGAGGCTCGTGGCGAGCACCACCACGCCGAGGACGACGTGGACCGCAGTCAGCGCGGACCCTCCGGCACGCCCCGCGCCGGGCGGGCCGGACGGGGACTCGCGCCTATTGCCACTTGTAACACGTCCGCACAAAGCTATCGCGGGGGTGCTAAAACCCCACTCGGTGATCCGTACCTACCTCCCTGCGATTGTCTTCCTCGGACTCGGGTCGCTCGTGGGCGTGGCCTTCGCGCTCCTGAACACCTTCTTCGGCCCGCGGCGGCCGCTGAAGGCCAAGTCCGATCCGTACGAATGCGGCCTGCCGTCGGAGGTCCAGCGCTCGTTCAAGTTCGGGGTGAGCTTCTACCTGGTGGCGATGCTCTTCATCCTGTTCGACATCGAGGTGCTCTTCCTCTACCCCGTGGCGATCCAGCTCAAGTCGTTCGGGGTGTTCGCGCTCGTGGAGATCTCCGTCTTCGTCGTTCTGCTGTTCGTCGCCTTCATCTACGTGTGGCGAAGGGGTGCCTTGAATTGGAGATAGTCCGGCGCGAGCTGACGCAGACCGACTTCCGCGCCAAGCAGATGACCGCGCGCGACATGCTGCGCGGCGATCTGGAGGGTCCGGAGCTCGAGAAGCTCGTCGAGGAGTCCCTATTGGTGACCACGCTCGACCGGGCCGTGAACTGGGCCCGATCGAACTCCCTGTTTCCTGCGACCTTCGGCCTGGCCTGCTGCGCGATCGAGATGATGTCGATGGTCGCGGCGCGACTCGACGCGGCGCGCTTCGGCTTCGAGGCCTTCCGCGCCTCGCCCCGTCAGGCGGATCTGATCATCCTGTCGGGTCGCGTGTCGATCAAGATGGCGCCGGTCATCCGGCGTATTTACGATCAGATGCTCGAGCCCAAGTGGGCCATCGCGATGGGCGCCTGCTCGAGCTCGATGGGCGTCTTCAACAACTACGCGATCGTGCCGGCCGACAAGTTCATGCCGGTCGACCTCCATGTGCCCGGCTGCCCGCCCCGCCCCGAGGCGCTGATGCACGGGATCCTCAAGCTGCGCAAGCAGATCCAGGATCAGCCCGACACGGGCTGGCGCGAGCGTTACGGCGCGTACGGCACGGAGGAGCTGCTGCCCGAGACGGCGGGGCTGCCGTCGATCGTCGTGCCGGGCGGCGAAGAGGGCCAGGGTGCCTGACGCCACCGGCCTGGAGCTGATCGCCAACGACCTGCGCGACCAGGCCAACGCAGATGCCGTCCTGGGCACCGTCTTCTTCCGCGAGCGGGCGACGCTGCTCGTCGTCCCGGAGTTCGTGCCGGAGGCGCTCGAGCATCTGCGCGGACGCGGGTACAGCTTCCTGAGCAGCGTGCACGGCGTGGACTACTTCCCGGAGGAACCGCGCCTTGGGGTCCACTACGAGCTGCTCGACATGCGCGCCGTCGACCGCATCACGGTCAAGACCCGCGTACACACCGAGGCGCCCAACGTGCCCTCGGTGACCAACGAGTGGCCGACGGCCAACCACCAGGAGCGCGAGATCTTCGACCTCTTCGGCGTGGTCTTCGACGGTCATCCCGACCTGCGCCGCATCCTCATGCCCGACGACTACGAGGGCCACCCGCAGCGCCGCGATTTCCCCATCGGCGGCGAGCCCGTGCTCTTCACGCACAACGAGCAGCGCAACCCGGGGTGGTGGAAGTGACCGACCTCGGCTCCTCGACGCGGACCGGCGTGGTCGACCGGCTCTCCCTGGACGCGGCCGACGTCTCCGAGGAGCTGCTGACCCTCAACTTCGGCCCGCACCACCCGGCCACCCACGGCGTGCTGCGGCTCATCACCACGCTCGAGGGCGAGGTCGTGCGCGACCTCAAGCCTGTGATCGGCTACGTCCACACCGGCATCGAGAAGACCGCCGAGGACAAGGCCTACTGGAAGGCCATCCCCGTCATCGAGCGGATGGACTACCTGGCGTATTTCTTCAACGCCTACGCCTTCTGTGGCGCCGTGGAGACGCTGGTCGGGCTCGAGATCCCGCCCCGCGCGCAGTACCTGCGGGTGATCCACATGGAGCTCAACCGGATCATGAGCCACCTCGTGTGGCTCGGGACGAGCGCGCTCGACCTCGGCGCGATCTCGATGTTCTGGTACTGCTTCCGCGACCGCGAGACCATCCTCGACCTGTTCGAGATGTCGACGGGCCAGCGCATGCACACGCGCTACTTCCAGGTCGGCGGCGTCTTCGAGGACATCCCGCGCGGCTTCGAGGCCAAGGTGCGCGAGTTCTGCGACGAGATGCCCTCCCGCGTCGACCAGTTCGCGGCGCTGCTCGACAACAACGAGATCCTCATCCAGCGCCTGCGCGACGTCGCCACCGTCGACGAGCAGACGCTGCTCGGCCTCGGCGTGACCGGGCCGCTGCTGCGGGCGTCGGGCAACCCGTGGGACCTGCGCAAGGCCGCGCCCTACTGCTCGTACGACCACTTCGACTTCAAGGTCCCCGTGGGCACCGTCGGCGACAACTACGACCGCTACCGCTGCCGCCTCGAGGAGATGCGGGAGTCGGTGAAGATCATCGTCCAGGCGCTCGACGGGCTCCCCGAGGGCCCGTACATCACCGAAGACCGCAAGTACGCGCTGCCGCCGCGCCACGAGCTCGCGACCTCGATGGAGGCGCTGATCCATCACTTCAAGCTCGTCACCGAGGGCTTCCGCGTCCCGCCCGGCGAGGTCTACTTCCCCATCGAGTCCCCGCGCGGGGAGCTCGGCTGCTTCGTGCGCTCCGACGGCTCGAGCAAGCCGGCGCGGGTGCACATGCGCGATCCGAGCTTCGTGAACCTCCAGGCCACGCAGGTCATGTGCAAGGACGTCTACATCGCGGACTTCATCGCGACCCTGGCGATGCTCGACCCGGTGCTCGGAGGCATCGACCGCTGATGGCCGACCTCGGCTCGCTCGTCCATCGCTTCGAGCACGGCTCGCGTGTTCCCGGCTGGGACCGGGCGGCCGACCTCGACCGCGATCCCGCGGTGGTCCCCGACCTGGCCACGACCCCGGTGCCGCAAGACCTCGAGCGGCTCATCGAGGAGTACATGTCTCGCTATCCGGACCGGCGCAGCGCGTCGATCCCGGCCCTGCGGGCGGCCCAGCGCCATCACGGCTGGCTCTCGCCGACGGCGGTGGAGCAGGTCGCCGCGGTCATGCGTCTCACGCCGGGCTACCTGATCGCGGTCGCGACGTTCTACGACATGTTCGAGCACGCGCCGATCGGACCGAACACGATCTACGTGTGCACGAACATCTCGTGCTCGATGCGCGGGGGCGACCGCGTCTACGAGGCGATGCTCGACGCCGCCGGCGCCGACCCCGACTTCAACATCCGCGCCTTCGAGTGCCTCGGCGCGTGTGACATCGCGCCGATGGCCTCGGTGAACTCCGTCTACGTCGGACCCCTCACCCTCGAGGACTGCCCGGCGCTGATCGAGCAGCTGCGCGACGGCGAGGAGCCCCTGCCCGAGAAGCAGCTCGCCCGCGCTCCCATCGCGCGGACGTGGTGGGCGCGCGGAGACCATCCGGAGGGCGAGCCCGCAGGCGGGTCCGGCGCCGAGGGCCTCTCGGCTTCCGAGAACTACGCAGGACAGGAATAGACGACGATGGAACTGCTCTTCAAAGACATCGATGAGCCCGGCCTGAACACGCTGGCCGTCTACGAGGCGCGCGGCGGCTACGAGATGTCGCGCAAGGCGCTCGACATGGAGCCGGGCGGTGTGCTCGAGGAGCTACAGGCCTCCGGCGTGCGCGGACGCGGTGGCGCGGGTTTCGCCATGGGCAAGAAGGCGTCCTTCCTGCCCAAGGGCGACATGGACAAGTACCTCGTCTGCAACGCCGACGAGTCCGAGCCCGGGACCTTCAAGGACCGCGAGCTCATGCAGAAGAACCCGCACCTGCTGATCGAGGGCGTCATCGTCTCCGCCCACGCGGTGGGCGCCAACAACGCGTTCATCTACATCCGCGGCGAGTACGACTACGTCGCCGACATCCTCGACGCGGCACTGGCCGAGGCCAAGGCCGCCGGGCACGTCGGCGACCTGAACCTGTGGGTCCACCGCGGAGCGGGCGCCTACATCTGCGGCGAGGAGACCGCGCTGCTGGACTCCCTGGAAGGCAAGCGCGGCAACCCACGCCTCAAGCCGCCCTTCCCGGCCGTCCAGGGCCTCTACCAGGGGCCGACGCTGATCAACAACGTCGAGACCCTGATGAACGCGCCGATCATCCTGCGGATGGGCGGCGCCGAGTACGCGAAGATCGGCACGGAGACCTCGACGGGCACCAAGGTCGTCTCCGTCTCGGGCTGCGTCCAGCGGCCGGGGAACTACGAGATCGTCCTCGGCACGCCGACACGCGAGATCATCTTCGACCTCGCCGGCGGGCCGCCGGAGGGGCGCTCGATCAAGTGCTTCTTCCCCGGCGGATCGTCCTCGCCCGTGCTGCCGGGAGACGACGCGTCGCTCGACCTCCCCTACGACTTCGACGCGCTCCAGAAGGCCGGGTCGATGCTCGGTTCGGGCGCGATCATCGTCGTCGACGACACGGTCCCGATCCTCGACGTCGCGCTGAAGACCGCGAAGTTCTACCGCCACGAGTCGTGCGGCAAGTGCACCCCGTGCCGTGAGGGCACCAACTGGACCGTGAAGATGCTCGAGCGCATCGAGCGTGGCGAGGCCACACCGATGGACCTCGACATCATGAGCTCGATCTGCGACCAGATCATGGGCAACTGCCTGTGCGTGCTCGGTGACGCGATGGCAATGCCGATCGCCTCGATGATCAAGCACTTCCGCTCGGAGTTCGAGGAACACATGGAGCGGGTCCAGCTCGCCCCGACCGAGATGTCGCGTGGCCCCCACGCCGGCCCCTACGACGAGCTCGAGCCCGTCGGCGCCGCCACCCCGGGGCTCGGCTGATGCCGCGCCCCGCAGTGAAGATGGTGACGTTCTCCATCGACGGCCGCGAGGTCTCGGCGCCGGAGAACATCATGCTCGTCGACGGGGCGAAGTACGGCGACGTCGACATCCCCGTCTTCTGTTACGAGCCCAAGCTCGGCCAGCCCGTCGGCGCCTGCCGCATGTGCCTCGTCGAGATCGAGGGCATCCCGAAGCTGCAGACCGCGTGCTCGACACCCGTCAAGGACGGCATGGTCGTCCACACCCAGACCGATCGCGTCCACGAGGCGCAGCGCGCCGTCGTCGAGTTCCTGCTCATCAACCATCCGCTCGACTGCCCCGTGTGCGACAAGGGCGGCGAATGCCCGCTGCAGGACATCACCTACGGCTGGGGGCCGGGCACGACGCGCTTCATCGAGCCCAAGCGCCACTTCCGCAAGCCGCTCGAGCTCTCGCCGCTGATCGCGATCGACCGCGAGCGCTGCATCCTCTGCTACCGCTGCGTGCGCTTCAGCCAGGAGATCTCCGAGGACTACCAGCTCGTCCTGCAGGAGCGCGGCGCGCACGCCTACGTCTCCACCTTCGACGGCACCCCCTACGTCGCGCCCTTCAGCGGCAACATCACGGAGCTGTGCCCCGTGGGCGCGCTGACGTCGTCCACGTACCGCTTCCGCGCGCGGCCGTGGGACATCGAGGGCTCCGGCTCGGTCTGCGCGCTGTGCCCGTCGCAGTGCAACGTCGAACTGACCGTCCGCGACGACAAGGTCATGCGCGTGCTCTCACGCGAGCACGAGGGCGTCGACGACGGCTGGTTGTGCGACAAGGGCCGCTACGCCTTCCAGTACACGCATTCCGACGAGCGCATCGTCACGCCGATGGTGCGCGAGGGCACGCGGCTCATGCCCGCCTCGTGGGAGAAGGCGATGGCCGCCGCCTCCGGTGCGCTCAAGAAGGCCGGAGATCGCGTTGGAGCGGTCGCCGGTGGCGAGACCACCAACGAGGAGGCCTTCCTCGCCCGCCGCCTGCTCGACGGCGGCCGGCTCGCCTCGGCGCGCGGCAAGGAGCTTCCGGCGGAGCTGTGGACGGCGCTCGGCGGGGTGCAGGCCACCGTGCCCGACCTCGAGTTCGCCCACACCGTCCTGCTGCTCGACATCGATCCCGTCGACGAGGCCACCATCTGGGATCTGCGCATCCGCAAGGGCGTGCGCCGCCACGGTGCGCACCTCGCCGTGGCCTCCTCGCGGCCGACCTCGCTCGACGCGAACGCCGCCACCGTCCTGCGTCACGCGCCAGGCGCGCTCGAGGGGCTGCTGGTCTCCCTCGACGCGTCGCTCTCCGGCGACGACGGCAATCTCGGCGGCGGCGCCTCCGCCGCCGGGACGAGCGCCACGGCCGTCCGCGAACTCGCGGCCCAGCTCACCGATGGTGGCGAGGACGTCGTCATCGTCGCCTCCGAGCGCTGCCTGACCGCGGGTGCCGCGACGGCCTTGCTGAACCTCTGCACCCGCCTCGGACTGGCGGGGCGCGAGGGCGCGGGCGTGCTCGTCGCCCCCACGTCGGCGAACGGCCGCGGCCTGCGCGAGGCGGGCTTCGGTGGCTCGGACGCCGCCGACATCGCCGCCGGGCTGGCCGACGGCGAGCTCTCCGTCGCCTATCTGCTCCATACCGATCCGCTCGCCCACTTCCCGGACCGCGACGCCTGGGCGACGGCGCTCGGCACGGCGCAGACGGTGATCGCGCACGAGTCCGTGATGACGGAGACCGTCCGCGAGTACGCCGACGTCGTCTTCCCCGCCGAGGCCTACCCGGAGAAGGACGGGACGCTGACCCATCCGGACGGACGGGTGCAGCGGCTGCGGCCGGCCATCGGCCGCGCCGGGGAGGTGCGCGCCACCTGGCGGGTGCTCTCCGAGCTGGCGGGAACCGGTCTCGCCGGCGGCGCGCTCGCCTCGAAGGCCCTCTTCGACGAGGTCTACCCCGGGCTGACGCTCGACGCCGTCGGCGGCCGGGGTGCCTACCCCGAGCGGTCTGCCGCTCCCGCCTGGGAGACGGCCGCCCTGTCGGTCCCCGACGCCGCGCCGTCGGGCCTGCGCTACGGCACCTTCCGCACCGTCTGGGCGCAGAAGGAGGTCGACCTCTCGCCGATCCTGCAGTTCGCGCGGCCCGAGGCGGTCGTCGAGCTCTCCCAGGCCGACGCCGGGCGCCTCGGCGTCCAGCACGGCGAGGAGGTCGAGGTCCGCTCGAACGGCCACGTGCTGCGCGGCCCCGCCGTCGTGCGCGCCGCGCTCCCGGCCGGCAGCGTCTTCGTGCCCGAGGGTGTGCCCGGCGCTCCGGCGAACCTGATCACCGCCGCGACCGTCGAGGTCCGCGGCACCCGTGAGCTGGTCGGCGCCCCCGCCGCCGTGGGCGCCTCGAGCGCCCAGGCCGACCAGATCGCGAGCGAGATGCCGACGGAGCAGCAGCGCCACGACGCGGGCGGCGTCGGAGGCGACGGCACCCTGCCCGCGCAGGACGGGGGCGACGTCTGATGCTCGCCGTCGTCGGTTACTACGAGGACTGGTGGATCCAGATCCTCAAGGCGCTGGTGATCTTCGGTGTCTTCCTCGGCGTCCTGCCCGTCGTCATCGTGGCCGAGCGCAAGCTGCTCGGACGCTTCCAGCATCGCTACGGACCCAACCGCGTCGGCCCGTTCGGCTTCCTGCAGCCGCTGGCCGAGATCCTGAAGTTCGCGACGAAGGAGCCGATGCAGCCCAAGACGGCGGTCGGCTTCCTGTTCGCCGCGGCGCCGGTGATCTCGATCGTCACCGCCGTCGCCGCCATCGCGGTCGTCCCGTTCTCGAACACGGTTGACATCTTCGGGACCCAGGTCGGCCTCTACGGCATCGACTCCGACATCGGGATCCTCTACGCCTTCGCCTTTGGCGCGATCGCCTTCTACGGCCTCATGCTCGGGGGCTGGGCGTCGGGCTCGAAGTACTCCTTCCTCGGGGCCATGCGCGCCGCAGCGCAGCTCATCTCCTACGAGGTCTCGCAGGGCCTGGCGCTCGTCGGCGTGATCATGACCGCACAGACGCTGTCGCTGACAGAGATCGTCACCGCCCAGGAGGGCATGTGGTACATCGTGCCGCAGTTCGTCGGCTTCCTGGTCTTCCTCGTCGCGGGCTTCGCTGAGACCAACCGCGCGCCGTTCGACCTGCCCGAGGCCGACGCCGAGCTCGTCCAGGGCTACATGACCGAGTACGGCGGCACCCGCATGGTCGCCTTCCTGTTCGCGGAGTACCTCAACCTGCTCATCGTCAGCGCCATGACGGTGACGATCTTCTTCGGCGGCTGGATGCTGCCGTTCGGCATCGACCCCCCGACCTGGGTCGACCCCCTCGTGGTGCTCGGCAAGATCTCGCTGCTGATGTTCTTCTTCTTCTGGGTGCGCGCGACGCTTCCGCGCCTTCGCTATGACCAGCTCATGAGCTTCGGCTGGAAGATCCTGCTCCCGCTCGCCACCCTCAATGCCCTCGTCACGGCAGTCATCCTGGTGATCTGAACATGACCCCTCCCTACGAGCCCTCCGCCGACGACATCACCGTGATGCCGCGCCCCAAGCCGGGTGCCGCCCGCGGCACCTACCGCACGTTCGGGGAGACCCTCCGCGGCCTGAAGACGACCATGGCGCGCTACGTCGAGGGCCCCAAGACGATCCAGTACCCCGAGGAGAAGGTCCCCGTCTACCCGCGCTTCCGCGGACGCCACAAGCTCCACCGCTTCGAGGACACGGGCCTGGAGAAGTGCGTCGGCTGCTCGCTGTGCGCCGCCGCGTGCCCCGCCGACTGCATCCGCGTCGTCGCCGCCGAGAACACGCCGGAGAACCGCGTGTCCGCGGGCGAGCGCTACGCCGCCGTCTACGAGATCAACCTCTCCCGCTGCATCTTCTGCGGCTACTGCGAGACGGCGTGCCCGTTCGACGCGATCACGATGGGTCACGACTTCGAGATGTCCGACTACAACCGCTCGGACCTCATCTTCACCAAGGAGATGCTGCTCGCCGAGCCCCTCGACCGCACCCCGCTCCGCTCCGAGGGCGAGTAGGCGCGCGCCGCGGTCAGCGGCGCTTCGGACCCTGGACGACCCGTTTGGGCAGCGGGACCGGAGACAGCTTGTCGGCGACCAGGCCGGCGAACCGGCGCGGCTCGGCCTTGGCGACGATCTGCGCGAGCTCCTCGCGCTCACGGTCGTCGAGGTTGCGGGTGCGGCCCTTGCCCTTGCGCACCAGGGCGAGCAGCCGGCGCCGCTCAGCGGGTTCGAGCAGGGAGACGTGGTCGCGCGCGAGCAGCGCCACCTCGCCGATCGCGAGCAGCTTGAGGATCGGCAGGCGCTTGAGACCAGGTACGCGGGAAACGATGCGGACCGGGAGCGGCGGCACGCAGCGAGCGTACCCTTCGCCCATGATCACAATCGGCCCTGCCGACGCCAGGCTGACGGTGCACACGACCCGCCAGGGGGTCGCGGCCAAGATCGGTCACGACCTGGAGATCGAGGTCGCGGACTGGTCGGCGACCTACGACGACGACGGGTTCGCGCTGACGGCGGACGCAGGATCGCTGCAGGTCGTCGCCGGCCACGGCGGCGCCAAGCCGCTCACCGACGGCGACAAGCGCAAGATCCGCAAGAACATCGACAAGGACGTGCTCGGCGGCGGGACGATCCGCTTCTCGACCGTCGGCGCCGGCGAGGGCGACCTCGAGCTCAACGGCCGGACAGGCCGTGTCGGTTTCGAGCTGACCGTCACGGACGGCGCCATCCGGGGAGAGGCGGCCTTCCGCCAGTCGGACTTCGGCATCGAGCCATACACCGGATTCTTCGGGGCCCTCAAGGTGGCCGACGAGGTCAGGGTCGCCATCGACGGCCGTCTGCCGTAAGCTTTCGGGCGAAAAGCGGTTCGCAGTTCGTGCCAAAGCACCTCCGCGTCTCGCAGCATCTACCGATCCCGGAGGGATAAAAGACATGGCAACCGGAACCGTCAAGTGGTTCAACAACGACAAGGGCTTCGGCTTCATCACGCCCGACGACCAGGGCAAGGACCTGTTCGTCCACCACACGGCGATCGAGTCCAACGGCTACCGCTCGCTCGACGAGGGCGCCCGCGTCGAGTACGAGGCCGCTGAGGGTCCCAAGGGCCCGAACGCGACCAACGTCCGGCAGATCTGAGCTAGGCCGGTGACGGCGCTCGCGGTCTACGACGTAGCGCTCGCCGTCCACATCATGGCGGTGGTGGCAGCCTTCGGGCTGCCACTCGCCTACCCCCTGCTGGTCCCGTACGCGCGCGCCAGCCATCCTCGCGCGATGCCCGCGATCCACGACATCCAGCACCGCTACAACAACCGCATCACCGCGATCGGCACCGTCGTGGTCCTGCTCGTCGGCCTCTATCTCGCCAGTGACATCGATGCCTTCGGCGAGGTCTGGGTGATCGTCCCGGTGCTCATCCTCTTCATCATCGCCGGCGTCGGTGGCGCCATCGTCACCCCCGCCACGCGCAAGCTCGCCGAGCTCGCCAAACGCGACGTCGCCCGCGCCGAGGCGCCGGGCGACACGTTCACCTTCAGCGAGGAGTACGACGCGGTGTACGCGCGCTACCTGACCGCCGAGCGGTTCCTGGGCGTGCTGGTGCTCGTGGCGATCTTCTTCATGGCCGCGAAGCCGTTCGCGTAGCCGCGCGGAAGCGGCCGGCCAGCGCTTTGAAGCGCTCGACGAGCTCCGGCGGCTCGCGCACCTCGAAGTCGTAACCGAGCATCCCGATTCGCATGGCCAGGTAGTCGAGCGAGACGTCGCCGGGCCGGTACTCGCAGCGATCCTCGCCCAGGGGGCGGAGGTAGTCGCGGGCCCAGGGGAAGCGCTCGATCACGGCCTCCGCCGGCGCGTGGAGGATCACGAGCGCCTCGTAGGGCTTCGGGGCCCTGGCCAGGTTGCCCGTCACGTACGCAGCGGCGTCGGCTGCGGGCAACGGGCGAGCCTGGAAGCGGCGCCCGGCGCCGCGTGGACGGTCGATGCGGTCCACGCGGAACGTACGCCAGTCCTCACGGCCGCAGTCGAAGGCCACCAGGTACCAGCGGCGGCCCAGGTTGACGAGGTTGTGCGGTTCGACCTCGCGCTGGGAACGCTCCCCGCTCTGAGCCCGGTAGTCGAAGCGCACCCGCTCGAACTCGCGGCACGCCCCCGCGAGCACCATGAGGCACTCCGGGTCGACCGTCGGACCGGTCGCGGCGAGCGTCACGGTCGCCGACCCGAGGGCGTTCACGCGGCGGCGCAGATGCGCCGGGAGCACCTGTTCGAGCTTCACGAGCGCACGCACCGAGGTCTCCTCGATGCCAGTGACCGACGCGCCGGTCGCGGTCCGCAGCCCGACGGCGATCGCCACCGCCTCGTCGTCGTCGAGCAGCAGCGGGGGCATCGCCGTACCGGCGTGGAGCCGGTAGCCACCCGCCGGGCCGGTCATCGCGTCCACCGGGTATCCGAGGGTGCGCAGGCGCTCGACATCGCGGCGGACGGTGCGGCCGGAGACGCCGAGCCGATCCGCCAGCTCGTGGCCCGGCCACTCCTTGCGCCCCTGCAGCAGGGAGAGCAGCTCCAGCAGGCGTCCGGAGGTCGTCGCCATCCCTGGCAGCGTATTTCCTAATGCGGCCAGTTCCTGACCTAAACAGTATCTACGGTTCCACTCATGGCAACTGCATTGGCACCACGAATAGGCTCACACGGGATGAGCGAAATCGCGATCAGCGCCGAGGGGCTCGTCAAGACCTTCGGTGAGGTGCGGGCCGTCGACGGCCTCGACCTCGAGACTCGGGCCGGCACGGTGCTTGGGCTCCTGGGACCCAACGGCGCGGGCAAGACCACCGCCGTCCGCGTCATGACGACGCTGCTGAAGCCAGACGCCGGCACCGTCCGCGTCGCCGGCCTCGACGTCGTCAAGGATGCCGCCGCGCTGCGGCAGAAGATCGGCCTCGCGGGGCAGTACGCGGCCGTCGACGAGAACCTCACCGGGCTGGAGAACCTGACGATGGTGGGACGGCTCTACGGGGAGAACCGGCGGACCGCGAAGCGGCGCGGGAGCGAGCTCATCGACCGCTTCGGCCTGACCGACGCCGCCGACCGCCCGGCGAAGACCTACTCCGGCGGGATGCGGCGCCGGCTGGACCTCGCGGCCGCTCTGGTGGCCAAGCCCCCCGTCATCTTCCTGGATGAGCCCACGACCGGGCTCGACCCGCGCAGCCGCCTGGACCTCTGGGCAACGATCGAGGAGCTCGTGGCCGAGGGACGGACGGTCCTACTGACGACCCAGTACCTCGACGAAGCCGATCGGCTGGCCGACCAGATCGCCGTGATCGACCACGGCCGGGTGATCGCGGCCGGCACGTCGGACGAGCTCAAGGACCGGGTCGGGGGCGAGCGGCTCGAGGTGCGCCTGGCCGATCCGGCCGACGCGGAGCGCGCCGTCTCCGCCCTGGCGGGGATGTCCGACCAGCCACCGAGCAGCGAGGACGGGCTGGTGTCGCTCACCGCTCGCCAGCGCAACGGCACGATCGTCCAGGCGGTGGGCAAGCTCGCCGAGGCCGGCGTCGACGTCGACGACCTCGTCATGCGCCGGCCGACCCTCGACGACGTCTTCCTGTCGCTCACGGGGCATCCCCCCGAGGACGCCGACGGCCACGAGGAGGAGGCAGCGTCATGAGGCGGCTCGTGAGCGACACGGTCATCATCGCGGAGCGCAACCTGATCCGGCTGCCCCGCGCCCCCGACCTGCTGCTGGCCTTCACCGTGCAGCCGATCATGTTCTTCCTGCTCTTCGTCTACGTCTTCGGCGGCGCGATCGCGACCCCGGGCTTCGATGACTACAAGGACTTCATGCTGCCGGGCATCGTCGTCCAGAACATCGCCTTCGGTGGCTTCGTCACCGCGCTCGGCCTCAACGAGGACCTCTCGAAGGGCCTGATCGACCGGTTCCGATCGCTGCCGATGTCGCGCGCCGCGGTGCTGGCGGGCCGCACGCTGGCGGATGTCGTCACCAACACGCTGTCGATGGTCATTCTGATCGTCACCGGGCTGCTCATCGGCTTCAGCTTCCATTCGTCGGTGCCGGAGATCGCCCTCGGCGTCCTGCTTCTGATCGTCTTCGGCTACGCCTTCTCGTGGGTCTTCGCCTGGCTCGGGATGCTCGTGTCCTCGCCGGAGGCGGCCAACTCCGTGGGCTTCATCGCGGTGTTCCCGCTGACGTTCATCTCCTCGGCCTTCGTCCCGACAGAGTCCATGCCGGGCTGGCTCGAGGCGTTCGCGGAGGTCAACCCGTTCACGATCGTCGTCAACGCGATGCGGTCGTTGTGGCTCGGTACGCCGGCCGAGAACTACGTCTGGGGCGCGTTCGTGTGGTCGTTCATCATCATGGCCGTGTTCGCGCCGCTCGCCGTCGCGCGGTACCGCAACTCCTCGACCCGGAGCTAGCCGAGGTCGAAGAGGTCCTGCAGCTTCATGCCGAAGCGGATGTCGCCGAGCACGCGCAACCGGCCCTTGAGGGCCAGGCGGCGCGGGCCGGCGTCACCCGCGACGATCTTGCGCAGATCGGTGGGGCGGACCTTGAGCGTCAGGCGCGGATCGGCGTGCTCGGGCTCGTCGGATGCGGTGCAGCGGCCGCCGGAGAGCACGAGCTCCCGGTGGTCGTAGCCGCCTCCTGGGCGGTCCCACAGCTTCACGTGGATGACCGCCTCGACGTCGGCGTCGCCGCGATAGGTGCCGGCGAAGTGCGCGACGAGCGCGTCGATGATCGGGTCACGCGTGGCCGGATCCTCCATCAGCGCTTCGAACTCGTCCTCGTCGACAGCCTCGAGCTGGGCGTAGACGCGGGCGGGCGGCGCGGTGACGTCGATCGGCATCTGATCCCCGAGTATGCCGGACCGGCGCGTGCCGCTCAGCGACGCAGCATCAGGCCGACGAGCGTCACCACGAAGGCGACCTGCCCGAAGGTCGCGGCGGTACCGAGATTCGCCGCTCCCAGGACCTCGGCGAGGGCGGTCACGCCGAGGAATACGGCGGCGAGGATGGCGAAGTCGCGAAGCATGCTGGGAGCCAGTGTGACGATCGGGCAACGCCGGGGGCTGTCCGGCCCATAGGATGGCGGCCCGCATGGCGGAGGTCGTCTTTTTCATAGCCGCGCTGGGCGCCATCGCCGGAGCGGCCGGGACCGTCGCGCTGCGCGATCCGTTCTACTCGGTGCTGGCCCTCGTGGGTCATCTGCTGAGCCTCGCGGCGCTCTTCCTGCTGCTGCGGGCCGAGTTCGTGGCGGCCGCGCAGGTCGTCGTCTACGCCGGCGCGGTCATGGTCCTCTACGTCTTCGTGTCCGCCTACGTGGGCCGGGTCGACCACGCGGTCGGCGCCAACGCCGGCCCCGGCCTCAAGGGCCTGTCGTTCGCCTTTGCCGGTGCGCTGTTCGTCGAGCTGATGATCGCGGTGCTCGGCACCGGGCTGAGTGCGCTCGACGCCGAAGGCGCCGGGTTCTTCCCCGAGTTCGGGTCCCCCGGCGAGATCGGCAAGCTGCTGCTGACCAAGTACCTCCTGGCGTTCGAGATCGCCTCCCTGCTGCTCCTCGTCGCCGCCGTCGGCGCCGTGATCCTCGCCCGCCGCCGCGAGGGCCTGGAGCCGGCCGGCACGATCAGCGTCGGCGATCTCTTCTCGACGACGGACAAGACCGGGACCATCGACGAGCACGACGCCGGGTCGATGCTCGAGGCCGGAGGTTCTCCGGAACGATGAGCATCAACTGGTACCTCGGCGTCAGCGCACTGGTGTTCTGCATCGGCGTCGGCGGCATCATGGTCAGGCGCAGCCCGCTCGTGATCCTGCTGTGCCTCGAACTGATGCTCAACGCCGGCAACCTGGCGCTCGTCGCGTTCTCCCGCGCGCACGGCAACCAGGACGGGCAGGTCTTCGCGGTCATCGTCATGGTCGTGGCCGCGTGTGAGGTCGCGATCGGCCTCGGCCTGATCGTCGCGATCTACCGCCGCAACATCCCGGTGGACGTCGACGAGATGCGGGAGCTGTCGGGCTAGTGGAAACCCTCGGCTGGCTCATCCTGCTCTTCCCGCTCGCGGGCGCGGTCACCATCGGGCTCACCTGGCGCGCGCTGTCGTGGCGCGTTCACGGGCTCATCGGCACCGCCGCGATCGGCGGCGCGTTCGTCGCGACCGTGCTCGCCCTGATCGAACTGCAGTCCCGCGGGGAGGAGGAGCGCCAGGTCGTCGCGGTCGCCTGGGACTACGCCAGCTCCGTCGGCGTCGACGCGCAGCTGAGCATCCTGCTCGACCCCCTCTCGATCCTCATGTGCCTGGTGGTGACGGGCGTCTCCACGCTCATCCACCTCTACTCGACCGCCTACATGGCTTCCGACGAGGGCTACACGCGGTTCTTCGCCTACCTGAACTTCTTCGTGTTCAGCATGCTGCTGCTCGTCCTGGCGGGCAACTTCCTCCTGCTCATCGTCGGCTGGGCCTTCGTCGGAGCGGCCTCCTACCTGCTCATCTCCTTCTGGTACCGCCGCACCACGGCCACCCGGGCCGGCATCAAGGCATTCGTCATCAACGTCGTCGGCGACGTGGGCCTGGTGCTCGGGACCTACTTCATCTTCAAGCACGTCGGCACGCTCGACTTCCTGACGGCGTTCGAGCGCGCGGGCGAGGAGTTCTCGCGCAACGACACCGACCTCGTCGCGGGCTGCCTGCTGCTGCTGGTCGGCGCCTTCGCCAAGTCCGCCCAGGTGCCGCTGCACACCTGGCTGCCCGACGCCATGGAGGGGCCGACCCCGGTGTCCGCCCTGATCCACGCCGCGACGATGGTCACCGCGGGCGTCTACCTGATCGCGCGCATGCATCCGCTGTTCGAGCTGGCGCCGACCGCCGCCGACGTCGGCGCCCTGATCGGTGCCGCGACCCTGCTGATCGCCGCGACGATCGGCCTCGTCGTCACCGATCTCAAGCGCGTCATCGCCTACTCGACCATGTCGCAGATCGGCTACATGATCATGGCGGTGTCGAGCGCCGCCTACGCCGCGGGCATGTTCCATCTGGCCACGCACGCGTTCTTCAAGGCGCTGCTGTTCATGGCCGCCGGCTCGGTCATCGCCGCGATGGCCGGCACGCAGGACCTGGACAGGATGGGCGGCTTCCGCAAGGCGATGCCGTTCACGTACGGGTGCATGATCATCGGCGGGCTGGCGCTCGTCGGTTTCCCGCCGTTCTCCGGGCTGTTCTCCAAGGACGAGATCATCTCGCTGCAGTTCGAGCGCGGCGGCTTCCACGTCGTCCTCGGCGTGATCGGCTACCTCGGCGCCTTCCTGACGGCCGTCTACACGTTCCGGATGATCTTCCGCGCCTTCCACAACGAGCCCGTGCCGGAGGCGCTCGAGCTCGAGAACGGCCACCTGCACCACGCCGAGACCCACACGAACCCGGCCACGGGCGAGGTCGAGGACACCGGGGTCGGCTTCCCCGGCGCCGACCACCACATCGCGGAGCGCGAGCGGCCCATGAAGATCGCCATGGGGACCCTGGCCGTCGGCGCCTTCGGCCTGGGCTTCCTGCAGATCCCCGGCGTCACCGCCGCCGTCCATCACTTCCTCGAGCCGACCTTCGAGGACTCGCGCTACTACGCCGAGCTCGAGGCCTCCACGGGTACCGCGTGGCTCGGCCTGATCGTCGGCGCCGTCATCGCCGCCGCGGGCATCGCCGTCGCCTACCGGCTCTGGGTCCAGGACCGTGAAGCCCCCGCGCGCATCCGCGCCCGCCTGAGCGGCCTGCACACCCTCTTCGCGAACAAGTGGTACTTCGACGAGGCCATCGACACGCTCATCGTGCGGCCGTTCGCCTGGTTCGGCCGCTTCGCGCACAACACGTTCGAGCGCCTCGTCGTCAACGGGCTGATCGTCAGCGGCACGAGCGGTGTCGTGCGCGCCGGCTCGGCCGCTGTCCGGGCCGCCCAGTCCGGCTTCCTGCGTGCCTACGCCGCGCTGCTCGTGCTCGGACTCACGGGCCTCATCCTCTACTTCCTCATCTCCGCCTCGTGACGATCCACCTCTCCATCGTGCTCTTCGCGCCGCTCGCGCTCGCGCTCGCCGCCGCCGTCGGGCCACGCCGCTTTGCGCCCGTCGTCGCGCTCGTGGGCACGCTGATCACGCTCGCCTACAGCGTCGTGATGCTGTTCGACTTCGAGGCCGGGCGGCCGGGTCTGCAGTACGTCACGGACGCCGAGTGGATCCCCGAGCTCGGCATCCGCTACTCGCTCGGCGTCAACGGGCTGAACCTGTGGCTCGTCGCCCTGACCGCGCTGCTGTTCACCGCGACCGCGGTCTGGACCCTCGTGCGCCGCGTCGACAAGCCCGGGCTGTGGGCGGTCCACATGGGTCTAGCCGAGACGGCGGTGCTCGGCGCCTTCCTGGCGCAGGACCTCGCGCTGTTCGTCGCCTTCTTCGACCTGATGCTCGTCCCCTTCATCTTCCTGATGCTCGGCTGGGGCGGGCCGGACCGCCGCGCCGCGACGATCAAGATGATCATCTACACGCTCGTCGGGTCGCTGCTCATGCTGGCCGCAGCGGTCGCGACGGCGGTGACCAGCGCCGACGGGAGCGACCTGACGTTCTCTCTGGCGCAGCTGGGTCAGGCGCCGCTCGAGGAGGGGACCCAGCGCCTGCTCTTCGTGGGCTTCGCCCTGGCTTTCCTGATCAAGATGCCGGCCTTCCTGGTCCACGGGTGGATGCCCGACGCCTATCGCCAGATGCCGCTGCCGGCGCTCGCGGTCTTCTCCGCGGTCCTGTCGAAGGTGGCGGCCTACGGGTTCCTCGCCGTGGCGCTGCCCCTCTTCCCGGACGCGGCGAAGGACTTCCAGCTCGTGATCATGCTGCTCGCGGTCGTGGGCATCCTCTACGGGTCGGCGATGGCGTTCACGCAGACGAACCTGCGGCTCATCCTCGGCTACTCCTCGCTCGCGCAGCTCGCGTTCATCACGCTCGGGGTCTTCGCGCTCAATGCTGAGGGCCAGCAAGGGGCGATCCTGCAGTCGATCAACCACGGCCTCGTCGTGGTGCCGTTCTTCTACATCGTCCTGCTCGCCGCCGAGCGCGCGGGCGGCTCGGAGGACATCGCCTCCCTCGGCGGTATCGCCTTCCGCGGGCCCGTCATCGCGACCCTGGCGCTCATCGTCGCCTTCGCGACCCTCGCGATCCCGGGCTCCGCGAACTTCGTCGGCGAGTTCTTCATCCTGCTCGGGGCGTTCAAGAGCAAGCTCGTGCTCGCCGCGATCGCCTTCACGGGTGTCGCGCTCGCCTCGGTCTACGTGCTGCGCGCCTACATCCGGATGTTCCACAACCGGGTCGGCCGGTCCGTCGGCGAAGGCGCTGACGCCAGTTGGCGCGACCGGCTCGTGCTCATCCCCCTCGTCGTCGCCATCCTCGCCTTCGGCCTCTACCCGCAGGCGGCGCTCGAGGCCTCTGAGCAGGCGACCGGCCCGCAACCCACCGAGCAGGCGGTCACCCCGCCGCCGGCCGAAGCCCCGGCCCCGGGGGTGGTGGTCCCGTGAACGAGATCAAGGGTCCCGACATCGACTTCGCGGCGATCTCGCCGCTCATCGCGCTCGCCGCCGGCACCGTGATCGTGCTCATGGCCGGCCTGCTGCGCAGCCGCGCCATGCGCACCGCCGGCGTGCCTGCCCTCACGGTCGCGACGCTCGGTGCGACCATCGGGCTCTCCGTCTGGCAGTTCGACACGAACCAGTCGGTCATCGAAGGGGCGATGTCCATCGACGCGCTGACGATGACGCTGACCATCCTGTTCTGCGCGGGCGGGATCGCCGCGACCGCGATGGCGGTGGGGTCGCTCGTCGTCGAGGACGCCGGGCACGGTGAGTTCCACGCGCTCCTGCTCGCCAGCATCCTCGGCATGGTCGTCCTGGCGGGCGCGACCGACCTGATCGCGCTGTTCATCGGGTTCGAGCTGCTGTCCATCCCGCTCTACGTCCTCTGCGCCGGCGAGCTGCGCCGCGCGACCTCGCTCGAATCGGGCCTGAAGTACCTGATCGTCGGCTCGGTGGGCTCCGCGACGCTGCTCTACGGCCTCGCGCTCGTCTACGGCGCCACCGGGGCGACGGGCTTCACGGAGATCGCGGATGCCATCGACGCCACCGGCTTCGACAGCGACGTGCTGCTGCTGACCGGGATCGCGCTCGTCGTCACCGGCCTGGCCTTCAAGGCTTCCGTCGCGCCCTTCCACCAGTGGACGCCGGACGTCTACGAGGGCGCCCCGACCCCCGTGACCGGCTTCATGGCCGTCGCCACCAAGGCCGCCGCCTTCGGTGTCCTGCTGCGCCTGTTCGACGTCGCGCTGATCGGAGCGGCCGAGACCTGGGCGCCGATCCTGGCCGTGCTCGCCACCGTCACGATCATCGTCGGCAACGTCGGCGCGCTCGGTCAGTCCTCGCTGAAGCGGATGCTCGCCTACTCGTCGGTCGCGCAGGCGGGGTACCTGCTCGCCGGGGTGGTCGTCTCGACCCAGCTCGGCATCGCCGCAACCGTCTTCTACCTCTGCGCCTACCTGCTCATGAACCTCGCGGCCTTCGGGGTCATCGCCGCCCGCGAGCGCTCCACGAGCCGCGGCGATCACCTCTCGGCGATGAACGGCCTCTCCGACGAGTCGCCCCTGCTCGCCTGGGCGATGACCGCCGCGATGCTCGCGCTGGCAGGCTTCCCGCTGACGGTGGGCTTCTTCGGCAAGATCTACCTGATCGACGCGGCCGTCAACAACGGCTACGGCTGGCTCGGCGTGGTGATCGTGCTCGGATCGGCGGCGTCGCTCGCGTACTACCTGCGCGTCGTCGTCGCGATCTGGTCCGGCACCGAGCAGTCGAACGCCCGCCGCCTCACCCCCGGTGGGCAGCCGGTCATGGCCGGCGGGGCCGCGGAGCTCGCGCCCGCAGCGGGCGACGAGGCGCGTGCGCATCATCCGCTGGCCGTTACTGTGGCCGCTGTTTGTCTGGTGGGCGTGATCTTCTTCGGCGTGTTCCCGCAGCCGCTCTTCGACGTCGCCCGCGACGCCGCCGCTGCGTTCACGAACTTGCTCTAGCGACCGCGCTGCTGCTCGCCGGCGCCGCCAGCGCCGACGCGGAGGTCTGGCTCACCGCCGATTCTGCGAGCGACCGCGGCTACATCTCGGTCTACGCACAGGCGACGGCGAACATCAAGACCGGCTTCCTGGCGGACCGCAGCGGGAACGAACTCGAACCGATCACCGGCTTCGACTTCACCTACCGGCGTGAGGACTCGACCTACGGACCGCTGGGTGACTTCTACCTGCCACGCGCGGTGCGCTGGAGCTGCGATCAACGCACGCGCGAGCTGTTCCTGTCGGGCCGGCGCGACGACGGTGGCGTCGAGACGACCAAGTTCACGCTGCGCACCCCGTCGTGCCGCGACCGCCTCGAGCTGCGGGCGCCCCGTCGCGTCAAGCCCGGTGGGGCGATCCCCGTCACGGTCACCGACACCTGGGGCACCGGGCTGACGACGGCGTCGGTCTGTCTGTCCAAGCGGTGCCGGACCCTCGACCTCGCCGACGGACAGGCCACCGCGACCACGACCTTCACCGCCCGGCACCGCGGCATCACCCGCGCGATCCTCAGGGCACCGAGCCAGGTCGTCTCCGCGCCGGTCGCCGTCGGCGTCCGGCCCCCGCCGCCCGCCGACGCGGAGCCGACGGTCGTGACCACGGGCGATTCGATGATGCAGAGCCTCGACGCCATCCTCAGCGACCGGCTCGCCGGCGCGGTGGAGATCGCAAGCGATGTCCACCCGGGCACCGGCATCAGCTCGTCAGCCGAGGGGTGGTACGCCGCCGCACGCAAGCAGGTGGCCGCATCGCATCCGGAGGCCACGGTGGTCTTCCTCGGCGCCAACGATCTCTATCCGATGCAGATCCGGTCCTCCGACCGCGTCGAGGAATGCTGCGGGCGGCGCTGGGAGGCCGAGTACGCCCGGCGTGCGCGGAGGCTGATGCGCATCTACGCGCGGCGCGGAGCGGGGACCGTGCTGTGGCTGTCGTTGCCGATCATGCGTGACCCGCGACGCGGCCCGCCGGTGCGCGCGGTCAACGCCGCGCTGCGCAAGGCGGCCTCTCAGGTCTCCACCGCGCACGTGCTGCGCACCGACCGCATCCTCACGCCGGGCGGACGCTTCCGCGGGTTCCTGCGTTTCGGGGGCCGCCGCGTGCGCGTGCGTGAGCCCGACGGCATCCACCTCTCGGTGCCCGGCGCCCGGATCGCGGCGACGGCCGTCACCGAGTTCCTGCACGACGCCGGCATCTATTAGCCCAGCGGCGATCGTCCTCCCGACGCCCGTTGCGCCGCGGCCAGCAGCTCGTCGCGGTAGTCGGGATGGGCGACGGACGCAAGCTCGAGGCCGCGCTGGTGGATCGTCTTGCCCATCAGCTCCGCGGCGCCGTACTCGGTGACGATGACGTCGACCTGGTGGCGCGGCGTCGTGATGACCGTTCCGGCGTCGAACCACGGCACGATCCGCGAACGCCGCTGATCTCCCTTGCCGTAGGTCGACGGCAGGCAGATCAGCGAGCGCCCGTTCAGGCTCAGACCCGGCCCGGACACGAAGTCCTCGTGCCCGCCCACGCCGGAGTACTGCGCGCCCGCGATGGTGTCGGCGACCACCTGGCCGTGGATGTCGACGGCGAGCGCGGCGTTGATGGTGACCATGTGCTCGTTGCGCGCGATCAACTCGGGCGTGTTCACGAGCTCGACGGGCAGGAACGCGACCTCGTCGTTGCCGTCGAGCCACTCGTAGAGCTCCGCCGATCCGGCCGCGAAGGTCGTGACCGAGACGCCTGGGTAGAGCGCCTTCTCGTTCGTGATCTTGCCGGCCAGGTGCAGGCGCATGCATCCCGTCGTGAACATCTCCGTGTGCAGGCCATAACCGCCGCCGGGCCCCTCGGCGAGCAGCGAGGCGATCGTCGAGGGAACCGCGCCGATGCCGGTCTGCAGCGTCGCGCCGTCCTGGATGAACGTGCGCGCGTTGGCGGCGATCGCGCGGTCGACGTCGGTCGGCTCGGCGTCCGGCAGTGCGATGGGAGCCTCGTCGGATTCGATCAGCAGGTCGATCTCGTCGCGGTGCACGGCGTGGCGGTGGTCGGGCTCCATGCCGCGGGTGCGCGGGAAGCGCGGCGACACCTCGACCACGAGCAGCCGCTCGGGGTCCGCCGCGGCGCGGTGCAACTCGGCCACGGTCGCGCCGGCGTGCACCGACAACGAGCACCAGCCGTCTGCGTCGGGAGGGGCGGCCGGGGTGGCCATCACGCGCGGCGCCTGGTGTTCCATGATCGGCGTGAAGCGGCGGAAGTCGGCCGGCGCGAACGAGAGGTTCGGCGTGTCGGGGTCCGTGTCGCGCAGCGCGCGCTCCATCGGGCCCCAGAAGCCCGACAGGTAGTGCACGTTGGGGTGGCGGTAGGCCTCCGTCCACACCGTCAGCAGCGCGCCGTAGAGGCGCAGGTCCTGCCAGTCGTCGCGGTCGCCGAGCGCCTTCAGGAACGCCGGCGGCTGGCCCGTGGCGAGGCCGAACCCGATCGTGTCGGTCACCTGCACGCGCGCCACGGCCTCGGCGGCCGTCACCGTGATGGTCATGCGGCGGACCGTAATGGCCGCGGAGAGTTTGCGCGCCGCCGGACCTAGGAGGGGCATGAGGGGTCAGGCCTCCGTCGAGTACGTCGCCGCCGTCGCCCTGCTGGCCTGCGTCCTCGCCGGCGCCGGCGTGGCGGTCGCCGCGCCGGACCTCCCGGGGGCGGTGATGCGCGAGTTCCGGCTCGCGCTGTGCATCGTCGGCGGCGACATCTGCCGTGATCAGGACGCCGCGGCTCGGGGGCTCGAGCCGTGCCTGGTCGAGTCCGAGGAGCACGCGCGCGACACCGGGGTCAGCTTCCTCTTCGTTCGCGGCGGGCGGCACGGACTTCTGGTCGGTGCAGCGGCGCTCGGACGGCCGGGTCACCCTGACGGCCGGGTACGGCCAGGACCTCGGCGCCACCGCGGGGATCGGGGTCCATCTCGGTCCGGTGGTCGCCGGCGGCACAGCCGACGCCGGGGCGGGCTTTCGGTCCGGGCGGACCTGGGTGCTCACGGAGCAGCGCCTGCGCGCGCTGCTCGCCCAGACCGGCGGCGACCCCAACCGGGCTCGGCTGACGCTGCCCCTCGCCCTCGGGCCGCCCGCGGAGACGTTCCTCGAGGGCGGCGGCGCGGGAGGTGCCGAGCTCGCGCTCGAGGCGATCCGGGAGATCCCGGGGGCGGGCGTCCGTGCTCGCGCCGCACTCGGCCGCAGGACGAGCCCGGAGGGAACGACCTACTACCTGGATCTCGGGGCCGGCAGCGCCGGGCCGATCGCCGACGTGGTGCCGGGCCTGGACGTGCAGGGAAGGGCGGTCGCCGAGTACCGCGACCGGCGCTCCGCCGGTCGCTCACGTTGCGAACGCCTGGCGCGCGACCACGACGGCGATGAGGTGGAGACGGTCCTGCGCCTCCCTCTCCGCACCGAGGCGGACGCGGCGGCAGCGCGGAGGGTGGCGTTCCTCGACCTCGCCGATCCCGCCTCGGCGATGCACGACCTGATCGCGCGGGTCCACGCCCGCGGCACGGTCGAGCGCCTCCGCTACCGGACAAGCGAGGAGGGCTCCGCCTGGGCCTACGGGCTCGAGCTCGGCGTCAAGCTCGGCGCCGACCGCACAACCTCGGTCCTGCGCCGCGAGCTCGTCGCCGCACAGGTGCTCAACGGGGCGCTGCCGGCGAGCCGCGAGGATTGCCTGCACTTTGCGGACGCGGTGCGCGCGATGCCATCGGGGGGCCGCGCTAGGGTCGGCCGGAGTGCGTTATCCCGTCGACGAGCTGACCCCTGATGAGCAGGCGCGCGTCGCCCCGCACGTCACGAATCTTGACGAACCGGTCTTCGCGCTGGTGAACCTCCCCGAGACGGTCAAGGGGGCGCTGTTCGCCCGTTACTCGCGCTACGGCGGGACGCTGCGCCGGCTGTTCATCGACGAGTTCGCGGACTCCCTGCCCGCACTCGGCGACTCGGGCTACGACGGTGACGAGGGCCGCCGCGCCGCGGAGCTCTACGAGCGCATCTTCGTCGGCTACGGCGACGACTCGGTCGCCCAGCTCGGCGGCGCGCACGTCGCCGCGGAGTGGTGCTCCAACGTGCTCACGAAGCTGCTGCAGCGCCCTCGCCTCGGCGCGTACCTCGAGCAGTCGACGCGCTACCTCGCCTATGACCGCGAGATCCCAGGTGGCGGCTACCGCTACTACCGCGACGACCGGCTCGGGCCGGAGTACGCCGCCGCGATGGACTTCGTCTTCCGGACGTATTCGGACGCGCTCCCGCACGTGCGCGCCTGGGCCGACGAGACCTTTCCCCGTGCCGACGGGGAATCGCCAGCCGCACGCAAACGGGCGGTCGACGCCAAGGCCTTCGACCTGCTGCGCGGGCTGCTCCCCGCAGCGTCGCTCAGCCACATGGGCATCTACGCCACCGGCCAGGCCTACGAACAGCTCATTCTTCACCTGATCGGCCATCCGCTGCCCGAGGCCCGCCGTTACGGCGAGCTGATCCTCGAAGCCATCAAGGCGGTCATGCCGAGCTTCGTCGCCCGGGTCGAGCGCCCGGAGCGCGGCGGCGAATGGGTCCGCTATCTCCAGCAGCGCCGCACCTCCGGCGAGCACTGGGCCGCGCGGCTCGGCCTCGACCGGCCCGAGGGCGACGAACGGCCCTCCGTGGAACTCGTGCACGTCGACGGTACGGAGGAGCAGCTGCTCGCGGCGCTGCTGTTCGAAGCCTCTTCCGCTTCCGAGCCCGCCACTCTCGCCGCGGTCGAAGCCATGTCCGACGAGGATCGCGGCCAGGCGATCGCCGATCTCGTGGGCACCCGCGCCAATCGCCGCCACCGCCCGGGCCGCGGCTTCGAGGCCCTGCGTTACCGGTTCGAGATCGTGTCGGACTACGGCGCGTTCCGGGACCTTCAGCGGCACCGCATGCTCACCGTGCAGTGGCAGTCGCTCTCCCCCGACCTCGGAGCGGGCATTCCCGAGGAGGTCGTCGCCGCGGGCGTGGGCGACGCGTACGCGCGGGCGCTCGACCGCTCGCAGGCCGAGTACCACCGCCTCGCCGGCGCGGGCCTGGTCGACGCCGCCCCCTACGCGCTGTGCCTCGGCTACCGGATCCGCTACGTGCTCGACCTCAACGCGCGTGAGGCGATGCACCTCGTCGAGCTGCGCTCGGGGCGCGAGGGCCATCCCGGCTACCGCGCGGTGGCCCACGAGATGCACCGTCAGATCTGCGCGGCGCATCCCGCCGTCGGGCGCGCCATGACCCACGTGGACAGCGAGCACGAGCCGCGGCTGGAGCGCATCCTCTCGGAGATGCGCACCGAAGCCCGGCAGCGCGCCTCGGTCTGAGCCACTCCCCCGCTCCGTGTTGGCCGACGGACAGGTGTCCCCTTGCGCTCGTCACCCGCGTGAATAGTCTCGGCCTCAAACCGTTTCAGGGGGATGGATTCGAGATGCTTGGGCTTCGGGGGAGAACCGCGGCAGTCGCCGCTTGTGCAGGGATCGTCGCGGCATTGGCGAGCGCGGCGACGGCGCGTGCCGACCAGGTGTTCAACGACGACCTGATCGTGACTCAAAGCGGCTGCTTCGGCCTCGACTGCGCCAACGGCGAGGTCTTCGACTTCGACACGCTGCGTCTGAAGGAGAACAACCTCCGGATGCACTTCGACGACACGTCGGCCACGGCGGGCTTTCCCGCCAACGACTGGCGCTTCATCTTCAACGACACCGCCAACGGCGGCGCGAACTATTTCGCCGTTGAGGATGCGACGGCAGGCAAGCGGCCGTTCCGCGTCGACGCCGGCGGCCCGAACAACGCGCTACGGGTCAACTCGAACGGCAAGGTCGGCCTGGGCACCGCCGACCCGGCCCTCGAGCTTCACATCGACGACAGCGACACGCCCTCGATCCGGCTTCAGCAGAACAACACCGTGGGGTGGGGCGCCCAGACCTGGGACGTCGCCGCCAACGAGGCCAACTTCTTCATCCGCGACGTAACGGGCGGCAGCAAGCTCCCGTTCCGCATCCTCCCGGGTGCGCCGAGCGGCAGCCTGTTCGTCGACAGCGCAGGCAATATCGGCTCCTCGCCGGCGAATGACAACACGGCCGACGCCACGCTCGAGCTGCGCCGCACGGACGGCACCGCGAAGCTCCTCGTCAACGAGCAGTCCGCGACGGAGGAGCCGCGGGTGCTGGGCGAGCTGCGCAACAACGGTCCCGCGAGCCTGCTGTTCGCGAACACCGTCCCTGACGCGGTCGACTGGACCGCAGGCAACGCCGCCGCCGACAGATTCACCATCGCGCCGGAGGGCGGGCTCGTCACTCCACTCACGTTGACCCCGGGCGGAGACATCCGCGCCGCCGGCGTCTTCGACCAGAACGCCGATGCCGCCGCGCTCGAAGCTGCCCAAGCCGCAGATGGCGATGCCCTGATGGCCGCGCTGCGCAGCCTGGACATCCAAGAGTACGAATACGCAGCCGACCCTGCCGACAGGAAGCGGCTGCTGCCGGTCGCCGCCGACTTCAACACGGCCTTCGGGCTCGGCGCGGCCGATCGCATCGCGCCGTCGGACATGGCCGCCGTCGCGCTCGTCGCGATCCAGCAGCTCGACAGCCGTGTTGCCACCATCGAAGCCGGCGGTGGCCCCGCCGGACCGACCGGCCCTGCAGGCCCCGCCGGCCCCGCCGGCCCCGTCGGCCCCGCCGGGGCGGACGGATCGGCAGGCCTCACCGGTCCGTCAGGACCGACCGGCCCCGCCGGTCCCGCCGGTCCCGCCGGGGCAGACGGCTCGAGCGGAACCGGAGGCCCGACGGGGCAGGCCGGGCCGACCGGCGATCCCGGGCCCGCCGGCGCTGACGGCAAGACCGTCAACGTCAAGAAGCTCAAAAAGCGCGTCAACAAGCTCGCCAAGGCCAACCGCAAGCTGCTCAAGCGCCTGAAGAAGGTTGAGAAGCGCCTGCGCTGACGGCGCGCCGCGCCTGAGCCTCGATTCGAGGTTCAGGCGCCCGCCGGTGCCGTTGGCCAACGGACACCGCCTCAAGGAGCGCGTGCCGTACCATTCATCGTTCGGAGGCTGACCAGTCCGCCAGTGGGTCCAGTCTCGCTCAGCAGGTCCATGAAGGGACCGCCATGCGTCTCATCAGCACCGCCAGGATGGCCGGAGCGTTGGTCGTCGTCGCCGCCGCGTTCACCCCCAACGCCGCCCTCGCCGATCAGGTCATCGCCGACGACCTGATCGTGCAGGGCTCCGGATGCTTGGGGGGCGACTGCGCCAGCGGCGAGGTTTTCGGCTTCGACACCGTGCGCCTGAAGGAGAACAACCTCCGCATGCACTTCGAGGACACGTCCGGTGCAGGCTTTGCCGCCAACGACTGGCGCTTCATCTTCAACGACACCGGGGCGGGTGGCTCCAACTACTTCGCCCTCGAGGATGCGACAGGCCGCGGGCGGAGCCGGTTCGCGTCGATGCCGGCGGCCCGACCGACGCGTTGCGCGTCGGATCCACCGGCAACGTCGGCCTGGGCACCGCCGACCCGGCCACGCCAGCCTGCATCGTTGACGGCAGCGACACCCCGACCGTCCGGCTCGAGCAGAACAACAGCGTGACGGTTGGAGCCCCTACACCTGGGACGTCGCCGCGCAACGAGTCCAACTTCTTCGTCCGTGACGTCACGGAGGGCAACAAGCTTCCGTTCCGCATCTTCCCCGGCGCGCCGTCCGGCAGCCTGTTCGTCGACGCGGCCGGCAACATCGGTTCCTCGCCGTCCCAGGACGACTCCTCTGAAGCCACGCTCGAGCTCCGCCGCGCCAACGGCACCGCCAAGTTGCTCGTCAACGAAGGGTCCGGGACGGTGACGCCGCGGGTGCTCGGCGAACTGCGCAACAACGGGCCTGCGGGCCTGCTGTTCGCCAACATCGGGGCCGGCGCGACCGATTGGACGGTCGGCAGCAACGCGGACGACGCGTTCGCGATTCACACCGATGACGCCGCGGCCCCGAGGCTTTCCCTGACTCGCGCAGGCGACCTCGAGATCGAACGCAACTTCAACGCCCGCCGCGACGTGAGTCGCCGCCCGCGATGTCGTTGCCACGGAGCACGTGCAGGCCGGCATGGCCTTCGAGCAGAGTGCCGATCCGGCCGAGCTCGGCGAACGAGGCCGGCTGTCGACGGCGCCGACCTGGTGGACGCGCTGCGCAACGCTGCCGGTCGAGACGCGCGAGTACATCCCCGACCCGACCAACGCGCTGCCACCTCCTGCCGACGGCGCCGGACTTCAACGCCGCGTTCGGCCTGGGCAGCGCGACGATCTGTCCCCGACCGACATGGCCGGCGTCGCGCTCGTCGCGCTCCAGCGACTCGACGGCCGCCTGATCACCGTCGAGACGACTGGCGGGCCGGCGGGACCGACGGGCGCGCGAGGTCCATCCGGGACCGACGGAACCGACGGTGCGGACGGGAGCGCCGGCTCCGTGGGTGCCTTCGGGCCCGCCGGAAGGGCGCGGATGGCACTACGGGCCGCGCCGGCGCCGAAGGGCGAGCAACGGCACTGACGGCCCCGCCGGCCCCAAGGGCAGCAACGGTACTGACGGCCCCGCCGGCCCGAAGGGCAGCGACGGCGCGGGCGGTCCGGCCGGTCCGACGGGCCCGGCGGACCGGCCGGTCCCGCCGGCCCCGGTGGCGGCCCTGCGGGCCCGCCGGTCGGCAGGGCGATCAGGGCCGGCGACCGGGGTCGCCGAGGCCGAGCGGCGAACAACAAGGAGCTCGCGCGCAAGGTGAACAAGCTGACGAAGCGCATCAAGCGGCTCGAGAAGCGCCTGGCGGTCATGACCCCTTCGCCGCGTCGAGCTCCGCCTGGCGGAGCTCGATGCGGCGGATCTTGCCCGTGAGCGTCTTGGGCAGCTCGTCGACGAACTCGATCTTGCGCGGGTAGGCGTACGCGGACAGGTGATCGCGGACGTGGTCCTTGATCGACTGCTCGCACTCCGCGGACCCCTCGTGGCCCTCGGCGAGGACGATGAACGCCTTGACGACCGAGCCGCGGCGCTCGTCCGGTGAGGAGACGGCGGCCGCCTCGGCCACCGCCGGGTGCTCGAGGCACGCCGATTCCACCTCGAACGGCCCGATCCGGTACCCGGCCGCGATGATGACGTCGTCGGCTCGGCCCTCGTACCAGAAGTAGCCGTCGGCGTCGGTCGACGCGGCGTCCTTCGTATGGAACCAGTCGCCGCCGAAGTCCTCCTCGGAGGCCTCGTCGTTGTTCCAGTAGCCGAGCGGATAGTGGGGGTTCGACCGGGCACGCAGGCAGATCTCCCCGCGCTCACCCTGGGCGACCGGCCGCTCGTCCTCGTCGAGGATCTGCACGTCCCAGCCGGGCATCGGGCGCCCCATCGAGCCCTCGCGGACCTCCATCCACGGGAAGTTGGCCACGAGCGGATAGGACTCGGTCAGCCCGTAGTAGTCGAGCACGGTGATGTCGTACTGCTCGCGAAACCAGCGGATCGCCTCCGGGTTGAGCGGCTCGCCGGCCGAGCAGACGCGCCGGAAGGAGCACGGGTACTCCTTCCCGGCGTCGGCGATCGACATCATCGAGCGCATCGCCGTCGGCGTCGTGAAGACGTTCGTCACCTCGTGCCGGGACAGGAAGGCGAGCTGCTGGCGCGCGTCGAAGCCGCCCTTGCGCTGCAGCACGCACTGGACCGCACCGAGGCGCCACGGGCCGAGCAGCGGCGAGATGCCCGCGGCCCAGGCCCACTCCCCCATGCCGTGGAAGCGCTCGCCGTCGCGGACCTCGTGGCAGTACTCGAACTCCTGATGCGCGAGCACATAGCGGTGGGCGTGCACCACGCCCTTCGCCGCACCTGTGGTGCCCGACGTGTAATAGAGCTGGGCGGGGTCGTCGCATGAGGTGTCGCACGTCTCGTGCTCGGTCGGATGCCCGTCGAGCAGGCCGTCGTCGAGGACCAGCACGTTCGGGTGGTCGAAGCGATCGCGGTTCGCGCGGTCCGTGACGAGCACGGTCGCGCCGGAGTCCTCCAGGCGGTGGCGGATGCCGTCGTCGCCGTAGAGGACCGACATCGACAACAGCAGGGCGCCGAGCTTCCAGGTGCCGAAGAAGACCGCCGCCGTCTCCGGCGTCGGCGGCAACACCACCGCAACGCGGTCGCCGCGCTCGACGCCGGCCTCGGTCAGTGCGTGCGCCGCCTGGGCCGACAGGTCCTGCAGCTCACCCCAGGACACCTCTCTCACGTCGCCGTCGAAGTGCTCGTGGATCATCGCGAGCTTGTCCCGCGGATGCTTGTCGCAGACCTCGGTGGCGATGTTGAAGCGCTCCGGAACCACCCATTCGTGGTCCCGGACCGCGTCGTCGTAGTTCATGAGCGCACTATGACGCCGACGCCTTCTCCGCGCCCAGCCCGGTCTCGGACCGCACGTAGAGCTCGTGGAACGAACGCTCCGCGCCCCGCTCCTTGGACAGCACCGTGCCGAGCCAGCAGGCGAGGAACCCGAGCGGGATCGAGATGATGCCCGGGTTGTTGAGGTCGTACCAGCCGAACGCGCCGTCAGGCGTCTCGGCGCCGCCCCACACCTTCGGGGAGATGATCACCAGCCCGATCGAGCTGAACACGCCGGTGAAGACCCCGGCGAGCGCACCGACGGTGTTGAAGCGCCGCCAGGTCAAGGCGAGCAGCAGGGCGGGGAAGTTCGCCGAAGCGGCGACCGCGAACGCGAGGCCGACCATGAACGAGACGTTCAGGTCCTTGCCGCCCACGATCGCGATGAGGATCGCCAGGGCGCCGATGGTCGCGGCGGCGATCCGCGCGACGACGACCTCCTCGCGCTCGGGGTTCTCCGAGCGGTTCTTGCGGATCACGTTCGTCCACAGGTCGTGGGCCATCGCCCCCGAGGCGGAGATGACCAGGCCGGCCACGACCGCGAGGATGGTGGCGAAGGCCACGGCGGCGATCACGGCCAGGAAGATGTCTCCGCCCACCGTCCCCTCGCCGCCCCCGAGGAACTGCGCGAGGTTCGGCGCCGCCAGGTTCGCGCCGGAGCCGGCGGCCTCGACGCCGCCCTGCCCGAGGAACGCGCGCGCGCCGAAGCCGAGCGCCGTGGTCATGATGTAGAAGGCGCCGATCAGGCCCACCGCCCAGACCACCGACTTGCGCGCCGCCTTGGCGTCGGGCACGGTGAAGAAGCGCATGAGGATGTGCGGCAGCCCGGCCGTCCCGAGCACGAGCGCGAGTCCGAGCGACACGGTGTCCAGTGGACTCGTGAGGAAGGTGCCCGGAGCGAGCGAGAAGGTCGACCCCTCCGCCTTCCCGGCCTCCTCCGCGCGGTTGAAGAGCTCGATCGGATTCCACCCGACACGCTCGAGCACGAAGAGGGTCATGACCGTCGCGCCGATCATCAGCAGCACCGCCTTGACGATCTGGACCCAGGTCGTGGCGATCATGCCGCCGAAGATCACGTAGACGAGCATGAACACGCCCGTGATCAGGATCGCGAGGTTGTAGTCGATGTCGATCAGCGACTCGATCAGCGCGCCGGCGCCGACCATCTGCGCGATCAGGTAGAAGCTCGCGACGGCCAACGTGCCGGTCGCCGCCGCCACCCGGGCGGGGGACTGCCGCAGCCGGAAGCTGAGGACGTCGGCGATCGTGAACTTGCCGGCGTTGCGCATCCGCTCCGCGAGCAGATATAGGACGGTCAGGAAGGCGACGAGAAACCCGACGGAGTACAGGAAGCCGTCGAACCCGTAGAGGAAGATCAGGCCGGCGATGCCGAGAAATGACGCCGCCGACATGTAGTCGCCGGCGATCGCAAAGCCGTTCTGGGCGCCGCTGATGCCGCGCCCGGCGGCCCAGAACTGCGTGGCGTCCGTGGTGCGCTTGGACGCCCAATAGGTGATGCCGAGCGTGATCGAGAGCACCACGCCGAAGATGACGAGCGCCTCGGTGTTGACGGCGGCGAAGACGGTCACGAGCTGATCCCCTGATGCTCGCGGAGATGGGCGACCGCCTTCTCCTCGAGCGGGTCGAAGTCACGATCGGCCTTGCGGACGTAGGACGCCGCGAGGTACCACACCATCACGAACTGCGTGAGCGCCAGCACGTAGCCCACGGTCAGCCCCTCGTAGACGCGCTCGTTCATGAAGTCCTCCGCATAACCGGCCAGCAGCACGAAGGCCACGTACCAGCCCAGAAAGAAGATCACCCGCGGGACCACGTATCTGCGCTTGGTCCGCACGAGCTCCTGGAAGGCGTCGGAACGTTCGACGGCCTCCCAGTCGATGGTTGCCTCGGGACCTGTATCGGCAGCCTGCATCTGCCCTCCTCACCTCTCGCTCACGCCCGTCGCCGAGCGCCTCCTGAGCGCGTCCTACCCGGACGCCGCCGTGCCAAAAGCGGATTATCTGACCGTCAGTACCGCGCGCATGCCGAGCTCCTCGTGACCCGAGAGCGGACACAGGAGCACGTGGCGGCCCGGGCGCAACGTGACGGTCTGCTGGGTCACGCGCCCCGCCGGAACCTCGGCGAACGTCCAGCTGTCGGGATCGGGGCCGTTGATGGTCAGCTGATGCGCATCGTCCGCGCGCGAGTTGTCGAACTGCACCCGGACCTCCCCCGCGCTGACCGTCGTCTGGGACAGGGTGAAGGCCCATTCGGTGGCGTTGACGGACACCGAGCGCGGGTTGGCGGTGGGCAGACTGGAGCCGGGTGTCGGGGTCGGTGTCGCCGTCGGCTGCGGGGACGGCGCCGCGGTGGGCGCCGGAGCGGCCGTCGACCAGCTCGAGGTCATCCTCCAGCGCTTGGGCGCCTTGCCGTAGGGCCCGCTCTTCACCGTCCCCCGCAGCGGGCGGCGCTTGCCCTCCGCCACAGGGGTGAGCGCCAGCAGCGCCACCAGCACCAGGACGACGCGTCTCACTTCAGCAGCGGCAGCGTGGAGAAGGATCCTGCGTCGGGCACGATCCCGGCGGCATCGACGCCCAGCCAGCCCTCCACGAGGGTCTTGTAGACGGCCCGGAAGTCGGTGGTGTGGCGGAGGTTGCCCTGCGCGTCGAGCTGGGCCCTGGCGATGCCGGGGAACTCGCCGACGATCGTGCCGGCCGCCCTGGTCCCCATCACGAACCCGGCGCCTGCGGCACCGTGGTCGGTCCCACCGCCGTTCTCCTGAGCCCGACGGCCGAACTCGCTCCAGACGTGGACGATGACGCGGTCGGCGACCCCGCGCGCCTCGAGGTCGGCCTGGAAGGCCGCGAGTGACTGGCTCAGCATCGCGAGGTTGGCCGGCAGCGAGGCGAGCTGGTTGTCGTGGGTGTCGTAGCCGCCGCTGGCCTCGATCGCGACGCAGCGCAGCGGCAGACCGCGGGCGATCATGTCGGCGAGCATCGCCAGCCGCGCCGGGAAGCGATCGTCGGCGGGATAGCCGGCCGCGGCGGCCATCGCCTGCGAGTCGAGGCCCGCGAGCGGCAGGAGCCGGTTGCGCAGACCGGCCGACATCTGCGCGGCGCGGCGGGCGGCGGCCAGCTCGCCGTCGGCGGTCGGGAGCGCTCCGAGCGCGCCGAAGGCGGTGAGCAGCTTCTCGTTGACCCCGTCGTCCCAGACCTCGCGCGTATAGAAGTCGTAGTCCTCCGGAGCGCCCACCGCGGCCACCGGCACGTTCGCCGCCGCCAGGGTCGGGGCCAGCGTGTAGTCGAGCGAGAGCCCCTGGAGCGGATTGTCCGCCACGCCGTGGCGGTCGAGGAACCGGCCGAGCCAGCCCACCCGGCCCCCCGCGTTGAGCTCTCCGACCTCCCAGTAGTGGCGCGAGGTGAAGTGCGACTGGTTCGGGTCGCTGTAGCCGACCGCGGGCAGCACGGTGAGCTTGCCGGCGGCGTGCAGATCACGCAGCGGCCGCGCGTTGGGATGCCACTGCAGCGAGGGGTCGCCAGGCAGCGCGTCGGCGGCGTCGGGCGCGATTTTGAGCGTCGGTCGCAGCGTCGCGTAGTCGGCGTGACCGGTCGGCGCCAGCAGCGAGAGCGCGTCGACGCCTCCCGCGAGGAAGACCGAGACGAGGATGCGCTCTCCGCCGGCGGCCTGGGCGGACGCGATGCCCTCGTCGAACGCGCGCGGCGCCAGTGCGGCACCTCCGTAGACCGCCATGGCGAGCCCCGCGCTGCGGGTCAGGAACGAACGTCGCGAGAGGCCGGTCCCGGCCGGCAGCGGCATGCCGCGTTCGATCGCGGGCAGGCCCGCCCCCGGCGCCGCCCGCAGGGCGGCCGCGCGAGAGAACTCGTCGCAGGAGCAGGCGCGGGTCATGAGGTGTGGTGGTCGGGGCACATGCCGACGAGCATCTTCAGGGCGTTGGCGCGGTACGCGCGCATCCATCCGTTGGCCCCCGCGGCGATCGCGGTCGCGCTCCACTCGCGCAGGGCCGTCAGGGTCTCATCGGTCAAGGGCGGGTCGTTCCAAAGCGCCCTGGCCCCTTCGAGCGCCTGCTCGGCCGTCTCGGCCGGATAGCCGCTGTTGGGCTTGCCCGTCTTCCCGATCATCGCCTCGTTGACCAGCGCCCAGCGGCCGGCCATGGTCGAGGTGTCCAGCCAGCGGGTGTCGTCCCACCCCGAGACGTCGGGCGGGTAGAAGAGCTGCTGCCCGGCCATCGCGCCCATCCACACCCAGTGCGTGCTCGTGATCGGGCGGTCGGTCGCGCGCAGCAGACCGGCGGTGAAGACGACCGGCGGCTTGACCATGCGCGGTCCGTCGTAGAGCTCGGGCGCGCGCAGGATCGCCTCGAGCACAGGCCGCACCTCGCGGCCCGACTGGAGGTAGAGCGCGGCGAGGGCATCGGCCTGCGCGTCCGTCGGGGCCACCGGGATGAAGTACGACCACAGCTTGCGCACGAAGAAGGTGGGATGCAGCGGGTGCTCCACGACCATCCGGGAGGCGTCCTCCCAGTTGAAGGTGCCCGTCTGTCCGAAGACGGTCTTCGCGCCACTGTCCCAGCGGCGATCGTCGAAGCGGAAGTTGTACAGGCCGACCCCCTCCGCCCAGGAGGCGCGCCAGCCCGAGAGCGCACGGGCGAGCTCGCGCACGTCGGTCTCCGTGTAGGCGCCGCGATCGGCGCCGAGCGTGAAGAGCTCCATCAGCTCGCGGGCGTAGTTCTCGTTGATCGCGGTCTTGCGGTTGTCCAGGCCCGAGAGCCACACGAGCATGGCCTTGTCCTGGGTGACGGCCTTCACGAGCGCGCCGAAGTTGCCGAGGCCCTGGGAGCGGAAGAGCTCGTTCTGCTCGAGCATGAACTGGCGTGACCCGACGCCGTCCTGGGAGGTGGCGAACCAGTCGTGCCAGACAAGCGCCATGCGCTCGACGAGCCCGTGGCGCGAGCGCACCATGCGATCGAGCCACCACAGATGGTCGTGACCCCAGCTCGCGTAGGGATCAAGGGGCTCCCCGTCGACCGTGGGCTCGGCGCCGTCCATCTGCGGGACGCCCGACGGGCGGGTCAGCGAGGCGACGGCGGCGTCGAGGCCCAGTGTCGCGAGCTCCGCGGCCTGGCCCGGCCGCGGGCCGAACCCGGCGCGCCACAGCAGCCGCTCCGCCTGCCGCGGGCCGAAGGCGCCCTGGTAGACGGCGATCGGGGACGCGGCGAGGACCGAAGGAGTCGGCGGGACGGGCGCCGGCGCCGGGGGCACGCCGGGCGCCGGCGGCATGACCGGAACGGTCGGCTGGGTCCCGGGTGAGACGACCGGCAGGGTCGGGGGCTTGGGCTTGCGGGGGCGCGCGCAGCGCTTGGGAAGCCGCCGGAGGGCGGCCTTGCGCTTGCGCAGGTTCTTGGTGCGCCGGGCCTTGCGTCGCAGGGCGGAGCACGATTTGCGCTTCTTCCGCTGGCGGACGGAGGCCATCGATCCTCCATCGGCGCTTACGATGCAATCGTGAAGGACGAACTGGCCCGCTACTACATCCGCCGAGGCGCCTTTTTGACCGGGGAGTTCCAGCTCACCGGCGGCGGCACGAGCGACTTCTACATCGATGGTCGCCTGATCGCGACCTATCCCCCCGCGCTACGGCTCATTGCGAAGCTGCACGCCGAGCTGATCGCCGAGCACGACCTGCTGCCGGGGGACGCCACACTCGTCGGACCGGCACTCGGTGCCGTGCCGATCGTCACCGCACTGGGACTCGAGCTCGACCGGCCCTTTGTGATCGACCGCGGCAAGGCCAAGGCCCACGGCCGCGGCCGGCGCTTCGAGGGCGCCTTTGGGGACAGCCCGCGCTGCCTGGTCATCGAGGACCTCATCACCGTCGGATCGACGCTGCAGGACACGGTCCGGACCCTGCGCGAGGACGGCCGCGAGGTCGACACTGCGCTCGTCACCGTGGACCGGCAGGAGGGCGGCCCCGAGGCGCTGGCCGAGCTGGGCGTGACCGTCCACGCCCTGCTCACCCAGGCCGACCTGCGCGCCGCGGCCGGCTAGCAGCGCACGCGCCGCTTGGTGCGGATCGGGCGCTTGCCTCCGGCGTTGCGCCCGACGGCACGGACCACGGTGCCGCCGCGTGCGGTGACGCGCACGACGTAGCGCCGCCCCTTGCGCAGGCGCGCGAGCGCCGGGCCGCGCAACGTCTTCGCGCGCTTGCCGACCTGCAGTCGCAGCGACGTCAATGGGCGCCGGGAGCGCACGACGATGCGCACCCGGCGCCGCGGGCACGGCAGGGCGCCGCGGACGGCGGCGGGCAGCACGCGCGTCGCCCCGTACGGGTCGGCGCCCTTGGCCAGCGCCCCGAGCCCGGGAGCGTCGTGGCGAATCGCGTTCTCCATCAGGAACAGCCCGGAGTAGGTGAGGCCGTAGTTGCGCAGGCCGTACCGATGGTCGTTGCGCTCCGTCGGCGTCGGCAGCGCGCCGCCGACGATCCGGATCTTGCCCTTGCCCAGCGCCAGTTCGCCGACGGAGGTCCGGGCGCCGTCGTCGAGGTTCTCGTCGACCGTCGGGTCCTGCCCGGTGCCGACGGTGTTGGTGGTGGCGACCGTCTCGCCGCCCGCGGCCTGCCAGGCATCCGACGCCACGATGGTCATCGGCGCCGTATCGGCCTCCTCGTCGACCCCTTCGATGCCGTAGCCGACGACCGCCGACTCGACGAGCTGACGCGCGTTGGGCCGCAGCCCCTTGCTGAGCGGGTGGTCGAACGTGGCGAAGTTGGCGAAGGGGAGGTAGACCTGGATCTCCTCGAGCGCGTCGGGCTCGACGACCCCGAGGTCACCGAGGCCCTTGACCGCGGCATCGGTGAGCACGAGGTTGCCGCCGCGCTGCACCCAGCCCTTGAGGTTCGCCCACGCGCGGGCCGGAAGCGTCATGTCGGCCACCACGAGCGAGTCGACCTGGTCGAGCGCCTCGGGCGTGGCGGCGATCTCGGCGGCCGTCAGCCCGAAGAAGGGACGCGGCATGTAACGGTTCGTGTCGGTGAACCACTTCATGTTGGACACCTCGTAGGGCGCCTGGGTCACCGGCTCGCCGTCCTCGCCGATGCCGTCGTGGTCCGGGCCCGGCAACGTGCCGGGGCCGTTCGCATCGTCCTCGGTCACCGTGTCCGGATTGACGACGAAGCCGGCCCGGCCGGCCGGATCGACCTTCACGTTGCGCGCGTTGAACTCCTTGCCCTGGAACAAGGCATAGGCCATGGCGGTCTTGATGATCCCCCGGCTCGCGTTGATGTGGTTCTCCTGCAGGTAGACGTTCCAGACCTTCTCGGGGACGTAGTGGTTGAACGCGATCTCGTAGTCCATCCCGGTCACGCCGAGGTCCGTCGCGAGGTAGTCGCCGATGAAGCCCGTGTCGGTGTACCCGAGGGTGTCCCACACGGTCGCCCAGTGTGCGGGGCGGGTGGGAATGCCGTTGGGGAACTCCGCGTCGTTGCCGCCCGTGGCGTTCTCGATCTCGTTGGCGATCCCGTCGAAGAGCGTGGCGTCGATCACGGACTTGGTGCGCTCCGCGATCGCCATCAGCCGGCGGTGGTCGACCGAGTCGAACTCGCCGGCGGGGTACATGATGTCCATGTAGGCCTGCGAGGTGAGCTCGCCGTGGATATCGGCGCCGTACGCCATGAGCCCGTTCCGCCCCTCGCCGGCGACGTCGCGCATGAACGCGGCGCCGGAGGCCGCCTCCGACTCCTGCAGCGGGTTGCGGCCCGGGTTGATGCGCCCGATGGTCGGCATCTGGCGGTTGATGTCGGTGCCCTTGGAGTTGCCCCGCTGGTAGATGCTCGGGGCCGGCGGATTCCAGAAGTCGCCCGCTGCCCATCCGTCCGGGTTGAAGTCGACGAGGTAGACCGCTTCCTTGGCCAGGACCTTCTTGGCCGCGAGCTCGTGGAAGGCCGCATCCTTACCCGTCGACGAGTCGTAGTTGTCGATGCCGTCGACGAGCTTCCCGTCACCCTCGGCCGCGATGGCGAGATCCTCGGCCGTTCGCAGACCGCCCTCGAGGCCCCCGCGCTCGTTGCCGTGCACCGACAGGGAGAAGAACAGGGTCTCCTTGCCCGCGTCGTCCACCTTGTGATCGGTGATCTTGATGACCTGGATCTCGCGGCCGTCACCGGTGTCGCCCGCCTCATCGGGCCGCAGGCCGTCGGGACCGGCGCTCACCGCGTCCTTGCCGTAGCGGTCGGAGAGCTTGAAGACGCTGACCCAGCGCGGGTACTTCTGCGCGAGGTACTCGATGCCGTGCTGGTACTCGATGAATCCGAAAGGATCAGCCGAGTACTGGACGTAGGCCTTGGCGTTGATCGCTTCCGGGAAGATCCGGCCACCGCACAGATCTGCAGGCGGCCCGCCCTTGTATCCGTCGGTGCAGACGGGCGTGGCCGCCGCGGGAGCGACGAGCACCAGGAGCAGGACAAGAGCGAGCAGCGAAGAGCGGACCATGAGGCTTAGAACGGCCCGGACGGGCGTTTCTTGCGGCCTCCCGAGCGCTACGATTCGGCCATCTGGAACGCAGCTTTCAAGCGAATCGCGATCGCCGGGGTGCTCGCGGCCGCCTTCCTGGCTCTGACACCGGCCCCGTCGCCGGCGCCGGTCCCGCCGAAGGACTGCGGCTTCATGAAGGTCAAAGGCAAGCGTCTGAACGTGAAGTCCGATCAGTTGCGCTGCAGGAAGGCCCGCAGGTACACGCGCCGGTACATGAAGGGCAAGGGCAAGCCGAAGGGGTTCACCTGCACCGACTACGGGTCAGAGACCGCGATCGAGTTCCGCTGCTCCAGGCGGGCGGCCGTGTTCTACGCCATTCGGCGCTAGCCGCCCTCGGCGTCTGCGTCGCATTCCCGGCCGCCGCGTCGGCCCACGGCCTGATCCAGCGCGCGAACCTCCCGATTCCCGAGGAGCTGTTCGCCGCTGCCGCGGCACTGGTGCTCGTCGTGTCCTTCGTGGCGCTCGGCGCGCTGTGGCCACAGCCCCAGCTCGCGCGCGACCGCTGGCGCGCGGTGCCAGGCGGCAGCATGCTCGGCAGCCGCGTGATCGACGTCCTCGCGGGCGGCGCGGGCATCGTCCTGCTCGTCACGGTGATCGTCTCGGGGCTCGTGGGGACGGAGAACCCGCTCAACAACTTCGCGACGGTGTTCGTCTTCATCGTCTTCTGGGTCGGGCTGGCCTTCCTGAGCGTCTGCTGCGGCAATGTCTTCGGAGCGCTCAGCCCGTGGCGCGCACTCGGTCGTGCCCTCCGTCTGCGCGGCCGGCGCCCGTACCCCGAGCGCCTCGGGCGCTGGCCGGCGGTCGCGGGCCTGGCGGGCTTCGCGTGGATCGAGCTCGCGTCGGGCTGGGGGGAGCAGCCGCGCACGCTCGCCATCGCGGTGGCGGGGTACACGCTGGTCACCCTCGGTGCCCAGGCCGTCTACGGGACGGAGCCCTGGACCGCTCGCGGTGAGGCCTTCGCGGTGTACTTCGGCCTGCTCGCGCGCATCTCCCCGGTCGAGCGACGCGACGGGGTGCTCGGCCTGCGGCCGCCGCTCGTCGCGGTCTCCCGGCTCGACCGCGCGCCGGGGACCGTCGCCCTGCTGATGGTGATGATCGGGACCGTCACCTTCGACGGGCTCAGCCAGGGCACGCTGTGGCTCAACCTGACGGGCGGCGATGGCGGCGTGCTGACGGCGACGCTCGGGATCGCGGCGGCCACAGCGCTCGTCAGCGCCTTCTACGCGATCGGCGCGCGCGACGGGGAGGGCCGGCGCGCCTTCGCGCATTCGCTCGTGCCGATCGCGATGGTCTATGTCGCCGCGCACTACCTCAGTTATCTCGCCTTCGAGGGGCAGTCGATCGTCTACCTGTCCTCCGATCCGCTCGGCGAAGGCTGGAACCTCTTCGGTACGGCCACGGCGAGCATCGACTACGGGTGGCTCAGCCAGAACGCGATCTGGTACCTGCAGGTCGGCTTCGTCGTCACCGGACACGTCGGTGCGCTGATGCTCGCCCACGACCGGGCGCTGGAGACGGCCGGGGATGCCCGGGCGGCGGTACGCTCGCAGCAGCGGATGCTGGTGGTCATGGTCGGTTTCACGGGACTTGCGCTGTGGCTGCTTTCGGCGGCTCAGGGATGAGGCTCGCCGCGGCGCTGGCGCTGGCGCTGGCGCTGGCCGGATGCGGCAGCTCGGGCGGCGGCCCGGCCGCAGCCGGTGGCTCCGACCGGCTCGTGGATCTCTCGCGCAAGCCGCCCTATGTGAACTCGCTCGAGGTGGACGCGGGGACCGGCGACCTGCTGCTCACCACGAACCGCGGCTTCTACCGCGTCGATCCCGAGAAAGGGACGGTCCGTCGCCAGCCGGCCGAGATCACCCAGGACGGCAAGCGGGCTTCGCTCGGCACCTTCCTCGAGCTCGACGCCACGGCGGACGGGAGCCTGGTCGGGTCCGGGCACCCCGATCCGGGCAGCACGCTTCCGCAGTACCTCGGCTACCTGCGCTCCGACGACGGCGGGGCGACCTGGCGGGCGATCTCGCGCTTCGGGCTGGCCGACCTGCACAAGATCGTCTTCGCTCACGACCGCGTCTACGCCTGGGACGCGGTCCTGAGCGCGATGCTCATCTCCGAGGACGACGGGAAGACCTTCACCGAGCACTTCACCCCGCGGGGCCTGATCATCGACTTCGAGGTCGACCCGGACGACCCGGACCGGATCGTGGCCGCGACCGACGAGCAGCTCTACCGGTCGCTCGACGGCGGCGACAGCTGGCGCCCGACGCTGCGCGAGCAGGGCGTGCGCCTGGCCTGGCCCGAGCCCGGGAAGCTCTACATCGCCACGAAGGACGGGCGGGTCCAGCAGTCGACCGACGGCGGCGACACCTACGAGGACGTCGGGCGCATCGACGGGGAGCCGGCTGTCATCAAGACGGTGGCGGCCGACGAGCTGTTGCTGGCCCTCACGGACGGCACCGTGCTGCGCACGAGCGACGGCGGAGCGAGCTGGAGCGAGGTCTTCCGGCCGTGAGGCGTGCCCTGTGGGTCGCCGTCCTCCTGGCGCTCGCACTGCCGGGCGCCGCGTCCGGCCATTCGCTCGTCCGTCCCGGCGGTGCCGTCGTCTCCTATCTCTCCGCCGACGCGACCTCGCTCAACGACCTCGTGGTGCGCACGGACGGCAGCCGCATCGAGTTCCGCGATCTCGCCGTCGACGGCGGCATCGACCCGGGGGCCTGCACCCCGGGCGACATCAACGCGCAGAGCTACATCGTCCAGGTCTTCTGCCCCGCCGGATCCGTCCGGCGCGTCCGGGTGGATCTCGGGGACCGCGAAGACACCGCGACCGTCACGCTGGCCATCCCGGTGACGGTCCTCGCCGGCACCGGCTCAGACCGCGTGCGCGGCGGCGAGGCCGGCGATGAGATCGACGGCGGGCCCGGCAACGACGTGCTCGACGGCGGCCCTGGGGCCGATGTCATCGCCGGCGGACCGGGAGCCGACGAGATCGACGGTGGCGCCGGTGACGACCGCATCGCCGCGCGGGACGGTGAGGCGGACACGATCCGCTGCGGGCCCGGGGCCGACACGGTCGAGGTCGACTCCCTCGACACCACCGACGCGAGCTGCGAGAGCGTGGCGCGGACCGAGGTGCCTCCCGCCCCCGGTGGAGCCGACGCGCCCGGCCCGCCCGGCCTCTCGGTCGGAGCCGCGGTGCTGCAGAAGGCCAGGCAAGGTGGGGCGATCCGGGTCTACGCGACCGCGACAGAACGCGCCACCATCAGCGCCTCCGGCTTCCTCGATGCGGCCGGCCTGCAGCTCCCGATCGAGCGGCTCGCGGCTCGCGAGGTGACAGTCGGGGGAGGCGGCGTGATCCTCAAGTACCGGTTGCGCGGCCGCGAATGGCGGGAGACGGCGCGCTCGCTGGCCCGCAAGCGCCGGGTGCGGGTACGCCTGGCGGTGGTCGCCACCGACCAGGGGGGTGCTTCGCGCCGCCGTGACGCACCCGTGATCCGGCTGCTGCGCGCGCGCGATCGCGCCTTCACGGCCGCCGCTCGCCACCCGACACCCGAGGACATCGACGGTGACGAGATCCCGAACGACCGTGACAACTGCGTCGACGTCAAGAACGGGAGCCAACTCGATACCGACCACGACGGCCGCGGCGACGCCTGCGACGACGATGACGACGGCGACGGCGTGCCCGACGCCTCCGACAACTGCCGGGTCACCCCCAACCCGGGCCAGGAGGACGCCGACGGCGACGGGTACGGCGACGCCTGCCCGCCCGTGGACACCGACGGGGACGGGGTCATGGATCAGGACGACAACTGCCTCAACGTGCCCAACCCCGGCCAGGAGGATCTCGACGGCGACGACAAGGGTGACGCTTGCGATTCCGACGTCGACGGTGACGGCATCGACGACGCCTACGACAACTGCCCCACCGTCTACAACCTCGAACCCACCGACACCAACGGTGATGGTTTCATCAACGACCAGTCAGACGCCGACGGCGACGGCATCGGCACGGCGTGCGATCCCGACGAATCCTCGGTCAGCGCCCCGCCGCAGGCCACGCCCACTCCAGCACCGGCGCTGACGGCCTCCGTCCGGACCGCCCGCCGCCAGCGCGCCGCGGTCATGGGAGCGGGCCCGATCGTGACGGTCCGCTGCAGCGCGGACTGCTCCGCGCGAAGCGTCCTGACCGCGCCCGGCCGCACCCTCGCCACGGGAACGAGCCGGCTGGACGGCCGGGGTGTCACCTACGTCTTCACCCGCCTTCGCGGCCGGGTGCGGAAACCGGTGCGGGCCACCCTTCGGACGACCGTCACCGGGAGCGGCGGGACCGAGCGCGTCATGACGCAGACCGTGCGCATCCGCCCGTAGCCCCGGTCGGCAGTGCGGTGTGATTGCATGCCGCCTTCTGTCGCATCAGCACTCTTTTAAGGGGATCCTCGTCTTGCATCGTCGTCTCGCGCTCGCCGCTGCCGCGGCTTGTCTGACCTTCGGGGGGCCCGCGGCCACCGCGGCCCCGGCCCAGGACCTGCAGCCACGGCCGTGGCTGTCCGTCAGTGACGGGGGCTCCTCTGCAGCCGCCGAACTGATCGGCCACCGCTCGTCGTTCTCCTCACTGGAGGATCCGGTGTCGGAGGCGAGCGGTCTCCCTGCCGCCGAGGAGCACATCGAGCTCGTCTCCGAGCTGAGCCCGGCGAAGTTCGGTGCCATCCGCACCGGTGAGATCGCCGACCTCGCCGTCTACAAGGGCTACGCCTACCTGAACTCCTGGGACGGCCCGCAGTGCGACCGCGGCGGCACCTACGTGGTGGACATCCGCGACGTGACCAAGCCCAAGGAAGTCGCCTACATCCCGCCGATCCAGCCGTTCTACCACGGCGAGGGCGCCCACGCGCTCGGCATCAGCACACCCGCCTTCACGGGCGACATCCTCGCCGTCAACGACGAGACCTGGGGCTCCAACGTTCGCAACTCCTGCGGTCCTGCAGACACGTCCCAGGGCGGTTTCGACCTCTACGACGTGTCCGACCCGACCAACCCGAAGGTGCTCGTCCAGGGCGCAGGCGACCGTGATGCGGATACGCCCGATGACCCCTCCGACGATCTGGGCGCGGGCAACTCCTACCACTCGGTGTTCGCCTGGCAGGCGGGTCCGCGCGCGTATCTCGCGGCGTCCGACAACATCGAGCTCCAGGACGTCGACATCTTCGACATCACCAATCCACGAGCCCCAGTGCAGGTCGCCGACCTGGACCTGGCCGATGAGTTTCCGCAGATCCTCGACAACGAGAAGGCCAACGGCGCAGCGGTCTTCAACCACGACATGGTCGTCAAGAAGATCGGCGACCGGTACGTCATGTCGGTGTCGAACTGGGACGCGGGCTACGTCCAGATCGACGTGACCGATCCGGCCCACCCGACCTACGTCACGGACACGACGACGGGCCCCGACGCGTACCGCCCGAGCCTGTTCGGCGAGGGCAACGCCCACGAGAGCGAGTTCTCCTTCGACAACCAGTTCCTGCTGGCCGCCGACGAGGACTTCGCGCCGTACCGGTCGGTGCTCACGGGTGCCACCACGGGCAAGACCCGCAGCGCCGTCGAGGGTGGCGACAACCCGAAGCAGATCGCCGATCTGCCCGACGGCAGGCTCAACGGCCCGAGCGTGTGGTCCGGGACCGGTTGCGACCCTGCCACCTTCCCGCCGGCACCTGCCGATGACGGCGATCCTGCCACGGATCGGATCGCGCTGGTCGAGCGCGGCGGGTGCGGGTTCGCCGACAAGTTCGACAATGCCGCCGCAGCCGGTTACGAAGGTCTGGTGATCTTCAACCAGCCCCGCCCGGACGACGGCCAGGTCAACATGCTCACCGCCGGCGGCCCCGACGGTCTGCCCGCGACGATCCCCGGCGTCCACATGCGCCGCGTCGACGCGCTCGGCCCGGAGGGCGCCCTCACGACGGCCACGACCGCACCGGCTGCCGGTACCGCCGGCCCGAACGTCTCGATCGGCGTGGTCTTCGACGGCTGGGGTTACACCCACCTCTACGACGCCAAGACGAGCCAGCTGATCGATTCCTACGCGGTGCCGGAGTCACAGGACCCGCGGTTTGCCAACGGGTTCGGCGACCTGTCCGTGCACGAGTTCGCGACCGACCCGACCGAGCCGGTGGCGTACGCCGCCTGGTACGGCGCGGGCCTGCGCACGTTCCGCTTCTCGCGCGCCGACGGGCTCGTGCCGACGGGCAAGTGGATCGACGACGACGGCAACGGCTCGAACTTCTGGGGCGTCGAGGTCTTCAGTTCGAACGGCGAGCGGTACGTCGCCGCCTCCGACCGGGACTACGGGCTGCAGATCTTCCGGTACACCGGCGCGGGCAGGGCCGAGCGCCCCGTGTGCTCTGACAGCTCGCTGTCGACGGAGGCCAACACGCCCGTGCTCGTCCCGCTGACCTGCACGGACGCCAATACCCAGAACACCCTCACGTACAAGATCGTGACCGCGCCCGGAGGCGGCACGCTGGGCGACATCGTCGACGGCAAGGTCGCGTACAACCCGAGGGCGGGCTTCGCCGGCACGGACACGTTCACCTTCGTGGCCAATGACGGCGCGTTGGATTCCGCACCCGCGACGGTGTCGGTGACGGTCGCCCGCGAGGAGCCGTCGTACTACGTCTCCAAGCGCAAGCCGCGTCTGACCGCGCGCGCGCGGCCGAAGCGCGACCCGCGCAAGCCGTTCGCGTTCCGGGTGGACGGCAAGCTCATCCGCCCGACGGGCGTCGACCGGGCCGACGGCTGCAAGGGCACCGTGGTCATCAAGGCCAAGAAGGGCCGGCGCGTCATCGGCAAGCGCCGGACAGGCATCAAGAGCACCTGCAAGTACAAGGCGCGGGTCAAGCTGCGCAATTCCGCCGGCCGTCGCGGCAAGGTGAAGTTCCAGGTCACCTACCTCGGCAGCGACGTGCTCTTCGGTGCGCGCGCCAAGGCCACCGCGCGGTACGGGAAGAAGAAGTAGCCCGACGGCACCGGGGAGGGCATGCGAGCATGAGCGCATGTCCTCCCCAGTCGTCTCGGCCCGCGGACTCACCCGCGTCTACGGCGAGGGCCCGACCGCGGTGCACGCGCTGCGCGGCGTCGACCTCGACGTCGCTCCCGCGCGCCTCACGGCGGTGATGGGCCCCTCCGGGTCGGGCAAGTCCACCCTCATGCACGTTCTGGCCGGCCTCGACAAGCCCGACGGCGGCACCGTCTCGGTCGCGGGGGTGGAGGTCACGGAGCTCGACGACAAGGGTCTCACCGAGCTGCGCCGCGCGCACATCGGGTTCGTCTTTCAGTTCTTCAACCTGCTGCCGATGCTCACGGCGCGCGAGAACATGCTGCTGCCGTCGGAGATCGCCGGAGCCGACGTCGACGAGACCTGGCTCACCGAGCTCGTCGAGCGCATCGGCCTGACGGATCGCCTCGACCATCGCCCCTCGGAGCTCTCCGGCGGCCAGCAGCAGCGCGTGGCGGTCGCCCGGGCACTCGTGTCGCGTCCGACCGTCCTCTTCGCCGACGAGCCGACGGGCAACCTGGACTCGGTCACGAGCAAGGAGATCCTCGAACTGCTGCGCACCGCGGTGGACGGCTTCGGCCAGACGACGGTGATGGTCACCCACGACCCCAGCGCGGCGGCCATCGCCGATCGCGTGCTGACGCTCGAGGACGGCCGGATCGCCGACGACGACGTGCGGCGACCGTGAGGCGCGTCGCGCTCAAGGGACTGTGGCTGCGCCGCGGACGCGCGCTGCTGACCACGATCGCCGTCGTGCTCGGCGTCGCGATGGTCTGCGGCACCTTCATCCTCACGGACACCATCGAGAACGCCTTCAACGCGCTGTCGCGCACGGGCGTATCAAAGACGAACGTCGTGGTCACCGCGAAGGAGGTCGTCAGCGAGGCCGCCAGCGGGCGCGCCTCCGTGCCCGCTTCGCTGCTCGACGAGGTGCGGAGCGTCGACGACGTCGAGGAGGCGCAGGGGACCGTCGAGGCGAGCGGCTTCGGCACCGATCAGCTGCGGTTGATCGTCGACGGGGAGGTCATCGGCCAGGAGTTCGCGCCCAAGCTCGGCGTCGGGGCAGACTTCGCCTCGGACCGCTTCAACCCGTTCGACCTCGTCGACGGCCGCTTCCCGGAGGGGGACGGGGAGATCGCGCTGATCAAGGCGACCGCCGACGATGCGGACCTGGAGGTCGGCGACCGCGTCGGGGTCGCCGCGCAGGGAGAGACCGAGACCTTCGACGTCGTCGGCATCGCCCGCTTCGGCGAGGTGGACTCGATCGGCGGGGCCACGCTGGGCATGCTCGATCTCGCCACCGCACAGCGGCTGCTGGGCAAGGAGGGCCGTCTCGACACGATCTCCGTCGCCGCCGCCGCCGGCGTCACGGACACCCAGCTCAGGACGTCGCTCGAGTCCGCGCTGTCCTCCGACGTGCGCGTCCGCACCGCCGATCAGCAGGCGGCCGCCGACTCGGCGGACATCGAGGAGGCGCTGTCGTTCATCCGCTACTTCCTGCTCGCCTTCGGCTTCATCGCCCTCGGTGTGGGCGCCTTCGTGATCTACAACACGCTCACGATCACGGTCGCCCAGCGCGTGCGCGAGCTGGCGACGCTCCGCGCGCTCGGTGCGACGGGCCGGCAGGTGCGCCGCTCCGTGCTGATCGAGGGCATCGTGCTCGGAGTGCTCGCGTCGGCGGTCGGCCTCGTCCTCGGTTTCTTTCTCGCCTCAGGGCTCTCCGCCCTGTTCAAGTCGCTGGGCGTGGACCTGCCGCAGACCGACCAGGTCGTCAAGGCGCGGACGATCATCGCCTCGATCACGGTCGGCATCGTGGTCACCGCGATCGCCAGCATCGCCCCGGCCCGGCGCGCGACGCGCATCAGCCCGGTCGCCGCGATGCAGGAGGGGGCGCGCCTGCCACCCAAGCTCGGGTCGCGCCGTCCCTGGTGGGGGATCGCCATCCTTGTCGTGGCCGCCGCGCTGCTGGGCACGGGCGCCTTCGCCGGCCTCGAGGTCGAGGCCGCGCTCGGCCTGATCGGCGGGGGCTGCCTCGTGCTGTTCGCCGGCGTCACGATCCTCGCCCACCGCACGGTCGAGCCGCTCGCCCGGGTGCTCGGCGCGCCCCTGCGCCGGTTCGGTGGCGCCGCCGGCCAGCTCGCCCGTCAGAACGCTGCGCGCAACCCGGCCCGCACGGCCAGCGCGGCGGGCGCGCTGATGATCGGCCTGGCCCTTGTCACGCTCGTCGCGACGCTGGGCGCGGGCCTGCGCAGCTCGAGTCGCGAGGCTCTCGAGCAGCAGGTCACGGCCACCCAGGTGATCACGTCGGGCAACGGCTTCGACACCCTCCCGCGCGCCGTCGGCCGCGCGGTGGCGGATGTCGAGGGCGCGGAGGTGTACCCCGTGCGCTACGAGCGAGCGAAGGCCTTCGGCAAGGCCGTCTCGGTCAACGGGATCCGGCCGGGCTCCGAGGCCGTGGTCAACGTGGAGGGCGCACCGGACGACGGGGCGGCGCTCGTGGAGAGCGCCTACGCCGCCGATCACGATCTGCGTGTCGGCTCGGCCTTCTCGATCACCACCCCCTCAGGCCGGCAGGTCACGCTCACGGTGGCGGGGCTGACGACCCGCACCTCCGTGCAGAAGATCGATCCGGTGCTCGCGAAGGTCGTCATCAGCCAGGACACCTTCGACGCGAGCTTCCCCCGGCCCGGGGACGTCTACGTGTTCGTGACCGGCTCACCCGAACTGCGCGCGGTGCGCGCGGCGGTGCGGTCCTTCCCGGACGTGCAGGCCGACACGCGCGCCGACTGGATCGACACGCGCGTCGACGGGATCCAGCAGCTGCTCAGCCTCCTCTACGTGCTGCTCGCGCTGTCGGTGATCGTCTCGCTGTTCGGCATGGTCAACACGTTGGTGCTGACGGTCTTCGAACGCACGCGGGAGATCGGGATGCTGCGGGCGGTCGGCATGTCGCGCCGGCAGGTGCGGCGCATGATCCGGCAGGAGTCCGTCGTCACGGCGCTGATCGGCGCCGCCCTCGGACTTCCGCTCGGCCTGCTGCTCGCCGCGCTGATCGCCAAGGCGCTCGAGAGCGAGGGGCTCGTCTTCGCCCTGCCGGTCGCGTCGCTGGTGACGTTCACGATCGTCGCGATCATCGCCGGCATCCTCGCGGCGGTCGCTCCGGCCCGCCGCGCGGCGCGGCTCGACGTCCTGCGCGCGCTTCAGTACGAGTGACCGTCCCGGTCAGTCGCCCTCCTTGGCGAACTTCCCCTCGAGGTCCTTGACGACGTCGGGGTCACGCAGGGTCGTGACGTCGCCGAGCTCCTTGCCCTCGGCGATGTCGCGGAGCAGCCGGCGCATGATCTTGCCCGAGCGGGTCTTGGGCAGATCGCCCGTCCAGATGATGCGCTTCGGCCGCGCGAGCTTGCCGATCTTCTTCGCGACGTGCTCACGGATCTCCTCGACGAGCTCGTCGGAACCCGCGTCGTCGTCGCCCTCGAGCGTGACGAACGCCGTGACCGATTGGCCCGAGTCCTCGTCGGACTGCCCGATGACCGCCGCCTCGGCGACCTTGCCGTGGGACACGATCGCGGACTCGACCTCGGCGGTCGACATGCGGTGGCCCGAGACGTTGATGACGTCATCGACGCGGCCGATGACCCAGAAGTAGCCGTCCTCGTCGACGCGCGCGGCGTCGCCGACGAAATAGGTCTCCTTGCCGAACTTGTCGAAGTACGTCTCGATGAAGCGGTCCTCCTCCTTGTAGAGGGTCCGCAGCATGCCCGGCCAGGGCCGCCGCAGCGTGAGCAGCCCCTGCTCGGTGCCCGCGTCCTCGCCCTCCTCGGTGACGACGGCCGCCTCGATGCCGGGCATCGGCTTGCCGGCGGAGCCGGGCTTGGTCGCCACGACCCCCGGAAGCGTGGTGATCATGATCCCACCCGTCTCGGTCTGCCACCAGGTGTCGACGATCGGGCAGCGCTCGCCGCCGACGACCTTGTGGTACCACAGCCAGGCCTTGGGATTGATCGGCTCGCCGACGGTGCCGAGCAGCTTCAGCGCCGAGAGGTCGTGCTTGTTGACGTGCTCGACGCCCCACTTCATGCACGCCCGGATGGCGGTCGGCGCGGTGTAGAACTTCGTCACCGCGTACTTCTCGCACAGCTCCCACCAGATGCCCTTGTGCGGGTAGTCGGGGCCGCCCTCCCACATGACCGACGTCGCTCCGTTGGCGAGCGGGCCGTAGACGATGTAGGAGTGGCCCGTGACCCAGCCGACGTCGGCCGAGCACCAGTACACGTCCTCCTCGGCCTTGAGGTCGAAGACCGTCTTGTGCGTGTAGGCGACGTGGGTGAGGTAACCGCCGCTGGTGTGCACGATGCCCTTGGGCTTGGCCGTCGAGCCGCTCGTGTAGAGGATGAAGAGCGGGGTCTCGGCGTCGAAGGGCTCGGCCGGGCACTCGGCGTCGGCCGCCTCGAGCGCCTCGTGGTACCAGACGTCACGCTCGCCCATCGGCGCGTCGTTGTCGGCGTGGCGGACGACGAAGATCTTCTCGAGCGTCGCCAGGTCCGCCATGCACTCGTCGACCTGTTCCTTGATCGGTGCCGTCTTGCCCTTGCGCCGCGCGCCGTCCACCGTGATCAGGGCCTTCGCTTCGGAGAACTCCATCCGCTCCCGGACGCTGCCGGGAGAGAAGCCGCCGAAGACGACGTTGTGGATCGCGCCGATCCGCGCGCAGGCCAGCATCGCCACGGCGACCTCGGGGATCATCGGCAGGAAGATCCCCACGACGTCGCCCTTCTCGATGCCGTGGTCGCGCAGCGCGTTGGCGAACCGCTGGACGTCGCGGTGCAGGTCGGCATAGGTGACGTCCCGCGTCTCTCCCTCCTCACCGTGCCAGTGGAAGGCGACGCGGTCGCCGTTGCCGGCCTCGACGTGGCGGTCGACGCAGTTGTGAGCGACGTTGAGCGTGCCGCCCTCGAACCACTTGTAGAACGGCGGGTCGTCCTCGTTGAGGACGGTGTCCCACTCCTGCGCCCAGTCCAGGCCCCGGGCCTGCTCGGCCCAGAAGCCCTGGTAGTCGGCTTCGGCCTGCTCGTAGATACCGGCGTCGGTGATCAGCGCCTGTTCGACGAAATCGCCGGGCGGATCGAAGGTGTCGACCTCGAGCAGCTCCTCGAGGTCCTTCTCCAGCGTGCTCTCCTCGGTAGCCATGAGGAGAGTCTTACCCCAGATCGCCCGGGTCCGATGCCTAGCCGCGTCGCTTGCGCTTGCGCTTCTTGGACGAGGGGTGCGGTGCGCGGTCCGCTGCCGCCTGCTCGACGGGCTCGGGATCGGGCTCGGCCGGCCCCCCGCGGGCGCGCATCCGCTCCTCGCGCAGGTCGGCCGCACTCGGCCACGGCTCTTCCTGACCGGTCCGCCACGCGAGCGGTTGCCCGCCCATCCAGCGGCCGAGGAACAGCGGGGCGAGGAAGATGGTCCACAGCGGGAGCAACGGCTGGCTCGGACCGAAGAGCACGATCGCGGCACCCGAGAACATCCCGAGGATGCCCATCGTTCGCGTGAGCAGGCCGGCGCGCATGGCGTTGAGCGAGACGATCACCGCCCCGATGGCGAAGACGAACAGGCCGAGCAGCTCGATCGCGTAGCCGATCCCTTCGGCCGTCGGTCGTTCGCGCACCGCGTCGACAGTTCGCGAGCCGGCGAGGATGTCGTCGTGCCAGCCCTGCTGGGCGAAGAAGACGACGACGATCCCGAGTGCGGCCACGGCGCCTCCGAGCACCGGCGCGGGCAGCGCGAACTTGGCCAGCTGCGGGCGGCGGGCGCGCGTCACGCGCGCGAGGAAGGACATGGTGAGGCCGATGCCGAACAGGCCGGCGGCGAGCATCAGGATGCTCACCAGGATGTTGCCCAGGTGATCCGACGTGTACTGGAAGTCCGCGACGTGCGTTGTCGTCTGATCGCCGATCGGCCCTGCGGCTTCGAGATTGCGCAGCGAGTCCAGCAGCAGGGCGCTCGGCTGATCGCGGGTCGCGAGGCCCGCAACCACGAGGCCGCCGATCAACAGCATCCCGCTCAAGGCCGCGATGAGCGCCGCGCGCGGGCGCGCTCGCTCTTCCCACGCGAGCTGGTCTGCCACGGAGACCTCTGCGACTGCCATGGCCGGGAAGCTTAGGGTCCGTCGCATGGATTGTCCCGCGTGTGGCGCCGAGCTGCGTCCGTGGCGCCGGGCCGGCGACAACGAGCCGGGGTCGGCTGCCACCCGCCTGCTGCTGCGGTGCCCGGCGTGCGGGACGGCACGCACCTCCGGCCCCGCCGCGCCCGACTCCCATGAGACGGGCGCCTACGCACCCGGCGCGCCCCGCGGCGCGCGGATGGCAGCACCGCTCTTGCGCGCCTTCGATCGCCGGCGCCTGGGCCTGCTCGGGGATGCCCGCGGCCCTCTGCTCGACGTGGGTGCCGGGCGCGGCCGCTTCGTCGCGCACGCCCGCGCGCACGGCTTCCCCGACGCGCTCGGCATCGAGCCCTCCCCGCGCTCGAGCGCCGCGCACGTGGAGGCGGTGTCCCTCGAGGCGGCGACCTTCGCCGACCTCGGCGCGATCACCCTGTGGCACGTGCTCGAGCACGTCGAGGACCCGGCGGCCGCACTCGCGCAGCTGCGGGGATGGCTGCGTCCCGGCGGCGCCCTTCTCGTCGGCGTGCCCGACCTCGATTCGCTGCAGGCGCGCGTCGGCGGCCCGCGCTGGTACCACCTCGACCTTCCGCGCCACCGCACGCACTTCACCGCCCGCGGGCTGCGCATCCTGCTCGAGCGGACGGGCTTCTCGGTGGTGCGCACGGAGCATCTCCTGCTCGAGCACAACCCCTTCGGGCTGTGGCAGTCCGCTGTCAGCCGCGTCACCCCGACGCCGTCCTGGCTCTACCACGCCCTCAAGCGCAACGCGCCGCTGCGTGCCCGCGACGCGGTGCCCACGGCGCTCGCGCTACCGCTCGTCCCTGTGGCGATGGCCGTCGAGGCGGCGGCAGCCGCCAGGGGCCGCGGGGGCACGGTCGCGATGCTCGCGAAGTCCTAGGGTGGAGTGCATGGAAGGCTTCGAGGGCTTCTTCAACGATCCGGACCTGCAGAAGCGGCTCGCCGAGATGGCCGAGCAGATGCAGGGCGCCCAGAACCTGGCCTGGGCCGACAACGCGATCAAGCTCGCCGTCGACATGACGGTCGCCGCGATCTCCCGCGTCAATCTGCAGGGGAACGCCGAGGATCAGGCGCAGCAGATCCGCAGCGTCATGAGCGTCGTCTTCCCGGAGGCGGTCACGCTCGTGCGCGAGGCGCGCCAGGGTCTCTCTTAGCCCGGCCGTCCTCCTGCTCGACCTCGCGCGCGGCGCGACCGGAGGCGATCGCCTCGCGGAACGAGCGGAAGTTGAAGATCGCGACGAGGGCGATGAAGCCCACCGCCAGCGAGAAGGCGCCGATCGCGATCTGCTGGCCGACGGAGTAGGCGGCGACCACCGAACTGCCGCCGAAGACCTTCACGAGCAGCGCCTGCTGCACCCCCGCTCCACCCGGCGTGAACGGCAACAGCGCGGCGATCGCATTCACGCCGAGCACGAGCAGCACGTTGCGCACCGAGCCGCCGACGCCGAAGGCATCGAGCAGGCACCAGAACGCGGCGAAGCGAAACAGCCAGCCGACGAACTGCACGCCCCAGACCTCGCGCAGGTAGCGGCGACGGTCGGTGAGGATGGCGAAGCCCTGACGCACCCGGTCCCAGAACGCGCGCACGCGCGCGCTGAGGAGCGCGGAAACGATGAAGCTCCCGACGCCCAGCACCGTCAGGGCGAACAGCGTCCCCTTCGGGTGCTCGGCATAGAAGGACAGGTCGAAGGCGCCGATGTCGGGGAAGTCGGGCGGCTTGGGGAAGACCCCCTGCGTGAAGGCGAAGGTCAGCACCGGGATCGCCATCGTCAGGTCGAAGATGCTCTCCACCAGCATCGATGAGCCCACCGCCGGATAGCTGGCGTTGGGGATCGACGTCTTGGTCAGAAAGAGCTTCATGACGTCGCCGCCGCGGGCCGGGATCACGTTGTTGAAGCCGTAGGCCGCCATGTAGGCGCCCCACACGCGGCGCCACTGGAAGTGCTCCTCGGGATAGGCGGCGCGGAGCACGTGGAACCAGGCCCGCGACCGCAGCGCCAGATAGACGCCGAACGAGGCCAGACCGAGGAGGAGCACGGGCCAGTCCACCCGCGCGAGGTTCGAGAAGAACTCCCCCACGGAGTCAAAGAAGGAGCCAATCGAGGCGAGGACCACCGCTCGTCACCGTACCCTCTCCGGATGCGCCGCCTGATTGGGCTGAGCGTCGTCCTGGCCGCGTTGTTCGCGGTCTTCTGGATCCTGCGGCCGCTCTCGCAGGACGAGGTCCGCGACTTCATCGCTCCCGCCGACGCCTTCGCCGCTCCGGCCTACGTGGTCGTGGGTGGAGTCCTGGGCGCCCTGCTCGTGCCCGGCCCGTTGCTGGCCGGCGCGTCGGGCCTGCTCTTCGGCACGGTCACCGGGTTCTTCGTCTCAATGGGTTCCACGATCGTCGGCGCGCTGATCTCCCGCGCGATCGGGTCCCGTGCGGCCCGACGGTCGCCGGCGCGCGACACCGCCCTGGCCGTGACGGTCCGTCGCCACAGCGTGCTCTCCGTCGTCGTCCAGCGACTCGCACCCGTCGTTCCGGACGGTCCCTTCAACTACGCGTTCGGGGTCGCCGGCGTGGCGGCGTGGCCACTCGTCCTGGGCACGCTCATCGGCTCCTCGCCGCGCGCCTTCGCCTACACGGCACTCGGCGACTCGGTCGACGACGGCGCCACACCGCTCGTCATCGTTGCCGTTGTCGTCGTCGTCGTCACCGGGGCCATCGGCACCGTGGTCGCGCTGCGCCTGCGGCGAACGGGCTAGCCGGCGAGGGCCGCGAGGACCTCGTCGTCGTGCGTGGCCGGCTTTGCCTTGGCGATCACGTGCTCGACGCGGCCGTCGGCGCCGATCACGAACGTGGACCGCGTCGAACCCCAGTACTTGCGGCCGTACATCGACTTCTCCTGCCATGTCCCATACGCCTCGCACACCGCGTGGTCGGCGTCGGCGAGCAGGGTGAAGTTCAGGCCCTGCCCTTCGTGGAACTTCTTGATCTCCTTGACCGGGTCCGGCGAGACCCCGAGCACGACCGCGCCGGCCGTCCTCGTAGTCGGCGCGGCGGTCGCGCACCCCGCACGCCTGCGTCGTGCAGCCGGACGTGTTGGCCTTGGGGTAGAAGTACAGGACGACCTTCCGGCCGGCGAAGTCCGCCAGCGACACGTCGTTGCCCTCCTGGTCGGGAAGCGTGAACGCGGGGGCGGGCTGGCCGGGCTCGATCATGCGCGCCACGCTATCGGCGTCGAACGCCGTAGCGGTCGAGTTCGGCGGCGATCAACTCCCCGTCCTGAAGGAGCTGCGCGTAGTGGTAGCGCAGCACGGTGTAGCCGTCGCGCCGGCGGTGGAGATCGCGGCGGTGGTCGCGCAGGACGCGACGCTCGCCGCTGTGTCCCTTGACGCCGTCGAGTTCGATGATCAGGCGCTGATCCTCAAAGGTCGCGTCGACTTTGGTCGGGCCGACCGTGGCGTTGAAGACGGGAAGGACGAAGCCGTGGGCGTCGAGCAGGGCGACGAACGCCTGCTCGAGTTGGCTGCGCGTGTCGGCGAGCTGCGGGGTGTGCTCGGCGATTGCCCTGCGCAGCTTCGCGGCACCCGCGTAACCGCGGCGCAGAGTGATCTGGCCCGGTTCGATGTCGTGGTGGTACTCGAGCTCGGCGAGGACGCCCTTGAGCTCCCAGACGGAGGCCGTGGGAGCAAGGTCGAGCGGGATGCGTTCGAGCGCGGTGATCGGCATGCCGCGGTAGTGCCCGCGCTCGCCGTCAGCGAGGGCGAGCCGATGCCAGCGGATACCGGGCAGCGGCGCCCTGCGATGCCGCGTCGCGACGTGGATGGCAGCGGGACGCCGCGCCAGCACCCCGACCCAGTGCGCCGCCGAGTCCGCGCACAGGCACGCCCCCTCCCCGCCCGCCAGGACCGCCGCCGCGAGACGGGACTCGAACGACAGCAGGGGCAGAGGGATGACGGAGTAGACGCCCGGGTGGACCTGATGAAGAAGCCCCGAAGCCAGCGCTCGGGAGATCGCCGCCTTCGACACCTTCCGCCGGCGCAGCTGCCCGAAGGTGACCAATCCTCGCTGCCGCGCGGCAACCGCGTGCAGAAGGTTCCGGAAACCGGAACCTTCTGCACTTGGTTCGCCGGACATCCCTCAGTGATCCCACGGATCACCGTTACGACTCAAGACGCAGCGGTTACGGAACTACTTCAGAAGTCGGCTGAGACGCCGGTCCTTGAGCACGCGTCCGTCCGTCTGGCACTGCGGGCAGTAGGTCATGACGTAGTCCTCGAAGAAGACCGCCTCGAGCACGGTTGTGCAGCGGGGGCAGGGCTCGCCCTGGTGGGCGTGGATGCGGGCGACCTTGGCCTGCTTGTCGGGCAGGGGCAGCTTCCAGTGCTCCTCGTAGTGCGCGATCGCGCGGGAGAGCTCGGTGACGACGGCGCCCCGCACCGCCTCCGCCTCTTGCTCCGTGAGGTCGTTCCCCCGTTTGAACGGCGACAGCCGCGCCGACCAGAGGATGTCGTCGACCCACGTCCGCCCGATGCCGGCGATCACCTTCTGGTCGCGCAGCACGGTGTGCAGCGGCCGGGCGCCGCTCAGCGACAGCGGTGGCGGGTCGGGCCACGCCTCCGGCCCCAGATCGGCGAGGTGCTCATCCGACTCCAGGTCGGAGTCGCGATAGAGCTTGACCCAGGCGGCCTGCCTGGTGCCGAACTCGCGCAGGCGCAGCTCGCGCTCCCCGTCGATCCGGATGAGGAGACGTGACGTGCGATCGCGCAGGGACCCGCGCTTGTCGAAGAGCTGCAGCCGCCCGGCGTTCATCAGGTGGATCAGGACCGTGATGCCGGCGTCGATCCTCAGCAGCAGGAGCTTGCCGCGGCGCTCGATCGCCGTGATCGTCGTCCCGTCGAGTGATGTCAGCGGCGGATCGAACGTCTTGAGCACGTTGACGCCGGGCGCCAGGGTGGATTCGATCCGCGCGCCGGACACCGCGGCGTCGAGCAGGCGCGCCGTGACCTCGACCTCGGGCAACTCGGGCACAGCACGGAGATTAGGCTCGGGGTCATGGACCCATGGGTGGCCGAGATGGCGGAGCGGATGGCAACGCGGGCCGAGCGTGAGCTCGAGGCGCTCGTCGGTGTGTCGTCACCGTCGGGCGACGTTCCCGGTGCCGAGGAGTGCGTCGCCGTGTGCGCGGCGCTGCTGCCCGACGACGTGACGATCGAGCGGCCCCCGTGCTCCTCGCCCGGCCATGCCGCCGACCTCATCGCGCGGCTCCCGGGAAGCGGTGAGGGACGGGTCCTCCTGCTCGGACACGTGGACACCGTCGTCGCGCACGCCAACCATCAGGCCGTGCGGCGCGAGGATGGTCGGCTCTACGGATCGGGCACGGTCGACATGAAGGGAGGCGTCGTGCTGGCGCTCGGCGTCATGCGCGCGCTGGCCACCCGGCCGGAGCTGTTCGCTGAGCTCGCGTTGCTGCTCGTCTGCGACGAGGAGTGGCGGACGGCCGAGTTCGCGCACACCGAGACTTTCGCCGGCTGGGACGCCTGTCTGTGCTTCGAGGCCGGGGAGACGACGGACGACGGGGAGGATGCCGTCGTCGTCGCCCGCAAGGGCGCGGGCACGCTGCACGTGCAAGCGACCGGTCGGTCGTCGCATTCGGGGTCGGCTCCCGACGCCGGGCGCAACGCGTTGCTCGCGCTCGCCCAGATCGCGCGGGCGGTCGCGACCCACCACGACCCGACCGGCGAGGACCGGCTCACGGCGGTCCCGACGATTCTCCGCTCGGGCGAGGCCTTCAACGTGGTGCCGGGAGCGGGCGAGCTCTACTGCGACCTGCGCTCGGATGACCGCGCGGCCTTCGATGCCGTGCTCGCCGCCGTTCCCGACGAGCTCGACGAGGTCCGTCTCGAATCCAAGCTGCTGCGTGTGTGGCCGGGAATGGACGCGCGCGCCGCCGACGCTCCGGTGCTCGAGCGCGCCGCGGAGACCCTGGGACGGCCGGTCCACGGCAACCCTCGCGGCGGCGCCTCGGATGCGAGCCACTTCGCGCCCGCGATCGCGGTCACCATCGACGGCCTCGGCCCGCGGGGGGGCGCCGCGCACAACCCAGGGGAGTTCGTGCTCGCCCGCTCGCTGCGTGAGCGCGGCGAGGTGGCTCTGGCCGTCGCGCTCGCGGCGCTCAGCCAGCCATAGCCAGCAGCTCGGTGGGGCGCATCAGCACCATCAGCTCGGGCGACCGGCTCATGCGGATCACGGCAACCCCGCCCTTCTTGATGTCGACGCGCGCCCCGGTGAGGTCGTGGACGAGCTGGGAGAAGTCCGGTTCGTGGCCGACGACGAGCACGTTGCCCTCGTGCGGGGAGACGAGCTCCTCGGCCTCGTCGCGCGTGAAGCCCGCTGCGATCGCGTCGTCCTCGGTGACCTGCACCCCGAGCTCGGCTGCCGCCAGGCTCGCGGTGTCGCGCGCCCGGACCTTCGGGCTCGCGTAACACGCGTCGAACTCGACGCCCATCCGCGCGAGCGCCCGACCGGCCGCGCTCGACTGGCGCCGGCCCTTCGGGGTGAGCTCCCGGAGGCCGTCGTCGGTCCGGGCGCCGTGCGGAACCGCCTCGCCGTGCCGGAGCAGCCATACGTAGCTGGCCATGACCGCGAAGCGTACCCGCGGCCCCTTACCGGTAGAACTCTCTCGCGTGCGCGGACTATTGGTCGACTTCGGAGGGGTGCTCACCACGAACGTCTTTGCGTCCTTCGCGGCGTTCTGCCGCGAGGAGGGCCTCGATCCCGACCACGTCAAGCGGCTCTTCCGCAGCGATGAGCGTGCCCGCGAGCTGCTGGTCGCGCTGGAGACGGGGGCGCTCGGCGAACCGGAGTTCGAGGAGGCCTTCGGGGAACGGCTCGGGCTGCCTCCGGACGGGCTGATCGCGCGGCTCTTCGGTGGCATCACGCCCGACGAGGCGATGATCGCCGCCGTGCGCAACGCCCGCGCGCGCGGGGTCGTCACCGGCCTGCTGTCGAACTCGTGGGGCATGGCCACCGACTACGACGCGCTCGGTGACATCTTCGATGCGCGGGTCATCTCCGCGCAGGAGGGCATGCGCAAGCCCGACGCGCGCATCTACCCGCTCGCCGCGGAGCGGATGGGGCTGCCGCCGGAGGAGATCGTCTTCGTGGACGATCTGGGCTTCAACCTCAAGCCTGCCCGCGAGCTCGGGATGGCGACGCTCCTGCACGAACAGACCGCGGCGACGCTCGCCGAACTCGAGCGCCTCCTCGGCGTGCCGCTCAGCCGAGGCTGACCGCGGCGCCGGAACCGACCCGCAGGCGGAGCGCCTTCGGCAGCGAGAAGTCGCGCCCGACGCGCGCTCCCTCGCCAACGATGGAGGACTCGACGCGCACGCCCACATGGCAGATCCGAGCCCGGGGCATCACGATCGAGGACTCGATTTCCGAGTTCTCGATCGTGGCCCCGTCACCCACGGCGGTGTAGGGACCGACGTAGGCGTCTGTCACGCGGGCGTGCGCGCCGATGATGACCGGACCCCGGACGAACGCTGCACGCAGGCGCGCGGTCGGATGGATCCGGACGCGCCCCTCCAGGCGCGTGTCCTCGAGCGAGGAGCGGGCGACAGCCGGCTCCATGGCGTCGAGCACATTGCGATTGACCTCCAGTAGGCGGTCCGCGCAGGCCTCCCACGACCACCAGTCCGCGAGCACGCCGGCCTGGACGCGCCCGCCGCCGGCCGCGATGCGATCCACCGCATCCAGCAGCGAGACGTTGCGCCCCAGCGCGCCGAGGATGGAGTCGCTGAAGACGTGGACACCGCAGATCCGCTGGCCGAGGTCCTGATAGAAGACCGTCGCGTCGCTCGTCTCGTCGGCCACCGCTGCGCCCAGTGAGGCGACGCCCCGGACGAGCAGGCCCTCCGCGTCGTGGACCACGATCCGCTCGCCGCGCAGACGGTCGCTCAGTGCGAGGAGCGAATCGGTCGCCGAGGCGGCGGCGTCGACCTCGACGAGCCGGACGTCCGGGTCGAGCACCGGCGAGCAGGCCCCGAGCGCGACCGCGTCGCCGGCGACGAAGACCTCGTCCACGCCCGACGCAAGCACCGTGTCCACGGCGTGGGCGAGCAGCGGACGGTTGGCGATCGGGGTGAGGGCGGCGTGGTCGCGCGTCCAGCCGACGTCGGGCGCCGATCTGCGGAGGGTGATGACGGCCTTTGCCACTGACCACACAACGGGCGCCCGCCGCGAAAACCGTTACGGACTGCTGACGCTGCGGGTGATCGTGGCGAGATCGACCGGCGGCTCTTCGCCGAAGGTCTTCAGGTAGCGCTTGCGCAGCAGCTCGAAACGGCGGGCGGCTTCGTTGTGGCGGCCGCGGCGGACCAGCATGCCCAGCAGCTCACGCTGGGCGTCCATGTCGTAGGGCTCGAGCTCGCCGAGGCGATGCAGCTGCTCCGAAGCACCCTCGAGGTCCCCGTGGCCGGCACGAATCGACGCGAGGCTCCGGAGCGCCTGCGCCGCGAGGTCGCGCAGGCGGTCCCGCTCGCCGTGCGCCCAGTCGGCGTAGATCTCCTCTGCGAGGAAGTCCCCGCGGTACAGACCCGTGGCGCGCGAAAGCGCGACCTCCGCCGTCTCGATGTCGTCCTGGTTGCGCGCCCGCAGGCCCTCGCGGACGGATTGCTCGAAGTCGTCGGCGTCGATCCACACGAACGCCCGCTCGAGCTCGTAACCGCCGGAGCGAGAGGCGACGAACGCGGACCCGCCGTGCTTGGGACGATCGGGTTCGAGGCGGTCGCGCAGCGTGTGCACGGCCTGGCGCACGCTCGTGACTCCCTTGCGCCCGGCGTCGGGCCAGAAGGTCTCGATCAACTCATCCGTGGGCACGATCCGCTCGCGGTGGCAGACGAGGTACTTCAGGACGTGGCCGGGCCGATGCCCCAGCCACTCGCCGGCAAGGGGGCCCTCCCCGCTCTCCACACGACTACGGCCGAGCGTGAAGACGCGCAGTTGCGGGCCTCCCATCCAATGCGGTTCGGTGCGCCGCCGGCGGTCGCCGGCCACCCCCGGTCGGACCTGGAGGACGACTGCAGGCTCCGCGCCGCCATACGGCGCACCGGTGACCCAGACCGAACGCGCGGCCGCCACGCCGGGAAGGTCGATCCGCAGCTCGGGGAGTGGTCCCTCGTGCGAGAGCGACAGCTCGGTGATGCAGTGGTCGGCGAGTGGCGTCCCTGCGCGCCGGCAATCGAAGAGGTCGCAGCATCGCAGGCGGTCGCGCTCGAGCAGCGGGCCGAAGAGCGCCTTCGCGCGGAGGTTGGTGCCCTGCACCTGGCCGCGTGAGTCGACCACGACGATGCCGTTCGGAAAGAACTCGAAGACGGCGCGATAGGCGATCGGCGTCTGCAGTCCGAGTTCGGACGTCCGGGGAATCGGCGGAGAACCCTTTTCGCTCATGGCACGCGTCGCGGGGCAGGCGAACGTCCGGACGCTGACCCTTGATCTGAAATTAACCTAGGGGTTGATCGGCGGCTGACGGCCATGGGACAGGGTGCACCTGTCCGCATCACCGCAGCACCGCCTCCAGGGGGGAGGCAGCCATGCCCCAGTCCGTTCCCGCAGTCCATCCCGCCGCAGTGCGTGCAGAAGCCGACCGCCTGGCCGCCACCGGGCGCGGCGACCGCTTCCGCCGCCGACGCCTCGAGCACTCCGCCGACGCCGAGGGGCTTGTGCTCGCTGCCGTGAAGCGCGCCCGGCAGGGAGATGAGGACGCGATGCGCTTCCTCTATCTGCGCTATGCGGACAACGTCTACGGCTACGTCTGTTCGATCGTGCGCGACGAGCACGAGGCCGAGGATGTCACGCAGCAGATCTTCGCGAAGCTGATCGGCGCTCTGCACCGCTACGAGCCCCGGACCGTGCCCTTCTCCGCGTGGATCCTCCGGATCGCACACAACGCCGCGATCGATTCGATGCGCATTCGCCGCGCGACCCCCTGCGAGGAGGTCCGTTCGCCGGAACTCCAGGACGAGTCCGTCGCCCGCGAGCGCGCACACGATCTCCAGGCGGCGATCGCGACGCTGCCGGATGAGCAGCGCGAGGTGATCGTGATGCGCTTCGTCCTCGGGATGTCCCCCGGGGAGATCGCCAAGCGCATCGGCCGTTCCGAGGACGCGGTTCACGGGCTGCAGCACCGCGGCCGGCAGACCCTCCGGCGCGAGCTCACCGCCCTTCAGGCGGCGCCCTCGGCATTGGCTTCCATCGCCTAGACCCGCGCCGGTATTCGCCGTGTGTATACGCGGTGTGTATAGTCTCGCAGCATGTCGATCGGAAAGACGTTCCTCGGGCTGTTGGAAACCGGCCCGAGTCACGGATATGACCTCAAGCGGGCCTACGACGAGCGGTTCGGTCAGGACCGTCCCCTCGCCTACGGCCAGGTCTACGCCACGCTCTCGCGCCTGCTCAAGGGCGGCCTCATCACCGTCGACGGGATGGAGCCCGGCAGCGGACCCGAACGCAAGCGCTACGCCGTAACCGAGGCCGGCGTCGCCGACGTCGACGCGTGGCTCGGCCAGCCCGAGAAGCCCGAGCCCTACCTCCAGAGCACACTGTTCGCCAAGGTCGTGCTGGCGCTGATGACCGGCCGATCGGCCCACGCCGTGCTCGACACGCAGCGGGCGGAGCATCTGGGGTTGATGCGGTCACTGACCCAGCGCAAGCGCGAGGGTGACCTGGCCGACCAGCTCATCTGCGACCACGCGCTGTTCCATCTGGAGGCCGACCTGCGCTGGCTCGAGCTGACCGCGGCGCGCATCGACGCGCTGGCCACGACGATCGCGGTGCCGGCATGACCGCCCTGCTCGAGGCGAGCGGCCTGCACAAGACATTCGGGCGGACGACCGCGCTCGCAGGCGCGGACTTCACCGTCGCGGCGGGGGAGATCGTTGCGGTGATGGGCCCCTCGGGCTCGGGCAAGTCGACGCTGCTGCAGTGCCTCGCGGGGATCGTCTCGCCGGATGCGGGCGTCGTGCGCTTCGACGGCCGCGAGCTCACCGGAGCGTCGGACGGCGAGCGCAGTGCCCTCCGCCGCAGCGACTTCGGGTTCGTCTTCCAGTTCGGTCAGCTCGTACCCGAGCTCAGCTGCGCGGAGAACGTCGCGCTGCCGCTCCGGCTCGCGGGGACGAGACGACGGGAGGCCGAGCGGCGGGCGATCGCCTGGCTGCAGCGACTCGAGGTCGCCGACGTCGCCCGCAAGACGCCCGGTGAGGTCTCGGGCGGCCAGGCGCAGCGCGTCGCGGTTGCCCGGGCGCTCGTCACCGGCCCGCGGGTGATCTTCGCCGACGAGCCGACGGGGGCGCTGGACTCGCTCAACGGCGAGCAGGTGATGCGATTGCTCAGCGAAGCGGCGCGCGACGCCGACGCTGCGGTGGTCCTCGTCACCCACGAGGCCCGCGTCGCCGCGTACTCCGACCGGGAGATCGTCGTTCGCGACGGCCGGACGTCGACCGCGGCGCTCGTGGCATGAGACGTGTCGTGGGCGACCTTGCGCTCGGCGCACAACTCGCGCTGAGCGGCGGGCCGCGGACGCGGCTGCGCACCCTGTTGACCGCGGTCGGCGTCGGGCTGGGGGTGGTCCTGCTGCTCGGCGCCACGAGCGTCCCTGCACTGGTCGAGGCACACCGTGACCGCGCCCACGCTCGCGAGTGGATGCAGTTCAACGGCGACGTGCGCAAGGCCGCGCCGGACACGATGCTCGCCTCCGGCGTCCACACGGCCTTCCTCGGTGATCAGATCGAGGGCGTCCTGCTCCAGCCGGAGGGAGCCGAGGCCCCGGTCCCCCCGGGCCTGCGGTCCGTGCCCGCGGCGGGGACCATGGTGGTCTCCCCCGCACTCGCCGAACTGCTGGCGTCGCCTGACGGCCGAAGGCTGCTGGCGCCCCGATTCCCATACCGCCTCGCCGGCACGATCGCCCCAGAGGGCCTGCGCGGGCCCGAGGAGCTCTACTTCTACGCGGGCAGTGACGCGCTGAGCGGAGGCGGGCCGGTGCTGCGCATCGACGCGTTCGGCTCGGAGGTCGCCCCGAAGCGCATGGACCCGATCCTCGTGGTGGTCACCGTCGTGGCGGTCGTGGTCCTGCTTCTGCCCATCGCTCTCTTTCTCGCCGCCGCGGTGCGATTCGGTGGCGAGCAGCGCAACCGCCGGCTGGCCGCCCTGCGCCTTGTCGGCGCAGACGCGTGGATGGCGCGGAGGATCGCCGCGGGCGAGGCGACGCTCGGCGCGGCGGCCGGGCTCGTCGTCGGCGGGGTGTTGTTCGTCCTGCTCCGGCCCGTGGGGGAGACGCTGGCGCCGTTCGACGCGGGTGTCTACGCGGCCGACATGCGACCCAGCACACCCCTGATGGTGGCGGTGCTGGCGTTCGTACCGGCCCTCGCCGTCATGGTCAGCCTGCTGGCACTGCGCTCGGTGACCATCGACCCGATGGGCGTCGTGCGCCAGTCGCGCCCGCGCCGGCGACGGGTTGTTTGGCGGCTGCTGCTGCCCGTGAGCGGTGCCCTGCTGCTGCTGCCGCTCAGCGGGGTCAACAGCGCCACCGGCGACCGCTTCAACGAGGTACAGATCGCCGTGGGGGTGGCGGCGCTGCTCGTCGGCATCGCCGTGCTGCTGCCGTGGCTCGTCGAGACCGCGGTCCATCGCCTCCGCGGGGGCGGCGTCGCATGGCAGCTCGCCGTGCGCAGGCTGCAGCTCGACAGCGGGACGTCCGCGCGGGTCGTGAGCGGCATCGCCGTCGCGGTGGCCGGCGCCATAACGCTCCAGACCCTCTTCGGCGGCGTCGACGGCCAGTTCACGAGGGTGACCGGTGACCAGGCGGAGACCGCGCATGTCAGTGTCGAGCGCGCCGGGGCGGGCACCTCGCTCGCGTCGCTCCAAGACGACCTACGAAGGATCGACGGCGTACGCGAGGTGATCGCGCAGGCGCAGTACTCCCTGCGCACCATGCGCGGCCACCACGTCCACCAGCTCACTGTCGCCGGATGCCCGACCCTGCGCACGCTGCTCGCGATCTCCGACTGCCGCGAGGGCGACGTCTTCGTGACCCGTTCGGGCCGGGCGCAACTGCGCCCTGGTGAGGCCGTCAGGATCCAGGGGCGCGCATGGACGGCTCCGGCGGGCCTGGAGGCTGCCCGGACGCGGGCGAACTTCATGCATCTGCGAGTCGCCGGAGTGCTGGCCACTCCGGGGGCGGTCGCCGATCTGCGACTGCCGACCCGGGTCTACGCCGACCTGTCCTATAGCGCGGCCACCCCGGACACGCTCGAGCTCGTCCGCAACGCCGCCGCTGCCGCCGGGCCTGTGGTCTTCGTCGACGCCCCCTCCCCGACCGAGACCAACCCGGACCTCATCGCCATTCGGCGCGGTCTGCTCGTCGGTGCGATCGCGGTCCTGCTCCTGATTGCCGCGAGCCTGCTCGTCGGGGTCATCGAGCAGGTCCACGAGCGGCGGCGCCTGCTTGGTGCACTTGCCGCGTTCGGCACGCCGCGCCGGACCATCAGCCGCTCATTGATGCTGCAGACAGCGGTCCCGGTCGCCTTCGGGCTCGTGCTCGCCATCCTCACCGGCACGACGCTCGGGGCGTTGCTGCTGCGGTTGATCAACGCACCCGTGCGCATCGACCTCCCGGCGGTCGCACTGCTGGCCGTGACCGGTATGGCCATCGTCCCACTGGTGACGGCGCTCAGCCTCCCCGCGCTGCGGCGGGTCATGCAGCCGGAGAGCCTGCGCGCCGAGTAACCCTAAAGGGGTCGGGTCTCGGCACCGGACACACCGCTGCGCACGGGCCGCACCCCTCGCCCCGGTCGGTTGCCGGAGCGACGGAGCGCGGGACGGACGCAGGACTAGTCGCGCTTGCCGCGGCCGTACGTGAGCCGCAGCAGGCGGCCGACGAGCTTCGTCATGCGAGGCGAGTAGCCCATCATGTGCAGGTCCTTCTTCATCGGCGCCATGCGTGTGACGAGAATGGACTGCTGGCGGCAGAACTTGCGCACGCCGCCCGGCCCGTGGCGGTAGCCGAGACCGGAGGTCTTCCAGCCGCCCATGGGCAGCTCGGTCGCGAGGTAGTTGATCTGCGCGTCGTTGACGGTGACCACGCCGGCCTCGACCTGCCGCGCCACCCGCTCGGCGCGAGCGACGTCGCCGCCCCACACCGAAGCGGCCAGGCCGTACTGCGAATCGTTGGCGAGCCGGATGGCCTCCGCGTCGTCGGCGACCCTCATGATCGGCAGGGTCGGCCCGAACGTCTCCTCCTGCATGCAGGTCATGGAGTGGTCGACGCCGGTGATGACCGTCGGCTCGAAGAACATCCCGCTGCCGTCCTCACGCTGGCCGCTGCCGCCGACGGCGATCGTGGCGCCCTTCTCGCGCGCGTCGTTGACGTGTGCCTCGATGACGTCGTACTGCGGCGGGAACGTGACCGCGCCGAGGTCGACGGTGCCGGGACCGGCGGATGCGCCCTGGCGCAGCGCGCGGACCTTCTCGGTGACCTTGGCGACGAACTCGTCGTGAATCGGAGCTGCGACGTACACGCGCTCGGTGGAGATGCAGGTCTGACCCGCGTTCTGCATCGAGTAGTGCACCGCGGCGTTGGCAGCCCGCTCGACGTCGGCGTCGTCGAGCACGATCATCGGGTCCTTGCCGCCCAGCTCGAGACTGACCGGGATCAGGCGCTCGGCGGCGCGGGCGGCGATCTTCTTGCCCGTGCGCGTCGAGCCGGTGAACATCACCATGTCGACGTGGTCGATGAGGGCGGCGCCCGTCTCGCCGTAGCCGGGGATGGCCGTGTAGACACCCTCGGGCAGCCCGCACTCGCGCATGCACTCCTCCATCAGCATCGAGGTCAGGGGCGTGACCTCGGACGGCTTGAGGACGACGGAGTTGCCGGCGGCGAGCGCCGGGATCGCGTCACCGAACGAGTTCGTGAGCGGGTAGTTCCACGGGCCGATGATGCCGACGACGCCAACAGGGCGGTAGCGGATCGTCAGCTTGCGGCCGAGTACGAAGACGTTGCTCGAGCGGACCTTCTCGTCAGCGAGGTACTGCGGTGCCTTCTTGGCCCAGAAGCCGAACGCGTGAGCGGCGTAACCGACCTCGGCCAGCAACGCGTCCTCGTAGGTCTTGCCGGTCTCGGAGACGATCGTGTCGATGAGCCGGTCGGAGTTGTCGAGCACCCATTTCTGCGCGCGCCGCAGGACGCGACCGCGTCCCTCGAAGCCCAGGTCCTCCCAGGCGGGCTGGGCAGCCCGCGCCTTCGCCACGAGCGCCTCGACCTCGTCGGGAGGCGTCACCGGCACGGTCCGGACGATCTGCCCCGTGGCGGGGTTCTCTACAGGGATGGAGTCGCGCGCGCCGTTCGTCGCGGCCGCGGTTTCGTGCTCGACGGTGGCCATGTAACCCAGGCTACATGTTCCTGGCCGCCCGGCCAGTTGTCCGGTGCCGAGACCCGACCCCCCCCGGGGTCAGGTCCGGCGGTGGACCGCTTTCAGTCGGAGACGGTGACCTTCTCCATCTTCGCGTCCTCGCGCGGCTTGTCGCGGTTGTCGGTCGGAAGGCGCTCGATGATGTCGACCACGCCCATGCCCTCGGTGACCTCGCCGAAGACGGTGTGCTTGCCGTCGAGCCACGGGGCGGCGCCCGCCGTGACGATGAAGAACTGCGAGCCGTTGGTGTTGGGGCCGGCGTTGGCCATCGCGAGCGCGCCGCGGACGACCTTGTTCTCGTTGAACTCGTCCTCGAACTGGTAGCCGGGACCGCCGGTGCCGGTGCCCTGCGGGCAGCCGCCCTGGATCATGAACTCGCGGATGACGCGGTGGAAGATGAGCCCGTCATAGAAGCCGTCCGTGGCCAGCTTGCGGAAGTTCTCGACGGTTTTCGGCGCGGCGTCGTCGAAAAGCTCGATCTTGATGTCGCCGTGGTTCGTGGAGATGGTGGCCTGTGACATGGGGGCCACCCTAGGAGCGGGCGGCCTCCAGGCGCAGGCCGTTCGCCGCGTTGACCGCCGCGACGACGCGGTCGGCGTCGGCCTCGGGCACCTCGAGCAGCGCGAAGCGCTCGAGCAGCCGCACGTTGCGGATGTGCTCGCCGTCGAGACCGGCGCCGTGGACGGCGGCGATCAGGTCGGCCTCCGACAGGCCGTCCGCCCGGCCTGAGCCGGCGATGAGCGCACGGTACGCGCCGTTCGAGACGGGCTCGGTGTCGCTGGGCTTGGTGCGGTGCCGGCGCGGCTTGGGTTCGATCGGCGGTGCGGGCTTGATCGTGGCGCCCTCCGACCACGGGGCGATCTTGGTGTTGGCGTGCGCCTCGATCGCCTCCAGGTCGCGCTCCTGCTTGGGCTCGATGAAGGTGATCGCCCGACCCGAGCGGCCGACGCGGCCCGTGCGGCCGATGCGGTGCACGTAGATGTCCGGCGAGTTCGGGACGTCGAAGTTGATCACGTGGGTGACCGTCGAGATGTCCAGGCCGCGAGCGGCGACGTCGGTGGCCACGAGGATCGGCACGCGACCGTCCTTGAAGGAGATCATCACGCCGTCGCGGCCGCCCTGGGTCATGTCGCCGTGCAGCGCCTTGACCGTCATGCCCTTGTCGCGCAGCGTGCGGTAGAGCTGATCGCAGCGGATCTTGGTCCGGCAGAACACGATCGCCTGCTTCGGGCGCTCGGAGGCCAGTACGCGCGCGAGCATCTCGTTCTTGTCGCGCTGGGCGGTCTCGACGTAGAACTGCTCGACCGTGTCGATGGTCAACGTCGCTGACTTGACCTTCACGACCACCGGGTCGTACAGGTACTTGTCGGCGAGCTTGGCGATCGGCGGCGGCATCGTCGCGCTGAACAGCGCGGTCTGACGGCCGCTCGGGGTGATCGAGAGGATCTTCTCGACGTCCTCGAGGAAGCCGAGGTCGAGCATCTCGTCGGCCTCGTCGAGCACGACGTAGCGGCAGGAGTGCAGCATCAGGCTGTGACGGCTGATGAGGTCCATCACGCGGCCGACCGTGCCGACCACGATCTGTCCGCCCGTCTTCAGGCGCGCCTGCTGGTCACGGATGGGCGCACCGCCGAAGACCGCGACGGGCTCGATGCCCTTGGGCTTGGCGTAGGCGCGCAGCGCCTGGGTGACCTGAATGCACAGCTCGCGCGTCGGCGTGAGCACGAGTGCCTGCACCTCGTCGTCGGATGGGTCCACGAACTGGACCATGGGCAGGCCGAAGGCGGCGGTCTTGCCCGTGCCCGTCTGGGCTTGGCCGATCACGTCGTGGCCGGCGAGGAGGTGCGGGATCGCCTGCTCCTGGATGGGGCTCGGCGAGTCGTAGCCCACGTCGGTCAGGGCCTGGAGGATGTCCTCGGAGAGGCCGAGGTCCTTGAAAGTCGTCGTCATGTAGTCACCTCTGAACGATAGGGCTGCGAGACTCTTGGCCAACATGCAGATCGCACGCAGCATCGCGGCGCTGGTGGGGCTGGGGACCATCGGCTTCGCCCTCGGGGATTTCGCGAGCCATCCGAACCCGCTCGGCGCCCTCGCCCTGCTGGCCCTGATGGCGGCCATCGCCTTCCTGCTCTCCTTCCTGTTCCGCCCGGCGCGCACCCCGCGGGCAGGGGCCCCCGCAGCCATCGAAGAGCCGCGCGAGCGACCTGGGCGGGCACGATCCACGCCGGTCTGGTCGGGCTGGGAGGCGCAGGAGGCGCAGACGGCGCGAGAGCAGCGGCGCGAGCGCCGGCGCGGCTAGCCTCGCGGCCCATGAGCACCGTCACCGTGGTCGGATCCATCGCCTTCGACGCAGTCGAGACGGCGACGGGCAAGCGCGACCGCCTCCTCGGCGGCTCGGCGACACACTTCTCACTGGCCTCCTCCTTCTTCGCGGACACCCGCGTGGTCGGCCCCGTCGGCGAGGACTTCACCGACGCGGAGTTCGCGGTCATGCGCGACCGAGGGGTCAACACGGACGACATCGAGGTCGTGGCCGGCGGCAAGACCTTCTTCTGGTCCGGCCGCTACGAGCGCGACGTCAACGTCCGCCACACGTTGCAGACCGATCTCAACGTGTTCGAGCACTTCGAGCCCAAGCTCTCGGCCGAGAGCGCAGCCTCCGAGGTCCTCTTTCTCGCCAACATCGTCCCGGCGCTCCAGATCGCCGTGCGTGAGCAGTGCACGGGCGCGCGCTTCACCGCCCTGGACTCGATGAACCTGTGGATCGACATCGCGCGTGACGACCTCGTCCGCGCCATCGGAATGGTCGACTGCGTGATCGTCAACGACTCCGAGATCCGCGAGCTGACCGACGAACCCAACCTGGTCCGCGCCGCGCGCGCCGTGCTCGCCATGGGCCCGCGCATCGTCGTTGCCAAGCAGGGCGAGTACGGCGCCTCGATGTTCACCGCCGACGATGTCTTCTCCCTCCCGGCCTACCCGACGCCTGACGTCGTCGACCCGACGGGAGCGGGCGACACCTTCGCCGGCGGTTTCGTGGGCTACGTCGCCGCCCACGGCGATGAGGATCTGCGCTCCGCGCTCGCCTACGGGACCGCGCTGGCGTCGTTCAACGTCGAAGCGTTCGGCACCGAGCGCCTGCAGGCGCTCACCGCCGACGAGGTCGCCGGCCGCGTCAGCGAACTCGAGCGCATCACGCGACTCGAGACCGTCGCGGTCGCGCTGCGCGGCTAACGGACAGAAGCTGGTCAGACGCGACCCGCAGGGGTAGTCTGCTCCAGGCGATGACCTGGGGCTTCATCTGGCTCATGTTCGTGCTCAAGATCCCGATCCTGATGCTGTTCGGGATCGTGTGGTGGGCCGTGCGCAACACCGGCGAGCCCGCGCAGCCCGAAGCGGTGCGCCCCGAGCCCCAGCCCCGGCCGCATCCGCGCCGGCCTCGCAAGCGGCCGCGCCCGCGTGACCCGCACGGAGGACCCGCGGTGTTGCCCAGCCCGGCGCGCAACCGGTCGTCATGGCAGACTCCCGTGCGTGGACGTCCACTCCGCGATCTCTGACGGCACGCTGCGCCGCCTCGTCGACGACGGGCGGCTCGTCGTGGACCCGTGGGACCCGGCGATGGTGCAGCCCGCTTCGATCGACCTGCGGCTCGGAAACTCGTTCCGGGTCTTTTCGAACCATCGCATCACCGCGATCGACCTGCGCGAGCTGCCGCCGAATCTGACCGAGGAGGTCACGATCGGCCCGGACGAGCCGTTCGTCATCCATCCGGGCGAGTTCTGCCTCGGCCGGACCCTCGAGCACGTCGAGCTCCCCGACGACCTGGTCGCGCGCGTCGAGGGACGCTCGAGCCTGGGACGCCTCGGGCTGATCGTGCACGCGACGGCCGGCTTCGTGGACCCGGGGTGGAAGGGCACGCTCACCCTCGAGCTCAACAACCTCACCCGGGTGCCGATCAAGCTGTACGCCGGGCTGGGGATCGCGCAGCTCAGCGTCATGGCCCTCGATCGCGCCGCGGAGCGTCCCTACGGATCCGACGGCCTGGGGTCGCATTACCAGGGTCAGGTGGCGGCGACCGAGAGCCGCTACGGCGTGTAGGGTTTCGCCCGTGCTGACAGCCATCGTGACGTTCGCGGCCGAGGCGGCCGCCGAGGAGCACACCTCGCACACCGCCTTCTACATCGCCGGCGGAGCCCTCGCCCTCTGGGCGGTGCTCGTCTCCTTCGTGGGAATCCGCGGCCATGCCAACTGGCCCTCGAGCGACGGCGCCGCCAACGGCATCATGGGCATCAGCGCGGCACTCGTGGTCATCGCGTGCGCGATGGCCGTCGTCACCGCCTGAGCCGCGCGCGGCCCCGGCCGCGACCCCGACGGATCCGGCGCGCCTAGAGCGCGCGGGCGTAGCGCTCGGCGATCATGACGTCGAAGGCGTGGACGTCGTGCTCCTGAGTCGTGTACCGGCCGGGAACGAAGCCGGGCGTCGCCATCCCGAGCTGGGTGAGGCGGCAGACCTCCCAGTCCTCGCGGTTGACCTGGTCCCAGAACGCGACGGCGTCGGTGGGGTCAAAGCCCGGAGCGGCCATCGTCTGCGGATCGAAGAGCCAGTCGCAGACGACCTCGGTGCGTCCCACATCGCGCGGAACGAGGTGATGCAGCATCACGTAGTCGGGGTGCAGCGACACGAGCACGTTCGGAAACAGCAGGAAGTACAGGACCTTGCGCGGATCCGCGCCTTCAAGCGGCGGGCGCTCGGCGACTGCGACGCCGTTCTTCGCCATCGTCGCCGCCCCCTCCGCCAGCGTCATCGAGCCGCCGCACCAGGCGCCCGAGCCGGGCACGCCCTCGCCCGACAGATAGTTCGACAGCCGGTTGAGCTCGGGATGCACACCGGGGCAGTGCAGGCATTCGGAGTAGTTCTCGCCGATCACCTTCCAATTGGCGGCGACGTCGTAGACGATCCGGTGCGCCCGCTCCAGGCCGGCGAGTCCGTAACGGGCGAGCTGCCCCCGCAGGTCGCCGACGTGCGCCTCGGCAGGCGGCGCCACCCCCGAACGGTCGACGAGCACCAGACCTTCGATGATCGCCAGCCGGACGCCTCGTAGCCCGTGGCAGGCCGGGTCGAAGTCGGTGAGGCCCTCCGTGAAGGGCGCGTTGCGCAGCTCACCGTCGAACCCGTAGGTCCAGGCGTGGTAGGGGCACTGCAGCCGGCGCACCGTGCCCTCCGGGGCGTCGAGCAGGCGCGCTCCGCGATGCCGGCAGCTGTTGAAGAACCCGCGTGGCTCGCCGTCGTCGCCGACGATCACGAACACGTCGCCCGCAGCGATGAAGTCGCCGCGCGAGCGCAGGGACGACACGTGCCCGACACCGACCCACCCGCCGGCGAAGAGCTCGGACTGCTCCCACGCGAGCACCCGCTGGTCCAGAAAGGCAGGGGCCGGGAGTTGCGTCGCGCGCTCGAGAGGAAGCTGCACGCGCGCCACGGCACCCGGGTCGAGGGGCAGCGGGGCCATGGCCGGAGCATAATCGGGTAGAGAACTGCCGAACCGACTCAAGGAGCCGCATGGCCGACACGCTGTCCATCACCGACAACCGCACGGGCAAGACCTACGAGGTTGACATCACCGACGACACCATCAAGGCGATGGACCTGCGGCAGATCAGGGTCAACGATGACGACTTCGGGATGATGGCCTTTGACCCGGCCTTCACCAACACCGCGTCCTGCCGTTCGGAGATCACCTACATCGACGGTGCGGCCGGCGTGCTCGAGTACCGCGGCTACCCGATCGAGGATCTGTGCGAGCACTCGAGCTACCTCGAGGTCGCGTACCTGCTCATCAACGGCGAACTGCCCAACAAGGTCCAGCTCGACGAATGGGTGCACCAGATCACGATCCACACGTTCGTGCACGAGAACGTCAAGGACTTCATGCAGGGCTTCCGCTACGACGCCCACCCGATGGGCATGCTGCTGGCGGCCACGGGCGCGCTGTCGACGTTCTATCCCGAAGCGTCGAAGATCTCCGACGACGCGACGAACGACATGCAGATCATCCGGCTGCTGGCCAAGGTCCCGACGCTCGCCGCGTTCGCCTACCGGCACACGATGGGGCAGCCCTACGTGTATCCGGACAACGATCTCAGCTACGCGGGCAACTTCCTTTCGATGATGTACAAGATGACCGAGTTGCGCTACGAGCCCGATCCCCGGCTCGAGCGCGCGCTGGACGTCCTCTTCATCCTGCACGCCGACCACGAGCAGAACGCCTCGACGAGCGCCGTCCGTTTCGTCGGCTCCACCCAGGTCGATCCGTATTCGGCCGTCGCGGCCGGTGTCGCCGCGCTCTACGGCCCGCTGCACGGCGGCGCCAACGAGCAGGCGCTGCGCATGCTCGAGCGCGTGGGGACCGTCGAGAACATCCCGGACTTCCTCGAGGGGGTCAAGAAGGGCGACGAGCGGTTGATGGGCTTCGGCCACCGCGTCTACAAGAACTACGACCCGCGGGCGCGCATCATCAAGAAGCACCTCGACGAGGTGTTCGAGGTGATGGGCAAGAGCCCGCTGCTCGAGGTCGCAACGGAGCTGGAGAAGCGGGCGCTCGACGACGACTACTTCACGTCGCGCAAGCTCTACCCCAACGTCGACTACTACTCGGGCCTTCTCTACGAGGCGCTGCGCCTGCCGACGGCCATGTTCCCCGTGATGTTCGCGATCGGGCGCACGAGCGGCTGGCTGGCCCAGTGGCTCGAGCACATGGGTGACTCCGATCAGAAGATCGCCCGCCCGCGGCAGGTCTACACCGGCAAGCGCAAGCTGACCTACGCACCAGTCGAGGAGCGGTAACCGCCCCTGGCGCCGCCGGACGCACGTCACACATCCGGCGGCGCAGTCGTTGCATACTGCAACGACCATGCTCGCCCACCGTCTCAGCGACGGCCAGCAGGTCGTCATCCGCCCGATCGCCCCCGACGACAAGGATCGCCTTCAGGCGGGCCTCAGAGAGCTGTCGCTGGAGACGGTCCGGCGCCGCTTCCTGGCCGCCAAGCCGCGCTTCAGCGAGTCCGAGCTGCGCTACCTCACCGAGGTCGACGGGGTCAACCACATCGCGCTCGTGGCCATCTCGGCGGCGTCGGGACGGCTCGTCGGGGTCGCCAGGGCGGTCCGGCTCCCGGAGGATCCGGGGACGGCCGAGTGGGCCATCGTGATCGCCGATCCCCTGCAGGGCAAGGGACTCGGGACGCGGCTCATGCAGGCGCTCGTCGACGACGCCCGGGCCGCCGGGATCCACCGCTTCTCCGCGCTCGCGGCCGGCGAGAACGTCGCGGTCAAGAAGCTCCTCGGGCACGTCGCAGAGCGGTTCGAGCGCGACGTCATCTCCCGCGGTGTGCGCGAGCTCGTGGTCGACCTAGCCGCTTGATCTATTCAGGCTGACCGCCCGTCGGCCGATGACACGCTCGTGGGTGACGTTGGACTGACTCAAGAACTCGATGCGGCGCGCGCCGCGGTCGAGGACCTTCAGCGCCGTTTGGACGCCGAACGCGAGCGCGGGCTCGAGCTTGCCTTCCGCGACCCCCTCTCCGGCCTGCCCAACCGAACGCTGCTCGAAGAGCATCTGACGCTCGCGCTGGCCAGGGCCCGCCGCGCCGGCACCGGCGTCTGCATCCTGCACATCGACATCGACGCCTTCCGCCTCGTCAACGAGTCGCTGGGGTACGTGGCCGGCAACCTCGTCCTGGCCGCCGTCGCCGCTCGCCTCGGCGAGGCGACGCGATCGACCGATCTCCTCGCCCGGCCCGGAGGGGACGAGTACCTGCTCCTCGTGGCCGACATTCCCGCGGGGAAGGCCCGCGAGGTCGCCGAGCACGCTGCCGCTCGCATCGTCGACGCGCTGCGCCGCCCGTTCACGGTGGAGGGCTCCGAGTTCGACCTCGAGTGTTCCATCGGCATCGCCCTGACCGAGGCCGGCGCCACCACGGACGGGCCCTCGCTGCTCGAGCAGGCCGACGCCGCGGCGTTCCGCGCCAAGGCCGTCGCCCGCGGCGGCTGGGCGATCCACGAGGAGGGCGAGCACGCCGAGCGCCGCGAGCGCCTGGAGGGCTCGACGCGCCTGCGGCGCGCCCTGGCCAACGACGAGTTCCTCCTGCACTACCAGCCGATCTTCGATGTCGCCCGCGGAGAGCTCATCGGCGTCGAGGCGCTGCTGCGCTGGCAGGACCCCGAACGGGGCAACATCCCTCCGGGCGACTTCATCCCGCTCGCGGAGGAAACCGGCTTGATCGAGGCGATCGGCGATTGGGTCGTCGGCGCGGTCTGCCGCCAGCAGGCCGCCTGGGCGGCCAAGGGATATCTGCCGCAGATCTCCTTCAACGTCTCCCCCCGCCAGCTGCGCCGGCTGGACTTCGCCGACCGCGTCGCCGAGCACCTGCGCGACACGGGCGCCGAACCGACCCGGCTGACGGCGGAGCTGACGGAGTCCGCGACGATGGAGGACCCCGCGGAGTCCGAGACCATCCTGCGTGCGCTGCACAAGCTCGGCCTGCAGCTGGCCCTCGACGACTTCGGCTCGGGCTACTCGTCCCTGAGCCGGCTGCGCGAGATGCCGGTCGGCACCCTGAAGATCGACCGCGCCTTCATGCGCGAGGTGCCGGCGAACGACGAGGCGACCGCGTGCCTGATCGCCATCCTGCATCTGTCGACCGCACTCGGACGCACCGCGGTGGCCGAGGGGGTCGAGACCGAGGAGCAGCGGCTGTTTCTCGCCGAGGCGGGCTGCCCGCTCGCCCAGGGTTTCCTGCTCGCCCGGCCGCTCCCGCCCGAGGGCGTCGAGGCGCTGCTCGCGGTGAGCGTCGCTACTTGACGGTCTTGAAGATCGTGATCGCGGCCCGGTACTGCAGGCCGCCCTTGCTGAACTTGCGGCGGTTGTCGACGAACACCCTGTACTTGCCGTAGCTGATCTTCTTGGGTGGCACCGCGGGCAACCGGCGCATCCGGGTCTTGAGCGTGCCGCAGGTCGCGTCGCCCTTGCCGGCCTTCTGCGTCCACGAGCGCTTGCCGCGCTTGACGTGGACAAAGATCTTCCCCTTCGGAGCGAAGCCCGAGAACGACCAGCTCGTCTTCCCCGTCGGCTTGCCGTTCGTGCTCTTGGGCCGCACGAGGAAACTGACGACCTTGAAGGACCCGCTGGCCACCTGGGTGCCGTCCTGCTCACCCGTGAGGCGGATCTTGCGAGGCTTGGGTGACGTCGGCACCGACGGCGCCTGCGTGTTGAACGCAAAGGCGCCCGCGCCGTCCGCGGTCCCGCTCCCGAAGACACCCGGGCCCGACACGCCCCAGGCCGACTCGGCCGCCCAGCCGGCTCCGGAGATCGTCATCGGCTGCCCCGGGATGTAACAGAGACGGTCGGTCGTCAGCGTCGCTGCGCTCGCCGACGCGACGGTGAGGAGCGAGAACGTGGCGACGGCAAGAAGGGCGCGGAGCATCGTCTGCGTAGGCTAGACGCGTGGCCTGGCGGTTGACCGTGCGTAGCAAGGGCAGTGTCGACAAACGGACCTTCGCCACGCGCGAGGAGGCACTCGAGGCGCTCGAGGCGGAATGCCGCGCGATCGCAAGCTCCCAGCGGCTCTCTGGCGTCAAGGTCGCGAGGCGCACCTACGAACCGGTGGTGCAGGTGCAGGCGCGCGGGGAGTTGCGCGGGCCGGGGCGGCTGGCCGCCGGCATCGACGTGCGCGGCGACGGGTCCACGGAGGCCTACCTCGGACGGATGCGCCGGCACGTCGTCGAGCAGGAGCGCGGCGAGAGCGCCTATGCAGCGCTGCGCAGGGTGCTCGCGAGCGAGAGCGTGGAGCCGTAGCGCCGCAGCCAGCGGGAGTGCTCGCGCCAGTCGGGCACCCGCGATTCGAGCAGAGCCCAGAAGCGCGGCGAGTGATCCATCACCTCGAGATGGCAGACCTCGTGCTCAACGACGTAATCGAGCACGGCAGGCGGAGCGAGCAACAGGCGCCAGTTGAACGACATGGCACCCGCGGAAGAGCAGGACGCCCAGCGCGTGCGCTGGGCACGGATCGTCAGCCCCGTGTACCGCGTACCGGCCCGCGCCGTCGCGGCGTCGAGCCTGGCGGCGATGAGTCGGCGAGCCTGCGCCCGGTACCAGCGCTCGAGCGCCGCCTCGGGCGCCGTGCCCGGAACGAGGAGCTGATCCCCGCGCCGGTGGACGCGCGAGCGACCGGGCTGGGGCACGACCGTCAGCAGCTCTCCGCAGAAGGGCACCGTGTTCTCGGGATGGCCGAGCTCGGAGGCGACGGCGTCGAGCCTGCGCAGGCGCCGCTCGATCCACGGCCGCAGCTCCACCACGGCGGCCTCGGCTTCGCGCTGCGGCGCGCGCTGGGGCAGCACCACCTCGACCGTGCGATTCGGATGGACGGTGACCTGCACGCGGCGGGCACGGCTCGAGCGGCGGATGGTGTACTCCACGGCCTCCGAGGCTACGGTTGCACCCCGATGGAAACCTCGCGCGTGACCCTCCCGGCCGGCGTGCGCTCACCCTTCACCGTCTTCGTCAACGGCGTACGCCAGGTGCCGGGCAGCGACTACCAGGTCGCGGACGGCGTGCTGGTCTTCAAGCGCTCGCTGAGCAAGGAGGGCAAGCTCGGATTCTGGAAGTGGTTCTGGGGCGCGTTCGGGATCGGCACCTACGAACGCAATGACGTGGTCGACGTGGCGTGGGACGAGGACGGCACCCCCCGCCTCGCGCACGCGCTCGACGTCGACTCGGTCTAAGCGACGGCGCGGGCGGCGCGCCAGGGCTCGAAGACCTTCAGCGCCGAGAGGATGGCGCGCGTGGCCGGCGAGCGGTTCAGCGTGAGGAAGTGGATGCCGGGAGCGCCGCCCGCGAGGAGATCGGCGCACTGCAGGGTCGCGTAGGAGACCCCGAGCTCGGCGACGGCCTCGTCGTCGCCGCGCCGGGCGTCGAGCTCGCGTACGAGCGCCTCGGGCAGCTTGGCGGCCGACAGCTCCGTCATGCGCTTGATGCCGTCGGAGCTGAGGATCGGCATCACTCCCGGGATGATCGGCACGCGGATACCGATCCCCCGCGCACGCGCGACGAAGTCGAAGTAGTGGCGGTTGTCGAAGAACATCTGCGTGATCAAGAACCGCGCCCCGGCGTCGACCTTGGCCTTGAGGTGGCGGAGATCGTCGTCGGCCGAGGTGGCGTGGATGTGCGTCTCGGGAAAGGCCGCGCCACCAATCGCGAAGCGGTAGTCGCTGCGCAGCATCGAGACGAGTTCGTACGAGAACTCGAAGCCGCCCTGCGTCTTCGCCCAGTCCGTCTGCCCCTGGGGTGGATCGCCGCGCAGCGCGAGCACGTTCTCGATCCCGGCCTCGGCCATCTGGTCGAGCGTGCCCCGCAGCTCGTCCACGGTGGCGTTGACGCAGGTGAGGTGTGCCATCGCCTCCATGCCGAACTCCGACTTGATGCGCTTGACGATGTCGATCGTCTTGTCGCGCGTGGATCCGCCCGCGCCGTAGGTGACGGACACGAAATCGGGCTGGTGGGGCCCGAGAGCCTCCAGGGCGCGCTCGAGGTTGCGCTCCCCGGTCTCCGTCTTGGGCGGAAAGAACTCGAACGAGAAGAGCGGCCGCTCGGCGCTCTCGATGACCTCATCGATGCGCATGGGAGGAGGTTAGGCGGGCGCCCAGCGCTCGGTATCGCCGGCGATCCGGCGTGCGTCGCCCCTGCGCTCGAGGTGCGCGAGGAACGCCATGGTCTCCGTGAACAGCCACGCTCCCGTCGCGGCGCCGAAGGCGTCGCCGAAGACCCGCGGGGCGATCTCGAAGGCCGACAGCTCGTCTGCGCGGAGGACGTCCATGACCTTGCCCAGCTGCTCCTCGACGAGGGCACGGTTGGCGTTGACGTGACCGCGCACGTCGGTGAAGGGGCGCCCGTGGCCTGAGAGCGCCAGCCGCGCGTCGAGCGCGTCGACGCGCTCCAGCGACTCCAGGAACTCGCCGACCGGGTCCTCGCTCCAGCCGACGTCGAAGTACAGCGAGACCCGCCCCAGGAGGTGGTCCCCCGACAGCAGCAGCCGCCGGTCGGGCTGGTGCAGGCAGACGTGCGACGGCGCGTGGCCCGGCGTCTCGATCACCGAGAAGGTTCCGAGGTCGGTCTCGATCTCCACGCCGGGGACGAGGTCGCGGGCGATCTCGAGCGGGAACGCGGCCAGCGGGCCCTGGCCGCGGCGCGCCTCGACCCAGCGCTGCAGCGGCTCGGCGGGGACCCCGCTCTGGCGGGCGATCTCCAGGCGTCGCGAGAGCACCGACTCGGGATCCTCGGCCTGCTTGAACAGGTGGTCTGAGCGCGGATGCATCCAGACCTCGCAGCCGGTGCGCGCGGCCACCGTCGCCGCCTGGCCGCAGTGATCGGCGTGCGCGTGTGTGCACACCACGAGGCGCACGTGATCGATCCGCAGGCCGACCTGGTCGAGCGCGCGCTCCAGATGGCCGATCGAACCCGGTTCGTGGACGCCGGTGTCGACGAGCACGATGCCGTCCCCGGCGGCGATCGCCCACGCGTTGCAGTGCGGGACCCCGGGCCAGGGCAGAGGGAGGCGCAGTCGCCACACGCCGGGGAGCACCCGCTCCCCGCGGCCGACGACCCGCTGGGTGGGCTTCGCCATGTCCGGGTGACCTTACGCTTACGGCGTGGCCCGCCGCCGTGTCGAGAAACTCCGCGCACCCGACGTCGAATACGGCGACGACGAGGCGGTGCTCGTCCTGCGCGGGGCGATGACTCCCAAGACGCGCACGGCGTACCGGGAGATCGCCGAGGGCGGCGGTGTGCGCGAGGACGCCTGGCAGCGCTCGGTGGAGTTCCTCTTCGAACGCCTCGCCGTGAGCTGGGCGGTCGCGGGCACGGAGCCGCTGACCCGCCAGAAGGATCTGCTCGCCCGTTTCCGTGTCGCCACCATCGACGAGCGCGCCTGGATCCGCGGCAAGCTGCGCCTGCACCTCGCCGAGCACTTTCCCGAGCTGCCGGCGCCGTGAGCGCCGCCGAGCGTCACGCCGAGCTGCTCGCGGGTTACTGCCTGGACGTGCAGCCGGGCCAGCAGGTGCTCGTCAACGGAGGTCAGGGCGCCGCGCCGTTGATGCTCGCGCTGCAGCGCGCGATTCTCGCTCGGGACGCCTGGCCGTTGCTGCGGGTCGGGCTCGACGGCGCCGACGAGTCCTGGTGGTCCTCCGCGCGCGACGCCCACCTCGACGGCTTCGCGCCGCTCGACCGCGCCGAGGCCGAGCAGGCTGACGCGACCGTGCGGATCATCTCCCCGGCCAACGCGAACGCCCTCGCGGACATCGACCCAGCGCGGATCGCCCGCGCGACGCGCGCCCGCGCCCCGCTGCGCGAGGCCGGTGCGCACCGGCGCTGGAACGTCACCCTCTGGCCGACGCCCGCCCTCGCCCAGCAGGCCGGGATGGGGACCACCGCCTTCGCCGCGCTCGTCGAGCGCGCCCTCTTTCTCGACCAGCCCGACCCCGTTGCCGCCTGGGGCGAGCTCCGCGACCGCCAGGCACGGCTCATCGAGACCCTGACGGGCGCGCGCGAGATCCGCATCACCGCTCCGGGTACCGACCTGGTCCTCGACGTCGAGGGTCGGACGTGGATCAACAGCGACGGCAAGCGCAACCTTCCGTCGGGCGAGGTCTTCACCGGACCGCACGAGGCGTCGGCCCGGGGAACGGTCCGCTTCACGATCCCCTCGAGCCCCTCCGGCGTCGATGTGGCCGGCGTCGAACTGCGCTTCGAGGGCGGGCTCGTGGTCGATGCGCGCGCCGAGCGCGGCGAGTCGTACCTGCTCGAGACGCTGGAGACCGATCGTGGAGCGCGACGGCTCGGGGAACTCGGCATCGGCACCAACACCGGCCTCGACCGCCCGACGGGCCTGATCCTGCTCGACGAGAAGATCGGCGGCACGGTGCACCTCGCGCTCGGCCGCAGCTATCCCGAGACGGGCGGACGCAATGAGAGCGCCGTGCACTGGGATCTCATCTGCGACCTGCGCGACGGCGGGAACATTTTGGCTGACGGGCGGCCCGTCCAGGTGTAGCCTCCCTGGCTCGGTGCAGGGAAAAGGATGTCCACGCCGAGCGCTCGCGCTGGCCGCAACCCTGTTGGCGATTGCGCCAGCGGGTGCGTTGGCCGGCGACCCGGGTGACCTCGACCACTCCTTCGGGGGTGATGGCCGCGTCGCGCTGCCCTCCTCGGACGCCTTCGTCCCGCGTGCCGTCGGCGTCGACAGCCGCGATCGCATCGTCGTCGGGGGGACGCTCTGCGATCCCGACTCGGCGACCCGCGACGGAACCTGCCTCGAGGGCGGCGATGCGAACTTCCGGGTCGCGCGCCTGACGCCCGACGGCGGACTGGACGGCGAGTTCGGCGACGGCGGATTCGTGACGACCGCCGTCGGCGAGAGCCGTTCGGTCGCCTTCGATCTGCTGCTCACCAGGACCGGCCGCATCGTCGTCGCCGGCGTCGCCCGCCTCGACGGCCGGGACGTTTTCGCGCTCGTGGCCTACCGCCCCGACGGCTCGCTCGACCCCGCCTTCGGCACCGGCGGCGAGGTGCTGACCCCGATCGGCAGCTCCTATGCGTCGATCAGCGACGTCGCGGAGGGTCCCGGGGGAATGCTGCTCGCCGTCGGCCAGGCCGTCGACGGCAACGGCAGGCCGAGCATGGCCATCGCCCGCTACACCCCGGATGGCGCGCTCGACAGCTCCTTCGGGACCGCGGGAGCGACCCTCGGCGGAAGTGCCGCGTTCAACTACGGGCTCGCCGTGGCGGTCGCTCCGAGCGGATCGGCCCTGATCGCGGGTGCCGTCAGCGACGCTCGCGACGATCGCGCGAGCTACCGCTTCGGCCAGGTTCGCGTCACGCCCGACGGCGCGCTCGACAGGGCCTTCGGCAAGGGCGGCAGCGCCGAGCACGCCGTCGGCGACGCGGCGTCCTTCGCCAACGCCGTGGTGAGCACCGGCGGCGACGGCTGGCTCGCGGCCGGGGCGGCGCTCGTCGACAACGGGTCCCGGCAGGCGATGGCCGTGGTCCGCGGCGGTCGCAACGGTCGCCTGGACCGGAGCTTCGGGCGCCGCGGCAGCACGTTGATCACGCTGCGGGGAGGCGCGGTGGCCAACGACGTCCTGATCGGAAGCGCGGGGCGGCCCGTCGTCATCGGTCAGGCCGGCCGGTCGGACGACTCCTACGACTTCGCGACCGTCCGGCTCCAGCGCAACGGAGCGCTCGATCGCACCTTCGGCCACAACGGCGCCGCCTTCGTCCGCTGGCCCGGCTACCCGATCGCTCGCGCCGTCGCGGGTGCTTTCCAGCGCTCGGGCCGGCTCGTGACGGTCGGGCTCGGGTGTGTCGGCGGAACGAAGGCCGAGTGCATCGGCGGGACCACGCGGCTGCTGGTGGCGCGGCAGTTCGCCGGTGCCGATCGCACGGCTCCGGCGATCCGGGTCGGCCGCCCGAAGCCGCTCGGCAAGCGGCGGGTGCAGGTCGCGGTGGGGCTGTCGGAGCCTGGGCGTCTGACCGTCCGCGTGCGCTCGGGCGGGCGGATGGTCGCCAAGCGCACATGGCGCTCGAAGCGCGCGGGGTTCGCCGTGCGGGTGCGCCTTCCCCGCAGCCTGCTCGAGCGCCGCTCCCGGCTCATCGTGCGCGCCACGGACGTCGCGGGCAACACCGCGCTCCGACGCTTCACGATTCGGCTCCCTCGATAGCAGTACGGTGCGGCCCGATGGCCCGCCGCACCAAGATCGTCGCCACGATCGGCCCCGCGTCGCGGGAACCCGATGTGCTCGCGCGGATGGTGGAAGCCGGCATGGACGTCGCACGGCTGAACTTCTCCCACGGCACCGCCGACGAGCACGCGGACACCGCGGGCCGTGTGCGGGCCGCGGCCGAGCGCGCGGGGCGTGCCGTCGCGATCCTGCAGGACCTCCCGGGCCCCAAGCTGCGCATCGGCCGGCTCGCCGAGGATGTCGTCGAGCTCAAGCCGGGCGACACCGTGACGTTCACGTGCGGCGGGGAGGATCCCGCCGACGGCGACGCCACCCGGATGCACATCGGCTGGGCCGGCCTGGCCCACGCCATGTCGGAGAATGAGGTCCTCTACCTGGCCGACGGCGCCGTGCGCCTGCGCGCGTGCGCGGTCCGTGCCGACGCCGCCCAGTTCGACGCACTGGTCGAGATCGGCGGAGCCGTCGCCTCACGCCAGGGGCTCAACCTTCCTGGCGAGGTCACCGACCTCCCGTCGGTCCCGGAGGAAGACCTCGCCCACCTCGCGACGGGCGAGCGCATCGGCGTCGATCTGGTGGCGCTGAGCTTCGTCCGCCGCGCGGAGGAGATCACCGAACTGCGCAAGCACACGCGACTGCCGCTGATCGCCAAGATCGAGAAGCCTCAGGCCGTCGAGCGCATCGAGGAGATCACCCACGCCGCCGATTGCTTGATGGTCGCCCGGGGCGATCTGGGGATCGAGCTGCGCATCGAGGAGGTCCCGCTCGTGCAGAAGCGGGTGATCGCGTGCGCCGGCTCGATGGCCAGGCCCGTCATCACCGCGACGCAGATGCTCGACTCGATGGTGTCCTCATCCCGCCCGACCCGCGCCGAGGTCGCCGACGTCGCCAACGCGATCCTCGACGGGACCGACGCGGTGATGCTGTCCCAGGAGACCGCGGTCGGCAACTACCCGGTCGAGGCGGTGGCGATGATGGCCTCGATCGCCGAGCGCACCGAGCAGGCGGCGCCCTACGAGCGCTGGAACGAGCACCGCGTCAACCGCGACACCCGGGACCCCGCCTACACGATCGCCTTCATGGCCTGCCGGGCCGCGAACGAGCTCGACCTCGATGCGCTCGTCGTTCCCACGCTGTCCGGGCGCTCCGTGCGCCTGATCTCCGCCCACCGTCCGCAGGTGCCGATCTACGCCCTCTCTCCCGGTCGCGAGACGGTGCGCCGCTGCAGCCTCATGTGGGGCGTCCAGGCAGGATCGCTCCCGCGCTACGAGATCACCGAGGAGCTGATCGCCGCGTCGGCCCGGCGGGTGGTCGAGCTCGGCTGGGTGCAGCCCGGGGACCGCGTCGGCATCACCGCCGGTCTGCCGTCCGGCCGCCCGGGCACCACGAGCCTGTTCCAGATTCAGGAGGTGTAGAAGGCGGCTTCGGCCGCGCCGAGCTCGGTCGCGGGCTCGTCTGCGTACATCCACTCGCGGGCGATGCGGTGGTAGTTGCCGCGCGCCCGCAGCTGCGCCATCACCGCCAGGGTCAGCATCTCGACGCGGCGGCCGAAGAGGTGGTCGGGCGGAAGCGTCTCGTGTCGCATCTGACCGAAGTGCTGCGAGCGCGGGTCGCTCATGTCGATCATCACCTGGGTCGCCACCTCGGGCTCGAGCGCGATCTCCTCGTCGACCACGTACCACCAGGTCGCGTCCAGGAACTGCGCGAGCAGCTTGTGGGGATGGAAGCGCTCGGGATGCTTCAGAAAGCCCGACTCCGACCAGATGCGGTGCAGCTCGTCCGCGTCGCCCTCGTGACCCGCGCGCTGGCAGGCGAGCTCGAGTTCGATCAGCTCGGCGGGCATCCGCTTGAACAGCCCGAAGTCCAGGAACGCGACGGTGCCGTCGTCGCGCAGCAGGAAGTTGCCGGGATGCGGATCGCCGGAGAACTGCCGGTGCCGGTACATGCAGCCGAAGTAGAACCGGAAGACGATCTCGCCGACGCGGTCGCGCGTCTGGTTGGTCGAGGGCTTTGACCTCCTCGAAGCCGCGCCCCTCGACGAACTCGTTGACCAGGACGCGCTCGCGGCTGAGCTCGGTGACGACGTGGGGGACCGTGATGAAGGGGTGACCCTCGAAGATCCGCGCCAGCGCGCGCTGATTGCTTGCCTCGAGCTCGTAGTCGAGCTCCTCGTGGATGCGCTCGCGGATCTCGGTCGCGGTCGACTTGACGTCGATGCCCGGCGCGATCGTGCGCATGACCCGCAGGATCATCCCGAGGTTCTGCATGTCGGCCCGGACCGCCTCGGCCACCCGCGGGTACTGGACCTTGACCGCCACATCGCGGCCGTCGTGCAGGCGGGCGCGGTAGACCTGGCCGATCGAGGCCGCGGCGATCGGCTCCTCGTCGAACTCGGCGAACAGGTTCACGAGCTTGTCCTCGAGCTCGGACTCGATCACCTTGCGCATGTCGTCGAAGCGGACGTTGGGAGCGGCGTCGCGCAGGGCGCCGAGCTTGCGCTGGAACTCGTCGCGGTACTCCTCGGGGACCAGCCCGACGTCGAGGAAGCTCAGGACCTGCCCGAGCTTCATCGCCGCGCCCTTCATCGTGCCGAGCGCGGTGACGATCTGCTCGGCCGCCTCGATGTGGCGCTTCTCGAGCGCGGCCGCCTTGCGCTCCGGCGAACGCACGACGTTCGCCGTCTTGGTGGCCACCTGCCGCGCGCCCTGGCCCGCGGCAAGCCGGCCGATGCGCGCCGATCGCGCGACCCGGCCGGTGGGCATCTGGTCCTTAGCCATCGCGCTGCACTTGCGACCCGCCGACGATGTCGTCGGCGGAGTCCTCGTGCCACCGGATCCAGGCCTTGTGGCCGCCGTCGTAGTCGGGACCCCACAGGACCAGCGTCGCCGGCTTGTCCCAGACGGTGACGGCCTCGTCGCCCTCGGGGTCGACGCCACTCCAGACCCGGGCGAAGGGGTTGGACTTCCGCTCCTCGCCGATCGTCGAGGGATCGGTGTGCCCGGGGCGGACGACCGTGTCCTCGGGCAACTCGAGCAGCACGTCCATCACGGAGTGCTTGAGGTCGGCGTACGAGGTCGAGCCCGGGGCGCGGACCCCGCCGACGGAGTTCTTGAAGAGCGTGTCGCCGGTGAAGACGTTGCCCTCGACGAGCAGCGCGAGCATCCCGCTCGTGTGGCCGGGCGTGTGGATCGTCCGGACCGTCAGGCCCCCGGCGCTGACCTCCTCGCCGGCGTGCATGTGCCCCGTCACGCCGAGCACCTCCTCGTCGGGATGCGCCAGGACCTGCAGGTCCGGCCAGCGCTCGAGCAGGGTGCCGAGCTCCTCGACGTGATCGCCGTGCCGGTGCGTGAGCAGAACGTGCGTCGGCGTCAGGCCGAGCTCATCGGCCTTGTCGATCAGCGGCTTGACGGGACCACCGGCGTCCACGAAGAACGCCTCGCCCCCCTCCTGCGCCGCGACCAGGTACGTGTTGGACAGGTAGTCCTCTCGCATGGAGCGCTCGACGATCATCCCCCGAGGGTAGGCTCGCTGTTGTGAGCGAGCGCCGCCAGGCGGTCATCGACCTCGGCTCGAACTCCTTTCGCCTCGTGGTCTTCACCTGGGCCGGCGAGGGCAACACCGCCTGGTTCAAACGGACGGACGAGGTGCACGAGGCGGTGCGCATCGGACGGGGCCTCGACGCGACCGGCGAGCTCGGCGCCGAGCCGATGGAGCGCGCGCTCGCGATGCTCGATCTCTACGCGCATTTCTGCCGTGCCACCGGCATCACCGACGTCCGCGCCGTGGCGACCTCGGCCATCCGGGACGCCACGAACCGCGACGCGTTCCTCGAGGCTGCGCGACGACGGACGTGGCTGGAGATCGAGGTTCTGCCGCGCGAGGAGGAAGCCCGCTACGGGTACCTGGCCGCGGTGAACTCGACCACGCTGGCCGACGGCGTGGCGCTGGACATCGGCGGCGGCTCGCTGCAGCTGAGCCGGGTCGAGAGCCGGATCGCCACCGACATGCGGTCGTGGCGGATGGGTGCGGTGCGCATGACCGAGCGGTTCCTGGACGGCAAGCGAACGCAGCCAAAGCAGGTGAAGGCGTTGCGCGCGCACGTGGAGAAGAAGCTGCTCTCGCGCGCCGACTGGCTCGCCGGCGTCGGGGCGCACGGCAGCCGCATCGTCGGCGTTGGGGGAGCGGTCCGCAACCTGGCCGGCGCGGCGCTCGCCGACACCGGCCTGCCGGACCTCGGCGTGCAGGGGGCCCGCATCACCCGCAAGCAGCTCGGGGGGCTCATCGACGCGATGGTCGAGCTGCCCGTCGCCGATCGCAGCTCCATCCGCGGGATCAAGCCGGGCCGCGCCGACGTCATCCTCGCTGCGGCCGTCGTGATCGACACCGTGATGGAGCTCGGGGGTTTCGACGTGCTGGAGGCAACAGAGGCCGGCCTGCGCGAGGGCGTCTTCTTCGAGACGCTGCTGGCGGGAACCGACCCGCCGCTGTTCGACGACGTGCGCCACGCCGCCGTCCTCAACCTCGCCGCGCAGTACCACCCTGAGTTCTCCCACACCCAGCACGTGGCCGACCTCGCGCTCGAGATGTGGGACGCGCTGGCGTCGGCCGACCGGCACGACGGCGACCCGGCGGAGCGCGAGCTGCTGTGGGCGGCGGCGATGCTTCACGACATCGGCACCGCCGTCGACTACGACGATCACCACAAGCACTCCCGGTACCTGGTGCTGAACGCTGGGCTTCCCGGCTTCACGCCGCGCGAGGTGGCGCTGATCGCCCAGATGGTCCGCTATCACCGCAAGGGCACGCCTTCGCTCGGCGAGCTCGAGCCGCTGGCGGCGAAGGGCGACGACGCGCTCCTCGCCCGGGGCGCCGCCCTGCTGCGGCTCACCGAGCAACTCGAGCGCGCGCGCGACCAGGCCGTCCACGAGGTCGCGCTGACCGTGCGCGACGACCATGTCGAGCTGAGACTCACCAGCGACGAGGACGTCACCCTCGCCCGCTGGATGGCGCAGCGCGAGACCGATCTCTTCGAGCGGGCGTTCGGCCTCGGTCTTAGGCTGGTGGAACCGTGAGCCTCGACGCTTCAGCCAAGAACATGCAGGCGGTCTGCAAGGCCAAGGAGGCGCACGACAAGTCGTGCCCCTACGGCGGAAACGCCAACGCCGTGCACCTCAACTGGTTCGACCTCGAGCGCATGGGCTGGGACGAGGGCGACGTGATCTGCGGGCTGACCGTGTTCGGCGACGAGAAGGTCGCCACCGGGATGATGCGCGTGACCTGCGACGCCGAGCCCGACGATCCGTCCGGGCTTCAGGAAGAGGAAGAGGTCGAAACGGTCGAGGCCGTGACGCGCGAGCGCGAGATCGCCGTGCCCTCCCTCAACTGAGGGTCGCGCGGCGGCGGCGCCGAGTCGAGCGCCCGGCGCCTGCGCCTGGGTGTGTGCTCTTTTCCGCGCTATGTGCGGATAAGAGCACACGGTGCCGACCCCGGAGAGTGACGCAGCACGATCCGGGCGACGAGGCCAGGTGCGCCGACAACCGAGCGGTCGAGCCGGGGCGGCGTAAGGTCGACCGGATGTTGGGTGTCCGAGCGGAGGGCAGCGCTTTGAGACGGTTTGCCGCCGTGGCCCTCGTCGCGGCGCTCGCCGGGTGTGGCGGCAGCGACGATCCGGCCCCTCCGCGGCCGCAGCTCGACCCGCCCCAGGCGGCCGAGCCGGTCGGCGCTCCGCCCGCCGACGACCCGCCGGGGCGCGTCGTCGAAGTGGGGGCGACCCCCGAGGGCGTCGCGATCGATCCGCGGTCGGGACTCGTGGCGGTCGCGGTCGACGAGCCTCCGCGCCTGGTGCTCGTCGACCTCGGATCCGGGGAGATCGCCCGGGAGGTGCCGCTGCCCGGCAGTGCGCGTCACGTCGAGCTGGCCGCGCCGGGCGGACCGTTCCTCGTGCCGGTGGAGAGCGCCGATCAGCTCGTACAGGTCGATCCGCGGACGGGCGACGCGATCACCACGGACGTCGGTGACGGCCCCCACGACGCCACCAAGATCGGAGATCGGGTTTTCACCGCCGACGAGTTCGGCGCGACGATGTCCGTCGTCCGCGACGGCAAGCTCGTCGGCCAGGTACCCGTCGACGCCCAGCCGGGCGGCGTGACCGCGGTCGGCGATCAGGTCGCGGTGATCGCCGTGCGGGCCTACACCGTCGAGCTCTACGACGGCGATGAGGACGACCCGCGCGGCTACGGCGGACAGAGCGCGGGCCTCGGGCCCTCGCACGTCGTCACGGGCCCCGACGGCATCCTCGCCATCTGCGACACCCGCGGCCGGGCGCTCGTCCTCTACGACACTGAGGAACGCCTGCGTTTCCGCGGCCGCATCGAGCTCGACGGCACCCCGGTGGGGATCGCCGCAGCCGAGGACGGGCGGGTATGGGTCACCCTCACCGAGCGCAACCGCGCGGTCTCCGTCGACGTGCGCGCGGGCCGGGTGGACGGTGAGATCGATACGGTCCGCAACCCGTACACGATCGCCGCCGCCGCCGGCACCCTCGCCATCGCCTCCCAGGCCGACGGCACGCTGCAGCTCGTCCGGCCGTGAGCCAAGTGCTTCCGCATGACGCCTGAGGCGATGACCCATCGCCAGGTCGTGAGGGCCATGTCCGGGCTGATGCTCGGCATGTTCGTCGCCGTCCTCTCGAGCACCATCGTGTCCACCTCGCTACCGCGCATCATCGACGACATCGGAGGCAATCAGGCGACGTACACCTGGGTCATCACCTCGACGCTCCTCGCGGTCACCGTGACCACGCCGATCTGGGGCAAGCTCTCGGATCTGTTCGACCGCAAGCTGCTCGTGCAGATCGGCCTGAGCGTGTACGTCATCGGATCGATGCTGGCCGGGCTGGCCCAGTCCCCGGATTGGCTCATCGCCTGCCGCGTCCTGCAGGGCCTCGGGGTCGGCGGGCTCACCGCGCTCACGCAGGTGATCCTCTCCGACCTCGTGTCCCCGCGCCAGCGCGGCCGCTACGCGGGCTACCTCGGCGCTGTCTTCGGCCTCGGCACGGTGATCGGCCCGCTCCTGGGCGGCGTCATCACCGACGGCGTCGGCTGGCGCTGGTGCTTCTACGTGAGCGTGCCGGTCGGAGTGGCGGCGCTCGTGCTGCTGCAGCGCACGCTGCACCTCCCCCGCCACCGCCGTGAGGTGTCGCTGGACTACGCCGGCGCGACGCTGATCGCCGGCGGCCTGTCCGCGCTGCTCATCTGGGTGTCGCTGGCCGGAGCGAGCTTCGCGTGGGTGTCGACGACGACCCTGACGCTCGTGGTGACCGGCGTTGTGCTGCTCGGTCTCGCCGTCGGCGTCGAGCGCCGGGCAAAGGACCCGCTGATCCCGCTGCGCCTGCTGCGCGATCGCACGGTCGTGCTCGCCACCGTCTCCGCCGCGAGCCTGGGCGTCGCGCTCTTCGGAAGCACGGTCTTCCTCACCCAGTACATGCAGCTCGCCCGCGGCAAGTCCCCGACCGAGTCCGGCCTGCTGACGATCCCGCTCGTGGTCGGGCTGTTCGTGGCGTCGATGGTCGGCGGGCGGATCGTGACGCGTACCGGGCTCTACAAAGGGCTGATGGTGCGCGGGGCGATGGTGCTCACCGCCGGGCTTGCCCTGATGGGCACGATGGACGAGACGACCAACCTCGTCGAGCTCGCCGTCTTCATGGCCATGGTCGGAGCCGGCATCGGGGTGCTGATGCAGAACCTCGTCGTGGTGGTGCAGAACTCCGTCGAGGCGCGCGACATCGGTGCGGCGAGCGCGCTCGTCGCCTTCATGCGGACACTCGGCGGTGCCGCCGGCGTCTCCGTGCTCGGCGCCGTGCTCGCCGCCCACGCCGGTCACGCGCTGCCCGGCGCTGCGGGCGAATCGGCCGCGACGAAGCACGCGTTCGGCACCGGGGTGGCCGAGGTCTTCCTCGCCGCCGCCCCGCTCGGGCTCGTGGTGGTGATCGCCCTGTCGCTGATGCGCGAGCATCCGCTCGGTCACCGCAGCGGCATCGAGATCGCCCGCGCCGACCCGGCCTAGCGGCTCGGCGAGCCCGGCGCGTGTCGCGAAGGCGTCGATATATGACCCGGAGGCGACACGCGGCGAGATGCGGGGGGCGCGCTACGGATCGATGAGCACGCCCGGGTTGAGGATGCCCTCCGGGTCGACCGCGGTCTTCGCGCCGCGCAGCGCCGCGGCGAAGGGCTCCGGCCGCTGGCGGTCGTACCACGGGCGGTGGTCGCGGCCGACCGCGTGGTGGTGGGTGATCGTCCCGCCGCCGCGGAGGATCGCCTCGCTCGCCGCGCGCTTGACGGCTCGCCAGGTCTCCTCCTCGGCACCGGGCTCGACGGGTGCCAGGCACGTGAAGTAGGGCGCGGCGCCGTCGGGATAGGCGTGGGTCATGCGAACCGTGACCGACCCATCCCCGCAGCGCTCGCGCAGCACCGCCTCGGCCGTGCCCCGGACGTCTTCGACGAACGCGTCGTGGCGGTCCCAGGTGACCGCGGTCTCGAACGTCTCCGACAGCACGCCCATGGCCACGAAGGTGTCGCGCAGGTACGGCGCGCGCAGGAAGGCCTCGCGCCACGCCCCGGCTCCGCCGCCGGTGGACTCAGCGACCTTGGCCTCACCCCCCGCGATGCGCACCGCCGCCTCGAACTGATCCTCCAGACCCGACTCGAAGCCGAGCAGCAGCAGAGCGTGCGACCCGTCCCCGGCGAAGGTCAGCGCCGCCTCGCGGGCGTCGATCACCCGGCAGTTGGACGGTCGCAACCCGGCCTGGACGATGTCGCGCACGGCACGAGCGGCAGCGGCATAGTCCGCGAAGGGAATGCTGGCCGAACGGCGCTCGGTAGGGCGCTCGATGACCCGGACCCACGCCTCCGTGATCACGGCCAGCGTGCCCTCCGAGCCGAGCAGCAGCCGGTCGGGCGAGGGACCCGCGCCCGACCCCGGCAGTCGCCGCGACTGCCAGATCCCGGCGCCGGGCGTCACCGCGCGCACGCCCTCCACCAGGTCGTCGATGTGGGTCGGGCCCGTCGCGAAGTGCCCGCCGGCCCTCGTGGCGATCCAGCCGCCGAGGGTCGAGAGCTCGAAGGACTGCGGGTAGAAGCGCAGCGTCAACCCGTGCGTCGCGAGCTGCTCCTCGAGCCGCGGCCCGGTCGCGCCGGCCTGGATCCGAGCGGCGCGCGACACCCGATCGACCTCCAGCACGCGGTCCATCGCGCCGAGTGCGAGCGCGATCGCGCCCTCCCCTTCAGCGCGCGGATGGGCCTCGATTCCTCCGACCACACTCGTCCCGCCGCCTACCGGCGTCACCGCCACGCCCTTGGCCGTCGCCCAGTCGAGCGTCCGTTGGACGGTGTCCTCCGTCCACGCGTGCACCACGAAGTCGGGCGGGTGCGCGATCTCGCCGCGCATCCCGCGCACGGTGTCCAGGTAGGACCGTCCGAGCCCGAAGCGCGCGCGGTCGTAGGGATCGTCGCTCGCCGCATCCTTGAGCTCAGCCGGGATCCCGATGCGGGGAGCGGGCAGGTCGGGCTCCCGGGGCGCCTCGATCTCCAGCCGGCCGAAGCCGAGGTGGTCACGCAGCCCGGCGACCTCCTCCGTCGACGGCGCCTCCCCCTCGAAACCCCAGCCCCACACCTTGCGTCTGGCCACGACACGTTTATACGCGCCGATGCCGTCCCGCGCCCCGACCCTGTCCCCCCGCCGCGGCGGATACGCTCGAACGGTGAGCGTCGAGCCCGGCATCCTCGCCCGTGGGCCATGGCCGCAGGATGCGGTCCGGACGCGCTGGCGCGAGGACGCCTACGAACCCTCCGCGGAACGGGCGGCGGTCGCCGACGAGGCGATCGCAGCCCTGCAGGACCGCGGCTCGCCGTCCCACGACGGGCTGGCCGCGCGCCTCGCCGGCTTCGACCATGGCAACAGCCTGGAGATGGAGCTGCAGCCCATGCGCTGGAGCCTGCGCCTCGGCGACGACGCGCTGTCCTCGATCTCCGTCCAGTGCGTCGTGCGCGACGGGGACGGGCGCTGGCTGGCCGGGCGCCGTGCCCCCTGGGTTGCGACGTGGGCCGGGCGCTGGGCGCTCGGTGCCGGCGGCGCGGTCGAGGTGGGCGAGAATCCCGTGGAGACGCTGACCCGCGAGCTCGAGGAGGAGTGGGCGCTCGTGCCCGAGCGCGCGCAGGTCGAGGCGCTCGTGTGCACGCCGAACCGGCTCGTGCTGCTGATCGGGCAGGTGTGGGTCGCCCCGGGCGCCGAGGTGGTGCGCGACCCCGAGCACGACGCGCATGCGTGGTGGGATCCCGATCCCGGGCGCTGGCCGGACGAGGCGAGCCCGGCGCTGCGCCATATGGCGATGCTGCTGCAGTGAGGCTGCGCTACCTCTCCTACGCCCATTCGGTCGTTTACCTGGTGCTGCTGTACGTCGCGTTCGTCCACCGTGACGACGGGCTGGTCACCGTTTTCGGCTGGGCCCACGGCGTGCTGTGGATCGCCATGTCGCTCCTGTGCCTGGAAGCGGTGCGGCGCCGCCGGATGCCGCTCTGGCTCGCCGTCATGGTCGCCGTGATCGGAGGCATCGGCCCGTTCGCGGGATCGGTCGGTTTCTACTGGGAGAATCGTCGCTTGCGCGGGGAGCAGTCCCCGCGCGAAGCAAGTACTCTGACTTGAGCCGTGGCCGTAGAAACGACTGTGTCCGTCGTCATGCCCGCCATGGGCGACTCGGTGACCGAGGGAACCATCCTCGAGTGGCTCAAGCAGGAGGGCGACACCGTTGCCCCGGATGACGCGCTCGTCGAGGTCTCGACCGACAAGGTCGACGCCGAGGTCCCCTCACCCGTCGGAGGCGTGATCGTCAAGATCCACGCGCAGGAGGGCGACACGATCGCGATCGGCGCCGTGCTGTGCGAGATCGCCGGCGGCGACGGAGCCTCCGACGCCAACGGTACGGCTCCGGAGGCCGCCGCCGCGGAGGCGCCCGCCGCACCCGAGCAGGAGATCGACATCACGATCCCCTCGATGGGCGAGTCCGTCACCGAGGGCGTGATCCTCGAATGGCTCAAGCAGCCCGGCGACAGCGTCGCCCAGGACGAGGGGATCGTCGAGGTCTCCACCGACAAGGTCGACGCCGAGCTTCCCTCGCCCGCGGACGGCGTGATCACCGAGACCCTCGCCGAGGTCGGCGAGACGGTCACCGTCGGCCAGATCGTCGCCCGCATGCGCGGCGGAGCGCCGGCCGCCCAGCCCGAGTCGAACGGCTCCGCGGCCGCAACGGCCACTGCGCCCGCGACGCCCACCCCCGCGAAGACCGCCGACGGCGTCAAGGCCACCCCCGTCGCCCGTCGCGCGGCGGCCGTGGAGGGCGTCGACCTCAACAAGGTGACCGGCAGCGGCCCGCAGGGCCGCATCACCAAGGCCGACGTCCTGGCCGGGGAGAGCGGGCCGACGCCGACCGCGCTCAAGGGCGGCGCCGCCACCCTCGCCCGCTACATGGACGAGTCGCGCGCCATCCCGACCGCGACCTCGTTCCGCACGATGACCGTCACCACCCTCGACGGCCGCCGCAAGCAGCTCAAGGAGGCCGGGCACAAGGTCTCCTTCACGCACCTGATCGCCTATGCGATCGCCGTCGCCGCCACCGAGCAGATGCCGGTCATGGCGCGCCACTTCCTCGAATCCGGCGGCAAGCCGCACTTCGTCGACGACGAGGCGGTCAACCTCGGCATCGCCGTCGACGTCACCAAGAAGGACGGCAGCCGGACGCTGATGGTGCCGGTGATCCGTGACGCCGGGCGCCTGTCGTTCAAGGGGTTCCTCGACGCGTTCGGCGACCTGATCGCCCGCGCGCGTGAGAACAAGCTGACCGCCGACGACCTGCAGGGCGCGAACGTCTCCCTCACCAATCCGGGCGGGATCGGGACGATTGCCTCGGTGCCCCGCCTGATGAACGGCCAGGGCACCATCGTGGCGACCGGGTCGATCGCCTACCCCGTCGGGCTCGGCAACATCGGCAGCCTGATCGGCGCGGAGAAGGTCATGACCATGACCTCGACCTACGACCACCGCATCATCCAGGGCGCGGAGTCCGGTCAGTTCCTGCAGACGGTCGAGGCCTACCTGCAGGGCGAGCACGGCTTCTACGAGAAGCTCTTCGGCGACCTCGGCGCGCCCCTGGGACCGGCCCCCCAGCCGCCGGCCCCCGCGGCCGCCGCGGCCACGGCGCGCGATGCGGCGCCCGGCACTCCCTCGGCGCCCGACGAAGACCTGCTCCAGGCGGTCCAGGCCGCCGTGTCGCTCATCAAGGCGCACCGCACCCACGGGCACCTGGCCGCGCGGCTCGACCCGCTCGGGTCCGAGCCCGAGGGCGATCCCGCGCTGGATCCGGAGCCGCTCGGGCTGACGAAGGAACTGATGGCGAGCATCCCGGCGAAGGTGCTGCGGGTCGGCGTCCCCGGCGCCACGCTCGCGGATGCGCTCCCGCACCTGCGCGAGACCTACTGCGGGACCATCGCCTACGAGATCGAGCACATCGCGAGCCACCGCCAGCGCGTCTGGCTGCGCGAGAAGATCGAGACGGGCACCTACCGCCAGACCCTGACCACGGACGAGAAGAAGGCGCTGCTGGACCGCCTGACCCAGGTGGACAGCCTCGAGCGCTTCATGCACAAGGCCTACCTCGGCCAGAAGCAGTTCTCGATCGAGGGCCTCGACATGACGGTCCCGATGCTCGACGAGCTCATCCAGCTCGCGTTCCACAAGGGGGCGCGCGAGGTGGTCATCGGCATGGCCCATCGCGGCCGGCTGAACGTGCTGGCGCACAACCTCGGCCGGGCCTACGAGACGATCTTCCGGGAGTTCGAGGGCGCTTCGGACATCGAAGCGGTCACCACGATCCCGCAGGGCGGCACCGGTGACGTCAAGTACCACCATGGCGCGCAGGGCACCTACCAGGTGGGCGACGGCTCCGTGCTCGTGCGCCTGGAGTCCAACCCCTCCCACCTCGAGTACGTCGCGCCGGTCGTCACGGGCGCCACGCGCGCGGTGCAGACCACGCGCCAGGGACCCCACACGCACATCGACCACTCCGCCTCGATGCCGATCGTCCTGCACGGCGACGCCGCGTTCCCCGGCCAGGGCGTCGTCGCCGAGACGCTGAACCTCCAGGGTCTCGACGGCTACACGGTCGGCGGCACGGTGCACCTGATCCAGAACAACCAGATCGGGTTCACGACCGACCCCGACGAGTCGCGGTCGACCCGCTGGGCCTCTGACCTCGCCAAGGGCTTCGACGTCCCGATCATCCACGTCAACGCCGACGACGTCGCTGCGTGCGTCACGGCGGTCCGGCTCGCCTTCGCCTACCGGCACGAGTTCGGCCACGACGTGGTGATCGACCTGATCGGATACCGCCGCTGGGGCCACAACGAGACGGACGAGCCCGCCTACACGCAGCCGGAGATGGCCGCGAAGATCAAGGCCAAGACGGCCGTCCGCGACATCTTCGCCGAGCAGCTCGTCGCCGACGGAACGCTCACCAAGGACGAGGCCGAAGCCCTCGCGAAGGAGCAGTGGGACGCGCTGGCGGCGCGCCACCGCAAGCTCAAGGAGGAGCTCTCGAACTCGTCCGCGGAGCAGCCCACCGGTGGCTACGAGCTCGACCGCACCCAGTCCCCGGAGGTCAAGACGGCCGTCGGCGAGGAACGGCTGCTGCAGCTCAACGCCGACCTGCTCAAGGTGCCGGAGGGCTTCACGATCCATCCGAAGCTCCAGCGTCAGCTCGAGAAGCGGCGCGAGGTGGCCGAGACCGGCCGCGGCATCGACTGGGCCCACGCCGAGGCGCTCGCTTACGCATCGCTGCTCAGCGAGGGCACGCCGATCCGCCTCACCGGCCAGGACGTCGAGCGCGGCACCTTCTCCCAGCGGCACCTCGTCTTCCACGACGCCAAGACCGGCCAGAGCACCTCGCCCATCCAGAACCTGCCGGGCGCGCTCGCCCCGATGGAGCTGCACAACTCGCCGCTGTCGGAGATCGCCTGCCTCGGCTTCGAGTACGGCTACTCGATGGAGGCGCCGGAGTCACTCGTGCTCTGGGAGGCGCAGTTCGGGGACTTCGCCAACTCCGCGCAGGTGATCATCGACCAGTTCATCATCAGCGCGCTCGCCAAGTGGGGCCAGACCTCCCGCCTGACGCTGCTGCTCCCGCACGGCTACGAGGGCTCCGGCCCGGAGCACTCGAGCGCACGCCTGGAGCGATTCCTGCAGCTCGCCGCCGAGGGCAACATCCGCATCGCCAACCTGACCACGCCGGCGCAGTACTTCCACCTGCTGCGCCGCCAGGCACGGGTCGCCAAGCAGCGCCCGCTCGTGATCTTCACGCCGAAGCAGCTCCTGCGCCTGCCGCAGGCGATGTCCCAGGTCGCCCATCTCGCCGACTCGCGCTTCTACCCCGTGCTCTCCGAGCCGCGGATCGACGAGGACGCCGTCCAGCGTCTCGTCTTCTGCACCGGCAAGGTGTTCTACGACCTCAAGGGCCACATCACGCGCGAGGACAATCCGGGCGTCGCCATCTCCCGCGTCGAGCTGCTCTACCCCTTCCCGCAGGCGCAGATCCTCGAGGAGATCAACCGCTACCCCAACCTGCGCGAGGTCCTGTGGGTGCAGGAGGAGCCACGCAACATGGGGGCCCGCGCGCACATGAGCCCGCGCATGCTCCACATCATGCCCGACCACCTCGAGTTCGGCTACGTCGGCCGCCCCGAGCGCGCGAGCCCGGGCGAGGGGTATCCGGCCGCCCACACCATCGAGCAGAACCGCATCATCCGCACGGCACTGGACCTCGACCTCCCCGTCTCGGTCAATCCCGCGCGCCCGCCCGGCGACCGCTGAGCGGGACCGGCCGCATGGGCGGGCCGGCGGGCCGCCCTCGCTAGCCGTCGTAGCCGAGCTTGCGCATGTCGCGCCTGACGACGCGCGCAAAGCCGGAGATCGCGCCCCGCTGCTGGGCCTTGGCGACGAGCGCGTAGCCCTTGCGGCAGTCGCCGAGTGAGCACTGGTCGGCCGTGTAGGCGGCGAGCGAGCTGCGGATGACCTCACGCACCGTGGGCTCCCTGCGCACCCGGCGCGCGTACTTGCGGTAGATGCGCTTGTAGCGGCGCGCCTCGCGCTTCAGGCGCGGGCGCAACGCGCGCTCGGTGGCGGTGATGTCGACGAACTCGTCGCCGACCAGGCGCATCACCTGGAGTGGGTACAGCGAGCCCGCATAGGAGCCGTAGCGGTAGGCGAAGCGATCGTCGGCGCTGTAGAACTCCTTCACACCGTCGCGGTCGACGTCCTTGAAGCGGTAGCCGACGTTGCCCCAGTTGCGTTCGATCTCCGTCGTGCCGCGGAACACCGTGGTGACGACGCAGCAGTGCGCACCGCCCGTATAGAGGTCGAAAAGGGCTTCGGGGACACCGTCGCCGTCGAGGTCGAGGACCTGCACCGCATCCTCCCCGGCCGGCACGAGGAACTCCTCGTCGGGGATCCGCTTCTCGACGATCCGCTCGGCGCCTGAGAAAACCCGCAGGACCAGGTTCGTCGGGGACCGGTCGGGATGCGTCTTGTAGGAGAGCTGCGCGCGGATGTCACCGTGAGACGCGGTCTGCATCTCCGCGGCGGCGGGTGCGGCGAGGACGAGGGCCGATAGTGCGGCGAGGGTCGCGGCGCGTCTCATGCCGGCACGTGCTCGTGCACGAGCATGTCCCGGGCGCGAACATCCTCGCCGCATTCGCTGCAGACGAAACGGGGCGTGCTCAAGTGCCCGCACTCCTTGTGCTCGAGGGTCACCGGCGGCTTGTCGAGACCGCCGTAATGGTCACCCCATTGCATCAGTGAGACCAGCACGGGATACAGATCCAGGCCCTTCTGCGTGAGGCGATACTCGTTGAGCGTGCGGCCGGGGTGCTCGGCGTACGGCCGCCGCTCGAGGATGTCGTGTTCCACCAGCTTGTTGAGGCGGTCGGTGAGGATGTTGCGCGCGATCCCGGTGCCCTGCTGGTAGTCCTCGAACCGCCGCGCGCGCATGAATGCTTCGCGCAGGATCACCAGGGTCCAACGCTCGCCGAGCACCGCCATGCTGCGCGCGATCGAGCAGGGCATTCCGGCGAGGTCATCGTGGCGCATTGGTCGGAAACCTAGCTTGTCATTCGCCCGGCGGCGGACCGAGCTCGACGAGGCGGCCGAAGATGGCTCCGAGCAGGTTGACCTCGTCACAGCTGAGCCGCCCCAGGAAGCGCTCCTCGACCATGGCGAAGAACGTGTCCTGCGCGCCGGCCAGCAGCGCCTGGCCCGCCGGCGTGATGGTCGCGTGCACGACCCGTGAGTCCGTCGGGCAGCTGCGCCGCTCCGCGAGACCGCGCTCGCACAGCGCGTCGACGACACGCGACACGCGACTGAGGCTGAGCGAGGACTTGCCGGCGAGCTCGGACATCCTCAGATGGCCGTCCTCGGAGTGAGCGAGGCGGGAGAGCACCTCATAGGCGCTCAGCGTGAGGCCGTGCTCGGCCGACAGCCGAGCGTCCAGGCCGCGGGTCAGTTCCGCGTGGGCGGCGAGCAGTCCGAACCACGCGGCCTCGCGATCGGGAGGGAAGTACTTGAGGCCGGCCTCGGTCTTCAAGACGTTGGATGCCGTGACGCTCACGGCCCTCAGTGTACGCCTGTCGCGGCGCAAAAGCACTCTGTTTGCGTGCGCAAGCATCTGCTATGGTTGCCCAAGCAAGCATTCTTTCTGACTGGAGTTCACCTCTGATGAGCATCACCGAGCAGTCCGTCCCCACCGGGACGTGGTCCCTGGATCCCGTCCACTCCAAGGCCGCCTTCGCCGTCCGCCATTCGGGCATCGCGACGTTCCGCGGGCACTTCGGCGACGTCACCGCCACGCTCACCGACGGAACGCTCACGGGCGCCGTCGAAGTGGCCAGCGTGGAGGTGCCGATCGCCCAGCTCAAGGGCCATCTCCTCGCGCCGGACTTCTTCGACGCCGAGCAGCACCCGCAGATCACCTTCACCGCACCCGACCTCTCCGTCGACGGCGAGCGCGTCGCCGTCCGCGGTGAGCTGACGATGCGCGGCGTGACCCGCGATCTCGAGGCCACCGGAACGTTCGCCGGCCCCGCCACCTACCTCGACGGCTCCGAGCGCGTCGCCATCGCCCTGGAGACCGTGATCAACCGCCACGACTTCGGCATCAGCTGGAACGCTCCGCTGCCCTCCGGCGGAAACGCCCTCGGCGACGACGTGACCCTGACCGTCGACCTTCAGCTCATCCGGGCATGAGGCTGCTGGGCATCGTCGGCAGCCTGCGGTCGGACTCCTACAACGCCCGCCTCATGGCGGCGGCAGCGAGTCGGCTCCCCGGCGGGGTCGAACTCGAGCTCTATGACGGGTTGCGCGACGTGCCGCCCTTCGACGACGCCGGCGATGCCCCGCTCCCCGTCGCCCGCCTGCGGGAGGCAATCGACGTGGCCGACGGCGTGCTGTTCGCGACTCCCGAGTACAACGGGTCGATTCCCGGTCAGCTCAAGAACGCGCTCGACTGGGCGTCGCGACCTCACGACGACAATGCGCTGCGCAACAAGCCGGTTGCGGTCATCGGCACGTCGACCGGGATGTTCGGCGCGGTCTGGGCCCAGGCCGAACTGCGCAAGGTGCTCGGGATGATCGGGGCAAGGGTCCTCGACCGCGACACGCCGGTCCCGCTCGCCGAGAGCGCCTTCGCGCCGGACGGTTCACTGGAGCCGGCGCTGGCGGATGCGGTCGACGCGGCCGTCGCCGACCTCGTGGCGCTGGTCGAGCAGCGCGGGCTGGCTCAGGCGGCCTGAGCGAGGTCCCGGGCGACTGCGCGCACGACGCCGACCGCGCGCGCGATGGTCGCGTAGTGCAGTCGCTCCGGCACGTCGGTCGGCAGGTGGTAGTTGCTCAGGAGCTTGGTGTCGGGCTCCCACGAGCACAGCGTCGCCGTCGGGTACCCGGCGCGGCTGACGACGACCGAGTCGGTGCTTGTGCGCGCCCGGCAGCCGCGCCGAAGGGGTTCGTCTACAACCGCCGCGACCCGGTCGCGAAAGGCCGGGTCGCAGTAGTCCTCCATGCGGAACGGGCCCTCGCCCTCGAGCATGAACAGCTCGGGCGAACCGATCGTGTCGAGGTTGATCACCCACGTGCGCGCGGGGTCGAGGCGCTTGAGGTGGTCCTCCGTGAACGCGTAGACCCCGCCCTGCAGGACCTCCTCGGCACCGCAGCTGGCGAGGATCACCCGCACCGGAAGCGCGTCTCCCTCCGCGATGGCGACCAGCGCCGCGCACGCAGACAGGTTGTCGTTCGCGCCCGGAACGACCTGGCTGCGGGCGATGTCGAGGCCGGCTGCCCCGGTCATCGCCGTCGCCAGCACACCGGCCCTGCGGACCCGGCGGCGTCCGGTCGCGGCACCGAGCGCGATCAGCAGCGGGGCGCCGACCACCGGCCACCACAGCGGCAGGCTCGTGTCCGAGGCGGCCACGAGCCGGGGAAAGCGCCCGGCCAGCCAGCGCTGGAAGGACTGGTCGAAGATGAGGCCGGTGGGGGCGGCGTCGTGGTGCGCGAGGACGACGAGCGTCCGCTCGCTCTTGGGATCGCCGGTTTCGGCGATGACGTTCGTCGTCGGCTTCGGACGGCCGACGGCCCGGCGCCACACCCGTCGGCCGTTCGCCGCGTCGTCGGCTACGAGCGCTGCGGCGGCCAGGGGGACCAGCGTGGCGAGCGGGCGGCGAGCCCACAGCCCGGCCGCGAGCGCCGCGACGTTGAGCGGGAGCATCAGCTTCGCGTAGCCGTCGCGGAACGGGACCGTCTCGACGCGCGCGTCCCGTGCTCCCGCGGTGCGCAGCCGGTCGGCGAGCCATTCGGCCGCCCTGCGCTCGCCCTCCGTGCCCGCTCGGCGCTCGAGGGGCGCGAGCGCCTCGACCACCTCGCGCAGCGTGGCGATCACCGGCCGAGGGCCCTGCGGACGGCGTCGCCCGCCGGAGCGAACTCCGGCGAAAGCCGGTCGAGCAGGTCGAGCCACCCCGGATGGACAGCGGCCGCGCGGCCCACCGCGTCCGCTCCGCCGTCCACGTCGCCCGCCTGCGCCATGGAGAGGCCGGCCCAGAACAACAGCTCGTCCGAGTCCGGTGCGAGCTGCTGCGCGCGCTCGTAGAGGTGCCCGGCGCCGGCTACATCGCCGGCGCCGAGCAGCTCGTCGGCCTCGCCGGCCAGCGCGTACGCGCGGTGCAGGCCGAGCAGCCGCTCGAGCTCGCCGATCGGATCGTCGTGATCCTCGACCCGGAGCTCGAGCCGAGGCACGAGTGCGCTGGGGTCGGCGCCGACGATCAGCATCGCGGCGGACTGGCGTCCGCGCACGTCGCCCCCCGCCTGTTCGGCCCCCTGGAGCGCGGCGAGCAGCCGGGCACCGAGGTCCCCGGTCGCCCCGGTGAACGCCTCGGCCATGGCCTCGGGCACCCCTGGCCCGGCCATCATGTTGGCCTGACAGGCGAACGCGTCGCCGGACACGTGGCCCGCGTGCGGGATGCAGTCCGCGCCCGTGTGCACCGCCACCTCTCCGGTGGCCGTGACCGCGGCGACCTGCCGCATGCGGCCGAGCTCGTCCGCGGCGATCTGCGCCGCCAGCGCGTCCTGCACCGGCTCGCCGGCCTGGAGGCGTTCGAGGGTGCGCGGTCCGTAGGCGGGATCGGCGACGCTCTGGGTCGCTACGGTCCCCACCCCAGGGCGCCCCCAGGTGACGACGGAGCCGACGGAGAACCAGTGCGACTGGACCGCCACGCCGAGGTCACCCGACACGGGATCGCGCGCCACGATGGAATACGTCCCCTTGCGCACCGACAGCGAGCATACGCACACCGTTCTGGCCCGCGTGCGCAGCATCCCGGCCGGGTTCGTGCGCGCCTACGGCGACATCACCCCGGGCGCGCCGCGGATCGCCGGCGCCGTTCTGCACGACGCCGAGGACCCCGGGCTGCCCTGGTGGCGGGTCGTGCGCGCGGACGGGTCGCTGGCCAAGGGCGATCGTCAGCGTGCGCACCTGGAAGCCGAGGGCGTGCCCTTCAACGGCGGCCGGGTCGACATGCGCATCGCACGCATCCCGTGATCTGCGGCCGCGAGCTCGCGCTCGGACCGCGCCCGCGCGGCTTCCACCTGATCACCCGCGAGGTCGAGGGGGCGCTGCCCGAGCTGGCCGACGTCGGGACAGGGATCCTCAACGTCTTCATGCAGCACACGTCGGCATCGCTGACGCTCAACGAGAACGCATCGCCCGATGTCCGCCGCGATTTCGAGTCGTGGTTCAACGAGGCCGTCGCCGAGCATGCCGACTACTGGACCCACACCCTCGAAGGCCCCGACGACATGCCGGCCCACATCAAGGCGTCGCTGCTCGGACCGTCCCTGACGATCCCGGTCCGCGACGGCAGCCTGGCGCTCGGGACCTGGCAGGGCATCTACCTCTGCGAGCACCGCGACCGCGGTGGGTCGCGGCGGCTGCTGCTGACGCTGTACTCCTAGCGGCCCTTCCAGTCGGGCTCGCGCTTCTCGGCGAACGCCTTGGCGCCCTCCTGCGCGTCCTCGGAACCGAAGACGCCGCCCGCGATCTGACCCTGCTGATCCCACGCCTCCGCCTCGGTCCACTCGCGCGCACGTTGCACGATCGTCTTGGAGGCGGCGAGCGCGAGCGGCGCGTTGCGCACGATCTGCGCCGCCAGCTCGCGGGCGGCCTCGAGCGCGGTTCCCGGCTCGGCGAGCCGGTTGACGATGCCGATCTGGGCCGCGCGCTCGGCACCGATCGGGTCGCCCGTCAGGGCCATCTCCATCGCCAGGTGATAGGGGATCCGCTGGGGCAGCCGGAACAACCCGCCCGCCGCGGCCACCAGGCCGCGCTTGACCTCCGGGATGCCGAAGCGCGCGTCCGATGACGCGACGATGAGGTCGCACGCGAGCGCGATCTCGAAGCCGCCCGCGAGTGCGTATCCCTCGACCGCGGCGATCAGAGGCTTGCTCGCCGAACGCTGGGTGATACCGGCGAAACCGCGATCGCCCGCCCACGGCCGCTCTCCCGTCACGAAGGCCTTGAGGTCCATCCCCGAGCAGAACGTGCCGCCGGCGCCCGTCAGGATGCCCGCGCGCAATCCGTCCTCGGCGTCGAGGCGGTCCAGCGCCGCGGCAATCCCCTCGGCCACGGCCCCGTTGACGGCGTTGCGCGCCTCGGGCCGATCGATCTCGATCTCCAGGACACCGTTGCGATCGCTCACGTTGACGCTCATGCCTGAACCCTACGTCGAACACATGACGCACGATTCTCCTGCCGTCGGTACTGTCGCCGCGCAATGCGGACCGCCTGGCTGACCCTGCTCGTTCTCGGCGTGCTCGCCGTCGCTCCGGATGCCCACGCGGCAGCACCGACGCGCTACTCGCTCGCCGGGGGTTGCTACGCGCTCGATGGCCTCGACGGAGCCGAGCGCGTGCGCATGCAGGCGACGGCCTTGGGCAGCTATCTCCTCTACCGGCCGGACGCGACCTACGTCGGCGCCGATGGCGTCGCCGACGAGCCCGGCCCGGCCACGGACTGGAGCGCCAGAGAGGCCGGCGGCGGGCGCATGACGCTCACCCCGGCCTCGGACCCCGCTCGCGCCGTCACCGTGACGCCCCGGGCGACCGACGGATGCGCTGCGTTTCCGGAAGCCGAGCTCAACGCGACCGGGCGCCCGAAGCCCGCCGCGTTGCCCTTCGGTGAGGTCGGCGGCCTGGTCGAGGGCCACATGCACTGGATGACCTTCGAGTACTTCGGCGGCAACTTCCACTGCGGCCGCCCGTGGCACCGCTACGGCATCACCCGCGCGCTGCCCGACTGCGCTGAGATCGAGGGCCCGCAGGGCACGGCCGCTCCCTTCCAGAACTTCTTCAACTTCGGCAACCCCGCCCAGCCTCACGACACCCGCGGGTATCCGCAGATGACCGAGTTCCGCTCGAGCAACCTGACCTACGAGGGCACCTACTGGCGCTGGATCCAGCGGGCGTGGCTCGGCGGCCTGCGCGTGATGGTGATGGGCGTCAACGAGAACCGCGTGCTGTGCGAGCTGCAGACGAACCGCCGCCACGACTGCGACGAGATGAACACCGTCCGCCGCGGGATCACGGCGATCCGCGAGCTCGAGGACTACGTCGACGCGCAGGCGGGTGGGCCGGGCAAGGGCTTCTTCGAGATCGTCACCGACCCGTTCCAGGCCCGCCGGGTCATCAACCAGGGCCGGATGGCGGTGATCCTCGAGATCGAGATCTCCGAGCCCTTCGGCTGCCGCAACCTCGCGGAGCCGACGTGCGACCGCGCACGCGTGGACCGCGAGCTGCAGGAGATGTATGACCTCGGCGTCCGCTCGTCGCTGTTGCTGAACAAGTTCGACAATCCGCTCACCGGCGTCCGCTTCGACGACGGTCCGGTCGGAGCCGTCATCAACGCCGGCAACCGGGCCAGCGCCGGTTCGTTCTGGAGCGCGAGAACCTGCGAGAACCCCGACCTCTCCGACAACACGATCGAGACCGGGTCGAGCGAGGGGAGCGCCTTCCTCAACCAGATCATCGAAACGCTCGGCGTGCAGCCGGGGACCACACCCACCTATCCGCCGGCGCCGCACTGCAACACGCGCGGGCTCACCGCGCTGGGCAAGCACCTCGTCCGCCGGATGATGCGGCTCAACATGATCGTCAACCCCGATCACATGAGCCAGGCGGCGGTCGACGACACGCTCACCATCCTCGAGGACCGCAACTACTCCGGCGTGATCTCGCCGCACGGCTGGATGGACCCGGGCAATTGGCCGCGACTGTGGAAGCTCGGCGGCCTGGCCTTCCCCGGCCACTCCTCGGCGCAGTCCTACGTCGACGAGTGGAAGGACTTCCGTCCGCGCCAGACCCCGTACCGCTTCGGCTGGGGCTACGGCGCCGACCTCGGCGGCCTCTCCCAGCAGCCGCGCGTCACCGACGACTCGGGCGACATCGGCTACCCCTTCAAGAGCTACGACGGCCGCGTGACCTTCGACCAGCAGACGACCGGCGAGCGGACGTTCGACTACCGCACCGAGGGCGTCGCCCATTACGGCCTGTACCCCGAGTGGTTCGAGGATCTCCGCCGTCTCGGTGGCAGGGCAATGGCCCGCGACATGTGGGCCGGGGGCGAGGCCTACGTCGAGATGTGGGAGCGCGCCGCCGGGGTGCCGGCGGCACGGCGGTGCAAGAGCCGGGGCGGGGCCTTCACCGCCCGGGGCCGCGGGCCTCTGCGCGTCGGCCTGGAGTGGCCGGCACTGCTGCGCCGGGCCGGCCAGCCGCAGGAGCGCACCCGGACGTGGAGCTACTGCGTCCGCGGTCCGCGCAACGAGGGCCTGGCTGACGTCGCGGTCCTGAGCCGGAGCGGTCGCGTGCAGCTCGTCGGCAGCACCGCATACGGTCGCGGGGTCGGCAACCTGCGCACCGGCAAGCACGCGGGGTTCAGCGGCCTGCGCGTACGCGGGCGTCAGTTCGCGGTCGCCCGCGGCGGGCGGGTCCGGGCCGTCGGGGTCGCCACGAAGGGCCTCGTCCGCCGGCGCGCTGCGCTGCGCGCAGCGGTGACGCGCGTGCTGCGCGCCCGCGCGACGCAGAAGCGACTGCGCTACAAGCCGGGGAAGGCGGAGCGCGCCTCGGGCGGCGGCCCCACGGGCCGCGTGCTCGCGGGTACGCAGAACCCCCGTCTCAACCGTGCCCTGACGCTGCTCTGCCAGCTTCAGGCGTAACGGCTACGCGGCAAAGAGCGTGAGCTCCGGCTCACGCTCGCCGCGCAGCACCGCAAGGTCCACCTCGACCCAGCCGATGCCGCGCGACTCGGCCAGCACGCGTGCCTGCGGCTTGACCACCTGGGCGGCGAGCACGCCGCGACAGTCGGCCATCGCCGGGTCCTGACGCAGGCGCTCGAGGTAGCGGGAGAGCTGCTCGACGGCGTCGATCGTCCCCATGCGCTTGATCTCGACGGCGATCCAGCCATCCTGCTCGTCGCGGCACATCAGGTCCACCGGGCCGATGTCCGTCGGCCACTCGCGCCGCACGAGCCGGAAGCCCTCCCCGCACCACTGCGGCGCGTCCGCCAGCAGCTCCTGCAAGTGCGTCTCCACCCCGTCCTTCTCGAGGCCCGACTCGAGGTCGCACTCGACCGTCATGTCGCTGATGACCTCGACGAGGGTGATCTCGAGCTGGTCGTCGCCCTTGACCTTGCGCACGACGATCCGGTCGTCCTCTTCGGCGATCGCGGTCGGCGCCGTCATCCAGTTCAGCGGCTTGTAGCCCCCGCCGTCGCAGTGCACCAGCACCGACCCGTCGGCCTTGAACATCAGCAGCCGCACGGCCTCGGGGAGCCGGGCCGTCAGACGGCCGGAGTACTCAACGGAGCAGCGTGCGACAACCAGGCGCATGGAGCGGGTCAATCTACGACGGTCGCCGGACGGTTGAGGCGGCGCTCCTGTCGAGGTTCGACGGTACGTCGAGAAGACCCGATGCTGTTGTAGTATACGACATCATGCTCACCGTGCCGCAGGCAGCGCGACGCTCGGGGCGCAATCCGGAAACCATTCGCCGCTGGATTCGGGCCGGGCGTCTGCGCTCCACCAAGGTCGGCACGCAGCACATGATCGACGAGGCTGCCCTCGACGCGGTCGCGACGCCCGCCGTCATGGCCGAGTTGCCGGACCGCTGGCAGTACACGAGGTCTGGTCGCGCGATGCCCGATGTAGTGGCTGCGCTGGAACGCTCGCGTCGCGGTCGTTGATGCTCGTCCTCGACGCGAGTGTCACGGTTGTCGCCTGCACAGCAGAGGACGGGTTCGCAGTGTTCGGCGAGCGCGAACTGGCGGCGCCCGCGCTGATGTGGTCCGAGGCCCGCTCGGCCCTGCACGAGCTCGCCTGGCGCGACGAGCTGGATCGCGACGAGGCGTTGGACTCCGCACGACGTCTCGATGCCTGCCCAGTCTCGAAGCGTCAGCCGGCGGCGCTCGGCCGCGAGGCCTGGCGGATCGCCGACGAGCTCGGTCTCGCCAAGACCTACGACGCCGAATACCTCGCCCTCGCGCACATCCTGGGCTGGCGCGTCGTCACCCTGGACGGCAGGCTCCGGCGCGGCGCGGACCGCATGGGACTGGTCATCCTCCCTTCAGAGATGTGAGCCGACGATCGCCTCTCTACCGCCGGTCTCGGCCAACACGATCGCGACCGGCGGCCTTCACTCCGGAAGGGCCGCTGATCGGGATCGTCACGCGCGGCTCCAGCACGGTGACCGTGACGCGCTGAGGTTGGACCCGGCGCTCAGGCGGCGATCTCGCGCGGCAGGCGCTCGCGCACGGACTTCGCGAGGGCCCGGACCTCCGCGTCGTCGGCCAGCTTGAGCGCACGGTCGCACGCGGCGAGACAGTCCGTGGTCCGGTCCGTGCGCGCCAGGGCGTGCGCGTAGCGCGACCATGCGTTGTCGGACTCCGGCGCGATGCGGGTCGCCTGCTCGCAGGCGGTGACCTCCGCGCCGAGGTCGCCGGCCAGATGGGCGATCGTGGCCAGGTCGAGCAGCCCCTCCTCGGACGGCTGGATGGACCGGGCGCGCTCGAGTGCGTCGCGTGCCCCTGAGCGGTCGAACTTGCGCATGCGCAACCGGCCGAGCCGCTCCCAGGCCGTCGCGTCGCGCGGAGCCGTCGCCGTCTCGCGCTGAGCGGCGTCGGTGGCCTGCGAGAGCGAGCCCATGTCCTCGTAGATGCGCGCGGCGGTCCGGTGCGGCGCGGGGCGCTCGGGCTCCAGGCGGGCCCAGTCGCGCACGGAGCGCGCGGCGGCGGAGTAGTCGCCGGCCTGCCAGAAGGCGGTCGTCATCAGCCGCAGCACGGCGGCGTTGCCGGGCTCGGCGTCGCGGGCGAAGACCAAGCGCTTGGCCGCAAGCTTGAAGTCGCCCTCGGCGAGTGCGTGCTTGGCCGCGGTCATGAAGCGCGCGACCCGGTCGGCACCCGGATCGGGCTTGGAGAAGTCGACGAACTGCAGCGACCCGGCCGGAACGGTGCGGATGCCGACGTGGAACGTGACGCGCGCCCACTGCTGCATCTGATCGTTGTCGCCCGTGAAGTAGATGCCCTGCACGGTCCCCACGCCCCACTCCGGATAGGAGAGGCAGCGCGCGTAGCGGTGCACGACCGAGTGGTCGGGCATGCGTGAGCCGAAGGGGTCGTTGCGTTGCTGGTCGACGGCGGAGGCGCGCGCCCGCTCCTCCTCCTCGTAGGCGCGGCGGCCGGCCTCCTCGCGCGCCTTTCGCGCCGCGGTGGCGCTGACCCTGACCGCGTTGCGGGTGATCCGGCCGCCGCGCGACTGCTCGGCGAGCGCCTCGAGCGTGTCCGCCGCCTCGTTGATCACCTTCAGGTGGCGTTCGTGCTCGAACTGCCGGCCGGGCGGCGCGATGTCGGGGTGCCAGACCTTGGCCAGCTTGCGGCGGGCGAGCTGGACCTCGCGCTTCCCGAAGGGCGGGTCGAGCTCCAGCAGGAGGACCGCTTGTTCAACGTCGAAGATCGGCGTCGGAGCCATCCCCATTCACGATACGCCTGCCGGGTCGCGCCTGCGCGTCGGGCCGGCACCTCCGCTGCCCTTCAGCGCCGGACGGTGACCGTGACCGGTTTGGAGTCGTTGCCGCTGTCGTCCTGGGCGCGCAGGCGCACCGCGAAGCGGCCGCGGCCCGGAAGCCTGATCGCCGTGCGACGGTTGCCCGCGCTGAAGAAGTCAAACGACTCCCGCAGCACCTTCTTCCGTCCCGGCCGGCGGACCTGGGTGGTGAGGCTCACCGACTCCGAGGCACGGAACCCGACGATCGCCCGCCTGCCCTTCACCTTCGCCCGGACGCGACTGAGCCGGGGCCGCCTGCTGTCGGTCCGTGGGGCCGGCTCGACGATGACCGTGCCCGACATCGACGCGTGCACACGGCAGTGGTAGGCGTACGTCCCGGCCCGGTCGAAGATCACCGGATAGCTGTCGCCCGCCTTGTGGTTGACCTCGAGCGGCTCCTTGCCCGGATCGGACTCGAAGCCGTCCCCGGTCACCGTGTGGTTGAGGTCCGGGCCGTCCCAGCGCCACAGCACCAGCACCCCTTCGGTCACGGTGATCGTCGCGGGGTTGAACGAGTAGTTCTTGATGTCGACGAAGCCGTCGTGCGCATCGGCGGCCGCCGGCCACGCCAGCAGTGCGAGGGTCAGCGCGAGACGCTTCATCAGTCGATGAGCCGCTTGCGCATCCGCCACGTGGCCAGCGGCCACATGAGGCCGGCGAACGCAAGCAGCGCGCCGAGGTGTCCGAGGTCGTCGAGGGCGAAGCCCTCGAAGCTCGCGGCCTGCACCAGCTCGACGCAGTGGTAGAGCGGGTTGAACTGCGAGGCTACGAGCGCCCAGTCGGGCAGCTGGTCGAGGGGGAAGAACGTGCCGGCGAGCAGGAACATCGGCGTGATCAGCAGCGACTGCACGTAGCTCGTGTTGTCGAAGGACTCGACGAGCGCCGCGATGAGGATGCCCGCGGCGGCGAACCCGAAGCCCGTGATGATCCCGGTGATCGGGATGGTGAACATCCCCCAGCCGGGATCGAGGCCGAAGAAGAAGGCGACGAGGATCGGGACGCAGCCGTACAGACCGGAGCGCACGCCGATCCACAGCGACTCCGCCAGCACGATCTCCTCGACGCTCACGGGCGCGGCCAGCAGCGCGTCGTAGGTCCGCTGGTACTTCCACTTGACCAGCGTGCCGAAGATGCCGCTGAAGACCGAGGCGAACAGCACCGCGGTTGCGACCGTGCCCACGCCGACGTACTCGATGTACTCGACGCCTCCGACCTTGTCGACGAGGGTGCCGAAGCCGAAGCCGAACGCAAGCAGGTAGACGATCGGCTGCACGATCGCGCTGAAGGTCGACGCGCGCCAGAAGGTCTTGAAGTTCATGACCTCGCGCACGAGCACGCCGGTGACGCCGCTCCAGGCGATGTTCACTCGACCACCTCGCCGGTCAGCAGCACGAAGACGTCCTCGAGCGAGGCCGGCCGCACGAGGCCCTCGGGCAGCTCGCCGTTCGCGGCCTCCGTGCCGAGCACCGCCACGCTCGTCCCGGTCCGCCGCGTGCGGTAGCCCCGGCCGCGGGCGTCGGCCTCGACCGCGGCGAGATGGTCGCGCGGCCCGTAGACCTCGGTGACCTGCCTGCCCACGAGGTCGCGCACGAGGTCGGCCGGGCGCCCCTCGGCCACGGCTCTGCCGTTGCTCATGATCAGCACCGTGTCGGCGAGCCGCTCGGCCTCCTCGATGTAGTGCGTCGACATCAGGATCGACGTCCCCTCCCCGCGCAGCGCGTCGATCAGACCCCACAGCTCCTGGCGGACCTGCGGATCGAGGCCGACGGTCGGCTCGTCGAGGAGCACGAGCCTGGGGCGGTGCAGCAGAGCGCGCGCGATCAGCAGCCGCCGGCGCATGCCGCCCGAGAGCTTGGTGACCTTCGAGTCGCGCCGCTCGGCGAGCGTGCCGATCTTCAGCGCCCGCTCGATCGCCTCGTCGCGGTCCTTGACGCGGTAGAGGCGCGCGAAGACCATCAGTGTCTGCTCCACCGTCAGCTCGATGTCGAGGTTGTCGAGCTGCGGGACGACGCCCATCATCGAGCGTGCCGCCTTCGAGTCATGCGGCATCCGGTGCCCGAGCACGTCGATAGTGCCCTCGTCGGCGATCGTCTGGGCGGTCAGCATCCGCATCGTCGTGGACTTGCCGGCGCCGTTGGGGCCGAGCAGGCCGACGCAGGTCCCCTCCGGAACCGTGACGTCGAGACCGTCCACCGCGGTGATCGGTCCGTAGCGCTTCACCACGCCGCGGATCTCGATCGGATGCATGCGAGTCAGCCTAGATAGCGACGCGTCGATCCCGGGCGCTGCGCCGCCATCGCGTGCGCGTGGCGGTGCACCGCCTCGCGGCGGTTGCCCTGCACGAGGGCGACGGTGGCGCCCGCAATCGCGACGGTGGTCACCACCACGCCGTCGAGCCGGACGAGCTCCGCGTCCGCCGCACCCTCCATGCCGAGCTCGGCCACGGTGCGCGCCGCACGGCCTCTCGCGCGCAGCTCGGCCGCGAGCGAGCGCGGCAGCATGTCGTCGAGGATCAGCTCGCGCACGCGCTCCACCAGGCCTTCGCAGCGGCGATCTGCCCGTCCGACAGCTCGAGTCCTTCGGGATTCTCCGCGGCGTCCACAACAGGCACGCGGCGCCCGCGCAAGCACGGGAGCCCGCCGGCCCGCGCAGGATCGACCTCGACGTCCTCGACGCCCGTCACGAGCGCGGGCCAGCCACCGGACCGGAGCAGGGCGACCGGGTCGAGCCTGCCGTCGAGCTCGAAGACGCGCTGTTCGGTGAAGACGTCCTCGAGGCCGCCCGCCCGCTCGACCGCCATGCGCCCGTCGACGACGTGCAGCCCCCGGGCCAACGGATGCTCGCCGCCGAGATGCGCCACCGCCGCGCGGATGACCGGGAGGCTGATGCCCGCGTCGAGCAGGAGCCGCACGGCCAGCGCGTCGGCGACGTCCGCGAACGCGTACACGTGCGGATCGCCGTCGGAGACCGACGCGCGGATGTGCCCCCACCGCGACCACTGGCCGATGCGGTCGCCGTCCACCCCGGCAAGCTGCCCGGCCTCGTGCGCGAGGTAGTGACCTAGAGTGACCGCCGCCATGAGTTCGCAGTACATCTTCACAATGCACCGCCTTTCGCGGCGCTTCCCACCGGACAAGACGGTCCTCCAGGACGTCTCGCTGTCCTTCTTCCCCGGCGCGAAGATCGGCGTGCTCGGCTACAACGGCGCGGGCAAGTCGACGGTTCTACGCATCATGGCCGGACAGGACCACGACTACACCGGCGAGGCGCGTCTCGCGCCCGGCGCGAGCGTGGGCATGCTCGAGCAGGAGCCCAACCTCGACAACGCCAAGGACGTCCGGGGCAACGTCGAGGACGGCGTCGCGGAGGTCCGCGACCTGATGCTGCGCTTCGACGAGCTGTCGATGAACTACTCCGACGAGACCGCGGACGAGTTCGCCCGCGTCCAGGAGCGGATCGACGCCGCCGACGGCTGGAACCTCGACACCATGATCGACACGGCCATGGACGCCCTGCGCCTGCCGCCGGCCGACAGCGCGGTCGAGCATCTCTCCGGCGGCGAGAAGCGGCGCGTCGCACTGTGCCGGCTGCTGCTCTCCGCGCCCGACCTGCTGCTGCTCGACGAGCCGACGAACCACCTCGACGCCGAATCCGTCGCGTGGCTCGAGACCCACCTCGCCGACTACAAGGGCGCCGTCGTGGCCGTCACCCACGATCGCTACTTCCTCGACAACGTCGCGGGGTGGATCCTCGAGATCGATCGCTCGCGCGGACTTCCCTACGAGGGCAACTACACGAGCTGGCTGCAGCAGAAGCAGAAGCGTCTCGAGCAGGAGGAGCGCAAGGAGTCCTCACGCCAGCGCACGATTGCGGCGGAGCTCGAGTGGGTGCGCACCAACCCCAAGGGCCGCCGCACCAAGAGCAAGGCGCGCCTGGCCCGCTACGAGGATCTGCTCGCAGAGGACCGCAACGTGAAGCTCGACCAGGTCCAGATCCACATCCCGGCCGGCAAGCGGCTCGGCGACACGGTGATCGAGGCCAAGAACGTCCGCAAGGCCTTCGGCGACAAGCTGCTGATGGAGAATCTCTCCTTCACGTTGCCGCCGGCCGGCATCGTCGGCGTCATCGGCCCGAACGGCGCGGGCAAGACCACGCTCTTCAAGATGATCACGGGCGACGAGCAGCCCGACAGCGGCACGCTGCGCGTCGGGGACACCGTCGACCTCGCCTACGTCGATCAGTCGCGCGACGCGCTCGACCCGGAGAAGTCGATCTGGGAGGAGATCTCCGACGGCTACGACATCATCCGCGTCGGCACGCAGGAGATGAACTCGCGCGCCTACGTCAACGGCTTCAACTTCAAGGGCGCCGATCAGCAACGCAAGGTCGGGGTGCTGTCAGGCGGTGAGCGCAACCGCGTGCATCTCGCCAAGCTGCTCAAGTCCGGCGGCAACCTGCTGCTGCTCGACGAGCCGACGAACGACCTCGACGTCGACACCCTCCGGGCACTCGAGAACGCCCTCGTCAACTTCGCCGGGTGCGCCGTGGTCATCTCCCACGACCGCTGGTTCCTCGACCGCGTGTGCACGCACGTCCTCGCCTTCGAGGGCGACTCGCAGGTCACGTGGTTCGAGGGCAACTTCGAGGCCTACGAAGCGCACCGGCGCGAGCAGCTCGGTGACGCCGCCGACCGCCCGCACCGGATCACCTACAAGAAGCTCACGCGCGCCTGATCGCCCGCCGGCCGGGCCTCACGAGCCCTTGGAACGCAGGCTGATCACCCGATCGCCGGCCTGCAGCTCCGTCGCCCCGGCATCGTCGAAGGGCAGCATCGCCCCATCGCGCACGAACGCGATCGCGGGCTCGGGCGTGTCGAGCTCGGCCAGCGACCGGCCGATCTCCGGCTCTCGGACGTCGCGCTCGACGATGTCGAGGCCCTTGCCCACCGCGAGCAGGTCCTCGAGCACCTCCACCACGCTCGGGCTCTGGACGGCCTGGCCGAGCAGCTGGCCGGCCGCGCCCGAGGTGAGGATCACGGAGTCGGCGCCGCTCTGGCGCAGGAGGTGGACGTTCTCCGCCTCCCGCGCCGACGCGACGATCGTCGCGCTCTTGTTGAGCTCCCGCGAGGTGAGCGTCACCAGCACGGCGGTGTCGTCGCGGTCGACGGCGACGATCACGGCCTCGGCGGAGGCGACCTCCGCCTCCTCGAGGACGTTGACGCGGCCGGCGCTGCCGAAGATCGCGGCGAACCCCGCGCGGCTCGCGTCATCGACGCACTCGCGATCGTCGTCGATGACGATGACGCGGTCGCGCCGCGTGCCGTTCGCGAGCAGCGTCTGAATGGCGGTCTGCCCCTTGGTGCCGAAGCCACAGACGATGGTGTGATCCTTCAAGCCCTGCCTCCAGAGTCGTTCGCGCACCGCGGTCCGGGTGCGCTCGGTGAGGACCTCGATGGTGGTGCCCACGAGGATGATGAGGAAGATGACGCGTGCCGGCGTCACGATCAACGTCGTCGCCAACCTCGCGGCATCGCTGACCGGCACGATGTCTCCGTACCCGGTCGTCGTGATGGAGACCGTCGCGTAGTACAGCGCGTCGAGCAACCCGATGTCGCCGCCCGCGCTGTCGCGATAGCCGTCGCGGCCGAAGTAGGCGACGAGCGTCACCAGCGCCGCGAGACCGAGCGCGGCAGCGAGCCGCCACAACAACCGCCGCGCTGGACCGGTTTCGGGGGACGGCAGACTGACCGACGCGCGGGAGACCGGCACGGCGCGGAGCCTAGACGGCTGCCCGGCCGCGGCAGGGGCCGGCGCTCACCGCGCGAGCTGAATCACTCGTACAGGGCGGGAATGAGCTCGGCGAGCTCGCCGGCACCCGAGACCACGTGGTCGGCCTCGGCGAGCGCGTCGGCAGGAAACGGCCCGGTGGTGACCGCCACGACGCGCAGACCGTCCGCCCGTGCGCAGGCGATGTCGTTCGGGGTGTCGCCGATGACCACGGTGCGCTCGCGCGGCCAGTCGCCGGCACGGGTCCGGGCGATCGGCGGGAGGTGCTCGCGGGCCTCCGCATCGGACCCGAAGCCGCCCTGCCCGGGCTCGAAGTAGTCGCCGATGCCGGCCCGCGCGAGCTTGAGGCGAGCCACGCGCTCGAAGTTCCCCGTGACGAGCGACGAGCGGAAGCGACCGTCGCCGGCGACCGTCGCGAGCAGATCGCCGATTCCCGGCGCGATGAAGCCCGACAGGTCCGCCGGACACAGCTCCTCGTAGGCCAGCGCCGTCAGGCGGGCGACCTCGGCCACCCCCTGATCGATGCGCTCCGCTGGGACTCCGCACCCGAGCAACAGGTCGCGGGCAATTGCGCCGTCGGTGCGGCCGGCGGCGCTGACCCCCGTGACCTCCTCCGGTCGCAGATGGTCACCGTGGACCTCCCGCAGGGCGCGCAGCAGCGCCGTGGCGTGGGCCTCCGACGCCCGCTGCATCAGCGTCCCGTCGATGTCCCACAACAGCAGGACGGTCACAGGGGCTCGGAGAAGCGGCGGGCGAACGCCGCGCACAGCCGTGCCGTCGCGAGGACGTCGTCGAGCTGGACCATCTCCACGGCCGAGTGCATGTAGCGGCAGGGCACGCCGATCGACGCGGTGTGCACACCGGCCCGGCTTTTGACGACCGCGTCGGCGTCGGTGCCCGTCGCCCGTCCGGTCGCCTCGATCGTGTAGGGGATGCCCTCTGCCTCGGCGGCTTCGATCAGCGCCTCGGAGACCCTCGACGAGAGCGTGGCGCCGCGGAAGATGGCGGGCCCGGACCCGTAGTGGTGCCGGCCGTTCTCGTTCTCGTCGACGCCGGGGGCGCTCGTCTCGTGCGTGACGTCGATGACGAGCACGACGTCGGGCTCCAGCGCGTAGGTCGTCGTCGTCGACCCACCGAAGTTGGTCTCCTCGTGGTTGACCGCGACGGCCATGAACTCGCCCGGGGCGGGGCCGTCCTCGGCGAGGAGCCGCAGCGTCTCGTAGGCGACGAAGCACCCGACGCGGTTGTCGAGCGAACGCGAGACGATCCGGTCGTTGGGCAGCTCGACGGGCTGCGCACTGATGACGGCGACGTCGCCGACGCGGGCGAGCGAGCGGGCCTCGTCGCCGTCCTTGGCGCCGATGTCGATGTGCAGGTCCTTGAGCTTGGGGACCTGCTTGCGCTCGTCCTCGGTGAGCAGATGGATCGGCTTGCGCCCCGCCACGCCGGGGATGGTCCCGTTGCGCGTGAGGACATCGACGCGCTGACCGACGAGGATCTGCGGATCCCAGCCGCCGACCTGGGTGAACCAGAGGAAGCCCTTGTCGTCGATGTGGGTGACGATGAGCCCGATCTCGTCGATGTGACCCATGACGGCGACGCTCGGCCCGCCCCCGGTCCCGGGCAGGCGGGCGACGGTGGAACCGTGGGAATCCGTGACCACGGAGGCAGCCAGCGGCTCGCAGGCCTCGCGGAACACGGTCGCCGCCGGACCCTCGTACCCCGAGGGGCCCGGCGCCGTCACGAGCGCCCGCAGGACGTCGGGGATCACTTCGCGGCCTCGAGCATCTGGCGCAGTACGAACAGCAGGATGCCGCCGTGCTTGAAGTACTGGACCTCCTTGGGGGTGTCGATCCGCACCCGGCAGGTGAACTCCGTGTCGCCGGCCCTGACCGACACCTCCTTGGCCTCCCCGCCCTCGATGCCGGTGATGGAGAACTCCTCCTCGCCCGTGAGCCCCAGCGATTCGGCGTTCTCGCCTTCGGCGAACTGCAGCGGCAGCACGCCCATCCCGACCAGGTTGGAACGGTGGATGCGCTCGAAGGACTCGGCGATCACTGCCTTGATGCCGAGCAGGTTCGTGCCCTTGGCGGCCCAGTCACGCGAGGATCCGGAGCCGTACTCCTTGCCCGCCAGCACCACGAGCGGCGTGTCCTGTTCGGCGTACTGCATCGCCGCGTCGTAGATGGACATCTCCTCGCCGTCCTTCTTGGTCACGCCACCCTCGGTGCCCGGCGCGAGCTCGTTGCGCAGGCGGATGTTGGCGAACGTGCCGCGGACCATCACCTCATGGTTGCCACGGCGCGACCCGTAGGAGTTGAAATCCTTCTGCGCGACGCCCTTCTCGGTGAGGTAGCGGCCCGCGGGCGAGTCCTTCTTGATGGCGCCGGCGGGCGAGATGTGATCGGTGGTGACGGAGTCGCCGAGCTTGGCCAGGACGCGCGCGCCCTCGATGTCGCCGATCTCCGCCGGCTCCGCGGGCACGTCGATGAGGAAGCTCGGGCGCTGCACGTAGGTCGAGTCCTCGTCCCACTGGAAACGATCGCCGGTCGGGACCTCGAGCGAGCGCCAGTTGTCGTCGCCGTCGAAGACCTCGTCGTAGGAGGAGGTGAACATCTCCGAGCGGACGCTGTCCTCGACCACCTGGGCGACCTCCTTGGCGGAGGGCCAGATGTCCTTGAGGTAGACCTCCTGGCCGTCGGAGTCCTCGCCGATCGGGTCGTTGTACGGGTCCCAGCACATCGTCCCGGCGAGCGCGTAGGCGACGCACAGCGGCGGCGACGCGAGGAAGTTCATCTTGACGTCGGGGTTGATGCGCCCCTCGAAGTTGCGGTTGCCGCTGAGAACGGAGGCGACCGCGAGGTCCTCGGTGTTGATCGCCTCGGAGATCTCGTCGGCGAGCGGGCCCGAGTTGCCGATGCAGGTCGTGCAGCCGTAGCCGACGAGGTGGAAGCCGAGCGCCTCGAGCGGTTTGATCAAACCGGCCTGGTCGTAGTACTCCATGACCACTTTCGAACCCGGCGCCAGCGAGGTCTTGACCCACGGCTTGCTGGTGAGCCCCTTCTCCACCGCGTTGCGGGCGAGGAGCCCGGCGGCGACCATCACGGTGGGATTGGACGTGTTGGTGCACGACGTGATCGCCGCGATGACGACATGCCCGTGGTCGATGAACGTCTCCGTGCCGTCGGCGAGCGTCACCTTCGTCGCGGCCTCCTGGAGCGTCTCGGTGACGACATCCTCGCCCGGCGCTTCGGGGGCCTCGCTCGTGTGTTCCGCCTGCCCGTTGGAGTCGCCGGTCGCCGGCGGATCCGAGGCCGGGAAGGACTCGTCGGACGCCTCGTCCTGAGCGTCCACCAGCGAGGGCACGGCCTCGCCGAGCAGCTCGTTGATCTTCGATCCGATGTCGGCGAGCGAGATGCGGTCCTGTGGGCGCTTGGGTCCGGCCAGGGACGGGACGACGTCGGAGAGGTCGAGCTCGAGCACGTCGGAGTACGTCGGTGCCTCGGAGTCCTCGTCGTGCCACATGCCCTGCGCCTTCGCGTACGCCTCGACGCGATCGAGCTGCTCCTGCGGGCGGCCGGAGAACTTCAGATAACGGATGGTCTCGGCGTCGATGGGGAAGATCGCGCAGGTCGAGCCGAACTCAGGGCTCATGTTGCCGATCGTGGCACGGTCCGCGAGCGCCAGGCGGGAGACGCCCGGCCCGAAGAACTCGACGAACTTGCCGACGACGCCGTACTTGCGCAGCATCTCGGTGACGGTGAGCACCAGATCGGTCGCCGTCGCGCCCTCGGGCAACTCGCCGCCGAGCTTGAAGCCGACCACCTGCGGCAGCAGCATCGACATCGGCTGACCGAGCATGGCGGCCTCGGCCTCGATGCCGCCGACGCCCCAGCCGAGCACGCCGAGGCCGTTGACCATCGTCGTGTGCGAGTCCGTGCCGACCAGCGTGTCGGGATACAGGACGCCCTCGTCGTCGAAGACCACCCGGGAGAGGTACTCGAGGTTGACCTGGTGCACGATGCCGGTGTCCGGTGGGACGACCTTGAACTGGCCGAAGGCGTCCTGGCCCCACTTGAGCAGCTGGTAGCGCTCGGCGTTGCGCTCGAACTCGAGCGCGGCGTTCTTGGCGAAGGAGTCGCGGTGGCCGAAGGAGTCGACCTGTACGGAGTGGTCGATCACCAGTTCGGCAGGGACGAGCGGCTCGATCTCGGAGGGGTCGGCGTCCATGTCGGCCAGCGCGTCCCGCAGCGCGGCGAGGTCGACGACAGCCGGTACGCCCGTGAAGTCCTGTAGCACGACGCGCGCCGGGGTGAAGGCGATCTCCTGCGTCGGTTCGGCGCGATGGTCCCACTTCGCGATCGTCTCGATGTCCTGCTTGCGGACGGCGTCGCCGTCCTCGTTGCGCAGGACATTCTCGAGCAGCACCTTCAGGGAGAAGGGCAGGCGCGCCACGTCGAACTTCGACTGCAGCGCGTCGAGGGCGTAGTAGGTGAAGGTGTTTCCGCCGACGTCGAGCTCAGCCCTGGCGTCGTAGCTGTTCTCGCTCATATCTCTCAGCCTACTTTTGTCGGATGGAACGCGTGTGGGACTACCCGCGACCGGCGGCCCTCGAGTCGTGCCCACGGCGGGTGCGGATCGAGGTCGACGGCCGGGTGATAGCGGATTCTGTGTCCGCGCTGCGCGTGCTGGAAACCTCCCACCCGCCCACGATCTACGTTCCACCGGGCGACATCGCCGCCGACGTGCTGACCCCGGGGGAGGGGCGCTCGCTGTGTGAATGGAAGGGTCAGGCCGACTACCTCGACGTCTGCGGCCGCGAACGAGCCGCCTGGACGTACCGGGCGCCGGTCGCGCGGTACGCGGAGCTGCGTGACTTCGTTTGCTTCTACCCCTCACGGATGGACGCGTGCTACCTCGACGAGGAGCGCGTGCAGGCCCAAGACGGTGACTTCTACGGCGGGTGGATCACCGCCGACCTGGTGGGGCCGTTCAAGGGCGCACCTGGAACACTGGGCTGGTGAGCACGAGACGGGGTTTCATCGGAGGGGCGGCGGTCGGCGCCGCGGCGGCAGCGGCGCCCAGCGCCGAGGCGGCCAAGTCCAAGCGACGCGCTGACGTGGTCGTGATCGGCGGCGGGTTTGCCGGTCTGGCCGCGGCGACGGCGGTCCGCAAGGCAGGCAGGTCGGTCGTGGTGCTGGAGGCACGCAAGCGCGTCGGCGGCCGGATCCTCAATCATCCGATCGGCGGCGGCGAGGTCGTGGAGATCGGCGGCCAGTGGGTCGGACCGACGCAGGACAGGCTGCTGGCGCTCGCGGACAAGCTCGGCGTCGACACCTACAAGACCTACAACGACGGCGACAACGTCTTCTACAAGGACGGCGCGCTGAGCCGCTACGCCTCGACCGGGCCGCTCGGACCGATCCCGCCCGACGCGCTCGGAGCCCCCGAGGCGTTCGTCGCCATCCAGAAGCTCAACGCGATGGCCGCCGAGGTGCCGCGCGATGCGCCGTGGACCGCCGCACGGGCCGAGGAGTACGACGGGCAGACCTTCGAGACCTGGAAGCGCGACAACGTCCAGTCCCCTGGCGGGCGCTTCCTGCTCGACCTCGGCATCGAGGCGGTCTTCGCCGCCGAGCCGCGCGACATCTCCCTGCTGCACGTCCTCTTCTACATCAACTCCGCCGGCAACGAGACGAATCCCGGCACGTTCGACCGGCTCATCAACACGGCGGACGGCGCGCAGGAGTCGCGCTTCGTCGGCGGCTCGCAGCAGATCGCCCTTCGGCTGGCCAGACGGCTCGGCAAGCGGGTCGTGACCGGCGCACCGGTCCGGCGCATCGAGCAGTCCCGCGGGACGCGTGAAGGCGTTCAGCGACAAGGTGACCGTCCACGCGCGCCAGGCGATCGTCGCCGTGCCCCCGGCGGTCACGCCGTTCATCCGCTTCGACCCGGTGCTGCCGGGGCCGCGGGCGCAGCTGCTCCAGCGGTTCCCGATGGGGTCCGTCGTGAAGTGCATGGCCGTCTACCCCAAGCCGTTCTGGCGCGAGCAGGGCCTGACCGGCCAGGCGACGAGCGACACCGGACCGGTCAAGATCACCTTCGACAACACCCCACCCGACGGCGGTCCGGGCGTGCTGCTCGGGTTCATCGAGGGCCAGGAGGCGCGGATCTGGACCCAGCGGCCACGGGCCGAGCGCCGCGCGGCGGTGATCGAATCCTTCGTGCGCTACTTCGGCAGCGCCGCCGCCAAGCCGACGGGCTACGTCGACAAGAGCTGGGCCGAGGAGCAGTGGACCCGCGGTTGCTACGGCGGCTATCTGCCGCCGGGTGTGCAGCTCGACTACGGCGAGCAGATCCGCCGCCCGCACGGACGCATCCACTGGGCAGGGACGGAGACGGCCGAGATCTGGAACGGCTACATGGAGGGGGCCCTGCGCTCCGGGGAGCGCGCGGCGGGTGAGGCGCTGGGAGCGCTTTAGGACCTTGTGGCCAGGTCGCGTACGCCAGCTTGCTGGCGATACCCCACCGACGCGACAGGTCGGGTTTAGGTTTGTGCGTTTTGGCGCATAACCGTTATGATCGGGGTGCGGCAGGGCCAGTGTCGGGCTGCGCGGCGATCAACAGAAGCGAGGAGCGCGCACCGGACTCACCAGGCTGGCCGCGAGACGAGCGTCCGTCCGTCGATCAGGAGTCCGAGCATGCCGTACCTCAGTTGTTCCCATTGCGGCTTCACCGTCTCAGAGCAAGCCGCCCGCTCGCCGTTTCAAGCCTGCCCCCGCTGCCGACTGCGCCAAGGTCGCACCGAGACCATGCGCGTCGTGCGCGCACCGGCGCGCTTCTCCCGCGCTGCTGACCTCGACCGCATCGTCAGTGCGAAGTCGCGCCTCAGCGGCCCGGCCCGAGGCGTGCGTCCCACCTGAGGACCCGGCTGCCAGACGGCGGTCCGGAGCCAGCCGGGAATCGTATGGTTCGCACCATGCGCTTCGGCTACAAGGCATCCGCTGAGCAGTTCGGTCCCTCCGAGCTGCTCGACCTCTCCCTCGAAGCGGAGCGCCGCGGTCTCGACACGGTGGCGATCTCCGACCACTTCCAGCCCTGGCGCCACACCGGCGGGCATGGGCCCGCCGCGCTGCCCTGGCTCGGCGCGCTCGTGGCGAAGTCCGAGCAGGCCATGATCGGTACGAGCGTGCTGACGCCGACCCTGCGCTATCAGCCCGCGGTCATCGCCCAGGCCTTCGCCACCCTCGGCTGCCTCGCCCCGGGTCGCGTCTTTCTCGGTGTCGGCACCGGTGAGGGCCTCAACGAGACGCCGGTGACCGGGGACGCCTTCCCGCCGATCAAGGAGCGCCGCCGCCGTCTGAGCGAGGCGATCAAGCTCATCCGCGCTCTCTGGGAGGACGAGCGCGTGGACTTCGAGGGGGAGTACTACACGACGCAGAAGGCCACGATCTACGACCGTCCCGAGCAGCCCGTGCCGATCTATGTCGCCGCGTCCGGTCCGCTCGCGGCCAAGCTCGCCGGACGCGCCGGCGACGGCTTCATCGTCACCTCGGGCAAGGATCCCGCGCTCTACGACACGCTGACCGAGGCGATGGTCGAAGGCGCTGAGAAAGCCGGCCGCGACCCCGCGCAGATCAAGCGGATGATCGAGGTCAAGGTCTCCTATGACGCCGACGTGGACTACGCGCGGGAAGCGTGCCGTCCGTGGGCCGCGCTCGCCCTCAGCGGGGAGGAGAAGTCCGGCATCGAGGACCCGATCGAGATGGAGCGGGCCGGTGAGGCCGCGGCAGACCGCGCCCACACGCGCTTCATCGTCTCCGACGATCCCGACGACGTCGTCGAGCAGGTCGCCGTCTACGTCGACCACGGCTTCACCGAACTCGTCTTCCACCTGCCCGGGGACGACCAGAGGCGCCAGCTCGATGCGTTCGCGAGCGACGTGCTGCCCCGGCTGCGCGGCCGGTTCGTCTAGAGACAGCCCTCGTGCACTCTGGCGCGCTGATGCTTGAGCCGGCGCGATCACCGGTCGATGGGACCTCATGTCCCTCATGCGTGCCCGGCGGGGGCGCGCGATCGCTCCCGCCACCCTGGCCATCTCGGCTCTCCTTCTCGGTCCCTCCTCCTCGGAGGCGGCCACGCCGGCCAGCTTCTCCTGCACGGCGAGTGCCATCACGGTCCAGGCGCTCGGGGCATCGACCCTGAAGCCCGTCAGGGCAGGAGGCGCGAAGAAGGCCTGCCAGCCCGCGATCGCCGGCCTACCGAATCTGGGTGAGGCGCTGTCGCTGTCGCCCGTGCTCAAGGCGCGGACGGCCTACGCCGCCGTGGACCCGGCCGGCGCCCGCCCCGTCGATTCCAAGCCCACCGCCGCAGCCGGCGTGGAGGGACTTGAGCTGACCCTCGGCAACCCCGTGCTGGCCGTCGGCGCCGCTCGGTCGGCCATGACCGCGTCGTGCGTCGAGGGCGCGCCGGTGTACGTAGCGGCCTCCGAGGTTGCCAGCATCACGCTCGCCGGGCAGCCGATCGTCCTCGACGGCGTCCTGCAGCCGATCACCGACGCCGTGACCGATGCCGTCGGCGCCCTCGTTGCGGTCGAGCTCAACGAGGTCGTCGACCTCCCCGATGGTGGTCAGGCGGTGCGCGCCGCGCACATCACGCTGCTGCGCGACTCGACTCCGCTGGCCGACGTGGTCATCGCCGAGTCGCGGCTCGGTGTCAACGGCGATGCGTGCGATCCAAAGGCCGGCGGGAACACACCCCCGACCGAGGTCACGCCGTGCCCGCCCGGGTCGGTGCTCGACGTCACCCATGACACCTGCGTCATCCCCGCTCCCGGCACCCAGACGCCGACAGATCCCACCGGCGACATCACGGGGCCTGACTCCGTCGTGATCGGCCCGTCCGGCACGGGCCCGGTCGGGGGGACCGTCGTCCACATCAACATTGCCCGCAAGCGATACAAGAGCTCGTGCCTGAAGGGCAAGGGGCCCCGCTACGCCGTCATCGGCACGAAGGGCTCCGACCGCATCACGGGCACGAACCGCCGTGATCGGATCCTGGCCCGCGCGGGGCGCGACCGCGTCGACGCCGGCCGGCGCGACGACTGCATCGACGGCCAGGCCGGCAAGGACCGCCTCACGGGTGGACAGGGGCGCGACAAGGTCATCGGCGGCAAGGCGCGCGACATCGTCAGCGGAGACGGCGGAACGGACCGCCTCATCGGCGGGCGCGGCAATGACAGCCTCAGCGCCGGCTACGGCCAGGGCGGCTGGGTGCGCGGCGGCAAGGGTCGCGACCGCATCAACATCGCCACGTCAGGCCGCCGCACGAAGGTCTGGGGCGGACCGCAGTACGACCGTGTGTGGTGCCAGCGGCACGAGGTGAAGTTCCTGAACGGCGTCGAGTGGGTCAAGGCCACCGTGCGCAGCTGATCCCTTTGTGTCACACTGGTGTAGCTACACCGGTGTGACACCAACAGGGAGCTCCCATGCCGCAAGCAGTCGAGGCACCGCCCGCCGGCGGTGCCGCTCTTGATCAGGTCCTGATCGCCACGGGGATGGGGATCGCCGTCACGGTCGCCCTGCTCGTGCTCTGCGCGGGCCATCGCTCCGGGCGCATCGGCCTGCTCGCCTTCGGAGATCGCATCTCCACGCGCTTCACCGGGCTGCCCGGATGGGCGGGCGTGCCGAGCGCGCTCGCGCTCATCGTCCTGCCCTCGACGCTCTTCGGCCTGCAGTGGGACGAATCGCTCCACATCGCCCAAGGGCGAGACGAGGGTCCACTGGCCAATCCCTCGCACTACTTCCTGCTGGCGGGGATCTTCGCCGGGTTCGCCGCCGGCGTGATCGGCATCGCAATGGCCGACGATCGCGTACCGGCCAGCGGCATACGGATCAGCCGCGGCTGGCGGGCGCCGCTCGGCGCCGTCCTGACCGCGGCCGGCGCAGGCGTGGCGCTGCTCGGCTTTCCACTCGACGACGTCTGGCACCGGTTGTTCGGGCAGGACGTCACGCTCTGGAGCCCCACCCACATCACGATGATCGGCGGCATGGGTCTGTGCGTCATCGGGCTCCTCGTGCTCAATGTCGAAGCCGTGCGCGCGCGGACCGCCGGGACCGGGGGCGGTGCGCCGCGGTTCGCCGGCCTCGCCCGCTGGGCGCAGCGCTTCTGGATGCCGGCGGCGCTGCTGCTGCTGCTCTCGCTGATGCAGGGCGAGTTCGACTACGGGGTGCCGCAGTTCCCGCTCGTCTTCCATCCGATGACCGTGATGGCTGCGGCCGGGCTCGGGTTGGTCGCGGCGCGGGTCTTCATGGGGCCCGGCGCCGCCCTCGGCGGAGCGCTGCTGTTCATCGCCGTGCGCGGCGTGATCGTGTTGCTCGTGGGACCCGTGCTGGGGGAGCCGGTCCACGCCTTCCCGCTGTATCTGGCGGAGGCGCTGATCGTCGAGGCCGTTGCCTTCCGCGTCTCACCCCGTCGTGCCCTGCGCTTCGGTCTGGCGGCCGGCGCGCTGCTGGGCACGGTCGGGCTGGCCGCAGAATGGGCGTGGTCGGCGGTCTTTCAGATTCCCTGGACCTCGGCGCTGCTCCCCGAGGGCGTGATCCTCGGCTTCGGGATGGCGCTGGGCGGAGCGGTGCTCGGCGCATGGCTCGGCGCCCACCTGCGCATGGCGCCGACGCCCCTGGAGCGGCCGTTGCGCCTCGCTGCGGTCGCGGCGTCCGTGGCGGTCACGGCCATGGTCGGCTACGGGCTGCTGTCTCCAGCGCCGGGGCGCGTCACCGGCGCGGTGGAGCTGACCGAGGTCTCCTCCGCACCGGAGCGGCGCGTGCAGCTGACGGTCCGGATCGATCCTGCGTCCGCCGCCGAGGGGGCGACCTGGCTGCGCACGATCGCCTGGCAGGGCGGCGGCTTCGAGACCCACGAACTCGAGCGGGTCAACTCGGGCGTGTACCGGACGACCGCATCCGTCCCGGTCTACGGGGACTGGAAGTCGAGCATCCGGCTCCACACGGGCCGGACGCTCGCGAGCCTGCCCCTCTACCTGCCGGAGGATCCGGCGATCCCGGTCGAGGGCCTGGCCGCGCCGCCGCGCTTCGAGCGCGCCTTCGGCGACGAAGCCGTCGTGCTACGGCGCGAGGCCAAGAACGCCGACGGCTGGATGTGGACCGCGGCCTCGGCCGCGGTGGCGCTGGGCATGATGGCGCTCTTGGCGGCCTGGGCCGCGGCGCTGCACCGTCTCGCGGTCGCCCCTACGCCCAGGGAAGCAGCCCGAGAAAGCGCCGCGTCGAGTCCGCCAGCCGTGCTTTCGGGAACGTAGGTTCCTCGAGCGCGATCCGCCCGAGCTCCTCGGCCACCGTCAGCAAGAACCGCGCGAGCAGATCGGCGTCCTCCGCGTCGACGTCGAGGGGCAGTCCCTCCAGGCCCCAGACGACGAGCGGCCGCAGGCGCTGGGCCAGCTCCGCCCGCTGCCGCGCGACCACCTTCTGCGCGATCGCAGGCGCGCTCTCGGGGCGCAGCAGCGCCACACGCCAGGTGAGCGGGTCGGCGGTGACCAGGTCGAGGAACCCCTCGAGCGACTCGGTGAGCAGTTGGCGCGGAGTGCGGTCGCCGGGCTCGGTGGGCACGAGCGCGTCGAGCTGGGCACGGACCTTCGCCTGTTCGCGGCGGACCATGGCCAGCAGCAGCGCCGGAAGGCCGGTGAAGCTGCGGTAGACCACCACGCGGTTGACGTCCGCGCGACGCGCGAGGGCCTCGACGTTGAGCGCGTCGAAACCGTCCTCGGCGATCAGGGCGAGTGCGTGATCGAGCAGCTGCTCGCGGCGCTCGGTCCGCGGAACCCGTCCGGCGACGGCCGGGACCGGCCGGGAGGTCGGCACGGGCTGGGCGGCGAAGGGCCCGGCGACCTCGATCGTGACCCCCGGCGGGACGAGCACGACGAGGCGCTCGACGAGCTCGGTGAGCCGGTCGGGCGAGTAGCGCCGCGGGTGGGCGACCAGCAGGCGAGCGCCGTCCTCACCCAGCGCTACGACCAGGCGGGCGAGCAGATCGAGGTCGACCCCGTACGGACCCCCGCGACTGTCGATCCCCCACTCGAGCAGCTCCGCCACTCGGGCGGTGATCGTCCGCCGACTGCGCCCGACGCGCTCGCGCAGGTCGGGTGACCCGCCGTCGGGCGGCATCAGCACGAGGCGCCAGGTCTTCGGCGCCGACCGCACCGCGCGCAGGAAGCCGCGGACGCCCTCCACCAGGAAACGGTCGGGCTCCACGGCGCCGGGATCGCCGAGGATCGCCTCCAGCGGGGCGAGAGCGGTCGCCTCCTCACGGTCGACGAGGGCCACCAGGAGCCCGTCGAGATCCCCGAACTGGTCGTAGACCACGGGTCGGGTGACTCCCGCCTGGCGGGCGACGGCCTCGATGTTGACCGCGTCGAAGCCCTCCGTGGCGAGGATCTCCAGCGCGGCGTCGAGCAGCTGCCGGCGCCGCTCGGAAGCGGGCAACCGGGGGGTGCGGGCGGGACTTTCGCTCACTTCCTAAGACTCGCAGAAGGTCACGTTGCGATACTCGCCCGCTTGTCCGATCCCATTCATCTCTGGGAGGCCGTGATCCTCGGCGTCGTCGAGGGCATCACCGAGTTCCTCCCGATCTCCAGCACGGGCCACCTCACGATCACCGAACGCGCCCTCGGATTCTCCACCGAGGACCCCGACGTGACCGCGTTCACGGCGATCATCCAGGTCGGCGCGGTGCTCGCCACCCTGATCTACCTGCGCTCGGACGCCGTCCGCATCGTCCGTGCCGTCCTGCGGGGGATGACCTCTGCGCCCGCGCGCAAGGATCCCGACTTCCGCTTCGCGATGGCGATCGTGCTGGGCTCGATCCCGATCGGCATCGTCGGCCTCGCCTTCAAGGACCAGATCGAGACGGGGCTGCGCAGCCTGTGGCTCGTTGGTTTCGCGCTCATCGGTTGGAGCTTCGTCATGCTCTACGCCGACCGCCGCGCCACCCAGGAGCGCGACGAGGGCGACGTGACCTGGCGGGACACGCTGATCGTGGGCGTCGCCCAGTGCATCGCTCTGATCCCCGGCGTCTCCCGGTCGGGAGCCACCATGTCCGCCGGCCTGCTGCGCGGCCTCGACCGGGTCACCGTCACCCGGCTGTCGTTCTTTCTCGCCATCCCGGCCCTGAGCGCCGCGGGCCTGCTGCAGGTCGCGACGGAGTACGACCGGATCGGCGCCGGCGTGGGCTGGGGCCCGACCCTCGTGGCCACCGCCGTCTCCTTCGTGGTGGCCTACGCCGCGATCGCGTGGCTGCTGCGCTTCATCGCCCACCACACGTATTCGGTCTTCATCGTCTACCGGATCGTCCTCGGCGCAATCGTGCTGCTGTTGCTCGCCTCGGGTACGCTCGCGGCGACCTGAGCCTGGGCACGGCGCGACCGGCCCTCAAACGCGTTCGGCCGCGTTGCGATCTAGCATTCGAACGATCTTGCGGTCGGTGGCGATCACGGTGGCTGCGGTGGTGGTGGGCCTGCTCGCCGCGCCGCCGACCGGCCTCGCGGCGGTCACGGTGCCGCCGATCGGCGCCGACTGCTCCGGTTCCCCACCCCGCCAGGAGGTCCACGAGCTCACCGACGCGCAGTGGACGCGCTACATCGACGCGGTCAAGACGCTCCAGCAGCGCGCGACGCCGGAGACGGCGTCGGCGTACGACCAGCTCGCGTTCCTGCATCACAAGTACGCCAGCCGCATCCACAGCACTGCGGAGTTCTTCCCGTGGCACCGGCTCTTCGTGCGGACCTTCGAGTACGACCTGCAGCAGATCGACCCGGGCGTGACCGTGCCCTACTGGGATTGGACGCGCGACAGCCGCCGTCTTGCCGCCGCGCCGTTCTGGAGCCCCTCCCTGCTCGGGGGCAACGGCACGGGCGGCCGGCACGGGGTGATCCGCGACGGGCGCTTCGCCGACTGGATTCCCCAGTACAGCGCGCAGGGCTTCCGGCGCGGCGGCCGCCGCTACGGGCTCGCCCGCGACTGGCTCGACGCGACCGGGCTGGGCACGGGCGACACGGCGCGGCAGATCGCCAGGGTGCTGCGGCGGGCCGACTCCTACGAAGCGCTGCGCGACGGCCTCGAGGACGGCGCCCACAACACCGTCCACGGCCTCATCGGCGGCGACCGCGGGGACATGAACGACATCGAGTTCTCCCCGAACGACCCGGTCTTCTGGATGCACCACGCGTTCGTCGACAAGCTGTGGGCGGACTGGCAGAACCGCGCCAGCAGGCACTTCTTCGACTACGGCGGGGCGCGCGCCGACTCGCCTGACGGCGCGCGGCTGAGCGACCGCCTCGACGGCTTCGGCGACGTCACGGTCCGTGACGTGCTGCGGCTCTCGTCGTTGTGCGTCCACTACGAGCGTCAGACATCGCCCGTCCGCACGATCACCACGCTGCGAACCTCGGCGGCCACGGTCCGGCCCGAGGAAAAGGTCACCTACATCGCGACGATCTCGAACGCGGCGGGCGGCTTCGTGGACTTTCGTCGCTCGGTCGGCGAGGGTCAGCTCAGCGCCCCGCTGTGCGCGAACGTGCGGCCCGTCTTCGCGGTGAACACGTGGACGGCCGCGTGCACGATCAGGGCGCGGCGGCTCGGCGGGGCCAACGGCCGGGCGACCGTTGTCGCCACCTACGGCGGCGACGCGCGCAACAGCGCGAGTGCCGGCTCCGTCGCCCAGCGGATCGTGCGGGACAACCCGAAGGTGCTGTGGGCGCCCGCCGAGTCGGTTCCCTACGGAACACCGCTCGGCGCGAACGTGAACGCGTTCACAAGCGTCCCCGGGCGGCTGCGGTTCACGACGCTCGCCAGCGCCGCGGCGCCCCAGCAGGGTGCCGTCGGCGGACTTCCGGTGACCACCGGCACGCCCGAGACGCCGGTGTCCCCCAATACGGTGCTCGAGGCCGGCTACCACGTCCTGCTGCTGCGCTTCGTCCCCCGGGACGGACGGCCGCAGCTGTTCACACGCAGCTTCGTCGTCACGCCCGGGACGCTGTACGTCCAGCCCGACAACCAGCGGATCACCACGCTCGACCAGACCCCGCCGCTGACCTACACGGTCTACGGCTTCGTCGCGGGCGACACGCCCGCGGAGCTGACCGGGTTCCTGCAGCCCATCTGCCGCGCAGCGCGACCCGAGGGCACGTCGGAGACCGCGCCCCGGCCGGCCGGCACCTACACCATCTTCTGCGCGGGCGGCAGCGCTTTGAACTACACGATCGACACCTCCACCACCGCCACGCTCGAGGTGGTCGAGCCCGAGGACCCGACCGCCGGCGAATCACCCGAACCCGTGCCCGGCCCGGGGCTGGGCGCCGGTCCTCCGCGCCGGTCGCCGAAGGTGTGCACGACGTTCTCCGTGCGGCGCGGCGCGCAGCGCGTCTACTGCGGCGGCATCAAACGGCGCCGCCAGGCGCGGACGATCAGGATCGAGCGCAAGCGCAAGGTCGTCGCGCGCGGTCGGGCGCGCCGCCGGGGCGGGCTGCTCGAGCTCATCCCGGCCGGCGGGCGCCGGCTCGCGCCCGGCCGCTACCGCCTCACGCTCGTGACCCGCGGCGGCAGGACGCGGAGCCTGCCGATCCGGGTGATTCCCGAGGCGCGGGCTCGCCGCGCGGGGACGAGGACGGTCGCCTTCCGTGGCGCGCGCAATCTCGCCGAGCTCTGCCGGATCGCCAACGTGAACATCCGGCTCGGCACGCGCCGCGTCGACGGGATGTGGGTCTCGCGCTGGCGCGTCGTGCAGCGCCCGCGCTGAACGACGCCGCAGCGCAGAAGTCGCCCAAACTGGGCACAGTCCCCAGTCCGGACGACTTCGGCGGTCGGGGCGCTCAGTTCAGGTCGAACCGGTCCAGGTCCATGACCTTGGTCCACGCGGCGACGAAGTGCTGCACGAACTGCTCCCGCGCGTCGTCGCTCGCGTACACCTCGGCGAGCGCGCGCAGCTCGGAGTTCGAGCCGAACACCAGGTCGACGCGGGTGCCCGTCCACCGGACGTCGCCCGTGGCGACATCGCGACCCTCGAACGTGCCCGCGTCCTCGGCCGTCGGCGACCACTGCATGCCCAGGTCGAGCAGGTTGACGAAGAACGCGTTGTCGAGGGTGCCGGGCGTATCGGTGAGCACGCCGTGCGACGAGCCGCCCGCGTTCGCGCCCAGGACGCGCAGGCCGCCGACGAGCACGGTCATCTCGGGCGCGCTCAGGGTGAGCAGGTTGGCCTTGTCGATGAGCAGGTACTCCGCGGTCAGCCGCTGCCGGCCGCTGAGGTAGTTGCGGAACCCGTCCGCATTGGGCTCGAGCGGAGCGAACGAGTCCACGTCGGTCTGCTCCTGTGAGGCGTCAGTGCGTCCGACCGTTACCGGGACCTCGACCTCGACGCCGGCGACAGAGGCCGCCTTCTCGACAGCGGCGGAGCCGGCGATCACGATCAGATCTGCCAGCGACACCTGCTTTCCGCTGCCGTTCTGCGCGCCGTTGAAGGACGCCTGGATGTCCTCGAGCGTGCTGAGTACCGTCGCGAGCTGCTCAGGGTCATTGACCTCCCAGCCCCGCTGGGGCTCGAGCCGGATGCGCGCACCGTTGGCGCCACCGCGCTTGTCGCTGCCGCGGAACGTCGACGCCGACGCCCACGCGGTCGAGACGAGCCCGGAGACAGAGAGCCCGGATTCGAGCACCTGCGCCTTGAGTGCGGCGATCTCCTCGGCGCCGATCGGCTCGTAGGCGGCGGCGGGAACGGGGTCCTGCCACAGCAGCGTCTCCGACGGAACCTCGGGACCGAGGTACCGGAAAACCGGGCCCATGTCGCGGTGCGTGAGCTTGAACCAGGCCCGGGCGAACGCATCGGCGAACTCTTCTGGGTTCGCGTGGAAGCGCCGCGAGATCCGCTCGTACTCCGGGTCGACGCGCAGCGCGACGTCCGTCGTCGCCATCATCGGCGGGTGCCGGCGCGACGGGTCGTGCGCGTCGGGCACCAGGTCGGCGGCCGCACCGTCCTTCGGGGCCCACTGCTGGGCACCGGCCGGGCTGCGGACGAGCTCCCACTCGTGCTCGAAGAGCAGGTCGAAGTAGCTGTTGTCCCAGGTGATCGGCGTGTGCGTCCAGGCTCCCTCGAGGCCGCTGGTGATCGTGTCGCCGCCCCTGCCGCTGTTGAACGAGTTGCGCCAGCCGAGGCCCTGCTCCTCGAGCGGGGCGCCCTCGGGCTCGGGGCCGACGTAGTCGTCGGGCGGAGCGGCGCCATGCGTCTTGCCGAACGTGTGACCGCCGGCGATGAGCGCGACCGTCTCCTCGTCGTTCATGGCCATCCGGCCGAAGGTCTCGCGGATGTCGCGCGCGGAGGAAGCCGGGTCCGGGTTGCCGTTCGGGCCCTCTGGGTTGACGTAGATCAGGCCCATCTGCACGGCGCCGAGGGGATCCTCGAGCTCGCGGTCGCCCGTGTAGCGCTCGTCTCCGAGCCACTCCGTCTCCGGGCCCCAGTAGACGTCCTCGTCGGGCTCCCAGACGTCCTCGCGCCCGCCGGCGAAGCCGAAGGTGGCGAAGCCCATCGTCTCCAGCGCGACGTTGCCGGTGAGGACGATGAGGTCGGCCCAGGAGAGGCTGCGGCCGTACTTGCGCTTCACCGGCCACATGAGCCGGCGGGCCTTGTCGAGGTTGGCGTTGTCGGGCCAGGAGTTCAGCGGCGCGAAGCGCTGCTGCCCGGCGCCGGCGCCACCGCGGCCGTCGCTGATGCGGTAGGTGCCCGCGCTGTGCCAGGCCATGCGGATCATGAAGGGGCCGTAGTGGCCGTAGTCGGCTGGCCACCACTCCTGCGAGGTGGTGAGCACCTCCGCGATGTCCTGCTTGACCGCGGCGAGATCGAGCGTCGAGAAGGCCTTCGCGTAGTCGAATTCTTCGCCGAGCGGGTTGGCGACGGCGGGGTTCTTGGCGAGGATCTTCAGGTTGAGGCGTCCCGGCCACCAGCCGCCATTGCCACCACCCTCGGTCGGGTGCGGGGCGCGGTCGTGCGCGACGGGACAACCGCCGGCCGCGGGCTCCTCGCTCATGTCTCCTACGACTGCATCGTGACCAGTGGACATCGGGACCTCTCTGCGTTTCAGGGGTGGGTTGGGGGACTGCAGGCGACGCACAGGCCGCGGAAGACGACCTCGGCTTCGTCGATGGCGTAGCCGTGATGTTCGGAGGGCGACAGGCACGGCGCGGCGCCGACGGTGCAGTCGACATCCGCGATGGCCCCGCACGACCGGCAGACCACGTGGTGGTGGTTGTCGCCCGTGCGCAGCTCGTAGCGCGGAACCGACCCGGGCGGATCGATGCGTCGCATCAGTCCCGCCTCCGTCAGCACGCGCAGGCCGTCATAGACGGCCTGCGGGGATACACCGCCGAGCTCGCCACGCACGCGCTCGACGATCGAGCGCGTGTCCGCGTGCGGCTCGTCGCGCACGGCGGCCAGGACCGCGAGGCGCGGGCGCGTGACGCGTAGCTGCGTCGCGCGCAGCAGATCCTCGAACTCGGCGTTGGCCAGCACTCCTCGAGTGTCGCACAAATCTGGAATCGATCCGGATTTGACGACACCCCGAACGGTGATGGGTCCCCGCGCGCAGTCGTCACCCGCAGGCGCGGTACGTCTTGCGGCGCACCAGGCGACGCCCCGTGCGCGTCGTGGCCCGGATCACGACCCGGGTACGCGCACGAGGAAGCTCGATGCGGATCGCGCGGCGCGCAGCGCGCCCGCGAACGGAGCGCACGCGCTTGCCGTTGACGTAGACGCGCACACTGCGCAGGCGATCGCCGCGCGGTGCTCGCACGCGAAGGGTCGCCCTGCGACGCCGGCACGAGGACTCCGGCTGCGTGATTCGCAGCTGCGAGGTTCCGGCGGGAAGCGTCACGACCAGGGCCTTCCCGTCGATGAGCGCCGGCTCCGTCTGACCGCCGCGCATGACCACGACATCCTTCGTGAAGCTGCCGGCCAGGCGCAGTTGGAGCTCGGCATCCGCCTCGACGGTCCCGTCGATCGTGCCGGTCGCGGGTAGTCGCATGCGCCGCAGGTCGAGCTCGGCGGCCTCGAGGTTCGTCGTGCGCATCGCAAACGCGTCGGACACCGGCTCGGGTGCGCCGGGCCGCCAGCGACGCGTCTGGCGCTTGTAGGCCCGCGCACCGTTGAACAGCGCGCCGGCGGCGTTTTCCGTCGGCAGTGCCACTTCAGCGCGAGCCGGAATCGCGCTCGAGGTGACGTCGATCGTCCCCATCTGGGGGCTCGAACCAGGATCGGCGAGCTGCAGGCCGCGGACCCAGTACGCGTGGTCCGAGCCCAGTCCGTAGCGATCATCGCTGGCGAAGCCATTGAACACGTACGTGACGCGCCGCGGATTGCGCTGCACGCGACTCGTGCTGCGGTTCAGCACGCCGTACTCGTCGCGCACGAACTGCCGGTACTCCGCGTGGCCCGCGCCGGGGTCGGTGCTCTGGAAGTGCCAGGCGTCGTAGCGGTAGCCGAGCTCATCGAGGCGGAGGGCGCTGCGAGTGGTGATGGCGACATCCACCAGCGGGTCGTCGAGGCCGGACGTCGCGAGCACCGGGACATGGCGGAGGCTCGCGAACGCGTCACCGATGCCGGTGTCGCCCGTGTGCGCGCCGAGCGCCGCCCCGGCTTCGGTGAGCGCGCAGATCTCGGGTGCGACGTTGGGGAAGATCGCCTTGAACAGGTCGGGGAACTGGGTGGCGAGCTTGTAGGTACCGAAGCCGCCCATCGACGATCCGGTCAGCAGCGACTGTCGCGGATCGAGGCGATAGTGCGAGGCGACGTCGGCCCACACCTCGAACACATCCGCGCCGGCCATGCCGTAGTAGCAGTACGTCTTCCCCCGGGCGTTGGGTTGCACCCTGATCGACGGGATCCCCTCCTCGGCCAGCATCTGCCACACCGACAGAGGCGGCTCGGTGCTCCCGCCCTCGAAGTGATTGTGATTCGAGTCGGCGCCGTGCAGGCTGACCACGAGCCCGTAGCCGTCGGCCGGCTGCACCCGTGCGGGGACGTAGATCGAGTAGGGCTGCAGGCGCCCGGAGAACTGGTAGGTGCAGTCGGGCGGATCGCACGCGTAGTTGCCGAGGATGTCGCCGCCCGACGAGCTGCCGCGACCCTGGACCTCTTCGAAATGGCTGACCATGATGCGGTTCATGGGCCCGGTCCTGGGTACCCCGCGCTCGTCGCGGGTGTGCGCGGCCAGCTTGTCGAAGTCCACGACCGCCGCGAGCGGACTGAGGTCGCCGGAGGCCAGCGCGGCGTTCTGACCGACGTCCATCCAGGTGTTCTGGGTCCAATCCCCGGGCTTGCGGAAGGCGACGTTGAAGAACGCGGGGCGGTCAGGGTCCGGCCGCAGGTACTCGTCGTTCTCGGCGTCCCACAGCCCCACCGCCGCGGCCACGCGCACCGTGCGTCCGCGCGGATCAAACGCACGATACGGGACCTTGATCTGCAACTGACGGCGCTCGAGGTCGGTGGTGACGACCGGATCTGCGAGCGCCGAGCCATCGCCCGCGCCGACAACGTCGCCGGAACACCCGTGGGCGGTCACGAACACTTCCGCGGGCATCTTCGCCCCCGCGTTGTGTGGCATCTCGCGGGCCTGATCGCCGCCGCCGAGCCCGATCGTCACCGCGGCCGCGTCGGGGTCGAGCATCGAGTTGAGCGTGACGCGGATCGCCGTGGCGGCCTTCAGCGGCTCGAGCCGCACCTCCACGATGTCGGCCGCATTGCGCGCCAGCCGCGCCGGCTCGTCCGGATACGTCAGCGCGCGGTCGTCATAGAGGAAGTCCTGGTAGAGGAACTCGCCTCTCCGGTAAGCCTGCGCGCCGGAGATGAGAATCGGCGGCGCACCCCAGTTGCGCGTGTTCTCCAGCTGCGGCGATGTCGGGAGCTGCCGGTGCAGGATGTCCGGCCCGGCGCTCGTCGGCGGCAGCGATCGCACGTTGCCGGCCGGTTCGTAGCCCGTGCCGTTCGACTCGGGTGACACCGGGCACGCGGACGCCGAGGCAGGCAGCGCCAGGGCGACGGCCACGAAGACCCAGGACCAGAGGTGACGCATGGCGTCGAAGCGTACGGATGGGGCGAGGGGCGGGAGCCGATTGGCCGGCGCTCCATCGGCCTGCGGACTCCAGGCTCCCGGGGACGGGAGCGACGGGACTCGAACCCGCGACCTCCGGCGTGACAGGCCGGCGCTCTAACCAACTGAGCTACGCCCCCAAGGGCAGGGAACGATAGCGCCGCCATGAGGGGCGCTTGAGAGTTCTCTGAGATACCGGCAACTGGCCGTTCGCAGCGGGGATCAGGAGGGTGTCAATCATTCTCAGGAGGTAGGACCATGCTGCACCGTTCAAAGATCGGGATCGGCCTCGTGGCCGCGGTTGCGCTCGTCGCGCTCACGGCCGCCACGGCGCTTGCGCTGAACATCACGGGTACGCCGGGCAATGACCGCATCGTCGGCTCGAAGGCCGACGACAGGATCGATGCCCTCACCGGTGACGATCGGGTCTTCGCCCGCGGTGGCGACGACGTGGTGGATGGCGGCGAGGGCAACGACCGCGTCTTCGGCGGCCCCGGCGACGACCGCCTGCTCGGCCGCAAGGGCAACGACCGCCTCGTGGGCCGTGCCGGCAACGACTACATCAACGGCCTGTACGACAACGATCGCATCCGCGGCAACGCGGGTGACGACGTACTCATCGGCGACGTGCCGGAGGCCGGCGACCTCGAGAGCCGCGACCGCGTCTTCGGTGGTCCGGGCAACGACCGGATCGCCGGCGGCGACGCTGCCGATTTCCTGGTCGGCGGTCCCGGCAACGACACGATCCGTGGCGAGGACGGCAACGACCGCATCCGCGCAGCCGACGGCGAGACGGACGTCATCAACTGCGGCAACGGCCGCGACCGCGCCGTCATCGACGCGTCCGACGTGATCGAGGACGCCACCACCACCGGCGATCCCAACGGCTCGTGCGAGCGTGTGAAGCGCATCGCGTCCAGCTCCGCGAACTGAGGCGCGCGCGGGGGCCCGCCGCCCGGGCGGGCCCCCGCGTATGGTTCGCGCATGGCGCGCATCGGAGTCCTGACCGGTGGCGGTGACTGCCCCGGCCTCAACGCGGTCATCCGCGCCGTGGTGCGGAAGGGCATCGATGTCCACGGCCATGAGTTCTTCGGCTTCAAGTACGGCTGGGCCGGCGTCCTCTCGGGGGAGGGCCTCGAGCTCGACCACGCGACGACGCGCGGGATCCTGCCACGTGGCGGCACGATTCTCGGCACGTCGCGGACGAACCCCTTCAAGGAGGACGGCGCCGGGGTCGACGGCGTTCTGGCCGGGATGAAGAAGGCCGGGGTCGAGGCGCTCATCCCGATCGGCGGAGAGGACACACTCGGCGTGGCGGGCAAGCTCGCCGAGGCCGGTGTGCCCGTCGTCGGCGTCCCCAAGACGATCGACAACGACCTCGCGGGCACCGACTTCACCTTCGGCTTCCAGACCGCCGTACAGATCGCCACCGACGCGATCGACCGGCTGCACACCACGGCGGAATCTCACAATCGGGTGATCGTCGTCGAGGTGATGGGGCGCCACGCAGGCTGGATCGCCGCCTACTCGGGCATGGCAGGTGGCGCAGACGCGATCCTCGTCCCCGAGCGGCCCTTCGACATCGAGCAGGTGTGCGACCACCTGCGCAGACGGCACGCGAAGGGCCGCCTCTTCTCGATCGTCGTCGTCAGCGAAGGAGCCCATCCTGCTGACGCCGAGGCGGCGAGCGCAACCGGCCAGGTCGACGCGTTCGGCCACGCTCGCCTCGGCGGCGTTGCCGTGCAACTCGAGGGCGAGATCGAGGAGCGGACGGGCTACGAGACGCGCATGACGATCCTCGGCCACGTGCAGCGGGGCGGCACGCCCAACGCCTACGACCGGGTGCTGGCCACGCGCTTCGGCGTGGCTGCCGTCGACGCGGTGACCCGCGGCGATACCGGCAAGATGGTCGCGCTGCGCGGGACGGACATCATCTGCGTACCGCTGGCCGAGGCGCTGGCGGAGCCGAAGCTGCTCGACCCTGCGTTCTTCGAGACGGCCGAAGTCTTCTTCGGCTAGCGCTCGAGCTCGAACCAGACCCGGGTGGGCCGGTCGGACGAGACGCCCCAGCGCGCGGCGACGCGGTCGACGATGAGCAGCCCGCGCCCGCCGAGCACCTCGGGCGGGGGCTCGCCGACCGAGGGCTTCGGGAAGCCCTCGCCGGGATCTGAGACCTCGACGCGCACGCGGGAGCGGCTGACCTTCACCGCCACGTCGATGGGGCCCTGGCCGGACTGATGGCGCACGGCGTTGGTGACGAGCTCGGAGACGAGCAGCTTGATGTCGTTGAGCGCATGGCTGTCGACGTGGTCGACGAGCCATTCCGCGACCGCGTTGCGCGCGATCGACGGCGCCTCGGGGCGGCGGTCCAGACGCAGCCGCTCAGCCATCCTGCTCGCCTCCCTCGAACGGCAGGACGCCCTCAAGACCCGCCAGCTCGAAGACACGATGCACGCGGTGGGGCGCACGCAGCAGACGAAGCCCGAACGGTGTGTCACGTGCCTCGCGATGGGTTTCCACCACGAGCTGGATGCCCGAGGTGTCCAGGAAGGTGAGCCTCCCGAGATCGAGGACGACCTCCTCCCCGGGTCCGCGTTCAGAGAGCGCCTTGCGGACGGTGTCGACGGTCGAGACGTCGAGCTCGCCTGAACAAACCACCACCAATGCGTCATCCTCGCGGCGCGAAGACACTTCGAACGGCGTCACAGTCACGAAAGGCTAGGCCAGCAGCGCCGCGACGAGCGAGCCGGCGTCAAACGCGGAGTCGACCCGCCTGCCGTTGGCGAAGAAGCCAGGCGTGCCGGTGATGCCCGACGCTCGGCCGGACGCGCGGTCGCGTTCGATGCGCGCGGTATGCGCGCCGGCGGTCAGCTCGGCCCGGACGCGGTCGGCGTCGAGACCGAGCTCGGCCGCGCGGGCGGCGAGGTCTTCGTCGGTGAGCCGCCCGCGCGAGGCGTACAGGGCGTCGTGCATCGGCCAGAACGCGTCCTGCGCCGCGGCGGCCTCGGCGACCTGGGCGGCATGCATGGCGTGCGGATGCGTTCCCTCGATCGGGAAATGGCGGAAGACGAGCCGGAGGCGACCGGCGAGCCGCTTCTCGACCCGTGCCAGCACCCGCTGGGACGCGACGCAGTAGGGACACTCGAAGTCTCCGTACATGACGAGCTCGAGGTCCGCGGACCCATCCCCGCGGATGTGGTCGTCGGCGGTGACGGGGACGGAGAGGTCGCTCACCGCCCGATCGTACGATCACCGCGTGAACGAGCTCGAGTTCCTGTTCGTCCTCCTGCTCGCCGCGGCCGGGCTCGTGCGCATCGCCGACGTCATCCGGGTCCCCTACCCGATCGTCCTCGTCCTCGGCGGGCTGGCGATCGGCTTCGTCCCGGGACTGCCCGACATCGAGCTCGCTCCGGAGGTCGTCTTCCTGGTCTTCCTCCCTCCCCTGCTGGTGGCGGCCGGGTACAACGCGTCACCGCAGGAGCTGCTCGCCGAGCGGGCGGCGCTCACGCACCTCGCCCTGTTTCTCGTGCTGGCGACGATGAGCGCGGTGGCCGTCGTGGCCCACGCGCTGGTCGACGGGCTGCCCTGGGCGGGCGCGTTCGTCCTCGGCGCCGCCGTCGCGCCGACGGATCCCGTCGCCGCGCTGGCGACCTTCCGGCGCGCCAAGGTCCCCGACCGCGTCCGGCTCATCGCCGAGGGCGAGGCGATGGTCAACGACGCATCGGCGCTCGTCGCGTTCCGGGTGGCCGTGGGGGTTGCGACGGGAGCGACGCTCGACGCCACCGACGTCGCCGTGGAGGTCTTCACCTCGGTGCTCGGCGGCATCGCGCTCGGCCTCGTCGTGGGCTGGATCGTCGTGCGGGTGATCACGCAGCTGTCGGACCGGCCGCTGAGCATCGTCGCCACGTTGATCAGCGCCTACGGCGCCTACATCCTGGGCGAGGAGGCGCACGTGTCGGGCGTCCTGGCGGCGGTGCTGTCGGGCCTCTATCTGGGGTGGCACGCCCCCACGGCGTTCGACGCCGACGTGCGGCTGAGCGCGCAGGCCTTCTGGGAGGTGCTCGAGTTCATCCTCAACGCCCTCATCTTCATCCTGCTCGGACTGCAGTTCCCCGCCCTGAGCGAGGAGCTCCCATTCACCGACGTGGTCGGCCCAGGGCTGGCCATCGCCGGAGTGGTGATCGGCGTGCGGATCCTCGCCCAGTTCGCGCCCTGGGTGTCGATGGCCGACAACTGGCGCGAGCGCGTCCTGCTCGGGTGGAGCGGTATGCGCGGGGCGATCTCGCTCGCGGTCGCTCTGTCGATCCCGCTCGAGGTCGTCGGCCGCGACCAGATCATCGTGCTGACCTTCTTCGTGATCGCCGTGACCCTCGTGGGTCAGGGGCTGACGATCGGGCCGCTGATCCGCCTGCTCGGCGTGCGCGAGCTGCGCGCCTGGTCGCCCGAGGAGGCGATGGCCCGCCTGGAGGCAGCGCAGTCCGCGCTCGACCGGCTCGACGAGCTCGCCGACGAGGCCGGCGGCGAGCTGCCGGAGGCCGTCGAACGGCTGCGTGATCTGTATCGCGCGCGGTTCCGGATGTGTCAGGACGTGCTCGCGGGCGAAGAAGACGGACGCAGCCGCGTGCGCGAGCAGCGGTTCCGGTACTCACGGCTGCGGCGCGAGCTGATCGGCATCGAGCGCGCAGCGCTGCTCGGCCTACGAGCCGAGGGTGAGCTGCGCCCGGAGACGCTGCGGGTCATCGAACGCGAGCTCGACCTCGAGGAGGCGCGGCTACCCACATGAGGTTCGCCGAGCTGGCCGCCGCTTCGGACGCGGTGCGGGCCGAGCCCGCCCGCAACGTCAAGGTCGCGCTGCTCGCGACGGTGCTGGGCGCGCTTGAACCGGACGAGATCCGGGCGGGCACCGCCTTCCTGGCGGGCGCCCTGCTGCAGCGCCAGATCGGCGTCGGCTGGGCGTCGTTGCGCACCGTCCCCCCGCCGGCTCCGGCCGCGACGCTGACCGTGGGCGAGGTCGCGGACACCTTCGCGCGCATCGGCGCCCTCGGCGGTGCAGGCTCGGTCGCAGCCCGGCGCGCCGAGCTCGAGGCGCTCTTCGCGCGCGCGACCGAACCCGAGCAGCGGCTGCTGCGCGGGCTGCTCACCGGCGGACTGCGCCAGGGAGCGCTCGAGGGCGTGGTCACGACCGCGATCGCCACGGCGGCCGGCGTGCCGGTGGCGCTCGTCCGCCGCGCGCTGATGCTCGCCGGCGAGCAGCCGGAGGTGGCAGCCGTTGCGCTCGGCGAAGGCAAGGCGGGCCTGGACGCCGTCCGCCTGCAGGTCGGCCGGCCGGTCCAGCCCATGCTCGCCGGAACGGCCAAGAGCGTCGAGGAGGCGCTGGCCAAGGCCGGCGACGCCGCGGTTGAGTTCAAGCTCGACGGGGCGCGCATCCAGGTCCATCGCGACGGCGAGCGGGTGTCCGTCTTCACCCGCAGCCTCGACGACATCACGGCGCGCGTGCCCGAGCTGGTCCGCGCCGTCCGCGCCCTGCCCGCGCAGCAGCTCGTCCTCGACGGCGAGGCGATCGCCCTGCGCGCCGACGGCACACCCCATCCCTTCCAGGTGACGGCGTCGCGCTTCGGCACTCGCGGCCGCTCCGATGTCGAGCTCACCGGCCTGTACTTCGACCTGCTGCACCGTGACGGGCGCGACCTGCTCGACGCGCAGGGTCGCGACCGGGCGGCCGAGCTCGCCGCGGTCGTGCCCGCGCATCAGCGCGTCCCGCACGGCACGCTGGAGGAGGCGCTGGCCGCGGGTCACGAGGGGGTCATCGTCAAGTCGCTCGACGCCCCCTACGCGGCGGGGCGCCGGGGTGCGGGCTGGCTGAAGGTCAAGCCCGTCCACACCCTCGATCTGGTCGTGCTCGCGGTCGAGCACGGGTCGGGGCGCCGGCGCGGCCTGCTCTCGAACCTCCACCTCGGGGCCCGCGGCGTGGACGGGTTCGTGATGCTGGGCAAGACCTTCAAGGGGCTCACCGACGACCTACTGCGCTGGCAGACCGAGCGGCTGCGCGACCTCGCCGTCGCCGACGACGGCTGGGTCGTACGCGTGCGGCCCGAGCTCGTCGTGGAGATCGCCTTCGACGGCGTCCAGGCCTCGACCCGTTACCCGGGCGGCGTAACGTTGCGCTTCGCGCGAGTGCTGCGCTACCGCCAGGACAAGACCCCGGCCGAGGCCGACACCCTCGAGACGGTCAGGACCTTCATGGCGGAACGATGAGATCCATCAGCAGCTCGTCCTCGAACGCGTCCTCGGGGTAGACCCGCGACGCCTGCCGCAGGATGCCGACGGGCTCGAAGCCGGCCGCCGCGTACGCGCGGACCGCGGGCTCGTTGGCCACCGCCGGCGAGATCGTGAAGCGGTGATGACCCCGCGCGGCGAAGTGCGCCACGGCCAGCCGCAGCGCGCGCGGGGCGTGGCCCTGGCCCTGATAGCGGTCCGCGATCGCGATGTCGAACTCGACGCAGGGACCCTGGAACCAGGTCTCCTCCTCGTACTGCAGCCAGCCGGCCGGCTCATCGTCGACGGTGACGACGAAGGCTTCGACCATCCGCTCCCGGACGACCGGCTCAGGGGTGTCGCCCCACCAGCGCCGGACGCCCGGATCGGCGAGGAGGGCGACGATCGGCCCGACGTCGGCCTCGGCGACCGCGCGGATCGCGGTCACGTGCGCGGCTCGGTGTGGATGACGAGGTCGACGACCGCGGGCGCGCGGCGGATGACCTCCTCTTCGATGCGCGTGGCGATGGCGTGGGCGTCGGCGAGCTGCTGACCCGCGTCGAGGCCGACGGTGAGCAGGGCGACGATGCGTCCGCTCTCGGTGGCCCGCATGCGCAGCACCTCGGGCGGCCGGCCGGTCAGCGAGCGGACGACGTCGGCGATGATCGCTCGCTCGTCGCCCGCCTCGAGGTCCTCGCCGGCACGCTCGACTGAGAGCGGCTCGATGTGGGTGTGGACGTCGGAGAGCTCCGGTGCCGCAGCACGGATCGCCCGCTCCACCTCCGTGGCGACGGCATGCGCCTCGTCGAGCGCCAGCGCCCCCGGGAGCTTGAGGTGCAGCGACAGCTCGGGCGCACCCTCCACCGTCACGATCCGGACGTTGTGGATCTCGCGGACATTGCGGACCCCCGAGGCGGCGGCGTTGATGCGCTCACGCAGATCACGCGCCTCCCCCGGTTCGACGTGGACCACGACATCGGCGCGCGGCAGTGCCTCGCGCACCGCGAGCTCGATCCCGTCGGCGAGCGCGTGGCCCTGGCCCACCACGGCGTCCGCCGGCACGCCGACGACGACGTCGACGAAGTACGAGCCGGCCGCCTCGCGCACGCGCAGGCGCCTGACCTCGGCGCCCGGCTCGTCGCGGGCGATCGCGTCCCGGGCGGCGCTGGCGGCCGTCTCCGGGGCCCGGTCCATGAGCACCTGCACGTTGTTGCGCGCGAGCCGGACCGCGGCCACGACCACGAGCGCGGCGACGATCAGCGCCGCGATCGCGTCGCCCTGGGGATAGCCGGCACGCACGAACAGCAGGCCGGAGAGCACGGCGACCGACCCCAGCAGATCGCCGGTGAAGTGCAGCGCGTTTGCGGCCAGCGCCGGGGAGTCGTAGCGCTTGGCCCCGCGATAGGAGGCCGACGCGCGGCCGGCGTCGACGATGATCACGAAGACGAGGACCACGAGCGCGTACCAGGCCGCGTCGACCTCGACCCCGCTGCCGTCGCGCAGCCGCAGGACGGCCAGCACCGAGAGCACGATCGACGCGACGACCAGGAAGGCCGCCTCGGCCAGCGCCGCCAGATGCTCGGCCTTGCCGTGGCCGAACGGGTGCTCGCGGTCGGGTGGGCGGACGGAGACACGCACCGCATAGAGCGTCAGGAGGGCGGCGACGAGATCGGTGCCGGAGTGCAGCGCCTCGCCGATGAGGCCGAGGCTCCCGGTGGCCAATCCGGTGGCCAGTTTGACGGCCACCAGCACGATGGCCGCAAGGACCGACAGCTGTGCGGTCCGCTGATGGCCCTCCACCCCTGGTGAGGGTAACGTCCCAAGGGTGTCCTCAGCACGCCCCGTGATCGGTCTTTGCGCGACGCACACGCGGGCGCAGTTCGGCCCGTGGGACCAGGACTCGGTTTTGTTGCCTCTTGACTACGTCCGCGCCGTACAGCGCGCCGGAGCGCTCGCCCTCGTGCTCGTGCCCGATCCGGTGAGCACGGCCGATCCCGACGAGTTGCTCGACCGCATCGACGGGCTCGTGTTGGCCGGCGGGGTCGACGTCGGCGACCACCCCGAACGCGACGCGTTCGAGATGGCGCTCGGGCTGCGCGCGCTGGAACGGGACCTCCCCCTGCTCGGGGTCTGCCGCGGCATGCAGGTCATGAACGTCGCCGGAGGCGGGTCGCTGATCGAACACGTGCCCGACGTGGTCGGCCACGAGGACCATCGCCACACCGAAGGCGACTACTACGACCACTCGGTCCGGCTCGCCGAGGACTCGCTCGCCGCGCGCGTCGCCGGCGGGACCGAGACCGTGGTCAAGTCCCACCATCATCAGGCGATCGACCGGGTGGCGGAAGGGTTCACCGTCACGGGATGGAGCGAGGGCGACGACCTGCCCGAGGCGTTCGAATCCCCGTCGCACCGCTTCGCCCTCGGTGTGCAGTGGCACCCGGAGGCCGACGAGGGGTCGAGCCTGATCGCCGCACTCGTGGAAGAGGTGCGCCGCCGGTGAAGGCGGTGCCCGAGGCGCCCCACGTCACGCTGCGTCAGGACCGCTACGGCCACGACCACGTCGTCTTCGCCTTCCCTTACAAGCCGGATGTCGTCGACGCCGTGCGGGCGATCCCGGGGCGGCGCTTCGACTGGGAGGCCAAGGAGTGGTGGGCCCCGCGGGCCGACGCGACGGCGCCCTACGTCAAGGGCGTCCTCGAGCGCAACGACTGGCTGACGACCTCCGACGAGGTCGAGGCGTGGCTGGCACGGGCCGTGACGGGCTGGGTCGGCCGCGTGAGCGCCGGGCGCAGCGGCGGCACCGGGGCCTTCCTGCTCGAGCGGATCGCCGGTGAGCTTCCCGACGGCCTGCAACCGGTCACCCCGTTCTCCATCGAAGCGGCGCGCGCGCTGCAGGAACTGCCGGGGGCGCGGTTCGACCAGCGCGCCTCGCGCTGCCTGCAGCGCCTGCTCGTCGGCGAGACGCCCGCCCCCGCGACGCTCGTCTACTCCCAGAGCGTCGGCGAACCCCGCTTCAAGCTCGAGGTCAACTGGGACCCCGACGCGATCGGAGCGTTCCTCGCCCTGCCCGCGGCCGAGGCCCACGGCCGCACCCTGCCGATCGACCCCTACCTGCTCGAGCCGCTCGAGCACTACGTGCGGACCTTCGACATCGACGTGGCGGCCAACGCGCTCGTCGCCCTCCAGGACCTGCGCCGCGAGCACGGCATCGCCATCGAGGAGGTGCGCCGCTCACGGGCGCACGACGGTCCGCCGCTTGCCTGCGAGCCGCGCCTGGGCGGCGTGCTGCGCCCGTTCCAACGCGCCGGCGTCCAGTACGTCCTGCGGGCGCGGCGTTCCTTCCTGGCCGACGAGCAGGGCCTGGGCAAGACGGTCGAGGGTCTCGCGGCGCTCGAGGAGGACGACGCCTACCCCGCCGTCGTCATCTGCCCCGCCAGCCTCAAGCTCAACTGGCAGCGGGAGGCGGCCCACTGGCTCCCCCACCGGCGGGTCACGGTCATCTCCGGTACCGGCGTCGCAGCCGACGACGGTGCCGACATCACGATCCTCAACTACGAGATCGTCGCCGCGCACGCCTCCCGCCTCGCGCTGCGCCAGCCCAAGGCGCTGCTTCTCGACGAGTCGCATTACGTCAAGAACCCGCGCGCCAAGCGCACCGCCGCCACGCGCAAGCTCGCGCAGTCCCTCGCCCCCGACGCGCTGCGCCTCGCGCTCACCGGCACCCCGGTCATGAACCATCCGGAGGAGCTCATCGCGCAGCTGCGCATCATTGGGCGCCTCGAGGACTTCGGCTCGGGGGCCAAGTTCGCGCGCCGCTTCCAGGGTGCCGGCGCCGAGGAGCGCATCCACTGGCATCTGCGCCGGCGTTGCTTCGTGCGGCGCCTCAAGAGCGAGGTGCTGCCCCAGCTTCCCGCAAAGCGGCAGGTCATCGTGCCGGTCGCCCTCGACAACGAGCGCGAGTACCGCATGGCGGAAGAAGACGTGGTCGCCTGGCTGCGCGAGCAGCCGCTCGAGCTGTCCGAGCTCGAGGCCCGCGTGGCGGCGACGCTGCGCGCCGAACGCCTCGCGCAGCTCAACGCGCTGCGGCGGCTGGCGGCTCGGGGCAAGCTCGGCGCCGCCCTGGCCTGGATCGCCGACTTCCTGGAGTCCGAGGAGCCGCTCGTGGTCTTCAGCGGCTCACGCGAGGTCCAGGAGCTGGTCCTGCACCGGTTCCCCGATGCGCTGCACCTCGTCGGCGACGACTCGATCGAGCGCCGTGAAGAGGCCGTGCACGCCTTCCAGCGCGACGGCGGCCTGATCGTCTGCGCGACCCGGGTCGCGGGGCAGGGCATCACGCTGACCCGTGCCTCCAACGTCGCCTTCCTGGACCTCGAGTGGACCCCCGCGATGCACGATCAGGCTGAGGACCGCCTGCACCGCATCGGCCAGGAGGAGTCGGTCACCGCCTGGTATCTGCTGGCGGCGCAGACCATCGACGAGACGATGATCGAGCTCATCTCGCGCAAGCGAGGGATCGTCGGCGCGGTGACCGACGGCCGAGCCGATGACTCCGAGCGCCTTATCGAGGGAGTGGTTCGGGATTTGCGGCGGCTTCCGCCGCGTCGACGTCTTCGCGTCGCTTAGAGAGCAGCGCCGCCACGGTCAGCGTGACCACCACGACCACGAGGTTGAGCCACTCGGGCGGATGCACGAAATCTTCGAGCAGCAGCTTGAGCGCGACGTAGGCGAGGATGACCGCCAGCCCCTGCGAGAGGTAGCGGAAACGGTCCAGCAACGTGTCCAGCAGGAAGTACAGGCTCACCATGCCGAGCAGGCTGAAAGCGTTCGCCGCGAAGACGATGTAGGTCTCCCGCGTGATGGCGAAGATGGCCGGGATCGAGTCGATCGCGAACATGACGTCGAACGCCGCCACGGCCACGAGCGCGAGCACGAAGTTCGAGGTGCCCTCCGGCGTGACGCGCCGGACGACCTTCATGACCCGCGTGTTCTCGGGGTCCATCTCCTCGTTGCCGTGCTTGGCGATGTTGTAGGCGGTGAGCGCGAGCACCGCGCCGAGCACGTAGGTGAACCAGTCGAAGGCATCGAGGATCGCGACGCCCGCCAGGATGAAGATGGTGCGCAGGACGATCGCGCCGGCGATGCCCAGCACGAGCACCCGCTGACGGTCGGCGTCCGGGATCGCGAAGAACGTGAACAGGATCGCGAACACGAACAGGTTGTCCAGCGACAGGGATTTCTCGATCAGGAATCCCGAGAGGTAGTCCCCGGCCTGGCTCGACCCCTCGACCGCGAACAGGATGATCGCGAAGAGCAGGCCGAGGACCGTCCAGATGATCGACCAGACCAGCGCGGATCGCATCGACGGCGCCGCGCGCGCACCAGATCGAAGATCGAAGGCGAGCGCCAATAAGACGAACGCGATGAGTCCCACCCATTCAAAAGCCACTTACTTCAGGTAAGCCTAGTGCGTGACCAGAGAATGGTGCGGTCCCCGACCTTAGGGCCGGATGCGAGCCCCAACCTCGGGGAGCGTCACCCCGCGGTGATCATGCCCGTTTCCAGCAGCCGGCCCGCCGCCATGGCGTCCAGCGGGCGGGAGAGGAGGAACCCCTGAGCGTATTCACAGTCGAGCTTGCGCAGAAGCTGGAGCTGCCAGTCGGTCTCGACGCCCTCGGCCACCACGCTCATGCCCAGCTCGTGCGCGAGGGAGACGACGGCGCGCACGATCTGGACCGCGCCCGGGTCGGTGCTCATCGACTCCACGAAGGAGCGGTCGATCTTCAGCGCATCGCCGGGGAAACCTCGGAGCGCGGTGAGCGAAGCGGCACCCGTACCGAAGTCGTCGAGGTGCGCGCGCACCCCCGTCTTCTCGTAGAGCGCCTCGAGCGCCGAGCGCACCGCCTCGGCGTCGGCGGCGGCCGCGGTCTCGGTGATCTCCAGACGTAGCGAATCCGGCTTGATGCCGTGATCGGCCAGGGCATCGGCGACGTGGCGGGGGAAGCTCGGCTCGAGGAGCTGGCGGCCCGAGATGTTGACCGCCATGGTGAGCTCGGCAGCACCCTCACTCGTCTCGCGCCACTGCCGGAGCTGGCGGCAGGCCTCGCGCAGCACGAGCCGGCCCAGGGCAGCGATCAGACCCGTCTCCTCGGCCACCGGGATGAAGTCGTCCGGATCCATCGTGCGACCGTCGGCGTCCCGCCAACGAGCGAGCGCCTCGAACCCGTGCAGCGCACCGTCGCTGGCACGCGCGATGGGTTGGTAGGCGACGCCCAGCCCGGCGCCCCCGATCACGCCCGCGCCCAGGCCGCGGCGGAGCCGGGTCTCGACGTCGAGCCGCGCGAGCGCCGCGTCGTGGAGCGCGGTGTCGAACAGGGCGTGGCGGCCGCGGCCCTCGCTCTTGGCACGGTACATGGCCGCGTCGGCATCGCGGATCACCTCTTCGGCGATCGCGCCCACGCCGATCATCGCGATGCCGATCGACGCGGACAGGTAGATGTCCTGATCGGCGACGGCGAACGGCCCCTGCAGGCCCTGGAGCACGCGGTCGGCCACCGCCTGCGCCTCGCGCTCGTCGAGCACCTCCTCGAGCAGGACCGTGAACTCGTCGCCCCCGAGCCGGGCCACCGTGTCGGCCGGCCGCACGACGGCGGTCAGCCGCTCGGCAACCGCGACGAGCAGGCCGTCCCCGGCGAGATGCCCCAGCGAGTCGTTGACGATCTTGAACCGGTCGAGGTCCAGGAACAGCACCGCGCTCGTGCGGTCACGGCGCCTTCGGCGGAGGAGATGCTCGAGGCGGTTCTGAAAGAGCACGCGATTGGGCAGCCCGGTGAGCGCGTCGTGGAGCGCGTCGTGCTGCAGCTGCAGCTCGGCGGCCTTGCGGTCCGACACGTCCGTCTGGGATCCCGCCAGGCGAAGGGCCCGGCCGTCGGCGCCGCGCACGGCGCGGGCCCGGGAGAGCATCCATCGGTGCTGACCGGTGGCGGTGCGCATCCGGTACTCGGCCTCGAAGTGCTCCGTCCGCCCCGCGAGGTGGTCGGTCACCGCCGCCTGGACCCCGGCGCGATCGTCGGGATGGATGCGCTCGATCCACGCGCGGGGATCGTTGCCCAGCTGATCCGATGTGTACCCGAGCATCGCCCGGTATCGCGGCGACAGGTACAGCAGGTCGGCTCGGAGGTCCCAGTCCCACAGGCCGTCGTTGGCACCGGCCAGAGCGAGGGCGTAGCGCTCCTCGGAATCCGCCAGCGCCTGGAGGGCGCGCTGGTGCTTGATGGCGTAGCGCACCGAGCGCTCGAGCGTGCGCGGATCGAGATCGCGCTTCACCAGATAGTCGGTGATGCCCTGCTCAGCCGCGCGGATGTCGACGGCGCGGTCGTCGGTGCCCGTGAGCATGATGACCGGCGCGTGCGGAAAGCGCGAGAGCACGGCATGCGCGACGTCGAATCCGGTATGCGCGCCGAGCCGGTAGTCGACGAGATAGACGTCGTGCGATCCGCGCTCGAGCCAGCTCTGCACCTCGGCGAGATCGGCAGCGGCGTCGGTCTCCACCACCGCACCGTCGATCTGCCGCAGCATCCCGGCAGCCAGGACGACGTCGTCCTCGTCGTCGTCGACGATGAGGACGCGGGTGGTCACCCGCTGGTCTCGTCGACGGGGAGTTCGACGATCTCCAACCAGTACCGCGAGAAGACCTTCATGACGTCGACCAGACCGAGGAACGTGACGGGCTTGGTGATGAACGAGTTCACGCCGAGGTCGTAGGAGCGCAGGACATCTTCCTCGGCCTTGCTCGTGGTGAGCACCACGACCGGGATCGCGCGCAGGGCCGGGTCCTGCTTGATGGCGGTGAGCGCCTCGCGCCCGTCCATGCGGGGCATGTTGAGGTCGAGAAGGATCATTCCTGGCCGAGGCGACACGGTCGGGTCCGCATACTCGCCCTCGCGCCTGAGGTAGGCGAGCAGATCGACGCCGTCGATCACCGTGCGCAGGTCATTGTGGAGGCGGGCGTCGCGCAGCGCGTCGCGCGTCATCATCCGGTCGTCCTCGTCGTCGTCGGCGAGCAGGATCGTGATGGGACGGCCGTCAGACATGCGCGTGCTCCTGGGTGCCGGTCGGGGCCGGCACGGGCGCGGCGGGCAGCACGACGGTGAATGTCGAGCCTGCGCCGGGACGGCTCTCGGCTGTGATCGTGCCGTCGTGGCGTTCCGCGATCTTGCGGCACAGCGCGAGGCCGATCCCGGTCCCGGCGTACACGTCGCGGGGGTGCAGTCGTTCGAAGACCTGGAAGATCCGCTCCCCGTAGACGGCTTCGAAGCCGATGCCGTTGTCGGAGACGGTCAACGCCACTCTTCCCGGGTCGGCAGGCCCGGCGGTCCCGATGCGGACGACCGGCGGCACGCCGGGACGGTGGAACTTGAGGGCGTTGCCGATCAGGTTCTGCAGGAGCTGACGCATCTGGGTCGGATCCGCTTGGACGACGGGTAGGTCGCCCAGCTCGACGGTGCCCCCCGTCTCGGCGACGCGCGTCTCCAGATCGAGCAGCACGTCGTGGGCGATGCGGTTGAGGTCCACCGCCACGTGGGGCTTGGCGTGGGTCGTGACGCGGCTGAAGCGCAGCAGATCGTCGATCAGCGTCGACATGCGCGCGGACGCGTTGCGCATCCGCTGGAGGTAGTCGTTGGCCTCGTCGTCGAGCTGGTGCGCGTAGCGCCGCTGGAGCTGGTCGCCGAAGGTCTGCACCTTGCGCAGGGGCTCCTGCAGGTCATGGGAGGCGACGGAGGCGAACTGCTCGAGCTCGCCGTTGGAGCGCTGAAGTTCGACGTTCGTGCGGGCCAGATCAGCGTTCGATCGCTCGAGCTCGGCGTAGGCGGCCTCGAGCTTCTGCGTCGTCTGCATGGCGCGGCCGAGCAAGTACAGAGCCACGATGCCGGCAATCGCCAGGGCGACGAGAACCAGCCACTGCGCGGGGTTGAAGACGCCGTCGTACAGGCTGGCGGCGGTGGCCGACAGAACGACGTTCCACGCAGTGTTCCCGATCGCCGCGCTCGTCTGCTCGCGATCACCGGTGACGATGGGCGCCGGGCCCGACACCTCGACCGAGGCGTCCGCCGAGGCGATGACCTGGCCCGTGTCGTCGATGACGTACGCGACCTCCCGCTCGGCGTTCGGCAACTGGGAGAGCGTGCCGCCGATGAAGCCCGAGATCAGCTTGAGCGGGAACCCCTGCACGATGATGCGACGGCCCGCCGAGCTCTTGTAAGAGGCCGCGTATTCGGCGGTGCGGCCACGAACGACCCCGGACAGCTGCCAAGGCGCGCCGGCGATGACCGCCGCCACGTGCGCCGGCTGTTCGTCGATGGCTGCGGCGACCGCGGGATCCAGGCCGCTGCTCGTGCCCAGCACCGCGCCTTTCGGACTCAGCACGAGCGCGTAGGAGAGCTGCCCCTGGCGCACGATCCGGTCCAGGCCCCCTGGCGTGATGGGACCGCCGCCGAACTCCTCGCCGTACGCCTGCTGCACCGAGGCCGACGAGCTGCCGAACGCGGACTCGATGACGGCGGCGGTGACCGTCGCCTCGTTGCGGAAGCGCTGTTCGGCAGCCTCCCGACGGTCCGAGCGCGCATGGAGCGTGGCGAGGGCGAACAGCAGCACGACCGTCCCGATCAGCGCGGCGGAGACGAGCATCACGATGCGGGTTTTCCGGGTTCTCAACACCTGATCCTGGCGGGGACGTTCCTCATAGCGTCGGCCGCAGGCGGGTCCGACTTGAATCCGGCTTGAGCGATCCTCGCCTGCGCGGACGCATGTGCTAGTGCTTCCGGCGGGGGGCGATGATGTCGGTGACGGTCCCCTCGGCGACCTCCGCCGCGAAACCGATGGTCTCTGAGAGGGTCGGGTGCGGGTGGATCGTCAACGCGATGTCCTCCGCCACGGCACCCATCTCGATCGCCAGGGCGACCTCGGCGATCAGCTCACCGGCGCCGACGCCCGTCACCCCCGCGCCGAGGATCCGGCGTGACTCGGGATCGACGAGCAGCTTGGTGGTTCCGTCCGGGCGCCCGACGCCCAGGGCGCGGCCGGAGGCCGCCCAAGGGAAGACGGCCTTGTCGTAGGCGATGTCCTGTGCCTTCGCCCGGGTCTCCGTGAGCCCGGTCCACGCGATCTCCGGGTCCGTGTAGGCGACCGAGGGGATCGAGCGCGCGTCGAAGGTGACGTCGTGGCCGGCGATGACCTCCGCCGCGACTACGCCTTCATGCGTGGCCTTGTGGGCGAGCATCGGCTCGCCGACGACGTCCCCGATGGCGAAGATGTGCGCCACGTTCGTGCGCTGCTGGGCGTCCACCGTTATGAATCCGCGGTCGTCGACCGCCACCCCGGCGGCGTCGGCCCCGAGTTCGGCGCCGTTGGGCCGGCGGCCGACCGCGACGAGGACGCGGTCGAAGGTCTGCTCGTCGTCGCCGATCGTCACCCGCAGACCGTCATCAGCCGCCTCGACCTTTTCCACGCTGACGCCGGTGCGGACGGAGGCGTAGCGCTGCTCGATGCGCTGGGCGAGCGGCTTGACGAGATCAGGATCGCAGCCTGGGATGAGCTGGTCGGCGACTTCGACGACGGTGACCTCGGCGCCGAGGGCGTCGTAGACGGTCGCCATCTCCAGACCGATGATGCCGCCGCCGATGACGAGCAGGCGGTCGGGAACGCCGGAGAGCTCGAGCGCGCCGGTGGAGTCGACGATGCGCTCGTCGTCCTCGGGCAGGAACGGCAGTCCGGCGGCATGGCTGCCCGCGGCGATGATCGCGTGTGCGAAGGAGATGTCTCCGTGGCCGTCGACCGCGAGCGTGTTCGGGCCGGTGAAGCGTGCGGTGCCGGTGACGACGTCGATCTTGCGGCGCTTGGCGAGACCGGCCAGGCCGTCGGTCAACCTGATCACCGCGGCGTCTTTGAAGCCGCGGACCTCGTCTAGGTCGATCTCGGGGTCGCCGAAGCCGATGGGTGCCTCCTCGGCCTCCGCGATCACCTTGGCCAGGTGCAGCAGCGCCTTGGACGGGATGCAGCCGACGTTCAGACACACCCCCCCGAGTCGGGGGTAGCGCTCCACTAAGACGACCTTCAGGCCGAGGTCGGCCGCGCGGAAGGCGGCGGTGTAGCCGCCTGGTCCAGCACCGAGGATGACCACGTCGACGCGATCGCCGGGAGTTGCTTCGGAGCTCTCGACCGGCTCGTCGGGCGCTTGGGCAACAGGCGCGTCGCCGCCGGCGAGTCTGACGATTGCCGTGCCCTGCGAAACCTTGTCGCCCACCTCCACGAGCACCTCCTCGACCGTGCCCGCCGCCGGGGAGGGGACTTCCATCGTCGCCTTGTCCGATTCGAGCGTGATCAGGGGCTGCTCCTCGACGACCTCGTCGCCGGCCTTGACCAGGATCTCGATTACCGGGACCTCGTCGAAGTCCCCGATGTCCGGGACCTCGACGTTCACAGGAGCACGCGGCGCAGGTCGGAGAGCACGCCACCGAGATGCGTGGTGAAGCGGGCGGCCAGCGCGCCGTCGATCACGCGATGGTCGTACGAGAACGAGAGCGGGACCATCAGGCGCGGAGCGAACTGTTCGCCATCCCAGACGGGCTTGACCACCGACTTCGAGACCCCGAGGATCGCCACCTGCGGCGGGTTGATGATCGGGGTGAAGTACGAGCCGCCGATGCCGCCCAGCGACGAGATGGTGAACGTCGCGTCGCGCATCTCCTCGCCCTTGAGCTTGCCCTCGCGCGCGCGGCCCGACAGCTCGCGCAGTTCCGACGCGATCTCGAGCATGCCCTTGTGGTCGGCGTCGCGAATGACGGGCACGAGCAGGCCCTGCGGCGTGTCGGCCGCGAAGCCCAGGTTGTAGAAGCGCTTGAGGACGAGCTCGTCACCGTCGAGGGAGGCGTTGACCTCGGGGTGTGCCTTCAACGAGGCGACGCACGCCTTCATCAGCAGCGCGACCATCGTCACCTTGACGTCCTGCTCGGCGTTGATGCGCTTCCGGAACGCCTCGAGGTCGGTGATGTCGGCCTCGTCGTGCTGCGTGACATGCGGAATCGTCTGCCACGCCTCCTGCAGCCGCGGCCCGGAGATCTTCTGGATGCGCGACAACTCCACCCGCTCCGAACCTAAAGGGGTCGGGTCTCGGCGCTGGACATCGGATGTCCGGTGCCGAGACCCGACCCCTTAAGGTCGTCGAGGGTGATGCGGCCTCCGCGGCCTGAGCCCTCGACGGTTGAGAGGTCGATGCCCTGGTCGCGGGCGCGGCGGCGCACGGAGGGCGAGGCGTAGATCTCGTCGGCGTCGGCGAGCAGCTCGGGTCCTGCGGGCGCGGGGGCCGACGGGGTGGCCTTGGCGTCTTCCTCGCCTACGGGCGCGTCCTGCTCGGAGACCGGATCGTCCCCGCCCTCGGCGGGCTCGAGGGTGAGGACGACGGTGCCCTCGCTGACCTTGTCCCCGACCGCGATCTTGATCTCCGCGACCGTCCCGTCGCTCGGGGAGGGCACCTCCATGGTCGCCTTGTCGGACTCCAGGGTGACGAGCGCGTCCTCCTCCTGCACCGTCTGGCCGGGTTCGACGAGCACCTCGATCACCGGCACGTCGGTGAAGTCCCCGATGTCGGGGACCGTGACCTGGATCACCTCAGCCACGGGGGCTCCACTCCTGGATCGATGGCGTATTTCTTGACCGCCTGCGTCGCCTTGTCGTCCTCGCCGATCGCGCGCAGCGCGGCGAGTGCGACGTGATGGCGGTCGACCTCGAAGAAGCTCCGCAGCGCGCTGCGGTAGTCCGAGCGGCCGAAGCCGTCGGTGCCCAGGGAGACCATCGGGCGATCGACGTAGGGCCGGATCTGATCGGGGAAGGCGCGGATGTAGTCCGTGGCGGCGACGACCGGGCCGTTGCGTCCCTCGAGACACTGGGCGACGTACGGCGTCGCGCCCTTCCCGCGCAGCCGCCCTCCCGCTCCGCCGCCATGCCGTCGCGACGCAGCTCGGTGAAGCTCGGGGCACTCCACACGTCGGCCTCGATGCCGAAGTCCTCCCGCAGCAGATCGGCGCCGGCGATCACCTCCCGCAGGATCGTGCCCGAACCCATGAGCTGCACCTTTGCCCCGTCGGCTTCGCGCAGGAGATACATGCCGCGCAGGATGCCCTCCTCGACGCCCTCGGGCATCGCCGGGTGCTCGTAGTTCTCGTTCATCAACGTGATGTAGAAGAACACGTCCTCCTGATCGGCGTACATCCGGCGCAGGCCGTCCTGGAGGATCACCGCGAGCTCGTAGTTGAAGGTCGGGTCATAGGAGACGCAGTTCGGGATGAGCGAGGACTGGATGTGGCTGTGGCCGTCTTCGTGCTGCAAGCCCTCGCCGTTGAGCGTCGTCCTCCCCGCGGTGCCGCCGAGCAGGAACCCGCGCGCGCGGCTGTCGCCCGCGGCCCAGGCGAGGTCGCCGACCCGCTGGAAGCCGAACATCGAGTAGTAGATGTAGAACGGCACCATGGCGATGCCGTGGTTGGCGTAGGAGGTCGCGGCCGCCAGCCAGCTCGAGAAGGCGCCCGGCTCGTTGATGCCCTCCTGCAAGATCTGGCCGCGCTTGTCCTCGCGGTAGTACATGAGCTGGTCGCGGTCCTGCGGCTGGTAGAGCTGGCCGACCTGGCTGAAGATCCCCAGCTGACGGAACATGCCCTCCATGCCGAACGTGCGCGACTCGTCGGGGACGATCGGGACGATGCGCGGGCCGAGCTCCTTGTCGCGCAGCAGCGCCGAAAGCATGCGCACGAAGGCCATCGTGGTGGAGATCTCGCGTTCGCCCGTGCCGGTGAGCTGGCCCTCGAAGACCTGCAGGTCGGGCACGGGGATCGGCTCGGCGACATCCGCCCGGCGCTGGGGCAGCCCGCCGCCGAGCGCCTCGCGCCGCTCGCGCAGGTAGATCATCTCGCGTGAGTCGTCGGGCGGCTTGAAGAAGGCGGTGTCGTGCACCTGCTCGTCGGTCAGTCCGAGGCCGAAGCGATCACGGAAGCGGATGAGCGCGTCCTCGTCCATCTTCTTGGCCTGGTGGGTGATGTTCTGGCCCTCGCCCGCAGCCCCCATGCCGTAGCCCTTGATCGTCTTGGCGAGGATCACCGTCGGCTGCCCCTTGTGCTTGGCAGCGGAGGCGTACGCCGCGTAGACCTTCTGCGCGTCGTGGCCGCCGCGGTTGAGCTGCCAGACCTGCTCGTCGGTGAGGTCCTCCACCATCGCCAGCAGCTCCGGCGACGTGCCGAAGAAGTGCTCGCGCACGTAGGCACCGTTGCGCGACTTGTAGGTCTGGTACTCGCCGTCGACGGCCTCCTGCATCCGCTCCACGAGCAGGCCCTTCTCGTCGCGTGCGAGCAGCGGGTCCCAGCGATCACCCCAGATGACCTTGATGACGTTCCAGCCCGAGCCACGGAAGTCGGACTCGAGCTCCTGGATGATCTTGCCGTTGCCGCGCACCGGGCCGTCGAGCCGCTGCAGGTTGCAGTTGACGACGAAGACGAGGTTGTCGAGATGCTCACGACCGGCCAGGGAAATCGAGCCGAGCGACTCCGGCTCGTCCATCTCGCCGTCCCCCATGAACGCCCACACCTTGCGGCCGGCCGTCTCGGAGAGGTTGCGGCCCTGCAGGTACTTCATGAAGCGCGCCTGGTAGATCGCCATGAGTGGGCCCAAGCCCATCGAGACGGTCGGGAACTGCCACGTCTCGGGCATCAGCCATGGATGGGGGTAGGAGGCGATCCCGTGCTCTGAGCTGACCTCCTGCCGGAACCCCCGCATCTGCTCCTCGGTGAGGCGACCCTCGAGGAACATGCGCGCGTAGATGCCCGGGGACGAGTGCCCCTGCATGTAGACGAGGTCGCCCGGATTCCCGTCGGTCGGCGCGCGCCAGAAGTGGTTGAAGCCGACCTCGTAGAGCGTCGCGGCCGATTGGTAGGAGGCGATGTGCCCGCCGAGCTCGGAGGACTCCTTGTTGGCGTTGAGCACGAGCGCAATCGCGTTCCAGCGGATGATCGCCCGGATGCGGTGCTCGAGCTCGAGGTCCCCCGGGCATTGGTCCTCGCGGTCGACCGGGATCGTGTTCACGTAGGGCGTGTTGAGCCCGACCTCCAGCGGCACCCCGCGCACCCGCGCCCGGTTGAGCAGCTCACCGATGAGCGCTTCGGCACGTTCGTGCCCGTCGGCCCGGAGAACGTCGTCGAGCGCCTCGAGCCACTCGCGGGTCTCCTCCGGGTCGATGTCGTCGCGGATCGACACCCCACGCAACCCTATTCCTCGGAGCTCGAGCGCGGCGTTAGGGTGCCCGGGATGCCGGGTGCCGGGCCGATCGTCGTTGCGGGTGAGGCCCTGGCCGATCTCGTCGCCAACGCCGAGGGCGGCTTCGACGCCCACCTGGGGGGCGGACCGTTCACGGCGGCGCGAACCCTGGCGCGGCTCGGCCGGCAGGCGTGGTTTGCGGGCGCGCTGTCCACCGACGGCTTGGGGACGCGGATGCGCGAGCGACTCGTCGCGGACGGCGTCCGCCTCGATGCGGTGCAGCTCGTCGACGCGCCGACGACCCTGGCGGTGGTCGACGTGGGCACCGACGGAGCGGCCGAGTACCGCTTCTATGTCGAGGGAACCTCGGCCCCCGCGCTGACGGCGATCACCCTCCCGACGGGCGTGCGGGCGCTGCACGTCGGCACGCTCGGACTCGTGCTCGAGCCGATGGCGACCGTGATCGAGGATCTGGTGACCGGCGCTCCGCTGGACACCCTGGTGATGCTCGATCCCAACTGCAGGCCCGGCTTGATCACCGACCGACAGGCGTACCGGGGTCGGCTGGACCGCCTGCTCGCGCGCACGGATCTGCTGAAGGCCTCCGTCGAGGATCTCGCCTACCTGGAGCCGGACGCGCGCCCGGCCGAGGCTGCACGCCGGCTCGGCGCCCCCGCCGTGGTGACCGCCGGAGGCGAGGGAGCGGTGGTGGTCACGCGCGAGGACGTCGTCGAGGTGCCGGCGGTGCGCGTCCGGATCGTGGACACGATCGGTGCGGGAGACGCGTTCGGCGCTGGGCTGCTCGCGTGGTGGACCGAGCGGGACCTCACGCAGAGCGCGCTGTCGGACGCGCGCGCGCTCGCGGAAGCAGCCGCCTTCGGTGCGCGGGTGGCCGGCCGGGTCGTCAGCCGGCCGGGAGCTGATCCGCCGTGGCGCCGCGAGCTCTAACGGGTAGGAACGGATCATGGAAGCCGGACTGATCGCCGCCGTCGTCCTCGTCGCCGCCAACGGCTTCTTCGTCGGCGCGGAGTTCGCCATCGCCCGGCTGCGGCCCACGCAGGTCGCCGACTTCGTACGCGAGGGCAAGCCCGGGGCGAAGTCCGCGCAGCACGCCGTGGAACACCTCGACTCCTACCTCTCGGCCTGCCAGCTCGGGATCACGCTGGCCTCGCTCGGGCTCGGCGCCGTCGGCGAACCCGCCTTCCACGACCTGCTCGAGCCCTTGCTCGGCGACGGCGCCGAGGTGGCCGGCTTCGGCGTGGCCTCCGTGCTGGCGTTCTCGATCATCACGGTGGCCCACGTCGTGCTCGGCGAGCTCGCGCCCAAAAGCGCCGCCATCTCGCGCACCGCCCCGATGGCGCTGATGCTCTGCCCGCCCATGCGCGCCTTCTACATCGCGACGAAGCCCGTGGTCGACCTCTTCAACGGACTGGGCAACCTCGTGCTCAAGCCCTTCGGCATCCCGCCCGCCTCGGAGGCCGGCCATGCGCCCCACACCGAGGAGGAACTGCGCGAGCTGCTGCGCGAGAGCAGCCAAGAGGGCTTCATCGAGGCTGACGAGGGCCGGCTCTCCGAGGCCGCGCTCGTCTTCGGCGACCTGCGGGCGCGCGACGTCATGCAGCCGCGCGCCGGCATCGACTGCGTCTCGATCGGCGACAGCCGCGAGACGGTCGTGGCGCGCGCCATCGACACCGGCCGCACCCGGCTCCCGATCGTCGGCGGCGAGCACGGGCTCGACGGTGCCGTCGGCCTGCTCAACGCCAAGGACCTGCTCCGCGACGGGCCGTTCGACGCCGCCGAGCTCGCGCGCGACCTGCCCCGCATCCCCGAGGGGGTGCAGATCGACGAGCTGCTCGCTCAGATGCAACGCGAGCGCCACCACATGGCGCTCGTCGTGGACGAGCACGGCACCGTCACGGGGTTGATCACGCTCGAGGACATCATCGAGGAGCTCGTCGGCGAGATCGACGACGAGTTCGACACCGACCACGAGGAACTCGCCTGGCGCGAGGAGGGCCGCGTCGTCGTCGACGGGTCAGCACCCGTGCGCCTCGCCGCTCGCGAGCTCGGCTGGGAGGTCGACGCGCCGCGCGAGGCGACGCTCAGCGGGCTGCTCATCGAGCGGCTGGGCCGCGTGCCCGCTGCGGGCGAGACCGTTGAGATCGACGGAGCTGTCTTCGACGTGCTCGAAGCCGACGGACACCACGTTGCGCGGGTTGCTCAGGCCAGGCGATCGGCCAGCCGCGAGTAGCGGCCACTGGTGTCAGCCCGCGCCGCGGCCGCCGCGACCACGTCCCGCCGGCCGACGATGATCGTCGCCAGGCGCGCACGCGTCATCGCTGTGTAGAGCATCTCGCGACGCAGGAAGTAGGCGCCCGCGGCGGGATGGGCGACAAGCACCGCGACCGGCAGCTCGATGCCCTGCCCCTTGTGCACCGAACACGCGTAGGCGAGCCGCAGTCCCGGCGCCTCTTCGTCGGGGAGGTCGACGGTGACCCCATCCGCCGCGACGGTGATCAGGTCCTCGCGCACACCGAGCAGCCGCAGCACCGTGCCGTTCATGAGCCCGAGATCGTGCAGGTTGCGGCCCGACAACATCAGCTTGTCGCCCTCGCGCAGCCGCCCCCCGAGCACGGGCGCGCCGTGCGGATTGAGCGCGTCGCGCAGCCGTGCATTGAGCGCATCGATCCCGAGCGGACCGCGGTAGACCGGAGCGAAGACCTGGATGTCGGCGACGGGATCCACGTCGTAGTGCGCGGGCAGCCGGCGCGCGACCAGCTCGACGATCTCCTCCAGCGCAGCCACGGGATCCGGGCGCTCGATGAGAAACAGGTCCCGCCGCAGCCCCTCCTCGGCGACGAAGGACGGCGCGTGGCCGGCGCGGACGGCGTGGGCGCCGCGGACGATCATCGAGCCGGCGGCCTGGCGGAAGATGTGGGTCAGCGCCGCGGTCGGGACGAGGTCGGAGGCCACGAGCTCGGCGAATGGCTTGCCCGCGCCGACCGGCGCGAGCTGGTCGGCGTCGCCGACGAGCACGACGTGGGTCCGGTCCCCGACCGCGCGCAGGAGCGTGACGAGCAGCTCGAGGTTGGCCATCGAGGTCTCGTCGACGACGAGCAGGTCGACCCGCAGGGGGTCCTCCTCTGTCCGCTGCGGCCCCTCCCCCGGGATCCATCCCAGCGCGGAGTGCACGGTGGACGCCTCCATGCCGGCGGACTCCGAGATCCGCCGCGCCGCCCGGCCGGTGGGCGCCAGCAGCAGGACCGACGCGTCCTGGGCGCGGGCCGCGGCGCACACGAGCTGGATCGTCGCGGTCTTCCCGGTACCGGGGCCGCCGGTGACGATCGACAGTCGGTGCGCAAAGGCGTTAACCACCGCGACGGCCTGCTCCGGTGCGGGATCGATCTCCGCCGCCCGCGCCTCCCCCGGCTCGAGCACCGGCCCGCCGTCGAGCAGCTCCGCGACACGACGGGCCAGCTCCGCCTCCAGGGCAGCGGTTGCCGGCCGATAGGCGAAGCCGTCCTCGATCTTCACGCGGTCGGTAGGTGCCGGCTCGAAGCCCACCAGCGCGACGGTCCGGCGCATGGCCTCCGGCACCGGGAGGCAGGTGGAACCGTCGCGCTCGGCCTCCGCGAGCACGTGGACGAACGCGGCCTCCCCCCGCGCCGGATCGTCGCGCGGGATGCCGGCCGCCTGGGCGATGGTGTCCGCGATCGCGAAGCCCACCCCGAAGACCGCGGTCAGCTCGTAGGGATGTTCGCGCACGACGCGGTGCGCGCTGGGTCCGTACTGCTTGTCGAGGCGCGCGACCAGCCAGGCCAGACCGTGCGGGGCCAGGAGCAGGTGCAGCGCCCGGGTCGAGCGCAGGGCGTCCCACGCGCGAGCGGCCTCGCCCGCCTGGCGGCCGTTGAGCCCGACCCCTTTGAAGGCCGCGCGAGGGTCGGCGTCGACCGCCTCCAGCACTCCCTCTCCGTGCAGGCCGAACAGCCGCGCCGCCCGTGTCGGCCCGATGTGCTTGACGCGCTCGAGGTAGAGGATGAGCGCTTTCGGGCCCGCCGGCGCGAGCGGTTGCGCGGTGTTGACCTTGACCTGCTGGCCGAACCGGCGGTCGTCCTGCCAGACCCCCTCGACCGCCACTCGCTCGCCCGCTTCGAGGTGCCCGATCAGGCCGACGAGGATGATCTCGTCCCCGTCGCGGTCTGCCTCCACCACCCCGAAGCCGGTCTCCGGGGCGACGTAGCGAACCCGGTCCACGACGACCTCCTCCGCGAAGCGCGTCCCGGGGTCTCCCTCCATATGCCGACCCTAGTCACGGGCCGGCCAAAACTCTCCGGACCGCGCCGTCAGCCTCGCCCATCGGAGCGGAGCACGATGTCCCGGCGCTTCTCGGCGATGACCGCGACATAGTGCAGATCCTCCCCGGTCACCGACAGCCGGTGCCGGTAACGGTGACGGCTCACGATCTCCATCGCGCCGTCCTCGTCCAGACGCCGGACGAAGCCGGCGAAATCGCCCTCGGTGAGGAAGTCCTCCTTGATCGTGAGCGCCACCAGACCGCCGTCCGCGAGATGGTTGAACGCTACGGAGAACGCCTCCGGGGGGATGTCGCCGAAGCCGAGTGCCGCCACGACCACCATGGCGTTGAACCGCCCGCTGGCGAGTTTCTGCGCTGCCGCCACGCCCAGGTTGGTGAGGTCAGCGACGAGATAGTCGTCGTAGACCCCGGGGCGGTCGCGTTGTGTCGCGTGAGCCGCGGCCTCGAGGATGTCGGCGCCGACGAGGTACTGGGCGCCGAGGTCACGCAGCCGCTCGCCGACCATGCCGTTGCCCGCGCCGACGTCGAGGACGCGTAGCGAGGAAGGGTCGTCGACGTGTTTTGCGAGCTCCTCGACGACCACCTCGGGTGAGCAACACTCCAACACCTCGTAGAAGAGCTGTTCGTAAAGACCAGGGTGCCGGTAGATCTTCGCGTAGTCGTGGAAGCGGATCTCCCGCTGCTCCCCCGCGAGTTCGACCTCGACGCATTCGTCGTCCTGCGCCACCGCGTCGGTCTCGCGCTGGGGAAACCGGAGGGCGTAGGCAGAAGAAGGCGAGGGCATCCTCTGGGCGTACCCCTTATGTCAGACTGCGAACGTCGTCCTACGGCGCGCCCGGCGGGAAGCGCACCTCTTCGCAGTCGTAGATGCCTTCCTCGGAGACGTCCACGATCGCCACGTCCTCGCCCGTTCCGCAGTCGATCCGGTCCAGATCCCCCCGGCGTGCGTCGATGAGGTCGTTCCCCGGCCCGCCGCGCAGATCGTCGAAGCCGCGCCCGCCCACGAGGCGGTCGTTCCCGTGCCGGCCGAGGATCTGGTCGTCTCCGGCGTTGCCGAACAGCTTGTCGGCGCGCTGGGTCCCGCGGATGCGCTCGGCCTTGACGGTTCCGACCTTCCGGACCGCCGAGGCAAGCCCTGCGCCCCCGAGCACGGACAGCAGCGCCACGACCACGATCGCGCGCCTCACCCTGCGAGTCCTCGCGCGATGGTGTCCGGCATGCGGAATCCGGTACCCAGATCGCCCCGCTTGAAGTCGAAGCCGAGCCGGTCCAGGTAGCCGGACGTCACGAGCTTGACGAGATCGTGCTCGCTCTCGCGCTCCGACGAGCCGCCCGTCGCACACGGCATCGAGACGACGTGCTCGGGCCGCGGGAGGTCCGGCGGCGTCAGCCGCGGCTTGCCGACCCAGTCGAACGACCGCGCGATGTTGCTGGCGTAGGCATCGCGGCGCGTGAGCGGCTCGAGCGAGAAGCGGTACTCGATCATCTTGAGGATCGACTCGAACCCGTGGATGGTGTGATCGACGTGGCCGCGGCGCAGATAGGGCGACAGCCCGACCACGGGGATCCGGAAGCCCATGAGGCCGAAGTCCTTGTCGACGTCGCGGTCGTTGCGGATGTCGGGCACCCGCCGAGGGCGCACGTGGTCATAGAAGCCGCCCCACTCGTCGTAGACGATGAAGAGCGCACCGCGCTCCCAGTGCGGGGATTCCATGAAGGCGTGGCAGACGTCGGCCATGAACGCCTGGCCCATGCGCACGTCGCCGTGCGGATGCTCGTCGCCCGAGGCACCGGGACCCTCGCCGGCCGACCCGGCGAAGTAGGGGTCGACGAAGGAGACGCGCGGGAGCGTGCCGGTGGCGCAGCGCGTGTAGTACTCCGAGACCGGGCTCGACCGCGCCAGGCCCTCCTTGCCCCACAGCGCCGACACGGGCACGTCGTTGTAGAAGTAGCGGTTCGAGATGCCGCGGCGGGCCAGCGACGCGAAGATCGTCGTGTCGGGAAAGCCCGTCTCCTGCCCCGGCACCTCCGGCGGCAGGTCGTTGTTCGTCAGTCCGTAGGACTGCGCCGCGTGCATGTACTCGCGATTGGGCAGCGTCGAGGCCATCAGGCTGCAGTGGAAGCGGTCGTAGGCCGTCGACTGCTTCGCCGCGTCCTGGATGAAGCCGAGGTCCCCCTCCGCGTAGTAGCCGAGCGCGAAGTCGTCGTTGTCGGAGCCTTCCCTGAGCCAGCCGTCGCAGCGGCCGCCGTTGAGCTGCACCCGGCCGCCCTTCCAGGAATGGTCGGGGTCGAGGAACCCGCAGCCCTGGAAGTCCGGGGTCAGGCGCTGGGTGCTGTGCGGCTTGCCGTCCGCATCGAGGTAGGTCACCCCCTCCTGGCGGCCGTCGGCGTTCGGCAGCCAGCCGAGGTAGTGGTCGAAGGAACGGTTCTCCATCATCAGCACGACGAACGTGTCGACGGGCAGGTTGCGCGGGGCGGGGAGATGCTTGCGCCGCTGCCGGCGCGCGGCCTCTGCGATCAGCGTGTCGGCCGGGATCAGGGTGGCCGCACCGGCCAGGCCGGCCGTCACCGCGGTCCGCTGGAGGAAGTCGCGCCGGCGCAGGAGCTCGTCGGGCGCCTCGGTCTCCAGGCGCTCGCTCTCAAGGGGGTCCATCCCGCGAAGGTACCCGGGATCAGGCCGAGGGAGCGACGGTTCCCCGGACCTCGCCGAGCGACACCGTCCCGGCGCGCCCGCGCAGCACGACCTCATCCCCGTCGGCCAGATAGGGGCCGCCGGTCTCCAGCCGGCAGCCGGGCTGACCCGCCGCGGAGATCGTGCCGGTCCCGAACAGGTCGCCGGGCCGGACCTCGGCGCCGTTGACGGTGGTGTGCGCGAGCATCTGCGCGACGGTCCAGTACAGCTCCCGCGCGTTGACCCGGGTGACGATCTCGCCGTTGATCTCGGCCTCCAAGTCGATGTCGAGCGCCCACGGCCCGTCGATGTCCAGGTAGCCGGTCGGCGGCGGATCCTGCGGTGGGGCGTCCACGAGGCCGACGGCCTCCAGGGGAACGACCCAGGGCGAGATCGACGTCGCGAACGACTTGCCCAGGAACGGGCCGAGGGGGACGTACTCGAAGCGCTGGATCTCGCGCGCGCTCCAGTCGTTGAGCAGCACCACGCCGAAGATGTCGCGCGCGCCGGTGACGAACCCGAGCTCGAGCTCGAAGTCGAGCTCGCGCTCCGGGCCGAAGTCGGCCGGGCCGCGCAGTCCGCTGGGCCGCTGCACCGGCGTCCCGCTGACGACGACCGACCCGGCCCGGCCGTGATACCCGGCGGGCAGGTGGCGCCAGTTCTCCGGCAGCGGGTTGTCGGGACGGAAGCGAGCGCCGACGTTGGTGGCGTGCTCCAGCGACGCGTAGAAATCGACGTAGTCGCCGGGCTCGATCGGGAGCAGGACCTCCAGCGTCGACAGCGGGACGAGCCAGGGCTCGACGGCAGCGCGATCGGTCAGCAGCGAGCGCAGCCGCCGCCGGATGTCGGCCCACGCCGCCGGGCCCAGGGCCAGCAGCGCGTTGAGGTCGGTCGCCTGGGTGAACGGCTCGCCGCCGAGCGCATGACGGAGTTCGACCGCGAAATCCCCGATCCGCACCGCCGGCCGCGGCGGTTCACCCGCGCGCCGGACGATGCCGTAGGGAAGGTTGTCGAGGCCGAAGCCCGCCTCATCGGCGCCGCGGACCCAGGTCCGCACGGACTAGGTGGGGACGCTGACGGGCACGGCGTGACGCAGGGCGCGGACCTCGCCCCAGGTGAGCAACCGGCCGTGCTCGGCGCTCCACACCTTCAGTCGCGAGGCCTTCAGGCCATCCCAGAAGCTCAGCACCGGGACGTCGTCGAAGAGGGCGACGTTGTCGACCGCCGCCTGCAGCCGGTAGTTCGGGACCCGTGCCGACAGATGATGGACGTGGTGCAGCCCGATGTTGCCCGTGAAGAACTGGAAGGGCTGCGGGAGCTTGAGGTACGAGGAGCCGCGGAGCGCCGCGTCCGTGTAGCTCCAGGTCGCGTTGTTCTCCCAGTAGGTGTCCTCGAACTGATGCTGCACGTAGAAGAGGAAGACACCGGTGGCGCCGGCGAGCGCGGCGGCGGGCCCCTGCGCGAGGAAGAACGTTCCCGGCCCGACGAGCAGGCACAGCCCGGTGACGATCACGGCAAGCACGGCGTTGGTGATCCAGGTGCTGCGCTTGAGGCGCGGGCGGGCGTCCTTGGAGACCAGCCGGGGCTGGATGACCAGGCCCCACAGCCAGCCCAGGCCGAACATGACGACCGGGTTGCGGAACAGTCGGTAGCCGAGGCGCATCGGCCAGTCGTGGGCCAGGTACTCCTCGAGGGTCATCGTCGGCACGTCACCCTGACCGCGCCGGTCGAGGTCGCCGGCGGTCGCGTGATGCATCGCGTGACTGTGGCGCCAGGTCTGAAAGGGCGTGAAGACGAGGAGCCCGACGAACGCGCCGAGCACGTGGTTGCCGCGCTTGGTGGGCATGAACGACCCATGGGTGCAGTCGTGGAAGACGATGAAGGTCCGCAGCAGGAAACCGGCGGTCGGGATCGCGATCGGGAGCACGACCCAGAACGAGATGCCGGACTCGAGCATCCATATCTGCAGGGTCATGAGCATCAGGTACGGGACTACGGAAGTGAGAAGGTCCAGGACGCTGCGCGGGACGCTCGCCTGCGCGTACGGCGCGATGTCGGCCTTCCAGGGGGCTTGCACGCTCATCGACGCGCGATCCTAGTCGGATTCCAGGGCATCGCGGCGCCGTGCCACGCGGCCCGCGACGAAGAGGCCCGCAAAGAGCAGCAGGGCCGGCGCGGCGAAGACGATCGGCGAGGTGCCACCACCGCCATCATCGGCATCGCCCGCCGACAGGGTGAGCGATGCCTCGGGCGGAACATCAACCGGGTGGCCGTTGACGGTCGCGAGCCTCGCCACCGCCTCGAGTGCGGCCTTGGCCAGGCCGTTCGTCTGCGCCTCGGACTCGATCGGGATCTCCGACAGCGCCTCGTCGACGCGATCGCCCAGGTTGTTGCCGCCGAAGCCGCCCGGCATGACGATCAGCAGGTGGATGTCCTTGACCGGGTCGCCGTGGGGATTGAGCGTGGCGAGCTCGCGATTGAGCAGGTCGGCGTACTCCTGCGGATCGTTGAAGAGCTGGGGGTAGGCGCCGAGGTCGCGCTCGTCGCCGATGAGGGCGACCTTCATCGGGTACCCGGCTTCGTCGGCGTCCTCGAGCACCCGCTCGAGCGCCTGCTTGAGGTCATCTCGCACCGGTGAGTAGGGAAGGAAGCTGTCCTGGGTGAGCAGCACGTCGCTCGCCGGGTCGCCGTTGGCCCGGGCCGGCGGAGCGAGCGCCAGCAGAGCGAGGATCACGAGGGCAGCGATGCGGGTCATTTGGGGAAGCGGTAGCTGGCGTGCGGCTCGACGGAGGGCAGTCCCGCCTGGACGACGATCTGCGCGTGCGGCCGCAGGGGGACGTCGCGCGGCTCGCCCGTCCACCGCCGACCGTCCAGATGGACGGTAACGGGCGCGCGCACTCCGACGAGCTCTGAGCGACCCAGCGGACGGCCCCAGACGGCGAACAGGTCACCGAGCGTGAGGCCCGGGCGCGTGACGCCGATCAGCCCGGTCGGCTCCGTCGTCGACAGCGGATAGCGGCATCTCCCGCCGCGAACGTATGCGCCGTCGCGCTCGAAGGGCGGCGCGATGCCGATCCCCGCCGGCACGATCATCACCTTCCCGCGCGCGAACAGCTCCAGGTGGATCCACGCCGTCGGGGCCTGGCGGCGGCACTCCAGGCCGTCCACCGCGTGCGCTCCTGGGGCCGGCCGGTACAGCGCACCCGTGCCGATCGGCGCCACCCCGCGCGGCTCATAGCCACACCCGGCCAGCAGCGCCAGCGCCAGCATCGCGATCGGCAGCCTCCACACCCGCTTCACTATGGCGGACGTTGTTGCGCCTGCTCCTCATCACCTCCGCGCTGTTCCTCGTGGCCTGCGGCTCTGACGGGCGCGCCGCCCCGACCGACGCACAGTCGACCTCCGCGCTGCCCGCGACGGTGGATCAGTTCAACGCCCGCGCAGCCTTCGCACTCATGCGCCGGCAGGTCGCAGTGGGGCAGCGGCCGGCGGGTTCGCGGCAGTTGCGCAAGCTTGCGCGAGTCCTGCGCAAGCGCCTGCCGGAGGGTCGTTTCGAGGCCGTTCCCGGCGAGCGCGGGCTGCGCAACGTCGTCGCCGTCGTGCCGGGCACGCGCCCGGCGCTGGTCATCGGTGCCCACTACGACACGCTCGTCAAACCGAAGGGCTTCGTCGGAGCCAACAACGGCGCCGCGGGTACCGCGATCGTCGTCCAGCTCGCACGCGAGGTCGCTGCCGCCGACCGGCCGGCGGGCGCCCCCGAGGTCCGCTTCGTGCTCTTCGACGGCGAGGAGCCCGCTCGGGGCCTACCCGAGGAGCAGACGAACTTCTACGAGACCGGCCTGCGCGGCTCGCGCGCCTACGTCGCTCGCCACCGCCGCGAGCTCGGCGCGATGGTGCTGCTCGACTACGTCGCCAACAAGGGCCTGCGCCTGCCGCGCGAGGCGACCTCCACGCCTGAGCTCTGGGACGAGTTGCGCATCGCGGCGCTCCAGGCCGGGGCCGGCAAGCAGTTCCCGCTCGGCACTGGACCGGCGATCACCGACGACCACACGCCCTTTCTGCGTGCGGGCATTCCGGCCATCGACCTCATCGACTGGACCTACCCCGGCCACTCGCTCGAGGACGGCATGGACAAGCTGTCGCTGCGTTCGACGAACGCCGTCGGCGAGACCGTGCGCGGTCTCATCGACGGCTGGCGCCCCTGACGGGCGCGCGCGCACCGACCATGATCGTCTGATCGCCGGCGTCACGCCAGCGGGCGAGCAGCTCAGCGTCGCGACCCTCTGCTCGGGAGCCCTGAGACGGCCGAGCGGGCGCGGCGGATGCGCACGACCTCGCAAGTGGGATGCACCCGGTCGCTGCGATCGACGACCACGCGGTCGCGCCCGCCCCGGCCGCACCGCACCCGGTCCTTCGCTCCGTCGACCGCCACGATCAGATCGATGCCGCGGCCGCCGGCGAGGACGTCGCGGCCCGGTCCTCCGACCACCCGGTCGCGCCCCCTGCCGCCGGTGACGCGGTCCGCCCCGGGGCCGCCGAAGACGCGGTCGGCTCCCCGGTCACCGGCGACGCTGTCGCCCCCGCGGTCGCCGCGCAGGCAGTCGGGACCTCGCCCACCCCGGATCGTGTCGCCGCCGCCACGACCCCGGATCGCATCGGCCGCGCGACTCGGCGGAAGGGTTCTCGGCGTGTCGGCGGCGGCCGTGCCGAGGCGGCCCGGCGTGCACCTGGGTCCCGCCGCCGGCCGGCACCGGGCCGCCGGGGCGCCGATCACGGCGCCGTTGATGTAGCGGCCCTTTGACGTTTCCGCAAGCCAGGCCCGGCAGGTCTCGTCGACCGTGTGCAGGCGGGCGTCCGGCCAGTACCCGCCCCAATACGGCTGGGAGAAGAGGCTGGACTGCGTCCAGTCGTCGATGATCTGGGCGGTCGCCCGGATGTCGAACTCTTCGATCAGCCTCGCCTGCTGGCGGATCCACTCGACCGACGCCTCGCCAGAGTTGCCGCCGATGTAGGCGGGCGTCGCTTCGCCGATGACGATCGGCAGCCCGAGACCCTGCGCTTGGCCGAGCAGCTCCCGCGTCCTGCGCCGGTAGATCCCCCGAGCCTCGTCGGAGCTGCGACCGAAGCAGCACGCGTCGTCCCAGAAGGAGATGCCGAAGTAGTCGACGTAGCCGTCGCCCGGGTAGAACCGCTCGATCGGCAGGAGGTCGGTGGGGATCCCGAGACCTCCGGCCTCGACGCCGTCGAGCGCGGCGATCGCCTGCAGGAACGCGTCGGTGGAGCCGGGGGCGGGATCGGCGCTGCCGAAGAGCCCGGTCATGCCCGAGTAGTCCAGGGCCCGGAAGTACGCCCCCGCGGAATGCCAGACGTAGGAGACGTTGTCGACCCCCGCGGCTCTGAGGCGGTCGACCATGTAGCGGTAGGCCGCCTTGTAGTCCTCGGCGCCGCCGTACTGCCCGCCGAGCAGGTCGAACTCGTAGCCGACGCGAAGCAGCACCGGCACCGGAAGCGCGTTGAGCCACGCCGCGAGCTGGTCGAGCTGCTCGTCGTAGCGGCCGGCGACCACCTCGACGGCACCGGGGGGCTTCGGGTCACCGCCCAGCGACGTGAACACCACCGAGTTGCCCATGGTCAGACCGAGGTTGAGGACCGCGCCGGGGAACAGCTCCAGCATCGCCTGCGTCCGGGCGAGCTCCTTCGCGTAGGCGTCCGGTGAGTAACCGAGGTGGGAGTACGACATCACCCCGGCCGGTTTGCGGCCCATCACGGCCGCGTGCGCGGCGAACACCTCCGGCTGCCCCTGCCCGACGACGACCAGCGTCTTCCCGGCCGGGATCTCCCCTGCCGGCCCGACGCCCGGCGGCACCCCCGCCCACGCCGCCGGGGCAAGGGCCAGCGCCGCGACGAGTGCGACCACGCTGCAGGCGATGCGGAGCGTCGGCATCATCACTGGCACCGTACCCGCAGCGAACGCCCTTCCCTCAGCCGGCCCCGCCGGGAATCGCTCGCGAGACGTGCGGTCCCGCGTTCGCGGGGGCCGGCTCGCGCCGGCCCCGCGACGCCGTGGACGGGCTACTTGCGCGCGAGCGAGACGTTCGAGATGGTGCCCTCGAACGGCTGGTCGGCGATGATGAAGGTCAGCTGCTGCTGCGCGATCTTGTAGGTCGGATGCGCCGCGGCGTAGGCCGCCCAGTTTGCGTACGGGCCGCCGTTGTAGTCGGAGACCGGGCACGACGTATCGACAGTTCCGCCCGTCGGACCCTGGCCGCAGTTCGCCGCGTCGACGAAGGCGAAGATGTCCCATCCCGGCTTGCCGCCGGTGTCGATCGGGATGCTCCAGCGCGGCGAGCCGCCGCCCAGGCAGAACGCCGGATCGGGGCAGGAGTAGGTGAACGAGAACGTCACGGGCGCCAGCGACGACCCTCCCACGGTGCGCGCGTTGTTGAGGTAGACCCCCGCGTACCCGGCTGGCGCCCCTAGCCTCGCGCCGTCACCTCCGGGACACGACCAGACGGACGCGCGAGAACGCGGGCACGGTCCGGCCGGCTCCGGGCCGCGAGGCCAGCACCCGGCCCCTGCGGCCGCCCCTGCGGCGCTTCACCTTCCCGGGGATGCATCCCGCCGCCGTGATGACGCGGCGCGCCCGGCCGAGCCGGCTGCCCCGCACCTTCGGCACCACGCACGGAACCGGGGGACGGCCCCAGTCGGGCTCGGTGTCCTGCCCGGTCGTCAGGCGCGTCACGGTCCCACCCGCCACGCCGACCGCGAACAGACCCTCGGCCCCGTCCCGGTCGCTCGAGAACACGATGCGATCGCCGGCCGGCGACCAGGCCGGCTCGCCGTCGGGCGTGCCCTGATCGCTCATGAGATCGCGCTTCGCGCTGCCGTCGGCGTTCATCACCCAGATGTCCGAGGCGCCGCCGGAGGCGTGCGCACAGATGTCGAAGTAGCCCGCATACGCGATCTGCGACCCGTCCGGCGACCACGATGGATTGTCGGAGTGGTGCGCGTGCGACGACCCGGGGAGCTGGCTCGCCGGGTCGCACTCCTCGCGCTTCTCCTCCGGCGTGAGGTTGAGCTTCGCGCTCCCGTCGGTGCCCATGACGAACACGCACGGGCCACCCTGGGGGTCCCCGGCCGTGTCGAGGAAACACGGGTTGGCGGCGTAGGCGATCCGCGTTCCGTCCGGCGACCAAGCCGGCGCATCGTCGATGCGCTGGGGGTCGTTCGAAAGGTTTCGGAGCCCCCTGCCGTCGATCCCCACGACGAACAGGTCCCCGGCGCCGACCGTCCCGCGCGAGAACACGAGCCTGCGGCCGTCGGGGGAGAAGGCCGGGTCGGTGTCGTTGGCGGCATCGTCGGTCACCTGCCGCGGCGCGCCCTTCCCGTCGGCGCGGACGACCCAGAGGTCGCGCGCCTCTGCGTAGGCGACCCAGCGACCGTCCGCGGAGTAGGCCGGCGCGGACTGCTGCGTCGAGGACGGCGCGAACGGCGACAGCGCTTCGTCGCGCAGGGTGAACAACGACGCGGCGCCGTGCGCGGGGTCGCCAGAGAAGACGATCGGCCCCTCCGGGCCGGGGAACGCCGCCGAGGCGGGCTGCGACAGGAGGAGCGCGCCGACGACGAGCGCGAGGGTGAAGCGGATCATGGCGCGGCAGAATTCCAGAAACCAGTCGCAAGGGCTGTCCCATTAGTCAGCCGGCTGACCATCGGACGACAGACGGCGATCGGCGGCGGCGCCTGTGGGGTCGCCGCCGCCGCACCGCGGCCGGCCCGATCAGATGGGCTGTCCGGAAGCCTTGCCCGTGCGCTTGAAGTTCAGCGTCTCGTCATCGGCGGCGCAGCCGGAGCTGGAGTAGTTCATCGTCGCCACGCCCTTCTTCGCCGACTTGAACCGGCCCCCGATGTGGAGGGAGATGTGCCGCCACGGGGGCGGCGACCGCGACGATGGGCACGAGCGTCTTGCGGTGCTCACCGAACCGTCATGGGTGCCGCATCCGGAGCGGTGTTCGAAGAGTGGGCAGTCCCGGGCTCGAACCGGGGACCTCCTGCTTGTAAGGCAGGCGCTCTGACCAGCTGAGCTAACCGCCCCTGTGGCTGCCCGAAAGGCTAGGCGGCGACGGCGGGCGCCTGAGCGGTGACCGCGGCGAGCGCTTCGAGCAGCGCGGCGTTGAACTCGCGGTGTGAGGAGATCGCGGCGCCGTGGTCGGCCGCGACCTCGAAGACGGTCGCGTCCAACAGACGGGCGAGCTCGCGCTGATGTGCGGGCGGGACGCCGCCGTCCTTGGTGGTGACGACGACCGCCGCCGGAACGTCGAGCTCAGACAGCCATGGGCGGGAGTCCCAGTTCGAGAGCTCGCGGCCCGCCTCCGCGAGGTCGACGGCCGACCCGCGGGTGAGCTCGGAGGTCGTCCACGTGGTGACGGGGGAGTCCGGAAAGCCGGCCAGTCGAAGGCCGCGCCGCCAAGCGAAATCGGGCGTGAGGCCGAGGGTCAGCCGCACGACGGCGAGGCTGCGCCAGAGCAGCTTCTGGCGGGCGTCGGACCAGTGCGACGAGGTCGCGCACATGACGACGCCGGCGACGGTGTCGGTGTGGTCGCGGGCCATCAGCTGCGCGATCGGGCCGCCCATGGAGTAGCCGACCACGAGCGCAGGCGCGGCCTCGATCTGGCGCAGCAGCGCTGCCGCGTCCTCCGCGCACTCGGTCAGAGAGAAGCGGTCGTGGGTGCGTAGGCCCCGCCCGTGGCCGCGGTGGTCGACCGCGAGCACGCGGTAGCCGGCCTGCTGCAGGGCGCCGTAGTTGCGCCAGAAGTTGAGGTCGGCGGAGAACATCCAGCCGTGCAGCAGCAGCACGGCCGGGCCGTCGCCGCCGGAGTCGCGGACGAACAGCTCCCCGCGGCCGGGGACATGCTCGATCCGGCCGGGCGGCAGCGTGACGGGAGGCTCGGGCGCCCATTTCGGCGAGGTCGGCATGCGTCGTCAGATTACGGCGAGCGCGGCGTCGAGCGCGGCAGCCAGGCGCTCCGGCGCTTCGACCTGCGGGTAGTGGCCGAGGCCGGGCAGCTCCGTCACGGGTGCGGCCGGACGCAGCTCGCGCAGGCCGTCGAGCACCGCGGTGGTGGCGACCGGGTCCTCGAGGCCCCACGCGAAGCTCAGATGGCCCGGCCAGTCGCGGACGGCGCCGTGCCAGCGCTCCGTGAAACGCTCCCGCTCGTTCATGTAGTTGATCGTGTCGGGCAGGCGCCGGTTGCCGTCGCGGTGGGACAGGAGCGCCCACTGGTCACGAGCCTCCTCGCGCTCGAGCGGGTGAGCGTCGGAGAAGATGCGGCCGAACTGCAGGGCGAAGCCGCGCTCAGAACTCAGCCGCGCGAACGCCCGACCGAAGTGCGAGCGCAGGATCCGCTGCCCGACGGTCGGACTCGCCCGGTGCAGCAGGATGCTGCCGTTGAAGAGCAGGACGCCGGCAATCCGCATCCCGCTCAGCTCACCTCGCAGGTCCCGGGCCATCAGCTCCGTCGCGACGGACGTGCCCATGTCGTGCCCGACCACGAAGACCTCGCGGTCGCCGACGAGCGCCTCCGCTGCATCCGCCTGCCAGCTCAGCGTGTACTCGATGTCCGCCGGTTTGTCCGAGAGGCCGAACCCCAGGCAGTCGAACGCCACGACGGCACGGGCCGGGCGCAACTCGAGCAGGCGCTTCCAGTCGTACGAGCTCGACGGAAAGCCGTGCAGCAACAGCAGCGCGGGCTCAACGCCGTCGCGCCGGTGGACGAACAACCGCCGTCCGGCGACCTCCTCGTAGCCGCCCTCGGCCTCCCAGTCGCGCACCCGTTGTGTCAGCACGTCCGAAGCATCGCGCATCGGGCCTCGCCGCCTGCGCCCGCAATACCCCCAGCGGGAGTCGAACCCGCGTTACCGGCGTGAAAGGCCGGCGTCATAACCGTTAGACCATGGGGGCCCGCCCCAGACGATACGGGCCGCCGCCGGTACCGTGACGGCGGCGAGCCCCTGTGGCGTAATGGTTAGCGCACACGCCTTTTAAGCGTTGAGGTCAAGGTTCGAATCCTTGCGGGGGCACATGAGGGCCGGCGGGAGTAGTCTGCGCGCGTGCCTGTCCGGGAAGGCCAAGCGGGGTCCCGCCGCCGGCGGCGGACTCCGGAGGCAGCGCAGCGCGAGATCGTCGAGGCGGCCGAGGGCCTGCTCCGTGAGCGGCCGTTCCGCGAGCTGACGGTCGACGAAGTGATGCGGCGGACAGGCCTGTCGCGCCCGTCGTTCTACGTGTACTTCAAGGATCGCCACGAGCTGGTGCTGCGCGTGGTCGGACATCTCCAAGCGGAGCTGCTCGCCGTGGCGAACCGCTGGTTCGAATCCAGCGGCGACGGGCCCGCGATGCTGCGCGAGGCCTTCGACGGGCTCGTCGCGGTGTACGGGCAGCACAGCGCCGTGATGCGCGCGCTCGCCGACGCCGCGACCGACGATCCTGACGTGGAGGCGGCGTACGGATCGCTCGTGGACCGCTTCATCGAGGTGACGGCCGAGCACATCGAGCAGGAGATGGCGGTCGGCGACGTCGAGGGCGTGGACCCGGTCGAGTCGGCAAAGGCGCTCGTGTGGATGGCCGAGCGCTACCTCTATCACTCGTTCGCCCCGGCTCGGCGGGTGCCGCCCGGGCGCATGGTCGACGTGCTCGCGACGCTCTGGTCACGAGCGCTCTACCGCACCGAGTAGCTCACAGATCTTGCGAGAGCACGTAGAGGCCGGCCGCGGCGGCGCCCCCGGCCACCGCCACGGTGCCGGCGACCGCGCCGCTGGGCAACTCGCCCGCGGAGCGCAGGACCCCGGCGAGATCCATCAGGTCCGCGAGGGCACTGCCGAGCAGCCACGGCTTGGCCGCGTCACCGCCCTCCTTGAGAGCCATCAACGCACCGGCCCCGATGATGATGTCGCGGCCTCCGAGCCCCATCGCCAGCACCCGGGTGCCGGTGCGAACCCCTTCGTCGGCACCGACCCAATGTTTGGTCACCCGCGTGGGCGAGACGAACAGCGTGATGCCGGTGAGGACGCGACCGGCGGCGATGACCTGGGCGAGGAGGCGAGGGCTCATGGCGGCAGCATAAGCTCGCGCCATGCCCTTCGCAGACGTCAACGGCCTGCGGCTCTTTCATGACGAACAGGGCTCGGGGGCTCCCCTGCTGTGCATCATGGGGCTCGCCTCCGACCATCGCGCCTGGGCACTGCAGATGGACGCCTTCGCCGAACAGCACCGGACGATCGTCTTCGACAATCGCGACGTTGGCGCGTCAACGATCTGCGAGGACGACTACGCGATCGCCGACCTCGCCGCGGACGCGATCGGGCTGGCCGACCACCTCGGCCTCGAGCGTTTCCACCTGCTGGGGATCTCGCTCGGTTCGTGCGTGGCGCAGCGGGTCGCCCTCGCGATCGGCGACCGCGTCCACACCCTGACGCTCGCCGCGACCTGGGCCGGAACGGCACCCGCGTACTCGGAGATGCGATCGCGGGTCTGGGAGCGCGAGGTGCGACGGTCGACGCGCGAGGAGTTCCTCGAGGAGTTCATGCTGCTGACCCTCTCCGAGCAGCTCTTCGAGAGCGAGGAAGCGGTTGACACCGTCAAGCGGATGACCATGGAGAATCCCGATCCGCAGCCGACCGAGGCGCTCGTGCGCCAGATCCGCTCCATGTCGCGTCACGACGTCCGCGACCGGCTCAGCGAGCTGCGCATGCCGGTGCACGTGATCGCGGGCGACCGCGACCTGCTGATCCCGCCGTGGAAATCTGAGGAGGTGGCGCAGTACGTCGACGACGCGACGCTGACGCTGCTGCGCGGCATCGGGCACGCGATGAACCTCGAGCGCGTCGAGGAGTTCAACCGCGCCGTGCTCTCGTGGCTCGCCGAGCACCCGCTCGACGCGGCTTGACCCGCGTCAGTGCTTGAAATGGCGACGGTGCGTGAACACCATCGAGATGCCGGCGGCGTCGGCGGCCTCGACCACCTCGGGATCGCGCATCGACCCACCGGGCTGGATGACGCAGCGCACACCGGCGTCGATTGCCAGCTGCGGCCCGTCGGCGAAGGGAAAGAAGGCGTCTGAGGCCAGCGCACCGGCCGTGAGGTCGACACCCGCCGCGGCCGCCTTCTCCACCGCGATCCGGACGGAGTCGACGCGGCTCATCTGCCCGGCGCCGATCCCGACCGTGGCGAGCCGGCTCGTGAGCACGATGGCGTTCGAGCGCACGTGCTTGCAGACCTTCCAGGCGAAGAGCATCTCGCCCCACTCCTGCTCGGTCGGCTTGCGCTCGGTGACGACCTCCATGGCCGAACGGTCCTCGAGGTCGATGTCGCGGTCCTGGATGAGCAGGCCGCCGACGACGCGCTTGAAGTCGCGCTCGCCGATGTTGGGGCGGCGGCGCTCGTTGTCTTCGAGGATGCGCATCTTGGGCTTGACCGACAGGACCTCGAGCGCTTCCTCGGTGAACTTCGGGGCGAAGACGATCTCGGCGAACTGCTTGACCAACGCCTCGGCGACGGCACGGTCGACCGGACGGTTGAGGCACACGACCCCGCCGAACGCCGAGGTGGGATCGCCGGCGAACGCACGCTCATAGGCCTCGACCGCCGTCGAGCCCACCGCGCATCCGCACGGGTTGTTGTGCTTGATGATCGCGCAGGCCGGCAACTCGAACTCTTCCACGAGCGCGCGGGCGCCGTTGAGATCGAGCAGGTTGTTGAAGGACAGTTCCTTCCCGCCGAGCTGGCGCACCATCGACAGGACGTGCATGCGCGAGCCGACCTCGGCGTAGTAGGCCGCGCGCTGGTGTGGATTCTCGCCGTAGGAGAGGTCGAGCACCTTCTCGTAGGCGTTCATCGACAGGCTGGGGAAATCGTCCTGGCGCTCGGCGAACCAGCGCGCGATGGCGAGGTCGTAGCGGGCGGTGTAGGAGAACGCCTCGGCCGCCAGGTTCTCGCGCGTCTGCACCGAGAGGGTCCCGTCGGCCTCCGAGAGCTCCTGCAGGATGGCGTCGTAACTCTCGGGCGAGCTGACGACGGCACTGAACGCGAAGTTCTTGGCAGCGGCGCGGATCATCGTCGGGCCGCCGATGTCGATGTTCTCGATGACCTCGCCCTCATTCGCTCCGCGGCGCGCCGCGACGGCCTCGAACGGATAGAGGTTCACACACACCAGGTCGACGAACTCGATCTCCTGCTCCTCGGCGGCCACCATGTGCGAGGGGTCGTCCCGGCGCGCGAGCAAACCGGCGTAGAGCTTCGGGTGCAGCGTCTTCACCCGGCCGTCCATGATCTCGGGGAAGCCCGTGAGATCGGTGATCGAGCGGACCGCGATGCCGGCGGCCTCGAGCTCGCGGGCGGTCCCGCCCGTGGAGATCAGCTCGATGCCGAGCTCGGTCAGACCGCGAGCGAACTCCACGATCCCCGTCTTGTCGGACACCGACAGCAGCGCCCGCCGGATGCGTACCTCGCCAGGCTCGGTCATCGCCGCGGACCCTATCTGTCTGCAGCGAGCGCGCGCACCACGCTCGTGAGCAGCTCGTGCTCGATCGGGCGCAGCGCGGCCATCACGTCGTCGACCCCGCGCGCGTCCGGCAGCTCGACGGCCCGTTGGGCGATGATCGCCCCGGAGTCCACCCCCTCGTCGACGAAGTGCACGGTGACCCCGAAGACCTTCACGCCGTACTCGACCGCCTGCTCGACGGCCTGCAGCCCCGGGAAGGCCGGGAGCAGCGCGGGATGGACGTTGATCACACGGTCGGGGAAGCGCTCCAGGAACCCCGGCGTGACGAGCTGCATGTAGCCCGCGAGCACCACGAGCTCGACGCCCGCCCCCGCGAGCCAGTCGGCCATCGCCGCGTCCCGCGCCGCCCGATCGGGGAAGTCCTCGCGCGGAAAGACCGCGGTCGCGATGCCGACCTCGCGCGCCCGCTGCAGCGCGAATGCCTCCGGCTTGTCGGATCCGACCGCCACGACCTCCACCCCGTCGCGGCCGTGCGCCTGCTCGAGGATCGCGCCGAGGTTGGACCCGAAGCCCGAGGCGAGGACGCCTACACGCATTGCAGCTTCGGAAAGCGACCGCCCGTCGAACGGAGCGTGCCCGCGGTGAGCAGCGCGTCGACCCTGCCCAGGACGTCGTCGCCCGCCAGGTGGCCGAAGGTGCCGTATCCGGGCAACCCGTCGTAGGCGTACTTGACGATCACCTTCGACCGGCCGCCACGCAGGATCTCCACCGCGCGCGTCCTCCCGACGGGGGGCTCGGCCGACTCCACCACCGACAGGATGGCGTCGTCGAGCGCATCGGCGTCCAGGGGCCGGGCCGACAACTGCTTCGCCCGGCGCGCGGCTGCCTTCGCAGGCGCCGGCGGCGGCTCGGGTCGCGCCTGCGGGTCGCACACGTCGCAGCACGGGACATCAGCTTGTGGGATCGGTTCGCTGCGGTCTCCGAAGTGACGCAGGATCCCGCGCCGGCGGCAGGTGGAGCCCTCGACCCATCCCCAGACGCTGCGGTACTGGCGCCAGCGGGCCTTGGTGCCCTCGAGCGCGGAGGTGCGGCTGAGGGCGCGGGCGCGTCCGTCCCACTCGCCGATCACGCGGCCGTAGGCGCGGTCGGGCGGCGAGGGCGCGGGCTGCAGCACGCCCGCCCGGGCGAGGTGGCCCAGGATCGCGCGTACCGCTTCGCCGTCGTTGTCGCCCACGGCGTGGCCGAGCTCATCCATTCCCACGTCGTAACGACCGTCCTGCGCGCGACCGAGCACGCGCCGCGCGACCGCGGCGATCTTGGCCTCGTCCACCGTCGAGCGTTCGATGAAGAAGACGTGCAGCCCCTTGTCGCGCGACGACGCAAAGAGCAGACAGCGCGCCGGCGAGCCATCGCGGCCGGCGCGACCCGCCTCCTGGTAGTACGCCTCGATCGAGCCCGGCACGGACTCGTGGCAGACGGTCCGCACGTCGGCCTTGTCGACGCCCATGCCGAACGCGTTCGTCGCAACGACGACCTGGATGTCGCCCGCCATGAACCGGCGCTGCGTCTCGGCGCGCGCATCGCGCGGGAGGCCCGCGTGGTAGGGGAGCACACGGGTGTCCAGTGCGCTCGACAGCCGGCTGCTGAGGCGCTCGCATTCCGCGCGGGTCCCGGCGTAGACGATCGCCGGCAGCGCACCCCGCTCCTGCAGCGCGGCGGCGATGCCCCGCTGCCCGGCCTCCTTGGTCGCACAGGGCACGACCGAGAAGGTGAGATTCGGCCGATCGAACCCGGTGGCGACGTGGACGGGATCCCGCAGCGCGAGCCGGTCCACGATGTCGCGCGCCACCTCCGGCGTCGCGGTGGCCGTGGACGCCACGATCGCCTCAGCGCCGAGCCAGCGGGCGGCATCGGCAAGCCGGAAGTAGTCCGGCCGGAAGTCGTGACCCCACTGCGACACGCAGTGGGCTTCGTCGACGACGAACAACCCGACCCGGGCGCCGCGCAGCTTCTCCACGAAACCAGGGGAACTGAAGCGCTCTGGGGCGACATACAGCAGCCGCAGATCGCCCCGCACGGCCGCATCAAGCGCGCGCCGGTTGGTCTGCGCGTCCTGCTGGGAGTTGACGAGCGCGACCCGGCCCGGCGCCACGCGCCGCAACGCGTCCACCTGGTCCTGCATCAGCGAGACGAGCGGGGAGACCACGAGCGTGAGATCCGAGCGCATCAGCGCGGGGAGCTGGTAGCACAGCGACTTGCCGGAGCCCGTCGGCATGACCACGAGCACGTCCCGCCCGCCGATCGCCGCATCCACCGCCTCCCGCTGGCCGGGGCGGAACGCGTCGAAGCCGAACAGCTCACGCAACGCCCCGGCAGGATCCGTGGCGCGCGCGACGGGTGTCTGCGGATGCTCGTCCAAGCCGGGAAGCGTCAGGGTCGACACGGTCCGACGACGCTACCGGCGGCGTCGGTCGGACCCGAACGGTCTCCGGCGTTTCGTCACATTCGCCTCGCGGCGAGCGCGAGCGTGTCGCCTCGTGGTCACATTTCGACGCCCAAGCGACACACGCCGGGAGTGCCGCTCTCGCAACACGGCGGGAGGCCCGCGCGCGGCGGGGCGCGCTCGTGCGGCCGGCGGCCGGCGCTAAGCGCCGATGAGCGGCAGCGGATGCTCGAAGGCATCCTTGCGCTGCGCGGAGGCCTCGGTGTCCGGCAGTGGGTACTCGCCGGAGAAGCACGCATCGCAGTGGTCGCCGCGGTCGCCCTCCACCGCGGCGTAGACGCCGGCGAGCGAGAGGTAGGCGAGGGAGTCGCAGCCGAGCTCGGCGGCGATGTCGGCCTCCGTGCGGCCGTGGGCGATCATCTCCTCGCGCGTCGACATGTCCACGCCGTAGTGACAGGGATTGCGGATCGGCGGCGCCGAGATGCGCAGATGCACCTCGAGCGCGCCGGCATCGCGCAACATCTGGACGATCTGCCGCGTGGTGTTGCCCCGCACGATGGAGTCGTCGACGACGACGAGGCGCTTGCCGCGCACGACGTCGGGCAGCGGGTTGAACTTCAGGCGCAGGCCGTGCTTGCGCAGCTCCTGGCCGGGTTGGATGAACGTGCGCGCGACGTAGCGGTTCTTGACGAAACCGTCGTCCTGATCGATGCCGCTCGCCCGTGCGTACCCGCGCGCCGCGGCGTTGCCCGAGTCGGGCACGGCGATGACGAGATCGGCTTCGACGGGTGCCTCCGCGGCGAGGATCTCACCCATCCGCGAGCGCGAGGTGTGCACGACGCGCCCCTCGAGCCGGGAATCGGGCCGGGCGAAGTAGATGTGCTCGAAGACGCAGAACGCGCGGCGATCGCCCTCGATGACCTGGCGGGTGCGCAGGCCGGACTCGGTCAGCGTGACCAGCTCGCCCGGCTGGACGTCGCGCAGGTGCTTGGCGCCGATGATGTCGAATGCGCAGGACTCCGAGGCCACGCAGTAGCGGTCGCCGATCATGCCCAGCGTGAGCGGCCGCAGGCCGGCGGGATCCCGGAACGCGCAGACGCGGTCCTGCGTCATGACCACCGTCGAGTAGGCCCCGTGCAGCCGTGGGAGCACGTCCGCGATCGCATCCTCGATCTCCGTGGCCTCGTGCGTCGAGAGCAGCGCGGCGATGATCTCCGAATCCGAGGTCGAGCGGAAGGAGACGCCGGCGGCGGCGAGCTCGGCGTGCAGCTCGACCGCGTTGATCAGGTTGCCGTTGTGGGCGAGGGCGACCTCGCGCACGTCGGAGCGCCAGACGGGCTGGGAGTTCTCCCACGAGCTGGCGCCCGTGGTCGAGTACCGCACGTGCCCGATGGCCATCTCACCCTGAAGCGCGCGGAGCTTCTGCTCGTCGAAGACCTGATTGACGAGACCCTGGTCGCGGACGGTGAGGATGCGCCCGTTGGACGCCGATGCGATGCCGGCGGACTCCTGGCCGCGATGCTGCAACGCGTAGAGCGCGAAGTACGCGAGGCGGGCGACGTCGTGGTCGGCAGCGGCGACGCCGAACACGCCGCACTCATCGCGGGGACCGTCACGAAGGTCGGTCATTGCTCCAGTCAGTCAAGCAGGTCGGCCAGACCGCTGGCATGGGTGGCGATCAGCTCGGCCACATCCCACGCCCCGGACTCGGCGCCGCAGCGGATCTCGAGCCGGTCCCCGCCGACGGAGCCGACCACTGTCAGCGCGCCGCCGAAGGCGCGCAGCCGCTCCGCGTCGCCCGAGACGACGAATGCCCCCGGGCCCTCCCCGAAGAGGAGCTCTTCGCTGGAGCCCAGCGGAGAGAGGTCGACCTCGGCCCCCCGGCCACTCGCCAGGCAGCACTCCGCCAGCGCGGTGGCCAGGCCGCCTTCCGCGACGTCGTGGGCCGAGTGCAGCGCGCCGGAGCGCACGCCCTGGCGGACGGCCGCGTGGAGCGCGCGGATCTCGCCGAGATCGGCCGCCGGCAGATCGCTCGAGAGCTCCTCCCCGCGCAGTTTGCTCAGCTCGGACCCGGCGGCGGCCGGCGCCCATCCGCTCGCTCGCAGGACCGCCACCGTGTCCCCGTCCGCGGTGAAGCCCAGCCGCCCGGCGGCGCGCGCGTCCGGGAGCTCTCCGACCATGCCGACCACGGGCGTCGGGTAGATCGGCCCTTCGGCGCCCTCGTTGTAGAGGGACACGTTGCCGCCGACGACCGGCACCTCCAGGGCGCGGCAGGCGTCGGCGATCCCGGCGACCGCCCGCGTGAGCTGCCAGGCGATGTGGGGCTTCTCCGGGTTGCCGAAGTTCAGGCAGTTGGTCAGGCCGAGCGGCTCAGCGCCGGCGCACGCGAGGTTCGCCGCGCACTCGAGCACCGCCTCGACCGCGCCCCGGTAGGGCTCGCAGGCGACCCGGCGGCCGTTGCCGTCGATGGAGACCGCGATGCCCGGCCGCTCGCCTTCGGCCGGCGTCGGGTCCAGCACCAGCACCGCCGCGTCGCAGGCCTCGGGCCGGCGAACGGTGCGCGAGCCGACGAGCCAGTCGTACTGCGAGAAGGCCCACCGCCGCGAGGCGAGGTTGGCCGAGCCGAGCAGGCCGAGCAGGGTCTCCCGCAGCCCCGTCGCCTCCAGCGTGCGCGGCGGCGCCGGGTACAGCGGCGTGGTCGGCTCCGCGGGCTCGAGCGCGTACACCGGGCAATCGTCCACGAGCGCGACGACCGGCATCTCGCCGACGACCTCACCCCCGTCGAGCACGCGCATCGTGCGGGAGTCGGTCACCTCGCCGACGACCGTGCCGTTGACCTCCCATTTGGCACACACCGCGAGCACCGCGTCGACGCGCCCGGGTTCGACCACGCACAGCATCCGCTCCTGGGACTCCGAGACCATGATCTCGAACGGCTCCATGCCGGGCTCGCGCAGGGGGACGCGCGAAACATCGATGTCCAGGCCGACCTCGCCCTTGGAGGCCATCTCCGACGCGCTCGAGGTGAGCCCCGCCGCGCCGAGGTCCTGCAGCGATACGAGCAGCCCGGCGTCGAGCAGCTCGAGCGAGCACTCGAGCAGCTTCTTCTCCTCAAAGGGATCGCCGATCTGCACGGTCGGGCGCTTGGCCCCGTCGGCCTCGCCGAGCTCGGCGGAGGCCAGCACGGACGCCCCGCCGATACCGTCGCGGCCCGTCCGCGCACCGAACAGGACCAGCTTGTTGCCGACTCCCGCCGCCGCGGAGCGGATGAGCCGCTCCGTCTCGATCAGGCCGAGGCACATCGCGTTGACGAGACAGTTCTGCTCGTAGGGCCCCTCGAAGTAGATCTCGCCGCCGACCGTCGCCACGCCGATCGAATTGCCGTAGTGGCCGATGCCGGCCACGGCGTGCTCGAGCAGGTAGCGCGAGCGCGGCGAGGACAGCTCGCCGAAGCGCAGTGAGTCCAGGATCGCGATCGGCCGCGCGCCGACCGCGAAGACGTCGCGCAGGATCCCGCCGACGCCGGTCGCCGCCCCCTGGAAGGGCTCGACCGCGCTCGGGTGGTTGTGCGACTCCACCTTGAAGGCGCAGGACATGCCGTTGCCGACATCGACCGCGCCGGCGTTCTCGCCCGGCCCCATCACGAGCTTCGGGCCCTCTGTCGGCAGCGTGCGCAGCAGCGCCTTCGAGTGCTTGTACGCGCAGTGCTCGGACCACATCAGGCTGAACATCGCCAGCTCGACGCGGTTCGGTTCGCGTTCGAGCTTGGCCGTGATCAGTTCGTACTCGGCGTCCGTGAGGCCGAGCTCGCGCCACGGCGCGGCGGCGGCGGTCACGCGGGCACCATCGTCGCGGAGCGGAACAGCTTCAGACCGTCGGCGCCCCCGGTCAGCGCGTCCACCGCGTGCTCGGGATGGGGCATGAGGCCGAGGACGTTGCCGGCGGCGTTCGACACACCGGCGATACCGGCGACCGAGCCGTTCGGGGTCGGGTCGGACACGTAGCGCAGCACCACCTGGCCGCGTTCGAGCATCTCGTCGAGCACCGGCTGGGACGCGTAGTAGCGCCCCGTCGTGTGCTTGGCGGGAATCGAGAGCAGATCGCCCTGCGCGCAGGCCCGCGTCCACAGGCAGTTCGTGGCCTGCACCTCGAGCACCGTCTGGCGCATGGTGAAGCGCAGGGAGGTGTTCGGCAGCAGCGCGCCCGGGAGCAGGCCGGCCTCGCACAGCACCTGGAACCCGTTGCAGATGCCGAGCACCGGCCCGCCCGCGTCGGCGAACGCCGCCACCTCGCGCATGACGGGCGAGAAGCGCGCGATGGCGCCGACGCGCAGATGGTCGCCGTAGGAGAACCCACCGGGCACGACGACGGCGTCAGCGCCCTTGAGGTCATGGTCGCCGTGCCAGAGCCCGACGACATCCCCGGCCAGCGAGCAGGCCAGCCGAGCGTCCGCGTCGTCGCACGACCCGGGAAACGTGACGACGCCGAACCGCACGGGCTACGGCGCCTCGGAGACGATCTCGTAGTCCTCGATGAGCGGGTTGGCCAACAGCGCCTCGCACATCTCCGGCAGGCGCGAGGGATCCTCGACGTCGAGTTCGACGAGCCGGCCGACGTGCACGTTGGACACGCCGGCGAATCCGAGCGCGGGCAGTGCGCGCTCGACGGTCTGGCCCTGCGGATCGAGGATGCCGGCCTTGGGCCGGATCAGGACGCGGGCGCGCATCTGGCCTCCCACGCGGAGAAGGACTCGCCCGTCAGCCGCTCGTAGGCCTCGACGTAGAGCTCGCGGGTGCGGGCCACCACGTCGTCGGGGATCTCCGGCGCGGGTGGCGACTTGTCCCACCCCGTGTTCGACGCCCAATCGCGGACGTACTGCTTGTCGAAGCTCGGCTGGGAGCGCCCCGCCTGGTAGCCGTCGGCCGGCCAGAAGCGCGAGGAGTCCGGCGTGCAGACCTCGTCGCCGAGGACGAGCTCGCCCGCCTCGTCCAGGCCGAACTCGAGCTTGGTGTCGGCCAGGATGACGCCGCGCTCGCGGGCGTGGTCGGCGACGCGCTGGTAGACCGCGATCGTCGTGTCCCGCAGCCGCTCGGCCAGTCCCCGGTCGCCGATCAGCTCGACGGTCTGCTCGAAGTCGATCGCCTCGTCATGGCCGACCTCGGCCTTCGTCGACGGTGTGTAGAGCGGCTCCGGGAGCTGCTCGGACTCCTGCAGCCCCGGGGGCAGCTCGAGGCCGGAGACGCGGCCGGTCGCCTGGTAGTCCTTCCAGCCCGAGCCGGTGATGTAGCCGCGCACGATGCACTCGACGGGCAGCATCTTCAGCTTGCGCACGCGCACGCCGCGCCCGCGCACGTCGTCCGGGACACCGTCCGTGTACGACAGGGCGTGGTTGGCGACCAGGTCGGCCGTGAGGTCGAACCAGAACGCCGAGATGCCCGTCAGCACCTTGCCCTTGTCGGGGATCGGGGTGGGATGGACGGCGTCGTAGGTCGAGATGCGGTCCGACGCGACGAGCAGGAGCTCGTCGCCGAGGTCATAGAGCTCGCGGACCTTGCCGGAGGCCAGGAGGGGGAGATCGGCGACGGTGGTCACCCACCCCAAACTACCAACGCTCCAGGACGGCCGATCAGAGTTCGTACGGAAAATCCGTGAGGACCTCGCAGCCGTCCTCCGTCACCAGCACGAGGTCCTCGAGGCGCACACCGCCGAAGCCCTGGCGGTAGCAGCCCGGCTCGAGGGTCACCACGTCGCCGGCCACGAGCACGTCACCCGCCAAGCCCAGGCCGGGCGCCTCGTGGATGTCGAGCCCGACCCCATGGCCGAGGCCGTGGAAGAACCCGTCCGTCGTGCCCGGCGGAGCCGAGCGCGCGGTCGGCTGGCCCGCGGCCTCGTAGATCGACGAGGCCAAATCGTTGAGCTCGCGTCCGTGCGCCCCCGCGCGGACCTGCGCCGTCACGGCCGCGAGCGCCTCGCGCGTGAGTGCCCAGTACGCCTGCAGTTCGGGGTCGGCCTCGACGCCACCGGCCACGAAGGTGCGCGTCATGTCCGCCCAGCATCGCGATCGTTCGTCCAGGGGCCAGATGTCGACGATCACACCGTCACCCGGTTCGATCGGCCCGGAGCCCGGATCGTGACCCGTCGCCCCCTGCGCGTTGGGAGCGACGACGACCTCGTCACCCAGGGAGCAGCCGTGTTCACGGCATGTCTGCTGCATCGCCGCGCGAACCGCCTCGACCGTGAGCCCGCTCTCGCAGGCGTGGATGAGACCCGCCGCGACGCCCATGGCGGCGTCGGCCGCCGTTTGCGCGCGCCGGATCCCGGCGAGCTGGCCGTCGGTCTTGACACGACGGCGGCGGTCGAAGCCCTCCAGGTCCACGGTGACCGTGATGCCGTCGTTGCGCAGGGCGTCAGCGAGAGCGGTCGGGAAATGCCACGGCACCGCCAGGTCCCGGACCCCCAGGTCGGCCAGCGCGCGGCGGGCGACCTCGAAGGAGACCTCGGATCGCGACATCCCGCCGAGCATCAGGTCGCGCTTCCCGTGCGCCTCGGGATCGATGACGTCGACTCCGGTGGCGCGCACGTTGCTCGCGTCGAGCGAGGAGATCACGGCGATCCGGCGGCCCGCGGTCTCCACGTACAGGAAGGGATCGATGACCGGCACCGGGACGGCGGCGAACAGGTCCGCGCAGCGCTCGGTGTCGGCGAAGATGGCGACAGCGCTCACGCGGGCAGCCTGCCCATGACCTCGGGGACGTGGCGCAGGTAGGCGCCGTAGTCGAAGATCGCGTCGAGGTCGAGCCCGTCGATCTCCGCGGCGAGCAGGTCGCGCAGCGGCGTCTGGGTGTCCCAGGCCTGCTGGGCCAGGCGCTGCACGATGCGGTAGGCGTCGTCGCGCTGCATACCCCCGGCGACGAGCGCGAGCAGGACCCGCTGGGAGAACAGCGCCCCACACGTGACCTCGAGGTTGGAGAGCATGCGGTCCGCGTGCACCGTCATGCCGTTCGTCACCCGCAGGGCGAGCGAGAGCATGTAGTCGAGCAGGATCGTCGCGTCGGGCAGCACCACCCGCTCCGCGCCGGAGTGGGAGATGTCGCGCTCGTGCCACAGCGCGACGTTCTCCAGGCCGACCTGCGCGTAGCCGCGCAGGACGCGGGCGAGGCCGGTGATGCGCTCGGTGGTGATGGGGTTGCGCTTGTGGGGCATCGCGCTCGACCCCTTCTGGCCCGCGCGGAACGGCTCCTCGACCTCGCGCACCTCCGTCCGCTGGAGATGGCGGATCTCGGTGGCGAAGCGCTCGAGGCCCGCACCGGCCAGCGCGATCGCCTGCAACAGCTCGGCGTGGCGGTCACGGGGGACGACCTGGGTCGAGACCGGCTCGGCGATCAGGCCGAGCCGCTCGAGCACCGCCGATTCGTAGCCGGGTGAGTGCGACGCGTAGGTGCCGACCGCGCCGCTGATCGCCCCGACCGCGGCCTGGGAGAACGCGCGCTCGAGGCGGTCGGCGTTGCGCTGCGCCTCGAGTGCGAAACCGGCGAGCTTGAGACCGAACGACGTCGGCTCAGCGTGCACCCCGTGGGTCCGCCCGACGCACACGGTCCCCTCGTACTTGCGCGCGGCGTCGCAGAGCGCGCGCACGAGCTCGCGTGCCGCCGGGACGATGACCGCGCCGGCGCGCTGCAGCTGCAGCCCGAGGGCAGTGTCGAGCACGTCGGAGGACGTCAGCCCGTAGTGGATCCAGCGACCGGCCGGGCCCGCCGAGCCCGACAGGACGTCCACGAAGGCGGCCACGTCGTGGTCGGTGACGGCCTCGCGCTCGCGGACCGCCTCCACGGTGAAGGTCGCGCCGCGGATCGCTTCCAGATCCTGCGGCGTCGGCTCCTCGAGCGCCTCGGCCGCAGCGACCTCAACGTCGCGCCAGGCGGTCATGCGCGCCTCGTCGGTCCAGACGGCGCCCAGCTCAGGACGTGTGTAGCGGGAGATCACCGCCAGCACCCTAATCCCCGGCCCCTCCCGGGGCCACCGCGATTACGAGGGGGAGGTGAGGACGCCGATGAACGCCTCGACCACCACTGGGTCGAACTGCGTCCCGGAGCCGCGGCGAAGCTCCTTCTGTGCGGCCTCCGGAGTGAGCGGATCGGTGCGGTAGGGCCGGGACGCGGTCATCGCTTCGTAGGCGTCCGCCACGGAAAGGATGCGGGCTTCGGCGGGGATGGCGGACCCGGCGATCCCGTTCGGGTACCCGCCGCCCTCCCAGCGTTCGTGATGGGCGAGGACCCACGCGGCGATGTCCCGCAAGCCCGCGTGCGAGCAGATGCGGGCGCCGATCTCGGCGTGGCGGCGGACCTCCTCCCACTCGCCGGGTTCGAGCCCACCCGGCTTGTGCAGGATCGCGTCGGAGACCGCGAGCTTGCCGATGTCGTGCAGGAGGCCGGCCACCTTGACGCGTTCCACGCGCTCGTAGGGCAGCCCGAGCCTGATCGCGATCTGTTCGGCGTAGCGACCGACTGTCTGGGAGTGCTTCGCCGTGCCCGCGTCGCGCAGATCGAGGGTCTCCGCGAGCAGGAGTACCGCCGACAACTCCTCGGCACCGCGGGTGTCCTCGCTGTCGAGCGAGGCGAGCAGCGACTCGAGCGTCACCGGGTCGTAGACGACGACGCGGTCGCGCCCGAGCTTCTTCGCGACGTGCAGGGACCGGGTCGCCGCGCGCAGCAGGGCCTCCGCATCGACGATCTCCGCCCCGGTCTCCGCCAGGCCCACGGACATCGTCAGGCCCCAGGGGATGTCGATGGACCGTGTGACCTGCCGTCGCAACTCCTCGGCCGTGAGGCGGGCGCCGGTCGCGTCGGTGTTCGGCAGGACGAGCGCGAATTCCTCGCCGCCGAGCCGGGCCGCGAAACCGTCGGGCGGCAGCGTCTCCGTGATGACGTAGGCCAGGCCCTTGAGGACCGCGTCACCCGTCTCATACCCGAGTTCGTCATTGACGCGCTTGAATGCGTCGGCGTCAGCGACGATGAGCGATACGCGCCCGGTCTCCGCGATCGCTGCGTTGATCGATCCGTGCAGGTCGCGACGGTTGCGCAGCCCGGTGAGCGGATCGTGCTGGGACAGGAACCGCAGCCGTTCGCGCACGGCGGTCGACACCAGGGCGCTCGCCGTCTGGTTGGCGAAGGCGCGCAGGGTCCGCAGCCGCTCGAGGGTCGGCAGCAGGCGGTCGACGGGGTCCTCCGGCCAGACGAGGCCGAGCAGCGAGCCGTCCTCACCCCGCAGCGGGACGAGCAGCCAGTGGTGGTCCCACGCGTGGGGGCCGCGCCCGTTGCGCTGCGACGTGTACACGCGATGCAGGCGCGCCGGCGTGCGCGCGTGCGCCTCGGAGCGGGTGAGCAGGATGCAGCCGTGCTCGGCCGATTCCGCGTCGAGCAGCCCTTCGAGCTCAGCCTCCGTGTAGTGCGACTGTGGGGCGTCCGCGTTCCAGAACTGCGTGTGGACAGGCACGAAGCGGTCGCTTCCCGGCTGACGCAGGACGAGCATCACCTGCTCGTACCCCAGCGCGGTCTGGATGCCTTCGCACGCGGCCGCGGCGATTCCTTCGCGGGATCGCTCGCTCGTGAGCCGACTGGCGATGCGCAGCAGTTCCTGGACGTCCGCCCGGTGGCGACGCGCTGCCTGCGCGTGCTGCGCCGTCTCGATCGAGAGGGCGGCCTGCGCGGCCACGCCGACCAGCACGTCGAGGTCGCGGTCCGACGGCCGGAGTCCGCTGCTGGGCTCATCGACGGAGAGGACCCCCAGGACCGCGCCCGTCGAAGAGCGCAGCGGCACGAACAGCGCGTCCTCCGCCTGCCACGCGTCCGGGTCGGCGGAGGCTGCCAGCGCGGGGACGTAGGAGAGCGTCACGTCCGCCTTCCAGCTGAATGCGCCGTCCGGGATGAAGTACGCGCCGCGCCGCTCGAAGCGCTCGTCGATCAACTGGGCCCACTCCTCGGCCGGCGACCGAGCGCCGAGCAGCGTCTCGCGCGCCTCCGTCGCACCGTGCACCGCGACGGTCTCGAAGTCGTGGAAGTCCGGCCGGTAGAGGTTGATCGCCACCGTCGCTACCTGCAGCGTGTGCGCGACCGACTTCGCGACGGCACGCAGCGTTGGCTCGAGGTCAGGACCGGGCCGCAGCGCGGCCGTGACAGCGAGGAGTCCTTCTAGGGAAGCGGTGGCGGGAGCGGGCGTGACGGACAAGCGAAAGGTCCCATCGGCGCCTCCCAGCGACGCCTTGAATGTACCGCGCCTGACGCCTTTTTACTCCGATGCGGTCAGGTGGCGAGAATCCGTGCGGCCAGATGCGCGGCGTTGCGCGCGTTGTCCAGGCCCACGGAGGCCACCGGAACGCCCGGGGGCATCTGCACGACTGACAGGATCGAGTCGAGCCCGCCGGCCGCCGACATGCGTCCTGACAGGGGAACTCCGATCACGGGCAGGTCCGTGTGCGCGGCCGCGACACCCGGGAGCGCGGCCGACAGGCCGGCGCCCGCGATGATGACCTTCAGTCCGCGCATGCGCGCGTTCTTGCAGTAGTCGGCGACCATCTCCGGATCGCGGTGGGCCGACATGACGCGGATCTCGAAGCGGATGCGGTACTCGTCGAGCACGGCGCCGGCCTTCTCCATCGTCTCCATGTCGGACTTGGAGCCCATGATGATGCCGACACGTGGGGCGTCGACCTCGATCTCCTCCATCTGGTCCACCTCTGTCTGGGTCTGCGGCTCAGTCACCGATGTCCCGCCGCATCTGACGTCCGTCGAAATCGATCATGTCGGCGGCAGCATACGCCGCCGACCGAGCGGTTTGGAGGTCGCCACCGAGCGCCGTCACGTTGAGGACGCGCCCGCCCGCCGTCACGACGTCGTCGCCGTCGGCCGCCGTCCCCGCATGCACGACCTCCGCCGTGCGCGCGGCGTCCTGCAGGCCAGTGATCACGTCGCCCGACGACGAGGTCTCGGGGTACCCGCGCGACGCGAGCACGACGGTGACCGCGGCGCGCTCGTCCCATTCGAGCTCAGCGCCCTCCAGCCCGCCGGGCTCCGTGGCCCGGACGAGCAGATCGAGCAGGTCCGACCGCAGCCGCGGCAGGACGACCTGTGTCTCCGGATCCCCGAAGCGCACGTTGAACTCGAGCACCTTCGGCCCGGCCTCGGTGAGCATGAGACCGGCGTAGAGGACGCCGTGGAAGGGCGTGCCGGCGCGGGCGAACTCGTCGATGACCGGTTGGTGGACCGACGCGATGGTCTCCTCCACGAACCCATCGGGCAACGCGACGGGCGAATAACAGCCCATGCCCCCCGTGTTGGGTCCGGTGTCCCCCTCCCCGATGCGCTTGTAGTCGCGAGCGGGGGCAAGCGCGACGGCACGCTGCCCGTCGCACAGGGCCAGCAGCGAGACCTCGCGGCCCTCGAGGTACTGCTCGACGAGCACGGGGACATCGCCGAAGCGCCGCTCGACCAGCATGGCCTCGAGCGCCTCGCCGGCCTCCATCTCGTCCGCGGCGATCACCACGCCCTTTCCCGCGGCAAGACCGTCCGCCTTGAGCACGACGGGGTACTCGCGGATGGCGGCGAGCCCGGCCTCCACGTCGGTGACGACCGCGAAGTCCCCGGTGGGCACGCCGGCCGACCGCATCACCTGCTTGGCAAAGGCCTTGGAGCCCTCGAGCGCGGCAACGGCCCGACGGGGGCCGAACGCGCGAACCCCGGCGTCCGCGAGCGCGTCCACGAGCCCGGCGACCAGGGGTACCTCCGGCCCGACCACCACCAGGTCGACGGCCGCAGCCTTCGCGGCCTCGGCGAAGGCTCCCACGTCGGCGGGATCGGCTTCGAGCGGTGGCGCATCGGCGCGGATTCCGGCATTGCCCGGCGCGCAGAGGACCTCGGGGCGCTGCGGAGAGCGCAGCAGGGCGCGCACGAGCGCGTGCTCGCGCCCGCCCGCGCCGACGACGACAACCTTCATATGGGCCACAGGGTTACATAGCGTCGATGAAGTCGTCGATGGGGATCGCCGTCATCGACTCGTAGCGGCCGGTCCCGCGGGAACCGAGCTCGAGCGACACGCGGGCCATGGTCGTCTCGTCGGGTACCTCGACGACGCTGACGAAGTCGTAGCGGCCGATCGTGGCCCATTGGGCCTTGACCGTCGCGCCGAGCTGTTCGACCTCGGTCGCGACCTCCTTGATGCGACTCGGGTTGTTCTTGACCGTCTGCACACCCTCGGACGACAGCGACGCAAGCATGATGTAAGTGGGCATGCAGCGAAGCTCTACCCCATCCGGGGTGTTCATGCTGACTGACACGTTGTTCTTCTCCGTCCCCGCCATCCTTCTCGCGGCCCTGAGCGCCGCCGCGTATCCCGTCTCGACGCCGTCGCTCGACCCGTTGAAGCTGTGCTACGTCACGGTCCAGACCGGCATGGACGCGTATGAGACGGAGTCCGTCCGCGTCGCCGGCCGAAGCTTCACGCCCGGCTCGACCGTGGACATCAGTGTTGACGACGAGGTCGCCGTCTCGGGCGTGCCGATCGGCCCGGACGGCATCCTCCCAGAGGGGTACGTCTCCTCGCCGTACATCCTGCGCGGAGACCGGGTCTTCTCGCTGACCGCGGCCGAGCGCGGCCGGGACGGCCGCTCCGTCACGTTGGAGTCGCTCGTCTCACCCCTCGTCGTCCGGGCCACGCCGAAGCGCGCGCGCCCCACGAAGAAGATCCGCTTCCGCGGGCGCGGCTTCACCGAGCGGGCGAGCCTCTTCGCGCACTACATCCGCCGCGGCAAGCTGCGCAAGACCGTCCGTCTGAAGAAGACCACCTCGGGGGCGTGCGGGACGTTCAACGTCAAGCGTCGCCAGTTCCCGTTCCGGCCGGGCAAGGGGACGTGGCGCGTCCAGTTCGACCAGCACCGCAAGCTGACCGACGAGGGGCCGCTGTTCAACCTCTCGATCGACGTCCGCCGCCGGCCGCGGACTAAGTGACCGCAGCCGTCGCCGCGGCGGCGGCGTCGGCGAAGTGCAGCTCGCCCTCCTGAGCGTCCACGCGCACCCGGGAACCGGCGGCGAACCGCCCCTCGAGGATCCCGCGCGCCAGGCCGTCGATCAGATGCTTCTGGATCACGCGCTTGAGCGGCCGGGCACCGTAGGTCGGGTCGTAGCCGAGGTCGCCCAGCAGGGCGCGGGCGGCGTCGGTGAGCTCGATCTCGACGCCGCGCTCGGCCACCCGGTCGATCAGCAGGGAGACCTGCAGGTCGACGATCGCCCCGAGCTGCTCGCGCGAGAGGGCGTCGAACTCGACGATGTCGTCCAGCCGGTTGATGAACTCCGGCTTGAAGAAGCCCTCTGCGCCGGTACGCCCGCCCGGGATGTTCGAGGTCATGATCAGCACGGTGTTCTTGAAGTCGACCGTGCGGCCCTGGCCGTCGGTGAGACGGCCGTCGTCGAGGACCTGCAGCAGGATGTTGAAGACGTCCGTGTGGGCCTTCTCGATCTCGTCGAGCAGCACGACCGAATAGGGCCGGCGGCGGACCGCCTCGGTGAGCTGGCCGCCCTCGTCGTAGCCGACGTAGCCGGGCGGCGCCCCGACGAGGCGCGACACGGCGTGCTTCTCCATGTACTCCGACATGTCGATGCGGACCATCGCGTGCTCATCGTCGAACATGAACTCCGCGAGCGCGCGCGCGAGCTCGGTCTTGCCGACGCCCGTGGGCCCGAGGAAGAGGAACGTGCCGATCGGACGGTCCGGGTCACTGAGACCCGCGCGTGAGCGGCGCAGCGCGTTGGCGACCGCCTCGACTGCCTCCGCCTGGCCGATGACGCGCTCGTGGAGGCGGTCCTCCATGTGGATGAGCTTCTGCAGCTCGGATTCGAGCAGGCGGGAGACCGGGATGCCCGTCCAGCGCCCGACGATCTCGGCGATCTCGTCGGCGCCGACCCGGTCGGAGAGGTAGACGTTCGGCTCGGACGGGGTGTCCTGAGCCTCGGCGTCGACCAGCCGCCGCTCCAGCTCGGGGATCTCCCCGTGGCGCAGCTCGGCGGCCCGCGCGTAGTCGGCCTCGCGCTCGGCGCGCTCGAGTTCCGAACGGGCCTCGTTGAGCCGCTCCTGCACCGCCCCGTGCCCTTCGGCACGCTCCTTCTCGGCCTCCCACTGGGCGGTCATGCCCGCCATTCGCTCGTTCGCCTCCGCCAGCTCGCGCTCTATCTCCTCGCGGCGCGCCGCCGCGGTCTCATCCTTGGCGACGGCGACCTGCTCGATCTCGAGCTGCATGATGCGTCGCTTGACCTCGTCGATCTCCGTCGGCATCGAGGTCAGCTCGATCCCGACCCGCGACGCGGCCTCATCGACGAGGTCGATCGCCTTGTCGGGCAGGAAGCGATCGGCGATGTACCGGTCCGAGAGGGTCGCCGCCGCGATCAGCGCCGCGTCGTCGATGGTGACCTTGTGGTGGGCCTGGTAACGGTCCTTGAGGCCGCGCAGGATCGCGATCGTCGCCTCCACGGTCGGCTCGCCCACCGTCACGGGCTGGAAGCGGCGGGCGAGGGCGGCGTCCTTCTCGACGTACTTGCGGTATTCGGCCAGCGTGGTGGCGCCGACCGCGCGCAGCTCGCCGCGCGCGAGCATCGGCTTGAGCAGGTTGGCGGCGTCGACGGCGCCCTCCGAGGCGCCTGCGCCCACGATCGTGTGCAACTCGTCCAGGAAGAGCACGACCTCGCCCTGGGCGTCCTGGATCTCCTTGAGCACCGCCTTCAGGCGCTCCTCGAACTCGCCGCGGTACTTCGAGCCGGCCAACAGCGAACCGATGTCGAGCGCGATCACCTTGCGGTCGCGCAGGGACTCGGGGACGTCCTCGGCGACGATGCGCCGTGCGAGGCCCTCGACGATCGCCGTCTTGCCGACCCCGGGCTCGCCGATGAGCACGGGATTGTTCTTCGTGCGGCGCGACAGCACCTGGATGACGCGGCGGATCTCGTCGTCGCGGCCGATGACCGGGTCGAGCTTGCCGTCGCGCGCTGCCTGCGTGAGGTCGCGCCCGAAACGCTCGAGCGCCATGTACTTGTCCTCCGGGGACTGGTCGGTCACCCGGTGTGAGCCGCGGACGTCCTGGAGCGCCTTGAGGATTCCGTCGGCCGCCGCGCCGTTGCGGCGCAGCGCATCCCCCGCCGCGCCGTCGGCCTTGGCGAGCGCCAGGAGCAGGTGCTCGGCGGAGATGTACTCGTCCTTGAGCGGCGCGAGCTCTGCCTCCGCCGCGCGCAGCACGGACAGCAGCTCGCGCGAGGTCGTCGGCTCGTCGGCGGCCGAGAGCTCCGGTAGGGATTCGAGCGCCGCGGCGAGATCGGTGCGGAGCGCGTCGACGCCGGCGCCGAGCTTGCGCAGAACCGGGGCGACGACGCCATCGGCCTGGCCGAGCAGGGCGTGCAGCAGGTGCTCGGGCAGCACCTGAGCGTGACGGCGCTCTGCGGCAAGGGCATGCGCTGCGCTGACAGCCTCCTGCGACTTGATCGTGAACCGGTCCGGTTGCATGGCTGAGATAATCTATCACACCCAGACTGAGATCCGCGCAGGAAATGCCTCCGTAAACGGACATTCCCCTTCGTGGCTGGCATCTATACGCTTGCGCGGTCGCATCCCCCGTCGAAGGACACGCATGACCTCACGCACCAGGTATGGATGGCTCAGCTACGCGGCGCTGCTCGCGCTGATGACGACGCTGGCGGTCGGCGCGACCGCCGCCGTGGGTTCAGGCAAGGTGAGCCGACTCGTGACCACGGCCGGGACAGCAGCCAAGCAGGGCCTCAGCAAGGCAAAGGTCAAGCGGATCGTCAAGTCCGAAGTCCGAAAGCAGGTCAAGAAGGCTCGCGGACCGGCCGGACCGGCGGGCCCCACAGGCGCGGCAGGTCCTGTGGGTCCGGCGGGCCCCACTGAGGGTATCCCGATCAAGAAGCTCGCGTTCCGCGCGAACAAGGGCACGGGTCTGCAGATCCCTTACGAGGGACCGGGAATGAAGCTCGAAGCCAACTGCCTCGACGGCTCGTTCCAGCTTCGGTTCCGGGCCACGGAGGCCGGAGGCATCGTGCACGCCTTCGCCGTCGGCAGCGGGGGCACGACCTACAGCGGCGGCGGAGTCGCGGACATCAACAACGCGCTGGATCTCGTACCAGAGGGCCCCATCGTCTCCGGCAAGCTCGAGTTCGCCGCCAAGAGTGGACAGGCCGTGACGGTCAACTACATGGCCGCCTACGGCACCGCCCAGGCCGATTGCGTGTTCACCGGCACCATCGCCGAAACCAGCTGAACGTTCCCGGGCGATCCGGCGCCGCACTCGTCCTCCTCGCATCCGTCGCTGGATGCGGGGGAGACGGGCCCTCGCCGCCCCCACCCACCGCAACCGCGCCTGGCGCCACGTCCACCGCGCCCGCGGTGCGTGATTCCAGCGTCGAAGTCAACCCCGCCGCTCTCCCCCTCGGGACCCGCCGGGCGCGGGTGGAGAGCCGGTTCGGACCGCCGCTGACACGCTACGACCAGCCCGGGACCGGCCAGGGGATCCTGCAATGTCTCATCTATGCGACTCGCCAGGGCGAGGACGCGTACGCGCGCTTGTGCTTTGACGGCGAGCGCTTGGCGCTCGCATCGGTGGTCCTCGGCGCTCAGGCACTCGAGCCCGCCGAGACGGCTCCGGAGGGGCCGATCCAAACGCTGGAACCTGGTCCGCCCGGCAAGAGGGGCGGTTCGCTCGGCGGCGGCTAGTGCCGCCTCACTTTCCCTTCTTCTTCTTCGTTTCGACTCCGTTGATCTCCTCCGGCCGCGGAAGCTTGCTCAGGCCCGGGCTGTAGGGGAGCGAGATGATGTTGACCCGCTTGCTGGTGCCCTCGTAACAGACACGGACGAAGCGCGCTCCTTCCGCGTAATTCTGGTTGGCCAAGCGCCAGACGTCGCAGGGTGAGTCGGGGTCGGTCTGCTTCTCGGTGTTCTCGAGGTAGGGCACACCGAACGCCTCGCGCACATCGGCCCTGCGCTGGCCGGTCTTGAGGTTGTTCGCGCCGAGGAACTCGTCGCCGATCAGCAGGCTGTCCTCGTTGACCGGGCCGTCGAAGCCGGTGGGCCCGGCGGCCGGCGTGGCGTCGGCGGGCGGCCGCTGCTTGTCGCTGCCGCCGCAACCGGCGGCGACCAACACAAGCGCAGAGAGGAGAAGGGGGAGTGATCGGGTCATGGAAGAAATGCGGGGCGGACCACGGCGGTCCGCCCCACATATACAACTGCCGTACTTCAGCTCGCCTGAACGAGCGAGCCTCTGAACTAGACGGTCGTCGTCGTCTGACCGACGAGGACGCAGTCGCCCTGGGTCGTATTGAACGCGACCATGTAGTTGCCGGTGATGACGGCACCCGTGGTCGACGAGAACACGAAGTCGCCGGCACCCTCGACTCCGCCGCCCGTGTCGAGCGCCTCGTTGATGTCGAAGTCGTCATCCGCACCGGAGAACGACGCGTCGGTGGTGCCGAAGCCGCCCACGAAGCTGTCGTTCGGGGTGCCGCGGGTGCCCTCAGCCGAGAGGTTCACCTGGACGACGTTGTTGTCGGAGTTCGAGCGGATGCGGAACAGCGACGTGCCGACGCTCGCGTCGCACTTGAGCTCGATGCGGAGGCCGTTGCCGGCGTCGATGCTCTGCAGGCCGGTACCCAGCGAGGCAACCTGGCGGACCTTCACAGCGCCACCGCCACCTGCGCCGCCATCAGCACCAGGGGGGCCCTGCGGACCTGCGGGACCGGCGGGGCCTGCGGGACCGGCGGGACCTGCGGGACCGCGCTTGCCGCGCTTGCCGCGCTTGCCGCGCTTGGCGGAGGAATCTGCCTTGGCCGAGGCCTTGGCGGAGCCGGATGCCGGCGCCGCACCGACCACGGAGATGCCGCTGACGACAAGCGCCACTGCGGCAACGAGGACGAGCACCAGGCTGCGTCCGGAACGAACCTTCATTCAAGCCTCCAAAACGGGGGGATTTAGGGCCTTCAGCACCTCGAGCGGACGGCTAGCCCCTTGATGACGTCCGCAACATAACCAAACCAAACATAAAAGTCAGGTTGAATCCACCGTGGTGTCCGTTTACGACCTAGGACGGCGAATGACCGCAACTTGCGGCGGCTGATAGCGGACGATCTCCGCGCGGTAGGAGCGGTGGACCTGCTCGAGGGCCTCGTGCATCTCCGCCTGCATGCGTTCGGCGCGACGTTCGAGCTGCTCGACCCGCCGCGACATGCGCTCGAGCTGCTCCTCCATCTCGAGCACCCGCTCGACGCCGGCGAGGTTCATGCCCAGCTCGGCGGTCATCTGCTGAATCTTGCGCAGGCGCTCGACGTCGTCCTGCGAGTAGAGCCGGGTCCCCTTGGGGGAGCGTTTTGGCTCTATCAGGCCACGCTGCTCGTACATGCGCAACGTCTGCGGATGCATCTCGGCGAGCTCCGCGGCGACGGAGATCATGAACACCCCCTTGGCGCTCGAGAGCGTCGCGGTCACCGTCCGGCGAGCCATCAGCCACCCCCCGTCGAGGCCGCCGCCTTGCGCAGGATGTCCACCCGCGGGTCGCCGTCGAGCACCCGCGCGAGATCGTCCACCGCGTCCCGCTGCTCATCGGTGAGCGTCTCGGGGACGGCGATCGCGAAGCGGTAGTGGATGTCGCCGCGGCCGCCCCCGTCCAGACGGGGCGGACCCTCCCCGCGTAGCCGCTGCAAGGTTCCGTGCGGCGTCCCCGCCTTCACCCGCAGCGTCTTGGTCCCCGACAGGGTCGGTACCTCGACCTCGGCGCCCCGCAGGGCCTCGACCACGGTGATGGGGATCTCCACCTCGAGGTTGTCGCCCTTGCGGGCGAACACCGGCGACGCGCCCACGCGGGTGATGACGTACAGGTCGCCGGGCTGGCCGCCCCGCATCCCCGCCTCGCCCTTGCCCGCGAGCCGGATGCGCGACCCGTCGCGCACGCCGGCCGGGATGTTGACCTTGTAGCGCTTGAGCTCGCGCTGACGGCCCTGGCCGTGACAGGTGTGGCACGGCCGCTCGATCACCGTGCCCGCGCCGTTGCACCGCGCGCACGGACGGGTGATGGAGAAGAGGCCCTGGCCCTGAGACTCCACACCGCGGCCCTGGCAGACCGGGCAGACGATGGGCTCGGTACCGGGCTCGGCACCCGTGCCGCGGCACGTCGGGCAGGGCGTGTGCGTGGAGACGCCGACGGGCACCTGCGCGCCTGACACGGCCTGGGCGAAGGAGATCGAGACCTCCGTCTCGAGGTCACGGCCCTTCTCGGTGGGCGGCTTGGTGCGCGTGCCGCCGCCGAAGCGCCCTCCTGTCGCCGACCCGAAGAGGTCGGAGATGATGTCGGAGAAGCCGCCCGGGTCGGCCCCGCCGGCGCCGGTGCCGAACGGAGAGTTGCCCCCGCCCGCGAACACCGACCCCCCGCGGTCGTACTTCTTGCGCTTGTCGGGATCGGAGAGGACGTCATAGGCCTCCGAGATCTCCTTGAAGCGCTCCTCGGCCTTTGCATCACCGGGGTTGCGATCCGGGTGGTACTGCCGGGCGAGCTTGCGGTACGCCTTCTTGATCTCGTCCTGCGAGGCCTTCTTCTCGACCCCGAGAACCTTGTAGAAGTCGCCCGTGCGCGCCATCGCTACTGCGCGACCACGACGCGGGCGGGTCGGAGGATGCTCTCGCCGAGACGGTAACCGGCCTGGTACACCTCGGTCACGGTGCCGGACTCGGCGCCCTCGACGGGCGCTTGGGCCATGGCCTCGTGGCGGTTGGGGTCGAAGACCTCGCCCAGGGGAGCGAACGCCTCGACCCCGATGCGCCCGAGGGCGGTCTTGAACTCGTCCTGCACGGCGCGAATGCCCTTCGCCCACTCAGCCGACTCGGCGTGCTGCTCGGCCGCCGCGAGCGCGAGCTCGAGATGATCGAGTGCCGGCAGCAACTCCTTTGCGACCCGGCCGATACCGCGCGCCTCGCCCTGGGCGGCCTGCGCGCTCATGCGCTTGCGGAAGTTCTCGAACTCCGCCTGCTTGCGCTGGGCGAGCTCGAGGTACTCCTGCGCGCGCGCCTCGGCCTCCGCGAGCGGATCGGAGGGCTGCTGCTCGTCTGGCTCTGACACCGGCTCGGCCCCGGCCTCGGCCTGCGCCGCGGCCGGGTCGACCGGCGGCGCGTCGGCGCCGCCGGCTCCTGGTGACTGATCCTCCACCGGGCTGTCGACCGGGTCGCTCACTTCTCGTCAACCACCTCGGCGTCGACGACCTCTTCCTCGGCGGAAGCGGAGTCCTCTGACGTCGAGCCGTTCGTCGACGCGGCCTGCTCGGCCTGCGCCTTCTCGTACATGGCCTCGGACACGCGATGGAACGCCTGCTGGAGGCGGTCCGTCTTGGCCCGGATCTCCTCGACGTCCTCGGAGGCCACCACCTCGTTGACCTCCTTGACGGCCGCCTCGATCTCCTCGCGGGAGCTCTGGTCGACCGCTTCGCCGAGGTCCTTGAGCTGCTTCTCGGCGTTGTAGGCGGCGGACTCCGCGTTGTTGCGCGCCTCGACGAGCTCGCGCAGGCGCTTGTCCTCGTCGGCGTGGGACTCCGCGTCGGAGACCATCTTCTTGATCTCGTCGTCGGACAGGCCCGAGCCCGCCTTGATCTCGATCTTCTGCTCCTTGCCCGTGCCCAGGTCCTTGGCCGTCACGTTGAGGATGCCGTTCGCGTCGATGTCGAAGCCCACCTCGATCTGCGGGATGCCGCGTGGCGCCGGCGGGATGCCCGTCAGCTGGAACTTGCCGAGCGACTTGTTGTAGGTCGCCATCTCGCGCTCGCCCTGGAGCACGTGGATCTCGACGGACGGCTGGTTGTCCTCCGCGGTCGAGAAGACCTCGGACTTCCGCGTCGGGATGGTGGTGTTGCGCTCGATGAGCTTCGTCATCACGCCGCCCTTGGTCTCGATGCCCAGGGTGAGCGGGGTGACGTCGAGGAGGAGAACGTCCTTGACCTCGCCGCCCAGCACGCCGGCCTGGATGGCGGCGCCGACGGCCACGACCTCATCGGGGTTCACGCCGCGGTGTGGCTCCTTGCCCGTGAGCTCCTTGACCTTCTCCTGCACGGCGGGCATGCGGGTCATGCCGCCGACCATGACGACGTGGTCGATCGCCGCCGCGCCCTTGTCCTTGGCGTCGTCGAGCGCCTGGCGGACGGGGGGCACGACGCGGTCGAGCAGATCGGAGACGAGCTCGTTGAGCTTGGAGCGCGTCAGGCGCAGGTCGAGGTGCTTCGGACCCGACGCGTCGGCGGTGATGAACGGCAGGTTGATCTGCGTCTCCTGCGCGCTCGAGAGCTCGATCTTCGCCTTCTCGGAGGCCTCGAAGAGCCGCTGGAGCGCCATCTTGTCGGCGGTCAGGTCGATGCCCTGGTCGCGCTTGAACTCGGCGACGAGGAAGTCGACGACGGCCTTGTCGAAGTTGTCGCCGCCGAGGTGGTTGTCACCCGCGGTCGACTTGACCTCGAAGACGCCCTCGCCGATCTCGAGCACGGAGACGTCGAACGTGCCGCCGCCGAGGTCGAAGACGAGGATGGTCTGGTCGGACTCCTTGTCGAGGCCGTAGGCCAGGGAGGCGGCCGTCGGCTCGTTGATGATGCGCTTGACGTCGAGGCCTGCGATCCGGCCCGCGTCCTTGGTGGCCTGGCGCTGATCGTCGTTGAAGTAGGCGGGAACCGTGATGACGGCCCCGTCGACGGTCTCGCCCAGGTAGGCCTCCGCGTCGGACTTCAGCTTCTGCAGGATCATCGCCGAGATCTCCGGCGGGGAGTGCTGCTTGTCACCGGCCTGCACGCGTGCGTCGCCGCCCGGGCCGGCAACGACCTGGTAGGGGACCATGGACTCCTCCTCGTGCACCTCGGCCTCCTTGCGGCCCATGAAGCGCTTGATGGAGAAGACGGTGTTCTCGGGGTTCGTGACGGCCTGGCGCTTGGCGACGGTGCCGACGAGGCGCTCCCCGGACTTGGCGAAGGCGACGACGGACGGGGTCGTGCGGCCACCTTCTGCGTTCTCGATGACGGTGGGCTCACCGCCCTCGAGCACCGCCATGCACGAATTCGTCGTGCCGAGGTCGATACCGATGGTTCTGCCCATATCTTCAGGGTCTCCTTTGACGGAAGAAATCTCAGTGGGGTGGGCTGAGATTGTAGCGGGCCGTCAACCCTCCGGCAGCGGCCGCGGCAAGCGTAGGCGGGGAGCCATCTCGACGGCGAGGACGGCGAGCAGGATCAACCCGGCGCCCAAGAGATTGAGCGCGCTGAGCGTGTCGTCGGCGAGCAGCCAGCCGAAGAGGCCCGCGAAGGCCGGTTCCATGGCAAGGATCAGCGCCACGCGTGCCGCTGGCGCGTGTTGCTGCGCGTAGGTCTGCGCGAAGAAGCCGGCAGCGCTCGCGAAGACCGTCGTCACGACGAGCGCGACCCACACCGTCCTGCCCTCAGGCGCCTGGACCTGCCCCAGGACGGCGGCCGCCACCAGGCAGATCGCGCCGACCACCGCCAACTGCACGGTGAGCAGCGCGCCCACGTCGCGACCGCGCACGCCGCGTTCGGTCGCGAGGATGTGCGCGGCGAGAAACAGGGCGCACACCACCGCGAGCGAGTCGCCCAGCGGTTGGAAGCCCGCGCGCCCGAATCCCGACAGCAGACCCACCCCCACCGAGGCCAGGGCCGCGCTGCCGAGCACGAGCGGCGTCGGCCGCACCCGCAGCACCAGCGCGGCCAGCAGCGGGGTCAACGGCGTGAACAGTCCGGTGAGGAACCCGACGTTCGACGCCGACGTGTGCTGCAGGGCGTAGGTCTGGAAGAGGTATCCGGCCGCCAGAAAGGCGCCCATGACGGTGCCCGCGCGAATGGCCCCGCGGTCCAGGCGAGCGACCGCGCGCCGGAAGACGATGCCGACCAGCAGAGCCGCGGCCAGAAACCGGTAGGCGAGGAAGGTGGGCACCGGCATCTCGTCGACGGCGTCCTGCACCATGGTGAAGGTCAGCCCCCAAACCGCCGCGGTCGCCACGAGCGCGAGCTCGCTCCAGCGCTCGCGCGTCACACGCCGACCCGCGGGCACATCCGCGCCAGCGCGCAGCCGGCACAGTCCGGACGGCGGGCGTGACAGATCCTCCGCCCGTGGCGCAGGAGGTTCACGTGGACCTCGACCCCCTCCCCGGGGCGCACGAAGGTGAGCATGTCGTCGTGGAGTTCCTCGAGGGACGCACGCGGGCGGAACAACCCGAGACGCGTTCCCACGCGGCTGACGTGGGTGTCCACGGGGATGTCGTGCATGCCGAAGGAGAACAGCAGGACGCAGGCCGCCGTCTTACGGCCGACGCCCGGGAGCGCCACCAACTCGGCGCGCGCCTGCTCGACCGGCATGTCCGCCAGGTGAGCGAGGCTTGCGTCCGGTAGAGCGCTCAGGATCGTCTGGATACGCACGGACTTCTGGCGGTGCAGCCCACCGGGCTGGATCGCCGCCTCGACGTCGGCCTGCGGCGCGTCGCGGACCGCCTCCCACGACGAGAAGCGCTCCCGCAGGCGCCCATACGCCACGTCGCGGTTGCGGTCGCTCGTCGACTGGCTCAGCACCGTCAGGATCAGCTCGTCGAGCGGCCTGCCGTGCGGTGGTGCGACGGGGGTTCCGTAGAAGCGGCGCAGCCGATCCCGCAGCGCGGCTACCCTGCGGCGTGCAGGTGGTGTCCATTGGTCGCGTGGGACGCTCGTGAGCCTCATCCGAGCGGCGCGACGGTATCGGTACGGTGTCCCGCCTCGCGGGGCCGGTGACCACAGGGGGCAGAAGATGTTGACTCAAGGGCGGACAATGCGCGCGCTCGTCGCGTGCCTCATCAGCTTCGGGGTGATCGCCGTTCCGGCACAGGCGCGGATGACCGGCGCAGAGCGCCAGGTCGTCAAGCGCATCAACGAGATGCGCGTGTCCCACGGTCTCGCGCGGGTGCACAGCGACGGAAAGCTCGCCCGGGCGGCGAGCGCCCACGGTCGCGACATGCTGCGCCGGAACTTCTTCTCGCACACGTCCTCGAACGGGACGAGCAGCTCGGACCGCATCCGGCGCTATCGCCGCTCGCGGTACGTCGGCGAGACCCTCGCCTACGCCCCCAAGGGCAGCCGCACGTCGGCGCGCGCCGTCGTGCGGCTGTGGATGAACTCCGCGTCTCACTACGACGTGCTCACCACCCGGCGCTTCCGCCGCATCGGCGTCGACAAGCGCCGCGGGCGGCTCGACGGGCGCAACGTCACCGTGTGGACCGTCGACCTCAGCTCGCGGCGCTAATAGGGTTCCGGGCCGCATGGCCCGGCCACCTCGTCCGACCACCGCTCGTGAGTACCAGGCCGTCGTCACCGACCGGCTCATCGAGTCGCGCCTGACGCCCAACGCGATCTCGCTGACCGGCTTCGCGCTCTGCCTGGTCGCGGCGGTGCTGGTCTGGCAGGACGAGTACCTCATCGGCGGCATCGCCTTCGCGGTCGGATCCATCTGCGACACGCTCGACGGCCGCTACGCCCGGGCGTCCGGCAAGGGCACCCCGTTCGGCGCCTTCCTGGACTCGACGCTCGACCGCGTCGAGGAGGGCGTGGTGCTGGCTGCGGTTGCCGCCAACTTCGCCGTCCAGAGGGACGAGCTGGCCGTCGCCGCGGTGGTCATCGCGGTGCTCGCGTCGCTCATGGTCTCCTACACGCGGGCTCGCGCCGAAGCGCTCGGCGTCGAGTGCAAGGTGGGCATCGCAGACCGTGCCGTGCGCGTGGTGATCCTGTCGGCGGGCCTCATCTTGGCGGACCTCGATCTGATCAAGCCGGCGGTCTATCTGCTCGCCGGACTGGCGCTCATCACCGTCGTTCAGCGCATCTGGCACGTGCGCGCGCAGCTCGAAGCGGCGTAACCAAGCGCCCTCTGCGGGATATTTCGGGCCAAGACCTTCTAAGGAGAACCTTCCCTTGCCCCCAAGCTCTAAAAACGGCGGACCCCGCCGCTCACCCGACAAGGTGCGGGTCGCCATCATCGGCGTCGGCAACTGTGCCTCGTCCCTCGTCCAGGGAGTCCAGTACTACCGCGACACTCCCGCCGGCGAGCAGGTGCCCGGCCTCATGCACGTCGACCTCGGCGGCTACCACATCCGCGACATCGAGTTCTCGGCTGCGTTCGACATCGACGCCGACAAGGTCGGCAAGGACCTGTCCCAGGCCATCTTCTCGGGGCAGAACAACACCCTCAAGCTCGGTGACGACGTGCCCGAGCTCGGCGTGAAGGTCCAGCGCGGCATGACCCATGACGGCCTGGGCAAGTACCTCAAGGAGAAGATCACCAAGGCCCCTGGCGAGACGGCGGACATCGTCGGCATCCTCAAGGAGACCAAGACCGACGTGGTGGTCAGCTACCTCCCGGTCGGATCCGAGCAGGCGACGAAGTGGTACGTCGAGCAGATCCTCGAGGCCGGCTGCGCCTTCGTCAACTGCATCCCGGTCTTCATCGCCCGCGAGAACTACTGGTCCGAGCGCTTCAAGAAGGCCGGCCTGCCGGTCATCGGCGACGACATCAAGTCGCAGGTCGGCGCCACGATCGTGCACCGCCAGCTCGCCCGGCTCTTCCACGAGCGCGGCGTCAAGATGCTGCGCACGTCGCAGCTCAACGTCGGCGGCAACATGGACTTCTACAACATGCTCGAACGCGAGCGGCTCGAGTCCAAGAAGATCTCCAAGACCAACGCGGTGACGTCGATCATGGGCCACACGCTGCCCGCCGACGACGTCTACATCGGCCCGTCGGATTACGTGCCGTGGCTGACGGACCGCAAGTGGGCGCACATCCGGATCGAGGGTCAGGCCTTCGGTGACGTGCCCCTCAACATGGAGGTCAAGCTCGAGGTCTGGGACTCCCCCAACTCGGCCGGCATCGTCATCGACGCCGTGCGCATCCTCAAGCTCGCCCTCGACAACGGCATCGCCGGCCAGCTCGACGGCCCGTCGTCCTACCTGATGAAGTCGCCGCAGAACCAGCGGCCCGACGATCAGGCGCGCGAACTCACCGAGGCGTTCATCGCCGACAACGCGCGGACGAAGGCCGCGGCAGACGCCGCGCGCGAGCGGCAGGCCGAGTCCGAAGAGCTCAAGGCCGAAGTCTGACCCCGGTGGCGGCATCGGTCTAGGCTTCGCGCCGGTGCCGCCGCTCTCCATCGCCCAGGTCACGCCGTACCCCTGGGAGGACACGCACGAGGTCAATGCGCACGTCGCCGCGCTGAGCGAGCAGCTCACGGCGCGCGGGCACCGCGTGCTGATCGTGGCGCCGAGCAACGACCCGGATGCGGTGCGCGCCTCGCGCCGCCTGATCCGCTCGGGGGACGTCTGGGCCGCCGAGGGTCCGTCCGTGCTCGCCGTGGGCGAGCTGCTGCCGACGCTCTCCCCGCGCCGGGCGATCCCGTCGCTGCCGGTCGACATCGCCCGCACGATCGAGGAGCTGCTCGAGGGCGTCGAGCTCGACGTCGTGCACGTGCACGAACCCTGGGCGCCGAGCGCCTCCTCCACCGCCCTGCGCCACTCGCGCGCGCTCAACGTGGCGACCTTCCACATGCCCGCCGAGCGCGTGCTCTCGACCCAGGTCGCCCGGCGCTTCGTGGAGACGTTCTTCGGCCGGATCGACGCGCGCGTGGCCTCCTTCCGCGCCACCGCTGACCTGATCAACCGATTCTTCCCCGGGGACTACGAGGTGATCCGGCCGGGCGCGACCGTCAAGCCGTCAGAGCGCGAGGAGGGCGCGGCGCACATCGTGTTCCACGCCGTCGAGGAGCGGGCCGCCCTACGCATCTTCCTGCGCGCGCTGCGGCGCCTGCCCGAAGATCTCGACTGGCGCGCCACGGTCTACGCGCCGGGCGGCGTGGTGCCCGCCAGCGTCACCCGCAGCAAGCTGCGCGATCGCGTCGAGATCGTCGAGGAGGAACCGGCGGGCACGGGCGACATCATCGTCGCGGCGTCGTCGGGCATCGCCCCCGCGCCCGGGATGCTCCTGCGCGCGCTCGGCGGTGGGGCCGTGCCGGTCGTCGCGCGAGCGCCGGTCTACGAGGAGATCGTCGCCGACGGGGACGCCGGGCTGGTCTTCGAGGCCGGTGACGTCGACGTGCTCGCGGCGCAGCTCGCCCGCGTCATCGGTGACCCGGACCTGCGCGAGCGCCTGCACGCGGGCGCCGAACCACTGCGCGAACAGCTCGACTGGGGCCGGGTCGCCACCGAGGTCGAGGCGGTCTACGCGCGGCTCGCCGCCCGCCGCCACGACACCCGCGGCAAGCCCGACGTCGCCGCCCGGCTCGCGTCGCGGCCCGAGATCGACGTCGACCTGCACATGCACACCGATCACTCCTTCGACTGCGCCACGCCCGTCGAGGCGCTGCTTGCCGCTGCGCGCGACCGCGGCCTCGGCGCGATCGCGGTCACCGATCACAACGAGATCTCCGGTGCGCTGGACGCCGCCGCCAAGGCCGCCGACTACGGCGTGAAGGTCATCGTGGCCGAGGAGGTCAAGACCGCCGAGCAGGGCGAGGTGATCGGCCTGTTCATCAAGGAGCGCATCCCGCGCGGGCTGACGCTGCAGGCGACGATCGCCGAGATCAAGCGCCAGGGCGGCCTCGTCTACGTGCCGCACCCCTTCGATCGGCTGCACTCGATCCCTGACTACGAGCATCTGCTCGACGTCCTCGACGACATCGACGCCATCGAGGTCTTCAATCCCCGCATCGCGCTCCCGGCCTTCAACGAGGAGGCCGTCCGCTTCGCCGCCAAGTACCGCATCGTCGGCGGGGCGGGGTCGGACTCCCACGTCGCGCAGGGACTCGGCAGCGTGCGTATCCGCATGCGGGACTTCGACGGTCCGGAGGAGTTCCTCGAATCGCTGCGCGAGGCGGACATCGTCGCGCGGCCGTCAGCCCTCTACTACGCCGGTGTGCAGGCGCTGAAGTTCCTGCAGACCAAGGCCGGCACGAGCGCCGGCCGTCGCGCCGCTCGCGAGCGGGCCGTCCGCAAGGCGACACGCAACCTCTGATGCAGCGGGAGGGAAAGGCACCGCAGTCAGGGAACTCGCTTGGCGGCATGCCTGTCACCGACGACGAGATTCGCGAGAAGTACCTCGAGCGCGCGATCCGCGAACTCAACCACTTCACCCGCGACCTGCAGAACTGCTCGGCGTGCCCGCGCGGCGACCACATGCCCGTCCTGGGCTCCGGTCATCCGCAGGCCGACGTGTTCCTGCTCAAGTACGCGCCGTCACACGCGGAGATCGAGGAGGGCGTCGCCTTCTACGGACGCGCCGGCACCGCGATCATGAAGTCGCTCAAGCGGCTCGGCATCGATCCGCTGCAGGTCTACGGCACGGTGTGCGTCAAGTGCCCGGTCCCCGACACCGCGATGGCCGCACCGGAGTGCCTGGCCCGGCTCGTCGAGGAACTGGCCATCGTGCAGCCGAAGATGGTCGTGGTCATGGGCGATGATGCGCTCGGCGTGCTCAACGAGCTCGCCATCCCCCTCGGGCGCGAGGTCTCACCGGTCGTCGGCGACGTCCAGACGTTGACGCCGTCCATCGAGGCGCTCTACGTGCCCGACATCGACAGCGCTCTCGACGAAGAGGACGCCAAACGCTCCTGGTGGGGTGCGTTCCGGCGCCTCGGCGACTGGTACGCGGAGTTCCCGCCCTATTAGAGGGTGAGGACGACCTTGCCGAACTTCCCGGGCTGCTGGAAGAAGGCGTAGGCGTCCGCGGCCTCCTCGAGCGTGAAGGCGCGGGCGATGGGGACGCTCAGCTCGCCTGACACGAAGCCCGGCAGCACGCACTTCTCGACGAGGCGTGCCGCGGTCGACTTGTCCTCGAGCGAGCGGGCGCGGAGGGTCGAGGCGTGGATCGCTCCGCGCTTGCCCATCAGCGCAAGCAGGTTGACCTCGGCCTTCGCACCGCCGCCGACGCCGATCACGCAGATGCGCCCGCGCTCGGCGAGTGCGGCGAGGTTGGCGGGCATGTTCGGCGCTCCGACGAGCTCCAGGATGACGTCGTAGGGGCCCTCGTCAGCGAACCCTTCTGGGGCTATGGCGTGGACGCCGAGCGCCGCGATGCGCTCGCGGGAGGCCTCGTTGCGAACGGTGGCGGTCACCCGCGCACCGGTCATCTGGCCGAGCTGCACCGCTGCGGTACCCACGCCCCCGGCCGCGCCGTGGACGAGCAGGCGCTCGCCCACCTTCAGGGAGCCCTGGCTGAAGATCGCGTCGTGCGCGGTCGTGAACACCTCCGGGAAGCCGCCCGCGGCATCCCAGTCGAGGTCCTCGGGCACCGGCATGACCAGCCGCTCGTTGACGGCGATCAGCTCCGCCTGGCCGCCGCCGCCGACGACGGCCATGACGCGGTCCCCCGGCTCGAAGCGGTGGACGCCGGGGCCGCACTCCGTGACCTCCCCGGCGAACTCGAGCCCCGGGATGTCGGGCGGGGACCCGGGCGGAGCCGGGTAGAAGCCCTTCATCTGCAGCACGTCGGCGCCGTTGAGGCCGGCGGCTCGCACGCGGACGAGGATCTCTCCGGCCTGGGGGCTCGGATCGGGGTGTTCTTCGACGACGACGGCGCCGTCGCGGACGGTCACGGCTCGCATGGCCGCGAGCCTATTTGACGCGGACGCGCACGCGGTTGCGAGAGGACGGCCGCTCGACGTTGCCGGCGGCGTCACGCACCCGGGCCGCGATCAGATACCGACCGCGCGGCAGATGTGCCCGCAGCCGCAGCCGCCACGGTCGCCCGCCCTTGGCGCGGAGGTACTTCAGCCGGCCGCAGAGACGCGGCTTGCCGAGCCGGCCGCCACGGTTGAGCGGGCGGCAGTCAGGGCCGCGACGCGCGAGCTTGGAGACGGCGACCTGGATCAGGGTCATGCGGGCGCACCCCGGCTCGCGCGTGCGCCCAGCGAGATCGACGCGCTTGCGGGTCAGGCGGCGGCGCACGAAATGGGAGTACGGACGCTGGGTATCCACGCACGGGCTTGCGGTCGTCGTGGGCGCTGCCGTCGTCGTCGGGCCCGCCGTCGCCGTGCTCGTCGGGGACGCGGTCGCGGTGGACGTCGGCCCCGGGGTCGCGGTGTGCGTGGGGGTGACCGTCGGACCGCTGGTCGGCTCCGCCGTGGCGGTTCCGGTCGGGGACGCGGTCGACGTCGACGTCGGCTGCGCCGTGGCCGTGCCGGTGGCGGTCCCCGTCGGCTCGGCCGTGGCCGTGCCGGTCGGCGTCACCGTCACGGTCGGGGTGGGGGTCGGCAGTGGTCCGGACCCACGGTCGACCGTCTGCGGACGGCCGACGTTGAGATGCTCGTCCACCGCGCGGACGGCGACGTAGCGCTTCACGTCGCCGACGAGCGGGAGCGACTGCTCCGTTCCTGCGGCCCCCGGCGTCTGGGGGGCGACGAGCGGCGAGGCCGCCTTGAAGTTCGCCGGCGTGATGGGATCGGGCGATGTGACCACCTGGTAGGCGCTGGCGGTGCCGCACTGCAGGTCGTCGCCCGTCGCCTTGAACTTCAGCATGGTGCCGTCGACGACCGCCTCGGTGGGATGACCGGGCGCCACGGCGTCGCGGCGCGCGTCCCCGGAGTTGGCGGGATCGTGATGGAACTGCGGCCATTCCGCCGCCGCACACGCGGATGCCCCCGTGTCGTAGCCCAGCAGGCGGCCGTTACGCGTGCCCGTCACGAGCACCTTGGTGGCGCCGCTGCCCCAGGTGCCGATGACCGGGTGCATGACCATCCAGTCGCCCGTGAGCTTGGGCCAGGCCGCGTCGATCGGCGTGCCCGCACCGGTGAACCCGTAGAGGTCGTCGCTCGCGGTGCCGCCGACCACCTCCTGCCCCGGGATCCCGTCGATGTCAGCCAGCGACGGGCCCGTCAGGAACTGCAGGTCGTTGACCGGTGCCGGCCAGCCCGGCGCCAGCTCCCCTGAGGCCGTGTCCCAGGCCGCCAGGTAGTCCCGGCCGCCCTGGTACTCGGGGAGTACGACGTCAAGGGCACGCGTGACCCCCGCCACCGGCGCCAGGAAGCTCGGCTTACCGGCCAGCGTGCCGAAGGCCGGGTGGCCGACGGCGGCCAGGAAGACGGGATCGACGGCTGCGGTCGGACTGCGCTCGGCGGGCAGCGCGCGATCGAGACCGTTCATCTTTCCGTAGCACGACACCCCGTCCGGATTGACCAGGTAGCCGAGGCCGGCCGCCGGGATCGTCCCGATGCGCACGCCTGACGCCGGGCCGTTGCAGGGCACGTTGCCGATGACCGGACTACCGGTGATGCCCTCCCCGACGAGCGGAAGCAGGCCGCGCTGCAGAATGCCGACCTTGAACGGCCAGCCGGGCAGGTAGACATCGTTGTCGAGGCGCAGCCGGTCGGCCACCCCGCCGGGGCGGATCGCGAAGAGCCGGCCGTTGCCGGGGGCGAGCGCCTCGCCGAGGGGCGCGTACAGGGCCTGATCGAGCCCGCCGGCGTTGATGGGCTCCGCGTACTCCTCGTTCGTGCCGATCACGATCTCCGGCTTGCCGTCTCCGTTGAGGTCGCCGACCGCGGGCGTGTCGACGATCGCGCCCTGCTGCTCTCCGTCGTCGCCGTCGCGACCCGAGTTGAAGGTGATCTGGTGGGACTGCGGATCGACCGCAGCGACCTTCGAGCGGTCGATGACCAGCACGGGCCAGCCGTCGACCGGCGAGCCGTCGGCGTGCCACGCGTACACATGGCGGTCCATGGAGGCGAGCACGATCTCCTGCTTGCCGTCGCCGTCGAGGTCGGCGAGGACCGGGGAGCCGATCGCCCCCGGCTGCGTCCGGTTGCGCGTGCCCTTGCGCAGGTTGACGAACGGCTCGCCCGGGATGCCCGCGAAGCGCGGGTTCGTCACCAGGTCATGGCGGAGCGTCCCGTCGGAGCCGAACACCCGCACGTGGCGGTCGAGGTCGGCGACCACGACCTCGAGCGTCCCGTCGCCGTCGAGGTCGCCCACCGCCGGGGTGGCCAGGACGGCCTCGTGGTTGCGCGCCACACCGCCCGCGCTGTAGCCCGGCGCGCCGGAGTGGCCCGGTCGGACCGCGCCCGTCGTCTGCGGCCAGCCGGGGGCCTCGCCGCCCGCGCGCTCGAAGGCGTGGATGATGCCGTCGGAGTTCGCGATCACGAGCTCGTTCTCGTTGTCGCCGTCGAGGTCGGCGAGCACGGGTGAGGACTCCGCGTCGCCGGGCAGCTGCTGGGGGAAGCCCTCGAGCATGTCGGCGTCGCGGTGCAGATAGGCCTGCCGGCGGTCCTGTCCGACGAGCGGCACGGTCGGCACTCCCGCGCTCGTGGCGGTGGCGAGGACCTTGACGACGAAGCCGTAGGGCTCGGTGTTCGGCCGCCCGCCGTAGGTCTGCGCGCCGGCGCCGGGCTCGCGACCGGAGAAGTTGGTGCTCGCCGGGAACAGCCCCTTGAGCGTCGCCATCGGCACCGTCGCGATCCGGCCGTCGAACGCCCCGGTGCGCGGCGTCCCGTCGCACTGTGTCGACGTGCCGACCAGCTCCTTGAAGTCGCCGCTGCCCGGATTGGAGCCCGCCGCCGCGTAGACCCGGCACGTGTAGAGGCCGCCGCGGTTGTCGACGTGACCGTCGACGGTCATCGTGGCCGCGGCCGGATCGACCATGTCGAACCAGTTCGGCGATGTCACCTCGACCTCGGGCGGGATGCGGCTCGGCGCGTCGGGGGTGGCGGGGATGACCGCGTCGAGTGCCGAGCGCATGTTCACCCGGCCGTAGCCGTAGAACTGGTCGTGCCCCTTGCGGGCGGGATAGGACGCTCCGGGTTCGCCGGGCCGCGTCGTCGGAGCGGAAAGGAAGGGGTCGGTGCACGCCGGCACGGCGACCGGCAGGCACGAGAGTTCTGTGGACTGGCCCAGGGGGGTCTGTGCGAAGTTCACGTCGTCGGCCACCGCGACGCCGTTCACCAGCCCCGACGCCATGATCTGGCGGACCTCGTTCGGGGTCACCACGCAGGGGGTGCCGTCGGGGCGCCGGCACGTCGGGTGCGGTGCCAGGCGGCCGGCGGCCACGGCGTTCATCGCCGCTGCATACACGAGCCCGGCCATGCCGGCCGCGCGGCCCGTCGCGTCGGACGAGCACGAGACGGAGGGGATGGCCAGCGTGATCCGCGACGAGAAGTTCGTGCAGCCGTTGAACTGCAGGTAGGACACGGGCGACGGCCCGGGCGCCTGATCGGCGTCGTCGAAGTGCGTGACCGAGTTGACCACGATCGAATAGGGCATCGACGACGGCTGGTTGTGGTGCTGGGCAGCCTCGTCGGCGGCAGAGGCGATCACCGTCGTGCCGTGGTCGTAGGCGTACCTGATCGCGTCGAGCGCGAACGCGGACTTGTTCAGGGTGCCGAGCGCGTCCTGCACCACCAGCACGTTGTTGTCCGTCGCATAGACGACCGCCTCGGCGAAGCGGTTGACGTCGGCGACGAACGACGTCCCGACGCGGAGGTGCACCACCATGCAGTTCGGGCACGATCCGAGCTCGCCACCGTTGTCGGCCTCGGCGTTGGAGTCGCGCGACTCGCCCGTACCGTGCCCGTACTGGACGTCGTCGAAGGGATCGTTGTCGTCGTCGAGGAAGTCCCAGCCGACCATGTCGTCGACGTAGCCGTTGCCGTCGTCGTCGACCCCGTCGGAGAACGCGATGAGGATGTCCTGGGGTTCGAGGACCCCTGCCGGGCCGACGCCGTTGGGCGAGTCGAGCGCGACCCGCGAGTCGCATGCGTAGTCGATGACGTTGACCACACCGTCGCGGTTGAGGTCCCGGGGATCCCCGCCGGCTGCGGCACCGTAGGCCGAGCACGCGCTGCCGTTCTCGATGCTCGTCACGCGATCCGAGACCGGCGGCTTGACCTCGCCGCGGTTGAGGCGCGTCTTCTTGCGGATGTCGGTCATGGCCCCGGCGTTGTTCCACTCGATGCCGGAGTCGGTGACGCCGACGGTCACGTCGGGGCGACCTGTGGTCGTGGTCCAGGCCTGCGGGGCGGTCTTCGTCGCGTCGACGAGATGGGCGCCGCGGACCCCATTCAGCTCGCGGGCGTCGAGCACGAACGGCGAATCGGCTTCCGCCGTCGCCGCGTACATCCAGTTCAGCTTGCCCTGGAGGTCGGTGGGCCGGTCCTGCGCGGCCGGCAGGAAGTAGCGCTCGTACTGCCCCGGGGCGCCCTGCGGCTGGTAGGGAAACTCCGCGCGGGCGGGTGCGATCGCGCCAAGAGCGATCACCGTCGCCAAGCCCACCAGAACCCTGATCCTCCCCATGCCGAGCGAAAACGTAGTCGTTTGCGGCACGCGCGGTCGCAGTTGTCAGCTGACCGCTCCATATTGGTGCGCGTCTAAGCCGCCGCTAAATCGGGCAGACTCCCGGCCGCACCGCCATGCGCCTCCCGCTTCCCTCTGTGCCGCCACTCTGGCGCGAGACCCTCGTTCCCTTCGAGGCTGCCACCCTGTTCGGCAGTCCGGAGTGGCAGGGCGTCGGGCAGGTCCCGGGCGACGGTCGGGCCGTGCTGCTCATCCCGGGCTACCTCGCGGGCGACGCCTCCCTCGGTGTGATGACGCGGTGGTTGCGTGGACTCGGGTACCGCACCCACAAGGCCGGGATCCGCGCCAACGTCGACTGCTCGGCGGCCGTCTGCGACGCGCTCGAGGACCGTCTTACGCGACTCGCAGAACTGAGCGGTGACCGCGTCGCGATCGTCGGACAGAGTCGCGGCGGCATCATCGCCCGCACGCTCGCCAAGCGCCGACCGGATCTGGTCTCCGGCATCGTCACGCTCGGCTCGCCCAACGCGAAGATGCTCAGCGTCCATCCGCTCGTGCTCGGCTCGATCGGCCTGATGGGCACGCTCGGCTCGCTGCGGGTGCCACACCTCTTCACGCTCAAGTGCCTGATGGGCGAATGCTGCGGCGAGTTCCGCAGGTCGCTCAGTTCCGCCGAGTTCCCCGACGAGGTCGGCTACAAGGCGATCTACTCGCGCAGCGACGGCATCGTCTCCTGGAAGGCGTGTCTGGATCCGGCGGCGAACGAGCTCATCGAGGTCGAGTCGTCGCACTGCGGCATGGCCGTCAACCAGCGCGTCTACGGCATCGTGGGCCGAGCGCTGGCCGAGTTCGCCGACGTGGCGGACGAGCCGGTCTGGACCGCCTGGGCCCAGGCTGCCTGACTCGCCGTAACGGCTCCGATCGATTCGGTGCCCGACCTTGCGGTCCACATGCGAACCTGACCACGGGCACCCACCCCGCGGCCGGTGGGACCGCGGTGACGCGAGCCCCAACCGAACAGGCCGCCAAGGAGAAATAGATGCTCAGACGCTCCCTCGACCCGCGAACGCAGCACGTCGATCCGGTGCGCGGGACGGGCCTGCGCGTCGTCGCCGCCGCACTCACCGGGCCGAGCGCCCTCGCGCCGGTCGCGCTCGCCGCCGGCGCCGTCGGAGCGCTCGCCGTCGGCCGTCTTGCCATCCGGAAGGCCGTCGTGAACGAACTTCGCGCCACCACCGTCGACATCGACACGCTCACGATCAGGCGACTCGAGGTCGGCGGTATCCCCTGGCAGCCCCGTCCGGCCGGCGAAGCACCCACCGTCGCGTAACCGAGTTCGCACGCCGATCGATTCGGTGCCCGACCTTGCGGTTCACATGCGGACCTAACCACGGGCACCCCCACCTGCGGGGCGGTTCGGTGCACGGCGTATCCTCCTAGGCGTGCCCCGTCACGAACCTCTCGGCCGCGCGTTGCCCGGTGACATCCTCGACGGGATGAAGGTCCGCATGCGCCGTGACGAGAACGGCAAGCTCGTCCCGATCACGCCGCCCAAGCCGAAGGCCGCGACGACCGAGGCCAAGCCCGACCCGCGCGACCAGGCCGATCCACGCCCGGTCGGGATGCAGAACATCCCGCCCTACGGCGCGGGCATCTAGTCCCGGTCGGGGTTCTTCACGCCGTCGGGCCCGGCGGTGAAGCGGGCCACGCACTCGATGTGCGGCGTCTGCGGGAAGAGATCCACCGGGCGCACGCGGTCCAGCGTGTACCCCGCCTCGACGAGCTGCGCCGCGTTGGGCGCCAGCGTCGTCGGATTGCACGAGACGTAGACGATGCGCTGCGGAGCTGCCTCGACGATCCGGCGGACGATCTTCTGCGAGAGACCGGCGCGGGGGGGATCGACGACGATGACGTCGGGCTTGCCGGTCTGCTCGACCAGCTCCCGCATGCTCGTCCGCACGTCGCCTGAATAGAAGGACGTGTTGGTGATCTCGTTCAGGCGCGCGTTCTCGGCCGCGTCCTGCACCGCGTCCTCGATGAGCTCGAGCCCGTGGACGGCGCGAGCCCGCGGAGCGAGGGTCAGCGCGATGGTGCCGATGCCGCAGTAGAGGTCGAAGACGCGCTCGGTGCCCGACAGCTCCGCGTAGTCGGCGGCGATGCCGTAGAGCACCCCGGCCATCTCCGTGTTGGTCTGGAAGAAGGCCTCGGGGCTGATGAGGAAGCGCAGCTCGCCGATGTGGTCCTCGAGCTGGGGCGTGCCGGCCAGCAGCTGGGACTTCCCGCCACTCGTGGACTCCCCGAGCCCGTCCGTCTGCGTCCACCACAGGCTGTCGGCGTCGACGCGCTCGCGCAGCGCCTCGACTGGCAGTTTCCCGGGGCTCGTCACCAGACGGACCTGATACTTGCCCGTGGCGCGCCCCTCGCGCACCACGAGGTTGCGCAGGAAGCCCTTCTGCGTGCGGCGATCCCAGGGCGGGAGGTTCGCGTCGCGGCAGACCGCGAGCACCGCCTCCCGCAGCTCGTTGCCGCGCTCGGACGCGAGCTTGTTGTCGGACACCGGCAGGATCTGGTCGAAGCGGCCCGGGGCGTGGAACCCGCAGATCAGCTCGCCGGACGCTCCCTCCCCGAAGGAGTACTCGAGCTTGTTGCGGTAGCGCCACTGCTGCACCGCGGGGACGATCTCCTCGAGCACGAAGCCGTCGAGCTTGCCCAGGCGGCGGAGCGCCTCGTCGACCTGCTCGGCCTTCGTCGTCAGCTGCTTGTCGTAGGGCAGGACCTGCCAGGGGGCTCCGGGATGGTCGGCGACCGGATCGACGCGGTCGGGGCTCGGCTCGACGATCTCGAGCGCGCGCGCCTCGGCATAGGCACGCTTCGATTTCTCGATGCGCGCGCGCACGGTGTCCCCCGGGAGCCCGCCGGCGACGAAGACCACGAAGCCGTCGGTGCGCGCGACGCCCTTGCCACCGTAGGCGAGACGGTCGACGGTGAGCGTGAGCTCATCGCCGGCCCGCGGCCGCGCGCTCACGTGCCCAGCTTCGTCTCGATCGCCGCGAGCACCGTCTTGCGGTTCGCATTGCGGCGTTCGTAGTCACGCACCTTGCGCAGCTCGGCCTTCGAGAGGTCGTCGAGGCGGTCCTGCACCTGGGCTGCGGTGAGGCCCTCGTAGTTCGATATCGGAAACGACGGACCGAGCCCGGTCACGCGACGCGCGCGATCGACCTCGCGACGCACGCGGTCCGATGGCCTGCCGAGCAGGCCGTCGATCTGCGTGATCAGGTCTTCGGTCGTGCTGCGCCCACGGGAGAAGATCTCCGTCATGAGGTCCGACGCGTCGGACCGGGTCATGCGCCCGCGCTGCACGGCGTCGTCGACGACCTCCTGCAGACGCTCGCGGGTGAGCACGACGGCGTCGACGGGGTTGAGCAGGCGCTTGACCTGGTCACTCGTCGCTTCGCTGTCCCGCTTGCGGGGGGAGGTTTTTGCCTTCGGCTGCGGCATCGCCCGTCGAGACTACCCCGAAGGGGTGACCAGGTACTCAAGCAGCGCTTTCTGCGCGTGGCGGCGATTTTCGGCCTGGTCCCAGATCCTTTGCCGGTCGCCGTAGAGCAGTTCGGCCGAGATCTCCTCGCCCGGGTGCGCCGGAAGGCAGTGCAGCGCGATCGCGCCGTCGGCGGCACGATCGAGCAGGGCGTCGTCGAGCCGGTAGGGCGTGAGGGCCTGGCGACGCTCGTTGGCCGTGTAATCGTCATCGGACATGGACAGCCAGACGTCCGCGTAGACGGCATCCGCGCCCTCCACCGCCGCGGCCGGTTCGGAGAAGACCCGCGCTCCCAGCCCGTCCTCGAGCTGGTAGCCGCCCGGGGCCGCGATCGCGACCTCCAGGCCCGCCAGGGCGCCCACGATCGCCAGCGACCGCGCCATGTTGTTCTTGCCGTCGCCCACATAGGCCAGGCGGCGACCCCGCAGGTCTCCGAACGTCTCCTTGAGCGTCATCAGGTCGGCGAGCACCTGGCACGGGTGATGGCTCGGAGAGAGCATGTTCACGACGGGGACGCCGGCGTGCTCGGCCATCTCCTCGAGGGACGCGTCGGAGCTCGTCCGGTAACCGATCACCGCGGCGTGGCGGGAGAGCACACGCGCCACGTCGCCGACGGGCTCGCCGCGCGTGATCTGGAGCTCGTCGGCACGCAGCACCATCGGATGGCCGCCCAGCTCGAAGACGCCCGCTTCGAAGCTCGTGCGGGTGCGCGTGGAGGGCTGCTCGAAGACCAGGGCAACCGTCCGGCCCTCGAGGACTCGCGAGCCGAGCGGGTCGGCTTTCATCGCGATGGCGCGATCGAGCAGCGCGTCGAGCTCGCCCGGGGTCAGTTCGTCGCCACGCAGGAAGTGCAAGGCGTGAGCCTACTTCTCGCGCTTGAGCCCGAAACCGCGCAGCATGAGCAGCGCGCGCTCGCCCATCGTGCCGGGCCGCGGGAGGACGCCGAGCTGCGTCGCGGCCCCGTAGAGGTCGAAGAAGGCCCGGACCCGATGCAGGCGCTCGTCGCGCAGCTGGGCGTAGACCACGGCGTGCACGATGATGAAGCGGCCCGTCGGCGCGAGCCCGTAGAGCTCCTGGGTGTGGGTGGCGAGCAGCTTCATCGGCGCCGCCACGTGGCCGTCCTCGAGCAGGCGGGGACCGATCTTCTGCAGGCGCGCGTCGGGAAAACCCCTCCACAGTCGCTGGGCATGGGCCGCGAGCGCGTCGGGCGACTCGAGCGGTTCCGGCGTCAGCGGATCCTCGTAGTGGATGTCGTCGGGATCGCACAGCGGCGCAAACGCGCCGGGGTCGCGCCCCGACCACGCGCGCTCCCAGTCGTCGAAGAGCTCGTCAACGGTCACCCGCCCCATGATGACGCGTACCGCTCGCCCGTACGCCGCCCGCTCAGTCGAACTCGGGGACGCCGTGCTCCGGCGTGGAGGCCTCGGCGTAGAGCCGGCGAGGGATGCGCCCGGCGTGACGGGCGAGATGGCCGGCCTCGACGGCAAGGCGGATCGCCCGCGCCATCGCGACCGGATCCTCGGCGCGCGAGATCGCAGTCGCGCAGAGCACCGCGTCGCATCCCAGCTCGAGCGCGAGGGCGGCGTCGGACGCCGTGCCCACGCCCGCATCGAGGATCACCGGCACCCCGGCGCGCTCGACGATCAGCCGCAGGTTGTACGGGTTCAGCAGGCCCTGGCCCGAACCGATCGGCGAGCCGGCGGGCATCACCGCGGCGCACCCGACGTCCTCCAGGCGACGGGCGAGCACCGGGTCGTCGTTCGTGTAGGGGAGCACGGTGAACCCGTCGTCGACGAGCTCCTCCGCAGCCTCGAGCAGCGCGGGAGCGTCCGGGAGCAGGGTGCGGTCGTCGCCGATCACCTCGAGCTTGATCCAGTCCGTCGCGAACGCCTCGCGGGCCAGCTTGGCCGTCAGCACGGCATCGCGAGCCGTGTAGCACCCGGCGGTGTTGGGCAGCAGGCGGACCCCGGCGCGGTCGAGTACGTCGACGAGGGCGGACTGCTCGCCGGCGTCGACGCGGCGCAGGGCCACCGTGACCATGTCGGTCCCCGATGCCTCGATGGCGGCGGCGAGCACCTCGAGCGACCGGAACCCGCCCGTGCCCAGGATGAGCCGGCTGTCACCCTCCTTGAACGGCACGAACCACCTCCAGCCGAGCGCCGTCGCCGAGCGTCGTGCGGTCCCATTCGCCGCGCGGCACCACCTCACGGTCGAGGGCGACCGCGATGCCGCGGTCGGGCAACGCCAACCCGGCGATCGCCGAGGCGACCGTCGCGCCCTCGGGCACGGCCGCAGCCTCGCCGTTGATGAACACCTCCATCAGGCGGGCACCCCCACGAGCAGATCGACGGTCTTCTCCGCGGTGATCGGAGCGAGCAGGACGCCGTTGCGCCAGTGGCCCGTGGCCGCGACGACCCCGGACGCGAGCCGGCCGATCAACGGCGTGTTGTCGGGTGTCGCCGGGCGGAACCCGACGCTGACCTCCTCGAGCTCGAGCTCGAGGACACCCGGGACGACCTCGCTCATGTCGCGCAGCAGCTCGAAGACCCCGCCGGCGGTCGGCTTGGGATCCCAGCCGCGGTCCTCGACGGTGGCGCCGAGCACGTAGGCACCGTCGGCACGCGGGACGAGGTAGGCGTCGAGCGTGCGGATCGTGCGCTCGACGAGGCCCGGCCCGCGCGGGTCGCGCAGGCGCAGGACCTGGCCCTTCACGGGACGGACGGGGACGTCGGCCAGCGTCGCCGACCAGGCCCCTGCGGCAAGGACGACCTGCTCGGCGCGCAGCGTCTCACCGGTGTCGAGCGTCACCGACCCGGCGTCGAGCCCGGTGACACGAGCGGCCCGGACGGGGACGCGGGCGCGCAGCGCGTCCATGAGGGCCCGCGGGTCCACCGAGCAGTCCGTCGGCACGTCGAGTGCGAGGCGCACGCTCGGAGCCACGGCTCCTTCGAGGCGGCGCGCCGCGGTCGGTCGCAGCCGCTCCCCGGTCAGTCCGAGTCCCTGGCGAAAGGCATGCAGGCGGTCGAGCGTCCCCGCGTCGTCGCGATCGCGCGCCACCACGAGCGTGCCGGTCCGGCGCAGCTCGACGCCGAGCTCGGCGCAGAAGGCGGGGTAGCGCTCGAGGCTGTCCAGTCCGAGACGCACCAGCTCGTCCTCACCGAACTCCGCCTCGGTGACGGGCGCGAGCATCCCGGCGGCGACGGAGGCGGCGGGGGTCTCGCCCGCGTCGAGCACGAGCGGCTCGAGGCCGCGCTGCTGGGCACGGTGGGCGATGGCGAGACCGACGATCCCGCCACCCACGATGAGCACGTCCGGCATGGAGGGTGAGGGTACGTTCTTTGCGGTGCTCTACCTGTGTGCCCCTGCCGCCGCCGAGGACGCCGTGCGCGCGGCGCTGACCGGCGGGGTCGACCTGCTCCAGCTGCGCGATCCGACGCTCGACGACGACGAGACCCGGCGGACCGCCGTTCGCTGGCGCGACCTGGCCCACGAGTGCGGTGCGCGTTTCGTGCTCAACGACCGGCCCGACCTCGCCGCCGACGCCGGTGCCGACGGCGTCCACGTCGGCCAAGACGACGCCGCGCCCAGCCAGGCGCGGGCCCACGTCGACCTGGTCGGGCAGTCCACGCACTCGCCCGCACAGGGCGAGCGCGCCGCCGCGGACCCGGATGTCTCCTACCTGTCCGTCGGCCCGGTGTGGGCGACGCCGACGAAGCCCGGCCGGCCCGCCGCCGGCCTGGATTACGTCCGCTGGGCTGCCGCGCACGTACAGAAGACGTGGTTTGCCATCGGCGGGATCGACATCACCAACGTGCATGAGGTCGTGGCCGCGGGCGCGCGCAACATCGTCGTGGTCCGCGCCTTGCTCGAGGCCCCTGATCCCGCTGCCGCTGCGCGCGAGCTGAGGGCCGCGCTGAATGCCTGAGGCACCCGCCCCGCGCCTGCGCGGGGAGGCCCGCAACGAGGCCATCCGGGCCGGCATCGCGCCCCTCGCACCCGGCGAGCGCCCGGGCGTGATCACGATCGCCGCGGTCATCACCCTCCTGCTGGCCATCGTCAACGGGGTGCTGGCCGCCACGGGGTACGAGGTCGACGGGGAGAACACGACGGTCGGGGGCATCATCTTCGGCGCGATCATGCTCGGGCTCGCGGCCGGGCTGTGGCGGGTGAGCTACTGGGCGGCGATCGGCTTCCAGGTCGTGCTCGGGCTCACCGCACTGTCGGCGGGGCTTGCGCTGCTCGTGGCCTCCAATCTCGCCGCGGTCGCGCTCAGCCTCACGCTCCTCGTCACGAGCGGCGCGCTGTTCTGGTTTCTCATCCGGGCCATGGCGAGGATGCAGGCCCCCCGCGAATAGAGTCGAGGGCATGGCTGACTCCTTCGACTGCATCGTCATCGGCTCGGGCCCTGGCGGCTATGTGACCGCGATCCGGGCGGCCCAGCTCGGCATGAAGACCGCGGTCGTCGAGAAGGACGTCGTCGGCGGGCGCTGCCTCAACTACGCGTGCATCCCGGCGAAGGCCGTGCTGCGCGTGGCCGACATCCTCTCCGAGGTCGACGAGGCCGCCGAGTTCGGCATCGACGTCCCCTCGCGTACCGTCGACTTCGCCCGCGTCTCCGAACGGCGCCAGAAGGTCATCAAGACGCTCACGGGCGGGGTCGCCGGGCTGCTCAAGAAGAACACGGTCGAATACATCGAGGGCGAGGCCTCCCTCGCGGGCGGCAAGACGGTGCGCGTCGGCGACCGCGAGCTCGAGGCGACCAAGTGCATCGTGCTCGCCACCGGCTCGATCCCGCTTCCCATCCCGGGCACGGAGTTCGCCGGCCGGATCATCGGGACCGAGGAGGCGTGGGCGCTGGAGGAGCTGCCCGGATCGCTGGCCGTGGTCGGCGCGGGTGCGTCCGGTTCGGAGATCGCCTCCGCCTACGCCCGGCTGGGCACCGAGGTCGGCCTGTTCGAGGCCGTCGAGCGCGTGCTGCCGCTCGAGGACGCCGACATCTCCAAGGCCGCGGGACGTGCGCTGTCCAAGCAGGGCATCAAGGTCCACACGGGCACCCTGGTCAAGGACGTCAAGACCGAGGGCGACAAGGTGACCTTCACCCACGGCGACACCCCCGCCGAGGCGGACTACCTCGTCATCGCGGCAGGCCGTCGCCCCGACGTCGAGGCGCTCGGCCTCGACACCGCAGGCGTCAAGCTGGGCGAGCGCGGCCTGATCGAGGTCGACGGCCGGATGCGCACGAGCGTCGACGGCATCTACGCCATCGGCGATCTCGTCCCCGGCCCCGCGCTGGCGCACAAGGCCTCCGACGAGGGCGTCATCGCCGTCGAGGACGCCGCCGGCCTGGACACCCACCCGATCGTCCACGTCGACATCCCGCGCGCGACCTTCTGCACCCCGAACGTCTCCTCCTTCGGCCTGACCGAGCAGCAGGCGCGCGACGAGGGCTACGACGTCGTCGTCGGCAAGGTCCAGTACGGCGCGGTCGGCGCGGGCACCGTCTACGGCGACCGCCAGGGCATCATCAAGATCGTCGGTGAGAAGAAGTACGGCGAGCTGCTGGGCGGCCACATCGTCGGCGCCAAGGCCACCGAGCTCATCCAGGAGCTCGTCAACGTGCGCGCGCTCGAGGGCGGCTTCGCCGAGGTCGCCCGCATCGTGCACGGCCATCCCACGCTCGCCGAGGGCGTCATGGAAGCGGCCCGCGCAGCCGACGGCTGGCTCATCCACGGCTGAGCGACGGGGCTCGCGCGGTCGATCAGCTGCGGGAGCGCAGCCAGACGCTGCGCACGCCGGCGCGCCGCATGGCGTCGCGCAGGCGCTGCGCCTGGTAGCCCGAGCGCGGCAGGACGCGGCCGCAGCCACGCGGCTTGCGCCCCCACGGGGCCCGCTGCTTGCGGATGGTCAGCCGCCCACCAGGGCGCCGGCAGGCGAAGGCGCGCTTGCGCGAGCACGGCACGATGCGCCAGCGGCCGCTCTGCACCGCGCAGCCGCGGCCTGAGGGTTCATCGCGCGCCCAGCTCCAGACCGTCGCGGCCAGGCGACCGTCGTCGGGTTGGAGCTGGTCGAAGCCGAAGAGATCGACGCCGCAGCGCGTCATCTCGCGGGTCCGCTCCGGCGTCAGGCCAGGCCCCGGCGTGGCCCCGCCGATCGTGTCGACTCCGGCCGACAGCGCCGTCGAGTCCTCGAAGAAGCGCTGGAAGTGGTCGGAGTAGTCGCACTCGGGATACGGCTCGAAGTCATCGCCCCCGCCTTCGAAGCGCGACCGGGCCTCGTCATCGAAGATCAAGCCCGCCCAGGCGCTGCCCTCACCGCAGCCCGAGATCGCCAGCACCTGCTTGCCGGCGCGGCGGATCGCCTTGCGCGTGAGGCGCAGCGGCATCGGTGCGCATTCGCCCGGCGGCGGCCGGTAGAGCTCAGGGCCGAGCTCCTCGGCGAGCACCTCCGCGCCGGCGTCATAGGCGCCCTCGAGGTGGTCCTCCAGGTAGAGGAGGATCACCTCGCGGGGATGGGCTTTCAGCCAGGCGCGGATCTCCGCCAGCCGGTCGGCGAACGGCCGCTCGTTGGTGCAGCCGGCGTGCTGCTCGTCCGCCCCGCGCCCGTGGCAGACGACGGGCCGCCCGCCGATGTTGTGCACGTCGATCTCGAGGCTGCGGACGTCGATGCGCAGCTGGTCGCGCATCGAGAGCCGCTGGTTGGCGTCCGTTCCCGACAGGGTCGGCGACTCGGTCAGCGTGTTGAAGGAGTTGTGCGTGCCGATGAGGGGCGCGTTGACCAGCGGTAACCTGGACCCGAGGCGGTACTGGTAGGCCAGGGTGCGATGCAGCCAGGAGCCCTCGTACGCGGTGATGGCAGCTTCGGTGGCGGCCGGCGAGCGGACGGGGGCACAGGCCGCCTCGGGCAGCAGCGGCGGACAGTCCGTCTGCGCGTGCGCAGACGGCGCGAAGAGCAAGAACAGGACCACAGCCACCGTTAAGCGCACGACGCGATACTGGCAGGCTCCCTCATGGAACATCCCCGCTTCTACTACGACCTCCGCTCACCGCTTGCGTGGCTTGCCGCCGAGCGCGTCGTCGAGCTGCTGGGCGAGGTCCCCGAGTTCGTGCCCGTCGAACTCGCCGGGCTCGCCGCCGGCGACGTCGGCCCCTTCCGCTGTGCCGCCGAGGTCGACGCCCACTTCGAGGACATCGGCCGCCAGGCCGCCGGATACGACCTCCTGCCCCTGCGAGCGCCGACGGCCTTCCCTCCGGAGGACACCCGCTTCGCGATGCTGGCGGCGACCTACGCGAAGCAGATCGGCAAGGTCGTCGCGTTCAGCCTGGCCGCGTTCCGCCAGACCTTCGCCGCCGGGCGCGATCTCGCCGACCGCGAGACGGTCTTTCTCGCCGGCGCCGCAGCCGAGATCCATCCGAATGCGCTGGCGAAGGGCGCCGAGCTGCGCGGGACTGCCGAGCGGCTCCGGGTCGCGACCGCCGAGGCCGCCGAACTCGGCGTCCTCGACGTGCCCGCGGTCGTGGCCGACGGCAAGGTCCTGCACGAGCTGGGCGGGAGCTGATGCGCGCCAACCGCGCCTACGAGCTGCGCGTCAGTCGCGGAACGCCGACGGCCATGATCGAGGTGCTCGAGATCGACACGGGAGAGATCGCGCTGTTCTGGGACGTTCGCCCCGACCAGACCCGGCGCTTCGCGTCCGCGCTCAAGACCGACCTCGCGCAGCTCGAAGCCGAGGACTTCCTGGACAAATGGACGATGTGGCAACAGTCATGAAGCAGGGGCTTCGCATTTCAGCTCTGGACGTGCCGTGCCGATCCGATCGCAAGGCGCCGCCGCCGACCCCATGACCACCCCCGCCCCATCGTCACCCGTGGGCGCAGAATCCGCCGTTCTGCGCCTCAACGCCGCCATGCGGCCCGAAGCGCGCTACAAGACGCTCGTCGAGAGCATGCCGGACGTCCTGATCGCGCTCTTCGACCGCGACCTGCGCATGCTGGCCCTCGAGGGCGGCGCGCTGGAACGGCTCCCGATCCCAGTCTCCTCGATGATCGGAAAACGGGTGGACGAGCTGATGGGCACCGATCGCATCGACGAGGTCGCCCCCCACCTGCACGCCGCGCTGCAGGGCGAATCGGCGGTCTTCGACTTCGACATGTCCAATGGGAGGACCTGGGGCGTTCAGGTGATCCCGATGGTGGACGATGCCGGCGCCATCTGCGGCGGCATGGCGACCTGGCGCGACGTGACCCCGCGCAAAGCGGTCGAGCGCGAGCTCGCCGAGTACGCGCGGGAACTCGAGCGCTCGAACGCCGAGCTCGAGCAGTTCGCCTACGTCGCCTCCCACGACCTGTCGGAGCCGCTGCGCATGATCACCGGCTACCTCAAGCTCCTCGAGCGGCGCTACGGGGAATCGTTGGACCGCGACGCCCACGAATTCATCGCGTTCGCCGTCGACGGCGCGGCCCGGATGCGTGGGCTGATGGACGACCTGCTGACCTACTCACGCAGCGGCCTTGACGGGGAGCCCCCCGAAGCGGTCGGGGTCCAGTCGCTGGTGGAGGACACCTGGCGCGTGTTGACCGCCGAGCGCGAGGGGCCGCCGGCGACGCTGCTCGCCACCGGCCTGCCGACCATCAGCGGCGATCCGCAACAGCTCGGGCAGCTCTTTCAGAACCTGCTCGCCAACGCGATCAAGTTCGCGCGCCCGGGCTTCGCCCCGGTGGTCGAGGTGCGGGCGGATCCCCTGCCCGAGGGCGGATGGACGTTCACGGTCGACGACGAGGGGATCGGCATCGATCCGGCGCAGGCCGAGCGGATCTTTCGCGTCTTTCAGCGGTTGCACGCCCGCGACGAGTACCCGGGCACCGGGGTCGGCCTCGCCATCGCGCGCAAGGTGGTCGAGCGCCATGGCGGACGCATCTGGGCCGAGTCGCGTCCGGGCGGCGGCGCCCGCCTCCGCTTCGACGTTCCGGCGGGCCAGCGGTGACGTCGTCCACGATCCTCGACGAACTGGCCGAGGGCCACGACGCGGTCCGCGTCATGCTGATCGAGGACGACCCTGGCGATCGGCGCCTGGTCCAGGAGATGCTGCGGGAAGCCGGGGACTCCGCCGTCGTCACGAGCCGCACCCGGCTCGAGGACGCGATCGAGCCGGTCACGCGAGGCCTTGCCGACCTGGTGCTGCTCGATCTCTCCCTGCCGGACTCCAGCGGCGTCGACGGCGTGCGCCGCCTGCGTGCCGCCGCGCCCGACGTCCCGGTCGTCGTCCTCTCGGGCCTCAACGACAAGCAGGTCGCGCTCGAGGCGGTCCAGGCCGGTGCGCAGGACTACCTCAACAAGGACGACGTGGACGGAGAGGCGCTGGCCAAGGCGATGCGCTACGCCGTCGAGCGCCAGCGGGCGGAGCTCCGGCTGCTGCGCCTCGCGCTGAGCGACCCGTTGACGGGGCTTCCGAACCGGGTGCTGTTCGCCGACCGGCTCGAGCAGGCGCTCGCCCGCGTCGGCGCGCTCGCAGACACGCGGGCGCAAGGCGCCGAGGCTCGTCCTGATGTTCATCGACCTCGACGGCTTCAAGGCCGTCAATGACGGACTCGGCCATCTGGCGGGCGACCAGGTGCTGGTCGAGGTCGCCGCGCGCCTGCTCGAGCAGGTACGCGGGGCGGACACCGTCGCCCGGCTGGGCGGCGACGAGTTCACCCTGCTCTGCGAGGGCGTCCAGTCCTCCGACGGCGGTGAGGGCCTTGCGCGCAGGCTCGCGCGCGTGCTGGCCGAGCCCTACCCCGTCGACGACGGCGAGGCGCGCATCAGCGCGTCGATCGGCATCGCCGTGGCGGCGCCCCTGCAGGAGGACGCGGGGTCTCTGCTGCGGCGCGCGGACGCGGCGATGTACGCGGCCAAGCGAGCCGGGCGCGGCCGCGTGGCGATGGCGAGCGACCCCTCGTGAGCGCCGATCGGCTGAGCGCTGCCTACGCGCGGAGGGCGGCCGAGGCGGCGGCGACGATGCCGCGCTTCTCGGTGACGGTGGACTCGGGCTGGCGCGACGAGGCACTCGTGCTCGACGCGCTGGATGCGGCGCTCGCGGCGAGTCCGCTCAACGCGTCCTGGCGCGACGGCGAGGTGGTGGCACACGAACAGGTGCGGATCGCCGTACAGCTGCCGGGCCCTGTCGCCCCCGTGATCGCCGCTCCCTGGGACATCGACACGCTGCGGTCCCGCGACCCAGAGTCCTTCACCGCACCCGAACTCGCCGGGGCGACGTTCACGGTCGTCTTCGCCCCCGAGATCGACGCGCTCGAGCCTCTGCTCGTGCCGCGCCAGGCCGGCGTGCTCGGCGTCGCGCGGTCGCGCCTGACGCTCGCGTGTGACGCGCGGGCGGTCTCGGCGGACTCGGCGAGCGCCTTTCTCGCTCGTCTGCTCGCCTAGGACGCTCAGCGCTGGGCCGGGACGTTGGGGATGCGGCTCGGGTCGCGGGTCACGCCGGGGGGTGATTGATCGGTGTTGACGAACAGGCACAGCGGGCGCTCCGGGTCGTCGCCCGGCACGCAGGTGCGGTACATGCCGACGTCGACGCGGACCGCGTCCGCGCGATCGAGGGTGTCCGCGTACGCCGGCGCCTGCGCGTGGACGTACCGGCTCGTCGCTTCGTAGGAAGCGGCGGCCGCCCGCTCATCGCGCTCGACGCCGGGGCGGTTGACGACACCGGCGACGACCAGGCTCGCGAAGAGGACGGCAAGGAACACTGTCCCGGTCTGGTCGGTGGCGATCGCCCGCGGGAGATCGGGACGGCGGCGGCGCAAGGGGATGGCGGCCAGTGGCGCGACGGCGGCCACCACGATCAGGTTCAGCCCCATCGCCAGCAGGAGCGATCCGACGAGCCCGTCCGGGCCGTGCCCCGAGAAGGGCAGCGCGTCGAAGAGGACGCCCTCGGCGAGCGTCACCACGACGAATACCGGCCACATGGTCGCGCCTCGCAAGCGCCAGCGCAGGCGGGTCACGTCTTCAGCGTACGATCCGTGGGCCATGCGGGTCCGCCATCTCGGTGTCGTCGAGTACCGCGCAGCGCTCCAGCTCCAGCTCGACGAGCGCGCTCGCGTGCAGGCCGGCGAGTCCGGCGGGACGCTGATGCTGCTCGAGCATCCGGCGGTCTACACGCTCGGCCGCCGATCGCAGCCGTCCGACCTCTCGATGGGCGAGGACTGGTACCGGGCGCAAGGCATCGACATCGTGCGCACCGACCGCGGCGGCAGGCTCACCTACCACGGCCCGGGTCAGCTCGTCGGCTACCCGGTGGTTCGGGTCGATCGCTACGGCGGCGGGATCCCGGCCTTCGTGTGCGCGATGGAGCGCGCGATCGTCGATGCGCTCGCCGGCGAGGGGATCGAGGCGCGCGGCCGCGACTGCGACGGGGCCGCCTACACCGGCGTCTGGGTGGGCGAGCGCAAGATCGCCTCGATCGGCATCCACGTCTCGCGCGGCGTCGCGATCCACGGCTTCGCGGTCAACGTCGACAACGACCTTCAGCCGTTCGAGTGGGCGGTCGCGTGCGGGCTGCCCGATGCCCGGATGACGTCCGTGTGCCGGGAAACCGGTCGGACCGGCACGCTCGGCGCGATCGGCGACCGGATCGCGGCCTCACTGGAAGTAGCCTCGATCGCATGACCGCCACGCGCTCGCGCGCCAACCCGGGTGGGATGGACGTCCTCGACGTACTGGGCCCCGACGTGCTGCCGTTCCGCTCGCGCAAGCCGGCTTGGTTCAAGGTGCCCGCGCCCGGCGGCGAGCGCTACCGGCGGCTGCGCGCCGAGATCGCCGGCGAGGACCTGCACACGGTCTGCCAGGAGGCCGCCTGCCCGAACATCGGCGACTGCTGGGAGCGCGGCACCGCGACGTTCATGATCCTCGGCGACACCTGCACCCGCCGCTGCGGCTTCTGCAACGTCAAGACGGGCAAGCCGACGTGGGACGATCCGCTCGAGCCGGCCCGCGTGGCGCGGTCGGTCGCGCGCATGGGGTTGCGCCACGCCGTCATCACCAGCGTCGACCGCGATGACCTCCCCGACCTCGGTGCCTCCGTGTGGTGCGGCGTGATCCGCTCCGTCCGCGCCCAGGCGCCCGACTGCAAGATCGAGGTCCTCACCCCCGACTTCCGCGGCGAGGAGATGCCGCTTGCCCGCGTCATCGCCGAGCGGCCCGACGTCTTCAACCACAACGTCGAGGTCGCCCCGCGCCTGTACCCCGTCGCGCGCCGCGGATCTCGCTGGGAGCGCTCGCTGCGAGTGCTGCGCAACGCCCGCGAGCTGGGCGAGGGTGCGGTCGCGACGAAGTCCGGCTTCATGGTCGGCCTCGGCGAGTCCTTCGACGAGATGGTCGACGCGCTCGGGCAGCTGCGCGAGCAGGGCGTGTCGATCATCACCGTCGGCCAGTACCTGCGCCCGACCGAACGTCATCTGCCGGTCGTCCGCTACTGGGAGCCCGGCGAGTTCGAGGCGCTGCGCCGGGAGGGCGAGGCGATGGGCTTCACGCATGTCGCCTCCGGGCCGCTGGTGCGCTCGAGCTACCACGCGGACGAGCACGTGCCGCAGGAGCGCCCCGGCGTCGGCCCGCTCGCGGCCGCGTCCGCGTCCGCGTAGTGATCCCGCTCGGAGATCGCAACCCGACCACGACGTTCCCCGCGGTGACGCTGGCGCTGATCGGGCTCAATGTCGCGGCCTACTTCCTCTTTCAGCACGGGACGCTGAGTCTCGGCGACCCCAGCTCCCGGGCCTACCTGTGCAACCTCGGCGAGTTCGCGGCGGTGCCGCGCGAGCTCACCCACCCGGGCTTCGAGCTCGGCAGCTGCGGCGGCGGTGCCCCCGCCTCGCGCTGGTTGACGCCGTTCACCGCGATGTTCATGCACGGCGGATTGCTGCACCTCGGAGGCAACATGCTCTTCCTGTGGGTCTTCGGCAACAACATCGAGGACGCGATGGGGCGGTTGAAGTTCGTCACCTTCTACCTGCTCGGCGGGCTGGCGGCGCTCGCACTGCAGGTGGCCGTGGAGCCCAACTCGGCGGTACCCACGATCGGTGCCTCCGGTGCCGTCGCGGCCGTGCTGGGCGGCTACATCCTCCTCTACCCGCGGGCGCGGGTCTGGACCTTCCTCTGGATCGTGGTGCTGCCGATCCCCGCTCTGATCGTCCTCGGTCTGTGGTTCGTGCAGCAGGTGGCGTTCGGTTACTTCGGCCTCACGGAGGTCACCTCCGGAGCCGGCGAGAGCGGGGGCATCGCGTACTTCGCACACATCGGCGGCTTTGCGTTCGGTCTGCTGACAGTGCGAGCATGGGTCAGACGTTGAGCGTTCGCCACATCATCGCCGCGGTCGCCCTCCTGCTGTGGCTGGCGATCACGGGTCTCACCCTCTACGTGCTCGTGACCGAGGGTCCCGACGTGCTCGTCCTGCTCTCGCTCGTCGTGGTGGCGACCCTCGGCATCGGGATCTTCGGCGCGCTGAACGAGAGGCGGGGAGGCCCGCGGTGAGGGTGTGGGTGGTGCTGCTGGCCGCACTTGCGCTGGCAGGCTGCGAGTCCACAGGAGGAACGGCGCGGCCGGTCCGGCCTGCGCCGACGCCCGAACCCGGTGGCGCCCTGGCGTTCGGGACCGCCCCCTCCCCGGTCACCGTGCGGCTCGGCGATCCGCGGGACACGGTCCGGCCCGGCTTTCGCAAGCCGCCGGCGGCCGGGCTGCTGTTCGACGTGGGCACCGGGCGGGTGCTGTGGCGGCTGCATCCGAACCGGCAACGGCCGGTCGCCTCGCTGACGAAGATCATGACCGCGCTGGTCGTGGACCGGCGGATCCCCGCGGGGCGCAAGGTGCGCATCAGCAGGCGGGCGATCAACACCACCGGGTCCGCAGTCGGGATGTTCAGACCAGGGATGCGCGTCGGGGTCTCGACCATGCTGCACGGACTGCTGCTGCCTTCGGGCAACGACGCCGCGCGTGCCCTCGCGGAGGGCGCCGCGGATGGCTCCATCCGTCGCTTCGTCGGGTTCATGAACGACGAGGCCTCGCGGCTGGGGCTGCGCTGCTCACGCTTCAACACACCCTCTGGATTGGAGGACGCCGGGAACCATTCGTGCGCCGCCGATCTCGCGGCAATGGCTCGCGCACTGCTGCGCATCCCCCGCCTATCGGCGATAGTTGCCCGCAGACAAGCGATCATGCGCTTCCCCACCAAGGGCGGCCGCATCTACCTCTACAACCACAATCCCCTGCTGATCAACCGCTACCCGGGAGTCACGGGCGTCAAGACGGGCTACACCGACGCGGCCGGCTCGTGCTTCGTCGCCACGGCGCGGCGCGGCGCGGTCGAGCTCGGTGTCGTGCTGCTGAATTCCCCCAACATCGACGCGCAGGCGCGCGAGCTGCTCGACCGCGGCTTCCGCTCGTTGCGGTGAGACGCCTGGCGGCGCTCGCGGCCGTGATCGCCCTCGCGGGATGCGGCGGCGGCGGGGCTGCGCCGACGGCAACCCCCGCGCCGACGGCAACCGCGGTCGAGTTGCCCGGTGGCGGGCGCGTGATCTTCTCGAATCCCGACCGACGCGTCGTCGCGTTCTACGGGTCGCCCGACGACGAGCAGCTCGGCGTCCTCGGCATCGGCACCCCTGCTCAGGCCGCTGCCCGCCTGCAGAAGGTCGCGGCCGGCTACGAGACGCCGCGGCGGCCGGTGCTGCCCGCGCTCGAGCTGCTCGCGACGATCGCCGAGGCCGACGCGGGAGCGGAGGGCCTCTACCGGCGGCATGCCTCGAACGCCACCATCAAGCGCTACCTCAAGGCCGCGCGCGCGATCGACGCGATCCTCATCCTCGACATCCAGCCCGGTCGTGCCGACTTCATGGAAGAGGCGCAGCGACTGGAGCGGTGGCTGCGCGAACCGGATGTCTCGCTCGCGCTCGACCCGGAGTGGAAGGTCGGTCCGGACGAGCTCCCCGGCCAGGTGATCGGGTCCGTCGACGCGTCGGAGATCGTGGAGATCGGCGCCTGGCTCGACGCGCTGACCGCGGAGGCCGACCTGCCGCAGAAGCTGCTGGTCATCCACCAGTTCACGGACGACATGATCAAACGGCGCGAGCTGCTGCGGCCCTACGCCAACGTCGCCGTCGTGCTCAACGTCGACGGCTTCGGCGGCCAGGAGGTCAAGATCGCCAAGTACCACGACTTCGCGAGCAAGGCCGCCTTCGCGTTCAACGGTTTCAAGCTCTTCTACGAGGAGGACCTGGACCTGATGAAGCCCGGCCAGGTGATGCGACTGCGCCCGGCTCCGGACCTTGTCGTCTATGAGTAGGCAGTAGCACTACCTACTTCGGATACGGTCCCGTCGCATGGACCTGAATGACACTCCGGAGCTGGCGGAACACCGCGCCAAGGTCCGGGCCTGGCTCGAGGCGCACAAGCACGAGGCGCCCACCAACTCCGGCGCCTCTCAGGTGGAGGCCGAGGACGACATTGCGCAGCGGCGGGCGTGGCAGGCCCGGCTCACCGAGGGCGGATTGAACGGCACGACGTGGCCGGCCGAGTTCGGCGGCCAGGGCCTGGGCCCGCTGCATCAGGTCGTCACGAACCAGGAGATCGGCGCCGCGGGCGTGCCCGGCATCCTCGACGTGATCGGCGTCGGCATGCTCGGCCCGACGATCATCGCCCATGGCGCCGACGAGCAGAAGGAGCGCTACCTGCTCCCCATGCTGCGGGGCGACGAGGTGTGGTGTCAGCTCTTCTCCGAGCCGGCCGCCGGCTCGGACCTCGCCGCGATCCAGACGCGCGCCAAGCGCACGGACTCCGGGTGGGTTCTCAACGGGCAGAAGGTGTGGACGACCAACGCGCAGTTCGCCCAGTACGGGCTGCTGCTCGCGCGCACCGACGCCGACGTGCCCAAGCACAAGGGCCTGACGATGTTCATCGTCCCGATGGACGCGCCGGGCGTCACCGTCCGGCCGCTGCGCCAGATCTCGGGCGACGCGCACTTCAACGAGGTCTTCCTCGACGACGTCGCGGTCGACCCGGATGCCACCGTCGGGCCGGTCGACGGCGGGTGGGGCGTCGCGCTCACGACGCTGATGTTCGAGCGCGTCACCATCGGCCTGGGCGGTGAGGGCTTCGGCTGGCGCGCAGACCGCTTCGCCGGTTCGCTGCTCAGCGAGCCGGGCGCCGCCGAGGACCGCGAGGTACGCCACCGCTTCGGTGAGCTGGCCGCGGACTTCATCGCGTTGCGCTTCACGGGCTACCGCATGCTCACCACGCTCCAGCAGGGACGGATCCCCGGCCCGGAGGGCGGGCTGGCCAAGGTGACGACGATCAAGGCAGCCATCGAGGCGGGCGAGCTGCTCGCGGACACGCTCGGACCGGAGGCGCTGTCGCTGGAGGCGGGCGCCTGGGGCAAGCTGATCGCCGACCTGCCGGGGCTGAAGTCCGCCGGCGGTACGGAGGAGATCCTGCGCAACATGGTCGGCGAGCGCGTGCTCGGGCTCCCGCCCGAACCACGTTTGGACAAGGGGTTGCCGTTCAGCGAGCTGCGGGCCAAGGAGCGCGAAGCGATGGGGGCGTCGTCATGAACTTCACGCTGACCGAGGAGCAGGAGTTCCTGCAGGAGGCGGCGCGCGGCACGCTGTCGCGCACCAAGACGCTCGAGGCGGCGCGCGATGCGCTCGAGGGCGCGGAGCTGCCCGACCTGTGGCCGTCGGCCGTCGAGGCCGGCTGGCCGGGGCTGCTGATCTCCGAGGCCAACGAGGGCGCGGGCCTGGAGCCGATCGACGCGATGCTCGTCTTCGCCGAGATCGGCAAGGTGCTCGCGTCCGTCCCGTTGCTCGGCCATCTCCCGGCGAGCTACGTGCTCGACCGCGGCGGCGCCGACACCGGTCTGCTCGGCGAGCTCGCGGCGGGTTCGCGGCGCGCGGCGTTCGTGGGCGCGGAGCCGCCGAGCGGCATCGAGGATCGCTGGACGGTCTCCGCGCTGCGCGGGCCGATCGCCGTGGACGCCCCGACGGTGGCCGACGACGGCGCGGTCAGCGGCGTCGCCTTCTGGGTCCCCGATGCGCCGGGTGCCCAGTCGCTCGTGGTGGTCGCCACCGACAGTGCGGGCGCTCCCCGCGCGGTGCTCGTCGATGCCGAGGGCAGCGGCGTGTCGGTCGAGGCGGTCATGCGCTACGACGCGACGCGGCTGCTCGGGCACGTCCGGCTCGAGAACGCGCCGGGCACCGTGCTCGACGCCGACGCGGACACCCTCGCGCACGCCTGGCACCTCGCCTCGGCGATGCTCGCGGCCGAGTCGCTCGGCGCCGTCGAGCGGATGCTGGAGGTATCGGTCGCCTACGCAAAGGAGCGCTTCACCTTCGGGCGGGCGATCGGCTCCTACCAGGCGATGAAGCACCAGCTCGTGGAGATCCTCCGCCTGCTCGACAACGGCCGCTCGCTCATGATGTACGCGGGCTGGGCGGGGTCGGACAAGCCGGACGAGTTCGCCCTCGCAGCCTCAGCCTTCCGCGCCAAGGCGGGGAAGGCGCTCGAGGAGGGCTCGCGCATCCAGATCTCCGTCCACGGCGGCATCGGCGCGACCTTCGAGCACGACGCGCCGCTCTATTTCCGCAAGGCCCAGCTCTCCCGCCGCCTCCTCGGCGGAACCGCGGGAGCCTCGGACCGCGTCGCCGACGAGCTCTTCAAGCAGGCCACCTAAAGGGGTCGGGTCTCGGCACCGGACACCCAAGGGGGGTCGGGTCTCGGCGGTGGACACGTGTCCGGTGCCGAGACCCGACCCCTTTAGTAGCCGAAGCGCTTCATGAGAGGCAGCTGGACCGTGCGCGGGACGAAGCGGCCCGCCACGGCGGCTCCCTTCCACTTGAGGCTCGGAACGACGGTGCGGCGGCCGTGGGCCATTCCGTCGATGGCCTGCTTGGCGACCTCTGCCGCCGGGACGAAGGCCGCTCCCGGGTTGCGGCCCTTCTCGCCGGCGAGCTCCCAGAAGTCCGTCTTGACCGGACCGGGCTGCAGCGCGGTGACCGACACGCCGGTGCCCGACAGCTCGGCGTGCACAGCCTCGCTGAAGAAGAGGACGAACGACTTCGAGGCCGCGTAGGCCGCCATGCTGGGGATCGGCTGGCATGCGGCCAGCGACGCCACGTTGAGCACCGCCCCAGCGCCCGCTTCCACCATGGATGGCAGGAACCGCCCGGTGAGGTGCAGCAGCGCCTGGCAGTTGAGCTGGACCATCCCCTGCTGCCAGTCGAGATCGGCTTCGGCGAAGGGCCCCGTCGCGCCGTAGCCGGCGTTGTTGACGAGCCCGACGACGTTGCGCCCGGCCAGCGTGTCGGCAAGCCGGTCGCGCTCGGCTGGGTCCTGCAGGTCGGCCGCCTCGACCGCCGCCGTGACGCCGAACGCGTCGTGGATCTCCTCGGCGAGCTCGGTGAGCTTCTCGCGCCGGCGGGCCACGAGCGTGACGCCGTAGCCTCGGCGCGCCAGGTCGCGCGCGAGCTCGGCTCCGATGCCCGAGGATGCTCCGGTCACGACGACGGTGGTGTGCTTTGCGGGTTCAGGGAGCGCCATGGCCGACGATTGTGCCCTGTCGGGGGCGTCTGGACACACGATCGATACCTCTACCCGCTGCCACCCGGGCATCGGTACCCCCGGGGCACGTACGCGTCGCGGGGCCTAGCCCGCTTCCCGGGCCTCGAAGGATCGGTCAGCCTGAGAGCAGACGTAGACGGTCGGCCGCACCATCGCGTTCCCGAACTGGCAGGTCCAGCCGTCGACCTCTTGCACCATCTTGGCCCGCTTGCCCGTCACGACATCGGCCGCCACCCCGGTCGCCTCGCCGCAGCTCGTGCTGTCGTCCGGGATCACGACCAGCCCGTTCACGTCGCCGCAATCAGCACTCGCGCCCCCGGATCCCCCGGCCGGGCGTGGACGCAGGGCCGGTGTCGTGGGACTCCGCGTACGTCGCGGCCTGGGACGCGTCATACGCGTCGACGGCGGACTGCGGGAAGCGGACCTCCCCGCCGTCGCTTGCGGTGCAGACCACGATCGGCTCGCCCTCGCACGACGTGTCGTAGAACTGCGCCTGAGGCCGGGCTGTAGACGCTCAGGCTCGAGTCAGACCCGGCGCTCCAGTACTCGTAGAAGGCATTCGCCGCGAACTCGCATGTGGTCCCGGGCTGCTTGGCCTCGATGTTCGCGTCGCAGGAGGTGAACCCGTCGGACGGCGGCTGGCGTCGGCGTGGGCGTCGGCGTCGGCGTGGCGGACGCCGGCGGCGCAGAGGCCACTGGAGCGGCCGGCGCAGCCTGGTTGCGCTCATCACCACCACACCCGGACAGCAGCATCAGCCCTGCGACGGCGGCGATGGTGGTGATGCGACCTGAGCTTCGCATGAGGCCCCTCGGATTGGACGACCGCCCTCGACCGTCGAGGGCCCGACAACCACTCGAGTGGAGCCAGCCGGGATCGAACCGGCGACCTCCTGCTTGCAAAGCAGGCGCTCTCCCAGCTGAGCTATGGCCCCAGGGATGCCACAGGGTACGAAGTCCGCGGCGACTAGGGCACCCGGAGGGCGGCGAGGTAGGTCCCGGTCTCCTCCGGCGTACGGCCACCGTGGTGACCGCGGAACCGGGAAGCCACGTCGGTCGCCGAGCGCAGCCAGGCCATCCGGCCGGGAGGGGGCAGGACACAGACGTCGGCGAGCCGGTCGCACAGGCGCGGTCCGATGTCGTTCCCGAAGGCTCCCTCGGCGAGCAGATCCGCGACGGCGTGGGTCTCCACGTGCGGCGAGAGGGCGGCGATCGTGCCCTCGACGTCGTCGACGTGCAGGAACACGTCACGGGCCGACCCCGCGGGGCGCAGGGCGAGATCGGCCAGCGGCGGATGGATGTCGTCGAGCCAGATCGTCGCGTCCGGATCGACGTCGATCTGGCCGTGATCGGCGGTGAGCAGGACGAGCACGTCATCCGCTGCGGCGCGGACGAGCGCGGTCTCGACCGCGTCCAGGGCATAACCGACGGCCTGGTCGAAGTCGTCCGACGACGGCCCGGACAGGTGGCCGACGAGGTCGATCCCGTGGAAGTAGACGTACGCGTAGCCCCGCTCGAGCGCCGCCACCGAGCGCAGCGCCGACTCGAGGCCGTCAGCGAGATCGCGGTAGGGGCGGATGTCCGCGGCACGGATGGCCGCTCCGTCGAAGGTCGACGGGCTGAACGCATCGGGTTGGTACACCAGCGACACCACCCCCGCACTGGCCAGTCGCTCATACAGGCAGGGCTCGGGCGGGACGAGGTCGCGCGGGTCGACCCCGGCCGCGCGCAGCGTGTCTCCCTCGGCGTCGCCGGCGAACGAGAAGCGCAGCGGGGTGATCACGCGGCCCAGCGTCGGCTCGTAGACGTTCCACTCATAGAGGCCGTGCCGGCCGACCGGCACGCCCGTGTGCATCGTCGTCACGTGGGCGGTGGTGGTGGAAGGGAACTGGCTCGTCAAGGGACACACCGCGATGTCGCGCAGGAGCGGATGGTCGCCGAAGCGCTCGAGGAAAACGGATCCGAAGGCGTCGAGCAGCACGACGACGACGCGGTCCGCGCGGTCGGGAAGACCCGGCAACACCGGCGCGCTTCCGCCGGCCAGCAGACGCTCGAGATATCCGGGAATCGCGGCGAAGGTCACCCGTGGTTGATACCGGAGAACGGGCTCGAGGGCCGCGCGGCGTCCCTTCCGCGCGGCCCTGAGCACATTGGGGCCGGCTACCGGCCGGACGAGTCCGGGGCAGTGGACCCGGCCGGCGGCATTCGCCGGCGCCCGTGAAGGTCGAGCCTCCCGGGCAGACCTGCCGTCACCCTCGCTGGATCAGGCTGGCCTGGAACTCTTCTCGTCAAAGCGCCGCCCCGACCTGCACAATCGGCGACAAACGTCCATCAGGTGTCCAGACGACCGTCGACTACTGGTCGAAATCGAAGTCGCGCGGCGGCTTCTGCTCGAACCACAGGCGGTCGTGCTCCGGGGTCTCCTGCAGAAACTCCGGGGTCTCCTCAAGCAGGTCCTCGCCCTCATCGTCGGGCGCCACGTAATCCGACTGGGGCGCACCGCCCTGGGCGTCGCTCGCCTCGTGAGCGGTGAACTCGCTCGTCCGCTGTGCGGCGGCCGGAGGAACCTCGGGAGCGAAGTCGTCGTCGTCGAGCCAGCTCTCACCGGCCGGGGTCGGATCCACGGGCGCGGGCGGTTCGGCGCGGGGCACGGGGGTTTCCACGCGCTCGGCGGGCGGTTCGGCGCGGGGCGTAAGCGGCTCTGCCCGCGGGACGGGCGGTTCCAGGTGGGGAGCGGAAGGCTCCGCGCGCACCACCGGCTCGCGCCGAACGACAGGCTCGACGCGCGTGGCCTGCTCGTCGGCGAGCGGCTGCGCAGCCGCGCCCGGCGGCGGGGGCAACTCCGTGGCCGCAGGCGGATCGACCGGTGCGGCGATCGGCTCCGCTGCGGGGCGTGCCGGCCCCAAGGCCTCGGATTCGAGGCGCTCCACTTCTGTCTCCGACGCGCCCGAGCGGCGTTTGAGCTCCAGGTGCTGACGGATGGCGTCGTCCAGCGTGCCCATAGGGGAAAGGCTACCCGGCTCTGACCACGCGATTCTTTCCGAGCCGCTTCGCGCGATAGAGCGCGGAGTCCGCGGCCTGCACCAGCGCGTCCTTGTCCGACGCGGCGGAGTCGGGCAGGGCGGCCACCCCAACTGATGCCGTGATCCGCACCGTGCCCTCCCCGTGCAGGACCGGGACCTCGAGCTTCTCGATGCGGTCGCGCAGCCGCTCGGCGAACTCGACGGTGCCGTCGATGTCGGTCTGGGGGAGCACCACGGCCATCTCCTCGCCGCCGTAGCGCGCGGGTTCGTCGATCTCACGCGACGTATCGAGCAGCACCCGCGCGACCTCGCGAAGCACCTGGTCGCCCTGGAGATGCCCCCACTGATCGTTGACCCGTTTGAAGTCGTCGAGGTCGAGCATGACAAGGCCCAACGGCTGGTCGAAACGCTTCGACCGTTCGACCTCTGCGGTCATCACCTCCTGGAAGCGGCGGTGGTTGAAGAGACCGGTCAGCCCGTCCGTCACCGCCTGACGCTGCACGGTTTCCTGCAGGTCGACGTTCTCGATCGACACCGCCGCCTGGCCGGCCAGGTAGTGAAAGAGCTCCTGGTCAGGGCCCGAGAAGGGACGCCCCCGGCGAGCGACCGAGACCAGGCCCACGACCTTCTGACCATTGTCGGACTGGTGCAGAGGGTGCGATAGCGCGTAGGCGTCTTCGCGGGTGACCTCCGCGCTCTCCCGGGTCTCGAGCACCTGGTGCTCGGCGAGATCGAGCACGAGCTGCAGCGCGTCGGCGTCACCGATCGTGGTCTGCGGCTGCAACGGACCTCCTGGCGCGTCACGCACGCTGGCCCGCCCCGCGGTCGCGCCGATCCCGTCCATGGCGGAGCGGACGACGATTTCGATCAGCGCGCTTCGATCGGTGCCCCTGGCCAGCGATTCGCCGGTCCTGCGGATCGCCGTCTGCAGCCGTTCGCGCTCGGACTCGAGTTCGTCGAGACGGCCCTTGAGCTGCCGGGCCATGTGATTGAACTCGGAGCCGAGGGCGGCGAACTCGTCGTCGCCCTCCGTCGGCACGACGGCGTCCAGATCACCACCCCCGAGCCGACGCGCGCCCTGCAGCAGGCGGGCGATCTGCGACTGCATCGAATGCGAGACCGCCGCAGCGAACAGGAACGCCAGCAGGACGAAGGCCAGCAGGAGGGCGACGACGGCCACGCGGTCGCTGCCGGCAGCTGTGTTGGCGTCGGCCGCATCCACGAGCAGGGTGACGCGGGTGCGGCCGTTGTAGTCGGGCGCACTGAACGACGTCACCCGATAGTCCTTCGCGGCGATGGTGATCTCGCCTCGATCGGGGAGGCGCACATCGCGTGCCGCCGGAAGCGTTCCGGCCGCCGGCGTCGAAGGGGGCGCCACGACAACATCGACGCCCGTCAGCTCGCGGATCGCGCCGGCAAGCCCGGGCGCCGTCGTCACCGCCACGCCGAGGGAGCCTCGATCGCCGAGTCGGGCCGCCCCCCCGGCCACGGCGCTCTGCTCTCCGACGACCACCGGCTCGGCGTCGCGCAGTTCGAGGCGTGCCGCCACCGCATCGGAGGCACCAAGTGCCTGGACCAGCTGCGCCCGGATGCGGGGGACGCTCCCGCCCGCGATGGCCTCTGCCAGCGGACGGGACTGGGCGAGGCGCTCTGCCGCTGCCGCGCCGCGCTCCTGCGTGGACCGGTAGAGGTTGCTCGCCGACGTCTGCGCCTGCGCGAGCCGCGCGTCGACCCGTCCCTCCTCCGAATCCGACACGAGCCGGAACAGCACGATCGTCACCATCGCGATCGGCAGGATCACGATGATCACGAAGAACCAGCTCAGTCTGGCGCGAAAGCTTCTGAAGAACATGGGGTCTGTGGCGCGAAGCGAGCCTAACCCGGCTCTGACGCACCTCCACCGTTACAATCGGCCGCTCGCGGTCAGTGCAGGAGCACTGCACGCCCGCGACCCGGGGCTATAGCTCAGTTGGGAGAGCGCCTGGATCGCACCCAGGAGGTCGCGAGTTCGAGTCTCGCTAGCTCCATCGCCCGGGTTTCGGGTGCTGCGCGCCGGGCTCGTCAGGCGAGCCCGGCGGTCTCAGGGCCTCCGGTTGTGTCTAGACGCCGGCCTTTGTGACCGTCTTGACCTCGAGGTCATAGCGGCCGCTGCGCAGCGGCTTGCGGCTCTTGAGCAGGACGGAACGGTTGCCCGAGCCTGCCGCGACCGTGCGTCCGCCGCGGCGGAGCCTGAGCGCCACACCCTGTTTGGCCAAGGAACCGGACACGCCACAGCGGACCTTGCTCCTGGCGACCTTGAGGCGGCAGCTCACCTTGACCACGCGGCAGACGGCCTTGCCGGCCGCCGACGGCAGGTCGCACGTGGCGGTGCTCACCCGGGTCGAGGGACCGGCGGGGCCGGCCGGACCGGGCTCACCGGCCGGACCGGCGGGCCCAGCAGCGCCCGCCGGGCCCGCCGGGGCCCGCGGGGCCGGGCGCTCCGTTCGCGCCCGCCGGACCTGCAGCGCCAGCCGGGCCGGCGGGACCAGCGGGGCCTGCGGCGCCGTCGTTCCCCGCAGGGCCGGCAGGACCAGTGGGACCAGCCGCACCGTCAGCGCCGGCCGGTCCGGTCGGTCCACCGTTGCCCGAGGGCCCCGAAGTGAACGCGCCATCCGATGCCGTTCCCGGACACGACGTTGCCGCCGAGGCTCTCGATCACGCCGGTTCCGGAGGTCGCGAGCCCGACGGTGTTGTAGGCGACGCTGGAGTCGGCCAGGCGCGCCGCGCCGCCGCTTCCGACGCTCACGCCGGTGCCGTTGTCGAAGATCGAGACCCCCCTCAGGACGACATCAGCAACCCCTGCGCCGGTCGGCGCGACGTTCACCCCCAACGAGGAGCCACAGCCGTTCTCGATGCTCGTGTCGTTCACGAAGGCCCTGGTCCCCGAGGCGGCCGACGACTCGAGCGAGATGCCGCTCGTCGCGAACCCGGCTATGGAGACGTCCTCGACGCGCAGCGTTCCCGCGCTCAGGACGCGGACGCCGTTGAGCCCCGTGCAGAGGCCCTGAAGCTCCAGCTCGCGGAGAACCACCCTGTCGGTCGCAGCCGCGTTGACGATGATCGCGTTCGTGCCGGAGACCAGGACGCTGGCCTGGGTGCCGCTGCCGTTGAGCGTGATCGACTTCGTGATCGTGACGGCGCCGAACCCGCCGGGATCCAGCGCGTCGATCTCGCCGCCGGCAGCGGTCTTGGAGATCGCTCCCGCGAACGTCTTGCACGGCGCCGTGCGCGAACACGGATTGGCGTCGTCGCCGACCCCCGAAACCCACGTGCGCGTCGCCTGCGCCTGCGCCGACGAAGGCAAGGCTCCTCCCAGGACACCCACGGCGACGACGAGCAGGATGAGGCGGAGGAGGGCGGCGCGCATGTGCCCAGATTTCCACGCGTGCCGGACAGCCGGTCTTACCGGTTCGCGGAAGCGGATAGCTTGACCGTCCATCGTCCGCGCCGGAGGCCCGCACTACTACCCGCTGCGCTCTGATTCCGAGGTCGGAGGCGAGGTGTACGAGCGGATGCTGCTCGAGAGACTGCCCGACCACGGGGTCGAGGTGACGCTGGGACTCCCGCGCGACCACGCACCCGCGGAGCCGCGCTGGCACGTCGACGTGCTGCGGCACCGGCTCGGGTTGCACTGGCTCGCGGCCCCCGCAGTGTTCGCCCCGTACACGCGCCGCCTGCTGCGCGAGCAGCGTGTCGACCTGCTGCGCGGGCACTCCGTCCGCCACACCGGCCCCGCGCTGCTGATGGCCCGCGCGCTCACCCGGTCGAGGGTGCCGATCGTCCTGCACCACCATCACCTCGACCCGCGCTGGAGCCGGCTCGAGGCCGCGATCGCCCGGCGCGCCGACGCGGTGATCACCGTCTCCGAGCACTCGAAACGGGCGCTCGTCGAGGCGGGGGTGCCCGCCGTACGGGTGCACACGGTGGTCGAGGGCGTGGCCCGGCCGCCGGCGACGAGTGGCTCGCCCGAGGCGTGGGCGCCCGTCGGCCTGCGCCTGCTCTACCTGGGCCGCCTCGAGGCCCGCAAGCGCCCGGACCTGGCCATCGACGCCCTCGCCCGGCTCGACGGAACCGCATCCCTGGTCATAGCCGGGGACGGCCCGATGCGAGCGGCGCTCACCGACCGCGCCCGCGGGCTCGACGTCCGCTTCGCCGGTCGCGTCGGTGAGGACGAGAAGTGGCGGCTGCTCGACAGTGCCGACGTCCTGCTCTTCGGCTCCACGCTCGAGGGGTTCGGGCTGGTGGTCGCCGAGGCGCAGAGCCGCGGTGTCCCGGTGATCGCCGCCGCGGGGACGGCCACGGCCGAGGCGCTCGACCCGGGCGAGAGCGGCCTGCTCGTCGAACCGGACGCCGCCGCCTTCGCGGATGCGCTCGTCCGACTGGCCGACGACGACCTTCGCGCCGCCATGTCGGCGCGGGCCCGTGCGTTCGCCCGTCGCTTCGACTGGGACCGCTGCGCCGCGGAGGTCGCGGCGCTCTACGAGGGGCTCGTCACCAGCGCCGGGTGACGTTGAGGTAGATGGCCTCGAGCAGACGCCGACGTCGCGCTGACGGAAAGTTCTTCGCGTTGTAGTACTCGCGGGACGTCCGCATCAACTCCTCATCACGACCGGCCACCACACCGCCGATATGAGTAACGGTGACAGTTGGGTCGTATATGACCCTCCCGCCCGCACGACGGAGGTGAAGGCACAGATCCTCCTCCTCCTTGTACAGAAAATACCGCTCGTCGAACCCGCCGACCGCGGCAGCGGCAGATCGACGCAACAGCAGAAACGCCCCGGAGACCCAGGCCACCGCGGTTGGTTCGGACCGCGGCCGCCAGTGCGCGTGCCCGGCGCCGTTGGCGATGCGGGCCCGCAGGCCGCTGCGCTCACCGTGGTCCCAGCGCTGCGGCTCGCCGGCCTCGGTCAGCAGCGCGGGGCCCACGGCAGCGACCCGCGCATCCTCGAACCGCCCGGCCAGCCGCTCGAGCCCCGCCGCCGGCGGCGCCACGGTGTCGGGATTGACGCAGCAGATCAGCCGAGCGTCCGACGCGGCCGCGAGGCGGTTGTGACCGGCGCCGAACCCGACGTTGTCGGTCGATTCATGGAAATACACGCGACCCGTGTACTCCCTCGCGAGGTCGGACAGGTCGTCGGACGAGCCATTTTCCAGCACATGGATCTCGTGGGTGAGGCGGCTCGCCGACAGCGACGCCTCGAGCGTGGCCAGGCACTCCCGCAGATACCGCTTGGTATCGTAGTTGACGATTTGAGCGCTTATGTCGATAGTCACTCGAAGCTCGACCGCGCTCGATGATTAAGCGTGTAGTCCGGCGCGTGACGGGGCGCGACCGCCGGCCGATCGACGTCTTTCTTCCGCACCGGCTCGACGAGGTGCTCCGCGAGGGGCCCGCGCCTCTGCAGACGGGACCGGCCGCTGACAGCGCCGCCCTGGACGTGGCCTTCGTCGTGCCGTCGTTTCGCCGCGTCAGCGGCGGCCACTCCTCGATCGCCTCGCTGGTGCGGGCGCTCGAGGCGCGCGGTCACTCGTGCTCGATCTGGATCGTGGACGACCAGGCCCGTAGTTCTACCCGACGCCGGCACGAGCTCGAGCAGGGGCTGCAGGCGTGGTTCGGCCCGATCGCTGGTCCGGTCCGTGCGTCCCTGGAGGGCTGGAAGGGTGCCGACGTGGTGGTCGCAACAGCGTGGCAGACGGTCCCCGCCACGCTGCGGCTGGCCGGCGCGCGTGGCCGGGCGTACTTCGTACAGGACCACGAACCGGACTTCTACGGCGCGTCGGCGGAGCGGCGTTGGGCCGCCTGGACCTACCAGCAGGACCTCCACCCCATCGTCGGATCGCCCTGGCTGGCCCGCGTGCTGCGGGAGCAGTACGACCAGGACTCCACGCTTGCCGAGTTCGGTTTCGACCAGGACCTCTACCGACGCCGGCCCGAGCAGCGTCGGCGCAGCGACCTGGTCCTCTTCTACGCGCGCCCGGTGACCGGCAGGCGCGGCACCGCGCTCGGCCTGCTCGCCCTCCAGGAGCTCAAGCGCCGGCGCCCCGCCGTCGAAGTGGCGATCTTCGGCGAAGAGCGCCCGCTCCGGGCCGGCTTCGCGCACACGCACCTCGGCGTCGTGCCGAAACAGGAGCTGGCTCAGCTGTACGCAACGGCGAGCGCCGGGATGGTGCTGTCGCTCACGAACCCTTCCCTGATCCCCCTCGAGATGGCGGCGTGCGGGTTGCCGTGCGTCGACATCGACGGCGAGAACACCCGGGAGAGCTACGAGCCGGAGGTCGGGGTGACGCTGGCGGCGCCGACACCCGTCGCTCTGTGTGCGGCGATCGAGTCCGTCCTCGACCGTGACGGAGGCGCCCCGGCACCCGAGGCCGTCGCGCGCTTCACCTGGGTGGCCGCCGCGGAGCGCTTCGAAGCCGGCCTGCACGCGGCGCTCGCCGCCGGCGCCGCGGCCTGATGACGGCCGACGGCCCCAGCGTCTCGGTCGTCATCCCGGTCAAGAACGGCGCGCGCTACCTGGCCGAGGTGCTCGAGGCTCTCGCACGGCAGCCGGTGCCGAACGAGGTGCTCGTCATCGACTCGGGCTCGACGGACGCCTCGGTCAGCATCGCGCGGGCCGGTGGCGCGGAGGTCCTGAGCATCCCTGCGGCCGAGTTCGGGCACGGCCGGACGCGCAACCTCGGTGCCGACCGCACCCGCGGCGACATCATCTGCTTCCTGACCCAGGACGCGACACCGACAACCGGCTGGCTCAACGCGATCTGCGAGGGGTTCGCGCTGGATCCCGAGATCGGCGTCGTCTACGGGCCCCACCTGCCGCGGCCCGGGACCTCTCCGATGATCGCCCGCGAGCTGACGGAGTTCTTCGCCACGATGAGCCCCAACGGCACCGTCACGATCGCCGAACGTGGCGGCGCGCACTACATCTCCAACGTCAATGCGGCCTACCGCCGCAACTGCCTCGAGCAGATCCGGTTCCGCGACCTTCCCTACGCGGAGGACCAGGCGTTCGGGGTCGACATGCTCGAGCAGGGGTGGACGAAGGCGTTCCATCCGGGTGCTGCGGTGCTGCACTCCCACGACTACGGCTTCACGGACTTCATGCGGCGCTACTTCGACGAGTACCGGGGATTGCGGAGCGCGACGGGATGGATCGAGCCCTTCCACCCCAAGGGCGCGATGGGCGGCGCGCTGCGCCTGACCCGACGCGACCGCGCCTGGATGGCCGAGCACGGCTGGCCGCGGCGCGCCCGCGCGGCCTGGACGGCGCGGGCGTTCGCCCATCACCTCGGACGCAAGGTGTTCGCCGCGCTCGGCTCGCGCTCCGAGCGCCTCCCCGGACCGATCCGGCGGCAGCTCTCACTGGAGGGCCGGACCGATTAGCGCCGTCGACGTCGCCCTGCTGTCGCTGGGCAGCACACGCGGGCTGCAGCACTCCGACCACGAGCTGGCGAGCGCGCTCGTCGCCGCGGGCGTGACGTGCCGCATGGTGCGTGTCAAGCCGGGCGCGACCTGGCGGCTGCGGCGCCAGATCACGGTCATCGACCTCGTGGAGGGCATGGCGGCGCGACGCGCGGCGCGCGCCACCGCGGGCGCTCGCGCGGTGATCGTCTCGAGCGCGACGACGGCGTTGCTCCTGCGGCAACCTGAGGTCCCGTGGGCGATCCGCTTCGACGCGCCGACGGCGCTCAACCGCACCGGGCTGACCGGGGCGTGGCAGCGGGCGCGCGAGCGACGTGTCTTTCCCACCGCCGATCTGCTGCTGCCGTGCGGCGACGTCGCCGCCGCGGCGGCCGCGCCGATCGTCGCGGCGCGGCCGGTCCCGATGGTCCGCCTGCCCATCCCGGTCGAGGTGCCCACGTTCGCCCCGGCTCCCGTCGGCGACGAGATCGTCGCTTACGCGGGCTGGCTGCACAAACGCGGTATCGACGTGCTGTGCGCGGCCTGGCGCAACGCGGCGCGGCCCGGGGTGCGGCTGGTGATCGCCGGCTGCGATCCCGACCACGGCCGCGCGTGGCTGCGGCGACGGGGAATCGAACCGCCGGAATCGGTGGAGTGGGCGGGCATGCTCCCGCGCGAAGCGTGGCTCGAGCGGGTCGCCCGGGCGCGCCTGTTCGTCAACGCGTCGCGGCGCGAGGACTACGGCATCGCGCAGCTCGAGGCGCTCGCGCTGGGCACGCCTCTGGTCACCGTCCCCTCGCCCGGCAGCTACGAGGCGCTCCCGATCGCGCGGCGGCTCGCGCCCTCCCTGGTCGCCGCCGACGGCTCACCCGCCGCGCTCGCGACCGCGATCACCGCCGGGCTGGACCTCGACGAGGCTGAGCGGGCCGACTACGACCGGCGGGCCGTCGCCGAGCTCGCGCCCTACCGACGCGAGCAGGTCGTCGAGATCCTCCGCCGCGACGTGCTGCCGAGGCTCGGCCTCAGCGGCGCTCGATGAGCTCGACGCGGTAGCCGTCCGGGTCGCGCACGAAGCAGATCCGCGGTCCCTTCTCGCCGACGTGGTAAGGCGGCTTCTCCGGCTCGATCCCGCCCGTGGCCAGCTCCGAGAGCGTTTCGTCCAGGGTCTCGACGACCAGGGCGATGTGGTTGTAGCCCGTGCCGAGGTCGTAGGACTCGACCCCCGGGTTCCACGTCAGCTCGAGTCGGTCCCCGTCGCCGGGGATGCCCATGAACACGTTGACGGCGCCGTCGGGAAGATCCATGCGCCGCCGCTCTTCGAACCCGAGCTTTTCGTAGAAGTCGACCGCGCGATCGATGTCGCCGATCCGGTAACAGGTGTGGATGAATTCGGGCACTCCAAAGACGCTACCCGAGGCGCTTCACACGCAATTTGGCCGCGCCGGGTGACGTCGGTCCGTCGACGCCGATCCGCGTCCACAGGACCCCTCCCCGCCTGACCCTGACCTTGAGCGCGAGCGCGCCGCCGGGCTTGACCCGGTTCACGCACGCCTTCGCCGAGTTGGCCGTGGGGCGCTTCCCGACGAACGCGGTCACCGCGCCGACCGAGCGGCCGCGGACGACGACACGGTGCCGGCCTCCGCGGCTGACCTTCGTGCGCCGCCACACCGTGGCCACGGCGGGGCACGCGGGCTGCGCGGGGTCCTCCGCCGTCAGCGTCGCACCGGCCAGCGCGACCTTCTGCGTCCGGCCCACGCGCGCCAGGGGTGCCTTGCGCGCCTGGTCGCCCGCCGGCGCCTTGACCTTCTCGAGCGGCGTGGCGCGCAGCGCGGCGACCACCCGTTGCTCCTGCTGTCCGGCGCTGCGGCCGACCTGGACCAGGGCGCTCGTGCCCGCGGGAAGACGCGCCGCCACCACTGCGGCGGACGTGGCCCGTGAGCCCGTGGCCGGGCCGTCGCACGACTGGGCCACCTTCGTCTGGCCCGAGACGTACAGGGCGAGATCGGGGACCTCGGCCGTCCCCTGGCTCGGGGACGATGCTTCCACCGAGACGAGCTGCGGGGTGTCGGCGGCCGGCACCCGGAACCACACGGTCCGGTCGAAGCTCCCGCGGCCCAGGCAACGCGGAACGCCCCTGTCGGCGGTCGCCTCCGTCAGGTCGGCGAGGCCCTGCCGCTCGCCGGCCTTCGTGCCGCTCGGAAGGTTGCCGGCGTCGTAGGCGTCGAACTCCGCCGCCCCGTCGGGGCCGTCGTTGGCGGGCGCGGCCGCGAACGCCACCGCCGGCACGGCCAGCAGGGTCGCACCGGCAAGCATGAGCCTGCGCATCAGCGGCCGCCCTTCTGCTTGCGGCGGCCGGCGGCTCGCTCGCGCTCCAGCCGGGCTTCGTCACGGCGCGCAAGCCGTTCGGAGCGCTCGCGACGCTTGCGCAGCGCGGCGTTCGGTGCCCGATCGGACGTCGGCGGCGGCGGCGTGGAGGGTCCGGACCGGAACGCACGGGAACCGCTCTCGAGCTGGGGCGTGTTCGTGTCCACCGGCTGATTCCACTTCGACAACGTCCGGCTCTCGGCGCCCTCGACCTGGATGTCGGACACGCGGTAGGTCACGGTGGCCTCGGAGTCGGTGAGGTCGAGCTGCGCGTAGCCGTGCTCCTCGCCGTTGAAGGACTTGATCCACGGGTTGGCGGCACTGACACCCTCGGCCGGCAACGGTAGCCCTGCGGAGGTGATCGAACCGCCGATGTACTCCGAGGCGACCGCGGTATAGGTACCGACTGGGCCCGGCCGCCGCGGGACCTCGTTGCTCATGTAGGTGTGGATGTCGCCCGTGAGGAAGACGACGTTCTTGATCTCCTCGGTGGCGATGAAGTCGAGCAGCTCGTTGCGCTCGGCCGTGTAGCCGTCCCACTGGTCCGGGTTGACCGGCTGGCCGACGCCCGCGGCGCCGGCGAGCAGCGGCGCGATCATGGCCTGGTTGCCGACGAGCTTCCAGGTGCTCGGTGAGGCCTGCAGGCGTGCCTTGAGATAGTCGAGCTGGGTGCGGCCGAGCAACTGCCGCGGCTGGCCGTCCCCGTCACCCGTCCGGTACTGGCGCTGGTCGAGCAGGATCACGTCGGCGTGGCGGCCGTGCTGCCAGCGGTTGTAGATGCGGAACTGCTCCTGCGGGAACTGCATCCGCGGCAGCCACTCGAAGGAGACCCGGTACCCCGCCGCCCGCTGAAGATCGCTCGGGCGGGGCTTGTTCTCGGTGTAGTTGTTCGCGACCTCGTGGTCGTCCCAGATGTGGACGATGGGCTGGAGGCGATGCAGCTCGCGCAGCGCGGCATCGCGGCGGTAGAGCTTGTACCGGTCGCGGTAGGTCTGCAGGTCGACGGTCGCCCCCGGGCTCGGCCGCGTCCCGTTGGGGCGGTCGGACTCGTACTGGTAGTCGCCGAGGAACAGGTAGAGGTCGAGCGGGTCGAGCTGCGCCGCCTCCTTGTGGCCGTTGAAGAACCCGACGGGATAGTTCTGACAGCTCGAGAACGCCATCCTCAGCGGGGCGGCCGCGTCGGCCGGCTTGGCCGTCTTCGTCCGGCCGACCGGGCTGTGCCCCTGCCGGGATTCCCAGGCGTAGTAGTAGAGGGTGTCCGGTTTCAGGCCGGAGACGCGCGCCTTCAGCGACCCGTCGATCGCGCTCCGGGTCGGGACGACGGTGGTGGCCACGGTTCTGCTGAGCCCCTCGTCGGTGGCGACGATCAGCCGGGCGCCCGAGACGGGGCGCTCGGTGGTCAGGCGCGACCAGAAGGTGATCGCGTCGGGCGCGGGCTCGCCGGAGGCGACGCCATCCTTGAAGGTGCCCAGCCCGATGGCGGGCCTTTTGGTCAGCAGCCGGCCCCAGGCCGACGGCACGAAGGCGAGGCTCGCCCCGGCGGCCGATCCCTGCACGAGCAGACGGCGACGGGTCAGAACACGAGGAGGAGGCACGAGGGTCACATCTGCACTCAACGCACGGCGGACGGCGATCTCGCGGTCGGTCGTCGAATCTTCACAATCGCGTCGCGCCAGGCCCGCCACGAGCGCGCCGCCCGCCGCCGGCCGTGTGGGAAGCTTGGTCCACATGGTGGCGCCCGACATCCGCCCGCAGGTCTACCGGGACGAGCGGCCTCCCGAGGCGATGGCGCCCTACCACGAATGGGCGCGCACCCACGAGCCCGGCTGGACCTACACGCTCGTGCGCATCCTGCTCACGCCGATCGCGCTCGGTCTCTACCGCGCCAGGTCACGCGGACGGACCAACGTCCCTGCCGCCGGCGGGGTGATCCTCGCCCCGAACCACTTCTCGAACATGGATCACTTCTTCTGCGGGGTCTTCCTGCGCCGCCGCATCCGCTTCATGACCAAGTCGCAGTTCTTCGGCAACAACCCGTTCGTCAGCTATCTGTTCCGCGTCGCCGGCCACTTCCCGGTACGGCGCGGACATGCGGACGACGAGGCGTTCGTCACCGCCCACTCGATCCTCGCGCGCGGCGGTTGCGTCGGCATGTACGCCGAGGGAGGCCGATCCCGGACCGGTGGGCTCGGCGAGCCCCGGCCCGGCATCGGGCGCCTGGCCCTGGAGTCCGGCGCGCAGGTCGTGCCCGTGGCCATCCACGGCTCTTACGACGTGCGCCAGTGGCGACGCGGACGGTTCCCGCCCATCAACGTCAGCTACGGCGAGCCGCTCGCGCTCGACCCCGTGAGGGAGCCGACGCGCGAGCAGCAGGTCGCCGCCGCCGAGCAGATCTTCGGGCGCGTGCGCGAGCTCTACGGAGCCCTCGAGCGCTCGCGGACCTAGGAGCGCTTCGCGCGCTTGGCCTTGATGTCGACCTTCTTGAGGGTGACCACCGGGTCGGAGGTGGTGCACTTCTTGCCGGCCTTGACGACCTTGCCCTTGAGCTTGACGCGGTCGCCGGCGGCGGGCTCGGTGTCCTTGCGCGGGTGGAACTTCACGCGGATGTTCTCGAACGTGAAGGTCTGCTCGCCCTTCATGCCCCGGTGGTTGACCTTCGTGACGTCAACCGTCACGTTGCCGCTGTAACGGTCGTCGCCGCGCTTCTTGGTGTCCTCGCCCTGCGTCTGCGTGACCGCATGGGAGACGAGCGTCCCCTTGGCGTTGTAGCCCCTCTTCTTGGGCACGCAGTAGGCGGGCTTGGTCTTCTTGTCCTTCTTGGCCGGCTTGGCGGCAGCTGCACCGGCCGGCACGAGTGCCGTCGCGAGAGCGACGGCGTAGATCAGGTTCTTACGCATTTGATGCGTCCTTTCGGCTTGTGGTTCCTGGTCCCTTGCACGGCGCACGGACCGCAGGGTCGGGAACTACTTCTTGGAGGGTCGGGGGGTGCGCTCGGCGTCCGGGGTCGCCGGGGACGGCGACGGTCTGGGAGTCGCCACGGGCTTGGGAGTCGGTGTCGGTCGAGGAGTTCTCGCCGGTTTGGGCGTTGGCGCGGGCCGAGGGGTCTTCACGGGTCGCGGTGTCTTTGCGGGCCGAGGCGTCTTCGCGGGCCGAGGCGTCTTTGCGGGCCGAGGCGTCTTCGCGGGCCGAGGCGTCTTCGCGGGCCGTGGCGTCTTCGCGGGCTTCGGCGTCCTGGTCGGCTTCGGGGAGCGGTCGGCGGGTACGACGACCGGCGCCTCGCCGCCGGCAGACCCGGGTGCCCGGCCTTCGGGGCCCCTCCCCTTCGCAGGTGACTCCGGTCCCGACCCGGGGCGCTTGGCTTCCGGACGTGCTCGCTTGCGGCGGTCGCCGCGCGCGCGCACACGCACACCGCGCTCCGGGGCCGTCGAGCCGGCCGCAGCGGGAGCGACAAGAGCCTCGAGCGGGCTCGCGGGAGAAGTCGGGGCAGCGCCCGGACCGTCCACGCGCTGTTCGATCGCCGGCCGGCGCTCGACGGGGATGTCGTGCACCAGCTGGGTCACACCCACTCCCGCGCCGGCGGTGGTCGCGACCACGGCGGCTCCGACCGCCGCCTTTGCGGCCAGGGCGCCTCCGCCCCCGCCCCCGCCCAGTAGATGAGCGAGCAGCCCGGCAGCGGCCGCAGCAGGAAGCGGAGGAGCCAACAGGGCGAAGTCCGCCTCCCGGCGCTTGATCGCCTCCGCCAGTGTCCGGCAGTTGTCGCAGCCGCGCAGATGGGCGCGGACGCTGCGGGCACGCAACCGCCGCCCGTCCTGATCGGAGATGAGCCGGCGGACGTCAGCGCAGTCCATGACCCTGCCCCGCTCGGATTCCTGCAGGCTCAGTCGCGCCTCGAGGATCGACTGCTTCGCCTGGGCGGCGGTGATGTCGAGCGCCGCTGCGATCTCCGCGTGGGAGAGGCCGCTGAGCTCGCGCATGACCAACGCACCGCGCTGGCGTTCCGGCAGCGACTGCAGATCGCTGACCAGCACCGCGAGCCGCCGGCGATCCTCCAGGGTGATTTCGAGGTCCGCCCCCGGCAGCGTGTCCGAGAGCTCGGCACTGGGCCGGCGGCGCCGCAGAGCGGAGATGGCCTCGTTGTGCGCGATCCGGAAGAGCCACGGGCGCAGCGGCGCGTCGGGGACGTCGCGCCGCAGAGCGACCAGTGCGTTCGTCATGACCGCCTGGAGGACGTCCTGCGCGTCGTGCTCGTCGTGCACGATCGTCATGGCGTAGCGAAACAGCGGGGAGTGATAGCGCTGATAGATGGCGGCGAACGCGCGATCGTCCCCGGCCGCGGCCATCCGCATCAGCCGGTCGTCGGACAGCACGCGCAGATGTACGCCAGCGCGTGCACTCGACCGACCGATCGCAACGCCACTCATCACCCATGTATGACAGCAGGTCGCGGGGCGGGGGCCGCATCACTGTGGACGGATGGGGCGATGGGTACGCCGTTGCGGCGCGTACAAGCGCGGTCTCCGTGCGTGAGGGCCATACCCGTGCCACGCCCCCCAGGGGCCAAGGTCGGGAACTACCGGAGCGAAACGTGGAACACTCCCTGCAGTGGCCGTGCGCCGAACCAAGATCGTCGCCACCCTCGGCCCCGCCACCGAAACGGCGGAAAAGCTCGACGAACTGCTCGCCGCAGGGGTGGACTGCGTGCGGATCAACTGCTCGCACGGGTCGCGCGCGGAGCAGCGGGAGCGCTGCGTATCCGCGCGCGCGGCGGCCGAGCGTGCGGGTCGGCCGCTCGGGGTGCTGTTCGACCTCCAGGGCCCCAAGCTGCGGCTGAGCGCGCAGACAGAATCACGCCGCGTCCGGCCCGGCGACGCCGTCACCTTCGGCGAGGACCTCGTGGTGGACTTCGACGGATTCGCCGACCTCGTCACCGAGCGCTCCGAAATCGTCATCGGCGACGGCATCCCGCGCTTCGAGGTCACCGGGGTCACCGATGGGCGCGTGCAGGCCGTCGCCGTCACCGCCGGTGCGGTCAGCGCGCGCAAGGGCGTCAACGTCACCTACGCGCGTCCGAACCTCCCGGCCCTCACCGAGAAGGACATCGACGACCTCGCCTTCGCCGCGGAGATGGACGCCGACTTCGTCGCCCTGAGCTTCGTGCGGACGGCCGCCGATGTCGCCGATCTGCGTGACCGGCTGCGCGCCCACGGATCCCGAGCCCGCACGATCGCCAAGATCGAGAAGATCGAGGCCTACGAGGACCTCGACGACATCATCGAGGTTGCCGACGGGATCATGGTCGCGCGCGGCGACTACGGCGTGGAGGCGGGCGTCGCCCGCGTCCCGCTGATGCAGAAGGACGCGATCTTCCGCGCGACGCAGAACGGCAAGGTGGTGATCACGGCCACGCAGATGCTCGAGTCGATGATCCACGCACCGGAGCCGACGCGCGCCGAGGCCGCCGATGTCGCCAACGCCGTCATCGACGGCACTTCCGCGGTCATGCTCTCGGCGGAGACCGGCGTCGGGGAGTTTCCCGTCGAGGCGGTGCGCGCGATGGCGGAGATCGCCCACGCCGCGGAGGAGTCGCCCGTCATCCACGGGCGGTGCCGGGTCGACGATCACGAGACCGCCGCCGCCGCGGTCCTGCATTCGGCCGTGCTGCTGGCCGAGGATCTCGACGTGGCCGCGCTCGTGATCCCGTCCGCCACCGGCGGCGGTGCGCGCGCCTGCTCGAAGTACCGGCCGGACCGGCCGATCGTGGCGCTCGTGCATGACCCCGGCGTCGCGAGTCAGCTCACGCTCGAGTGGGGGGTCCGCGTCGGCATGATGGAGGTCGCAGAGAACGTCGACGACCTCGTCGAGGAGGCGCTCGTGTGCGCCCGGGAGGTCGCGGGCCTCGACAGCGGGGACAGCGTGATCCTGACGGCGGGGCGGCGCACCGGCACCCCCGGCGCGACCAGCCTCATCATGGTCCGAGAAGTGCCCTAGCCGCCGCGGCGGCGAGCAGGCCCAGCGCAAGCGCGAGCACTCCCTCGGCCCGTGGGCGCGCCGCCCAGCCGCTGAACGAGGTGAAGGCGCCGAGGAAACCCGTCGCCACGAGCAGCCGCGCGTCGCCGTGCACTCCGGCCAGCGCCCCGAGCGCCGCACTGCCCGCGACGTTGACCCACAGCAGGCCAACCCGCTGCTCGAAGAGGTCGCGGAGCACCGCCCCCAGCCCGCCGAGCAGCGCGATCCCGATCCAGACCGTCATCGCGCCAGCCTCCGGCCGGCGGCTAGCGCGAGCCAGCCACCGATGGCGGTGACGGTGAGATAGGCGCAGGCGTCGCCGAGCGACAGCTCGAGCGCCTCGACCTGGATCGTCGAGAAGGTCGTGAGCCCTCCACACACCCCGGTGCCCAGCAGTGGCCTGCGGGCCGGTAGCGCGACGAGCACGTACCCCAGCAGCGCCGCGCCGGCCAGATTGACGAGCAGCGTCGCCCAGGGAGTGGCGAGGCCCTCGGCCATTCCGGCGCGCGCGAGCGTCCCGGCCATGCCGCCGACGAAGACGGCCGCGGAGCGCGATGATGTGGTCATGGCCGACAAGGGGTTCTGGGGAAAACTGACATCACGGGCGGCGCCGCCGCGCCCCGGCACGCTGCGCTGGAAGGGCTTTCAGGTCGTCACCCGCGTCAACGTGCTCGCGTATCGCGTATCGGGCGGGCGCATCGGCGGGAAGTTCGACGGTGCGCCGATCTGCATCCTGCACCACCGCGGCGCCAAGACGGGCGAGCCGCGGGAGACGCCACTGGTGTACCTCGCCGATGGGGACGACGTCGTCCTCATCGCGTCGCTCGGCGGCGCCCCGAAGCACCCGGCCTGGTACCACAACCTCTGCGCGCATCCGGGCGTTGAGATCGAGATCGGCGGGAAGCGGCGGGCGATGACCGCGCGCACCGCCGAGGGCGGCGAGCGCGAGCAGCTGTGGCAGAAGGTCCTGCGGATCTGGCCGACGTACGCCGACTACCAGGCGCGGACGAGCCGGGTGATCCCCGTCATCGTGTGCGAGCCTCGTTTGCCTTGAAGTAGTCGACCATCGCGCCGACGTACTGGTTGAAGCGCGGCGGCTTGAGCCCGAGGGGGCCGAGCAGCTCGACCGCCCGGCGCGTGTCGAACGCGACGGCGTGGTTGAGGTAGGCGATCGATTCGCGCGGCGTGCCGCCGAAGAACTCCCGCACCCGCTTCGAACGCAGGCTGAAGCCGACGAGGCTGGGAGGAACGCGCCCCTGCGGCTTGCGGCCGGCGTACACCTTCGAGAGCTTGGTCACGAGCTGCGCCGTCTGCAGGGGCTCGGGATCGACGAGGTGCAGCGTCTCGCCCTCCGCTTCGGGCATGAATGCGGTGGCGGCGATCGCCGCGACCACGAAGTCGACGGGCACGACATTGAACGGCGCCTCAGAGGACCCGAACTGCGCGACCGGGCGACCCATCTTCTCGGCCCGAGCGATCGTGCGCAGGATGTAATACGGGCCGTCGAACTTCTCGGTCTCCCCGGTCTGGGAGTCCCCCACGACGATCGCCGGGCGCAGGATCGTGGTCGGGACGCGGTCCATGGCCTCGCGCACCCACACCTCGGCCTGGAACTTCGTCGACTCATAGTGGTTCTTGAACTCCTGGCCCATCACGAGCTCGTGCTCGTAGACGACCCCGTGGCGCTTGCCGGCCACGTACGCCGTCGAGACGTAGGCGAGTCGCTCCAGGCGCTCGGCCTGGAGGCACAGGTCGAGCACGTTGCCGGTCCCGTCGACGTTGACACGCTGTGCGACGTCCACGGGGACCGCGAGGTCGTAGATCGCGGCGAGGTGGAAGACGTGCGTGACGGCCTCGGTGAGCCGCTCCCAGTCGTAGTCGCTGAGGCCGAGGCGGCGCCGCGAGATGTCGCCCTCGAGGATCTCGACGCGCTCCCCCGCGAGCTCGCGGGCCGTGGCCGCCATGCGCGGCTCCACCAGGGCCACGATCTGGAGGTCGTCGTGCTCATCGAGCAGCGTCCGGACGAGACGCCGCCCGATGAAGCCCGGGAAACCGGTGATGAGCGCCGTGCGGGTCACTGGACGCGCTCGAGGATGACGACGGGAATGTCGCGGTCGGTCTTCTTCTGGTAGTCGGCGTAGGCGGGCCACTCCTCGTTCATGCGCTCCCAGAGCCGCTCGCGCTCCTCGCCCTCGGCGTCGTGCGCCCGCGCCGCGAAGCGGTCCGCCTTGATCTGCACCTGGACCTCGGCGTCATCGGAGAGGTTGAGGTACCACGCGGGATGCTCCGGGTGGCCGCCTTTGGAAGCGACGATCACGTAGCGGCCGTCGTCCTCGGCGTAGATCAGCGGCATGATCCGGGGCTGCCCCGACTTGCGCCCCGTCGTGGTCAGCAACAGGCATTGGGTGCCCTTCCACTCGTGCCCGCGCTCCCCATCGGTGTCGATGTAGGCCCTGACGTGCTCGTCACCGAAGAGATCGTCGTCGCTCATACCGCCAGACTATGGGCTGTGCCGCCCGCCGAGATCCTGACCTTCCACCGCTCGCTGCCCGGTTACGCCGCCACGCCGGTGCGCGATCTCGGCGACGACGTCTTCCTCAAGGACGAGTCGGCCCGGCTCGGACTGCCGGCGTTCAAGATCCTGGGCGCGTCGTGGGCCGCCCACCGCGCGATCGGCGCGGACACCACGCACCTGGTCGCCGCGAGCGCGGGCAATCACGGGCGTGCCGTCGCGCGCGTGGCCAACTGGCGGAAGCTCGCCTGCCGCATCTACCTGCCGGAACGAGCGCTGCCGGCGCGGCGCGCGGCGATCGAGTCCGAGGGCGCGGAGGTGGTGATCGTCGACGGCACCTACGAGGACGCGGTGCGCATGGCCCGCGCAGCCTGCCGGGAGCCGGGAGTCGTGGAGATCGCCGACGTCGGCGACTCGGCGGCCGCCCATGACGTGATCGACGGCTACTCGACGTTGTTCGCCGAGCTTGACGAGCTCTACGACACGGTGATCGTGCCGGTCGGCGTCGGCTCGCTGGCCGCGGCGGCCGCGCGTTACGGGGAGCAGACCGCGACGGAGGTCATCGGCGTCGAACCGCGCACCGCCGCCTGCCTGACTGCCGCACTCGCCGCGGGTGAGCCCGTGACGATCGAGACGCCCGGCACGACGATGGCCGGGATGGACTGCGCCCGCGTGTCGGAGGCGGCGTGGCCGGATCTCGCCGAGGGGATCTCGGACACCGTCCTTGTCGGCGACGAGGAGGTCGCCGCCGCGATGGTCGCGCTCGCCGCGCGCGGGATCCATGTCGGGGAGTGCGGGGCCGCCGCCTACGCCGCGCTCGCGCATCTCGACGGGACGGGCCGCACGCTGCTCCTCGCCACCGAAGGGCCCCTGGAGGGCGACGCCGTGCCGGCCCCGCGCCCGATGGGTACGGTGGCGCCAGTGGCCGGTCGCCTCGATGAACTCGACCTCTCCCTGAAGCTCTCCAAGAAGGAGGAGGAGGAGCGGCTCGTCACCGCCTCGCGCAAGCTGCTCGCGCTGCGCCTGCACCTCGGGGGCAAGCTCGCCTCCGACGAGATCGGCCCGCCGGTGTGCGTGCTCTTCGAGGGCTGGGACGCGTCGGGCAAAGGCGGCGCGATCAAGCGACTCGTCGCCCCCATGGACCCCCGCCACATCCGGGTCGCGCAGTTCGCCGCGCCCACCCACGACGAGAAGCGACACCACTTCCTTTGGCGCTTCTTCCCCGTGCTCCCGGGCTGGGGCGGCATGGCGGTGCTCGACCGCACCTGGTACGGGCGGGTGCTGGTCGAGCGCGTGGAGGGGTACGCGAGCGTGGAGCAGTGGTCGCGCGCCTACGACGAGATCGTCGAGTTCGAGCGGATGCTCGCGCGCGAGGGCATGATCCTGATCAAGTTCTGGCTGCACGTGTCCCCCGAGGAGCAGCTCAAGCGCTTCAAGTCGCGCGAGAAGGATTCGCTCAAGCGCTGGAAGCTCACCGACGAGGACTGGCGCAACCGCGAGCGGCGCGACGCCTACGAGCAGGCGGTGGAGGACATGGTGGCCCGCACGAGTCATGAGCTCGGCCGCTGGACGCTCGTCGAGGGTGACTCGAAGCGCCATGCGCGCGTGAAGGTCGTGGAGAGCGTGATCGAGCAGACCGTCGCCGGCATGCGCGAGCGGGGCTTCCCGCTCCCCGACGGCTACGGGGACTGAGCGCCGGCGAGCAGCAGCTCGGCGACCTGGCCGGGGTCGTCCCACATGGGCATGTGCCCACAGCCCTTGAGATCGACGGAGCGGCTTCCGCTCGGCAGGTGGCGCGGCTTGGCCACCAGTCGGTCGCGAGTGGGCCAGCCGAACGTGAGCGGGACGTCGATCTCGTCGAGGCGCTCGAAGCGCGACGAGCGCATCGCGCTGTTGACCTCGGCGAATCCCGGTGCTGATACGTAGGCCTCGATCAGGGCGGCCGCCTCGTCCGGCGGGACCCGCTCCGGCCGAGCCACGGTGCCGGCGAGCGCGAGCCTCCGGCCCGCGGCCGACTTCATCAGGTGGGGGATGACGGGGAGGGCTGTGCGGCCGATCGCGCGGGCGACGTTCGGCTTCGGGCCGAGCGCCCGCGACCAGAGCCCGGCCGGTGCGATCGCGGTCACCGAGCGGGCGGCGCCGAGCAGCGCGAGTTCGAGCGCGACCCAGCCGCCGAGGGAGTTCCCGGCCACGTCGGGCCGCTCGAGGCCGAGCTGTGCCAATCCCGCGGCAACCGCACGCGCAAGCTCCGGTGGCGACGGCGTGGTCCCGTGGTTGAGCACGGGTGTGTCGCCGAAACCGGGCAGGTCGATCGCGATGACCTCGCGGCGGGCGCTGATGAGCAGATCGGTCACGGGGCGCCACACGTGCCGGCTGGCGCCGAGCCCGTGTATGAGCACGAGCGGCTCGCCGGCGCCGACACGGTGGTGGCCGAGCGTCACGACGCCGCGGCGAGGTCCCGCAACGCCGAGACCGCGGCGACCGGGGCCTTGTGCAGCGGCTTGGACAGCACCATCTGCACGACTGATATCCGGCGCTCGGCGAAGCCCGCCTCGCAGTAGGCGAGGTACAGGCGCCAGATGCGGCGGAAGCGCTCGTCGTAGCCGAGCTCAGCCAGCCGGCCCGTGTTGTCCTCGACGTTCTCGCGCCAGCGGCGCAACGTCTCGGGATAGTGCGCCGACAGGTCCTGCAACCCGGTCATCCGCAGGTCGGTCCTGCGGGCGACGTTGCGCGAGATGACCTCCATCGAGGGCAGGCAGCCGTTCGGGAAGATGAAGGTGCGGATGAACGATCGCGAGGCCTTCTCGACGTGGTAGGCGCGGTCGTCCATGGTGATCGCCTGCAGCAGCGCGACGCCGTCGGGCTTGAGCAGGTGCGAGACCTGGGAGAAGAAGGTGCCGAAGTCGCGCCAGCCGACCGCCTCGATCATCTCGATCGAGACGAGCTTGTCGTAGCTGCCGGTGAGCTTGCGGTAGTCCTGGTCGATCACGGTGACGAGATCCTCGACGCCCGCCTCGCGGACCCGCCGCTGCGCGTAGTCGAACTGCTCGCGTGAGATCGTCGTGGTGGTGACGCGGCAGCCGCGGGTCGTGGCCGCGTGCACGGCGAAGCCGCCCCAACCCGTGCCGATCTCGATCACGTGATCGTCGGGCGACAGGTCGAGCTTCTCGCAGACGAGGTCGAGCTTGGCGATCGAGGCCGCCTCGAGCGACATGTCGGGGTGCGCGAAGAAGGCCGACGAATAGGACATCGTCCCGTCGAGCATCAGCTCGTAGAGGTCGTTGCCGATGTCGTAGTGCGCGGAGATGTCCTGCTTGGACTGCTGCTCGGTGCTGCGCGCGGAGCGCAGCCGCTGGAACGGCTCGCGCAGCGGCGTCAGCCTGCGACGGACCTCGTCGAGCTCGGCGGTGTTGCGGGCGGCCACGCGGATCAGCGAGGTCAGATCGGGCGTGTCCCAGTAACCCTCGGCGTACGCCTCGCCCATCCCCGACGAGCCCTTGAGCAGCAGGGGCCAGGCGCGGTCGTCGTTGACGGTGACGAAGGCGCGCGGACCCTCGCCACCGGCGCCGAAGACACGCCTGCGCCCGCCCTCGGTGACCGTGAGGGAGCCGACGAAGATGCGCGACAGCAGCCGGTGGACGATGGCGCGCGCGGCGCGCTGGGTGGTGGTCATGCGGTTGCCTCCGGGTGCGGGTGCGAAGGGACGCCACGCAGGCGCAGGGCGAGCGCGTGGCCGTAGATGAGCGGAAGGGTGCGAAGGGCGGAGCCGCGCAGCAGCGGGGCGAGCGCGAAGGGCCGGCGCTGGAGGTTGAGGGTGGCGTCGAAGGCCTTCCCCTCCTCGCCGCGGCTCTCGATGTGCACGCTCAGCCTCTCGCCCGGGGTCGGCGCCCGGAAGGAGTAGCGCTGGTCCATCGGCATGAGCGGCGAGACGTGCAGTTCCTTGGCGAGGTCGTCGCCTGCGACGTAGGCGTGGCGGTCGCCCCAAGGGGTGTTGGTGACGTCGGCAAGCACGGCGTCCAGCGTCTCCCCGTCGGGCGCGAAGCAGTAGTAGAACGTCACCGGGTTGAAGGTGACGCCGAGCGTGCGGAGCGTGGTGAGCATGCGCACCGGACCGGTGGTGCCCGTGCGGTCGCGCACGGCGTCGGCGAGGGGCACGGCGGGATCGCCGAAGTAGTCCTTGCGACGGAAGTAGACGGGGCCGCGGCGCAGGAGCCGGGGCATGCCGCGCAGCTCGTCCAGATCCAGGTAGACGTAGGCGACCTTGTGGGTGAACGCGTTGTCGCGCACCGTGAAGCGACGGTGGCGGACCGTGCCGGTGTACAGCGCGGTGTTCACGCCGCGACCGGTTCGCGGATGCCGATGGCGCCGGCGACGCGCAGCCCGCTCTGGACGCCGTCCTCGTGGAAGCCCCAGGACCAGTACGCGCCTGCGTAGTGCGTGCGGTTGCGGCCGGATATCTCGCCGTGACGCTGTTGGGCGCGCATGCCCTCCCGCGTGAAGACGGGGTGCGCGTAGCCGATCGTCCGGATCACCTTCGCCGGGTCGATCGCCTCGGTGCGATTGAGCGTGACGAGGTATTCCGTCTCGCCGGGCAGCGACTGCAGGCGGTTCATCCAGTAGGTCACGGTGGAGGGTCCGGAGAATCCGAGGTGGTAGTTCCAGCTTGCCCAGGCGCGACGCCGACGAGGCATGATCGAGCGGTCGGTGTGCAGGACCGCCTCGTTGGCCTGGTAGGGGATCGCCCCGAGGACCTCGTGCTCGGCGTCGGTCGGGTCGGCGAGCAGTGTGAGTGCCTGGTCGGAATGCGTGGCGAGGACGACCTCGTCGTAGGCCACGCCGTCGACCTCGACCCGGTCCTCGAACCGCTCGACGCGCGCGACCGGCGCGTTGAGGCGAACGTCGAGGTCGCGCACCAGCGCCCGCACGTACTCGCGCGACCCGCCGGTGACCGTGCGCCACTGCGGGCGGCCGCGCAGACCGAGCATGCCGTGGTTGTCGAAGAACTCGACGAGGAAGCGCGCGGGGAAGGTCCACATCTGGTCGGGGTCCGCCGACCACACCGCAGCGGCCTGCGGGACGATGAGCTTCTCCACGAACGTCCGGCTGAACTGGAGCTCGCTCAGCCACTCGTTGAGGGCCGGATCGGCGTCGGAGGCCAGCAGGGTCCGAGCCGCCCGGTTGAAGCGCACGTACTCGCCGATCATGCGCTGGAACGTCTTGTCGACCAGATGCCGCGGGTTGGCGTACAGGCCGGCGGGCGAGTGCGCGGCGTACTCGAAGTCCGCGCCGTCGGAGACGCCGAAGCTCATGTTCGAGGGCTGGCTGGCGACACCGAGCTCGGCCAGCAGGGCCTCGAAGCCCGGGTAGTTGCGGTCGTTGAAGACGATGAACCCGGTGTCGACGGCCAGGCCGTCTACGTCGATCGTGTTCGTGTGACCGCCGGCGTAGGCCCCGGCCTCGAGCACGACGACCTCGTGCTCCCGGTGGAGCTTGTGGGCAGTGACAAGGCCGGAGACACCGGCGCCGATGACGGCGATCCGCATGGTGATGTCTTCGCTGCAGCGCGCTGCACGGATCATCGCACGGCGTCGGAAGGCCGTCGCGACGGATGCGCTGATCCATCGACGGCGGCCATGGCGTACAACCTCATCGTGCGCCGCTATGAACTTCTCGACCGGGCCCTGCAACACGGGTTTCTGCCCGACCCGTTGCTGCGGGCCGGCTCGAAGTGGGGCGCGCGCTCACGCATTCGCAAGGAGGCGCGCGGCGGCGTCGAGGCACAGGAGGGGCGGCTCGACGCGCTGATCGAGCGGATGTCGACCGGACCGATCGCCGAGGCGACCGACGCCGCCAACGAGCAGCACTACGAGCTGCCGGCGGAGTTCATGGCCCTCATCCTCGGGCCCCGGCGCAAGTACTCCGGCTGCCTGTGGAGCGACGGGGTCACCGACCTCAGGGGCGCCGAGGAGGCGATGCTCGCGCTGACCTGCGCACGGGCAGGGATCGAGGACGGCATGCGGATCCTCGACCTCGGTTGTGGTTGGGGATCGCTCTCGCTTTGGCTCGCCGAGCACTATCCGGAGGCTTCGATCGTCGGCGTCTCGAACTCCCACGGCCAGCGCGAGTGGATCGAGGCGGAGGCAGCGCGACGCGGCTTCGCCAACCTCGAGATCCGCACGCAGGACGTCAACGACTTCGACCCGGGCCAGACCTTCGATCGCGTCGTCTCGATCGAGATGTTCGAGCACATGCGCAACTGGTCCGAGCTGCTGCGCCGCATCTCCACATGGCTCGACCCCGACGGACGGCTCTTCGTTCATGTCTTCACCCACCGCTCCGTGCCCTACCTCTTTCAGGGCACCTGGGCCGCCGAGCGTTTCTTCACTGCCGGGCTGATGCCGTCCCACGAGCTGATGGCGCACTTCCAGCGCGACCTCGTGCTCGAGCAACGCTGGGTCGTACCGGGGACGCACTACGCCCGCACCCTGCAGGCATGGCTGCGCAAGCTCGACAACAACCGTGACGAGGCGCTGCGCATCCTTGGTCGCGTCAACACCCCTTCGGTGGCGCGCCGGCTCCTCGCGACGTGGCGGCTGTTCCTGCTCTCCACGGATGAGCTCTGGTCGTATCGCGACGGCAACGAGTGGCTCGTGAGCCACTATCTGCTCGCGCCGCGAAGCGCCTGAGCGCCGGCGGCTCGGTTTCCTCAGCCGCGGCGCTGCTTCGCCACATCGCCGCTTCGTGGTGGGTGATACGTTTCCATCCGCCGTCGCACGGCGGTGATTCGATCGGGGGGCGATCATGACCGGCAGGCGCAATCATTCGCGGCGTGTGGCGACGGGGGTCGCCGCGATCGGCGTGCTGCTGGGTGCCCCGCAGGCGGCGGTGGCCAGCTTCTCGTTCACGCCTGCGGCCGGTGCCCCCTTTGCCAGTGGCAGCGACCCGAGGTCGGTGGCGATAGGCGACCTCAACGCCGACGGCAAACCCGACCTCACCACCGCCAACTTCGGTTCGAACAACGTCACGGTGCTGCTCGGCAACGGCAGCGGCGGATTCACCCCCGCACCCGGCAGCCCCCTCGCCAGCGGCAGCAACCCGAGGTCGGTGGCGATCGGCGACCTCAACGCCGACGGCAAACCCGACCTCACCACCGCCAACTTCGGTTCGAACAACGTCACGGTGCTGCTCGGCAACGGCAGCGGCGGATTCACCCCCGCACCCGGCAGCCCCTTCGCCAGCGGCAGCAACCCGAGGTCGGTGGCGATCGGCGACCTCAACGCCGACGGCAAACCCGACCTCACCACCGCCAACGAGAGCTCGGCCAACGTGACGGTGCTGCTCGGCGACGGCAGCGGCGGATTCACCCCCGCACCCGGCAGCCCCTTCGCCAGCGGCGCCGTGCCGGGCTCGGTGGCGATCGGCGACCTCAACGCCGACGGCAAACCCGACCTCACCACCGCCAACACCTTCGCGAACAAGGTGGCGGTCCTGCTCGGCGACGGCAGCGGCGGATTTACCCCCGCACCCGGCAGCCCCTTCGCCACCGGCGACGGCCCGACCTCGGTGGCGATCGGCGACCTCAACGGCGATGGCAAACCCGACCTCACCACCTCCAACCGCAGCTCGGACGACGTGACGGTGCTGCTCGGCGACGGCAGCGGCGGATTCACCCCCGCACCCGGCAGCCCCTTCGCCACCGGCGACAGTCCGTTCACCGTGGCGGTCGGCGACCTCAACACAGACGGCAAACCCGACCTCGCCACCTCCAACCTTTTGTCGGACGACGTGACGGTGCTGCTCGGCGACGGCAGCGGCGGGTTCACCGCCGCGACCGGCTCACCCTTCCCTACCGGCGGCAGTCCGTTCACCGTGGCGGTCGGCGACCTCAACGCAGACCGCAAACCCGACCTCGCCACCAGCAACAGCAGCTCGAACAACCTCGGCGTGCTGTTGAATGCGAGCACGCCGGAGCATGTGGTGCCAGTGGGGCCGGTGGCGTTCGGGTCACAGCCGTCAGGGTCGGTATCCCCGCCCCGGGAGGTCGTCGTGGAGAACACCGGCGATGCGCCGCTGCGCGTCTCACGGGTCCGGGTCGCGGGCGCCGACCGAGGTGAGTTCTTGATCGCCGACGACACCTGCACCGGTGAGGACGTCCTAGCGGGCCGGGAGTGCTCGGTGCTGGTGCGGTTCTCGCCCTCGAGCGAGGGCGGGAAGGCCGCGTCGTTGACAATCACCGACAACACCCCATCAGGAACCGCGACCGTCGCACTCACCGGCACCGGCGGTGTCGCGGCGACCGGACCCACAGGACCTGGCGGGCCCACCGGACCGCAAGGGTCCGACGGACCGCAGGGGCCCGCCGGTCCACAAGGTCCTTCCGGTCCCGCCGGGCAGACAGGCCCGACCGGAACAGCCGGTCAGACAGGCGCGACCGGACCGAGCGGACCAGGCGGACCCATCGGCCCCGCCGGACCGCAAGGTCCTGTGGGGCCCCAAGGCCCTCCCGGCAGCCCAGGCCCGCGCGGCCCCGCCGGCCCCAGCCGAAACGGCCTCCCGAAACGCGCGAGTTCGAGCTGCCGCGTCAAGAAGCGCAACCGCACCCGCGCGAAGGTCAAGGTCACCTGCCGCGTCGCGATCCCCGATACCACCAACGCACGGCTCATCCACCGAGGCAGAACCGTCGCGACCAAGAGACTCAGACCCGGCCGCTACCGCGTCGTCTTCCGCGTCCCCAACACCCGACGCGGCAACTATCGCCTCCGGCTCAACTGACCACAACAACCACGGACGCCGTGGCGATCGGGCGGCCACGGCGGCGGCTACGTCGCCCGGCGGCCTTCGGGCGGGGCGGGAGCGGGGACGCTGGGCGTGGCCCGGCGCTTGACATGGCGACGCCCGGGCCGCAGGGACCACAGGGACTCCCCGGCACCCTGGGGCCCACTGGACCCGCGAACGTCGTCGCGTGCAGGTCAAGAAGACGAAGAGCACCAGGAAGGTCAAGGTGACCTGCCGGGTCGAAGTCAATCACGCCACCACCGCCCGTCTCACGCGCGGACACCGCACGATCGCGACTCGCCGGATCAGGGCCGGCACCCGGCGCGTGACGTTGCGGGTACGCGGTGCGGGCTCGGACTGCTACCGCCTGAAGCTGAGCGTCTAGGCCGGGCATCGCCTGGCCCGTCGCCGGCCGGCGATCAGGCGGCGCGCGCCGCCTGAGTGCGGGGCGGGAGCGGGATGAAGCCCGATGTCTGCTCGACGTACTCCTTGTAACCCGGCCGCTCGGACATCGACTTCTCGAGCAGGTCCTTGCCAGAGACGCGGGTGAGCAGCACGGTCATGATCAGCGGGCTGACGACCGCCCACCACGCGCCGCCGTCGAGAGCGATGGCGAACAGGCCCCACCAGACCGCGAAGTCGCCGAAGTAGTTCGGGTGGCGCGTGTAACGCCACAGCCCCTGGTCCATGACCTTGCCCTTGTTGGCAGGGTCGGCCTTGAAGCGCTGCAGCTGCAGGTCGCCGCCCGCCTCGAAGACGAAGCCCACCAGCCACAGCAGCACGCCGAGGATGGCGAGCGGGCCGAGGCTTCCGTCGGTGGAGGCGGCGGCGCCCTGGAGCGGCAGCGACACCACCCAGGCGAGCACGGCCTGGAAGAGGAAGATCGTGAACAGGCTCACGAGCGGGAAGCGGTCGCCGTGGCGCTCGCGCATCTTCACGTAGCGCGGGTCCTCGCCCGGGTGCGTGGTCTTGCGGATCGCGATGTGGCCGGCCAGGCGCAGGCCCCAGATGCCGACGAGGACCATCACGAGCGCGCTGCGACCCGGGTCCCCGCCCGCCACCAGCACCGCGACGACACCCACCGTGACGAAGGCCAGGCCCCACGCGATGTCGACGATGGAGACGTCCCGCAGCGGCAGCGACAGGGCGAAGGTGATGAGCAGCAGTGCCAGCACCGCGGCACCGGAGACGAGCATCGTGGTGCCGAGGTCGGTCATGTAGACGAAGGTACTCCGCTTGAATGCATCCGGATGGATCCGCACGGGGTTCTTGGCGTGAGCGCCGATGCTGACGAGGAGGCGATCGCCGCCGCCTACCGCAAGCTGGCCAAGCGCTTCCACCCCGACCACAGGCCCGAGGATGAGGGTGCGGCGCTGAAGATGGCCGAGATCAACATGGCCTACGCGCTCCTGCGCGACAGCCAGGCAGAGATGCACGCGCGCCACTCCGCCCGTGACCGTCCGGTCGCCCGGCGGCGCGAGCCGGGCTCCTGGCTGCCGCCGCACGTGCAGCGCGCGCTCGGCGCGGAGTTGCTCCGGGCGCTCGAACCCGACGAGGAGATCATCGTGGTCACCGACGCCGCGACGTGGGACTCGTTCCGTGTGCGTCTCGCCGTCTCCGACCGCCGCCTGCTCTGGCTGCGCGACGACGCGCCGACCGAGCGCATCCGCTACCTGCGCTGGCCGCACGTGCGCTCGGTCGAGGGCCGGCTGCGGCGCCCGCGGCGGCGCGTGGGCGAGCTGCGCGTCGTGCCGCGGACCGGCCGACGGGTGTCCTTCTCCGAGCTCGAGCCGGCCGCGCTGCGCCTTGTTCTGCTCGGCGCTCGCAAGCACGTGCCGGCGTGATCGAGCTCGCCGACGTCGAGGCCGCGGCTGCGCGGCTTGAGGGCGTGGCCGTGCGCACGCCCGTCGTCGCGTTCGGCGCGGCACGGCTGAAGGCCGAGAACCGCCAGCACACCGGGTCGTTCAAGTTCCGCGGCGCCTACAACGCGATCGCGCAACTGCCGGCCGGGATCGCGGGGGTGGTGGCGGCCTCGTCGGGCAACCACGCGCAGGCGGTCGCGCTCGCCGCCCGTATGCACGGCCTGCCCGCGACGATCGTCATGCCGCTCGACGCTCCTGCGGTCAAGCGCGCCGGGACCGTCGCCCTCGGGGCCGAGATCGTCGACTACGACCGCTACGCCGAGGACCGCGAGGCGCTGCTGGGCGACTACGCGGCCGAGCGCGGGCTCGAGCCCGTCCATCCGTTCGAGGATCCACGCGTGATGGCCGGGCAGGGCACCGCCGCCCTCGAGCTGCTCGCCGACGCCCCCGGCATCGACGTGCTCGTGGTGCCGGTCGGCGGGGGCGGACTGATTTCCGGATGCGCGACCGTCGCAGCTGCGGCGGGCGTGCGGGTGGTGGGCGTGGAGCCGGAGGCCGGTGACGACACACGGCGGTCGCTCGCGACCGGGCGAGCGGGTGACGATCGGCGTCCCGCGCACGATCGCCGACGGGCAGCAGGCACCCGCTCCGGGCGTGAACACGTTCCCGATCGTGCAGCGCCTCGTCTCGGAGATCGTCACGGTCTCCGACGCGGAGATCCTCGCCGCGATGCGGCTCGCGCGCGATGACCTCGACCTGATGCTCGAGCCCAGCGGCGCGACCGGGCTCGCGGCGCTGCTGCAGGGCCGCGTGGCGGGCGAGCGGCCGGGCGTCATCCTGACGGGTGGCAACGTGGACCCCTCGCTCCTGGCGTAGGCCGAGGGGAGGTGGTCGTGTCCGATGCCGAGACCCGACCCCTTTAGGGGCGCCGCCTAGGTTCTGGCGGGTGATCGGACGGGTGATTGCGCTGGTGTCCGCGGTCGTGCTGGCCGCGACGGTCTTCGCGCTCATTGAGCGGCGGGAGAGCACGCCCGTGGCGGTGCAGCCGGACTTCGTGCCGACGCCACCGGCGCCGACGACCGCGCCGGAGGCGCCCCCGGCGCCGGAGCCCGCGCCGGCCGAACGCGAGCCGTTCGAGGATCCCTTCGGCTACGACCCGCAGCGGCGCGAGGAGTTCGAGGCGCGTGCCGCCGCCGGGAACGCGCACCCCCTCTACGCCCTCTCCCCTGACGGGGTGATCGCGACGGCGGGGCGGGTCGCGCGCTTCCGTCCACAGATCGAGAAGGCGGCAGACGCCGCAGACGTGGACCCCGACACGCTCGAGGGGCTCGTGTTCCTCGAAAGCGCCGGGCGGCCGGAGATCGTGGCTCCGCAGGGCATCGAGGGTGCCGTCGGGCTCACCCAGATCCTCGCGGAGACGGGCCAGAACTTCCTCGGGATGAACATCGACGTCGCGCGCTCCGAGCAGCTGACGCGCAAGCTCGCCCGCACGACCCGGCCGGCGGACGTCGAACGCTTGACCGCCGAGCGCGCGCGGGTCGACCAGCGCTTCGATCCCGAGCAGGCGCTCGCCGCCACCGGTCGTTACCTGAAGATCGCCGAGGACCGCCTCGGGAGCGAGGAACTCGCGTTCGTGAGCTACCACATGGGCATCGGCAACCTCGAGACGGTGCTGGCGGCGTACGCGGGCGGGCCGACGGACGAGCCGCTGCGCTACGCGCAGGTCTACTTCGACTCGACCCCGGTCAGTCACGAAGCCGCGCTGCGCGCGCTGAGCCGGCTCGGCGACGACTCGTCGAACTACCTGTGGAAGGTCCGCGCCGCGCGCGACATCATGGGTCTCTACCGCAACGACCCGGCCGAGCTCGAGGCGATCGCCGAACTCCAGCTCGAGAAGAACTCCGCCGAGGAGGTGCTGCACCCCGCGGACGACACAACCGTGTTCACTCGCCCGGACGACGTGCGCGCGGCGTATGACGATGGCACGCTCGTCCCGCTTCCCGGCGATACCCGCGTGACCGGGCTTCGGTTCGACCCCAAGATGGGCTCGCAGGCCAAGCGCGTCGGCGCGCCCCGCGAGCTCTACCAGGGTCTGCGCCCGGAGACGCTTGCCCTCGCGCTCTACATCGGCGCCCAGGTGCGCGCCGGTTCCGGCGACCCGGACTCGGCGCTCACGGTGACCTCGACGGTCCGTGATCTGCAGTACCAGATCGAGCTGGTCAAGCGCAACGTGCAGGCCACGCCCGAGTACTCGCTGCACACCACCGGCTGGTCCTTCGACGTGCTGCGCCGCTACCGCTCCGATCAGCAGGCGGTCGCCTTCCAGAACACGCTCGATCGGCTGCGCTCGCTCAACCTGATCGCCTACGTCTACGAGCCGGCGGCGATTCACATCACCGTCTCGAGCGATGCCGCCGCCTACCTGCCGTTGCTGGATAGGGTGCGTTGATGGACGCGATCCGCACGCCCGACGAAGTGCTCGAGGGACTGCCCGACTTCCCTTATGCGCCGCACTACCGCGAGGTCGACGGCCTACGCCTGGCGCACATCGACGAGGGCGATGGCCCGCCGGTGATCATGTTCCACGGCGAGCCCACCTGGTCGTTCTTGTGGCGGAAGGTGCTGCCGCCGGTGCGCGACGCCGGCTTCCGGGTCATCTGCCCGGACGCGGTCGGCTTCGGCCGCTCCGACAAGCCGACCGACCGCGACTGGTACACCTACGACCGCCACTGCGAGATGGCGGCGACGCTGCTCGAGGATCTCGACATCCGCGGCGCCACGTTCGTGGTGCACGACTGGGGCGGACCGATCGGCCTGCGCCTGGCGACCGAGCACCCCGACCGGGTGGACCGGATCGTGATCATGGACACCGGGGTGTCGACCGGGGACCGCAAGATGGGCGAGGAGTGGCAGCGCTTCGCCGCCTTCGTCGACCGCATCGAGGACGTCCCGATGTCACCCATCATCCAGGGCGGCACCGAGACCGAGCTGCCCCAGGAGGTGCTCGACGGCTACGAGCTGCCGTTCCCCAACGCCGCCTCGAAGGCCGGCATGCGCGCCTTCCCCGCCCTGATCCCTCAGACGCCCGATGCCCCGGGCGCCGACGTCGGCCGGCGCGTGCTCGCCGCGCTGCGTGAGGACACCCGGCCCAAGCTCGTCCTCTGGGGCCAGCAGGACTTCGTCCTTCCACCGCAGCTCGGCGACGCCTTCGCGGCCGCCATCGGCGCGGAGGGCCCCGTGCCGCTCGACGGCGCGGGTCACTTCCTCCAGGAGGACAAGGGCCCCGAGATCGGGGCGATCATCGCCGACTGGCTGCGCTCCTAGCCAGGTCGTCGACGAGCGCGAGCTTGTCGACGACGGTCGGGGTGAGGATGTAGGGGTAGAGGTCGCCGTGGCCGAGGCTGCGGTTGATCTCGTTGAGCGCGTACGACAGCGGGAGCCAGCGATCGATGAGCTCCCGCAAGGGGCGGTCCGCGTCCGAGGTCAGCCCCCAGGCGACCGCCGTCTGCATGACGTCGCGGATGTGGAGGAAGTGGGCGAAGGTCTCCGCCCAGTCCTCCCATGGATGCATCGTCGCGTACGCGCTGACGTGGTGCTCCCCCCAGTGCTCCGGAGGCCCCTGCTCGTAGTGGCGGTCCAGCGCCTCGCCGTAGTCGGCGCGTTCGTCGCCGAACGCCGCCCGGCAGCGCTCGAGAGCGTCCTCCCCAGCCGACAGGAGCGGCCAGTAGTAGTGGCCGATCTCGTGGCGGAAGTGGCCGAGCACCGTCCGGTAGGGCTCCTGCAGCTGCTGGCGCATCACCTCGCGGTGCGCGTCGTCGGCCTCGGCGAGATCGAGCGTGATCAGGCCGTCGGCATGGCCCGTCGCCACCGGCCTGCGCTCGCTCGACAGCAGGTCGAAGACGAGTTCGGGGATGTCGGGATTCGAGACGGGCCAGAGCCCGAGCTCGCCGAGCTCGAACAGCAGGCGTCGCTTGGCGCCCTCAGCCCCGGCGAGCTGCTCGAGCCCGGTCGCGTCGGAGTCCGCGGGACGCGTGCGGGTGAGCCCGCAGCTCTCGCACAGGGCACCGGGTTCGGTCACCAGCCAGTTGCAGCCCGCGACCGTCGCATTGGCGCACCGTTCCGTCTCGCCGCGAGCGACGACCGCCCGCGCCTTCCAGTCGAACCCGAGCTCGGTCGCGCAGTGCAGGCAGCGCGTGTTCTCGAAGAACACGCGCCGGCTGCAGACGGCGCAGGCGAAGCTACGCAGCCGTCTTCTCCGCGGCGCGCTCCTCGGCGGCCGGGGTCGACTCCGCGGCGCGGCGCTCGTAAGCGGCGCGGTCGGCGCCATGGGCAGCGTCGATGAGCACCCGGTCCGCCTTCAAAAAGCGCGAGATGGCCTCACGGACGGACCGCGGGAACATCGCCATGAACTGCGTGATGTAGGCCGTCGCCTTCGGGACGAAGACGTCGAAGTAGGGGCGCTCGAGCGCTCCGACGATCGCGTCGGCCACCTGCTCGGGCGTCACCTTCTTGACGAAGCGGGCGTCCTTGAGCCCGGCGGCGAGCTCGGTGTTGACGATGCCCGGCATGACGCACGAGATCTCCACGCCCGTGTCGCGCAGCTCGAAGCGCACCGCCTCGGAGTAGCCGACGACCGCGTGCTTGGTGGCGCAGTAGGTCGCCCCACCCGGGAAGCCGCCCTTGCCGGCCACCGAGGCGATGTTGACGATGTGGCCGCTACCGCGGCGCTTGAACCGGGTGATGCCCTCCTTGGTGCCGTGGATGACGGCGTGGAGATTGAGCTCGAGCTGGCGGGTGATGGAGGCATCCGATTCCTCCTCCGCTGGAGCCAGGGGCATGATCCCGGCGTTGTTGATGATGACGTCGAGCCCGCCGAGCTCCGTCTGCACCTCGTCGAGGAACGCCGTGAAGGCAGGTCGGTCCGTGACGTCGAGGTGACGCGCGACGGTCCCGCCGCCCAGCTGCTCGGCGGTGCGCTCGGCTGTCTCGAGATCGACGTCGCCGATGGCGACCTTCGCGCCCTTGGCGACGAGCGCGCGAGCCGTCGCCGCGCCGATGCCCCGGCCCCCGCCGGTGATGACGACGACCTTGCCGGAAAGGGAACGCGGTGTCTTTTTGGCCATGCCCGAACGCTACAGGTAGGCGCCGTTGGGCAGGTACGGCCGCAGCGGCCCGAGCTCCCCGCGCACGCAGACGGCTCCGCCCACCACCAGCTCGAGCCCGGCCGTGAGTACGACGTCCATGGCCCAGCCCTGGCGCGCGTCGAGGAAGTCCACCCGCACCTCCCCCCCGGGGAGAGCGCGGTTCGAAGCAGCGCGCGCGCCACGCGTTCGTCCGTCGCCGCCAGAAGGCGGACGCGACCCGGTGAGACGATGGCGAAGCCCCCATCGTCGTGGACGAGCAGGGTGCAGCCGACCGCGAGAAGGGCATCGATGTCGGCGCCATGGGCCGCGCCTCGGACAGCGCGGCTCGTCGCGTCGATGAGCGCGCGATCGGCCGACGGTTGTCCTTCCCGTACGGCCGGATCACCCGCCGGGGGATCACGCACCACGCCCCTGGCGTCCATGGAAGGGCGCAGGGCGAAGCCCGCCCGCCAGTAGGTCCGCAGCGCCCGCGGGTCCTCCGAGGACATGATGATGGCGCCCCGGCTCCCCTCGCCGTACGCGAGCGCGGCCTCCATGAGCGCTCGACCGACACCGCCGGATTGGTGGTCAGGCGAAACGATCAGCAGAGACAGCCCCCACACGCCCTCGCGGATGAGGGCAAGCGCGGCTCCGTCGACCGCGCCGTCCTCGCCGACACTCACCCAGGCGCCCGCGGGATCCGTCGCCACGAGGTGGCGGACCCGGAAGACCCCCGCCGCCTTTTCCGGGCCGGGCACACCCCATACCGCGTCCATCAGCCCAACGACCGCTTCGGCGTCCCCGCTCGTCATCGGGCGCAACATTGCGCCACAAGGTTAGGAGCGCTTGAGGGGTCGTGCTCTAACCTGCGGCGCCGTATGTCGAGCCGCCAAGAAGAGAAAGAAGCGCGCCGCAAGGAGCGCATGGAGCAGGAGGCGCGAGAGACCAAGCGCGCCGCGCGGGCCAAGCGGCTGCAGTACGTCATCGGGGGTGCGCTGGCGGTCGGCATCGTCGCCGCCGTGGTGGTCGCGCTGCTCGCCTCGGGTGGCGACGACAGCTCCTCACCCGACGGGCCCACCACCGCGAACGCTTCGGCCAAGCTGCCCGAGCCGGCGATCCTGGACGAGAAGGAGGCCGCGGCTGCGGCCGGCTGCGAGGTCACGCAGGTCCCCAACGAGGGTCGCGGCCACGAGGAGAAGACGTTCACCCAGGACGACTACGACTCCAACCCGCCGACGAGCGGCACTCACTTCCCCTCCTGGGCGCAGGACGGCATCTACGAGCCGGCGAACACCCCGCAGCTCGGCGAGCTCGTGCATACCCTCGAGCACGGACGCATCGACGTGCAGTACAAGCCGGGCACCGACCCCGAACTGGTCGGCCAGCTCGAAGCGTTCCTGGGGGAGAACCAGGGCTACCACATGCTGCTGTTCGAGAACCAGACGGGCATGAAGGAACAGATTGTCGCGACGGCCTGGGACTTCAAGCTCACCTGCCCGGATCCCGGCCCCAAGATGTGGGACGCGCTGCGCACGTTCCGCGACGCGCACATCGACCGCGGGCCGGAAAAGGTCGCCTGACCCGAGCGGCGGCGCGTCAGCGCCAGCCGCCGGTCTCGCCGCGGTAGAGCCCCTGGCCCGTGAGGGCCATGCGGATCGTGGCGAGGATGATGCGCAGATCGAGCCGCGGCGACGCGTGCTCGATGTAGAAGAGGTCGAGCTCGATGCGCTCGGCCCACGGCAGAGAGGCGCGGCCGTTGACCTGCGCCCAGCCGGTGAGGCCCGGGCGCGCGGTCAGACGCAGGCGCTGACGGTCGGTGTAGCGGTCGACCTGGACCTGCACGGTCGGACGCGGACCGATGAGGGACATCTCGCCGCGCAGCACGTTGACGAGGTTGGGCAGCTCGTCGAGCGACGTCCGGCGCAGGAAGGCGCCGACCCGAGTGATGCGGGCATCGCCGGCGTCGACGGCCAGCCCGGCGCCCAGCAGCTCGGCGCCGGTCACCATCGAGCGCAGCTTGTACAGATCGAACGGCACGCCGTCACGGCCCACGCGGCGCTGGCGGAAGACGGCGGCCCCGCGTGACTCGAGGCGGATGGCGATCACGGCCACGAGCAGGACGGGCGCCGCGAGCACGAGCCCGACCAGCGCCGCCGTGAGGTCGAGCGTGCGCCGGGCCGGCGAGCGCAGCCAGCGACTCACCGGGTGCCCTCGGCCGGTTCCCAGACCGCTGGCGTGCCGTGGCGCAGGTGGTCGTGCAGCCCGGCGGCCAGCGCCGCCGTGGTGAGGACGTAGTAACGCGCGATCAGCAGGGGCCGCGCGCGAACCCGGCCGCCTGCGACGGCGGCGGCCAGCAACGCGGCCTGCGCGACCGTCGCGGCCTTGTAGAGCCGGTGACGGGACAGCGCCAGACTCGCGACGAGTGCGAGGACGTGCAGCAGCGGCGAGGCGTAGCGCAGCAACCGGTGCGACGTGATCATCAGGGCGTAGAGCGGCGGGTAGCCGCGCAGGTCGGCCAGACCGCCGTGCAGGACGATGGGCCACGCCTGGGTCATCATCCGCCGCTTGCGGGCCCACTCGCCCTCGATGCTCGGCACCATCTGCTCCGTGGCCCGCGCCCGCGGCTCGTAGAGCGCGCGGCGGCCGCGCTTGACCAGGGTGAAGGGCAGGTAGAGATCGTGGCCCATGGGCCGCTCCGGCACGACGTAGTCCTCGCGCCGCACCGCATAGATGGCCCCGTTGCCGCCGGTCACCGAATGCAGCCGGGACTCGCGCTCCCGCAGCCACATCTCGTAGCGCCAGTACAGACCCTCCTGATTCGTGCCCGCATCGTTGACGAAGCGGACCTGCCCGCACACGTAGGCCGCGTCGCGCAACGGCTGCACCAGGACCCGTAGCGCGTCGGTCTCCCACATGGCGTTGGCGTCGCTGAAGGCCAGCACCTCGCCGCGGGCTGCGGCGACGGCCGCGTCCTGGGCGCGCATCTTGCCGCCCCGCTCGAGTTCGAGCACGACGTCGGCGCCGGCCGCCCGCGCGCGCTCTGCCGTCGCGTCGGTGCTGCCGTCGACCGCCACCACGATCTCGAGCCTGGCGCGCGGATAGTCGAGCGCGAGCGCGTTGGCGACCTTGGCGGCGATCACGGCCTCCTCGGCGTACGCGGCGACGATGAGCGACACCGTCGGTTCCCACGCGCCGGTGGGAACCGACGGTGTGCGGCCGCGGGCCAGCACCGCCAGCAGCAGGCCGTACCCGGCCTGCGCGTAGCCGAGCAGGCCCGCCGAGATCCAGAAGAGGATGCGCATCGCGGCGCGCAGTGTGACAGCGCCCGTCAGCCGCGGGCGGTGCGCACCCGCGGCTCGAGGCCGCGGAGGATGTCCACGATGTTCGCCGTCAGCTGCTCCGGGGCCGCCCAGCCCGCGTCGAGACGGCTGCCCCATTCGGGAAGCCCGACGCGGATGACGACGCCGTCGCCGAGACCCACGGCGCTCAGGGCCGGCTTGAGCTCGGTCGTCTCCTCCCCGACCCCGGCGAGCAGCTCGCCCGACCCCGGGTTGTTGAGCTCCTCGACCCGGGTGAACCCCGTCAGGCTGCCGGAGAATCCCTCGAGCAGCCCGAGCTCCGGATCCTCCGCGATCACGGTGAGCCCCGTCCCCGGAGCCAGGTCACGGACCTCGGCGAGCCGCCCGCCGAGCGCGTCGGCATCCGTGGTCGGCGACGGGCGCGAGAGCACGGCGTCGGCGATGGTGACCGAGCCCGTGAGCGCGCGTGGCCCGAACAGCGCCACGCGTCCACCCGCCTCGACGTACTTGCGCAGGCGACGGGCGACCGGGCGGCTCGTCCACTGCGCGGAGGCGGGCATGAGCACACCGTCCTGGCTCGGGGTGGGCTCGCCGCCGAAGGCGAGATCGAGGTCGGTGACCAGGTCGTAGTCGATCTCCTCCCGGTCGAGGTACTCCAGCAGCGGCGTCACCCCGCCGCCGAAGTAGGGCGGCACCCCGTCCGGGAAGACGAACGGGCGCGGAAAGCGCACCTCTGCCCCGGTGGCGAACGTGTCCGGTACTCCGTCCTGCGTTTGATCGACTGGATCAAGCCCCAGCCAGCTCACCATGGGCAGGACGACGAGCAGGCCGGTGCGCGCGCCGGAGCGGACCGCGATCGGCGCGCGGGCGGTCGCTCCGCCCGCCTCGACGGTGAGCATGTACAGCCCAGAGGAACCGCGCGGGACCCGCAGGAGGACGTTCGTCTTGCCGACGGCGCGCAGACCGCGCTCGAGCACGCTCGGCTGGCCGATGCGGCGCAGCGCCCAGGTGAAGCGCTTGCCGCGAGCGTCGACGCGTACGTTGGCCAGCTCCCCGGCGCGCACCGCCCGGACCGGCGGCTGCAGCGCGAGCCGGCGGACGGTCACCCCGGGCCGGCCTGGCAGGCTGCCCGAGCCGAGCTCGAGGGGCAGCGACGGGGTGCTCGCCTCGTTCTTGGCGCGGTCGTACGCGGTCACCGCGATCACGTACGTCCCCGGTGCGGCGGGGACGCCTCTGCTCGTCCGGCCGTCCCACGTGTAGTCGGTGATCCCGGCCACGCCTTCGAGCGTGCGGATCTCGCGCGGGGCGGCGAGATCCGTCCGGACGACGGTGAACGTCGGGGCCAGGCCCGCGTCGGTCTCCCCGCTCACGGAGAACCGCACGTCGGCGCCGGGGGCCACGATCGGGGTCCCCTCGTCGACGAGCACCGCTGCCTCGGGCGGAACCGTGTCGAGCACGAACGGCCGCGGGGCGAGCAGAGAACGTCCCTGTCCGAGGATCAGGCGCATCCGGTACTCGCCGTCCGGAGCGCGCCGGCCGTCGTCGTCGCGGCCGTCCCAGACCACCTTGAGCCTGCGGTTGCGACGCAACTGCACCTTCTCCCGCACGCGGCGGACGCGGGCGCCGTCGGCGTCGACGATGTCCACCGCCGCGGAGTCGCGCTCGTCGATGCGGAAGAGGATGACCTCCCGGTCGCGGCGGCCGTCGTCGTTGGGAGAGAAGGAGGGGGTGCGCTTGATGACGTCGATCTCGGCGTCGGCCGCCTTCAGCCGGTTGGCCAGCAGGAACGCCGCCGCCGTGGCGACGAGCAGGATGGCGAACGCGATCGCCGCGGGCCGCTGCGCGCGGCCGGGAGATGCCTGCACTATGGCGTCTGGTCGGCGCCGACGACGACCACCACGTCAGCCTCCGGCGCCAGCGCCGTGGCCTCCTCGATGATGGGCTGGCGATCGGGGACGTCGAGAAGGTCCGCCACCTCGATCGCCTGGCTGCGGTACTCCGAGCTCGCGTAGAAGACCACCGAGGCCGAGCGGGCGGAATCCGTCCAGTTCGTCGGATCCTGCGCAGTCGCGTACCCGCCCTGCGTGAGCTGCTCCTCGATGTTGGCGGCAAGTCCGGCGACCGTGGTGCCGTTGAGCACGGCGACGCTCGTCTCCGCCCGGGTGGGTCCGGAGGCGGGGGTCGCGGAGGGCTCCCCGCCCGCGCCACCGGGGGTCGCCGTCGCCGTCTGTGACGCGACGGTCGGCTCCGGATTCGTCGAGGGGGTGTCGTCGCCCCCGCCCAGGAGCGCGATGAGCCCCACCACGACGAGGACGACTCCGGCGACACCGCCGGCGGCGAGGATGCCCGTGCGGCGGCCGTGGGGCTCCTGGTCGCGCCGGATGGGCGGCGGCGGCCCGGGCCGGCGCGGCGGTGCTCCCGGACGGCGGGTCGCTGAACCCGACGCGCGAAGTGGCGCGGGGGCAGGGGCAGAGCGCCGGACGGGCGGCCCCTGGGTCGCTCGCGCAGGAAGCGCCGGCTCCGCGGGAGAGGAGGTGCCGTTCCCGGGGGTCGCCGGGACGTCTGGGGGCGGCTTGATGGTCGTGGCGGCACTCGCGACGGCCCCGGCCGGCATGACCTCGCGCTTGGTGACCTGGCCGGCCTGGTCCGAGGCTGCCTCGTCCTCGGACTGCTCGCCGGCGGCGACCGGCTCCGGCTGCGCCTCGGCGGGCGCGACCGGCGCGCCGTCGCCCTCCTGCGGCGGTCCTTCGACAGCCGGCTTGGCGGGCACCACGGAATGCTCGGTCGCCGAGTCGTCCTCAGCGGCGGGAGGCTCGATCGCCGCGGTGTTCTGCGCGGCGTCCGCAACCGCCGGAGCCGGCTTCGGGACGCGCTGCGCGGCGGCGGTCGCCGGCTCCCCGGGTCGGCGGATCGGCTGCGCCTGGACGCCCCGTGCGGCCTGCGCCTGCTGGGCGACGCGCTCCTCGAGTTCCTGTGCGCGCTCGGGCGCGCGGCCGGCCCAATCGCGCAGGCGGCGCACTTCGCGAGCCTGGGCGAAGTAGAGGATGGCCATGACGGCGAGGCCGAAGAACGCGGCGAGGCCCGCGTAGCTTCCGCCCCGTTCGATCAGGTCCGACAGAGTGACCGCGAAGGTGACCATTCGGGAAGGCCCGCAGTCTAGGTGGCGAGCCGGACTTCGTCGGGCGACGGTGGCGGCGGCGGGAGCTCCTGGGCCGCGGCCGCGGCCGCCTGGGCCGGAATGCGGACGAGCGCGAGCTCGGACACGAGCGCGGCAAGCCGGGCCGCGTCCCCTTCGAGGACGAGCAGGCCGATGTCGTCGAAGGTCGCGTCCACGAACGCCGGATTCAGTGGCGGGCGGTCGGCGCGCAGGATGCGCGGAGCGGCGGTGGGCACGGGGCGCTCGTAGGTGTTGAAGAGCTCCTCGTGGAGCTTCTCGCCGGCCCGCTGGCCCACGACGTCGATCGCGATGTCCCGCCCGGGCTCCAGGCCCGACAGGCGGATCATCTGCTGAGCGAGGTCCATGATGCGGACCGGCTCGCCCATCTCGAGCACGAACGTCTCTCCACCGCTCGCCAGCGAGCCGGCGTGGACGATCAACTGCACCGCCTCGGGGATGGTCATGAAGAACCGCGTCATCGCGGGGTCGGTCACCGTCACCGGGCCGCCGGCCGCGATCTGGCGACGGAAGATCGGCACGACCGATCCCGACGAGCCGAGCACGTTGCCGAAGCGCACGGAGGCGAAACGGGTACCCGGGTAGTGGTGGCCGGCCGTTTCGACCTGCCATTCGGCCAGGGCCTTCGACGCGCCCATGACGGTCGCCGGCGCAACCGCCTTGTCCGTGCTGACCAGGATGAAGGTCTCGACGCGCGCGTCGCCGGCGACGCGCGTCATCACCCGCGTGGCGATGGCGTTGTTGCGCACCGCCTCGACCGGGTTGGCCTCCATCATCCCGACGTGCTTGTAGGCCGCGGCGTGGAAGACGACCGCGGGTCGGTGCTCGTCGAACACCTCGCGCATGCGCTCCTCCTCCTTGCAGTCGGCGATGACGGCGACCGCGTTGAGGACGTGGCGATCGTTGATCAGCTCCTGCTCGATGGCGAAGAGGTTGTCCTCGGCGTGGTCGAGCAGGATCAGGCGGCTCGGGCCGACCCGGGCGATCTGGCGGCACAGCTCGGCTCCGATCGAGCCGCCCGCGCCCGTGACCAGCACGGCACGGCCGGCGAGATACGCGCCCACCTGCTCGATCTCCATGCGGACGGGGTCGCGGCCGAGCACGTCCTCGACGCGGATCTCGCGGACCTGGCGCACCATGTGGCCGCCCGTCTGGAGCAGCTCGAAGACGGTGGGCAGCGTGCGGACCTGCACGCCGCGCGCGCGGCACGCCCCGACGACCTTCGCACGCAGTTGCCCGGAGGCCGACGGGATGGCGATGATCACCTCATCGGGCTCGACGTCGTCGAGCACGCGCGGGAGCCGCGCGATGTTGTCGTGGACGCGCAGGCCCTTGACCTTGATGTGCAGCTTGGACGGGTCGTCGTCCACGAAGCCGACCGGCCGCAACCCGAGGGCGGGGTTGCGCACGATCTCCCGCAGCACGAGCTGCCCGCCGTCGCCGGCGCCGACGATGAGCACGGAGCGGGCGTTGCGGGCGACACGGCCGCCGACCGGGCGCTCGAAGAACATCCGCACGAGCACGCGCGCAGTGATGGTGAACAGCAGCGCGAGCAGGAAGAAGAGGCCGATGACGCCGGCGGGCGGGCTCAGACCGGCGAGGCCCGCCGAAGTCGTCACGTAGGCCGGGTCCAGGATCGCGATGCCACCGACCATCACGAGCGTGGCGACGAAGACCGCCTGCGGCACGCGGATCAGCTCGGAGCGATCGGCGTAACGCCACCAGTGCCGGTAGAGCCCGAAGGCCCAGAAGACGACGACGCTGCCGCCGATGGCGATCGTCAGCGACCGGTCGCGCAGCTGGGCGTAGCGCTCGGGAACGCCCTCGTCGAACCGCAGCTGGTAGGCCAGGAAGTAGGCGAGCGCGACGAGCGCCGCGTCCAACGCGATCTGGGGGAGCGCGTGTCGGTGAATCGGCACGGCCACGGACCGCGGTCGGCGGCGCATCAGGCAGATGTTATGGGAGACAGGAGCAGATCCACGAACGTGGCCGGGTCGCGCCGCACCCGATCGCCCGCCGGTCGCAGGGACTCCGCGGGCGCCAGTTCGATGTCCTGCGCCTGGGTGAGGCGACGCAGCCGGCCCTCGGCGATCAGTCCCTCGTCGACTGCGCCCAGCCGCCCCTCGAAGGTGGTGTAGACGGGGGTCCCGAGCGCGACCGCCTCGCGGTTCATGGTTCCGCCCGCGGAGATGACGAGCGCGGCGCGCGCCACGAGCGTCTGGGCGTCTACGGCCTTCTCGGGGACGATGAAGCCGCCCGCCTGCTGCAGCTCGGTGCGCTGCGCCGGCGTGCGCGGCAACACGACCACCTCGCCGCGCCCGCGCAGATGCTCCAGCACCTGGCCGAAGAGCGGGTTCTCGAAGCGGTGATAGAGCGACACGTCGGGCGGGGTGCGCACCACGAAGAGCGGTTTCGCGGGATCGAGGCCGAGGTCCTCCAGGACGGCGTCGTCCGGCTCGAAATCGGCGAGGTAGTACTCCTCCTTCAGCCCCGGATAACCGTGCAGCTTGGCGGGCGTGGCGCCGTAGGCGGCGAGTCGCTCCGGAGGGATGACGTCGGGCACCACGACCGCCTGAGCGAGTCGGCAGTTGACGGTGTGCTGCACACGCGCCCATTCGTAGTCGAAGGTGGTCGCGCACGGGATGGAACGCAGGCGCGCGGCCACCGTCACGTCGTTGGAGCCGTGACCGAGCGCGATGTCGAAGCGACGGCCCTTCGCCCAGCGCGCCAGCACGAAGGACCGGTCGAAGAGCCCGACGGCCTTGGCCGCGAGCCTGCCGCCGCGGTGACGGCCGATGGGGGTGTGCTCGATGCCGAAGCGCTCACACAGCGCGAGGGTCTGCGCGAAGTCCCGCGCGGTCACCTCGACGTCGGCACCGCGCGCGCGCAGATGCTCGATCACGGGGCGCATGACCAGGACGTGCGGAGAGTTCGTCAGATCCACCCAAACGCGCATTTACGTGCTGAAGCTACCCTCCGCCGCTGCTTTGCCGGTGCTCTACGCCTCCATCACCGCCCCGATCGTCGACTTCGCCGTACGCGTCATCAACGATCTCGGCCTGCCGGGGATCTTCTTCCTGATGGTGGCCGAGAGCGCGTGCATCCCCATCCCGTCGGAGACGACCTTCCTCTTCGCCGGCTTCAACGTGGACGACGGACGGTTCTCGTTCGCCGCGGTCGTCGCTGTCGGCACCGCGGCCAACCTCGTCGGGTCGTGGATCGCCTACGCGATCGGCTACTACGGCCGGATCGACCTGCTCGAGAAGCACGGCCGCAAGTTGCACATCACCCCGAAGCACCTGCGCCGGGCCGACGACTGGTTCGAGCGCTACGGCGACGCGACGGTCTTCTTCACCCGCATGATGCCGGTGGTCCGGACGTTCATCTCACTGCCGGCGGGCGTGGCCCGGATGCCCTTCTGGCGCTTCACCGTGTTCACCACGCTGGGCTGCATCCCGTGGATCGCCATGCTCACCTTCATCGGCCTCAAGGCCGGCTCGAAGTGGGAAGACTGGAAAGACGGTCTGCACTATGTCGACTACGCGATCGTCGCGGGCATCATCGTCGCTGCCATCTACCTGTTCTTCCGGTGGCGGCGCAACCGGCCGGCTCCAGCGTCCTCCTCGGCCTGATCCAGGGCCCCGCCGAGCTGCTGCCCGTGTCCTCGTCAGGGCACGTCGCGGCAGCGCGGGAGCTCTGGGGACTCGAGGGCGACGAGGTCGCGCTGCACGCGGGCTCCCTGGCCGCGCTCGTGCTCGGCTGCCGTCACGAGGCGGCCGAGATCCTGCGCCGCCTCAGCCCGCGGCGGGTCGGCATGCACCTGCTCGCCGGCGGCATCCCCGCAGCGGCCGGGTTCGCGCTCGAACACCGCGCGGCGCGCCTGCCCGTGGTCGGCGGGCTCATCGCCGGCTCAGGGTTGTTGATCGCGGCCGACCTCGTCCGTTCCGGCGGGGGGAACCGGTCGCGCTGGGACGCAGGTCCGCTCGACGGCCTGTGGCTCGGGCTCGCGCAGGCCGCGGCGCTGTGGCCGGGGGTATCGCGCAACGGGGCCACGCTGGCGGCGGCGCGCCTGCGGGGCTTCGCGCCCACGGAGGCCAACCCGCTGTCACGCGAGGTCGGCGCGCCGGTGACCCTTGGCGCGGTGCTCCTGCGCCGGGGCGGGCTCAACGCCTCGACAGCCGCCGCGTTCGCGAGCACGCTGGCGGCGCTTCCCGCGCTGCGGATCGTCGACCGCGGCGGCCCGCTGTGGCCGTGGGCGCTCGAGCGGAGCGGGCTCGCGCTGCTCCTCCTGCGACAATCGCGCTCCAGATGAGCGATGCCTACGCCGCGGCCGGAGTCGATACCCGTAGCGCCGACGCCGGCGTGGCCGCGATCGTCGGCGCACTCGCGCGGCTGGAGACCTCGCGCTCCGTCGCCCCCTCCGGGCATTACGCGGCCGTTCTGAAGGTCGCCGACAACCTCGGCATCGCGGTCGGGACGGACTCCGCCGGCTCGAAGGTGATCGTGGCCGAGCAGACCGGGCGCTTCGACACGATCGGCATCGACTGCGTGGCGATGAACGTCAACGACGTCGTCTGCATCGGCGCCGAGCCCATCGCGCTCGTCGACTACCTCGCCGTGGAGCGATCGGACCCGGACATGCTGGCGGCGATCGCCGCGGGCCTGGCCAAGGGCGCCGCTGACGCAGGGGTGGAGATCCCCGGCGGGGAGCTCGCGGTGCTCCCGGAGGTCGTGCGCGGCCACCCATCGCCCAACGGTTTCGACATCGTCGGCACCTGCTTCGGGACGGTGGCCCTCGATGCGATGATCACCGGCGAGAGCCGGCAGCCGGGCGACGCCGTGATCGGGCTCCCGTCGAGCGGCATCCATTCGAACGGCTACACGCTCGCCCGCCGCGCGCTGCTCGAGGACTCCGGCTGGACCCTCGACGATCGGCCGCCGGAGCTGGCGGGCGACTCCGTGGCCGACGTGCTGCTGGAGCCGACGGTCATCTACGTGCGGGCGGCGCTCGAGCTGATGCGTTCGGAGATCGACGTCCGCGCACTCGCGCACATCACGGGCGGCGGCGTGATGAACCTCCTCCGCTTCCCGGGCGACGCCGGATGGTCGATCGATGCGCCCCTGCCGCCGCAGCCCGTCTTCGCGGCCATCGCCGGCGCCGCCTCCGTGCCGTCCGAGGAGATGTACGACGTCTTCAACATGGGCTGCGGTTTCGTCGCCGTCGTACCGGACGCCGACGCGGAGGCCGCCGTCGAACTGCTCGCGCGCCGCCATCCCGGCACTGCGCGCATCGGCACCATCACCGACCGTCCGGGCACGGTCGAGCTACCCGGCCTCGGGCTCGCCGCCACGCGTGAGCGCGGCGTGCACCGCGTCGCGGAGTCCTAGGCGCGCGCGCGGGCCGGGTCGTCGTCCTCCTCAGGCGGGGGCGTCTCGTCCTCGTCGCGGCCCCCGGGATCGTCCGGCCCCAGCGCCGCGGGGGTGAACTCGTCCTGCTGGGCCTCGTCGAGCGCGTCGCGCGCCTCCTCGGCCAGATCCTCGTTGCGCTCGGCCGCAGCCTCGAGGTAGTTGGCCTCCTGCTCGCGGCGGTCGGCCAGCTCGTCATGTTCGCTCATGGCCGTCGGCCTACCCGGGACGGGCCGGGCGTAGCGGTCAACGGGCGGTCGCGAGCGCGAGGAACTCCGCGCGGGTGCGGGCGTCGTCGCGGACGCGGCCGCGCAGCGCCGACGTGGTCGTGCGCGCTCCGGGCTTCTGGACGCCGCGCAGGGTCATGCAGAAGTGCTCGGCGTCGAGCACCACGCCGACGCCCTTCGGCGCGAGCTCGTCCTCGAGCCAGTCCGCGATCTGGACGGTCATGCGCTCCTGGACCTGCAGCCGGCGCGCGAAGTGCTCGACCACCCGCGCGAGCTTGGAGAGCCCGACGATGCGCTCGCCCGGCAGATAGGCGACGTGCGCGTGCCCGACGAACGGGATCAGGTGGTGCTCGCAGAGCGAGTGGAACGGAATGTCGCGCGCCACGACGAGCTCGTCGTAGCCCTCCTCGTTCGGAAACGTCGTCGCGCTGAAGGGCTGCGGGGTGAGCATCTCGGCGTAGGCGGCCGCAACCCGGCGCGGGGTGTCACGCAGGCCCTCCGCGTCCGTATCGATGTCGAGCGCCAGCAGCAGGTCGTGCGCGGCGCGGGCTGCGTCGTCGAGGTCCACTGCCTGACGAGATTAGGAGCAGGCGGCTGACAGCCCACGGCCGGCGGCGCGAGCTGCGGCGGCGGCCGCCCGGTAACGACCGACCCGCGCAAAGGGCCGGTCGAAGACATACACCCGTGCCCAGCCCTGCCGCACGACCTCCTCGCCGACGTCGACCCCATCCCCTGTCTCGACGTAGGCGAGCAGCCGGTCGTAGCGATCGCGCCGCGCCTGGGAGCGATCGCCGATCAGGCGCACCTGGCGCCCGGCGGCAAGCAGCGTGAGCGCGCGGGTCGCGGCGCGGTTGCCGCACTCGGGGGGAGACGCCTCGGGCGTGTCGATCCCCAGCACCCGAACCGTTTCCTCGCTCGCACCGACACGGACCACCAGGGTGTCGCCGTCGATGATCCGCGTCACCTGGCCGTCCCGCTCCGGCGAGCCTGGGTTGCCCGCGCCCCCGCACCCGGCGGCGAGGACGAGGAGGGGGAGGGCAATCAGACGGCGCATGGGCCTCTCATGCTCTCGCCAGGACCGGCGGTGAACCGGGCGGTGTCGCAAGATCGCAGGCGGGTAGGTTCTGAGCATGGCCCGACTCTTCAGCGCGCGCACCCTGATCCTCGGCGGACTGGCGGCAGGTGCGGCCTACGCCTTCCGCAACAACAGCACCGTCAAAGGCCTGCTCGGCGGCGGCTCGACCGCTCCGGAGCCTTACCCCGCCCCAGCGGACGCGCCGGTCGGCTCGGCGGCCGTCGAGCGCAACGAGCCCATGCCCGCACCGCCGATCGCCAACGCCGATGCCGGCGGCCCGCCGGAGAACACCGCAACCGCCGTCCCGGCCCCCGAGCCCGCCGTCCACGAGGCCGGGGGCGGCATCGACGAGCTCGCGGAGGAAGAGGCGGCCGCGGCCGAGGCGGCCAACATCGGCGGCACACCCGCTGAGTACCCCAGCGAGGAGGACTCGAGCGAGGCCGTCGAGGAGGCGCTGCGCCCGCTCGAGGAGGCCGGCGGGGGCTACGCCGAGGGGCAGGAGCTGGCCGAGTCCGACCTGATCGAGAACGCCGAGCCCGCCGCAGGCGACGCGATCGAGGGCGAGCGCGCGATCGACGAAGCCATCGAAGCCCAGGACGACCCGAACCGCGGGGAGACGGACGAGGCCACCCTGCAGATGGGGCTTGCCGACGTGCCGCCGCCGACCGGCGCGCCGGCGCAGGACGCCCCCCCGGCACCGGAGCTCGAGGATGCCCCGGACGCGGCCGCAGTGACCCCGTCGGGCACCGCGATGCCGCAGGAGGCGACGCCCGCCGCCGACAGCCCCGAGAGTCCCACGGAGACCCCCGCCGAGCAGAAGGGGTCCGCGGTCTGGCGGACCGACGACCAGGAGACGGCCGAGCAGGCGGCCGTCTCAGACGACGCCGATCAGAAGAACAGCTAGCGCTGCGCGACAGAAGCCGGTCGGCGTGGGACCATTGACAGCGCGATGAGTCCCCTCGTCGGCACCCTTCTGTCCGGTCGCTACCGGCTCGACGCCCAGGTGGGGACGGGCGGGATGTCGACGGTCTACCGCGCGTTCGACACCACGCTCGAGCGCACGGTCGCCGTGAAGCTGATGCACCGCGAGATCGCGTCGGACTCCGACCAGCTCGAGCGCTTCCGCCGCGAGGCGCGCGCCGTGGCCCAGTTCTCCCACCCGCACATCGTCGGCGTCATCGACGCGGGCGAGGACGACCACCGCCCGTACATCGTCTTCGAGTACGTCGAGGGGGAGACGCTCAAGGACCGCATCCGGCGCTCGGGCATGCTGCCCGTCGACGAGGCCCTGGCGTACGCGATCGAGATCGCGCGCGCGCTCGATGCCGCGCATTCGCGCGGCATCGTGCACCGCGACATCAAGCCTCAGAACGTCCTCATCGACGGCGAGGGCATGGCCAAGGTCACCGACTTCGGAATCGCCCGATCGCTCGACGATGAAGGGCTGACCGCCGACGGGCGCGTGCTCGGCACCACGGACTACGTCTCTCCGGAGCAGGCGCTCGGCCACGCCGTCAACGGCCAGTCGGACATCTACTCCCTGGGTGTCGTCATGTACGAGATGCTCGCGGGGGACGTCCCGTTCCACGGCGAGAACCAGGTCGCGGTCGCCATGAAGCACGTCCGCGAGGACATCCCGGACATCTCCCGCCTACGGCCCGAGGTGACCGCGAGCGTCGCCGCGGTGCTCGATCGCATGACCGACAAGGCGCTCGACCGGCGTTACCCGGACACGGTGACGCTCGAGGACGACCTCGAGGACGCGCTGGCTCACGAGGCGGCGCGACGCGGGCGGGCCACAGGCGAGGCCACCGCCGTGCTCAGGACCCTGCCCGCCGGCGCCAGGCGCAGCGTGCCCCTGCGCATGCGCGGCCGGCGTGTGGTCGTCGGGACGATCCTGGCCACGATGGCGATCACCGCCGTCATCGCGCTCGTCCTCGTCGACGCCCGCAACCGGGTGGAGGGTGGCACCGGCGCGCCGAGCGGCGCGCCGCCGACCGATACGCGCAGCGTCTCGGTCGCGCGCGGTTCGGCCACCGACTACGACCCGCCGCCGCTCGGCGACGATCAGGAGCACTCGAACGAGACGCCGCTGGCCGTCGACGGCGACCCGGACACCGTGTGGTCGACCGAGAACTACCGCGACGACGTCATCGCCGGGACCAGCGGCCCGAAGGGAGGCGTTGGCCTGTACGTCGACGCTGAGCCCGAGGTCGAGGCCAGCGCCGTGCGGATCCAGACGCCCGTCACCGGATGGGAGGCGACGCTGTACGCGGCTCCGTCCGGATCGCCCCCGGAGTCGCTCGAGGGCTGGACGGAGATCGGCGGCGGCACCGTCGAGCGATCGAAGCAGGACTTCGACGTCGACACCGGCGGCGAGCTGTACCGCTACTACCTCGTGTGGATCACCCAGCTCCCGCCCGGGGAGGACAGCGTGGAGATCGGCGAGGTGTCGCTGTTCCGAGAGGACTCAGCGGCGCGCTGATCGCGCGTCGAGCGCCAGCATGAGCAGGCGGTCGCAGAGCGGGGCGAAGTCCAGGCCCGTGGCCGCCCACAGCGAGGCGTAGACCGAGGTCGGGGTGAAGCCCGGCAGCGTGTTGAGCTCGTTGACGAGCACGCGGTCGCCCTCGACGAAGAAATCGACCCGCGCCAGGCCGGCACCACCCACGCGGGCGAACGTGTCCGCTGCCAGGCGCTGCACCTCCGCGATCGCCGCGGCGGAGATCCGGGCGGGCACGATGAGCTCCATGCCGCCTTCGGCGTACTTGGCCTCGTAGTCGTACCAGTCGGCACCGCCGGCCAGCACGATCTCACCGGGCAGGCTCGCCTTCGGATCGCCGTTGCCGAGCACGGCACATTCGACCTCCATCCCGGTCGACATCTGCTCCGCGATCACCAGGGAGTCGTGGGCGAAGGCCGTCTCGAGGGCTGCCGGGAGCTGCGCGGCCGACTCGACCTTGACGATGCCGATCGAGGAGCCCGCTCGCGCGGGCTTGACGAACTGCGGAAAACCGAGCCGCTCGCAGGCGGACACATCGTCGCCGGGGCGCACCGCCACGTAGTCGACTTGCGGCACCCGCCCCGCCGCGAGCACCTCTTTGAAGACCACCTTGTCCATGCACAGCGACGATGCGAGCACCCCCGCACCCACGTACGGGACGTCGAGGAGCTCGAGCAGGCCCTGGACCGTGCCGTCCTCCCCGTACGGACCGTGGAGCACGGGAAAGACGACGTCGGCGCCCAGGAGACCGCCACCGGGCGACAGGGAGACCGGCTCGCCGTCGTGGAGCCATCCGCCGTCTCGGGTCAGCACGATGTCGAGCACCTCGTGACCGGACTGGGCGACCGCGCCTCGCACCGCCGCCCCCGACGCGAGGGAGACCTCGTGCTCGGACGACCGGCCGCCGCTGAGGACGGCGACCCTCACGGCGTCGGGGTTGTGGTCGGGGTGGGCGACGGAGTCGGCGTGGGTGTCGCGGTGCCGCCTTCAGGGTCGAGCTGAGAGTCGTCGAACACGCCGACGATGAGCGTCACCGTGGAGCCCTTCTCGCGGCGACCGCCGCGGGGGTTCTGGTTGAGCACGATGCCGTCCGCGTCCGGCGACTTGACGGTGCGCTCCTGCACGTCGCCCACCAGGCCGGCACCGCTGAGGACGGACAGCGCGTCATCGACCGGCTTCCCCCGCACGTCGGGGACGTCGACGTCGGCGGGCTCCTCGGCGACCGTGAGGGTGACCGTGTCGCCCAGCGTCACGAGCTCCCCCTCGCCGGGCTTGACGGAGATGACCGTGCCCGGCGCGACGGTCTCGGACTCCTGACGCTTGCTGGCCACGTTGAAGCCGGTGTCCTGGAGGACGGCCGAGGCGTCGGACTCGCTGAGGCCGACGACGTCGGGCACCTCGACCTGCTCGGGCCCGCGCGAGACGACGAGGGTCACGGTCGAACCGATGTCGAGCTGGCTGTTGGGATCCGGTCGCGTCTCCAGGACCCTGCCCTCGGGCACACCCTCGGAAAAGGCACGCTCGACCGTGACCGAGAAGCGGAGCTTCTCGAGCTCCTTGCGCGCGGCCTCGAGCGGCTTGCCGACGACGTCGGGCACCACCGCCTGCCCCGGCCCGCTGGAGACGAAGATCGTGACCGTCGACCCCTCCTCCGCGCGGTCGTCGGGCGACGGACGCTGGCGGATGACCTCGCCGTTGGGGCGATCGTCGCTCTGCAACTGCTGGAGCGACACCTCGAAGCCCGCGTTGTTGAGCTGCGCCGACGCCACGTCGGACTGCTGGCCCACGACGTTGGGGACCGCGACCAGCTCTGGGCGCAGCAGCGTGTAGAGCCCGAAGGCGATTGCCGCCAGGGCAACCAGGACCGCGAGCAACGTGAGCCAGAACCGCATGCTCCGGCGCTCGCGCTCGACGAACTCGTCCATGTCGCCGACCGCCGGGTAGACGCCGGTGAGCGAGCCGGTGCGCTGCGCGATGTCCGGGCGGGCCGGCGCCTCACGCACCCGCTCGAGGGCGGCGACGAAGTCGTCGGCGTCGACGAAGCGGCGGGACGGATCCTTCTGGAGCGCGCGCAGGACGACGTCCTCGAGCTCGGGCGAGACGGCGGGGTTGAGCGCACGCGGGGGGGCGGGCTCCTCCGAGACCTGCTTGAGCGCGATCGTGACGGCCGACTCGGCGTCGAAGGGGACGCGGCCGGTGAGCAGCTCGTAGAGCAGGATGCCGACCGAGTACAGGTCCGACGAGGCCGACACGGAGTGGCCCTGGGCCTGCTCCGGAGACAGGTAGGCCGCGGTCCCCATGATCGCGCCGGTCTCCGTCATGTCCGAGGCACCGGCGCGGGCGATCCCGAAATCGGTCACCTTGACCCGGCCCTCGCCGTCGACGATGACGTTGTGCGGCTTGATGTCGCGGTGGATGATCCCGCGCTTGTGGGCGAACCGCGCGGCGCGCAGGACCTGGATCGTGATGTCGATGGCGCGCGCCGGCTCGAGCGGGCCCTCCTCGACGACGAGCTGCTTGAGCGTGCGCCCCTCGAGGAACTCCATCGCGATGTAGTAGGTGCCGTCGAGCTCGCCGCGGTCGAAGACCTGGACCACGTTCGGATGCTGCAGGCCGGCCGCCGAGGACGCCTCGCGGCGGAAGCGCTCGACGAACTCCTGGTCGGCGGCGAAGCGGCGGTGCAGCACCTTCAGGGCGACCCGGCGGCCGAGCTGCGCGTCCTGGGCGCAGTAGACGTCCGCCATCCCGCCACTGCCGATCCGCGACTCGACCGTGTAGCGCTCATCGACGACCTCGCCGCTCTGGAGCGTCTCGCGCAGCGGATTGCGATCAGTCATCGAGGCTCTCCAGGATTGCCTTGGCGATCGGTGCTGCCGCGATTCCGCCCTGGCTGTTGACCCGCTCGACCATCACGGCGACCGCGGTCTCGCCCGTGAATCCGATGAACCAGGCGTCGTTGAGGCCCGTGGTGGTGAGCTCGGCCGTGCCGGTCTTGCCGGCCACGTCGACCCCACTGAGCGCTGCCGCCGTTCCCGTTCCCTCGCGGACCACGTTCTTCATCATCACGGTCAGGGCGGCGGCCGTCTCCTCCGACATCACGCGCTCGGCCCGCTCGGGCTCCGCCTTGTAGGTCGTCCGGCCGTCAGCGTCGAACGCCTTCTCGAGCAGGTAGGGCTTCAACCGCACCCCGCCGTTGCCGATCGTCTGCGCGACCGTGGCCATCTGGAGCGGGGAGACGAGCAGATCCGCCTGACCGATGGCGGTGCGGCCGATGTCCACCTGCGAGGACGTCGCCTCGAGCAGCTTGCCCTTCCCGTCGCGGATGCCGCTGCGCGGGAGCTGTGACGGCGGCAGGTCGATCGGCGGCGCGGCGTTGAATCCGAAGCGGTTCATGTAGTCGGTCAGGGTGTCCCCGCCGAGCTTCTCGCCGACCTCGGCCCACACCGTGTTGACCGAGTTCGTCAGCGCGGTGGTGAGGGAGATGTCGCCGTAGTCGGCGCCGCCCGAGTTCTGCAGCGGGACGCCGGAGATCTCCTTGTTGTTCTCCCCCGAGACGATCGAGTCGGGCGTGTAGTCGCCCGTGTCGAGCGCGGCGGTCGCCGTGACCGTCTTGAACGTCGAGCCCGGCGGGAAGAGGCCCTGCGTGGCCCGGTTGAACAGCGGGGTGCGCTCGTCGTCGTTGGCCAGCCGGCCGAACACGCCCTTGTCGTCGATGTCGTTCGGGTCGAATCCCGGGACGGACGCCATGACCCGCACCGCCCCGCTGTCGAGGTCGATCGCCACCGCGGCGCCCCTGCCGCTGTCGCTCGCCGACAGGCCCTGGGTGGCGATCTGCTGCGCCGCGGCGTCGAGCGTCGTCTCGAGGTCCTCCCCCACCTGGCTGCGCCCGAGCAGGGAGTCGAACACCGTGACGAGCTCGGTCCGGCGCCCGACGAGGCGGTCGTCGTAGAAGTCCTCGAACCCCGAGGTGCCGAGGTTGGCGAACGAGTAGCCGACCGGGTGCCCGAAGAGCTCTCCCTGCGGGTACTTTCGCCGGTAGGTCTCGTCGGGACGCTTCGTCGAGCGCGCGAGCAGGGTGCCGTCCGCCGAACGGATCGTGCCCCGCTTGATGCGCTGCTCCTGCAGTTCGTCGCGGTGGTTGGAGGGCTGCTCGCGCAGGCCATCGGCCGCGAACACCGACCAGTACGACGAGAAGCCGATGAGGACGGCGAACAGCACGACCACCGTGCCGTAGAGCTTGAGGATCGGCTGCTTCACCGGGCCGAGACCGCCTCACGCCGCGCGCGGTCGGACACGAGCAGCAGCAGGGCGAGCAGGACGAAGTTCGCCAGGATCGACGAGCCCCCGTAGGAGACGAACGGCAGGGTCACGCCGGTCAGCGGGATCACGCGGGTCACCCCTCCGACGATCACGAACACCTGCAAGGCCAGCACGGCCGTCAGACCGGCCGCGAGCAGGGTGGAGAACGAGTCCTGGGCGATCATCGCGGTCTTGAACCCGCGTGCCGCGAGCATGAGGTAGACCAGGATGAGCCCGCAGGCGCCCGCCAGTCCGAGTTCGTTGACGATGACCGCGTAGATGAGGTCCGTGTCGGCCAGCGGGGTGAGGATGAGCGAGCCGCCGAAGCCCGTGCCGAACAGTCCCCCGTCCGCCTGGGCGTACAGGCCCTGGACGATCTGGTAGCTGCCGCCCTCGCGCTCGATCAGGCCGGGCTGGAAGGGGTCGAGCCAGATGTCCACGCGATCCTGGATGTGCCCCACGGTGGCGTGGACCACGATCGCGCCGACCACGAACAACACCAGGCCCACGAGCACGAAGCCGAAGCGGTTCGTCGCCACGTAGAGCACCGCCAGGAACGCACCGAAGAACATCAGCGAGGACCCGATGTCGCGGATGATGAACAGGGACAGCATCGCCGCCGCCCACACCGCCAGCAGCGGGCCGAAGTGCTTCAGGGGCGGGAGCGTGATCCCCAGGATCCGGCGCGAGGACAGGATCATCACGTCCCGGTGCTCGCGCAGGTAGGCGGCGAGGAAGACGACGATGCCGACCTTTGCGAACTCCGCCGGCTGGAAGGTGATCGGACCGAGGTTGACGCCGAGATAGGCCCCGTTCACCGGCGCCGACAGCAGCGGCACGCGCGGGAGCAGGAGCAACAGCAGGGAGGCGGCCGCGATCGTGTAGCGGTACTGCTCGAGGATCCGGAAGTCCTTGCGCAGCGCGATCACCGTCCCGCTGAAGAGCAGTAACCCCGCCACGAACCAGCCCGCCTGGCTGATCGCCTTGTCCTCGTCGAGACGGTAGATGACCACCAGTCCGAAGCACGCGAGCAGGGCCACGAGCGGGAAGAGGTAGGGGTCCGCGTGCGGAAGGGTGAAGCGGATGACGACATGCGTCGCCACGCAGATGCCCAGGAAGAGCAGTCCGTAGGTGAACGACAGGTCCGACACCACGTCGGAACGGCCGATGAAGATGGCGGCGAAGCCCGCGGTGACGAGGAGCGAAGCCGGAAGGAGCGCGAGCAACTCGCGGTTGCGCGGGCTCATTCTCGAATGGACCCCGTCTCCAACTGGCGCACGAGATCCTCGGCGTCATCCAGCGAGCGCCACTTGTGTTCGGTGAAGGCCGCGCGACGGGCCTCGGGCACCTGATCGATCCGGACACCGCTCGTGTAGTGGCGCGTGTAGAGCTTGACCCCGAAGGGCCCTTCGTAGGGAACCCCGCGGTAGATGGTCACGCTGCGGTTCGGGTCGAGCCCGACGAAGAAGACCCCGCGAATGGCGATGTAGGCGCCGGTGCCGAAGAAGGCCAGGACGATGGCGAACACGAGCAGGGGCTTTCCGACCCGGCGCGCCCGCGACGGGGGGCGCCCGCCGGACTTGCTGGAGGGAGGGCCGTCGGGGAGTGGGGCCGTCCGGCGCGGCGGGGGTGCCGAGCCGGATGCGGGCTCGGCGACCGCCACGGCGGACGTCGCCGTGGTCGCCTGCGTCGACGTGTCGGGCACCGACTGCTGCTGCGTGGTCTGCCCGTCGTTCCCCGCGACCGCGCCTGCACCGAGGTCCACCTCTTCGAGACGGAACAGGATCACGGTGATGTTGTCGCGACCTCCGGCCGCATTGGCGGCCGCGATCAGGTTGCGCCCGGCCTGCTCGAGATCGTCCACCGCCGTGAGGATTCGTTCCACGTCGCGATCGCGAACCATGTCGGTGAGGCCGTCCGAACACAGCAGGAAGACATCGCCGGCGCGTGCCGCCATGCGGTCGGCGTCGACCTTGACGGTCGGCTCGGGACCGACGGCGCGGGTGATGACCGACCGTTGGGGGTGGGTGAGCGCCTCCTCCTCGGTGACCTTTCCGCGGTCGACGAGCTCGCCGACGAGCGAGTGGTCGCGCGTAACCCGGCGCAACTCGCCGTCCCGCAACATGTAGGCGCGCGAATCGCCGACGTGGGCGACGACGACATCCTCCTCGGTGACGTAGGCGACCGTGCAGGTCGTGCCCATGCCCTGGTACTCCGGCACGGACGTGGCCTGCTGGTGCACCTGCTCGTTCGCCTTGAGAATGGTCTTGACCAGGCCGTCCTCGGCCGCACCGTCGGGCAATCCCCCGCGAAAGGCCTCGATCGTGATCTCGGAGGCGACCTCGCCGGCCTGTGCGCCGCCCATGCCGTCGGCGAGGACGAACAGCGGCGATTGGACGAAGTAGTTGTCCTCGTTGCTCTGGCGCTGACGTCCGACGTCAGAGCCCTGCCATTTCTCAGCTACGCGGAGCATGTCAACGTTCGAACGTGAACTCAGAGTCGCCGATGCGGATGCGGTCGCCGTCGTGCAGCGGCTGCGGTCCCCCCAGCGGCTCCCCGTTGAGGTACGTCCCGTTCGTCGAGCCTAGGTCTTCGAGAACGACCACGTCCCCCTGCGGGTACAGCCGGGCGTGACGGGTGGACGAGAAGGAGTCCTCGAGCACGATGTCCGCCTCCCCGCCGCGACCGAGCAGCGCACCGCCCGTCAGGTCATAGGCCGCGCCTGCCCGCAGGCCGGGCGCCGATTCGACGCGGAGCTTGGGCATGCCGCTCGGCGCCTCGGCTGCTTCGCCCGCCTGATGCATCGCGGTGCCCTGGTCGTAGCCGTAGTCGGGCTGCGGGCCTCTGCTCGCGGACTCCACGCCCGTCCCGCGCAGATCGCGCAGCGCGGAGCGCGCCACCCACATGAGGAAGAGGTAGAGCACGGCCAGGAAGCCGAACTTGAGAGCGACAGCGAGGGGATCGAGTTCCACTTATGCCTCTTCGAAGGTGACGGAGCTCACGCCGAGCTCGATGCGGTCGCCGCTCCGCAGCGGCTGGGCGCCCGAGACCCGGGTGCCGTTGACGCGGATGCCGTTGGTGGAGCCGAGGTCGCGGACGATCCACGCACCACCGGAGGGTCGCACCTCGGCGTGCCGGCGCGAGACGTTCTCGTCCGGCACCACGAGATCGCAGTCGCGGGAGCGGCCGAGGACCGCGCCCTGGGATCCGAGCGGGGTCACCCTGCCCTCCAGGCGCAGCTGCGCGCGCGTCCGCTGCGCGTTCGGCTGCTGCAGCGGCTCCGACAGTCGCTCGGAGACCGAGTAGACGGAGGTGTGGCCGGCTTCGGCGCGCACGGCGCCGCCGTCCTCGCGGGCCGCCGGATCCGCCCGGACCAGGCGGGCCTGGATCCCGAACTCGCCGAGGCGCAGCCGCTCGTCGGTCTCGAACGTGATCTCCGGGCGGGACATGAACGCGACCCGTTCGCGGCGGGCGTGCTCGAGCAGATAGGCGCTGAGTTCGTCACGAAGATCGTCCTCATACCCAGAGAACTGCTCGCGATCGCGCGTCGACAACCACACGGTGTACTCGTTGGGCACATAGGTGCGCGAAACGGACACGACCTTGTGCTGGTCGAGCTCCCGCGCGAGCTTGCGGGCGATCTCCACCGGCCGCACCTCCGACTTGAAGGCGCGCGAGAACGTCCCCTCGACGAGGCCGGCCAGCTTGGACTCCAGACTGCGCAGCACGCTCATGGGCTTGCCCCGAGCAGGGGCTGCTCACGCTTCTTCATGTCCCGAGTATCGCGGAGCCAGCACGGCGACCGCTCCGGCAGCGATCGCGGCCGCCACCAGGCCGTCGGGTTCGGGCCTCTCCAGCCACGCTGCGAGCGAGCCGGTTGCCGACGCCAGCGCCGCGCTCCAGGCCGTCGCCGCGATCAGGTCGAGGGCGAGATACCGGCCGCGGACCAGCCAGGGAAGGACCGCGGCGCCGACCGCCCAGACCGCCAGCAGCGTGGCCTCACCCGTCGTGAAGAGCGCCGCCATCGCGTCGCTCGCAGGCGCCAGGCCGGCGCGGCCCGGCTCGGCGAGCAACAGCCACCACGCACCGACCGCGCCGAGCACCGCACGGTGGAGAACGTTCCGCGCCTGACCAGCGAGTGCGGGAAAGGCGCCGGCGAGACCGATGAGGCCCAGGGCGGGAGCCAGGACGGGGGCCGACCAGGCCCGTGGGACGGCCATGAGGACCAGGGGCATCGGAGCCGCTGCGGCCAGAAGCGCCAGCGCGGTGCCGGGAGCCGGAGCTCCACCCGCCGCGATCACCAGCGCGACCGCCGTGCCGGTCACGGCGGCGATCCAGCCCAGCCGGGGCAGCAGGAGCGCGAGGGCGAACGCGATCCCCGCCGCGGGCGCCCACGGCACCTGAGTCGCCGGCGCGAGCCAACCGAGCACGCCGCCGGTGATCGCGGCGGTGCCCAACCCATGCGCCACCCGGGTCGTTCCGCGCGGGATCCGGATCGGGGCCTCCACGGGGTGGCGCGTGACCACACCGCCCTCGTCATCCACCTGGGTGAGCGAAGCCTCGAGCACGTCCGCGAGGTCGGGAAGCGTGCCGCGCTGTGAGGGCGTGGTCTTCAGCGCCGTGTCGATCGCCGCGATGAGCGGCGGCGGGAGGTCGTCGCGGTGCTTGGACAGGCTCGGGACCGGCTTGTCGACGTTGCGGGCGGTCGCGGCGGGTGAGGCGCCGCGGACGGGATTGATGCCCGCGAGCGCCTCGTAGACCACGAGGCCGAGCGCGTAGATGTCCGAGCGGTGGTCGACGCGCTTGCCCGCCGCCTGCTCCGGAGCCATGTAGGCGAGCGTCCCGACCACGTCGCCGGTCATGGTCAGGGGATCGTCCCCCGCCAGATGGGCGACGCCGAAGTCGGCGAGCTTGGCCGCGCCGCGCCAGGTCCGGGGCCGGTCGGGCACAAGAACGTTCTGCGGTTTGACGTCGCGGTGGACGACACCGCGCTCGTGGGCGTGCTCGAGGGCGTCGCAGAGGGCGAGGCCGACGCGGAGGACGTCGCGGTCGGTCAGGGCGCCGTCCTGCTCGAGCTGGGCCAGCGTGCGGCCCTCGACGAGCTCTGAGACCAGGTAGCGCGCACCCTCCTCCTCGCCCGCGTCGTAGATCGCGACGATGCCGGGGTGCTCGAGGCGCGCCGCGGCGACCGCTTCGCGGCGAACGCGGACCGGGGTCGTGCCATCGGCCGGGATGACCTTGATCGCGACGGGGCGATCGAGCGTCTCGTCGAAGCCCTCGTGCACCGTCCCGAAGCCGCCCGCACCCAGCCGGCGGCCCAATCGGTAGCGGCCCATGACCAGGCCGGTGTCCTCCGTGATCATGGTCACGTCGTAGGGTTCGCCATCGGGGCCGCGAACCTTGCAGGCTCCGGCGGAGTTATGGCGAATGAGCCCGGAGCCGCCGGGTTCCCCGGCATACTCACACTGGTAACACCGAAAGGCGATTTCCCGGTGTCCTTCTTCGACGAGGATGACGAGCCAACACGCAGGGCCCCACGGCCAAGGCGCACAGCCCCAGCGGGTGGTGGACGCCTGGACCAACAGACCCTCTGGACGCGGCGCGCGGTCGCGGCCGGCGTCGGCCTGCTGGTGATCATCTTCCTGGCGGTGGTGATCAACGCCTGTCAGGACTCGCGCCGCAAGAACTCGCTGCGCACCTACAACCGAGAGGTCGCGTCCATCCTGACCTCCTCCGACACCGAGGTCGCGGCCCCCTTCTTCGAAACGCTGCAGCAGGGCGCAGGCCAGTCCCCCGAGGATCTTCAGACCCAGGTCTCGAGCCTGCGGGCCAACGCGGACACGAACCTCGACCAGGCCCAGGAACTCAGCATCCCCGGTGATCTCGGGGGGTCGCAGGAATCCTTGCTCATCGCGCTCGAGCTCCGGCGCGACGGCCTCCAGTACATCGCCGAGCGGATCGCCACCGCGCTCGGGGACGAGGGCGACGTCGCCGACGAGGCGATCCAGTCGATGACCGGTCAGATGCAGGCGTTCCTCGCCTCCGACGTCCTGATCCGCACGCGGGTCACGCCGCTCATACGCACGGCCCTCGAGGACAACGAGGTCGTCGCCGATCCCGCGTCCACCTCCGGCTTCCTGCCGAGCTTCGACTGGCTGTCGCCTGACTTCGTGGCCGACCAGCTCGGCCAGGTCCTCACGGGCGGGAGCGGAAGCGGCGGCGGCAAGAACAACGGCAATGTCGCGCCCGGCCTGCACGGCAACGGTCTCGAATCGACCGAGATCAACGGCGTCACGCTCACCCCGGGCGCCGACGGCACCAACACGGTGCCCCTGGATCCGGAGACCACCCTCACGGTCAGCTTCGCCAACCAGGGCGAGAACACCGAGTTCGACGTCGGCGTGCTGGTGACGCTCAAGGGCTCCTCGGGCACGGACATCACCGGCTCCGCGACGGTCGACACGATCGCCAACGGCGAGTCGGCGACGGTCGAGATCCCGCTCTCGCGCCAGCCCGAGGCCGACGTGTACCAGCTCAACGTCGAGGTGCAGCCGGTGCCGGGTGAGAAGAAGACCGACAACAACGAGTCCACGTACAACGTTCTCTTCGAGTAGCTGACGCCGCGCGCAGCGCGGCGCCGGCGTCGAACCCTTTACCCTCGCCCGTCGCATGAGCGACTTCTCCAACGGCCCCGGGATCGTCGCCCTGGCTGCCGCCGGGATCGCCCTCGTGACCCTCGTCGGCGTCATCGTGCTGACGCTGCGGGTGCGGCGGTTGCGGGCTGACCAGCGCGTGGTCCTCGGCCCCGACCGCACGGACGATCTCGTCGGGCACGCCTCGGCCCTGCACGCGGCCTTCGAGACCCTCCGTGCGGAAGTGCAGGACGCCGCGGCGAAACTGGACGCGCGCATGGGGACCGCGGAGCACCGGCTCGACGGCGCGCTCGCCTACCGCGCCCTGGTCCGCTACGACGCCTACGGCGAGCTCTCCGGCCACCAGTCGACCACGGTCGCCCTCCTCGATGCGGAGCACAACGGCGTGGTCCTCTCCTCCATCGCGCACCGCGACTCGGCTCGCCTGTACTGCAAGCAGGTCGTCGGCGGCCGCGGCGAGCTCGAGCTCTCGCCCGAGGAGGCCGAGGCCGTGCGGCTCGCCCTGTCGGGCGAGCTCGGCTCCCGCGTGCTGGAGACCTGAGGTGCGGGCCGCGTTCCTCGGCCCGGCCGGCACCTACAGCCACGCTGCGCTGCTCGCCGATGAGCGGGCGGCCGGCTGGGAGGCGCTGACCGCGCCGACGGTGTTCGACGCGGTGATCGCCGTCGAGGAGGGCGTCGCCGACCGCGCGCTCGTGCCGATCGAGAACTCCACGGAGGGGGCCGTGGGGGCCACGATGGACGCGCTTGCGGCGGAGACGGAGAACGTTCGCATCATCGGCGAGGTGGTGCATCCCGTCCGCCATGCCCTGATCGCGCGCGAGCCGGTGGAGCTCTCCGAGGTCACCGCGGTCCTCTCCCATCCGCAGGCCAACGCGCAGTGCGCTCGGTTCGTGCGCGCCGAGATGCCCGGCGCCGAGGTGCTGGCCGTCGCCTCGACCGCCGAGGCGGTCCGGCTGGTGGTCGCCAGCGATGAGCCCGCCGTGGCCCTCGGGCCCGCGCTCGCCGCCGAGTTGCACGGCGGCGTCGTGCTCCGCGACGGCGTCGAGGACGCCGCGGACAACGTCACCCGCTTCGTGTGGCTGGCCGCGGCCGGCACCGAGCCGATGGGGGCACCGACGAAGACGACCGTCGTCTGGTGGGGCGCCGACGACGAGTCCGCTGGCTGGCTCGTGCGCTGCCTTTCGGAGTTCGCCTTCCGCGGCGTCAACCTCACGCGGATCGAGTCGCGGCCGCGGCGTCTGGGGCTTGGCCACTACATGTTCTTCGCCGATCTGGACGGCGGAGCGGCTCCTGGTGACGGCGGGCCGGTCAGCGAGGCGATCGAGGCCCTGGCCGCCCAGGCCGAGACCGTGCGCGTGCTCGGCTCCTACCCGGGCGGGTAAGCGCTCCGCCACCGGCTGTAGACTGCGCGCTCGCGGCTATGAGCCTCGCAACACCCCCAGGCCCACTGGGGTCCGTGTCGCTTCTCGAAGACCACCGGCGACACGGACCAAGTCCCGGCGCCTCGCGCTGGTCGGGTGGTCGTGTGCTGGTGCTCAACGCAACGTATGAGCCCATCAACGTGTGCACGGTGCGGCGCGCGACCGTGCTCCAGCTCAAGGGCAAGGCCGAGGTGATCGAGCGGTCGGAGGCGGAGCTGCACTGGGCTCGCGGCTCACTGCCCCGACCGCACGTGATCCGCCTGGTGCAGTACGTTCGGGTTCCGCGCGACCCGCACCGCCGCAAGATCACCCGTCGCGCCGTCTTCGCCCGCGACGAATGGATGTGTCAGTACTGCGGTGCGCGCACCGCCCTCACCGTGGACCACGTCATCCCGCGCTCGCGGGGCGGCGGCTCGACGTGGGACAACATCGTCGCCGCCTGCGCGCCGTGCAACCGTCGCAAGGGCGACCGGCTTCCCCATCAGATCGACATGCATCCGCGCACCCGCCCGCGCGTCCCGCACTCGCACGTCTTCATCCAGCTCGCATCGCCGACGATCCCGTCGACCTGGCGACCCTATCTCGAGGCGGCGTGACCCCCGCGCTCAGGCCTCGCCCGTGACCGTGGCGAGTTGCACGTCGAGGTCGTCGTCGGGCACCCCGGCGCGGACCCGTCCGAGGATCGCCTCACGCCACTGGAGCTCGACGTCGACGCGAAAGTCCGCGGAGAGAGCCTGGACCGCCGCGCAGAACGCGCGCACGTCATCGCCGTCAGCCGGGGCGGTCTCCACCCGCAGGTAGCCGCCGGTCGTGCGGGGTGAGTCCGGGTCCGGAGCGGGGTCGTCGAAGAATCCCGGCCCGTTGCGCCAGGCACGGCTTCCGGCCAGCGCGCGCACGCGGGTCTGCACGTGTCCGGCGAGCTCGTCGTCGACGGGGTCGGTCACGAAGAAGACGAGGTACTCGGGCACCCGTCCCAAGCTACCCAGAACGACGAAGGGCGGCCCCTCGACGAGGACCGCCCTCCGCAATTTTCGCTGGAAACACCACGCCGGCCTTGCGCACACGGCGCCGCCGGTGGGACGAGTCCCGGCCCCGGCGAAGCGGGTGTCTCGGTTGGATTCCGCTGGCCTTACCAGCGGATGAGGCCCGTTGTCAGGCCTCACTCCGGCTAGCGGCCGGACACCTCCAGGGTCCCGCAAGAACTGTCAATCAACTTCGGACCACCTCCTTTCTCTGGTGATCTGAGAATACATCAGACCGAGGCGGTGCCAAGGACGTCAAGGCGCCGGATGCTCACCCGGCTCCGGCTCGTCGGGAAGGTCGAGTGCCGCCTGCCCGTCGGCGTCCGTCGCGCCGGCGGGGGCGGAGCTCTCCATGATCAGGGCGACCGCGCTCACGCGGTCCTCGTCCTTGATGTTCACGACGCGCACGCCCGTGGCGTCACGGCCCTGGCGGCTGATGCCGCGCACGGACTGGCGGACGACCATGCCGCCCTCGGAGATGAACACGAGCTCCTCGTGCTCGCGGACGACGAGCGCGCCCGCGAGGTTGCCCTTGTGGCCGGCGGCTTTGATCGCGCGCACGCCCATGGCGCCCCGTTTGGTCTTGCGGAACTGATCGATGCCGGTGCGCTTGCCGAAGCCGTTGTCGGTGAGAACGAACAGCTCCTGGTCGTCGCGGGCGACGTCCATCGCAAGCACGTAGTTGTCGGAGGCGGACACGTTCATGCCGGCCACCCCGGTCGTGTCGCGGCCCATGGCGCGCACGTCGGACTCGTGGAAGCGCACCGCCTGGCCGGCCCGGGAGACCATGAGCACGTCATCGTCGCCGCTCGTGCGCCGGACGGAGATCAGCTCGTCGTCGTCGCGGACCTTGATGGCGATGATGCCGTCGGCCTTGATCGGCGTGTTGTAGGCCATGAAGTCCGTCTTCTTGACCACGCCCTGGCGGGTCGCGAAGAGGACGTACTTGCCCTCCGTGAAGTCTCGCGTCGACAGCACGGACTGGACACGTTCTCCCTCGCGCAGCGGGAGCATGTTGCCCAGGTAGCGGCCCTTGGCCTGGCGCGAATCGGGCGCCGGCAGCTCGTGCACCTTCTTGCGGTAGACCTTGCCGCGGTTGGTGAAGAAGAGCAGGAAGTCGTGCGTGGACGAGACGAAGAGGTGCTCGATGAAGTCGTCGTCCTTCATCCCCATCCCGGTGACGCCCATCCCGCCCCGGCGCTGCGAGCGGTAGGTGTCCAGCGGCAGCGCCTTGATGTAGGACGACTGCGTGATGGTGATGACCATCTGGCGCTCGGCGATCAGGTCCTCGATGTCGAGGTCCGTGTCCGACGGTGCGATCACCGAGCGGCGGTCGTCGCCGTAGCGCTCGGAGATCTCAGCCAGCTCTTCCTTGATGAGCTCGAGCACCTTCTGCTCGTCGCCCAGCAGGGCGCGGAGCTCGCCGATGCGCTCGACCTTGTCGGCGTGCTCGCGGCGGATCGTGTCGGCTTCGAGCGCGGTGAGCTGCTGCAGTCGAAGCTCGAGGATGGCCTGCGCCTGGATCTGCGTCAGGCCGAAACTGCTCATCAGGCCCTCGCGCGCGGCGTCGCGATCCTTGGACGAGCGGATGAGGTCGATGACGGCGTCGAGGTTGTCGAGCGCGATCAGCAGGCCTTCGAGGCGGTGGACCTGGGCCTCGAGGGTGCGCAGCTCGTGCTTCGAGCGGCGGACGATGATCTCCCGCTGGTGCTGGACGTAGTTGTGCAGCACGGAGCGCAGCGGCAGCGTGCGCGGCACATTGTCGACGAGTGCGACCATGTTCACGCCAAAGGTGTTCTGCAGCGCGGTGTGCTTGTAGAGCTTGTTGAGGACGACGTCCGGATTCGAGCCGCGCTTGAGCTCGATCACCAGGCGCATGCCGGTGCGGCCGTCGGACTCGTCGCGCAGGTCGGAGATCTCGGAGATCTTCTTGTCGTTGACGAGGTCGACCATCTTGCGGATGACGCCCGAGTCACCGCCCTTCTTGACCATGAAGGGCAGCTCGGTGACGATGATCGCCTCCTTGCCCTGGCCGATGTCCTCGATGCCAGCCTTGCAGCGCACGCGCACACGGCCGCGGCCCGTCTCGTAGGCCTCGCGGATGCCCTCCGAGCCGAGGATGATGCCGCCCGTCGGGAAGTCCGGGCCGGGCAGGTGGGTCATCAACTGCTCCGTCGTGATCTCCGGATCGTTGATGAACGCGATCGTCGCCGCGATCGTCTCCCGCAGGTTGTGGGGCGGGATGTTCGTCGCCATGCCGACAGCGATGCCGCTCGAGCCGTTGACCAGCAGGTTCGGGAAGCGCGAGGGAAGGACCGTCGGCTCAGACGTCTCGTTCGAGTAGTTCGGGACGAAGTCGACGGTGTCCGCGTCGAGGTCGCGCAGCATCTCGCGGGCGAGGGGCGCGAGGCGCGCCTCCGTGTTGTGGCTTACGAAACCGTCCGTGAGGAACGCGTGGTCCTCGGAATCGACGCGCAGGGAGTAGACGGGTTGTACGCCCGCGGGCTCGATGGCCACGATCTCCGCGTAGTAGTGGTCCCCCACCATCAGCGGCTCGACGACATCCCGGACCTCGTCGGAGGCGATGCGCTCGAGCACCGCGATGCCGTCACGCTCCCAGCGCTCGATGCGATCGAAGTTGTGCCGGCGCAGCCAGTCGCGCTCCTCGGGCGTGCCCTCCCGGGATTCGCGCACGTAATCCGCGACGAACGGCACGTGGTCCGAGCTCAGCGCGCGGCTCTCGTTCGGAACCGTGGCAAGGTCACGCTCGAGCTTCGCCTGCTTGGCTCCGAGGAAGCCGACGCGCTGGGAGAACAGGCGGGCATCACGGCGGTTGGTGATGACGATCTTGAACTCGCCGCGGGCCGAGGGACCGCAGAGGCGGCTGACCACGCCGAACTCGAGCAGCAGTTGCTGGACGTCACGCGCGAGGCGGCGGCTGTAGGTCGAGTACGAGACCTGGATGGTGTTGCGCGGAAGCAGCGACGACGAGCCGTCGCCCGCGAACAACGCACGCAGGAACGCCTGCTTGAACCGGAGCGATCCGCTCCATACCCGCTCGGGCACGTACTTGCCGGCGGCACGATCGCCAACGAGGAAGGCGAGCTCGCTCGACCGGAGTGCGGTGAGGTTCTGGACGTCGAGCTCGAAGAGCCGGCTGCCCGACTTGATGACGCGGTCGTAGACGTACCGGCGGCCGCCCACGTGCTCGTCGTACGCCGCGAGCACCGCGTCGAAGTAGTCCCGATCGACGTTGTTGAATCCGGCACGGGTCCGAGAGGCCCAGCCCTCCGACACGAACGCACCCAGCAGGTGCGCCAGTGAGCGCTCGCTCGGGGCGAGATCAGCCTCAAGGCGGCGCGGCGAGCGATTCAGAACGACGCGATCGCCAGGGTGGAGCTCGTCAAGACGCTTCCACATGAGCATCGGCACACCGACGACGTCGGTGATCGACAGCACAGGGTGGTTCTCGGTCGCGGCGAGCTCGTACCCCTCGCGCGTGCGGACCCGGAGCGTCGGGTGGTCGCCCGAGTGGAAGAGCTTCGACGCGGACACCGGGCGGGCGCGGCGGTCGAGCACCGACAGCTCGACATCGCGGTCGCTCTCGGCGGCCATGCCCGCGGCGAGGTCCGCGATGCGGATGCTGCCCTCCGACGTGGCAACGCGGGTCTCGCCCGTGACGCAGTAGCGCATGGCGGCTGCCGGGTCGTCATCGACGGAGCCGAAGTTGCCCTGGCCGTCGACGAGCACGTTGCGCATCGAGAAGTCCTGGGCAAGGCGGACGAGGGTGTCGTAGATCGCCGAGTCGCCGTGGGGGTGATAGTTGCCCATCACCTCGCCGACGATCTTCGCGCACTTCGAGTAGGGCCGGTTCGGATTGAGGCCCAGCTCGTTCATCGCGTACAGGACGCGGCGGTGGACGGGCTTCAGGCCGTCGCGGACGTCGGGCAGTGCTCGCCCGACGATGACCGACATGGCGTAGTCGAGATACGACGAGCGCATCTCCTCCTCGAGCCCGCGGGGCTCGATGTTCCCGCCCGAGATGACGTCCGAGGAACCCATCGTCTAGCGCTCCTTCCGAGTTGACATCAGACGTCCAGGCTCGCGGCGCGAGCGTTCTCTTCGATGAACTCCCGCCGCGGCTCCACCTTGTCGCCCATCAGCATCGTGAACAACGTGTCTGCAGCGGTGGCGTCGTCCATCGTGACCTGCGCCAGCGTGCGCGACGCCGGGTCCATCGTGGTCTCCCGCAGCTGCTCCGCGTTCATCTCGCCGAGGCCCTTGAAGCGCTGCAGTCGCACCCGCTTGCCGGCCACCTCGAGCACCTTCCGGCGCAGCTCCTCGAATGACAGCGCCTCGTCGGAGTCCTCGCCGAGGGCAACCTCGAACGGCGGTTCGCCCGCGAGGGCGATCAGTTCGGAGTGCACCCGCAGGAACTGGCGGTACTCGTTCGATTCCAGCAGCGATCCGCGCACGGAGTAGGTCCGGGCCAGCGACGTCTTGCGCTCGGTCGCCTTGATCCGCGCCACCCCGTCGACCAGGTCCACGAACTCCGTCGTGTAGGGCTCGCCCTCAGCGTCCTCGCCCTTGACGAGGGTCACCAACGTGTCGAGATCGGTGATGCCGCGGTCGAGCACCTCCGATTCCTCGAGAAAGGTCACCACGTCGTGGCCGAAGTCGGCCCGCAGCGCGGCGCCCCAGCCCTCGTACTGCTTGAGCAGCCGGCTGTAGCGCTGCCAGCGGGCCTCCGTCAGCTTGAAGGAGGTCCCGGAGGGCACGGAACTGACGACGAATTTCTCGAACTTGTCGCCGAGCAGGATCTCCTCGAGCTCGGAGTCCTTTTCGATGTAGCGCTCGCGCTTGCCCTGGGTGAGCTTGAACAGCGGGGGCTTGGCGATGTACACATATCCCGCCTCGATGAGCGGCTGCATCTCACGGAAAAGGAGTGTGAGAATAAGTGTGCGGATATGAGCCCCGTCGACATCAGCGTCCGTGTTGTGGCAACAGAGACCGTTGACCGCGAAGTTCTCGTGATCGTGGACGGAGAAGTCGTACACATATTCCGTGCTCGGCTCCACCTCGGTCACGCCGGTCACCGGTAGGCCCATCAGGTCGCCACCCACATCGGCGAACGCTCGCTGCTTGTGCCGGCCCGAACGGACGCGCTCGACCAGCGCCGGCGCGGCGGCATGGTCGGCCCAGGCCGGCCACAGACGATCGAGGTCGGCGGGGGTGGCGACGTGGACCGCGTACGCGCGGTGCCGCGTGACGATCGCCTTGGGAGCGGCGTCGTCCTGCGCACCCGGTTCGCGCACCGTCGTGGTCGGGACGATGTCCAGCGAGGCGAGAAGCACGTGTAGACCGTGGGCGATCGCCCGTGAGGAGGTGTAGAAGATCGCCCGTCCGCCCGTGGCGCAGCCGTCACCCATGAAATAGCCGCGCAGGAAACAGCCACGCAATGGCCGCGAGACGTTGAACGCGAGCGCCGGGATCTCCTTCGTGATCGCGGTGCGACCTTCGAAGCCGAAGATCTTCTCCCAGACGAGCGACGCGACGCGGTTGACGAGGCGCAGCTCGGTGACCCGTGAGTCGGAGCGGTACACCGTGCCGCGGTGACCGAACACCCGCTCGAGCCAGCTCTGGACCATGGCCAGCGTGCGCGTGTCGTTGCGCGAACCCATGGCGAAGCGGATGCCTGACCGCGCGGTGCACGAACCCTCGGCCAAGTAGAAGCCGAGGAGCTGCATGAGCTCCGGGGAGACCTCGAGGTACCGCGGTATGCCGTGGCCGGCGTGGTGTTCCGGGGTGAGCTCGAGATCGTCGCGGTCGGAGAGGAACTCGATGTCCGCCTCAGTGAGCGCGTCGAGACGGATGTAGGGCTTGACGCGATTGCGCGGCGCGCCGGCATATTCGCGGTCCCAGGTGTCGTCGAGGCGGCTCCCGCCGACGCGGACGCGAGGGGACATGCTGACGGGATCGCCCCCGATGGCCTCGACGTAGCGGTTGAAGTGGGTCAGGGTCGGGCGGCTGCGGCCGTGCTCCCAGCCGTAGAAGGTCACCGGCTGGCGGATGCCGGTACGGGCGCAGACCTCGACATTGGTCAAGCCGCTCGCTCGACGCCGGGCATAGAGCTCGGCCCGCACGTCCTCGGGGATCTCCACGCGAGGCTCGCTCCACTCGGCGCGATCCGCGTATTCGGCCCGGACGCGGGCCTTCATGAGATCTTCGACCGCGGGGCCGCGGACCCACACAGCCGCGGCGGTCGCATCGTCCTTGCGCAGGCGCGTGAGCAGATCGATCGGGGCCTGGTGACCCTCGGGCAGCGGCACGCGGCGCGGCGCTACGACCAGATCGCCCTCCGCGAGCTCGGTCGGGCGCTTCGTGACGACCCGCCCGTCTTCGTAGCCCATGAGCGAGTGCGACGCGGTGACGCGCACCGACCGCCCGTAGGCCGTCTTGACCTCATAGAGCGGCTCCGTGATGAGGTGGCGGATGACGCCCTTGACCGGGCGGAAGTCCATGCCGTGGTCGTCGACCGAGAAGCAGAGGACGTCGCCGAGGTCGGCGTCGGAGACCTTGGCGTAGACCGGATCGCTCTCGCCATGGCGAGCAAGCAGACCATCGATGTACGGCCCGACCTCGACCATCCGCACCCCATCGCGGTCACGGACGAAGCAGTGCTCGGCGGCGTCCACCGACATCAGGACGATCTTGTGATAGCGCGCCTTCTCGATGTCGAACTCGTCGCGCACCCCGGTGCCGAGGGCGGTGATGAGCGCCTGGACCTCGGCGTTCTGCAGGACCTTGTCGATGCGCGCCTTCTCCACGTTGAGGATCTTGCCGCGCAGCGGCAGGATCGCCTGCGTGTTGCGGTCGCGCCCCTGCTTGGCGGAGCCGCCGGCGGAGTCGCCCTCGACGATGAAGATCTCCGACAGGGCCGGATCGCGCACGGAGCAGTCGGCGAGCTTGCCCGGGAGCGCTGAGTTCTCGAGCACGGACTTGCGGCGGGTGAGGTCGCGCGCCTTGCGCGCCGCGGCGCGGGCCTGGGCGGCGGACACCGACTTGCGGATGATCCGCACGCCTTCCTTCGGATTCTCCTCGAGGAACTCGGCGAGCTTGGCGTTGACGATCGACTCCACGAAACCCTGCATGCCGGGGTTGCCCAGCTTGGTCTTCGTCTGCCCCTCGAACTGCGGCTCGGCGAGCTTGGCGGAGATGACCGCCGTCAGGCCCTCACGCACATCCTCGCCCGAAAGCGCGGGATCCTTCTCGCGGAGCTCACCCTTGTCCCGCGCGTACTTGTTCAGCGTGCGGGTTAGCGCGCCACGGAAACCCGACAGGTGCGAACCACCCTCGTGGGTGTTGATGTTGTTCGCGAAAGAGAAGATGGACTCCTGGTAGGTGGAGTTCCACTGCATCGCGACCTCGACGGAGCCATCCTTGCCCTCGGACTCGAAGTAGATGACCTTTTCCTGAACCGGGTCCTTGTTCTCGTTGAGGTAGGCGACGAAGTCGCGGATCCCGCCCTCGTAGTGAAACTCGACCGACTTGCCTGCCTCGCGCTCGTCGGTGACGCAGATGCGTAGACCCTTGGTGAGGTACGCCGTCTCGCGCAACCGCTGCTCGAGGGTGGCCCACTCGTACTCGAGCGTCTCGAAGATCTCGGCGTCGGCGAGGAAGGTGATCTCCGTCCCGCGCTCGTCGGTCGGCTCGCCCTTGACGAGCGGCCCCTGCGGCGCACCGCGCTCGTAGTCCTGGCTCCAGGTGAAGCCATCGCGGCGGATGACCACGGTCAGCTTCTCGCTCAGTGCGTTGACGACCGAGACGCCGACGCCGTGCAGGCCGCCGGAGACCTTGTAGCCGCCGCCCTCGCCGAACTTCCCGCCCGCATGGAGGACGGTGAGGACGACCTCGACCGCCGGCTTGCCCTCCTTCTCCATCGTCTGGACCGGGATACCGCGGCCGTTGTCGCGGACCGTCACCGAGTTGTCGGGGTGGACAACGATGTCCACCTGGGTGGCCTCGCCGGCCAACGCCTCGTCGACGGAGTTGTCCACGACCTCCCAGACCAGGTGGTGCAGGCCGCGGGGACCCGTGGACCCGATGTACATACCGGGTCGCTTGCGGACCGCCTCGAGACCCTCGAGGACGGTGATGTCCTGTGCGTCATAGCTGCCCTTTTCGGGGGCGCCACCGTTGGGCTGGTCAGCCACGAATTCCTCTTTTCACACACGACGCCCCGGCGACGTCGCGTGCTGAAGAGCGACCGCGGCCGGGGCGAAGACTTATGGTCTGCATCTTAGCAGGTGACCCCCGTCGGAACCGTGGTCGGGGTGTGACGAAATACCTGCAAAAACGCACAAAACTACGCTGGCCGAGCATCGGTTCTCAACCCCCTGACGGCGGGGCGGCCGAGCTGGGTGTTCACCGCTTCGACGATGGTGGGTCCCAGGAGGTCCAGTTGCTGCGCCCAGACCGCCGATCCGCACCGGACGCGCAGGACTCCGTCGCGCTCGGAGACCGGTGTGGCGACGGCGGCCAGCTGGGGGCCGGCCGCGGCCGGCCAGACCCTCTGCACCTCGGCGAGGAGGGTCTTCGGCATCACCGCGGCAGCGGCACGGTCCAGTGCCGGGGCGAAGGATCGCGGGGCCGGCCGGCGCCTCACGCCGCCGCTCCCTGCATGACCGCGCCGTCGACGATCGCGACCCGCGTCACGCGGGCGCCGTCGGCTCCGGGAACGAGGCCGAGCTCAGTGGCGGCGATGACGCTCTGGCCGCCGCGGCCCAGCACCTCCACGAGCCGCTCCCGGCGGCCGGAATCGAGCTCGGACATCGGGTCGTCGAGCAGCATGAGCGGCGCCTCGCCCCGGACCTCCGCGAGCTCCTCACGCTCGGAGAGCAGGAGCGCGAGGAGCGCGAGCCGCTGCTGGCCGCGCGAGCCGTAGGCGCGAAGGTCGCGGCCCTCGAGGCTGAACACGATGTCGTCGCGGTGCGGCCCGTGGCCGGTGAATCCGCGCTGAAGATCGCCGTCGAGGCGCTCGGCGAGCTCGGCGACGAGGCCCTCGGCCGTGGTGGCCCGCGAGCGGGGTCGGTAGCTCAGCTCGGCGTCACCCTCCAGGCCGAGGCCCGCGGCGTGATCGGCGTAGCGCGGACGCAGACGCTCGATCGTCGCCGAGCGATCCGCCATCAGCGCGACGCCGTGGCGGGCCAGCTCGGCGTCCCACGCCGCCAGCGACCCGCGGCCCGCCCGGCCGGACCGGATCGCTCCCACGAGCGCGTTGCGCTGCGCCAGGGCCGCGGAGTAGCCCCGGCGTGTCGCGGTCCGCGCCGGCCACAGGGCCGCCACGACTTGGTCGAGGTGGGCGCGACGCAGTGACGGCGTGCCCGCGATGAGCTCGAGCCGATCGGGAAGGAAGACGGAAACGAGCGGCCGCGCGGATGAGTCGGCCAGACGCTCGACCGGGGCGCCATCGACGGTGAAGCGCTTGGCCTCCCCGGGCTGGAAGCCGACGGTCAGCTCGTGATCCCCGGCGTCGACCTCCAGCCGCAGTACGCCCGCACCGAAGCGCACGCACTCGCGCTCGTTCGACGTCCGGCAGGAGCGCCCGGTGCAGCCGAAGTAGATCGCCTCGAGGAGGTTGGACTTGCCGGCGCCGTTGCGGCCGGCAACGACGGTCATCTGCGGTCCGAGCCGTACCTCCGCCCGCTCGTAGGAGCGGAAGTTGCGCAGCGAGATCGCGGAGATGATCACTTCCCGCGACCGCCGTGGCCGATTGCGCGCTGAGCGGCCCCTTCCGGGGGCACGCTCATACGTTGAGGCGAATGGGCATCAGGAGGTACTGAAAGCCGGACTCGTCGGCCGAGGAGAGCAGGCCGGGGCGCAGCGGCGAGATGAGCTTCAGCAGCACGTCCGCACCGTCGAGCGACTCGAGCCCGTCGCGGAGGAAATCGGGGTTGAAGCCGATCTCCATCGCCTCGCCGGCGAACGGCACGGGCACGGTCTCCGAGGCCTCGCCGATGTCAGGGGTCCGCGCCGAGACGGTCAACTCGCCCTCGGAGAAGGCCAGCCGCAGCGGCGCGTTCTTCTGAGCCAGGAGCGAGATCCGGCGCACCACGTCGCCCACCTCCCCGGCAGCCAGGCGGAGCTCGTGCTCGTAGGCGTCGGGCAGCAGCTGGCGGTAGTTGGGGAACTGGCCGTCGATGAGCCGCGATGAGAGCACGGTGCCGCCGACCTCGAACACCACCTGGTTCGTCCGCACCGAGACGGCCATCGCCTCTACCTCGAGGGAACCGACGATCCGCGTCAGCTCCGCGAGGGCGCGGGCCGGCACGTTGGCCTCGACCGAACCCTGCAGCGGCGTCTCGAGCTTCGTCTCCTTGACGGCGAGCCGGTACGAGTCCGTCGCGACCATGCGCAGCTCATCGCCCTCCGCCGACACGTAGATGCCGGTGAGGACGGGTCGGGTCTCGTCGCGCGACGCCGACCGCTGGACCTTGGCGATCGTCGCCACGAACGCGGCGGCAGGCACCTGGACCCGCGCGCCCTCCTCCGCCTCCGGGAAGGGCGGGAAGTCCTCGAGGCGCAGCGTGCGGATGTGGAAGGTCGCGTTGCCGCCCTTGAGCTCGACGTCCTGCTCACTCGGCCGCAGCTCGAGCGAGACGGTCGAGCCCGGCAGTGCGCGGACCACGTCGACGAGCAGGCGCGCCGGAAGGACGATGGCGCCCTCGCGGACGACCTCTCCCTCGACCGGCACGCGCAGGCCGATCTCCATGTCGGTGGCGCGCAGCTCGATGCCGCCGGGGCCGGCGATGACCTGGACGCCCGAGAGCGCCTGGATGGCCGACCGGGTCGAGGCGGCGCGGGTAACGGTCTGCAGTTGGGCGAAGAGCGCGTCACGCGACGTCGAGAGCTTCATGAACTGATCATCTCCACTTGGAAGAACCTAGGAGAAACAGGGAGTGTGGATAGGTTCATAACCACGCTTCCTGCCCGCTCCGTGCGGGAAAATGGGATGTGCGGTGGATGTGCACGGCTGCCGAAAGCTGCCAGCCGGGCCGGACGGTGCACAGTCATCCGCCCAGCTCGAGCGTGAGGTAACGGACCGCCTCGTGCGCCGCCGGGTCCTCGGCGATGCGGCTCGCGGTGCGCTTGCACGCATGCATGACGGTGGTGTGGTTGCGATCGAACGCCTTGCCGATCGCGGGCAGGGTGGCGTCGGTGAGCTCACGCGAGAGGTACATGGCCACCTGGCGGGCCCAGGACACCCGCGCCGCGCGGGATGGGGAGCAGAGATCCTCGACGGTGAGGTCGAAGGCGGCAGCGGTTCGCTCCTGGATCTCCGCGACGGTGCGCTTCGCGGGCGGACCGAGATCGGGGTACAGCGAGCCGAGGACGTCCTTGACGAGCTCAGGGGTGACCGGCTTGCCCGTCAGCGAGGCGAACGCCACCACGCGAATGAGGGCACCCTCGAGCATCCGCACGCTCTCGCTGACGCGTCCGGCGATCGTCTCGAGCGCATCCGCTCCGACGTCCTCGATGCCGTCCTGGAGCACCCGCTTGCGCAGCACGGCGAGTCGGGTCCCGAGATCGGGCGCACCGAGCTCGGTCACGAGCCCGGCCTCGAAGCGCGCCCGCAGGCGTTCCTCAAAGCCCTCGAGGTCCCGCGGCGGACGGTCGGAGGTGAGCACGATCTGCGCGCCGGCGGCGTGCACGGCGTTGAACGTGTGGAAGAACTCCTCGAGCGTCCGGGCCTTGGCCTGCAGGAACTGGACGTCGTCGACGAGCAGGACGTCCGCACCGCGGTGGGCGGCCTTGAAGGCGGTCATGTCGCCGCCCGTGCGGCTGAGGCCCACGAACGTGCTGGTGAACGCCTCGGCGGTGGTGTAGCGCACGGTGACGTTCTCGCCGCACGTCTGCGCGTAGTTGCCGATCGAGTGCAGCAGGTGCGTCTTGCCCAGCCCGGGCCGGCCGCAGATGAACAGCGGGTTGTAGGCGAGGCCGGGGAGCTCGGCGACGGCCAGGGCCGCGGCGTGGGCGAGCCGGTTGCCGTCGCCGATGACGAACTGGTCGAAGGTCAGCCGCGGGTTGAGCTGCGGAGCGCCGTCGGCGGGTTTCGCAGCGGGTCCAACCGTCGCTCCCACGCCCGGAGCGACGAGCTCCACGTCGACGTCGGGTCCGAGCACGGAGGCGGCGCAGGCCTGCAGCAGGCGCCCGAAGCGGTCCCCCACGTAGGCGCGGACCTTGTCCGGGGCCTCGACGACCAGCGTCCCGCCCGTGATCTCCCGCGCCCGCAGCGTGTCGAGCCAGAGGTGCCAGATGGGCTCGGCCACCGCCTTGCGCAGCTCGGTGCGGATGGCGTTCCAGGGCTGGGCGAGGGCGGCGTCGGTCACGGCGGGGCGCGAACATAACGCGGCGGCGGCCCCGTGCTGGGAGGGTCCCCGCAAAGCGCGACACAATCTCTTTGTGCACAGATGTGCACAGCGCGAGGGCGCTATTGTGAGCCGTCCTCATGAAGCGGACCTACCAGCCCAAGAAACGCAAGCGCGCCCGCACCCACGGGTTCCGTGCGCGTATGGCGACCCGCGCTGGCCGCGACGTCCTCAAGCGCCGCCGCGACAAGGGCCGCAAGCGGCTCACCGTCTAGAGGGCCCGGATGACCAAGCGCCGGCGCCTGTCGCGCAGCGCGGAGTTCGAGCGGGTCTACCGCCAGGGCCGGTCGAAGGGCAATCGGTTCCTGATCCTGCACTCGTTCCCGCGCGAGGGGGACGCCGACGGTCCGCGCCTCGGCCTGTCCGTGTCGCGCAAGGTGGGCGGAGCGGTCGACCGGGCGAAGGTCAAGCGTTGCCTGCGCGAGGCCTTCTGGGCTGAGGCCGAACGGCTCCCGGACGGGTCCGACTACGTCGTCGTCGCCCGTCCCGACGCCAAGGAGCTCGCTGACCGCGACGGGATGCCGGGTGTGCGCCGCGCCCTCGCCGAGCTCGTCGACCAGGCGGCGGCGTGATGCGCGCGGTGGTGCTGGCCCCGATCCGGTTCTACGCGCGGTTCATCTCCCGCGCGTTCCCGCCCCGTTGCAAATACCACCCGAGCTGCTCGAACTACGCGATCGGTGTCGTCGAGGAGTACGGCATACTGCGGGGCGTCGTCCTCGCGATCTGGCGTGTTCTGCGCTGCAACCCTTGGAGCCACGGCGGGTACGACCCCCCTGAGGCCCAGTCCCTCTTCGCCCGGGCCTCCCATCCATGACCACCGTCTTCGCCGCCAACCCGCTTCAGCCCCTGATCGACCTCTTCGAGGCCGTGCTGAAGGCATTCAACGGCATCGGGATGGGCTGGGGCCTGGCCATCGTCGCGCTGACGCTCTGCGTGCGGATCCTGCTGCTCCCGCTGACGCTGAAGCAGTTCAAGTCGATGCAGTCGATGGCGCGCCATCAGCCCGAGCTGAAGAAGCTCCAGGCCAAGTACAAGGACGACAAGGATCGGCTCAACCAGGAGCTGATGAAGTTCTACCGCGAGAACAAGATCAACCCACTCGCGTCCTGCCTGCCGCTGCTGGCGCAGATCCCGGTCTTCATCTCGCTCTTCTACATGCTGCGCAAGGACCTGCGCGTCGACATCTGCCCGACCGTCAACGGCGCGCCGAATCCGATCGACAACCCGCTTCCGTGCCCGGATGGCGGCACCGCTGACTTCCTCTTCATCCCGAACCTGACGACGAAGGCCGAGGGCGCGGTGCTCATCACGCTGATCGTGCTCTACGTCGGCTCCCAGCTCGTGTCGACCGTCATGTCGACGGTGAGCGCTGACAAGACCCAGAAGTACATCATGTACGGGCTTCCGTTCTTCTTCGTCGTCTTCGTCTTCCAGTTCCCGGCCGGCCTGCTCCTGTACTGGATCACGACGAACCTCTGGACCATCGCCCAGCAGGCCATCGTCCGCCGCCGCCTGGGCCCGCTGCGCCCGCCGCGCAACCCGGACGACCCGCCGGAGCCGAGCCTGTTCGAGCAACTCGGGATCTCCAAGAAGGAGGACCGCGAACTGGCCGCGGTCGGCGCGGGTGCCGGCAAGCCCAAGGGCCGGCCCACCGGGCCCCCGCCGGCGCCACCGAAGAAGAAGAAGAAGCGATCCGGGAGACGCCGATGACTGCCGAGGAGCGCGTCCGCGACCTCATCGAAGAGGTGCTCGACGCCCTCGACCTCGACGCCGAGGTCGAGGTCGAGACCGCGGGTGAGGAGATCAACGTGATGATCGACGGCGACGACCTGGGCGCCTTCATCGGCCGCCACGGCTCGACGATCGACGCCGTCCAGCACCTCGCCTACAAGATCGCCGGTGGCGGCAAGGCGTCGGGACCGCGGGTCAACATCGACGCCGCCGGCTACCGCGAGCGCCGCCGGCTCGTGCTCGAGCGCCAGGCCGAGGAGGCCGCGGAGCGCGTCGAGCGTACCGGCGAGCCCGTCGCGCTGGACGCCATGAGCGCGATCGAGCGCAAGGTCGTGCACGAGCACCTCAAGGAGCGTGGCGGAGTGGAGACGTTCTCCGAGGGCCAGGAGCCCGACCGCCACCTCGTCGTCGCACCGCTCAGCTGAGCGCGGCGCTCGACCAGCTCGCCGCGGCGCTACGTGCGCCGGACGCGCCGACCTCCGTCCGCGACCAGGCCCGTGTCCGCGACGTGCACATCGCGGATTGCCTTGCCGGCCTGCCGCCCGTGGGAACGCCGGGCAGCATCGTCGACCTCGGCTCCGGTGCGGGCCTGCCCGGCCTCGTCCTCGCGGATGCGCTGCCGGCCACGCAGGTCATCTGTGTCGAGGCATCGCGTCGCAAGGCGGAGTGGATTGCGACGACGGCCGAGCGCTGCGGGCTGGGCAACGTCCGGGTCGACTGGGCGCGCGCCGAGGAGTGGGCCGGGTCGGCCGACGTGGTCGTGGCCCGCGCGCTCGCGGCGCTGCCGGTGCTGTGCGAGTACGCGGCCCCGCTGCTCGAGGAGGGTGGGCGCGCCGTGTTCTGGAAAGGGGCCGTCGAGGTTGACGAGGAGGCCGACGGCCGTTATGCGGCAAGGGTGCTCGGCCTCGCGGAGCCCGAGGTCATCCCCGTCACCCCGTTTCCGGGGTCACAGCGGCGCACCCTGTGGGTCTTCGACCGGGTCGGGCCCGTTCCCGACCGCTTTCCGCGTCGTGCGGGAATCGCGCTCAAACGACCCCTCCGGTGTCCGGATCGAGCGGTAGGTTCGGCCTGATGGCAACCGTCTACGCGATCGCCAACCAGAAGGGCGGTGTGGGGAAGACCACCACCGCCGTCAATGTCGCGGCGTGCATCGCCGAGGCGGGCTACCCGACCCTGCTCGTCGACGTGGATCCGCAGGGCAACGCCACCACGGGCCTCGGTCTCGAGCGGGTGGCGCCGGGCCTGTACGACGTCCTCGGCGGAGAGGTCGAGACCTCCGCTGCGCTGCGCCCGTCGGGCATCGACCGCCTCGATCTGCTCGTCTCGACCCCGGACCTGGCCGGCGCGACGATGGAGCTCCCGCGGCTCGCGGGCTCCGAGAACCGGCTGCGGGACGCGCTCGCGCCGGTACGCGAGCGCTACGCCTTCGTCATCCTCGACTGCCCGCCCTCGCTGGGCCCGCTGACGGTCAACGCGCTGGTGGCCGCCGACCGCGTGATCGTCCCCGTGCAGACGGAGTACTTCGCCCTCGAGGGGCTCGCCGGGCTGCTCGACACCCTGAACCTGGTGCAGCGCGAGCTCAACCCGCGGCTGACCGTGGCCGGAATGCTGCTGACGATGCACGATCCGCGCACCAAGCTCGCCCAGGACGTCGAGGCTGAGGTGCGCAAGCACTTCCCGTCGCTGGTCTTCGACACGGTGATCCCGCGCAACGTCAGGCTCGGGGAGGCCCCGAGCTTCGGGCGCGCGGTGATCCACCACGATCCCAACTGCGCCGGGTCCGAGGCGTATTTCGAGCTTGCGAAGGAGGTGGCGGCCCGTGGCTGAACCCAAGCGCGGGATGGGCCGCGGCCTCGCCGCGATCCTGACGGCCACGGCCCCCGCCGGGCAGGACCCGGGCCCGGTCAGCGCCGACCTGCGCCAGATCCCCGTCGAGCTGATCTCGGCCAACCCCAACCAGCCGCGCCGCCACTTCGACGAGCAGGCCCTCTCCGCACTGGCGTCATCACTGGCAGAGCGCGGGGTCCTGCAGCCGGTGCTCGTGCGCCCGCTGGCCGGCGGCACCTACGAACTGATCGCCGGCGAGCGCCGCTGGCGCGCAGCCCAGCTCGCGGGTTTCGAGACCGTGCCCGCGGTCGTCCGGCCCCACGACGACGTGGAATCACTGGAGATCGCACTGATCGAGAACGTCGCGCGCGAGGACCTGAACCCGGTGGAGGAGGCTCGCGCCTGCGTGATGCTCACGGAGGAGCTCGGCCTGACCCGCGAGGACCTGGGGCGCCGTATCGGCCGGTCCCGCGTCGCCGTCTCGAACCTCGTCCGCCTGCTCGACCTGCCCGACGACGTCCTCGATCTCCTCGCGGACGGCACCCTGTCGGAGGGTCACGGCCGCGCGGTGCTGATGGCCGGCGACCATGATGCCCGCCGCAGGGTGGCTCGCCGCGCCGCCGCGCAGGGATGGTCCGTCCGTCGCACCGAGGCCGAGGCACGGGCGGCCGGCGAGGCGGCCCAGCCCATCCGCGCCAGCCGAGGCACCGGCGCGCACCCCGACCACGTCGCCGCCGCCTCCGATCTCGCCGACACCCTCGGCCGCGCACTGGGATCGGCGGTCCGGGTCGTCCCGAAGGGCGACGGCTACACGGTCACGTTGTCGCTGGATTCGCACGAGGCCGCCGAGGCCCTCGCACGCCGTTTCGCGGCCTGAGCGCCGCGCTATCATCGGCGACCCTCACGGGCGATTAGCTCAGTCGGTTAGAGCGCTTCTCTGATAAGGAAGAGGTCCCAGGTTCGAGTCCTGGATCGCCCACTCGCCGTGGACTGTGGTGTGCGTCGAGTGGCCGCGAGGCTCCGCGCACCAGCGGTCATCACTTCCGGCGCGGCTTCCCCTTGAGACGGATGGTCCTTCGCAGGACGCGCTCCGGCGCTCCCGGTGTGGAAACGCGGACCTCCAGGCGTGCCCGTAGCCCGGTCCGCTGCCGCTTGAGCTTGCCGGCAAGGCTCGAGCTCGGCTTGAGCGTCACGTACTCCGGACCCTGCTGGATCTCGCGCACAGAGCGGGCGAGCACCCGGGTGCGCTTGCCCGACCTGGCGGTGAGCTTGAAGGAGACCGTTGAGGTCTGGTCGAGCGTGAGCGCCACCACGAGGCCCTTGCGCGCGAACTTGCGCAGCGGCATCTGCTTGAGAACGGCGATGCCAAGCGGGATGCCGGGCGCCGGCGGGACGGGCGCGGACTCGCGGAAGGGGCCGGTCACCTCGTAGAGGATCCCAAGGCCTGCGCCGCGCTGGGAGGAGAGGTAGAGGCGACGGCCGCTGGGATCGAAGCAGAGCCCGGTGGTCTCCGACTGGCCCGCCCCCGGGAAGAAGTGCTCGGGGCCGGTGAGCTTGAGAAAGCGTGAGACCTCACGGTCGGGAGTGATCAGGCAGACGTCCATCGCATCGGGGTCGTTCGTGTACGAGTCCTCCGCGACGAAGAGGTCGCCCGACCGCGACACGTGCAGGTTGTCCACACCCCGCAGGGGCGTGTCCGCGACGTCGGCAGCGCGGAACAGGACCTCGATGGTGCCTGTGGCGGTGTCGTAGAGGTGGATCGTCTCGTCGGACGTGGTGGCGAGATAGACCTTTCCCGAGTCGAACCAGATGCCCTCTCCGCGCTTGAAGGGGATCATGTCCGGAACCTGCTTGCGGGTCGGCCCGGCCGCCGCTGTCGGATCCGGTACGGGCTTCCAGATGACTCTGCCGGCCCCACCGTCGCATGCCACCTCGAGCAGTCCGGTGCTCAGGTCGGGGTACGTGTCGGGGGTGAACCGGTAGAAGCCGCCGTCCCCGATGTCCTCGCTGAGATAGAGCTGTTCCCGCACGGGGTCCACGCACGCGGCCTCGTGCTTGAAGACACCCATCGCCGGCCGCGCCACCCCTGGCTTGGCACCCGTCGGGTCACACTCCCAGATCTGGCCCGCGTCGATCTCTTCACCGGAGAGCCAGGTGCCCCAGGGCGTCGGGCCCCCGGCGCAGTTCGTGCTCGTGTTGCCCAGGATCCGGTAGGCGGCGCTGACCGACCCGTCCGGGGTGAAGCGAATGCCCGACGCGCCGCCGAGGCCCCCCGGTACCTCACTGTTGACCGCGAGTAACCAACCCCCGTCGGGGGTCGCGAAGGTCGCGGCGCCGTCGGGGAAGATGGGGAGGACGTAACCGGTGGTGCCGACCGGCGCGTTCCCGCGGGCGATGATCCGCGATGAGAAGCCCGGCGGGAGCATGACCCCGTTGGCGTCCGGGGGCAGGAGCGTCCCGTACGGCCCCGTCCCGGACTTGGTTATCGGGGCCGCGGCGAGCGCATTGCGCCAGAATGCGGTGCCGAACGACAGCGCGCCGGCGCCCACCAGGCCGGTCCGGATGAAGGAGCGACGGGAGAGCACGCGCGCATCCTACGCCTGCTCAACGTGGCGGGCGCCGGTTCGGTTGCCTTCGGTCAGAACGTGTCGAAGTTCGCAGGTGTGATGGTCGGTTTGTCGGCGTCATACAGCCAGTCCTGGAAGAACGCTCCCAGCCGCGCCGGGGGCTTCGTGCTCTTGGCCTTGACGAGAGCGATGAACTCCGGTGTCGTGACGTTGCCGTACTTGTGGTCCGTAGCCCAGGTCTTCATGACATCGAAGAACGCCGGGTCGCCGATGATGAGGCGGAGCGCCGCCAGGGTGGCTGCTCCGCGCTCGTAGATGGCGCCGGCGAAGAGGTCGGCGCCGGACGCGGGTGCTGCCGGCGGGATCGTCCAGAAGCTCGAAGTCCCGGCCCGGGCGTAGGTGGTGTCGTAATAGGACTTGGTGTCGCCCCCGGCCTCGGCATTGAGGTACGAGCTGAACTCGGCGAAGCCCTCGTTGAGCCAGATGTCCTCCCACCGGGCGGGCGACACGCTGTCGCCGTACCACTGGTGCGCCAGTTCGTGCGAGACCGTGTCGTCGCCCGCGAAGGCTCCGAGCGGGTAGATCGGCTTGGTCTGGGTCTCGAGCGCGTAGCCGGCGGTCGGGTAGTTGTCGACGATGCTTCCGGCGATGCTGAAGGGATACGCACCGAACTTGGATTCGAACAGCGCGATCATCGCCGGCTCGTTCGGAACGCCGGTACCGGGCCCCGCATGCGGATCGGTGGCGTCGTAGTAGGGCAGCCCGTTGACGGTGGACTGGACCACCGCGAACGGTCCGATGGTGGCAGTCGTCAGGTACGTCGCCATCGGGTGGGTCTCGTTCCACACGAAGGTCCGGTACGGCGGCGTGAGGGTGTTCGACTCCAGCACGCCGTTGCCGACGACGTCGAGGGCCGCGGGCACGCGCATGCTCATCCGGAACGTCGCCTTGTCGATCGGATGGTTGTTGTTCGGAAACCACCCCATGCTGCCCATCGGCTCGCCGACGACAAAGGCGCCATCGTCAGTAGGGAGGAAGCCCTCTGACGATCCATCCGGATCCACGATCTCGGGCGGGACGCCGCTGTAGGCGATGGTCGTCGTGAACGTGCTGTCCTGGGGGATCGGGGTCGCCGGGGTGATCCTGAGTTTGTGGGCGTCGATCGGACCCGGGTCAAAGCGCGTGAAGGTCGCCGGCTGGCCGTTCACGGTCACCGCGGTCACGGTGAAGCCCTGGAGGTCCAGGCTGAATCGCGAGAGGGTCTCCGTGGCTAGCGCCGTCATCGTCGCCGTGCCCGCGAGCGTCGAGGCGACGAAGGGCACCGCCGGCGTGTAGCTCAACGACACGTCGTAACCCTGGGCGTCGTAGCCGAGGTTGCCGAGATTGGGGAAGAGGCGGTCGCCGACACTCTCCGCTCCGACCGTGGGCGTGGCCGTCGGCGTCGCGGTTGGCGTCGATGTGGCGGTCGCGGTTGGCGTCGCGGTCGCGGTTGGCGTCGATGGTCGCGGTCGCGGTCGCCGTCGGCGTCGATGTGGCCGTCGCGGTCGCGGTTGGCGTCGATGTGGCGGTCGCGGTCGCGGTTGCAGTGGCCGTCGGCGTCGCGGTTGGCGTCGATGTGGCGGTCGCGGTCGCGGTTGCAGTGGCCGTCGGCGTCGCGGTCGCGGTCGCGGTTGCAGTGGCCGTCGGCGTCGCGGTCGCGGTTCCAGTTGGCGTGGCGGTCACAGTTCCGGTCGGCGTAGCGGAGGGCGTCGTGGTCGCGGTGACGGTCGCCGTCGGGCTGACCGTCGGGACCGCGGTGGCCGATGGTGTCGGGGTGGGCGTGACGGTGGGTGTTGGAGGCCCGATGGTGGGGGCGGGCGTCGCGGTCGGAGTGGCCGTTGTGCTGGTGGGCGTCGGGGTCGGTGTGCCGACGACCCCGTCCGGGCCGAGGTTCAGGAACCGCTTGGAGCAGCGGGACGCCCGCGCGGGGCTCTGGGCACAGACGCGGAAGCGGAATCGGCCTGGCGTGAGGCCGCGCGTGGGCACCACGACGGGGATGCGGAAGCGACGCTGGCGGTTGCGCTTGAGGCGGCGCAGGGTTCTCGTTGCGAGCTGTGTGCGCGAACCGGCGTCGAGCAGAACCGCGACGAGGGTCACCTTGCCGGCCGACCTGCGCCGCGCCTTGACCCGGCCTCGCGCCGTGAACTGGTCGCCGTATTGCGCTGACTTCGGCACGCCTGAGAGCGGTGACAGCGCCAGACCGCCACGGGCTGCCGCCGAACCAGCCGAAAGGGGCGACGCGGCGCGAACAGGGGCGGCAAGCAGGGAGAGCACGAGGGCCGAGAGCGCGGCCGTGAGGAGGGAGCGAGTCACGTGCGCGGGAACCCTACGGCAGGGGTTCACGGCCGCCAAACGCGAGGGCCGCAGCCGGACCGACACCTATACTCAAGAGCTTGCAGGAGATGGTCATCTACGGCGTTTCCTTCGACATGGTCGGCAAGCAACCGATCGTGCTGCTGAAGGCCGTCGACACCAACAAGTTCCTGCCGATTTGGATCGGGCATCCAGAGGCAGCGGCGATTCTGATGAAGCTGCAGGGAGCCACGACCCCGCGGCCCATGACGCACGATCTGCTCTTCGAGATGCTCGGCGAACTCGAGGTCAACTGCCAGCGGGTGTCCGTCACCGAGCTACGCGAGAACACCTTCTACGCCACCATCACGCTGTCGATCAACGGCCGGGACGTGGAGATCGATTCGCGACCGAGCGACGCGCTGGCGCTGGCGGTGCGGGCCGGAGCGCCGATCTTCGCCGCCGAGGACGTGATGGCGGAGTCCGCGATCGAGTTCGAGCATGAGGTCGAGGACCAGGAAGAGGTCGTCGACAAGTTCAAGGCTTTCCTCGACGAGGTCTCCCCGGAGGACTTCGCCGGCGACTCCTGAGCCGGCGTTTCACGTTTTACGCCGTCCGCGCTATCGACGCGGATGTTTCACGTTTTACAGAGCGTCAGGACGCGTTCGACGAATGCGTCGAACGCGAGACCGGCGGCGTCGGCGGCCTGCGGCAGCAGCGAGGTGTCGGTCAGCCCGGGGATCGCGTTGGCCTCGAGCACGAACAGGTCCTCGCCGGCGAGCATCAGGTCGACCCGAGCGAAGCCGCCGCAGCCCAAGGCGCTCCAGGTGGCCACGGCCAGTTCCTGCGCCCGGGCCGCGAGCGCAGCCGGCAGCGGTGCTGGGCACACGAAGGTCGTACGCCCGATCTCGTACCGCGCCTCGAAGTCGTAGGCGCCGTCGTCGGGTACCGCCTCGATCACGGGAAGCGCCTCGCCATCGATGACGGACACGGCGAGGTCACGCCCGTCGACGAACCGCTCGAGCAGGATGCGCGAGTCGTAGGCGAACGCCGCCACCAGGGCGCCGGCGACGTCGGTTTCGGTCTGCGCGAATTTGATGCCCAGCGACGATCCCCCGCGGGCCGGCTTCACGACGATCGGGAATCCGAGCCGGTGCTCGATCTCCGGCAGCGCCGCGGCGGCACCCAGGTCGCGAAAGGCGGCCTGGTTGAACGCGCAGTACTCCGGGGTCGGGATCCCCGCGTCTCGGAGGACGTCTTTGGCGAGCACCTTGTCCCAGGTACGCGCGCACGCGCCCGGCCGCGATCCCGTGTACGGGATCCCCAGCAGCTCGAGCAGCTCCTGCACCGACCCGTCCTCGCCGTCCTCGCCGTGCAGCGCGACGAAGGCGACGTCGGGGCGCGCGTCGCGCAGTCGGGCGACGAGGTCGGCGCCGACGTCGATGGGGACCACCTCGTGCCCGAGTCGCTCGAGCGCGTCCTCGACGCGCCCGGCGGAGCTGAGGGAGACCTGTCGCTCCAGTGATCGCCCGCCCTTGAGGACTGCGACGCGGCTCATCCGCTACGCCGAACGACGCAGGCGGACGACGGGTGCCTGCGGGGGTTCTGACCGGGCGGTGGCTGCCGGCCGGCCCGTGAGCGTGGAGTACAGGCTGACCTGCTCCTGGACGACCTTGCCGATGCGCCGCACGCCCTCCCGGATGGCGTCCTCGTCGACCCCGGAGTAGTTCAGCCGCATCGACGACCCGCCGCGACCGTCGAGGAAGGCTGCGCGGCCGGGCACGAACGCGACGTTGTCGCGCAGTCCGCGCGCGAGGAGGTCCGTCGTGTCGATGTAGTCCGGCAGTGTGGCCCACACGAACAGTCCACCCTGGGGCCGCGTCCACGTCGCCTCGGGAGGCAGGTGCTCGGCGAGAGCCTCGAGCATCACGTCGCGGCGGCGCCGGTAGAGCGAGACCAGGTCCGCGAGATATCGCCGCCAGTCCCCGTCGGCGAAGAATCCCGCGACGAAGTGCTGCGTCAGCGATGAAGAGCAGAGGTCGCTGGCCTGCTTGCCCAGGTTCATCTTGTGCAGGACAGGCCGCGGTGCGACGGCCCAGCCCAGGCGCAGACCCGCGGAGAGGATCTTCGAGAACGTGCCGAGGTAGATCACGTAATCGCCGCCGTCGAGCGAGCGGAGCGTCGGAAGCGGCTCACCCTCGAACCGCAGCAGTCCGTAGGGGTTGTCTTCGAGCACCAGCAGCTCGCGCCGCCGCGCGATCTCCACGAGCTGCTTGCGCCGCTCGAGGGAGAGCGTGACGCCGGCGGGGTTCTGGAAGCTGGGAACGGTGTAGATGAACTTGGGCGAGCGTCCCTCGGCATCCAGGCGGGCGAGTTCGGACTCGAGGACGTCGATGCGCATGCCGTCGTCGTCCATCTCGATCTGCACCACGTCGGCCTGGTAGGAGCAGAAGGTCGGGACGGCACCCGGGTAGGTCGGGGCCTCGGCGATGACCACGTCGCCCGGATCGAGCAGCGTCTTGCAGACGAGGTCGATGACCTGCTGGCCTCCCGTCGTGACGAGCACGTCATCGCCGTCGACACGCATCCCCTCCGCCGCCATGACCTCGGCGATGCACGCCTTGGTCTCGGCGAGCCCCTCCGTGGGCCCGTACTGCAGCGCCTTGGCCAGCCGCTCGCCGGCCATCCGCTGCATCACGTTGGCAAAGGAACCGGGCGGGAACGTGCTCGTGTCGGGCAGGCCTCCCGCGAGCGAGATGACCTCGGGCCGTTCGGTGATCGCCATCAGGTCCCGCATGGCCGAGGACTTCATCACCTGCGTGCGCGACGCGAACAGGCCCGCGTAGCGCGCGAGCTCGTGTTGCGTCGTCGGCCTGCGGCTGCCCTCTAAGGTCACGCCCCAAGTTTATGGACACGGCGCTCGACATCCTGCAAGCGCTCGGCATCGGCGCGGCGGTCGGCATCAGGCCCTTCCTGCCCGCGCTGCTCGTCGGGGCCCTCGCCTCGGCTGATCTCGGCGTGGACTTCGACGGGACCGACTTCGCGTTTCTGGAGCAGGCGCCGTTCCTGATCGCGATGATCGTCGGCCTGGTCCTGTCGGACCTCGTCCGCCGCCGCTCGGGCGACGAGCGCCTCGAGGCCGGCATCGGATTGATCGCGCTCGCGGCCGTCGCGGCCGTGGTTGCCGGCCTCGAGGGCGCGGGCTCGCTGGCCGACCGAGGCGGGCCTGTCGCTGCCGGGATCATCGCCGCCGTGGCTGCCGCCGCCCTCGCGATCGTCGCCGTCCGGCCGCTGTTCGCCCGGGTCCGCGTCCGCCTCGACCAGGGCGCCGCCGGCCTGCTGCCGCTCTACCGCGAGATGCTCGCCCTCGTCGCCGCGGGTCTGGCGATCCTGTTTCCCCCGCTCGCGCTGCTCGTGATCGGTGCGCTCATCTTCCTGCTCGCCGGCGGCCGCCGCCGTGAGGGCGAGAAGTACGCGGGCCTGCGGATCCTGCGGTGAACAAGAAACTCGTCCTCGTCGTCGTGGACGCGATGAAGCCCGCGATGCTCGAGCGGGCCATCTCCACGGGGAAGGCGCCGGCCATGCAGGCGCTCATGGAGCGCGGGCACTACCGGCCGGACTGCGTGGCGGCCTACCCGTCCGTCACCCCGGTGTGCGCGGCGTCGATCGCGACGGGGACCGGCCCCGACCAGCACCAGATTCCGTCGATGAACTGGTTTCACCGGGCGGAGAACCGCTACGTCGAGTACGGCACGAGTTTCGGCGCGTCGCGCACCTTCGGCTTCCGCAAGTCGCTCACGGACACCGTCTACAACATGAACGGCGAGCACCTCTCGCGCCAGACCCCGACGGTCTTCGAGTCCCTCGACGACGCGGACCTGCGCACCGCGGGCACGACGTACCTGATGTACCGGGGCCGCCACGAGCACCAGCCGAACGTCGACACAGCCCTGGCGCGCCTGGCCACCCAGGTCTTCCGCAAGCCGGTCAACGGGCCGCGCGAGTTCTTCTACGCCGACCTCTTCGCCTCGCGGCGGACCGGTTGCAAGGCCACGCTCGGCATGCCGGGCCTGCGGGACCGCCACTCGGGCTGCGTCGGCGCCTACTTGATGGAGCACGACCTCTTCGACTTCCTCCTGCTCTCGCTGCCCGACAACGACAGCCACTCCCACCGCAACGGCCCGTCGGCCCAGGTCACCTCGCTGGCCGAGGCCGACCGCGCGCTCGAGCGGATGATGCACGCGGGGGGCGGACCGGACGCGTTTCTGGAGGACCACGCGGTGATCGTGTGCTCCGATCACTCCCAGTCGCAGGTGGAGGCGGAGATCGATCTGTTCGCCGCCTTCGACGGTTTCGACGTCCTCCCGCCGGACGCCGCCAAGCCCGACGAGCGCGAGATCGCGCTGTGCCCGGCCTCGCGCTCGGCGCAGGTCTACATCCTCGACCGCGACGACGAAGAGGACCTGCGGCGCCGGGTCGTGCGCACAGCGCTGGCGCTCGAGGGGGTCGATTTCGTCATGCACCGCACGGACCATCCGGATGGAGAGGCGGTCGTACGCACGCCGCGGCACGAGCTGCGCTTCCGGCCCGGCGGTGATCTCACCGACCTTCGCGGTGCGCGCTGGAGCGTCGACGGCGACCCTGCGGCCCTCGAGCTCACGGTCGCCGACGGGATGGTCACCTCCAGCAGCTACCCGGACGCGCTCGGACGGATCTGGTCGGCGCTGCGCTGCCGCGAGTCCGGATCGGTCCTGCTGTCGGCGGCACCCGGCTACGAGTTCACCGACTGGGGCGGCTCCGTGCACCTCGGCGGCGGCTCGCACGGTTCGCTGCACGCGAACGACTCGCACGGGGTGCTGCTGTGGGCCGGGACAGGCCCTGCCGCGGACGCGAAGGCGCAGTGGTCGCTGCGCGACATCGCCCCGATGGTCCTTGATCACTTCGGTGTCGCCGCCACGGGCGACCGCCCGACCCCCACCCCCAGCGAGGCCGAGGCGTGACCACGACGGCCGCGGCCCGCGCGCTGCGCCAGCCGCGCCACTGGCTGCAGCTGCTGCGCTTCTGCGTCGTCGGGGCGAGCGGCTACGCCGTCAATCTCGCGGTCTTCTTCGCGTTCACCGTGCCGATCGGATCGGGGCACCGCTCCGCCGCGGTGGCCGCGTTCCTGGTCGCGGTCACGAACAACTTCTTCTGGAACCGGCACTGGACCTTCCACGCCGGCGAAGGCCACGCCGGCTTTCAGGCCGCACGCTTTCTCGCCGTGTCCGTCGGAGCCTTCCTCTTCTCGCTCGTCGTCCTCGAGCTGCTGATCGTTGCCGCCGGGATGCCCGAGCTGGCCGCGCAGGCTGTGGCGATCGTCTCGGCCACGCCGCTGAGCTTCCTGGGCAACCGGCTCTGGAGCTTCCGCCCCTGAGGCTCCTGGGCCTCGCCGCGCTGGTCATGCTGGCGCTCGCCGCGCCCGCCCACGCGCAGTCCGCCGGCAGCACGTCAGAACGGGGACCGGAACCAGACCTGTCGCCGGTCTCCTCGCAGTTCCCCGTCGTGGAGCGCGATCTCCATCCGCGCCGGGTGCTCGCCATCGCCCGGTCGCTGCCCGCCGTGCGGGAGCTCGGCTCTGGACTCCAGGAGCGCGTCTACCTGCGCGGCGACGACGAATGGCAGGTGGCGTTCCGCCGCGACGGGGAGGAACGCGCCCAGGTCGTCCTCGACGATCGCGGCGAGGTGCTCGAGGCCTGGACCGGCGTCCAGGTCGGGTGGAGCATGGCGCGGGGCTACGAAGGCGCATTCGGCCGCACCGCCGCGGCGCTGCCGGTCTGGATCGCCGGGCTCGTCCTGTTCCTGCTCCCCTTCGCGCGCCCACCGTGGCGGATGCTGCACCTCGACCTGCTCGTCCTGGCGTCCTTCTCGGTCTCACTGGCCTTCTTCAGTCAGGGCAACGTCGACGTGTCGGTACCGCTGGCCTACCCGCCGCTGCTGTATCTGCTGGCGCGGCTGCTGCACCTCAGCAGACGCTCGGCGTCGCCGATACCGCTGACCATCGCCGGCGCCCGCTGGCTCGGGACCGGGATCTTCTTCCTTGTCGGGTTCCGGCTCGCGATGCAGGGCATGAACGCCAACGTGATCGACGTGGGATACGCCGGCGTGATCGGAGCGGACCGCATCACGCATCTCGCGGACCTGTACGGCTCGTTCCCGGTCGACAATCCGCGCGGCGACACGTACGGGCCGCTCGTCTATCTCGCCTATGTCCCGTTCGAGCTCATCTCGCCGTGGTCGGGAAGCTGGGACGACCTGCCGGCCGCGCACGCCGCGAGCGCATGCTTCGATCTCGCGTGCGCCGCCGGGGTCTACATCGTCGGCCGGCGCCGGTCGCGCGAGCACGGCCTGCTGCTGGCCTACCTGTGGCTCGCCTTCCCGTTCACCCTCTTTGCCGCCAACTCTGGCGCGAACGACGCCTTGACCGGCGCTCTGGTCCTCGCCGCGGTGGCGGCACCCGCTGCGCGCGGCGCGCTCGGAACGGCCGCCACCCTCACGAAGTTCGCGCCGGCGGTGCTGCTCCCGCTGCTGGTGCGCACGCGGCGGGACGTGGCCGGGGCCGTCGTGGTGCTGGCGCTTTCGCTTGGCTTCGTGGCGTTCCTCGACGGTGGCCTGGGGGACTTCTGGCGCCGGACGGTTCTCTTTCAGCTCGACCGGGACTCCCCGTTCTCGGTCTGGGGGCTGTACGGGCTGCCGGGACAGTCCGTCGCACAACTCGCGGTGCTCGCGCTCGCACTGACCGTCGGTCGGCAAGGTCGCGGTGACCGCTACGCCGCGGCGGGGGTGTTGCTCGTGGCGGTCCAGCTCACCACGAGCCACTGGTTCTACCTCTACCTGGATTGGCTGCTGCCGGTCGCCTTCGTCGCGCTCCTGGCGCCCTACGCCATCGGCCGCAGCACCGGCTCGATCGCCGCGGCCGACCTCGGTGCGTCGGCGCAGCGGACCACCACGGCGTTGAGCCAGGGGTCGTCGGTGGCCGTGCCATAGCGGACCGGCATGTGGGTGCGCAGATGCGCGATCGAGTCCTCCTTGAGCACCCCGATCACCCCGCCGCGCGCCCCGGTCATGCCCACGTCGGTGATGTAGGCGGTCCCGCCCGGCAGGACGCGCGCGTCGTTCGTCGGGACGTGGGTATGGGTGCCGACCACCGCGGTGACCCGGCCGTCGAGCAGCCAACCCATCGCGACCTTCTCGCTCGTGGCCTCACCGTGCATGTCGACGAGCACGTGGTCGGCGCCGCCCACCGCCGCGAGCGCGCCCTCGACCTCGACGAACGCCGGACGCGCGGCGTTCATGTAGAGGTTGCCGCTCAGGTTGACAACGCCGAGCGAGACGCCTTCGCGCTCGACCACGCACGTGCCGTGCCCCGGCTGAGACGGGAGGAAGTTCGCGGGGCGTACGATCCGGGGCTCGTCGTCGAGGTAGCGATAGACCTCGCGATGTCGATAGGTGTGGTTGCCGAGCGTGATGACGTCGGCGCCTGCCGCGAAGATCTCCTTGGCCGTCTTGGCCGTGATCCCGATGCCCCCTGCCGCGTTCTCGCCATTGACGACGACAAAGTCCAATCCGAGCTCCTCCCGGAGGCCGGGCAGCAACGTCTGCAGCGCCCGCCGGCCCGGAGCCGCGACGACGTCGCCGACGAAGAGGATGCTGGGCGGCACGGCTGGCAACCTATCCATCGCGTGACGGAGAAGGAACAACCCACCGCACCCGAGGGGGTCGAGCCGCTCGAGGCGCCGCCGCCCGTACCGACGGCCGCCGTGGCCCCCGTCGTCGTCCCGCGCTGGGTCCAGCTCGTCGCACTACCGCTGGCGGTCCTCGGCGCCTACAGCCTTCTCCGCGCCGCCGGCCCGGTGCTGCTGCTGTTCATGATCGCCGGGCTCATTGCGCTGCTGCTCAACCCCTTCGTCTCGCTCCTGCGCCGCCAGCGCCTACCGCGGGGTGTCTCGGTGCTCCTCGTCTTCCTCACGCTGTTCACCGTCCTCACGGGCGTGGGGGTCCTGCTCTCCAACCCGATCGCCGACCAGGTCTCCGCCATCCAGCGCAACGTGCCCACCTATGTCGACGACGCGAACGCGACGCTCGCCGACGTTCAGGGCTTCTTCGACGACAACGGCATCGACGTCCAGATCGCCGATCAGGGCAGGACCGCGCTCGAGACGCTGGGGGATCGGCTCAGCGAAGGATCGGGCGAGATCGTCACGTTCACGCGCGACGCCCTGACGAAGCTGGTCGAGGCGTCGATCGCGCTCATCCTGATCCTGGTGCTGTCGGTGTACCTGCTGCTCTACGGGGAACGGATCGGTGCCAGCGCGCGCGCCATTCTTCCGCGCGGCGACGGCACTCCCGAGGACGATTTCCCGACGCGGTTGCAGCAGGCCGTGCTCGGCTACGTCCGGGGCCAGACGCTGTTCTCGCTCATCATGGGGACGAGCGCAGGGGTGATGCTGTTCGTGCTCGGGTCCGTCGGCGTCTTCCCCGACGGCAAGACGTACGCGCTGGCGTTCGGCGCCTTCTTCGGCTTCGCCGAGCTCATCCCCTACATCGGCCCCGCGATCGGCGCCGCGCCGCCCATCTTCGCCGCCCTGCTCGGCTCCGATCCGATCGACGGCGTGTGGCTCATGGTCGCCTTCACCGCTCTGCAGCAGCTCGAGGGGCACGTGGTGGCACCGAACGTCTTCGCGCAGGCGCTGCGCATCAACCCGATCCTCGTCATCTTCGCGCTGCTCATGGGCGGGCAGCTGTACGGGCTCGTCGGAGCCTTCATCGCGCTGCCGATCGCCGCCATGGTGCGCGAGACCGTCGTCTACTTCCGCCGTCATCTCGTCCTCGAACCCTGGCCTCAGGCGGCCCTGGCCGGTGTGGGAAGTGGCATCGAGGTCAGCGGGCCTCAGCGCTGCCCGGAGTGCGGGACGGCCGTGCGCACCGACGACGTCGTCTGCACGGCGTGCGGCACCGAGCTCCCCGACGAAGCGGCGCGCGCGGCGGCGACGTCGTCCGCGCCGGGTTAGCCTCCGGGGCGTGTCCACCGCACTGCGCGCCGAGCGCGTGAGCAAGCACTACGGCTCGCGCCGAGCGGTCGACGGGGTCAGCTTCGCGGCCAGCGACGGTGAGCGCATCGCCATCATCGGTCCCAATGGGGCGGGCAAGACCACGCTGTTGCAGATCCTCGCCGGCGCGCTCGAACCGACCGATGGCAGCGTCACGGCGACGTCGGGCATCGGCTGGGTCCCCCAGCAGGCCGCGGTGTACGGCAAGCTCTCCGTCGCGGAGAACCTGCGCCTGTTCGCACGTCTGGAGGGCGTCGAGGACGTCGAGGCGACCGTCGACCGCATGCTCGAGCAGACGGGCCTGCGCGAGCGCGCGCGCGAGGAGGTCGCCCGCCTCAGCGGAGGCAACCGCCAGCGCGTGAACATCGCCGTCGGTCTGCTGTCCGAGCCGCCCGTCGTCCTGCTCGACGAACCCTCGTCGTCGCTCGACCCCCGTCAGCGCGAGGTGCTGTGGGACTTCATCGGCGGCCTCGCTGCTCGCGGCACCACCGTCGTGTACTCGACGCACAACGTCGCGGAGGCCGAGCACTACGCCGACCGCGTGCTCGTGCTGGCCGACGGTGAGCTGTTGTTCACCGGCACCCCGGCGGACCTGCGCGGCGACGCCGACCACTTCGAGAGCGCCTTCGTCCGCTTCCTTCACGAGTGCGGCCACTGATGCGCTGGCTGCTGCTCAAGGACCTCCAGATCCTGCGCCGCTCCAAGCTCATGCTGGCGACGCTGGTGCTCTACCCGGCGCTGCTGGCCCTGATGGTCGGGGTCGCCACGAACTCCGGTGCCGACAAGCCGCGGGTCGCCTTCCTCAACGAGGTGCCGCCCGACAAGAACAACGTCACCATCGGCGGGGAGGCGGTGGACGCGTCGAAGTACGCCGATCAGATCTTCGAGGCCATCGATCCGGTCCGCGTCGACACGCGCGAAGAAGCGCGCGATCTCGTCGAGTCCGGCCAGGTCGTCGCCGCGCTGATCCTGCCGGCCGACATCACCGACCGGTTGCAGGCGACGCAGTCGCTGTCGGCGGGCGACGACCCCCCGCAGGTCGAGGTGCTCTACAACGCGGAGAACCCGCTGAAGGAGCGTGAGGTCCGCTCGGTCATCACCGCCCAGCTGGCCCGCGCCAACGCGGCGCTTTCGAAGCGCCTGACCACCGCGGCCGCGGAGTACATCGGCATCATCGTCTCCGGCGGCCGGTTCAGCCTCCTCGGGCAGTCGTTCAACGTGCTCGGGCTGCGCAACTCGGAGGCGATCATCCAGGCGGCGATCGAGAGCCTGCCCGAGGGGGACCGGGTCGCGGCCTCGCTGCAGCAGGTCGCCCAGTTCGCCCGGCTGGCGTCGGACAACCTGGACATCTCCACACCCATCCTCGAATCGATCGCGGAACCCATCCGGGCCAAGGAGACGATCGTCAAAGGCAAGTCGTCGACGCTCAACGCCTTTGCCGTCCCCCTGACCGTGACGATCGCGCTGACCTTCGTGACGCTGCTGCTCGCCGCCGGCATGCTCGCGCTCGAGCGCGAGGAGCACGCCTTCGGGCGGCTCGTGCGGGGGCTCGTCTCCCGGATGACGCTCGTGGTGGAGAAGATCCTGCTCGCTGCCCTGTGCGCCTTCGTCGTCTGCGGGCTGATGCTCATCGTCCTCGGCCTCTTCGTCGACGTCGACTGGAGCCGCGCCCCGCTGTGGGTGCCGGCGCTCGCGCTCGCCGCGCTTGCCTTTGCCGCGCTCGGGGTGGCGGTCGGCTGCCTGGCGCGCGAGGTCAGGTCCGCGTCGCTGCTCGTCTTCGCCCTCAGCCTGCCCATGGCGGCCCTGGCGCTCGTGCCGAGCGGCGCTGTGACCGGCGCGACGAACCACGGCATCGATGTCCTCAACTTCGTCCTGCCGTTCAAGTGGGCGCTGCAGGCGCTCGACGCCGCCGTGAACGACGGCGAGCCGGCCCTGCTGGCGCCGGCCCTGCACCTGATCGGCCTGACGGTCGTCTTCGCCGCGGTGGCGCGGATGGCGATGCGCCGCTTCGCCTAGCCTGCAAAGCGTGACGTTTCCGGCCACACGCATGCGCCGACTGCGCCGCACCGGCATGCTGCGCGACCTGGTGCGGGAGACTTCTCTGCAGGCGCGCCACCTGGTCTACCCGATGTTCGTGCACACCGAGCCGGGCCGTTCGCCGATCGACTCGATGCCCGGCATCGACCGCCTCTCGATCGACGAGGCCGTCCGCGAGGCGGGCGAGTGCGCCGCCCTCGGCATCCCGGGCGTGCTCCTGTTCGGGATCCCGTCCGACAAGGACGATCAAGGCTCAGGCGCCTGGGACGACGAGGGCATCGTCCAGCTCGCCACGCGGGCGATCAAGGCCGCCCACCCCGATCTGCTCGTCATCTGCGACCTGTGCCTGTGCGAGTACACGAGCCACGGCCACTGCGGCGTGCTGCACGGCGACTCCGTCGACAACGACGCGACCCTCGAGCTGCTCGCCCGGACCGCCGTCTCCCAGGCGCGGGCCGGCGCCGACGTCATCGCCCCGAGCGACATGATGGACGGCCGGGTCGGCCACCTGCGCGAGGCGCTCGACGACGACGACCTCACCGACACGCCGATCATGGCCTACTCGGCCAAGTTCGCCTCCGCCTTCTACGGCCCGTTCCGCGAGGCCGCCGGGTCGACCCCGCAGCGCGGCGACCGCCGCGGCTACCAGATGGATCCTGCCAACGGCGACGAGGCCCTGCGGGAGGTCATGCTCGACATCCGCGAGGGCGCTGACATCGTCATGGTCAAGCCTGCGCTGCCGTACCTCGACGTGATCCGGCGCGTCAAGGACAGAACCGAGATGCCCGTGGCGGCGTACAACGTGAGTGGGGAATACGCGATGATCAAGGCTGCGGCCGACGCCGGATTCCTCGACGAGCGCGCCGCCGTGCTCGAGGCGCTGACCGGTATCCGCCGGGCGGGCGCCGACATCATCATCACCTACCACGCGAAGGACGTGTGCCAGTGGCTGTAGCCAAGGTTCGCTCACGCAAGGACGGCAGCGCCGTCCCGCTCGACGACACCGACAAACGGCTGCTCAACCTGCTGCAGGGGAGCTTCCCGATCGCCCGGCACCCGTTCGCGGCTGTGGCCGAGGCCGCCGGCCTGCGCGAGGACGAGGTCCTCGAGCGCGTGCAGTACCTGCTCGACAAGCGCATCATCCGCGAGATCACCCCGATCTTCGACACGCGCGCGTTGGGATACGAGTCCATGCTCGTCGCCGCCAAGGTCGACTCCGAGCATCCGCATCGCGCCGCGCAGGTCATCAACTCCCATCCGGGCGTTACGCACAACTACCTGCGCAACCACGACTTCAACCTGTGGTTCACGCTCGCGGTCGAGCCCAATTCGCCGCTCGGCATGCAGGAGACGCTCAGGGTGCTGCAGGAGAAGACGGGAGCGGAGTCCATCCGTCAGCTCCCGACCCTCAAGCTGTTCAAGATCCGCATGGATCTCGAGATGGTCGAGGGGACCGACGCCCTGGCCAAGGCCGTCACCGCCCAGGAGCCGCTCGAGCTCGACCCGATCGAGGTCACCGACGACGACATCGCCGTCATCCGCGCCACCCAGGGGCCGATGCCGGCGGTCTCCGAACCCTTCGCCCCCGCGGCGGAACGCCTCGGTGTCTCGCAGGAGGAGATCTTCGCCCGCCTGGAATCGCTGCGTGAGCGCAAGGCGCTGCGCCGGGTCGCCGCCATCCTCTATCACCGTCGCGCCGGCTTCTCGGCCAACGGCATGGGCGTGTGGAAGGTGCCCGACGACAGGGTGCTCGAGCTCGGCCGTCAGATGGCCGCCACCCGCGGCATCTCCCACTGCTACGAGCGTCCCACGTACGCGGACTGGCCCTACGCACTGTTCACGATGGCCCACGGGCGATCGAAGGAGGAGTGCGACGCGATCCTCGACTCGATCTCCGAGGCGACCGGGATCCACGAGCGCGCCACCCTGTACTCGAGCACGGAGTACAAGAAGACCCGCATGCTCTACTTCACGGACTCGTTCCGGGAGTGGGAGCGCGAGTACGCAGGCGTGTGACCGCCTCCCTCACAGACACCCGCTCCGCCGCCCTCTATGCGCGTGCGGTGAAGGTCCTGCCGGGGGGCGTGAACTCGCCCGTGCGTGCGATGCGCTCGATCGACCGCGACCCGCTCTTCATCGATCGCGCCGAGGGCGCCGAGATCATCGACGTCGACGGCAACCGCTTCGTGGACTACGTCTGCTCGTGGGGGCCGCTCATCCACGGCCACGCGCACCCGGCGATCGTCGGGGCGGTCGAGGCCGCGGCTCGCCAGGGCACGACCTTCGGTGCCCCCACGGAGCGCGAGGTGCTGCTGGCGGAAACGGTCGCCGCGCGCGTGCCGTCCGTGGACATGCTGCGGATGACCTCGTCGGGCACGGAGGCCGCGATGAGCGCCATCCGCCTCGCCCGCGCCGCGACGGGCCGCGAGAAGCTCCTCAAGTTCGCCGGGGCCTATCACGGCCACGTCGACGGACTCCTGGCCGAGGCCGGCTCCGGGCTCGCCACGGCGTCCATCCCGGCTTCCCCCGGCGTCCCGGCCGCCGCGACCGCCAACACGGTCATCGTGCCGTGGAACGATGCGGACGCGCTGAGCGCCGCGTTGGAGGCGCACGAGTTCGCCGCACTGCTGTGCGAGCCCTACCCCGCGAACATGGGGCTCGTCCCGCCGGCACAGGGATTTCTCGAGCGGCTGCGCGAGGGCGCCACCGCCAACGGTGCCCTGCTCGTCTTCGACGAGGTGATCTCCGGCTTCCGCGTGGCTCCCGGCGGCGCCCAGGAGCTCACGGGTGTGCTCCCCGACATAACGGTCATGGGCAAGGTCATCGGCGGAGGGCTTCCGGCCGCCGCCTACGGCGCTTCCGTGGCGCTCATGGAGCGCATCGCCCCCGCCGGCGACGTCTACCAGGCCGGCACGCTGAGCGGCAACCCGCTGGCCACTGCCGCGGCGCTGGCGTCACTCGAACTGCTCGACGATGCCGCGTACGCGCGGCTGTCGGCCACCACGCAGACCCTCGCCAAGGGCCTGGCCGCCGCCGCGGGCGACCGGCCGGTCCAGGTCTGTCACACCACGGGCCTGCTCACCGTCTTCTTCTCAGAGACTCCCGTGACGGACTACGCCTCAGCCCAGGCCTGTGACATGGCGGCGCACGCGCGCTGGTGCCGCGCGCTGCTGGCCCGCGGCGTCTACCCGCCGCCGTCGCAGTTCGAGGCGTGGTTTCCGTCGCTGGCCCACACGCCCGAGCTCATCGAGCGCACCCTCGAGGCCGCGACGGCGGCATTCACCGAGGTATGACGGCGCTCGTCGAACTGACCGAGCGCCTGCGGTCGGGCGGCGGCCTCCTTGCCGCCGCCGCGGTGCCGCCGCCGCCGGATGCCGGGTTCCACACCGATCTTGCGGTGGAGGCCATCCGCGAGGGCGAACTCGCCCATTACGCCGAGCCGAGGGTGCTAGCCGCCGAACCCGATCTGGCGCTGCTGGCCGGCGATCATCTCTATGCCCTGGGCCTTGCCGAACTCGCTCGCCGCGGGGACCTCGAGGCCGTGGCGCGGCTCGCCGCGACCATCGCCCGGTGCGCCCAGGCCCACGCCGAGGGGCGTCCGACGGACGCTGTCGAGGCCTGGAAGGCGGCCGAGCAACTGTGATCAGGCGCACCCCCATCCTTACCGGGCACCTCAAGACGACGCGCAGCGCGTACTATCCCCGGTCGCTGTCCTCCCGGAAGCTGAACTCCCAGACGCATGGCTGACTCAAGAGCTCGCAAGACGCCGAAATCCAAGTACACGGCGGACCGCAATATTCCCGGCGCCTTCGAGGGCGAGACGGTCACACGCCGTCGCCTGATGGTGGGCACCGCACACGGCGCCGGCGCCCTCGCCGCGATGGGCTTCACGCTGCCCGTGCTGGGCTTTGCCGCCGGGACCCCGATCTTCGAGCGCCCGCCCGCGGTCTGGACCCCGGTGGGCAAGCCCGAGGACTTCCCGACGGAGACCTACATCCCGAAGGTCATCACCGAGCGCCAGGGTGTCGGGGAGATCGGCAAGACCACCGCTTACGTGCGCGCTCGCAACTCCAATCCCGAGATCGATCCGCCCGAGGCCTTCCCGGACGGCATCGACTTCATCGCGATCTCGACGCGCTGCATGCACCTCGGGTGTCCCGTGCGCTACGTGGACGCCGCCAAGCGCTTCATCTGCCCGTGTCACGGCGGGGTGTACGACTTCGCCGGCCGGGTCAGCGGCGGCCCGCCGGTCCGGCCACTCGACCGCTTCCATCTCCGCATCCGCGACGGCCTGCTCGAGGTCGGGCCGCGGTTCTCGGTCAACAGCGAGTTCGATGTCCACGAGAAGTACCGGGATCCGGGCCAGGACCTCGACGGCATCGGCCAGTATCTGTACCCCGGCCGTTTCTCGACCCCGCAGCAGTAAGTCATGCCGATTCCCAAGCTTCCCCTTCCTCCCGTCCCCGACAAGCTCAAGCCCGCGCCGAAGCGGCCCGGCACCACGCCGCAGCGCAAGCCGCTCGAGCAGGTCAAAGAGGCGGGCATCTCCGCAGCCGACTGGGTCGATGAGCGCACCGCTCTCTCCGGCGGCCTGCGCTGGACCCTCTTCCGCAAGGTCCCGAAGGGGACCAACTGGTTCTACACGCTGGGCTCGGCGTGCCTGTTCGCCTTCCTCGTCCAGGCCGTCACCGGCGTCTTCCTGGCGATGTACTACCGGCCGGACGCCGCGGGCGGGGCCTACGAGTCGATCCGCTACCTGACCAACGAGGTGTTCCTCGGCGAGTTCGTGCGCGGGATGCACCGGTGGGGTTCGACCGTCATGGTCATCCTGGTCTTCCTGCACATGGCCCGGACCTTCTTCTTCGGCGCCTACAAGTACCCGCGGGAGCTCAACTGGGTCATCGGCGTCGTGCTGCTCATCCTGACGATGACGATGTCCTTCACCGGTTACCTGCTGCCCTTCGACCAGCGCTCCTACTGGGCCACGATCGTGGGCGTGAACATCAACGGCACGGGCCCGTTCGTCGGTCCGTTCCTGTCGGACTTCCTGAGGGGCGGCTCGGAGTTCAACTCGACGACGCTGTCGCGCTTCTATGCGATCCACATGATGCTGGTGCCGGGCGCGATCGCGGCGATGATGGGCTTCCACCTCTATCTCGTGTCCAAGCTGGGCACCACGGCACCGCCGTGGCTGAAGGTGCCCGAGGATCCCGAGCTCAAGACGGACAAGGTCTGATCGCGCGATGAATCAACGCGAGAAGGAGCAGTACCTCCGCGAGTACGCGCTGCACAAGGCGGCGGGCAAGCCGTTCTTCCCGTACGCGGTCGCCAAGGACTCGATCATGGCCGTCCTGGTGGTCTTCTCGATCGTCATGATGTCGCTCATCTTCGGCGCCGAGCTCGGCCCGAAGGCGGATCCGACGACGACGACCTACGTGCCGCGCCCTGAGTGGTACTTCTTCTTCCTCTTCGAGCTGCTGCGCGTGATCAAGCCGGCAATCCTCACGCCGGTTGCCACGATCGGCGTGCCGACCATCTGCATGGTCCTGCTCTTCCTGCTGCCCTTCTATGACCGCAGCCCCGAGCGTCGTCCGGAGCGGCGGCCCGTCGCCACCGCCGCCGGCATCTTCACCATCGCCGCGATGGCCTACCTCACCTACCTCGGCGCCTCCGCGGGTTCTCCGAACGAGATCGATCTGGCCGTGCGGCCCGAGTTCGAGCCGGGCAAGATGGTGACGGCCCAATCGGGCTGCCTGGCCTGTCACAAGATCGGCGAGAACGGCAACGACGGACCGGGCCCGGACCTGACCCACATCGGCGACCGGTTGCTGCCTGGCGCCATCCGGCGCACGCTGGACAACCCGACCGCGCCCATGCCTTCATTCCGCGAGCTGCCTGAGGAGAAGAAGGACGAGCTGGTCGCGTTCCTCTCCTCACTGCGCGGCGAAGAAGAGGAAGTCGGCTCCGAAGCGGTCGCCGGCTCCGGCGGCTAGGACCCTCTCGGCATGCCCTCGGCGGCGGCACGCGCCGGAACGCTCCCTGAGGGGCAGGTCGAGGCGATGTTCGACCGCATCGCCGGCGTCTACGACGTCATGAACTCGGTCATGACCGCGGGGCTGCACCACCAGTGGCGCCGCCGCGCCGCGGATCTCGCGGAGGTCGGCGCCGGGGACCGTGCCCTGGACGTGGCGACGGGCACGGGGGATCTCGCGATCGAGCTCTCTCGCCGCGGCGCGTCCGTCGTTGGCTCGGACTTCAGCGAGGGCATGCTCGACCGCGCCCGCGTCAAGGCCCCGGGTATCACCTGGGAGACGGCGGATGCGCGCTCACTCCCCTACGGCGACGGCGAGTTCGCGGCAGCCACCGTGGGTTTCGGTGCCCGGAACTTCGGCGATCTCGACGCCGGCCTGCGGGAAATGGCGCGGGTCGTCCGGCCCGGCGGCAAGGTCGTCGTCCTGGAGATCACCGTGCCGCAGCGTCCGCCCCTGTCGACCTTCTTCCGGATCTGGTTCGACCGCATCGTCCCGCTCATGGGCCGCTTCGACGATGCCTACACCTACCTCCCATCGTCCGTGCGGCGCTTTCCCGACCCGCACGGCCTTGCCGCCAAGCTCACCGGTGCAGGCCTGACGGACGTCCGCTGGGTCCTCACGGCCGGCGGGATCATCGCCCTGCACCACGGCCGCGTGGCGTAGTGGCGTCGGCCGAATCCGTCCTGGCGGTCATCGACGCCGCTGGGGCGCACGTTCCGGACCTGATGGATCGCCTCGAGGTGCGGCTCGGCGAGCTCGCCACCGATCACGGGGACACGCTCGGCGAGCACGCTGGGGCGACGATCGCCGCGGGCGGCAAGCGCCTGCGGCCGTTGTTGGTCCTGCTGGCCGCCGGCCCTCCGGTCGACGAGGCCGCCGAGGAGCGCCTGTTGCGCGCCGCCGTCGCCGTCGAGCTCGTCCACTCCGCCACGCTTGTCCACGACGACGTCCTCGATGCGGCGCCGCTACGCCGGGGCCGGCCGACCGTATTCGCCCAGGCCGGGCGGCTGATGGCCACCGCCACCGGCGACCTGCTCTTCGCCCAGGCGTTCGCAGAGCTCACGCGCAACGGTCGCGCAGAGGACGTCCAGATCCTGTCCGACGCCGCCTCGGCGCTTGCCGCCGGGGAGCTGCTCCAGCGCGAGGACGCCTGGGACCTCGCCATCACGCGGGAGCGGTATCTCGAGCGCTGCGATCTCAAAACGGCTCGCCTGTTCGAGGCCGCGAGCCGCCTCGGGGCGATCGAGGCGGGGCGTCCCGCAGAGGTGCTCGGCGCCTTCGGCCGCCGGATCGGACTCGCCTTCCAGCTGCTCGACGACGTGCTCGACGTGTCCGGCCCGGCCGAACGGACGGGCAAGCACCGCGGCACCGATCTGCTCGACGGCACCGTCACCCTTCCGCTCATCGTCGCGCGCGATCGTGATGACGCGCTGGCCGACCTGGATCTTCGCGCTGTGACCACGCCGGAGCAGGCCGAAGCGCTGTGTGACCGCATCGCGGCGACGGACGCCCTCGATGCGGCACGCGGCCAGGCGCTGGAGATGGTCGCCGAGGCCAAGGGAACGCTCCCCGGCCTGCCCGAGGGCCAGCGGGCGGCGCTCGAGCTCGTCGCCGACGGCGTCGTTGACCGCTACGCCTAGAAGTCTTCGGGCAGGAGCGCGTCGCAGTCGAGCGCGCGGACGAAACGCTCGATCTCGTCCTCCATGTTGGCTCGCGTCAGCTGCTTGAGGTCGCGCACGAGCGCTTCCGTGCCACGGTCGAGCTCCTCATCGAACCGATCGAGGCTCTCCTGCGCATACAGATCGACGTCATGCCATTCACAGCTCGGACACCGCAACTCGACCAGCCAGTGCACGGCGTCGTGCTCCTCCCAGTCCAGCGGGTAGACGAGCTGGCCGTCGCAGTCGGGGCAGACGTGCAGCTCGCGCCGGGTGACGACCTGCGCAGTCGCGGGGACCGCGGGCTCGAAGTAGACGACCTCGATCGCGCGGCCGGACGGCAGGACGACGCGGCGGACATGGTGGCTGTTGTCGGGCGGGGTGGGCATGGCGGGCTCCTGCGGCCCATGTCGGCATCTCGTCCGCCGGGCTTGAGTCGACTGGCGGAACGTGCTAGGGCCGAGCGGCTACGCTTTTCGCCGAGTGTCCACATAACGGACGCTCCCACCGGTCTCTGACGCCATGGGTTCAATCGGCCTCCCCGAGCTTCTCATCGTCCTCTTCGTGGTCCTGCTCATCCTCGGCCCGAAGCGTCTGCCCGCGCTCGGCCGCTCGGTCGGCGGCGGTTTCCGCGAGCTCAAGAAGTCCTTGAGCAAGGACGACGACGACACCGACAGTGGGCTGCCGCCAGCCGACGAGCACGAGAGCTCGGGGCTCGACGGCGAAGTCGTGCGCGAGTCCGGCCGCTAGGAGACCGCCCACCATGGGCGCCGCCATTCGATCCGTCCGCCACGACGATCAGCTCAGTCTGGTCGAGCACCTCGACGAACTGCGCACCCGCATCCTCGTCAGCCTGTTCGCGTTCGTGGTGTGCTTCGCCGTCGCGTTCTGGCAGAACGACCGCGTCCTGGAGATCGTCAACCGTCCCTTCATCAAGGCGACCTCCGGACAGAAGGCCCAGGGCGCCCTCGCCAAGGCGCAGACGTTCAACCGCGCCGTCGGTGAGTTCGCAACCTCAGCGGGGTCGTTCGCCGACTCCGTTGCGCAGGACACCGGCGCGAGCGCTTCAACCAAGGCCGCGGCTGCAGCGCTGGCCGATCGTGCGCAGATCCTGGCCGACAACATCCCGCCCGCGGAGCGACAACCCGTGACGCTCGGAGTGGCCGAACCCTTCACCTCGACGTTCAAGGTCGCCGCCTACGCGGCGCTGCTCGTCTCGCTGCCGATCATGCTCTGGCAGCTGTACGCCTTCATCCTGCCGGCCTTCTCGCCCACCGAGCGGCGGGTGGCGCTGCCGCTGATGTCGATGGTCCCGTTCCTGTTCATCGCCGGGGCGGTCTTCGCCTACTTCGTGGTGCTGCCGAACGCGATCAAGGTGCTGCAGAACTTCAACTCCGACAACTTCGACATCCTCGTCCAGGCGCGGGATCTCTACAAGTTCACGATCCTGACCTGTGTCGCGCTCGGCGTGCTCTTCCAGGTCCCGATCGGGATCCTCGCCCTTACGCGGATGGGCATCGTGTCCGTCGCGCAACTGCGGGCCAACCGCCGCTACGCGATCCTCGTGATCGCGGTGCTGGCGATGCTGCTGCCGGGCACCGATCCGATCACGATGCTGCTCTCGATGGCGCCGCTGATCGTCCTCTTCGAAGGCTCTATCATTTTTGCTGCCGTGCTCGACCGGCGCCGCGCCCGCGAAGCCGACGTCGACGACGAAGAGGACGAAGAGGACGAGGACGACACGGCACCTCTCGCAGTGACCCACGACGAGGACGACGACTGACGCATGCTCTTTGACCTCCGCGGCCGCGGCAGGCGCAACGTAATCAAGGTTGTCTACATCACGCTCGCCGTGCTCATGGGCGGCGGCCTGGTGCTGTTCGGCATCGGCGGCAACACCAGCGGCGGCCTCGTGGACGCGATCACAGGGTCCGGCGGCGGCGACATCGGCGCCGAGCGCTTCGAGAAGGACATCGCCAAGGCGCGCACCGATCTGCAGGCCGACCCCAAGGATGAGGCTGCGTACGTCGAGCTCATCCGCGCGCAGGTGAGTCTCGCGGCCACGGGCGACCAGTACGACTCGAACACGAACACCTACACGGACGCCGGCAAAGCCGATCTGCGCGACGCGATCGCTTCCTGGGAGGCCTACCAGAACATCGGGCCGACCAACAAGGAGGAGGAGGCGCGCGTGGCGTCGCGCGTGGTGCAGGCCTACGCCTCCCTCGAGGATCTCGAGGGCCTCGTCCAGGCACAGGAGGTGGTGGCGCTCAACCGCAACGCGGTCGGGCCTTACGCCGCCTTGGCCCAGTACGCCTACCTCGCCGGTCAGACCCGCAAGGGCGACCTCGCGGCGCAGAAGGCAGTCCAGCTCGAGGACCCCGATCAGCGGGACTCGCTGCGCACCGACCTCGAGTCCTACAAGGCCCAGTCGGCACCGGCGATCCCGTCCGTGGTCCCCGAGCCGTCGTCCACGCCGTCGGCGCCGGGCAAGGGCGCCGGTGAGAAGGCGAAGCAGGGCTCGAAGCGGGCCGGCAAGGCCAAGCAGTCCGAGAAGTAGCCCGCGCTACTCTCACCCGGCGCGCCCCTGTAGCTCAATTGGCAGAGCAGCGGACTCTTAATCCGAAGGTTGAAGGTTCGATTCCTTCCGGGGGCACTCTTCGCCGCACGGGCGACCCTCGCCTAGGTCGGATAGCTTTGCGCCATCCGACTCGGAGGTCTCATGTCTCACCGCCCCTCACCCGCGCTTCTCCTTTCCGGGATTGCGCTCTTCGTGTCACTCGGGGGTGATTCGCTCGCGCAGAACGGGCTTGCTGCCGCGACGAAACTCATTTCGGGCAAGCAGGTCAAGAACGGCAGCCTGACTGGAAAGGACATCAAGAACGGGTCGCTGCTGGCGGCGGACTTCAAGAAGGGTTCTCTTCCGGCCGGTCCGACCGGTCCAACCGGAGCAGCAGGCCCGGCCGGAGAGCAGGGACCGATGGGCCCCGCAGGCTCGAGGGGCGTCGCGGGTGAGACCGGCGCCGATGGTCCCACGGGCCCCAAGGGCGCCGCGGGTGAGACCGGCGCCGATGGTCCCACGGGCCCCAAGGGCGACACGGGTGAGACCGGCGCCGTCGGTCCCACCGGCCCCAAGGGCGACACGGGTGAGACCGGCGCCGTCGGTCCCACCGGCCCCACCGGCACGGTCGATACGTCGAACTTCTACAACAAGGCCGCTAGCGACGCCCGCTTCCTGCCTCTCGCCGGCAAGGCTGCCGACGCGAACCTGCTCAACGGGCTCAGCTCGACCGCGTTCCTCCTGGTCGGCGGGAAGGCCGCCGACAGCGATCGGCTCGACGGGAAGGACTCGACGGCGTTCTACACGACGTTCACGCGGGTCGAGGGCGCGCCGGTGACCATCGGGGCAACGGCTGGATCATCCGCCTTCGCGAGCGCGACCTGCCCGGCCGGCGCCTATGCGGTGTCGGGAGGACTCGCCAACGGATTCACGTCGTTGGCGATCGGTCGGGACACCCAGGTCGGGACGGGCGGATGGGAGGTCTGGCTGAGCCGGATCACCACGATCGGCAACTCGAACGACGTCAACGCCTTCGTCATCTGCGCGACGAAGGGCTGACCACCTCAGAGATGGTTCACGCGCGAAGCTTGGTTTCGCGCGTGAACCTCGATTGTCGACGGCGAGGGGCGGGGCACTGAGATCTGAATACGCTCCACCCATGAGACCCACCCTCGTCGCGCTCGTCCTGATGTTCCTCGTCTCGGCGGGTGATGCGCAAGCCGCGTCGTTCAAGCGCTGCGGATCGTTCAACTACGAGGGGCGCAAGGCGAGCATCCAGGCGAAGAAGGTCTCGTGCACCAAGGCGAAGAAGGTGCTGCAGAGCGCAGGGGCCGGCCTCTGCTTCGACAACACCATGCCCGGCTGGAAGAAGGAGTTCATCAGCAAGCCGTTCGGCACGTTGGTGCAGCTCACGAGCGGAGCGAAGGTCATCCGCAGCAACGCCTGCTCGCCGCGGTAGGCACGGCCGGCAATCGCGGCGGCGTGACGCTGCTCCGGTCGCCGCGCGGGTAGACGCACCCCATGCCGACGATGACGATGGTGCGGGTCCCCGAGGCCAACGCGAAGTTCGAGGTGGTCGAGGTCGAGGTCCCCGATCCCGGGCGCGGTCAGGTGCGCGTCAAGGTCCACGCGTGCGGCGTCTGCCACTCCGACTCGCTGACGGTGATGGGCGCGATGGGCAACGACTTCCCGCGCGCGCCCGGCCACGAGGTCGCCGGTGAGGTGGATGCCCTCGGCGACGGCGTCTCCGGCTGGAAGGTCGGCGACCGGGTTGGCGTCGGCTGGTTCGGGGGGTGCGACTTCACCTGCGAATCGTGCCGCCGCGGCGACTTCATCTCGTGTGAGAACGGCCAGGTCTCCGGCATCAGCTACGACGGCGGTTACGCCGAGTACATGATCGCGCCGGCCGAGGCCCTCGCTCGGATCCCGGAGGACCTCTCTGCCGTGGACGCGGCGCCGCTGCTGTGCGCCGGCATCACGACGTTCAACGCGCTGCGCGCATCGGTCGCCCGTCCCGGGGATCTCGTGGCGATCCTGGGTGTGGGCGGACTCGGTCACCTCGGCATCCAGTACGCGGCGAAGATGGGGTTCGAGGTCGTGGCGATCGCCCGGGGCGAGGAGAAGGGACCGCTGGCGAAGGAACTGGGCGCGCATCACTACATCGATTCGACCCGCTCGGACGTCGCGGAGGAGCTCAACCGGCTCGGCGGTGCGAAGGTGGTCCTCGCCACCGTCACCGTGCCGGACGCGATGACGCCCGCGCTCGGCGGACTCAAGGCGCGCGGCCAGCTTGTGGTCGTCGGAGCATCGGCGGATCCGCTGCAGGTCCCGCCGTTTGCGCTCATTCCCGGATCGACGGCTGTCAAGGGCCACGCATCCGGCACCTCGCAGGACTCCGAGGACACGTTGCGGTTCTCGGCGCTCACGGGGGTTCGCCCGACGATCGAGACGGTGCCCCTGGCCGAGGCGCAGGCCGCCTACGACAAGATGATGGCGGGGGACGCACGCTTCCGCATGGTCCTCACCATGACCTGAGGTGGATAACCGTCCGGCGTGGGTGCGAACATACGTTCGTGCTGCTTCATGCCGACCTGGACGCCTTCTACGCCTCCGTGGCACAACGTGATGACCCGACTTTGCGCGGTCGCCCGGTCGTGGTGGGGGGCGGGGTCGTGCTCGCCGCCAGCTACGAGGCCCGTGCCCACGGGGTGAAGTCGGGGATGCGCGGCGCGGTGTGGCGGCGGTTGTGTCCCGGTGCGGCGGTCACCCGGGCCGACTGGGAGGCGTGCCTCGAGGCGAGCCGCGCCGTGCGGGCGATATTCGAAGAGACGGGAGCGCGTGTTCGGTCGACCTCCATCGACGAGGCGTTCCTCGACGTCGAAGGTCTCAGCGACTCGCCGGCGGAGATCGGCGAGGCCATTCGCGGCGCGGTGCGCGGCAGGGTCGGGCTCCCGATCACCGTGGGCGGTGGAAGCACCCGGCTCGTCGCGAAGATGGCCGGTGCCGCGGCCAAGCCTGACGGGTTGCGGATCGTCGCACCCGGGGACGAGGAGGCATTCCTGCACCCGCTCCCGCTGGCTTCCCTGTGGGGGCTCGGTCCGAGTAGCGCTGCCAAGCTGCACGCGCGTGGTTTCCGCACGGTGGGAGATCTCGCCGAACTCGGCGAGCCGGAACTCGTCGGCATCCTGGGGCGGGGCCCCGGCAAAACGGTCTTCGCGCTCGCGCGCAACGTCGAGCTGCGTCCGGTGCGACCCCGCCGCGGCCGGACGTCGTTCGGGGCGCAATCTGCGCTCGGGCGCCCGCAGCGATCGCCGGCGGCGCTCGACGTCGCGCTGAAACGGGTCGTGACCCGGGTCAGTGCGCGGATGCAGAAGGCCGGCCGAGTGGGGAGGACGGTCGTGCTGCGCCTGCGCTTCGATGACTACACGTCGCGCGCCACCCGCTCGCAGACGTTGCCCACCGCCACTGCGGCCACGCCGACGCTGCTGGCCGCTGCGCGCGACCTCCTCTCCGAGGTGCTGCCCGCGGCCGGAAGTCGCGGGCTCACGCTCGTGGGGATCAGTGTCACCAATCTCGAGGAGCCGGCGGGCTCGGCCCAGCTGGTCCTCGAGCTCTGAGCAGGCCGGACTCGATGGTGAGGCCGAGGTGGTCGGGTACGGGAGCGGACAATCGCCGTTGAGTTGCACCGTTTTTGGGAAGGAGATTCCGGCAGCCGTGCCTCTCCTTGCTCTCATCGTGCTGGTCGCCGCCCTGTTGTCCGCATGTGGCGGGGAGGATCGCGCGGGGGTGGACCGCGTCTTCGATCGCCTGGCCGAGGTGCAACGGACGGGGGATGCCGTGGCGGCGTGCGAGGAGGTCTACCTCGTCCAGGAGTCACACGCCGCGGCCGAGGACGATGAGGAAGAAGAGAGGGAGCGGGAGCGCGAGGAGGGCGGGGAGCCGGGTGAGAGCCCGGAGGAGTGCCGGGCCGCGTTCCAGGCCGCAGCCGCCACCCGCCGCGATCAGGTCCAGTCCCTGCGCTCCACGGTGCAGTCCGTGACGTTCGACGGCGACACCGCGGTCGCGAAGGTGCAGTCGGAGGTCACGCGCGCCGACGGCAGCACCTTCATCAACATCTACGAACGCGATCTCGTCCGCCGCGACGGCGACTGGCGGATCCGCATCAGCCCCGAAGGATGAGGAAGCCAGTCATGTGCAAATCCCAGATCGCCACTCTTCTCGCCGTTATCGCACTCGCGTGCGTTCCCGCGCTCTCGGGTGCCGCAATCCCGCCGTCGCAGACCGTCACCGCGCCCGCGTCCGGAACCGCCACGGCCGAATGGACCGGCACGATTCCGCCCGGCGTGGACCCCACGAGCTCCTGCCCCTCGGGCGGCGACACGACCGAGATCAAGCTCACGGTGCCGGCCGGTCTCTACGACACGACGGCGGTGGAGGCGGCCTTCGCGATCACATGGACTCCAGCCATCACCGAGGACACGGCGGACGAGATCCTCACGGTGACGGGCCCTGACGGGTCGACCGGCACGAGCGACGGTGGCTCGACCACCGAGCAGGTCATCATCAACAACCCGAAGGCGGGCACCTACACGGTCACCGCCTGCGGATTCATCAACACGCTGCCGCAGAGCTACGACGGCAAGCTCACCCTTCGCGCCACCCCGAAGGCCGCCGGGGAGGAGAATCTTCCGTCCGATCCCGCGCAGGGCCTCGGGTTCACCGCCTCCGTGCCGGCGGATCCCCAGCGCGACGAGGCCGAGCCGCTCATCGAGATCGACAACGACGGCAACATCTACACGTGCGGGCCCACGGGGTTCTCGACCGCCTCGGACTACGCGCAGATCTCGACCGACGGCGGCGACCAGTTCCACCTGCTCGGCGAGCCGCCCCGTGGGCAGCAGGGCTCCGGCGGCGGTGGCGACTGTGGCCTCGCCACGGGCGCGAAGCGCAACGAAGCCGGCTTCTTCCAGTACGCCTACACCGGCCTCGGTCCGCTGACCGGTTTCACGACGTCGACCTCACCCGACGGCGGCCACTCGCTCGCCACCGCCGGCCCGCAGGGCAACGGCAACACCGCCAAGGGCGGCCTCGCGGACCGCCAGTGGATGACCTTCCTCGACGACAGGAACGTGCTGCTGTCCTACAACCAGCAGCAGCCGCGCAACATCGTCGTGCAGAAGTCCACCGACGGCGGGCTGACCTACAACGACCTCGATCCGGACCCGGAGCGCCAGGGCGTCATCGCCGCCAACGACCCGAACTTCCCCGGTCCGATGCGTTCGATGCCGGCTGCGCTCGTCACGCCAGGCGCCGAGGGCCGGATTGCCTACTTCGGCTGGAACCAGAGCTACACCGACGAGCAGGGCAAGGACTTCGAGCTGGTCAACTTCGCGATCTCCGACCCGACCGGTCTCGCGTGGAAGAACTGCAACGTCGCCAAGCTCCCGACCGACGACGTCACCGGCCTCGGCTCGTTCACCGTCGCCGACAACGATCGCGAGGGGAACATCTATCTCGCCTTCAACGACGAGCGCCAGTTCCACACCTACCTGACGACCCTGCACCACCAGGATCTCCCGAAGTGCGACGAGACACCGAACACCGATCCGGTCACGTCCGCGCTCGACCCCGTGCACCCGCTGAGCAACCCCGGCTGGTCGACGCCTGTTCAGGTCGACCGCGACAACGTGCGGACGACCGTCTTCCCGTGGCTGGCCGCCGGCGGTGAGCCCGGCCGGGTTGCGGTGTCCTTCTACGGCACCGAGTCCGACGGCGACCCCAACTCCGGCGCCTTCAAAGCGAGCTGGGACGTGTACGTCAACCAGTCGCTCAACGCGCTCGAGGCGACCCCGGCCGTCAGCCAGGTCAAGGCGACCACACACCCGTTCCACTACGACTCCGTCTGCCTGCTCGGACTCGCCTGCGACCTCGCGCAGCCTCCCGGAGACCGCTCACTCGCGGACTTCTTCGCCATCGAGTACAGCGACAAGACCAAACGTCTGTCGCTCGTCTACAACCAGAGCGCGAAGATCCCCGACGCAGCGTCGGGCGTGATCGCCACGCCGGCCGTGGTCACGCAGAACGGCGGGCCGTCGAACGGAGGAGGTGCGCTCGACCAGATCCGGCCCGTGCTCAACGTCTTCACGACCGATCCGACCGGCGACGCGCTGGCCAACTACTCGGCCCTCAGCCCGTTCGCCGAGATCCGCACGCCCGATACGCAGCCCGAACCGGCCGCGGACATCCTGTCGCAGTCGGTCAGCCGCGAACGCGATCCGGAGACGCTCGCGCTCGTTCCCAACGGCGGCTTCAACGTCAATGTGCGCGTCGCCGATCTCTCCGACGCGGCGCTCGGCAAAGCGCTGGACGACTCCGGCTCAGGGTCACTCCTGTACACGTTCCGCTTCGTCAACGGATATCAGGCCGGCGCCGCGACCGCCTACTACAGCCAGGCCGGAGGGTGGGAGTTCGGCTACAACGACTACACGGTCGGGAGCGTGGAGTGCGGGTCCAGCGGCGACAAGTGCCAGCTGTTCCCCGGTGACCAGGAGATCAAGGGGAAGGTCGACCAAGCCAAGGGCACCATCGTGCTCAGCATCCCGCGCGCGTATCTCAACGCGCTGAACGGGCCGACCGGTCCCGGCCAGCGCCCGACGCTCACCAAGGCCACAGTGGGATCGCGCTTCTACGACGCGACGATGTTCACGCTGGCCAATCCGTCGCCCGACCCTCGCTCGATGTCGTTCGTCTATCCGCTCGACAACGCTCCGGCGACGGACTTCCTCCTGCCGGGCCCCGACACGGCGGCCGATGGCGGGCCGGGCACGGAGACCGCCGACCCGACCACCATTCCGGGCCCGCCGGCCCCCGCGGTGACGCCGACCCCCACACCGACGGGGAGTGCCACGCCGACCGCCAGCCCCGGAAGCTCGCCGACGGCGACACCGACCGACACGGCGACCGCCGGCCCGACCGACACGCCGACGGCAGCACCGACGGGCACCGCCACCGCCGGACCGACGGCAACACCGCCCCCGGTCGGACCCACCGCGTGCAGCTCGAGCCGGCTGCTCCCGAACGCCCAAGTCGACCCGCAGGGCTCCGGGGCCCGGTTTGCCTTCAAGCCACGCAACGGTGCAAAGGTCGACGTGGACGTGTTCCAGGTCGCGCGCGGACGGGAGGTGCTCAAGCCTGAGCGGATCGCGCACTTCGAGAGCCGACGGGGCGATTTCACCTGGGACGGCAGCGCCAACAAGGGTGGGGTGCAGCCGGCGGACGGCTTCCTCGTGGTCCGCTTCACGGCGCGCTCGTCCTCCGGCGCCAAGGACGTACGCCGCACCGCACTGCGTCGCCGGGATGGGCGCCTGCGCGTGCAGCGCCGGTTCGAGCGCAAGACGTCGTGCGGAGCGCTGGCGTTGTTCCGGCTCAACCGGCCGGTCTTCGGCGGTACGAGCAAGCGCCGCAGCCTCAAGCTCGTGCTGAAGCTGCGCACCTCCGCGCGGGTCAAGATCGTCGTCTCTCGCCGCGGTGCTCGCGCCGGTCGCTTCAGGGCCAGGGAGGTGGAGCCCGGCGAGACCCTGCGTTACAAGCTCAAGGCCCGCGGCCTGCGTCGTGGCGCGTATGTGGCGACGGCGATCATCTGGCGGTCCGGACAGCGCAAGGTTGCCCGGCGACTGCTGGCGGTGCGCCTCTGAGTCGCCGGCGCGCGTAGGCTCCGGGGCGTGACGACCTACCTGGCCTCGGTGGACGGGGTGATCGCACCCCCCGACGAGTCGCGGATCTCCGTGACCGATCCCGGGCTGCTCCGGGGCGACGGGGCGTTCGAGGTCGTCCGCCTTTACGACGGACGACCCTTCGCGCTCGAAGACCATTACGCGCGGTTGCAGAAGACACTCACCGGTATCCGCCTGGAGGCGGACATCGTGACGTTGCGGCGTGAGGTCGACGCACTGCTTGCGGAGGCCGAGGACCCGGATGCGCTCCTGCGGATCGTGATCACCCGAGGCGGGCGCCGAATCGCCATGATCGAACCGCTGCCCGACACGCCGGCGACCGCCAAGGTCGTCACGGTGACGTTCTCGCCCGGGCGGATCCTCGACACCCTCAAGACGCTCTCCTACGGCGCGAACATGCTGGCGGGGCGGATCGCCAAGGAGCAGGGCGCCGACGAGGCCCTCTTCGTCTCACCGCACGGGCGCGTGCTCGAGGGACCGACGTGGACGTTCTTCTGGGTCCGCGACGGGAGCCTGCTGACTCCACCGCTGAGCGACCGCATCCTGCACTCGATCACCCGCGAGCGGATCATGAGGCTCACGGATGCCCAGGAGCGCGTGACCACGCTCGATGACCTGCCCCACGCGGAGGAGGCGTTCATCGCCTCGAGCCTGCGCGAGGCGCTCCCGATCTCGGAAATCGACGGCCGCGCGCTTCCCCATGCGCCGGGTCCGGTCACCGAAGGCGTGCAGCGGGCCTTCGGCGAGCACCTCAAGCAGACCCTTTGAGGGTCCTCACCGTCATCGGGAACCGGCCGCAGTTCGTCAAGGCCGCGGCCGTGTCCGCGCACCTGCGCGCTGCGGGAACCGAGGTGATGGTCCACACGGGCCAGCACTACGACGACGACATGTCCCGCGTGTTCTTCGACGAACTGGGGCTGCCGCGGCCGGAGCATCGCCTCGACCTCGGGGGCGGCTCGAACACCACGCAGACGGCCCGGATGCTGACGGCGGTCGGGGAGCTGCTCGAGTCCGAGGCTCCGAACGCCGTCCTGGTCTACGGGGACACGAACTCGACGCTCGCGGGTGCGCTCGCCGCGGCCCAGGCGTGCGTCCCGGTCGCGCACGTCGAGGCGGGGATGCGCTCCTTCGACCGCACCATGCCCGAGGAGCTCAACCGCGTCCTGACCGATCACGCGTCCGACCTGCTGCTCTGCCCGTCGGACGCCCCAGCCGCGAACCTGCGCGCTGAGCGTGTGCACGGTCGCATCGAGGTCGTCGGCGACGTGATGGTCGATGTCGCCGAGCTCGTCGGCGCGCGGGCGCCCCGCCCCGAGCTGGACGATTATCTGCTCGTCACGGCTCACCGCGCCGGCAACGTGGATGATCCCGAGCGCCTCTCGCAGCTGGTCGAGCTCCTGCTCGCGTTGCCGGGTCCCGTCGTGCTGCCGCTGCACCCACGGACGCGCGGACGCCTGCAGGCCGGCGGTCTCCTCGACCGCTTGGCGAGTGGCGTGCGGTTGCTCCCGCCGCTGGGCTATCTCGACTTCACCGGCTACGTTCGCCACGCGCGCGCGGTGCTGACGGATTCCGGGGGGGTGCAGAAGGAGGCCTACCTCGCCGGCGTGCCGTGCGTGACGCTGCGCGACACGACCGAGTGGACCGAGACCGTGAACGCGGGATGGAACACGCTCGTCGGCCTCGACACCGCCGCGGCCCTGGCCGCACTCGGCCGGAAACCGCCGTCCGAGCGCCCCGCGCTCTACGGCGACGGGCGGGCAGGGGAGCGCGTCGTGGCCGCCTTGACTAGCTTGTGCGCATGACCGAGCCCGTTCGTGTTGCGGTCGCCGGCCTGGGCTACTGGGGCCCGAATCTTGCGCGCAACTTCGCCGCGCTACCCGGTTGCGAGGTCGTCTGGCTGGTGGACGCGAGCCCGGAGGCCCTCGCTCGCGTCGGTGCTTCGCATCCCGACGCGCGCCGCGCGACCAGCCTCGACGAGGCGCTCGCGGACGACTCGGTCGACGCGGTGGTGCTCGCCACGCCCGTGCCCAGCCACGCCGCGCTGGCCGAACAGGTGCTCGATGCCGGTAAGCACTGTTTCGTCGAGAAGCCCCTCGCCACCACCGTCGCCGACGCCGAACGCGCCGTGGCGGCGGCCACGCGTGCGAAGCGATTGCTGATGGTCGGCCATCTGCTCGAGTACCACCCTGCCGTCGAGACCTTGAAGGAGATCGCCGACTCGGGGCAGCTCGGCGAGCTGCACTACGTGTACTCGCACCGCCTGAACCTCGGCAAGCTGCGCGCCGACGAGAACGCACTGTGGTCACTCGGCGCCCACGACGTCTCCGTCCTGCTGCATCTGCTCGGCGAGGAGCCCAGCGAGATCCAGACCCGCGGGGAGAGCTACATGCGCCCGCCGGTCGAAGACGTGGTGTTCTGTTACATGCGCTTTCCGTCGGGGCGGGCCGCGCACATGCACCTCTCCTGGCTCGACCCCCACAAGGCGCGGCGCTTCACCGTGGTCGGCTCGAAGCGGATGGCGACGTTCGACGACATGGATCTCGAACGGAAGGTCACCGTCTACGACAAGGGCTTCGACGAGTCGGCCAGCACGTACGGCGAGTACATCACCCGTTCGGGTGACATCTGGAGTCCTCGGATCCCCAACCGCGAGCCGTTGCGCATCGAGTGCGAGCACTTCGTCGACTGCATCCGCGAGGGCCGCACGCCCCGCTCCGACGGTGCCAGCGGCCTGCGGGTCGTGCGGGTGCTCGAGGCCGCCCAGGCCGGGCTCGACCAGTCACGGCGGGACCATGTCTCCGCCTAGCGCGGTCATCCATCCGGGCACCGTGATCGGTGCCGGCTGCGTGATCCAGGACGGCGCGATCCTGGGCAAGCCGACGCTGCGCGGAAGCGCGACGACGCCGCTGGTGATCGGCGACGGGGTCGTCATCGGCGCCCAGGCGATCGTCTTCGCCGGCGCGGAGATCGCCGACGGATGCATCATCGGCGATCAGTCCTACGTGCGCGAGCGTGCCCGGGTCGGGCAGGGCAGCTTGATCGGCCGGGGAACGGCCGTCGACAATGACGTCGTCATCGGCGCCCGGGTGAGCGTGCAGACCTCCTGCTACGTGACCGCGTTCACGGTCATCGAGGACGACGTGTTCGTCGGCCCGGGCGTCACGATGACCAACGACGACACCATGAGCCGCCACGCGCCGGAGTACGCGCTGCGCGGAGCGACGTTGCGGCGGGCCTGCCGGATCGGCGGCGGCGTCGTGCTGTGTCCCGGCGTCGAGGTGGGCGAGGAGGCCTTCGTCGCCGCCGGTGCTGTGGTCACGCGAGACGTAGAGTCGCGCGCAGTGGTGATGGGCGTGCCTGCCAGGGTGGTGCGCGAGGTGCCGGACGAGGATCTGCTCGAGCGCTGGCGGTGAGGGCGCCGAACCGGACCGAGCTGCTCGGGGCCACGGCGGTCGGCGTCACCGCGGCTGCCATCGCGCAGGAGTACTGGTTCATCTGGCGCCGCGGCCGGGCGCCGCTGCCGGCCGAGACCGAGCACCCCTTCGAAGCGGGCGCCGAGGCGGCGCGCGAGACGGTGGAGATCGCCGTGGCCGGCTACCGGCTCTCGCCGCAACGCGAGAACGCCGCGCTCAACCTGCTCGTCTCCTACGCGGTGGCTGCCGGCCTCGTTCGGCTCAGCACCCACAGCATCCGTCACCGCGGGAGCTTCGGTCCGTTCCGCGACCGCCGCGTCGGCGGCCGCCACATCCACCACTTCATCCCGGGCATCGTCATCGCGTTCGTCGCGGGCGGGGCGTCGATCGTCACCCGCGACGCCAGCCTCGACCAATGGTTCGCGGTGCCCTTCGGGATCGGGGCGGCCCTCACCCTCGACGAGGCCGCCCTGCTCGTCGAGCTCGAGGACGTCTACTGGTCCAAGGAGGGAATCCTGTCGGTGCAGGCCAGCCTCGGAACCCTGGCCCTACTCGGAGGCCTCGCCCTGGCCCTGCGCGTGTTGCGACGCGGCGAGGCGGAGATCCTCAGCCCGCAAGCCACGTCCGGACGGACGCCCGCATGGCTGTGATGAAGCGCTCGCGGTCGGCGTCGAGGAGTCGGTCCAGCGACAGGTAGGGGTTGAGGTCCTCGAGTTCCACCAGCAGGAGCTCGCCCTCCCGTGTCCGGCAGGCGTCGACCCGCTGGATGCCGTGGCTCAGCGCGTTCCAGTCGACGAACCGCTGGGCGAAGGCGCGGTCGCCGTTCGTGGGCTCATAGGGCACGAGCTCCCACCGCCGGGCCGGGTCGGGGGCATGGAGCGCGTAGATCAACTCGGCGTCCACGAAGTAGAACGAGACCTCGTAGAGGAAGTCGACCCACGGCTGGACGAGGACGTCCGTGCGCCCCTGGACATCGGGGGAAGCCGAGCGCTCGAGACCGATCGAATCCGCACCGTCCTTGGGCTTGATCGCGTAGGCCGGCGCGGGTGGAAGCGTGCCGGGGTCGCCGTGTTCGTCGATCGTCGGGATCACCGGCCAGCCCGCCGCGCTGAGCTCGACGAGGTAGTCCTTGCCGGCCATGTCGGCCCTGCCGTCGAGCGGGTTGTAGACGGGTCGGCCGGCGGCGGCTCGCCGGAAGTCCGCGTAGGCGTCGCGATAGTGCAGCACCGAGCCGCTGTTGCGCACGATCACGCCGTCAAACCCGTCCATCAGGTCGGCGGCGTCGCGCGGGTCACACGCGGCGATCGCGAACGACTCGCGCAGCCGGGCAATCAGCCCAACGTCCTCATCGCCGTACCGGCGACCGGCGGCGGGGTAGGTGGGATCGGTGACCCAGAGCAGGCGCCGCGCGGTCACACCGCGGCGGCGTCGAACAGCGCGCTGGCGCGGCCCGCGTCCGTCCAGATCGTCTGGTCGCGGCCGGGGCCGACCCCGACCAGGGAGATCGGTACGCCGATGTAGTCGGCGATGTAGGCGAGGTAGTCGCGTGCGGCCTGGGGCAGGTCGGCCTCGGTCTCGACCTGGCTGAGATCCTCGTCCCACCCGGACAGGCGCTCGGTCTGCCCGACGACGTTGTGCAGCACGGACTGGTGGTACGGGAACTCCGTCCACACGCGCTCGTTCCCGCGGTAGGAGGTGCAGACCTCGATGTCGCCGATGCCCGAGAGCACGTCGAGCTTGGTCACCGCGAGGTGGGTGAGCGAGTTCAAGCCGGGTCGCGTAGCGCAGCGCCACGAGGTCGAGCCAGCCGACACGCCGCCGCCGGCCCGTGGTGGTGCCGAACTCGCCGCCCTTCTCCGTGATCAGGTTGCCCGTGTCGTCGTGCAGCTCCGTCGGGAACGGGCCCGCGCCGACGCGGGTCGTGTAGGCCTTCACGACGCCCCAGATCTCGTTGAGGTCGCGCGGGCCGACGCCGGCTCCGGCGCACGCAGCGCCCGCGACCGGGTTCGAGCTCGTGACGAAGGGATACGTGCCGTGGTCGATGTCGAGCAGCGTGCCCTGCGCGCCCTCGAAGAGCACGTTGAGGCCGCGGTCCATCGCGTCCCAGACGATCCTGGGCGTATCGGCGATGTACTGCTCGAGCGCGTGGCCGTAGTTGAGGTAGGCCTCGGTCATGGCCTGCAGGTCGAGCTCGGGGCTGCGGGCGAACGGGCGCAGGCTGAGGCGCTTGGGCTCCATTGCGGCCACGATCTTCTTCTTGAGGATCTTCTCGTCGAGCAGATCCTGGACGCGGATGCCCAGGCGGCTCACCTTGTCGGCGTAGCAGGGGCCGATGCCGCGACGGGTCGTGCCGATCTGGGCGCTGCCGAGCTTCGTCTCGCCCGCGGTGTCCAGCAGCAGGTGGTAGGGCATGATCACGTGCGCGTTGGCGCTGATGCGCAGCCCGGAGAGGTCGACGCCGCGAGCGCGGAGGCCGTTGATCTCGCCCGTCAGGACGACGGGATCGATCACGACGCCGTTGCCGATCGCGCACTTCTTGCCCGCGTACAGGATCCCGCTCGGGATGAGATGGAACTTCCACACGTCGTCGCCGCGGACGATCGTGTGGCCGGCGTTGTTGCCGCCCTGGAAGCGGATCACGACGTCGGCCTGCTCGGCCATCAGGTCGGTGACCTTGCCCTTGCCCTCATCGCCCCACTGGGCGCCGATGATCACGATGCCGGCCATGCCGGAGGCAGTCTAGGTCGGAAGCTGCCCGTAGCGCAGCGGGGCGCCTGGGGCAGGGGCGAAGGTCGGGATCTCGTGCACCGTCCTGTGGTCCTCGCCGAACAGCGGCAGCGGGTCTCCGCACATCTCCATCAGCCGGGAGACCGTGCGCTCGGTGATCTGCTCGGTCAGCGCGTCGGGCTGGAGGTTGGTCGTGATGACGACCGCCTTCTGCTCCTCATACCGGGCGTTGACGATCGCGTAGAGCTGCTCGAGGACCCACTCGCTCGTCTTCTCTGCACCGACGTCGTCGAGGTGCAGCAGATCGACCGAGGTCAACGAGTCGATCAGGTTCAGATAGGAGACCTCCGAGTCCTCGCTGAACGTCTTGCGCAGCTCGCTCAGCAGGCGCGGGACGGAGTAGATCGCCACGGTCCGGCGACGCTCGAGCGCGCTCTTGGACACCAGCATCGCAAGCGTCGTCTTGCCCGTCCCGACGTCGCCCATGAACCACAGGCCGCGCCCGGTGTCGAGGTTGTCGTCGAGACCCGCGACGTAGCGCCTCACCTCGTTGACGACGTGCGGATCCATGTCGGTCACGGGCGCGCGGTCGAATGAGACGCCCTCGAAGCGGCGGGGAATGACCGCCGACAGCCGCTTCGCGCGGCGGGTGGCGATCCGCTCGGGCCGGCAGCGGCACGCCCGCGTCTCCCGGGCCTCCGTGTCGACGACGAACCCCGAGCCGTCGCACTCGCCGTAGCGGCAGTCCGTCACGCGTAGCGCTCCGCGTCGCGCACGCCGGGCATGAAGCGCGGATACTCGTGCTGGAAGACGAGCGGCACGTTGCCCAGGCCACCGTTGCGGTGCTTGGAGATCAGCAGCTCCGCCTCGCCCTGGTGCTCGGACTCGTCGTCGTAGTACTCCTCGCGGTAGATGAACATCACGAGGTCGGCGTCCTGCTCGATCTGGCCCGAGGAGCGCAGGTCGGAGAGCATCGGCCGCTTGTCGTGGCGCTGCTCCACCGCGCGGCTGAGCTGCGACAGCGCGATCACGGGCACGCTCAGCTCCCGCGCGAGCGTCTTGAGGCCCTTGGAGATCTCGCCGATCTGCTCCACCACGCTGTCGGACCGGCTGTCGGAGCGCATGAGCTGCAGGTAGTCGACGATGATCAGCCCGAGGTCGCCGTCGAGCTGCTGCGCCAGCCGCCGCGCCTTGGCCCTGATGTCGAGCACGCTGAGGTCGCTCGAGTCATCGATCCACAGCGGTGCCTTCGACAGGACGTTCGCCGCCGCGGTCACCTTCTGCCAGTTGACCTTGCCCCGCCGCAGGTCGTTGCCCTTCACCGATCCCTGCGAGGCGATGAAGCGCTGCGCCAGCTCGGACTCGCCCATCTCGAGCGAGAACATCACGCCCGCCTTGTTGTGGCGCACGGCCGCGTTCTCGAGGAAGTTGGCAGCGAGCGCTGAGTTGTGGACCACGACGTCGTCCGCGACGAAGTTGTGATCCCCGGGCACCTCGATGTCGAACGTCTCGTCCTCGCCCACGTACTCGATCGACGCGATCTCGTCCCACCAGACGTCTGAGGTCGCGAGATCCCGCAGGTCCTCGCTCCCGGTCGCCTCGGCGAGGACGGCTACTTGGGTGCGCTCACAGGCATCGACGGGTGCCGTGTCGACGTTGGTCTTCGACCGGACGCCGCGCAGACCGCGCTCGGCCCGTCCGATCTGCGCACTCTTGCCGGGAACCCGGATCTGTTCGATGAACGCCCTGAGGTCGGTCTGGCCGGTGATCAGCACCTCGCGCGCGACCTTGTCCGTCCCTTCGTAGACGGGACGCTTCAGCGTGCGGATCTTCGAGACGATGCCGAGCCGCAGCAGCAGGTGCTGGACGTCGTGTGCCAGCCGCTCGCTGATCGTCGTGTAGCCGACCTGCCAGAGCTTCTCGCTCGCGTAGACGTGGCCGTCGCAGGCGTACAGGACCCCCAGGAACCGCGCGATCTCGTGTTCCACCAACCCGAAGACGATGTCGGGAACGTGCTTCTCCGCCGAGCGCTTGCCCCACAGCCCGTGCGTCTTGCACAGTTCGGTAACCGGATTGGGGCGGGTGCGATCGCCGGTGGAGATGTAGCCGTGTGGACGGGTGACCTTGCAGCCGAAGGCTGCCGCGGCATCCTCCACGACGTCCAGCACCGGTGAGTCGTCACCGAAGCAGAACGCGGGCGTGGTGCCGACGACGCACCCGTCGGAGATGAGCGCCGCCAGGAGTACGAGCTCCTCGTCGAGCATCGTGCTCCGGACGCCGCAACGGGGAAGGTTGCGCGGCACGGCCACGCGATCGCCCGCCGCCAGCTCCCTGAGCTCGCGCCAGCCGTGGATCGTGAGAAGCGGGTGATTGTCGGTCGCCTCGATCCGACGCCCGAGCTTTGTCGTGAGGCGATGGACGGCCTTGCGGCCGTTGCGGGCGGCGCGCGTGACGCGAGCGGGCCGAAGCTTGAAGTCGGGCCCCAGAGCGGCGACCCAGGCTTCGGAGGCGCCGTGCTCGAGCTCGGCGACGACTTCGTCGATCGGCCGCCGCGCGCCTGTCCAGGGGTCATAGACCAGCGCACCGCGCCTGAGGCACTTTCCCATCGACGGCCTTGCCGCCAGGATGATGAGGTTGCCGGGCTGGAAGCCGCCGGTGATCTCGTCGAGGTCCTTGAAGCCGGAGGGGGTGCCGGTGATCTCCTGGCCGCCCTCGGCGAGCGCGTGCAGCTTGCCGATCTCGTCCTCGAGGACGTTGAAGATCGGGCGGAAGTCCTTGCGCCGGTCGTCGGAGCCGATCTCGAGGATGGAGCGTTCGGCACGATCGAGCAGCTCGAGCGGGTTGCCGGCGTGCTCGGCGACCTGCTGCTGGATGCCGTAGGTGGCGTTGAGGAGCCCGCGGACGAGCGAGGTCTCCTTGACGATCATCCCGTACTGCTTGGCGTGGCCGACGACCGGCGGGGCGGCCGAGAGGGCCTCGACCGCGGTGGGGCCGCCGGCGGCCTCGAGCTGGCCCGCCGACTTCAGGCGGTCGGTCACCGTCAGCTTGTCGATCGGCTTGCCCTGCTCGTAGAGCGCGAGCATGGCCGCGAAGATCGCCGCGTGCGACGGCCGGTAGAAGTCCTCGGGCTTGAGGTTGACGTCGATCGTCAGCGCGTACATCGTCTGCTCGGAGAGCAGCACGGCACCCAACACGGACTGTTCGGCCTCGAGATTCTGCGGCGGCAGCAGGCCGCCGGCCGGGGCCTGGGCACCGCCGCCGTCGTGGTGTCCGCTGTCCCGTTCGGAGATGGCCATGGGCATCGCGACACTAGGAGTTACCACCCGGTCCGGACGGCCCCGCGCGCGCTTTGTCCCGCTCCTTGCGCAGAGTTGTCACGAGCCGTCGCGGGAGGGTCCGCGACGGCAGGCCGGTCGCCGGGCCCGCAGGCCCGGGACGCGGGCTACTTCTGTTCGACGACCATGGTCTTGACCGTCGCGGTCACGCCAGGGGCGATCTCGACGGTGACCATGTGAGTGCCGATCGACTTGATCGGGTCATCGAGCTGAATGTGACGGCGATCGATGCGCAGACCGCGAGCTTCGCGGATGGCGTTCGAGATGTCCTCGGTGGTGACGGAGCCGAACAGGCGGCCGTCCTCTCCCGCCTGATGGGAGATGGTGAGCACGGTCTTGTTGAGGACCGCGGCGTTGTCGGTGGCACGCTGCTCCGCCTCGGCGACGGCACGGTCGGCCGCCTCCTGGCGCCGCTTGGCGACCTCCATCGAGCCGCGCGTGGCCGGCTCGGCGAGCTTGCGCGGCATCAGGAAGTTGCGCAGGTAGCCCTTGGAGACCTCGACGACTGCGCCCTTCTCGCCGAGCTGCTCGACGGACTGCAGCAGGATGGCCTGCGGCATCTCAGCGATCCCGGTCGCGGTCGGACCGGCCGCGGCGACCCTCTTCGCGGTCACCGCCCGCGGATTCGGCCACGTAGGGCAGCAGAGCCAGCTCGCGAGCGCGCTTGACGGCGGTCGCGATCTGGTTCTGGTGGCGCCGGCACGCCCCGCTGATGCGGCGCGAACGGATCTTCCCGCGGTCGGAGATGAACTTCCGCAGGGTGGTGATGTCCTTGTAGTCGACGAAATCGATCTTGTCGCGGCAGAACGGGCAGGGCTTCCGGCGCCCGGATCCGCCTCTCGTGATCTTCTCTCGCCGGCGCGTCGGCTTGCTCCGCTGCTTGGCCACTGTCGAACCCTTCAGAAGTCGTCGCTCACCGGACGCGGCGCTGCATAGCGCCAGACGCCCGATTCAGAACGGGTGAGGATAGCGGCCGCCCGCCGTCGCGCTGACGGCGGGCGATCGTGCCGGCTAGAACGGGATGTCGTCGTCGGCCGGGGCGCTTGCGTGCCCGTTGGCGCCCACGGGGGCGCCGGCCGGCTGGAAGTCCGACGTGTCGGAGGGGACGTCGGACTGCGGCGCGAAGGTTCCGCCGCCGCCGTATCCGCCGCCGCCCTCCTGCTGGCCGCCGCCGAGGAACTGCACGGAATCGGCGATGACCTCCACGGCCTGGCGCTTCTGCTGGGTGTTGTTGTCCGTCCACTCGCGCCATTTCAGCCGGCCGTCGATGGCGACCGGGCGGCCCTTGGAGAGGAAGCGCTGGCAGTTCTCGCCTTGGGCGCCGAAGACGGTGATGTCGAAGTAGTTGGGCTCGTCGACCCACTGGCCGGACTGGCCGTCCTTGCGGCGGGTGTTAACGGCGATCCGCAGGCTGCAAATGCTCAGTCCGCCGCCCGTGGTGCGCAGCTCGGGGTCGCGGGTCAGATTGCCGGTGAGGATCACGCGGTTGATGTTCGTGGCAGCCATCTTGAGTGGCTCCTTTCGTTCGGACGCGAAGGTTGCGCCGAGTCTAGATCTGGGATCGGCGGCGAAACCGCAGAGTGCGCGGAGTTCCCGCACAATCGGCACGAAGTCGTTGTGAAAGGCGCCGATCTGACGCCGGAGGGCTAGTCCTCGTCGGCTTCTTCGCCGGCGGTGGCGCCGGCGGCCGCCGCCCGGAGGTCCGGAGGATCCGGTGTCCCGGGGCGCAGCTTGATCACGCGGAAGCGGTTGACGCCGTCCGTGATCTTGAGCGTGTGGTCCAGAGCCTCGAGCACCTCATTGGTGGCGTGGAACTGGATCAGGTGATAGTCCGCGTCGGCCTTCTTGTGAATCTCGAACGCCGTCTGGCGAACGCCCCAGTCGTGACGCCCGAGCAGCGAACCGCCGTGACGGTCGATCAGCGTCTCGATGTCGACGATGATCTTGGTCCGACGCTCGTCGTCGGCCTCGGCGTCGAGCAGGAGGGTGAGGTCGTAGATAGGTGTTTCGCGGGCCATCAGCGACGGACGAGAGTAGCGGAGAGGTTCGGCCCTCTCGCGACTAGGAGGGGTGATGCTCGCACGCGTGCGCTGGAACAACGTCCTGGCGGCCGTGACCGCGGTGGGCGCAGTCGTGCTCGTGGTGATCTGGCCGCTCCTGGAACCCGCCCCCGTCGAGTTGCCGCCGCCGGCCGCGGAGGTGGGTCCGCCGCCGCGGCCGACCAGGCCGGCTCATACGCCCCCGCCGGCCCGCGCTCCCCGGCCGTCCGGTCGCTCCCGGCGCGCGCGTGTGCGCGCGCTCGCGGCACGCTCCCGCGACGCGAGGCGGCGCACCTCTGCGCTCGAACGCGCTCGTGAGCGTCTGCGTCGCCCCCGTCCCACCGCAACGCCGGTTCCGGCCGCGACGCAGACCCCCATTACGGCCGCCCCAGCCCCAGCCCCGGCCGCGGCACGGCCCGCGGCCCCGTCGTACGTCCCGCCGCCCCCTCCGCAGCGAGAGTTCGAGACCTTCGAACGGAGCGGGTGAGCCCGCTCGCTCTCGAGCCTCAGCTGACTTCGCGGGCGACCGGCGCGGGCTCGACGACGTCCGCGTCCTCGCCGCGAGCCTTGCGGCGGATGTCGGCGACCTGCTCGTCGATCCAGTCGCCCGGATCGCGCGAGGTCAGGATCTCCTTGAGCGCAGCGGCGCGGCGGGCCCGCTCGTCCGCCTCCATCGTCAGCGCCTCATGGATCGAGTCGGCCAGCTCCTGGACGTCGAACGGGTTGACGGTGAGCGCGTACTCGCCGAGTTCCTCGTGCGCGCCCGTGTTCTCGGACAGGATCGACACCCCGTCGCGCTCGTTGACGAGCGCTGCCTCCTTGGCCACGAGGTTCATGCCGTCGAACATCGCGTTGACCATGATCACGTCGTAGTGCTTGTAGGAGGCGACCGCCTCCTCGAGGTCGTCGCGCAGCTTGAGGTCGATCGGCATCCAGTCGGGCGTGCCGTGACGGTGGTTGACCACGGCGACGAGCGCCTCGATGCGCTCGAGGTACTCCGCGTACTCGGGCACGTCGGTCCGCGACGGCATCAGCTGGGCGGTGAAGGTGATCCGCTCGTGGTACTCCGGGTGCTGCTCGAGGAAGATGTCAAAGCCGGTGAAGCCGCGCAGGATGTTCTTCGAGAGATCCGCCCGGTCGACGCGCAGGATCGAGAAGTCGCGCCGGCGCGCGAGCAGCTTGTCCTCGAACTCCCGCACGCGGTCGCGCCGGGCGAGCGCCTGCGTCGCCGCGAAATCGATCGGCAACGGGTACGCGCGCACCCACACCGTGCGGTCGTCGACGTAGACCATGCCGCGCTCCATGTCGACCTCCAGCCCCATGAGGTCGACGCAGCACTGGAGGAAGTTGCGCCGGTAGGACTTCGTGTGGAAGCCGATGATGTCGTTGGCGAGCAGCCCGCGGAAGATCTCCTCGCGGATGCGGTTGGGCAGGACCTTCCAGGCGTCCGACTGCGTCCACGGGATGTGGATGAAGTGATGCAGGAAGCAGTCGGGCCGCTCGCGCCGGACCATGGCGGGCAGCGTGTACAGGTGGTAGTCGTGGACCATGACGACGGGCTCCTGCTGTCCGTCGATCTCCTCCAGCACCGCGTTGGCCAGGTCCTGGTTGACGGTGTTGTAGCCGTGGTCGAACGCCTCGACCTCGTGCTGGCGGATGTCGGGCGCGTTGCTCTGGTCCCACAGGTAATGCTGGATGAACCACAGCATCGGGTTGGCGAAGATGTTGTAGAAGCGGTCGTAGGCGTCCGGCTCGGACTCGACGAGGCGGACGGAGTACGAGCCGCCCTCCGGCGCGTCGATCGTGAACGGGTGCCCGCCGGCGTCGCGCGCCTTCTCGGCGTCCCCGTCGGTCATGGTCGAGGCGATCCACGTGGCGTCGCGGTGGGACGCGAGGCCGGTCAGCGCCGTGACGAGGCCGCCACCGCCGCGCTTGAAGGATCCGTCGTCCTGGATGGTGACCGGCCCGCGGTTGGAGACGAGAACGAGAGGAGGAGCGTCAGACACCCGTACGAACCTACCCGCCGGGTCGCTGGCCCAACGTCAGGGAAACCGTCTTGCGCTGACCGTCTCGGAAGATGACCACGGGCACCTTGCGACCCGGCTCGAGCCGGGCCACGGCCTCGCTGAGGTCGTTCGGCGCGACGATCTCGAAATCGGCGACGCGGGTGATGATGTCGCCGCCGTCGACCACTGGCTGCGCCTGGAAGACCTCCTCGTCGTCCTCGTTGCCGGCCCGGAGACCGGCGGCCTCGGCGGGACCGTTGTCCTCGATGGTCTGGATCCAGGCGCCCTCGTCGACCGGCAGGTCGAAGCGGTCGGCGAGCTGGGGATAGACCGGCGTCGTCGAGACACCGAGATAGGCGTACTCGACCTTGCCGGTCTCCCGCAGTTGCTCGATCGACCGCTTGGCGAGGTTGATCGGGACGGCGAAACCGACGCCCGCTCCCGCACCGGAGTTCGACTCGATGGACTGGTTGAGGCCGATCACGCGCCCGTCGCCGTCGACGAGCGGTCCTCCGGAGTTGCCGGGATTGATCGCCGCGTCGGTCTGGATGGCCCCGGGGATCGAGAACCGCCGGTTGAGCGATTCGGCGTCGCGGTCGACGGCGGAGACGATGCCGATCGACAGCGACTGCCGCTCGCCGAACGGCGATCCGATTGCGGCGACGGGCTCACCCACCTCGACGGCGTCACTGTCACCGAGCGGCAGCGGACGCAACGTGAGGCCCTCCGGATCGAGGTCGAGCAGCGCCACGTCGGCGTCGGCGTCGAAGCCGACGATCTCGGCGGGCACGCGGTTGCCGTCGGAGAACTCGACGAAGACGTCCTGCACGGCCTCGATGTCGGTCCCTTCTCCGCGGGTGACGACGTGCGCGTTGGTGACGATCTCGCCGTCCCCGTTGAGCACGAAGCCGGACCCCTGGCCGCTCTCGGAGTCCAGCAGGCCGTCCCCGAGGGAGTAGATCGTCACGACACCTGGAGCCTCGCTGGCGTAGATCTCGACCGGGTCGAAGCTGTCGGTGGTCGTGCCGCCGCCGCGAACCACCTCGACGACCCGCCGCTCCGTGGTGACGGTGCGGGAGAGCGGGTTCTCGTTCCCGCCGCAGCCCGCGAGCACGACGAGCGCGGCCAGGGCGAGCAGACGTCGGCTCATGCCGGCAGCACCAGCGTGAAGGTCGTGTTCCCCGGCCGGGAGGTCGCGGTGAGCTCGCCCTGCATGCGTTCGGCGAGCTCGGACGCGATCGCGAGGCCGAGCCCGGCGCCGCGCGAGCCGTCGTGGGAGGCGGTGAAGAAGGGTTCGAAAATGTGACTCAGAGCCTTACGTGCGATGCCGTTGCCGGTGTCGGAGACCGCCAGGCGCGCCTTCCCGTCTACGCACTCGGCGCGCACTCGGATCTTCGTGCCGGGTGGTGTGTGGACCAGGGCGTTGTCCATGAGTATGCGCAAGACCTGCGCGACGCGCTCCGGATCGCACTCCACCTCGACGCTCGCGTCCGGCCCGGAGATCTCCACGTGATGCTCACCGAGCGCGGGCCGGAACTCGGCGGTGACCTCGCGCGCCAGGCTCGAGAGGTCGGTCGGCTCCGGGCGCAGCATGAGCGCGCCCGACCCGAGCCGGGAGAGATCGAGCAGTTCCGTGGTGAGCTTCGTCAGCCGGCCGACCTGGCCGCGGACCTGTTCGATGAACTCCTTGCGGGTGGGCTCGTCGAGCTCCTCGTCGGCGAGCAGCTCGAGGAATCCGCCGAGGGAGAAGATCGGGGTGCGCAGTTCGTGCGAGGCCGTGGCGATGAACTGCTCACGCGCCGTGTGCAGCTCCGCGAGCTGGCGCTGCATCTGGTCGAAGGCCGCGGCGAGGCGCCCGAGCTCGTCGTCGGAGTCCACGCGGATACGGGTGGAGAAGTCGCCAGCGGCGACCTGATGAGCGGCACGCTCGAGACGGCGCACCCGCGCGGTCAGGGCACGCGCGACCAGGTATCCCGCCAGGACCGCCACCCCGAGCGCCACGAGTCCGCCGACCAGCAGCCGCGAGCGGATGAACGCCACGTTGGCGTCGACGGCCTCGAGATCGTCGGAGAAGACCACGACCTTGTTGACGGCGCGGTCGACGAACAGCGGCACCGCGACCTCCGCCACCCGGCCGCGCCCCGTCGGCTCCGTGCCCGAGACGATCTCACCCGAGCGGGCCGCCTCGTTGGCCAGCACGAAGTTCGAGTCCTCGTCGCTGGCGTTGAGGAGGGAGTCCTGGCCCGGAACCGGGGCGACGCTGCGCCCCTGCGTGCCCGAGGCGACGTCGAGCAGCGTGACGCGCGCGCCGGCGCGCGTCGCCGCCCGGCGGATGCGGCGCTTGACCTCCGCACCGGAGACATCGTCGCGGCCGACCGTCGACCGGATCGGCTCGACGTGCAGCCGCGCGGCATCTTCGAGGGTGTCGACCTTCTGCTCGCGCAACTGGCCCTCGAGGGGCGGGACGACCAGCAGGTAGGGAATGGCCACGGCGGCCAGCACGATGAGCCCGAAGAGGCCGGCGAGCCGGTTGCGCAGCGAGCGTGTCAAACGACGTCGCGGAAGCGGTAGCCCACCCCGCGCACCGTGAACAGGTACTCAGGGTCCTTGGCGTCCGTCTCGAGCTTCTCGCGTAGGTGGCGGATATGGACGTCGATCGTGCGCGGATCGCGATAAGCGGAGTCCCCCCACACGCGCGTCAACAGCATGTCTCGGGTGAAGACGCGACCCGGAGAGCGGGCGAGCGCCGACAGGATCTCGAATTCCACGAACGTGATCGGGACGATCTCGCCGCGGATCTCGACGGAGCGCTTGACCGGATCGATGACCAGATCGAGGGTGCTGATCGGAGCCTCGTCGGCCGGATCGGTGCGCGCGAGCGCGGCCCGGCGCAGAGCGGCCTTGACCCGCGAGCGGAACTCGCGCAGGGAGAACGGCTTGGTGATGTAGTCGTCCGCGCCGATCTCGAGGCCGATGACCTTGTCGATCTCCTCCGAGCGGGCGGTGAGCATGATGATCGGCACGGTCTTGCCGTTACCCGCCTGTGAGCGCAGGCGCCGGCAGACCTCGAGCCCGTCCATCTTGGGCAGCATCAGGTCCAGCACGACGAGGTCGAAATGCTGCTCGGCGAAGCGCGCGAGCGCGTCGCGGCCGTCGGCCACCGTGACGACGTCATAGCCGTCGCGCTGCAGCGGGAACGACAGCAGCGTCTGGATGGGCTGCTCGTCATCGACGAGCAGGATGCGGGGCGAACGATCGGTGGCGGGGGGCACTGCTTCTCCTCGGTGTCAAGGGTAGGGAGCCGCGCGGGTAACAATGGTGGGGTGCTCGACCACCGTGTGTATCGCGCGGCCTTCCTGCCCGCGGTGGCGGCGACGCTGGTGCTCGCCTTCTCCCTGGGCGACGTTCCGGGCGCCAAGACGACGCGGCTGGCTCCGCTGGCCTTCGACGCTGCACGTGCCACCCAGACCGTCTCGGACCTCGCGGAGCGGTACCCCGAGCGCCGGCCGGGCAGTACGGACGACGGGGCGGTCGCCGACGTGGTCGCCGACCGCTTCGAGGCGACCGGGTTCGCGTCGACGAGCGGGGTGGAACGGCGCAGCTTCCGCGCGCCGACGATCGACGGTGATGCGTCGCTGGAGACCGTCGCCGCGACGCGGCAGGGCCTGACGCGTCGCACGCTGCTCGTCATCGCCCACCGTGACGCGGCGGGGACGGGGGCCGCCGCGGACCTGTCGGGCACGGCGGTGCTGCTCGAGCTCGCCCGCCTGTTCGCCGATCGCGATCTCAACAAGACCGTCGTGCTCGCCTCGGTCTCCGGCGGCAGCGGCGGCTTCGCCGGAGCGCGGGAGGCAGCGCGGGCGGTGGACGGGCCGGTGGACGCGGTCATCGTGCTCGGAGACCTCGCGTCCGACAACGGCCGCAAGCCGCTCGTCGTGCCGTGGGGCACCGGGTCAGACCCGGCTCCGCTCGGGCTCGTCAGGACCGTCGACCGGGCTGTGCGCGCCGAGGCCGACGTCGATCCCGGCGCGCCAGGCTCGCTCGCGCAACTCGTCCGCCGCGCGGTGCCGCTGGCGCTCTCCGAGCAGGGCGTGATCAACCGCGAGGGTCTGCCGGCGGTGCTCATCTCCGCGTCGTCGGAGCGGCCGCCCGCTGCCGATGAGCCCATCGACGCGGCGCGGGTGGAGGGCTACGGGCGGGCCACCCTGCGGGCCCTGTACGCGGCCCTCGAGGCGGACACGTTCGCTCGTACCGACGGCATCGTCGCGTTCAAGCGCCTCATCCCGACCTGGGCGATTCGCCTGCTCGTGCTGGCGCTGCTCGCACCCGCGCTGCTCACCGCGGTCGACGGGGTCTTCCGCGCACGCCGTCGCGGGGCGGGCATCGGATCGTGGCTGGGCTGGTCGGCCAGCTTCGCGCTGCCGCTCGTCGCGGGCTGGATCTGGGCGCGCCTGCTCGACCTCACCGGAGCCATCACCGCCCTGCCGGCCCCCGTGGCGGGTGGGCGCCTCCCCCTGGAGGGCCCAGGCTGGGCAGCGATGATCTCGACTGCGCTCATCGTGCTGGGCGGAACGTACGCCGTGATCAGCCGCTCGCCGCGCGGCCCACGCGTCGCCGCCGGCGCGGCCGCTGCCGCTGCCGGTCTGATGCTGAGCGGGCTCGTGCTGATCGTGTGGCTGTTCAACCCGTACGCTGCAGCCGTGCTGTTGCCGGCCGCCCATGTCTGGCTGCTCGCCTCCTCGCCCGAGCGGCATCTCCGGCGGGGGATGGGCATCGCCGCGGTCGCGGTCGGCCTGGCGGCTCCGCTGATCGTCGTCGCCTACTACGCGCAGGCGTGGCAGCTCGGTCCCTCCGAGGGGCTGTGGACGGCGTTCAATCTGGTCGCGGGCGGTGTCTTCGGCCTTCAGGCCGCCTTCACGGCCGCCGTGTTCTTCGCGGCCCTCGTCGCGACGATCGTCATCCTGCGCGCGCGTCGTGCCCTTTCGGCCAGCGAGCCGCCGGCCGATGATCGTCTGGTGACACGCGGTCCACGCAGCTACGCCGGTCCGGGCTCGCTCGGCGGCACCGAGTCAGCCCTGCGCCCATGAGCACACCGACCCTCGAGGAGCGCATGACCCCGCAGGACCGCATCCCGGCGCCGAAGCGTTCACGCGCGCGCCGGGTCATGCACGCGCTCTCCACCGTGCTGATCGTCTCCGGGCTGCTCCTGCTCGCCGACGCCGGGCTCACCATCGTCTGGCAGGAGCCGCTGTCGGCCGCCTACAACTCCCTCGAGCAGAACCGGCTCTCCGGCCAACTCGAGGACGACATCGCCCAGTTGCAGCCGACTCCGCTCGAAGAACGGGCGTTGCGCTCGCTGCCCGACGCCGGCAGCCGGATCGCGTTCTCCGCCCGCGCGCTGGACCGCAAGGCCAAGCCGGGCCAGCCGATCGGGCGCATCGTGATCCCAAAGCTCGGACTCGACAAGGTCGTCATCGAGGGCACCGAATCCAGCGACCTCCAGAAGGGGCCCGGCCACTACCCCGATCAACCCATGCCCGGGGCGCCCGGAACCGTGGCCATCGCCGGTCACCGGACGACCTACGGCGCTCCCTTCCGCACCGTCGACAAGCTCCGGGAGGGCGATCGCATCGAGCTCCAGATGCCCTACGCCAAGATCACCTACGAGGTCGAGAAGCTGCAGATCGTGGCGCCGACCGCCACGTGGGTGACCGCGCGCCAGGATTACGACCGGCTCGTGCTGACCGCGTGCCACCCGTTGTACTCGGCGGCCCAGCGCATCGTCGTGTTCGCTCGCGAAGTCAGCGAGAAGCCCGGCTCCGCCCTGATTTAGGCGCATCGGCGTTCCCGGTCGGCGAGCAGACCAAACGGGGTGTCCACCTGATCAGCGATCAGTTGAGTCGTGCCGATCTTGGTCATGTGAGCATCACCACTCGCCGAACAGGACAGAGCCGGGTCACCACTCGCCGTGGCAGGGGCGTGGAGCGACACGTAGCGATCACTAGGAAGGCTCCAATGGAAGGGATCGACGTGAAGAACTACGAAGTGGACGCTGAGAAGGTGGCCGACGCCATCGTGCGCCGACTGCTCGACGGCATGACCATCAAGCCGCGTTAGAGCGCGTGCTCGTGGCCGGCCCACCCGCCGGCCGTCGGTTCCCCCACCAACTCGACGCCGGGTTCTCCGGGCTCGACGACGCCGATCCAGGTGACGAGGTCCGCGACCCCCTCGAGGCGATCGGGCGCGACGCAGACGAGCAGCTCGTAGTCCTCGCCGCCGGTGGCGGCCTGGCGCAGCGTCGCGCCCGCGGCCACCGGTAGCCGCGAGAGGTCGACGACGAGGCGGGCGCCGCTCGCGCGGCCGAGGTGACCAGCGTCCGTGGCCAGCCCGTCCGAGAGGTCGATCATCGCCCGCGCGCCGCCACGTGCCAGCGCGACGCCCTCCCGCATCCGCGGGCGCGGGCGGCGGTGGCGGTCCGCGTGGGCGGCCACCCCCGCAAGCCCGGCGGCCGACGCCCCCAGTTCGCCCGTGACCCCGATGTGATCACCCGGGCGCGCGCCGTCCCGTCCGACGACGTCGGACTCCTGGTCCGCCCACCCCGTCACGGTCACCGCGACGGTCAGGGCCGGCCCGCTGCTCAGGTCGCCTCCGGCGATCGTCACACCGTGCTCCGACGCCAGGGCCTGCGCACCGGTCGCCAGCGCGACACCGTCGGCGTGGGTGAAGGCGGGCGGAACCACCACCGCCAGGTAGGCCTCGCCGGCCGCTGCGCCCATGGCGGCGACGTCGGAGAGCGCGCCCGCGAGCGCCCGCCATCCGACGTCGGCCGGGGAGCACTCGCCAAGCCGGAAGTGGACCCCGTCGACCATCACGTCGATCGACGTGACCTGCACGCCGTCGGCGCGCACCACCGCGCAGTCGTCCCCCACCCAGCGCAGCACCCTGGAGTCGGCCGGCCGCTCGAGCACCGCGGCGATGGCGTCGATCAGCGCGTGCTCGCCCGTGCGACTAGCCCGGGTCTTTCTGAGGCTGGGACTCGTACAGCGAGGGGTCGTAGACGTCGGCCCCGCCCGTCCCGCCGTCGGCGCCGCCCGTGTCCGTGTCCGTGCCCGGGTCAGTCGGCGCCGCCGTCGTGGTGTCGGGGGCGACGGTGGCCGTCGGCGCGGTCGTGGTGTAGTCGTCGGTGGTGCTCGTGCTGCTCGAACCACCCGTTGCGTAGGTGCCGTAGAAGCGCGTGAAGGTCATCGGGTGCTTCGGCGCGGGGAACGCGTCGCACGAATCGCCCTTGACGGCTGAGGTGTAGTCGCCCCAGATCTCGGCGGGGAAGGTGCCGCCGGCCACGGGTCCGCCGTAGTACTCGCTGTACATGCTGACCTGCTCGTTGGGATAGCCGACCCACACCGCGCTGGACAGGTCGGGCGTGAAGCCCACGAACCAGCCGTCGGAGTGCTCGTCGGTCGTGCCCGTCTTGCCCGCGGCGGGGCATCCCGTCTGGGCTGCGGTGCCGGTGCCGCCCGTGACGTTGGCCTCGAGGATGTCCGTGACCTCGGAGGTCACGCCGTCCTGAAAGCGGCGCTCACGGAAGGGGCGGAGCTTCTTCGGAAGGTCGTCGCCCTCCAGGACCTCGCCGTCGTACTGCTTGATCTTCGTGATCGCGATCGGCTTGTGGTAGACGCCGCCGCTGGCGATCGTGGAGTAGGCGCTGGCCATCTCGAGCGGTGACACGCCGATGGTGAGACCGCCGAGCGTCTCGGCCGGATAGCCGTCGAGCTTGGTCTGGATCCCCATGTCCTCGGCGGTCTCCTTGATGTTCTCCGGTCCGAGGTCGAGGGCGAGCTGCATGTAGACGGAGTTGTCGGACTTCAGGGTCGCCGTGCGCAGGTTGATCGAGCCGGAGTAGCTCGAGTCGTAGGTCTTCGTCTCGATCGGGCCGTAGCTCGGGTCCACGAAGTCCAGCGGCTTGGACGTGTAATAGGTCGAGTCCGGATCCACGCCCCGGCGTACGGCTGCCATCAGCGCCATGGTCTTGAACGACGAGCCCGGCTGGCGGTGGCCCTGGGCGGCGAGGTTGAACTTCGAGACGTTGTAGTCCGACGACGACGCCATCGCGAGGATCTCCCCGTTGTGGGGGTCGATGGTCACGATCGCCGCCGAGGGTCCGACACCGGCCAGGCGCGACGCGATCGCCGTCCGCGCCGCGTCCTGCTTGGCGACGTCGATCGTCGTGTACACGCGGAGGCCGCCACGGCGGACGACCCGCCTCGGGAACGACTTGTACAGCTCGTCCTTGACGTAGTCGAAGAAGTAGTCCTCCTTGCGCGTCTGGAAGTACTGCGACATGTTCAGCTCGAGGTCGGAGGCCTTGGCCTCGGCAGCCTGGGCGTCGGAGATGAAGTTCTGGCGCGCCATGGCGTCCAGCACCTGGTTGCGCCGGTTGATCGCCGCTTCGGGCGAGCGGACCGGCGAGTACTCGGTGGGCGCCTGGGGCAGACCGGCCAGCAGCGCCACCTGGCCGAGCGTGAGGTTGGCCGGCTTGGTGTTGAAGTAGGTCTTCGCGGCGGCCCACACCCCGAGCGCCGTCTGGCCGCCGTAGGTTCCGAAGGGGACGGTGTTGAGGTACTCCGTCAGGATCCACTCCTTCGAGTGCTCCTGCTCGAGCTCCTCGGCCAGCTTCGCCTCACGGATCTTGCGCTCGAGCGTGTCGGCGTCGTCGCCGTACATGGTGCGGACGAGCTGCATGGTGATCGTCGAGCCGCCCTGCACGTTGGCACCCGCCTCGAGGTTCTTGAAGGCAGCGCGGACGATGCCGGTGTAGTCGACGCCCCCGTGCTCGTAGAAGCGCGCGTCCTCGATGGCGACCGCGGCGTCCTTGAGGCTCTGTGGGATCTGCTCCGACGGAATCGCCTTGCGCAGGTCGTTGGCCTGGATGACCCCGAGCCGGTTGCCGTCGCGGTCGAGCACGACCGAGAAGCCGCCCGGATCGCGCGCCTTCAGCGAGTCCAGGGGTGGCGCCGAGGACGCGATCGACACCACGTACCCGACGGCGGACAGGCCGGCGATGCCCGCGACTGCGAGCACGACCATGAAGCCGAGCAGGAGCTTGCTGCGCGGTCGGGTGCGGCTGCGATGCCGCATGCGGGTGCGTTGCGATCGGCTCATCGCTCGTTGACGAGGATAGTTCGGCCCCGAGGCGCCGGTTCCTATGCGCGGCGCGGCAGAAGACCCGCGGAGTGCAGACGTGCCAGGCACTGCTCGCGCAGCCGAGCCTCCGACTCCGCGCGCTCGCCGACCGGCGCGTAGCCACCGGACGCCAGGAGGCGCATGCCGTCCGGGGTGACCTCCGCCACGGTCACGTGGCGGGCGACGTCGGCCAGCGTCGCGAGCGCGCGGATGGGGTCGGCGTCCGGCGCGATCCAGACGCTGACCGCCACGGCGAGCGGCGCGCCACCGAGCGTGTCGTTGCGCAGGACGCTTGCGGCCAGCTTCTCGTTGGGCACGGCGATGCGCTCGCCCCCCTCGCCGCGCAGGTAGGTGTAGGAGAGGGTCACGTCCTCCACCGTCCCGACCGTGTCCTCGAAGCGGACGTGGTCGCCCAGGCGCAGGGGCTGGGTCACGGCGAGCATCAGCCCGGCGACGACGTTGGCGAGGGTCTGCCGTGCGGCGAAGCCGACGACGGCGGCGGCGATCGCGCTCGAGGTCAGCAACGCGTTGCCCACCGTGCGCACGGAGTCGAACTTCGACAGCGCGATCGAGATCCCGACGACGAGCACCACCGCATACGCGAGCCGCTCGACGAGCCGCAACCGGGTCTCGGCCTCCGCCGGGAGGTGCACGCGCCGGCGGGCGAAGGCGTAGCGAAGAACGGTCACCAGGGCGATGGCGACGCCGACCGCGACGCCCGCGCCCAGCCAGGGTTCAGAATCACCGTCCACAGTGACGAGGGAAGCTACACCGCGGGGTGTCCTGCTCGACTGCCTCGGGACCCTGCTCGAGCTCGAGCCGCCGGCGCCGCGCCTGGCGGCCGCCCTGGGGGTCGACGTGCCCGCGGCCGAACGGGCGATCCGTGCCGAGATCGCCTTTTACCGCGCCCACATGCACACCGCTACCGATCAGGCCGGCCTCGCTCGGCTGCGCGCGCGCTGTGCTGCGCTGGTCGGCGCGGAGGTCGGCGTCCCGTGCCCTGTTCCGGCGCTGATGGCCGCGCTCGTGTTCACGCCGTACAGGGAGGTGCCGGAAGTGCTCGCTCGCCTGCGCGCCGCCGGGGTCCGGCTGGTCGTCGTCTCCAACTGGGACGTCTCGCTGCACGAGGTGCTCGCGCGGACGGGGGTGACACCCCTGATCGACGGCGCGATCAGCTCGGCCGAGGTGGGCGCGGCGAAGCCGGACCCGGCGCCGGTGCACGCGGCCCTGGCGCTGGCCGGGGTGGATCCGGCTGACGCGCTGCTGGTGGGCGACAGCGCCGAGGACGTCGACGCCGCACGCGCCGCGGGGGTGGCGTCGATCCGCCTGGACCGCCCTCGCAGCGACCTGCGAGCCCTACTTTCAGACTGACATGAGCGCGCCGCCCCCCGCCTCGGCATCCGGTTCGCCGCACGTCGCCGACGGCTTCAGCTGGTGGTCGCCGTTCGCGGCCTTCGTGATCGCCTTCGGTGCGGGCGGCGTCGCCTTCGCGGTGCTGGCGGCCCTCTCCGGCGGCGACATCGACTCCCCCGGGGTCACCCTGGGGGCGACCTTCGTGCAGGACGCGGCACTCATCGGGGCCATGGTCTTCCTGGCCCGGGCCAGTGGCGTGCGCATCACCCCCGCCGCCTTCGGCCTGCGGCGCGTGGCGCCCGGCTCCGCGCTCAAGATGGCCGTGCTGGTCTTCATCGCCTTCTACGTCTTCCTCCTGGCGTGGTCGCAGCTCGACCCGGGGGCCGAGGACGACCTCGCCGCCGACCTGGGCGCAAAGGAGTCGACGCTGGCGCTCGTGGCCGTCATCGCTCTCACCACCATCGTCGCGCCGATCGTCGAGGAGCTGTTCTTCCGCGGCTTCCTGTTCGGCGCGCTGCGCCGCGCCATTCCTTGGGTGTGGGCCGCGATCCTCTCCGGCGCGATCTTCGGCGGCATCCACCTGGGCACGCCGGCGATCTTCCTCGTGCCGCTCGCCGTCTTCGGCGCCCTGCTGTGCGTGCTCTACCAGCGGACGAACTCCCTCATCCCCGGCATGGGGGTTCATGCCTTCAACAACGCGCTCGCGCTCGGGGTCAGCCTCGAGTGGACGGGTGGGCAGGTCGTCACGGGTCTCGTGGCGGCGCCCCTCATCGTCATGTCGCTGGCGGCGGCGGTCGCCCGACGATGACCCGCAGGCCACGCGCGCTGCTGTCCCCGTGGCTTGCGCGTCTGGCTCCGCTGACTCTGCTGGCCGTCTTCGGCTCGTTGCAGTGGGCGCGCTACGTCGACGGCGCCTCGACGGCCCGCGCTCTCGCCTGGGCGGGTGCCGGCGCGATCACCGGCGCCCTGGTCCTCGCCGCGGGTGAGCGCCGGGCCGCGCGGGCCGCCGCGGTCATCGCCGGTGCAGGGCTGGCGCTCGCCGCCTCCGGGCTCGAGCTGCGCCTGCTCGCGCCCGGCCACCTCGACGAGCTCGGCAACGGGATCGCGCGCGGTGCCGGGGCGCTCAACGCCGTCCGCCTGCCCTACACGGGCGCGGAACCGTGGGTGCTCACCACGGTCGGGCTCGCCGGCGCCGCCCTGTGCTGGCTGGCCGGCCTGCTCGCGTGCTGGCCCGGCCAGCGCCCGCGCCACGTCGCGCTCGGCCTGTTGCTCGTGCTCGCGGCGGCGCCGATCGTGTCGCTGGGCGGTGAGCGTCCGGCCTTGATCGGTCTCCTGCTCGCTGCGCTCACGGCGGCCTTCCTGTGGCTCGATCGCGTGGTGTGGCGACCGGGCCTGAGTCTCGCGGTCCTCGTCGGCGCGGTGGCGCTCACGGCCGTCCCGGTCGGGTCGGCGGCCGACCGCGAGCAGCCCTGGTTCGACTACAGGGAGTTCTCTGAGCAGCTCGCCGGCGGCACGCCCGTCACCTTCGACTGGGACCACCAGTACGGGCCGATCGACTGGGGCCGCGAGGGCATCGAGCTCTTCCGGGTGCGCTCACGCCTCCCGCATTACTGGAAGGTGCAGACCCTCAACGAGTTCGATGGGCGCCTGTGGACATCGTCGGTCCGCCGGGACTACGGCGACGCACCCGCGGACGATCTCCCCGTCGGGCCGTTGCGCCGCGACTGGCAGACCCGCTTCTCGGTCGACATCAGCCGCCTGGAGAGCGACCTGGTCGTGGGCTCCGGCAGCACGCTGGCGATAACGGACTCCACCCGCGACGTCGAACCGGGTGAGGTGCCAGGCGAGTTCGTCGTCAGCGACGGCAAGAGCCTTTCCAAGGGCGACTCGTACGCCGCCTCGGCCTACGTGCCGACGCCATCGCCGGATGAGCTGGCCGAGGCGACCTCGGGCCGCGACCCGCGTCGCCTCCCGGCGCTGGTGCTCGACGTGGAGTTGCGTCAGCCGGTGCAGGGAGCCGCCACCGCAACCCGGCCGCCGCTCGAGAGCGCGACGGCGAGCGTGGCCTTCCCACCCTTCGGCTCGGGCAGGCCGCCCGTCGCCGAGTACCGCGACCTGGGGTACGTGCAGTCGGGCGCCAAGGCGTTGGAGAACTCGTACTACGACGAGGCGTGGAGGCTCGCCCAGCGCCTCGCGCAGGCCTCCGAGACGCCGTACGAGTACGTGCTGGCGGTCAACGCCTACCTGCGCGGCCCGGGATTCACCTACACGGAGACTCCACCCAGGACCCCGGCCGGGGAAGCGCCGCTGGAGGACTTCCTCTTCGGATCCCGGCAGGGGTACTGCCAGCAGTTCTCCGGCGCCATGACGCTGCTGCTGCGCATGGGCGGCGTCCCCGCACGGGTGGCGACCGGGTTCACGCCGGGCGGGCAGCCACCGACGGGAGGGTGGGTCGTGAGGGACACGGACGCGCACTCCTGGGTCGAGGCCTGGTTCGACGGCATCGGCTGGGTGACCTTCGATCCGACGCCGCCGGCCACGCCGGCGCGCTCGCAGACCGCCGCGATCAACCCCCCCACCAACGGCGGTGCTGAGGGCGGCTCCGGGAGCGACGCCGCGCAGACCGGCCCAGCGGCGGCCAACCGAGACCCCAGCGGACTGCAGCGTGACAACGCGCCGCCGGTTCCGTCTCCCGCGGGCGGAGAAGGGAACTCCCCGCTGCCGTGGCTGGCACTCGCGCTGCTCGGCGTGTTCGTCGGGGCGGCCCTGCTCGCCGCCCGTCGCGCCAGTGCGCGCACCGCGACGCCGCAGGGCGCGCTGGCCGAACTCGAGCGCGCGCTGCGTCGCTCGGGCCGCACCACCTCGCCCGGCACCACGCTCAGCGCGCTCGAACGCCGCCTGGGCGTCTCCGGCGACGGCTATCTGCGTGCGCTGCGCGCCGCTCGTTACCGCCCGGGCGCCCCGGCCCCGACGGCGGCGCAGCGTGCCGCCTTCCGCCGCGAGCTGGCGGCCGGGCTCGGGTGGGGCGGGCGCCTGCGTGCGCTGTACGCGCTCCCGCCTACGCTTCCGCGCAGGCCCCGGTAGCTCAGCGGATAGAGCGACCGCCTCCTAAGCGGTAGGTCGCAGGTTCGACTCCTGCCCGGGGCGCTCGCGACACACCGCGTGACATGTTTTTGCAGGTTCGTACATGGTTAAGCAGAACTTCAAGCCCGGCTATGCGCAGCCTTTCGCGCCCAGCCGGGCCGTCCCTATGAGAAAGACGACACTCTGAGCACCGGTGCAGCGGACCTGCTGCGCGGCGAAGAGGGCCCGAGCGGCCCTGACGCTGCCGCAGCGGGTGAACAGATCACCGCCCGCTCCCCCCTGGAGCTGTTCTGGCGCCGCCTGCGCCGGGACAAGGTCGCCATGTTCGCGATGGTGTTCATCGTGCTGCTGATCCTCGTCGCGATCTTCGCGCAGCAGGTCGTGGACCTCTTCGGCGCACCGGATCCCAACCTGCTCGACAGCGATGCTCTCGACGACTTCGGCCTGCCCGATCCCAAGGACGGCGGCGCCTTCGCCAGCGGCCACCCCTTCGGTGTCGACGAGGTCGGCCGCGATGTCTTCGCCCGCACCGTGTTCGGCGCGCGCGTCTCGCTGCAGGTCGCGTTCATCTCCACGGCGATCAGCGTCTTCGTCGGCGTCGTGCTCGGCATGATCGCCGGCTACTACCGCGGTTGGATCGACACGGCGCTGTCGCGGTTCATGGACATCCAGCTCGCCTTCCCCGTGCTGCTGCTGGCCATCGGCCTCGGCGCGGCCTGCTCGCTGGGCGACGGCTGCCTCGCGGCGCAGTCCACCCTCAACGTCATCGCGGGTGTGATCGCCGCCGCCGCGGCGGTGACCGCGCTCACGGCACGCAAGGCAGGCCCGGCGAGGCTCGTCAGCGCGGGCATCGTGCTCGCCGTCGCCGTCGGGGTCTTCATCGTCGGCCAGGTGGCGGGAGAGTCCCGGCTGATCCGTCCCGGCCAGACCGTCGTGATCTTCGTGATCTCGCTCGCCCAGTGGCCCTACATGGCGCGCATCATCCGGGGTCAGACGCTGTCACTGCGCGAGAAGGAGTTCGTCGAGGCCGCTCGTTCGCTCGGCGCCTCCAACACACGGATCATCTTCCGCGAGATCCTCCCGAATCTCGTCGTGCCGATCATCGTCTTCTCGACGGTGCTCGTGCCCACGAACATCCTCTTCGAGGCAGCGCTGTCCTTCCTCGGCGTCGGCGTCCAACCGCCGACGCCGTCGTGGGGCTCGATGATCTCCGAGGCCACCAACATCTTCGATATCGCCTGGTGGTTCATGCTCTTCCCCGGCCTCGCGCTGCTCCTCACGGTGCTCGCGTTCAACCTGGTCGGAGACGGTTTGCAGGACGCTCTCAACCCGAGGGCCAACAAGTGAAAAACAACGAAAGGACGCGGGCATGAGGAATTCCCTGCGGCGGCTTTTGCCGTTGATGCTCCTGGCCATCTCGATGGCCCTCGTCGTCGGCTGTGGTTCCGACGACGGAAACGACTCCGGAACGACCGGCTCGGCGAACCCGAGCGGTGGCGAGATCGGTGAAGGCAGCAAGGGTGGCGACGTCACGTATCTCGCCGCCGCCGACATCGACTACCTCGACCCGGGCCAGACCTATTACACGTTCGGCTTCATGGTCCAGTACTCCGTCAACCGCTCGCTGTACGGCTTCGAGCCCGACGACGGCGAGAACGCAGTGCCGGACCTCGCCGACGGCGAGCCCCAGATCTCGTCCGACAACAAGACGATCACCGTCAAGATCAAGCCGGGCGTCAAGTACGCCCCGCCGGTCAACCGTGAGGTGACGTCGGCGGACGTCAAGTACGCCATCGAGCGCGCGTTCACCACGAACGTGCCGTCGGGCTACGCCACGTCCTACTTCTCCGAGATCAAGGGCGCGCCGTCCGAGCCCGTCTCGATCGACAAGCTCAAGCCGTTCTCGGGTCTGGAGACTCCGGACGACCAGACGCTCGTCATCAAGCTCACCGCGGCTGTCGCTCCGCGCGTCGCCGCCGCGCTCGTGATGCCGATCACGGTGCCGGTGCCCGAGGACTACGCCGCGGAGTTCGACAAGGAGAACCCGAGCACCTACGACCAGTACGTCGCCTTCACCGGTCCGTACATGGTCTCCAACGACGCGAAGACGGGCGAGGTCACCGGCCGCAAGCCGGGCAAGTCGATCGAGCTCGTGCGCAACCCGAACTGGGATGAGTCGACGGACTTCCGTCCGGCGTTCCTGGACTCGATCACCATCGAGGAGGGCAACGACGACCTCACGGTCGCCTCGCGCCGCACGCTCAGCGGCGACATGCTGCTGTGCTGCGACTCGGGCCAGCCGCCGATCTCGATCCTCAAGCGGGCACTCGACCGCTTCCCGGATCAGCTCGGCCGCGTGCCTTCCGGCGGTACCCGCTGGATCGCGATGAACACGACGGTCAAGCCGTTCGACAACCTCAACGTGCGCAAGGCCATCATCGCCGGCTTCGACCGCACGGCGCTGCGCCTTACGCGCGGTGGCGAGGAGGTCGGGCCGATCGCGCAGAGCTACATCCCGCCGGGCATCCCGGGTCACGACGAGTCGGGCGGCATCGACGGCTTCAGTGACGTCGACTTCATGCAGAACCCCGAGGGCGACCTCGAGCTGGCCAAGAAGTACATGCTCGCCGCCGGCAAGGAGGGCGTGCCCGTCACGTCCGACGGCAAGTACGACGGTCCGGACAACATCCTGACCATCGCCACCAACGCGGACCCGGGGCTGCAGACGGCAACGGTGGCCCAGGCGGAGTTCGAGAAGCTCGGCTTCGGGCTGAACTTCCGCAAGGTCCCGCAGGACATCCTCTACACGCGGTTCTGCGGTGTCCCGGAGCGCGAGGTCGCGGTCTGCCCGAACGTCGGGTGGTTCAAGGACTTCACCGATCCGGAGTCCATGCTGCAGCCGACGTTCTCCGGCGACGCGATCAAGCCCGCCGGCAACGTCAACTGGAGCCAGCTCGACGACCCGAAGATCAACCAGGCCATGAAGGATGCGGCCCTGCTGACCGGGGACGAGCGCAACCAGGCCTGGGCCGACATCAACCAGATGATCGTCGAGTCCGCGCCGGGCATCCCCTACTCGTGGGATGACTCGTTCCAGCTGGCCTCGGCGGATCTCAACGCCGTCATGTCCGCCTACTCGACGACGTGGGATCTTCCCTACGTCTCGGTGAAGTAGCACCGACCAACCCGCTCACACGGCGCCCCGTCCCTCGCGGCGGGGCGCCTGTGCGTCCTTTCCCCGAGCCCTGATGCTGATCTACATCATCCGCCGCCTGCTGTGGTCCGTCTTTTTGATGCTGATCATCAGTGCGCTCGTGTTCTTGATCTTCTACGCGCTGCCGACCGCCGATCCGGCGTTGCTGCGCGCGGGGCGCAACCCCGACCCCGACCTCGTCGCGGCGCTCACGAAGGAGCTCGGTCTCGACAGGCCCTGGTACGTGCAGTTCTGGTACTACCTGCGCGACCTCATCTTCCACTTCGACTTCGGGCGCAGCTACCAGAACAACACCGACGTCCGCGAGGAGATCTTCAGCCGCCTGCCGGCGACGATGTCGCTCGCGTTCGGCGGCGCGGTGGTGTGGCTGCTGGCCGGGATCCCGATCGGCATCTTCGCGGCGCTCCGGCGCGGGACGTTCGCCGACAAGTTCTCGATGGGGATGGCGCTCGTGGCCATCTCCGCGCCGGTGTACTGGCTCGGCCTGGTGTCGATCTACCTGTTCTCGAACGACATCGGCCGCTTCCCGCTCTTCGAGCCGCCGGGGGGGTACGAGGACCCGTGGGTGGACCCCGCGCAGTGGTTCAGCTCGCTCATCCTCCCGTGGCTCGTCCTGGCCACGGCGTTCGCCGCCGTCTATGCGCGCTTCATGCGCTCGAACCTCGTCGAGGTCCTCGACGAGGACTACATCCGCACGGCCCGGGCGAAGGGCCTGCGCGAGCGCACGGTCATCTTCCGCCACGGCGTGCGGTCGGCCATCACGCCGATCGTGACGATCTTCGGGCTCGACCTGGGCATCCTCTTCGGCGGGGCGATCCTCACCGAGACGGTCTTCAACATCCCGGGCATCGGGCGGATCGCCTTCGAATCGATCGAGAAGGGCGACCTCAACATCGTGCAGGGCACCGTGCTCGTCGGCGCGATGGCAATCATCCTGCTCAATCTGATCGTGGACATCGTCTACGCCTTCCTCGACCCGCGCGTGCGCTACTAGGTTCCCCCACGATGGCTCTGCTCGAGATCAAGGACCTGACCGTCCACTTCGAGACCGAAGACGGCCTGGTCAAGGCCGTCGACGGCGTGTCCTATTCGGTCGACTCCGGCCAGACGCTCGGGATCGTCGGCGAGTCGGGCTCGGGCAAGTCGGTCTCCTCGATGACGGTCATGGGCCTCACCCGGGCGCGCAACGCGCACATCTCGGGCGAGATCCTCTTCGACGGCCGTGACCTGCTCAAGCTCTCCGAGGCGGAGTTGCGGGCGATCCGCGGGAACGAGATCGCGATGATCTTCCAGGACCCGCTGTCCTCGCTGCATCCCTTCTACCGGGTCGGCAAGCAGATCGCCGAGGCGGTGCGCGTGCACCGAGACGTCTCCAAGGCGGCGGCGATGGACCGCGCGGTGGAGATGCTCGGCCTCGTCGGCATCCCCGAGCCGCGCCGGCGCGCGGACGCCTACCCGCACGAGTTCTCCGGCGGCATGCGCCAGCGCGCGATGATCGCCATGGCGCTGGCCAACGATCCGAAGCTGCTGATCGCCGACGAGCCGACGACAGCGCTCGACGTCACCGTCCAGGCGCAGATCCTCGAGCTCATCGAGCGGCTTCAGGCGGAGTTCGACGCCGCTGTTGTGATGATCACCCACGACCTCGGCGTCGTGGCGGAGGTCGCCGACGACATCGCGGTGATGTACGCCGGCAGGATCGTCGAGCGTGGTTCGGCGGACACCGTCTTCCATGCCCCCGAGCACCCCTACACCTGGGGTCTGTTGCGTTCGATCCCGCGGCTGGACACCGGTCGCGACGACGAGCTGCTGCCGATCCCGGGCCGGCCGCCGTCGCTGATCAACCTGCCGGGCGGCTGCTCGTTCCACCCGCGCTGCCCCTACGTCCAGGAGTCGCACCGGCACACCGACCCGGTGCTGACCCCTGTGCCGGAGGGTCCCGACCACGCCGTTGCCTGCCTGCTCGAACCCGCCGTTCGGCGCCGGATCTGGCGCGACCTGCGCGAGGGCAGCACGCCCGAGCAGGCACGGGCCAAGGAGATGGCCGCCGATGCCTGAGAACCTGATCGAGGTCCGCGGCCTCGTCAAGCACTTCCGCAACTCGAGCGGTGTCTTCAGTCGGTCGGACACCGGCGCCGTGAAGGCCGTCGACGGCATCGACCTCGACGTCATCAAGGGTGAGACGCTCGGGGTCGTAGGCGAGTCGGGCTGCGGGAAGTCGACCACCGCCCGGCTGATCATGCGCCTGCTCGACCCGACCGCCGGCTCGATCACCTTCGAGGGGCGCGAGATCGCCGGCGTGCAGGGCGCCGAGCTCAAGGCGCTGCGTCGCGAGATGCAGATGATCTTCCAGGATCCGTATTCGTCGCTGAACCCGCGCAAGACGGTCGGCACCGTGATCGCCGAGCCGTTCGCCATCCACGGCATGCACAAGGACGGGGACGAAAGGCGCAAGGCGGTCCGCGAGATCATGGACATCGTCGGGCTCAACCCCGAGCACTACAACCGCTACCCGCACGAGTTCTCCGGCGGCCAGCGTCAGCGCATCGGCGTTGCGCGCGCACTGGCGCTCAAGCCGAAGGTGATCATCGCCGACGAGCCGGTCTCGGCCCTCGACGTCTCCATCCAGGCACAGATTCTCAACCTGCTGCGCGATCTGCAGCGCGAGTTCGGCCTGACGCTGGTCTTCATCGCCCACGACCTCTCGGTCGTGCGGCACATGTGCAGCCGGATCGCGGTGATGTACCTCGGCAAGATCGTCGAGTTCGCCACCAACGAGGAGCTCTACGGCCACCCGCGCCACCCCTACACCGGCGCGCTCATGTCCGCCGTGCCGGTGGCCGACCCGCGTCTGGCCGCCGCAAAGAACCGTCAGATCCTCGTCGGTGACGTCCCCTCGCCGACCGACCCGCCCCAGGCGTGCCGCTTCCACACGCGCTGCCCGAAGGCGGTCGAGGGCACCTGCGACGTCGACGAGCCCCTGCTGGAGCCCAAGGAGGGAGGCGGCAGAGCCGCCTGCCACTTCCCGCTCACCGATCGCGAGATCGCGGACCGGGTTCCGACCGTGAAGGCCTGAGCGGCCCGCGGCGCCGCGGCGCTACTCGTCCTCCCCGTCGTCCTCGTACAGGCTCTCGCGCGCGAGCTCGGTGCCGCGCGAGTCCCACAGGTGGATCTCGAGGAAGTCGGACTTGTAGTTGTCGGGGGCGATCATGGTGAAGCGGGCATCGACGAGCACGCACTGGTCGACCGCCAGGCCGGCGAGCTCGGCGGTGACGATCGCTCCCCCGCCGGTGAGCGCCGTGCCCCAGACGAGGGTCATCGCCGCCACGCGGCCATGTTCGCCGCGCCAGCCGCCGATGACCTCGTCGCAGAGGTCGAGCTTCCAGTCGGGGTTCGCCTCGGCCGTCTCGTCGGTGAAGTCGGCGAGGGCGTAGAAGGCACTCGGCTCGCGGTCCTCCGCCGTCTCGGACTCCGGATCGGCGGGCGTGTACGAGACGTACCCGAAGACGTCCAGGCCCGTGCTGGTGCGAGCGGTGATCGGCACGTAGGTCCGTCCCGCCCAGGTCCGGTCGGGGTGGTAGACGAGCTCGCCGACCTCACCCAGGTCGGCGTCGTCGGAGAGCGGCAGGCAGGCGCCGAGGAACTCCTGTTGAAGGCGCGCGGCCCAGCGACCGCTGGGGAGCATCTCCTGCGGGGGTTCGGCGGCGAAGCGGCAGACGAAGCGTTCCTGAGGCGGCATGGCGCGCCGCAGGCTATAGCTCCAGCAGCACGGTCACCGGTCCGTCGTTGACGAGCGCCACCTCCATGTGGGCGCCGAAGGTGCCTCCCTGGGCGCCCAGCCGGGTCCGGAACCGCTCGTACAGCGGCTCTGCGACGTCGGGCCGCGCCGCCGCGACGTAGGACGGCCGGGTGCCCTTGCGGGCGTCCCCGTAGAGCGTGAACTGCGACACGACGAGCGCCTCCCGCTCCCCGAGCGGTTCGTTCATCCGGCCGTCGGCGTCGGCGAAGACCCGCAGCGCCCGGACCTTGTCGGCAAGGCGGTCCGCCGTCGCCGTGTCGTCGGTGTGGGTGACGCCGAGCAGCACGAGCAGCCCGGCGCCGATCGCCGCGACGCGCTCCCCGTCGACGCTGACCTGCGCCGAGTTCACCCGCTGGACGAGGGCTCGCACTCAGTCAGTATCGCGACCGTACAGGTACCAGTAGAAGCCGGCCACGAAGATCGCCGCGCCGACGAGGTTGCCGAGGCCGGCGAAGAGCCAGTTGTGCAGCGTGTCGCCCCAGGTGAGGTCGGGGACGTCGGCGAAGATCGCCGCGGGCAGGAAGAACATGTTCGCGACCACGTGGTCGAAGCCGATCGCCACGAAGGCGAGGATCGGGAAGAAGATCGCCAGCACCTTGCCCGCGATGTCCTCGGCGCCCATGGCCATCCAGACCGCCAGGCACACGAGCCAGTTGCAGCCCATCCCACGCAGGAAGATCTGCCACGCGGACTCGTCGATGCCCTTGAGGGTCGCGATGTCGCCCAGTCGCCCGAGCAGCGGCTCCTCGGTGAGCACGCCGGACTCGACGCCGAGGAAGTAGGCCACGAAGAGCGAGCCGGCGAGGTTGCCGAGCGCGACCACCGCGAAGTTGACCGCGATGCGCCCCGTACCGATCTCGCGCTTGAAGCCGGCGAGGGGAAGCAGCGCCATGTTGCCCGTGAGCAGCTCGGAGCCGGCGACGACGACCAGCACGAGGCCGAGCACGAAGACCGCCCCGGTGAACAGCGTGGGCAGGGTGCCCCAGGTCTCTTCGTCGAGGCCGGAGGACACGGTGATGGCCAGGAGTCCGGCGAAGGCGATGTAGGCGCCGGCGAGGAACGCGCCGACGAACATCTTGTCCGCCGACATCGTCGCCTTCTTGACGCCGCTGGCGACGCCGGCTTCAGTGATCTCGGAGGGGTCCTTGTACGCCATGGCGGCGGCACTACCCGAAAATCAGCGAGCTACCCACCCCGACGGCAACGACGATCGCGGTGCCGTAGGCGATCGCTTTCCCGGCCAGCGCAACGTCGAGCCCGTAGGCGTGCGCGACGACGAGGCCGTTGAGCCCGGTTGGCATCGCGGCGAGGATGAGATACGGCTTCGGCAGGTCGATGAACGGCGCGGCGAGAGCGAGCAGCAGCGCCGGCGCGACGACGAGGCGCAGCAGCAGGGCCGCCGCCAGGGGCGGGTCGGCCTCCACCCGGGGTTCGGCGCCGGAGAGGACGATGCCGAGCGCGAAGAAGCCGAGCGGCAGCAGTCCGAACACGAGCACGCGCGAGGCGTCCACCAGGACATCGGGGGCCAGGACGGCCGGCGCCAGCAGGCCGGCGACGGCCGCCAGCAGCGGAGGGTTGCGGGTGAAGAACACGCGGGCTCGCGCCCGCAGCGACTCCCCCGCCGTCGTCCCGAAGGCCGCGCCCACGGCGAACACGCCGATGAGCAGGGTCGGAGCCCCCACGAGCGTGTCGTAGACGACGGCCTGGTCGAGCGAGTCGGTGCCGAGCACCGCGGCGCACACCGGGATGCCGAGGTAACCGGTGTTCGGGTGCAGCGCCGCGTTGATGACCGTTCCGGTCTGGGGGCGGTCGAGCCGCAGGCCGCGCCGCGCCACCTGGTGGGCGATCAGGCCGACGAGGACGACGGCGACCCACGCGAGCACGAGCCCGAAGCCGACGTCTGCGGTGACCTCGAGGTGCACCAGGTTGAAGAACACGACCGGGGGAAACAGCACGTAGAGCATCAGCGCGAGAATGCGCTGGGCCAGCGTCGCGGCGCGCTTGCCGAGTCGGCGGTGCGTGGCCACGCCGGCCGCGGTGGCGGCGGCGATGACGGCGGCGATGGCGATCAACGCAGTGCGGCGGCGGCGGCTTCGGGCGTGACGGCGCAGACCCCGAGCCCCGTACCGAGCTCGAGTGCGCCCTGCTCGGTCCGCGGCAGGATGTCGATGCGCCAGCAGAAGTGCTCGGCGCCCTGCGGGGCGGTGCGCACCCATAGGTCGACGGGCCGGTCGAGCCGCTGCAGGACGTCGGCGAGCAGCGCGCCGCCGAGCGGGCCGTCGTCCTCGAAGCGGGCCCGCGGCGTGCGCGGGGCGAGCAGGAGCTGGTAGGGGACCCGCGACGCGAACGGGGCGAACACCACGGCCTCGTCGTCGACCGCCACGAGGCGTTCACGGCGGCGGACCTCCTCCTGCACGACGTCGCCGAGCAGGTTGCTGCCCATGGTCTGGGTGGCGTAGGCGCGGAAGCGCTCCCGCTCGCGGGCGATCGCGGCCGGCACGAAGTCCAGCGCGTGCAGCTCCCCGGCCCGGATGTCCGTCGCGGTGAGGTGCAGGCAGGCGGCATCGGGATGCGCCCGCATCGCGGTGCGCCAAGCGTCGGGGCCGCCGGGCACCCGTTCGTGGATGTTGGTGTGAGGGGGCGCGGTGAAGAGCGCGTCCGAGCTGCCGTCGTCGCGGTCGCCGGCCACGAGCGAGCGCAGCCCGGAGAGCGGGTCGACGCGGAGCTCAGGCACCGAGGTACTTCGCGATGTCGGCTTCGAGCTGCTCCACCGACAGATACGACGTGGCGAGTGCGATCTCCACCTTCCCCCGGCGGTCCACGAACACGGTGATGGGGTAGTTCGCCGGTGCGTTCACGGTCCGCGCGAGCTTCTCGTCCGGGTCGAAGTAGGAGGGATAGCTGACCGGGAACTCGGCGAGGAACTCCCGCGCCGAGTCGCGGTTGTCGCCGCCGTCGATGCCGAGGAAGGCCACGGTCTTGCCCTTGTTGGCCGCCACGCGCTGGAAGATCGGGAACTCCGCGCGGCACGGCCCGCACCACGAGCCCCACTTGTTGATGACGACCGGATGACCGCGCAACTCGCGCAGGCGCGCCTGGAAGGTCTTGACGTCCGCGTCGAGGATCTCGTTGGCCTGGGCGTGCAGCGCTGCCAGCGGCGGCGGGGCACCCTCGAGGCCCGCGAGCGCGCGCTCCGCGTCAAACGTCGCCGGGGGCGGCGCGGGCACGTCCTCGGACGCCTGGGTGAGGCCGATGACCACCACGGCGGCGATGGCCAAAGCGGCGAGAACCCATGCTGTGCGGCGCATATGGCCCAGGCTAGGTCGCGATCTGCTTCAATGGGTGTGCGCTTACGTCTGTGCTGGCTGATGCCTCCGGCGTGCGTTCCCCCCCGATGTTGCGCAGGCAAGGCGACATCGGCGAACCTGATTCACGAGCCTTCCTTGGCTGATCCAACAGCAGCGGCCACCTCGGCCGCGTCCGCGCTTTCGGGCGACATCTTGCGGGTGCAGAACTTCACCCGTGAACCCTTCGTGCTCGAAGGGGAGGATCCCGCGACCGCGCTTGCCCCCGGCTCCGCGCGACGTGAAGGCTTCGACGCTGCGCTCGCCGAGATCGAGGCCGGCGCCAAACACCCCTCGGTGGAGTGGCGCAGGACCTGGTCTCTCCTGCTCGGCCTCGAGCGTCTGCTCGGCGACGAGGAGCCCGACGCTCGTCGACGGGACGGTGCTGTCCGCCCACCAGGTCGACGCCCTCTCGGGCACCCTGACCGCGCTCCTGGCAGAGGCAGCGGGCGGCGCGCCGGCCGCGGCCGTCGAGCGTCCCCGACGAGCTGCCGCCTGCCGCGGACGACGAGGACGCCGACAGCGAGGACGAAGACGAGGACGAGGAGCCGCAGGACTGGGACGAGGACGCAGCGCCGGCGGAGGAGGACGAGGACGCCATCGACGAGGCGCCCGACGATCCGAACGCGGGCAAGCGCTTCTGGTTCGAGCACGCGACGGGCGCCGGCAAGACCGTCGCCGCGCTCGGCTTCGTCGAGGCCTCGCGCACCGGCGGCGTCCTGATCCTCACCCACCGCCGCAACCTCGTCGACCAGTTCCTGGGCGAGCTGCGCGATCGCGGCTACCGCGACCGCATCCACGGCCCGCTGCTGCGCGGCCAGGACGCTCCGAACGGACCGGTCACCGTCGAGACCTACCAGTGGTACGTGCGTCACGCCGGCGATGTCTCCGACGCCTACGCGATCGTCATCTGCGACGAGGCGCACACCGCCCTGGGGGAGAAGACCTCCGCCGCCATCCGGCGCTGGGGGGAGCCCGTCTTCGTCGGCATGACCGCGACCGGCGCGCTCATCGCCCGCCACGTCGCCGACCTCTTCCCGACGCAGACCTCGCGCTTCGACCTCGCCCAGGCCGCTCGCCGGGGCGTCATCTCCCCGTTGCGCTGCGTGCGCATCCCACCGGGTACCGGCGTCCGCAACATCGCCAAGGTGCCGTTGCGCAAGGGAGACGTCGACGTGGAGTTCGACCAGGAGATGCTGGCCGAGCTGCTCGACCAGCTTCCCTTCAACCTGGCGGTCGCCGACCTGTACAAGACGCGCTTCAACGGCGTCCCCGGTGTGGTCTACGCCGCGGGGGTCCGCCACGCGATGAACGTGGCGGCGGCGTTCCGCGAGCTGGGCATGAAGGCCCAGGGCGTGTCGGGCGAGACGCCGAAGCGTGAGCTCGCCGAGATCCTTGCCGCCTATGAGCGGGGTGAGGTCGATGTGCTCGTCAACGCGCAGCTGCTCGCCGAGGGCTGGAACTCGCCGCGCGCGACGGTCTGCATGCACCTTGCCCCGACGGCTTCCCGTCGCATCTACCAGCAGCGGGTGGGCCGCGTCACGCGCCGGCATCCGGGCAAGGAGGCGGGCATCGTCGTCGACTTCGTCCATCCCGCCACCAAGCACGACGACCCGGTGGTCACGCTGCACTCGCTGCTCGACCGCGACGTCTATCGCGGCGGCGCCATCGTGGTCGGCCCGGTGCGCCGTGGTCGTGGACGGCGCCTGCGCGTCGAGCGCCGCGTGCTGCCCGTCACCGCCGAGGAGAACCGCCGCATCGAGGTCTTCGAGCGCGAACTGTGGCGCATCGCCGTCGAGCATCTCGACTACGGCGAGCAGATCCAGTGGGCTGCACTGGCAGGCGCCCGCGTCGCGCCGACGGGTTGGCGCCGCGCCCGCGCCATGCTGCACTTCGATCAGCAGGGCGAGCTGAAGCGAACCTTCCTGCTCACCGCGCTGCATCGCAACAAGAACCCGCAGCTGCGCGTGCGCGCGCTGCAGGAGATCGCCGCCGCCAAGGACGACGAGGCCTTCGACGTCGCGGTCGAGAGCATCGGCGCCTGGCCGCGCGAGGAGCGGCGCGAGGGCGTGAAGGTGCTGCTGCTCGCGCTCGCCGAACGGAAGTTGGGCCGCCGCGATCAGGCCAACAACTGGATCTGGCGGTGTGCCGAGTACACCCGCGAGATGCACGAGGAGTACGCCGTGCAGCGCTGGCCGGAGACCAAGCGGCTGCTCGGCCTGCTCGTCAACTCGAGCGGTGGCGCGCACGCGCGCAACGCCCGCAGGCTCGTGCAGGCCGCCCGCGGGCAGGACCGTCGCCTCGCGGCCGCGCTCCTGGCCGCCGCACTGCCCCACACCGCGGAGGCCGGCGAGGTCATCAACGGCGCCCGCATGCGCATGTCCCGCAAACCGGGCGCGCTCGCCCGCGAGCTGCTGAGGAACCTGCCCAAGGGCGGCAAGAGCAAGCGCCGCCGGTCAAAGAAGCGCAAGTCGCCGGGCGGCGAGGGTGCCGCCCCGCAGGGTGACGAGACGCTCGTGACAACCGCCGTCGACGCCGATCCCGACCGGGAGCCGGCCGAGGAGACCCCGCCGCGCCCGAAGCGCAAGCGTGCCCCACGCCGGCGCAAGCCCCAGGTCACGCCCGACGAGACTCCCGCCGCCGAGGGTCAGACCGCCGAGGACGCAGCCGCGACTCCGGACGCGCCGGCCGACGCCGAGCCCCGTCCCAAGCGTCGGCGCGCGCCGCGCAAGAAGCCCGCCGCGTCGGCTGATGCCCCGGCCCCCGAGGCCGGCTCGGACGCAGCGGCCGCCGAAGCCGCCTAGCCGAGTTCGACGAGCCCGCGCGCGGTGAGCGCTTCCAGCAGCTGGGAGAGGTCGGCTCGCACGCGTTCGACCGGAACGCCGAGATCGTCGGCCGTCCTGCGCGCGGTCTCCTCCGCGTCCCCCGTCTCGTCGAGCAGCGCCACCATGTAGCCGCCGGTCGGGTTGAGGCCGTGGTAGTGCCCCGTGGCGAGGTTGAGCAGCACCTTCTCGTCGCCGAACGAGCGCCGCACGACGCCCTCCGGGATCGAGATGCGATCGGTGGGAAGGCCCGGCACGGCGGTCAGCGTAGATGCACCTCGCCGGCGTCGAGGCGCTCGTCGCCGACGATGAGCCGTCCGTGGTCGTCGATGCCGCCGGCCACGCCCGTCCCGCCGGCCCAGCGGACCTCGCGGTCGCGCAGCGCGTCACGGACGCGGAGCGCCGTGACGGTGGCACCCGGGGGCTCCTGCAGACGCGCCTCGAGCGCGGCCACCAGCTCGTGCAGGAACGGCTCCAGGTCGGCCGGATCCCGACCGAGGGTGCCGGCGCTGTCGCGCAGCTCGTCGGGCAGATCCTCGAGGCGCACCGCGACGTTGACGCCGATCCCCAGCACCGCCCAGCCCTCCTGCGGCCGGCCCTCGACCAGGATGCCGGCGACCTTGCGCCCGTCGACGAGCACGTCGTTGGGCCACTTGACCCGAGCGGCGGGACCCGTGACGTCAGCCACCGCGAGGCCCGCGCGCAGCGAAAGCAGCGCGTCGTGGTCGCGCAGCACCACGGAGGCGAACAGGGCACGCCCAGGCGTGCCGACCCAGGCGCGCCCCTGGCGTCCGCGCCCGGCGGTCTGCTCGGTGGCGGTCACGAGCGCGCCGTGCGGGGCCCCGCTCGCGGCCAGCTCGCGAGCGCGCGCGTTGGTGGAGGGGACCGTGCGCAGGTGCAGACGAGGCTGGCCGATCATGCCGGCACCAGGGCCACATCATCACCCGCGGCCAGGCGAAGCTCGGCCGCTGCACTGCCCGAGTTGACGGCGAGCGCAAGGCGTCGCCCGGCGTCCTCGTAGAGCAACAGCTCGCCCGCCGCGACATCCGTGAAGGTGTGCGCGAAGGTGGCCTCGCGCTCGCCGATGCACACCGTGCGGCCGAGTCGCAGAACGGTGCGGGCGATGTCGTGGGTGGCGTCGAGCAGGACGTTGCCGAAGCCGTCGACGCCGATGACGTGCGCGTGCAGGACGCCGTCGGCGAAGCGGGCCTCGGACAGATCGGCGGCGACGAGGTCGTCAGGCTCAATGGGCTCTCCGGCCTCCGCCAGCGCCTCCCCCGCGGCGAGGCGTGCCGCGACGGGGGCGAACACGTCGCGGCCGTGGAACGTGGCCGACACCGGTTCGAGCCGCCACGGCGAGCGGGAGATCTCCACGGCCTCGACGCACCCGCCGAAGCGTTCCGCGGCTGCCATCAGCAGTCCGTTGTCGGGACCCACCAGGAGCCGGTCCTCCTCGGCGGTGCGCAGGGCGACGGCCCGTCGCCGCGCCCCGACCTCGGGGTCGACCACCGCGAGGTGGACCCCCGGGGGGGTGAAGGGCAGCGCGCGCTCGAGGGCGAGCGCGCCCGCCCGGACGTCCTGGCGGGGAACGCCGTGGCCGAGGTCGATGACGCGCGCCTCGGGGCACAGCCGCGCGATGACCCCGTGGACCACGCCGACGAACTCGTCGGCCAGCCCGTAGTCGGAGAGGAAGGTGATCAGTCGCGCCACAGCGCGACGGTATCGACGATGGCGTCGACGAGGCCGTCGGGGGTGTGTTCGGCGGCTTCGAGGTCCGGCTCGCGGCCGTGCTCGCGGAGGGCCGCAGAGGTGGCCGGGCCGATCGAGGCCAGGCGCGGCCCACTCGGTAGGCCGCCGGCAGCCTCGGCGAGGAAGTGCACGGTGGAGGCCGACGTGAAGGTGATGCAGTCGACGCTGTCCAGGCCCGTCTCGGTCGCATCGAGCGGCTCGGCGACCGTCTCGTAGAGCGGCAGGATTCTGACTGCGACACCCCGCGCGCGCAGACCGTCCGGAAGCGTGTCGCGCCCCGCGCTGGCGCGCAGCAGCAGCGCCGACGAGATCGGTACGTCGGCGAGCGCCTCCAGCATGCCCTCCGCGACCGCACGAGCGGGGATGAAGTCGGCGATGACGCCGTGCTCGCGCAGCGCGCGCGCGGTGCCCGGCCCCATCGCCGCGATGCGATGACCGCCCAGTGCTCGCGCGTCCTTTCCGGCCCGCGCGAGCATGGCGAACAGCTCGTGCGCACCGTTTGGTGAGGAGACGATGAGCAGGTCGTGACCGGCGAGGATGGGCAGTTCGGCCTCGAGCGAACGGGTCCGGATCGCCGGCGCCTCGACGACCTCCGCGCCGAGGTCGCGGAACCGGGCTGCCATCGGCGAGGCCTGGGCGCGCGCGCGGGTGACCGCGATGCGGCGGTCGTGCAGGGGCCGCAGCTCCCGCCAGGCGAGATCCTCACCCAGTGCGGCGACCGGGCCGACCACGGTGATGGCCGGCGCGCTGACGCCGACCTCGGCGGCGCGGGCGGCGACGGTCGCCAGCGTGGCGTGGGTCGTCCGCTGCCCGGCCATCGTGCCGCGCTCGATGATCGCGACCGCCTCGTCGTCGGGGCGTCCGAACGCGGTGAGCTGGGTCGCGATGCGCTCGAGGGCACGGACGCCCATGTAGAAGACGAGCGTGCCGGGGAAGCGGGCGAGCGCCTCCCAGTCGAGGTCCGCGCCGTCGCGGGCCTGGTGGCCCGTGACGAAGGCCACCCCCGCCGCGACGTTGCGATGGGTGACCGGCACGCCGGCGTAGGCCGGCGCGGCGATGCCCGACGTGATGCCCGGAACGATCTCGTAGCGCACGCCCGCCTCGCGCAGGATCTGCGCCTCCTCGCTTCCGCGTCCGAAGACGAGCGGATCTCCGCCCTTGAGGCGCACGACCTCACGGCCGGCGAGCGCGTGCTCGACGAGCAGCGCGTTCGTGTCCTGCTGAGGGACCTGCGGGCCACCGCCCTGCTTACCGACGAAGATCAGCTCGGCATCCTGGCGCGCCCCGGCCAGGATCTCCGGGCCGATCAAGAGGTCGTAGAGGATCACGTCGGCGCGCGCGATCAGCTCCTGCGCGCGGACGGTGAGCAGGCCGGGGTCGCCGGGGCCGGCACCGACGAGGTAGGCGGTCATGCCGCGAGCAGCTCCCGCGCCCCCGCGGCGAGCATCCGCTCGGCCAGGACGACGCCGTCGAGCCCCTCGACCTGGTCGAGCACCCACGCTGATCCGTCGGGCGCGCCGACGAAGCCGCGCGTGTGGTGCCCGTCGCAGTGGATCCCGACGGGCGTGTGGCAGGAGGCGCCGAGCACGCGCACCGCGTCGCGTTCCGCCGTCAGGCAGGCGAGCGCGCGCTCGCTGGCGACGGGGGCGACGGCAGCGCGGACCGCGCCGTCGTCTGCGCGTGCCTGCAGGGCGAGCGCGCCCTGCCCGGCGGCGGGTACGAAGACCGCCGCGTCCAGCCGGACTCCCTGCTCCCGCCCAAGCCGTTTGAGGCCGGCCGCGGCGAGCACGATGGCGTCCACCTCGCCGTCGGCGAGCTTGCGCAGCCGGGTGTCGACGTTGCCGCGCAGCTGGACGATCTCGAGATCCTCGCGCCACGCCGTCAGCTGGGCAGCGCGGCGCAGCGACGCCGTGCCAACTCGTCCCGGGAGCGTGCCGATGACCACGTCGTGCGGATCCTCGCGCGGCGGCACCGCCACGATCGCCGTTCCCTCAGCGAGGTCTCCCGGCACGTCTTTGGCCGAATGGACCGCGAGGTCGATCTCCCCGCCCGTCAGCGCGGCCTCGATCGTGTCGACCCAGCGCGACTTGTCGTCCGGTCCGTCCCCGCGGTCGCCCGACGTGCGCAGCGTGACCAGCTCGCCGCCGATCTGCTCCGCCACCCAGCCGGCCTGTGCGAGCGCCAGGGCGCTCCCTCGCGTGCCGATTCTCAACGCAGGAGGGTTTCGACGTCGGCGAGCTCGGCGAGCTCGGCGGACTCGTCGAGCCCGAAGAGCTCGCGCAGCACGTGCATCCGCGCATGGCGCGCACCGCCGTCGGACTGCTTCACGCGCAGCGTCGGCTCGTGCAGCAGGCGCTGCGCCACCGTGCGCGCCACGGCCTCGATGCGCGCACGGTCGCGCTCGGACAGCGACTCCCAGCGCGGATCGTTCTCCTCGAGCACGGCGGCCACGATGGCGTCGGCGTGCCGCCGCAGTGCCGCGATCGTCGGCATGACCTCGAGCGAGCCGAGCCAGCCGGCGAACGTCGCGATCTCCTCTTCGACGATCGCCTCCGCACGGGTCGCCTCCGAACGGCGGACCCCGGTGTGACGCGCGATGACGGAGTGCAGGTCGTCGACGTTGGCCAGCGTCACGCCCGGGAGGCTTCCACAGGCCGCCTCGACGTCGCGGGGCACGGCGAGGTCGATCAGCAGCAGCGGCCGGCCGTCGCGCTCGGCGACGACGTCGGCGAGCACCTCCGCCTCGATCAGGGCGTGGGGGGAGGAGGTGGAGGCGACGACGATGTCGGCGTCCAGCAGCGCGCCGGGCAGCTCGTCGAAGGAGAGCGTCGCGCCGTGGAAGCGCTGGGCGAGCGCGACCGCCCGCTCGCGGCGCCGGTTCGCCACGAACAGGGTGGCGACGCCGCACTCGTGCAGCGCCTGCGCGGTGAGCTCGGCGGTCTCGCCGGCGCCGACGATGACCACGTGCCGGTCGGTGAGATCGCCGAGCGTGTCGACCGCGAGGTCGACCGCCACGGACGCGACCGACTGCCGGCCCTCGCCGATGCCGGTCTCGGTGCGCACACGCTTGCCCGTGGCGAGCGCGGCCTGGAAGAGGCGGTTGGTCAGCGGCCCGGTCGTGCCGCGCGCCAGCGCGAGCTCGTAGGCGCGCTTGACCTGCCCCTGGACCTCGGCCTCGCCCACGACCATCGACTCGAGGCCGCCCGCGACGCGGTAGAGCTGCCGGGCGGCGTCGCAGTTGCGCTGGGAGTACACGCCCTCCAGCAGCTGGGTCGGGCGCAGCCCGGCGCGTCGTGCCAGCGAGGCCACGACGGCGCTCTCGGCCTCGACGGGATCGCCGACGACCATGTAGAGCTCGGTCCGGTTGCAGGTCGACAGGACGACGACCTCGTGCACGTCGGGCACGGTGCGCACCTCGGCGAGCAGCGTCTCCATCCCGGTCTGCGTCAGCGCGATGCGCTCGCGCAACGCGAGCGGCGCGGTCTTGTACGACGTGCCGAGCAGCAGCAGCTCGCTCACGCCGGCTCCTTCTCCCGTGCCGGGTCGCGCGCGTCGAGCGCCTCGGCGAGCTCGGCGACGTCGCGTTGCACGTTGGCGAGCCGGATGGCCATGATCGCGACGTAGATCAGCACGAGCGCGAGGAAGACCAGATACGCCGCGGCGACGTACTTGCCCGCCTCGTCGAGGGGGAGCGCGGGCACGGCTCAGACCTCCTGCGGCGCGGCCGAGCGGCCGAGGGTCATGACGTCCTCGCCGGCGATCCGGCGGCGCGCGCGGTTGACCGCCATGCGCGTCGTCTTGGCGGTCAGCTCGAACTTGCACAGCGTGACGTAGAGCAGCGCCATCGCCGCGATCGACAGCAGGAAGGTCGTCAGCACAGGCCCCGGCAGGCCGTCGGCGTGGCTGAGCGTCCGCGGGTGGATGTCCTGGGAGGCGGAGCGGACCGCCATGAAGTTCAGGGGGACGAAGACGCCACCCACGATGGCGAAGACCGCCGCGTAGCGGGCCTGGCGCTCCGGATCCTCGATCGAGAAACGCAGCGGCTGGTAACAGACGTACAGCAGGAAGACGATCAGGAAGGACACGAGCGTCGGCTCGTCCCACAGCCACCAGTGGCCCCACGAGGCCTTGGCCCAGATCGATCCGGTGATGAGGGCGCCGACGCCGAAGATGAGCGCCATGTGGATGGCCACGTAGGAGCGCAGGTCGTGCGCGCGGTCGCCGGAGCGCAGGAAGCGGATCGCGAAGACGCCACCGGCGACGAAGCCGATCAGCGCGACGATGGCCAGCGGCACGTGCACGTAGAAGATCTTCTGGATGAAGCCCTGGTCGGCATCGATGGGCGCCCAGAAGAAGACGAGCGCGAAGGCCGTCACGAGGGCGACGGTGGATCCGATGGCGTAGGACTTCAGACCGCGGCCGAAAGTGATGTCAATCCTCCAAGAGGTAATCGAAGACTGCGTAGGCGAGCAGTCCGAACACCACATCGTAGAGAACGAGGATCGTCAACCACCGCCCCTCGAGCGGCCCTGCGCCGCCTGCGGCCAGCAACGGCGCGGTGGCGTTCGCCCCGGCGATGAGCAGCGGCAGGCTGAGCGGCAACGCGATCAACGGCACGATCAGGTCGCGCGCGCGGGTCTGGACCGCCAGCGCGCCCACGAGCGTGCCGACGACGGCCAGGCCGGCGTCGGCCAGCAGCAGCACGAGCGGCAGCTCGGGCAGCGCTTGGCCGAGGCCGGGCTCGAGCAGCAGCACGGCGAAGGCGAGCACGGCGACCACCTCGACCACGACGAGGAAGCCGAAGAGCACGAGTGCCTTCGCCACGAACATGGCGGTCCGGTCGACCGGTGCCAGCAGGAACGCGTCGAAGCCGCCCTGCTCGCGCTCGGTCACGAAGAGCCGGTTCATGCCCAGCACGGCGGTGAGCAGCAGCGCGACCCACAGCACGCCGGACGCGATGTCGCCGGCGACCGCGTCGCGGTTCAGTCCGAAGTGGAAGAGCACGAAGGCGCTGACGACGAACATCAGCATCGCGGGGACGGCCTCGAAGGACCGCAGCTCCGCGCGCAGGTCCTTGCGGACCAGGGCGCCGACCGTGCGTCTCACAGCTCGAGCACCGTGTCGGCCTCGGCGCGCGCCGCGGCGTGGTCGTGACTGACGAGCACGCGCGTGCGTGCGCTCGCCAGCAGGGGCGCGACGAGCTCGACCGCCGCGGGGTCGAGGTTCGCATAGGGCTCGTCGAGCAGCAGCAGCTCGGGCTCGTGGAGCACCGCGCGGCAGATCGCCACCCGCTGGACCATGCCCTTGGAGAACGTTCGCAGGGGCTCGTCGCCGCGCAGGAGCAGACCGACGTGGTCGAGCAGCGTCTCGATGCGTCGCGCGTCGACGTCGTGCAGGCGCGCGTGGAAGGACAGGTTCTCCCGCGCCGTCAGGTCGCGGTAGAGCAGCGGCTCATGGGCCAGGAGGCCGAGCCGGCCGCGCACCCTGTACCCCTCGCGCGGCAGGTCCGCGCCCAGGACGCGCACCGATCCCGCGTGCGGGCGCAGCAGTGTGGCGAGCATGCGCAGCAGGGTCGTCTTGCCCGCGCCGTTGGGGCCGAGGATCGCCAGCGTCTGGCCCTCCTCGACGGTGAAGGACAGCTCCCGCAGCACGACCCGCTCGCCGTACGCGCGGCCGAGGCCGCGCGCCTCAATGGCGGGAGTCACCGCGCATCGTGCGCAGGGCGTGGCCGAGCACCGGCTCGAGCACCCCGAAGCACTCCTCGACCGCCTTCGGGGAACCGGGGAAGTTGACGATCAGGGTCGTGCCGCTGATGCCCGCGACCCCCCGGCTCAGGATCGCCATCGGCGTGTGGGTCAGGCTTGCCGCGCGCATCGCCTCGGCGATCCCCGGGGCCGCCCGCAGGATCACCGCGCGCGTCGCCTCCGGGGTGATGTCGTCGGGTGTGAAGCCCGTCCCCCCGGTCGTGAAGATGAAGTCGAAGCCGGCGTCGACGTAGTGGTGCAGCCGGTCCTCGATGAGCGCGAAGTCGTCGGGGACGACCTCCATGGCGACGACGTCGCAGCCCGCGGCCTCGGCGCGCGCGGCGAGCGCGGGACCCGAGCGGTCCTCTGCCCGGCGAGCGGAGACCGACGTGGAGACCGTCAGGACCGCGGTGCGCACGCGGGTCAGACTACGCGGGCACCGCCGACGCGCGCGCGGCGTCGATGAGGGCGCGCACGCCATCCTCGTCCCCGGCGCGCAGCAGCGCGATCGGGTCGGGCTCGCCGTTGACGATCCCCTCGAAGAACGCCTTGCGGTCCTGATAGGTGGGCAGGTTGCCCTTCGCCCACCCCCGCGCGTCGTTGAGCAGCTCGGCCAGGCGGGCGTGCTCGGGCCCGTAGGCCTCGGCGATCTCGCGCTTGATGCGCTTGGCCAGCGCGGGCGACGCGCCCGCCGTGGAGATCGCGATCGCGAGCGGTCCGGTGCGCACGATCGCGGGCAGGATGAAGTTGCACAGCGGCGGGACGTCGACGACGTTGACGAGCATCGCGCGCCGTTCAGCGTCGTTGTAGACGCCGATGTTGACGTCGGTGTCGTTCGTCGCCGCGATGACGACGAAGGTGCGCTCGAGGTCTCCGGGCTCGTACGCGCGCTTGATCCACTCGATCGAGCCCTCGTCGACGAGCTGGCGCACCGCGGGGATGACATCCGGAGCGACGACGACCACGTCGCCGTTGCACGCGAGCAGGCCCTCGATCTTCTCCAGGCCGATCTCGCCGCCGCCGACCACGAGGCAGCGCCGTCGCGTCAGGCGCAGGCAGGCGATGTAGAACGGCGTGTCGAGCATGTCGCGCACGCACGTCTGATCGCAGATCCCGCGACGGAACTGACAGACGCATTCCTTACCGGCGTAGGCCTGGGCGGGCATGAACTTCAGGGTACCCCTGATCCGTACGGTGAGCAGAGGCATGGCACCCGCGGGCTACTTCACCGACGACTCGATGCTGCGGCGCGTCAACCGCGAGCTGGCGGTCGGCCTCGCGGGCCCGCGCTCGCTGCTGATGCAGGCTGCCCATCCCGTGGCCTTCGCGGGCTTCTTCGAGGCCACGACGATGCTCGCCGAGCCCTACCCGCGCCTCGAGCGCACGGCGCGCGTGCTGACCGCGATCAGCTTCGGGACGCGGGCGGAGGCCGACGCCGCCACCCGCCCGGTGCGCGCGATCCACCGCCGCGTCCACGGCCGGTTGCGCACCGAAGCGGGCCGCTTCCCGGCCGGCACCCCCTGGCGGGCCGACGACCCTGAGCTGTTGCTGTGGATCATCGCCACGCTCGTCGACTCCAACCTGCTCGTCTACCAGCGTTACGTCGGTCCGCTCACGCGGGACGAGCAGGAGGCCTACTGGCAGGACTTCCGCGTGATGGCCAAGCTCTTCGGCCTGCCCAAGAGGGAGACCCCGAAGGACATCGACGCCTTCGAGGCCTACGTCGCGGGCGTGCTCGCCTCCGGCGATCTCCACGTCGGCGACAAGGCGCGCGAGCTGGCGATCGACATCGTCATGCACCCGCCGGTGCAGCCGGCGCTGCGGCCGGTGATCGGAGCCGTCAATCAGATCACCGTCGGCCTGCTGCCCCCGAACATCCGCCGCATGTACGGCTTCGGCTGGGACCCCGTCCGCGGTCTCGCGGTGCGCGGCGGCGCGGAGTACCTGCGCCGCGTGGTCGTCCCGCTGCTCCCCGAGCGCCTGCGCATCGCGCCGAGCGCCCGCGCGGCGGCCTGACGCCCCTCGCCCCGCCCCGCGGCGGTCAGCGCATCCGCAGCACGAACCGGCCCCGCCCGTCCCTGACGCGGAACGCGACGCGACGGCTGCCGGCGGCAATGTGTCGTTCGGCGATCGTGCGGCCGTGGTGTCGCAGGCGGGCGGTGGTCGCGCGGGCCGTCTTGACGCGGCAGATGACCTTGGCCTTCTTCTTGCGGTTTCTGGGCTGTTTGACCTTGCACAGCACCTTGGACACGGGCCCGGCCGGTCCCTGCGCGCCGGGGAGGCCCTGCGGTCCCTGCGGCCCGGCCGGCCCCGCCGGTCCGGTCGGTCCGGTCGGCCCGAGCGGCCCGGTCGGTCCGGGATTGCCATCCGCGCCGGCAGGGCCCTGTGGTCCGGCGGGACCCTGGGGTCCGGCGGGACCCTGGGGTCCGGTGGGTAGGTCGCCGCCGGTGCCCTGCAGCGGCACGGTCGCCGGCGTGCCGGTGTTGTCGGTGATGGTCAGCGTCGCGGTCCTTGCGCCCGCGCTTGACGGTGAGAAGCGCAGCCGGATGTCACACGAGTCGCCGACCGCGATGGCAATGGCAGAGCAATCGTCGCCGACGATCAGGAAATCAGGACCGTTGGTTCCCTGCGACTGCACGCGAGTGATGCGCAGAGCGGCGTTGCCGGTGCTCTGCACCGTGACCGTCTGCGCCGCGGAGTTCGTTCCCTGCGCCTGGGTCCCGAATTCGATCGGCCCGGCGGGCACGGCGTGCTCCGAGGTGCCCGTGTTCAGCAGCACGCTCGCGTTGTGCGAGCCGTAGTTGGCGGTGGTGAGGTCGGGTCTGCCGTCGGCGTTGAGGTCGCCGACCGCCACCGAGACCGGGCCGGTTCCGGTCGGGATGGGGCTGCCGGGTGCGGGGGTGAAGCCGCCGCTGCCGTTGCCGAGCAGCACGGTGACGTTGCTCGAGCCGTTGTTGGCGGTGGTGAGGTCGGGTCTGCCGTCGGCGTTGAGGTCGCCGATCGCCACCGAGCGCGGACCTGTGCCGGTGGCGACGGGGCTGCCGGGTGCGGGGGTGAATCCGCCGCTGCCGTTGCCGAGCAGCACGGTCACGTTGTTCGAGCCGCTGTTGGCGGTGGTGAGGTCGAGTCTGCCGTCGGCGTTGAGGTCGCCGATCGCCACCGATTCCGGGTAGGTTCCGGTGGGGATGGGGCTGTCGGGTGCGGGGGTGAAGCCGCCGGTGCCGTTGCCGAGCAGCACGGTCACGTTGCTCGAGCCGTTGTTGGCGGTGGTGAGGTCGGGTCTGCCGTCGGCGTTGAGGTCGCCGATCGCCACCGAACTCGGGTAGGTGCCGCTGGGGAAGGGGCTGTCGGGTGCCGGGGTGAAACCGCCGGTGCCGTTGCCAAGCAGCACGGTGACGTTGCTCGAGCCGTAGTTGGCGGTGGCGAGGTCGGGCTTGCCGTCGGCGTTGAGGTCGCCGATCGCCACCGATTCCGGGTAGGTGCCGGTGGGGATGGGGCTGCCGGGTGCCGGGGTGAAGCCGCCGCCGCCGTTGCCGAGCAGCACGGTGACGTTGCTCGAGCCATTGTTGGCGGTGGCGAGGTCGGGTCGGCCGTCGGCGTTGAGGTCGCCGATCGCCACCGCGCGCGGACTAGTGCCGGTGGGGATGGGGCTGCCGGGTGCCGGGGTGAAGCCGCCGGTGCCGTTGCCGAGCAGCACGGTGACGTTGCTCGAGCCGTAGTTGGCGGTGGTGAGGTCGGGTCTGCCGTCGGCGTTGAGGTCGCCGATCGCCACCGACAACGAGCCGCTGCCGGCGGGGAAGGGGCTGCCGGGCGCCGCCGCGAACCCGAACCCCGCGTGCGCCGCCGGGACCCCCACCAGGCCTCCAAGCGCAACCGTCATCACCACCATCGCCGTACCGCGTGCCCGCCTGCGCATCATCTCTCGCCCCCGCGTGAACTGTCGGCCGCCGGTCGACGGTGCGCGTAGTGAAACACGCATACCGCCGGACGTCAAACCGAGAACAGTGTGGGGAGCGCCCCTGCTCAGTCGCGCCGCAGCGTCTCGCGCGCCATCCGCACCGCCACCCGCGCGAACGCGGGACCGCCGCGCCGTACGACCTCCACCCGTTCGCTCTCGCGCCCGTAGAGGATCCGCGCCGCGGTCTGGGTGGCGCGCACGAGCGTCGGGTCGTACGGCAGCCAGCGGGCGCTGCGCAGCCGGATCGACCGCGAGGCGAGCTGTCGGGGCGCCGTGTGGCGCGCGAGCCGCACGGGCGCGGCCGGTGCGGCCGCGCCGTGCTCGTTGACCCAGGTGAGCTCGACGCCGAGGGAGCGCGCCACGCGCTCGCCGTGCGCGCGGTCGCCCGCCCACACCGAGGCCGAGGGGGCGCCGCTGCCGGCGAGCGCGATCGCCTCGTCCTCCGAGCCGGCCTCGATCACGCTCAGCACGGGGCCGGGAACGGGCTCGCGCAGCACGCGGGCGTCGAGCGGAACGTTGCGCAACAGCGCCGGGCAGAAGAGCGCCCCCTCCTTGTGGCCGCCGGCGAGCCGGGTCGCGCCCGCTGCCTCCGCTTCCGCGACGACCGCCTCGACCGCCTCCGCCTCCGCCTCCGAGGCGAGCGGCCCGACCTCGGTGACCGGATCCTGCGGATCGCCCACCCGGATGCGTGCGGCGCCTGCCGTCAGCCGGGCCAGCAGCGCCTCGGTGGTGCCCGGCACGCACACGATCCGCCCGACGGAGGCCACGCCATGACCGCCGCGCGCGTAGGCCGCCCACAGCGCGCCCGCGACGACGCGGTCGACCGGAGCGCCGTCGAGCACGAGCATCGTCGCCTTGCGTCCCCGCGGCGCCCACCTCTTCGACGAAGTCGCACCCCGACAGGTCGGCGTCGGGTGCGACCACCCAGACCAGCTCGTCAGGAAGGCCGGCGCGACCAAGTGCGCTCGCAAACCGCCGTCCCAGGGTCTCGTACGCGGCCGCCAGGACGACGCCATTGCCCGCGAGCAGCGCGGCGGCCGTTTCGAGGACGACCTCCGCCCACGGGGATCCGTCCCCGCCGCGGATGCCGACCACGCCGAGAGGGGCGTGCGAGAGCAGGGCTCGACGGCCGCCGCGCAGCAGCGCCGCGCGTCCCAGGCGCCGGTCGGCCAGCGCGCGCGGGCCGTCCTCGGCGAGCTCGTTGAGCCCCGCAACGCTGGGTAGCAGCTCCGCCAGCAGTGCCTCGGTGCGCGGGACGCGCGCCTCGCCCGCGAGCACCCCGGCGAGATCGTCCACCTCGTCGAGGATGGCCTGCGCGGTGCGGCGCAGGTAGCGGGCGCGGGCGGCGACGGGCACGCTCGCCCACAGCGGCTGGGGCCCGGCGGCCCGGCGCACGGCGTCCGAAGTCACGCACGGAAACCTAAGCGACGCGGCGCGAGCGGGCGGTGCCCTCGGTGAGCACGCTCACCATCAGCTCGCCGAGACCGTCCGTGAGGCGCTCGTCCACCACGAGCGTGTCGACCTCAGCGGCAGGGGTGAGATCGATCGCCGCAACCCCGACGAGCGTCTCCCGCCCGTCCACCGGGGCGAAGGCGCACGAGACCCGGCGCCGAGCCGGGTTGTAGGCGAGCAGGCGGCGCACATCGAGCTCCGTGGCGTTGATGTCGCGCTCTCGCAGCAGCGCGAGGACGTGCTCGCGATCGGAGGGCATGGCGAGCCGCAAGCCGGACGCGAGGTCCGGAGGCCAGGGCGAAGGTGCGGGTGAAGATGGGTGACGCCACGCCCCCTATTACGGCGCGGAAGCCTGAATCAGTCTTGAAGAATCGCGCTGCGTGACGCACGTCACTCGGCGCGCCCGCGGGCCTTGCGGATGCGCGCGAGGCGATCGCGCAGCTCCGATTCGGCTCCATCGGGCGCGTAGAAGCGCAGTTGCTCGAGTCCTTCCGGGAGATGCTCCTGCTCGTTGACGCGAGCCGCGTGGCGGTGCGGGTTGTCATAACCAATGCCCCGGCCGAGCTTCTTTGCGGCGGCGTAGGCGGCGGTGCGCATCGCCGAGGGCGGGTCCTGCGCGCCGTGCTCGCGCACGTACTCGCGCGCGCCCCACAGCGCCCGGCCCGCCGCGTCGGACTTCGGGGCCATCGCCAGATAGACGGCGCACTGCGCCAGCGCGTAGTGCGCCTCGGGCATGCCGACGTGCTCGACGGCGCCCGCGGCGGCGACCGCGACCTGCAGGGCCTGCGGGTCGGCGTTGCCGATGTCCTCGGAGGCGAGGATGATCATCCGGCGGGCGATGAAGCGCGGATCCTCGCCGCCCTCCACCATCACGGCCAGGTAGTACAGCGACGCGTCCGGATCCGAGCCCCGGGTCGATTTGATCCACGCCGAGATGTAGTCGTAGTGCTTGTCCCCGGCGCGGTCGTAGAGCACGGCCTTGCGCTGCAGCGCGTCCTCGGCCTCGGCCATCGTCACCCGACCGGCCCGCGCGGTCTCGCAGGCCAGCTCGAGCGCGTTGAGCGCGGTCCGCGCGTCGCCGCCCGAGCGCGCGGCCAGGAAGGCCAGCACGCCCTCCTCGGCGGTGCACTCGAGCTCCGCGAGGCCGCGCTCGAGCAGCGACACGAGGTCCTCGTCGGCGATCGCCCGCAGCTCGTAGATGCGCGTGCGGGAGATGAGCGCCGAGTTGACCTCGAAGTAGGGGTTCTCCGTGGTCGCGCCGATGAGGACGACGGTCCCGTCCTCGACCGCCGGCAACAGGGCGTCCTGCTGGGCCTTGTTGAAGCGGTGGATCTCGTCCAGGAAGAAGACGGTCCCCCGTCCGCCGCGACGGCGCTCGCCCGCTCGCGCCATCACCTCGCGCACCTCGGGGCGCCCGGCCTGCACGGCCGACAGCTCCTCGAAGGCATGATCGGACTCGCGCGCGACGAGTCGTGCGATCGTCGTCTTGCCCGTTCCGGGGGGGCCGAAGAGCAGCATGGAGTGCGGCGTGCCCTGCTCGATCGCCTTTCGCAGTGCGGTCCCCTCGCTGAGCAGATGCTGCTGACCGACGACCTCGTCCAGGGTCTCGGGCCGCATGCGGGCGGCCAGCGGCGCGTCCGGCGCGGCGCGATCGGGCTCGGGTTCGGGCGGGTCGAAGAGTTGATCCACGCGGATAGTGTGCACGGGGTGGACCTCCAACAGGAGACCGCCGACGTCCTGGGCCGCCTGATCGCGTTCAACACGGTCAACCCGCCCGGCGACGAGCGGCCCGCGGCAGAGTTCCTGCGCGACTACCTCGCCGACGCCGGCCTGCAGACGGAATTGGTCGGTGCGGAGGAACGGCGCCCGAACCTCGTGGCGACCCTCGGCGATCCCGAGAGCGGGCCCGTGCTCGGCTATCTCGGCCACACCGACACCGTCCTCGCCGACCCCGCTGCGTGGTCCACCGATCCCTGGAGCGGGGAGCAGCGCGACGGCTACGTCTGGGGTCGCGGCGCGATCGACATGAAGTCCCAAGTCGCCGCCGAGGCCGTCGCTGCGGCGCATCTCGCACGCAGCGGCTGGCGCCCAGAGCGCGGCGCGCTGAAGGTGTTCGCGGTCGTCGACGAGGAGACCGGCGGCCGGCTCGGCGCGCAATGGCTCACGCAGGAGCGCCCCGACCTGGCCCGCTGCGACTACCTGCTCAACGAGGGCGCCGGGACCGTGATGCCCTACGACGGCCGTCGCCTGTACGGCGTCTGCTGCGCCGAGAAGGGCACCTTCCGTTTCGTGGTGCGCGCCGAAGGGCGAGCTGGCCACGCCTCGGTCCCCGCGCTGGCCGACAACGCGCTGCTCAAGCTGGTCCCGGTCCTCGAGCGGCTGGCCGCGGCCACACTGCCGTTCGACGTCACCGACGAGATCCGGGGACTGCTGCGCGGCCTCGGCGAGGATCCTTCCGACCCGGCCGCCGCCCTCGCGCGGGTCGCGGCGATCGAACCGCGGATCGCCGCGCTCGTCCAGGCCGGCATGCAGGTGACGGTGTCCCCGACCATGGTCTCCGCCTCGGAGAAGATCAACGTCATCCCCGGTCAGGCCGAGTTGCGCGTCGACAGCCGGGCACCGGCCGGCATGGAGCCCGAGACGGTGCACGCGCGGCTTGCGCCGATTCTCGCCGCGGCCGACGTCGAGTGGCTGGAGCAGGTCGTCGGCAACCGCTCGCCCGTCGAGTCCCCGCTCATGGACGCGATCGCGAGCTGGGTCGGTGAGCAGGATCCGGGCGCGGAGGCCGTCCCCACCGTGCTGCCCGCCTTCACCGACTCGCGCTGGTGGCGCCACGCCTTCCCGGACTGCGTCGCGTACGGGTTCTTCCCCCAGCGCCATCAGACCCTGTACGACACGTGGCCGCTGATCCACGGTGCCGACGAGCGCATCGACGTGCGCGACCTCGGCTTCGCGGCCTCCTTCTACGCCCACCTCCCGAAAGTGATGCTGCGTGACGACGCCTGACGACAAGCTCCGCCTCGGCGGCATGGCTCTGGCCAACGGCCTGCTGGTGCACGGCCCGACGCACTGGGCAGCCGCGGTCCGCACCCGCGACGGGGAGATCAGGTCCGCGACGGGCCGCAAACCGCGCCTGCGCGTCGTCGACAACGTCCCGGGGGCGCGGGGTGTCGTGCGGCTCGCGGAGGCGATGGTCGTCATCCCGCTCGTCAAGCGCGCGCTGCCGGAGGCCCGCCTTCCGTTCCAGCACGCCTCGGTCGCGGCCGTCACCGCCGGGGCGACGCTGGGCGGCGCCATGCTCAAGCGCCGCGCCGGCAACTCGGGGGAGGTCGGGGCCGCGCTGCTCTCCATCGCGCCGGCACTGTTCACCCTCCGCGCCGGTGAGGTCGCCCAGTACCACGGTGTCGAGCACAAGGCCATCGCCGCCTACGAGCAGGATGCCGACGCGAGCGAGCCGGCCAAGGAGCATGAGCGCTGCGGCTCGCATCTCGTCGCGCCGCTCACCGCGTCCAACCTGGCCGGCACGATGATCCTGCGCCGCGTCCTCGAACGTCCGCATCCGATCGCGGGCGGGGCGGTCGCGCTGGCGTCGACCGCCGTGGCGGTCGAGGCGTTCCTGTGGGCCGAGCGCCACGAGGACACGCGGCTCTCGCGCGCGTTCCGCGCCCCCGGCTTCGCCATCCAGCGCGCCATCGGCACCCGCGAGCCCGACGAGCGCCAGCTCGAGGTCGGCCGCGCCGCTCTGGCGGCGATCCTGACCGCCGAAGGGGTGGGGTCAACACCCCAATCGGAGGCTTCGGCAGACGCGATCGCTTGATTGCGGGGTAGGAGTCGTCTGTAGTACCAAGACGAGCTTGGACAACGGAGCAGGGATGCCTTTTCTCATCGCACAGGTCGCAGCGCCCCCGGTCGACATTCCCCACTGGTACGACTGGGACAACATCCAGGACTTGATCCTCACATGGGCACCGGTCCTGTTCATGGGCCTGCTCGTCTTCTTCCTCTGGCGGACGATGAAGCTGATGCCCAAGACCAAGCCGCAGGAGATCAAGCCGAGCTCGAGCGCGGCCATCGGGTGGGATGACGTCGCGGGCGCCGACGAGGCCAAGTCCGAGCTCCAGGAGGTCGTCGAGTTCCTGCGCGACCCGAAGCGCTTCGCCGTCCTGGGCGCCAAGGTCCCGGCCGGCATCATGCTGCACGGCCCTCCGGGGACGGGCAAGACGCTGCTCGCCAAGGCGGTCGCCCGGGAGGCGGGCGCAGACTTCTTCGCGCAGTCGGCGGCCTCGTTCGTCGAGATGTTCGCCGGCCTCGGCGCGGCGCGCATCCGCCGCCTGTTCGCCGAGGCGCGCAAGTCCGCCCCCGCGATCATCTTCATCGACGAGATCGACGCCGTGGCCAAGACGCGCGGCTCCGACAACAACTCCGAGCGCGAGCAGACCCTCAACCAGCTGCTCGTCGAGATGGACGGCATGGGCACCACCGACAACGTCGTCGTGATCGCCGCCTCCAACCTGCTCGACTCGCTCGACTCCGCCCTGCTGCGCCCGGGCCGCTTCGACCGGCAGATCTTCGTGTCGCCGCCCGGCGTCGCCGGCCGAGAGGACATCCTCAAGGTCCACACCCGCAACAAGCCCCTCGACGAGGACGTCGATCTCCACATGCTCGCCCGTCAGACGGCAGGGCTGGCTGGGGCCGACCTGGCCAACGTCTGCAACGAGGCGGCGATCTTCGCGGCGCGCGCCGGCCGCTCGGCGATCGCCCAGGCCGATTTCGACAGCGCGTTCGAGCGGGTCATCGCCGGCATGCAGTCGCGGCGCACGCTGACCGACCACGAGCGTCGGGTCGTCGCCTTCCACGAGGCCGGCCACGCCCTGTGCGCCGAGATGCTCCCCGGCGTCAACAAGGTCCACAAGATCTCCATCGTGCCGCGCGGCAAGGCGCTGGGCTACACGCTCAACCTGCCCGAGGAGGACCGCTACCTCAAGACGCGCGACGAGCTCATCAACCACATGGTCGTCCTGCTGGGCGGCCGGGCGGCGGAAGAGTGCGTCTTCGGCGCGGTCACCACCGGCGCCTCGGACGACCTGCACCGCGTGGCGGACATCTCACGCTCGATGGTGCACGAGTACGCCATGGGCACGTCGCTCACGTCCCTGCGGGTCAACGCCGAGGGTGGCCAGGTCTCCGACCGCACGCGCCAGCTGCGCGACGAGGAGCAGCAGCACCTCGCCGACGAGGCGATGCGCGCCGCGACGCGGATCGTGCGCTCGCACCGCGAGAAGCTCGACGCGCTCGCGTTCGCGCTCCTGCGCAACGAGATGCTCGACCGGGGCGAGATCGACGCGATCATGGCCGACGTCGAGCGACCGGACGTCCCGTCGGGCGTGTCGGGGCTGCGCGTCGTCGCTGCCGAGTAACGACCAGGAACATCCGTCCAGCGAAAGGGCGAACGCAAGCGTTCGATAAAGGCGCGGGCCCTTCGAGCCGATGAGCCCTTCGTGGGGATGGTGTCGTCGATTCGCAATGCTCCCGCCGCAACGCTGCGGCGACTGGCGCACCTCCAGCGCCTGCTCGAGCCGGGCAACATCCAGCCCGTCTACCAGCCCATCGTGCGCACGACCGATCTCGAGCCGATCGGCTACGAGGGTCTGGCGCGGTTCCCCTACGCCGAGGGCCTGAGCAACATGCCGCCGGACGTGACGCTCGCGGCGGCGTCGGAGATCGGCCTGCGCGAGGATCTCGAGGTCGCCTGCTGGGCGGCGATGGCCGCCGCCGGCTCGCCCCCGAACCGGCGGCTGCTGTTCGTCAACATCAGCCCGGACGCCCTGCGCCACCCCGGCCTGTTCATGCTCGCCGACCAGCTGCCGTCGCGACTCGTCATCGAGATCACCGAGCAGACCGACATCGACGATTACGCGCGCCTGCGGCAAGAGCTGGCTCCCTGGGTCGCCCGTGGTGCCCAGATCGCGATCGACGACACGGGCGCCGGCTATGCGTCGCTCGAGCATGTCGTCGAGCTGCGGCCGGACTTCCTCAAGCTCACGCGCGGTCTGGTCGCCGACATCGACAAGGACCCCAACCGCCAGGCACTGCTGCGGGCACTAGGCGCCTTCGCGCGGGAAGTGGGCGCGGTGATCGTTGCCGAGGGCGTCGAGCGCCGGGAGGAGCTCGAGGTCCTGCGCGAGAGCCAGATCGACTTCGCGCAGGGCTGGCTCTTCGGTCGCCCGGGCCGTCCGTGGCCCGAGGTGCCGCCGGTCGAGCCGCTCGTACGCCGGCCCAAGCTCTCGGACTCCGCCGTGCGCCGCCTCTCGGCTCTCGAGCAGGACGTCGCGGTCGCAACAACCCCGGCGGAAGCCGCTCAGGCGGCGGTGGAGCATCTCGCCCATCTCGGCCTGCTGCCGGCCGTCTTCCTGCTTCAAGGCGAACGCCTGCGCTGCCTGGCCTCTCGCGGCTACTACTCCCTCTACGACGGCATCGCGCCGGAAGCCGGGCTCGTCGGGGCCGCCTACCGCACCGGTGCCGTCCACGACGTCGCGGACGTTGCCGAGGAGGACGGCTACCTGCGCTCGATCTCGGCGGTCAAGAGCTCTCGCTGCGTGCCGATCCACGTCGGATCGCGCGTGGTCGGTGTGGTCAGCATCGAGTCGGCAGTGCCGATCGACGCCGAACCGGCCAAGGAGGCCGACCGGGCCGCCGAGGTTCTCGGACGGCGCTTCGCGGAGTTCGGTGCGCTCGAGGCGCCCAGCCCCGGTCAGCGGCTCGCTCGCGCCGCGAAGCGCGCAGCCGCCATGGAGGACCCGGACGCGGTGATGCGCGAAGCGGCGGCGGCCGCAATGGAGGTCTCCGGGCTCGAGTCGGTACTCATCGCTCTGCGGGACTCCTCCGGAAGCGTGCACGCCCACCACGCCGCCGGCCCGCTCGCCAACACCTTCACGGAGCTCAGCGCGCAGGACCTCGCGCTGATGTCCGGATGGGTCGAGGCCGGCACGTCCATGGTCAGCATGGCCGACGCCACCGGCCGGGGGGATGCCGTCTCGGAGATCCTGCGCCAGGCCGGGTCGGGCGCGCTGTTGGTCGTGCCGCTGGCCGTCGGTCGCGCCCGCCTCGGCTTTCTCGCGCTCGCCGATCGCTCCACCGCGGTGCCCGACACCGAGCGCACGGAGCTGATCGAACTGCTCGCGGTGCAGACGGCCGCCCAGCTGCGCGGCCTCGCCGCTGTCTCCGAGCTGCGCGACCGGGCGTCCCGCGACCCGCTCACCGGCCTCGGGCACGAGCGCTCCTTCCAGTCGCGCCTGCCGCGGCGTCGCAAGGCCGCCGCGGAGGCCGGCCAGAAGGTCGCCGTGGTGCTCGCCGAGATCGACAACGTCGCCGAGGTCAACGATCGCAAGGGCCACGCCGCCGGCGACGAGATCCTGCGCGGCATGGCCGAGCTGCTCGGAGAGATCGCTCCCGAACCCGGCAGCGCCTACCGGCTCGGCGGTGACGAGTTCGCGCTGCTGGTGGAGACGCCCGATCGGGGAGGCGCTCAGGAGATCGCGTGGCAGCTGCAGGCGCAGGCCCGTGACCGGCTCGGGGTGACCGTGTCCATCGGCGTCGCCGTCGCCGACGGCGACGAATCCGACGCCGAGTTGCTCGAGCGCGCCGACGCCGCCGTGGGCGAGGTCAAGCGCCGCGGGCGCAACGGCGTCGCCCTGGCCCCCAGCCTCTCGTAGCGCTACTCGGAGGGCGGGGCCGGCGTCAGCCCGTGCCGGCGCATGACCGCCCCGATGGCCTCACGGTCGGGTGGAGCGCTACCGCCGAGGACCTCTCCCATGTCGCGGAAGAACCGAGGTCCGATCGCGGCGGGTGAGACGACGGCGAGCTGTCGCGCCGCCTCGTCGCCCTCGTTGACGAAACCGTGGACGACGCCGCGCCTGATGCACACATGGTCTCCCGGACCGACCGGAAGACGGACTCCGTCCACCGTCCAGGTCAGCGAACCGGCGAGCCCGTACATCGTCTCCTCGTAGGCGTCGTGGCTGTGGGGCGCGGGCACGTGGGCGCCAGGCGGGACCTCGAGCTCGAAGATCGCCGCACTGCCGTTGGAATCCTCCCCCTCGACGAGGAACCGGATCGTCAGCGCGCCGACTTCTATCGCGTCCGTGGACACCGCGCGAAAGCTACAGCGCGGCGGCGCGGAGCGCATCTGCAAGCAATGGCAAGAGTTACCTCATCTGCGGTATCGCCCTGCGGCCCACTTCGTTCGATGTACGGAGTAGATGCAGCCCGATCCGCCAATCTGGTCCGCCAACATCGCCGATCACCGCCGCGCGTCGTTCGATGCGACTCGCATCCCCCGCCTGGTGGAAGCGGTCGTCATGGGAGCGCTCGTCTCGGCCGACCTCATCGCCTGGTCGGCCGCCGCCATGCACGGCTCCGTGCTGCTGGTCGGCTAGTTCAACCCAACCCAGTCCATCCTCGCGCAGCGGCCGCCGCCACGGCCGCTGCTACAGGCTGATCTCCTCGTTGCGCAGTGCCAGCACGATCGCGTGGGCTCGCGTGTGCGCGCCGAGCTTGCGCATCGCGTTGCGCACATGGGTGCGCACGGTCTCCACCGACAGCATCAGCTCCGCGGCGATCTCCTCGTTCGAGCGTCCGATCCCCAGCAGTTGCAGCACCTCGCGCTCCCGGTCCGTGGTCGCCCGCGGACCCTGGCCGCGCCCTCGCCGAGCGATGACCGCATGGACCTCCTCGGAGACGTACGCGCCGCCCGCGGCCGCCGTACGGACAGCGGTCACCAGCACGCCGGGATCGCTCGTCTTGTAGATGATCCCGCTCGCGCCGCACTCAAGGGCATCCTTGAGCGCGACGGGGTCGTCGAGCCCCGTGTAGATGACCACGGCGAGCCGCGAGTCGCGCCGCCGCAGCCTACGCGTGAGCTCCACCCCGGTCTCGCCGGGGAGCCCCAGGTCGGTGACGACCACATCGGGACGCCGTTCTGCGACGAGGTCGTAGGCCTCCTGCCCGGTGGACACCGACCCGCTCACGGTGATGCCGGCGTGACCCAGCGTCAGCTCCATCGCCGAGCGCATCATCGGGTGGTCCTCGACCAGGACCGCGCTGAGCGAGCCGCCGGTCGCCCGTTCGGGCATCACGTCGACTCTGCCGAGCGGTCGACGGCCGTGGGCAGGCTCGCGGGCCGGACGAGACGCAACGCGTCCGCCCGCGCCTCGAAACGCACCTCGGGGCCGAGCGTGACCAGTTCGCCGTCGACGTTGAACTTCGTGCCCGCGGGAACCGTCACGACGATCGAGGTGACGCGCGTGTGCAGCACCCCGTCGGCCTCGGCGAGGGTGCCGCGACGCATGGCGAGCGCATGGCGGACGAGGCCGACCCGCCGCCCGGCGGGCAGCACGAGCACGTCGAGGCGCCCGTCGGTGGGGTCGGCGGCCTCGATCTCGGTCCCGCCGCCGAAGGCGCCCGAGCAGGCGACGATCAGCTGCCACGCCTCGCCCTCGAACAGGCCCTCGGCCGCGCACCGCACCGGATGATCGAGCACGCCGGCCGCCAGCGCGCCGACGGGGTAGGCCAGCGGACCGAGGAGGCGCTTGAGCGGTTCGGCCCGGCGTGCTGCGGAAGGCGCCAACCCGGTCGACGCGGCGTTGAGGAACGGGCGGCCTTCGACCAACCCGAGCTCCAGGCTCGTCATGTGCGTCCCGGTGGCTGCCAGCTCGGCGGCCTCCTCCAGTTCGGTCGGCAGATCGTGCGCGCGGGCGAAGTCGTTCGCGGTCCCCGTGGGCACGACGGCAAGCGGGACTCCCAGCTCGGCGGCGAGCTCAGCGCCCTGCCCGACCGTCCCGTCACCACCCGCGACGACGACCCGTTCGGGCTCGTCGTCGACGAGGTGCGCGCCGTGCCGGGTGAGGGCGGCGCTGACAGAGTCGGAATCGGTACCGGAGCCCGACGCGGAGTTGCAGACAAGGTGGATGCGCACGCCCATACACTCGCAGCCCACGATGTTCGGCCGCATTGATCACGTAGGCGTCGCCGTCACCGACCTCGACGCCGCCATCGCCCTCTACGAGGACCGCTTCGCCATGACGCTCGTCCACCGCGAGACGGTCCATGAGCAGGGCGTCGAGGCCGTGCTCCTCGACGTGGGCGAGAACCACGTCGAGCTGCTCGCGCCCCTCGGCGACGACACGCCGGTCGGAAAGTTCCTGGCCAAGAAGGGCCCCGGCCTGCACCACGTGGCCTACCAGGTGACGGACATCGAGTCCGCACTCACCGAGCTGCGCAACGGTGGCCTGCGCCTCATCGATGAGACCCCGCGCACGGGCATCCGCTCGTCCCGGGTCGCCTTCCTGCATCCCGCCTCGACCGGCGGAGTGCTCACCGAGATCGTCCAGCCCGCAGGAGACCATCACTGATGTCCGACCGTCCCAAGCGCATCGCACTCGGCTTCCACGCCGGCGGCGCCCTGTCCCTGCGCATGACGTCCGAGAAGCTCGATGAGCTGCGGCGTCTGCTGACCACCGGCGAGAGCGGCTTCCGGGAGATCGAAGCCGCCGACGGGCCGGTGCTCGTCAACCTCGGCCAGGTCATCTACCTGCGCATCGAGAGCGACGAGCAGCGCGTCGGGTTTTGACGGCTGAGCCGCTCGACGTCGTCGAGCCGCTCGAGGAGGCCGGTCGCCACGGCGGTCTCCGGGCATGGCTCAACGCGGTCGATCTCTCCGTCTATCGCGCGTTCCGCTCGCTGGCCCGCGAGCCGCGCCGCGTCTCCGCCGTGCGCCGCTTCTCGGCGCTGGGCGAGCACGGGCGGCTGTGGATCGGGCTCGGCGCGACCGGGGCGCTGCTCGATCGCCGTCGCTCGGCTCGCTGGCGCGACGCCACGCTGACCGTCGGCGTGACCTACCTCGTCTCCACGTCGATCAAGGTCGCCATCGGCCGTCAGCGACCCGCCGTCGAGGACCTCCCCAAGCTGATGGCCACGCCGACCGGGCTCTCGTTCCCCTCCTCGCACTCGTCGTCGTCCTTTGCCGCAGCCCAGGCGTACTCGGGGTTGCTGCCCGCAACGGCCCTCTACGCGGTGGCGGTGCCGATGGCCCTCAGCCGTCTCTTCCTCGGCGTTCACTACCCGAGCGACATCGCCGCGGGCGCGGCGCTCGGGACGCTGCTCGGAAGGCTCGGTCGCGGATGAAGGTCGGCATCGTGGGAATGCCCAATGCGGGCAAGTCCTCGCTCTTCAACGCGCTCTCGAAGGCGGGCGCCGAGGCGGCCAACTACCCGTTCACCACCATCGAGCCCAACGTCGCCGTGCTGCCCGTGGCCGACGAGCGCCTCGAGCAGGTGGCGGCCACCGTCCGGGCGTCGAACATCGTTCCGGACACGATCCAGGTCCACGACATCGCCGGCCTGGTCCGCGGCGCGCACGAGGGCGAGGGGCTCGGAAACCAGTTCCTGGCCAACATCCGCGAGACCGACGCCATCCTGCACGTCGTCCGCGCGCACTCCGACGGCAACGTCATCCACCCCGAGGGCGACGTCGACCCGGCCCGCGACATCGAGACGATCGAGACGGAGCTCATCTACGCCGACCTCGAGCAGGCCGAGCGCCGCCACTCGCGCATCGTCCGCGACGCCCGCTCGGGCGACAAGACCGCCGTCGCGGAGGAGCGCTGGCTCGCCGCGGTCGTCGCCGCGTTGCAACAGGGCCGCCCCGCCCGCACCGTCCCGGTGCCCGACGACGCCCCGAACGCGTTGCGCGACCTCTCGCCGCTGACGGGCAAGCCGGTGCTGTTCGTCGCCAACGTGGACGAGGGATCCGACGTCGTGCCGGCCGCCGTGGCCGAGCACGCCGCTGCCCACGGCGCGGGTGCGGTCGCCGTCTCGAGCCGCATCGAGGCCGAGCTGTCCGAGCTCGAGGAGGACGAGGCGGCGATGATGCGCGAGGAGATGGGTGTCGGGGAGTCCGGCCTCCAGCGCGTCGTGCAGGGCGCCTTCGCCCTGCTGGACCTGATCGCCTTCTTCACCGCCGGCGAGGACAAGCCCGCGCAGTCCTGGCACCTGCGCCGCGGCCTGACGGCCTGGCACGCCGCCGGCCAGATCCACTCCGACATCCAGAAGGGGTTCGTCCGGGCCGAGATCATCGGCTGGGACCGGCTGGTGGAGGCGGGCGGATACGCCGGCGCCCGCGACCGGGGGACCCTCCGGCTCGAGGGCCGCAACTACGTCATGACCGACGGCGACGTGATCACCGTCAAGTTCACCCCGTAGTACCGCTCCAGGCGCTAGCGGTAGACGGGCGTCGACTCGAAGATGTCGCGCGCGACGTCGAAGGCGGGCTTCGGGGTGCCGTCGTAGGCGATCAGGCCCTTGTTGTGCAGCGCGTCGCGGGGGACGTCGCGATCGGCGCCGCCGTCCCAGTCGGGCTTGACGTAGAACTCCCGCGCGGTCCAGTAGATCCCGCCGGCCAGCCACGGCATCCTGGCGATCACGTCCAGGTTGTCGCGGACGTAGTCGGCCTGGAACTCGTAGGTCTCCTTCTCGTCGGCCGGGACCGCTGAAGGTCGACTCCGCTCCGAACTCGGTGATGATCTGCGCCTGCCGCGGATACGTCTTGCGCATGTAGCGCAGGAAGGGGGCGAGGTCGGCGAAGTCCTCCGTGGACTGGGGGGTGCCCTCCTTGCCGCCGTACCACCCGTAGTAGGAGTTGATGCCCAGCAGCCCGAAGGCGTCGTAGACCTCCTGCCGCGGGATGTTGGGATACGAGAGCAGGTCGAGCGCCGCGGGGACCGTGTCGTCGAGATCGCGCGCCTCGACCGCGGCGCGCTCGAGGAAGTCGCGCGTGCCCGGGAGCGTGTCGGCGTAGGGGGAGAGCTCGTTGGCGACGGAGTGCGCGAGCACCGACGGATGGTTGCGCGCTTCGAGGATCGTCGTGCGTACCTTCGCCAGTGCGGCCTTGCGGCCCGGCTCTTCCTCGAGCGCGACGTCCTCGTGGTAGACCGGCGACTGGCTCCAGACCAGGATGCCCTCCTCGTCGAGCCGGCTCAGCAGGCGCTCGTCGAGCGGGTACTGCGCTCGCGTGACGTTCGCGTGCAGCGCCTTGAGGTCGCCGACGATGGTCTCGATGTCCTCGGCGCGCAGCGCGGGGCCGCGGCCCGGGACGTCCTCCTGGATCGACGCGCCCCGCAGCTGCAGCTCGTGGCCGTTGAGGAACAGCCTGCCGTCGGTCACACGTACGTAGCGCAGGCCGATCCGTCGCTCCTCGACCTGTTGGAGCTCATCCCCGATGGTGACGGTGGTCCGCGCGGCGTAGAGGTTGGGGGTGACCGGCGACCACAGCTGCGGCTCGCCCTTGATGTCGATCGGGAAGCCGACGCGCCGGCGTTCCCCCGGTGCGAGATCGTCGACGGTGATCGCCTGCTCGGACACGTCACCCGCGGGCGAGACCAGTTGCGCGGTCAGACCCACGTCGAGGGTTTCGTCGCTGTGGTTGACCAGCCAACCGTCGGTGCGTGCGATCGCCGAGCAGTCCGTGCCGTCGCAGGCGACGTCGGAGAGGACGCCGACGTCCTCCCACTCCACCCGCCCGACCGGCTCGAGTGTCACCGGCCGGGTGATCCCTCCCCAGTTCCACCAGCCCTCGCGCTCATCCGCGCTCCGCTCGTTCGAGACGCGCACGACGAGATCGTTGACCTGGCCCGCGGGTCGGAGCCCCTCGGCTGGAAGCGTGAACGGCTCGAACTGTGCTCGGTGGCGTCCGAGCTTGCGGCCGTTGAGCCAGACGGTGGCGTCCCGCCGCACGCCCGCGAAGTGCAGCGCCCAGCCGAATCCGGCCGGCGCCAATGGTGTCTTGAGTCGCATCCGGTACCAGGCGATCGTGCCGAGGAACTGGTCGTCGATCGGTTCGGCGTTGAAGACATGCGGAACGGTGACGTCCTGCCAGTCCTCCTCCCAGCGGCCCGACTGCCAGCCCCCGTCGCGCCCCGCGTCGTCGGGATCGAACTTGATCTCCCAGCCCGTATCGAGCGCGACCGCCCGCGGCGGGCCGTCACCGAGGGTCGCCTTCGAGGCCGGGGCGGCCATCGCGAGAAAGGCGAGCAGGGTGACGAAGGTGAGGCGGCGCGGGTCGAGCACGACCAGACGAGGTTAGAAAGCGCTTCGCAGCCGCTCGGCAAGGCGGCGCATGCCGAGCCGCTCGGCGGCGGCGGCTCCGGCGGCGCCGTCCGTCGTCGCGTCCGCGGGACGGTCCATCTCGGTTCGCCGCAGCGTGGCGATGTCCTTGAAGGACCGCAGCTCGTCGGCCTGCTCGAGCAGGGCTCGCCGGACGGTCGGCTTGCGCTCGCGCACGGCGGCCTCGAGCGCGGCCTCGAGCGTCCCGTGGCGGCGCAACAGCTCCGCCGCGGTCTTCTCGCCGATGCCCTTCGCCCCCGGCAGCCCGTCCGACGGATCTCCGCGCAGCGCGATGAAGTCGGGGACCTGGGCGGGGGTGACGCCGTAGCGCGCCTCGACCGCCGCGGGATCGAGCTCCTCCGGGCCCTCCCGGCCGCGCTGCTGCAGCAGCACGTGGACCTTGTCGGTCACGCACTGGAACATGTCGCGGTCACCCGAGAGGATCAGGGCGGTGCCGCCCGCCTCCTCCTCCATCGCCGCCAGCGTTCCCATGAGGTCGTCGGCCTCGAGCTCCGCCGAGTCCACGACCGTCCAGCCGAGGGCGCGGTAGAGGTCGGGCGCCAGCGCCCACTGGTGGGCGAGGTCGTCCGGCATCTCGGGACGGTGGGCGTGGTAGGGCGGATAGGCGTCGGTCCGGTAGGTCGCGGCCTCGGCGCCGAAGCACATGACCACCGCGCGGGGAGCGAAGTGCTCCACGCACCACAGCGTCTGGTTGACCGACCCCAGCAGCGCGTTCGCCGGCCGACCGTCAGCGCCCTTGATCGAGTCCGGCAGGCCGAAGAAGGCCCGGTAGAGGAGGTGCGGCGTATCGGCGCACAGCAGAGGACCGGTCACGACGGGCAGTATGTCGGCATGCGAGAGATCAACGGCATCGACGAGCTCAAGGGACTCGAGGGCACCGAGCTCGGGTCATCCGACTGGCACGAGGTCACCCAGGAGATGGTGAATGCCTTCGCGGACGCCACGGGCGACCACCAGTGGATCCATGTCGACCCCGAACGGGCCAAGGACACGCCGTTCGGCGGCACCATCGCCCACGGCTACTACACGCTCTCGCTGTCTCCCAAGATGATGGAGGAGATCGCGAGCTTCTCCGGCTTCAGCTTCGCCCTCAACTACGGCCTGGGCAAGGTGCGCTTCCCGGCCCCGCTGCCCGTCGGATCCAAGTTGCGGGCGACGGCGAAGATCATCGAGATCACCGAGGTCTCCGGCGGGGTGCAGGTCAACACACAGATGACGTTCGAACGCGAGGGCGGCGAGAAGCCGGTCTGCGTCGCCGAGACGCTGGCGCGCTTCTTCGCTTAGCGGACGGTGATGGCGGGGCCGACGTCGGCGAGGAAGCGGACGCGGTAGCGGCCGGGCGTGCTCGTCGCGTAGGCGTAGCGGCCGCGGGCGTCGGTCTCTGCCGTGCCGACCTCGCGCCAGCGTCCACGCGAACGGTGCTGGACGGTGACCGAGCCGCCGCGCATGGCCGGGAGCACCGACCCCTTGATGATGTGACTGGAGCTCGCGGCGCGTGAGGACGGCTCGCTGCCGCGCACCGTGGACTGGTCGACCTCACGCTTGCCGGCGGAGCGGGTCTGGATCGAGCTGAAGTACGCCCAGGTGTCATAGAGGCCGAGCTCCGCCCGCAGGGTCGGGCCGGTCACCCGGGTGCGCCCGCCCGTGCCGACGACGTCGGCGTACACGATCCGTGGGGAGCGCCCGCGCTTGGTGACCTCGACACCCTTGAAGGAGCCCTTGACGTACTCGCTGAGCCGCGATGCGGCGGTGTTCATGGACCACCGGTAGGGGCCCCAGCGGTGCTTGGGCGAGGCCTTGTCGTACGGATCCTTGACGGACTTCAGCCACGGTGAGGGCTCCGCGCCGATGAAGCTGTTCTCGACGTTCTCGGTGCGCCCGCCCGAGGTGGAGAAGAAGTACGTGACGACGGGCTCGCCGTTGTAGGTCACCACGCGGCCCTTGGTCGCGCGCACCGCGGCGTCGGTGCTCGGCGTCTCGGCGCTGACGCCGCCGTAGACCTGCGACCGGGTGTCCGCGTACTGATCGAAGCCGTTCCCCGCCTTGGAGGTCGTCAACGCGTAGGTGCGGGCGGCGACGGCCTGCGCCTTGAGCGCCTCGGCCGGCCAGGAGGAGGGCGACTCGCGGGCGACGACCCCGCGCACGTAGCTCTCGAGCTTCACGGCGTTGACGGCCTGCACGCCGAAGATGCCGGCCGTGCGGAACTCGAGCTTGTCCCGGTAGGTGCCGACGCCACCGAGGCTCACCTTGCCGCGGTAGGGCTTCACGCGCAGGACGCCCGAGGTGCGCTTGAGGACCTTCCCCCGCGCGTTGGCGAGCTCGACGTTGCCGCCGGCCTTGCGCACGTAGTAGGTGCGGTTCGGGTTCAGGCGCTTGCCGTTGGCCGCGCGGGCCCCGTTGAACGACGCGGTGGACGTGGACTGCAGCAGCACCCGGACGATCGACGAGCCGGCCCTGCCCAGCTCCGTGTCGGTGTAGTAGTGCGCCAGGATGGCGTCGTACTTGAAGCCCTTGAGCGCGAAGCCGTACGCGCCGTACTGGCTCATCCCGACCCCGTGGCCGAAACCGGCGCCGCGGATCGTGAAGCGCCCCGCGGCGTCCGCCGTGGCCGGGACGGCGCACAGCACCGCAACGCAGAAGAGGACTCTGGGGTTCAACATGCAGCCTTCACGTTAGGCAAGACACACCGCCGGGGAAGGAGTTTCGTCATGGAAGATCGCAACGCGGCGGACCTGTTCGTTGACTGCCTGGAGGCCGAGGGCGTCGAGTACGTGTTCGGGATCCCGGGGGAGGAGACGCTCGAGCTCAACCGGGCGCTGGCCGATTCCACCATCGACTTCGTTCCGGTCCGGCACGAACAGGGTGGTGCCTACATGGCCGACATGTACGGCCGGCTGACCCACCGGGCGGGCGTCTGCCTCGGGACGCTCGGGCCGGGCGCGACGAACCTGGTCACGGCCGTGGCCGATGCCTGGCTCGACCGCTCCCCGCTCGTCGCGCTGACGGGACAGGGCGACCTGGAGCGGACCCACAAGGAGAGCCACCAGTACATCGACATCGTCTCGATGTTCAAACCGATCACGAAGTGGAACGCGCGGCTGAACTCGCCCGCGATGATCCCCGAGGCCGTCCGCAAGGCCTTCAAGGTGGCGCAGGCCCAGAAGCCCGGTCCGACCCACATCGAGCTTCCCGAGGACGTCATGTCCGGCGCCTACGGCGACGCGCGGCCGCTCGGGCATCGCCAGGAGCGCCGCCGTCCTGAGCCGAGCCAGGCCGAGCTCGACGAAGCGGCGGAGATGATCCGCAACGCCGAATACCCGTTGATCCTGGCCGGGAACGGCGTGTCGCGTGGCGACGCGGCGCCGGCCCTGCGCGCGTTCGCCCACGCCACGGGGATGGGTGTCGCCGCGACGTTCATGGGCAAGGGCGTCCTCGACGACACCGACCCGCACTGGCGCGGCACGGTCGGAATGCAGGCGCGCGACTACGAGCTCGCGGGCTTCGAGCAGGCCGATGTGGTCATCACGGTCGGCTACGACCTCGTCGAGCACGCTCCGGTCAACTGGAACCCGAAGCGCAACAAGCGGATCGTGTGCATCGACACCGTCGCGGCCGAGGTCGACGGGCACTTCGTCACCGACGCGGACCTGATCGGCGACATCGACCTGATCCTGCGCCGGCTCATCGGCCTGGTCGGTACCGGCGAGCCCGCGACCACGACACCCTCGCGGCTGGAGGACCTCGTGCAGGGCGCCTTCGAAGCGGGCGCGTCCGACGACGCGTTCCCCATGCATCCCCCGCGCGTGCTGTGGGAGATCCGCAAGCAGCTCGGCCGCCACGACATCCTGGTCTCCGACGTCGGCCTGCACAAGCTGTGGATCGCGCGCATGTTCCCCGCGCACGAGCCCGACACGGTCTTCATCGCCAACGGCCTGGCCGGCATGGGCATCGCGCTTCCGACGGGGATCGCCGCCAAGCTCGTGCATCCCGATCGCAAGGTCGTCACCGTCAGCGGGGACGGCGGGTTTCTCATGAACTGCCAGGAGCTCGAGACGGCGCGCCGCCTGAAGACCGCGGTGGTCAACGTGATCTGGGAGAACAAGCAGTACGGCTCGATCGTCTGGAAGCAGGACGCCAAGTTCGGCCGCCACTTCGGCGTCGACTTCACCAACCCGGACTTCGTCGGGCTCGCCCAGGCGTTCGGGCTCCCGGGCTTCCGGTGCGAGACCGTCGAGGACTTCCCCCGGCATCTCGGCAAGGCGCTCGAGCTCGACGAGCCCTCGATCATCGTCGTTCCCATCGACTACTCGCAGGACATCGGGCTGCAGGAACAGCTCGGAAAGGAGACAGTGGCCGCATGACGACGTCCGAAGCCACCATCATCGACTCCGTCAAGACGGGGATGTTCATCGGAGGCGAGTGGCGCAACGCCGCCAAGACGCTCCCGGTCGAGGACCCCTCGACGGGCGAGACCATCGCCGAGGTCGCCGACGCCACGCCCGACGACGCGCAGGCGGCCATCGACGCGGCCTGCGCGGTTCAGGACGAATGGCGCAGCACCGCGCCGCGAGAGCGTGGCGAGATCCTCCGCCGTGCCTTCGATCTGATCATGGAGCGCGCCGATGACCTCGCGACGCTCATGACGCTCGAGATGGGCAAGACCCTCAAGGAGTCCAAGGCGGAGATCACCTACGCCGCCGACTTCTTCCGCTGGTTCTCCGAGGAGGCCGTCCGCATCGAGGGTCGATACGCCGTCGCTCCTCCCGGGAACGGACGGGTGCTCGTGATGCGCCAGCCCGTCGGCCCGTGTTATTTCATCACCCCCTGGAACTTCCCCATGGCCATGGGGACCCGCAAGATCGGTCCGGCCATCGCCGCCGGCTGCACGATGGTGATGAAGCCGGCCAAGCAGACGCCGCTGTCGATGCTCGCGCTCGCGCAGATCCTCGAGGAGGCGGGCCTTCCCGGCGGCGTGCTCAACGTGGTCACGTCGTCCTCGGCCAGTGACGTGTCCAAGCCGATCATCGGCGACCCGCGCCTGCGCAAGCTGTCCTTCACCGGCTCCACGGAGATCGGGCGCATGCTCATCGAGCAGTCCGCGGAGAACATCCTGCGCGTCTCGATGGAACTCGGCGGCAACGCCCCGTTCCTGGTCTTCGAGGACGCGGACCTCGACGCGGCGGTGGAAGGCGCGGTCATCGCCAAGATGCGCAACATCGGTGAGGCGTGCACCTCGGCCAACCGCTTCCACGTCGCCGAGTCGATCCGCGAGGAGTTCACCGCCAGGCTCTCGGAGAAGCTCGGCGCGCTCAAGGTCGGGCGGGGCACCGAGGACGGCGTCGACGTCGGCCCGCTGATCGACGACGATCAGCGCTCGAAGGTCGCCGAGCTCGTCGAGGACGCGACGGGCAAGGGCGCCGAGGTCGTCGTCGGCGGCGAGCGCATCGACGGTCCGGGATACTTCTACACGCCGACGGTGTTGTCGGGGGTACCCGATGACGCGCGTTTGCTCAAGGAGGAGATCTTCGGCCCCGTGGCTCCCGTTGCCGGGTTCGCCTCCGAGGACGAGGCGATCGCCGCGGCCAACAACACGGAGTTCGGACTCGTCGCCTACGTCTTCACGCGCGATCTCCAGCGGGCGATCCGGGTCTGCGAGCGGCTCGAGACCGGCATGGTCGGCCTCAATCAGGGCATGGTCTCCAACGCCTCGGCTCCCTTCGGCGGGATCAAGCAGTCCGGGTTTGGGCGCGAGGGCGGCCACGAGGGCATCAACGAGTACCTGGAGACCAAGTACGTCGCGATGGCTATGTAGCGCGCTGGTGGCGCTCGCCGCCGCTCCGGCCGCTGCCGCGGCATCGTCGTGGCCGGTGATCGGCGGCAGCCCGGCCCGGGCCGGTGTGCAGCTCGCCGACGCCGGCGGGCTGCCGGCGTCACGGGCGTGGTCGTTCGCCGAGGAGGACGGAGCGACCCCGGCCATCATCACCGGGGGCGACGGGCCGGCCCGCCAGCGGGTCGTGTACGGCACGACGGACGGGCGGGTGCACTTCCGGTCCCTGTCCGACGGCACGGCCGTCGGCCCGGCGGACGGAGTCCAGGTGGCCGACGCGACCGTCACCGATCCCGACCGCGCGCTCGCGAGCGGGTTCGTCTCGACCTCCACCGACACCGCACCCGGGGTCACGCTCGTCGTCCACGACGACGGGGGCGGCGTCGAGATCGCGCGGTTCGACGAGGCGACGGGCACGCGCTCGGGTGCCGACGTCTCCGTCCCGGGGAGCTTCGGCTGCGAGGAGGCCGGCGCCCCGCTGCTCACGCCGGTGGCCGCCGACGGGAGCCGGCTGCTGTTCTTCACGATGGCCGGCGCCTGCCCCGCCGGCGAGGGCCTGGTCCGCTACGGCCTGCGTGCCGATGGCGAGTTCGTGCGACCCGCGGTCGCTCCGGTGCGCGGCGTGGTGGCCGCTCCCCCCGCGCTCACGGTGATCGACGGCGCATTCCATGTCGCCGTGCCGCGTGCGGGCGGGGTCGACTTCCGGCGCGCCGACGGCGTCTACGGCGCTGCGCCGGAGTTCGCCGTGGATCTGGGTCCGTCGCAAACCCCGGTGGCGCTCGCGGCCACCCCGCACGCTCTGTTCGTGCTCGCCCAAGAAGGGCTGGAGGCGTCGGTCGACCGCGTGGCGCTCGGGACCTCCCCGCGCATGGCGGACGCGGTTCGGATGACGGGGCAGGCGGCCGGCTTCGCGGTCGGCGACGGACGGATCGCCGTGGCCACGGATGCCGCGCTCACGGTCCTCGGCGACGACCTCGCGCTTGTCGGAACCGTCGCGGGAGCCGCGACGGCCCCGTCCATCGAGGGTGGTGTGGCGTACTCCGCCGGCCGCGCGGTCCGGCTTGCCGATGCCACGGCGACAACGCTTCCGGCGGCGCCCGGGGTGGCTCCTGCGATCGCCCGTGGATATGTGGTCTTCGAATCGACCGCGTTGAGGACGCGCGATCTCACCCCTCCCACCATCGCGTTCACCCACGGCCACCGGGCGGCGACGGTCGCCGACGACCGCGGCGTGCTGGCGGTCGTCTTCAAGGTCGGGGGCCGGACGGAGCCCGCGCAGACGGGCGGCTCGGCCTGGGCGCCGGCGCGCTACCGCCCGTTCCTCGGCGGGTTGGCACCGGGGCGCAGCACGTTCCGGGTGCTCGCGCGCGACTACGCGGGCAACCTGGCGCGCGCCCGCGCAGCCCTGCGGGTGCCGTGCGACCGGACGCTTCGCGGGAGCCAGCACGGGGACGTCCTGCGCGGCAGGCGGGGGAAGGACTGCCTCGTTGGGAGAGGTGGGCCCGATCGGCTCCTGACCCGGGGCGGTGGGGCTGATCGCGTGCGTTGCGGACCGGGTCGTGATCTCGTCCGCGCGGACGCCCGAGACCGCGTTGCTGACGATTGTGAGCGCATTCGTCGGCGTGGCCCGTAATACTCCGCACCTGTGAGCGATGGGCAACCCCAGTCGTCGGGCTTCGTCCTCGTCGTCGATGATCACGAGTCGGTCCGCCGGTTTCTCGAGGAAGTCCTGCGCAAGGGCGGTTTCCAGGCCATCGGCGTGGGCACCGGCCGCGAGGCGATCGAGACCGTGGACGCCCGTGTCGAGACGGTGCTGCTCGATCTCGGCCTGCCCGACATGCCCGGCCTCGACGTGCTCGAGGCCATCCGAGCGATGGTCAATCCCCCGCCGGTCATCGTCCTCACGGGCTCGGTCGATCGCGACGCCCCCGTTTGCCTCAGCCGGGGCGCCCACGATTTCATGCTCAAGCCGCCGCAGATCGACGAGCTCTCCGCACGCGTGAGCGCGGCCGTCCGCGTCAAGCGCCTGCAGGACGATCTCCACAACGCCAACGCGCTGCTGACGCACCAGGCGCTGACCGACGCGCTGACCGGGCTCGCCAACCGCCGCCACGGCTTCGGGGAGCTCGACCGGCTCGTCTCCGCGGCCGAGCGTCACAACCGCCCGCTGTGTGTGCTCATGTGCGACCTCGACCACTTCAAGACGCTCAACGACACCTACGGCCATGACTCGGGCGACGCGTGTCTGCGTGAGGCCGCTCGCCGGCTGGCCGCCGCGGTGAGGACGAGCGACCTCCCCGTCCGCTGGGGCGGCGAGGAGTTCGTGGTGCTGATGCCCGACGCCTCGGCCGCGCACGCCGCCGAGGTGGCCGAACGCATCCGTGCCAACGTCGCCGATCCGCCCTTCCACACGGGCACGGACGAGATCCACGTGACGATGTCGGTGGGCTGGGCGATGCGCGCGCCGGGCGAAGGCGGCTCCGAGCTCGTCGCCCGCGCTGACGCGGCGCTCTATGAGGCGAAGCGCCACGGGCGCAACGCCGTCATCGGCGCGGCCTGACGCCGCAGCGTCCCGAGGCGCTCAGCCGGCCTTCGAGCCCGCGGCGATCTTGCGCAGGTCGAGTGCCTTGTCGAGCGTCTCTTCGTCCACCCCGTGCTCGCGGGCGACCTCGCGCAGCGTGCCGCCGGAGTCCGCAGCGGCCTTGACGATCTCGGCCGCTTTGTCGTAGCCGATGAACGGGTTCAGCGCGGTGGCCACGGCCAGCGTGCCCTCGGCGGAGCGCTCGCAGCCCTCGAGGTTGGGCTCGATGCCGTCGACGCACTTCTCCTTGAATGCGGCGCAGGTGGTCGAGAGGAGGTGGATGGACTGCAGCAGGTTGCGCGCGATCAGGGGGATGCGGACGTTGAGCTCGAACTGACCCTGCATGCCGCCGATGGTGATGGCGGTGTCATTGCCGATGACCTGTGCGGAGACCTGCAGGACCACCTCAGGTAGGACCGGGTTGACCTTGCCGGGCATGATGCTCGAGCCCTTCTGCAGCTCGGGCAGGTAGAGCTCCCCGATGCCGGCGCGCGGGCCGGAGCCCATCAGCGCGAGGTCGTTGGCGATCTTGGTCAGGCTGACGGCGATCACCTTCAGCGCGCCGGACAGCTCGACGAGCGCGTCGCGGTTGCCCTGCGCCTCGAAGGGGTCCTCGGGCGCCTCGATGGGAAGGCCGGTCGCCTCGGCGAGCTTGGCGCGCACCCCTGCGGCGAAGTCGGGATGGGTGTTGAGTCCGGTGCCGGTCGCCGTACCGCCGAGCGGGATCTGCGCGACCTGCGGCAGCGCGTTGCGCACCCGCCTGGCGCCCAGCCGGAGCTGCGCGGCGTAGCCCGCGAACTCCTGGCCCAGGGTGACCGGGACCGCGTCCATCAGGTGGGTGCGGCCGGCTTTGACGATGTCCGTGTAGGCGTCGGCCTTGGTCTGCAGCGAGGCCTCGAGCGCCTCGAGCGCGGGCAGCAGCGTGTTCGTCGCCTCGTCGAGCGCGGCCAGGTGCACGGCGGAGGGGAAGACGTCGTTGGACGACTGGCCCATGTTGACGTGGTCGTTGGGATGCGCGCCCTCGCCTGCCAGGTTCGCGAGCACCTCGTTCGTGTTCATGTTCGAGCTCGTGCCCGAGCCCGTCTGGAATACGTCGATGGGGAACTGGTCGTCATGGTCGCCGTTGGCGACGGCGTCGCCCGCGGCGGCGATCCGGCTGGCCAGATCCGCGTCGAGCAGGCCCAGGTCGGCGTTGACCCGCGCGGCAGCACCCTTGATGCGGCCGAGCCATCGCACGACGGCCACCGGCACCCGCTCACCGGAGATCGGGAAGTTCGCCACGGCCTTCGTCGTCTCGCCGCCCCACAGCTGCTCGGTCTCGCTCACGCTCATGCCGTCCACGCTATCGCCAAACGGGGCTCCTACAGGCAGAACGCCGCCAGCTCACGTGCCATCCCCACCGGATCGTCGTAGGCCATGAGAAAGCCGGTGCCCGGCAGGACCCGCAGCTGTGCGTCGGGCAGGAGGTCCTCGAGCTCGGCCGCAAACGCCAGGGGGTGGGTTTGGTCCTCGTCCGCCCACAGCAGCAGCGTCGGGCAGTCGACGTGGCGGTAGGCGTCGAGCAGGTCGGTGTCGGGCCCGGGCGGCCAACGTCGCGCGGCCTTGGCCCAGGCGCGCGCGCGATTGCCGTTGCGCGGCAGGTCGGCGAGCGCGTGGCGCATCAGGTCGCGCGCCGCTGGGTTGCGCCGCGAGGAGAGCTGCTCGCCGACCGCAGGGCGGAAGGCGAGCGTGGCGCCCCGCGCCGCGATCCGGCCCAGGCCGGGGATCGCACCGGCGCGCGCGGCGACCCGCACCGCTCGCTCGCCGCGCCCGCGCTCCGTGCGGTGGTGCAGCGCGCTCGGCAGCAGCACGAGGCGCGAGGGCTGCAGCTGGCGCGAGAGCACGCCGCGCAGGGCCAGCAGCGCACCGACGTCATGGCCGCCGACGAGCGGGCGCGGCCCACACGAGTCGCGCACGAACGCCGACAGCACCTCGACGAGCCAGTCGCGGGTGTAGGGATACCGGGGCTGATCCTCGGAGTCGCCGTGCAGGGGCAGGTCGGGAAGGACGAGCCGGAACCGGTCCGAGAGCTCCTCCACGAGGGGCTCGAACTCCCGGTGCGAGAGGCCGGCCGAGTGCAGCAGGGCGAGGGGGGGTCCGGTGCCGGCCTCGCGATAGGCGATCCGCGCTCCGTCCGAGTGGTGATAGAGACGCAGCTTCACCGTGGCCTCAAAGTACGACAGGGACATCCTTCGCCTCGCCGTGCCCGCGCTCGGGGCGCTTGCCGCCGAGCCGCTCTACGTGCTCGTGGACACCGCGATCGTCGGGCACATCGGGACGCCCCAGCTCGCCGCGCTGGCGCTGGCGACGACGCTGCTGCTGAGCGGCTTCACCGTCTTCAACTTCCTCACCTACGGGACGACCGCGCAGGTCGCTCGCCTCCACGGCGCCGGGGAGCACCGTCGCGCCGCCGAGGTCGGTGCGCAGGCCCAGTGGCTGGCGCTGGCGATCGGGGCCGCGCTGCTCGTGCTCGCCGTCGTACTGGCCGCGCCGCTGGTCACGCTCATGGGCGGCACGGGGACGGTGCGTGACGAGGCGATCGCCTACCTGCGCATCGCCGCCTTCGGTGCGCCCGCCTTCATGCTCGCGAGCGCCGGCCAGGGCTTCCTGCGCGGCACGGGTGATCTGCGCACCCCGCTCGTCATCCTCGTGGCCGCGCACGCGCTCAACGTCGTGCTCGAGGTCCTCTTCGTCTACGGCTTCGGGTGGGGACTCTCGGGGTCGGCGTGGGGGACGGTGATCGCCCAGCTCGGGATGGCCGCAGGGTTCGTGGTCGTGCAGCGGCGTGCGGGCTGGGCGGCACCCGACTGGGTCCGGATCCGCAGCCTGATCCGGATCGGCGGTGAGATCGCCGTCCGCACGACGGCCCTGCTGGCCGTCTTCCTGGTCTGCTCCGGCGTGCTGGCCCGGGTCAACCCCGAGTCCCTGGGCGCCCACCAGATCGGGTATCAGCTCTTCCTGTTCATCGCGCTCGTGCTCGACTCGGTCGCCATCGCCGGTCAGATCATGGTCGGCCGCATGCTCGGCGCCTCCGACGCTGACGGGGCCTACGCGGCGGCGCGGCGCATGATCGGCTGGTCCGTGCTGTTGGGGGTGGGGTTCGCGGTGCTGCTGGTGCTGCTGGCGCCGGTGCTGCCGGATGTCTTCACCAACGACGGAGCGGTCATCGCGCGCGCCGAGGTGATGTGGCCGCTGCTGGTGGTCATGATGCCCGCAAACGGGGCGGTCTTCGCCCTCGACGGCATCCTCATCGGGGCGGGCGATACCCGCTTCGTCGCGAAGGCGATGGTCCTCTCCGCCGCCGTCGGGGTGAGCGGCGCGCTGGCGGCGGCGCAGGCCGGCTGGGGCATCGCCGGGGTGTGGGCGGCCCTGTGCGCTTTCATCGCCGTGCGCCTGGTGACCTGCCTGTTGCGCTTCCGCAGCCGGCGGTGGGCGGTCGAAGGCGTCTAATCTGCGCGCCCGATGCGCCGTCTCCTCGTCGTCCTGCTCATCTGCCTGGCGCTGCCGGCCGTCGCCTCCGCGCAGTCGAGCCCGTTCGGGCCGCTGCCCCAGCCCGCCGCCCCGGCGGCAACCCCGGAGCCGGTCCAGAACCCCGCGGACCAGTCGCGCGTCAGCCGCGGGCTGCTGTTCGGCATCGCGGGCGGCGTGCTGCTGGCCTTCTTCGCCATCGGCGTCTACATCTCGCGCGACGCCCGCCGCCACCTCACCGACGATGACCGGCGCGCGCTCGAGCGTGAGCAGGAGACCGTCAGCGTCGAACGCAAGCGCACCGAGCAGACCAAGAAGAAGTCGCGCGCGAAGACACGGGCCCAGAAGCAGGCCCGCAAGAAACAGCGCCGCTGAGGCTCAGCCCGGCCGTACGACGCCGTCGTCGACCTCGAAGACGGCGTCGTTGGCCGTCAGCCGAGCGAACGGCCGTTCCAGGCCCTCGAAGCGGCCCCGCCCGCGGTAATCGGCGAAACGCACGAACCCGCCGCGATTGCTGAAGACGAAGATCTCGCTCGACTCGGCCGTGTAGCGCAGCTCTCCGAGGAACTCGAAGCCAAGCTCGCGGGAGATCGCGGCACGCGGCTCGCCCGGCTCGAAGATCAGCACCTGGTCGAAGTCGAACGGCACGACGGAGCGCAGGTCGAGGGGTCGGTCGCCCTGGTCGGCCTCGACCACCGCGCGCGAGATCCGCTCGGAGAGGCCCGAGTCGACGGCGATGGTGTCCTCGTCGCGCGTGAAGTAGACGACGCCGCCGAAGACCGCGAAGCACAGCGCGAGAAAGGTTCCGACCGCGATCAGCGCCTTTCCCATCGCCCTCATTAAACCGTCCGGGCCTGAACGTAGGCTTCGCGCCACCAATGAGGCTCGTCGAAGCGGATCCGCTGGCCCACCGTGCACTCGACGGGCTGTTGCGCGCGGAGGCTGCCGTCCGTCGACGCCTCTCCGCCGATCTCGAGCGCGAGGGGATCAGCGCGCCGGGATTCACGGTGCTCGTCCTGTTGCGTCAGGCCGGCGGCGAGCTCGAGCTGCGCTTCCTCCGCCACCGGCTCGGTACGTCGAAGGCCAGCGCCACCGAGGTCGTCAACACGCTCGCGCTGCGCGGGCTCGTCACCCGGTCGCGGCTCGAGACCGACCGGCGCGCCGTGTCCGTGTGCGCGACGGCTGCGGGCCTGGAGATCGTCGATCGTCTGCATCCCGAGCACGCCGGCCGCGTCGCGGCGACGTTCGCCGCGCTCGACGACGTGGAGAAGGCCCAGCTCGCCGCGATCTGCGGCAAGCTCGCAGCGTGAGCCACCCCCCGCGCCCGGCCGTAGACCTTCGATGACGACCGTGCGAGGCACGAGCTTCGAGCTCGTCGATGACGATGGCCGCGTGCGCGCGCGACTGGCCGCAGCTACTGACGGCGAGGTCACGCTCCAGTTCGCCGGCGCCGAGGGCGACGTCCGGGTGACGCTCGGAATCGCGCCGGACGGGGGCGCCGTCCTCGCCCTGCGGGATCCGGCGGGCAGACTCCGGGCGCTCGTCAAGGCGACGGCCACCGGGCCGTCGGTGGATCTCATCGACGGCGAGGGCCGTCAGCGGGTCTCCCTGCTCGAGGGCGAAGGACTGCCCTCGGGCCTGGCGATCTGGGACGCCGGCGGCCACCATCGCGCGGTGGTCGCGCAGGGCCCCGAGCCCGAGCGCGACGCGTCAGCCGAGTTCTGGGACGCCGACGGCCACTACCGGGCCGGCTTCGGCGTCTGGCCCGACGGCTCGACGGGCGCCGAGTTGCTCGACGACCGCGGCAACGTCCGCGGCCGTCTCGGCGAGCGTCCCGACCGCACCGTCTGCGTCGAGGAGTGGGACCGCGACGGCCGGCTGCGGGCGCGGTTCGGCGATCGTCCCGACGGGAGCTTCACGGTCGACTTCTGGGACCGCGACGGCACCTACCGTCACGGTCTCGGGTCCCTACCGACGCGGACGGGCGGTGGCGCGGATGACGGCCAGGACTAAGACGGTCCCGATCACCGCGCCGGGCAGGCCGCCGAGGTCGAGCATCTCGCTGTCACCGACGTGCAGCACCTCGGTGAAGACGAAGTAGCCGGCCAGCGAGCCGACCAGCCCGATCGCGGTGGTGGGCAGACAGCCCGAGATGCCGGAACCCGGCGAGAAGAGCCGGCCGAGGTAGCCCGCGACAAAGCCGAGGATGATGGCGCCGATCATCTGACGGAGGCTAGTTTCTCTCGAGCCTTGCGCTTCCCCTCCGTCGACCCCAGGCAGTCCTTTCCCGAGCTCGAGCAGCAGGTCCTCGAGCGTTGGCGGGAGCGCGACGTCTTCGCGGAGTCGGTGCGCCGCCGAGAGGGCGCCGAGCCCTACGTCTTCTACGAAGGCCCGCCGACCGCCAACGGCAGGCCCGGGTCCCACCACGTGCTCGCCCGCGTGTTCAAGGACATCTATCCCCGGTACAAGACGATGCGCGGGCATCACGTCCTGCGCAAGGGCGGCTGGGACTGCCACGGCCTGCCCGTCGAGATCGCCGTGGAGAACAAGCTCGGGTTCACCGACAAGAACGACATCGAGGAGTACGGCATCGCCGAGTTCAACGCCGAATGTCGTACGTCGGTGCTCGAGTTCCTCGAGGACTGGAAGGCGCTGACGGAGCGGATCGGCTTCTGGGTGGACCTCGACGACGCGTACGCGACGATGGACACGCCGTTCGTCGAATCGGTCTGGTGGGCGCTCGCCCAGCTGCACGAGCGCGACCTGCTCTACGAGGGGCACAAGGTCGTCCCGTACTGCACGCGCTGCGGGACCGCGCTGTCGAGCCACGAGGTGTCGCTCGGGTACAAGGACGTCGAGGATCCGAGCGTCTACGTCAAGTTCCCGCTCGCCGACGGCAGCGCGTCGCTGCTCGTCTGGACCACCACCCCGTGGACGCTCGTCTCCAACGCGGCGGTAGCGGTCGACCCGCAGCTCACCTACGTCCGCGCCTCGCTCGCCGGCGAGGCCTTCGTGCTTGCGGAGGCGCTCGTCGAGCGCGTGCTCGGCGAGGACGTGGAGATCCTCGAACGCTTCCCGGGGGAGCAGTTGCTCGGCGCCGCCTACGAGCCGCCCTTCGACTTCATCGCAGCCGAGGAGTACGGCGAGAAGGGACACACGGTCCTGCCGGCCGACTTCGTCTCCGACGAGGACGGCACGGGCATCGTGCACACCGCGATCGCCTTCGGCGAGGACGATTTCCGCCTCGGTGCCGAGCAGGGCCTTGCGGTGATCAACCCCGTCCGCCGCGACGGCACCTACGACGAGCGGATCGGACCGTACGCCGGGCGCTGGGTCAAGGACGCCGATGCCGACCTCGTCGAGGACCTGCGCGCCCGCGGCCGCCTGTTCCGCGCCGAGGCCTACCTGCACAGCTACCCGCACTGCTGGCGGGACGGGACGCCGCTGCTCTACTACGCCAAGCCGAGCTGGTTCGTGCGCACGAGCTCGCTCCGCGACGAGCTGCTCGCCGCGAACGAGACGGTCACGTGGCATCCGCCGCACATCAAACACGGGCGCTTCGGCAAGTGGCTCGAGAACAACGTCGACTGGGCGATCTCACGCGAGCGCTACTGGGGCACCCCGCTGCCCATCTGGCGCAACGAGGCCGGCGAGACCGTCGCCGTCTCGAGCCTCGCCGATCTCGAGGCCAAGTCGGGCGTCAAGCTCGACGACCCGCATCGCCCGTACGTCGACGACGTCGAGATCCCGTCGCCGACAGGCGGCGAGCCGCTGCGCCGCACGCCCGAGGTCATCGACGTGTGGTTCGACTCCGGCTCGATGCCCTTCGCCCAGTGGGGTGCGCCGCACAGCGGCGAGGCCGACTTCGAACGCGACTTCCCGGCCGACTACATCTGCGAGGCGCTCGACCAGACCCGCGGCTGGTTCTACTCGCTGCTCGCGGTCAACACGCTGCTCTTCGGCAGGGCGCCGTACAAGGACGTCGTCTGTCTCGGCCTGATCCTCGACGAGCAGGGCGAGAAGATGTCCAAGTCCAAGGGCAACATCGTCGCGCCGTGGGACGTCCTCGATGCCTACGGGGCCGACGCGCTGCGCTGGTACTTCTTCACCTCGAAGTACCCCTGGGACGGCTACCAGTTCTCCGTCGACGCGGTCGGAGAGTCCCTCCGCCAGTTCCTGCTGCAGCTGTGGAACACGTACGGCTTCTACACGCTGTACGCGAACGCTGCGGGTGACGCCTACGCCCGCACCGGGCCCGAGACGCCGCTGGACCACTGGGCGCTCAGCCGGCTGCAGGCCACGGTGGCCTCCGTCACCGACGGGCTCGAGCGCTACGACGCGACGACCGCCGGACGTGCCATCGCCGCCTTCGTCGACGAGCTCTCGAACTTCTACGTCCGCCGCTCGCGCCGCCGGTTCTGGGACGGCGACCCGGCGGCGTTCGCGACCCTGCACGAGTGCCTCTCGACCGTCGCGAAGCTGCTCGCCCCGTTCTGCCCGTTCGTCGCCGACGAGCTCTACGAGGGCCTCGACGGAAGCGAGCCCAGCGTCCATCTCACCGACTGGCCGCAGGCCGGCCCGGTCGACGAGCGCCTCGAGTGGCAGATCGGCGTCGTGCAGTCCACCATTGAGATGGGTCGCCGTGCTCGTGCTCAGGCCCGCATGAAGGTCCGCCAGCCGCTGGCGGCGGCCGTGATCGTCGCCGACGGCGACGAGCGCGAGGCGATCGAAGCCCTCGCCGGTGAGGTCCGCGACGAGCTCAACGTCACGGAGCTGCGCTTCGTGGCCCAGGCCGACGAGCTCGGCTCCCACGAGGTCAAGGCCAACTACCGCACGCTCGGGCCGCGCTTCGGCAAGCACATGCCCAAGGCAGCCGCGGCCGTCGCGGCGCTCGATCCCGGACATGTCGCCTCTGCGCTGCGCGATGGCCGCACCGTCGGCGTCAACGTCGAGGGGCACGAGCACGAGCTCACCGCCGACGACCTCCAGCTCGTCATGCAGCCGCTCGAGGGCTACCAGGTCGAGCGCGCCGGCTCGCACGCGGTGGCCCTCGATCTGCACCTCACCGACGAGCTGCGCCGCGAGGGCCTGGCCCGCGAGATCGTGCACGCCATTCAGAACGCGCGCCGGGACGCCGGGCTCGACGTGTCCGATCGCATCAGCCTGTCGCTGAGCGGCGACGCGGAACTGCTCGCCGCGGCGCGTGACCACGAGGCCTACGTCAGCGGCGAGACGCTGGCCGTCGACCTGGCCTACGACGACACGCCCGCCGCGACCGGCGCCACCGTGGACGGCCGGCCGCTGCGGATCGCCGTCGCGAAGCGTTAGGCCAGCGCGGGCTCGAGCTCAGCCTCGAGGCGCTTCTTGGGCATGGCGCCCACGACGCGCGCGGCGGGCTGGCCGTGCTTGAAGAGGATCAGCGTCGGAATCGACAGGACCTCGAACTGCGCGGCGGTCTGCTGGTTCTCGTCCGTGTTGAGCTTGACGATCCGCAGGTCGTCACGCTCGCCGGCGATCTCCTCGAGCACGGGAGCGACCATGCGGCACGGGCCGCACCAGGGGGCCCAGAAGTCGACGAGCGTGGGCTTGTCGGACTCGATGACCTCCGCCTGGAAGTTGGAGTCGGTGACCTCGGTGATGTCTGCCATGTGGTGTGAAGCTCCTTGGGGGGTCGGGTCGCTTCACAAAGTATAGCTACGTGATGATCGCGCTCAGGATCCGCGGGGAGATCCAGACCTCGACCGCCGCGGCGGCGAGCAGTACGGGGATCGCGACCGCCACCGTTGCGAAGGTCGCCGCGAGCAGGTCCTGCCAGCGGCCGTGCCGGCTGGCCATCGTCCACGCCGCGAGCGGAAGAAACAACGCCGTCAGCTCGGGAACCGCGTGGAGGGAGAGCACGAGCAGCAGCTGCGCCGGGGAGATGTCGAACTGGGCGGCCAGCGAACTCGAGTCCTGGCCGAGGATGTAGGCCTGGGTCGTCAGCGAGAACAGCGTGGCGCACACGACGAAGCCGATCGCCAGGGGCTGCGCGAGCTCATGGAGCTTGCGGTACCACCCCTTGTAGCCGTCGGCGATCACCGGCAGCGACGAGCCGGCGATGAAGCCGGCGACGCACGCCAGCGCGTGCAGCGCGAGCACGAGGGAGTTGCGGAAAAGGACGAAGCCGTAGTCGCCGATCTCCGCCGGATGGGTGACCCCGGCGAACTGCAGCGGGCTCGGATCGGGCTGGGAGAGCTCGGCGATCGCCCAGGTGGCGACGAGCAGCCCGACCGCGACGACGAGGCTCCAGAGCGTCCAGGGCCGCAGCACCTGCGCGGGCCGGGCGTTCCATTCGCGCAGGGCGCTCTTCGTGTGGTCCCAGCCTTGTACGAGGGCGAGCTGCTCCGATCTCATCCCCACGTCCATCGGCAGCGTCAGGGCCCGGCGTGAGCCCGCCTGGCGCGCAGCAACGGCACGAGCCAGGCCGCCTCGATCGCGATCCGGGTGGTCATCTTCGATTGCCCGTGCTCCCGTTCGCGGAAGACGATCGGCAGCTCGGTGACCAGCAGCCCACGCAGAAGGGCGCGGTAGGTGAGCTCGACCTGGAAGGCGTAGCCGTGCGAGCGCACGGTGGCGTAGTCGATGGCGCGCAACGCATCGGCGCGAAAGCACTTGAAACCACCGGTGAGGTCGCGCACGGGTACGCGCAGCACCGCCCGTGCGTACAGGCATCCCCCGCGTGAAACGACGCGCCGCAGCAGCGGCCAGTTCTCGACGCCGCCGCCGGCGACGTAGCGCGAGCCGAGCGCCACGTCGGCACCGGCGGTCACGGCGGCGAGCAGGCGCGGCAGATCGGCGGGGTCATGCGATCCGTCGGCGTCCATCTCGAAGACGGCGGTCGCCCCCTGGTCGAGTGCGTGGGCGAAGCCGGCCACGTAGGCGGCGCCGAGGCCCTCCTTGGCGGACCGGCGCAGCACGTCGACGCCATCGACGGCCGCGGCGAGGTCGGCCGTCCCGTCGGGCGAGTTGTCGTCGACGACGAGGATCCTGGCCTCGGGCAGCGCCCTGCGGGCTCCGCGCACCACGCGCTGCACGTTGGCGGCCTCGTTGTAGGTGGGGAGCACGATCCAGGGGAGCATTCGCGCAGGTACCGTAATCCGCCGTGCTCGGGCCCATGACCAACGCGGCGATCGCCCAGGCCTTCGAGGAGCTCGGAGACCTGTATGAGCTCGACGGCGCCGACCAGTACCGCGTCATCGCCTACCGCAACGCCGCGCGGTCGGTGCGCGATGCCTCCGTATCGGTGGCCGAGCTCACGCGCGAGGGCCGTGCGACCACGCTGGCCGGGATCGGCAAGACGCTGGAGACCAAGCTGCGCGCGCTCGTCGAAGAGGGGGACATCCCGCAGGCGGTGAAGCTGCGCCAGCAGTTCCCCCCGGGCCTGTTGCGCGTCATGCACCTCCCTGGCTTCGGGCCCAAGCGAGCCCGGCGCCTGCACGACGAGCTCGGGATCGACTCGCTCGAGGCTCTGCGCGTTGCCGCCGAGTCGGGTCGCATCCGCGCGCTGCGAGGCTTCGGCGCGAAGGTCGAGGAGAACCTCATCCAGATCCTGGCCGACGCGCCTGAGGGAGGGCCCGCGCCCCGCATCCTGCTGCCGCGGGCGCTCGGGCTGGCCGAGCAGATCGCGGGCGCGCTGCGCAGGGCCGACGGTGTCGACCGGGTCGAGATCGCGGGGTCTGCCCGCCGCGGGGCGGATTCCGTCAAGGACATCGACGTGATCGCCACGGCCGCCGAGCCGGCGAAGCTCGCCGCCACGCTGGCGGATCTCGAGATCATCGAGTCCGCCGGCAAGCCCGGCGACAACGCCGTGCGCGCCACGACCCACACGGGCATGAAGGTCGACCTGCAGGTGGTCGAGCCTGATCAGTTCGGCAACGTCCTGCAGCACCTCACGGGGTCCAAGGCCCACAACGTGCAGCTGCGGGAGGCTGCCGTGCGCCGAGGGCTGCACGTCTCGCAGTACGGCATCCTCGACGACGCGACGGGGGAGACGATCCGCTGTGCGACCGAGGAGGAGGTCTACGAGAAGCTGGGCTACCACTGGATCCCGCCCGAGCTGCGCGAGGGCCGCGGCGAACTCGAAGCCGCTCGCATCGACGGCGGGTCCGGCCTGCCTCGCCTCGTCACCGTGGAGGACCTCAAGGGTGATCTGCACTGCCACACCACCGCTTCCGACGGGCGCAACTCGGTCGAGGAGATGGCGCGAAAGGCGATGGAGCGGGGCTACGAGTACCTCGCGATCACCGACCACTCCGCATCACACGGGTTCGGCAACCACGTGACGCCCGACCATCTGCGGGCGCAGATCGAGGTCGTGCGCGAGCTCAACGCCACCCTCGACGGATTCGAATTGCTGATCGGCTCCGAGGTCAACATCCTGCCCGACGGCTCGCTGGACTACGACGACGACCTGCTCGCCGAACTCGACTGGGTCATCGGATCGGTGCACACCTCGTTCGGCATGTCCGAGGGGGAGATGACGGCGCGCATGCTCGCCGCCTGCGAGCACCCCTACCTCGACGCGATCGGTCACGCCACCGGACGCAAGATCGAGACGCGCAAGCCGTACGCGCTCGACGTCCACAAGCTGATCGAGAAGGCGGCGGAGACGCACACGATGCTCGAGATCAACTCCGCCCCCGACCGCCGCGACCTCAACGATGTGTACGCGCGGGCGGCCGCCGACGCCGGGGTCTGGATCCTGATCGACTCCGACGCGCACGGCGTCAACACGCTCGAGATCGTGCGCTGGGGCGTCGCCACCGCCCGCCGCGCCTGGCTGACGCCCGACCAGGTCGCCAACACGCGGCCGTGGTCGGAGTTCGCGCCGCTGCGCAAACGCGCGCGCGGCTGACCACCACCCTTAAGCTGTCGCGCCCGCGCGCCGATCTAGGCCGTATGCGTGCCCTCCGCCCAGGACAAGACGTCGTCGTTTCCTGGCCCGCCGGCGCCATCGACTGTCGCGTCGTGGCTTCCGCGGGCGCGTTCGTGCTCGTGCGGCCCGAGCGGATCATGGCGATGATCCAGGAGCTGCCGACGGGGAAGTGCGCGCTCACCTTCCTCGACGGGATGATCCCCATGGGCTGGGACGGCATGATCGAGTACGGCAGCCAGCCGGGCGAGCTGCGCTTCTGCGTCGACGGCGACCTGGCGTCGGCCGACCGCCGGTCGTCGGTGCGCCTCCCCATCTTCGCCGAGGTCGCGGTCACGGTGGCCGAGGAGGTCCTCGGCGGCCACGTGCTCGATGTCTCGGCCGGCGGGATGCGGTTCCGGGTGCCCGGCCGGCTCGAGCTCGGAGCCCAGGTGCACGTCCGCGTCGCCCTCCCCGGTGACGGCCCGGTCATCGAAGCCGACGCCATCGTGCGGGCATCGGAGCGCGGGATCGCGGCGGTCGAGTTCACCGAGCTGCACAACGCCACGCAGCAGGAGATCGGCGCGTGGACGGTCGGCCAGCTGCGCTCGGCGCTCGCCGGTCACGGCTGAGCGGCCTTACGACTCCGTCGCGGCGCGCTGCTCCGGCTTGAGGAAGGCTCCCCCGAAACCGGGGGTGCGCACGAGGCGGATCGGCGCCAGCGGCGAGGTCCGGTCGACGTAGAAGCGCGCGCCGTCGCGCTCCTCGATCGCCTCGACCGCGTTGCCCTGCCGCCGCCACGCCAGCGCGACCAGCAGGGCGAAGCCGGTCGCGACGCTCGGGACCTGCGGTGCGAACACGCCGGCGACCCCGGCGACGACCGTCACGACGAGCAGCAGCCACAGGCGATTGAGCAGCGTCAGGCCGGGTCGGAGCTCGGGCAGTGTGGTCTGGTGGCGCGCGGTGCCCATCAGCTGCGCGATCCCGTCGTGCGCGCGCGCTTCGAACCGCAGCCCGATCACCGAGGCCAGCAGCCACCAGCCGACGGAGACGAGGACCAGCACGTCGTCGTAGGAGCGGGTCGCGGAGAGCACCACGATCGCCGCCATCGCGGTGGCCGAGCCCGCGCTGAGCAGGACGGCCGCCCGGAGGAACTCCGAGAACCTCACCCCGCCAGGATCTGCAACAGCTCGCGGACGCCGGCGGTGCCGTCGACCATGTGGTCGGCCTCCTGCTCGAGTTGCGGCGGACCTTCGTCCGAACCCACTCCGACCTTGATCACGGTCGCGATGCGACCCGATGCCGCCAGCTCGTCGAGGCCATGGAACGCGTCGACGTCCGTCAGGTCGTCCCCCACGTAGACCGCGGCGGCCAGTTCGGTGTCGCGCAGCAGCCGCACGATGCCGGCGCCCTTGTCGATGCGCACGGGCGGTCGGATCTCAAGGACCTTGCGACCCCAGTGCGTCACGAACCCGGCGTCCTCGGCGGCGCGGGAGACGGCCTCCACGGCGCGGTGGGCGTCCTCCTCGTCGGGCACCCCGCGCCAGTGCAGCGCCGCGATCGCCTCCTTGTCCTCGAGGCGCACGCGCAACTTGCGCAACGTGTCGTCGAAGGCCTCGTCAGCGAAGGCGCGCACCCGGGCGCTCCAGGACTGCAATTCGCTGTCGAGCTCGGGGGCGATGGTGCCGGCGCGGAGGATCTCGGAACCGTGGGAGCCCAGATAGTTGATCGAGCCGAGCGAGACGATGCGCCGTGCATCTGAGGCGCGGCGGCCGGAGACGCACGCCACGACGCCGTATCGCCGGGCCACCTCGATCAGCGGGCGGCGCGTGGTCTCCGGCATGTGTGCGTCGTCGGGCTGCTCCACGATGGGGGCCAAGACCCCGTCGACGTCCAGCAGGACCGCGGAGCGCGCAGGGTCGGCCGTGAGCGGCGCGAGGAGCTCGCGGAGAGAGGTGGCGGGGGGCACGCACCTAGTATGCCGCCCGATGCGCAGGACCCTCCAGCTCGCCGTCGTGGGCACGGCGGCCGGGCTGTTCAGCGGCCTGTTCGGGGTCGGCGGCGGGATCGTTGTCGTGCCGCTGCTCGTGCTCTGGCTCGGCTACGGAGAGCGCGAGGCCACCGGTACGTCGCTGGCGGCGATCGGCGTCATCGCGGCCGTGGGCGCTGCCGTGCATGGCGTCTACGGCAACGTGGAGGTGCTGGAGGGGCTGTTGGTGGGCGTGCCCGCCCTGGCCGGCGTCGTGGGCGGGACCGCGCTGCAGCAGCGCGTCCCCCAGGAGCGGCTGTCGCTGATCTTCGCCGCGCTGCTCGTTGTCGTCGCGATCGCGGTCGTGCTGTGAGCGAGGTCATCCTCGCCCTCGTGCTCGGGGTGGCCGCGGGCGTCGTCTCGGGACTGCTCGGCGTCGGGGGAGGCGTGCTCTTCGTCCCCGCACTGGCTCTCGGGCTCGGGCTCGGGCACCTGGAGGCGGAGGCGACGTCGCTGCTGGCGATCGCCGGGGTGAGTGCTCTCGGCGCCCAGCGCCAGCATCGTTACGGCAACGTCCGTGTCCGCGAGGGCCTGCTCATCGGTGCGCTCGGGGCGGTCGGCGTCGGCGGGGGCGTCGCCCTCGCCAACGCCGTTCCCGAACGTGGACTCGAAATCGGCTTCGCCGCCGTGATGGTGCTCACGGCGGCTCAGCTCGTGCGCCGCAGCCTCAGGCGGCCGGGCGTGACCTGCGCGGTGCAGAAGGCGCACCGGGGGCGGCCTTCGGGATGTCGGACATGCACTCGGGGCAGGCCCGCGTCTCGTCCTCGACATCCAGTCCGGGCTTGCGCTTCTCCATGATCTTGTTCATCGGCTGCACGACGACGAAGTAGATGACGGCCGCGACCGAGAGGAAGGTGATGATCGCGTTGATCACCAGGCCGTAGCTGAAGACGGAGCTGTTGACGGTGAAGGTGAGTCCGCCGAAGCTCGGCTCCCCGATGATGGCCGCGATCAGCGGCGTGAAGATGTTCTCGACCAGGGACGCGACGAGAGCGCCGAAGGCGGCACCGATGACCACTGCAACTGCGAGGTCGACGACGTTGCCCTTGAGTATGAAGTCCTTGAAGCCTTTTAGCATCAAGCGATACTAACCTGATCGCGCATGGCAATGGAGAAGCCTTTGAACGTGCTCGTCGAGATCCCCAAGGGGTCCCGGAACAAGTACGAGTACGACGAGGAACTCGGGGGGATCAAGCTCGACCGCTACCTCTTCTCCTCGGTCGTCTATCCCACCGACTACGGCTTCATCCCGGAGACGTGGGCGCTCGACGACGACCCGCTCGACGCCATGGTGTGCGTGACCGAGCCGACGTTCCCGGGCTGCATCATTCCCGTCAAGGCCATCGCGCTGTTCCGGATGACCGACGACTCCGACCAGGACGACAAGGTCCTGTGCGTCCCGCACAACGACCCGAACTGGAACACGCTCGACTCGCTCGACGATCTCCCGGACCGGCTGCAGGACGAGATCGAGCACTTCTTCTCCATCTACAAACAGCCCGAGGGCAAGACGGTCACGGTCGACGGCTGGTACCCCCGCGAGGAGGCGCTCGCCGAGATCGAGCGCGCCCGCGGCCGCTGGCGCGACCGCCAGAAGTGACGTTCGTCGTCGGCCTCGGCGGCACGACGCGCACGGGCTCTTCGTCGGAGCGCGCGCTGCGCACGGCGCTTGCGGCGACGAACGCCGAGACGGCGGTGTTCACCGCCGCCGATCTCGACTTCCCCCTGTACACGCCGGGGGTGACGCTGCCCGACGAGCGGGTCGAGCGCTACCTCGGAGCGCTGCGGCGGGCGGACGGGATCATCATCGCGTCACCCGGTTACCACGGCGGCGTGTCCGGGCTGGTCAAGAACGCGATCGACTGGGTCGAGGAACTGCGCGCCGACGAGCGGCCCTACTTCGACGGGCGCCCCGTCGGGCTGATCGTCGTCGCCGACGGCTGGCAGGCGACGATCACGACGCTGACCTCGCTGCGCTCGATCGTGCACGCCCTGCGCGGCTGGCCGACGCCGCTGGGCGTGGCGATCAACGCCGCCGACCCTGGCGCCGCTGACCCCCGGCCGCAGCTCGAGCTGCTCGCCGAACAGGTGGCGTCGCCGATGCGCACTGCGTCGGCCCGTCGCACGTGAGCAGCGAGCGCAGCGCCACACTCAGGTTGCGCTGCTCGTTCGCGCTCAGCCTGCGGTAGACGTTGCGCAACTCGTACGGGTCGGACTTGTGGTCATAGAACTCGCGCTCGCCGTTGCGGTACTCGACGTAGGTGCCGTTGAGCGTTCGCAGCGCGAAGTAGGTGGGCGGGTTGCCGGCGGCGTTGGACTGCGCGTCGGGATCCTTGGCCTTCGCCTTCGCCTCGCCAAGATGCTCGATCACGGCGCCCTGGCGCCAGTCGGAGGGCACCGGGTCGCCGCGCAGCAGTCCGACGAGGCTGCGCCCGTCGACGGTCTCGGACGGCGCCGCCCCCGCGAGGTCCTCGAAGGTCGGTGCGAGGTCGGTGTTCTGCGCGAGGGCGTCCACCGTCGCTCCCGCCGGCACGCCCGGGCCGACCGCGATCAGCGGAACGCGGATGTCGACGTCGAAGGCGGTCATCTTGCCGGGCAGCAGACGGTGCTCGCCGACGTGGAAGCCGTTGTCTGAGCTGAATACGAACAGCGTCCGGTCGGTCATGCCGAGGGCCTGCAGCCGCTGGCGGATGCGACCGATCATCTCGTCGATGGAGACGAGCGACCGGATGCGGTTGCGGTAGCGGGCGTCGATCAGGTCGCGGCCCGGCCGTTGGATGCGCTTGCGCGCCGCGAGCCACCCGGGCGCCTTGGACACGGCACGGTTGAAGGACGGGCCGCGCGGCGCCTTGAGCTTGCCGAAGAGGCCGACGTGGCGCGTGGCGGCGACCGCCGGCAGGTGCGGCGTGAAGGTGGAGAGCTTGAGAAAGAACGGGCGCGTGTCCGCGACGGACTGATCGAGGAAGCGCTCGCCCATGTCGGCCAGGACGTCGGTCATGTAGTCCTGCGGCTGCTCGCCGTACTGGCGCGGCTTGCCGTTGACGTTGAGCGTGTAGTCGAAGCCCGTGTAGGCCCGTGCCGTCGCGGCCCAGTCGGTCCAACCGGGTGGCACGCCGCCGTTGCCCGCCCCGTAGCCGTTGATGTACTTGCCGAACAGCGCGGTCCGGTAGCCGCGGTCGCGCAGAGCGATGGCGAACGTGCGGTCCACCCCGCCGTGCTTCTGGAAGGCCTTGATGCCTCCGCGCGGCGGTGAGTTCGTGTAGACGCCGGTGTTGTGGGGCAGCTGGCCGGTGAAGATCGTCGCGCGGCTCGGGCAGCAGCGGGAGTCGGCGACGATGTAGTTCGCAAACGACGTTCCCTCCCGCGCCAGCTCGAGCACGTTGGGCATGTAGTCGATGTCGTCGGCGCGCAGATCGTCGGTGAGGATGAACACGACGTTGAGGCGGGTCGGGTCGTCCGCCGGCTCCTCTGGAGCGGTGGCAGCGCCGCACCCGGCGAGGGCGGCCACGAGGAACAACAGCGTCACCCTGCGCACGTCAGAGCAACCTAGCCTGAAAGGACCACATGGCTTACGTAACAGCTGAAGCCCGCCAAGAGTTGCTGGATACGGTCGCGGAAGCGGCCGGAGAGCTCAATACGGCCCTCGCCGCCCTCGCCGCCGCCTACGAGCAGCTCGACGACGACAGCGCGGACAAGCTCGAGGAGGTCCTCTTCCGGCCGGTCCAGCTCACGTTCGGGCGCGCGCGCATGACCGCGACCGCGTTCGCCGCGCGTCACGGCCTCCCGGCGCCCACCGTCGCAGACGGCTCCGCCGGTCTCCCCTCGCGCGGGGTCAAGGGGTTCGTGGAGGACGCCTCCGAGGCGGTCGAGCAGGCCGAGGCGATCCTCACCGAGCTGCAGGACTCGCTCTCGCCGGTCGAGGTCGGCGACGCAGAGCTTCGGGCCGGCCTGGCCGACGTGCGTGCCCGCATGGACGGCCTGCCCGCCGTCGCCGAGCACTTCATCAGCCGCTTCGGCCGCTGACCTGCGAGGCTGTCGGCATGTCCGCAGTCGAAGACAACTTCTCCGCGACCTGCGAGGAGTGCGGGGCGGCCCTCACCCAGCAGGAGATCGACGACGCGCGCGAGGCGGGGCGCCCCTTCCTCTGTTCGGTGCACCTCGCCGAGGATCTGCCGGCGGTCGTCGAGCCCGACGAGCCCGACGCCGCGATCTGACGGCCGGCGCCCGCCGGGCCGTAGCGTGAAGGCTGGCTAGACGGCCGCCCCCCGCGCCTGTTCGTAGGCGGCGTGCAGTTCCTTGCCACCGGCTGCGCCCTCGAGCGCGACGGGCGTGCCGCCCACGGTGATCGTCGTCTTCTCGCGCATCCCGAACTTCTTGTACTCCCAGGCGTCGACGGCGCTGAGCGGGATGGCGCTCAGCAGCTCCTTGATGTTGCCACCGCGCCCGAGCACCGGCGCGCTGATCTTGAAGGTCATCAGGCGGCGATCGGTGACAGCGATCGCCATCGGCCCCTCCACGAGCAGCCCGGCCTGCTCTCCGGCGGCCGACGCGTTGTTCTGCTGGCGCAGCCCCATTTCGCGCGCGATCCCCCCGCCCGAGACCGCGGCCAGGGTGCGCCCCTTGGGCTGCGCGATGCACGCGCTGAGCACCTGCTCGCCGTCCTCGAGGTACTCCGCCGCCTGCTCGCGATACTTGTCCGTGTACTTCGATTTCACGCTGGCCCCCTCGCCATGCCGGATTGTCGCGGCCGATCCTAAACCGGTGCATCGGCCGATCGCAAGGGCTCGAGCGGCGGGCCTTGCATTGACGCTCGCGCGAGTGCGAGGATCGCGCCCATGAAGCTGCTCGTCCACTCGGCCACGGGGCCGGAGAACGCAACTCGCGCGGCGCTCGCTCTGCTCGTCGCCGCTACCGCCGCACAGGAGGGCCACGAGGTGCAGGTCTTTCTCGCCGGCGACGCCGTCCAGCTCGCCCGCGAAGCCACGGCGGCGGCCGTCACCGGTGCCGGCACGGGCAACGCGCAGGATCACCTCGCCGCGCTGCAGGCCGCCGGCGTCCCGCTCATGCTCTCGGGCATGTCGAGCAAGGCACGCGAGGTGGTGCCCCCGGAGGGGATGGAACTGTGCCCCCCCAACCGCCTCGTTCAGGCGGTCGACTGGGCGGACAAGGTCCTGACCTACTGACGGGCCGGCGGCGCTACACGGACGGCGCGGCCACGCCCGGTTTGAGCACCGGGCACACATAGCCGTAGACCGGGTGGGCCTGGAAGGCGACCGACGAGGAGGCGACGGTTCCGTACCAGGTGCTCGGCACAGGGGCCTTGACCTTCTTCTTGGATTGGCGGCCGCCACCGTCGATGCGCAGCACGTCGACCCCGCGGTAGGCGTCCGCGCTGTAGGCGATCTCGCCGGTCGGATCGGTCGGGGACCAGTAGGCCGCCCAGGTCGAGCCGTTGACCGGGATGTAGTAGCCGACCTGCTGGATGTCGGCCGGATCGCTGTAGTCCAGGAAGCGCACGCCCTGCTCGTACCAGCCGACCGCGGCGACGCCGTCGCGCGCGTCGAACCAGTGCGATGAGCAGTTCACCGTCACGGGCGCCTTGGAGTCGGTCGAGCCGTCGGTGAAGCGGCCGTTGAGCTCGGTCTCCCACGTGTCGAGCGGCGTGATGGCGCCCTTCTTGACCTTCGACACGTCCCAGGTCTCGAACTTGCCCTGGCCGCGGCAGCCGCCGGGCGGCGTCTCGTCGGTGTCGATGTAGTCCTCCTCGGTGATGAGCAGCGTCTTGCCGCGGCGCTGCGAGTTGTGGAGGATGAAGTCGTTGTATGGCGAGGGGTTGCTGCCGGCGGTCCCCGTCGTACCGATCAACTGCGGGGCGAGCGGGTCGCTCGTCAGCTTGTAGCCGGCCGCACCGCCACCGCCGACGTTCCACAGCGTCCCGCTGTCGTCGAGCTCGGTGTCGTGGGTGACCTTGAAGGCAGGGCTGTTGGACTGCGGCGGACTCGAACTTGCCCAGCGATCGCGGGAGCGCTCGGGTTCGAGAGGTCGATCACCTCGACCCGATCGCCGCCGTCCAGCCACGCCTGGGTGCAGTCGGCCTTGACGAAGTTGGCGATATGGCCGGACCCGCGACCGGTCCCGCTCAGTCCGAGCGGCAGCACGGCCTGGATGACCGGCAGCGTCGGGTTGGCGATGCTGACCACGTACAGGACGGAGCCGAGGTCGCGCGTCGCCCGGTCGTTGACCACGAGCAGGGTGTTGCCGCAGAGGTCGACGTCCTCGTTCTCGAAGTGCGGCAGTGCCAGCTCACCGACGACCTCCGGTGCAGCCGGCTTGGCGATGTCGAGCACCGTCACGCCTGACCATCCGGTGACATAGGCGTAGTGGCCGGAGAAGTTCATGCCGGCCGCGCTGCCCGGGATGTGGCCGACCAGGTGCACGTTGTCGGAGGTGGCCAGCGGCGGATCGCCCGGAAGGGCCGGCACGCCCACGGCGTGCGCACCCGACGGGGCGGCGATGGCGACGGCCGCGAGCAGTGCTCCCGCCCCGTACAGGACTCGTTGCAACGACTTCAACATGGTCGATCTCCCGTTCGACGTGACCGCGCGGCCCCTGCCACCGGCCAGAAACTGGTCCGTACCCGTCAAGCCAGATCGGCTAACCCGACGCGCGCCGTCAGCGGATGCGCGGGCGGCGGACGCTCGTGCGCTGGCCGCGGTCGAAGCCCCGGACGCGCACGCGGGCGAGGTCGCGCGAAGCGCGCACGCGGACGCTGAAGCGCCCAGGTTGGCCAAGTCTGCTCGTGGCCCAGTACCGCTGGGCGCGCACACGCACGATGAGCTTGGCGCCGTCGGGGCGGCAGGCGCCGGGCCGGATCACGCCGCGCACGCGGACGCGCTTGCCGAGGCGCGTTGCGGTCAGCTGTCGCAGCTTCGGTGGGGCGACATCGCACGCGGGCTCCGTCGTGCTGAGCGGCTTGCCCTTCGGACATGTAGCCGAAGCGGTGGCCGGGTCCGGCTCAACGCTGCGCGGGCTGCCTTCGACCTGGAAGTCACGGTCGCACGGCGGCGGCTCGCCGGCGATGAGCGCGGCCGCGCGGATGAACGCCTGGTCGATCACGACGTGGTGCTCGGACACCTCCGACCCGTGGCCGGCCTGGCCGGTGTCGGCGCCGCCGTAGCCGCCGAGGGTCGTGTCGGGATCGTCGCCCTCGGCCCGCGACCCGACGGTGTAGAAGTCGGTCGGCACCCCCCGGTCGCGCAGGAGCTGGGACAGCTCCTGCGCCTGCGGGTACAGCGCGAGGCCATCCTCGCGGGCATGGATGAGGATCACTCCGCGCACACCGGAAGCGGCGAGGTCGTCGGCCCGCGAGACGACGGTGCGCTCCTGGTAGGCGGCAGGCTGGGTCTGAGGTGTGCCGCCGTTCTCGAACTCGATGTCGTCCTTGACCTGCGCGACGAACGGGCTGATGAACTGGCCCGCGTTCGCCGCCTCGTAGAGCTCGAGCAGGTTGTAGACGCCCTCGACGCCGATCCAGTAGTCGAACAACGGCGACCCGTCGGCGCGCTTGGCATCGAGCGCAAGCGCCATGCCGGTCGCGTTCCCGCCCATGGAGACGCCGAGCAGGATGACGTGACGCACGCTCGGGCAGGAAGCGAGCGCCGCCTGCGCCGCCGCCACGAGATCCTCGCTGCCCGCCTTCACCGGGTAGCCCCGTGAGCGCTCGTACGGCCAGGCGTCGTTCGGGTCGTCGCCCAGGAACACGAGCCCGCGGTAGTTCATGGTGATCGACAGCGCGTTGGAGGTCTTCGCCATCAGGCGCATGTGTGGGTCCCAGCCGTCGGCCGCGTACCCGTAGCCATGGCCCATGATCACCGCGACGGTCGGCGCCGTCTTCGGAGCGAGGTACCGGCCCGTTGCCGGCTCGCCGATCGCGGGCAGGCTGAGCGCGCGTGCCGTCGTGCCGTTTCCGGTGCAGCGCAGCGACTGCGCGGCGGTGGCCGTCCCCGGGCCTGCGAGAAGGGCGAGGACCGCGAGGGCCGCGGCGAGGATGGCGGCGCGCATGCGACTGACCTTACGCCTTGGAGGCGAATGGGCCTGCGCTATCTGACGACGCGATACCGGACGTGGGTCGCGTTCGGTGAGTGCAGCGTCTCGAGCGGCTCGAACTTCGTCCCGGCCAAGCCGTCGAACAGCCCCTCGCCCGCCCCCAGGATCACCGGGACGATCGCCAGCGTGAGCTCGTCGACCACGCCGGCGGCCAGCGCCTGGCGCACCGCGGACGCTCCGCCGGCGATGTCTACGCCATCGTCCCCCGCCGCGGACCGCGCCTGCTCGAACGCCGCGTCGAACCCGTCGGTGACGAAGTGGAACGTGGTGCCGCCCTCCATCTCGATCGGGTCGCGTGCGTGGTGGGTCAGCACAAAAACCGGCGCGTGATACGGCGGCTCGTCGCCCCACCAGCCACGCCAGTCCTCGTCCCAGTCACCGCGGATCGGGCCGAACATGTTGCGTCCCATCACATAGGCGCCTCGCGGCCGCATGAGCAGGTCGCGCGATGCGGCGTCGGCCTCGTGCAGCGGCTCGCCGATATGCCAACCGTGCAGCGCCCTCCCGCCGACACCGAGCGGCGTGTCCCGGCTTTGGTCGGGTCCGGCCACGAAGCCATCGAGGGACATCGCCATGTGGCACGTGGTCAGGGAGGTCATCCCCGCAGACTGTCATGCCGGCACCGGGCCCCACGCGACGGAGCGGCGATGGAGTCGAACCATCCAACCGCGGGATCGCCGCGGCCTGCCGGTTTTGAAGACCGGATGGGGCACCGGCCCCAGCCGCTCCAGGCGAGGTGCCCGAGGTTAGGTCCCATATGCGGACCCAAGGTCGGGGACCGCCGCGGGTGTCCGGTGCCGAGACCCGACCCGTGTCCGGTGCCGAGACCCGACCCCCCCTCGGGGAGGGTGGCGGTAGCGTTCGCCGGGCCATGCGCCCTGTTGCTCTCCTGCTCGCGGCGCTGACGCTCTCCCTCGGCGGCTGCGGGGCGGTTGACCGAGCCGTCGAGGATGCGAAGCGCGAGACGCGCAAGCGCGTGGAGCAGATCAAGGAGAAGGCCGCGGAGCTCGAGCGGGAGGCGGAGCGGATCCGCGCCCGGCTGCAGGAGCGGGTGAACGAGGTGCTCGCCGACCTCCGCGGGGTGGTGCCGCAGGCCGACGCGCAGACGGTGGTCCCGCAGCGGGTCGCGGCGAACAGCTTCCAGGGGTTCCTCGAGGACGTCTTCGACAACGTGGACGGGTTCTGGCAGCGGACCTTCAAGGCGGCGGGCATCGGCCGGCCGCGCGTGTCCCATCGCTGGGTGAGCCCGGGCACGAAGGTGCGGACGGGCTGCAACGACAACGCGGACGACCAGGCCGCCTTCTACTGCCCGGCCGACGACACGATCTACATCGGCGAGGCGATCGGGCGCGACATCCTCACCAACCTCGGGGACTTCGGCGTCGCGTACGTGGTCGCCCACGAGTACGCGCACAACGTGCAGCAGGAGCTCGGCTGGTACAGCCAGGGGCTGCGCTTCACGACGGTCGCGCCCTTCGAGCTGCAGGCCGATTGCATGGCGGGCGCGTGGGGCTACGCCGTCTACCAGGAGGGACTGCTCGACGCGACCGACGTGGAGGAGGCAGTCTCGACGGCCTACGCGGTCGGTGACTTCGATCTCACCAATCCGCAGCACCACGGGACGCCCGACGAGCGGGCCGGCGCGTGGACCCGCGGCTACCGGACGGGCGACCCGTCGCGGTGCGTGCGCTTCCTGCGCAATTAGGCCCGCCTTGCGCGCCGCGCCCCGGGCGTGTGTCGCCTGGTGGTCATATTTCGACGCCCAAGCGACACGCGCTGGGGCTGCCGCGCCTCGCGCCTCGCGCCCCGCACGCCGGCGACCTACGCCTCGGTGACGTAGATGATCGACCCCGGCCGCACGTGGACGACCTTGCCGTCGAGGGTGCCCGGGTCCGCGTGTCCCGCCTTGCGTGTGAACGCGGGCAGCGCGGGCGTATCGGGCGTGTGGCCCTCCAGGGCCTGCACGACAGCGTCGAGGTCTTCGGTGACGAGGATCGACTCGCCGCCGCTGAACGCGATCCGGGTGGCCATCGCGCGGACTCTACGCACGGCGTCAAATGACACCAAAGTTGTGCGACTGCGTCGGTTGAGTGAGAATCCGCGCAGCCGCGCGCACAACTGTGCGCGCAATCAACGTTCCGGGAGGACGACGTGCGAGTAACGAGAACGATCGCCGCAGCGGGCATCACCGCCGCAGCAGCGCTGGCGGGCGCTGCTCCCGCGACGAACGCGGCACCCGCGGGCGCGAAGCTCAGGCTGGCGAAGGTGACCCAGCCGCCACCGGCGATGGCACCCAACGACGACTTCATCGTCAAGATCACCGTGCGCAACCGGGGGCTGCGATCCGGCAAGGGGGTGCTGAAGGTCTATCTCGCCGGTGGTGATGCGACGAAGCGCATCGGGCGGATCCCGACGGGGCAGGTGATTCCCCGTGGCTTCCGGCGCTTCACCGTTGGATTCAAGGTCCCGGCGAACACGGACCCGGGCGATTACCGGCTGCGCACCTGCCTGAAGGTCAGGCTGACCGAGGCGTGCAAGTCCTCCCAGAGGATCGAGGTCACGAGCGCTCCCGAGCCCGATCCCTACCGCGGCATGTGACCCCAGCGGCCCGTCAGCGCGGACCGTGCTCGAGGACGCCCTTGACGCTCGCGTCGAGGGCGTTGAGCCGGTGGAGGGCGAGCGCCTCGGCGGATTCGTGCCGCGACTCGTGGTGCGTCATCACGCAGTGCAGGAGCGCGAGGCGCTTCGCCTCCGGCATCTCGCCGGCACGCTCCTCGAGGAGGCGCACGCCCGAGGCGACGTGGCCGACGAGCCGGCCCTCGTCGGAGAGGCCGATCTCCGCGCCGTAGACGAACTCGCGCGTCTTGCCGAGGTCGTGCACGAGCGCGGCGCTCACGAGCAGGTCGGAGTTCAGCCGGGGATGCAGGATGCAGGTCTCCAGCGCGAGCGTGCCGACGGCAACGGTGTGCTCGAGCAGGCCGCCGAGGTAGGCGTGGTGGCCGGCGCGGGTGCACGGGGCGCGCCGGAACGACGTGCGCAGCTCACCGTCGCCGAAGACGGCGCGCAGCAGGGTTCGGTAGTCGGCGTCGTGCACCTCGCGGATGAGGTGCTCCAAGAAGCCGTCGAGCTCGTCGAGATCGCGGTAGGCGACGGGGAGGAACTGGGCCGGGTCCGCGTCCTGCGCGCGCCCGATGGCGATCACGTCGAGCGAGAGCTCGTCGCGGAACCGCTCCACCCGTGCGCGCACGCGCACGAGGTCCCCGCGCTCGAAGCGGCCCGCCAGCACGTCGGCGTCCCGGAAGGCACGTCCGTTGACCGAACCCTCCCGGTCGCGGAACTCGAGCGCCAGATAGGGGGACCCGGAGCGCGCGAGCAGGCGCTCCTTGCGCGTGCACGCCAGGACGAGGTCGACCTCCTGTCCCGCGCGCAGGGAGGCGGTGCCGCCGGGGGCCGCGGTGCCGCTGGAAACCGGGGTGCCGGCGGTACCCGCACCGGCGGTCTGCGCATCGAGGGCCACGGAACCCATCATGTACCGTGGATCGGATGCAGCCGTTGCGCTGGGAACGCCGTCCGGACGGGCTCCGCGCACCGGCACTGGTGGCTGCCTTCGAGGGCTGGAACGACGCGGGGGACGCGGCCTCCGCAGCCCTGACGTTCGTCGGCGGCGCGCTCGGCGCGCAGCGCTTCGCAACGATCGATCCCGAGGAGTTCTACGACTTCCAGACGACCCGTCCGACGGTCCGCTTCATCGACGGCATCAGCCGCGCGGTCGAGTGGCCCGAGGTCGAGATCCACGCGGCGACCGCCCCCGGCGCGCCGCGCGACCTCGTGCTCGTCACGGGCCATGAGCCCAGCTACCGCTGGCGCACCTTCTGTGAGACGATCGTCGACCTCGCCGAGGCCCTCGGGGTGCAGTCGGTGATCACCCTCGGAAGCCTGCTCGCCGACGTCCCGCACACGCGGCCGGTCGGCATCACCGGCCTCGCGACGGACGAGTCGCTCATCGAGCGCGTCGGCCTGGCCCAGTCCTCCTACCAGGGGCCGACCGGCATCGTCGGCGTCCTCCACGATCTGTGCCAGCGCCGGGGGATCCCGTCCGTCTCCCTGTGGGCCGCGGTGCCGCACTACGTGGCCGTCTCGCCCAACCCCAAGGGAGCCCTCGCGCTGGTGCGCAAGCTCGAGGGGGTCGTCGGCGTGGCGGTCGACGCGACCCAGCTCGAGGTGGCGGCGGGCGAGTACGAGCGCCAGGTCAACCGTGCCGTCGAGCAGGATCCCGACGTCCAGGCCTTCGTCGAGCGCCTCGAGCGCGCCGCGGCCGAGGAGGAGGTGCCGACGGATCCCGACAGCCTTCCCTCCGGCGACGTGCTGGCCCGCGAGTTCCAGCGCTTCCTCCGCCAGCGGGGCGGAGGTCGCGGCGGCGGCGACTTCCCGAGCTTCCCAAGTTGACCTCCGCCGCGCGGCGGCTGATCCTCCTGATCTCGATCGCCATGGTGGTGGATACGGCCGCCTACGCGACGATCACCCCGCTGCTTCCTGATCTCGCCGACGAGTTCGGGCTCTCCAAGGCCGGTGCCGGCGCGCTGTCGGCCTCCTATCCGGTCGGCACGCTCGTCGTCGCGCTGCCCGCCGGCCTGCTGGCGGCGCGCATCGGTGCGAAACCGGCCGTCCTCGGCGCGCTCGCGGTGCTGGCGGTCGCGAGCCTCGTCTTCGGGCTGGGACAGTCCGCCGGGGTGCTCGTCGCCGCGCGTGCGTTGCAGGGCGTCGGGGCGGCGGCGGTCTGGGCCGGCGGTCTGGCTTGGGTCGCCGGATCGGCGCCGCGCGAGCACCGCGCCCAGGCGATCGGGACCGCGATCGGCGCGGCCATCGCCGGTTCGCTCGGCGGGCCGGTCCTCGGTGCCGCTGCCGAGGAGATCGGCCGGGGCGTCATCTTCGTCGCCTTCGTCGCGCTGCCCCTCGGGCTGATCCTGGCGCTCGTCCGCCTCAGCGGTCCGCCGCCCGTCGCCACTCCGGGCCTCGCCGCCGTGCGCTTCACCGTCACGGACGCCAGGATGCGCCGCGGCGTGCTGCTCATGGTCCTGCCCTCGATGGGGTTCGGCATGATCAACGTGCTCGTGCCGCTGCGACTCGACGAGCTCGGTGCGGGCGCGGCGGCGATCGCCGCCGTCTTCCTGGTCGCCGTCCTGTTCGAGTCGATCATGTCCCCGATCGCGGGCCGGCTGGCGGACCGCCGCTCGCCCCTCGCCCCGGCGCGCGCCGGCCTGTTCGCGGGTGCCGTCGGCTTCGCCCTGCTGCCCCTCCCCGAGACCGCACTGCTGCTCGGCGCCGCCACCGTCCTCGCCGCCTCGGTCCTCGGCCTGCTGTGGGCGCCGGCGATGGCGATGCTCTCCGAGCGCGCCGAGACACGCGGCATCGACCTCGCCTTCGCGTTCGCTCTGGGGAACCTGGCGTGGGGCGTGGGCACCGCAGCGGGAGGATCAGGTGGCGGTGCGCTCGCCGACCTCACCCGAGACGCGGTCCCGTATCTGCTGCTCGCCGGCCTCGCGCTGTTGACGGCGACGTTCCTACGCGACGGGCGCCGCACGACGCCGGTCCTCGCACCCTGAGGTCCTGACGGCGCTCAGCGTTCCGCGGCCGGGCAGGCGATGCGGTAGTCGCACATCGAGCAGGCCGAGAAGCTCGGCGTCGGCTCGAAGCCCTGGCTCGTGATGCCGTCGGCGACCTCGAGGACGGTCTCGGTGATCCACTCGCGATCCTCCGAGGCCCAGTCGACGGGCACCTTCGCGTCGTCGAGCACGTAGTAGTACGCCTGCCGTGCGGCCTCGAGGTCCCAGGCCTTCTCGGCGGCGACGGAGTAGAGCGCGAGCTGCACGTCCTCGCGCAGGTCGGCGGCCTTCTTCGGCCGGCCCGTCTTGTAGTCGATGAGCTCGTAGCCGCCCTCGTTGAGGCGGTCGACGCGGTCCACGCGCCCGCGCACGGTGTGACGACCGAGGGTGAAGGAGAAGGAGCGCTCGAACCAGACGGGCTCGGCCTCCTCGCCCTGGAAGCGCTCGTGGTAGCGGATGAGCGCCTGCTCGGCCTTGCCCTGCAGCTGCTTCTCCTGCTCGGAGGCGCCGAAGCCGCCGCGCCGCCAGCCCGCCTCGAGCAGGCCGAGCAGCTCGGGCAGCGAACCGCCGGGGGACTCGCCGGCGTGGAAGCGCTCGAGCACCTGGTGGACGAGGATGCCGAAGCGCTGGTTGAGCGTCGGCTCCTGCGGGATGCGGAAGACCCGTGCGAACTTGTACTTCAGCGGGCACGTCCGGTACGTCTCGATGTCCGAGGCCGACAGCAGCAGCCCGTCACCGCGCCGGGGCAGGAACTGCTCGAGCGACGGCTCGCTGCGACGCGCGACCACCGACGCGCGCGTGCGCTCGTCGCGCTCGGCGTCGAGCAGATATTCGTCGAGGGCCGAGGTGGCGAAGATCTCGCGCTGCTCGCGCGTGACCGCCTGCAGCAGCCGGGCGTTGACCTCGGGCAGCGCCTCGGCCACCGGCTGCCCCGCGCGCGTGCGCTCGAGCAGCGCGCTGAGCTTCATGACCTCGAGGTAGCGCACGACGGCATGGGAGACGTCGAGGTCGGTGTCGAAGCGCAGCTCGCCAAGGCGACCGCCGACCTCCGCGACCGTCGTCATCAGCTCGTCGCGCAGGACGCGGAAGGTCGACTGCAGCGTTTCCGCCGGTCCGAAGAGCTCCTCGTCGCGGTCCTCCCATTCACCGCCGACCGCCGCCCGCGCCTCCTCTGCGAACGGCGAGGGCTGCTGCGGTGCGCCACGATCGGTCACGGACGGGTAGGCGAGCACGAGCCGCCGCCGGGCGCGGGTCATGGCGACGTGCAGCAGCCGGCGCTGCTCGGCGACGTGGATCGCCTTGGTGTCTGGCGGCAGCGCCTCCTTGATCAGCGCGTCGGGGATCGGCTCGAGCACGCGTCGCCGCGGCCCGGGCATGCGCGCGGCGAACAGACCCAGGACGTAGACGTGGTCGAACTCGTGGCCCTTGGCCGCGTACATGCTCATGACCTGCACGCCGTGGGTCGCCGACTCGGCCTCCTCCTCGCGCAGTCCGGCCTCGGCGACCGCGGAAACCGACCGGGCGAAGTCGCGCGCCGTCGCCAGCGGCGAGCGCCGCGCGTAGGTGGCAGCGATCTCGCCGAACTTGGCGAGGTTGACGAGCCGCTCAACGACCTCGGCCGAGGCCGCGAAGAGCAGCTGCCGCCGGAGCCCCAGGCGCTCGATCAGGCGATGAACGAACAGGTCAGCGCGCGTGGAGTCCAGTGCGCCCGACGCGGAGCGGTAGAGCTTGAGGAAGGCGAGGATGCGCTCGCGGGCCTCGGGCGGGATCTGCGGCGACTCCATCGCGGCGCCGAGCGCGCCGACCATGTCGAGCTTGCGCCGGCGCGCGATCTGCGTCACGCGCGCGAGGTCGATGGAGCGCAGCTCGATCGGGGGCCTGGCGAGCGCGCGCACGACGGCTCCGGCGTCACCCGGGTCGACGAGCAGCCGCAGCCAGGCGAGCAGGTCGCGCACCTCGGCGCGCTGGAAGAACGCTGCGGCGCCCGCGATCCGGTACGGCACCGCGCGCTCCTCGAGCGCGACGGCGACGGCCTGGCCCTCGCCCTTGACCGAGCGCACGAGCACCGCGATGTCCTCGGGAGCGACGCCGTCGCGGGTCATCAGCCGTTCGACGTCGGCCGCCACCGCCTGCGCCTGTGCGCGCTCGTTGGCGGCGCGCCAGAACGCGACGGAGCCGCCCTCGTCGGCGACCATCGGTTTCGGGATCCGGTCCTCGTTGCGCGCGGACACGGCCAGCGCCGCGTCGAGGATCGTCCGGGGCGCGCGGTGTGAGCGCTCGAGCACGACGGTCGTGACCCCCGGTGCCTCGGCCTGGAAATCGTGCAGGTTCTTCGCGGAGGCTCCGCGGAAGCGGAAGATGGCCTGGTCGTCGTCCCCGGCGACCGTGACGTTGCCGTGCTCGGAGGTCAGCAGTCGCAGCAGCAGGTTCTGGGCGAAGTTGAAGTCCTGGTACTCGTCGGCGAGCACGTGCTGGAAGCGCTTGGTCAGCCGCGCGCGCACGTGCGGGCGCTCACGCAGCAGCCGGAAGGCGTGCAGGACGAGATCGCCGAGGTCGAGGGTGCCCGCCTCGGCCAGCATGCGGTCGTGCGCCGCGTAGATCTCGGCGAACTCGCGGTCGCGGGCGCCCTCCTCCCCGAGCGTCGCAGCCCACGCCGCATAGTCGCTTGCCGAGATCAGCTCGTCCTTGAGGCGATCGATGCGGCTCACCACCGAGCCGAGCAGGGCACCGGGATTACCGCGCAGGTCGTGACGGGTGAGCGGCAGCTCGTCGATGCGCTCGAGCAGCATCGCGAGGCGGTCGGCCGCGGTGACCGGGGTCGCGAAGGGGTCGACGCCCGCCTCGGCCGCCTCGTCGCGCAGCAGCTGCGCACACAGCTCCCCGAAGGTGGTCACCGTGAGCTCCTCGAAGGCGTCGAGCGCGATCGTGCGCTCGATGCGTGCGCGCAGCTCGGCGGCCGCCTGCGGGGAGAAGGTCAGGCACAGGATCGCCTCGGCGGGGACGCCCTGGGACACCAGCCACGCGAAGCGGTCGACCAGCACCCGGGTCTTCCCGGTCCCGGCCCCGCCGACGACGAGCAACGGGCCACCGGCATGGGTGACCGCATCGCGCTGTGAGGGCGTCAGCGCTGCGAGGTCCACAACGCGTCAGGATACGTGCGCGATGGGCTTCCCGACCGATGCGGACTGGCTCGCGGCCGCTCGGCGGGCGACCGAGGGGCTGCACGAGATCCTCGTCGGTGAGAGCGACCGCTCGCGCCTGACGGGAACGACCGGTGAGGGCGGGGACCAGACGCTGGTGATCGACGCCGACGCCGAGGCCGCGGTCTTCGCCGAGCTCGACGACCTGCACGCGCAGGGCGCGCGCTTCACCGCAGTCAGCGAGGAGCGGGGCGAGGTCGACTACGGCTCGCGGGACCTGCTCGTCGTCATCGACCCCATCGACGGCTCGACGAACGCCAAGCGCGGGCTGCCGCACCATGCCCTCTCGATCGCGGTCGCCGACGGCCCGGCCATGGCCGACGTCCGCTTCGGCTACGTCTACGACTTCGGGCCCGAGGAGGAGTGGACGGCGATCCGTGGCGGTGGGGCGTGGCTCGACGGCATCCGCCTGGATCCGGAGATCGGCGAGCGCCGGCACTCCGACGGGCGGCTCGAGCTGCTCGGCCTCGAGTCCTCGGATCCCAAGTACCTGCTCGAGGCCGGAGAGGCGCTGGCCGAGGCGGCGCACCGCGTGCGCGCGCTCGGCACGATCGCCGTGACGCTGTGCCAGGTCGCGGGCGCGCGGCTTGACGCGATGGTCACTCTGCGCCGGACGCGCGCGGTCGACGCCGCGGCGGGGCAGCTCATCGTGCGCGAGGCCGGCGGCCACGTCGCCTTCACCGCGTTCGAGGACCCGCTCGGCGCCCCGCTGGACCTCGCCCCGCACTCGCCGGTCGTCGCGGCGCGCACACCCGGCGCGCTCGCGGCGCTGCGCGGCCTTCCCGCGGGCTAGCGTCGAAGGCATGATCGACTGGCGGCTGGCGGAGCGCGTGTCGCGCGCAGTGGCGTCGAACGCCGCTCCGGCGCCGGTGCCCCACGAGGCGTTCACGGCCGAGGTCGAAGCCTTCGCCGTCCGCAGCGCGGAACTCGTGTCGGACTACACGGGCCTGGCCGCCCCGGACGCGCTCCCGGCGCCCGAGACCGTCGATCGCGACGACTGGGCGACCATCAACCTCGGCTCGATGCGCTCGGTGCTCGAACCGGTCGTCGAGCGCCAGGGGGAGGGGCTCGGCCCCCTCACCGGGCCACTGCGCGCGCTGACGGGCATGCTGCTCGCGGTGGAGGTCGGAGCGCTCAGCGGCTTCCTCGCCGGTCGCGTGCTCGGCCAGTACGAGTTCCCGGTCACCGACCCCGACGTACCGGCGCGCCTGCTCTTCGTCGGCCCCAACCTCGCGCAGGCGGCCCGGTCGCTCGACGCCGACGACCAATCCCTGACCCGCTGGGTCGCGTTGCACGAGACCACGCACGCGCTCCAGTTCGCCGGCGTTCCGTGGCTTAGGTCACACATGGCCGGCCGGATTCGCGGCCTCATCTCCTCGCTCGACGTCGACATCGATCCGCGCAAGCTGCTGCGCCTCCCCCGCCTCGACGACCTCCGTGCCCTCGCGGACGCTGTGCGCGGCGGAGAGATCGTCACGTTGGTCGCCGGCCCGGAGCGCCGCGCGTTGCTGGACGAACTGCAGGGAACGATGGCGCTCATCGAGGGATACGCGGAGCACGTGATGGACGCCGTCGGGGAAACCATGCTCCCGGATCTGCCCCATTTGCGGGAAGGTTTGGAGCGGCGCCGGCGGGAACGGTCGGGGCTGCTGCGCATGGTCGAGCGGCTGATCGGCCTCGAGCTCAAGCTGCGCCAGTACGAGCAGGGCAAGGCGTTCTGCGATGCCGTGGTGGCCGAGGGCGGCATCGCCGCGCTCAACCGGGCGTGGGCGGAACCCTCAGCGCTGCCCGGCCTCGCCGAGCTGGACGACCCGTCCGGCTGGCTGCGCCGCGTCTCGGCCTGAGTCGAACGCGCGTTCGGCCTTGTAACCAACCCGCGGCGCGGGTTTACAAACACATGTTCGTGGGAAATATTCCACGTAGAGACTGTTAGAACTAATATCCTTACTCCACGAGGGAGCTGAAACGAACCACATGGCCGAGACCAAGACCACCACTTCGAGCACCACCACCCGCAAGCCCGCTGCCAAGCGCGCTGCGACCACCCGCCGTGCCAACGGCAGCACGTCGCCCGCCGCCAAGCAGGCTCGCAAGACGACTGCAGCCAAGCGCGCACGCACCACCGCTCAGCGCCGCACCTCCACGGCCGCCAAGGCCAACACGACGGCCGCCAAGGCGACCGCCAAGGAGACCCGGTCCTACGCCGAGCGCGTCGTGCTCACCGGCGTCGGCACCGTGCTCGTCACGCGTGACAGCGTCCAGGAGATCATCGAGGATCTCGTCAAGCGCTACGGCTCGCTCGACGCCGCGCAGAAGGAGATCACGCGCGACCTCAAGAAGGCCGAGCGCCGCGGCGCGACCGCTCGCAACCGCTTCGAGCGCGAGGTCCGCAAGACCCGCACGCGCGTCGAGCGTCAGCTGCGTACCCGTCGCCGTGCCGTCGAGCGCACCGTCACCACCAACCGCAAGCGCGTCGAGCGCGAGGTCATCTCGCTGCGCAAGGACGTCGAGAAGCGGGCGAGCGAGGTCGGCGAGCAGGTCAAGGCGCTCGTCTAGCCACCACTTCCCCCGCCGGGCGCCGAGGAGACGGCCCGGACGCGGACAGATCCGCTCGCCTCATATCTCGCGAGCGGATGTAGCACCCTCTCCTCCCTCAACCGTCGGGTCAGCGTTCGCGCTGGCCCGTCGGTCCTTAACGACCCGGACGAATCTCGCATCAACTCCGCCGGCGCTGGCGCCGATACCCGGCGTGCATGTTCCTCGGCGTCATCTTCGTGCTGTGCCTGCTGAGCGTGCCCCTGGCCGGAGGCCGCCTTTCCGCGCTCGGTGAGCTCCGCATGCGGGGCGGCTGGCTCGTCGCTGCGGCGATCGGCACGCAGATCGTCATCATCTCGCTCTTCCCATCCGGATCGGCGGGGCTGCACGAGGCGGCACACCTCGGCAGCTACGGGCTCGCCGGCGCCTACGCCTGGCTCAACCGGCGCGTGCCCGGGCTTGCCATCGCAGCGGTCGGCGGCATGGCCAACTTCGCCGCCATCGCCGCCAACGGCGGCGTCATGCCCGCGTCGGCCGACGCCCTGCGCACGGCGGGGCTCGCCGTCAGCGACGGCGGCTTCCAGAACTCCACCGGCGTGGACGGGGCGCACCTGGCGTGGCTGGGCGACATCTTCGCGATCCCGGCCTCCTGGCCGGTGCACAACGTCTTCAGCATCGGTGACGTCCTGCTGGTGGTCGGCGTACTCGCCGGCCTGCACATCGTGTGCGCCAGCCGGCCGGCCCGCCGGCTCGGTCTGCACGCGGTGACCGTCACCGACGTTGCGGAATTCGCGACGGGAACGCCGCAGCATCTGGTGCGCGTCACCACGGTGCCCCACCGCGGGATGCCACCGGGAGATCTGCTCGTCTCGACCGGAGAACACGAAGAGGTGCTCGCCCCGCTCCCGGGGTCCGGGCACGTCGCGGGCTACGCCGTGGCGGCGTCCGTTCTCCAGGCGGAGGCCGGGCGGATCGACCTGGTCATGCCGAACACCTCGCGGCAGAGCCTCGACGTACATCCGGCCAATCTCGGCCAGGCGGGATCCGGTCCGCTCGCGGACGTGCCGATTACCGGAGTGCCGTCGTGAACCGCGACGCCAGGGACAAAGCACAAGGAGGTGCGCATGAAGACGAAGGCATATCGAATCGCGTTGGCCGTGGCTGCACTGGCGGCGTTCGTGCAGGCACTCGGCGCCCCGATGAAATGGAGCTGAGGAAAGCCAAGGCGGGGATGTACCGGGTGCTGGTGGGCGCGAGCGCGCTCTTCGCACTCATGCTTGCCGCGGGCGCTCCACGCAAGTGGGGCTGAGCACACCACGACCGAACACCGGCAGGGGGGCGGCTACGGCCGCCCTCCACCTTCTCTTCTGATGACGCCTCGCAACCTCTTCCGCCGCCGGTCTCTGGACCGCCCTGACCGCTCCAGCGAGCGACGCGCCGAGGCCTACATCGTCTCGGTCATCGCGGTCGGCGGCCTTCTGCTCGTCGGCAGCGTCGCGACGGGGAACGCGTTTCCCGAGCACAACGTTCTCACGACCGTGCTGTTCGCGATCGGCGTGGTCATCGGCGAGCTCTTCCCCTTGCGCGTGCACCGCCCCGGTGCGGAAGGGGAGGTGACGCCGTCCACCACCTTCGCGTTCGCCCTCATCCTCGTCGCTGGATTCGCGGCCGTGCCCATCATGGCCGTGAGCTGTCTGGTCTGCGACCGGATCGGCGGCAAACCGGCGATAAAGGCGCTCTTCAACGCCGCCCAGTACTCGATCACCGTCGCCGCGACGGCAGCTGTCCTCGCCGCGGTGGCAGGCGTCCCGATCACTGCCGCCGGCGTGCCGTTCACGGCTGCCGACCTTCCGGGGATCCTGGTGGCCGGAGCGGTGTTCTTCATCGCGAACAGCCTGCTTGTCGCCACCGTCATCGCGCTGATCGAGCATCAGTCCATCCTCCGCTGCCTCTTCGACGACCTGCTGTTCCAGGTCACCTCGGCCGGTCTCCTGCTCGGCCTTGCCCCCATGGTCGTGATCAGCGCCGTCTTCAGCCCCTTCCTGCTGCCCCTGTTCGTGCTGCCGCTGCTGTCGATCATCCAGGGACAGCGGCAGGCGTTGATCAAGGAGCACGAGGCGATCCACGACGCGCTCACCGAACTCCCGAACCGCGTGCTCTTCAACTCCCGGGTGGCCGCCGCCGTCCGGGTGGCCCGCCACGACGAGAGTCAGACCGCGGTGATGGTGATCGATCTCGACGGCTTCAAGGAGATCAACGACACGCTCGGTCACCACGAGGGCGACCAGCTGCTGATCCTCCTCGCCGGGCGCCTCACCGGCTGTCTGCGCGACGACGACGTCGTGGCGCGGCTCGGCGGTGACGAGTTCGGAGTGCTGCTGCCCGGGGTGGATCGGGAGCAGGCCGAACGGGTGGCGCACAAGCTCCAGGGGGCACTGCGGGCGCCCGTGGCGCTCGACGACATCGAGATCGAGCTCGGCGGCAGCATCGGGATCGCCATGTACCCCGAGCACGGCATGGAGGTGGACGATCTCATCGGCCACGCGGACGTCGCGATGTACCGGGCGAAGCGCAGCGGGGCCGGGCGCGAGTTCTACGACCCCGAGGAAGGCGCGGAGATCAGCCGCACCGCGATCGCGGGCGATCTGCGAAGGGGGTTCGAGGCGGGCGAGCTCATCGCCTTCTACCAGCCGAAGATCGCGTTCGCGACGGGCGAGGTCGTCGGCGCCGAGGCGCTGATGCGCTGGCGACACCCGGTCCGGGGGCTGCTCGCGCCCGCGGAGTTCGTCGCGCTGCTCGAGCAGTCGGGCCTGATCGTCCGCGCCACGGAGCAGATTCTCGAGCAGGCGCTGCGCGCCGCCGGAGAGTGGACCCCGGGAGCTGGACGCCTACCCGTCGCGGTCAATCTTTCCGCGCGATCGCTGCTGGATCGCCGGCTGCCCGACCGCATCGCCGCCGTGCTTGCCCGGGTGGGCGTGCCGGGATCGGCGCTCGAGCTCGAGATCACCGAGGGCATGCTGATGGCCGATCCCGAGCGCGCCACCGAATTGCTGCACAGCGTGCGCGAGATGGGCGTCTCGATCGCCATCGACGACTTCGGTACGGGCTATTCGTCCCTGGAGCGGCTGCGGCGGTTGCCACTGGACGCGGTGAAGATCGACCGCTCCTTCGTGGCCGGCATGGAAGCCGAGCACAGCGACCGCGTGATCGTGCAGTCGACCATCGACCTCGCGCAGCGCCTGGGCCTCACCGTGGTCGCCGAGGGGGTCGAAGATCGCCAGACCTGGGCGACGCTCGCCGCGATGGGGTGCGACTTCGCGCAGGGCTTCTACGACACCCATCCCATGGAGTCCGGTGACTTCGCCCGCTGGTTGGTCGAGCGGGCCGTCCCGCCTGTCCGCGTCGCCACGCCGGCCGCGTGACCGCGGCGGCTACGGCTCGATCACGACCTTGCCGAACAGATCGCCGGCGGCCATCGCCGCCAGGCCGTCGCGCGTGTCCGACAACGGCAGCGTGCGGTCGATGATCGGCTTGACGTCGCGGGCGGCCATGAACGTGAGCATGTTCTCGAGCTCGTCGCGCGTGCCCATCGTCGAGCCGATGACGTTGAGCTGAAGAAAGAAGACGCGGCGGAGGTCGGTGACGGCCTTCGGCCCGCTCGTGGCGCCCGAAACGACGAGCCGGCCGCCGGGGCGCAGGGATTTGATCGAGTGCTCCCACGTCGCCTCGCCCACGGATTCGATGACGCAGTCGACCCGCTCCGGGAGCCGGGCGCCGGACTCGAAGGCCTGATCGGCGCCGAGCGCGAGCGCGCGGTCGCGCTTGTCCTCGTCGCGTGAGGTCGTCCAGACCCGCAGGCCGGCGGCCGCGCCGAGCGCCACCGCCGCGGTGGCGAGCCCGCCACCCGCGCCCTGCACCAGCACGGTCTCACCGGGCTTGCAGGCGCCGCGCGTGAAGAGCATCCGGTAGGCGGTGAGCCACGCCGTCGGGACCGAAGCCGCCTCGGCGAACGACATCCCCTCGGGCTTGGGGACGACGTTGCGTCGCGGGACGGCGACACGTTCGGCGAGGGTTCCCTGGTGGAGTTCGGAGAGCAGCGTCCGGCTCGGGTCGAGCGTCTCGTCGTCGCGCCAGTCGGCATCGCCGATGACGGCATGGAGCACGACCTCGTTGCCGTCCGGGTCGGTCCCGGCGGCGTCGGTCCCGAGGATCATCGGCACGCGATCGGGCCGCAGTGCGATCCCCTGGAGGGAGAACAGGTCGTGGTGGTTGAGGGAGGCGGCCTTGACGTCGACCGTCACCCAGCCCTCGGGGGCGTCGGGCTCGGGGCGGTCGGCGACCTCGAGATTGTCGAGCGGGTCGTCGGCGTCCATCCTGGCGCAGTAGGCAGCGAGCATGTCTGGCCTCCTACCCGCTCAGGAGCGTTCGGGTTCGCGGTCGACGGCTTCCAGCCGCGCGGCACGCAGCCAGCCGCCCGGCCGCTCATCCGCCAAGGGAGCCGCGACGGTCGTGTCGCGCAGGAATTGCTCGAGGGCCGCGATCACGGCGGCCGCCTCCTCGGGCGTGGGAGCGTTCACGGCGGCCATACTATGGACGTATGCCCACGAGAGACGAGATCCTCGAGGCCCTCAAGGCCGTCATCGACCCCGAGCTGCGCAAGGACATCGTGACGCTCGAGATGGTGCGGTCGATCGATGTCCACGCCACGGGGGTGGTGGACGTCATGGTCTCCCTGACAACCCCGGGCTGCCCGATCAAGGGCACTTTCCAGACCGCGGTCACCGACGCGGTCTCAAAGCTCGACGGCGTCGTCGGGGTGAACGTCAGCTTCGACGTCCTCTCCGAAGCGGAGAAGACCAAGCTCAAGGCCAAGCTCGGCCACGCCGGCGCCCTGCCCGACGGGTCGCTCGCCCAGGTCAACAACGTCATCTGCATCGGCTCGGGCAAGGGCGGCGTCGGCAAGTCTTCGGTCACGGCGAATCTCGCGGCCGCTCTGGCCGGCGAGGGCAAGCGCGTCGGCGTGCTCGACGCGGACGTGTGGGGGTACTCCATCCCGCGCATGTTCGGCCTGGGCTCCGACCGCCCCGCGGTCTCGGCCGAGCGCAAGATCGTTCCCCCGGTCTCGAACGGCATCAAGATCATGTCGATCGGGTTCTTCCTCGACGAGGACGCAGCCGTCGTCTGGCGCGGACCGATGCTCCACAAGGCCCTGACCCAGTTCCTCAAGGACGTCGAGTGGGGCGAGCTCGACTACCTGCTCGTCGATCTGCCTCCGGGGACCGGCGACGTCTCGATGACGCTCGCCGAGCTGCTTCCCCAGGCGAAGTTCCTCATCGTCACCACACCGCAGGCCACGGCGCAGAAGGTCGCGCGGCGCGCGGCGGAGATGGCGGACAAGGTCCGTCTCGAGGTCGCCGGCATCGTTGAGAACATGAGCGGCTTCACCACCCCCGGCGGCGAGCGTTTCCAGATCTTCGGCGAGGGCGGCGGGCAGGAGCTGGCCGAGGAGATCGGCGTTCCGCTGCTCGGCAAGATCCCCCTCACCATGCCGCTGCGCGAGCAGGCCGACGCGGGCGTGCCGCTCGTCATCGAGGACCCGGACGATCCGGCCGCCCAGGCCCTGCGTCAGGTCGCCCGCGGCCTGATCGCGATGTCGCCCGTGGATCTGCCGGTGCTGCAGATGGCCCCGGAGCCACAGCCCATGGGGATGTCACTCCCCATGGCCGGCTGACCCACGCGCGCCGCTAGGTGTTCTTGAAGTAGTCCGCGTTCATCGGGACGTATTTGGCCCACTCGTCGGGGACCTGGTCCTCGGCGAAGCAGGCATCGACCGGGCAGGCTTCAACGCAGGCGTCGCAGTCGATGCACTCTTCCGGGTCGATGTAGAGCATCTCGACCTTGTCGTAGTCGGGCTCGTCCGGAGTCGGATGGATGCAGTCGACGGGACAGACCTCCACGCAGGAGTTGTCCTTGGTTCCGATGCAGGGCTCGGTGATCACGTAGGCCATAGGTGCCTCCATCATGACAAAGCCGCTGGCGACGTAGGCTTCTCGACGTGCTGCTGCTGACGGGTGCCACCGGGCGGGTCGGATCGGCGCTGCTGCGGCGACTCGTGGCTGCGGGGGAGCCGGTGCGCTGCCTGGTCCGCGATCCGCGCCGCCTCGGGCCGGAGCGGGTCCGCGTGCAGATCGCGCTCGGCGACCTCGGCGACCCCGCATCCTTCCGCCACGCGCTGCGCGGCGTTCGCACCGTCGTCCACCTCGCCGCCACGGAACGCGACCAGGCCAACGCGACGATCGAGGAGATCGACGGTGTGGCGACCTGGCGGCTGCTGCGCGCCGCCGAGCACGCCGGCGCCGAACGGTTCGTGTTTCTCTCACCGCTCGGCGCCTCGCCCCACCATCGGGCGCGAGTGCACCGCATCAAGTCGATTGCGGAGCGCGCGGTGATGGACGCCGACCTCGCCACGACTGTGCTGCGGTGCTCGTTGATCTACGCGCCGGGTGACACGAAGCTGGCGCTGCTCGATGTGCTCTCCCTGCTTCCGGCGGTGCCGGTCACCACGACGATGGGGACCGCGCGGATCCAGCCGGTGTGGGCCGACGACGTCGCGGCGTGCATCGCTGCCACGCTGGACCGGCCGGTGGACGGGCGGGAGGTGCTCGAGATCGCCGGCCCGGAAGTCCTGACCCTCCGCGAGGCTGCCGCGCGCGCGCTGCGCGCCGCGGGACGCGAGCGGCGTATGGTCACGCTCCCGTCGCCGATCCTGCTGCGGGCCCTCCACGTCTACGCGACGATCACGGGACCCGTCGCGCTCGCCACTCGCGACGAAGCGGACGCCTTGGGGGCGACGATGCTCTCCGAGCGGGGCACCGGCGACGCAAAGACCCTCGGCGTCAGCCCGCTGACGATCGGCGAGGTGCTGGCGCGGGCCTGAGGTCCGCCCAGGGCCGCGCGACCTCGAGTTGGCGCGCCAGCGCCAGCAGCGTGTCCTCGGCGAGGGGTCGCCCGACGAGTTGCACGGCGTTCGGCAGGCCGTCGCCGCCCAACCCGGCCGGCACCGTGACGGCCGGCTGGCCGGTGACGTTGAACAGCCCGGCGTACGGGGCGAAGGCACCGGCGCGGTCGAACGCCTCCATCGGGTCGCCGTCGCCGAATCCCGTCAGGGTTCCTATCGCCGGGGGACGCTGGGCGAGCGCCGGGACGAGCATGACGTCGCACTCGGCCCAAAGGGCGACCACGCGCCGGCTGAGCGCCTGGAGCATCGCGACGGTGCCCAGATACTGCACGGCGTTCGTCGCCGCCGCCGTGTCCATCATCGCCTGCGAGAGGGGCTCGAGTTCACCGGGTGCCGCCTGGCGGCCCGCGAGCAGTTGGGCGTGGGCGATGCTGAGCGCGATGTTGGCGGCGAACAGCGTGATGAACAGCGGCATCGTCTCCGGTCCCGGCAGCGCGGGAGTCACCGTCTCCACCTCATGACCGAGGCCTGCGAGCGTGGCGGCGATGGCGGCCACCGCCGCAGCGTTCTCGGCGTCGAGGGGTGAGCCGAGCGGGTTGTCGGTGACGACGTGGATGCGCAGGGTGCCGGGATCGCGGTTGACCGCCGTCGTGTAGGGCACGTCCGGGGGTGGCGCCCAGGTGGCATCGCCCGCCTCATAACCGGCGAGGACGTCCAAGGCCGCCGCCGTGTCGTGCACACAGCGCGAGAGCACGCCGTCGACCACCAGCAGCGAATCACCCGCGTCGGGTCCACGCGAGACGCGTCCGCGACTCGGCTTGAGACCGACGAGCCCCGTGCATGCGGCCGGGATCCGGATGGAGCCGCCACCGTCGTTGGCGTGGGCCATCGGAAGCATGCCCGAGGCGACCGCCGCCGCTGAGCCGCCGCTCGACCCGCCGGGGGTGCGCTCGGGGTCCCAGGGGTTGCGAGCGGGACCGTGTGCTCGCGGCTCCGTGGTGGGCAGGATGCCGAACTCCGGGGTCTTGGTCGTCCCGACGATCACGAAGCCCGCGGCGCGCAGCCGGCGCACGAGGTGGGCGTCGTGATCGGCCTTGCGCCCCGTCAGGAGCGCGCTGCCGTAGTCCATGACCAGGCCGGCCGCCTGCGTATTGGCCTTGACGGCGATCGGGACGCCGGCAAACAGCCGCGGGTCGTCGCTGTCGATCGACCGTGCCTGCGCAAGCGCCCGCTCGGCGTCGACGTCGACGAACGCGCCCAGTTGCGGATCCTGCGTCTCGATGCGTCCCAGCGCGGCTTCGGTGGCCTCCACGGCCGATATGCGCCGCTCGCGCAGGAGCGCGCCGAGCTCGACGGCCGAGAAGGACCCGAGGTCATCCATGCCTGGCAAGCGCCAAGCGTACCCAGGCTGAGACAATGTGTAGATCAAGCTTCCCGACAGAGCGAAAGGCCCCGAATGAGCGAAGTCCAGTCCGGCCTCGAAGGCGTCGTCGCCTTCGCGACCGAGATCGCCGAGCCCGACAAGGAAGGTGGCGCTCTGCGCTACCGCGGATACGACATCGAGAATCTGGTCGGCCGCGTGCCGTTCGAGCAGGTCTGGGGTCTTCTGGTCGACGGCGACTTCGAGCCCGGACTCCCTCCGGCCGAGCCTTATCCACTGCATTTCCGCTCCGGCGACCCGCGGGTGGACCTGCAGTACGCGCTCGCCCTGCTGGGGCCGGAGTGGGGCTTTCAGCCTGTCATCGACATCTCGGACGAGGAGTGCCGCGAGAACCTCGCACGGGCGTCGGTCATGGGGCTCTCCTTCGTGGCACAGTCCGCGCGCGGAGCCGGCCGGCCGCCCGTCCCGCAGAAGGAGGTCGACAAGGCCACGTCGATCCCCGAGCGGTTCCTGATCCGCTGGCGCGGTGAGGCCGACCCGAACCACGTCAAGGCCATCGACGCCTACTGGATCTCCGCTGCCGAGCACGGTATGAACGCTTCGACCTTCACGGCGCGCGTGATCACTTCCACGGGCGCGGACGTCGCCGCGGCGCTGTCGGGTGCGGTGGGCGCGCTCAGCGGTCCGCTGCACGGTGGCGCCCCCTCCCGGGTGCTCAAGATGCTCGACGAGGTCGAGGCCTCCGGTGACGCGGAGAAGTGGGTCAAGGACGCCCTGGACCGCGGCGAGCGGCTCATGGGCTTCGGCCACCGCGTGTACCGCGCCGAGGACCCTCGCGCGCGCGTCCTGCGCCGGACCGCCAAGGAGATCGGCGCGCGTCGCGCCGAGGTCGCCGAGGCGCTCGAGCAGGCAGCGCTCGCCGAGCTCAAGGCCCGCCGGCCCGACCGGGTGCTGGCCACGAACGTCGAGTTCTGGTCGGCCGTCGTGCTCGACTACGCCGACATTCCGCCGGAGCTGTTCACGCCGATGTTCGCCTCGGCCCGCGTCGCCGGCTGGTCGGCGCACATCCTCGAGCAGAAGCGCGAGGCGCGGCTCATCCGGCCGACGGCCAAGTACGTCGGCGCCGGGCCGCGCGAGGAGGGAGTACCCGCCTGACTCCTGCCGTGTCGGCGGCGCCGGGGGAGACGAACTCCGCGGCGCCGCCGCGTTCCCGGCGTCGGCGGGAGAACCAAGCCCGCGGCTAGGTTGTCAGAGCAATGACCGTCGACGCTGATCTGCAGGCGCGGAGAACTGACGCGATCCAGCGCCTGCGTCTGCTCGACAAGGTCGGGGATCCGGGGCTGGCGGGCCTGTCCCGCGTCGCCGCCTATGTCACGGGCGCGCACTCTGCGGCGGTGCACATCATCGGCGATCGCCTGCAGACGCGGATCGCGGCGGTCAACGCCGAGCTCGGCACGCATCCGCGTGGGGACTCGATGTGCAGCCTCTCCGTCGACCAGGACACCACCGTGCACACGGAGGACGCTACGAACGACCCGCGCTTCTCGTACTCGTCCTTCGTGACCGGGGAAACCCCCGTGCGCTTCTTCGCCTCCGTTCCCCTGCGCACGTCTGACGCCGTTCCGGTGGGCACGCTCTGCGCCTTCGACAGCGTCCCGCGGCGCCTCTCGGACGATCAGCTCTCCGCGCTCGAGGATCTGGCGACACAGGCGATCAGCCTCGTGGAGCTGGCCCGGCTCGCGGTCGACCTCGGGCACGCCGCGTCGCACGACCCCCTGACCGGCGCGGCGAACCGGCTGCTGCTCACCGACCGGATCGAGCACGCCCTCGCCCGCAGCCGCCGCCACGGCGGCCACGCCTTCCTCGCGGTGGTCGACCTCGACGACTTCAAGGGCATCAATGACGTCTACGGCCATGCCGTCGGCGACTCCGTCCTCTCGACGATCGCGCGCCGGTTCATGCACATCGGCCGGGCCATGGACACCGTGGCCCGCACGGGCGGGGACGAGTTCGCCTTCGTCGCGGAGGACATCGCCGACGAGCAGGCCGCTGAGGTGCTCGCCGGGCGACTCCGGGCCGCGTTCGACGAGCCGTTCGACGTCGCGGGCAAGCCCATCACCCTCCGCGGTTCGCTCGATTACACGCTCTCTGCGCCCGGGGACGATCCGGCGGGGCTGCTCGAGCGGGCTGACGCGGCGATGTACGCCCGCAAGCGGGGGCGGGGCTAGAACCGCCGAGGGCCCGCACGTGGCGGGCCCTCGAGGCGCAACTGCGGAGCGGTTGGCTCCTTACATCATTCCCGACATGTCGGGCATACCGCCGCCACCGCCGCCGCCATCCTTGTCGGGGATCTCGGCGACGATCGCCTCGGTGGTGAGGATGTTCTTGGCGATCGACGCTGCGTTCTGCAGCGCGGACCGGGTGACCATCGCCGGGTCGATGACGCCCTCGGCGATGAGGTCGACGTACTCGCCCGTTGCCGCGTTGAGGCCGTTCGAGCCCGAGGCCTTGCGGACCTCGTTGACCACGACGGAACCCTCGAGGCCGCCGTTCTCAGCGATCTGACGGAGCGGCTCCTCCAGCGCGCGCAGGATGATGCGCCCGCCGGTCTTGACGTCCTCGCCGATGAACTGGTCGAGGTCGATGGCCTCCGACGCACGCAGGAGGGCGACGCCGCCGCCGGCCACGATGCCCTCCTCGAGGGCGGCGCGGGTGGCCTGCAGCGCGTCCTCGACGCGGTGCTTCTTCTCCTTCATCTCGGTCTCGGTGGCCGCGCCGACCTTGACGACGGCGACACCGCCCGAGAGCTTCGCGAGGCGCTCCTGGAGCTTCTCGCGATCGAAGTCGGAGTCGGTGTTCTCGACCTCGGCCTTGATCTGGTTGATGCGACCCTTGATCGCCTCGGCGTCACCGTTGCCGTCGACGACGGTCGTGGTGTCCTTGGCGATGACCACGCGGCGGGCGCGGCCGAGCTGCGAGAGCTGGGTGTTCTCGAGCTTGAGACCCATCTCCTCGGTGATGACCTCGCCGCCCGTGAGGATGGCGATGTCTTCCAGCATGCGCTTGCGGCGGTCGCCGAAGCCCGGAGCCTTGACCGCGACGCCCGTGAAGGTGCCGCGCAGCTTGTTGACCACCAGGGTCGCGAGGGCCTCGCCCTCGACGTCCTCGGCGATGATCAGCAGCGGCTTGCCGGACTGGATGACCTGCTCGAGCACCGGGAGCACGTCCCGGACAGAGCCGATCTTCTGGTTGGCGATGAGGATGTAGGGATCCTCGAGAGTCGCTTCCATGCGCTCCTGGTCGGTGACCATGTAGGGCGAGATGTAGCCCTTGTCGAACTGCATGCCCTCGGTGAACTCGAGGTCCATGCCGAACGTCTGGCCCTCCTCGACGTTCACCACGCCGTCCTTGCCGACCTTGTCGATCGCGTCGGCGATGACGTCGCCGATCTCCTCGTCGCCGGCGGAGATGGTCGCCACGCGGGCGATCTGATCCTTGCCGTCGACCTCGTTGGACTGGCCGGCGATGTTCTCGACGACCGCGTTGACGGCCTGCTCGATGCCCTTCTTGAGCGCGAGCGGGTTGGCGCCCGCCGTGACGTTCTTCAGGCCCTGGCGAACGATCGCCTGAGCGAGGACCGTGGCCGTCGTCGTGCCGTCGCCGGCAACGTCGTTGGTGGCCGTGGCGACCTCGCGGACGAGCTGCGCGCCCTGGTTCTGGAAGACGTCCTCGACCTCGATCTCACGAGCGATGGTGACACCGTCGTTGGTGATCGTCGGGGCGCCGAACTTCTTGTCGAGCACCACGTAGCGACCGCGCGGGCCGAGCGTGACCTTGACGGCGTTGGCTACCGCGTCGACACCCAGTTCGAGTGCCTTACGAGCGTCAACGTCGTACTTCAGTTCCTTGTGAGCCATATCTGTCTCCTCAGCTCTCGACCTTGGCAAGCACGTCGGACTCACGGAGCACGAGGAGGTCTTCGCCCTCCACCTTGATCTCCGTGCCGCCGTACTTGGAGTACAGGACCTCGTCGCCCTCGGCGACGTCGAGGGGGATGCGCTTCTCGCCCTCGTCATCCCACTTGCCGTCACCGACGGCCAAAACCTTGCCCTTTTGGGGCTTTTCCTTCGCGGTGTCGGGGAGGACGATGCCGGATGACGTCGTCTCCTCCTCCTCGACCGCCTTGACGATCAGACGATCGCCCAGGGGCTTGAGCTTCATGTGCTGAAGACCTCCACTCGGTGTTTACCAACGCGGTCGGCACTCGATGAGCTGGAGTGCCAACGCTGAAGCCGACTATAGCGCAGTTGGCACTCTCTGTCGTCGAGTGCCAACGGCTTCGATCGTCCATCGTGCCCTGGCGCCCTACGGAGATCGCAGACACCTGCCGATGCATCTGCGATGCACCAACTCAAGCCCGCCACCAACCTCGTCCTCGCCGTCCTCGCCGGACTCGGGCTGCTGGGCTCGCTGACCCTTCCTTGGTACGCCGCGCCGACCGCGGATCCTGGGGCCGACAACGGGGCCATCGAGCACGCCGCATACCAGGTGGGCCAGGTCTTCGCCTCCGGCGTGCGTGGGACCGTGAACGGCGACGACGCACTCGGCGGGGCCCGCACGATCCTGATCGCCGTCGTCGGCGTGGTGGCCGTGCTCGCCCTGCTGATCTCGCTCAACGTCCTGCGCAAGACGTTCGAGGACCTGCTGCGACTGGTCGTCCTCGCAACTCCCGTCATCTTCGTCGTCCTCGCCGTCACGCATCCGGGTACGGACGCCGACGTGCGGCTCCACTACGGGATGATCGTCAGCGCCGCCGCAACGCTCGCGATGGCAAGCGCGGCCTGGCAGGGCGCCTCGTGGCGGGCCAAACGCGCCGCCCCGGTCCGCCCGCGTTACGGCGCGACCAGCCGCTGACCGGCTAGTTCTGGGCGCCGCCGACGCCGCGCAGGTGATCGCGGTAGTCGGGCGGGTGCTCGATGATGCGCGAGAAGCGCACCACGGTGACGGTGTCCTCGAGCGTGACCTCACGCCCGTAGATCTGCTCCATGAAGTGCATGAGCTCGTCGGGCCTGCGGAACTCCGGGTTGTCGTGCTCGATGTCGCGCGGCGAGAGCTCGGAGAGCTTCTTGACCTCCACGTGATCGATGACGGCGTTGAAGACCTTCTCGCGGGGTGAGTACTGATACCCCACCGTCACCATGACGACCTGGTTCTTGCGGTACTTGTGCCGCTTGTCGCCCAGACGGATGGTCGCCGTCTTGCGACCCCGCTTCATCTGGTCGGCGAAGATCTGCGAGTAGAAGTTCAGTGCCTGCACGCCGGGCGGACTCTACCCGCCGTCGGCGTCGAGCAGGAGGATCGCTCGCTCGATCATGTCCCGCTCGCCCGGGTACGTGAGCTCGGAGCGGGCCGCCTCGAGGCTGACCCAGCGCGCCTCGGTGACCTCGTGGTCGTGGTCGTCGGTCGATCCCTCGACGAAATCGAGCAGGAAGAAGGACACGGTCTTGCGGATCCGGCGGCCCGAGCGGCGGTAGGTATAGATCACGTCGCCGAGCGGCGCCCGGACCCGGGCCACGAGCCCGGTCTCCTCCCGCACCTCGCGCGTCGCGGTCTCCTCCGGCGCCTCGCCGCTCTCCGGACCGCCCTTCGGGAGCGCGAGCGCCCGCTTTCCGCGCGGGACGATGGTGACGACCTCGTCGCCCCGGACGACGACCCCGCCGTAGGACTGTTCGCGCAGCACGCCCGGACGGCGCGACCGCCGCGGCTCAGAAGACATAGCGCTGGAGGGCGTCGGGGTCATGGACCACGAGACGGCCCCGCCCCTGGGTGACGATTCCGGCCCGTTCGAGGACGGCCAGGAAGCGGCTGGCGGACTCACGCGACGAACCCGCGAGCTGGGCGACCTCCGCCTGCGTGGCGACCACGAGCACATCGCCGCCATCGGCACCCTCGGTGCGGGCCTGATCGACGAGGTTCTTCAGCACGGTCGCCACGCGGCTCTGGACGGTCTGGAAGGACTGCCGCGCCAACCGCTCGTTCGCCTCGCGCAGCCGCCGGCCGAGCGCTACGACGAGCGCGACCGCGATCTCGGCGTGCCGGCCCATCAGGCTGCGCATGTCGTTGCCCAGGATGGCGACGACCTCGAGATCGTCCACGGCCTCCACCGTCGCCGACCGGCGCTCGGTGGAGAACATCGCCAGCTCGCCGAAGATGTCGCCGCTGCCGAACTGCGCGAGCGTGATCTGGCGGCCGTCGGAGTGCTCGCGCAGCGCTCGGGCGTGGCCCGAGCGCACGACGTAGCAGGTGTCGGAGTCGTCGTTCTCGCGGAAGACGACCTCGTGCGCGGCGAAGCGGCGGGGGACGGCCACCCCGGCGACCCGCTCGAGGTCCTCCGGGGTGAGCGTCTCGAAGGCGGGCACCTTCCCGAGGAGCTCGATCGTCTCCTGCGTGGTGGCGCCCATGTACGGAGTCTTACATCCTCACACCGCGTCGAGCGCGCGCTCGCGTCCGCGGCGGGCCATCACCCGTCGGGTGACGACCACCGCGGCGCCCAGCAGCAGCAGAGGAATCAGCACCGCGCCGATGATCACCAGCACGCCGGCGGCGACCTCCAGAACGCGTCCCGCGTCGCGCAGCGCGTCACCCGGCGTCCACTTGCCGTCGTCGCCCGGAGCGACCTGCTCGTCCTTGGCCGCGGCGACCAGCGTGACGCTCACCAGCGCGAACCGTGCGCGGCGCAGGACCCGCGACAGGTCGGCGCGATAGCGGCCGATCGAGGCGTTGATGTTGTTGATCTGGGCCTGGAGCGCGGCGACCTCGGTGTCGGACTCCGCGGCGGCGAGGCGATCGAGCAGGGACACGCGCTCCGCGCGGGCCTCCTGAAGCCGCTCGCGTGAGACGTTGCGCTCGCTCGTGATGTCCAGCACCCCCTGCGACCGCTCCCGCACATGGGCGACGCGCGACAGCCGCGCGATCCCCGCGTCGAGGCGCTTGGCCGGCAGGCGCAGCTGGAAGTCGCCGCCGCCGCCCGGGGCCGTCGGTCGCCCGCACGCTCGAGGAGACGACGTAGCCGCCGAGCTCGTCGACGACGCCGAGGATGCGGTCACCCACGGTGGAGATGTCGCGCGCCGGAGCCGCGAGCGTCAGGGCGGCGCTTTGCTCCTGCAGGCGGTCGGGGCCGGCCGACGGCGCGGTTCCTGGTGCGGCACGGAGCGCCGAGTCCGCGTGCTCGCGGGCCTTGGCGCGCCTGCGGGACGGACTCGAAGATCTCCGACGCTGAGTCGTCCGGCGCGGCCCCGCTCACGGCGCCGCCGTCGCTGGAGACGGCCGCCGTCGACGGGTCCAGCCCGGAGCCGCCGCCGAGCTGCGACGCGGCGACGACGAGCGCGATGATCACCGTGAAGGCGAGAGCCGGAGCTCCCATCAGTACGGACGGGCGAGGCAGGCGGAAGCGCCGCCGCGGCTTGGCGAAGCCGGCGGCGGCGCGGGTGTCGAGCTCGCGGGCGAACCCGGGGTCGATCTGCGGGCGCTCGTCCTGCAGCGCGGCGATCAGATCGTCGAATTCCTTCAGGTCAGTGGGCATTCATGGCCTCCCGGAGCTTGGTCATGGCGCGGTGCAGCAGGGTCCCGGCGTTCGTCGGTGTCGTTCCGAGGACGCCGGCGACCTCCGCGGTGTCGAGCCCAGCGTGGAAGCGCAGGGCGATGATCTCCCGGTCACGTACGGCGAGGGTGCCGAGGGCGGCGAGCAGGACGGCGCGGTCGACGATCGCCGCCGTCGGATCCGGCCCCGCTCGGTCAGGTGGGTCGGAGGTGAGCGTGGCGTGACGCTTGCGCCGCCGCAGTTCGTCCAGGGCTGCGTGCCGGGCGATGCCGAACACCCAGGCCCGGCCTGAGCCGCGCTCGGGATCGAAGCTGCGCCGGCGGCGATAGGCGCGCTCGAACGCGGCTGCGGTGACGTCCTCCGCGCTCGAGCGGTCGCGGAGCATGGTCGCGACGTACGCATAGACGTCATCGCGCGTCGACCGGTACAGCGCTTCGAAGTCCAGCGCCGGCGCTGACCGGGATGCGGTTGGGGGGAGGGTCAAGGTGCTGGTCACGCCAACGCTACGCGCCGGCGGACCAGGTCGTCACACCAACCGCAACGTTCGTCCGTGCGCCGCGTTGAAGCGGGTGCATGCACCTGCGCCTTCTCTCCCTGCTCGCCCTGGCGGTCGCCGCCGTCCTCGTCGGCACCGCCGGCGGCTCGACCGCGCGGCCCACGGCCGCCCTCGCCGCCAAGGGGAAGGGCAAGGACAGGCCCAAGCGCAATGACCTGTCGGCCTCGAAGGACCTGTGGGCAACGATCAACGTCTGCGACACCCGCGCCAATCCCAACACGATCGGGATCCGCGGCTCCATGCCCGGCCTGGGCCACAAGCGCTCGAAGCTCCAGATGCGCTTCCAGGTGCAGTACAAGGCGCGGTCGGATGGCGAATGGCGCTTCACGGGCGACAGCGCGGACTCCGGCTGGCAGACGGTCGGCCGCACGATCCGGCAGATCATCGAGTCCGGGCAGAACTTCACCTTTGCCGCACCGACGGACGGCGGCGCCCATCAGCTGCGCGGCTCCGTCCGCTTCCGCTGGATCCGGGGCGGCAAGACCCGCGCCTACCAGCAACGCTTCACCGAACCCGGCCACCGTTCGACCGCGGGCGCAGATCCCAAGGGCTACTCGGCCGGGATGTGCGAGATCACGCAGCCGTGAACAGCCGGGGGTCGTTGGTGATCACACCCGTGACCCCCATCGCCTCCAGCCGCAGGATGTCCGTCGCCGAGTCGACCGTCCACGCGTAGAGCTCCCCACCCGCATCGCGCACCGACTGCGCCAGTCGCGGCGTGATGAGCCGGTGGAAGGCCATGATCGCGTCGCAGAAGCCCGATCGCAGTTCGATGCCCGCCCGCCGCGGAAAGGTCCGGCGCGCCGCGGCGAGCACGCCGGCGGCGGGTAGGGCCGTCGCCAGGGACGCGGTGTAGTCGCGCCGCGCCTTGGGCACCGACCAGCCCAGCTGGACCGAGGGGTCCAGCGCCCGGATGCGGCGCAGGCTCGTGCGCTCCATCGAGGAGATGAGGGTGCGGCCGAGCAGATCGCGCTCCGCGAGGGCCGCCAGGACCCGGTCCTCGTATCCGTCGAGCTTGAGGTCGACGTCGATCCGCACGCCCGCGTCGGTCAGATGGTCCAGTCCCTCCTCGAGGGTCGGCGCGTCGCGCAGATCGCGCGTGTAGTCGTGGGCGAGCACGAGCCGGCTGCGCGACCGGTCCTGGTGATCGACGGGCAGCACGTCGAACTCGATCATGTCGACCCCGACCGCCAGGGCGGCGTCGAAGGACGCGAGGGTGTTGCCCGGCGTGATCAGGTCGGCCCCCTTGTGCCCGACCCGGATCATCGCTGGCACCCCGGGCACCAGTACAGCAGCCGGTTGTCGTCGCCCTGGGTCGCGCGCCGGATCCGGGTCTTGCAGCGGGCGCAGGCCGTACCCGCGCGGTTGTAGACCTGTTGATCACGATTCTGGAAGCCGTCGACGGCAGATCTCTGCATGTAGGGACGCACGCTCGTGCAGAGTCGCAGAGCCTCCTCGTCGGAGATGTCGGCGGCCGGACGCCATGGGTCGATCTCAGCGCGCCAACAGGCCTCCGAGCGCCACACGGTGCCCATCCCGGCGACGATGCGCTGGTCGAGCAGCGTGTCACCGATCGGACGTGTCGGATCGTCCTCGCGCAGCCGGCGCAGGTAGTCGCGCTCGTCGAACGGAGCGGGACTGACGACATCGGGTCCGAGGCCGGAGATGCGCCGGTCGAGCCGTGTGCGGCTGTCGGTCATCAGCTCGAGCACCGGGCCGTCGAACTGGATGACCTCACGGTCGCCGCGCCGGATGACCAGCCACGCGCGGCGAGGGTGGCGGCGCCACTGGCCGCCCAGGGGGATCACCTGCCAGGAGCCGCTCATCCGGAGGTGGCTGTGGATCGTCAACCCGCCCTCGAAGCGGATCATCAGATGCTTGCCGCGCGCGTCCACGGAGCGGACGGCGCGGCCGCTCAGACGCTCGGGCCAGCGATCACGCGCGAAGCGGCGGTGGGGCGTGCGGATCTCATCCGGGACCTGGCCCTCCAGGACCGGCCGGATCCGGTTCGCGGCGTAGTGGATGGTGTCGCCCTCGGGCACGCCTTGAGGCTACGTTCGCCGGCAGCTGAAGGAGCACCACAGCGGTCAGCACGAGGGCTCCGCCCGCGAGCTGGACGGCGGTGAGGGTCTCCCCGAGCGCCAGCCATGCGAGCAGCACGGTCACCGGCGGCTCGAAGGTCGACAGGATCGCCGCCTCGGATGCGCCGACTCGCCTCAGGCCCGCGAAGAACGCGGAGACGGCGACCACGGTGCTGACGAGGGCGATGGCGACGAGCCAGAGCCACGCTTCGCCGCCGAGGCGCAGGTCGACGGCCCCGATCGCGAACCCGACGACGCCGAAGCTCACGGTCGCCCCGGTGAGGACGAGCGTCGACAGCGCGACCGGGTCCACGGTGCCGATGACGCGGTCGGCGACCATGATGTACGTCGTGTAGGTCAGCGACGCGGCGAGCGCGTACAGCGCACCGGGGACATCGAAGTCGCCCGTGCGGCCGGCCAGCAGGACGAGGACCAGGCCCGCCGAGGCGAGGATCAGCGCACCCGCCCGTCGCGCGGACGGCTCCGCGCGACGGGTCGCGATCGCCGCGATGGTCACGAAGGCCGGGTACGTGTAGAGCATGAGGGAGACCAGCGAGACGTCGAGCCGGGCGATCGCGGCGAAGAACAGGACGGCCTGCAGGCTGTAGCCGACCGCCCCCATGGCGAGCCCGGTGACGATCGTCCGGCGCGGCAGCGTGCGTACCCGCGGCCAGGCGCGCGCGCCGACCCAGAACACGAGCGCGGCGAGCCCGAAGCGCACGAGCAGCAGCCCGGCGATGCCCGCGCCGGCGTCGTCGGCGAGCTGGCCGAAGACGCCGAGCGTGGCAAAGCACGCAGCCGAGAGGAGGCAGAGCAGGACGCCCACCGCGAGCATTGTGCGGGAGCGACCGGCGTGGTGCGCGCGGCGCTCAGGCCGTCAGCGTGAGCTTGCGGGGGCTGAGGCGGAAGCCGAGCTCGACGAGCGCGCCCTCCCACTCGGACCCGACCACCGGCTCGCCGTCGACCCGCTCCAGCGCGAGCCGTTTGATGCGCCCGCGGTGCACGGTGTCGGCCAGCTCGGCGAGGGAGGGGCCGATGCGCTCGTCGAGTGGCTCGACCAGGACCTGAAGCCCGCGTCCGCCACGTTCGACGTAGAGCACGGGGTCGCCGCCGGCGAGCACGACGTAGGCGCCGGCCGAGCGCGACGGTGAGCGGCCCTCGACGGTCGACGGCCACTTCAGCACGGCGCCGTAGGGCTGGGCCGGATCGGTCGCCGCCAGCACGAGCGGGCGCTCCTTGTCGTCGTCGCGCTGCGCGCGCAGCCGCTCGACCGCGCCCGGAAGCGCGAACTGGGCGCCACCGAGGCCCTCGATGAAGTACCCCCGCCGGCACGCGCCGAGCGTCTCCATCTGGGCAAACGAGTCATAGAGCACCGAGAACCCGCCCTGGATGCCCTCCGCCAGCACCTGCTCGCGCGTGACGATCCCGTAGCGCTCGAGCAGCAACTCGGCCTGGGTGCGCCGCCGGGCGACCGGGTCGTCGGTCCGGAAGAGGTTGCCGGTCAGGGCCCAGCGGCCCTGCACGGCCGGTTGGGCGCCCCGCTTGCGGGCGTTGAAGCGGGCGCGGCGCTCGACCCGTGCGCGCTGGGACGCCTGGCTCAGGCGAGGTGAGCGCAGCGGCGCCCACGCGTCGTTGGTGACCTCGCCGGCCCACACGAGGTCCCAGACCGCCTCCTGGATCTCCTCGGCGGGGGCGCCCGCGACGTCCACGAGCAGGTCGGTGAAGAAGCACGCGCCCGCTCGCAGCCGATCCCGGACGCGCTCGTGCAGCTCGCCGTCGGGCGCGACACCGGCCTTGGGCGGCCCGATGAATGTGGCGTCCTCGCGGAAGTACAGCGCGACCCGTCCGGAGTTGCGCCCGAGCGAGCCGGCCCCGACCCAGACCACCTCACCCGACGCGCACAGCTGATCCATCCACGAGGGCGAGTAGGCCCCGATGCGGCGCGGGAGCACGTCGCGCTCCCAGACGTCCGCCGGCAGCGCGAGGCCCTGGAGCGATACGAGCGCCTCACGCAGCCGGTCCACCCCGGCTCCGGTGGGCGGGTGCCGGTCGACGCCCTGCCAGCTCGGATAGAACCGGCCGAGGGCGCGCTGGTCGGCCGGCTCGATCTCCTTGCGCAGCACGGCGAGCGAGGCCCGTCGCAATCGGCGCAGCACCTCGGTGTCGCACCATTCTCGCGCGGTGCCACCCGGGCGCAGCTCTCCGCGCACGAGGCCGCCAGAGCGCTCGAGCCCCTCGAGCACCCCATCGAGGTTGACGCCGAACCGCGCCCTGAGCTCCGGCCCCTCGAACGGACCGTGGGTGCGGGCGTAGCGCCGCACGACCCGCTCGCGGGCGTCGGGGACGTCCTCGAGGAAGGCTGCCGGGATCCCGCCGGCGGGGACCACGCCGAACGCGTCGCGATACATCCCCGCGTCCTCGCTGGCGATCCAGCGCTCTTCCCCGCCGAGGCGGATGGCGATCGCGCGACGGTCCGCCTCCAGCTCACCGAGGAAGTCGCCCGTCGAGCGCTCGAGCACCTCGGCAGGAGTGAGATCGCCGACCCGGCGCAGGACGTCGTGCACGGCATCGGCGTTGTCGGCTCGCGTGCGCTCGGACGTGCGCTGCAGATCGGCCTCGACCGTCTCCAGCGCGCCCGGATCGATGAGGTCCCGCAGCTCCTCCTGCCCGAGCAACTCGCGCAGCAGGTCACGGTCGAGGGCGAGCGCCGCGGCCCGCCGCTCGGCATTGGGCGTGTCGCCCTCGTACATGTACGTCGCGACGTAATCGAACAGCAGCGAGGACGCGAACGGGGATGCCGTCTGGGTCTCCACCTCGACAACGCTCAGCTCGCGCGTGTGAAGCTTCGTGAGCAGCTCCTCGAGCCCGGGCAGGTCGAGCACGTCGCGCAGGCACTCGCGGTAGGTCTCGAGGACGATGGGGAACTGCCCGTACTTCTTGGCCACCTCGAGCAGCGTCTGCGACTTCAGGCGCTGCTGCCAGAGCGGGGTGCGCCGGCCGGGATAGGCCCGAGGGATCAGCAGCGCGCGACCCGCGTTCTCGCGAAAGCGCGCACCGAAGAGCGCGCTGCCGCCCAGCTCGCCGACCACGAGGTCCTCCAGCCGGTCTGGGTCAATGAGCATGAGCTCGGCTCCCGGCGGCTCGTCGGCGTCGGGGAGGTGGACGATGATGCCGTCGTCGGACCAGATCGCGTCGGATTCGAGGCCGTACTCGTCGCGGATGCGAGCGCTCAGCGCGAGGCCCCACGCCGCGTGCACGCGACCGCCGTACGGGCTCAGGACGCAGACCCGCCAGTCGCCGATCTCATCCCGGAAGCGCTCGATGACGATGCTGCGATCGCTGGGGACGACCCGGGTGGCCGCCTGCTGCTCGCGCAGGTAGTCGAGCAGGTTGCGCGCGGCGAGCGGATCGAGGTCGTACTCCGCTTCGAGCGTCTCGGCGTTCTGCTCGACGGCCCAGCGGGAGAACGCGCCGACCGCTTCGCCGAGCTCCCGCGGGCGGCCCATGGAATCGCCGCGCCAGAACGGGACGGCGCCGGGAGCGCCGGGGGCGGGGGTGACGATGACCCGGTCGCGGGTGATGTCCTCGATACGCCACGTGGAGGCGCCGAGCAGGAAGGTCTGGCCGGGCCGCGCCTCGTAGACCATCTCCTCGTCGAGCTCGCCGACGCGGCGTCCGTCGGGCAGATTGACCGAGAACAGCCCGCGATCGGGGATCGTCCCTGCGTTGGTGATCGCGAGCGCGCGAGCACCCTTGCGGGGGCGGATCGTGCCCGCCACGCGGTCCCAGACGATGCGCGCGCGGAGCTCGCTGAACTCCTCGCTCGGGTAGCGCCCGTCGAGCATGTCGAGGACGTTCTCGAGCTGTGCGCGTGAGAGCTCGCCGTAAGAATGGGTGCGCGTGACGAGCGCGAAGATGTCGTCGACGGCCACCCCCTCCTCGTTGGAGGCGGCGATCGCGACGATCTGCTGCGCGAGGACGTCGAGCGGGTTGCGCGGTACGACGGTCTTCTCGATCAGCCCCTCGCGCATGCGTTTGACGACCACGGTGGACTCGAGCAGGTCTGCGCGGAACTTCGGGAAGATCCGGCCCTTGGAGGTCTCGCCGACGCCGTGCCCCGCGCGCCCGATGCGCTGCAGGCCCCGGGTGACCGACTTGGGCGACTCCACCTGCAGCACGAGATCGACGGCGCCCATGTCGATGCCGAGCTCGAGCGACGAGGTGGCGACCAGGCAGGGCAGCTCGCCGGCCTTGAGCTGCTCCTCGATCACCGTCCGCTCCTCGCGGGCGAGCGAGCCGTGGTGGGCGCGGGCGATCTCCTCCTCGGCGAGATCGTTGAGGCGCAGCGCGAGCCGCTCGGCGCCACGCCGGTTGTTGACGAAGATGATCGTCGAGCGGTGGTCCTTGACCAGCTCGAGCAGCTTGGGGTAGATCGCCGGCCAGATCGACTTGCGGGTCGCTTCGCCGCCGGCCAGGGGGTCGAGCGACGGGGTGTCGCTCTGCTCGGGCTCGACCATCGATTCGACCGGGACGTGGATCTTGAGATCCATCGGCTTGCGCACGCCCGTGTCGACGACGGTGCACTTGCGGTGCGGGCCGACCATGAAGCGGCCGACCTCCTCGAGCGGATTCTGGGTGGCCGAGAGGCCGATGCGCTGGACGTCGCGCTCCGCCTGTTCGGCGAGGCGCTCGAGCGTGATGGCCAGGTGCGCCCCGCGCTTGGTCTGGGCCACGGCGTGGATCTCGTCGAGGATCACCCACTCCGTGCCCTCGAACACCTTCCGCGCCTGCGAGGTGAGCATCAGGTACAGCGACTCGGGCGTCGTGATGAGGATGTCCGGCGGGTGGCGCAGCATGTCGCGGCGCTCGGCCTGCGGCGTGTCGCCCGTGCGCACGGCGACCTTGACGTCGGCGCCGATGCCGCGCAGCGGCGCGCGGAGGTTGCGCTCGACGTCGTAGGAGAGGGCCTTCAGCGGTGAGACGTAGACCAGGCGCGTCCGCCGGTCCTTCGGATCGGCGGCCGGTGGGTCAGCCACGAAGCGGTCGAGGCCCCACAGGAACGCGGCGAGCGTCTTGCCCGATCCCGTCGGCGCGGAGATGAGCGTGTGCTGCCCGGTGGCGATCGCCGGCCAGGCCTGCGCCTGGGCCTCCGTCGGCGCCGCGAACGCACGCCCGAACCAGTCACGGACCCCCGGGGTGAACGCTTCCATCGCCATACCTTGAGGGTACGGGCGAGGCCGGGAAAAAGTTGACCGCTGCAACCGCCGCGCGTCAACCGCCGCGGCGGGCGAACGCTACCTGCCGCGGGCTACGCGACGAGCGCTTCGAGCTCGCGGCCGATGAGCCAGCGACCGTCGGCCCGGCGCTCGACCTCGCCGCGGCCCGAGAGGCGGACCATCGCGCTCGTGACGCTCGGGCGGCGCGCGCCGAGCAGCAGCGCGAGCGTGCCGTGGCTGAGGAAGTCCGGGAGGACGATGCCGTCCCGGGTCATGATGCCCCAGCGCTCGGCGAGGTAGTTGAGGGTCACGAGGATCCGGGTCTCCACCGATTGCGACTGGACGATGACGAGCTGGCGCGACAGGCTGCCCGACCGGCGCGACACCGTCGACATCAGGGCGGGGACGAGCTCCGGGACAAGGGCCGCCGCGCGGGTCACGCGCGAGTCGAGCAGCGCGATCCGGACGTCGGAGATCGCCCGGTAGTACGCGGTGAACTGGTGGTCGTCACAGAACGGGTCGTGGCGCGGCCGAAGGATGTCCCCTGGGCCGAGCAGCTCACCGGAGGTGCGGTGTGCGGCCGTCACGCAGCGGATCAGGGCTCCGTCGAGGATCAGGAATCCGGCTCCGTGCTCGATCAGGGCGGCGTCCGCCGTCGCGTCCCAGCGACCACGTCGCAGGTGCATGACGCGGGCGCGCATCGTGCGCTTGGCGGCGATCCGGCGTTCGAGCGGAAGTGCGTCGTGGAGCTCTGGGAGTGCCTCCACCAGATCGACCGCTTCGTCCAGCACCACGCCACGCCGAGTCATCAAGGGTGTCAACCCACGGACAGCGATGAGGTTGCGGAGGTCCGTTACAAAGTTTGATCCGTCGGCGAAAGGGAACGGGCGCGGTCGAGCACGGCGTCGAGCATCTCCGGGGTGAGTCTCCCCGTGAACGTGTTCTGCTGGGAGACGTGAAAGCAGCCCAGGACGACGAGTCCGCCCACCTCCGTCTCGGCGCCGTGGGCGAACTTCGGCCGGGGACGGGGTGCGTCGAGTGCCGCGAGGGTCGCGGCCCAGCCGATCGCGCCCAGGCACAGCAGCACGCGCGCTCGGGTGAGTTGTGCAAGCTCGGAGTCGAGCCACGGTGCACAGTTGGCGCGCTCGACCGGAAGTGGCTTGTTGGCCGGCGGAGCGCACTTCACCGGAGCGGTGATGAAGCAGTCGGTGAGCTCGAGGCCGTCTCCACGATGTGTCGACGTCGGTTGGTTGGCGTAGCCCGCGCGGTGCAGTCCGGCGTAGAGGAAGTCTCCGGATCGATCGCCCGTGAACATGCGGCCCGTGCGGTTGGCCCCGTGTGCCGCCGGGGCCAGGCCGATCACGATCAGCCCGGCGTCGGGGTCGCCGAAGCCGGGCACGGGACGACCCCAGTACTCCTCGTCGGCGAAGGCGGCACGCTTCTCCCGCGCCACCTGCTCGCGCCACTCGACCAACCGCGGGCAGCGCCGGCAGGCGACGACCCCGCGCTCGATCTCAGCGAGGGACGGGCTCACCGGGCGGCCGGTAGCTGCGCGCCTCGGCCGCCACCCACGCCGTGAGCGCGTCGGCGAGCGGGCCGGGCTGCGTGGGCACGTCGCGGAAGCGGTCCACCAGGGCGTTGGCCGCCGGCATCAGCTGGCGATCGGACTGCAGCTGCTCGGTGATGCGCGCGGCTTCGGCGGCGCCGGGCACCGCGCGCACGCCCCACAACGTGCGCCGCGCGGCCTCACGCAGGCCGTCGGAGCCGGCGAACGCCCGCGCCCATGTCGCCGTGAGCACCAGCAGAGCCGCGCGGACGGCCCGGCGTCCGGCCGGCTCGAAGTCGACCGCACCGATCAGGGCGGGAATCAGGGCTCCCAGCGCGAGCAGGGCGGCGAGGGCCAGGCCGACCGTCCAGGTCGTTCTCCCGGCTCTCAGCGCGCGGGTGAACACGGTCGCAACTACGAGCGCGGCGGCGACGCCGGCGAGCACGAGCCACGTGTTGAAGGCGAGCATGGCGATCCACGCCAGGGCGACGAGCACCGGCGCGAGCCACACGGACGCCGGACGCGGGCGCGTCGCGGGCTCGGCGGCAAGCGGACCGGACGCCTCCTCCGGCGCGTCCTCGGGCCAGGAGCGCAGGGCACGTCCGCTCACGAGCACCTGGATGGTCGAGAACGCGGCGCCGTAGAGGACCGCCGCCACCACCGTCAGCACGAGAGCGGCCGTCTGCCCGTTCGGGAACACGTTGACCCGCTCGACGGTCGGGATCAGAAACGCGATGGCCTTCTCGATGCCGCCCGTGACGCTGTCGTAGGTCGCCACGTACTCGTCGAGCCCGCCGACCACGATCGCGACGAAGAGCACGTTGAGGATCGCGTAATGGACGAGCCGGATCGCGAGCACGGCCGCGAGCTGCACCAGGCGCGAGGAGCCGCGCCCGATCAGGCGGCCGAGCACCGGGGCGTTGAGCGCCTGCGTCAGGGGCGCGTTGAAGCGCGCGGGGCCGATCAACGCGACCGTCTGGACCATCGCTGCGACGGAGGCGCCGTAGGCCGCGCGCAGTCCGCGGCGCTGCCCGACCCGGGCGAGGGCGATCCCGCCGCCGAGCGCGATGAAGAACTGCCCCGACGGCGCCAGCCGGGATGCGAGGAATGAGCAGCTGGCGACATGCGCCAGCCCGAGCTCGGGCGGCGCCGCCTCCGGTTCACTCACGTCGCGGCCGTGGCGCCCTCGGCGGCGATCAGCACGCCGCGGATCAGCCGCTCGATCACGGGCTCGAGGTCGGCGATGTCAGCGGGGTCCTGGGTGCGGATCTGGCGCGAGGCCAGCTCGGCGGTCGCACCCACGATGGCGAGTGCGTCGTGCGGTGAGGCCAGCCGGTGCGCCAGGCCGGCCTCCGCGTCGTCGGCGTTGCGCGCGTCGATGTAGGCCGCGATGGCGGCGAACACGTTGTCGCGGCGTTCCATGGCGCGCGGGCCGGCGCCGACGATCTCGATGAGCAGCGTATGGGCGTAGTCGGGGTACTCCACGACGACCCCCAGCAACGCGGAGACCGTGTGCCGGTAACGGTCCTCGGGGGCCAGTTCGGACTGCGACTGGCGCACTCCCTGCATCGCGCCGATCAGCCGCTCCATCGCCCGGTCGAAGAGCGAGAGGATGCAGTCCTCCTTGTTGGCGAAGTGCTCGTAGAACGTGGCCTTCGACATCCCGGCCTCGCGGGCGATGGCCTCCGCGGTGGCGTCCGCGTAGCCCACGCGTGCGAAGACGGCGGCCGCCGCGTCGCTGAGGCGGCGACGCTGGCGGTCCTGGCGCACCTCGAGCGGCGGGGCGTGGCGCCCGCGCGGGATGGAGTCGCGGTCGCGCATCGCACGGTCAAATGTACCTCGCCGGACAGTCGACCGGCGAGGCCTAGGATGGCCGCCATGTCCCGCCGCCTCGCGCCGGTCCTGCTGCTCGCCCTCGTTCTTGCCGGCTGCACCCAGCAGCCCGGCGCCGACACGGGCGACTTCAGCGGGGAAGAAGCCAAGGTCGCCGAGCTCGTCGGTGACCTCTCCTCCGCCGCGACCCGCGGCGAGGGCTCGACGGTTTGCGAGGAGATCCTCTCCGAACGGCTCCAACTGGAGGTGAAGGCGGACTCGAGCTGTGTCAGCGAGGTCGAGAAGGCCTTCGACGACGCCGACGGCGCGATCATCGACGTCGACGACGTCACCGTGACCGGCGAGACCGCGACCGCCGAGGTCAGTTCCGACCAGGCGGGGGGCCGCGTCCGTCGCACCTTCGAGTTCGTCAAGGACGGCGGCGACTGGCGGATCGACTCCTTCGGCTGATCGCCGCCAGTTGAAATCGGCGGGCCGATGCGGTGGGATGACCACCGGATGACCGAGTACGACGCCTTCGGGCGCAAGAAGGACGAGGCGGGGCTGGGTGACCTGGGCTGGGGGGCGTCGAACGACCCCAATACGCCCTCGGGGCCGCACCGCACGGTGTCCACCACCGCCTCCGAAGGTGGGCTCGCCTCGCCCGAGGAGTACACGGTGGCGTCCACGCCGCCCGCGCTGTCCGGGCGACGCCGTCGGCTGAACCCGTTCACCCTGCTCGTGCAGTTCGCGGTGCTGGCCGGCATCGTCTGGGCGATCTTCGCCGCCGTCGACGCGGGCAAAGAGGCGACCACGAAGGTGCGGACGGCGCTCGACGAGTTCGGTGGCTTCCGCGGTGGCAACGGCTCCGGCGGTGGCAACGGCTCCGGCGGTGGCCTGGTGGCGCCGGGCAACAGCAGGGTGCCGGAGCAGGTGGCGGCCCGCAAGCTGTTCACACCCGCGGGACTGCGGGATGCCCTGAGGCTCATGGAGCGTGAGGTGCCGGGCAAGATCTCGAACTTCTCCGTGCGCCGCGACCGCCTCAACGCGACGATCGTTCGAGGCGGCAAGTCCTACTTCGTGAACTTCGCCGCCGACGCCGAGGCGCCACAGGTGCTCTCGACCTCCGCCGCCACCTCGGTGCCGGGCGCGTTCGACTACGACGAGGTCGATCCGACGGCTCCGGCGCGGCTGATCAAGGCCGCCAACGCGCGGGTCAACCGCTCCGAGGCCGACGTCGACTACCTCGTCGTGCAGAACTTCACCGGCACGATGCAGTGGGGCGTCTACTACAAGGGCGGCTCACCGATCGCGCAGGGCGACGGCCGCGGGCGTTTCGTACGGCGCATCAGCTGACCGCCGTTTCGCGCACAATGCGTCCGATGCACACGGACTTCGGCGTCACGTCCATGAGCGCTCCGCTGCAGCGGGTGCTCGTCCGCCGCCCCGCGGTGGCGGGTGACTGGTCCGCGGCGGGCTGGCGCGAGCCCGACCCTGCGCTGCTGGAGCGCCAGCACGAGGGCTTCTGCGCGCTGCTGGAGGGGCTGGGGTGCGAGGTGCAGGTGGCAGGCGCGGCTGAGGGCCTGGTCGACGCGGTCTACATGCACGACCCCGTCATGCTCACGGGCACAGGAGCGATCCCGCTCCGGATGCGCAAGCCGATCCGCGCCTCCGAGCCGGATCTCATGGCCGCCGAGCTCGAGCGCCTGGGCGTGCCGGTGCTGGGCCGCCTCCCCGAGAACGCTTGGGCCGACGGCGGCGATCGCTTCTGGATCGACGACACGACGATGGCCGTCGGCATGGGCTACCGGACCACACCGGCGGGGGTTGCCGCGCTGGCGTCCCTCGTCGCTCCGGAGGGCGTCGAGGTCGTGGCCTACGACCTGCCCCACGACGCCGGGCCGGGGCACGTGCTGCATCTGCAGTCGATGATCTCCGCGCTCACCGGCGACCTGCTGGCCGTCTACGAGCCGCTGATGCCCGTGCGCCTGCTCACGGACCTGCGCGAACGCGGCTACGACTGGATCGCCCTCGACGCCGACGAGTACCTCGCGATGGGCTGCAACATCCTCTGCGTGCGTCCCGGCGTCGTCGTGATGGTCGACGGCGTCCCGGCGCTTCGCGGCCGCATCGAGGCGCGCGGCGTCGAGGTGCACACCTACGACGGGTCGGAGCTGTCGCTCAAGGGCGACGGCGGCCCGACCTGCCTCACCTGCCCGATCCTGCGCGCCGTCAGCTGAGCGAGCGGCCGTACTGGCGCTCGTAGTAGGCGCGGTAGTCGCCCGAGCGGATGGGCGCCCACCACGCCTCGTGGTCGCGGTACCAGGCGACGGTCTCGGCGAGCCCGTCGGCGAAGCGCACCTGCGGCTCCCAGCCGAGCGCGCGGACCTTCTCGCTCGAGAGGGAGTAGCGCACGTCATGGCCGGGACGGTCGGCGACGTACTCGATCAGGTCGGTGGAGGCGCCCGTCGCCGCGATGATGTTGTGGACGACGTCGAGGTTGGGGCACTCGTCGGGGCCGCCGGCGTTGTAGACCTCGCCGGGAACGCCGTGCTCGAGGACGTGGCCGATCGCGCGGGCGAAGTCGGTCGCGTGGATCCAGTTGCGCACCTGCTGACCGTCGCCATAGACGGGGAGACGGTCGCCGTGGAGCGCGTTCAGCACCATGAGCGGGATCAGCTTCTCGGGGTACTGGTAGGGCCCGTAGTTGTTCGAGCCGCGGACGATCACCGTCTCCATGCCGTAGGTGTGGAAGTAGGAGGCGACGAGCAGGTCCGCGCCGGCCTTGGTCGCCGAGTACGGCGAGGAGGGGGCGAGCGGTGACTGCTCGGTGAAGGTGCCCTCGTCGATCGACCCGTAGACCTCGTCGGTGGACACCTGCAGATAGCGCACGCCGGCGGCGCGCGCGGCCTCGAGCAGCGTGTGGGTTCCGAGCGCGTGCGTGCGTACGAAGGCGTCCGGCTCGGCGATCGAGCGGTCGACGTGGGTCTCGGCAGCGAAGTTGACGATCGCGTCCACGCCCGGCAGCGCACCCGTCACCGCCGCCTCGTCCTCGATGGCGCCATGAACGAACTCGTGATCGACGTCGGCGAGGTTCTCCCGCCGGCCGGCGTAGGTGAGCTTGTCGAGCACGAGGACGTCGTCGCCGGCCTCCGCGCGCAACCGCGCGAAGTGCGAGCCGATGAACCCGGCGCCACCGCAGACCAGGACCTTCACGCTGCGGCCGCCCATCGGGTGGTGGTTTGCCGGTACGTGGCGTTCATCGGGTGACCTCGCTTGCTTGCAGGTGGGCGGCCAGTCCTTCGCGCCAGTCGGGCAGGCGCGGAGCGTCGTCGCGCTCGCTGGCCAGGACGGAGAACGCCGGCCGCTTCGCGGGCCGGTCGAGATCGGCGCTCGCGCCACGCCGCAGGACGACCTCGGCATGGGTGAGGTCGAACGTCGCCGCCGCGAGGTCGTACCAGGAGCAGCGCCCGCCGCCGGCGACGTGCAACGTGCCGGTGAGGCCCCGCTCGGCGACGTCGACCAATGCCTGCGCGAGGTGACCGGTGTAGGTCGGGCAGCCCACCTGGTCGTCGACCACGGTCACCTCGTCGCGCTCGGAGGCGAGCCGGCGCATCGTGTCGACGAAGTTGCGTCCGCCCGGGCCGAACACCCATGCGGTGCGCACGATGGCGTGCCGCGGTGCGTTCTCGCGCACGGCGCGATCGCCGGCGAGCTTGGAACGCCCGTACGCGGTGCGCGGATCGACGGGGTCGGACTCGACGTAGGCGTCGGACGAGTCGCCCGCGAAGACGTAGTCCGTCGAGACGTGGATGGCGTGCGCACCGGCGTTCGCCGCGGCGCCGGCGACGATGCCCGCCCCCGTCCCGTTGACGTCGGTCGCCTCACCCTCGGACGCCTCGGCCCCGTCGACGTCGGTCCACGCGGCGCAGTTGATCACGGCGGCAGGGGAGGCCTCGAGCACGGCATGCCGCACCGCGTCGAGGTCGGTGATGTCCAGCTCGCCGCGGGCGAAGGCGATCACTTCGTGTCCGTTCTGTGCGGCGGCGGTGACGACGTCCTGTCCCAGCATCCCGGCCGCGCCGGTGACGAGAAGGCGCATCGCCGTCACCCTAGAAGCCCGTCGGAGCCGGAGGGCCGGCACCCGACGCCGCACGCGACCGCAGGGCGAGGGCGAGCTCGAAGCGCGCGTCCGGGTCCTCGAGCGCGGTGCCGAAGAGCTCGCGCAGCTGCTTCATCCGGTAGCGCACCGTCTGCGGGTGCACTGCAAGCGCGTGCGGCGACGGCCTGAACCTGGCCGGGACGATCCAGCCAGGCGCGCAGCGTCGGCTCGAGACGCCCGGCGGCGCCGGATCCGAGCGCGTCGAGCGGCGCGAGCCGGTTCGTGGCGAGATCCGCGGCGAGGCCGGGGTCGGCGCGCAGCATGAGCGTGCCCAGGTGATCGGAGGCGTCCGTCAATCCCGGCGGGGCGACCCGCAGGGCAGCCACGGCGCGGCGCAGGCTGTGGCCGGAACCGCCGGGCGGTCCGACCGGACCGAGGACTCCGGACATGCTCCCGACGGCGACCTCCAGGGCCCGGCGGCGGCCGGGGCCCGCCGGGTCGGCGACGAACAGGCAGGCCAGGCCGTCACGTTCGGCCGCGACGACGCCCGGCCCGATGTCGCGTGCGATGCGCTCCGCGACATCCTCGGCGTCCGGACCGGCCGTCACCGCGAGCGCGGCGAGCTCGCGGGGCAGGTCCCAGCGGGCGTGTGCGGCGGCAGCGGCCACCTCGGCCTCCGGCGCGTCTGACGCCAGCAGGTCGACGAGTCGCCAGCGCGCGCGCCGGCGCTCGCCCACCTCCGCTCGCGCCTCGAGCGCGTAGCCCTCGGCGGATTCGGAGGAGAGCGTGTCGATGTAGACGAAGATCGCCTCTCCGATGTCGAACAGCTCCGCGGGCTCGAGACCGCCCGCGGTCCCTGCCTCGACGAAGCGCCGCCAGGTGACGCGCGCGCCGATGCGATAAGCGGCGAGCAGGTTCTCCAGCGACCGGCCGGCGTGGTACTCGCCCCGGCCCAGGTTGACGTAGGTGTCGACGGCGGGCGGCCGCCCGGCGAGGTCGTCGACGAAGCGTCCGAGCGCGGTCTCGACGCCGAGGCGCACCATCTGCCCGAACACGCCTTCCATGGGGCGCTCATAGGCGGGTATCTCGCGGCCGATCGTCGCGATGATCTCGTCGAGCGTCGCGGGAAGGACGGGCCGCAGGACCTCGGACGCGGTCGACATATTGTCACCAGCCTACAAACCTGAGAGCACGAATCCCACAATCATCTTGGCCGACTGAGCGCGAGACTTCAATCCGCGATGTCACGCCTTCACCGCGGTCTCAACCTTGCCGGCGTCACGCTTCCCCTCGCGGGACTCGTGGTCGCGATCCTCGTGCTGTGGGGCACCGACTGGGTCGGCCCGGCCGACCTGATCATCGCCGGGGTCCTGTACGCGCTCACGGCCCTGGGCATCACGCTCGGCTTCCACCGGCTGCTCACCCACCGCTCGTTCGCGACGCACAAGGCGACGGAGTACGCGCTGGCCGTCCTCGGCTCAGCGGCCGTGCAGGGGCCGGTGATGAGCTGGGTCGCCGACCACCGCAAGCACCATGCTCACACGGACCGGGAGGGCGATCCACACTCGCCGCACGGGCACGGCAGCGGGGTGCGGGGCGCCATGAAGGGGCTCTGGTACGCCCACATGGGGTGGTTGTTCGACCGCGCGGGCCAGGCTGAGCACGCCCGCTACGCGCGGGATCTCTACGAGGACCGGGGCATGCAGCGCATCCACCGGCTCTTCTGGCTGTGGGTGCTCGCGGGCCTGGCGATCCCGTTCGGTCTCGGGTACGCGATCGACGGCACGCTCAGCGGCGCGCTCGCCGCCGGGCTCTGGGGCGGCGCGGTGCGCATCTTCCTGCTGCACCACGTCACCTGGTCGATCAACAGCGTGTGCCATTTCTTCGGCAGCCGTCGCTTCGCGGTCGACGATCATTCGACGAACGTGGGCTGGCTCGCCGTGCTCAGCATGGGCGAGTCCTGGCACCACAACCACCACGCCTTCCCGCGCTCCGCCGCGCACGGACTGCGCCCGTGGGAGATCGACCCGACGGCATACGTCATCCGCGGGATGCGGCGTCTGCGCCTGGCGTGGAACGTGGTCGAGATTCCACCGGCGCGTCAGCAGCAGCTTCGCGCGTAAGGTGGCGAGCATGAGGAGAGTTGCCGCGGCCGCCGTCGTCGCCTTCATCGCTGTCACCGCGACCGCCGAGGCGGCGAAGCCGAGCGTCACCGTCCGCCGCAGCGCGCACGGCATCCCCCACATCACCGCCAAGAGCTTCACCGGGCTGGCGTACGGCTACGCGCAGTCGCTCGCGGCCGACAACATCTGCGTGCTCGCGGACACCTACACGACCGTGCGCGGCGAGCGCTCGAAGTTCTTCGGGCCCGACGCCGGCTACAGCTTCCGCGGCAACGGGACGTCGGCCAACAACCTCGACTCGGACTTCTTCTACCGCAAGATCATCGCCCAGGGCACGATCGAGAAGCTGATCGCCGAGCCGCCGCCCGCGGGGCCCGTGCCGGCGATCAAGACGGCCGTCCGCGGCTACGTGCGGGGGTACAACGACTACCTGCGCAAGACCGGCGTCGACAACATCCCCGACCCGACCTGCCGCGGTGAGGCCTACGTGCGGCCGATCAAGGTGATCGACGCCTACCGGCGCTTCTACCAGCTGGCGTTGCTGGCCTCGGCCGGTGTGGCGATCGACGGCATCGGCAGCGCGGCTCCGGCGGCGGACGCACGGTCGGCTCGCGCCACGCAGCGCACCGAGCTGGACGAGCTCGATCCCGGGCGCTTCGACGAGCTGCTCGGCGGCATCGGCTCGAACGCCGTCGCGCTGGGGAAGAAGGGCACCCGCTCCGGCAGCGGCCTCCTGCTCGGCAACCCGCACTTCCCGTGGGACGGCTCCGAGCGCTTCTACCAGTCGCACCTCACGATTCCCGGCAAGGTCGACGTGCAGGGCGGCAGCCTCTTCGGGGTTCCGCTCATCCTCATCGGCAACACCCGCAAGATGGCCTGGAGCCACACCGTCTCCACGGCCCGGCGCTTCACGCCCTACGAGCTCAAGCTGACGCCCGGCGATCAGCACTCCTATCTCGTCGACGGACAGCCCGAGGCGATGACGCCGACCGAGGTCACGGTCGACGTCAAGCAGGACGACGGCTCGCTGGGCAAGGAGACGCGCACGCTCTACGACACCCGCTGGGGGCCGATGCTGACCGGCATCCTCGGGCTGCCGATCTTCCCCTGGACGCCGACCGCCGCGTACGCGCTGGGCGACGCCAACGCGGCGAACTTCCGCTACCTCAACCACTTCTTCTTCACCAACCAGGCCCAGTCGGTCAAGCGGCTCGACAAGATCGAGCGCAAGTACCTCGGCATCCCGTGGGTCAACACGATCGCGTCGGACTCGACCGGCAAGGCCTACTACGCCGACATCGGCTCGATTCCGAACGTCTCCAACGCCAAGATCGCCGATTGCTCGGTCCCTCTGGGAGTCGGCACCGACGCGTCGCTGCGCGTGCAGATCCTCGACGGCGCGCGCTCGGACTGTGCGTACGACAACGACCCTGACGCGATCGCCCCGGGCATCTTCGGCCCGGGCAATCTGCCGTCGCTGCTGCGCGACGACTACGTCACCAACAGCAACGACTCGTACTGGCTCTCGAATCCCGAAGAGCCGATCGAGGGGTACTCGCGTGTCATCGGCGACGAGCGCACGGTGCGCGCGCCGCGCACGCGGCTCGGCCTGCGCATCGTCCAGCAGCGCCTGGACGGATCGGACGGGCTGAAGGGCAAGCGCTTCACCCTGCGCCAGCTCCAGGACGCGGTCTTCAACAACCGCCAGTACCTCGGCGAGCTGTGGCTGGAGGATCTGCTCGCGATGTGCAAGGAGAACGGTCCTGCCGCCGCCTGCTCGGCACTCGAGGGCTGGGACGTGCACGACAACCTCGACTCGACCGGCGCGCTGCTGTTCCGCCGCTTCGCCGGCCGGGCGCAGGGAAACCCGGCCTCCAGCCTCGCTCCGCCGGTGCCGTCGCCGTTCCGCGTGCCCTTCGACGCCGACGACCCCGTCAACACCCCGAACGGCCTCAACACGGACTCGCCGGCGGTACGCGCGGCGCTCGACCAGGCGGTGTCGGATCTCGAAGGCGCCGGCATCCCGCTCGACGCGCCGCTGCGCGACTTCCAGTACGAGAAGCGCGGCGACGAGAAGATCCCGATCCACGGCGGCCCCGGGACGGTTGGCGTCTTCAACGCGATCAACGTCTCCTGGAACCCCAAGGAGGGCTACCCGAACGTCCCGCACGGCTCGAGCTACGTGCAGGCGGTCGAATTGCCCAAGGGCCGCTGCGCGCGGGTGCGGACGATCCTCACCTACTCGCAGTCCACGTCTCCCGAGTCGCGCTGGTTTGCCGATCAGACGCGGATGTTCTCGCGCAAGCGGTGGGTCAAGCCGCCGTTCTGCCCGTCGCAGATGCGCAAGGCGAAGTTCGTCTCCCGCAAGGACTACGGCGGCGGGGCGCTCAAGAGGCGCAAGTGACCCGGCGGCGGGACGGCCGCCGGTCTAGAGGATCCCGATCTCGGAGTTGTCGCCGACCATGAAGCGGTAGGCCCGCGGCTGGCGGTCGCCGCGGGAGATGACCACGTTCTTGCCCAGCAGCGAGGACTCCATCCGGCCGTCGAGGTGGGCGACCTTCGAGCCCTCGAGCAGGATCGAGTGCTCGACCTCGGCCGAGTCGACGACACAGCCCTCGCCGATGGCGGTGTAGGGGCCGATGTAGGCGTCGCGCACGACGGCGCCCGCGCCGATGATCGCCGGCCCGCGCACGGTGGACCGCTCGAGGCGCGCTCCCGCCTCGACGATGACGCGCCCGTCGACCTGGGAGTCGATGAGCTCGCCGTCGACGCGCCGCTCGGTGCGCTCGAGCACGAGCCGGTTGGCCTCGAGCATGTCGTCGAGACGACCCGTGTCCTTCCACCAGCCGCGCACGATGTGTGACTCGACCGTCTTGCCCTGATCGACGAGCCACTGGATGGCGTCGGTGATCTCGAGCTCGCCGCGCGGGCTGGGGGCGATCGCGCGCGCCGCGACGTGCACGAGCGGGGTGAACATGTAGACGCCGACGAGCGCGAAGTTGCTCGGCGGGTCCTTCGGCTTCTCCACGAGCCGCACGATCGAGCCGCCGTCGCCGAGCTCCGCGACGCCGTAGTTCTCCGGGTCGGGGACAGCGGTGAGGAGGATGAGCGCCTCGGGCCCGTTCTGGCGGAAGGCCTTCACGAGGTCGGTCATCCCGCCCTGCAGCAGGTTGTCGCCCAGGTACATGACGAACGGGGAGTCGCCGAGGAACGGCTCGGCCGTCAGCACGGCGTGAGCGAGACCAGCAGGCTCGTCCTGGACGATGTAGGTCAGGCGCACGCCGAACTGGGAGCCGTCGCCCGCGGCCAGCCGGATCTCGTCGCCCGTCTCCGGCGCGATGATGATGCCGATGTCGGTGATACCGGCCTCGGCCATCGCTTCGATGCCGAAGAAGAGCACCGGCTTGTTCGCGACCGGCACGAGCTGTTTGGCCGAGGTGTAGGTGATCGGCCGCAGGCGCGTGCCGCGGCCGCCGGAGAGGATCAGGCCCTTGAGGTCTGCCATAGGCGCGCCAGCCTAGACGCGCGGCAGGGTGAGGCTGTAGCGACCGCCGCCCTCGGGCGTCGTTTCGGCGGTGGCCTCCCCGCCCTGCAGCCGTGCGAGCTCGCGCGTCACGAAGAGGCCGAGCCCGCCTGCGGAGCCCTCGCCGCCCTCCGCGAAGGGGCGCTCGCGCGGCGCCGCCGCGCTCGAGATCGTCACCCGCACCATGCTCCCGTCCGTGCTGAGTTCCAGCCGGGCTTCGGAGGTGCCCTCGAGCGCCTCGGCGGCGACGGACATGAGCATCTGGCGTGCGCGCTCGGGGTCGACGAGCGCCTCACCGCCGAACCCGGATGTGTCGACCTCGATCGTGCCGGTTCCCGCCAGTGCGGTCACCGTCTCCTCGATCACGGGCCCGAGCGCCGTCGGCCGCGGCCGCAGGAGAAGGTCGCGCTCGGTCTTCAGGCGGGTGTAGTCGACGAACTGGCGCACGATCTGGCGCAGCGCCAGCACCTCGCGATGCATGACCACGTCGACCGCGGCTCGCCGATCCGCCGCGATCTCCGACCCGCCGGCCAAACGGTGGGTGAGCCCGACGAGCACGGCGAGGGGGGTGACGAGCTCGTGGCTGGCGCCCGCGATCAGGTCCTGGCGGTCGCGTGCGGCGTCGGCGAGCGCGAGCGCGGCCTGCAGCCGCCCGGTGCGCTCCCGCGCGTAGAACCCGAGTAGGGCCGCCGGCGGCACCAGCAGCACGAAGGCGTAGTCGAAGGAGAGCGACGCGAACGCCGCGAGCACGCCGAGCGGAGCGAGCAGGGCGTCGATGCCCCAGATCAGAACGAGTTCCTTGGCGACGATCCGCGGGCCGACTCCCTCGCCGAGCCGCTCGCGCAGGTAGCTCGTGATGCCCTCCACGGTGAACTGAGCGGCGAGCGCGGCGATGTAGACCGGCCAGTTGTCCCAGGCGAGCGTCTCCGCGTCGCCGATCACCAGCACGAGCGCGGGCCCGAGCGCGAACCAGCAGTCCGTCGGCACGTTGAGCAGCCGGTCTGGGTGCAGCGGGCTCGCACCCCGCAGGTCCGGGAGCCGGCCGAGAAACCAGCCGAGCAGGACGAACAGCGGCACGAGCGGCGTCGGCAGCACCAGCAGCATCGGCACGAACGCGAGCTGCACCGGGGAGGTGTAGGCGATGCCGACGTCGATCCGCACGCGGATGCCGAGGGCGAACATGGCGACGAGGACCGCCGCCTGCCCGAGGTCGAGGTCGGACTGGGTGTCGGCGCCGAGGGCCAGCGCTACCGCCCCGAGGACGAACAGCCCCCCAAGGATCCCCTCGGTGACCGCGCGCCGCCGGCTCAGGGGCTGGGCACGCCGGATGTAGCCCTCCTGCACGAGCTGCGGCTCTTCGGCACCTTCGGACACGCAAGCAGGCTACGGCTCGGACCCGACACATGGACAAAGGTCTGATTCAGGACCATGCGTGTGATTGCCGATGGTCTGACCAGCGGTCCCAGTACGCCGCTCACCCCGCCAGCAGCACCCTCAAGGAGGAGACCCGCCCCAATGCCCCGCCCCCGCGCCATCGCCGCCGCCGCGGTTGCCGCCATCCTGTCCGCGGTCGCCGCTGCTCCCGCCTCTGCAGAGGTCGGGATGTCGGACTGCAACACGCCCTTCTCCACCCCGGTCTTCGAGCCGTGGCTGGACTCCACGCCCTACTTCCTGGCTCCGGACGGCGGTTTCGAGAACGGCGCGGAGGGCTGGACCGTCGACGGCGCCTCCGTGGTCGCCGGCAACGAGTCTTACAACCTCAGCGGGCCCGGCTCCCACTCGCTTCGCCTCACGACGGGGAGCTCGGCCACGTCGCCCTCCGTCTGCGTCGGTCTCGAGCATCCGACCTTCCGTTTCGTGGCGCGCAAGGTCTCCGGCCCCCTGACGGCCTCGCTCGCCGTCCAGGTCGTGCTCGCCGACGGCTCCGCGATCCCGGTCGGGTCGATCGGCGGCGGCTCCTCGTGGCAGCCCTCGCCCATCATGGTCGTCGGTGCGAACCTGCTTCCGCTCGTGACCGGCGGTTACTCCACCGACGCTGCGTTCCGCTTCGCGCCCTCCGCAGGCACGTGGCAGATCGACGACGTCTACGTCGACCCTCGCGGCGGCAACTGAGGGCCGGCGTCCGATGATCCTTCTCGTCGATGACCAGGCGGACGTCCGATTCATGCTCTCGCTCTTCCTCGAGGACGAGGGGATGGACTTCGACGAGGCCGCGTCCGGCGAGGAGGCGCTCGAGCGGATGCGGACCGCCAGCTACGACCTCGTGCTGCTCGACCAGCGGATGCCGCCGGGTCTGAGCGGCATCGAGGTCGCCGAGCGGATGCGCGAGAGCGACGGTCCCATGAGCACCCAGGTGCCGATCGTCCTGTACTCGGCCTTCCTGGACCCCCGGGTCGAGCAGCGCGCCGAGGAACTCGGGCTGCGCACCGTCGACAAGGGCGAGCCCGATCGCCTCATGGAAGCGATTCGCGCCACGCTCGCGCTGAACTGACGCTCAGTACGTCCCGCCGAGCTTCCGGTGGTCCCACGACACGCGGCGGGACTCCCGGAACTCGAGCGCGACGCGCTTCGGCGCTTGGGTCATGACGGCGGCCGGTGGCACCTCGACGCCGCCGTAGCGGGAGGCGAGCGCGGCGCCGACGCCCGCCACCACGTCGAGGTCCTCGTGCAGCACGGTGTCCGCCTCCACCATCACGCCGCGCAGTTGCCCGTAGTCGGAACCGCCGGCCTCGACCTGCAACGTCGCCCGCGGGTCCCGGCGCAGGTTGATGACCTTCTGCGACTTGCGATAGGTCCACGCCCACAGGGTTCCGTCGCGGACGATGAACCACAGGGGCATCAGGTGCGGGCGCCCGGCTCGGCCGATCGTCGCGCAGGTGACGATGAACTCCTCGTCGAGGAAGGCGCCGACCTCGGCGTCCGACATGACGATCTGGTCGCGCCGGCTCACACCGTGACGAACAGGCGCTCGGCGGCGGCGGAGACCGCCTCGCGCAGGTCGGCGGGCTCGAGCACCACGGCGTCGCCCGCCTCCTTGAGGACCTCCTTGACCAGGTAGCCCTCGCCCTTGAAGGACCACTCGACCACGATCGAACCGTCGGCGAGCTCGCCCACGACCGTGCGCTCCTCGCGCACCCAGCGCGCCTGCTCGGCAGAGACCCAGACGCGTGCGACCCGCGAGCCGCCGACCGTGCCGGTGCGCGGCCAGCCCTCGATGTCGGCCAGCGCGTCGAGCTCGGGCCGTGGCTCGTAGGCATCGGCGGTGACCTCGGCGCGCTTGATGCGATCCAGGCGGAAGTGGCGCATGTCCTCCTTGGCCGGGTCGTAGCCCGTCACGTACCAGCCCTCGCGGCCGTTGATGAGGGCGTAGGGCTCGATCACGCGCGACGAGAAGCGGTCCTCGCTCTCGACGTAGTAGTCGAGCTCGAGCAGCCGGCGCTCCTCGATGGCCGACGTCACGACCGTCGCGACCACGGAGTCGTTCCCGCCGGTGGAGGTGACCTGCAGGCCCTCGCGGACGGGGTCGTCACCGAGCGCGGCGACGATCTTCTCGCGCGCGGAGTCCAGCGCGCCGGCCGGCAGGTGGTCGCCGATGAGGTCGATGGCGGCGACGAGGGCCTTGGCCTCGATCGGCAGCAGCCGCGCGGGCCGGTCGAACGTGTCCGAGTAGGGCTCCGTGTCCACCTCGATCTCGCCGCCGGGGAGAATCTCGGCGTAGAGCACGTAGGTGCCGCCGCCGAAGTTGACGACGTTGAGCACGTTGATGTCCTCGCGCAGTTCCTGCTCGGACATCTGCAACGTCTCGCGGACCTCGGTGACCTTGAGGCGCTCGTTCTCGCGCCCGGCGCGGATCAGCACGGAGGCGAGGGTGACCAGGCGCGCGAAGCGCTCGGGGCGGATCCCGGCGTCGCGCGACCGCGAGCGCGGTTCGGTCTCCAAGGCTGCGGTCGCCTCGGCGCGCAGGCGAGCGCGCCCCTCGCTGTCGCTGTCCAGCGTGACGGGCGGATCGCCACGGTGACCTTCGACGAGGCGCTCGTGCCGGTCACGCGCCTCTTCGACCAGTGGCGCCGGGCCGAGGATGCGCGCGTGCTCGCCGAAGCCGAACGCCCACGCGATCAGCAGCCGCGGCAGCGCGTAGCCCGTCCGGAAGACGCACGAGCCGTCGTCGCCGTGCTCGAGCTCCCCGTAGGCGGCGAAGTGCCGTTCGACCAGCCAGGCGACGCGCTCGGAGAACCACACTTCCGCGGTGCCCGCCGGCTCTCCGAGCTGCCACGGCACGCGGTTGGCGTACGGGCGGGGATCGAAGTCCTCCGGCCGCTGGAAGTCGTGCTCGGCCTTCGTGGCGTAGGCGACCTTGCCCCGCATCCGGTCGAGGCGGAACACGCGCAGCGCCTCCCGCTCGTGGGAGAGGCCGACGAGATAGAACTGGCCGCCTTCGAAGAGCAGGTGGTAGGGGTCGACGCGGCGGAGCGCCGTCTCGTCGGACGCCATCGTGTGGTACTCGAACTCGATGCGCTTGCGGCGGTAGATCGCCGTGTCGATCTTCGCAATGCGCTGCGAGACGTCGTGGCCGCCGGCCGCCGCGGTGATGCCCAGGCCGACGGTGCGCTGGGTCGGGAGGTCGAGCGGGCTCGGGCGCCCCCAGGTGATCTGCTGAAGGGCCAGGCGCAGCGGCTCGGCGTAGGCGAACTCCCCGTCGAGGAGGCTCAGGGCCGTCTGGAGCGAGGCGAGCTCCCGATCGGTGAAGGCGATCGCCGGGAGGTGGAAGGCCTCCCGCGCCAGGGAGTAGTTCTCCTGCTCGGAGAAGCCCTCCGCGGGCTTGTCGACGGACAGGTTGATGCCAAGCGACTCGAGCTCGGCGCGATCGGCATAGAAACGCCGAGCGAAGGCGTCCTCGGTCATGTCGGAGTAGCCCTCGACGTCGCGCCGGATCTCCGTGGCCGTGACGGGGCGACGCTCCGCCATCAGGTACGAGATCAGCGACAGCTGGCGGATGAGCTTCTCGGTGTCCTTGGCCAAGGTCCGCCCACATTAGACCCGGCCGAGCGCCGTACGCCCACCTATCCGTGCTCTTTGCGAACATTGGCGTGTGGATGACGAGACCTTGCGCAAGCTGCGACACGATCTGCGCTCGCCGCTCGTCGTCATCGCCGGCTTCGCCCAGCTCATGTCGGGGGACCGCGAGGTGTCAGACGCCGAACGCCGCGACTACTCCGAGCGCATCCTGCGCGCGTCGCAGGAGCTCGAGCAGCTCATGAACGACGCGCTCGGCTAGCGCCTAGGCCGCTTCGCGGTCGGCGAAGTAGGCCGACCCGGAGAGGGCGCGGTCGAAGGCCGACCAGCGCGCACCGTCAGGGAGCTCGCGCTCGATGCGGTCGAAGGAACCGAGCCGGCCGCCGAGGTTGTCGATCATGTGCACGAGGGTGGCCTCCCGCGTGCAGGGCACGACGGGCGAGCCGTGCTCGAGGGTTCCGTGGTGGGCGAGGATGATGTGCAGAAGGCCCGTCGCCGTGGCCGCGGGGAACCCGGGCACGTCCTCGATCGCGCGGCGGACGCGGTAGTAGCCGAGCGGGATCTCGCCCTGCAGCTTGCCGAGGTCGGTCATCTCGAAGGCGGGTGGTTCGCTCGTGTACGCGTCGAGCTTGCCGATGTCGTGCAGCAGCGCTCCGGCGACCGCCACGTCGCGGTCGATACCGGGGAACGTCGCCGCCATGGCGGAGACGCCTTGGGCGACGGACAGGCAGTGCTCGAGCAGTCCGTGGCAGTAGGCCTGGTGGTAGTACTTCGCGGCAGGCGCCCGCCGGTAGTGCTCCCACGTCGGCGAACCGGGTGCGAAGATCGCCTCGAGCAGCCCGCGCAGATGTGGGCACTGCACGGTGGCGACGAGCTCGCGCAGATCCGCCTCCATCTGCTCCGCGGTGCGCGGAGGGCCGCTGCGGTCGGGTCGGGCCGGATCCTCTGCCATTGCCTGGCAAAACGTAAACGCGCTTCCGGACGGTTCGCCGTGCGTGCGACCCGTGCCTAAGGTTGTTGCATGAGCAAGTGGTGGACCCTCGTCGCCGTCTGCCTGGCGACCTTCATGTTGCTGCTCGACGTGACGATCGTCAACGTCGCGCTGCCCTCGATCGAGCGCGATCTCGGCGCGAGCTTCTCCGACCTGCAGTGGGTCGTCGACGCCTACGCGCTCACCCTCGCGGCGTTCCTGCTCACCGCCGGATCCGTCGCGGATCTCGTCGGGCGCCGGCGCGTGTTCGTCATCGGCGTCGCCGTCTTCACCGGCGCCTCGCTGCTGTGCGGGCTGGCCCACACCCCGCTGCTGCTCAACCTCGCCCGCGGGGTGCAGGGAACCGGCGCGGCGATGATGTTCGCGTGCGCGCTGGCGCTCCTCGCCAGCGCCTATCAAGGGCGCGACCGCGGCACGGCGTTCGGGATCTGGGGCGCGACGACAGGGGCCGCCGTGGCGGTCGGACCGCTCGCGGGCGGCCTGCTCACGGAAGGCATCGGCTGGGAGGCGATCTTCTTCGTCAACATTCCGATCGGCTTGGGCGTGATCGCCCTGACGCAGCGCACCGTCGAGGAGTCCCGAGCGCCGTCGCAGGGGCGCGTCGACGTGCCGGGCGTCGCCACCTTCTCGACCGCCCTGTTCCTGCTGGTGTTCGCGCTCATCCGGTCCAACGAGGAGGGCTGGGGCAGCGCGCTCATCGTCGGGATGCTCGGCGGCGCCGCGGCGCTGCTCGGTGTGTTCATCGCCGTCGAGCGGCGTTCCGATCACCCCATGCTCGAGCTGGGCCTCTTCCGCAAGCCCGCCTTCGTCGGCGCCTCGCTCGCGGCCTTCGTGCTGTCGGCCTCGATGTTCGCGATGTTCCTCTACCTCACGCTCTACATCCAGAACCAGCTGAGCTACTCCGCGCTGGAGTCGGGCCTGCGCTTCTTGCCGACCACGCTGCTGTCGTTCTTCGTCGCTCCCGTAGCGGGCAAGCTCGCCGAGCGCCTTGGCATCCGCTGGTTCGTCGGGGTCGGCCTCGTCTTCGTGGGCACGGGCCTGCTGCTCATGAGCGGCCTCGACGGCCGACGACGACTGGACCGGCCTGCTGCTGGGCCTGTGCTTCACCGGTGTCGGCATCGGCATGGTCAACCCGCCGCTGGCGACGGCGGCCGTCGGAGTGGTCGAGCCGTGGAAGGCCGGCATGGCCTCCGGGATCAACTCGACGTTCCGTCAGGTCGGCATCGCGACCGGCATCGCCGCATGGGGTGCGATCTTCCAGTCCGTCGTCAACGGTCGCGCGGCGGAGTTCACGCAGGCCACCGGCGAGCGGATGCCACCCGGCCAGGAGGGATCGTTCGCGGACTTCATCTCGTTCGGGCTGTACCGGCGGCTCGGCCCGGACGCGGTCGAGGCGGGCCGCGAGGCATTCATCGCCGGGCTCGACCGGATCCTGATCTATGCGGGGGTTCTCGCCGTCGTGGGTGCCATCCTGTGCTTCGTGCTCATCCGCCCGAAGGATTTCGTCGCGCACGGCGCGCAGCCCGCCGCGGAGGGCACGGAGTTGGAGGTCACTCCGGCTTGACCGTGCAGCCGCTCTTCGAGCACCGGCTCGAGGTCGACGGCTTCCAGACCCGCGTGCTCGAGCTCGAGGGGGACGGGCCGGGGCTGGTGCTCTTCCACGGCTTCGGTGATTCGGCGGACACCTGGCGCCCGTTGCTCGACGTCCTCGGCCGGCGCAACCAGCGGGCGATCGCGGTCGATCTGCCCGGCTTCGGGGCCGCGTCGCGGCTCGGGCCGGGAGCGATCCTCCCGCAGCTCGACGCGTTCGCCGGCGCGCTGGTCGAGCGGGTCGCCTCCGACGCCGGCGGGCAGGTCATCGCCGGCGGCAACTCTCTCGGCGGGGTCGTCTCGCTCCGGCTGGCCGAGCGCGCGGACCTGCCGCTCGCCGGTGTCGTTCCCATCGCTCCCGCCGGCCTGGACATGCCGCGCTGGTTCGAGCTCATCGAGCGCGATCCCGTCGTCCGCTCGGTGCTCGCCCTCCCCGTTCCGATCCCGCGCCGCGCGCTCGCCCTTGCCGTGGGGGAGACGTTCCGGCGGCTCGCCTTCGCGCGCCCCCGGAGTGCGGATGCGCGCATCGTCGCGGCGATGGCCTCCCACCATCCCGACCGGGCCGCGGTCAGTCGGCTGTTGGCGACGGGAAGGAGGCTCCTGCCCGAGCTCACGGATCCCTTCGACCTCACCGCCGTCGAGTGCCCGGTCCTGTTGATCTGGGGGACACGCGATCGGATGGTGAGCCACTCGGGTGCCAAGGTGCTCAGCGCGGCGCTGCCGGGAACCGACGTGGTGCTGCTCGACGACTGCGGCCACTGCCCCCAGCTCGAGGAGACCGATCGCGTGGCTGAATTGTTGCTTGCGTTCGCCGGCGACACCTCCGTCGCCGCCTAACCTCTGTGGGCGAATGCGGCTGCCTCTTCTCATCGTCATGACCGTGCTGATCGGCGCCGCGCCCGCCCGCGCTCAGGTCGCCGCGCCCACACCGACGCCCGTGCCGACCACGGTCCCCGGGGCCGAGCCCGTGGTGGCTCACGACGTGAGCATCGCGGGGATCGACGTGTCCGCAATGACGCGTCCGGAGCTGATCGCGGCGCTGCGCGGGCCGGTGCTCAAGCGCGTCAAACGACCCGTGCGCGTGAGTCGCGCCGGCAAGAAGGGCACGCTCAAGACCCGCGCCGTCAAACTCCGCATGCCGGTCGGCAGGACAGCGGACCGCGTCTTCGCCGCCGACCCGGGCACCGAGGTCCTGCCGATCACGGAGTTCGACGCCAAGCCCGTGCAAGCGTTCCTGAAGCGCTTCGCGCCCCGCGTGGCCAGCGAGGGCCGCAATGCGCGCGTGCAGATCAACGTCACCCGCATCGGGCGCACGCCGGCCAAGCCGGGTCGCCGGCTGTCCTTCAAGCCGGCCAACAGGGCCATCAAGCGCGCCCTCCGCGACCCGCAGGCGCCCCACGTCCTCCGCGCGCCGCTGACCAAGGTCAAGCCGGACGTCACCGCCTCCGACCTCAGGCGCCTGTACCCGTCGATCATCACGATCGACCAGTCGACTTTCACGCTGCGGCTGTTCAAGCGGCTGCGCTACGACCGCAGCTACTCCGTGGCGGTCGGCCAGCCTGCCTACCCGACTCCGAACGGGCTGTTCGCGATCCAGAGCAAGCAGGTCGACCCGACCTGGACGGCGCCGAACTCCCCATGGGCGGGCGAGGCGGCCGGGCAGTCGTATGACTCGAGCGATCCCAGCAACCCCCTGAAGGCCCGCTGGATGGGTGTCAACGGTTCGATCGGCATCCACGGGACGGGCGAGGACTACTCGATCGGCAGCCGCGCCTCACACGGCTGCATCCGCATGCACGTCTCCGACGTGACGGACCTCTACGACCGCGTGTCGCTCGGGACGCCGGTCCTCATCGCCCCGTAGCGGGCGCGCGCCGCTTGGACTTGCGCGCCTCGACGCGCCCGGCGCGCTTCGCCGCGGCCTGGAGCTCCCCGAGCGCGCCCTCGATGCCCTCGGCGAGCACGTCGAGATCGGGCATCGCGTCGTAGTCGCCCAGCAGCCCGAAGTTCATGCCGCCGTCGTAGGACATGATCGCGATCGCCAGGGCCCGATCGCCGGCCAGGAACGGCACGGGGAAGATCGCTCGCATCCGCCGGCCGAGCACGTAGAGCGGGAACTGCGGACCGGGCACGTTGGTGACCAGCAGGTTGTACATCCGCCCCGAGAACTGCAGCCGCGAGGCCTGGGCGTGGATGGTCGGCGGCGCGAAGTCCTGCGCCTGCGCGAGCGCCTTCGCGCCGACGGCCTGCTTTGACTCCTTGAGGTCGTCCATCACCTCGCGCACGCGGGCCAGACGCTGCAGCGGGTCGGCGACGCCGACGGGCAGCGGGGCCATCATGATCGTGATCTCGTTGCCCATCGAGTGCTTCGTCGCCTCGGTGCGCACCGAGACCGGCACGCAGGCGCGGAGCTCCAGGCCGTCGGTCTCCAGGCCGCGCTCGCGCAGGAAGTGGGCGATGCCGCCCGCCACGGCGCTGAGCACGACGTCGTTGACGGTGCCGCCCAGCGCGCCCTTGACCGCCTTGAACTCGTCGAGCTCCGCGCGCACGACGGCGAACCGCCGGTGCGGGCCGGGGGGCACGTTGAACGGAGTCGCCGGGGGCGCCTTGAGCGCCGTGCGAGCGACCTCGCCCACGCCGACGGCCAGCTCGCGGACCCGGGAGAGCACCTCGCGCGGGGCCGCGTCGGTCACGGCCCTGGCGGCGAGCGAGCCGACGGTGCGTACCGCGCCCTCGACACCGCGCGCAACGAGCTCAGCGCCCGTGGGCTCGCGACTGGGCACCCATGGGGCCGGCGGTTCGGTCGCGGCCGGGCTCGGCTCGAGGTCGAACAGGACGGTGGCGAGATCCGCGCCCGAGACCCCGTCGACCAGGGCGTGGTGGCTCTTGGAGATGAGCGCGAAGCGGCCGTCGGCCAGCCCCTCGACCAGGTAGAGCTCCCACAGCGGCTTGTGACGGTCCAGGCGCTGCGAGAAGGCGCGGGCGGCGAGGCGCAAGAGCGATTCCTCGTCGCCGGGCTTGGGCAGCGCGGTGTGGCGGACGTGGTAGCCGAGGTTGAACTTCGGATCATCGATCCAGAGCGGGAGCCCCGACTCCAGCGGCGCCTTGGCCACCTTCTGGCGGTAGCGCGGGACGAGGTGCAGCCGCGAGCGCACATGGGCCATGAACTCGTCGAGACCGGGCGGCGGGCCGTCGAGCAGCACGACACCGCCGATGTGCATGTGGGTGGTCGGGCCCTCCTGCGCGAGGAACCCGGCGTCCACTGCGGAGAGCCGGTCCAGATGTCCTTGAGTCAAGTTGCTTGTCAACGTACCGAACAAAGCTGGATAGGGTGCGCTTCTTCTCATGGACGTCGCCGCGATCGCCGAGCGCGCCCGGGCCGAGGGCCGCCTGGGCATCGACACCGAGTTCATGCCCGAGGGCCGTTACCGGCCGCTGCTGTGCCTCGTCCAGATCGTCGTGGGCGAGGAGATCACCATGCTCGACCCGATCGCGGGCCCGGAGTTCGATCCGGCGCCGCTCGCCGAATGCCTCGCGGATCCGGCCGTCGAGATCGTGCTGCACGCGGGCCGCCAGGACGTCGCCCTGCTGCGCCGGTGCTGGCAGACCGACGTCACGAACGTCTTCGACACCCAGGTCGCGGCCGGCTTCGCCGGGTTCTCGGCGCAGGCCGGCTACCTCGGGCTGCTCCACGACGTCCTGCGCATCCGCCTGAAGAAGTCCGCCTCCTTCACGCGCTGGGACCAGCGGCCGCTGACGGAGGAGCAACTCTCCTACGCGGCGGAGGACGTCGAGCATCTGCTGCCGCTCGCCGACGAGATCCAGGCGCGACTGATCGCGAAGGACCGACTCGAGTGGGCCCGGGAGGAGTGCCTGCCGATCGCCGCGGCGACCGACGAGCGCAACCCGGAAGAGGTCTGGCGCCGGCTGCCGCGCTCGAGCGGCCTCGACGCCCGCGAGCGCGCGATCGCCCGGGAGCTGGCGGCGTGGCGGGAGCGCACGGCGGAGCGCGAGGACCGGCCGGTCGGATCGGTGCTGCGCGACCCGTCGGTGGTCGAGCTCGCCAAGCGCGCACCGCGCGACCGCGCCGCGCTCGGCTCGATCCGCGGGCTCACCCCGGACGTGGGCCGGCGCCGCGGACAGGAGATCCTCGATGCGATCGAGCGGGGCCGCAACGCCGAGCCGATAAAGCTCGACCGCGAGGAGCGGCTGATGTCCGAGTCCGGCGACGGCCCGGTGATCGCGCTGGCGGAGTCGCTCGTGCGCGCCCGGGCGCTCGAGGCCGGTCTCGCCTACGAGCTCATCGCCGCGCGCGCAGACCTGAGCCCGGTTGTGGTCGCGGTCCGGCGGGGCGCCGAGCTGCCGTCGGTGCGCACGCTGGAGGGCTGGCGGCGAGCGCTGGTCGGCGACGAGCTCGTCCAGCTGCTCAAGGGCGAGCGCACGCTGACGGTGCGCGCCGGGCGCGTGGCGATCGACGCGCAGGACTGATCGCCGACAGGCCGCGGCGATCCAGGCGCGGAAAAACTGATTTCTCATCCCGTCCGGGGGTAAGGTTCGAGGGGTGGCGGGGGCCTCGCATCAGACTGTGCGCCTGGCGCGTGGGCGACACCGCTCGCCGGCGGACGGCGCGTGCGTCATGGAGCTGGCGTCGATGCTGGCCGGCGAGGCCTTCAGCGACCGGCCCCGCTGCGTCGACCCGGTCCTTGCGGGCTTCCTGCGTGCGTTCAACGATCGTCTCGGCCATGCCCAGCGGCAGGGGCTGCGGCCCTACGCGGCGGCGGCGGTCGCCACGCGCGGTGACCGCCGCGTCACCCGCGCGCGAAGGCGTCGCTGCCTGTCGCTCGCGGGCGGACGGCTGCGCATCGCCCTGCGCGTCGGGATCCTCGCCGCCCTGCGCCCCAACGATGGCGCCGGCGCTGCGGCGGCACGCGAGATCATTGCGCGCGGTGGCGACGGCTTCGCGTTCCTCGACGCGTTGCTCGCCGACGGCGGCGTGCCCTCCCCGCGCCTAGAAGCCCCGGCGCTCGCGCTGCCGGTTGCGGGCGCTGCGCAGGTCAGGGTCCCCGCCCTGACTGCGTAGCTCGTAGTCCAGGCGGACGTAACGGAGGAGCAACAGCGCGGCGAGGGCAGCGGCGATCGCGCTCGCGACGGCCGCCTCGGCCGGCGCGATCCCGGCCAGCACCGTGAAGGCGCCGTACAGGACGACCGCTCCCATCGCCAGCAGGGAGAGCAGCGCGCTCATGGGTCTGAGCCTAGGCTCGATCGGGTGATCACCAGGCGCGAAGACATCCGAAACGTGGCGATCGTGGCGCACGTCGACCACGGCAAGACCACGCTCGTCGACGCGATGCTGTGGCAGAACGGCGCCTTCCGCGCCAATCAGGACGTCAACGAGCGCGTCATGGACTCCATGGATCTGGAGCGCGAGAAGGGCATCACGATCCTCGCCAAGAACACGGCGGTGCGGTACGGCGACACGAAGCTCAACATCGTCGACACGCCCGGCCACGCCGACTTCGGCGGCGAGGTCGAACGGGCGCTGACGATGGTCGACGGCGTGCTGCTGCTCGTCGACGCCTCCGAGGGCCCGCTGCCCCAGACACGCTTCGTCCTGCGCAAGGCGCTCGAGTCGCGGCTGCCCGTGATCCTCGTCGTCAACAAGGTCGACCGGCCCGACGCGCGCATCGAGGAGGTCGTCCACGAGGTCGAGGAGCTCTTCCTGGACCTCGACGCCGAGGAGGACCAGCTCGACTTCCCGATCGTCTACACGAACGCCAAGGCCGGCTGGGCGTCGATGGAGCGCGGCGCCGAGGGCGAGGACCTGCGCCCGCTGCTGGACCTGCTCGTCCAGCACGTCCCCGCGCCCGAGTACGACGACGAGCACCCGCTGCAGGCTTACGTCACCAACCTCGACGCGTCCCCCTACCTCGGCCGTCTGGCCATCTGTCGCGTGCGCCACGGGACGATCCGCAAGGGCCAGGACATCGCCTGGTGCCGGGCGGACGGAGTGACGGTCACCCGCGCCAAGGTGTCCGAGCTCTACGTCACCGACGCGCTCGACCGCGTCGCCACCGACGAGGCCGGCCCGGGCGAGATCGTGGCGCTCGCCGGGCTGGACGAGGTCACGATCGGCGAGACGCTCGCCGACCTCAACGACCCGCGACCGCTTCCGGTCATCCACGTCGACGACCCGTCGCTCTCGGTGGTCATTGGCATCAATACGTCGCCCATGGCCGGCCGTGAGGGCGACAAGCTCACCGCCCGCCAGGTGAAGGCGCGGCTCGACGCCGAGCTGGTCGGCAACGTCTCGTTGCGCGTCGCCAACACCGAGCGTCCCGACGCCTGGGAGGTCCAGGGTCGTGGCGAGCTGCAGCTCGCCGTCCTGGTGGAGATCATGCGTCGCGAGGGCTTCGAGCTCACCGTCGGCCAGCCCCAGGTCGTCACGCGTGAGATCGACGGCGCCGTGCACGAGCCGGTGGAGCGGATGATGATCGACGTGCCCGAGGAGTACGTCGGCGTGGTCACGCAGCTGCTCGCGCTGCGCAAGGGTCGCATGGAGTCGATGGTCAACCACGGCACGGGCTGGGTCCGCATGGACTACCTCGTCCCGGCGCGCGGCCTCGTCGGGTTCCGCACCGAGTTCCTCACCGAGACGCGCGGCACGGGCATCGCCCACTCGGTCTTCGAGGGCTACGAGCGCTGGCACGGCGATCTGCGCACGCGGCCGTCGGGCGCGCTGGTCTCCGACCGCACCGGCTCCGTCACGGGTTTCGCCTGCAGCGCGATGCAGGAGCGCGGCACGCTGTTCGTCGAGCCGGGCGAGGAGGTCTACGAGGGCATGATCGTGGGCGAGAACTCGCGCGCCGACGACCTCGACGTCAACGCGGTCCGCGAGAAGCACCTGACCAACATGCGCTCGTCCACGTCGGACGTGCTCGTCCGGCTCGTGCCGGCGAAGAAGCTCTCGCTCGACCAGGCGCTCGAGTTCCTGCGCGACGACGAGTGCGTCGAGGTGACGCCGCAGACCGTGCGGCTGCGCAAGGTCCACCTCTCGCAGAACGACCGGGTCAAGGCGACGCGCAAGGCGCGCGCCGCGGCGACCGCTACCTGATCTTCAGCCGCAGGGCGCGCCGGGCGACGTTGCCGGCCGTGTCGGTCGCCGTTGCGCGGACGGTGAGTTTCGCGCGCCGCCTGGGGAGGCGCAGGCGGAGGCGGGTGGTGACGCGGGCGGGCCCGCCGCCGATCCGCAGGGTGACCGAGCGCAGTCCGGAAGGGTCGCTGGCAAGTGCGTGCAGCGTGATCCTGCCGCCACGCTTGAGCTTGCCCTTGCGCTTGATGCGCAGCGAGGGGGCGGTGGTGTCGCGCGGCGGGACCGTCGTCGCGGTGGGTCCGGTGGTCGGCCCTGGGGACGGTGTCGCGGTTGGGCTGACGGTCGCTGTCGCTGTCGCCGTCGCTGTTGGGGTCGCGGTCGCGGTCGGGGTCGGGGTGGCCGTCACGGACGCGCAGGTGGCCGGTGGTGCGGGTGTTGACGTGGCGGTCGGCGCCGGAGTGGGCGTCGGCGAGGGCGTCGGATCGGGGCTTGGAGTGGCCGTCGGCGACGGCGAGGGCGGCGGTGGCGGCGTTGGGAAGGGCGGCGGTGGCGGGTCGGGCGGCCCGCCGAACATCAGGGTGGAGATGAACACCTGCGGGAAGCTGCTGCTGCTGGCCATGCCGCCGAGTCTGACCTCCGGGGCGACGTAGGACGAGCCGCCGCCGCCACCACCCGCGCTGCGGTAGTCGGATTCGGTGAATTCGCCGCTGGCCCCACCGCCACCGCCGAAGTACCCGCCGCCGCCACCACCGCCGGCGTCCGTTGTCGGGCAGGGGAGTCGCGCGCCTCCGAAACCGCCGAAGTAGCTCGTGCCCGGGTGACCCGGCATCCCGTCCCCGCCGTTGACCGTTCCGCCCGCCCCACCGGCGCTGAGCGTCGCCGCACCGCCGCCACCCCCGCCGGGGAGGCCCGCGCCGTTGCTCCCGTCCGCTCCCGACTCGTTCGCCGCACCACCCGCAGCTCCAGGGTCGGTCCGACCCGGAGCCACGGCGGGCAGGCCGCCGCCGCCGCCGCCGCCCGCCACCACCAGCCGCGTATCGGTGAGGCACACGGCGAAGCGTGAACAGCGACGGATATCGCTCGCCCCGCCCCCGCCGCCCGACCAGGCGCCTGCGGAGATACGGGTGCCTCCGGCACCGCCGTTGAAGCCACCCTGCTCCCGATCGCCGCTGCCGCCGACCGTGAAGTAGTACACCTCACCCGGGGTGACGTCGAACGACGCCCTGACCTCATCGGCGAGCCCGCCGGCGCCGGTGCGATCGTCCTCGGCGCGGCTGTCTGCGCCCCGCCCGCCCACGACGGTCACAAACACGCTACTGGCCCCCTCCGGGACCGTGTACTCGTATTCGCCCGTACCGACGTAGAGCGTCGGCACGAGGACCTGCGCGCGCGCCGACGCAGCTGACCCGAGGCACACGAGCGTCGTCATAAGCGCCACCGCCACCCGCACCGGGGCGATCATGACGGCCGATCGACCGAGAGTCAAACGACTTGGATGCGTGTCGCAGGCGCCCAGAGCCGGCGGTCACCGAGTGCTACAGCAGGCGCTCGTAGATCGAGACGACGAGGTCCTCGAGGTCGGGTAGCTGCGCGAACCGGTCGCGGCTGACCTCGCGGGCGACGAGCTCGTTCGTCGCGCCGACGCAGGCCAGGGCCTCCGGCGCGGTGCCGATCATGGTGGCGAAGGCCTCGTGGACCGCCTGGCGGCGCCGCAGTGCGCGCGGACCGGCGGCGCCGATCTCGATCACGAACGTGCGTGCGAAGGCGGGCTCGGCCGCGAGCGTGCGCAGGAACGCGCCGATGCGCGAGCGTACGTCGTCGCCCGCGTCGCGCATCGTCGCCATGAGGATCTCCACGCCGGCGTCGTAGGCGGCGAGGAAGCACTCCTCCTTGTCGCGGAAGTGCTCGTAGAAGGTCTTGCGAGAAACGCCGGCGCGGTCGACGACGTCGGCGACGGTGGCGGCGCTGTAGCCCCGCAGTGCGACGACCTCGGCCATCGCGTCGAGCATCCGGCCGCGCTGGGAGGCGAGGACCTCCTCGCGCGCGAGCCGGTGGGGTCCACGCGGGAGCGGGCGGGCGCCAGGCATCAAGTGAGAAACACTAGCGTCTGCCACTGTGCGGCGCCCGCCGCTCCGGGTGGGGTCTTAGAGCTTGTCCTTGACCTTGTCGGCCGCGTCTCCCACGGTGTCCTTGATCTTGCCGGTGGCCTGATCGACCTTGCCCTCGTTCTTCAGGCTGTCGTCGCCCGTGAGGTCTCCGGCTGCTTCCTTGATCCGGCCCTTGCCGTCGTCCACTGATCCGTCGCCCATGCTGGCTCCTTTGTCTGATCGTCAAACTGCGGGTCGGTGATACGGACTTCCCGCTGTGGCCGCTCTCTATGCCTGAGCCCATTCCTGGCGCGTTGCGCACGCTCGTCGATGTCGCTGCATCCCTGCTGCGACGCACGGCGAGCGGCCGGGTGCTGCTCGCGCGGTACGCGCGGGTCGTCGACGACGCGGCCTTGCCCGAACCGCTGCGGGCACCCGTCCGAGCAGAACTCGACGCCGCCTGGGCGGCCGTGGTGGAGCCCATGGACGCCAAGCTCGTCGAGAAGGCACTCCCCAAGTCGGTCAAGGGGCTCGTCAAAGAGCCGCTGGCCGTCACTCCGACCTCCCAGGTCCACGTCGCAGAACTCGACGGGGAGCCCGTGGCCGTCAAGTTCGCCCGGCCCGGCGTCGCCGCCACCATCCGGGGTGAGCTCGCGCTGCTCGACACGCTCGCCGGCCCGCTGCGCATGTTGTTCGGGGCCCTCGATGTCCGGGGGGTCTTGCGCGAGGTGCGTGAGTCGACCATGGACGAGCTCGACCTCGAGCACGAGGCGGAGACCCAGCACCAGATTCGGCGCGCGCTGCGTCGTGTCGACGGGGTCAGGGTGCCCGCTGTCTATGTGGACGAATGTGCGCCGGGGCTCATGGTGAGCGAACTGCTCGAAGGTCCGGCGCTGAGCGATGAGCGGCCTGCCGATTCCGAGCGGGTGGCGGAGCTGCTCATCACCGCGCATCTGACGGCGTGGCGTCAGGCCGGTCTCGTGCTCACCGACCCGCGCCCCTCCCACGTGATCCTGCTCGGCGACGGGATCGGCCTGCTCGGAACCGGGCTCGCCCGACCGCTGTCGCGTGAGCGCATGGACCACTTCGTGGCCGCCTTCACCGCGCTCGGCGACGGCGACGAGGATCGCTTCGCGTCGGCGAACGAGGCGCTGGAACTGCTCGACGCGGACGCCGCGCGCGGCGCCTTCGCGCTGATCCGCGATGTCCTCGGCGAGCTCGTCGAGGGCGAGGCGACGCTCGACGCGGCGGCGCTCGAAGGGCTGACGCTGCGCGCCTACGCGCGCATCGGCGAGCTGATGGCGCTCGCCGCCCAGGTCACGCCCGACCCGGCGGACCTCGCCGCGGGGCGCATGCTCGGCCAGCTGACGGCGACGCTCGCGCGACTCGAGGCGACCGTGGACTGGCAGGCGCTCACCGCGCGCGCGGCCGCCTCGGCCTGACCGTCGTCGCGCAGAGCACCCGGAGGCAGGGCCTAGGGGCCGCCTCCGGGTGCGGTCGACGCGTCAGTCCTTGCGCTTGGCCTTGGCGCGGGCGGCTGCGCCGGCGAGCCGCTCGGCCTCGTCACGCGCGGTGTGGGCGTCCTCGCGATCGCGCGAGCGCCTCGTCCTTCTCGGCGACGACCTCGCGCCGCTCGCGCTGCTCCTTCTTGGCGTTGGCCTGGTCGACCTTCGCCTTGGCCTCCTCGGCGTCGCGCTTGCGGCGCTCGGCGGCGTTCTCGGCCTTCTTCTCCGTCTCCTTGCGCTTGGCCTCGGCGGACTTGCGCTGCTCGGCCTCGCGATCGACGGCGGCCTGGCGGCGCTCGGTGGCCTTCGCCTCGCGCTGTGCGGCGGTCTTCTCGGCCGAGCTCGTCTTCTTGGCGGCCTGCTTGCGCAGGCGCGCGGCGCGTTCGCGCTGGTCGGCCGCGGCGCTCTTCTTGCGGGCCTGTTGTTTGAGGTCCTGGTCACCCGTGACCGCCCCGGCGACGGCGCGAGCCTTCGCGTCCGCGCGGTCGACGGCCAGTTCAGCGCCGCTCTTGGCCTCCGGCCGGCCGCGCCCCACGACGCGGGCCGCCTGGCTGAGCGGCCACTTCACTGCTCCGAGGTAGGCGCTCGTGGCGCCCCCGATGAGATTCCGTACGCCCATGGCTATGCCGCCCCTTCGATCCGGTCTGCGTTCGCGTCGGCCTTGGCGGCCTCGCGCTCGAGTGCTGCCGCGTCCCGAGCGGCGTCCACGCGGGTCTCCTCCGCGCGGTCCTCGACGGTTTCCGCGACGTCCTCGTCGCGCTCGCGCGCTTCGGCGGCCCGCTCGGCCTGAGCCTGCTGCTGCTCGGCGGCGGTCTGCTCGGCCCGGCGCTTGTCCAGTTCGGCAGCGCGCTCGCGCTCCTGTGCGGCGATCTCGTTGTCGAGATCGCGGCGCTCGGCCTCGATCTCGGCCTTCTCGGCCTTGGTCTTGGCCTCCTCGTCGGCGCGGCGCGCTTCGAGCTGCGCCTTGCGTGCCTCGACATCGGCGTCGCTCTGGGCCTCCTGCAGACGACCCTCCCGCGCAAGATCGTCGTTGTCGGTCAGGGTTCCAGCGGCGGTTTTGATCCGGCCGGCAACTTTGCCCACCAGTCCGCCCGTTGTTCTTTCGTCAGTCATACGGAAGGCCTACCCCGGCCTCCCATCCCCTCAACCGGGACCCGGCGTCATGCCGCCCCGCATTCGCTCGGGCGTGACGATGCTCACACGGCCGGCTGTGTCGCCTGGAGGTCATATTTCGACCGCCAGGCGACACGCGTGAGCGACCCCTAGCCGATCGGGTGGTTCGACCGGATGACGTTCGCCGGGTCGAACGTCGCCTTGACGGCGCGCAACCGGGCGTGGGTGGGTGCGTCCCAGAACGTCCCGGCCGCACCAGCGACCTCGGCGAAGTTGAGGTACTCGCGGTCGGTCGCGTATGGCGTGAGGGCGGTGCGCAGCCGGGCGAGGTCGGCGCGCACCGCGACCGCCATCTCGGGGGTCGCGGTGAGGCCCACCGCGAAGGCGAGGAAGGGACCGCCGAGCGCGGCGAGCCGGTCCCCGACGGTGCTGTGCACCTTGACGCCGAGCAGCGACGGCCCGAGATCGTCGAAGAGGGCATCGATCGCGGCGTCGGTGAACGTGGCGAACGCCTGGTGGTCGCCGGCGCCCGGCACCGGCCCCGGAGGGTCCATGTGCAGATGGGCCACGGCCTCGATCGCCATCGGCGCGATCGTGTCCATCGCGGCACCGAGCGCCCGGACCGGCGCCAGCAGCTCGTCGGCCTCCTCGGGGGTGCCGAGGATGACCGCCTCGATCATCGCGAACTCCCTGCCGCGCAGATGCTCCGGGGGCCCGTCGATGTCCGGGACCCGGAGCACGCGCGCCGTCGCGAACGCGGTCTCGGGGAGCGTCGGCGCCCAGCGGGCCCAGGCCTTGAAGACCTCGCGGCCCCGGTCGAGCTCGAACCAGAGGTGGCCGCCCTGGATCGGGCCGGGTGCGAAGAGCTCGAACTCCATCGCCGTGACGACGGCGAAGGCGCCGCCGCCGCCGCGCAGCGCATGGAAGAGGTCGGCGTTCTCGCGCCGGTCGGCGTGCAGGAGCTCGCCGTCCGCGGTGACGACCTCGAACGAGAGGACCCGGCTCGCCGCCGTGCCGTAGCGCCGCCCGTAGAAGCTCAGGCCGCCGCCGAGCGTGTAGCCGACGACGCCCACGTCCGGTGCGGAGCCGTGCAGGCAGGCCAGGCCGTGGCGCGCGGCCGGCTCGACGACGTCCATCCACAACGCCCCGGCCTGGACGTGCGCGACCCGGTTGGCGGCATCGATGCGCACGCCGCGCATCCGGTGGGTCTTGATCAGCATCGTGTCGGAGAGGTCGCCGAGCGGACCCGCGTTGTGGCCGGTCCCCTGCGCCGCGACGCGCAGGCCGGCGCCGCGGGCCGCACGCACCGCGTCGACGACATCGTCGACGGTCTCCGGGAGCGCGATCGCGGCCGGCCGCTGGTCGATGGCGAGGTTCCAGGCGCGGCGAGCCTCGTCGTAGGCGGGGTCGTCGGGAAAGACGAGGAGGGTGGAGGGAGCGAGCAGGGAGGTCATGGCGAGCACGCTCCCACCGCTGTCGTGGGCGGTCATCGGCCCAGGGGACGATCCGCCGTCCCCCTGACGGACGACCTAGATTCGACCCGTGGAGCTGACGCGGCACCGGCTCGCACTCGAGGCGACCCCGCAGGACGTGCTGCGCATGCTGCGCGCCGACGAGCGTCCGTTCCTGTTGATGGGCGCGTGGGCGGGCGGCGGAGCCATCGCCGGGTCCGATCCGCTTCCGGCCGCCGGGTTTCCCGCCGGCATCGCCCCGGTCCCAGGGCCGCCCGGCGCGGTCGGCGGCGGCTGGTTCGGGTGGCTGGGGTACGGCCTGGGCGCCGAGATCGAGCGCCTCCCTCCGCAGCCTCCGCGGCCCGTCGCGCTGCCTGCCCTCGATGTCCGCTTCTACGACCACGTCCTGCGCCTCGACGCCGACGGAGGGTGGTGGTTCGAGGCACTCGAGACGCCCGAGCGGGCGGAGGCGCTCGCCGCCCGGCGTGAGGAGTTCGCGCGCCGTGTTCCCGAGCGCCGGCCGTGGCGCCTGGAGGGGATGACGCCGCGCGCCCCCGGCTTCGACGGTCACCGCTGGGCGGTCCGCGACGCGGTGCGCAGGATCGCCGAGGGCGAGCTCTTCCAGGCGAACCTCACGCTGCGCCTTGAAGGCGACCTGCACGGTGACGCCCTCGACGCCTTCGCGGACGCCACCGCCACCCACGCGCCGCCGTACTCGGCCTTCTTCGGCGGCGAGGGGCACGCCGTCGCGTCCTTCTCGCCTGAGCTGTTCCTGCGCCGCCACGGCAGCGCCGTGCACAGCGACCCGATCAAGGGCACGGCGCCGAGCCGCGTCGAGCTCGCGCAGTCGGCCAAGGACGCCGCCGAGCACGTGATGATCGTCGACCTCGTCCGCAACGACCTGGGTCGTGTCGCCCGCTACGGCACCGTCGCCGCGCACGAACCGCGCATCGACGAACACCCCGGCCTCTTTCACATGGTGTCGCGCGTGGAGGCGGCCACGGACGCGAGCGACCGCGACCTGATCCGGGCGGCGTTCCCGCCCGGCAGCGTGACGGGCGCGCCGAAGGTCCAGGCGATGAAGGTGATCGCCGCGCTCGAGTCGAGCGGGCGCGAGGTCTACACGGGCGCCGTCGGCTACGTCAGCCCGGTCGCGGGCCTCGAGCTCAACGTCGCGATCCGCACCCTCGAGGTGGCGGGGCGCCGTGCCTGGCTCGGGGTCGGCGGCGGCATCGTCGCCGACTCGCAACCGGAGTCAGAGCTCGCGGAGGCGCTCGACAAGGCGCGCCCCGTGCTCGACGCGCTCGGCACCGTCACCCCGGTCCCCGCAAGGCCGCGCCGCCCGGCCCGCCGGCTACCGCCGCTGCTGGAGATCCCGCGGCCCGACCCGGCGCTCGGGGTGATGGAGACGATGCTGGCCGTCGACGGACGGGTGCCGCTGCTCGAGCGCCACCTCGAACGACTGGGGGACGACACCCTGCGCGAGGAGATCGTGCTGGCGGCGGCGCGCGCCGGTGCGGGTCGCCATCGCGTCCGCGTTCTCGGCGGCGCCGTCGAGACGAGCCCGGCGGGTCCGGCACGCCCGGCGCCCGCGCTCGTTCCCGTGCTCATCCCCGGGGGGCTCGGGGAGCGCAAGTGGGCCGACCGGCGCACGCCGTCGGACGCGCTGATCGTCGACGCCGACGGCGCGGTGCTCGAGGGCGCGTGGGCCAACGTCTTCATCGTCGAGGACGGCCGCCACCTGACCCCGCCGGCGGACGGCCGCCTGCTGCCGGGCATCACCCGGGAGCGGGTGATCGCCGCGGTCGGCGCGGTCGAGGACGAGATCGACCTCGACCGGCTCGACCGTGCGCAGGCGGTCTATCTGACCTCGTCGATCGCGCTGGTCACCCCGGTCAGGGGCGCAGCGTTCGCGCCGTCGATGAGCGCCGGACCGTCCGCTGATCGGGAGCCGTTCCGAGCACCCGGTCACTGAGCGTGTTGGTGATGCCGTGCCAGTACCGCTCGTTCTTGAAGTGGTGCAGCCGGTGCCCGCGCCAGATCGAGCGGTAGTAGCGCGAGCGTGGCCGGTGCGCCGTGTGAATGAGGAAGTGCGTCCACTCGTAGACCAGGACCAGGGCGTAGCCCGTCATGCCCGCCGTGACGGCGACGCCTACCGGCACCGGCCCGAGCGCCACGCCGACGATCAGGCTCCCGAGCGCAATCGGGAGGGGGACCGCGAGCGCGAGCAGCGCGACGGCCTCCCACGGGCCGAGCAGGATGCGGTTGAGGTCGTGCGGGTGCTCGTGGTGGGACCGGTGGGACGCGGCGGTCATCAGCTCGACGGTGCGGCCGCGGAAGCGGAACGGCCGCAGGTGCAGCAGATGGACGTGGATCGCCCATTCGCCGAAGACGTAGATCGGCAGCATCAGCCCGGCCGCCACGAGATCGCGCCAGTCCGGGTCGCCCACCAGGACGCGGGCCACCACGGTGGCCGTCAGGCCGAGGGCGAGGATCCGCGGCGAACGGTTGCTCCAGAAGACCCGGGCGGCAGCCGCGATGGTCTTGACGTCACTGCCATGGCGCACCCCTGCAGGGTACCTTCGCGCCGTGCCCGTCACGAGCGCTGGGATCCTGCTGCACCGTCGCCGCGCGGAGGTGCTGCTCGTGCACCCGGGAGGTCCCTTCTGGGCCCGAAAGGACGCAGGGGCATGGTCGATCCCGAAGGGTGAGATCGAACCAGGCGAGCACCCTGACGCCCGCGCGCTGATCGAATTCGCCGAGGAGACCGGAACGGACCTCGGCAACCCGGAGCTGCTGCCGCTCGGCGAGATCAAGCAGAAGGGCGGCAAGGTCGTCGTCGCCTTCGCGCTCGAGGGTGATCTCGACGCCGACGCGATCGTGTCGAACACGTTCGAGCTCGAGTGGCCGCCGCGGTCGGGTCGCACGGCGGTGTTCCCGGAGGTCGACCGTGCCGCGTGGTTTGCCTTCGAGGAGGCGCGCACGCGGATCAACCCCGCCCAGGCGCCCCTGCTCGATCGCCTACGCGATCAGCTCTGACACGAGCGCGCCGTACGCCTCGACGGCCGCGATCAGGTCGGCCTCGTCGGCGTCCTCCTCACGGGAGTGGGAGACGCCGCCGCGCGTCCGCGCGAAGAGCATCACGGTCGGGATCCCGGCCCGCGCCACGGCGGCCGCGTCGTGCAGCGGGCCTGAGGTCAGGGCCGGGCTCGTCAGGGCCTCGGCGCGCGCGACGAGCTGCGCGTCGAAGCGCACAGGGTCGATCGACCACAGCGGCTCGACGGTCACCGTGCACCCCTCTGCCTCGGCTGCCGCCAGCGCGGCCTCGCGCGCCGTCGTGTCCATGCCGACGAGCGTTTCGAGATCACGGTGGCGCAGGTCGAGCGTCGCCCGCGTCCGATCGGCGATCGCCGTCGGCGTTCCGGGCTCGGTCCGCAGCGCGCCGATCGTCGCCAGCCCGCCCGCGCGGACCGCCGCATCGCGCGCGGCTCGCGCCCAGCGCGCCGCGGCCTGCAGCGGGTCCTGGCGGCGGTCCATCGGTGTCGCCCCGGCGTGGCCGGCGCGACCCGTGAAGAGCGCCTCGGTCCGCCGCACCCCGAGACACCCGTCGACCGCCGCGGCCGGGAGTCCGGCGTCGTCGAGCACGGGTCCCTGCTCGATGTGCAACTCGACGAAGGCGACGGCGTCCGCGAGCTCTGCGGCCGCCTCGGGCATCCTCGTGACCTCGACCCCGTTGTCGGCGAGCGCGGAGGCCAGGGTCACCCCGTCCGCGTCGATCAGCGCGCCCGCGGCCTCCACGTCGAGCAGCCCCGCCGCGGCGGAGGAGCCGAGGAGCGAGTGCCCGAAGCGCGAGCCCTCCTCGTCGGCCCAGTCGACCAGCGCGACCGACCGGCGCGGGTGCTCGAGGGTCCGCAGCACCTCCGCAGCCGCGAACAGGCCCAGGCAGCCGTCGAGCCAACCTCCGTCGGGGACGCAGTCGATGTGTGAGCCGATCACCACCGTCTCCGCCGAGTCGCCGGCCACACGGGCCCAGAGGTTCCCCGCAGCGTCGCGGGAGACCTCGGCGGCAGGGACCTCCGCGGCGATCCAGTCGAGGAAGCGCTCGCGCTCCTCGCGCCAGACCGGCCCCCACGCCACCCGCCGCCCGCCGCTGCGAGCGTCGAGGTCGCGCAGCCGCTCGACGACCGCGGCGGCGTTCATCGGGCCGGTTCCCGCAGCAGCTCCATCGTCGAGCAGTGCACGCCGCCGCCGTTCTTGTGGATCTCGTCGTACGCGACGGTGACGACGTCGACTCCCGCCCGGCTGAGCAGGTCCGCCGACCGGGGTGAGCCCTCGGCCATCAGCACCCGCCCCGGCGCGAGCGACAGCGCGTTGAGGCCCCAAGCCTCGTCCGGGTCGGCGTGGAGCACCTCGAAGCCCTCGGCCCGCAAGCGCTCGATGAATCCGTACGGCAGGCCCGGCGCGTTGATGAGCGCCTTGTCCACGTCGACCATCGCGAGGTGGAGGTCCAGGTGGATCGTGTATCCGGGCAGCGGCACCACGATCAGCTCCCAGCCGATGCGGGCGAGCACCTCTCGCAGCTGGCGGGCGCCCTCCTCGTTGCAGCGGATCGAGGTGCCGAACGCCGCGAGGCCCGGGCGCAGCTTCACGAACGAGCCGCCCTCGAGCGTGCCGGTGCCGGTGATCGTCGAGAGGATCGGCAGGCCGGCCGCGGCGACCTCGCGGGTCAGGGCCGCCTCCTCACCGCGCCGGGCGCGCACCGCCATGCGGCCGATGATCGCGCCGCCGGGCACGGTGACCAGCGGGTCGCGGGTGTAGATGGCCTTGACGAAGCCGCCGCCGAGCGGTGGGGACGTGACCACCTCGACGCCCTCGGACTCCAGCGTGCGCACGAGCCCGGCGTGCTGGGAGCGCACGCGCTCGAGATCAGGCGGGGTGCGGTCGGTCCAGTACCAGCGTCCCTGTGGATCAACGAGCGCCTGAGCTTCCTCATCCCACGCATCGGCGCGGACGGCAGCCAGCTCATCGCCCGGAGAGCGCACGAGCACCCGCCGCAGGCGGCCCACCTCGTCCGACGCCCCCCATGCGGCACCCCAGACCGTCTCGAGCTCGTCATGGAACGGAGGCTCGGCTGCGCTCTCCATCCGTGTCTGGTGCAGGTCGGGCGTTCCGGTCACAGCTCGGCAAGCTACCGCGCCGTAGCGTGAACGTCATGCGCAAGAGGAGCGGGCTCGTCGCCGTGCTGCTGGCCGGGGCCGCGGCCGGTTGTGGCGCCGACGGTCTCGACGCCCGGGCGCTCGCTCAGCGGGCCGACGCGATCTGCGCGAAGTACGCCGAGCGGGGCCGGGCACTCGGCGACCTCGACTTCGAAGATCCGCAGCAGGCACGGGAGTACTTCGATGCAGCCGCCGCTCTCGCCCGCCGCCAGCAGGCCGAACTCGCCCGCCTCGATCCCGCCGCGGACGTCGCGGCCCGCTACGAGCGGCTCCTGGCCGCCGACCGGCGGGCCGTCGCCCTCTTGGACGACCTCTCGACCGTCGGGAGCGAGGTCACCCGCGCGGAGCTGGCGGAGCGGATCGGTCCGGTTGCCGCCGCCGTCGACGATGCCGCCGGCGCCGTTGGCGCCGAGGAATGCGCCGGAGCCGGCTGACGGCGCCCTGAGGGGATGCGAGCTGCCAACCTTCGTGCGATGCGATTGGTGATGGTGATGATCGGAGTGCTCGCGCTGGCGGCGCCCGCACAGGCGGCGAAGTTGCGGGTGGCGGAACCCGGGGCAAAGACAGTGCGGGTCACCGTGCGCAGCGCGAAACCGGTCCGGCTGGTCAGCCCCTTCACCGAGCCGCTCACCACACGTGGCAACCGCACCGTGCGGCTGTCGCTGAGCCGCGGCGGCCGCGCGGCGCTGAATGCTTGCGCCGACGCGCGCCTGGTCGTGCGCGCTTACCGGGATCGCGGACCTCGGTCCGGCGCGCCGTCCGCCGGCCGCGCCGAGCGCAGGCTGCGCTGCGTGGCCCAACCCCGCGAGCCGGTCGGGCTCCGGATACCTGACGGCCGCGCCTGCGATCAGCTCGACGCCTCCGTCTGCCTCCAGCCCTTCCCGAGCAACCGCTTCACCGCTCGCGACGCCGCGACCGACACGGGGCTGCACATCGCGTTCCCGCGTGAGGCGATGCCCGTCAACGAGGCGGGCGTCCGTGCCTCGAACACCGAGCTCAACCGCAACGACGGCTTCAGCCCCGGTAGCGCGCTGGTCACGCGCGTTCCCGGCCTGGACAGCCCGGAGGCCCTCGCACGCACCCGCGCCGTCCCGATCGACGACATCGCCCGCTCCTTCGCCCGCCGCCAGCCCGTCGTCGTCATCGATGCGGCGACGGGTCGCCGCCATCCTGTCTGGACCGAGATCGACGTGAACCCGGAGGATCCGGCGGACCGCAACGTGATCGTGCGGCCCGCGCGCAACTTCCGCGAGGGCCACCGCTACGTCGTCGCCCTGCGCCGCATGCGCACGGCCGACGGCGCGATCATCGCGCCGAGCACCGCCTTCCGCGCGCTGCGCGACGGCATCGTCACGCGCGACGCCGATCTCGAGGCGCGCCGCCCGCACGCCGAGCGCCTCTTCCTCGAGCTCGCCCGCGCGGGCGTCCGCCGCGACGATCTCTTCCTGGCCTGGGACTTCACCGTCGCCAGCGAGCGCAACCTGACCGAGCGGATGCTCCGCATCCGCGACGACGCCTTCGCCAAGCTCGGCGACACCGATCTCGCCGATCTCAAGGTCCAGGGCAGCTCGCCGGCCTTTGCCGTCGAGAAGGTCACCGATGACCCCGGTGGACCGGACGGCGAGATCATGCGCCAGGTCGAGGGCACGATCACCGTTCCCTGCTACCTCGACCTTCCCGGGTGCGGGTCCGGGGGAACGTTCAACTACGAAGGCGGCCTGCCCGCCGCGAACGGGACGACCGCTGCCCGCTTCACCTGCAACATCCCCCGCGTCGCGGCGACGGGTGGCCCATTGCGGCCGGGCATCTACGGCCACGGCCTCCTCGGAAGTCGCGGCGAGGTCAACCAGGGTCAGCTCAGGGCCCTGTCGCAGAACCACGGATTCGTCTTCTGCGCGACGGACTGGGTCGGGATGTCGTGCGCGGACCTGCCCGACGCACCGCCCTCCGAGGAAATGGTCGCCGACCTGCTGAGTGGGCGGGTGGTGCTCCCGAACTGCGACATCCCGACGGTGGGGACCATTCTCGTCGACATCTCGAACTTCCCCAAGCTCGCCGACCGCGTCCAGCAGGGGATGCTCAACTTCCTCTACCTCGGCCGGGCGATGATCCACCCCGACGGACTCACCACGGACCCGGCGTTCCGGATCGACGATCGTCCCGTCGTCAACACGCGGCGGCTGTACTACGACGGCAACAGCCAGGGCGGCATCATCGGCGGCGCGCTGATGGCCGTCGCGCCCGACAACAACCGCGGCGTGCTCGGCGTGCCGGGCATGAACTACTCGACGCTGCTGCGCCGGTCCGTGGACTTCGACACCTACGCGGAGTTCCTCTACCGCTCCTACCCCGACGAGCTCGAGCGGCCGGTCATCCTGCAGCTGTTGCAGATGCTGTGGGACCGGGCGGAGGCCAACGGCTATGCCCAGCACATGACGGACGATCCGCTCCCGAACACGCCGCGCCACGAGGTCCTGATGCACGTCGGGCTCGGTGACCATCAGGTCACGACCTATTCCGCGAAGGTCGAGGCGCGCACGATCGGGGCGCGCGCCCTGGCCCCCTGGGCCGAGCCCGGCCGCGACAGCGACCGTCAGCCCCTGTTCGGCCTCGGCGCCATCCGCGGGCGCAGCGCGAAGGGGTCGGCCATCGTGCTGTGGGACTCCGGGTCGCCCGTGCCGCCCAAGACCGAGACGCCGCCGCGGGAGGGTGAGGATGCGCATGAGTTCCCTCGCCGCTCACCGCTCGCCCAGCGCCAGAAGTCCGCTTTCCTGCGGCCACGGGGTGGCAAGGTGATCGACGTCTGCGGCCGCAGCGCGTGCCTGGCCGGGGCGAAGGCCGAGCTCACAGGGCGATGAGGATCACGCCCGCGAGCGCAGCGATCACGCCCGCGGTCTGTAAGCGCGATGGCCGCTCGCCGAGGACCGCGACGCTGAGGCCGACCGTGAAGACGGGGAACAGCGAGCCCAGGACGGAGACCAGGCTGAGCTGCCCGCGGCTCGCGGCCGCGACGTAGAGCAGCGTGCCCGCCAGCAGCAGCAGGCCCGGTATCGCCAGCACGGGCGTCCGGCGGTGCACGCGGATCGCCCGCAGTCCTCGCCCGGCCCAGATGGCGAGGACGACGAGCAGCGCCACCCGGGCGTCGAAGATCGCCCACGCCCGCCCCTCCTCCGCGGCCGCCGGGAGGGCGGTGAGAAAGACGCCGAAGGCGAACGCCGATCCGGCGGCCCACAGCGCGCTGGCGCGCGGGTCGGGGTACGTCGCCGTCGGCGGCGCCGCCCGCCGCGCGGCGAGCACACAGCCCGTGAGCGCGAGGACGAGACCCGCCCCTTGCGCGGCGCTCAGCGTGTCCCCGTGGCGCCAGTCCCCAGAAGACCGGCACGGCGGCGCCCGTGGCACCGATCGGGGCGGCGACCGCGAGCGGTCCGAGCGCGGCCGCCTTGTAGAAGCCGACGAGCCCGAGGGCGTTGCCGAGGCCGGCGAGCATCGCCAGCGCGAACGGTCCCGGCGCGAGCAGCGCCCCGCCGTCGAGGAGCAGGTAGACCGAGGCGCCGGCGAGCGCCGCGAGGTGCGAGACGAACAGGACGATGAACAGCGCCTCCCGGCGGGCGAGCACCGGGCCGATGAAGTTCGAGACGCCGTAACAGGCGGCCGACCCCAGCGCGAGCATGACGGTGAGCACTCGGCTCGAGGCTACGCGCGCCGGCTGGTGAACAGCAGCCCGGCTCCGAGCAGGGCGAGCAGGGCCGACATCGGCGGACCCCACCCCGGGGAACCGCCGTTCGCGCCCTCGATCAGGAGGTCGTCGGTGAAGCGCGCCGGATCGGCGCCCGAGGCGGTGAGCTTGGTCAGGTATCGGCCGCCGCGCAGCACGCCGGCCACGTCGGGCGGCGGCGGTGGGTCGAGCTCGGCCACCCGCCCCGCATAGGCGACGTCCAGGCCCTCGACGGTCCGCTCGGCGCTCGAGAGCACGTACAGCGTGAGGTCGATCGGGACGGAGGCGAGCTGGCTCAGCCGCATCGGGTACACAGGCTCGTCGGTGTCGAAGGCGATCCGCAGCGGGCGCAGCGAGCCACCGGCGCCCGGCGCGAGCCGGATGGCCACGAAGCGCCAGTCCTCATCGACGTAGTCGGCGAGGATCGGCTCCGCTCCCTCAGGCAGCGTGTATCCGTTGTCGGCCAGCCAGTCGTCGAGTGCCCCGGCGTCGTCGGCGCGCAGCCGTGCGACGTCGTAGCCGCCGATCACCTCGCGCCCGATGACGTCGACCGCCCCGGCGGCGGCATCGTCGCCACCACCCGAAGCGGTGCGCGCGGTCGTCGCGATGTCGAGGTAGAAGAGGGGATCGCCCGTGGTGATCTCCTCGACCTCGGGGTCGCTTGGGACGGGGAGCACGATCGCGGGCCGGCCGGCGCCGTCGGGTTGCAGGTCGAACGACGCGATGATCTCCTCGCGGCCGGGCCGGTCGATCACCAGCGCCCGCTCGCGGGTGACGTCGGCCAGCAGTGCCACGCCGCAGCCGCAGGCGCGCGCCGGCGCTGCGGCGAGCAGCACGAGCACCACCAGCGGTACGAGCCACAGCCCCCTCACACCGTGGCATGTTCGCAGCCGCCCCCAATAAGGTGTTGCGCCGTGAGCGAACAGGTTCCGCAACGCGCCCCCGATTTCATCGGTGTCGGCACTCAGCGCTCGGGCACCACGTGGTGGTTCGAGAGCCTCCTCGAGCACCCCGACATCGTGCTTCCGCGCTCGGGCAAGAAGGAGCTGCACTTCTTCCAGCGCTTCTGCATGCGCGAGCTCAAGAAGGGCGACATCTGGCACTACCGGACGCGCTTCGCGGCCGAGCCGGGCCAGATCACCGGCGAGTGGACACCGCGCTACATGCACGACTTCTGGACCGCGCCGCTGCTCAAGAAGGCGGCGCCGGACGCCAAGCTGCTCGTGATGCTGCGCGATCCGATCGAGCGCCTGCGCTCGGGCCTGCCGCACCGGCTGAGCATGGGCCGGATGCCGATGATGGACCGGCTCACCTACGACGCGATCCAGCGCGGCCGGTACGGCACGCAGGTCCGCCGGCTGCTGCACTGGTATGACCGCGACGAGGTCATCTTCCTGCAGTACGAGCAGTGCGTCCGCGACCCCATCGAGCACTACGGGCGCACGCTGCGCTTCCTCGGCGTCGACGACTCGTTCGTCCCGGAGGACATGCGCAAGCCCCGCGGTGTGAGTCGCGAGTCGGCCAAGGAGCCGCTGTGGCCGGACTTCGCCGCGGGCCTGAAGGCGACCCTCGATCCCGAGGTCAAGCTCCTCTCCGAGCTGCTGCCGGACTTCGAGATCGACCTGTGGCCGAACTTCCGCAACCTGGTGACAAAGGTATGACGACGCTACGCGAGCGCGTCGCGGCTTCCCCCCTGCGCGGCCCGCTGCTCAAGGGATACAAGGAAGTCCGCAAACGCGTGTACAAGCCGCTCGAGGGCGCGCCGGGCGCGCCGGATTTCATCGGCGTGGGCGCCGTGACCTCTGGCGGCCCCTGGTGGCATTCGCTCATCTGCGCGCATCCGCAGGCACGCCCGCCCCGCAACCGGCGCCCGGCGCAGAAGTACTTCGACGACTTCTGTTACAAGGAGATGACCCCCGCCGACGTCGAGGGGTACAAAGCGCGGTTCGCGAAGGAGCCGGGGAAGATCACCGGCGAGTGGACCGAGGTCTACCTCACCCAATCTTGGACCCTGCCGCTGCTGGCGCGCATCGCACCCGACGCCAAGATCATCGTCAGCCTCGTCAACCCGATCGACGCCTATCGCAAGGCCTTTGCCCAGCGCAAGGCGCGCGTCGAGCGCGGCGACAAGCGCGTCTGGATGAACACCGCTGCCGCCGACCGCTCTTACGGCAGCCAGATCAACGCGCTCCAGCAGTTCTTCGCGCCGGAGCAGATCCTCATCCTCCAACACGAGAAGTGCCGCAACGATCCGCGCGGGGAGTACCGCCGGACCCTGCAGTTCCTCGGCCTGCGCGACGACTTCGTGCCGCCCGAGCACCTGCTCAACCGCACCCCGGCGCACGAGCGCGTCTACGAGGCGCTGCAGAAGGTCAAGGTGCCCGAGAACGCGATCGACCGCACGATCGGCCGGCCCGTATCGGGTCACGAGCCGCCGACGCTGTGGCCCGACCATGAGGAGGCGCTGCACGTCTTCCTCGACGACGAGATCCAGCAGCTCATCGAGCTCGTGCCGGACATCGATCTCTCGCTGTGGCCGGACTTCGCGCACCTCAAGCCGGCGCCGGCTTCCGCCTAGCGCCGGAGCGCGGTGAAGTCGAGCTCGTAGGTGTCGCAGACGCTGCCGGCGACGATCGTCTCCTGGCGCACGATGCCGACCGCCTTGCCGGGGCTCTTGAAGCGGCCCTTGAGCGTGGTGTAGGCGGTGACGCCGTCGTAGGTCTCCTTCTGTCGCCCGGAGAACTTGCCGTTCTTGACCTTCCAGGTGAGGTCCGGACCGACCGTGGTGACCGAGCTCATGGACTCTCCGGAGCACTGCTCGAGCACGTGGGCCTCGAGGTCCCTGATGACACGGCCGCCCTTGGCGACCTTGAACTGCAGGTCGTAGCCGAGCTCGACCTTGCCCTTCGGGGCGACGAAGGTCCCGACCTTCGGCGTGGCGGCGATCGCAGGCGTCGCGAGCAGACCGACCACGGCGAGGGAGACGAACAGGGGGAGCTTGGTCATCGTCACACGCAACGGTGCGCGGCCGCAAGGGTTGGCGTGTAAGCCTGACATCTGTCGGGTGACGGACATCCATAGGCTGCCCTCATGGCCACACCGGGAGGGGAGGACCGGGTATGACCGGCGTGGGTGAGGGCGCGCGTCGCGGACTCTTTGTCGCTCCCTTCAACGAGCTCAGCGAGCCGGCGCTAGTGGCGGAGTTGGCTGCGGAGGCCGAGGCCGCCGGGTGGGACGGCTTCTTCGTGTGGGACCACTTCGCCTACCGCGAGCCCGTCCGCCAGATCGCCGATCCGTGGATCACACTCGCGGCGGTCGCGATGCGCACCAGGCGTCTGATCATCGGCCCCCTGGTCACCCCCCTCCCGCGGCGGCGTACCCACCAGCTCGCGCGGGAGACCGTGACGCTCGACCGCCTCAGCGGCGGTCGCCTGGTGCTCGGCGTCGGCACGGGCAGCGAGCGCAGCGGCGAGTTCGACGCCGACGGCTTCGGCGAAGAGCCCGACCTGCGCGCTCGCGCGACATTGCTCGACGACGGGCTCCAGCAGCTCGTCTCCTACTGGGACGGGGCGTTCGAGCCGCTTCCCGCGGCGCGGATTCCGATCTGGGTCGCCGCCCGCTGGCCGAACCAGCGCCCGCTGCGCCGAGCCGCCCTTTACGACGGGGTGTTTCCGATCGACCAGGAGGAGCCGGCCCAGCTCGAGGAGATGCTCGCCCTCGTCTCCGCGGAGCGCCCCCGCGGCCTCGACGGCTACGACGTCGTGGTGACGAACCCCGCGGGCACGGACGAGCAGCCATGGATCAAGGCCGGCGCGACGTGGTGTCTCACCGGCTTCGGTCCCGACCCGTCGGCGGCAGCGGTCCGCGAGGCGATCGCAGGCTGAGCGCCGCGCCTCAGGCGGCCGCGCGCGCCCGCTGCGTTCAGCTCCCGGGCGGTCCGCCCAGCAGGAGCGTGTCGACGGCCAGAAAAGCAGCGACGGCAAGTACGACGAGCGCGAACCCCTTGCCGAGGACCGCCTGCGGCAGGCGGCCGGACACCAGCGTGCCCAGCAGGGCCCCGGTGGCTGTGGCGCCCGCGAGTGCTGCGGTGACCGGTACATCGAGCTCCGCCCCGGCCGCCAGGATGTGGCTGGCGAGCCCGGCGAGTCCGGTGAGTGCGATGACCACGAGTGAGGTGGCCGCGGCGCGGCGGAAGCCCAGGCCGAACCACAGCGTCAGCACCGGGACGATCACGAAGCCGCCCCCGACCCCGAAGAAGCCGGTGAGGACGCCCACCGACCCGCCCGCGATCGTGCTGCGCTTGAGATCGATCTGCCCGCACCCCTCGCCCTCGTCTCCGCCGCCTCCGTCGGCGCGGCGCCACGTGGCCGCCGCCGCGGCGAGCATCACCGGCACAAAGGCGAGGATGAGCACCTTTCCGCTCACCTGCGCGTTGCCGAGCGCACCGGCGAGCGAGCCGATCGCCGCCGGGCCCGAGAAGGAGAGCGCGAGGCGCCAGCAGACCTGGCCGTGGCGGGCCAGCGCGCCGGCACCGACCGCAGCCGCCACGGCAACGACGATCAGCGAGCCCGCCAGCGCCGGCCCCACGGGCTCGTCGAGCACGTAGACCAACACCGGCAGGGCCAGGATCGCGCCGCCGCCGCCGACGGCGCCGACGACCATGCCGATGACCAGCCCGAACGGGAGGGCGAGAAGGATCAGGACTCGAGGGCCCCGCCCAGCCGCCCCCACTTGGGCACGCCGCCGTCGACGACGTGGAAGACGTGCTGCGCACCGTAACGCTGAATCAGGCTCGCGCCGACAGCCGCTCGCTGACCGGACCCGCAGATCACCGCGACCGGGCGCCCCGGGTCGATCCCCTCGGGCAGGCCGTCGATGTCGTGCCAGGGCTTGAAGACGGAATCCGGGATGTGGCCGGCCTCCCACTCGCCCTCCTCACGCACGTCGAGGACCTGTGCGACGGATCCGTCCTCGAGTCGGGCGCCGAGGTCGTCGACCGGGAGGCGCTCGATGCCGGCGACATCGCGCTTCTCCTGCCGCCAGCTGGTCATGCCCCCGTGCAGGTATCCGCCGAAACGGTGCACGCCGACGGCGACCGCCAGCTTGCCGGCGCTCCGGCCGTCCTCGTCGTCACGGCCGATGAACACGATCTCCTGATCGAGGTCGGCGAGCCAGGCGAGCTTTGACCCGAAGCCCGCGATCATCATCGGATTGCAGACCGCGCCGGGGATGTGAGCCTCGTCGAACTGCTGATCGGTCCGCACGTCGACGAGCATCGCGCCGGCCTCGCGCTTCTGCTCGACCTGGCGTGGCGCCAGCGGAAGCAGGTCGACGCCCTCCGTCAGCAGCGGGCCCTTGTTGAGCTCCACGATGGCGTGGAAGTTCGGGGGCTGTGGCCCGAGCTTGCTCAGCGCGTCCTCCACGAACTCGTCCTCGTCCTCGATCGACAGGGTCGGGTTGTTGGCCCGCTCATATCCGATCGTCGAGGAGATCTTCATGTCCATGCCGGGCCCGCCGCACATCGAGCCGCCCAGGTGACCGGGCCAGACCTCGACTTCGCCGGGGAGCTTGAGCAGCTTGTCGTGCAGCGACTGGAAGATGCCGCGCGCGCCGTCGGCCTTGTCGATGGCGAGGTCGGGCCGTGCGACGTCGCCGACGAACAACGTGTCGCCGGTGAGGACCGCCCACGGCTCGTCGCTGCGACTGCGGTCGATCAGCGCGAAGGCGGTGTGCTCGGGACGGTGCCCCGGGGTGTGCAGCGCCCGGATGGTGAGGCACCCGACCTCGAACTCGTCACCGTCGTCGAACGCCTCATGCGCGTACTCGGGCTCGGCTTCCCGGTGGATGTGGATGGCCGCGCCGGTGGCCGCGGCGAGCCGACCGTGCCCGGAGACGTGATCGGCATGGTTGTGAGTCTCGAAGATCCGCTCGATGCGCACACCCATGTAGCGGGCGAGGTCGAGGTACTCGTCGATCGCGAAGCGCGGGTCGACGACGGCCGCCACCCCGGCCTTCTCGTCGCCGATGAGATACGACGCGCAGCCGAGGTCGTCGTGCGTGATCTGGCGGAAGATCACGCGCTCACCAGGTCGTTGAGCTCGCGCACGCTCTGGCGAACGCCGGCGCACACCTCGTCGCACAGTCGCTGGAGAGTGGGGTCGGCGATCCGGTACATCACTTTCGGTCCTTCCTTGCGCCGCGAGACCATGCGCTCGGCGTGCAGCAGGTTGAGGTGTTTGGAGACATTGGCGTGGGAGGCGCCCAGGGCGGCGGCGAGGTCGCTCACCGACGCTTCGCCACGGTCGTGGAGGGCGTCGATCAGCAGCAGACGGCTCGGTTCCGCGAGAAGCGAGAAGCGCCGCGCGACGAGGATGGCCAGATCGGGGGTCATGGCAGGCACCCTTACAAGTCTACAACTGAGCAGTTGTATACGGCCGGACCAAGCCCTACCGCTCGATGACGTCGAGGGTCCACACGCGGTCGGCTCCCGCAAGCTCGACGCACATGCCCGCGGTCTCTGCGGCAGCGGCGATATCGGCCGGCGTGCGGGGCTGCGGATCTGCGAGGAGTGCGGCCCGGGCGACATCGCCGCGTATGCGCTTCACCATGTGGCTCACCACTGATCGCTGCCCGTTCGCGGCCTCGGCAAATCCCCGAACCGCAACCGTACGCGCCTTCCGAGGCCGCCAGGCGGCGGCATACGGTCCCGAGCGCAGGTCGAGCACCAGCCCGCGGTCTGGCAGGAACTCGGTGAGTGCGGGACGCCAAAAGCCGGCGAGTCCGCGGCCCAGCCCCGGCACCGGGGTCCCGATCGGGAGCTTGTAGGCCGGAATCCGGTCGTCGGGGCGCAGCACTCCCCACAGCCCGCTGAAGATCAACACGCGCCGTCGCGCGGTGGCCGGAAGCTCGGCGAGGCGCAGTTGCCCGAACAGAACGCCGGTGTAGATCGCGGACGCCCTCGCGGCGGGGGCTTCGAGCAGTCCCGGATTGACCGCTGCGACGACCTTCCGCCGCTGGAGTTCGAACTCGGGATGGACCAGCTTGTCCAGCCGCAAAGGCCGGCCGCCGACGGGGGTCGCCTTGCCTTCGGATGGGGGCAGCAGGACGCGCATTCGGTTCAGTATCGGGGCGCCGGGGGGGCGGGGGGCGCCCCGCTCGCGCACGGTGGACCGCCCCGGGGGGTGCCCGGCCGCAGGGGTCACCATCGGACCTAACGTCGGGCACCTCCTGCGCGATCGCCTCGAAGACCGCTCGAGAAGCGGCCGCGGGCGGCGAGACCCGTGCCTCTAGTAGGGGTCCTTCGGCGAGCGGTCGTCGGAAAGCGTCTCGCGCGAGCGGGTGGTCAGGTTCTCGATCGCGTCCGCCAGGTGGATCGTGGCGATGTTGTAGTCGCCGCGCGCGACCCGGAGCTTGTGGGCCTCGAGCAGGACGTCCGCGTGCGTGAATCCGTGCGGCGGCTCGAAGCGGTACGAGGCGAGCTCGACCAGCAGGCCGAGCGGGTCGGTGAAGTAGATGGAGTCCATGAAGCCGCGGTCCTTCGGGCCGCTGTGCTTGATGCCGCGCTCGTCGAGGCGCTCGACCGTCTGCGCGAACGTCGCCTGCGAGATCGCGAAGGCGAGGTGGTGGACGCAGCCTGGGTCCGTGGGCGCGCGGTCGGGGTCCGGCGTGCGGCTGTCGTCGGTGAAGACCGTGATGAGGCGCCCGTCGCCCGGATCGAAGTACAGGTGGCTCTCGCCGGGGTTGTCGAGGTTGGGTTGCTCGAAGATGAACGGCATCCCGAGCACGCCCTCCCAGAAGTCGATCGAGGTCTGACGGTCGGCGCCGACGAGGGTGATGTGGTGGACGCCCTGGCTCTGAAGCTTGCGCATACGTCCATTGTCCGTGTTCGAGCGCGCTCCGGGATCAGCGGCCGGCCTCGAGGTCGTGCGGGACGACGACCTCGGCGGCATCGGCAGCGGTGACGCCCGGATAGAGCACTCGGATGGCCGCGATCGCGAGCAACCCCCCGACCGCCTGCGCGACGACGAACCCCGGCACGGAGGCCGGCGCGATGCCCGCGAAGGTGTCCGAGAGCGTGCGCCCGACGCTGATGGCGGGATTGGCGAAGCTCGTGGAGCTCGTGAACCAGTACGCGGCGCCGATGTAGGCGCCGACCGCCGCCGGAGCCGTGGCCGCGCGACCGCTGCGCGCGAGACTGAAGATGACGAGCAGGAGCCCGAACGTCGCGACGACCTCGGCGAGCAGGTGCGCCGGGCTCGCGCGGTGGTTCGCCGAGATGCTGACTGCCGCGACGGCGAACATCGCGTTGGCCAGCACCGCCCCGGCGGCGCAGCCGGCGACCTGCACCGCCGCGTAGGCGGCCGCGTCCCGTCGGGCGATGCCCCCGAAGACGGCGTCGACGATCGAGACGACGGGATTGAAGTGCCCACCGGAAACAGGCCCGAACATGAGAATGATCGTGAACAGCCCGGCCGCGGTGGCCGCGGCATTCTCGAGCAGCTGGATACCCGTGTCCGTCGAGAGCTGCTGTGCGGCGATGCCGGACCCGATCACGATCGCGGCAAGGAACGCGCTGCCGAGAAACTCGGCCAGCAGCCGCCGGGGGAGGGGAGCGCTCACGCGGGGCGACGCCAGAGGGCCTTGCACATGGGCGGGACTCTTTCACGACGGCAGGAGGTCCGGGCGCGCGGTGTGTCCCTGTCGGCCGCGCGGTGAAGCAAGGGTGAGCCCGACGTCTGACCACCGTGCGAGCTCTCGTTTTCTTCTCCCCGCGCGTCGGGTAGCGAACCGGATGAAGATCTTCTCGCGATGACCGACCACCACGCACTCAGCCGCCGTCAACTGCTCGTCCTCGGAGCCGGGGCCGCAGCGGGCGCGCTCGGCGCGGTGCCCAGCCTGCGCACCGCGGGCGTCGCGGCGGCTCCGGCGCGATCGCTCCCTGGCACGCCGTTCCCGCTCGTCGCGCTGCAGGGCAAAGCTCCCCTCGGGCAGGTCTACGATCATCCTCCGAACTACGAGACGCCCACCACGCGGTTGATCGGCAAGCGCAACCCGCCCTTCACCGACGCCGAGGACTACTACGTCCGCTACCGCGAGTCCGACGTCTACCGCGTCGATCCCGCCCTGTTCCGGCTGCGGGTCGGCGGCGAGGCAGCGACGGAGCAGCTCGACCTGACCCTCGACGACCTGCGGGCCATGCCCTCCGAGCGCGTCGGCACCGTTGGGGCCTGTTCGGGGCTGGGGCGCGGCCTCGTCCGCCCGCTCATGCCCGGCATGCCGTGGACGAAGGGCGACGTGTCCTGCGGTGAATGGACGGGCGTGCCCCTCGCCGCGGTGCTGCGCGAGGCCGGCGCCCTCCCCGATGCGAGCGTCGTCGCCTTCCGCGGCGGCCGTACGATCGCGGCGGCCAAGCGCGACTACTGGCGCCACTGGGACCTCGAGCTGATGCTGCGCCAGGGCCCGTTGCTGGCATATGAGCTCAACGGTGAGCCGCTGCCGGTGTGGAACGGCTTCCCGCTGCGTGTCGTCGTACCCGGGTCCTACGCACCCGGCTGGGTCAAGCAGGTGGTCGAGGTGGACGTCCGCCGCACGCCCCACCCGCGCGACTGGCGCGGCAAGGAGCCCAGCATGCCGCCGCTGAAGGCGATGTCGCTCATCACCGATCCGCCCGACGGGACCCACGTGGCGGCGGGTACCGAGGTCGAACTGCGCGGCGTGGCGTGGGACGGCGGCAAGGGCGTCCGCAAGGTCGAGATCAGCGTGGACGACGGGCAGTCGTGGACCGAGGCGCGGCTCGAGCGTCCGCACGGGCGCTACGTGTGGCGCGTCTTCCACGCCAAGGTGCCCGCCGGCGCACCGGGCCGGCTGTGGGTGCTCAGCCGCACCACCGCCAACGGCGGTGAGACCCAGCCGATGGACATCCCGAAGGACGTCATCGAGGACCAGGTCCGTCAGAACAACGCGGTCCGCACCTTCGCCGCCATGCTCGAGGTGCGCTGAGCGTGTCGGGCAAGCGGCGCATCGGGCTGATCCTCGCGGGCGTTGTGATGCTCGTCGTGGGAGGCGTCGTCTGGGCCGCGCGGCCGACGGATTCGGACGGCCCGAATCCGCGGCCCGACGTCGTGGACTTCGGTAGGCCGGCCGACCTCCCCGATGCGCGTGGACTCGCGCTGCGGCCGGGAAAGGATCGGCGGCTGGTCGAGGACACGTGCACCAGTTGCCATTCGCTCGCGCCGATCATCCGCCACGACGGGTTCGCCAAGCCGATCTGGCGCGACGAGGTGCGCAAGATGATCGAGGACTACGGCGCCCCGATCCCGGACGACTACGCGAAGCGCATCATCGCCTACCTCCAGAGCAACTATGCCGACCCGCCGCCGCCCGCTGCGGGCACGAGCGACGCGCCCGGCACGCGATGACCGGCTGAGTCAAGCGCTTTCGCGCGCTCGGCGGGCCGCCTCGAGCGTGGCGATGTCGCGGAGATCCTCATCCCGACCCGCGGCCGTCTTCAGACCGATGAGATCGTCGTATCCGCAGTAGCGATGGCCGTCCACGACCACCGAGTTGTCGCGGAGCCCGGTGTAGTTGCGCAGACCGGGAACGTCCTGCATGACGTCAAGACGCCCGTACCGGGTCCGGAGAACCCAATTGCCGCCCCGGCTCAGGCCGGCAGCGTCTGGCTTGATACCGAGTTCCGCCGGATCGAGGTCTCCGAGATCCACCTGCGCTTCCATGTGGCGCAGCGCCGCGGCGAGGCGCGCGAGGTTGTCCTGCGATGGCTCAGGAACGATGCCGATGTCCTTGGTGGCTCGCACGACGCCGTGAGGGGCAAGCGCGTAGCCGCCGATGACAACGAAGTCCACCCCATGCTTGCGCAGGGACGCGAGCAACTCCGCGGGTCGGAGTCTGCGGCGCGCCTCGCCTCCGTGTCCTGCCCCGCTCTCACTGCGGGTCACGCTGCGCCTTCTCGGCCACGTCGGTCAGGAAGCTGCTGAGCTCCATGGCCTCCCGGACTCGTTGCTCTGGCGTGAGAAGCGCGTCCGCCCGCAGGTCCTCGAGTGAGGCGTTGCCCATGCGCAGGGGCTCGACCCCGATCGTGAGTTCTTGCCCGAGGGCGTGCATCAACCGACGCATGGTCGCGATCGACGGCGACACCGAGCCGCGCTCGATACGACTCACGTAGGTCTGCGTCGTGCCGGCGCGGCGCGCCAGCGTTGCCTGGTCCAGACCACACCGGTGTCGGGTTTCACGCAGCAGCGGACCGAACTCCATGAGCCCACACGATAGACCACATATGAGCTATCGTCCGGCACACGCGGCGACCACGGCAGCCTGCCGCCTATGCGCCGGACCGCCACGGGGGCGCGGCGCAAATCGCCGCGCTCGTCGAAGGCCACGTCGCCGATCAGCCGCCCGTATCCGAGTATCAGGCAGCGCGGGCACCAGCTCGCGGTGCCCTGACGGAGCGTTTCGCTGGTCGAAACGAGCCGCGCCGGCCGCAGGTTTGGCTCCAGAGAACGGTCGTCAGCGATGGCGAGACCCGGACTCGAACCGGGGACACCACGATTTTCAGTCGTGTGCTCTACCAACTGAGCTATCTCGCCGAGCGGGGCAAGGGTAGCGAGGGGGGGTGACGCGACAGGCGAGGCCTCCTCGCGGAAAGAGCATTGCCCGGGTGGTCCAATCCACGCTTGCACCGGCGGTTGCGGGACGCGGCGTCCGGCGCCCGCTGTGACGAGTCGTCATCGTCGGCGCCTCGCGTGCTGCGCAAGTTTCTGGTGGGCGCTGCGTTGTCGCCAACATGCGCTGTCTCGCAACCCTTCTCGTTTCGTCCCTTGCTCTGCTCGCCGGGCTTCCCGGCTCCGCCGCGGCCGCCGGCACCGCCTATCCCGACGCCGACTGGTCTGAGGCGTGGATCCCCTCCTCGGGCGGGGTCACCCTGCACGCAGACGTCCTGCGCCCCAAGGGCGCGACCGCGTCCACGAAGACACCCGTGATCCTCTCGATCGGCCCGTACTTCAACCACTCGGGTCAGACGGGCCCGGCGGGTCCGGCGGAGGGTACGCAGTACGACCCGGTGGGTCCCAACGCGGGACCGTCGGAGCGCTTCCAGGACTTCGTGGAAGGTTCGGGCCTGCTCAGGAAGGGCTACAGCTTCGTGATGGTCGACCTGCGCGGGTTCGGCGGGTCCAACGGCTGCCTGGACTGGGCCGGACCCGGCGAGCAGGCCGATGTCGTCAACGCGGTGCAGTGGGCCGCGAGCCAGTCGTGGTCGACCGGCAAGGTCGGCATGTACGGCAAGTCTTACGACGCGCTGACCGGGCTGATCGGGGTCAACAAGCGTCCCGCCGGGCTGGCGGCCGTGGTCTCGCAGGAGCCTGTGTACGACGACTACCGCTACCTCTACGGCGACGGGATGCGCCGGTTGAACTCGGGGGCCACCCCCGCGCTCTACAACGCCATCGCCGCGACGCCCGGACCCCTCGCGGACTCCCCGAACTACATCGTCAACTCACTCAACGATCCGGCGTGCCTCGGTCTGAACTTTGCCGCCCAGGCCGGCAACGATGACCACGAGTCGGCCTTCTGGAAGACCCGGAACCTCATCCCAGGCGCCACGGGGTCCAGCGTGCCGCTGTTCCTGACCCAGGGGCTCACGGAGAACAACACGGTGGCCGATGGCATGCAGGCCTACATGGACAACCACACCGGCTACGAGCGCGCCTGGCTCGGACCCTGGGAGCACGTCCGCGGCAACGAGACCGAGGACGACGGAACGCTCAAGATGGGCCGCGCCGGCTGGTTCGACGAGGTCATGCGCTTCTACGACCGGTTCCTGAAGGGCGCCAAGCCCAAGATCAAGGATCCGATGATCGCCGTGCAGACCAACGACGGCAAGTGGCGCGAAGAGTCCGTGTGGCCGCCCGCCGACTCCACGGGCTACACGAGCCGGCTCCGGCCCGGAACCTACGAGGACCAGGGGGGCGGCTCCGTGACCAGCGCGGACGGGGTGTGGACGATCTCTCCACCCCTCCCCTACGACGCTCACCTCGCCGGCGCCGGGCGCGTCACCGTCGACGTGACGACGGCGCTGCCGAGGGCGAACCTCGTCGTTGACGTCTACGACCTCGACAAGTCCGGGACAGGCCCGCTGATCACGCGGCAGGCTCACATGATCCGCAACGCAGGAAGCAGCCAGATCCCGCTCGAGCTGTGGTCGGCGGACTGGAAGCTGGCCTCTGGGCACCGGATCGGCGTCAAGGTGACCGACAACAACCCCGATTTCTGGATGCTGGCGGTGCCGACGATGCAGACCGTGACCGTCGAGGGCGGCGCGATCACGCTGCCCTTCCTCGGCCGCGAGCGCACTGACACCATCCAGGGCGACCCGGGGACGCAGCTGCAGGGCTATCTGTCGAACGCCGTCACCGTGCCGCCGGCGACGGTGGCCGCCGCGCAGTCCAACTCCTTCGCACTGCCCCCGAGGCAGAAGGGCGACAAGGGCTCGGCGGTCACTGCCGGCCCAGCGCAGGCCCCGATCGAGGGGTCGGTTGTCACGAAGGCGCCCGGCGCCGGCGCGCGCATCGCCGGCGTCACGAGCGAGTACTTCGAGTTCGACATCGACGCCGTGCACGACAACGCCGCCCTGCAGGGTCGCGTGACTCCCACGCTCCCGGCGGACACCGATCTCTACCTCCAGCGGCGCAATGCCGACGGGACGTGGGCGGACGTGGTTGACGGCGCGAACGGCGCGGCGCTGGACGGCGAGACGATCGGCGCCAGCAACCCCACCCCCGGCCGCTACCGCCTCGAGGTCCACAACTGGGCCGGGCCTGCGGGCAACGTGGTCGGGATCAAGCTCACGTTCCTCAACTCGGTGGGAGATCCGGGGGCCTGATCGCTGGCTTTCGGCCGCATCGCGATGCCGCAGATCGTCAGCCGTCGTCGCTGACGGCCTCGGCATCGCGACCGCGGGCAAGGGGCGTTTCGTCACGCGCTGGCGTTGCGAGGCGCCAGGCCTGCATCCCCGGAGCGGACGCCTCGCCACCCGTCAGACGAGGCTCCGGCCACCGGCATGCGCGCCGTTCCGTCACGAGCTCGCGCGGCCGCTCAGCTCCGGGTCGTCGGCGACCGCCTTGCGCAACACGGTCTCGAACGACGACGGCTCCAGGTCGAAGAGCGCCATCCCCGAGGGATCGCTCACCACGGTCGAAACGGCGAGCCCCTCGACGAGCGGACGCGCCACGCCGGCGTCGACCGGGGTGACCAGGCCGATCCACAGCGACGACAGCCACGGGGTGATGAGGGGGACCGGCACGCGCGGACGGCGGCGGACACCGAGTGCGGAGGCCATGACGTCGAGCATCTCGCCGTAGGTGAGGACGTCGGGCCCGCCGATCTGGATCTCGCGGCCGGCGGTGGCCTCGAGCGAGGCGGCCTGCGCGAGATAGGCGAGCGTGTCATCGATCCCCACGGGCTGCGTACGGTTCTTCAGCCAGGCCGGGGCGATCATGGCCGGGAGGCGCTGCACGAGGTAGCGCAGCGTGCGGTAGGACTCGCTCTGGGCGCCGACGACCATGCCGGCGCGGAAGTACGTCAGCGGCGGGCCGTGCTCGCCGAGCACGAGCGCGGTCTCGTGGCGGGAGCGCAGGTGCTTTGACTCGGGCCGGTCGCCGAGCCCGCCGAGGTAGACGACGCGCTTGACCCCCTCCTCCTTGACCACGCGGGCGAAGGATTCCGCGGAGGCGCGCTCGCGGGCGGCGAAGTCGGCGTCGCCGCCACGGCCCATCGAGTGGATGAGGTAGTAGGCGACGTCGACGTCGCGTCCGGCGCCACGCAGGCTCGCCTCGTCGAGCACGTCGCCCGTGTGCAGGTCGAAGCCGCGTTCCTCGAGCCCGCGGGCGGGGCCCGTCGAGGCGTTGCGCACCATGCAGCGCACATCCCAGCCGAGCTCGGCGAGCGCGCCCGCGAGCCGCCCGCCCACGAACCCGGTGGCGCCGGTGACGAGCGCCCGGCCGGGGCTCATGCGCTCTGCGTGGCGGCGGCGCGCACCGTCTTGACCACGTACATGAGGGAGAGCGCGAAGAACGCGGCTCCGACGAGCGCGCGCACATGGTCCTCGTCGAGGCCGGTGCGACCGGCCACCGGCTCAGCGACGGTGTCGGCGAACTTCTTGCGCCAGCCCTGAAGGCCGGCGTGTCCCGCTTGTGTCGGACTCGTCATCTGCATGCTCCTCCTGTCGGGTGTCCACCGCATGCCCAGGATGGGGCCGCGGCACGCGCGTGCGCTCAGGCCAGCGCCTCGAGCCCGGCGGCGAGCCGGTCGATGGCCGCGCGGTCCTGGTCGGTGACGAGCTCGGAGCGCGCCTGGTCGGCGACCCCCCGGCCCACTTCGCGCAGCGCCGCCACTCGCGCGTGGGCGCCGCTTCGCCGTGCGGCTGCGGCGCACGCGGCGAGCGCCTCGAGCAGGTTCCCGGCCACCCACGCGTCCGCGCCGGTGTAGCGCCCGATCTGACGCAGCGCGTCGACCTGCTCGTCGAAGCTCCGGCGCCGGAGGATCACGGTGAGGTCGCCGTCGGCGAAGCGCCGCACCCGCGGCGGTGACGAGCGCTCGCTCAGTCGCGCGAAGATCGAGCGCAGGTAGGAGATGCAGGTGACCGCGGTCATCGGGTCGTTGATGCCGGGCGACATCGCCTTGAGCGCGGTGTCGGCGAGTTGGCGCACCCCGAAGTCGATGTCCTGGCTGAGATCCCGTTCGCTGGCGATCGTGACCGAGGACCGGATCGCCTCGCCGCATTCCTCGGCGGCCTCGGGCGGCCACACGTGGGCGATCGGCCGCTCCGAACTCGCGAAGTCACCCGCGCACACGAGGATGACCATCCGCTCGATCTGCCCCTCGAGCCCGCCGACGAGGTCGTCCAGCCCGACCCGCTGCACGTACCCCGCCCGGTCGGGACGGACGACTCCGGGGGTGACCGCGCGCCACTCGCGCAGAAGCCGCTCGGCGTCCTGGTCGGCGGCGGGCTCCCCGTAGCGCTCGGGGTAGAGCAGGTCGATGCGCTTCAGCGTGTCGCGCGCGATGTTCGACGTCACGTGCGAGACCTGGACCATCTGCGAGACGTGGTTGAGGAAGACGATGAGCAGGATGACCGCGCCGATGCCGAGCAGCGAGGCGATGGTGACGCTGAGCCGAGGCACGAAGCCGGCGTCGCCGAAGGAGCCGACCGCGCGCAGCACGAGCAGCGCGTACACGAACGTGCCGACGTAGGTGCCGATCGTGATCTGGGTGATCCTGTCGCCGAAGAACGTACGCAGTACGCGAGGGCTGAACTGGCTCGAAGCCAGCTGGAGCACCACCATGGTGATCGAGAACGTGAGGCCCGCCACGGTGATGAGCGAACCGGCGATCACCGACAGCACCGTCCGGGCCGCCGAACCGTCGCCCTGGAACACGATCACTGTGCCCTCGAGGTCGATCTGACCGTCGACCTCGACCAGCACGAACCCCAGCACCGTGAAGGCGGCGACGATGAGCCCGGGAAGGAAGCCCAGACTCTGCGTCAGGTTGAGCCACACGCCCCTCACGCGGTTGACCATGGGAGGCATCATGCCCGGTTTGACAAAGCCAACCGTTCCCGACGGCGCCGGCGTTCGGTTCCGCCTAGGTTTCGTCGACATGCTCGTCGCGCCGATCGCCGCCGATCAGGCACCGCCACTCGCCCGCCCGTTCTTCACGGCGTCGGGAACCACGCGAGGGGCTTGCGTGAGCGTCGCCGACGCCACCGCGGCCGGTCGGCTCGGCGACCGGCTCAGGATGTACGCCAACTACCGCTGCAACCTGCGGTGCCCCTATGAGCGCGTGCGATGGCCGTCGTGACGCTGGGCCGCGAGTCGTCTGCGCCGCGAACCTGGGACCGGCTCGCGCATCGCTACGCGGCCCAGGAGTACCTCGAGCGCCGGGCGATCGCGGCGGTGCTCCGGCTCGCCGATGTCGGGCCGCGTGACCGCCTCCTCGACCTCGCCACCGGAACGGGCCTGCTGCTGCGGACGCTCGCCGACCGCGAGCGCCGCCCGCGGGCTGCGGTTGGGATCGACCGCTCCGCGGAGATGCTCGCGCGTGTTGGACGGCTGCCCGCCGAGTGGCAGCTTCTCAAGGGCGACGCGCGCGCGGTTCCCCTTGCTGACGGCAGCGTCGACGTGGTCACATGTTGCTATCTCCTGCACCTGCTCGACGCCGAAGCGCGACTCGCCGTCCTGCGCGAGGCGCGGCGCCTCCTCGCCCCAGGCGGTGACGCCCGGCTGGTGGTGGCGACGGTGTGGGTGGCGCGGACCCGCCCGGCCGGGCGGCTGGTCCACGCCCTGCTGCGCCGGATGGCGAGTCTTCGGCCGGAGGCGTGGGGTGGACTGCACCCGGTCGACCCGTCTGGCGAGATGTTGGCGGCGGGCCTCGTCTTGACCCACCGCGTCGAAGTGCGCCGCGGCGGCTACCCGTCGCTCGTACTGCGCGCCCGCGCCGGCTGAGCGGCCGCCGCGCGGGTCCGGTCTACCCTCCCCGGGTGCGCTCGCTGATCATCGCCCTGCTGTTCGCCGTCGCCTGGCCCGGGGGCGCGAGCGCCGCCGGCCTGAAAGCCGGCGCCGGCCGATCCGACCTCACCCCGCCGACCGGCTTCGCCACCATGGGCTACGTCCGCTCGGACGCCGTCGCGCGCGGGGTGCACACGCGCCTGCTGGCGCGCGCGATCGTGCTCGAGCGCGGCGCCACGAAGCTCGCCCTCGTGACCACCGACCTCGGCTTCACTCCAGGTGGCCTGGTGGCCGACGTGGCGGACCGGCTGGCCGAGCGCGGGTTCAGCGAGCGCGACCTCGTCGTCTCGGCATCCCACACGCACTCCGGTCCCGCCGGCTTCGCGAACTTCGGAGCCGACAACTTCGTCGCCCCCACGATGGGGACGCCGACGGACTTCAACGTCGCCACCGACGCGCAGCTCTACGGCTTCCTCGTCGACCGGATCGCGCTCGCCATCGAGCGCGCCGACGATGACCGCGGCCCGGCGCGCGCCGGCTGGGGCCACGCGCGGTTGCTCGGCATCACCGACAACCGCAGCATCGAGGCGCACCTCGCCGACCACGGCCTCGCGCTCGAGCCCGGGGAGGGCGACGTCGGACAGGACCCGAAGGGCTACACGCACACCATCGACCCGTCCGTCGACGTGTTGCGCGTGGACCGGATCGGCCGCCGTCGCGCCATTCCCCTCGGCGCGTGGATGAACTTCGCCGACCACGGCACGGTCAACCCGTACACGTTCGGGGTCTACAACGCCGACCACACCGGGCCGGCCAGCCGGCGCTTCGAGCAGGTGGTCCGCCGCGTGGGCCGGGTCCCGCGCAAACGCGAGGTCGTCGGCGCCTACGGCAACAGCGACGCAGGCGACCTCACGGCCGGCCTGCGTGGCCGCGGCCCCGCCTTCGCCGAGGCGGTCGGCTTCGCGGAGGCGGACGCGATGCTGACCGCGTGGCGCCGTGCCGGCCGGCGCATGACCGCGCGCCCGCCACTGGCGCGCCGGTGGACGCGCACCTGTTTCTGCGGGCGCAGCGTCGGCGGTGCCGAGGTCGACGACGAGCCGGTCATGGGGCTGCCGTTCCTCACGGGCTCGGAGGAGAACCGCGGACCGCTCTACGACATCGACGGCGTCAGCCACGAGGGCGACCGCCTGCCCGCGGGCGACGGTCCGCAGGGGGTCAAGATCCAGGCGATCCGGCCACCGGTCGGCGACTTCCCGACCGCGATCCCGCTGTCGGTGCTGCGCGTCGGCGACGGCGCGATCGCGACGGTGCCGGGCGAGATGACCGCGGAGATGGGGCGTCGGACGCGCAATGCGGTTGGTGGCGCACTGCGCCGGGCGGGCGTCAGGCGCGTCGCGCTCGCCGGGTACGCCAACGAGTACGTGCATTACTTCACGACCCCTGAGGAGTACGACCGCCAGCACTACGAGGGCGGCTCGACGCTCTTCGGGCGGGTCAGCGGCGACCTCGTCCGTGCCGACCTGGTGGGGCTCGCCCGGGCGCTGAGCTCGGGGGAAGCCGCGCCGGAACCGTTCGCCTTCGACCCGCGCAACGGCCTCGTGGCCGACACGACGCCGTACGGGCGCGGGGCTGCCTCCGGCACCGTGACCACCGAGCCGGACCCTGCCGTCGAGCGGTTGCAGCGGGCGCGCTTCGAGTGGGCCGGCGCCCCGCGCGGCCTGGACCGCCCGCTCGACGCGGCGTTCGTGACCATTCAGCACCGCACCGGTGGTCGCTGGCGCCGGGCCACGGACGACCTCGGCCTGGAGATCCTCTGGCGCGTCGACGACGACGGGGCCTACACGACCGAGTGGCAGGTCCCCCTCGCCCAGCGCCGTGGGTCCTACCGCTTCGTCGTGACGGCCAACAACTACCGGCTCGCCTCACGTCCGTTCGTGGTCCGGCCGTCGACCGCTCTGCGCGTGGACGACAAGGGCGGAAACCGGGTGCGGCTCGCCTACCCGTCGGTGGACGTTGCGCTCGATCTCACGGACCGCCCGGCGTTCGCGCGGGGCGGGAAGATCCGGGCTCGGACCTCGACGGGCAAGCGGCTCGTGGTCCGCAGCCGCAGCACGACCTTCCGGCTGCCCCCCGGTGCGACGGTGCCTGCCGGGGCAGCGCGCGATCGCTTCGGCAACCGCACCGGCACCGGCTGAAACCCGCGGGAGGCCAGGACGGGCGCGGCGAACTCATGCCGCCGCGCCGCGGCCCCGATGTAGATCGGGATGGGACGCGTCCTCGCGCTGCTGATCGTGCTCGCCCTCGCGGGGTGCACCGTGCCGCCCTCGGCGGGCGTGACCTTCCCCTCCTACTCCCCCGTCCGCGAGGCGCTGTCCTACTTCCCGGCGACCGCGCCGGTGGTCGCGGTGGTGCACACCGACTCACAGGAACCCGGCCTGCGCCGCCTCGCGGGCTTGGGAGCCCTCGCGCCGCTGCGCCGCGCCGCCGCGGCACGCGGCGTGTATCTCCGGCAGTGGCGTGGGATTCTGGGCAACCCCGCCGTCGTCGGCCAGGCTCGGGTCGGTGGCCCGCCCCTTGCGGTTCTGCCCGCGGCGGATGCCGACTCACTCCGTGAGCTCGTGGTGGCGCGGGTCGCCGCGGGTCGGGCACAGGCGGCGGGGCGCTACCGCGGCGCGGACCTCTACGCCGAGCGTGGTCTCGCCTTCGCCGTGCGCGACCGCGTGCTGCTCCTGAGCGCCTCGACCCGCGATCTCCTCGCCGCGCTGGACACCCGGGTCGGGAATGCGAGTTTCGAGGCCTACCAGCTCACAGCGATGCTGCCGCGGGAGGCGCCGCAGGCGACGTTCGCCCGCGGCTACGTCGACCTCGCCGCCTTCGTGGTCCGGGCGGACGCCGGCATCCGCTCCGTGCCGGTGCTGCGCGCCCTGGGTGCGAGCGGATTCAGCGTGGGCGCCACCGCCGAGGAGCTTCGGGCCGTGATGAGCGCGGACACGTCGGCCGCGGGCATGACGAGCAACGACCTGCCCGGGCTGGACCGGCCGAGCGGACGTCAGCCGGTTCCCGCGGGCGGGTTCTCGCTCTCGGTCGCTGACCTCGCCCCCGTCGCCGCGGCCGCCGAGCGCGCGCTGCGGGCGGCACGGCCGGTCACGGCGCTCAAGGTCGACGCGCTGCGCTCACGGCTGCGCGCGGCCGGCGTCGAGCTGACTCCGGCTCTGCTCAGCGGCCCGGCGGTCGTCACGCTCCGTCCGGCATTGGCGCTGCACCCGGCTCGCCTCGCGCCGGTGCGTGCCGCTCTCGACCGCGTAGCCCGGCACTTCGATCTGCGCCGCCGCCGCGGGCTCTACGTGCTCGACGGGGTGCGCATCGGCCTCGTGCGCCAGGTCTTCGTCGCCGGCCGCGCGCCGGCTGCCGTCCTGCGCTCTCTCGCGCGTGTCCCGCTGACCACGGCGGACGGGCCGCTGTCACTGAGCATCCCGGCCGGACACGGCTTCCTCAACCACCCGCTGGTGGTCTCGCTCAGCGGATCGGCCGACCGGGTCACGGCGCGCGCCATATCCGGCTTCTGAGCTCCGAACACACCGCGCCGCCCGACCTTGGGGTTCACAGGCGGACCCAAACTCGGGTACCCCGCCCACAATGCGGCGCGCTCAGCGCAGCCCGGCCCACGCCCGCAGCTGGGGCAGCGGATCGATGGGCTTCGAACCGGGGGCGTACCAGCCGTCGGGCCAGATCTCGAAGTGCAGGTGGGGGCCGCTTGAGCTGCCGGTGTTACCGACCTGTCCGATCTGCTGGCCCGCGCGGACAGCGTCGCCCTTGTCGACGAGCGCCGATCCGGCCACCATGTGCATGAAGACGTAGTCGGCGCCCGCAGCGTCGCGGATGATGAGGTAGTGACCGGCGCCGCCGGCCTGGAACTTGCGCCAGTACACGGTGCCCTTCACGGGCGAGACGAGCGGCGTCCCCAGGGCGGCGGTGATGTCCTGGCCCTGGTGGATGTGATCACCGCGGCCCGCACCGAAGCGCGCGTCCTTGCCGCCGAAGCTGTACTCCCCGCGCACGGGAAACACGCCACCGGGGCTGGCGGCGACGGGCGTGGGCGGGGCGGGAGGCGCCTCCACGGTCACCGGGAAGGTGCGCACGCGCTTCATCCCGCCGGTCCGCACGACCAGCCGGGCCTTGTACTCGCCCGCTGCGACGGAGGGGATCCAGCGCCGCGCGACCACGGCGTCCGTCCGCACACGGCGGATCCGCAACGATGCGGTGCCGAGCCGAATGCGCGCGCGGACGCGCGGAGCTGGGCTCTGCGCGCGGAAGCGGACGGTTACGGGCGATCCGGAGACCACGCGCCCGGGCGCCACGCTGAAGCCGTAGGCCCACAGGCCGGTGGCCGCGCCACCGGCCTGGTTGCCGTCGACCGGAGCTGCGACCTGCGCGGAGGCGGAGGCTGGCACCAGGAGCACGAGGAGGGCCAGCAATGCGGGGACGTGGCGGCGCATGCCCCGTCCATCGGCACCCCTCCGGAGCAGCTCAAGCGCTGAAGGAGCCCGCCCGAAACGTCGCGATCACGTTGTCTGCGCGGCGAGCATGCCGGCCATCAGCTCCATGCAGCCGCGCTTGTGCAGCGGTTCGTTGAGGTTGCCGCACTTGGGTGATTGGACGCAGGAGGGGCAGCCCGCCTCGCAGGGGCACTCCGAGACGAGGCGGTGGGCATCGCCGACGAGCGTCTCGAAGAGCAGATAGCCGCGGCGCGTGATGCCGATTCCGCCCGGGTGGCCGTCGTAGATGAAGATCGTCGGCCCGCCCGTCTGCGGATGGAGGTTCGTCGACAGGCCGCCTATGTCCCACCGGTCGCACATCGCCAGCAGCGGCAGCACGGCGATCTGCGAGTGCTCGGCGGCATGGAGCGAGCCGAGCAGCGCGTCGATCGGGAACGATCCGAGCGCACCGTCGTCGAGCTCGTACCAGAGGGCCTGGGTGCTGAACGAGGTGGTCGGGAGATCGAGCGCCACGAGGTCGATCGCCTCGTGATCGGAAAGCCGCTTGCGCTGGTAGGCGAGCACCGTCTCGGTGACGCGCACGATGCCGAAGGAAAGCTCGACCCCGAGCGCGGTGCGACGGTCGAGCAGGCGCTCGATCTCGGTGTCGGTCTCCTTCTTGGGCTGCGTGTACCAGTCGCCCTCGAAGGGCGCCACCAGCGCGTGCCGCGCGTCGAGATCCAGCGTGCGCACCTCGTATGAGCGACCGAGGTGCAGATAGACGGCGCCCTCGTGGATCGTGGTGAAGGCGCGCGCCGTCTCGACCGTGCCGAGCATCTCCCCCGAGCTCATGTCGACGACGGCGAAGGAGTCCGCGCCCGCAGAGCGCAGCGACACGTCCGCCGCCGGAAAGCGCTCGGCGTGACGCAGCACGTACCGGCCGCGACGGTCCTGGTGCAGCGCGCCGGAGGAGACGAGCCGCCCGGCGTGCCACTCCCAGTCGTCGCCGAGCGCCTCCTCGGCGCCCGGCACCAGCGGCGCCTCGTGCGCGGCGCACAGCAGATGCCCTGCGTAGATCTGCTCGTTGGCGTGGTCGAGGATCGCGGCCTCGACCGCCCGGTCGAAGAACTCCTCGGGATGGCGGCAGAAGAACTGGTCGAGGGCATCCTCTCCGGCGACGTAGACCGCCAGGCCCATGCGGCCGCGCCGTCCGGCGCGACCCCACATCTGGCGCAGCGACGCGACGGTGCCGGGAAAGGTGACCACCACGGCGGCGTCGAGCTCGCCGATGTCGATGCCCAGCTCGAGGGCGTCCGTCGAGATCACGGCCAGCAGCTCACCCTCGACGAGCCTGCGCTCGAGCTCGCGCCGTTGCTGGGGCGTGTAGCCGGCGCGGTAGGGAGCCACGCGCGCGGCCAGCTCCGGCGACAGCCCGTCGCGGACGAAGCGCGACATCAGCTCCACCGCGCGACGTGACTTCATGAAGCAGATCGTGCGCGCGCCCTCGCGCACGAGCTCGGCGACGATGTCGGCCGCCTCGGCCAGGACGCTGCGCCGCGCACCGAGCGCCTCGTCGGTCAGCGGCGGATTCCACATCGCCACCGTCTTGCGGGCGCCGGGGGAGCCGTCCTGATCGATCACGGCGAACCCCCGCCGGCCCGTCAGGCGTTCGGCGAGCTCCTCGGGGTTGGCGATCGTCGCCGTCGCGAGCAGGAGCCGCATGTCGTCACCGCGGAGCCGCCGCAGCCGCCGCAGCACGTTGGCGACGTGCGAACCGAAGACCCCGCGGTAGACGTGCGCCTCATCGACGACCACCGCGACGAGGTTGTTCAGAAACCCGCGCCAGGCCTCGTGGTTGGGGAGGATCCCCATGTGCAGCATGTCGGGATTGGTCAGCACGAGGTTGGCCGACCGCCGGATGGCGCCGCGCGCCTCGCGCGGCGTGTCGCCGTCGTAGATCGCCGGGCGCACACCGGGCACCGCGAGCTCGGCGAGCGCGCGGGCCTGGTCCTGGGCGAGCGCCTTGGTCGGGTAGAGGTAGAGCGCGCGGGCCAGCGGGTCACGGCAGAGCTGATCGAGGACGGGCAGGTTGAACGCGAGTGACTTGCCGGAGGCCGTCCCCGTGGTCACCACCACGTCCGACGCGACGGAGGCCGCGAACGCTTCAGCCTGGTGCGACCACAGCCCGGTCACGCCCCGGGCGGTCAGGGCACCGGCGACCGCGGGGTGCAGATCGTTTGGGATCGGTGCTGATCGGCTAGCGCGAGCGTGCACCGCCGTGGTCGCCACGAGGCGCTCGTCCTCGCGGCCGGCCTCGAGAAGGGCGTCCCACGGCTCGACTTCACGGACGACGCCCATGCGCAGCGATACTACGAACGTGGTCCGGACCTTCCATCACCGCGATTTCCCCCCTGAGCGCATCGCCGTCGAGCGCGACCGGACCGTGTCCGTCGTGGTGCCGACCCGCAACTGCGCGGCGACGATCGGGGGCATCTCCAGGACGCTCTCGGGCCTGCGCGCCGCGGGCGTGATCGATCAGGTCCTGATCGTCGACGCCGATTCCCCGGACGGGACCGCTGCCGCGGCGGCGGCTCCCGGTGTGAGCGTCATCTCCGAGAACGTGTTGCTGCCTGAGTTCGGCCGCGTCCGCGGAAAGGGCGACGCGATGTGGCGGGCGCTCTCGGTCTGCACCGGCGACGCGGTGCTCTATCTCGACGGGGACTCGGGCTGCTTCGGCGCACATTTCGTCAGTGGGACGCTCGGCCCGCTGCTGCTCGAACCGCAGGTGGCGTTCGTCAAGGCCTTCTTCCGGCGGCCGTTCCGCGCCGACGGCGGGCTGATGCCCGATGGCGGCGGTCGGGTGACCGAGCTGACCGCGCGGCCGCTGCTGCGGCGTTTCTGGCCCGAGCTGGGTGGCCTGCGCCAGCCCCTGGCCGGGGAGATGGCCGCGTCGCGGGAACTCCTCTGTCGCCTGCCCTTCTCCACCGGCTATGCGGTCGAGACGGCGATGCTGCTCGACATCCACCGCGAGGTCGGCAGCCGCGCCATCGCCCAGGTCGACCTCGAGGAGCGCCACAACGACCACAAGTCGCTGCGGGATCTGGCCTCGATGGCCGACGAGGTGCTGGCGGCCGCGACGACGCGCCTGGTGCGCGAGGGGCGGTTGAACGGCGACGGCGGGCAGCCCCCGCTGGAACGGCCGCCAATGGTCGAGGTGCTAGCCGCCGCGGCGTAGCACGGTGCGCTGCCACCAGTTGCGCATACGTAGCCAGCGGCGCCGCCACCACGGCGAGGATCCGAAGCGCGCCGGCGACGGTGTCGTCGTCCGGACCTTTTCGACCCACTCGTCGAGCGGCAGCTCGCCTTCGATGAGCCCCGCGAGCGCGGTGATGATCGGCGCCTCGACCCCGGCCCGGTCGAGCGCGCGCGCGAGCAGCGGCACCAGGTCGAGCGCCTCGACGGCCTGACCGATGCGCTCGGGAATCTCCGCAGCGGGCACGCCCTCGGCGAGCAACTCGCCCGCGCGCCGGTTGCGGCTCTGGGGGGCGAGCGCGGTGCCGACGAGATCGCCGGTGCCGGCGAGGCCGATCAGCGACGCCGGGCGGGCGCCCTGCTGCTCGGCGAAGCGCCACACCTCCATGAAGACGTGCCCGGCCGCCGCTCCCGCGGCGTTGAGCCCCTGGGACTCGGTCGCGCTGGCGGCCAGGGCGGCGGCGTTCTTGGCCGCACCGGCCAGCTCGACGCCGATCGGGTCGTCGGAGCGCTCCGCCACGATGCCCGCCCGTTGAAAGACGTCGGCGACCGACAGCGTCAGGCCCTCGTCGATCCCGGCGACCACCAGCGCGGCGCCCTCGGTGACCATCTCGCGGGCGTGGGCGGGGCCACCCACGCACGCGACCCGGGACGCACCGAGCGTCTGCGCCAGCAGCACGGTGGGAGCGATGCCGTTGGGCGGGACGAGACCCTTCGCCAGCGAGATCACCGGCGTGCGTGGTCGCAGCCCGGCGGCGGGCAGCCCGGCGATGACCTCCTCGAGGCCGCGCGACGGCACCCCCAGGAAGACGAAGTCCGCGCGGGCGACGCCCGCCGAGACCGGCTCGATGCGCAGCTGCGGCGGCAGGTCGATGCCGGGTAGGTAGGCGCGGTTCTCGCGGTCGGCGTTGAGACGTTCGGCCTGCTCGGCGGTGCGGGCCTGCAGCGTCGTGCGGAAGCCGCCGCGGGACAGCAGCACGGCCACCGCGGTCCCGAAGGAGCCCGCGCCGATGACGACCGCCCGGCGGGAACCGGGGGAGGGGAGGCTCAGGTGCGGCCGCGGGGGCATCGTGAGGCGTACACCACAAACGGGCTGGGGTGACCACCCCAAACCGCGTCCAGGGCTATTGAGGTGCACGACCGGACGTCCGATGGACCTCTCAGACCAGGTCGCCCGGCAAGTACCTCTCTCCCTGGCATCCGAGGGCCGTGCGACCCCCATAGGTCAAACAGCGCACGACGCGCCGGCACCGTCCGTCCGAGCCCTGGCGGTGTCGCCGTCATGCCTGCCCGGTGCGGATGAGCGCGCCGAGCTCGTGGGCGGAGGCCTCGATCCCATCGCGTGTCGAGGCCTCCCTCACGATCTGCAGGTCGATCATGCGAGCGCCGAACTGATCGAGCGCGTTGCTCCCGACGATGGCGTGCAGCGGCACGCCGCCCTGGCGCGTCCGGGTTCCGATCTCACCGACCACCTTGCCCTGGAGGGTCTGCTCGTCCAGGCGGCCCTCGCCGGTGATCACGCACCGCGAGGCGCGCATGCGGTCGTTGAAGTCCAGCGCATCGAGCACGAAGGAGGCGCCCGGCTCGAGCACGGCGCCGTGCACAGCCCACAGGCCACCGGCCAGACCGCCTGCGGCGCCGGTCATGGCGACCCCGCGCGGGTCTCGCGGCAGCGTGGCCGCGAAATCGTCCAGGCGCTCGGCGAGCCGAGCCACCATCGCCGCGTCGGCACCCTTCTGGGGCGAGAACACCTCGGCGCAGCGCTCCCACGGCGTCCGCACGTCGCATAGCACCACGAGCCGGGCCCCGCGCAGGCCGCCGTACTCGTCGATCGCCGCGAGCGCGCCCGCGCCGCCATCAGTGGTGGCCGAGCCGCCGACGCCGAGCAGCACGACCTCGGCACCGGCCTCGACCGCGGCGCAAATCAGCTCTCCCGTGCCGAACGTCGAGGCGTTCCAGGGGTCGGAACCGTGGTGAAGGCCGCTCGCGGTGGCGGTCTCCACCACTCCGGTGCCACCGTCCTCGATGAGCGCGAACCCACCCGTGATCTCCGTCCCGAACGGGTCGTGGACCGTGGCCCCCGCCGTCTCTCCCCCGAGCGCGGTCAGCAGGGTTTCCATCGTGCCCTCGCCTCCGTCTGCCACGGGGCAGAGATCCGGGGGTTCCAGACCGGCGCTCTCGAGACCCCGGCCAATCGCTGCAGCGACCTCGGTCGCGCGCAGCGTCCCCTTGAAGGAGTCGGGAGCGACGAGGACTGGGGCCATAACGGTCGGAGGCCCCGCTTGCGCGGGGCCTCCGGAACCTACCGGGTCTCAGCCACCTCTCAGCTGGGCTTGATCATCCGGATCTTGCCCTTGGCCGCAACCGTGAGCATCGCCACCCCGCGTGACGACGTGTGTTCGGCGTAGCGCTTGGAGCCCACAGCCAGCACCACACGGGCGCCGCTGACACGCTCGGTGCCGCGCTTGACCGCAACCTTCACCATCCGGCCAGAGCTGGACTTCTTGACCTTGATGACCTTGCCGCTCTTCCCCCGCTTGCCGCGCTTGCCGCGCTTGCCCCTCGGGCCTTGTGCGCCCTGCGGACCCGCGGCACCGGTCGGACCCACGCCGACGATGAACCCGCTGGGACCGGTGGGGCCTGCGGGTCCTGCTCCGCCGGTCGGACCTGCCGGCCCGGCCTGGCCTGCGGGACCTGCCGGTCCGGCCTGGCCTGCGGGGCCTGCCGGTCCGGCCTGGCCTGCGGGACCTGCGGGACCGGTCTGGCCGTCCTGACCTGCCGGACCTGCCGGCCCGGTCTGGCCGGTGGGGCCAGCGGGCCCGGTCTGACCTGCGGGTCCGGTCTGGCCGGTGGGGCCTGCGGGTCCGGTCTGGCCGGTGGGGCCAGCGGGGCCTGCCGGTCCGGTCGGGCCAGCTCCGTTCGAGCTGTTGACGACCTCACAGTCGCCCGTGGTGGTGTCCGTCGCGTCGGAGATGACCTGGTCCGTTCCGGCCCCGCAGGTGGCGCTGTCGACCTCGCCGTCGCGGATGCGGATGTCGTCGGAACCATCTTCGCCATTGACCGTGTCCATGCCGGAGCCGCCATCGAGCAGGTCGCTACCGGCGCCGCCGTTGAGCGTGTCGTTGCCCCCGGCGCCGTCGATGTCGTCCCGTCCAGGCCCACCGGTGAGGATGTTCCCCTGGGCGTCGCCGACGATGGAGTCCGGTCCCGAGCCGCCGGTGACGTTCTCGATGGTCGACGAGAGCTGGTCGTTCTCGGCGATGTCGCCGGCGACGTAGCCGTCGTTGGCGATCCCATCAAGGGTCAGCTGCAGGCCGTCGCCGCGACCCGCGTAGGTCACGGTGTCGTTACCCGCATCACCGTTGTACGTGTCCGAGTTGCCACCCATGAAGAACCCGAGCACGAAGCCGTCGTTGGCACGAAGCGTGTCATCGCCGGCCCCGGCGTTGACGACGTCCGAACCGTTTCCGGCCGTGATGTCGTCGTTGCCGCCGCCAGCATTGATCACATCCGCGCCATCGCGGGTCCGGATGGTCTCGGCGTCGTTGTCTCCCGTCACGGTGTCGTTGCCGCCACCCGTGTCGAGGGTCTCGAAGTCGCCGGCGACGTTGTCCTGCTCGCCCGGGTCTCCGACGCCCGTCGACGTGCGCCCGTCGTTGGCGATTCCGTCGAGGATGATGTTGATCGCCTGCGAACGGAGCGAGTAGTCGATCTGGTCGATGCCATCGCCACCCGAGAGAGCGTCGGCGCCGTTGTCGAAGGACTCCTCGTCGACTCGGTCGTTGTCCGCGCCGCCGTTGACGGTGTCGTTGCCGGTGCCGCCGACGAGGGTGTCATTGCCGGCCTGGCCGTTGACGGTGTCGTTGCCGGACACCTGCGGCGACGAGATCGTTACCGCCGCCGGCATTGATGGTGTCGTTGCCGCCGTTGGTCGTGATGACGTTGTCGACGTCCGAAGCGGTGACCGCATCGTCGCCCGCGCCGGTGGTGATGCCCTCGATCGTGGAGCCGACGTTGTCGCCTTCGCCGGTGCCCGTGGCCCCATCGTTGGCGACGTTGTCCTGGGTGATCGTCACGCTCACACCGCGGCTCGAGTAGTCGACGGTGTCGATGCCTTCGCCGCCGTCGCAGGAATCCGCGTCGTTGCTTGCGGCGGGAGGCGCGGTGGTACGGCCGGCGCCCATGTCGCAGGTGTCGTTGCCGTCCCCTCCGATCTGGATGTCGCTACCCGTGCCGCCGACAAGCGTGTCGTTGCCGCCCAGGCCGCTCAGGGTGTCGTCGCCCGCCAGGCCGCTGATGACGTTGTTGGCGGCCGAGCCGGTGAGATTGTCCGCCCCGGAGGTGCCGATCAGATTCTCCGCGGTGGCCAGCACGTTGGCGTTCTCACCGGATCCGGTGGTGCCGTCGTTGGGCGCGCCATCGAGCGAGACCGTCACGCCGGTGCTCCGGTTGTCGCCGAAGTCGACGGTGTCGACGCCGCCGAAGGTGTTGCCGTCCGGGTCGATCGTGCCGCCGCTGGCGTTCGCCGAGGGCCGCAGCAGGTCGTTGCCACTCCCCGACTTGAGTCCTTCGACGTCCGCGTTGATGATGTCGTTCTCGCCAGGATCGCCGCTTGCGGCCGACCCGTCGGCGTCGAGCACGAGGTCGGCGGTCCGGCTGCTGTAGTCGGCGGTGTCGGCTCCGGCGCCGCCCGTCAGGGTGTCCTGCCCGTCGCCCGCGGTGGCCACGAAGGTGTCCGAACCCGCGCCGCCGTTGAGGGTGTCGTCGCCCGCGCCGCCGGTGAGCGTGTCGGCCGCGCCGCCGGTGGTGAGGTTGTCGTTGCCCGTCCCGCCCTGGGCCGCGATCGGGATCGTGAACGGCAGGGTCGTCGTGAGCGTGTCGTTCTGATCGTTGAGGACCGCCGCGACGCTGGACACCGTGGTGCAGACGACGGTGTCACTGTCCACGGGGGTGCAGTTGCCGCCGGCGTTGGTGTTGATGACCACCGGTCCCACGGGTGCCGGGGGGTTGCCGGCCAGCACCACGCCGCTGTCGTCGATCTGGACCGTGTTCGGAGCGGTCTGCGTGAACGTCACCTGATTGACCTCACCCGACCCTCCTGAGTAGGTCAGCACGCCGCCGCTGACGGCTGCTGTTGATGCGAGCGCACTCGCTGGAACCGCGAGGGCTCCCGCTGTCACGAACACGGCAATGACGCCGCGCGCGTGCCTCGGCCTTGTGGCCATTCGAACCTCCCTGTAGGGCAGAGCCCCTCGAGTTGATGCAGGCCGGCTGGGGCGCGACCTGTCCTTCCAGCCGGAATATCTAGGGGGTGCCTGAGGTCAACGCAACAGTTTTCAGCAGATCGGTGTCAAGACGTCGAGCATGTTCGGTGGAGCGGTGTCACGGTGGTAGTCCACCACCGCGCGCGGAGTAGTTGGAATAGGGAGATCCGCGGCCTAGGGTCGCGCCTCCATGGCTCGCACCATGACCGTTCGGTTCGAGGAGCCTCTCTGGCAGGAGGTGGAGACCGTGGCGCGTCTGTCCGGAACATCGGCATCGGACGTCGTCCGGGCAGCCATTGCCCAGTTCATCGAGAGCCAGGGGCGAGAACCGGACTTCCGCGAGGCCGTACGGCGCCGGAATGAAGAGAACCTCAACCGGATGTCACGCTTCAAACCGTCGTAAGTTTGTTTGCACCAGTTTCTGGCAAGCTCCCGCGTTGATTCAACGATGGCGAAATCGATGACTCTGCGGTTGGATGAGGACATGGCCCGCGACCTCGAGGTCGTGGCGCGTGTGCGCGGCACGACCGTTTCGCACGCCATCCGCCTTGCGGTGGCGCGGTACCTGCAAGGTCTCGGCTCCGATGAGGAGTTCCAGGCCCGCATCAGCGCGGCGCTCGAGGACGAGGGTCGCGTCCTGCAGCGCTTGGTCAGCCCGGGGCAGTCAGGGTCTTAGGGCTCCGCCGCCCACTCGTCGCGAACAGCACGACCGCCAGGATGACCAGCACGCCGCCGATCTGGAGCGGCGAGGGCTGCTCGCCCAGGATCACCGCGGCGAGCACCACGGCTGTCACGGGTTGGATGAGCAGCAGCAGCGAGGTCACCGCCGCCGGCAGGCGCGGCAGTGAGACAGAGATCAACAGCCATCCGATGACCTGCGAGGAGAGGGCCAGCAGCGCCAGCCAGCCGTGCGACGGCCAGGCCGGCACGAGGTCGGCGGCGCCGTAGCTCGCGCTGACGACGATGGCGAGCACGGCTGCCACGGCGGTCGCATCGAAGAGCGGCCCGGCCGGCCGCTCCGGGTTGGAGTTGCTCTGGCGCAGCACGAGGATGAAGCCGGCGTAGGCGATCGTCGTCGCGATGCCGAACAGCGTGCCGCGCACGGGGTCCGCGCCGAAGGCGTCCTGCTCGAGTACCCCGGAGATCATCACCGCGCCGGCGAGCGCGGCCGGCACGGCAAAGAACGTGCGCGACGAGGGTCGCTCGGCAAGGAGCGCCCAGGCCAGGAAGGCGACGAGCACGACCTGCAGGTTGCCGAGCACGGTCGCCAGGCCGGCGCCGACGTCTTCGATGGCGTGGTGCCAGAAGATGAGGTCGGCGGCGAAGAACGCGCCGGCGGCGATCCCGAGCCTGCGCTCGCGGATCGGCCGCGGGCCGAAGCGCCGCCGTTCCGACGCCGCGAGCAGCGCCAGCACCGGAAGCGCGTAGACGCAGCGGAAGATGGCTGCCGTCTCCGGCGTCACGTCGGCGAGGGAGACGAGGATCGCGGAGAAGGCGATGAAGGAGGCGCCGAACAACCCGGCCAGGACCGGGCGCGCGCGCAGTGCGGCGATCACGTCAACTCAGCTGGTCAAGGGTGCATTCTGCGGGCGGCTTGTCGTCGCGCCAGCGCAGGACCTTGGCGTTGTGACGGATGCGCCCGTTGCTCATGTGATCGAAGGCGATCTCGACCACGAGCTCGGGTCGCAGTGCGATCCACGCCAGGTCGCGGCCCGACGACCAGCGCGACGGCTCTCCGCTCCCGCGCTCGCCCGTTTCGTAGGGCGCGAGCCGGTCGGGCAGTTCGCGCTTCTCCTTGGCGGTGAATCCCGACGAGTGACCGATCTCGCGCAGCTTGCCGTTCTCGTCGTAGAGGCCGAGGATGAGTGCGCCGAGCGTGCCCTCCGCCTTGCCGGGGCGCCAGCCGCGCACGATCGCGTCGATCGTGCGCACGCGCTTGATCTTGACCATGCCGACGCGCTCGCCTGGGCGATAGGTCGCCTCCGAGCGCTTGGCGATGACCCCTTCGGCCGTGTGCAGCCAGCCCTCCGCCTCTCCCGGAGTGTCGACCACCGGGGCGAGATCGACGGGCGCGGCGACGATCCTCTCCAGGCGGGCCCGCCGCTGCGTGAGCGGCAGGTCGAGCAGCACCTCATCGTCGACGGCCAGCGCGTCGAAGGCGATGAACCGGGCCGGCGTCTTCTCCGCCAGCATGTCGACGCGCGACTTCGCGGGATGGATGCGCTGGCCGAGCAGATCGAAGTCCGTCTCCCCGTCGGGGCCGTCGACGACGATCTCCCCGTCGAGGATGTAGCGACCCGGCGGAAAGCTCAGCTCGGGGAAGTAGCGGGTCAGGTCGCGCCCGTTGCGCGACTGGAGCACCACCTCCTCGCCGTCGACGAATGCGATGCACCGGAAGCCATCGAACTTCGGCTCATAGACCCAGCCCTCACCGGTCGGCAGGGCCTTCGCCGACTTGGCGAGCTGAGGGAGCGTGGGGACGGTGATCGGCAGTGCCACGTCGCCCACTTTCGCAGACCCGGCGGGTAACCTTGAGTCCATGACCGCGCAGGCGACCGACGCCGAGGAGGAGTACCTCCAGGCCATCTTCTGGCTCCAGGAGGCCGGGCTGCCGATGACGGCCGCGAACGTCGCCCGCGCCATGCAGCTCTCGGCGCCGACGGTGCACGAGATGGTCGGCCGGCTCGAGCGCGACGGCTACATCCGCCGCGATGCCTCCAAGCGGCTCGAGTTCACCGAGACGGGGCTCGAGCACGCCGAGGGCGTCGTCCGCCGCCATCGCCTGATCGAGCGCTTTCTCACCGATGTGCTCGGGATCCCTTGGGACGAGGTCCACGAGCAGGCCGAGCGCCTCGAGCACGCCATGTCGCCGGTCCTCGAGGAGCGGATGCTGGCGGCGATCGGTGACGCCAAGACCTGCCCCCACGGGCATCCCATCGACTCGTCGACGCGCATAATCGGGGTCCCGCTCGCCGACGTCGAGGAGGGCGCTCGCCTGCGGGTGCTGCGCTTCGAGAACGAGGCCGAGGACCTGCTGCACTACCTCAAGGCCGCCGGTATGGAGCCCGGGCGCCGGGGCGTGCTCAAGGCCAAGGACGACGAAGAGGTCACCGTCACCTTTGAGGATGAGGAGTCGACGGTGACGCTCTCCGTCGCCGAGACGATCTCGGTCACCGCGGATCCGTCACCGCCGCCGCGGGCGGCGCTGCCCGAGCAGATCGTGCTCGGCGCCAACAAGTACGGCCGCTGATAGCGCGCCGCGCCGCGGTGTGTGCTCCCTTCCGCACATGGCGCGGATTTCAGCACACACCCCAGGCCAATCAGGCCTCTCCGGCCGCCCGGCGAGCTAGCTGCGGGCCGTGACGACCACGCGGGCGTTGCCCGCGGGGATCATCGTCACGTTGCGGTGCTTGGCGCGCTCGGGCGCCGGGTCGGCGGCACGCAGGTCGCAGCGGCGCGCGATCGTCGCGAGCACGATCCGCATCTCGGCCATCGCCAATGAGGCGCCCAGGCAACGGCGGATGCCGCCGCCGAAGGGGATCCACGTGTAGGTGCCGGGCTTGGTCCCTTCGAAGCGCTCCGGCCGGAAGGCGAACGGATCGGGGTAGAGGTCCTCGCGGTGGTGCAGCAGCAGGATGCTCATCAGCGCAGCGGTGCCCGCGGGCACGCCGTGGTCGCCGAAACGCCACGGCACGGTGACCCGGCGGCCGATGATCGGGATGACCGGTCGCGAGCGCTGACCCTCGTAGATGACGGCGTCGGCGTACGCGCCCTCTGGCTCCTCGCGCAGCCGGGCCCAGGCCTCCGGCGTGCGGACGAGGCGCTCGAAGGTCCAGGCGAGCTGGTTCGCCGTCGTCTCGTGGCCGGCGAGCACCAGCGTCAGCAGCTCGTCACGCAGCTCACCGTCGGAGAGCAGCTCGCCGTCCTCGGTCGTGGCGCGCAGCAGCAACGAGAGGATGTCGGTGCGTTCGGCGGCCGCCGCCTCCGCGCGACGGGATGCGATCACCGCATAGACGGGCTTGTCGAGCTGGGCCATCGCGAGCTTGGTGATGCCGACGGGCTCGTCACGACCGGCGTTCATGAACTCGCCCACCTGTCCGATCGCGCGCGTCGACAGGTCGGCCAACAGGCGCACGGCCCGGCGGACGTCGTGCTCGGGGGTACCCGGCTCGGGGCGGCCCTCGATGCCGAAGATGCCGGCCATGATCACGTCGAGCGTGATGGCCTGCATGCGTGACGCCAGCAGCACCTCGTCCCCAGGCCGCCAGGAGTCGATCTCGTGGTCGGCGGCGGCGGAGATCATCGCCTCGTAGCGAGCGACGGCGTCGCCGTGGAAGGACGGCAGCAGCAGCTTGCGCTGGCGCATGTGGCGGGCGCCGAGGGCCGTCAGCGTCGAGTTGGGCCCGACGATCGGCCGCAGCGGCGACTCACCGGTCAGCGAGGGAGCGAGGTCCGCCTTTGCGGAAAGCAGCGACTTGACGTGGCTCGGATGGCTGACCATCGTCACGGGCTCGTCGTGGATCATGGTCAGGAAGCGGAAGGTGTCCCCGTACTCGCGGCGCGCGCGGAACACCCACTCGATCTGACGGGCGGTGAGCTTCAGGCTGGTGTGCAGCTTCGAGCCGGCCACCAACGGCGGCAGGGGCGGAAGGACCGCGCCCTGTTCGAGCGGGCCGGAGGGCGACTCCGTCACGGTGGGGGGACTTGCAACAGCCGTGACAAGAAGCGTACTGTCGTTGTCATGACCACCGTGACGTCACCCAACGAGGAGGCCATCCGGGCCTGGGACGGGGTCCTCTTCGATCGTTTCGTGCAGTTCCGCTCGCTCGTCACCGAGGGCCTTGCACCTCACGGGGACGTGGCCCTGCGGCGTCATCCGCCCCGGCCCGGGGAGCGCGTGCTCGATGTGGGGTGTGGTTTCGGCGACAGCACCCAGCAGATCGCCCAGCTCGTCGGCGCGGAGGGCGAGGCCGTCGGAGTTGATGCCTCGCCGCGCTTCATCGAAGCCGCGCAGGCGGAGGCCACGGGTGTTCCGAACGCGCGGTTCTTCGTCGCCGACCCGCAGGTCGACACCGACCTCGGCGGCCCCTACGACGCTGCCTTCTCTCGTTTCGGCACCATGTTCTTCGCCAATCCCGTCGTCGCGTTGCGCAACGTTGCGTCCTCGCTGCAGCCGGGCGGGCGACTGACGATGGTCGTGTGGCGCAGCAAGCCGGACAACCCCTGGATGCACCGCGCTGAGATCGTCGTGAAGACCTACCTGGAGAAACCGGAGGAATCCGACGAACCGACCTGCGGCCCGGGACCGTTCTCGATGGCCAACGCGGACACGGTCACGGACGTGCTCAAGCATGCGGGCTTCGACGACATCGAGCTGATGCGCTGTGATCTCCCTGTCCTCGCGGGCGACGACCTCGCGCGCGCCGTGGAGCTCGTGATGGCCATCGGTCCTGGTGCCGAGGTCCTGCGCCTGCTCGGCGATCGCGCCGACCACATGCGTCCGACGATCGAGGCCGAGCTGCACGAGAAGCTTGCCGACTTCGTGCAGCCCGATGGCCGTGTGACGGGCCCCTCCTCGACCTGGATCGTGTCGGCCCTCAGGCGGTGACGCCGAGGGAGCGGACGGCGTCGGCGAGCCGGGAGATGCCTTCTGGGATCCGGTCCGCCGTTACGCCTGAGTAGGCCAGGCGCAGCGAGTTCTTGCCTCCATCGAGCAGGAAGTCCGTGCCCTTGACGAAGACGACCCCCCGTTCGCCGGCGGCGGTCTCGAGCTCGGCGACATCGATTTCCTCCGGGAGGTCGACCCACATGAAGTAGCCACCCGACGGCGGCTCGAAGCGTGCCTCTGGGAGGTGCTCGCCCAAGGCCTCGACCAGCACGTCGCGCCGCTGGCGCAGCGCGTTCTTGACGGTCTCGACGGCGGAGTCCATCCGCCCGCTGCGCGCGAACTGGTTGACGATCGACTGGGCGACCATGTTCGGCGAGATGTAGGTGTTCGTCGCGACGCCCTGGACGCGCTTGATCAGGTCGGCCGGCCCGACGAGATACCCGACGCGGATCCCGGGGCAGACGGTCTTGGAGAACGACGACGCGTAGACGACCTTGCCGGCCTCGTCCTGGGACAGCATGGTCGGCAGCCCCTCGCCCTCGAAGCGGATGTCGATGTAGGGGTCGTCCTCGAAGAGCACGAAGTCGTGCTCGGCCGCGAGGCGCAGGAGCGCCGCCCGCTTGTCGGCCGACAGCGTGTAGCCGGCCGGGTTCTGGAAGTTGGGGATGACGTGCGCGAGCACCGGGTTGGCGTCACCGCTCAGCAGTTCCTCGAGCGCATTCGTGTTGATGCCGTCGGCTTCGAGCTCGACCGGGTGCACGCGCGCGCCGCGGTTGCGCAGGTTGAGCAGGGTGCGGTCGTAGGTGGGCTTCTCGACCACGACCTCGTTGCCGGACTCGACCAGGAGCTCGAAGAGAAAGGCGTCGGCCTGCATCGAGCCGTTGGTGACGAGGACCTGCTCGGTGCCGACACCGTGCTTGTCGGCGATCCATTCGCGCAGGGGCAGGTAGCCGACCGAGGTGCCGTAGGCCGTCGTTCCAGCAGCGTCCTTGTCGAAGGCGTCAACGGCAGCCTGCTTGAGGCCCTCCACGTCGACGATGTCCAGGGACGGCGCCCCGCGGGCGAAGGAGATCGTGTCGGCCATGCGATCACCCTACCCAGGCGATCGCATGGCCCGGCCGCTACCTGATGCGCAGGCTGCGCCTGACCGTGACGGGGCCGGTCGGATAGGTGAACACGACCCGCACCTGCGCGCGCGGCTTCCTGGCCCTCCGCAGTTTGCGCTGGAGCTTTTTGTTCGGCCGCAGGGTGACCTTGAGGGTCTGGCCTGCCGCGACCGGGACGGCTTTCGTCGCCTTCAGCTTGCCGATCGGTCTGCCCTTCGCGGTGACCGTGGCCTTGGCGCGGACGAGGCACGCCACGTCGCCGCAGGTCACCCTGAGCTTCGCGCCGCGCTTGGCCGTGGCGTTCCCCTTGACGCCCGGCTCCGGAGCGGTCGGCGTCGCCGTCGCGGTCGGCGTCAGTCCGATCGTCGCTGTCGCCGTCGCCGTCGCTGTCGCCGTCGGCGTCGCCGTTGCGGTCGGCGTCGCGGTCGCGGTCGGCGTCGCGGTCGCGCTGGCTGTCGGCGTCGGTGTCGGCGTGACCGCCACGGTCGGCGAGGGTGTCGGCGTCGGAGGGAGCGAGAACGTCGCGGTGACGGCGCGGTCCGCGTTGAGCGTGACCGTGCACGTCGTCGCGGTCGACGAGTCGCAGCCGGCGAACCCGGTGACCTCCGAGCCCGCGTTGGGGGCAGCGGTCAGGGTCACCTCCGTGCCCCTGGCGAAGGCCTTGCTGCAGGTGGCCCCGCAATCGATGCCGGCGGGAGTCGACACCAGCGTGCCCCCGCCCGTGCCGCTCTTGGTGACCGACAGGGCAGGTGTCGGTTGGTAGACGCGCACGTCGTCGACGGCCAGCCCGGCAAGGTTGCCCGTGTCGTCGGAGTCGAGATGGAAGCGCAGCCGGACCGTCTTGCCCGCGTAGGCGGAGAGGTCCCCGAACTGCCGTCCCCAGCCGGCTGCGGCAGGCACCCTGACGGCCGGAACGCCGAGGTCGGCCACCATGGTCGGGCCGTTCCAGCTCCAGAGCGTCGTGGGGTTCGCGCCGCCATCCTCCTCCACGGTCACCGACGCGTGGTCGAACAGCGCGTTCTCGAGCTGGTACCACTGCTCCCAGGAAACCTGGATCCGGCCGCTGCGACCCGCGAGCGAGATCGGCGGGGACAGCAGATCCTGACTGCTGTCGCTGTTGTAGGTGTCGTCGAGGTCGGTCTTGAAGCACCGCGTGCCACCCGCGCACGCGCTGAGCCCTGCGATCGAGCCGGCCGCAACGGTGGCGGGCGTTCCGAGCTCCCATTCGTCGGCGCTTCCCGAGTGGGTGAAGCCGTCGTCGCCGGCCTCGAAGTCGGCCCAGAACAGCGTCTCGTCCACATCGGGTTCGGGCTGCTCGCAGAGGGTCAGCCTCGCCGAGCTGAGGGTCCCGACCTGGTCTGCCAGGTCGTCGCGGATGACCAGCGTCCACGTCCCCAAGCCTTTCGTGCCGTCGAACCAGCTCAAGCGCCCCTCGCGTTCTGGCTGCAGCATCAGGGGACGCAGGCTGCTGAAGACCGGCGGAAGCGCCGCGAGCTGATCGATGGTCGCCTCCATGTGCGTCTGGCCGCCGGGGGCAGCGGAGCTCACGTCGGTGAACAGCGCCGCCTCGTTCCCGGCCGGGTTGCGCAGCGAGACGTCGAGATCTGCCATTCGCGTGTGGGTCAGGTCGAGGTCGAGCGCAGCGCGCCCGACCCGCGCGACATCAGCGACAGGGATGTCGAAGGTGGTCGTGGCGGCATCAGCGAGCGCGCCGGGAGAGGCCGCGGAGTAGGTCCGGCAACTCGGCGTCTCCGCCGGGATCACATCGGCCGAAAGCCGGTAGGTGAACGTGGCGCCTCCGGCGTCGTCATAGGTCGAATCGACCTTCACGTAGTAGGTCCCGCTCGTGCGGACCGTCATCGCCAGCGCCTCGGAGGGGAAGCCGCTGCCCGAGTAGGCGTCGTCGACCTGGGCGAACTGGCCTGGGTCGTCCCCCAGGAGTCCCAGGCCGAGCCGGCCGGGCCAGCCGACCCCGTCGCGCTCAGGGTCGAGATCCAGCGACAACGTGACCGTGTCGCCGGCATTCAACGGCAGGGCAAAGAAGTCCTCGTCGCCCGGCGCGGCGTGCACCCCCGATACGTATCCGGCGCCGATCCCCGTGGCCTCCCCGATGTTCCCGTTCGGCTCGACCTCTGCCGTCGGACCCTCGGGACGCACGGTCAGATATAGGTCGTAGGGACTCAGCTGGCCCGTCGTGCTGTAGTGCCTGACCTGGAGGTAGTACGTGCCGTCTCGCAGGATGAGCGCTCCGGCGATCGACGACGACAGTGACCCGAGCGAGCCCGAGTTGTCGTCGACCTGGACCACGGTCTCGCCGTCGCGGCCGATCAGCGTCAGCAAGGAATCCGAGCTGGCGCTCGCGTTGGCCGAGGTGATCACGTGCGCGAACACGCGATCTCCCTCCTCCGCGGTGAACTTGTAGACGTCCGCGTCGCGTTCCGGGTAAATCGATGCCCGTACCCGCGAACCGCTGGTGATGGGCGTGGCCAGTTCGGAGGCGTCGTTGGGCTCGACCTCGGAAAGCGGCGTGGCGGGAAGGACCACCGGGGCGGGCGTCGCCGCCCCGGCGGGAACAGCGACGAGGCCCGTCAGCAGCACGGTCAGGAGCGCGAGGCGATGCATCGCGCGACTCTACAAATCAGGCGACCACCGGTCAACGGACAAGCGTCGTGGCCTCCTGCGAGGCGCCGGTCGGCGCCGTCAACCTCCGTCGGTCATCTGCCGTAGGAGACCTGCTTGATGACGCGCTTGCCCTTCAGGACCGCGTTGCCCTGGAAGCGCACGATCGCCTTCAGCTTGCCCTTCTTGCGTTGGCTCTTCTTCAGGCGCTTCTCCGAGAAGCCCGTCCGCACCTTGTACTTGCAGTTGCTCTTGACCTTCTTGCGCGTGGTCGAGAGCGGCTTGCCCGAGCCCTTGCGACGCAGCGTCAGCCGCACCTGGCCCTTGCACCCGTTCTTCTTGCTGATCCCCTTCGGCAGGACGACCTTGCCGCGCGCGGTGTACTTGAACGGCGACCGCTTGTCGGTCTTGGGCCGAATGATGACCTTCAGGCCCGGTCGGACGCGTTCGACCGGCGTTGCGGTCGGCGTCGGCGTTGTCGTTGCGGTCGGCGTCGGTCCGATCGTCGGGGTCGACTTCTGTCGCTGTCGCTGTCGCTGTCGCTGTCGCTGTCGCTGTCGCTGTCGCTGTGACCGTCGGCGTCGGCGTCGGTGTGACCGTCGCCGTTGGCGTCGGTGTGACCGTCGGCGTGGGTGTGACCGTCGGCGTCGGCGTCGGGGTGGGGGCGACCGCGAACGTGGCCGTGACGGACTTGTCGGCCGTCGCGGTCAGGGCGCACGAACCGGTCCCCGTGCAATCTCCGCTCCATCCGGTGAACGTGCTGCCCGCGGAGGGCGCGGCGGTGAGCGTGACGGCAGTGCCGTCGTCGAACGCAAAGGCGCAGGTCGCCCCGCAGTCGATCCCTGCTGGACTGGAGGTCACGGTCCCGGCCCCGGCGCCCGCCTTGGTGACGGTGACCGTGCGCTTCTTGAGCGTGAAGGTCGCGGTGACGGATCGGGCGGCGTTCATGGCGACGGTGCACGTCGTGGCGGTCGTGCTGTCACAGCCGGTGAAGCCCGCAACGTCGGAGTTGGCGCTGGGGGCGGCGGTGAGGGTGACGGAGGAGTCCGCCGCGAACTGCCCGTTGCACGTCGCGCCGCAGTCGATCCCGGCCGGAGCGGAGGTCACGGTGCCGGTGCCGGTGCCCGCCTTGGTGACCGCCAGCTGTTCGGAGGGCTGGAAGACGCGCACGTCGTCGATGGCGAGCCCGGAGAAGTTGATCGAGGAGTCGGTGTCGAGGTGGAAGCGCAGGCGGATCGTCTTTCCGGCGTAGGCGGAGAGGTCGGCGATGTGGCGCGCCCAGCCGGTGGACAGCGGCACGTTGACGGTCGGAGTGCCGACGGGCGCGGTCATGGTGGCTCCGCGCCAGCCCCACAGCTCGGTCGGGTTGGCGCCGCCGTCTTCTTCGACGCTCACGGTGGCGTGGTCGAAGGTCGCGCTCTCGAGCTGGTGCCACTGCTCCCAGCTGACCTTGATCTGCCCCGTTTTGCCGACGAGCGAGATCGGCGGCGACAACAGGTCCTGATTGCTCGAGATGTCGTAGGTGTTGTCGAGGTCGGTCTTCCAGCAGCCCGTGCCGGTCGCGCAGGTGCTCAGTCCGGCGACGGGGTTCGTCGTCGTGGTCCCTGCGGTGGCCGGAGTGCCGCGCTCCCACTCATCGAGGGTGCCCGAGTGCGTGAAGCCGTCGTCGTCGGCTTCGAAGCCCGCGAAGAACGCGGTGACGCCCACGACAGGGTCGGGCTGCTCGCAGAGGATCAACTTCGCGGCGTTGAGCGTCCCGCTCTGCCCGTTGGCGAGGTCATCGCGGACGATGAGCTTCCACGTCCCGGCCCCCTTGGTGCCGACGAAGTTGTCCATCCGGTAGTTGAACTCCGATTGCAGCATCATCGGCCGCACGACGGTGAAGACGAACGGGATGGCGGCGAACTCGTCGAGGGTGAGCTCCATGTGCGTCTGCCCGCCGGTCGCCGTCGCGCCGATGTCGTTGAACAGCGCCGTCTCATCGCCAGACGGGCTGCGCAGGTTGACGTCGAGATCGGCCATCAGCGGATGGTTGATGTCGAGCTGCACCGCCAGGCGCCCCACCCGCGCGACGTCGCTGACCGGGATGTTGAACTCGGTCGCCGCGGCGTCGGCGAGCGCGCCGGGCGTCGCCGCGTAGCTGCGGCAATCCGGTGTCGCCGCAGGGATGATGTTCGCTGACAGTTGATAGGTAGCGGTGGGACCGCCCGTCGCCGCGGTCGCCGAGTCCACGAACACGTAGTAGGTGCCGGTCTTGCCGACGGTCATGGAGAGGCTCTCGGAGAAGGAGTTCCCCGGGGGGGCAGCCGTGCCGTTGTCGTCGACCACCACGATCTGGTTGTCGGCGTCGCCGAACAGCGCCATGCCGAGCCGGCCGTTCCACTGCACGGCGTCGCGCTCCGGATCGAGGTCCAGTGACAGGAAGACGGTGTCGCCCGCGTTGAGCGACACCGAATACCAGTCCTGCTCGGTCGCCAGTGCCGGATCCCGGGTGCCCGAGACGAAGCCGCTACCAAGCGGGGTCGCGGTCGCCGCAGAGTCGTTGGGCTCGATCTCGGCGGCCGGCGTCCCTGACCTCAGCTTGAAGTACAGGTCGTACGGACGCAGCGTGTTCGTCGCGCTGAAGTGCTTGACCTGCAGGAAGTACGTGCCCGCCGCCGGCAGCGTCGTGCCCGCGATCGACGAGCTCAGGCCCCCCAGCGAACCGTCGTCCTCGTCGAATTCGAGAAGGGTCGTCCCGTCGGTGTCGAACACCCGCAGCTGCGAATCCACGCTGGCGCTCGAGCTCCCCGAGGTGATGACCGACGCGTAGACCTTGTCGCCCGCTTGCGCGTCGAACTTGTACATGTCGATGTCGCCATTGGGGAAGATGTCCCCGCGGGCGCGGGACCCGCTCGCGATCGGATCGGCGTCCGCGGACGTGTTGTTCGGCTCGGACTCGAACGCCGGCGCGGCCGGCAGCGTCACCGGGGCCGGGTCCGCTGCCTGGGCAGGTGCCGTGAGGAGCAGGAGACTGAGGACCGAACCGAGCAGATACCGTCGCATTCAGCCAAACTACAGAAGGCTCGACCTTTGAACTAGTCACCAGACAGACGATCGCCCGCTGCTGGAGTGCAGCCGCTCCGACGTGTTCCTAACCATCACCTCACGTATGAGACCTGCTTGGTGACGCGCTTGGGTTTCAGGACCGCATTGCCCTGGAAGCGCACGATCGCCCTCAGCCTGCCCCCGGGACGCTGGCCGCGCGGCAGGCGCTTCGCGCCGAAGCCGGCCGTGATCCTGTAGCTGCAGCTGCTCTCGACCTGCGTGCGTCTCGTGGCGAGCGGTCCGCCGGACCCCTTGCGGCGCAGGATGATCCTGACCTGGCCCTCGCAGGCGGCGGACCTGTCGACGCCGTCGGGTGGGATCAGCCTGCCGCTCGCGGTGTAGCTGAACGGCGACGCCTCGTCGTTCTTGGGACGCATCACGACCTTCAGACGTGGCCGCAGACGCCCGGTCGGCGTCGGCGTCGGTCCGATGGTTGCGGTCGCGGTGGGCGTGGGCCCGACGGTCGCCGTCGCCGTCGCCGTCGCCGTCGGGGTTGCGGTCGCGGTCGCGGTCTGGGTGGGCGTCGCGGTCTGGGTGGGCGTCGCGGTCGGCTCGGCCGTTGCGGTCGGCGTCGGCTCCACGGTCGGCGTCGGCTCCACGGTCGGCGTCGGCGTCGGCGTCGGTGTCGCGGTGACGGTCGGCGTCGGGGTCGGGGTGACGGTCGGCGTCGGTGTCGGGGTCGGCGCTGCCGAGAACGTCGCGGTGACGGACCTGTCGGCGGTTGCCGTCAGCTCGCACGGGCTGGTCCCGGTGCAGTCCCCGCTCCAGCCGGTGAACGAGTCGCCGACGCTGGGTGTAGCGGTGAGGGTGACCGTGGTGCCGTCGTCGTAATCGAAGGTGCACGTCGCGCCGCAGTCGATTCCGGCCGGTGCGGAGGTCACGGTTCCGGTCCCGGTGCCGTCTTTGGTGACGGTGACGGTGCGCTTCTTGAGGGTGAAGGTCGCGGTGACGCTCCGCGCGGCGTTTGCCGTGACCGTGCAGGTGGTCGCGGTCGTGCTGTCACACCCGGTGAAGCCGGAGACGGTGGAGTTGGCGCTGGGTGCGGCGGTGAGGGTGACCGCGGTGCCGTCGTCGTAATCGAACGTGCATGTCGCGCCGCAGTCGATTCCGGCCGGCGCGGAGGTCACGGTTCCGGTCCCGGTGCCGTCTTTGGTGACGGTGACCGTGCGCTTCTTGAGCGTGAAGGTCGCGGTGACGGATCGGGCGGCGTTCATGGCCACGGTGCACGTCGTGGCGGTCGTGCTGTCACAGCCGGTGAAGCCCGCAACGTCGGAGTTGGCGCTGGGGTCTGCGGTGAGCGTGACCGAGGAGTCCGCCGCGAACTGCGCGGTGCACGTCGCGCCGCAGTCGATCCCGACCGGAGCGGAGGTCACGGTCCCGGTCCCGGTGCCGTCTTTGGTGACCGTGAGCTGTTCGGCGGGTCTGGAAGACGCGCACGTCGTCGATGGCCATGCCTGAGAAGACGATCGAGGTGTCGGTGTCGAGGTGGAAGCGCAGCCGGATGGTCTTGCCGGCGTAGGCGGAGAGGTCGGCGATGTGGCGCGCCCAGCCGGTGGAGAGCGGTACCTGGGTGGTCGGGGTGCCGACGCCGGCGGTCATCGTGGCTCCGCGCCACGCCCACAGCTCGGTCGGGTTGGCGCCGCCGTCTTCTTCGACGCTCACGGTGGCGTGGTCGAAGGTCGCGTTCTCGAGCTGGTGCCACTGCTCCCAGCTGACCTTGATCTGTCCCGTGCGGCCGACGAGTGAGATCGGGGGTGAGAGCAGGTCCTGGTTGCTGTTGTTGTCGTAGGTGTTGTCGAGGTCGGTCTTCCAGCAGCCCGTGCCGGTCGCGCAGGTGCTCAGTCCGGCGACGGGGTTCGTCGTCGTGGTCCCTGCGGTGGCCGGGGTGCCGCGCTCCCACTCATCGAGGGTGCCCGAGTGCGTGAAGCCGTCGTCGTCGGTTTCGAAGCCGGCCGAGAAGACGGTGTCGCCGGCCTCAGGGTCGGGCTGCTCGCAGAGGATCAGCTTCGCGGCGTTGAGCGTCCCGCTCTGCCCGTTGGCGAGGTCATCGCGGACGATGAGCTTCCACGTCCCGGCCCCCTTGGTGCCGACGAAGTTGTCCATCCGGTAGTTGAACTCCGATTGCAGCATGAGGGGTCGCATGACCGTGAAGACGGGAGGGATGGCGGCGAACTCGTCGAGGGTGAGCTCCATGTGCGTCTGCCCGCCGGTCGCCGTCGCGCCGATGTCGTTGAACAGCGCGGTCTCATCTCCGGACGGGCTGCGCAGGTTGACGTCGAGATCGGCCATCAGCGGATGGTTGATGTCGAGCTGCACCGCCAGGCGCCCCACCCGCGCGACGTCGGCGACGGGAATGTCGAACTCGGTCGCCGACGCATCGGCGAGCGCGCCGGGCGTCGCCGCGTAGCTACGGCAATCCGGCGTCGCCGCCGGGATCACGTTCGCCGACAGCTGATAGGTCGCGGTGGGTCCGCCGGTCGCCGCCGTTGCGGAGTCCACGAACACGTAATAGGTGCCCGTCTTGCCGACCGTCATCGACCATCGCCTCGGAGAGCGGAGTTCGCGACCGACCCGGCCGACGCGTCGTCGACGACGAGGATCTGGTTGTCGGTATCGCCGAAGAGCGCGAGACCGAGCCGGCCGTTCCACTGCACGCTGTCGCGCTCGGGGTCGAGATCGAGGTGACAGCGCGATCGTGTCGCCCGCGTTGAGCGACACCGAATACCAGTCCTGCTCGGTCGCCAGTGCCGGATCCCGGGTGCCCGAGACGAAGCCGCTACCAAGCGGGGTCGCGGTCGCCGCAGAGTCGTTGGGCTCGATCTCGGCGGCCGGCGTCCCTGACCTCAGCTGGAAGTACAGGTCGTACGGACGCAGCGTGTTCGTCGCGCTGAAGTGCTTGACCTGCAGGAAGTACGTGCCCGCCGCCGGCAGCGTCGTGCCCGCGATCGACGAGCTCAGGCCCCCCAGCGAACCGTCGTCCTCGTCGAATTCGAGAAGGGTCGTCCCGTCGGTGTCGAGCACGCGCAGCTGCGAATCCACGCTGGCGCTCGAGCTCCCCGAGGTGATGACCGACGCGTAGACCTTGTCGCCCGCTTGCGCGTCGAACTTGTAGAAATCCACGTCCCCGTTGGGGGCCACGTCACCACGCATCCGCGATCCGCTCGCGATCGGGTTGGCGTCCGCGGCCGTGTTGTTCGGCTCAGCCTCGAACCCCGGCGCTGCGGGCAGGGTCACCGGGGCCGGGTCGGCTGCCTGGGCAGGTGCCGTGAGGAGCAGGAGACCGAGCATCGAACCGAGCAGTGACCGTCGCATCCGGCGAACCGTAATGTAGATCGGGCTCCGGTGCGTCGCGATACTGACCGGCGGTGGGCGGCCCTGGTCGGCCGTCCTTATCAGCGCAGCGAGCCGGCGATCTCGGCAGCCAGCTCGGCGACCTCGGTCGGCGACTCGCCGACCTTCACGCCGACGGCCTCGAGCGCCTCCTTCTTGGCGACCGCGGTGCCCGCGGAGCCGGAGACGATCGCGCCCGCGTGGCCCATGGTCTTGCCCGGTGGAGCGGTGAAGCCGGCGATGTAGGCGACGACCGGCTTGGAGACGTGGTCGGCGATGTAGGCCGCCGCCTCCTCCTCGGCCGAGCCGCCGATCTCGCCGCTCATGACGATCAGCTCGGTCTCGTCGTCGGCCTCGAAGAGCGCGAGGACGTCGATGAACGAGGTGCCGGGAACCGGATCGCCGCCGATGCCGACGATCGAAGAGTTGCCGAACCCCTTCTGGGCCAGCTCGTTCCCGATCTGGTAGGTCAGCGTGCCCGATCGCGACACGACGCCGACGTTGCCCTCGGAGAAGAACGACGCCGGGATGATGCCGACGTTCGCCTTCCCCGGCGACAGGATCCCGGGGCAGTTGGGGCCCACGAGACGCGTGGACGAACCGCGGAGATGGTTGTAGACGCGCAGCTCGTCGTGGGCGGGGATGCCCTCGGTGATGCAGATGACGAGCTCCATGCCGGCGTCGGCGGCCTCGAGGATCGAGTCCGCTGCAAAGCGCGGCGGCACGAAGACCATCGCGGTGTTCGCACCCGTCTCGGCCACGGCGGCGTGGAACGTGTTGAAGACGGGGATGCCCTCGACGTCCTGCCCGCCCTTACCGGGGGTGACGCCGGCGACGACGTTCGTCCCGTAGTTACGGTTGTTGAGCGTGTGGAAGGTGCCCTCGCGGCCGGTGATTCCCGAGGTGCAGAGCTTCGTGTTCTTGTCGACCAGGATCGCCATTACTTCGCGAGCTCCACGACGCGCTTGGCGGCGCCGAGCATCGTCGACTCCGCGTGGACGTTGGGCAGGTCGGCTTCCGAGAGCAGCTTGCGGCCCTCCACGTCGTTCGTCCCGTCGAGGCGCACCACGAACGGGACATCGGGCTTGATCTGGTTGAACGCCTCGATGAGGCCGTTGGCGACCTCGTCGCAGCGCGTGATGCCGCCGAAGATGTTGAACAGGACGGCGGTGACCTTCTCGTTGGCGAGGATGACCTCCACCGCCTGCGTGATCTGCTCGGCGTTCGCTCCGCCGCCGGCGTCGAGGAAGTTGGCCGGCTCGCCGCCTGCGTACTTGACCACGTCGAGTGTGCTCATGACCAGGCCGGCGCCGTTGCCGAGGATGCCGATGTTGCCGTCGAGCTTGACGTAGGTGATGCCCTGCTCACGGGCGGCCTTCTCCTGCGGATCCTCGTTCTCGGTGTCGCGCAGCCCGGCGTTGTCGGGATGGCGGTAGAGCGCGTTGTCGTCGAGCGTGACCTTCGCGTCGAGGGCCATGACCTTGCGGTCGGTCGTGACGATGAGCGGGTTGACCTCGACGAGCGTGGTGTCCTCGGCCACGAACGCGTCGTAGAGCCGCGCGAGCATCGCGCCGATGGGACGGACGACGTCGGCGTCGACGCCGGCCTCGAAGGCCAGCCGGCGCCCGTGGAACTCCTGGAAGCCGAGCAGGGGGTCGACGTGCAGGCGGGCGATGGCGTCGGGGTCGCGCTCGGCGACCTCCTCGATGTCCATGCCGCCCTGCGTGGAGAGCATGATCAGGGGGCGCTTTGCGGAGCGGTCGAAGATGACCGATGCGTAGTACTCGGACGCGATGTCCGACGCGGCCTCGACCCAGACCTCGTGGACGGTGAAGCCGCGAATGTCCATGCCGATGATGGCGGTGGCGTGCTGCCGGGCTTCGTCGCGGTTCTTGGCGACCTTGATGCCGCCGGCCTTCCCGCGGCCGCCGATCTGCACCTGCGCCTTGATGACACAGGGGTAGCCGATCGCCTCGGCCGCCTCGACGGCCTCGTCGACGGCGGTGGCCGGTCGCCCTTCCGGCACCGGTACGTCGTGACGGGCAAACAGCTGCTTGCCCTGATACTCGAGCAGGTCCATTTCGCGGCCACCCTACCCGGCACTTGCGCTTCTCGTTCGGCCGGCGGACCGCTCGCCCTACGCTGGCGCAGCCTCTTGAGGCACAATGCCGCGACTCATGCCGCTTCCCAAGGACATCAAATTCGTCACTTTTGACGTGTACGGCACCCTCATCGACTGGGAGGACGGCGCGTACCAGGCGTTCGTCAAAGAGGCCGATCGCGACGGCTTCTCGATCTCCAAGGACGAGCTGGTACCGCTCTTCCTCCAGCACCAGCGCGACATCATGGGCGGTTCCTATGAGCTGTACGCCGAGGTGCTGCGCCGCACGGCGCTCGCCGTCGCCAAGGATCTGGGCTGGCCGCTCGAGCCCAACCGCGCGCAGTTTCTCCCGGACTCGATCCCGCGCTGGAAGCCCTTCAAGGAGACCATCCCCGCGCTCAAGAAGGTCAACAAGGCCAAGAGCATCGGCCTTGTGTCGAACATCGACGACAAGCTGCTCGGCCAGTCGCGCCGCCACTTCGGCCTCGACTTCGACCTCGTGGTGACGGCTCAGCAGGTTCGCTCGTACAAGCCCGACCCCGCGCACTTCAAGGAGTGCGAGCGTCGCATCGGCCAGAAGAAGGGCTGGGTGCACATCGCCTCCAGCCACTACCACGACATCGAGCCCTGCGCGAAGGCCAAGGTCCCCACGATCTGGGTCAACCGTCGCGGTGAGGAACTCGAGTCGGGCGCCAAGAAGCCGACCGAGGAAGTCTCCAACCTCAAGGAAGCGCTCAAGCTCATCGGTCTGTAGTGCGGGTCCTTGCGGTGCACGCGGACGTGGTGGTCGCCACGTCGCGGATCTACCAGACCAACTGCGCACTGGTGCGGCGCGGCGAGGAGGCGTTCTGCGTCGACTCGCCCATCCTGCCCGACGAGCTCGAGCTGCTGCCGCGGGTGGCCGAGGAGTCGGCCTTCAACGTGGTGGCACTGCTCGCCACCCATCAGGACTGGGATCACCTGCTCGGGCGGCTCGCCTTCGGGGAGGCGGCGCTCGGCGTCGCCGAATCGACGGCAGACGCGCTCGATGCCGATCCGGGCAGCGCGCAGCGGGCCCTGCGGGCGTTCGACGACGAGTACTACGTGACCCGACCCGAGCCGCTTGCGCTCGGCACCCCGCAGCGGCTACCGGTGCCGGGCCGGCTCGGACTGGGCGACGCCGAGCTCGAGCTGCATCCGCTCGGCGGTCATACACCTGACGGAATGGCGATCGCGGTCCCGTGGGCGGGCGTCCTCATCGCGGGTGACCACCTCTCGCCCGTCGAGATCCCCATGGTCGGCACCCAGGACGACGCCATCAGCGCCTACCTGCAGACGCTCGAGCGCCTCGAGCCCCTCATCGGCCAGGCCGACACGGTGATCCCCGGGCACGGAGAGGTGCTCGGCGCCGAGCGAGCCCTCGCGATCCTGCGCGAGGATCGGGACTATCTGCGGGCGCTGGCTGCGAGCGGCGCCGCGGCGCCGCTGCCGCTCGCCCGTCGGTCGGCCGCCCAGGCGGTCATCCACCGGCAGAACGTTGCCCGGGTCGCCCCGGCGGCCTGAGGGTCAGTCTGCCGGCGCGACTTCGACGGCGTCGCGAAAGGCGATGCGCCCGCGGACGCGGCGCGCGAGCGGCGAGGGGTGCTTGTAAGTCCAGGCGGCGCCGGGGCCGCGCGCATCGCCGACCTGCACCGAGTAGTAGGAGGCGACGCCCTTCCACGGGCACAGCGAGCGGGCGCTGCAGGGTTCGAGCAGGTCCATGCGGACGTCCTCCTCCGGGAAGTAGTGCCTGCCCTCGACGACGATCGCGCGTTCTGAAGCGGCGATCGTCGTGCCCTGGAAGACCGCGCGCGCGGCGATGTGCTTGGCCATCACGGACAGTGTCGGACTTTTCGGCCAACGGCGCCTAAAGCGGGCGCGCCGGAATCCGTCAGCAGGTGCGCACGGCGCTGCGGGCGCGCTTGACCTTCACCCTGGCACGCTTGACCCTGCGCTTCGCGCGCACGACCGACCGCCGGCCGGTGGCCCTGCGGAGGCCGGCCTTGGCGCGGCGTAGCTGACGTTTGGCGTGCCGGAGCCGATCCTCCGCCCGCTTGCACCCCGGGTCGGGAGGGGCTGTGGCTGTCGGCGTCGGAGAAGGCTCGGCCGTGGGGGTCGGGGTCGGCTCGGCGGTGGAAGTCACCGGGGGCGTCGCGGTTGGACTCGCGGTCGCGGTCGCGGTCGGAGTCGGCGTGGGTCGCGGTCGCGGTCGCGGTCGGGATCGGGCTCGCGGTCGGGGTCGGCGTGGCGGACGCGGTCGGAGTCGGAGTCGGCGTTGCGGTCGCGGTCGCGGTCGCGGTTGGGGTCGGGCTCGCGATCGGAGTCGGCGTTGCGGTCGGGCTTGCCGTTGCCGTTGCCGTTGCGGTTGCGGTTGCGGTCGGTGTCGGCGTCGGCGTCGGCGTCGCGGCAGGCGCGATCGAGACGAGCATGCTCGCGCGCTCGGGTGTCGGTGCCTTGGGATATGTCTGGGACGACTGGGTCTCCACCTCCAGCGTCGACGTGCCCGCCGTGGTGGTCCTCACCGGGATCGAGATCCGGTACGCGATGTTGTAGGAGGGGTAGTACTGGCTGTCTGCGGAGGTGGAGCGACAGGGCACGAACTGCGACCCTCCGACCGTCGCGGTCGTGTTGGTGAGATCGATCCAGCGCGGATTGGCGGCGTTGAAGTCCTTGCCCTCACACTTCACCGGGTTCTGCGCGTCGATCGCGGTCGAGAGCCCAGACATGAAGAAGCGGGGGTACAGGTCGACGTTGCCCGAGCACGGGGTTCCCAGCACAAGCGACTCGAAGCGGATCCAGAAGCGTTCGTTCACGCGGGCGCCGGGCGTGTGCGCGACCTGGAAGGCAAGCTGATTGGTCTGCTCGTGCTGAGGGACGCCGAAGCAGCTGGTCCCAGCGTGGTGGATCGCGTTTCCGTAGGAGAAGGCGGCATCCGCAGGCACGATCGCGTGCGCCGAGCCCGGTGCGAGCACCGCGATCACCGCCGTCATCGTCGCCACCTCAGCCCATAGCCGCCGCAAGTCCTGACCCCCCCGAGCCGTCTGTTCAAGGGTACGCTCGCCGACCGCTGACGATCGGTCAAGAGGGCATGTCCGTTCGCTGCCCGGTGGCGGGGCGCCCTAGGCCTGACGCCGCGTGCGCCGGGCCGCCACGCTCCCCCCGAGTGTCAGCAGCGCGAGCGCCACGAGCGCGCCGATGAACAGCGGGGACCCGGGGCTGCCGGCCCCGTCACCAGCGGCGGTGAAGGCGACCGAACCGGGCAGGATCCCGATCACGGTGCCGCCCACGTAGTCCCGTAGGCGCAGGCCGGTGGCTCCTGCGGCGTAGTTGAGCGCGTTGAACGGGACGAGCGGGACCAGGCGAACCAGCAGAACAGAGGCGAAGCCGCGCTCAGCGAGATGGCGGTCGAGCCGCTGCAGCTGCCCGCCGGTGATCGCCTCCACCGAGCCGCGTGACAGCCGCCGTCCGATCAAGAACGCCAGCGTGGCGCCGATCGTCGCCCCGAGGACCGTCACAACCGTGCCGAGCCCGACACCGAAGATGGCGCCGGCCGCCAGCGAGAGGGCGGCGCCCGGAAGCAGACCGACCGTGAGCGCGGCGTACACCGCCACGAAGGCGATCGGCGCGACGACGCCGAGTTCCGTGATCGACTCCTCCACGCTCCCGCTCGACGGAGCGCCGAGCACGGTCGCGATCGTCGCCGCGGCGGCCAACCCGAGACCGAGCGCCACCAGTCGGCGCCGAGGGTGGTGGGGGGAGTCCGAGATCATCTACCCCTTCTACTCCCCGATCGGCCCTCTCGGTTCAGTGGCTATGCGCCAGCTACAGAGGCCGGACCATGCAGGCCGACCCGCCGTGCTTCTCGGCGAAGCCGAGGGCCTGGTACAGGGCGCGGGCCGGTTCGTTGACGTCATCGACGTCGAGCTCGATGCGACGGCAGTCGCGCTGTTCGGCGCGGTCGATTGCGCCCAGCACCATCGCCTTGCCAAGGCCGGTGCGGCGTGCCTCTTCGGTCACGAACAGGTCCTCGAGCCAGCAGTCGTGCGCCGCGGTCCAGATCGAGTAGCGGTACCGCAGCTGGATGACCGCGCAGGGTGGTGAGTCATCGTCGGGAGTCCCGAGCAGGAACTCGGCTTCCCGGGTCTCGACGAGCCGCTCGACGCCGGCGAGGAAGGCGTTGTCGGAGGGCCAGTCGACGTTGTACCACTCGCGGAACGCGATGAGCAGGCGCGCGACGTGCTCGGCCTCGTCGGGCTCGGCGAGCCAGACGCGATTAGGAATCGCTCTCGCCCTCGTCCCCGCCCTCGGCCGCGGTGATCGTGGCGATGGGGTCGCCGGTCTTGATCGGCTCGCCCTCCTTGGCCGCCAGCTTGGCGATCGTGCCGGCCTTGTGGGCGGTGATCTCGTTCTCCATCTTCATCGCCTCGATGATGCAGATGAGCTGTCCCTCCTCGACCGTGTCGCCCTCGGCGACGACGACCTTCCACATGTTGCCCTGCAGGGGTGACTTGAGCTCGTCAGGACCACCGCCACCGCCGGACTTGCGCTCGCCGCGTTTGGGTGCCTTGCGGCCGCCGCCGCCGGGCGCGCCGCCGGTACCGGCCCCGACGGGCGCGAAGGCCTCGCCGTGCACCGTCACCTCGAAACGCTTGCCCGACACCTCGACGGTGTAGCTGCGCTCCTCGGTCTCCTCGTCCTCGGCCGGCTCGGGCGGGTCCGTCGCGAGCGACTTCAGCCAGTCGGCGTCCTCGATGAGGTCGCGGCACGTCTCTGCGTTGGCCCACTGCTCGGAGGCCATGATCGCTTTGTGGAAGGGCATGAGCGTCGTGACGCCCTCGATCTCGAACTCATCAAGGGCCCGCAGCATCCGCTTCGTCGCGAGCTCGCGGTCGGAGTCCCAGACGATCAGCTTGGCGACCATCGGGTCGTACAGCGGGGTGATCTCCGACCCGCTCAGCACACCGGAGTCCACGCGGATGCCCGGGCCCGACGGCTCGCGGTAGTGCGTCAGCGTGCCGGGGGCCGGGGCGAAGTTCGTCGCGGCGTTCTCCGCGTTGATGCGGCACTCGATCGCGTGGCCGCGCATCTGCACGTCCTCCTGCTTGATCGTCAGCTCCTGGCCGGCGGCGATGAGGATCTGCTCGCGCACGATGTCGATGCCGGTTGTCGCCTCGGTCACGCAGTGCTCGACCTGCACTCGCGTGTTCATCTCGAGGAAGAAGTACTCGTCCGGGCCGTCGTCCTGCTTGACGAACAGGCCCTCGATCGTCCCGGCGGAGTGGTACTTGACGGCCTTGGCGGCGTCGACGCCGATCTTGCCGATCTTCTCGCGCATCTCCTCGTCCACGAGGGGGCCGGGGGATTCTTCGATCAGCTTCTGGTGACGGCGCTGGATCGAGCAGTCGCGCTCTCCGAGGTGGATCACGTTGCCGTGCTTATCGGCGAGGACCTGCACCTCGACGTGGCGGGGATCCTCCAGGTAGCGCTCGATGTAGACGGTGTCGTCGGAGAAGAACTTCTCGCCCTCGCGCGCCGCGCCCTCGAAGGCGTCCTTGAGGTTCTCGGGTTTCATGGCGACGCGGAAGCCCTTGCCGCCGCCGCCGCCCGCTGCCTTGACGGCGATCGGGTAGCCGACCTCGTCGGCGATCTTCTTCGCGTCCTCGAGCGTTTCCACCGGTTCGGTGACGCCGGGCACGATCGGCACGCCGGCGTTCTGCATCAGCTCGCGGGCCTTTGTCTTGGAGCCCATGGCGTCGATCGCGGAGGCGGGCGGACCGATGAAGGTGATGCCGTTGTCCTCGAGGGTGCGGGCGAACTTCGCGTTCTCGGCCAGGAAGCCGTAGCCGGGATGGACGGCCTCCGCGCCGGACTGCTCGATGACCTCGAGCAGCTTTTCGACGACGAGGTAGCTCTCGCTGGCGGGGCCGGGACCGATCAGGTACGCCTCGTCGGCGCGCTTGACGTGCTGCGCGTCACGATCGGCCTCCGAATAGACGGCGACGGAACCGATACCGAGCTCATCGAGCGCGCGGATGATGCGGACCGCGATCTCTCCGCGGTTGGCGACCAGAACTTTCGAGAACATGCGGCCGCGCAGGTTATCCGCCGCGCGCCCCGACCGCCGTGTCGGCCCAGCTCGAGGTGCCTAGGCCGCGGCCGGCCGAACCGTGGTCACGTGGATCCCGCACTCGACCTTGTCGGTACCGGCCCAGCGACCCTCGCGGCCCTTGCCGGGGGCGGTGCACGGCATGCAGCCGATGGAGTCGTATCCGCGGTCGTGGAGCTCGTTGTAGGGGAGCCCCTTGGCGTTGATGACGGCCCACAGGTCGTCCTCGGCCCACATGGCCAATGGGTTGTACTTCTCGATACCGCGGATCTCGTCGTGTTCGACCGTCTGGGCGGTGGCGCGGGTCGGAGACTGCTCACGGCGGATGCCGGTCACCCAGGCGTGCGCGCCGCCCAGAGCGCGCTCGAGCGCGGCGATCTTGGCGTCCGAGCAGCAGTTCGAGGCGCTCCAGTCACCCTTGGCGAACTCGACGGCGATGTCCACGCCGTAGCGCTTCTCGAACGCGCGCCACGTGCCGAGCGTTTCCGGGAACAGCACGCCGGTGTCGATCGTGACGAAGCGCGTGAGCGGCGCGACGCGCGCTGCGGCCTCGACCAGCACGGACTCCTCCTTCTGGAAGGAGACGAGCATCACCAGATTCTCGCCGTGTCGCTCGCCCGCCGCTGTGAGGGCAGCGTCAAGCTCGTCGACCAGCGACTGGGTGCCGTTCAGATCGCGCATTCGCCTTCGCCCCGGATCACTTGGAACGGAACGTTACGACTCCAGTCGATGAACATGTTCATCGACTCCAGCCCGAACTCCACCGGCAGGGCCAGGTCACGGACGGCATCCTCGAACGTCGTCGTGCCGACACGACGGGCGAATTCCCGGAACAGCTCACCGTCGTGGCGCTGCTCTTGGTAGAGCCGGATCCACCGGTCGACGGCCTCCGGGACGCGCTTGGAGGCCAGGCGCAGCTTCAGGCGCGAGCCGTAGGCGACCTGGCCGGAGTCGAACTCCCCGCCCACGTGCGGGATGTAGGCGGGCAGCGTGTTCTCGCCCACCTTGATCGAGGCGCCGTAGAAGCCGATGTCGGCGATGTGGTGCTGCGAGCACCCGTTGGGGCAGCCGGACATCTTGATGTGCATCTTGCGCACGAGCGGGTCGTCGATGGCCATCTCGGCCAGGCGCTCACGGATGGCGAGGTTGAGACCCATCGAAGACGTGATGCCGAGCTTGCACGAGTCGGTCCCGGGGCAGCTGACGACATCGACCACCTCGTCGGCGCCCGGCTGGCCGAGATCGAGTGCGAGCAACCGCTGCCAGACCTCGTAGACGGCCTCGTCGCGCACCCACCGCAGCACGAAGTTCTGATGCACGGTGGTCCGCGCGTGCCCGCCGCTGTAGTCGCGCATGATCTGCGCAACGCCGCGCAGCTGCTCTGGGGTGAGATCGCCGCGGGGGACGTGGACGTGGACGGTGGAGAAGCCCGCCTGGCGCTGTGGCGCGATTGCACTGCTCGCGAAGCGCTCGAACTCGCGGGAGTCGCCGTTCGGGCTCGCGACGGCAAGGGGCACCTGTGGCGCGTTGGCCTCCTCGTCGTACTCGAACTTGTCGAGCGTGAAGTCCCGCTCCGCGACCCAGTCGCCGGCGAGCTCTTCCTCGACCTGGCGACGCAGCTCGTCGATCCCGAACTTGTCGACGAAGACCTTGATGCGTGCCCTTGCGCGGTTGACGCGCAACCAGTCCTGATTGTTGAAGATGCGGAAGACGGCTTCCGCGACTTTGAGGAAATCGCCGTTCTCGGCTTCGACGAACTCGTAGAGCGTCGGAGCAATGCGGGGCATGATCGAGGTGCCGCCGCCGACGCGCACCTCGAAGCCGCGGACCCCGTCGCGCTCGCGCGCCAGGAAGGCGATGTCGTGGATGCCGGTGATCGCGCGGTCGGGTTCGGCGCCGGTGAACGCCGTCTTGATCTTGCGCGGCATGAGCTGCGTGGTGGGATGGCGCACGAAGTACCGCGCGTAGGCGCCGACGTACGGCGTCGGGTCGAAGACCTCGTCCTCGCAGACGCCCGCCCATGGGTCGGCGGTGACGTTGCGGACCGTGTTGCCGCAGCCCTCGCGGGAGGACAGGCCCGAGTCGGAGACCTCGCGGATGAGCTTGGCCATGTCGCGCAGCGGGATGTGGTGGATCTGGAAGTTCTGCCGCGTCGTGAGATGGGCCTTGTTCAGCGGCGCGTAGCGCTCCGTGACGTCGGCGACCGCGTCGAACTGGTCCGGCGTGATGCCACCGAAGGGAAGCTTGATGCGGCACATCTGGACGTCTGCCTGGCGCTGGCCATAGACGCCCTGCTTGAGGCGGAAGCCGATGAACTCCGGCTCGGGCGTGTGCCCGTCGAGGAACTTCTCGGCCTCGTTGTCGAAGTCGTCGAACTCGCGCTCGAGAATCGGGATGATGTGGCCGGGTACGTCGTCGACGACCTCAGGGTTGTCGATCGTGCCGCGCCGGGTCGGACCGGCCAGGGAGGATGGCTCCATCCACCGAAAGTAGCAAAACCCGACCGGGTTTACACCCTTTATGTCCTGGAATGCGCTTAGAGCGGGATGTTGCCGTGCTTGCGCTTGGGACCCGGCTCGCGCTTGGTGAGCAGGGTCTCGAGCGCGGTGATCAGCTTCGGGCGGGTCTCGTGCGGGACGATCACGTCGTCGATGTAGCCGCGCTCGGCCGCCGTGTAGGGATTGGCGAAGCGCGCCTTGTAGTCGGCGATGAGCTTCTGCCGGCGCTCGTCGGGCGTCGGCGACTTGGCGATGTCGCGCCGGTAGATGATGTTGACCGCGCCCTCGGGTCCCATGACCGCGATCTCCGCCTGCGGCCAGGCGAAGTTGAAGTCGGCCCCGAGGTGCTTCGAGCTCATGACGTCGTAGGCGCCGCCGTAGGCCTTGCGGGTGATCACGGTGAGCTTCGGGACGGTCGCCTCGGCGAAGGCGTAGAGCAGCTTCGCGCCGTGACGGATGATGCCGCCCCACTCCTGGGCGGTGCCCGGCAGGAAGCCCGGCACGTCGCAGAAGGTGAGGATCGGGATGTTGAACGCATCGCACGTCCGCACGAAGCGCGCGGCCTTCTCGGAGGCCTCGATGTCGAGCACGCCCGCCATCGCCTTGGGCTGGTTGCCGACGATCCCGATCGCGTGCCCGTTCAGGCGCGCGTAGCCGCAGATGATGTTCTGGGCGAAGTGCTCGTGGATCTCGAAGAACTCCGCGTCGTCGACGATCAGCTTCGCCACGTCGCGCATGTCGTAGGGCTTGTTCGGCGCGTCCGGGACGATCGAGTCGAGCTCCGCGTCCATGCGGTCGGGATCGTCGGTCGGCGTCACCCGCGGTGTGGTCTCGAGGTTGTTCTGCGGCAGGAAGGAGAACAGGTAGCGGACGTCCTCGAGGCAGCTCTCCTCGTCCTCGGCGGCGAAGTGCGCGACACCGGACTTCGTGTTGTGGCTCATCGCGCCGCCGAGCTCCTCGAAGTCCGTCTCCTCGCCCGTGACCGTCTTGATGACGTCGGGCCCGGTGATGAACATGTGCGAGGTCTCCTTCACCATGAAGATGAAGTCGGTGATCGCGGGCGAGTAGACGGCGCCGCCGGCGCACGGGCCCATGATCACCGAGATCTGCGGGATGACGCCGGAGCAGCGGACGTTGCGCAGGAAGACGTCGCCGTAGGCGCCGAGAGAGACGACGCCCTCCTGGATGCGGGCGCCGCCGGAGTCGTTGATGCCGATCACGGGGCAGCCGATCTTGGCCGCCAGGTCCATGACCTTGCACATCTTCTCGGCCATCACCTCGCCGAGCGAGCCGCCGAAGACCGTGAAGTCCTGGCTGAAGACGCACACCCGCCGGCCGTCGATGGTGCCGTGCCCGGTGACGACCGCGTCGCCCCACGGCCGGTTCTTCTCCATGCCGAACTCGACCACGCGGTGGCGGATGAAGGTGTCGAGCTCCTGGAACGAGCCCGGGTCGAGCAGCTTCTCGACGCGCTCGCGCGCGGTGAACTTGCCCTTGTCGTGCTGCTTGGCCTCCGCCTCCGGCGAGGAGTGGATGGCGGCCTCGCGCAGCTCGTCGAGCTGCGCCTTCTTCTCCTCGAACGTCTCCGGACTCTTCTGGCGCATGGCGGCGGCGGAGTGTATGAACTACGCGCATGCGCCGCCGCTTCGCACAGGTCGACGTCTTCGGGCATGGGTCCGGGCTCGGGAATCCGGTCGCGGTCGTCCTGGACGCCGAGGGGCTCGATGACGAGGCGATGCGCCGCTTCGCCAACTGGACGAACCTGTCCGAGACGACCTTCGTGCTGCCGGAGACGGACCCCGCCGCCGACTATCGGCTGCGGATCTTCACCACCTCGCGCGAGCTGCCCTTCGCGGGGCATCCGACCCTGGGCTCGGCGCACGCCTTCAGCGACGCTGAGCGCCTCGTGCAGGAGTGCGGGGCTGGGCTCGTCGAGCTGCGTCGCGTCGACGGCCGGCCGGCCTTCGCGGCGCCACCGCTGACGCGTTCGGGCCCGCTGGACGATGCCACGCTGGCGACCGTGGTCGCCACGCTCGGACTCACCGCGGTCGACGTGATCGATCACGCCTGGACTGACAACGGGCCGGGGTGGGCGAGCGTGCTGCTGGCGGACGCCGACCGGGTGCTGAGCCTGGCGACCCCTGCGGGCTCCCCGCTGGACATCGGCGTGGTCGGCCTGCACGGCGACGGAACACCAGAGCTGCGCGCGTTCACCACTGACGTCGCCGCCCCCGAGGACCCGGTGACCGGCAGCCTGAACGCTGGCGTCGCCCAGTGGCTGCTCGGCACGGGGCGGCTGCGTGCGCCCTACGTCGCCCGGCAGGGCACCGCGCTGGGCCGCGCGGGACGCGTGTATGTCGATCGCGACGCGGACGGGACCGTCTGGGTGGCCGGCCAGACCCGGACCGTCATCGAGGGCTTCGTCGCTGCGACCTCGCGCACGCGATGCGAGCGCGAGAACGGGCGGTGGCGCGCGGAGCCGAGGGCGTCGAGCGTCGCGGTCATGACGCGCACGACCTCGTCCTCCTCGATGGCCGGGATGCGGATCGGCTCCGGCTCCGGGAGCGGTGCCACCTGCGCCGGCGCTCGGCGGCGCATGCGTGCCCAGAAGCCGAGCGGAGGTGCGGGTGGCGGCTCGGGGGCCGGCGGCGCCGGAAGCTCGTAGGCCGCCGGTTCGGCGGCGATCTCCACCTGCGTCCCGAATCCCGACGGCGCAAGCGCCAGACGGCCGGCCGCCCGCTCGCCCTCCCATACAACGAGCGCGGCGTCCGCCGTCCGGGTGATCCGGATCGGCCCGAAGGCCTCGAAGTGCGCGCCGAGGGCCTCGGGATTCGAGACCTCGGCCCATAGCTCGGGACCGGACTTCACCAGTGTGCGCTTGACCATCGGCATACGCGTTCCGATTGGCGGTGCCGCCGCGACCTCCTTCCGCTGCAAGCGATCGCGCAGACGGACCACGCCGGGTTCGTGCCCGGCCCGGCGAAGCGGTACGTTTGCCCTGGAATGGAGGGGGGTCAGCGCCCGCTTGAGCTCATCCTCGCCCGCAATCTGCTGGCGAGTCTCTCGACGCCCTCGTTCCTGGTCGACGTCAGCGGTCAGATCGCCTTCTACAACGAGGCAGCGGGTTCGTTGCTCGGGCGCCGCTACGAAGACGCCGGGCCGATGGCGGCCGACGAATGGGCCGAGCTGTACGGCCCGTTCGACGACGAGGGCAAGCCGATCCCCTTCGATCGCCTCGACATCACCGGCGCCCTGCGCGGCAACCGGCCCGCGCACTCCCGGTTTCGCATCCGGGCCCACGACGGCACGAGCACGGAGATCGAGGCGAGCGGGATCCCGATCGTGGGCAACGACGGCTACCGGGGGGCGATGGTCGTGTTCTGGCCCGTCGAGGGGCTGTGAAGGTCCGCGTCTGGGGTGCGCGAGGGTCGATCCCCACCCCGGGGGCCGAGACCGCTCGTTACGGCGGCAACACCTCCTGCGTGCAGGTCGAGCTGGCCGACGGCTCGATGATCGTGCTCGACGCCGGGACGGGCATCCGCCCGCTCGGGCTCAAGCTCCCGGCCCCCGGCCGGCCCCTGCACATCCTGCTCACGCACCTGCATCTGGATCACATCCAGGGCCTGATGTTCTTCGCGCCGATGTTCAACCCGAAAGCCGAGATCATCGTCTGGGGCCCGCAGGCTCCGGAGGCGCCGCTGCGCGACCGAATCGCCCGCTACCTGAGTGCTCCCCTCACGCCGGTCGAGGTGCGCGAGCTGCCGTGCGACGTGTCCTTCCGCGAGTGCGAGGCCACCGAGTGGACGATCGGCGGGGCGACCGTGCGCGCGTGTTCGGTCACCCACCGCGGTCCGACCCTGGGCTACCGCATCGAGGAGGCCGGCGCGTCGCTGGCCTACATCCCCGATCACGAGCCGGGTCTCGGCGCGTCGCTGGACACGCTCGAGGACGAGTGGATCTCCGGCCTCGAGATCGCCCGCGACGCCGACGTGCTCTTCCACGACACCCAGTACGCCGACGAGGAGTACCCGCGCCATCTCGGCTGGGGGCACTCCTCGGTCAGTGACGCCCTGCGCTTCGCGCGCCGGGCCAACGTACGCCGGATGATGGCCTTCCATCACGACCCGCTGCACACCGACGACGACCTCGACGCGCTCGCCACCGTGGCGCGGCGGCGGTGGGCCGAACTCGGGGGCGAGGCCGGCGCGCTGACCTTCACCACCGAATCCATGCAGTTCGCGCTCGACGCGGCGCCGGCCTGAGCCGCGAGCATCAGAAGGCGAACGCGTCGCCGGCCACAGCCGCCCGCGCCCGCAGCCCGAGCCCACGCGCCGCGCCCTGCGACCGCGCCGGGAACGTCTGGGTGAGGCCGGTAGAAATGCTCGTGCTCGAGGTCGAGCTCAACGCCGTCTCTGGCGCCGGCGAGTTTGGCTGCGATCGCTGCAAGTGTTAGCCTTGCCAAACATGAAGATCGACCGACGCCAACTTCTGGGGGGCGGCGCAATCGCTGCGGCAGGTGCCGCCGCAGCGCTCGCGCCGGGCGGATCGGCGGCGCAGGAGCACGCCGGTCACACGAGCAAGGGGGGTGGCGCCGCTCACGTTCACGGGGGTGGCGTGAGCGGCGCGACCTTCCGAGCCGGGTCGACCGTCGATCACGCCGCGAACGGCTTCAACCCGACAGAGCTGCTGCGCGACTTCGACCGCGGGAAGACCACGCGGCTGGCCAGCGGCCGGGTGCTGCGTGAGTGGGAGATCGTGGCCCTTGATCGCGAGATCGAGATCGCGCCCGGCATCCGCTACCCCGCGTGGACCTTCAACGGCCGCGTACCGGGGCCGAGCTTGCGCGCCCAGGAAGGCGAGCGGCTGCGGATCCGCTTCGTCAACGGTTCCCAGCACCCGCACACGATGCACTTCCACGGCGTCCACCCGGCGGCCATGGACGGGGTGCCCATGATCGGGGCCGGGGTCATCGAGCCCGGGGGGAGCACGGTCTACGAGTTCGACGCCGAGCCCTTCGGGATGCACCTGTACCACTGCCACGTCAGCCCGCTCGCCGAGCACATCGCGCGCGGCATGTACGGCGCGTTCATCGTGGATCCCAAGCAGGGTCGCGCGGAGGCGGACGAGCTCGTGATGATCCAGAACGGCTTCAACACGAACTTCGACGCCGAGGGCAACCAGATCTACGCGGTCAACACGGTGGCCTTCCACTACGTCGGGGAACCCGTCCGGGTCAAGCGCGGCGAGCTCGTGCGGATCTACCTCGGCAACATGCTCGAGTACGACGCGATCAACTCGTTCCACCTGCACGGCAACTTCTTCGACTACTTCCCGACCGGGACCCGCATGGAGCCGAGCGAGTTCACCGACACGATCGCGCAGATGCAGGGTCAGCGCGGCATCCTCGAGCTGCGCTTCCCCTACACGGGCAAGTACATGTTCCACGCCCACAAGACGGAGTTCGCCGACCTCGGTTGGATGGGCTTCTTCGAGGTCGAATAGGTGGGCGCCGCAACGATCCGCCGGGCCCCGGCGTGGGCGCTCGCGCTCGTCCCGCTGCTGCTGATCGCGGGGGCGCTTGCGGGGCTGCTGGCGTTCGGAGGGGACACTCTCGGCGACCGCGTCGGTCCGCCCGTCGAGGAGCTCGCGGTCGAGCGCACCGAGCTCGAGACGGGATCGATCGCCCTCACCGTGCGCAACCCGGGGCCCGATGCGGTGACCGTCGCGCAGGTCGTTGTCAACGATGCCTACGTCGACTTCGAGACGACGGGCGCCCGGATCGGCCGGCTGGGCAGCGAGCGTTTCACGCTCGACTACCCCTGGCACGAGGGATCTCCCTACCTCGTCACATTCGTCACCGCAACCGGCGTCACCATCGAGCACGCGATCGACGCAGCCGTCGCCACGCCGACCGCCGACAGCGGGTTCTTCGGTCTCATGGTGCTGCTCGGGATCTACGTCGGCGTGCTCCCCGTCCTGCTCGGAATGCTCTTCCTCCCGTTCCTGCGGGCGGCACGCGAAGGCTGGATCCGCTTCTTCCTAGCCCTGACGATCGGGCTGCTGGGGTTCCTCGCCGTCGATGCCTATGTGGAGGGCCAGGAGATCGGCGCCTCGAGCTCGGGCGCGTTCGGTGGGGTCGAGCTGCTGTTCGTCGGCGCGGCGGCGTCCTACCTCGGGCTGATCGCCGTCGATCGCTATCTGAAGGGCCGCAAGGCGGCCACCTCCGATGCCTTCGGGCTGTCGCTGCTCGTGGCGATCGGCATCGGCCTGCACAACCTCGGCGAGGGCCTGGCGATCGGCTCGGCCTACGCCATCGGCGAACTCGCCCTGGGCGCCTTCCTGGTGTTCGGCTTCGCGCTGCACAACACGACCGAGGGCCTGGCGATCGTCGCCCCGCTGGCCAAGGCGGGCAAGACCTCGCTGGCCCGCCTGGGCGCCCTCGGCCTGATCGCCGGCGCGCCCGCGATCTTCGGCGCGCTGATCGGAGCGTCAGCTCCCAACGCCGAGCTCTCGACGCTGATGCTCGGGCTCGGGATCGGCGCGATCGTGCAGGTGATCGTCCAGATCGCGCCGGCGATCCGCGACAGCGCGGGCAGAGCCCTGCATCCCGCCAGCGTCGGCGGCATCCTCACCGGCATCGCCGTGCTCTACGTCACCAGCCTGCTGGTATCGGTGTAGGCGCATGGCCCCGGTTCACCGTCCCGAAAGCGAAGCGACCGAGGACTACCTCAAGGCGATCCACGCCCTCGAGGACCGCCATGGCACGGCGGTCGGAACCGTCGAGCTCGCGGGTCGGCTCGGCGTGACGCCCGGGTCGGCGTCGGCGATGACGCGCAAGCTCGCCGAGCGCGGCCTGGTCGAGGTGGAGCGCTACCGCGGAGTGACGCTCACCGACCGCGGGCGCTCGCTCGCGCTCGAGGTCATCCGCCACCACCGGCTGCTCGAGCTCTACCTCAACGAGCACCTCGGCGTGCCGTGGGATCGGGTGCACGACGAGGCCGAACGCCTCGAGCACGTCCTCTCCGAGGAGCTCGAGCAGGCGATCGCAGCCAAGCTGGGCAATCCCACCCGCGATCCCCACGGTGACCCCATCCCCACCGTCGACGGCCGGATCGTCGAGCCCGCGGCCGTGGCGCTGCAGGAGCTCCGGCCCGGGCAGTCCGGGCGCTTCGTGCGGGTGTCGGACGCGGATCCGGAGATGTTGCGGTACCTGTCCGAGCGCGGCATCGCCCCCGGTGACGACGTGGACGTGCTCGACAAGCAGCCCTTCGACGGGCCGGTGGTGTGCCGCTTCGGCGAGGCGGTCCACCACCTCGGCGGCGGCCTTGCCGCGGCGATGCGCGTCGAGCTCTCGTAGTACGAGTGTCCGTTGGCTTACGTCCTGCCGGGTGGCTGCCGATACCTGCGGCGGGAGGCGTCGTGATCACCGATCACCCCGCCGAAAGGAACCACCCCGATGTCCCTGCTCCGCCGCCGTCCCGCCCCCTTCATCGGAGGCATGCTCGCCGTCGTCATCGCCGCTGCTGCATACGCCTACTGGACCGCTGGAGGTAGCGGATCCGGCACCGTCGACGCCGGCACCACCGTCGCCCTGGTCGCCAACCAGACCTCGACCATGACCGCGATGTACCCCGGCGACAGCGCACAGACGATCTCCGGCAACTTCGACAACCCGAACTCCGGTCCGATCTACGTGACGTCGGTCACCGCCAGCATCAGCGGCGTGGCCAAGGCCGTCGGAGCGCCCGTCGGCACCTGCGACGCGACCGACTTCACGCTCGCCTCCCCGGTCATGCTCGTCGGCGCCGAGGTCCCGGCCGGCGACGGGAAGGGCTCCTTCTCCGGCGCGACCATCAAGTTCAACAACAAGGCGCTCCTCAACCAGGACGCCTGCAAGGGCGCCACGGTCACGCTGGCCTACGCCATCAACTGAGCGCATGCGCAGTGTGCGACGGCAACCCTGCTGGGGGGCAAGGTCTGCCGTCGCACTCGCCGCATCCGTACTTGCGCTGCTGACACCGCCGATCGCCGCCGCGTATCAGAGCGGAGGCGGCACCGGAACCACCCACGCGGCCGTCGCCACACTCGGGAACGGATCGACGCCCTCGACGACCGCGGCGACCTCGACCGTCACGGTCCGCTGGGCGCAGACGAGCTTTCTCGGTTCGGCGCTCGGCGCGTTCTCGGGCGGCGGCTACCGGATCACTCGCTACCCGGCCGCGGGTGGGGCCGGCTCCACGCCGGCAGGGACGTGTGCCACCACCGTCTCGGGTGGCGCCGCCGAGCTCAGTTGTGAGGACGCCACGCTCGGCATCGGCTCGTGGCGATACACGGTGACGCCCGTGCTGAACTCGTGGACAGGCGCCGAGAGCACCAAGAGCCCGGCGCTGGCCGTGCTCGCCGCCCCGGTGGTGACGCTTACCCGCCGCGATCCGGAGGCCGGGGTCGAGGTGGGAGCGCTCCGTCTCGACTGGGACCCGGTCGCCGACGCCGCCGGCTATGACGTCTACCGCCGCACGGCGGGCGGGAGCTACGGCGCGGCGCTCAACCCCCAGCCGCTCACGTCCGCCGCCTACACCGACACTTCCGTCAGCGCGGGCACCTCCTACGCCTACGTCGTGCGAGCGGTCGCGGCCGGCTCGTCCGGGCCGGCGAGCGCCGAGCGCACCGCGACGCCGGTGGCGCGCCCTGCCGCCCCCGCGAACGTGACGACCACACCGATCTCTGCGGGGCGCATGACCGTGGCCTGGGGGAGCGTTCCGGCAGCCACGCTCGGTTACAACGTCTACCGCCGCGCCGTGGGCGGGACCTACGGCGGCGTGCCGGTCAACGGTGCGTCGCCGGTGACCAGCACGAGCTACACGGACACCACCTCGGTGGGCGGGACCGCCTACCACTATCGCGTCCGCTCCGTCGGACCTGGCGCCACCGGCGCAGCCCTCGAGTCCTCCGACGGCACGGAGACCGCGGCTGCGACCGCCGACGCCACCGGCCCGTCCGTGAGCCTCGCCGATCCCGGTCTGCGCCTGCGGGGGAGCGTCGTGCTCACGGCGACCGCGTCCGACAGCTCCGGGGTGGCGTCGGTTCGCATCCAGTACGCCCCGACCGGCGGCTCGACGTGGACCACCGTGTGCACGGCCACCTCCACGCCGTACGCCTGCACGCTGGACACCACCGCCCTGTCCGACGGGGCCTACGACCTGCGCGCCGTGGCCACCGACACCCCGGGGAACGCGACCACCTCCGCGATCGTGGCCGCGCGCATCGTCGACAACACCGTGCCCGTCGGCACCACCGGGATCGCGGCGGACAACAAACCCGGCGGAACCGCCGGACGTCCGGAGACGGGGGACGTCATCAGCCTCCCGTTCTCCGAACCCCTGCTGTCCGGTTCGGTGCTGTCGGGCTGGACGGGCACGTCGACCAACGTGACCGTGCGCTTCGCCAACCTGGCGCTCGCCGACACCGTGACCGTCGTGGCGTCCAACGGGATCACCCCGATCCCGCTCGGCACCGTCGCAACGGGCCGGGACTACGTACTGGGTGCCGTGGACTTCACGGGATCGACCATGGTCGCCAGCGGCGGGACCATCACCGTGACGCTCGGCACCACCGCAACACCGCTGCTCGTCCTGACCAGCCCGGTGGCCGGGGCCTTGACCTGGACCATCCCGGCGGGGACGGGCGTGACCGATCTCGCAGGCAATCCGCTTGCCGCCGGGACGTTCGTCGAGGCCGGCGCGGCCGACGTCGACTTCTAGCGGCTCAGGGCCTTCGACCGCGGCGCCGGGCCGAGCGGACGGCCGCCGTAGACCACGCGGCCCCTCGCGTCCTGGAACGTGAGCCACGGCACGGTCGCGCGCTCGCCCACGCCGGGCTTGTCGTAGTCGCACACGCCCGTCGGGAACGTCTGCTGCAGGGTGGCCCACTGCGTGTCGGTGAAGGCAACGGAGTAGTCCTCGCGGCGCAGCGGCTTGAGCTGGCACTTCAGGACGTCGTTGCGGACGGACTCGCCCGCCACCTGCGCGGGCGACTCGTAGAAGCGGTTGAGCGCCGGGCAGTCCGTCCCGGGCTGGCTCACGCCGCTCGTGGGCTCGCAGTGATCGATGAGGTCCTCGGGCTTGTCCTCGCGGATCTTCCGCGCCTTGGGGACCTTGCGCTTGTCGGCCTGGATGGCGGCGACCCAGCGGTCGATCTCGAGCACCATGCGGTTGGCGAAGTCCGTCTGCCCGTAGAGCGGGACCGGTCCCTGCCAGAGGACGTGGTTGGCGTGGGTCCCGTGCAGGCGATCGAGCCGCGCGCGCAGGGCCAGCGTCGGGTAGGTGACGTGACCGGTGGACTCATTGGGCCCGCGGCCCTCGATGATCGGCGTCCGGTTCAGTGTGTTGCCGATCGCCTCGTAGCCGGTCCGGTAGGCGTTGACGAGCGCGGAGAGGTCACCCTCGGTGCGCGCCGGCACGTCGGCGTAGCTGGCCTTGTCGAAGCCGCCGATGTTGGCGTTGATGTCGACGAACTTGCGAGGGGGTGAGCGTCCCGGCCTCGAGCGCGCCCAGGCCGAACTGGACGCCGATGTTGTCGAGTGGGACGCCGGTGTAGCCGGTCGCCCCGAGGCCGAGGACGTTGAGGTTGTGATCGAGCGCGCCGCACCGGACGCCGTCGGGGTTCTCCGGACTCCAGCGCTCGACATCATCGGGCAGGCCGCCGCACCCGGTCTCGCCGGTGATGTTCGACCAGAACACGGTGTCGAAGAAGAAGTCGTCGCCCGTCGCGACGGGCGAGCCGTTGACGGCCGCCTGATCGGCGGGGGTGTAGACCTCGCCGCCGCGGATCGTCGCGAAGTTGAAGAAGTGGGTGAACAGGTGCCCGGTGGCGGCGTGCTCGCCCGTCGTGAGCAGGTCGGCGAAGGTGCATTGGACCGTGATGCCGTCGTAGAAGCCGGGGTAGGCGTGTGCGGCCATCAGCTGGGCGATCGACCCGCCCGAGCAGCCCATCCCGAGGGTCGCCCGCGGCGGCCCGTAGCGCTCGGCGATGCGCTCGCGAGCCATCATCTCCGACTCGGTGATGATGACCGGATTGCAGTTGTGACCGGTGTTGTTCAGCGCCGTCGACGCGACCATGAAGCCCTTGCCCAGCAGCTCCTCGTTGAGGACGTCGGGCGCCTGCCCTGACCTGCGGTCGGTGCCGCACGAGCCGCCGTGGGTGTAGACGAGCCGGCGGTTCCAGCCCTCCTGCGGCCGCCACGGCTTCCAGCGCGCGTCGGGATCGAACAGGGTCGCGATCCTGTACTGGTCGCGGTCCTGGTAGCCCGTCTCGACGCGCACGATGAACGGCACGGTCTCGCCCTCGGTGGTCGTGGTCTCGTCCACGTCCTCGGGCGGGGACTGCGGGTCGTAGGCCACGAAGCCGTCGCCGGTGTGCGCGAGCAACTCGTAGGAGGCGGGCTGGTTGCAGTCCTCGTCGACCGCGGTGTCCTGGCAGATCCACGGCTCGAGCTGCGGCCCGGAGATCAGCGGGCCGCCGTTGGGGTGACCCGTGATGGCCAGCCGGGCGCCACGGCCGCGGGCCGCACGGGCCGTGAGGGTCACGCGCCGGTTCGGGATCCCGCGCAGCAGGCCCTCGATCCTGCCGTTGGGCCGCTTGGCGAAGCGCCGGGACACGTCGCGCGACCCGAGGCGCAGGCGCAGGCCCGCCCGACGCTTGACGCCGCTCACACGGACGAGCGCGTCCCCGCCCGAGACGAGATCGGCGCGGCTCGAGAGCACGCGCAGCTTCACCGGCCTGGCGTCGGCCACCGACGCGCTCGCCAGCACGAACACCACGATCACTGCTGTACCCAGCCTCATGACGGTGAAGTTACCCGTGAGTAGCGGGCTGCGCGTCAGTTCCCCGGCTGATAGGCGCCGAAGACGTCCTTCATCGCGTAGGAGACCTCGCCGAGCGAGGCGTTGTCCTTGAGCGCCTGCCGGATGAAGGGCAGCAGGTTGTCGTCGCCCTCGCAGGCCGCGCGCAGCTCGTCGAGGCGCTTGTCGACGAGTTCCTGGTCGCGGCCGGCCTTGAACGCCTTGAGCCGCTCGACCTGGGCGCGCTCGGACTCGGGATCGACGCGCAGGGTCTCCTCGACCTCGATGTCGTCCTCCTCGTACTTGTTCACGCCCACCACGATGTCCTGCTTGATGCGGTAGCGCTCCTGGTAGCCCCAGGCGGACTCGTCGATCTCGGAGGTGATGAAGCCGATCGCCTCGACCGAGCCGCCCATGCCGTCGACGTGCTCGATGAGCTTCATCGCGCGCGCCTCGATCTCGTCGGTCAGCGCCTCGACGAAGTAGGAGCCGGCGAACGGGTCGACCGTGTCGGTGGCGCCGGACTCGTGCGCGACGATCTGCTGGGTGCGCAGCGCGATCTTGGCGGCGCGCTCGCTCGGCAGGGCGAGTGCCTCGTCGTAGCCGTTGGTATGCAGCGACTGCGTGCCACCGCTGACCGCGGCGAAGGCCTGCAGGGCGACGCGGACGATGTTGTTGACCGGCTGCTGCGCGGTCAGCGTGACGCCGCCCGTCTGCGTGTGGAAGCGGATGGTCTGCGACTTCGGATCCTCGGCCCCGAAGCGCTCCTTCATGAAGCGGGCCCACATGCGCCGGGCCGCGCGGAACTTGGCGACCTCCTGGAACACGTTGTTGTGCCCGTTGAAGAAGAAGGCCAGCCGAGGCGCGAAGTCGTCCACCGACAGGCCGGCGTCGACGGCCGCCTGCACGTAGGCCATTCCGTTGGACAGCGTGAACGCCACCTCCTGCACGGCCGAGCAGCCCTTCTCGCGGAAGTGGTAGCCCGAGATGGACACGGTGTTCCACTTCGGGATGTGCTCCTGGCAGTAGGCGAACAGATCGGTCGTCAACCGCATGGAGGGCCCGGGCGGGTAGATGTAGTTCCCCCGGGCGATGTACTCCTTGAGGATGTCGTTCTGCGTCGTGCCGCGCAGCTCCTTCGATGGCACCCCCTGCTCCTCGGCGACGATGTCGTAGAGCAGCAGCAGGCAGGCGGCCGGCGCGTTGATCGTCATCGATGTCGAGATCTTGTCGAGCGGGATCCCGTCGAAGGCGATGCGCATGTCCTCGATGGTGTCGATGGCGACGCCCGTACGGCCGACCTCGCCCAGGCAGCGCGGATCGTCGGAGTCCAGGCCGAGCTGGGTCGGCAGGTCGAAGGCCATGGAGAGCCCGGTCCCGCCCTGCTTGAGCAGGTAGTGGTAGCGCTCGTTGGACTCCTTGGCCGACGCGTAGCCCGCGTACTGGCGCATCGTCCACAGGCGCTTGCGGTACATCTCGCGATGCACGCCGCGGGTGAAGGGGAACTCGCCCGGCTCGCCCAGGCGGTCCTCGAGATCCTCGCCGACGTCGTCGGCGGTGTAGAGGGGCTGGATCTCGATACCCGAGTCCGTGAAGACGCGTGGGTCGTCAGGACCGACGATGGGGGCGACGGACGGGTCGTCCTCAGGATCGAGCGGTCGCGGCTCGGGATCTGTGACGTCAGCCATGCCCCCAGCGTATCTTCAGCATGGTGCACACACTCCTCATCTTCGCTGCGCTGCTGACCGCGCCGGCCATCGAGAGCGGATCGGCGCAGACCGAACTCGACGCCGCCCGGGCCAAGTGGGCGCAGGAGGGCTATGAGCACTACCGCTTCACCGTCCAGGTGGGCTGCTTCTGCCCGCGCGAGTACACGCGCGCCTACGTCATCCACGTCCGCAACGGCAAGCCCGTCTCGCCGGTGAAGTACGTGCGGCAGTACGCGACCGTCCCTCGGCTGTTCGCCGTCGTGCAGGAGGCCATCGACGGTGAGTACGACGGCCTCGACGTCGAGTACTCCTCGCGCGGCGTACCGACGAGCATCGTCCTCGACCCGATCGAGGAGGCCATCGACGAGGAGCGCTCGATCCGCGTCGACCAAGCTCGTCGAGGAGGACGCGACGTTCCCGTCCGTCGCGGACCATTCGATCCAGGACGGAACCGCGCAGCGCGAGCTGCAGGAGGCGAAAGCGCGCTGGAAGCAGCTCGGCCTGCGCGACTACCGCTACCGGCTGCGCCGCCTGTGCTTCTGCTCCCCGCGGTTCCAGCGTCCGCGGACCGTGGTGGTGCGCAACCGCAGGGCGCGTGCGCAACGGCCCCCGGGTCGAGGGCCTGTTCCGGACGGTCCGCCGTGCCATCAAGCGTGACGCAGCCGACCTCGATGTCCGCTACGCGAAGTCCGGTCTTCCGCGCCGCATCTCGATCGACTACAGCAGGATGATCGCCGACGAGGAGCTCACGCTGAAGGCCTCACGCCTGCGGTCTCCGTGACCGAGTTGCGCGCGCTGCCGTCCGTCGACGCCCTGGCGGCGGCGCTCGACGCGCCCCACGGGGCGGCTGTGGCGGCGGCGCGCGCGGTGATCACGCAACGGCGGACCGAGCTGCTCGCCGGTGCCGCGGACGACGCCGATCTGATCGCCCGCGCGCAGGCGGTGCTGCGGCCGTCGCTACGGCGCGTGCTCAACGCGACGGGTGTGGTGCTGCACACCGGGCTGGGGCGGGCGCCGCTGTCCGCGGCGGCGCGAGCCGCGGTCACGGAGGCGGCGCGCGGCTACGGCAACCTCGAATTCGATCTCGGCACGGGCGCCCGCGGCTCCCGGCAGGATCATGTGGCGCCGCTGCTGCGAGAACTGACCGGAGCAGGTGACGCCCTGGCGGTCAACAACTGCGCGGGGGCCGTTCTGCTCGCGGCGGCCGCGCTGGCCGGCCCGGGCCGGGAGATCATCGTCTCGCGCGGGCAGCTCGTGGAGATCGGCGGCGGCTTCCGCGTGCCCGACGTGGTCGCGCAGGCCGGTGCGACGCTCGTCGAGGTCGGCACCACCAACCGCACGCGGCTCGCCGACTACGAGCGCGCGATCACCGATCGGACCGGTGCGATCCTGCGCGCCCACCCGTCCAACTTCCGGCAGCTGGGCTTCGTGGAGCAGGTCGAGATCGAGCCGCTGACCGGGCTCGGCGTCCCGGTCATCGATGACGTCGGCTCGGGCGCGCTCGCGCCGATCGCCGACGAGCCGACGGTGCGGCGCAGCGTTGCGGCGGGCGCCGCGCTCGTCACCTTCTCGGGCGACAAGCTCCTCGGCGGGCCGCAGGCCGGGCTGCTCGTGGGGACCGGAGAGGCGGTCGCCGCCGCGCGCGCCCATCCGCTGGCGCGGGCCCTGCGGATCGACAAGCTGTCGCTCGCCGCGCTGGAGGCGACGCTGCGCGACCCGGACGGCACGCCCGTCGCGCACATGCTCGCTGCCTCCCCGATGGAGCGGGCGCAGCGGCTGGCCGAGGGCATCGGCACGGTGGTCGACGGCGTCAGCCGGACGGGCGGCGGCACGCTGCCGCTGTACGACCTGCACGGGCCGGTCGTCGCGGTCGACCATCCCGACCCGGATGCGCTGGCGGCAAGGTTGCGCGCCCAGGACCCGCCCCTGGTGGGCCGCATCGAGGGTGGTCGGCTGCTGCTCGACCCCCGGACGCTGGCCGACGACGAGGTCGAGCCGGCGCGTCAGGCCGTTCTGCGCGGCTGCGAGAGCCCGGACTCGTAGGCGAGCACCACGGCCTGGACGCGGTCGCGCAGGCGCAGCTTCATGAGCACGCGCGCGACGTGGGTCTTCACCGTCGTCTCGGAGACGATCAGCTCCGCGGCGATCTCCGCGTTCGACAGTCCGCGCGCGATCAGCCCGAAGACCTCCGTCTCGCGCTCGGTGAGCTCGTCGTAGCCGCGTGGCGGGGCAGGGTCGGGCGGCGCGCCGACGGCGAACTTCTCGATCAGGCGCTTGGTGATCGACGGCGCGAGCAGCGCCTCGCCGTCGGCCACGATGCGGATCCCGGCGGCGAGTTGCTCCGGCGGCACGTCCTTGAGCAGAAAGCCGGAGGCGCCGGCGCGCAGCGCCTCGTAGACGTACTCGTTGAGGTCGAAGGTGGTGAGCATGAGGACGCGGACCGGACGGTCGGACCCCTCGGTCGCGGAGACGATGCGCCGGGTGGCCTCGATCCCGTCGAGCTCGGGCATCCGGATGTCCATCAGCACCACGTCGGGCTTGACCCGGCGGATCATGTCGACGGCCTCGGCGCCGTTGCCGGCCTCACCGACGATCTCGAGGTCGTCCTCGGCCTCGAGGATCATCTTGAACCCCGCGCGGACGAGGGCCTGGTCATCGGCGATGAGGATGCGGATCATGGGCTATCAGGCTCCTTGGACGGCAATGGCATCGGCATGGTCGCTCAGCGGGAAGGTGACGGTGACCTGGTGCCCGCCGCCGGCGTCGCGCGGGCCGGTTCGCAGCGTGCCCTCGTAGAGGGCGACACGCTCACGCACCCCGGGTAGCTCGGGTCCAGCGAAGGGACGGTCGTCGGCGACGCGCACCTCGAGGGTCGCGCGGTTCCAGGCCACCTCGACCTCCGGCTGAGCGCCGGGCAGCGTGCGCTGAGAATCTTCGAGCGCCTCCTGTACGACGCGATAGGCGCCGATGGCGAGCCCGGCCGGCACCTCGTGCGGCTCACCCGTGACGAGCAGGGTCGCCCCGGCGCGCGTGCAGAGCGCGCCGAGATCCTCGAGGGTCGGGCTGGGCTCGAGCCCAGCCGGCTCGACCCCGCCGTGCATCACGCCGAGCAGACGCCGCATCTCCGTAAGCGTCTCACGTCCCGTGCGTTCGATCTGTGCCGCGGCCTGTTCGGCGCGATCGGTGTCACGGTCGAGGATGCGCCGGGCACCGCCGGCCTGCACCACCATCACCGAGATCGAGTGCGCGACGACGTCGTGCAGCTCGCGGGCGATGCGGCGGCGCTCCGCCGCGACGGCCCGCAGCGCCTCCTCGGTCTGGGCCTGCGCCACCCGCAGGCCGGCATCGTGCAGCTCGCTGGCGATCGCGGCCCGGTAGACGGCGTTGCGGGCCGCCGCGAAGGCGGCCAGCGTGACCGCGATCGGAAAGACCCAGTCACCGGCGGTGGAGTTCTCGGCACCGAGGTTCGCGACGGCGATGGCGGCGAGCAGCGCCGGCAGGAAGTAGCGGCGCAGGACGAGGTCATCAGCCCCGCCTGCGGCGTAGGCGAAGAGCGGGAGGCCGAGTGAGACCGTGATGAGCTCAGGCGGCGGCGTCAGCACCGCGCCGAGCAGGGCGACGATCGCCACGAAACCGAACGCGGCCGGAACGCGCGCGGTCGTGCGCAGTGCCAGCACCACTCCGTACGCCAGGAAGGCGAGGACGTTGGCCCAGCCGGGGCCGCGTACGACGTCCTCCCCGAAGGCGGCGGCGATGGTCAGCGTCGCTCCCGCCACGCCGATGGCCGGGTTGATCCAGCGCGCCCTCACGCGGGCACGCCTTCGAGCGGCAGCCACGCCCGCACCGCGAAGCCGCCCGCGCGCTCGGCCCCCGCGTGGACCTCGCCGCCGTACAGGCCGACGCGCTCGCGCAACCCCAGCAGGCGCCGGTCCCCCGCCTGGGTTCCGTCGTCGACGACCTCGACCTCGAGTCGCTCGGGCCGGTAGCGCACGCGCACGCCGGCGGTCTGTGCCTCGCCGTGGTGCAGCGCGGCCGTCAGCGCGTCCTGCACGATCCGGTAGGCGGTGACGTCCGTCCCCGCCGAGAGCGTGGCCGGCCGGGTGCCGGTCACGTCGAGCTTGACGCCGAGGCCCGCGGTGCCGGCGCGGCGGGCGAGCTCCGGGAGCGCCTCCAACGTCGGCCGTGGGGCGTGCAACGGTTCGGGGTCGTCCTCGTCCCGCAGGGCCTCGAGCAGCGTCCGCAGCTCACCCAGCGCCTCGCGACCGGCGCTCTCGATCGCCGCGAACGCCTCCGCCGCGCGCTCGGGCTTGGCCGCTGCCAGCCGCCGTGCGCCGGCCGCCTGGACCGTCATCGCCCCGAGCGAATGGGCCACGACGTCGTGCAGCTCGCCGGCGATGCGGGTCCGCTCGGCCATGGCCGCTGCGCGAGCGCGATCGGCGCGCAGCGCGGCCGCCGTCTCCGCTTTTGAACACAGCGCCGCCTCCAGCCGCACGCGACTGTGCAACAGCCGGCCCGCGACCACCGGGCCGATGACGAAGAAACACAACCCGATGGCCGAGGTGATCAGGTAGGAGTCACTGTCGCGGTCGATCGGCGCGAGCGACAGCATCAGGATGGCGGCGACCCCGAGGGCGACGCCGGCCGCAAGGCGCGCGCCGGTCTCACGCGCGGCCATCCAGTAGGTGATGAACAGCAGCACGATGAAGACCGCGGTCAGCGTGTTCATCACGCGATCCGCGAGCACGGTCGTGCTGAGCACGGCCAGCACCCCGAGGCCCTGCGCGACGAGCGGTTCGTGTCGGCGGACGAGCAGCGCCGCGGCGGCGAGCACGGCGGGTAGCGCCGCGGCCGCACGCTGGCCGGCCGGCGCGTCCACGAGCCCGGCTTCGAGGGCGGTCGCGATCACGACGAGGGCGGCGAGCAGCGCGTCGACCCGCAGCGGGGACAGCGCGCGAAGGCGTACGAGAGCCCAGGAAACCATCGTCGTCAACGTACCCCTGCTGACGCCGTGTTCCGACCCCCATTATGACGATCTTCGCCTCATCCTTTCGGACGATCGAAAAGGCGCCTGATTGCCGATGACAGCGCTCGCCCGAGCGCGGAGACTTCCACCATGCCCGCCGCCACCTGGACCGCGACCGCCCGCTCGGGCGCGACTCCCGAGGCAGTTCTGACGGCCCTCGTCGAGCCTGACGCGATCGCGCGCTGGGCGCCGGTGACGTTCGAGATCATCGGCGACGCCCCGCGGCTGCGGTCCGGGACGCGGACGCGCGTGAGCGGGCGGCTGGCCGGCGTGCGGGTCGGCTTCGACGTCGAGGTCGAGCGCGCCGACGCGTCCGCGCTGCGGCTGCGGGCGGTCGGCCCGATCGAAATGGACGTCACCTACGAGCTCGCAGCCGACGCGGACGGGACGGCGGTCTGCGCATCGGTCTCACTCGCGCACGGCCGCGGGTTGGCGGGACGCATGCTCTCCGAGGCGACCGCCGGGCTGCTGCGCGCCGGCCTCCTCGCCCAGGCGGTGACGCGCATGGCGGCCGCTGCCTGAGACAGTCTGTGCGCCATGGAGGCACTGACGCTCGGGACGGCGGGCCACATCGACCACGGCAAGACGGCGCTCGTGCGGGCGCTGACCGGTGTCGACACGGATCGCCTGCCGGAGGAGCGGGCGCGCGGGATCTCCATCGCTCTCGGCTACGCCCGTCTCGAACTGCCTTCGGGCCGGGCCCTGTCGGTCATCGACGTCCCCGGGCACGAGCGCTTCGTGCGCACCATGGTGGCCGGTGCGACGGGCATCGATCTCTACCTCCTCGTGGTCGCCGCCGACGACGGGATCATGCCGCAGACGCGCGAGCACATGGCGGTGCTGCGGGCGCTGGGCGTCGACGTCGGGGTCGTCGCGGTGACCAAGACCGATGTCGCCGCTCCACCGGACCTCGAGCTCGGGGTCGAGACGGTTCCCGTGAGCGCGCGCACGGGAGCGGGGCTCGACGAGCTGCGCGCCGCCCTCGACCGCGCGGCGGGCCGGGTGCTCGCACGGCGCGATCCCGCGGGACCGCTCGTGCTGCACGTCGACCGCGCGTTCACCGTGCGGGGCGCCGGGACCGTCGTCACCGGGACCCTGTGGTCGGGAACGGCGCGGTCCGGCATGACCGTCGACGTCCTCCCCTCAGGCCGGCCGGCGCGGGTGCGCAGTGTCCAGGTGCACGACGTCGCGGTGGACAGCGCGGCGGCGGGACAGCGGGTGGCGCTCAACCTCGCCGGCCTCGCCCGCGACGAGGTCACCCGCGGCGACGTGCTCGTGGGGGCAGGCCAGGGCGGCCCCGAGGCGCGCCACGTGATCGAGGCCGCACTCGACTGCGAGCCACCGGCCCGGGTGATGGTGCATCACGGCACCCGTGAGACGGCCGCGCGCGTGGTGCGCAGAGGCGAGCGCTGGTCGCTGCGGTGCGAGTCGCCGCTCGTCGCCGCGACGGGCGACAGGCTCGTGATCCGCACGATCGCCCCTCCCGACACGCTGGGCGGCGGCGTCGTCCTCGCGCCCGTCGCCCCTTCGCGGAAGCGTCCCTCCGGCCCTCCGCCGGCCCCGGCGCGCGAGCCGGTGGCAGCGACCTGGGATCCGGCGACGGAGGCTGCGCTGCGCACGAGCGAGCCACCGCCCGACAGCGCGCTTCCGGCGGCTGATCTCGCCGCGCTGCGCGCCGCGGGCAGGGCGATCCGCGTCGGGCCGTCGCTGCACTTCCACGCCGAGGTGCTCGACGGCATCCGGGCGCGCCTGCTGGCGCTGTTCGAGCGCGAGGGGGAGGTCACGCTCGCGCGGGTGCGCGACGAGCTCGACACGTCACGCAGGTACGCGCAGGCGCTGCTGGAGCATCTCGACGGCGAGGGCGTGACCCTGCGCCGGGGCGATGTCCGCGTGCTCAGGCGCCGGAGCCGGCGGCGCGAGGAGCCGTAGCGTCCTCGCCCGCGCCGGACTGCTCGCGTGCGATGTACTCCTCGATGTCGTGCACATCATCGCGTGACCGCTGGGCAACCCGCAGCAGGTCGCTCATGGTCGCGATCTCCTCGACCTGCTCCTTGATGAACCACTGCATGAACTGCTCGCTCGCGTAGTCGTGCTCGGCGCGCGCGACGGCGGCCAGCGCGTTGATCTGCTCCGACACGCGCTTCTCCTGCGCGAGCGCGAGCGCGATCGGCGCGATGACATCGTCGAAGGTCACGATCGGCGCCTCGACGCCGGGGATGCGGGCGGGCGCGTCGGTATCGAGCAGGTACTGGACCATCATCAGCGCGTGATCGCGCTCCTCCATCGCCTGGCGGTAGAAGAACCCGGCCAGCTGCGGCAGCGTGTCCTCCTCGTAGTAGACGGCGCACGCGAGGTACTGCTGATGGGCGGCGAACTCGTTGCCGATCTGCTCGTTGAGCTTGGCAACGAAGGCGTCAGCAGGCATGCGCGTGACCCTAACATGAGGCGCGATGGCGACGACTCGCGTCAAGGCCAAGAAGAAGTGCTGCAAGGACCGGCCGCGATGCAAGAAGTGCCCCGTGACGTGCAAGCGGCTGGCGAAGGCCGGCAAGGCCACGCGGGAGTCCAAACGCACCTACTTGCTGATCGACGTCACCAAACAGGACTATCGGGCCGCACGGGCCCGTTGACGGTCCTCCCGGCGCGTTAGCCTTTGGGCGATGGCTACCTGCCTTGTGACGGGCGGCGCGGGGTTCCTCGGGTCGCACCTGTGTGACGAGCTGCTGCGGCGCGGGCACCGCGTGATCTGCGTGGACAACCTGGAGACGGGGTCGCTCGCGAACATCGCGCACGTCCGTTCGGACGACTTCGTGTTCCGGCACGTCGACATCATCGAGCCGTACTTCGTCGAAGAGCCGATCGACTTCGTCTATCACCTCGCCTCACCGGCCTCGCCGATCGACTACCTGCGGCTCCCGCTGCACACGATGAAGGTCGGGTCCTACGGGACCCATCACACGCTCGGGCTCGCCAAGCGGCACCGGGCGCGCTTCCTCATCGCCTCCACGTCGGAGGTCTACGGCGATCCGAAGGTCCACCCGCAGCCCGAGACCTACTGGGGCCACGTGAACCCGATCGGCCCGCGCGGCGTCTACGACGAGGCCAAGCGCTACGCCGAGGCGCTCACGATGGCCTACCACCGCCAGCAGGGTGTCGACACCGCGATCGTGCGCATCTTCAACACCTACGGCCCGCGCATGCGCCCGCACGACGGGCGCGCGATCCCGACCTTCCTGCGCCAGGCGCTGTTGGACCGGCCGATCACCGTCTTCGGCGACGGCAGCCAGACGCGGTCGTTCTGTTACGTCTCCGACCTGGTCGACGGCATCATCCGCCTCCAGGAGTCGGGCCACCACTTTCCCACCAACATCGGCAATCCGAACGAGTTCACGCTGCTCGAGCTGGCCAACACGGTCGTCGAGGTCACCGGCAGCCGTTCGGAGATCGTCTACGAGGCCCTGCCGACCGACGATCCGCAGGTCCGCCAGCCTGACATCACCAAGGCGCGCGAGCTGCTGGGCTGGGAACCGACCGTCGCGCTCCGGGAAGGACTTCAGCGCACCATCGACGAAGCGGGTACGGAGACCCTGGTCGGCGCCCTTTCGTGAGGTCGACGCCGGTACTTCGCGCCCCGGGTTGCGTTACGGCATGGTGAACGGACCGTGACAGAGCAGACGACCACTTCCGAACGGGCGGCCGACAGCCGGACGGCACCCGCGTTCCTGCCCTCGCAGGACGTGCGTCGTCGTCGCCCGCCGGTGCTGTCGTTCCTGCTGCGGTTGGAGACGCTGCGCCGGGCGATGCGCGTCCTCAGCCTGATCACGATCGACTTCGTCGCGCTGACGCTGGCGATCTTCACCGGCCTGCTGGTCAAGCAGGGCATCAAGACCGGTTCCTGGGCGAGTGCGCCCGCCAACAGCGCGACCCAGGACTACCTCTCCTTCGCGTTCCTGCTGGTGGTGCTGCTCTTCGCCAAGGAGGGGCTGTACGCCGACCGGCCGCAGCGGCCCGGGCTGCCCAAGATCGTCACGGCCCTGTTCCAGGCCACCGTCGTCGCGCTGATCTACGCGCTGATCGCCACCGACCGCGAGCAGTACTCGAGCTACTACGTCTTCTACGGGACGCTCGTCTTCGCGATCATCTACATGGGCTCGTTCCGCCACGTCTATCAGCGGGTGACGGGGTGGCTGTTGCGCAAGGCCGGTTACCGCCGTCGCGCGGTGCTCGTCGGCACCGGCGGCCACATCGAGGCGGTCGCCCACGCCCTGGCCGACGAGGTCAACGTCCCGATCCAGATGCTCGGGTTCATCTCGCTCACGCCGCGTCCCGACAACGGGCTGCGCTCCCTGGGGCGCATCGAGGAGCTGCCGCGCGTGCTCGACGAGCACTCCATCCAGGAGGTGATCATCGCCGACTCCGACTTCCCCGAAGACCTCTGTGTCGAGCTGGTCGACGAGTGCCATCGCCGCGGCGTGCACGTCCGCATCGCACCGTCGACGATGGACATCCTGGTCGGCCGCGCGGAGTTCGTGCCGGGCGCGACCGTTCCGCTCTTCGAACTGCGCCCGCCGGTCTTCCAGGGCTTCGACTACGTCGTCAAGCGGGTGTTCGACTTCGTCGGCGCCTGCCTGCTGCTCATCGTGCTCAGCCCGCTGCTGGCGGCGATCGCCCTGGCGGTGTCGCTGTCCTCGCGCGGCGGCGTGCTCTATCGCTCCGTCCGTCCCGGCATCGGAGGGAAGTCGTTCGCGTGCTTCAAGTTCCGGACGATGCTCTCCGACGCCGACCAGATGCAGGCCGATCTCGAGTCGGTCAACGAGGCTTCCGGCGCGCTGTTCAAGATCCGTGACGATCCGCGCCTGACGCGCGTCGGCCGGTTGCTGCGCCGCTTCTCGCTCGACGAGCTCCCGCAGTTGTTCAACGTGGTGCGCGGTCAGATGTCGCTCGTGGGCCCGCGCCCGCTCCCGGAGCGCGACTTCGAGCGCCTGGAGGAGTGGCACAAGAAGCGCTACCTCGTCATGCCGGGCATCACCGGGCTGTGGCAGGTCTCGGGCCGGTCGGACCTCGACTTCGACGACCTCGTGCGCCTGGACTTCCTCTATCTCGAGCGGTGGTCGGTCGGGCTGGACCTGTCGATCCTGCTCAAGACCATTCCCGCCGTTCTGCAGCGCCGCGGCGCATATTGACGCCGACCTCGGGAGTGGGTCTGCGCCCCGCGGCGCTCGCCCTGTTGTTCGTCGCTGCGGGCTTGGCGGTGTGGATCGCCGTCGATGCTGACGTCGCCGGGCCGGCCGCCCTGCCCGGCCTCGCGCGCACGGGCGCGGCGGCCGTCGCCTTCTTCGCGATCTGCGGGTACGGCCCGGCACGCCTGCTGCTGCGCCCCGAGCAGCGCCGGCGTCTGTGGCTGTACGTGCTCCCGGTCGGCGCGGCCTGCGGCACGCTGGCGCTGACCCTGCTGGGTCTGCTGCGCGTGGGCTTCGATCTCGCGCTCGTCGTTGTGCTCGTGGCGGGCGTCGCGCTCGCCGTGATCTCGCTGCGCCGCGTCGAGCGCGTGGGCGCACCGGACGCGGCTACGGGCGGGATCACGAGCCCACCTCCTCGTGCCGCTCGCCCTCGCCCTTCTCCTCGCCGCCATCGCCTGCGTCCCGGCCATCCGCACCGGCACGCAGGCCGTGCAGGGCCAGAACGGGGACGCGGTGCTCGCGGTCGGCACGGGCAATCTGCTGCTGCACGCGCCGCCGGACGCCCGGGTGCCGGAGCTCGCGCTGGACCGGGTGCCACCGCTGTGGCGCTCGAAGCTGCCGATCTACTACGGCCTGGCCGCCGTCGCGCGGCTCTCCGGCCAGCCCACCGACGTGGCGTTCACCGCGACGGCCGGCGTCGTCCTCGCCCTGGCGACGCTCGGCTTCTTCCTCTTCGCGCTGGACGGCCTGGGACTCCCGGTGCTCGCCGCGCTGGCGGCGATGCTCATCGTCGGCCTGGATCGCATGGTGCTCAACACGACCTACGGGCCGTACTTCAACCAGCTCTGGGCGCTGTTCGCGCTCCCCTTCGCCCTGCTCTTCGGCTGGCTGTATCTGCGCGACCCGGACCGGCGTTCGGCGGGGCTTGCCGCCCTCTTCGTCGCACTCGCGCTGTTCACCTATCCCCTGCTGCTGCCGTTCCCGGCCGTCTTCCTCGCGGTGATCGCGTGGCGGCGTCGGCGCGAGCGCGGCTGGTGGCGCGCGCTGCGGCTCCCGGCCCCGCGGTCGGCGGGGGTGCGGTACGTGGTGCTCGCGCTGCTGGCCGTCCCCGTCGCCGCCGTCCTCGTGCGCGGCGTCGTCGAGAAGGCGGTGCCGGGGCTCCTCGCGCTCGCGCCGGGCAGTGACCTCAGCGCCTGGTCGGGCAACGACTTCCTCCCGTTCTATCCCTTCGGCTGGTTCTTCGGCATCTCCGCGCCCCCGCTCGTCGCCGCGCCGCTGGTCGCGGGCCTCTTCGCCGCGGCGCTCTACGGCGCCGCCAAGGTGCGCCGCGACGGCGGCATCGCGCTTGCCCTCGTCGGCGCGGGGGCGATCCTCGGCGGCGTCTACCTCGTGATCCGCGGGGAGGGCGAGCTCTTCCACTTCAAGGCGCTGAGCTTCGCCGGCCCGCTCGTCGTGGTGCTTGCCGTGGCGGGCCTGGCGGCGCTGCCCCGGCGCGGCGTGGCGGTGGGCGTCCTGGCCACCTTCGCCTTCCTCGCGGCCGACAGCGCCCGTGACGCGGCGTCGAACACGTACGAGCAGACTCCGAAGTTCCTCATGGCGCTGCGGACCTGGGACCAGAACGTGCCGCTCGATCAGACGATCCGCATCGACGTTCCGCCGAGTGGCTGGCAGCTGTGGAGCTGGTACCTCATGCCGCGGCATCGGCTGAGCGCCTCGAGCCCGCTCGGCGGCTTCTTCCCGCACCCGCCCTTCGGCCTCAAGGCCGACCTCGCGCTCGTCGGCCGGCCGCGGGTCCGGCCGCCGGACGCGATCGGCCCGCCGATCCGCCAGAGCCCGGGCTTCGCGCTCTACCGCCTGCGGCCCCGGCCCGGCTTCGACATCTCCTCGCAGGCCCTGGTCTACGAGTAGGCGCGCTCGAGCAGCGCGCGCAGCGCCGCCTCGGTGTGCTCGGGCGCCAGCGCGCGCACCCGGTCGGCGGCGCGCTCGCGCAACTGCGTCCGCAGCTCGGGGTCCGTCACGGCGAGATGCACGAGCTCCGCGACGACGGCGAGATCGGCATCCTCGACCAGCAGTGCCGCCCCGCCGGCGACCTCGGGGATCGCGCCGAGCGGCCGCGCGACGATCGGCAGCCCGAAGTGCATCGCCTCGAGCACGGGGATGCAGAAGCCCTCGTGCTCGGAAAGGCTCACGAAGGCGTGGGCGCGCCGGTAGCGGTCCCCGAGCTCGCGGTGGCTCAAGCCGCGCTCGAAGCGGACGGCACCGGGCGCGACGGCGTCGGCCAGCTCCCGCAGGTGCTCGCCGTACTCGGGAGAGAGCGGCTCGCCGACGAGGGTGAGACGGGCGTCCGGTGCCCGCTCGTCGCGATACAGCGCGATGAGCCGGATGAGGTCGTCCTGGCGCTTGTGGGGGATGAGCCGGCCGACGAACAGCAACTCCGGCGGGCCGGACGGCGGCGCCGCGGCCGGCGCGCCCAGCCGGGCGGGGTCGGCCAGCACGGGCAGCACGGCCACCTCCGCCGCGCCCGCCTCGCGTAGCTCCGCGGCGTTGTAGTCGGAGTCGGCGGCGAAGAACTGGCAGCGCTCGACGAACTGCGGGAGCTGGGCCCGCCCGAGCGCGCACTGGGCGGCGACCATCGGCTCGTGCGGCCAGAGGAACTCGGCCGGCGTGACGTTGTGGGAGAGCAGGACCTTCGGGTTGGGCAGGGCGAGCAGCGCCTTCACGCGCGGCGCGTAGGCCGAATAGTGCAGCAGCAGTACGTCACGGGCCTCGGGCCGTAGGTCGCCGAGGGGAGAGAAGCGATCGGCCACCGCGTCCTCGCGTGACGCCGCGAAGTCGGCGCCGTCCCAGCCCCAGCGCTCGAAGAGCGCGCGGAACGCGAGCGCCTCGTTGGTCACGGCGTCGTACGGTCCGGCGCCGGAGACGATCTGGTGCACGGTCGGCATCAGCGCCGACCGTCCTCGCGGCCGCTCACCGGGGAGGTCGGCCGGCCTCGAGCTCGTCGACGCGCGTGGCGAGCTGCGCCACGAAGAGCGCGAGCTCGCGGTTGTAGGCCTGCTGCTGCGCGATGAGCTGGCGGTTGTACTGATCGAGGGTGCGGACGAGCGCGCGCTTGGCGAAGGTGATCGGCGCACCCAGGCGTCGGGTCGAGCGGACCTGATCGAGGTCGGGCTCGAGCACGGCGAGCTCGAGCATGCGTTCGAGCCGGTGCGACCAGGCCGGTCCGGCGGGCTCGGCCGGCAACGACCGCGCATAGCCGCCGGCGGCGCGGGCCTGGGCCGCCTGCTCCCGCGCGTGGCTGAGCGCCTCCTCGGGACGGGTCATGGCCTGATCCTATGGCGGCTGCAGGCGCGGCCGTCACTCCGCGAACGCGGTCGCGTTCGGGCATGCTGACCTGACCGTGACGAAGCGATCCGCAGATCCAGATGACGCCGTCTAGCCACCTGACGGTGGTGGTCGCCGCCCACGCGCGGGCCGAGCGGCTGCGGACGCTGCTGGAGGCGCTCGCGGGCGTCGACGTCGTGGTCGCCGCCGACGGGGCGACCCCAGAGGTGCTCGCGGTGCTCGAGTCCTTCGACGTGTCGGTGGTCCGTCTCGAACCCGGTCGCGGACCCGCCGCGGCGCGCAACGCGGGCTGGCGGGCGACGCAGTCCGAGTACGTCGCGTTCACCGACGATGACTGCGTGCCGGCGCCGGGGTGGACCGACGCGCTGCTGGCGCTTGCCGCACCCGACACGGCGGTCCAGGGACGCATCGAGCCGCTGCCCGCCGAACTCGACCGGATCGGGCCCTTCGCCCGCACGCTGCGCAACGCGGCCGCCGGACCGTTCTTCCAGACGGCCAACATGCTCTACCCGCGGGGGGTGCTCGAACAGCTGGGCGGCTTCGACGAGACCTACGGCTTCCCGGCCGGGGAGGACACGGATCTCGGCTGGCGCGCCCGCGCCGCCGGTGTCGAGGTCCGCTATGCGCCCGACGCCCTCGTCTGGCACGCGGTCCACCAACCGGGCTGGCGCGGCCTGGTCCGTGACGCGCCGCGCTGGGGATCAGCCGTGCATCTCGTCAAACGCCACGCCGGTCTGCGCGCACACTTCCATCACCGCATCTTCTGGAAGCCCGCTCACGAGCGGTTGCTGCTGGCGCTCGTGCTGCGGCGTCCCTGGGCGCTCGTGCCGTGGTTGCTCGTGCACCGCCGCGAACATCCGTCGGCGGGAGCGCTCGTCCGTGCGCTCCCGGCGCATCTCGCCGTCGACGCGGCCGAGGTCCTCGCGCTCGCCCGTGGCTCGGCCCGGGCCCGCACCCTGTTGCTCTAGTCCCTGGCTAGCCTCAGCGCCGCATGTGGCTGCCACGCCCCAGGCCGTGGTGGGCTGCGCCCCCGGTCATTGTCGCCGTCATCGCCCTGGCGCTGGAAGCGGCGGTCGCTCCGCGCCACGCGGCGCTCGACGCGCTGCCCGACGTCCTGCGAGTGATCGCTGCCGCGGTCGTGCTCTTCGGACTGACCGGGTTCGGTGCCGTCCGGCTGCTGCTACCCGCCTCGCTGGCCCGCCACGAGCTGCTGTGGATCCTGCCGGCCGGCGCCTGCGTGAGCGGCCTCGCGCTGATGGCGCTCGCGTTCGCCGGGCTGCCCTTCACCGCCAACCTCTCGGCGGTGCTGGTGGGCGGCGCGGTCATGACGGTCTTCGCGTGGCGCCGGCGGCCGGGGTTGCCCGCCCGCGCCGGACAGGGGTGGCCCGTGCTGCTGGCGGTGATGATCGCCGGCCTGGCGCTGATCCCGATGGTCATGCAGATGCACATCGCCACGGTGACCGGGGACGGCGCGGACGCGCACCTGGCCGCGGGCACCGCCAACCTGCTCCAGCACGTCTATCCCACCGGCACCGACGAGCGCCTCCCGACCGACACGATGCCGCTGCTGTGGAAGTCCAAGTACCCGATCTACTACGCGTTCGCCGGTGTCGCGTCGGTGGCCGGCCTCGAGACCTGGCAGACGCTGACGCCGCTGGCGGCGGTCCTGCTGGCGCTGGCCGCGACCGGGATGTTCCTCTTTGCGCGGGAGTCCCTCGGGGCGAGCACGGGTGTCGCGGCGCTCGCCATGGCCTTCGTGGGCTTTGACCGCATGGTGCTCCACACCGGCATGCACCCGTACTTCAACCAGACCTGGGGCTATCTGGCCATGCCCTTCGCGCTCGTGCTCGCGTGGACCCTGGTGCGCAGCGGCGAGCCGGCGCCCGACCGCCGCCGGAGCGCGGCGCTGCTCGCGCTGTTCGTGATCGTGCTCGCGCTCGCCTACCCGCTCGCGCTGCCGTTCGTTGGCTTGCCCCTGCTCGTCTTCCTGTGGCGCGAGCGGCGGCGGCGCATCGCCGAGGGGCGCCCGGTCCCGCGGCTGCGCGCGCTCTACCGTGGGCCGTGGAGCCTGCTGTATCTCGTCCCGGTCGCCGCGGTCCTCCTCGTCCCGCTCAAGGGCGTCAACGAGAAGCTCGTGTCGGCGACGACGCTCGTCCTCGATCGCGGGGTGGACCTGGGCGACTGGGCGGGCGACCGCCTGGCCTTCACGCCGACGGCGCACTTCTTCAACCTGCCGGAGCACCTCATCGGGATCCTCGCGGTGGGCGTCATCGTCGGGCTCGCCCTCTTCGAACTGCGGCGCCAGCCGCGGACGCTGTATCTCGGTCTCGGGCTCGTCCTCCTCCTCTTCCTGTGGCAGGCCGTCTCGTTCCGCCAGCGGGATTTCGGCTACTACATCCACTTCAAGATCCTCGCGTTCACCGCGCCGCTGTTGCTCGTGCTGGCGACCGTGTCGCTCGGTCGCAGGCGGCGCTGGGGGCCCGTGGTGCTGGCGGCCTTCGCGGCGGCCACCACCGTCGCGGCGCGCGCCGAGCTACGCGCGACCGGACTCCAGCTCGGGACCCCGACGATCACGCTCGCCGACTGGGCGCAGGAGCTGCCGCGCGACGCCTCGGTCCGGCTCGACATGGCCGGCGGTCGCCAGCTCTGGGCGGCGTACTTCCTCGCCGCGCGGCGGACGTGCTCACGCGAGCCGCTGATCGAGGCCGACTATCCCCACGTCGCCCGCTCGACCAAAGCCGACTACGTCCTCGTGCACCGCGACGCCGAGCGCCCGCCGGAGGCGATCGGTGCGCCGCTGCAGGCCAACGACGGCTACGAGCTCTACCAGCTCAGCCCGCTGCTGCCGGGCGCGGACCGGTGCTCCTACCGCCAGCGCTCCCCCGTGCGCCCGGAGCAGATCCCGGGCTGACCCGCCGCGCCGCGGCCCGGCGCGCCACCGAGCCCGCCGCGTGTCGCGAGCGCGTCGATATATGACCACCACGACACACGCAAACGCGGACCGGCCGCGCGCGGGTGGGGTCGGCGCTAGCCCCCGAAGTGCCCCGGGGGGAGGGCGAGCGCGTGGGCGGGAGCGTCGGCCGCCTCGACGGGTCCCGGCGACTCGAGGTTGACGATCCGGTAGCCCACGTCGTCCATGAACGCGACGAACTCGGGCGCGGTGCCGTGCAGCTCGCAGATGACCGCGGGAGCGTGCTCGGCGAGTGTCCGGCGCATCCCTTCCAGCACAGGGACCTCGTAGCCCTCGACGTCGATCTTCACGAGCGTCGGCGGACGGAGGTCGAGGTCGTCGATGGCGACGACCTCGACGTCGACCACCTCGGCGGTCAGCGGATGATCGCCGGTCTCGGCGAGCTTGGACCACGACTGGTCGTCGACGACCTGCAGCCGGCCCGTCCCCGCCGCGGGGCCGGCGGCCTTCTCGACGACGGTGACGTTGGCGAGGCCGTTGACGGCCGCGCTGGCGGCGATCGCCGCGGCGTTGTCGCGCGTGGGCTCGAAGGCGTACACGTGCCCGGCTTCCCCCGCGAAGCGCGCCCCGAGCAGCGAGAAGAAGCCGACGTTGGCGCCGATGTCGTAGAAGACATCGCCGGGACCCAGATGACGGCGGATCGCCTCCTGCACCGGCTGCTCGACGATCCCGAAGGCAAGGCCACCGAGGTGGGCGTGGGAGATCGGAATGCCGCGCATGTCCAGCCGCAGCCCCCGGCCCAGGCCGAGCGGCACCTCGATCGTCCCGCCGGCGATCCAGCGCAGCGCCGGTCGCAGCGCGGCCCCGCTCCCGCCGGACGACAGCGCTCGTAGGCGCTCGTTGCCGAGCCTGGCCAGGCGCCGCACGACGAGGCTGCGCGCGTCGGGCATCAGATCGCCTCCAGGTGGGCGCGCATCCGCTCGGCCACGCGGTCGGCGGCGAAGTGCTCCAGCCGCGCCTCGGCGCGCGGGCGCAGCGTCGCTCGCAGCCCGGGCTCGTTGACGGCGAGGTGCAGCAGCTCCGCGATCACGTCGAGACCCTCCTCCGGGCCGAGCAGCACCCCGGCGTCGCCGACGACCTCCCCGACGCCGCCGACGGCGCGGGCGATCACGGGGATCCCGAAGTGGAACGCCTCCAGCAGCGGGATGCAGAAGCCCTCGTGCTCGGAGAGGCACAGGAAGGCGTGCGCCGAGCGGAAGTGCGCGTGCAGCTCCTCCGCGGGGATGGAGCCGGCGATCGTGACGGCGCCCGGGGCCAGCTCGTCGGCCAGGCGGCGCAGGCGGGCCTCGAAGTCGGGGGAGATCGGGACGCCGATCAGCACCAGGCGGGCGTCGGGGGCGTGCAGGGCCCGGTACCGGGCGAAGGCGCGGACCACGAGGTCCTGCCGCTTGTGCGGGGCGAGGCGGCCGACGAAGAGCACCGTCGGCGGGCCCTCGGGTGCCGGGCCCGGTTCCGGCAGGCGGGAGCGGTCGAAGAGGATGGGGACGACGACGGGGTCGGCGACCTCGAGATCGGCGGCGTTGTAGGCGCTCACCCCGCCGGCGAGCGCGGCGCCCGCCGCCAGGCGCCGGAGCAGCGCGGGAGCCAGCGCGCAGCGCACCGCCTCGTGGGGGGCGAGCTCCCAGAAGAAGCCGGGAGGCGTCACGTTGTGCGACAGCACGGCGTACGGCTCGCGCAGGCGCTCTTCGAGCTTGGGCACGTACCCGGAGAAGTGCAGCAGCGTGCGGTCGCCCGGCTGCGGCGCGTAGTCGGCCAGCGGGCGGATCGCTCCCCGGCTCATGTCGGGCGAGAAGTCAGCGGAGAAGTCGCCGCCGTCCCAGCCCCACGCGGTGAAGCGCCGGCGCCAGGCGAGGACCTGGTTGGTGACCGCGTCCACGGGACCGGCACCCCCGACGAGCTGGTGGATGATCACGCCGAGCCGCCGCCGTCGCGCTCCGCCAGTCGAGCTTCGAGCTCGCGCACGCGCTCCTCGAGCTCGAGGATGTGCACCGTGGCGAGCATGTTGTATCGGCTTGCCTCGGCGAACCCGGCCTGCAGATACTGGCGCAGCGCTCTGGCCAGGCCGCGCTTGGCCAGCGTGATCGGAGCGCCGAGGCGGCGCGTGGAGTAGATGCTCTCGGTACCTGGATCGATGAGCGCCCATTCGTGCAGCTTGGCCGCGGGGATGCGCTCGGCGGGCGAGGCGTCGAGGGACACCGGGCCCTCCTCGTAGGCGGCCTGCGCTGCGGCGGCCCGTGCGCGCTCGAGCGCCTCCTCGGGCGTCATCCGGTCACCGCCGGCTGGAGCGTCCAGCGGCCGCGCAGGTCCGCGATGCCCTCTGCGCCCGGCGTCGCGGCGACGGAAAGGCCGACGAGCCGGTCGATGCCCTCCCCGGCCGCGCCGGGCTCGCGCACGGTGAGCGCGAGGTCGTAATCGCCGCCGAGCAGGTGCAGCGCCCCGACGTCGTAGGCGAGCCGACCGGGCCGGCCGCCGAGGTCGACCTCCTCGTGGGCGCTGAACACCGTCTGGCCGGTGGAGTGGCGCAGCTCGAGATCGACGCGGCACGGCCCCGAGCCCTCCCGCACGCCGAGGCCGAGCACGACGCGCAACGGCTCCCCGGAGCCGAAGACGGTCCGCTGTCGCCCCTGCGCGTCCTGGAGCTCGATGTCGGCGATGAAGACGCGGCGATCCTCCGCTGGCCGGCGCTCGGTCACCCCGCCGTGCTCGTCGTCGCCACCGAGCAGCTCGTGGTAGAAGAGCAGGCCTTCGGCGGTCGGGCCGTCGAAGGCCACGCGACCGCCATCGAGCACCACCACCCGCTCGCAGGTGCGCTCGATCGCCGCGGGGGCGTGCGACACGAGCACGACGGTGGTGTCCCCTTCGATCACCTCGCCGATCCGGCGCATGCACTTGCGCTGGAACGCCTCGTCGCCGACCGCGAGCACCTCGTCGATCAGCAGCACGTCCGCGTCCAGGTGTGCGGCGATCGAGAACCCGAGCCGCACGAGCATGCCGCTCGAGTACGCCTTCACCGGCACGTCGATGAAGTGACCGAGCTCGGAGAAGGCGATGATGCGGTCCAGCCGCTCCTCGATGTCGCGCTTGCTCAGACCGTTGAGGGCCCCGTTGAGCAGGATGTTCTCGCGGCCGGAGAACTCGCGGCCGAAGCCGGCGCTGAGCTCGATCAGCGTGGCGATCCGGCCGCCGCACTCGGCGCGACCCCTGTCGAGCGGGACGATGCCGGCGAGCAGCCGCAGGGTCGACGTCTTACCCGCCCCGTTGCGGCCGACGATCCCCACCGTCTCGCCGCGCCCGACCCGGATGGTGACGCCCGCGAGCGCCTGCACGTGATCGAGCGGGCCGTGGGTGCGCCGCGTGAAGAGCTCTTTGAGCGTGCGCTGCGCCGCGCCGCCGATGTTGAACGCGCGCCATGCGTCCTCGAGGACGATCTCGCCTGGGCCGACGCTCACAGCACCACCGCCAGCTCGGCCGCCGCCCGGCGGAAGATCGCGACGCCGGCGGTCAGGACGATGCCCGTCGCGAGCAGGATGTAGAGCATCGTGCCCGCGGCCGGGACGACACCCGAGTAGAGGATGTCGCGGGTGGCCTCGATGAAGGGGGCGATCGGGTTGCCCCAGCGCAGGACCGCCTCGGCGGTCTCGTGGCCGGAGAGGCCCGGCAGGTCCTGGATGCGGAAGAAGATCGGCGTCACGAAGAACCACGGCAGCAGCGCGGCCGCGAGCACGGGCTGCACGTCGCGGAAGTAGGCGTGCCCGACGCTCATCACCAGCGCAAGGCCGAGCGTGAGCGCGTAAAGGCACGCCACGATGACCGGCAGCAGCAGCAGGCCGATGCCCGCCGACCCGCGCACCACCAGCGCGAGCGGGACCGCGAGGCCCAGCAGCACCAGGAAGGGGACGAGCTGGACGCTGACCACGGCCGCCGGGATCGCCTCGCGCGGGAAGCGCACCGTGCCGACGAGCGAGGCGTGCTCGACCAGCGAGGTCGACGCCGCCAGCAGCGACTGGGAGAAGAACGTCCAGACGACGAGCCCGACGATCAGAAAGAGCGGGTAGTCGGGAATCACGACGGCCTTGAGCAGGTAGCGGAACATCACCGCGTAGACGGCCATCAGCACGAGCGGGTTGACCAGATACCAGACCACGCCGAGCGCGGATCCCTTGTACTTGGCCCGCAGCTCGCGGCGGAACATCTGCTCGAACAGGTAGCGGTACTGCAGCATCAGCGGTCGGGCGCGGACGCTAGCGGCGCTCGCGTGTCTCGGCGAACACGCGGGAGAGGAAGATCGGGTTGCCGATCAGATAGCGCCGCCACATGCGGTTGGGCTCGACCCCGAGGCGGAAGATCCATTCCAGGCCATTGTCGGCCAGCCAGCCGGGGGCGCGCGGCACCCGGCCCGAGACGTAGTCGAAGAGCGCGCCGACCGTCCACAGGACATCGGTCTGCAGCCGTTCGGCGTAGGCCTGGACCCAGTCCTCCTGCTTCGGCGTCCCCATCCCGACGAGCACGATGTCGGGCTTGCGCTCGTTGATGTCCTCCACCACCCGCTCGGCGTGCGGGGATCCGATCGTGAAGAAGCCGTGGTGACTGCCGGCGATGCGCAGGCGCGGGTAGCGGGCGGCGAGCCGCTCGGCGGCCTCCTTGGTGGTCCCGGGCTCGGAACCCAGCAGGTAGACCGAGTGCCCGTTGGCCTCGCACAACGAGGCGAGGTTCCAGATCCAGTCCGCGCCGGTCATCCGGTGCGGGGTCGGCAGCTCGAGCGCCTTGGCCGCGATGCGCACGCCGTAGCCGTCGCAGTAGACGAGGTCTGAGTCCTGCAGCGTCGCGCGCAGCTCCGGACGCTGATGGGACTGGTTGAGCACGTGCGCGTTGACGTACATGACGCGGCGCTGCACGCCGCTGCCGACCCAGCCGGTCACCATCCGCAGCAGCTCGTCGGGCCGGCCGAGGTCGATCGGGATCTCGAAGATGCGCGACTTGGGTCGCGCGCCGGCCTGGGGTGCGGAAGTCGACGTCATGACCCAGATGGCATGGTACGCACAGTGCTGACCGTGGCAATGGACACCCGGGACGCCTCCGGGCCGCAGCCACGGGGCTGGGGGCGCTACGCGCGCGAGCTCGCCGCCGCGCTGCGTCAGCTGACGGACGTCGAACTACGTGAGCTCGAGGGTGGAGGCTGGCGTGGTCCCGAGGCCTTGTGGGAACAGATCGGGGTTCCGTTCGGAGCGCGCGGAGCCGATGTGCTGCACGCCCCGAACGTCTTCCTCCCGCTGCGCCGGCCCTGTCCCGGGGTCGTGACGATCCACGATCTCGCCTTCGAGGTGTTTCCCGAGGACTTCGCCCCCCGGACGCGCGCGAAGTTCCGCTGGCTCGCTCCGCGCGCCGCCCGCTCCGCGGAGCGCGTGATCTGCGTGAGCGCATTCACGCGTGACGACGTGTGCGCGCGCTACGGCATCGACCCGGCGAAGGTGCGCGTCGTCCACAACGCCCCGTCGCTGACCATCGGCACGGCACCGGTGCCCTCCGGCGAGCCGTATCTGCTCGGCGTCGGTGACCTGCGGGCCAAGAAGAACTGGCAGCGGCTGGCGCAGGCCTGGCGAGCGGCGCACACCGGCCACCGGCTCGTCATCGCCGGGGTGGACTCGGGCGAGGGGCCGGAACTGCGCGCCCTGGGCGTGGAGCTGACGGGCTACGTGGACGACGCTCGCCTGGACGCGCTGATGCGCGGCGCCGCGGCCCTCGTGCATCCGTCGCTGTACGAGGGATACGGCCTCGTCGTCGCCGAGGCGCTCGCGCGCGGCGTCCCGGTCGCGGCGGCGCAGAACACCGCGCTGCCCGAGGCAGGTGGCGATGCCGCCGTCTACTTCGACCCGCTCGACGTCGACGCGATCGGCGCCGCGATCGGCGAGGTGCTCGCCAGGGATCCCGTGGTGCCGCGGATCCGCACCTGGGAACAGGTGGCGCGCGAGACCGCAGCCGTGTACGCCGAGGCCGCGCGGTGACGACGACGATTCTCGTCCTGTCCGTCGACGAGGCGCCGCTGCTGGCGCACTGCCTGCCGGCTGCGGCAGCGCAGCCGGACGCTGAGGTGCTGGTCGTCGACAACGCGTGCACGGACGCGACGGCAGCCGTCGCGGCCGAGCACGGCGCCCGGGTGGTCACCCTCGCGCAGCGCCGCAGCTACGCGGCGGCGATGAACGCGGGCGTCGCCGCGCTGGGAGCGGACGCCGAGGCCGTGCTGCTGCTCAACGCCGACTGCTTCCTGGACGCCGGCTTCCTGGCCGCCGCGTTGCCCCGCCTGCGCGAGCCGGGCGTCGGCAGCGTGGCGGGCCGGCTGTTGCGCGTCGCCGGGCCGGAAGCGGCCCCTGACGCCATTGACGCTGCGGGCATGTGGATCGACCGCCGCCGCAAGAACGGGCTGGTCGGGCACGGGTCGCCGCTCACCGCACACGGGCTGCCGGGTGAGGTCTTCGGCGCCGACGGGGCGTGCGCGCTGTACCGCCGGGAGGTCATCGACGCCTGCGGGCCGGAGGTCTTCGACGAGGACATGGCGCTCTGGGTCACCGACGCCGACCTCGCGTGGCGCACCCGGCGCCTGGGGTGGCGCAGCGTGTACGAACCTGCGGCGGTCGCCCGCCACATGCGCACCTATTCGCCGTCGACGCGTGCCCGGACCTCCGAGGCCCACCGGCGGCTGCAGTTCCGCAACCGCTACCTGCTGATGGCCCGCAACGACTCGGTCCGCAGCTTCGCGCGCAACCTGCCTTCGATCCTGGCCTACGAGCTGCTCGCCCTCGGCCACGTCCTGCTGCGCGAGCGCTTCCTCGCGGCGGGATACCGGGAGGCGTGGCGGCTCGCACCCGCCGTCCGCGCCAAGCGCGACCGGGATGTCACCCGGTCGCGCTCGGCTGGGGTGCTCAGCCCTTCTTGAGCCGGATCGGTCGCGTGTTCACGGTGGCGGGGAGGCCGCCGTCGCTCGGCGTCAGTGTGGTCCGGTAGGTCGCCTTCAGCGTCTTGCGCTTGCGTGCCTTGCGCACCTTCTTGGTCAGCGGCACCCGGATCTGGGCGACACCGGCCTGGCCCGCTGTCGTCTTGGCCCTGCCCGCACTGAGGGTCTTGCCGTTGAGCTTCACCTTGCCGGCGGCGGCCAGCGTGCCGGGGCCCGAGAGCGCGAGGGTGAGCGTGACGGCTGACCGCTCGGCCTTCGCCGCGACCAGGGCGAGCGTCGCCGGCACCACCGTGACGGTCGGCGTGGCGGTGGGGGTGGCCGTTCTCGTGGCGGTGGGGGTCGGCGTCGGAGTGCCGCCTCCGCCCGGCGTCGAGGTTGCCGTCGCGGTCGCGGTCGCGGTTGCGGTCGCGGTCGCGGTTGCGGTGGGCGTCACGGTGATGGTGGGTGTCGGCGTCGCGGGCAACGCCACGGTGAACGTCCGCGTCGCCGGCGTCGGGTCGGTGCCGGTGGCGTTCTTGGCCCGCACCCGGAAGGTGTGCTGCCCGGACGTCAGCGCAGCGGTCGTGTGCGGAGACGTGCACGCGGCGTAGGCGTCGGTGTCGACGCTGCACTCGAAGGTCGCGCCGGCGACGGTCGCCGTCATCGAGAACGTGGCCGTCGGCGAGGTGATCGTCTCGTTCTCGGCCGGCCCGGCGGTGATCGTCGTGTCCGGCACCGGCGGCGCGGCCGAGCACGTGTGGATGCCGATGTCGTCGATGAACCAGCCGTAGTCGTCGCCGAACTCATCCGTGTTGATCCGGAAGCGGAACTTCACCGACTTGCCGTTGAGCGCCGCGGGCAGCGGGATGTCCGAGGCGATGTAGCCGTGGCTGTCACCCGCGTAGGCCATCCTGCCCTTGATCGCGGTGTGTCCGTCCGGGTCGATCGTGCCCGTGTAGTCCGACGGGTTGAGGTCGGTCCACGGCCCGTTGTCGACGCTGTACTCCACGACACCGCCGTCGTAGTAGGCGAGGAAATCCTCCTCGAAGTTGAACGCGTGGTGAAAGCGCAGGGACGAGCCCGCCGGGATGGTGACGGCCTGGGCCATCGTCATCGAGTAGTCGGCCGGGACGAGCGGGGTCGCGCCCGGGTCGTCGGGATCGGCGCCCTGCGCGTAGCCCCAGAAGTTCGTGCGGCCGCTCGTCGCGTACTCGGCGTTGATGAGCGGGTTCGGGTTCTGGGGGTAGTACCAGGTGTCCTGGCCGGCGGCTGCCGAATGCACCCACCTGCCCGACCCGGGGTTCTCCAGGTCGTCCGAGAACGAGTAGACGGGGAACAGCCCCTGTCCGCACGCCGGAGTCTCCGGCGCCGCGGTCTGGTCCGAGATCATCTCCGTCGCGACCACGGCCTTGCGCACCTGGTCGCAGTCGCCGGCGACGAAGCCGTTCGTGCCGACGAGGTTGTCGCACGCCTGCCCCATGGCGGCGCCCAGCACGGCGAAGTCGCTCGCCGAGGTGAGGAACTGCGTCTGCACGACGTAATAGAGACGGGAGGTCTTCTCGGCGCCGAGCGCGCTGACGCTCTGGCCGTTGAAGGTGGCGCCGTCGGTGAGCAGGTAGGCGGCCTTGTTGTTGACGCCCGAGTTGATGTGGACCCCACCGCGGTCGGTCCACTCGTTGACGAACAGCGGCGATCCCATGCGGTCGGGCTGATCGAAGTTCGACGGGGTCTTCATGTCGCGGATGGCCCCGATCGGGAGGTCCTCACCGATCAGCCACTTGCCCGCGGGCGTGTCGCCGGCGGGGTTGTTGACCTGGTCGAAGAGCTCGCCGAACACGTCGGACATCGACTCGTTGATCGCGCCTGACTGGTAGTAGTAGAAGAGGTGCGAGGTGTACTGCGTGATGGCGTGCACCAGCTCGTGCCCGACGACGTCGTCGGCCTTGGCGTAGTCGGTGCCGTAGGCCATCTGCGACCCGTTCCAGAACGCGTTCTGGAGCTTTCCGGGACACTGTGTCTGGTTGGGGTCGCAGTAGCGCACGGTTGACTTCAGCGGCAGTCCCAGCCCGTCGACGCTGTCGCGATTGAAGCGCGACTTGAAGTACTCGTAGGTCGCGCCCGACAGGTCGTAGGCCGGCTTGACGTCGCCAACCGGGCCGTTGTAGGTGCCGCCCTCGGTGAGCACCGGCGCGGTGCACGGGACCTGCGCCTGGTTCTCCTGCGCATCGCAGACCGATCGGTTCAGCGCGGTGTGCACCTGATCGATGACCGCGACCTTGTTGCCCAGCTGGGCGTCGACGATCACGAGCTGGCGGATGCTCGCGCCGGCGTTCTCCACCGTGGTGGTCCAGGCGACGATCGGTCGCTGGAGGCCGGGCCCGCCCATGATCCGCGGGTCCCACACCTTCAGCGCGGTGCCGTTCGCGCTCAGGTCGGCGGCGGGAACCCCGGCCTCCTTGGCCACGGCGGCGATGGCGGTGCGCTCGGCGTCCGCGCCGGTCACCGACGGGCTCGCCGCGATGTGGTCGCGCGGGACCGCCTCGCCGACGGTGGCGCGCACGTCACCGTTGCGATCGAGGTCGACGACGAACTCGCCGCCCATCACCTCGAGACCGTCGAGACGCTGCTGGAAGCGCACCGTCCGCCCGCCGGCCACGGCCGGCCGAGAACTCTGAAGCTCGAGGCTCGACCCGTCGCCGAGCCCGAAGGCGCGCGCATGGTCGGTGAGGAAAGCGCGGGCCGCGGCGGCCGGCGTCGCCGCGGACGGCCGGGCGATGGTCTTACCGCCGACGAACGTGACGCGGCCGGTCCCGTCGCTGCGCTGGACGTCCGCGCCGCCGAACGGAGCCGCATGAGCGCCGGGCGCGAGCGCGAGCCCCACGGTCAGCGCACAGCCGCCGATCCACTTTCCCCTGCCGAACATGAGATTCCCTTTCGCCGCGACGGCCTGCATTGACGGCTCATCCTGAAGCGGCGCCGCCCTCAGGTCATCCCCCTGACGGCTGACCTTGGGTCCTCCGAAAGGAGGATCTACGCGCGGGCCAGCTCGTAGACGTCCCACGTCGCCCGCGCGGCGTCGGCCCAGGACCACGCGGGCGGTGCCGGAGCTGGTTTGCGGGCGTCCGTCGCGGCGGCCATGAGCGCGGCGAGGTCGTCGGTCTCCACGAACGTGGCCCGGGCGCCCAGCACCTCGCGCAGGGCCGGCACGTTGCAGGCCACCACGGGCGTCCCGCACGCGAGCGCCTCCACCGTCGGCAGGCCGAACCCCTCGTCGTCGGAGGGGAAGACGAGAGCGTGCGCACCCGTGTAGATGGCTGCGAGGTCATCGTCGTCGACGCTTCCGGTGAGCGTGACCCCGGGCAGTTCGCGCGCCCACGCCGCCGCGTCGCCGACCAGCACGAGCGGTAGCTCGCGCGGGGTCTGGGCCATGGCGGCGACGCGTTTGCGCGGATCGGGGTGGCGCAGGCTGCCCACCCATACCAGGTACTCGTCGGGCAGTCCGTAGCGCTCGCGGACGGCGGCGACCTGGTCGGCGCTGCGCGGGAAGAACGCCGGGTCGGGCGCCTCGGGGACCACGTGGACGTGGGCCGCCTCGACCTTGAGCATCGCCACGGCGTCCTCGGCGACCGCGGTCGTGGGCACGACGACGCGGCTCGCCCGCTCCACCGCGAGGTAGCGCATGCGAAAGCGCAGGCCCGACCGCAGGTACTCACCCGGGCGCTTGAGCGGGATCAGATCGTGCAGGGTGACCACCATCGGACCGCGGGGCCGCAGCAGCGCACCGTCGATCCAGGGAGAGTGGAAGACGTCGGCGTCGCGCGGGCGGTGCGCGTCGATGATCTCGCCGCCGCGGCGACCGGCCTCACCGTCGAGTGCGGCCCGCAGCGAGCGCGCGTAGCGGGCGATGCCGCTCGGGCCCGCTGACGGCCGGTTGTCGAAGGCCACCCTCACGGAGCGATCAGCTCCATCACGTGCTGCGCATAGACGTCGGAGTGCCACCGCTGCGCGCGCTCGCGGCCGGCGGCACCCATCGCCTGACGATCGCGCAGGACCTCGAGCACCGCGTCGGCCAGAGCCCCTGGGTCGCCCGGCGCGACGAGACGCCCGGTGACGCCGTCCTCGACGACCTCGGCCAGGCCGCCCACGCGGGTCGCGACCACCGGGGTTCCCGCGTTCATCGCCTCCGCGAGCACCGTGCCGAACGGCTCCTGATGCGAGGGCAGGACGAGCACGTCGAGCGCGGCCATCAGGCCGGAGGCGCCGTCGACCCAGCCGTAGTGCTCGACGTCCTGACTCGCCCGGACCCGGCCGAAGTACTCCGGGTCGGAGTGATACGGGTCGTCCCCCACGAGGACGACGCGGTTGCCGGCCGCCCGGATGCGGGGGGCCGCGTGCACCAGATCCAGCACGCCCTTGCGCCGCTCGATCCGTCCGACGTAACCGACGACGGGCTCGTCGCCGGGCGGCCACGGGGGCGCGATCCGGCGCGGCTGGGCCTCGATCGGGCAACCGACCACGTGCGTGCGCTCCCGCAGCGCCTGCAGGCGCTCGGCGACGGCGCCGGAGTCGGCGAGCACCACGTCGGCGCGGCGCCACAGCGCCGGTACCCGATCGACGATGTCGTGGACGTGCAGCACGGTCCGCTTGCCGCGCGGGATCGCCGGCAGCAACCGTCCGCACACCGATCCGTTGAGGTAGGTCACGTCATGGCGGCGGGACAACTTGCGCGCCGAGGGCCACGACGCGACGGCGCGCGCCCCCTGGCCCCCGCCGAGCCCGCCGACCCGCAGCGTCGCGCAGCCCAGGCCCCGGTGTTCCCCCGCGCGCCGGACGGGTCCGTCCCCGGGGGTGGCCAGCGTGACCTCCCAGCCGGCGTGGCGCATGCGCGGCAGGAGTCGCAGCAGCCCGATCTCCGCGCCGCCGGGGTGATTCACCGGCGCGACGGCGAGCAGGGAAGGCACGGCGGCGACCCTAGTGCTCCCGTCTCCGCGTAGGTTGCCTGCGTGCGCGCCAGTGTGGTGATCAGAGTGCGAGACGAGGCCACGGCGCTGGAACGGCTGCTGAGCGAGCTCTCGCGGCAGACGGCGGCACACGAGGTGGTGGTGGTCGATTCCGGGTCGCGAGACGGCTCTGAGGCCGTGGCACGCGCCGCCGGTGTGCGGGTGCTGGAGATCCCGGCGCGGGCCTTCACCTTCGGACGGGCGCTCAACCTCGGCGCTGAGGCGTGCGCGGCCGACGTGATCGTCGCGCTGTCGGCGCACGCCTACCCGCGCGACGAGGCGTGGCTCGAGCGGATGGCGGCCGCCCTGGACGATCCGGCGGTGGCGTGCGCCTTCGGTCCCACCCACGACTGGGCCGGTGCGCCCCTGTGCGACCCCGTGCGCCAGGACGCCGCGCTCGCTCGGGCGCACCCGCTGTGGGGCTACAGCAACGGTGCCGGCGCATTCCGCGCAGCGCTGTGGCGGCAGCGCGGCTTCCGCGAGGACCTGCCGGGCTCGGAGGACCGCGAGTGGGCGCTGTGGGCGCTCGAGGGCGGCGATGTCTGCGTGCTCGACCCCGCCCTGGCGGTCGATCACGACCACTCGCGGGACTCTCTGCGCCAGTCCTTCCGCCGCTACGCCCGTGAAGCCCGCGGAGATCGCGCCTTTCTCGACCTGGCGCCGTACGACGCTCGCGCGCTCGCGCGCGAGTGGTGGACCGACCAGGGCTGGCACCGGTCCCGGGCACGGGCGCGTCTCGATCCCCGGCGCATGGCCCGCCTCGCGGGTCGGTGGTGGGGGCGGCGATGAGCGAGCCGTGGCGATGGGCGTGGCGTTCCGGGCTGCTGACCGATGAGCTGCGCGACGGGGACGCATGGCTCGACCTGGGCTGCGGGAGCGGTCGCTTTCTCGAGCTCGCGCCGGGTGGGGTGGGCGTCGACCCCGATCCGGCGTCCCCGGGCCTCGCGCTCGACGACGGCGCCATCCCACTCGCCCACGCCAGCGTCGATCTCGTCTGGTGCAGCGAGGTCATCGAGCACGTCGCCGATCCCCTCGCGTTGCTCTTCGAGGCACGCCGGGTGCTGCGCCCGGGCGGCAGGCTGCTGCTCACGACCCCCGCTCACCCGCTCGTCCGCCGCGTCGCGATCGCGGCGCTGCGCTTCGACGCGCATTTCGATCCGATGGGAGGACACCTGCGCTTCTTCACCCGGCGATCACTGCAGGCCACACTCGCTGCCGCGCACTTCGAGGGGATCCGGATCCGCGCCCGTCATGCCACGCTCGTCGCCCGGGCCACCCGCTCGTGAGGGTCGTCTTCGACGTCTCCTTCGCCCGGCGCGGTCCCAGCGGGACGCAGGTGGTCGTGGACTCGTTGATCCCGCGGCTGCGCGCGCTCGGGGTCGAGGTGGTCGAGGCCGACGGCCGGCGGGGCCGCCATCTCAACCTCGCGGCCGAGGCCGCGTGGCAGCTGCGCCTGGCGCGCGCCGCCCGCCGTGCCGATGTCGTCCATCAGCCGCTGCCGGCGTGGACCCCCACACGGGTCCCGCAGGTCGTCACCGTGCACGATCTCGGCCCCGAGCGCCTGCCGGACTGTTTCGACGGCCGCTTTGCCGCCTACGCGCGCCGGGCGCACCCGTTCGCCGCGCGCCGCGCCACCGTCGTCATGACGCCTTCGGAGGCGACGGCGAGTGACATCCGCGAGCTGTGGGGCCTGGAGGCCGTGGTCGCGCCCTTCGGTCCGGGCCAGGCGCCCGCGCCCGACCGTGGCGCGCCGCGCCACTTCCTCTACGTCGGTGACAACGAGCCGCGCAAGAACCTCGGCCGGCTGTTGGCCGCGTACGCCCGCTACCGCGAGGACGCTCCCGACCCGCTCGACCTCGTCCTGGCCGGGTCGGCGACGGCGGATGGGCCCGGCGTGCGGGTCGAGCGCGCACCCGATCTCGCCAGTCTCCACCGTCACGCGGCGGCACTCGTCCTCCCTTCGCTGCTGGAGGGGTTCGGCTTCCCGGTGCTCGAGGCAATGCACGCCGGCACGCCCGTGCTGGCCGCCGACATCCCCTGCCTGCGCGAGGTCGCCGCGGACGCCGCCCGCTTCGCCGACCCCTACGACGTCGCATCGCTCGCCCAGGGACTCACCGAGCTCGCCACCGTCGGCCCGCTGCGCGAGGAGCTGCGCCGGCGCGGGACCGCCCGCGCGGCGGCCTTCAGCTGGGAGCGGTGTGCGCAGACGTACCTGGGCGCCTACGAGCGGGCGGTTAGGCTCCGCGGCCGGTGACCGCGACGCATCCGCATCCCCACCCGGCGCCAGGGGCGCCTTGAAGATCGCGATCCTCGGTACCCGCGGCATCCCCGCGTCCTACTCCGGCTTCGAGACCGCCGCCGAGCAACTCGCCGAACGGCTCACCCAGCGTGGCCACGAGGTCGTCGTGTACTGCCGGCCCCACGTCGTCGACAAGCGCATCCGTACCTACAAGGGCGCGCGGCTGGTGCACCTCCCGACCGTGCGCAACAAGTACCTCGACACGTTCGCGCACACGTTGCTGAGCGCGGTGCACTCCGCCCGCACCGAGAAGCCGGACGTGGCGCTGTTCTTCATCGCGGGCAACGCCCCGTTGTGCCTGGTGACCCGCCTGGCCGGCATCCCGACGCTGATCAACGTCGACGGACTGGACTCCGACCGCCGCAAGTGGCCCGCGCCCGCGAAGCGCTACCTGCGATTTGCCGAGCGCAACTCCCCGCGCTGGGCGGACCGGGCGATCACCGACTCCCACGTCGTCGCCGACATCTACGAGCACCGCTACGGGCGCCGGATCGGTGTCGTTCCCTACGGCGTGGAGGATCCGGGGTGGACCGGCGCCGGCACGCTGGAGGAGCTGGGGCTGGAGCCGCGCCGCTACGTGCTCTTCGTCGGGCGCCTGGAGCCCGAGAACAACCCGCACGTCCTCGTCGAGGCCTGGGCCCGGCTCCCGAGCTCGCAGACGCGCGGGATGAAGCTCGTGGTCGTCGGGGGCGCGCCCTACGCCGACGAGTACATCCGCACGGTGATGCGGGAGGGCGATCCTCGCGTGGTGTTCCCGGGCTACGTCTTCGGCCGCGGCTACTGGGAGCTGCAGCGCCACGCCTACGTGTTCGTGGCCCCCACGGAGGTCGGAGGCACCCACCCGGTCATCCTCGAGGCGCTCGCGGCCGGCAACTGCGTCCTGGTCAACGACCACCCGCCGAACGTCGAGACGGTCTCCGACGCCGGGCTGTACTTCTCCGGCGCTGATCCGGTCAGCTCACTCGCCGAGCAGCTCGGGGCGCTGCTCGACGATCCGGACACGGTCGCCCGGTACCGGGGGCTCGCCATCGAACGCGCCCGCCGGTACTCGTGGGAGGCCGTGACGAACGAGTACGAGACGCTGCTCGAGTCCGTCCGGGACGCCCACCGCCCGGGCCGGCTTCCGCCCGAGCTCGTGGACGCGGCCTGACTACTTGATCGCGACCGAGCGCGACACGAAGGCGCCGGACTTCACCCGCAGCTTGCCCTTGCCGCGAAGCTTGACCGAACCGCCGAAGGTGTTGCGGACGCCCTTCGTGCGGGTGCGCTTGACCGTCTTGAACTTTCCGCCCTTGCGCCGGAACTGAACGAGCACCTTGACGTGCTTGCGGCCGGGGCGGACGAGGCCCCAGAGCTTGCGCCGTGACCCCTTGCCGCGGACGAACACGGGGAGCTGGTAGGCGGCGTAGGACGGCTTGCGCTTCCCCTTGATCGTCTTCAGCCCGCTCTGGAAGGTCAGACCCACCGGATCGCCGTCGTCGACCAGCAGGAACTGGGCCATCGTGCGCACGCGCTTGTCGCGCGCGGCCAGGTACTCGGCCTCGTTGATGTAGGCGGCCTGCTTGCGCAACGGCACGCCGATGGGATCCGGCGGCGTCTGGTAGCCGAACTCGGTCAGGTAGATCGGCAGGCGCCGGCTCTTGCCGTAACGCCGCTGGGCCTTGTCGAGCAGCTTCTCGAGCCGGTTGAGGACGCCGATGGTGAGAATGCCCTTGTCGTCGGGCTTGACGCTCGGGGCGGTCAACAACTGGTAGGGGTGATGCGCGTAGCCCGTGGCCGCGAAGAGGGCCGGGTGGGCCTTGACGAACTTGCGCTTGCTCGGCGGGCAGTTGAGGCGTTTCGCGTCCTTGCCCGTGCGGCGCTTGAGCTTCTCGTCGAGGCAGTAGAGCGCGCGGATGAAGGTCGCGGGCTTCATGAACCGCTTGACCTCCTTCGAGTCGTTGCCCGCGGGAGCCGTCTCGCCGAAGATGATCGTGTCGCGCCCGTGGCCGGTGGCGTGCAGCGCCTTCCAGGCCGAGTCCAGCAGGGAGCGGTACAGCGAGGCGGAGCGCTCGACGAACTTGCCCTTGCGCTTGGCCCAGGTCGGGGTGAGCCAACCCGAGTGGTTCGGCTCGTTCCAGATCGACCAGTAGTCGACCCGTGGGAGCGGTGGGCCGTAGGCGGGGTCCACGTAGCCGCCTGAGTAGCGCGTGGCCACGGCGGTCACGAACCGGCCGAACTCCTTGGGGGACGGCTCGTAGTTGTCGGCGATATCGGACCGTGGCGGCTTCTTGTTGGCCCACAGCGGCGACGGGCCGGTCAGGTTGAAGTTGACGCGGATGCCGCGGGCGTAGGCCTCGCGCACGAGATTGTCGTACTTCGTCCACACGCCGGGGGAGTAGCTCGCTGGGTTCGCGCCGTCGAAGTTCGCGGGCTTCTTGCGCTTGTCGGCGTTCGGGGCGATCGCCGTCCAAAGGATGGTCACGCGGATGCGGTCGACGCCGAGCGCGGCGGCCTCCGTGAGCGCCTTGCGCTGCTTGGAGGGCGTCGTGTACAGGAAGGTGTTGTCGTCCTGCATCGTGGCCTCCTGGTCGGAGGCGCCGAAGGCCGCCGTGGGCAGCAGGACGAGCAGCAGGATGAAGGCAAGGAGAGGCAGTCTCATGGGGTTCCTTCCGCGGCGCGCGCGGCCTCGAGGACATCGGATCGAAGGCCAGGGGCCTGCGGGTCAAGGTACAAGGCGGCCTGAAACGCGCTCAGGGCGCCCTCGGGGTCTGCGAGCGTCGACAGCTGATAGCGGCCGAGGCGCTCCCAGGCTCCGGGGTTCGCGGGCTGGGTCCGGACAGCGTTGACCAGCGCAAGCGCGGTTCCGCGCGTATCGCCCTGCGCTGAGCGCGCGGCGGCCAGCGCGTACCAGGGGTCGACGGACAGCGGATTGCGCTCGTGGGCGACCAGGGCGATGTCCGCCGCCGCGTCGTTCTCGCCGACGGCGAGGCGGTTCGTCACCGCGTCGTAGGCGTTCTCGGCGCGGAGCGGTTGCACGATGTTCCAGCAGACAGCCATCCCGACCACCAACACGGCTGCGGCGAGAGCGGTGCGGTACGGGCTCGGTCTCCAGGCCGCCAGGCGTTCGCCGAGGTCGAAGCGACGCGCGGCGGGCAGGATGCCGGTCCGCTCGGCGGCACCGACGACGCCCGTCGGACCCTCGTCGCGCAGGCGGTCGCGCAGCGGTGCGCGTGCGGCGACGAATCCCGCGCACAGCAGCGCGGTCACGGCATTCGCGGGGATGAACCACGTCCAGTCGACCGCCGAATGCACGCCGAAGACGACGACCACCGCGACGAGGGCCGCCATGCCCGCGCGCTCGGCGTCCCACGCGAGCGCCCGGTCGCGGCGGCGCAGGCCGAGCACCGCCGCGGCGGCGCCGAGCCAGGCGAGCATCGCCGCGAGGGAGACCATCAGGCCGACCCAGCCCAGGTCCGCGAGCGTCTGGACGACGTAGCCATGGGCGTGCTCGACCGACAACGGCCCGGTGCGGAAGCGCAGCCGGGTGATGCCGAAGCTGCCCGCTCCGGTCCCCAGCCAGGGGGCCGTCGCGTGCACGTCGAAGGCCTCCTTCCAATATCGAGCGCGCACCGACGAGGTCGCGGTGAGACGGCTCGGGGAGTTGGCGGGCGTGCCGGCCGCGGGGTCCGTGAGCCGCTCGAGCTGGCCGCCCAGACCGCCCTCCCCGGAGCCCACAGCCACGACGGCGCCGACGAAGGCGAGGATGACGGCCCCGATCAGGACCTGGCCGGCCAGGCGCCGCACCCGCGCCGACGGCGGGCGCAGGCTCGCGGCGAACCCCGCGAACAGGCCCACGCCGCCGAGGATGAGCGCCTGGACGACGATCAGCAGGCCGAAGACGGCACCGGCGTCCGCCCGCAGCGCCGGGGCGAGGTCCTCCTCGGTCAGGCCGTTCTGTGCGAACGCCCACGCGATGACACCAGCGGTGGTCAACGCGGCGGCGAGCAGAGCTGCGGCGCTGCGCAGGCGCAACGGGACGACGACGAACCAGAACGTGAGTCCAAGGGCAAGTGCGAGCAACGCCCCGCGGGAGTAGGACATCATCAGGCAGACCAGCAGCACCCCGAGCGCCGGGTAGGCGAGAGCGTTGCGCGCCGCGTGCCCGGAGCGCCGGGCCGCCAGCCAGAGCAGGGGAGGTACGCCGAGCGCCGCGGTCAGGCCGACGGCGTTCCAGTACCCGAACGGGGCTCGCAGGCGCGCCGCCGACTCATCGGCGGCGAGCCACTCCGGGAAGACCTTGGTCGCGAGGGCGTAGCCACACACGATCACGCACCCCGCGCCGACGCCGGCGACGACAGCGGCCCAGCGGCCGGGGGCCAGGCGCCCGAGGGCCAGCGCACCGCCGAATGCGGCCAGGTAGGCCAGCGTCCGGTTCGTCTCCAGCCAGGAGGCTGCGGGGTCGTAGGACCAGGCGATCGAAGCGGCGGTGAGCGCCGTGAGGAGCCCGAGGAGGCCGAGCACGCGACCGCCGTGCAGACGGCTCATCGGCGCGAGCCGGTGCGGTGCGGCCAGCGCGGCGGCGGCGAGACCCGCTCCGGCGACCACGAGCAGAACCTCGGACCAGGTGTTGGGGGCGAGCGCGACCCCGCCCTGCGCCACGAACGCCAGCAGGCAGACGGTGAGCGCGACGCCGACCGCGACCGCGCGATCGGCCGCGACCGTCGGGTCGGGCGTCACCGCCGGCGCAGACGGGGAAGGCCGTGGCGGCGCAGAGGCGGCAGACATAGGGCGAGGCCGGCGAGGGCCATCAGGACGAGGACGACCACGAGCGGGCCGGGGATGGCGTTGGCCTCGTATCCGTCGCGTAGCGGCGCCACGCCCGCGAGGACGTTCTCGCCCGCGACCGTGACGGGTCGCTCGGGAGCCTTCGACGCGTCCGCCAGCGCCTGATTGTCGGCGTCCGTCTGTGGCACGAGGTCGTCCACCGCCGGTGCCCCGCCGGAGTCCGCCGGGACGGCTCCGCCGCCGCCGGTGCTCGGCGGCGGTGTTCCCGGGCCGTCCAGGTCGCCGGCGAGCTCGGCCCGGCGCAGGACGTCCGGGCAGTCGGTGTACTCGGCGAGATCCGAGGGCATGTCCCGTCGCGCCTCCCGGATGTCGGCGGGCGAGTAGCTGCCCTGCAACCGGCCGTCGTCCTCGCAGTCGCGGTAGATCTGCGTGCTGGTCGAGGCGGCACCAGCGGGAGCCGCTGCGCAGAGCGCCGCCGTGAGCACGCCGAGGACGAGGAAGAGCCGCCGCATCAGCCCGGTCACGCTAGCGCTGGGACGGTCTGCGAGACGCCGACCGCGGCCAGCGCGCGCGACATCCCCTCCGCCCACGCCGCGTGGGTGTAGGGGGCGACATCCGCCTTCGCCTGGTGTCCGAGTCGCTCGCGCAGGGCGGGATCGTCGTGCAGCCGCCGAAGCGCCTGCGCCAGCGCGTCGGCGTCCCCTGCCGGGACCACGAGGCCGTTGTGCCCGTCGCGTACGAGTCCGCCGGCGACGGCACCCACGGCAGTCGACGCGATCACCGGCTTGCCCTGATGGAAAGCCTCGTTGACGACGAGCCCCCAAGGCTCGAGGAACGAGCGGGTCGGCACCGACGGGAGGACCACGACGTCGCTGCCGGCGTAGTAGTCACGCACCTCCGCAGGGGGCAGCGGGCCGGGGCAGAGCACCGCACTGGTGGCGAAGGACGGGGCTCGGAACCGCCCTCCGCCGACCAGAACCAGTGCGGCTGGGGAAGCTCGCAAGCCTGAGGCGCGCCAGGCTGCGGTGAGTACCCCGATCCCCTTCTCTCCGGTCAACCGACCCACAAACAGCGCTTGGTAAGCGTTCTGACGGCGAGGCTGGGAGGAGGTCTGCGACCAGAAGGCGTCATCCACCGCCTGGGGCGCCTCGAACACCGGTGACCGAGCGCCCTTGGCGCGGACGTAGTCGCTGACGTGCGGTCCATAGGTCGCCACGGCGTCGGCGTCGCGATACAGGTGGCGCAGCGGCAGGTAGGACAGCGCGTGGGCCGCGGTGCGCGGGTGGCGCCAGATGGTCGCCCACAGCACGAACGGGACCCGGGCACGCCGGGCGCCGAGGTGTGCCGACGGGAGTGCGAGGCGACCCGAGAGGCCCGCGACGACGGCTCGGAAGCGGCCGCTGGAGGCAAGGTCGGCGATCTGTCGTTCGCGCACCTGCTGGTGCGGGAACGGCAGCGCCTGGGCACCCGTCCCCCCGCTCCCGTGGCGCGCCTCCCCTCCCACGAGCGCGAACACCACGTCCTCGCGCTCGTGCAGCGCCGCGAAGGCGCCGACCCGGTCGGGCGGAGCGTGATTGGTGACGAACAGGACGGGCTTCACCGCAGCGCCTCGCGATTCCCGCATGCGGCCAGATTAGGCCGCGCCCGCGCGTAGGCTGGCCCGGTGATCCTCCTCCTGCACAATCGCTACCGCGTGCAGGGAGGGGAGGAGCGGGCCGTCGCCGACCTGCGGTGGCTCATCAGCTCTGAGCTGGGCGAGCCGGCTGAGGTGCTGACGCGCGACTCGCAGGACCTCGGGTCGCGCGCGGCGGGCACCGCGCTGCTGCGGGGCGGTGCCGAGCCCGGCGAGGTGGCCGCCGCGGTGCGCCGCACCGGTGCGCGGGTGGTGCATGCGCACAATCTCAACCCGGCCTTCGGCTGGCGCGCACTCGATGCCGCGCGGTCGGCCGGGGCGCGGACGGTGCTGCACCTGCACAACTACCGGCTCGTCTGCGCCAACGGCATCTGCTTCACCCGCGGCCAGGACTGCACGCGCTGTCACGGCCGCAACACCGCGCCGGGCGTGATCTTCAACTGCCGCGGCGGCTCGCGGGCCGAGGCGGCCGTGTACGCGGTTGCGCTCGCGCGCTGGCTCGAGCGCGTCGCCGAACACGTCGACCGTTTCGTCGTGCCGAGCGCGTTCGCGCTGCGGCGCCTGCAGGCGCTGGGAGCGCCCGTACCGGATGCGGCCGTCGTCCCGTCCGTGCAGCGCGAGTTCGCCTCCGCCTCGCGGGCGGCGGAGGGAGGGTTCGTGCTCTTCGCGGGCCGCGTCGCCCGCGAGAAGGGCGTGTTCGACGCGATCGACGCCTGCGCCGCGGCAGGCCTGCCGCTGGTCATCGCGGGCGATGGCCCCGCGCTCGAGGAGGTTCGCGCCGGCGGCGCGGACGCTCGCGGACGGCTCGGCCCGGAACAGCTCGCCGATCTCCGCGCCCAGGCCGCGGTCGCGGTCGTTCCCTCGCGCTACGAGGAGATCCTGCCGCTGGCGGCGCTCGAGGCCATGGCTGCAGGCCTCCCCGTCGTGGCGACCCGGTCGGGCGGACTGGCGGAGATGGTGCCCGAGGAGGGGCTGACCGACACCGCCGGCCTCGCTGAGCGACTCACCGCGCTGTACGGCGACGCGGGGGCGGGGGACCGGGCCCTGGCGCGGGTCCGGGAGCGCTGCGCGCCCGCCCGCGTGGGCGCGGCGCTGGCCGCCGTCTACGCCGCGGCCTGAGCCCAGGCCATCGTCAGCTCCAGGCCCGAGGCGAGGTCCGTAGCGGGGCGCCAGCCCAGTTCGCGTGCCGCGAGGGCCGGGTCCAGGCACGACCGCTCGACCTCGCCCGCGCGCTCGGGAGCGTGCTCGGCGGCAAGGCCGAGGCGCTCAGCGAGCGCGTTCACCGAGGTCTCGACGCCCGTGCCGATGTTGAAGGGTCCGAAGGGCGCGCCGGCGGACGCCCGCAGGCACGCGTCCGCCACGTCACCGACGTAGACGAAGTCGCGGGTCTGCTCGCCGGCGCCGAACACGGTCACGCCGCGCCCGGCGGCGGCCGCGCCGCAGAAGATCGCGCAGACCCCGCCCTCGCCGAGCGGATCCTGGCGCGGCCCGTAGACGTTCGCGAAGCGCAGGCAGGTGACGCTGACACCGTGCAGCGCGCCGAGCAGCCGCAGGTAGCCCTCGGCGGCCAGCTTGGCCTGTCCGTACGGCGCCAGCGGCCGCTCGGGCGCCTCCTCCGGCGTCGGGATCGTCGCCGTGTCGCCATAGATGGCACCGCCCGTGGAGGCGAAGACGACGTGCCCGGCGCCCGTCCGCCGCGCTGCCTCCAGCACGTTGAGCGTTCCGCCGACGTTGACCAGCAGGTCGAAGCCGGGATCGTCGACCGAGCGGCGCACGTCCACCTGCGCGGCGAGATGGAACACCACCTCGGGCCGGACGCGCTCGAAGAGGTCGAGGACGGCGTCGGCGTCGGCGATCGAGATCGCCTCGAGCGTCGTGTCGGGCGAGAGATTCTCGCGCCTGCCAGTGGTGAGGTCGTCGAGGACCGTCACCTCGTCACCGCGGGCGGCCAGCGCATCAACCACATGCGAGCCGATGAATCCTGCTCCGCCGGTGACAAGCGCCCTCATGGACGCGGAAGTATGGCGGCCCCGCCGGTCATGCGACCGGCGGGGAGTCGCCACGGAACTAGTTGGTCTTCTTGACCTTGATCTTCTCGCAGTTCTTCTTGTTGACCTTGTCGCCCTTGTCGACGATGGCCTTGTCCTTGCCCTTGCCGCAGCTGACCTTGTCGCCGGGCTTGCCGTCGTTGGCGCTGACGATGTCGTTGCCGCCGTTGCCGAAGAGCTTGTCCGGGCTCGGACCGCCGAGCACCTTGTCGTTGCCGCCGCCGCCGGACACCGTGTCCCGGCCGCCACCGCCAAGGACCTTGTCCTTGCCGCCGCCGCCCTTGACCTTGTCGTTGCCCGTGCCGCCGTCGACGCGGTCGGTGCCGTTGCCGCCCTTGAGCACGTCGTTGAACTCGTTGCCGTGGATGTTGTCGTTGCCGGCGTCACCGTTGACGCGGTCGTTGCCGCTGTTGCCGCTCAGACGGTCGTTGCCGCCGCCACCGAAGATGCGGTCGTTGCCGTCGCCGCCGCGGATGGTGTCCGGGCCGGGCACCGAGCCGACGCAGTAGTAGACGTCGTAGTAGCCGCCCGACTGCGGGCAGGTGCCGTCACCGAACAGGGCGTCATTACCGAGCCCGCCGGAGATGATGTCCGCCCCGCCGAGGCCGAAAATCGTGTCGTTGCCGGCGACGCCGCTCAGATTGTCGGCACTCGCCGTGCCGTAAATCGTGTCGTTTCCAGCGGTACCGGTGGTGGTGACCGCCAGTGCAACGGATGCGGTCGCCAGAACGGCGACCGTGCCCAACAGGGCCGTGAGAGTCTTTCGCATAGTGGTGACAACGTTATAAGCATGCGGAAGATGCGGTGGAGAGCCTGTTTTTCGTCCTGCGGTTCGATCCGTTCGCGGTCGGACCCGCAACTCGGGGGGTTTTGAGGTGCTTCACTGGAGATATGCGACGACTGCTCCCCGCTCTCGTCGTGGCGCTGTGCTGCGCCGCGACGCCCACCGCCGACGCCGCGAGAACGACGATCAAGAAGTCGATGTGGGGCCCGATCGAGGTGGCCGGGAAGTCGCAGTTCCCGATCTACAAAAAGCTCGGTGTGGGTCTGTGGCAGTACACGATCCGCTGGGACGCCGTCGCCCCCAACAAGCCCATCGATCCCTCGAACCCGAGCGATCCGGTCTACCAGTGGCCGGCTGAGCTCGACCACGCGATCGCCGAGGCGGACAAGTACGGGATCAAGGTCTCCGTGATGCTCATCGGTGCCCCCAGGTGGGCCAACGGCGGTCGCGACTGGCAGTGGGCGCCCAAGAAGCCCAAGGACTTCGCGACCTTTGCCGCCGCGGCCTCCCGGCGCTACCCCCGGGTCCGGCACTGGATGATCTGGTCCGAGCCCACGAAGGGCTCGAACTGGCAGCCGCTCGAGCCCGACGAGGGCAAGCCGCTGCGCGGCGCCAAGGAACTCGAGGGACCGCGCCGCTACGCCCAGCTGCTCGACCGGACCTTCGTCGCCCTCAAGCGGGTCACGAACGCCAACCGCGTCATCGGTGGGAACACCTTCACCGTCGGTACCGTGGCGCCGTTTCGCTGGATCCGCGCGCTCAAGCTGCCCAATGGGCGCCGTCCGCGTATGGACATGTGGGGCCACAACCCGTTCAGCGCCCGCAAGCCGAAGCTCAACGACGTCCCGCTCGGCAGTGGGTTCGCGGACTTCAACGACCTCGACCAGCTCGCCAAGCGGCTCGACAAGGCCTTCAAGAAGGGGCCGCGCAAGAAGCAGCGGCACATGAAGCTGTTCCTGTCGGAGTACTCGCTTCCGACGGATCACCCCAACTTCGAGTTCAACTTCTACGTCTCACGCAAGACGCAGGCCAACTGGCTCAAGCGGGCGCTGCGCATCAGCCGCCGCTACAAGCGCATCTACACCTTCGGGTATCTGTCGCTCTACGACGACGCCCTGCGGCCCGACAACGACCAGGTCGAGCGCGGTCTGCTCACGCGCGACGGGGAGCGCAAGCCCTCGTTCTCGGCGTTCCGCTCCGGCTGAGCACGGCGCGGACAGCGCGCCGGCCGGGTGATTTCGCCCGGTGGCGGGGTCAGCCGGTGCGGCGGCGGGCGATCGAGCCGATCACGCCGCCGAGCAGGAGCACCGAGAGGGCGAGCGCCGCGATCGTGGCGGTGCTGCCGATGCCGCCCTGGGGCACCGTCGCGTTGGTGGAGCGCAGTGCCTCGCCCACCTGGCCGCCCCGCACCGTGCCGGGTGATGAGCCGCCATCCTTCTGGGGGCTGCGCTTCGACGGGCCGGGCTTGCCGTTGCCGCCGCCACCGGTGGCGGCGGCGCCGTCCCCGACGCCCTCTCCGAAGAGGGGGGCACTGCGTGCGCCCTGTTCGACCTTGAGCTCGCTGCCTGACCCTGAGGCGTTACGGCGCGCATCCTCGAGCGGAATGCCGTACTCCTTCGAGCTCGGCGAACCGGGGTCGATGAAGACCTGCGCGGCGGCGCGGTCCGGTGGCGCTGCGAGCGCGATGCCCGCTGAAGCTGCCAGGACGATGAGCTTTCGGCTGTTCGTCATCAGGGTGCCGCCGCGCGTGGGTTCTTGACAAGTGCGGCCAGCGCAGGTTCGCGCGGGTTCCGTGCGGCGGACTGTCGATAGTAGTCCGTGGCCTTGGCGAACTGGCGTCTACGCACCGACAGGTCGCCGAGCAACGCGTACGGCAGGAAGTCGCCCGGTTCGACCGCGACCGCCTGCTGCAACACGCGCTCGGCCGCCTTGGCGTCGCCGAGCCGCGCGAACGCCGCGGACTTGACGTAGTAGGTCTGGAGGTCCTGATCGTCGAGGCGCAGCGCGCTGTCGGCGGAGCTGATCGCCGCGCGCGGATCCCCCTGTCGGAGCGACTGCTGGGCCTCGCCGCGGTGGTGAGAGGCGAGGGCCTGGCGGGACAGCGAGACGCCCGCAACGGCGAGCGGCAGGACGATGAGGCCGGCCAGCGCGGCGCGCGCGGTGACAGACCGCGGTGCCCGCGACGTGGCGCTCGCCGGAGGCCGCAGCAGGACGGCGGCGGCGATGAGCGCCCCTGCGGTGATCCCGGGCAGGAGGTGGATCCAGTCGACCTGGGTGTGCACGGCCCACGCGGTGAAGCTGCCGAGTGCTGCCACGAGCAGGCCGCGCTCCGTGCGCGAGGCACGCGCGGCGGGTGCCCAGCGCACGCCCGCCCAGAGTGCGGCGCCGAGGAAGACCAGCACGAGGGCGAAGCCGAGGATGCCGAGCTCGGAGAGCCCCTGGAGGAGCATGGAGTGCGGCTGGCGGATGTCCTCGACGGTGGACCGCTGGATGAAGTAGGGCTCGTCGTAGTTGCCCGCGCCGACCCCGAGCACTTTGTTCTGCTCCCACGTGCGCCCGGCGATCCGCCAGTAGTCGTAACGGTTGCCGGCGCCCGTCAACAGGCGCGACGCCGTCTGCTCGCCGCCCTCGGCGACGCCGAGCGTGACGAACGCGTCGTACTGCGCCCGCACCTCACCCCGGACGGTGCCCGCGTTGAGGGCGGCGAGGCCGAGCCCAGCGGCGAGGCAGACCACGAGCCCGCCCGCGACTACGGCCTTCGCCGTTGCGCGCGAGGCATCGGCGAGGGAGCGCTCGGCGGCCACGGCCAGGCCCCAGATGAGCCCCGCCGCGATCGCGAATGCCAGCAGCACCGTCGCGGCGCGATGCACGGCGGCGTTCGTCGTCGGGTCGGTGATGTCCAGCAGGGCCTGCGCGGCGAAGGCCACCGCCGCGCCGGCGACCACGAGCGCGCAAGCCCGCCGCATCCGTCCCGGAGCGACGGCGAGCACGACCAGCAGCGAACCGGCGACGGCCAGGGCGGCACCGCGGGACTGCGACAGCAGCGTCAGCCCCGACATGAGGACCACGCCGGACATGCCCGCGCCCGCCGCGACCGCTGACCGGCGCTGCTCGGCGATCGCCAGCAGCGGCCAGAGGGCGAGGATCGCGAACGTCGCCTGCGCGTTGATGTAGCCCAGGGGCTGGTCAAGGCGCCCGCCGAGGAACTGCTCTGCGGCACCCGGGCCGAGCAGCCGGAAGAGCACGATCAGCTCGACGAGCACCGCGCCGGCCATGAACGCCCCGATGGCCCAGAGGGCGCTGCGCCGGTCGCGCACGAGCAACAGCATCAGCCCGAGGAGCGCGGCCAGCGCGAGGGTGCGGTTGCCCTCGACGAAGGCCTGCGCCGACGAGTCCGCCCACAGTGCGGAGGTCAGCGCCCAGAGCCCGTACCCGGTCAGGGCCGCGAGCGCGATCCAGCCCCAGCGTCCGAGCTGCGGTGGCCGGGCGATGCCGACGGCCAGCACGGTGACCAACAGGCCGAGGCCGATGGGTCCCCAGACGGACGCGTCATAGAAACCGGAGAAGAGCGGCGACAGGCCCGCGCCCAGGCCGAGGATGACCAGCAGCGGCGCCTCGCGGGGCACGGCGGCAAGGTGCGCCGGACGGGCTCGCACGGTGCCGGCCGGCGACGGGGCCGGTGAGCCTGCCGGCACCGCCGGCAGCCGGGAGTCGATGAGCGCGACCGCCACGCCGAGGGCGATCAGATAGACGACAGCGACGCCGGCGAGCACGATCGTCGATCCGCGCGAGGCGGCGACGGCGAGCAGAGAGAGCACGACCTGGGCGCTGCCGAGCGCGATGGCCACGGCGAAGGCCGTGCGCAGCCGCTGGCGGGCCCGGTGGGTCAGATGGTCGCGGCCGCCGGTGAGCACGCTGATGCCACGCCGCTTGCGGGAGACGACGACGAGCGTCGTGTCCAGGGCCGGGATCCCGACGAACAGCAGCCCGAGAGCGAGTGCCTGCCACGCCGGGGCGGCCTCGGCGGCGCCGATCATCGCCAGCGACGCGACCGCGAAACCGAGCGGCATGGAACCGCCGTCGCCGAGGAAGATGCGCGCCGGCTGCGCCAGGAGGTTGTGGGGCAGGAAGCCGAAGCAGGCTCCGGCGAGGGCGGTGCCTGCGACCGCGAGCCAGGCGTCGCCGATCGCGATGCCGAGCGCGGCGAGCCCGATCGAGGTGACCAGGCCCATGGTGGCCGACTGGCCGTCCATGTTGTCGAAGAGGTTGAAGGCGTTGACGACCGCCACGACCCAGAAGGCGGTCATCAGGAGATCGACGGAACCACCGAAGCCGAGGTCCCAGCCGTACCCCGTGGCCCACAGCATCGTCGCGAGGCCGAGTTCCACGATGACCCGCAGCCACCAGGCGATCTCGCGCCGGTCGTCCCAGGTGCCGACGACCCAGAGGACGAGGACACCGGCGACGACGGGCGCGGTGCGCCCGAGATCGGCCGCGAAGAGCAGCAGCGCGACGACGAAGCCGGTGATGAGGGCCGCGCCGCCGAGATACGGCGTGGAGTGGGTGTGGCCGCGATAGCCGCGCGGCTTGTCGTGGAAGTCCAGCCGGTCCGCGACGCGAATCGCGATGGGCGTCGTCCAGTACACGACCGCGATTGCGATCGCCAGGCCGGTGAGTAGGCGGGCTTCGAGGGGCAAGAGGAAGAGGGTTCGGCGGCGGAAATCTGCCGCCGAAGGCGACAACACGATAGAGGTGCGGAAGTCGCGGATGCGGGCGATACGTGGCTACGCTGGCCGAATGCCCGTATCTTCGGCTAAGGAGTTCCCATGCGTTGCCTGGTGACCGGCGGTGGCGGTTTCATCGGCTCGAACATCGCCGCCCGCCTCCTGGAGGAGGGCCATGAGGTCCGCGTGATCGATTCCTTCGCCACGGGACACCGCAGCAACATCATGGCGGACGTCGAGGTGATCGAGGGTGACGTCCAGAGTTACGAGCGCGTGCACAACGCGACGCGGGACGTCGAGGTGGTGTTCCACCAGGCCGCGCTGCCGTCGGTGCCGCGTTCGGTCCAGGACCCGCTGATGTCCAACGCGGTCAACGTCACCGGGACGCTGAACGTCCTGCTCGGGGCGCGCGACAACAACGTGCGCCGCGTCGTCTTTGCGTCGTCCTCGTCGGTCTACGGGGCGAACCCCAGCCTGCCCAAGCACGAGTCGCTCACCCTCGCACCGATGTCGCCCTACGCGGTGAGCAAGCAGGCCGGCGAGTCCTACTGCCGGGCGTTCGCCGAGGTCTATGGGCTCGAGACGGTCGCGCTGCGGTACTTCAACGTCTTCGGCCCGCGACAGGACCCCAACTCGCAGTACGCAGCAGTCGTGCCCCGCTTCATCGCCGCCGCGCTCAACAACGAGCCCGTGACGATCTACGGCGACGGGACCCAGTCGCGCGACTTCACCTACGTGGGCAACGTCGTCGACGCCAACCTTCTGGCGATGGACGCGCCGGACGTCGCCGGCACGGCGATGAACGTCGCGATGGGCGACAGCACGACGCTCAACGAGCTCGTCGCGCTGCTCGAACAGGTGATGGACCGCGAGATCGGCGTCCACAACGCGCCGACGCGCGTCGGCGACGTCCCCCACTCGCGCGCCGACATCGGCATCGCCACCGAGAAGCTCGGGTTCGCACCGCAGGTCTCGCTGCGCGACGGCCTGGCACTGACCATCGACTACCTCACTGCCGCGAGCGACCTTCAGATCGCCTCCGGCTGACGCTCCGATGGTCGAAGATCGCGGAACGGTGCGCCTCGGCGCGTGCCCGGCATGCAACGCGCCCGGTCGCGCGGAGTTCGGCCGCCGGGGCGAGCTCGAGCTCTGGCGCTGCTCGGCGTGCGGGCTCGTCTACTCCGATCCCCAGCCCCGCGGCCTGGTGGCGGAGAAGTACACCCAGACCTATGACCTCGCCGCGCACTTCGGAGAGTGGGAGGAGCGCAAGACGGTGCTCTATGAGCGGCGCTTCGACTGGCTGCCTGCGCCGGCCGAGGGCGCCGATCGGGTCTGCGACGTCGGGTGCGCCGACGGTCAGTTCCTCGGTCTGGCCGCACAGCGCGGCTGGCGGCCGTTCGGCATCGAGCTCAATCCGCCGGCCGCGGCGGCCGCTCGGGCCCGTGGCATCGAGGTCTACGAGGGCTGGTTCGAGGACGCGGAGGATCTGCCCTGGGGCCAGTTCGACCTCGTCACGGCCTGGGACTGCATCGAGCACACCCCGGAGCCTGCGGAGTTCGCCGGGCGCCTGGCCCGCCTCCTGCGTCCGGGCGGAGTGCTCGCGCTCACCACGCTCAACGTCCGGTCGCTCGTCGCCCGCGCCTTCCGGATGCGCTGGTCGATGGTGGTCGAGGATCACTACACCTACTGGGACCTGCCCTCGCTGCGGGGGCTCGTGAACGCAGCCGGTCTGGAGGTCGTCTCCCAGCACTCGTTCGGGCTCGGCCGCGACTTCGTCACCTGGGTCGACGCGCTCGCGTCCCGCCGATCGTCCTCCGGCGAGGCCTCGCCCGAGGCCTCCGTGGGCGAGGCCGCGCCCGCTGCCGCCCGCTGGGACGCGCGCGGCGTCACCGTGAAGGCCGAGAACGCTGTCAACCGCGTGCTGGACCGGACGAGCACCGGGGTCGGGCAGAGCCTGCTCGCGCGCCGGCCCGGGTGATCGCGGCGTGTCGGCGACTGCGGCAACGGCGGTCCGGCCTGCGCGCGTGCTGCGCGTCATCGCCCGCCTGAACGTCGGCGGTCCCGCCTATCACGTCAGCCTGCTCAGCGGGCGGCTACCCGACGAGCGGTACGAGACGCTGCTGATCAGCGGCCGCGTCGGCGCCGACGAGGGGTCCTTCGATGCGCTGGCCGCCCGCTACGGAGCCCGCCATCAGATCCTCGAGACGCTCGGGCCAGAGCTGCGTCCCGTGGCCGACCTGCGCGCGATCATCGAGCTGACGCGAATCGCCCGTGCCTTCCGGCCCGACGTCGTGCACACCCACACGGCGAAGGCCGGCCTCGTCGGCCGGATCGCGGCGCGCCTGGCCGGCGGCCGCCGGCCCGTGGTGATCCACACCTACCACGGACACGTGCTCACGGGCTACTTCGGCCGCGTGCAGACGGGCGTCTACCGCTGGCTGGAGCGGGCGCTCGGGCTGCTCTCCACGCGCCTGGTGGCCGTCAGCCAGGCTGTTGCCGACGACCTCGTGCGCCTCCGGATTGCGCCCGCGTCCCGGTTCGACGTCGTTCCGCTCGGGCTCGACCTCGACCGCTTCCTCGACGCGTCACCCGAGGCCGGGGAGGCCGTGCGTGACGAGCTGTCGCTCGCGTCGCAGGACATCCTGCTGACGGCGGTCGGCCGGCTCGTGCCGATCAAGCGCCTCGACGTCCTGCTCGAGGCGTTCGCGACCGTCGTGGCCGGTGGCGTGCCGGCCCACCTGGCCATCGTCGGTGACGGCGAGCTGCGGGCTCAGCTCGAGGCTCGCACCGCCCAACTGGGGCTTGAGGCGCGGGTCAGCTTTCTCGGCTTCCGTGAGGATCTCGTGGCCATCCACACCGCCTCAGACATCGCCGTGCTCAGCTCGGACAACGAGGGCACCCCGGTGGCGCTGATCGAGGCAGCCGCCGCGGCCACGCCGGCCGTCGCGACCGATGCGGGCGGGGTCTCCGACGTGGTGCGACCGGACACGGGCCGGGTCGTCGCCACGGGCGATGCGGCCGCGCTGGCTGCGGCGATCGAGGAACTGGCCGGTGACCGCGAGCTTCGCCGGGGGTCCGGTGACCGGGCCCGCGAGCATGTGCGCTCGCGCTACGCGAGCGAGCGGCTCCTCACCGACATCGACGCGCTCTACGCGCGGGAACTGCAGAGGCGCGGTGGCCGCGGTCGGTGACGTCGGCGCCCTGCCGGAGCCCTCCGGCAGCAGCGACCTGAGCGGGGTGGGGCGCAGCTTCAGCGCGCTGATGGCCGGGGAGCTGGCCAACAAGATGCTGCGCTTCGGCGCCGCGGCGGTGCTGGCCCGTGGTCTGAGCCCGCGGGAGTACGGGCTGTTCAACGTCGGTATCGCCTTCAGCGGGATCCTCGTGGTCCTGACCACGTTCGGGCTCCCTGAGGTGGTGGGCCGCATCGTCGCCAACGAGCCGGCGGAGGCGGGCCGTCTCGGCGGCATGGTCGCGACGGCTCGCGTGACCGCAACGCTCGTCGTGGGCGTCATCGGTCTCGTCGTGATGGAGATCGTGTGGCCGGGCCACTTCCTGTTCGGCGCGGCAATCGTCGTGATGGCGGCCGCGATGAGCGCCACGGCGGACTGGCTCGGCCGGGCGCTCGAGCGCATGCGCCTGGTGGCGGCCGGCGCGGCGGCGGGCGGCGTGGTCGCGCTGGCCGGCTCGATCGTCGTGACGCTCACCACCGGCTCAGCGGCGGCGGGTCTCGCGGTCTTCGTGGCGGCGGAGATGGCGGCGACCGCGGTCTACTGGACCGCCGTCAGGCGGCGTGACGTCCGCCTCGGGGTGGCCGGGTTGCGCCCGATCATGCGGCGCGCGTGGCCCGTGGCGCTCTCCTCCGCCGCGATCTACAGCTACTACGCGAACCTCGACACGATCATCATGGCGGCGGCCCGGTCGGAGTCCGAGGCGGGGGTCTACAGCGCGGCGTACCGCCTCTACCTGACGATCTGCATCGTCGGTGTGTTCGCCGCCTACGCCGCGTTCCCGCGCCTGTCGCGCAGCACCGGCCTCGACCGGATCGAGGTGCTTGTCACGCGGCTGCGCCCGACCCTCGCGTACCTGGTCGGATACGGCCTTGTCGTCGTCGGCGTCGCGACGCTGATCGGCGAAGAGTTGCTGCAGGTCCTCTTCGGTGCGCGCTTCGGCGCCGCAGCGGACACGCTCACGCTGCTGTGCGTCTCGGCGGCGTGGTACTGCGTCGGATTCCCGATCGGCTACAACCTCGTCGCCGCAGAACGCAACCGCCGCTTCCTCGCGGGTGCACTGGCCGGCGCGGGGCTCAACCTCGCGCTCGATCTCATCCTCATCCCGGAGTACGGGCTCATCGGCGCCGGCGTGGCCACGACCGTCGGCAGCATCGGCGCCATGGCGACCTGGCTCGGGGTCCGGGGCGTCACGAGCCGCGCCGCCCGCCCAGTGCTCCTTGCGCTCGTCGCCGTCGCGGCCGTGGCGCTGACCGGGCTGCGCCTGGACGGCGCGCGCATCCCCGCCGGGGCGCTGCTCGCCGTCGCCGGGACCATCTTCCTTTCCCTCCGTCTGTACCGCGACCGCACCAGGAGAACCGCATGAGCCTGCCCGACATCGCCATCGCGGAGCGCATCGTCGCCGCCGTGGTCGGCATCGTCCTCTTCGCGCTCGCGGGTCTCTGGGTCGCCCGCCGGAGTCGCCGGCACGAGGCGCCGATGGACCCGATGTTCGTCTTCCTCGCCGTGTGGGGGTTCGCGCTCATCCTGTTCGCGCTGCCGTGGATCCGTTTCACCGAGACTTCATTCACGGCGTGGGTCGCCGTGTACGGATCGATCGCGACCTTCGCCGCGGGCTACCTGCTCACGCTGCGCCGCTTCCGGGGCCGGCCGCGCGAACAAGTCCAGGAGGAGCTCGCCACCCGGCGGCTGCACTTCGTGTGGGTCGGGTGTCTCGTGCTCGGCGCGATCGGGTTCGTGGCGTACGTGCGCGCGGTCGACGCGGTCGTCGGCTTCGACCTGATCTTCAAGGACCCCGATGCCGTGCGGGCGATCCAGACGAGCAGCGCGGAGTTCGACAACGTCTACGGGCGCTGGCGCCTGTTGATCTACTTCAACCAGATCTCGCTGCTCGTGTGGTCCATCAGCCTGCGGGCTGGCGCCTTCCGCGGCCGCTGGCGGCTAGCCGCCCCGCTCGGGTTGCTCTCCGTCGTCCCGTTCTTCTTCACCGGCGAGCGCACGCTCCTGGCGACCGGAATCGTCTGGATCGTCTTCTTCCACCTGGTCTGGAAGCCGCTGCGCAACTGGCGGCGCGCGTTCGCCGCTGCCGTCGGAGTCGCCCTCGCCCTCTCGGTGATCTTCATCGCCATCGGCAGCCGTCAGGAGAAGACGATCGACACCCATCCGGAGATCTCCGCAGCGCTGACGACGCAGACGTTCCGCAGCTCCTCCCTCGCGTATCTCTACGTGGCGGGCAACATCCCTGCGTTCTCGCAGCTCACCGAGGCGCCCGAAGCACCCGAGACCTACGGGCAGATGACGCTGCTTCCAGGAGTGAAGCTCCTCAACGCGGTGACGGGGATCGGCGGGGAGCCGCCCGAGGAGGTCGGCGCCTTCTACCAGATGCCCTTCGAGAGCTTCAACAACTACAGCTGGCTCGGGACCTTCTACCTCGACTTCGGACTGATCGGCTGTCTCATCCTGCCCGCCCTGGTCGGGCTGGTCGCTGCCGTGACCGCCCAATGGTGGCGCCGCCGGGAGTCGCTGCTGAGCTCGTGGATGTTGTCGCTCGTGCTCTACGTGCTGGCGTTCTCGCCGCTACTGAACAAGCTCTCGACGACCCTCACGTGGCAGTACGTCCTGCTCGGACCGATCCTCGTCCCGATCCTGCTCGGCGTCTCGCTGCGGCCGCGGATGCCCGCCTGGGTGCGCGACCGGCGGCGGCGCGGTCGCGTCGCAGTGCTCACCGGCGTCGCCGGTGCCCTGTTGGTGACCGTCACGGCGTTCGGAACCGACAACCCGTCCATCGCCTCGAACGCGGATGAACTCGACCGCCACCTCGAGACCGCGGGCAAGCGGATCGAGCGGGTCTACGCCGAGCGCGGCCGGCTGCCGGGCAGCTTCGCGCTCGGCTCGCAGCTGCATGTGGCGGACCCCTCGATGCGCTATCCGTCGTTCTTCGCGTACTCCGAAGCGCCGCCGGAGGAGGGCAGCATCGGCGTCTTCGTATCCAAGGACGACGTCTGGCTCTGGGGCCGGGCGACCAACGGCACGGCGCGCGGCATGCACGTCGTACTGCGCGGCCCGCGGGCGGGCCGCTACCCGCTGGCCGTCAACACCCGGAACCTGCTCGACAACGGCGACCTCGAGGAGCCACTGGGAGCCGAATGGCAGGTCAGTCCCGCGCCCAATGCTCGCGTCGGTCTCTACGACGGTCAGTCGTGGGCGTCGGACACCTCGCTGCGCGTGATCGGTGTCGACAAGAAGGCCAAGCGCGGCGGCGCCTTCGTCACGCAGGTGGTGCGCAAGCTGCCACAGCGCGCGGCGGGTTCGGTCTACACGTTCCGCATGCAGTCGCTCGGTTTCGGCCTCAAGCGCCGGATCCCCGCGGCGATCAAGTTCACCTACGCCGACAAGACCGCAGAGTTCTTCCCGGCTCGCCTCGGAACCACCGGCCTGAAGGTCCAGGGCGGGAACAACGCGATCATCAACGCCCAGGACGGGTTCTGGCGGGTGGCAACGGCCGCCGGTACCGCCCGGAGCCAGCTCCGATCGATCCAGGTCTTCCTCTTCGACACCGGGACCGAGCCGCTGTCAGGACGCTTCTACGTCGACGGCGTCTCGCTCGTGGCGGGGGACGGCATCGTGCGCTTCCCGAAGCCGCGCTAGCTGGTGACGGCCGTGGCGCGCGCCGTACGGGCGCGCGCCTCCCAGGCCGCGAGCACGCTGAGCGCCCAGGCGTCGGTGGCCGGGAGCCGCCCGGTCTCCAAGAGGTCGGCCGCGGCGTCGCCGTCGAACGACTCCGGTGTCGCCGCCCGCAGCCGGGCGGCCGCGGGCGCGCTCCACGTCCCGGCCATCAGGTCGTCGAGCGGAACGGCAAAACCGCGCTTGCGTCCCTGCGGAGGCGCGTCGGCGAGGCGGCGCGCCGCGACCTCGCGCAGCAGCCGCTTGCCCGACCGGAGGCTCGCCCGCTGGCTGTCCCGCGTGCGCTCGGCGAGCGCCAGCACCTCGAGGTCCAGCAGCGGCACGCGACCTTCGAGGCCCACCGCCATCGTCGCCCGGTCCTCCTTGGTGAGCAGGTCGCCTGGGAGGTAGGTGCGCAGTTCGAAGGCCTGCAGCTCGCGCAGGATCGACCCGGCGCGGGGTGCGGGCAAGCCCAGCCGCTGCGCGACGTCCTGTCGGCGGTCGTCGAGCTCGACCCCGAGCAGGCCGGCGGCGACAGGGCTCGAGTGGTCGGCCGCCAGCCGCAGGTACTGCTCGTAGGCGTCGCCGCCGGCGGCCTCGGCCAGCCGGCCGGCGTAGGACCGCGCGAGGCTCCCCAGGCTCGCGCGCTCTGCACCGCGTGCGCCGCGCTGTGCGGCCATGCGCGTGCGGAGCCCCGGTGGCAACAGGCGCAGCGCGGGCAGCAGGCGGTGCGCGCGGTGGCGCGAGTACCCCGCGAAGAGGTCGTCGCCTCCGGTGCCGCTCAACACCACCTTGACGTCCTCCCGGGCCAGCCGCGAGACCGCGAGGGTGGCGATCGCCGAAGCGTCGGCGAACGGCTGGTCGTAGGCCGCCGCGACACCGTCGAGCGTCGGTTCGAAGTCGAGGTCCAGCTGCGCCTCACGGTGCGGCATCCCGAAGGCCTCGGCCGTCGCACGGGCGACGGGCGACTCGTCGTAGTCGCCGTGTCCGGCGAAGGACATCGTGAAGGTGTGCGGCCGCGCGCCCAGGTCGGCGGCGAGGGCGAGGACCAGGCGGGAGTCGGTACCCCCGGAGAGCAGGATCCCGACCTCCACGTCCGCGACGAGATGCCGCTCCACCGCGCGCCTCAGGGCGGCGTCGAGCTCCCCGGCGTCCGGAGGGTCGTCGCCCGCGGGCTCGCTGAACGGTCCGGGTGCCCACCGCCTCGTGCTGATGTCGCCGCCGGGACCGCGCCGCATGAGCGTCCCGGGCTCGAGCTGGCGTACGTCGGCGAAGCCCGTGAGCGGGTGCGGGACGTAGTGGAAGGCCGCGAACTCGGCGACGGCGTCAGGATCGACGCGGCCCGCGCTCAAGCCGGCTCGCAGCAGCGCGAACGCATCCGACGCGAACCCGAACCGCTCTCCCGTGGTGAACACGAGCGGCTTGATGCCGAGGCGGTCGCGCGCCAGGATGAGCTCGTCCGTACGCGTGTCGGCCAGCGCAATCGCGAACATGCCTGACAGCCGCGCGAACAGGCCCTCGCCCCACTCCTCCCAGCCGTGGACGATGACCTCCGCGTCGCAGTCGTTGGCGAACGTGTGACCGGCGCGGCGCAGCTCGGCGCGCAGTTCGCCGTGGTTGTAGATCTCCCCGTTGAAGACGAGCGCGACGGTCCCGTCCTCGTTCGTCATGGGATAGACGACCCGGTCGGAGAGGTCGATGATCGCCAGGCGCGCCTGCACCAGGCACCAGCTCCCAACGGTGTCCCAGGTGGTGCCGTCCGGGCCGCGGTTGGCGATCCCCTCACCGAGGGCGGTCGCCACCCGGGCGTCGGCGCCGCCGGCGGCGAAGCCCGCGATGCCGCACATCAGCCCGTGCCTCCCAGCGCATCGGCAAGCTCCGGCAGCCACCGCTCGTAGGAGAAGTCGGCGGTCACCCGCCGTCGGCCCTCGGCGCCCAACCTGGCCCGCAGCGCGGTGTCGCCGGCGAGCGACGCGACGGCGTCCACCCAGTCATCGGGCGAGCGGGCGATCAGGCCGCCCTGATCATCACCGATGACGGTCGCGGAGATCCCGACGTCGTCGGCGACCACCGGAATGCCGGCAGCCATGTACTGCAGTGCCTTGTACGCGCACTTGCCCCGGGTGAACGGCGTGTCGTCGAGCGGCATCAGGCCGATGTCCATGCGTCGCAGCGTCGCGCGTTCCGTCGCCTCGCTCCACCCCAGCACCGTCGTGGTCATGCCGGTCACCGGCGCGAACTCGCCGCCGACCACCACGAGCTCGACCTCTCGTGGTGCCATCGCCGCCGCCATCCGCTCCAGCAGCGGGCGCATGGCCTCCAGGAACGCCACCGTGCTGCCCGATCCGATCCAGCCGAGCACCACGGTCTCGGCCTCGGCATGCTCGCGTCGCGGCATCGCCTCGACGTCGACGAGCGAGGGGATGACCCGCACCGTGTTCGAGTAGGTCGACAGGTGCGCGGCGAGCAGCTCGTTGCCCGCGATCACCGTGTCGGCGCGCTCCGCGAGCCAGCGGACCTTGCGCCGCGACCCCTTCAGCCGCGCGAGAGGATGCCCGCCGGCCGATGCGTCGTGCCAGATCGCGTCGTCGACGTCGAGCACGAGCCGCCGTCCCTCCGCCGCGCGGCGCTCGATGGCCAGCGAGGGAAGAATGTCGGCCTGGCGCTGGAGCAGCACCGTGTCGGCCCGCAGGTCGCGCACCTCGCGCCGCAGCCGGTGGCGGGCGCCGAGCGCCGTGCGCGCCCGGGCGTGCGGAGCACCGGTGGCAAAGCGGCGCGCTTCCTCGGCGGTGAAGAGCGGGTATCCCCGCAGCCGGATGTCGTGCGGCGCGAGCCGCTCCGCCAGGGCGAGCGCGCGAATGCGGAAGGCCGGCGAGTGCGCTGCCTGAGCGGCGAGCGCGGCGACCTCAACGGGCACGACGCCAGGGCTTCTCGGGACGGCCGCGCTTGAAACGCAGGGCGGGTCGCTCGACCAGATACCAGCTCGCGGCTCCGAGCGGAATCGCCACCGCAACGGTGGCCAGCCAGATCGACAGCACCGGCATCGTCGGGATGAGGTCCAGCGCACCGAACTCGTCGAGCTTGTAGACGAGCGGGTCGTGCCAGAGGAAGACCCCGTAGGAGATGAGTCCGAGCCAGGCGAGCGGACGCCAGGTCATCAGGCGCCGCGGCCACCCGCTGCGATCGCCGGGGAAGAAGGCCGGCACGACCAGCATGAGGGCCACCAGGCCGTACCCGAGGTGCTCGGCGGCGACGAGCGGGATGCTCATCTCCGGCGGCGGGAAGGTCGGGAAGTTCGGCAGGCCGATGCCGTAACAGAGCACGAGGTAGAGCGCGACGGCACCCGCCCACCACAGCCACGGCCGTCCTCTCAGTACGGCACCCAGACGCGAGGGCGCGTGTTCCTCGCGCACGCTGATCATGGCCAGCGCCATCCCGAGCGCGAACCAGTCGAACATGCCGAGCAGGGTGTTGGCGAGATAGTCGCGATCGGTTCCGTACTGGACCGCGGTGTGCCACGTCAGGGCGGCCAGTGCCGCCGCCGCCAGCGCGACGGCCTCGACGCGCATCGACCGCTCGAAGCCCATGCGGGCAGCGAGGCGATCCGCGGTCTTCGCCCAGAAGGGCAGCGCCAGGTAGAACGAAAGCTCGACGCAGAGCGTCCACGCCGGCGCCAGGCCGCCCAGGAACGTCTCCGGTTGATAGATCTGGAGCAGGCCGTAGTAGATCGGCGTGTCCGACGAGAACATGCCGGGGAGGCCAGGCCAGATCGCGAGTGCGGTCAGGGCCACCCAGTAGGCCGGCAGGATCCGCAGCAGGCGACTTCGGGCGTAGGTGACCAGGCCGCGGGCCGGGGCTCCCGTGCGGGCGGCCACCCAGGGCCGGTAGAGGACGAAGCCCGAGATCAGGAAGAAGATCGTCACCCCGACGTTGAGCCGCAGCACGAGCGACGCCCAGTCGGCGGTTTTGACCTGCGCCTGGGCGGCGGCGTGCGTCGTCAGGACAGCCATGGCGGCGAACGCGCGCAGGGCGTCGATGTGCTCGAAGCGGGGATTCCCCGGCGGCGGCCTGAACGCCTCAGGGGTCGAGGCAACCGGCGAGGTCGTCGCGGCCACGGAGCCGATCAGACGACGGCCGCGGCGCGCTGGTACTCGACGACGTCGTCGATGATGCCGTCGAGCGAGCGGCTCGGCTGCCAGCCGAGAGCGGACGAGATCTTGCCGAGGTCGGGGATCCGGCGCTGCATGTCCTCGAACCCCTCCTCGTACGCCTCGTCGTAGGGGACGAGCACGATCTCCGAGCTCGAGCCGGTGCGTTCGATGATGCGCTCGGCGAGGCCCTGGATCGACACCTCTTCGGTGGCGCCCACGTTGAAGACCTCGCCGTAGAGATCATCTCGCTCCATCAGGCCGGTGAGGGCCTGCACCACGTCGCCGACATGGCAGAAGCACCGCTGCTGGGTGCCGTCGCCGAACACCGTGACCGGCTGCTCGGCCAGTGCCTGGCGGACGAAGTTCGGGACGACCATGCCGTAGCGGCCGGTCTGGCGCGGGCCGACGGTGTTGAAGAGGCGGACGCAGACCACGGGCTGCTTGCGCTCCTTCCAGTAGGCCAGCGCCAGAAACTCGTCAATGGCCTTCGAGCAGGCGTAGGCCCAGCGGCCCTTGTTCGTCGGGCCGCTGACGAGGTCGCCGCCCTCGCGGAACGGGAGGTCGGTGGACTTGCCGTACACCTCGCTGGTGGAAGCGATCAGGACCGGCTTCTGCTTCTTGTTGGCGGCGGTCAGGACCACCTCGGTGCAGCGCACGTTGGTCTCGATCGTACGGACCGGGCTCTCGACGATCAGCTCCACGCCGACGGCGGCCGCCAGGTGGTAGATGACGTCGGCGTCGTCGACGAGCTCGGCGACGACCGACGTGTTGGCGGAGGATTCGATCGTGTACTCGAAGCCCGGTTCGTCCTTCAGATGGCGGATGTTGGCGATCGAGCCGGTCGACAGGTCGTCGAGGACATGGACCTGATGGCCTGCGGAGAGCAGGCGGTCCGACAGGTGGGATCCGATGAAGCCGGCTCCGCCGGTGATGAGCGCGCGCACCGGCTCACCGTAGCGGGGCGGGCCGGGCGGGAGACCGCCCCGGGGGCGCTACCGGATGGGGCTGCTCGGTGAGCTCATGACGAGGTCGGGGTTCGGCCCGACCTGGTTGAGCTGCGTGATCTCGGCGACGGTCCCCAGGACTTCGACGTCAGGAGCTTCGTAGGGCTCCGGCACAGATGACTCAGACAACGTGAGCGCCTCCCAGCGGTGATGAACATTGGTACAACGACCTCACAGCATCACAGAGGGCGACGTGCCGTGCAACCAGCACGTCTGCAGGAGGGACGCGGAGCGGAAATCGGGCGACTCGGCCCGCCAAGCGCGGCGCAGCGCGTCCCGATCGACGAGTTCGCCATCCACCCCGGTCCCGTCCCAGGCGTCCGCGAAAGCGCGCGTGCGTGGGCCCCAGAACACCTCGGTGAAATCCGCCTTGGTCGATCGCCGCACGGTCTCGCGCGGGAGCAGCGGGCCGAAGATCGCCGCCAGGGCGGCCGTCCGGTCCGGGTAGCCACGAGCGCCGCCGGCGCGCGCGAGCGAGCTGAGGAAGCGCTCGTCACGCAGCGGGTGGACCAACCTGCAGGCGGCCGGGGCGGCAAGACGGTGCAGGCCGTCATCGAGGGCGCGGAGGTGATCCTGACCCCGGTACCACGCGGTGCGCCGGTCCCACGAGGCAGGCTCGGCTGCCGCGGTGTCGGCATACCGGCGGCCGATCTGCGCGCGGGCCGCGGGACGCAGCCACGGCAGGGTCGCGAACGGGTTCTGGCGTTCCAGCGCGCGGCGCCGGGCGCGATGCGGAGCGGCGGCGAGCACGAGTCGTCCCACGTCGCGCAACTCCCATGCGCCAGGGCGCCGGAGCCGCGACCGCAGCGGTCCCCACCGCCAGGTATCGAACAGCCCGTCGCCGTCGATCCCGGTGATCAGGGAACCCCCGGCGGCAGCCTGCACCATCGGCGCGTAGCTGTGCAGGTTCGCCGGCCAGTACAGCCCGTCCGTGCGCAGCAGGTCCGTCGCCACCGGGCCGAGAAGCTCGAGCTCGGTGCCGACGTCGACGCGGACCCAGTCGTCGAGCCCGAGGTGACGGACCATCGATTCCTGCCAGTCGGTCTCTTCCGTCTTGGGAGCACCGGTAAAACGCAGGGTGAGCGGTATCGGGGGTGCGACTCCCACGCGCCGCGCCACGGCGGTCGCGGCGGCGAGGATGGCCGACGAATCCCGGCCTCCGGAGAACGCGAGGTGACAGGGCCCACGGCTGAGCGGTTCGGTCAGCGCGGCTTGGAGCGCGTCAAGCGGGGCCAGGCCCTCCGGCACGGCGGGGAGCGGACCGGGCGGAGGCTCCCAGCCGACCACCGTCCCGGCGGCCAGCTCGAGCGCGTCCGGGCGTCTCAAGTCGCGGCGTGCTGCAGCAGGCCGTGCGCAGCGAGCAGGCCGAGGAACCGCTCGACGTCGCGCTCGGCGACCTCACCGGAGACGTCGAAACGCGTGACGAGCGACTCGGCGAGCGCCGCGCGCGAGGATCCCTCGACGAGTTGCGGCCACAACAGCGTCCCGGTGCGATTGAGGGCGAGGTAGGTCTCCACCTTGCCGTCGAGCAGGATGATCTGGCCCCCGGTCTCTCGCCACGCAACCTCGGAAGCGACCCGGATCTGCGCTGCGTCGGCCACGCGGCGAGCTTACAATCGGCGCGCGATGGCCGGCCTCGGCGCCTACGGGATGCAGGTCCGCGGTCTCGAGAGCTCGCGGCTGATCGCGGCCGACCCGGAATGGCCGGTCCTCACGATCGCGCAGGCGCGGTCCGAGGCCGAACCGACCGCACCGGTCACCGTCGACCGGTTCCGCGTGCCGCTGGAGGACGGGGGCGCCGCCACCTTCGTGCGAGAGGACCGAACCGCGACCATTGTTCATCACGAGCCCTGGAGCGCCGAAATGCTCGTGCATCCGTTCCTCGCGTCGGCGGCGGCGGCATTCTCCTTCTGGGACGGGCGCGAGTCGGTGCACGGCGGCGCGTTCCTGGGGGGCGACGGGGCCTGGGGCGTGCTCGGGGACAAGGGCGCCGGCAAGAGCACGCTGCTGGCGACTCTGCTCGCTCTCGGCGCCGGGATCCTGGCCGACGACCTCCTGGTCTGCGCGGAAGACGGCGTCTACGCCGGCCCCCGTTGTCTCGACGTGGACGGGGCGGTCGCGGCGAACGTCGGGCTTCACGGCGGCACCCGCGCCAGGATCGGCAAGGATCGCTTCGGCCTGGGGCCGGTCCCGGCCGCTGCCGCGCTCCGCGGATGGGTCGTGCTCGAGTGGGCCGACGAGATCAGCGTCGAACCGCTCCCGGCGGCCGCCCTGCTGCGCGCGTTGGCGATCCACCGCATGATTCGCCTCGCTCCGGCGAACCCGGCTCAGCTCCTCCATCTCGCCGCGCTGCCCGGCGTCCGGCTGAGGCGGCCGCGCGACCTCGCCCGGGCGCGTGACGCGGCGGAGGCGCTGCGTGCGGTCACCGACGGTGCGAACGCCGCCACGCACGCCATGACGGACCGAGGTGCCTAGCCAGTCGCCCCAGCCGGGCGACGTAGGCGCCGGCCAGTTCGCTGCGTGACAGCTGGCGGCCCTCGCCGCGTTCGAGCCAGCCCGCCGGAGGGAGCAGCGCCAGACGGAGGACGGCGGCCTTGCTGCGGAGTCCGGGCGTCGCCGCCAGGCGGCCGAATGCGCGCGCGAACGAGTGCTCGAGCTGCGTCTGCGGGTTCCCATGGTCAGCATCGGGCAGTCCGAGCGTCTCCGCGAGCCGCGTCCCTTGGGGAGTGAGCCTGAGGCCCAGCGCGAAGCTGCCCGCCGCACCGAGCCGGACGCTCAGTTGGTGCGCGGTGCGCCACGCCCCTTCGTCGAAGGTGCGCACCGCTCGGTCAAGGTCCTGACTGGGCTTGTCCCCCGTCGCGCCGTGGTGGGCCAGGTGCAGCGCGGTCACGAGCGCCTGCCCGGGCGCGTCGAGGGTCGTCACCGGTGTGCCGCAGAGCGTGAGCGCAGCCGTGTGCTCGCTCAGGACCGCCCAGCCCTCCGTCGGATCCTGTGTGCACTCCATGAGGTGAGCGTGCAGATCGACCCTCGCGCCGTCCGTTGAGCGCCGCCAGGGCTGCGCGTGCCACATGTCGCGGTGATACTCCGGGACGTCGTCGTCCTCGAGCTCCGCGTCGTAGCCGAGTTCGGTCAGCACCCGCTGGGCTGCGGGGCGCAGGGCCGGATCGACGAGCAGGTCCGCGTCGGCGTACGGCCGCGTCTCGCCCGGATACAGCAGCGCGGCCGTGGCCGGTCCCTTGATGAGGATCGGCTCGAGCCCGGCCTCGCGCATCGCCATGACGGCCTCCACGGTCGCCCGGTCGATCAGCAGGCTTCGAGCCGTTGCGCGGAACGCCGCGAGCTGATCGGGGTCGGCGGGCATCGGGCGCAACCTATCCCCCGGGCACCGCTCAGCCCTGGTCGAGCGCCCGGATCTGCGCGAGGGTGCGCTCCCGCGGGTCGTCGTCGGCCGCATGCCAGCGCGCGGTCGCGTCGAGCCCCGCCTCGAGATCGAGCACGGGCGCCCACCCGAGTCGCTCGCGCGCCTTGGTGCTGTCGAGGCGCAACAGGACGGACTCCTTGTCCGCGTCGGGGTCGGGCTCGACGCGGTAGGGCGCATCGAGGCGCTCGACGACCTCGCGCACGGTCAGCGTGTCGGCGGGGGAAGGGCCGAAGTTCCAAGCCTCCGCGACGTCGTCGCCCGCGATCAGGCGCTCCGCGAGCAGCAGGTAGCCGCTGAGCGGGTTCAGCACGTGCTGCCAGGGGCGCACGGCGTCGGGGTTGCGCAGCACGACGGGCTCGCCGGCCGCGCGGATCACGTCGGGGATGAGGCGGTCGCGCGCCCCAGTCGCCGCCGCCGATCACGTTGCCGGCGCGGGCTGTTGCGATCGGGCCGCCGAAGGAGTCGCGGTGCGCGCGCGCGACGAGCTCCTGGGCGGCCTTCGACGCGGAGTAGGGGTCCTTGCCCCCGAGGGGGTCCTCCTCGGTCATCGCCCGCCCGGTCTCGATGTCGCGGTAGCACTTGTCGCTCGTGACGACGACGACCGCATCGACGCTGTCGGGCAGGACTTGCAGGAGGTTGGCGGTGCCCACCACGTTCGTCGACCAGGTGGCCACCGGGTCGGCGAGCGAGCGGCGGACGATCGCCTGGGCCGCGAGGTGGAAGACCGTGTCCGGCTGTAGCCGCTCCACCGCGCCGGCGACCATCTCGCCGTCGCGGAGGTCGGCGGTCACCTCTCCGGCGCAGACCTCGCCGACCCGCGCCTGCGCATACAGCGACGGATCGCTCGGGGACGGCCCGGACAGGCCGAGGACCTCGGCTCCGAGCTCGTGCAGCCACAGCGCGAGCCAAGCCCCCTTGAAGCCGGTGTGGCCGGTGACCAGGACCTTGCGGTCGCGCCAGACGGACGGGTCAGCCACCGAGCAGCTTGAGGTCCGCGTCGACCATCTGGCGGATCAGCTGCTCGAAGCTCGTCGCCGGCGTCCAGCCGAGCTGGCGCTCGGCCTTGGAGCGGTCCCCCACGAGCAGGTCCACCTCCGCCGGACGCTTGAACTGATCGTCGATGCGCACATAGTCCCGCCAGTCGGAGATCCCGACCTGGTCGAACGCGACCTCGACGCAGCGCTGCACGGTGTTCGTCTCGCCCGTGGCGATCACGAAGTCGTCGGGCTCGTCCTGCTGGAGCATGAGCCACATCGCCTCGACGTAGTCCTTGGCGTGACCCCAGTCGCGCTTGGCGTCGAGGTTGCCGAGGGCGATGTGGTCGCGCAGCCCGAGCTTGATCGCCGCCGCGTGCCAGGTGATCTTGCGCGTCACGAACTCGAGCCCGCGGCGAGGGCTGTTGTGGACGATCAGCCGACCGACTCCGGCGCAGAACACGCCGCTCTCGGTCTCGAGGTCGAAGACGAAGTCGTCGGTATCGGTCGGCGCGACCTCGACGATGCGCCGGACCTCCGCGGGGTCCTTGGCCAGGTGCTGACCCCGCATGCCCGACGTGACGGTTGCCGCCGCGCGCACGTTGAGCTGGTAGTAGGTCTTCGGCCCGCGCCGCTCGACGTACACCGTGCAGGGCTGCTCCCAGAAGTCATAGAGCCAGCACAGGCCCTGGGCGAGCACCGCGCTGTTGGTCTTGACGCTCAGCCCGTTGCCGCGCTTGAGGCCATCGCCCGCGTAGTAGCCGGCGAGGAACGCCTCCTGGACCTCCCGCGAAGCGTTGAGGACGATCGCGGGCACGCGCTTGTGGCCGGTGCGCGTGTAGAGCTGGTCGCGCAGCCACGGTGCGATGGCGGCCCCGCCGTTGAGGTTGAGCTTCATCACGGGCTCGTCGGAGAAGCCGGACCGCCCCTCGTACTCCGTGCTGTCCTGCAGGAACAGGCGCGACCACAGCTCTGCGACACGCCGCCGGAGCTGCTCGTCGTTGTTGGTGAAGTCCGGCCTCGCGCCTTCGCGGGCGACGTAGCCGTCGGCGCACATCAGGCCGAGGAACTCGCCCATCTCCAACGTGACGGACGACCACTGGGGACTCTCGCCACCGGCCTCGGCGAGGGCGAGGCGATCGCCGACGGCGACGTCGGCGGCCTTGACCTCACTGCGATCGGAGGCCAGCATCGTGTGGTGCGCGGTCGTCTCCACGACGCCGCCACGTGTCTCGATCGACACGAGACGATGGTCGGGGTCCGATGCGCGGCGCCGGGTCGCGGTGACGGCGGTGATCGGGGTCCACCCCTCGCCGTCCCAGACCTCCACGAGCCCTTCGGGGTCGAAGGTCTGGACCGAGGGGCCCTTCTTGCGCAGTGGCACGAGATCAGCAGGCGTCTCGATGCTGATCACGCCGTCGCGCCGGATCACCAGCGGCGTCTGCGCACGCAAACACTCGTGGTTGAACAGGATCCCCGAGCAGGCGAAGAGGTCGTAGGACTCGCGGTAGTTGACGGTGATCCAGTGGCCGTAGACCTTCGCCACGCCGTACGGCGAGCGGGGCCAGAAGGAGGTCGTCTCGCTCTGCGGGGTCTCCTGGACCTTGCCGAACATCTCCGAGCTCGACGCCTGGTAGAAGCGCGCCTCGGGGCAGACCTCGCGGACGGCCTCGAGCAGGCGGGTCACACCGACGCCGGTGAACTCCGCGGTCAGGGTGGGCTGAATCCAGGAGACGGCCACGAAGCTCATCGCGGCGAGGTTGTAGATCTCGTCGGGCTTGGAGGCCCGCAACGCGTCGGTCAGGGAGCGCTGGTCGAGCAGATCGGCCTGGTGCAGCGTCACGCGGTCGCGGATGTGCTCGATGCGGTCGAACTTCTCCGTGGACGAGCGCCGGACCATGCCGTGCACCTCGTAGCCCTTCTCGAGCAGCAACTCGGCCAGGTACGAGCCGTCCTGTCCGGTGATGCCAGTGATGAACGCGCGCTTCACGCTGCGATCCCCTCCTGTGTCTGTAGCCAGTGTGCGGTCTGCGCGATGCCGTCGCGGACGTCGACGCGAGCCTCCCAGCCGAGCAGGGCGCGGGCCTTCTCCACGCTCGGCCAGCGGCGCTCGATGTCGGCGTCGAAGCTTTCCATCGAGGTCAGCTCGAGGTCGTCCGGGTCGTTGCCGGCGGCCTCCCAGCAGAGCTGGGCGATCTGCGCGACCGTGAGCTCCTCGGACGAAGCGATGTTGAAGTCCTCATTGAGACCGGCTGCGGAGGCCGTCGCCGTGACGATGCCGTCCGCGACGTCGTCGACGTGCGTGAGCGTCCGGGTCTGCTCCCCCGAGCCGAAGATCGTCAGCGGCACGTCGCGTCGCAGCGCCTTGCGCAGCAGATCCGGGACCACGTGGGCGATGCCCGGCTCCTCGGCCGGTGACTCGCCGGGGCCGTAGGCGTTGAACGGCCGGCAGATGGTGAAGGGCAGCCCGTGCTCGGCGTGCGCCGCTCGGCAGTAGACCTCGCCGGCGAGCTTGGAGAAGCCGTCGGCGCTGATGGGCATGGGGCAGTGCGGCAGGTGGGCCTCGGTGGTGGGGAACTCCTGCGCGCGCTCGAACACGGCGCTCGAGCTGATGAAGGTGAAGCGCCGTACCTCGGCGTCGAGCGCGGCCCGGACGACCGCGTTGTAGAGCGCGTTGTTGACCTCGGTGAGGGTGTGTGGCAGGCGGTGCGAGTTCGCGATCCCGCCGACGAGCGCGGCGAGGTGGATGACGTGGGTGCAACGCGTCATCGCGGCGCGTGCCTCGGAGAGCTGGCGGAGGTCGCCCGTATGGACCTCGCAGCCCTCGCGCATCCAGTCCGGCGCCGTCCGCTGGTCGGAGACCTTGACCTCGAAGGCGGGGTCGCGCAGCAGCCGGCGCACGACGGCTTGGCCGATCGTGCCGGCCCCGCCCGTGACGAGGACTCGGTTCATCGCAGGGGCGAGGCTAGTGAGCGCGCTGGCAACAAAAACTCGCTAAGTGCGAACTTTTGCCATCCCGTCTGACCCCTATCCAGTCCAACGGGGCCCGTGCTGTGTCACGATCGCGCCCGTTCAAACCGCCCGGGGCAGGCGCGGCGAGACATGGGAGTCGGTGCAGTGCTCGCGGACAGGGGTCCGAACTGGTGGCGTCGAGCCGTCATCGAGAGGGATGCTTCGCCCGGACTGGGTGCCTGCGCCGGCCTGGGGGCGGCTGGAGGCCGCGCTGCGCGGGCCATCCGGGCATCTCGGAGACCTGATCGCCGATCTCGAGGCGGCGACAGCGCGGTGGCGCGTGCGGGACCGGCTGTGGCTCCTCGAGCGCGTCATCGTGCATGCAGAGGCCGGCGCGCCCGCGCCCGCGGCGTTCATTCTCGGCCTGTCGGACCTACTGGAGAGTGATGGCTGAACCCGTCGTCCTCTCCGCCGAAGCGCACTTCGGCACCCTGCGCGAGGCCGTTTGGGTCCGGTACTGCGCGCGGCATCGCGGCTCGGACCGCGACCGCTTCGACGATCTGTACTCGGAATGGTGGGCGCGGGAGGTCGAGCGCGCGGCGAAGGGCTCGCCGAGTCGCGCCACGGCTCCCGCGGCCTTCGTCGCCGAGGCCGTCCATCGCGTCCTGATCGACGACGTGCGCGCCCGCGCCCGCGGGCTTGCGCGTGAGGACAAGGGCTCGCTCGAGATCGTCGAGCTCGAGGGCCAGCTCGATGCTGCCGCGCTCGACGACACCGCCGAAGCGGCCGGCTACGAAGCGCTGGCCCATCGGATCCTCACCCTTGTCCGCGGGTCGCTGAGCGAGCGCGAGCTTCGCGTCTTCGTGTGGTCGTATCTCTATTTGCAGACGTCCGAGCGGACGGCGGAGGCGCTCGGTCTGTCGCTGCCGCGCGTCAAGAAGGACCGCAAGCGGATCGCGGGGAAGATCGGCGCGCGGGTCTGGGACGTGCTCGGCTCCGAGCTCGATCTCTGCGAGGCCTACCGCGAGCAGAGCCTGACGGCCATCTTCGAGATCCTCACCGTCCACGTCGAGGACTGCGCGACCTGCGCGTCCTCGCTGGGCAAGGTGCGCCGCGGCGCGCTCGTGGTCATCGGCCCGGAGATGCTCGTTCTCGGGACGGCGACGACCGAAGGCGCCACGCACGTCCTCACCGACCTCCTGCATGCGGCGGCAGCGCGCATGCAGAGCCTGCTGCACCGCGGGACGGAGACGCTGGCGGCGATCCCCCCGAACGGCCGCACCGCCGCAGCGGTTGCCGTCGCGGCGACGGCCGTCGCGGGCGGCGCGGCAACGGTGGTTCCCGAGGTTGCTCGGGAGGACCGGGCGGCCGACGCCCGCCGCAAGGCCGAGGTCCAGCCGCCGCGCCCCCGAGCCACGCCGATCGCCGTGCCCACGGCGATCGCCACCACGCCCCCGCCGCCGATCATCCAACCGCGCGTGCGTCCGACGGCCACCGCCTCCGCGGCGCGCACCACGCGCGCCCGTGCCAGCCGCACGCCGGTCGCGACCGCTGCGGCGGTCACGACGGCCGCGGCGGTCCAGGAGGAGATCACCTTCGAGCAGCAGGCTGCTCCGGCAGCGCCGCCCCCGAGCCCGTCGTCGCCTTCGGGCGGAGGGGGCGGCACGACACGATCCTCGACACCACCAGCACAGGAGTTCGGCTTTGAAGGTCCATAGGGGGTCCGCCCCAGCGCACCCATGCCGTCAAGGAGACATGCGGCCCTTCCGTCTCCTCCTCCCACTCTTGATCGTCGTCGCCCATCTGCTGGCCTCCGCGCCGGTGGCTGCCGCGAACACCTACTTCGTCTATTCGTGCAAGACGCGACTCGGCGCCATCGCTCCGCTTGACGGCTTCACCGCCGCGAACACCTCCGAGGCCGCGCTCACGTACGACAACTGCTCCTCGGGAGGGTCCCTCGTCGCCTCTCTGGGTGGAGCCAATCCGCAACCGTCGGGCGCGCGTGCCGCGTGGCGCTTCACCGCACCGCCGAACACGGAGATTCGCCAGTTCGACGTGTGGCGCTGGGGCACGACCGTCTCGTCGCCCTCCGACGGAGCGCAGGAGCCGGCGCAGTACACGGCCTTCCCCGGGGCGGACTTCGCGGTCGACCGGCGCGAGTGGTGCAACGCGAACGTGTGCAACCTCCGAGGGATCGAGACGAGCCAGCTCGACGTCCGCAACCAGTGGTGGTCGGGCACGCTGAACAACGTTCGCGACGTGTACTTCGCGGCAGGCTGCGTCGGGGGCTACACGTGTGCTGCGCGCGGCGCGGGCGGCCGTCCGATGGCCCAGATGCAGATCCAGGGTGTGCAGTGGATGCTCGTCGATGATCACTTCCCCTCGGCGACGACCCCGGTGGGAGATCTCGTCGGCGCGGGGCCGCACAAGGGCACGGAGACGGTCAGCTTCAACGGTGCCGACCAGGGGGCGGGCCTGTACTGGACCATCATCGAGATCAGGAAGGCCGACGAGACGGAATACACCGTCGCCAAGCGGCAGATCGTCGACGCCAACGGTGGCCACTGCGCGGAGCTCGAGGGGTTCGCATGGACGCCGTACGAGTTCGGTTATGCGGTGCCCTGCCGGCTCGCGGCCTCGGTCGAGGTCGGGTGGGACACGAAGTCACTCCCCGACGGCAAGTACCAGTTGCGGGTCCGCCTCGAGGACGCCGCCGGGAACTCGACGATGGTCTCGCCGACCCGGGCGTTCGAGATCGACAACGTGCCGCCTCCAGCCGCGATCGTGCCGCCGAAGATCAACGGCGTCGCCCGCAAGGACGGAACCCTCATGGGCGACCGCGGCGCCTGGAACGCACCCGGGCTGACCTTCACCGACGCCTGGCTGCGCTGCTCCGACAGCGCCGACCTCGCATCGTGTGAGCCGATCTCCGGCGCGACCGCCGACAAGTACACCCTCACGGCGGTCGACCTGGGGCGCTACCTGCGCTACCGCGTGACCGCGACGAGCTCGGATGGCACCGGCACTGTCCCATTCCGATGCTTCCGCCCGGGTGACCAACGAGGCGGGCGTCGTGCCCCAGTGCGCCGACGGGATCGACAACGACGGCGACGGCAAGATCGACACCGACGATCCGGCCTGCCCCTCCCGCGAGAACAACGACGAGGCGGCGGACACGATCCCAGCCGGCCCGTTCACGCCGATGCCCACGCCGACCCCGACCCCACTGCCTCCTGCCGGCAATGGCGGGTCCGGCCAGCCTGACCGGGGGGAGCCGAACGGCATCAACGCATCCGATCGGGCTCGCATCGCGATCAGCGGAGGCGCGCGGCGGAAGCTCCCGTTCGGGCGCGGCTCGCTCACCACGGTCGTCCTGCGCGACGAGAACGGCCGCCCGATACCGGACGCGACGGTGCTCGTCCTGCAGCGCATGAGCGTCCCCGGGGGACGGTGGGTTGCCGCGCACTCGCCGCTGACGACGAACGCCGACGGGCGCATTCGCTACGCGATCGAACCACGCTTCAGCCGCACGCTGCGCTTCGCCTACCGCTCTCACCGTGGTGACGCGGCCTTCGCCGCAACCCGGGACATCTCCGTCCGCGTCACCTCCCGGAGCTCGATGCGCACGAACCGCTCCTACCTGCACAACGGCGAGACCGTGGTGTTCAAGGGCCGGCTGGCGTCGCGCCCGGTGCCGCGTAATGGCATCGTCATCGATCTCCAGGCGCAGGTCGGCCGGCGCTGGCAGACCTTCCAGACCCTCCGCACCACGGGCGAGGGCAGATGGAAGGCCGACTATCGCTTCCGCTCCACCACCGGACTGCAGACCTACACGTTCCGCGCCCGCGTCCGCGGCGACACCGGCTACCCGTACGCGCCCAGCATCACCCGCAAGGTCAAGGTCCGCGTTCGTGGCTAGCCGCCGCATCGCGCTCCTCGTCCTGCTCGTCGCACTCGCCGGCGCCGTCGGGCCGAGCTCGGCACCCGCCGACGAAACCGCCACCCCGGTCTCGCATCTCGTCCCGTACAACCTCGACTGGATCGCCTACATCGACCCGGCCGACGCCCCACCGGTCCGGTACGCCGTCTGCATCATCGACACCGGCATCAACATCACCCCAGACACCCCGCCGGACGATCCCGTCAACGGCCCCATCCTCAAGCGCCTCGCCACCGACGGAGGCCCGGGCACCCAGCAGGGAGGCTCCGATCCCGCACTCCTCCACGGCACCCGGATGGCCTTCGCCGCCATCGCCCCCCAGAACGACTGGGGCACCGTCGGGGTCTGGCCCTTCGGAACAGCCATCTCCGTCAGGGCGACGATCAACAACGAGACCACGCTTCGACCGTCTCGCGTACGACATCGGGTTGTCTGCATGCGTCAGCAACGCCTACCGGCTCCCGGTCGCGGCCGCGCTGTGGGCGGTTGGCTGCCCAGGCTGCGCGCTCACTGAAGAACAGCGAGGCTTACTTCGAGGAAGGCGTGCGCCAAGCGCACGCTGCAGGCTTCACGGTGGTCGCGGCCGCTGGCAACAGCTCCGGCCCGGTCAGGGGTCCCGGCAGCCTGATCGAGGGCGTCGTGCGCGGTCGCGGCCGGGTCGGCGGCTGGCGAGCTTGTGCGCAAGATTCGGCAGATGCGGCCCGGCAATCTTGCTCGCTGCCGGTTGTCCGGTCGAGTCCGCGGATCCGTTGACGGGTGTGCCTGCGGCATTCAGCAACGGAGGGACGAGCTCTGCAGCAGCGATGGCGGCAGCCTTCATCGCGGTGCTGCGGTCCTATCGGCCCGGCGCTCCACGAATGGAAGTCGAGAAGTGGATTTGGGATACCACGGCGCGAGTCGGACGGGCGACGAGGTCATCGATGGTGAGGCTGCCGCACGAGCAGCCGGACTGCGGAAGCGTCGTCGAGGCGGTGCATGAGCGACGGCGAGGCGACTCCGGGCCCAGCGTACCGCTCCAGCGGGTACACCCGAACCGGCAGCGCCAGCGTCAGACCGCCGCGCCTGAGGAAAACAACATCTCGAGGGCCACCTGTCCGATCTGATCAGACCGCGGTTCGCCACGGGCGGGTTGTCAGCGCCGAAGTCTGGAGATCGGAAACGACTCTCATATCGCCTTCAGATGACGGTGATCGACTCAAACGACGCTGGTTCAGCTTTGAACAGTTTCGCGCAGTCGTAGACTGGCGAAAACGCGCTCCGCGTGTCATTCTGGTGCGGTTCGTTTGTCGACGGCATCTCAACAGCCGCATCTCCTTGGGTCAGACTACGTCCTCGATCATCGGACGACAGCGGTAGCCTAGCTCGGTGCGCTGAGTGGTCATCTCGGTGATGCCACATCGGACGCGTGCGCGGCGTACTACGAAGTCGTCAGCTGCAGCTCGTCGGGGCCGCAAACAACTCAGCGTGGACGCCGGAGATTCGACCCCGGGAGCGCGCAGAGGTTCGGAGGATGGCTGCGCTGCGAGCTGGGTCTCCGAAGGTGCTGCAGGGTCAGGGAAGCAACGGTGGGCGTCTGTGCCAGGTCGGTCCGGCGCACGCGGTGCTACTGGCGCCAGTCGCGCACCCGTCCAGTCGACTGTGCGTTCACTCAGCGTTATCGCCGGTACATGCGGCGCAGTCTCCGGACTGGCTTGTCGAGACCACGGCGTCGACGGAACGGACTCTGGAGGAGTGTCGGCGCACCGGTCCCGAGCTCACGTGCGAACAAGGCAACGCCGAACGGGGCTCAGCAGTCCTTTTCGATCAACTCAACGCCGAGCGAGCTCCGCGTCGGTATCCGCTGCGCACCCCTGAACGGCACTGATCCCTGCCCCCACGGCACGCAAGAACCGAACGCTCTAGCAGTCATCTACGGCTCAACGGTGACGATCCGCGACGAAGTGCCGCCGACGATCGGAACCCCGACCGGCTCGCTCTTCGCGGGGGGTTGGCTGCGCGGGACGAAGGACGCGTCGGTGACCGGCCAGGATTCGACGGGGATCGATCGGCTGGAGCTCCGGCGCAATGGGATCGCCGACGTGAGCGATGCGCGCGCCTGTGACTTCACCAAGCCGGCGCCGTGTGCGAGCCCGGGCCAGGATGTCGCTTCCAACTGGGGCCCGATCGACACGACGAAATGGGGGGACGGAACGCATCAGGTGACGCTCGGAGTCCGCGATGCCGGTGGGAACGAGACCGTCGCGACGGTGACTGTTAAGACCGACAACACCGCGCCGATCGCGCCCGTGAGCGCCGGGCCGGCGGACGGGGTGCTGTGGTCGGCACTTTCCTCGCGCCCAGTCGAATGGTCGGTTCCGGCGTTCCAGGCGAGCCCGATCGTGGCGGCGAACGTGAGCCTGTGCGCGTCGCCGACGTCGTGCGCGACGGTGACGCCGGACGGGGTGAGCCGGGCGTCGGTGGTGTTCCCGCAGCCAGGGCTCTACTCGGGGTCGGTCTGGCTGCAGGATGAAGCCGGCAACGGGACGTCGGCCAACGCAGCTCCCCTGCGGGTGGGGTATGACCCGAACCCCGCTCCGGCGCCGGGGCTCGGGACCCCGGTGTTCGAGGACCCGAACACCTTCGTGGTGCCGGTGGATGTCGGCAACGATCCGGGACCCGCGCCGGTGGATGCGCTGGAGGGCGCCGTGTGCACCGCGGGTGGCGCGACGTGTGAGCCGTTCTTCCAGACCGCGACCGACCGCGTTCGGGTCAGCGTGCCCGGGCCAGGGACGTGGCAGCTCAGGGTGCACGCCGTCGACGCGGCCGACAATCGCGGCGCCGACGCGCAGGCGACGCTGAGCCTGGGCGGCGGCCCGACGCCGACGGCGACCCCGACCGCCGGACCCACCCGCACACCGACGCCGACGCCGACGAGCACCCCGCCTGCCGGTCGCAAGCAGGCGCCGCAACTCAAGCTCACCGCCGCCAGGCTCAAGCGGACCCGGATCAAGGTCCGTGGCGTGATCTCCCCGCGCGCCACCGGCCGGGTGACGGTTGCGCTCAAGGTGCAGCGCCGCGGGCGGTCGGCGACCATCATGCGGCGGACCAGGATCCGGCGTGGACGATTCACGCAGAAACTCCGGATTCCCGAGCAATTCGCGGGGGCGTTACGGGGGCGGCTGAGGCTCACCTATGCGGGCGACCGGAACTTCCGAAGCCGGACGCTGACGCGTACGGTGCAGCGGTGAGCACGTTCTGGGACGGCAGGAGAACACTGGTCACGGGCGGTAGCGGTTTCCTGGGATCCGCGGTGCGGGATCGCCTGACGGGGATGGGTGCTGACGTCATCGCGCCCACACATGCGGAGTACGACCTCGTGCACGAGGACGACATCCGCCGCATGTACGCAGATCACCCTGACGTCGACATGGTCGTCCACCTGGCCGCTCGCGTGGGCGGGATCGGCGCCAACCGCGAGCACCCGGGCGCCTTCTTCTACGAGAACCTGATGATGGGCGCGCAGCTGCTGCATCACGCCTACCTCGCAGAGATCCCGAAGTTCGTCGCGATCGGGACGGTCTGCGCCTATCCGAAGAACACGCCGGTGCCGTTCCGCGAGGCGGCGCTGTGGGACGGATATCCGGAGGAGACCAACGCGCCCTACGGCCTGGCGAAGAAGATGCTGCTCGTGCAGGCGCAGACGTACCGCGAGGAGTACGGGTACAACGCGATCTACCTCCTGCCGGTCAACCTCTATGGCCCAGGGGACAACTTCGACCCCGCCAGCTCGCACGTGATCCCGGCGGTGATCCGCAAGTGCCTGGAGGCGATCGACGCCGGCAGTGACGAGATCGTGGTCTGGGGCGACGGGTCGGCCACGCGCGAGTTCCTCTACGTCGACGATGCGGCGGAGGGCATCACGCTCGCGGCCGAGCACTACGACGACAGCGAGCCCGTCAACCTCGGCTCATCGTTCGAGATCTCGATCGAGGAGCTCGTGGAGATCATCGTGCGGGAGACCGGCTTCGAGGGTGACGTCCGGTGGGACACGAGCAAGCCCAACGGCCAGCCGCGCCGGAAGCTCGACGTCCGCCGCGCGCAGCAGCGCTTCGGCTTCCGCTCGCAGACGACGTTCCCCGACGGCCTGCGCCGCACGATCGAGTGGTACCGGGCCGAGCGCGCCCGGGGCTAGGAGCGCCGCAGGCGCAGGCGGTGCCGCAGGTACTGCAGGAGGAAGCCGCGTACGAAGCGCGGGTTGTAGCGGGCGTAGCGCCGCCATAGCCGCCGTGGCTCCGTTGCCAGTCGGAACGCCCATTCGAGGCCGAGACGCTGGATCCAGCTCGGCGCCTGGGCAACCAGTCCCGCGTGGAAGTCGAACGCGGCGCCGACGCCGATCATGACGGGCGCCTCGATGCGGTCGCGCATGCGGGCGATCCACTTCTCCTGCTTCGGCGCGCCGATGCCGACCCAGACGATGTCCGCGCGGGAGCGGTTGATCTCCGCCGCGATCGCGTCCGACTCCTCGTCGGAGAGGTCGCGGTACGGGGGGGAATAGCCGCCGACGATCTGCAGGCCGGGGAACCGGCGGCGCAGGTTGAGCGCGAGCTGGACGAGCGCACCCTGGTTGCGCCCGCCGTAGAGGTACATCCGCACGCCGGACTCCGTGGCACGGCGGCAGGCCTTCTCCATCAGATCCGGGCCGTAGACGCGCTGGGAGAGATCGTGCCCCAGCGCGTTCATCGCCCACACGAGCGGCTGCCCGTCGGGAACGGTGAACTCCGCTCCGAGCATGGCGGCGCGCAGCTCGGGGTCCTCCTGGCACAGCATCACGCTGTAGACCGTGGCGACGCAGAGATAGGAACGCTGGCGGTGAGCGATCACCGCGTCGATCCAGTCGAGGGTCTCCTCGTAGTTGGTCAGCGCGAGCGGAATGCCCAGCAGGGGCTGATCGCCGACGGGCGGTCGGCGTGGCGCCGGTGCCTCTGCGCAAGCGTGCGCGAGGCGCAGGTGACTGGAAGCGGGAGACGCCATTAGAAGAGATAAACGCCGGTTGCGGCAGGATGTTTCGCCCAACCGCCCTGCCGAGGCGTCAGATCGTTATACCCCGATGTCCGCATGTTTCCTACACGCGGCGACCACTTCCGCCACGTCTGCGGTCGTCAGCGCCGGCCCGATCGGGATGGCGAGATGGTCGGCGGCGACCGCTTCGGTGGCCGGAAGCGACGGTCCCTGGCCGTAACGCGCGAGCATCGCCGGCTGGCGGTGGATCGGCGTCCGGTAGTAGGCCTTGCTGCCGATTCCTGCGCCCGCGAGCGACGCCGCGAGCCCGTCGGCGTCCTCCGAACGCACCACGTACAGATGCCACGCCGGCGAGCAGCCGGGCACTGGAGTCGGGATCCGCAGAAGGTCGCCGAGGCCGGCCTTGACGTAGTCGCGGGCCGCCTTCATGCGTCCGGCTGCCCATTCGTCGAGATGCGGGAGCTGCACCCGTAGCACCGCGGCCTGGAGATCGTCGAGGCGCGAATTGAAACCCACCTCGGAGTAGGTGACCTTGTCGTAGGAACCGTGGAAGCGGAAGACCCGCACGCGCTCGGCCAGGTCGGCGTCGGACGTCGTCACCGCGCCACCGTCGCCGAAGCAACCCAGGTTCTTGGACGGGAAGAACGAGAACGTCGCGAGCGTGCCCAGCGACCCCGGCCGGCCCTCTTCGGTGTTCGAGCCCGCCGCCTGCGCGGCGTCCTCGATGACCGGCACGCCGAGGGCAGCGATCTCCCCGACCGGGGCGACGTTGCCGAACAGGTGGACCACCAGGACCGCCTTGGTGGCCGGCGTGAGGGCGGTGCGGACAGTGTCTGCCGTCACGCAGAACGTGTCCGGGTCGATATCGCAGAACACCGGGCGCGCGCCGGCGTTGATGATCGCCTCGGCGGAGGCCCAGAAGGTGAACGACGGGACGACGACGTCGTCGCCCTCGCCGACACCGAGCGCACGCAAGGCGATGGTGATGGCGTCGGTTCCGTTGGCGACGCCGACGGCGTGGCCGGCGCCGCAGTAGGCCGCGAACTCCTGCTCGAAGGCGGAGACGTTCGGGCCCAGGATGAAGCGGCCGTCCTCGACCACCCCCGCGATGGCGGCGGCGATCTCGCCCTGAAGTGGCGCGAGCGGAGTCTTGGTATCGAACAAGGGGACGGCCACGCCCTCACCGTAGGCGCCGATACGCGCCTTTCTACACTCGCCCGCTATGAGCGTGGGCATCATTGGTCTTGGGTACGTCGGCCTGCCGCTGGCGGTGGCCTTTGCAGAAGAAGGCCGCCAGGTGGTGGCGATGGACGTCGACTCCCGCAAGGTGGAGTCGATCCGTCGCGGCTCCTCCTACATCGAGGACATCCCGGACGAGCGCCTGCAGGCGTGCATGGGCAACATCGAGGCGACCACGCGCCCCGCGGCGCTGGCGCACGCCGACGCGGTGCTGATCTGCGTCCCGACGCCCCTGACGGACAACCGCGAGCCGGACCTCGGGCCGCTGCTGGACGCCGGCCATGCGCTCGCCGGCGTCCTCCAGGCGGGCCAGCTCGTCGTGCTCGAGTCCACCACCTACCCGGGCACCACGCGCGAGCGCCTGCTCCCGGTGCTCGAGGAGTCCGGCCTCGCCGCCGGACGCGACTTCAACCTCGCCTTCTCGCCCGAGCGCGTCGATCCCGGCCGCACGGACTTCACACTGCGCACCACCCCGAAGATCGTCGGCGGGCTCACCGAGACCTGCGGCGACCGCGCGGTGGCGCTGTACGGCGACGTGTGTGACCACATCGTCCGCGTCGGCACCCCCGAGGTCGCGGAGATGGCGAAGCTGCTCGAGAACATCTTCCGCAGCGTCAACATCGCGCTCGTCAACGAGCTGGCGATCCTCGCCGACCGCATGGGCGTGGACATCTGGGAGGTCGTCGAGGCGGCGGCGACCAAGCCGTACGGCTTCATGCGCTTCGAGCCGGGGCCGGGCATGGGCGGTCACTGCCTGCCCGTCGATCCGTTCTACCTCACCTGGCGGGCGCGCGAGTTCGACATGGCCACCGAGTTCATCGAGCTCGCCGGCAAGATCAATCAGCAGATGCCCTACCACTGCGTGCAGCGCGTGGAGCGCGCGCTCAACCAGGCGGGCAAGCCGGTCAACGGTTCGAAGGTCGCGCTGATCGGCGTCTCCTACAAGGCCGGCGTCGGCGACATGCGTGAGGCGCCCGCGCTGAAGATCGCGATGCTGCTCGGCGGCCTGGGAGCCGACCTGCGCTACCACGATCCCCACGTTCCGGAGCTGCGCGACTCCGGGCTGCAGTCGCAGCCGCTCGACGACGTGCTCTCCGACTGCGACGTCGCCGTGATCGTCACGGTGCATCCGAGCGTCGATCACCAGGCCGTCGTGGAGCGCGCGCCGCTCGTCGTCGACCTGCGTGGCGTCACGCGCAAGCTGCAGGTCCCGGACTCGGTGAGTCCGCCGGTCGTCCTCTGATTTCACCGCCGGCGGCGCGCCGCGGGCGGCGCGAACTCTAGGCTCGCCCGGCGCCATGGACATGAGCTCCGATCCGCTCGACGCCGGCGTCGCCGGCCCCGCCGCGGTGCGCGGAGGCGCGATCCGCATCGTGGGCTACGCCGCGGGCGTGCTGATCACGCTCGGCTCGGCGATCGTCCTCTTCCGCCATCTGGGCGTAGTGGACGCCGGGCGCTACGTGCTGGTCCTGTCGATCGTGACGCTCGCGGCCGGCGTCACGGATGCCGGTCTGGCCTCGATCGGCGTCCGCGAGCTCGTCCTGCGTCACGCCGACGAGCGCGATCGCTTCATGCGCAGCCTGATCGGCCTGCGCATCGTGCTGACCGTCCTCGCCAGCGCCGCCGCGTGCGGGTACGCGGCGCTGGCCGGGCTGGGGGGGACGCTCGTCCTGGCCACCGGTCTCGCGGCGCTCGGTGTTCTCACGCAGAACCTGCAGAGCACCTACTCGACGGCGCTGATGGCGCAGATGCGCTTCGGATGGGTGACCGGGATCGACGTCGGCCGCCAGGGCGCCACCGCCGTCTTCATCGTCGCGCTGGCGATCGCGGGCGCCGAGCTGCTGCCGTTCCTCGCTGTCGCCCCCGCCGCAGGGGCGCTCGCGGTCGGCGTGACGGCCTGGCGCGTCCGCGGGTCGATCCCGCTCGCGCCCTCCTTCGACGTGGCGACGGCCAGAAAGCTGCTGGCCCAGACGCTCCCCTTCGCGCTGGCGGCGACCGTGTACGCGCTGTACTTCCGGCTCGCGGTGCTGATGGTCGACCTGCTCTCCGACGAGCGGCAGACCGGGCTCTTCGGCGCGTCGTTCCGGATCGTCGAGGTGATCGTGATCGTGCCGCAGCTCATGGTGTCGACCGCCCTGCCGATCTTCGCCCGCGCCGCGCGCGACGATCGCGAGCGGCTCACCTACGGGCTGTCGCTGGTGGTGCGCGTCGCGCTCATCACCGGCGTGGCCGTGGGCGGAGCGCTGGCGATCGCCGCGCCCGTCGTGATCGACATCGTCGCGGGCTCGGACTTCGCCGGCGCCGACACCGTGCTGCGCTGGCACGCGCTCGCGCTGGTGTTCGCCTTCGCCAGCGCGACCTGGGGCTACGCGCTGCTGTCGGTCCGCGCGCACGGCGCCGTGCTCGTCTCGAGCCTCAGCGGCCTCGTCGTGCTCGTGCTCGCGCTCGTGCTGTTGACGCCCGATCACGGAGCGGAGGGCGCCGCGGCGGCGATGGTCATCGGCGAGGCGACCCTCGCCGCGGTCGGCCTGTGGCTGACGCGGCGGGCCGGATTGGAGCTCCGGCCGGGCGGACTCGTGCGCCTCGCCCTCGCGGCGGCGCTGGCGGCGGTGCCCGGCCTGCTGCTCGGACCCCTCGCGGGGACGGCGGCTGCCGCGGCGGTCTTCGGTGCGGTGCTGCTGCTGACCCGCGCGGTGCCGCGCGAATTGATCGAGGGCATCCGGCGATGAGGGTCGGGCTCAACCTCGTCTTCCTCGAGAGCCGCTCGGGAGGGACGGGGACCTACACCCGCGAGCTGATCGGCGCGCTGCTGGAGGCCGACCCCGGACTGCAGATCACCGCCTTTGTCGGCGCGGAGGTCCCCGCCTGGTTCAGCGAGCAGCCCTGGAGCGGCGACATCGAGATCGTGCGGTCGGGGGTGACCGTGACGCACGGCCCGCCCGGCAACTTCCTCAGGCTCATGGGCACCCAGTGGGTGGCGCAGCCCTGGCGCGCGCGACGCCGGCGACTCGACGTGGTGCACGGCCTGGCCAACATCGCCCCGTTGGCGGGCATCCCGTCGGTGGTGACCGTGCTCGACCTGATCTGGCTGCGCTATCCCGCGACGCTCGACGTGCGCGCCCGCCGCGGCATGAAGCTCGTCACGTTTCCCTCCGCGCGGCGCGCCGACCGCGTCATCGCCATCTCCAACGCCGCGCGCGAGGATCTCGTCGAGCGCGTCGGCCTGGACCCCGCGCGCGTCGACGTCACCCATCTCGGCTTCCGGCCGGACGCCCCGCACGCGCGGCCGACGCCGGAGGCCGAGTTGCGCGAGCGGCTCGGGCTCGGCGACCGGCCCGTGGTGCTCACCGTGGGCCAGAAGCGCGAACACAAGAACCAGCTGTCGCTCGTGAAGGCCATGGCGGGGTGCGGGGACGCGACGCTGGTGGTGCCCGGCGCGCCCACCCCGTACGAGGCGACCCTGCGCGAGGCCGCTGCGGGGCTGCCGGTGGTCTTTCCGGACTGGCTCGACGACGCCGACCTCGAGGGCCTGTACCGGCTGGCCCGCGCCTTCGTCCTCCCGTCGTTCGAGGAGGGCTTCGGGCTGCCCGTCCTGGAGGCGATGGGTCGTGGGGTGCCCGTCGCCTGCTCGAACGTGTCGTCCCTGCCGGAGGTCGCCGGCGACGCCGCACTGCTGTTCGACCCGCACTCGCCGGAGGCGATCACCGGCGCGCTGCGGCGGCTGCTCGACGACGAGGCCCTGCGCGACGACCTGCGCGCCCGCGGCCACGAGCGCGCGGCGGCGTTCCCGTGGCGCGCGACGGCCGAGGCCACCCTCGAGACCTACCGGCGCGCATGCACGTAGGCCTCAACCTCGTCTACCTCGAGCCGGACTCGGGGGGCAGCGCGACCTACGCGCGGGAGCTCATCGCTGCGCTGCACGCGGCCGAGCCGGACTTGCGCATCACCGCCTGGGTCGGGAAGGGCGCGCCGGCGGACCTCGACTGGCCCGTCGAGTTCGTGCGCCTGCCCGTGCGCTCGTCGGGGTCACCCGTCCACGTGCCGGTGGAGCTGCTCTGGCTCGGCCTGGACGCGCGCCGGCGCGGGGTCGACCTCGTGCACGGACTCGCCTACGCGACGCCGGTCATCGCCCCCGGCGTCGCCACCCTGGTGACCATCCACGATCTGACCTGGCGCCACCATCCGGAGGCCGCGACCTGGCTCGCGCGGCGCATGTTCGGCCTGCTGGCGCCGCTGTGCGGGCGCTCCGCGGATCGCGTCATCGCGATCTCCGAGCACGCGAAGGCCGATCTGGTGACCACGCTCGGGCTCGACGCCGCGAAGATCGACGTCACCCCGCTCGGGGTCAGCGACCGGCCGCGGGTGCCGCCGGCGGGCGACGTCCGCGAGCGGCTGGGCCTCGGCGACCGGCGCGTGCTGCTCAGCGTCGCGCAGATGTCCGCCCACAAGAACCTGGGCGTGCTCGTCGAGGCGCTCACGAAGCTCGACGCCGTGCTGGTCATCCCCGGCCGGCGCACGGACTACAGCGCGCAGCTCGAAGCGGTCGCCGGCCGGCTCGGCGTGGCCGACCGCCTCGTGCTGCCCGGGTACGTCGACGACGCGACGCTCGAGGGCCTCTACGCGGAGGCGGACGCCTTCGCGCTGCCGTCGCTGCACGAGGGGTTCGGGCTCCCGGTGGTGGAGGCGATGCGCCGTGGCGTCCCCGTCGCCTGCAGCGACGCGAGCGCCCTGCCCGAGGTCGCCGGTGACGCCGCGCTGCTGTTCGATCCCCGGTCTCCCGACGCGGTCGCCGCGGCCTGCGCTCGGCTCTTCGACGACCCGGCGCCGTGGATCGAGCGCGGGCGGGCCCGCGCCGCGGAGCTGACCTGGGAGCAGACGGCCCGCACGACGCTCGCCGCCTACCGCCGGGCGCTGGCATGAGGCACGTCGGGCTCAACCTGATCTTCCTCGTGCCCGGGGAGACGGGCGGCATGGAGACGGCGGCGCGGGCCTTGATCCCGGCGCTGCGCGACGCGGCCCCCGGCGTGCGCTTCACCGCCTTCGTCAATCGCGAGGCGGCCGCGGAGGACTTCGGCGTCGAGTCCGTCGTCGTGCCGGTCAACGCGCGCAGCCGCGCCCAGTGGGTGCTCGGAGAGCAGCGACACCTGCCGGGCCTGGCGCGCGACTGCGACCTCGTGCACTCGCTCGGGTCGACCGCCCCAGCCCGCGGCCCCTTCAGGCGCGTGGTCACCATCAACGACCTCAACTACCTGATCGTGCCGGACGCGCACTTCGGTCTGCGCGGTCTGGGGATGCGGGCGCTCGTGCCGCTCGCGGCCCGCCGCTCGCACCGCATCATCGCCATCTCGGAGGCGACCCGGCGCGACCTCATCGACCGGCTCCACGTCCCGCCGGCGAAGGTCGACGCCGTCCCGCTGGGGGTCGCCCCGCCAACGGTGCAGGCGACGCCGGAGGCTGACCTGCGGGCGCGGCTGGCGCTCGGCGACCGGCCCGTCGTCCTCTCCCTGAGCGCGAAGCGACCGCACAAGAACCTGCCCGCGCTGCTCGACGCGCTCGCGCTCATCGACACGGAGCGCCGCCCGCTCGTCGTGCTGCCGGGCTACCCGACCCCGCACGAGGACGAGCTTCGCGCCCATGCCGACCGCCTCGGTGTCGAGGCCCGCTTTCCCGCGTGGCTGGCCCCGGCCGACGTCGAGGGCCTGTTCGCGCTCAGCTCCGCCTTCGTCTTCCCCTCGCTGTATGAGGGCTTCGGGCTCCCGGTGCTCGAGGCGATGGCGCGCGGCGTGCCGGTCGCCTGCTCGGATCGTGCCTCGCTGCCGGAGGTCGCCGGCGACGCCGCGCTGCTCTTCGACCCGTCCGAGCCGGCCGGGATCGCCCGGGCGATCGAGACGCTCCTGGCCGAAGGCGATGCCCGCGCCGAACGCGGTCGCGCCCAGGCGGCGCGCTTCACTTGGGCGAACACGGCCCGGGGCGTGCTGGCCAGCTACGAGCGCGCGCTGGCCGCGTAGCTCGCGGCGACGACGTCGAGCGAGGCGTCGAGCGACAGCCGCTGCGCGTTGCGCGCGAACCACTCCGCGGTCGACGCGCGCAGTGCGGGCCCCGCTTCCCACACGCGCTCGATCGCGTCGGCCAGCACATCGGGAGCGTCCGAGGCGACCACGAAACCGTTCACACCGTCCTCGATCAGCTCGGTCGCGGCGTTGTCGGGATGGCCGACCAGGATCGACGGCACGCCGAGCGCGGCGGCCTCGACCACGACAAGTCCGTAGCCCTCGCGGCGCGACGGGTGCAGGAGGCACAGTGCCCGCGCGAGCGCCGCCTCGAGCTCCTCGTGGGGGACGAACCCTGGCGTTTGGACCCCGGGGGTGGGCGGTGGCGGATCCGGCCCATCGCCGAAGACGATTCCGCGCAGCTGGGGGATGCGCGCGATCGCCGCCGCCATCCCGGCGGCGGCTGCGGGCGCCCCCTTCTCGGGGATGTGCCGGCCCGCGAAGACGACGACCGGCTCGGCCGGCTGGGGCGCCGGTGGAGACAGCGCGCCGGCGTACTCGCCCTCGAGCACCGTGACCTCACCGCGGACGCCCTCCGCGCGCAACCGGCCCGCCGTCAGCCGGGCGAAGCAGAAGGCACGCTGGCGGACGCGCAGACAGAGTCCCTGGACGAGCCAGCCGACGCGGCCGCCGATCGGCCCGAGGTAGGAACGCCAGTACTCGCGGCTCCACAGCTCGTGCCAGTCGACGACGAGCCCGTAGCGGCCCAGCGGGCGGGCGACGGCGAGCGCGAGCAGCGAGAAGTAGGGAAACGAGGCCGTGTGCACGACGTCATAGGAGCGGCCGTGACGCAGCGCGTGCCACAGCACGCCCGCGCCGAACACCAGCGGCGGGAGCACGCGCCGCTGACCCGGGCCGGAGTAGAGCGCCATCCGCGGGCCCGCCACGACCACGCGCACCCCCGGCAGATCCGGTTCGTCGTCCCACTGGCGCAGCGTGAGGTAGGTGACGTCGTGACCCTCCGCGGCGAGTCGCAGCGCGAGGTTGCGGTACCAGCGCTCCGCACCCCCGACCGTGTGCGGGAACAGGCAGTCGTAGACGAGGCAGATCCTCACGCGTCGAGCGCGACGACGACGGCCGCGCCGGTCCAGTCGTCGGAGTCGAACGCGCTCGCCGGCGACGGGCGCAGGAAGCGCGGAGCGGCGAGGGCGAGCAGCGGGCCGATCGGCAGCCGCAGGCGCAGCTCCTTCCACGGCAGGCCGCGCGCGTCGTAGTAGTGACGGCTCAGCCGCACACCCGGCTCGGTGAGCAGCACCCGCTCGGTCTCCCGCAGCCCCGACGGACCGAGGATGCGCTCGGCCAGCCACTCGTCGTCATAGACGCGCTCGAAGAAGACGCGTTCGCCGACGCGGCCGTAGACGCCCTCGCGCAGGAAAACCTCCGCGCGCTTGAGCGGGTTGTACGGGACGCTGAGCACGAGCCGCCCGCCCGGCGCGAGGACGCGCGCGAGCTCGCGCATCGTGTCGGCCTCGCCGTCCTCGATGTGCTCGATGGTCGACACCGCCGTGATGCGGTCGAACGAGTCGTCGGGGAAGGGCAGGTCGCGGGCGTCGCCGTCGAGGAAGCGCACGCTCGACGGGGGCGCGTCGGCGCCGCCGTCGGGCCGCGGGTCGACCGCGGTGACCTCGAGGCCGGCCTGTGCGGCGAGCGTGGCCAGCTCGGCCTTGCGTCCGCTGCCGACGTCGAGCAGGCGGTGGCCGGCGCGGGCCTCGAGCATCCGCACGACGAGCGGGTACTCGACCGAACGCGAGTAGTCGGGCCCGGCCAGCAGCCAGTCGCGCAGCCCGTAGCGCCGGGCGAAGCGGACGTACTCGGGGGTGGTCAGGGTGAAGGTCACGGCAGCACGTCCAGCCAGTCGTAGGTGCGGCCGTCGCACAGCCGTCGGTATTCGGTCGCCGGAACCCGCACGGTGGTCGGCGCCTGCTCGCGGCTCAGGGCCAGCGGGCCGATGGGGAGCTGGCCGGTGTCCGAGCCGCGCCCCGCGCCCCAGCCCCGCTCGTAGTCGAGCGTGACCGTGTGCTCGCCGGGCTCGAGCGCGACGGCGTCGTAGCGCAGCCAGCCGACGCTGGCGTCGAGCTGATGACGCAGGCTGCCGACGGAGCGCCCGTCGACGGCGACGGCCAGCTTGCCCAGCGTCTGGCCGCCGACCCAGACGCGCCATTCGCCGGCGGAGGGAACGGTCACCGTGGCGGTCGCACGCCCGTCCGTGCTCGGGCTGACCCCCGCCGCCTGGGCCCAGCCCTGCGGCAGCTGTGCCTGCGCGAGATCGAGCACCACCGGGTTCTCGCGGGGCGCGGCGACGAGCGTCGTGGCCTTGCGCGCCGCCGCCCGGACCCGCGCGCAGGGGAGCGGCCCGGCGGGAGCCACCGCGCTGCCGAGCCCGATGTGATCGGCGGGAAGCTCGCCCTCACGCTGCCAGGCCTCGAAGAAGCGCCCCTCGTGCACCGGGCGGTAGCCGCCCGGCACCCAGCTGCCCACCGGCGTGCGGCGGCGGGCGATCGTGTTGAAGGCGTACAGCGCCTGCGGGTCGACGTCGTCGACCTCGACGGTCGTGAAGTTCGGGAACGTCTCGCCCGCGCGGTTGGGCACGAAGCTGTGGCGCAGGTCGGTGGCGCCCTCGACCTGCGCCGGGCCCAGCAGGTAGCGGGTGGCGTACCCCTCGTAGTTGAGCAGCAGCGTCGGGCCCTCGCCCTCCAGTTCCTCGCCCATCTCCCGCAACTCTGCGAGTTCCGCCCGCGGGGTGATGTAGACGTCGCGGTAGATCAGCCACGTCGACGCCAGGCAGCCCGTGAGCAGGACGACGCCCGCGGCCGCCGCTGCGCCGCGCGGGCGCAGCGCCAACGCACCGGCCGCGGCCGCGGTCAGCAGCACGGGTGACGTCACCGCGAGCACCTTGGCGTCGATCCAGGGGGCGCCGAGCACCAGCGCCGGGACCGCCCCCGCGACCGTCGCCACGACCACCGCGGGGAGCGCCCACTGTCTCCGGCGGACGGCAAGGACCACCGCGATGGCGGCGAGCGCGAGGCCGAGCAGGGCGAGCGTCACCGCAAACCAGCGCGGGTCGGGCGCCAGACGAAAATCGCCGACGGGCCACAGGCCCGCACCCTGCAGGATGTCGAGCGGCTCGAAGAGCTTGCCGAGGTCCTCCTGGGCGGTGGGCGCGCCGTTGCGGGTCTGATCGGCATTGCGCTCGAGCACGACCCAGGCGGGGATCGCGCACGCGGCCGCCGCCACGAGCGCCCCGGCGGCACCGCGGACCGAGAACGAGCGGCGCAGCAGCAGGACCACGCCGCCGGCCGCGAGGGCGGCGCCTCCCCACAGCACCCCGCCGATCCCGAGAACGTCGAGCAGCGCGCCAGCGGTCACGCCGGCGAGCAGCAGATGACCGCGCAGGGCGAGACCCGCGATGATCGGGATGAGGGCGGCGGCGGCGATCTCCTTGATCGAGCCCCACTGCGCGTACCCGGCGAACAGCGAGGCCTGCACGCCGATCAGGGCGCAGGCCGCCCCGCGGGCGCGGCCGCCGACGCACCAGCTCAGGCCGAGCGCGAAGATCGCTCCGTAGGACGCGATCACCGACTGGTAGACGTTGGCGTAGTCCTGGCCCGAGAGCTTCGCCGTCACGCCGACCGGGGTGAACGCGCCGATGGGATAGCCCTGGTCGAGCCAGTTGAGGAGGTCGAGCTGGAACGTCGACGGCGGCACCATCGAGATGTCGCGCCCGTGCTCCATGAAGTGCGCGATCAGGCCCAGCCAGATCGCCGAGTCGTCGAGCTTGATGTATCCCGCCACCGAGGCCTGGCCCGAGAGCAGCGAGGGTCCCGCCAGCAGCAGGAAGGCACCACCGGCGACGACGAAGGGCCACGGCGATCGCTCCAGACGCCACGGCCGCGCGAGCACGAAGCCCGTGACCGCGGCGACCGCGCACAGGGGCGCGGCCAGCTCAGCGGTCGCATCGGAGGCCGTCGCCAGGCCGGCGAGGACGATCATCCCGGCCAGGCCGAGGCCCGGCACGAGCGGCCCGGGGACCCGCGCCCGGGTCACCGCAGCGAGCAGCAGCCCGACGCCGCTGGAGAGCAGCGCGAGCACCAGGGGTCCGAGAAGCCATCCGCCAACCACGCTCATGCGGCCCGCAACGCTACCCTCGACCGCGCCCGGATGAGCACTGTCGAGCGTCCGATCGACCGGCCCGCGGGGCCTTCCGTCCCGTCACCCAAGGTGTCGGTGGTGATTCCGTGCCTCAACGAGGCGGAGAACATCGAAGAGTGCGTCACGCGCGCCCTCGCGGCGATCGACGCGGGTGGCTTCACGGGTGAGGTCGTGGTCGCCGACAACAACTCCACGGACGGCAGCGGTGCGCTCGCCACTGCCGCCGGGGCCCGCGTCGTGCACGAATCGCGCCCGGGATACGGCAGCGCCTACCTCGCCGGCTTCGCGACGGCCCGCGGCGAGTACATCGTCATGGCCGACGCCGATCTCACCTACGACTTCGCGGAGATCCCGCGCTTCGTGGCCGAGCTCGACAAGGGTGCCCAGCTCGTCATGGGCGACCGGATGGACAACATCCACCCCGGCGCGATGCCGTGGCTGCACCGCTACGTCGGCAATCCGATCCTGACCGGCATCCTCAACATCTTCTTCAAGACGGGCGTCAGCGACGCGCACTGCGGCATGCGCGGCTTCCGGCGGGACATCCTGCCGATCCTCGACCTGCGCACGACCGGCATGGAGTTCGCGTCGGAGATGGTGATCCGCGCCTCCAAGGAGAAACTGCGGATCGCCGAGTTCCCGATCGAGTACCACCCGCGCGGCGGGGAGTCCAAGCTGTCGAGCTTCCGTGACGGGTGGCGTCACCTGCGCTTCCTGCTCGTTCACAGCCCTACCCACCTGTTCATGGTCCCGGGTCTGGTGCTCACGGTCATCGGCGCGCTCATCGCGGCGACGGTGGTCGCGCAGATCGACGTCTTCGGACGCGAGTGGAGCATCCACACCATGGTCGCCGGCGCCCTGCTGATGATCGTCGGCACGCAGGTCGTCGGCCTCGGCCTCTGCGCCCACGCCTACGGCACGTACTTCATGGGGGAGCGCGATCCGTGGTTCGACCGCATGCGCGCGCGCTTCCGGCTCGAACACGGGCTCGCGCTCGGCGGCGCGCTGCTTGCCGGTGGCCTGATCATCGCCGGCATCATCGTCGTCACCTGGATCGACCGTGGCTTCGGTGAGCTCTCGGAGGAGCGCCTCGCCGTCCTCGCCGCAGCGTTGTTCATCATGGGCCTGCAGGTCTTCTTCAGCGCCTTCCTGCTGAGCATCCTCGGTCTGCGGCGCCAGAACCCCGAGTGAGCACGCGGGTCCTCCCGTCCGGCGGTCCGGCCGGACGGCGGGGGGTCGCGCTCGCGCTCGCGATTGCCGCGCTCGTCGTCGTCGCGGGCACGCTGGCGCAGCTGCTCAACGGCACCGAGCGTGTCTCTGGTTCGAACGACGTCGCGCCGCAGCAGTTCGCCGTCGTCGCCCCGGCCCGGACCGGCTTCTGCCAGTCGAGCGAGACCCTCTACGCCGGGACGAACGCGGTGCGGATGACGGTCGCGTCCTTCGGGCGCCCCACGGGGCCCCTGGACGTCAGCGTCTCGGCCGACGGCAGGACGCTCGCGCGCGGCGCGCTCGACGCCGGCTGGAAGGAGGGGGTGATCGACGTCCCGCTCGATCGGGTCCCCGAGCGCTCGACGCGTCCCGTCACGTGGTGCGCCCGCTCGTCGGCGCCGGGACGGCTGGCGTTCGGCGGGGAGCCGGCCGACTCCCGGATCGCAGCGGTGGCGGGGCGACGCGCCACCGAGGGCCGGGTGAGCCTGATCGGCCTGCGGGCGGGCCACCCGACGCTGCTCGGCAGCGCGGGGGAGATCGTCCGCCACTACGAGCGGGGCACGGCGGAGTGGCTGGGCGCGTGGACCTGGTTCCTCATGATCGCGCTGCTCGTCGGAGCCTTCTTCGCGGCCGGCGGGGCGCTGCTCTCGCATCGGAGGGCCCACCGGCTCGTGGTCGTGGCCGCGCTGGCCCTCGGCTCGTGCTGGGCGCTGCTCACGCCGCCGTTCATGGTGCCCGACGAGGTGGCTCACGTCGCCTATGTGCAGGGGCTGGTGGAGACGGGCGAACTGCCGATCGACCGTGCCGAGTCCTACGACCATTCGCCGCGGGAAGGCGATCTGCTCGCCGGGCTGCACTTCTTCGACGTGATCGGTGACGAGACGTCCAAGCCGCCGTGGACGCGGGCCGAGGAGGCCGAGGTCCGCGCGGCGGAGTCCTCGCAGCGTTCGCGCCGGACCCTCGACGCGGGCACGGCCAGCGCCAACCCCCCGCTCTACTACCTCGCCCAGGCTCCCGTCTACGCCGCGACCCGCGGACTCGGGCTGCTCAATCAGCAGCTCCCCATGCGGATGCTGTCCGTGCTGCTCGGCGGCCTCACCGCCTGGCTCGTGTTCGGCTTCTTGCGGGAGGGGCTTCCGCGCCTGCCGCTCGCGGCGCCGGTCGGCGCGCTGGCCGTCGTGCTCCAGCCGGTGTTCGGCTTCATCACCGCGGGTGTCAACGCGGACGCCGCCCTGTTCGCCGCGTCCGCGGGGACGCTGTGGGCGCTGACGGTGCTCCTGCGCCGCGGGCTGACCCGGCGGCGAGCGGTCCTGCTGGGGGTGGCGCTCGCGGCCGGCATGCTCACCAAGCCGCTGTTCCTGGGGCTCGTCCCGGCGGGGCTCGCCGCGCTCGCGCTGGCGTATGTGCGCACGCCGGGACCACGCCGGGGACGGCTGGTCGACGTCGCGGGCGGGCTCGCGGTCGCGCTCGTGCCCGTGTTCGCCTACAGCCTGCTCGGCAACGCGCTGTCGGACCACCCCTACTTCCCCGGCGGCGTGCCGGTGGCGTCGCCCGACCCCGACGGCGCGGCTCCGGTCCCGCTCGGCTTCACCGGCCAGCTCAGCTACATGGCGCAGGTGTTCCTGCCGCGCGTGCCGTTCCTGGCCGACCACATCCCAGGCTTCCCCCTGCGCGACGTCTGGTTCGAGGGCTTCGTCGGCCGCTTCGGCTGGCTCGATTACGGCTTCGCGCGCTCGATCACCGACGTCGCCGTCGCGGTCGCCGCGGTCGTCTTCGCGCTGGCGGCGGCAGCGCTCGTGCGCGTCCGGGCGGTGCTGCCGGCGAACTGGCCGCTGCTCGTGTGCCTGGGGATCGCGCTGGCGGGCGTCGCGGGCGCGATCGCCCAGCAGCAGTACCGCGCCGAGCTGATCGGCGCCCCGGCCTTCACGCAGGCGCGCTACCTGCTGCCGCTGCTGGGCCTCTACGGGGGGCTGGTGGCGCTGGCCGCGCATGGCCTCGGGCGGCGGCTGGCCGCACCGGTGGGCATCGCGCTGCTGACGCTCGCCGCCCTGCACGAGGTCGCGGCGATGGTGCTCACGGTCGAGCGCTACTACGCCTGACCGAATCTGGGCAAGTGGGGGCCCTGCGGCCGCCCGTTCGTGATACTGCGCGGCGTGCTTGCCAGACTGACGTTGACACTCCTGCTGTGCCTGCCCGCGACCGCGCTCGCGCAGGCGCCACCGCCGCTCGACGTGCCGGCCCTTCCGGGCTTTCATTCCGTGCTCGCGCAGGGCGAGGGGCAGTCCGTCACCGCCACCGACCTCGCGGCGAACCAGGCGACCGGTGCGGTGCCGGAGCGCTTCGTCGACCAGCAGCCGCTCTACGACGGCATCATGCCCCACGCCTCGACGCTCACCGAGGCCGACATCCCGACCTACTACAAGGACGCGACCTTCGGCTCGATGCCGGGCGGCGTCGAATCCGTCACCACGCCGCGGCCCGGCGTGCAGATCTTCCGCGACCGCGCTTACGGGATGGCGCACGTCTACGGCGACACGCGCGCCGACGTCATGTTCGGCGCCGGCTACGCGACGGCCGAGGAGCGGCTGTTTCTGATGGACGCGCTGCGCCGGACGGCGAAGGGCACGCTCGCGGGCCTGACCGGGCCCGGGTCTGCGCGTGGCGACGCGCAGCAGCTGACCGACCAGGACTTCTCCGACGAGGAGCTCACCGCGCAGTTCGACCGTCTGCCGGAGCGGTTCGGCCCCGAGGGTGCGCAGGGGCGTCAGGACCTGCTCGACTACGTCGACGGCATCAACGCCCGCATCGACGACGTCAAGAGCGACCCGACGCAGCTGCCGGCGGAGTACGCGGCGCTCGGGACGACGCCCGCGGCGTGGACGCCGTCCGACACGGCCGCGCTCGCGGTGCTGCTCGTGACCCAGTTCACCGTCTCCAACGGTGGCGAGGAGGTCAACGCCGCGCTGCGCCAGTCCTTCCGCAAGCGGTTCGGCAAGCGCTGGCAGGGGCCGTTCAACGACCTGCGCATGGCCGAGGACCCCGGGGCGATCGTGATGGCCAAGCGGCGCTTCAACTCCGACCGGACGGGCAAGCCGCGCAAGGGTCTCAACGCGATCCCCGACGCCGGCTCGATCAAGCCGCGCAACCCGCAGGTCGAGGGCCCGGGCGCCGACGAGCAGGCCGCGGTCCGCGACGGTCTGCCGGCGTGGGTGCGCGCGGTCCAGGACCTCAAGAGCAAGATCCCCCACCACGCTTCGAACGCCGTGATGGTCGCGCCGTCACTGTCGGCCGACGGCAAGGCGCTGACGTCCTTCGGGCCCCAGGTCTCCTACTACTCGCCGCAGATCTTCGTCGAGTACGAGCTCCACGGCGGTGGCGTCGACGTCTGGGGCGTCTCCTTCCCGGGCTCGAGCCCGTTCCCGCTCATCGGGCACGGCGTCGACTTCGCCTGGAGCGGGACGAGCGCCAACGGCGACAACCAGGACACCTTCGTCGAGCGGCTGTGCGAGCCCGATGGCTCCGAGCCGACGCGGATCGAGCGAGCACTACGTCTACAAGGGCAAGTGCCGCGCCTTCGTGTCGCGCGAGCAGTCGCTCACCACCCCGTATTCGCCCCTGTCGCCCGACACTCCGCCGACCAAGATCACCCACAAGACGTTGCGGTCCGTGCACGGTCCGGTGTTCGCGACCGCGACCGTCAAGGGAGCACCCGTCGCGCTGGCCAAGGCCAAGGGCGTGAACTTCCACGAGCTCGACGCGCTGCTGCCGTTCAAGACGCTCGCCGAGAACAAGGTTCGCTCGGCGCAGGAGTTCCGGCGCGCGTTCAGCGTCTTCCCGGGGACCGAGAACTGGTTCTACGGCGATGAGGACACCGTCGCGGTGCAGCAGTCGGGCAACTACCCGCGCCACGCCCGCGGCACCGACGTCGACCTGCCCTACTGGGGCGACGGCCGCGCCGACTGGCGGAACTTCGACCCCGAGGAGTACACGTTCGCCAAGCTGCCCAACAAGCGCCGGCCGGCCGTGGTCAACCCGAAGGACGGCTTCATCATCTCCTGGAACAACAAGGAGGCACGCGGCTGGCGCAAGGGCCCGCGCGAGTGGACGGACGGGCCGGTGCACCGCGCTTCGCTGCTGCGCAACCGGCTCATGCGCGAGAAGCGCGCCGGCGGCGGCAAGGTCGACTTCGCGGGGCTCACGCGCGCAGTCAACACCGCCGCGACGTCGGACCTGCGCTCGGACGTGATGACCCCGCTGCTGCTGCGCGTGATCGGCAAGGCGCCGGCGGCGGACCGGCCGTTCCTCGCCCTGCTGCGCAAGTGGCGGGCGTCGGGCTCACAGCGCCTCGACGCCGACGGCGACAACGTCTACGACCACTCCGCGGCCGTCGCGCTCATGGACGCCTGGTGGCCGCAGCTCGTGCGCGGCATGTTCCGCCCCGCGCTCGGACGCGAGCTCTTCGACATCGTCGAGTCACGGGTTCTGGGTCTCGGTGACTTCGACTCGAGCTGGTCGTGGGCCTCGCAGGTCTCCAAGGAGCTGCGCACCGTCGCCGGCAAGCGCGTCCCCGATCCGTACTCGCGCCGCTACTGCGGTTCGGCGCAAGCGTTGCCGGGCGATGCTGCTGCGCACGCTGCACTCCGCCATCGCCGCGGTCAAGGCGCAGCGCGGCGACGATCCCGCCACGTGGCAGGTGCTCGCGACCTGCGAGCACACGCGGCCGGCGACGTGCGACCAGATCGAGCCGAACACCGCGGGCGCGATCGAGACGCCGCCGTTCGCGTGGCAGAACCGCGGCACCTACCACCAGGTGGTGAAGCTCCGCTCGCGGCGCTGAGGCGCGGCCGGGCACGAACCACGTGCAGAAGGTTCCGGTTTCCGGAACCTTCTGCACTCGCTTCGCTGTGACCGGCGGTCGTTTCGGTCAGACGCGCGGCTCAGGTTCCCGCAGACAGGGTGTCGGGGTCCGGGCCGATCCGCTCGCCCCGGTCGAGGCTCTCGATGGCGTCCATGTCGTCGTCGCTGAGCTCGAAGTCCCAGATCTCGAAGTTCTCCGCGATCCGCTCCGGTGTCGCGGACTTCGGGAACACGACGTTGCCGAGCTGGACGTGCCAGCGCAGGACGACCTGCCCGGTGGTCTTGCCGTGCGCCGCGGCGATCTCCTTGAGGACCGGATCGTCGAGGACCGCGCCCTGCGCGAGCGGGGACCACGCCTCGGTGACGATGTCGCGCTCCGCATGGACGGCGCGCAGCTCGGGCTGCTGCAGGTAGGGGTGCAGCTCGATCTGGTTGATGACGGGGGTGACGCCGGTCGCCTCGATGATGCGGTCGAGGTGATCGGGCTGGAAGTTCGAGACGCCGATCGAGACGAGCCGGTCGCTCTGCTGCAGCTCCACGAACGCCTTCCAGGTCTCGACGTAGCGGTCGTACGACGGGACGGGCCAGTGGATCAGGTAGAGGTCGACGTGGTCGAGCCCGAGGCGCTCGAGGCTCGCGTCGAAGGCGGCCTTGGCCTCGTCGTGGCCCTGGTCGGAGTTCCAGCACTTCGTCGTGACGTAGACGTGGTCGGACCAGGCGCGCACGGCCTCGCCGACCTCGGCCTCGTTGCCGTAGATCTTCGCGGTGTCGACGTGGCGGTAGCCGACCTCGAGCGCGCGGGTGACGGCGGCGGCGGTCTCCTCGGCATCGATCTGGAAGACGCCGAAGCCGAGCTGGGGGATCTCGGTGCCGTCGCTGAGCGCGACGGAGGGAACTTGGGAGACGGGGGTCATACCGATTCGCTTGCCCGAGCATCGCTTGCGCAAACGCCCGCCCGGGAGCGAACCTCTACCGTGGCGCCGCGCCGATGTCGAGCCTGCACTCGTATCTGCGCTTCCTGCGCAAGCTGTTCGCGAACCTGCCCAAGCGCGCGTTCCTGACCGTCAAGGCCCACGGCCTGCGGGAGGCGCTGTGGCGGACGCTGACCTTCCCGCTGCGGCTGACGCCGCTCGCGCCCCGCATGGGCCTCGTGACGCGGATGAACGACGTCAGTGCACCGGCCCGCGCCTGGTACGCGGCCCACGGCCTGCCCGTGGCCGTCGTGATCCCCTCCTACGGTCCGGCCAAGCTCGCGCTGAGGGCCGCGCGCTCGGTCAAGCGGACCACGAACGCGCGGGTGATCGTCGCCGACGACGGCTCTGCCCCCGCCGAGCTCAAGCGCCTGCGTGCCTCGCGTCACGTCGACGTCGTGGTGGCGGGCGAGAACGCGGGCTTCGCGGCCAACTGCAACCGGGGGCTGCGGGTGACGCGACCCGACGAGGACGTCGTCCTGCTCAACTCGGACGTGATCGCCTTCGGCGGCTGGCTCGAGGTGCTCCAGCACGCCGCCTACGAGCACGACGCCGGCATCACCGGCGCGAAGCTGCTCTATCCCGACGACACGATCCAGTTCGCCGGCGCGGTGCGCAACCGCGACGCGCCGCAGTGGTTCGACCATCGCTTCCGCTTTCGTCCCTCCGATCACCCCCCGTCCGAGGTGCTGCAGCCGGCGCTCGCCATCACCGGGGCGTGCATGTACCTCAAGCGCGACACGATCGCGGCGGTCGGCGAGCTCGACGAGAACTACGGCATGGCCTACGAGGACGTCGACTACTGCCTGCGCGCCTGGGAGTCGGGCCGCCGGGTCGTCTACGCCCCCGCGGCCCAGCTGACCCACTTCGAGTCAAAGACCCGCGGGGCGACGCAGGCGAGTCGCGAGATCAGGTCCCAGCAGCACTTCTGGGAGACGTGGGGCGATTGGTTCGATCGGCGCGAGACCCGCGCGGGCGACGGCGGGGCGCGCATCGTCTACGTGACGCAGGACGTCGGCGTGGGCGGCGGTCACCGCAACATCTTCGAGCACCTCAACGGGCTCGCCGACCGCGGCCACCACCCCGAGCTGTGGTCGCTCGCGGCAGCGCCGCCCGACTGGTACGACCTGCGCGTCCCGGTCCGGCTGTTCGACGATTACGCGTCGCTGCGCGACGCCCTCGCGCCGCTCGACGCGATCAAGGTCGCCACCTGGTGGGAGACGGCGCCGCACGTCTGGGAGGCGTCGCTGACCCGCGGGGTCGGCGTCTACCTCGTCTCGGACATCGAGACCTCCTACTACGCCGATCGCGACGTGCACGGCCACATCCTCACGACCTACCGGCCTGAGCTCGAGTACCTGACCATCTCGCAGTGGAATCACCGGACGTTGCTCGGCCACGTGCCGAGCGCGACGATCGTCAACTGCGGCGTCGACCACAGCCGCTGGCACGACCTCGGCCTCGAGCGCGCGGAGAACACGATCCTCGCGCTCGGCCGTGGCAACCCGCTCAAGAACTTCCCGCTCACCCGCGACGCGTACCTGGACTTCGACGCCCCCCGGCCCGACCTGTGGCTCTTCGGCATCGAACCGGAGGTCGCCGAGGGGATGGGCGAGCGCGTGACCTACCACCGGATGCCGTCGGACGCCGAGGTCAACGAGCTGCTCAACACCTGCACCGTGTTCCTGCAGACCTCGCGCCACGAGGGCTTCTGCCTGCCGATCCTCGAGGCGATGGCCGCCGGCGCTCCCGTCGTCTGCACGGACGCCGACGGCAACCGGGACTTCTGCCGCGACGGCGTCAACTGCCTGATGCCGGCGGCGGAGCCGCGCGCCGTCCGCGCCGCGCTCGAGGCGGTGCTCTCCGACCGCGACCTGCGCGAGCGCCTCCGGGAGGGCGGCCGCAGGACGGCCGAGGCGTTCGCGCTCGAGCGCAAGCTCGACGAGCTCGACGTGTTCTACCGCGAGCTGGCCGAGCGCCGCGCGTCGGGCGCCATGCCGCTCCCGCCCACCAGCGTTCGCTTCGAGATCTCCTCGGTGCCGACCGCCGAGTAGGGCGCGTCAGAGCTCTTCGGCGACGGCCGGCGCGGTGCGGTTGAAGACGTAGAAGCCGAGCGCGAACGTGCCGAAGGCGATCCCGACCGGCAACAGGAGCCACAGCGGACCGCCGAGCACGTCGGCGGCCGATGGGGCGGACGGGTCGAAGACGGAGTGGTGGATCTGCTGGATGACCGTCGCCAGCGGGGAGGCGAGCAGCACGGGCTGCAGCGCGTCCGGCACCTTGGTGATCGGATAGAGGATCGGGGTCGCGTAGAAGGAGGCCTGGAGCACGACGTCCCAGATCGGCGCGATGTCGCGGTAGCGCACGTAGAGCGCCGACAGCAGCATCGCGAGGCCGGTGACGAAGACCAGCAGCAGCGCGAACGCCGGTACCGCCGCGAGCCAGTTGACCCGCACGGGGACCTGCAGGACGGCGATGAAGACGCCGACGGCGATCGAGTTGACGGCCAGCGTGAGCAGCGAGAAGACCACGACCGACATCGGGATGACGATCCGGGGGAAGTGGATCTTGCGCACGAGGTTCTCGCGGTTGAGGACGGCCGCCACCGCGCCGCCGGTCGCGTCGCCGAAGAACTGGTAGAGCATGATCCCGGTGAGCAGCGCCGCCGCGTAGTTCGGCACTCCGCCGCCGATCTCGATGATCTCGACGAAGACGACGTAGAGCACGCCGAACATGAGCAGCGGACGGCCGAGCTGCCAGACGTAGCCCAGGACCGAGCCGAAGAAGCGCAGCCGGAACTCCAGGAAGGCCAGCGTCCAGGTGAGGTTGACCGCGCGGCTCGTCTCGCCCGTGAAGGCGCTGGGGCCCTTGATGCGCTTGCCGCCCGCGGCGCGGATCGCCGTGACGTTCTCCTCGATCGTGCTCATGACGCGGCCGGCGCGGGATGGGCGCCGCGTTCGATGACCAGCTCGTGGTCGAGGTCGACGAGCCCTCCGCTGACGCGCGTGCCCGTGGACACGAACGAGCGCATGCGCGGGCGCTGGTCGGCGAGGTCGAGCCCGGTTCCGCGGCCCGCCACCGCGCAGGAGACGTGGAAGCGGCCCGGGGAGAAGACGTTGCGCAGCCGCAGGCTGAAGGTCGCCTGATCGCCCGCCGCGAAGGTGCCCGTGCGCTCCTGGGTCCACTGCGTGTTGGCGGCGAAGACGACGCGGTGGTCGTCGTCCTCGATCGCGAAGCCGACGCTCGGGTGCTCCATGGTCTCGTGGAACGCGACGACCGCCTTGACGAGCACCTCGTCCTGCTGGGCCACCTGGCTCACCGGCGCGCCGTCGGGACCCTCGAACCAGACATCGGTGATCTCGGCGCGCGCCGCTTCCGCGCCGCTCCTCCTCGCCCTCGGCGACGGGCTCGGCCACCTCGCCGCGGAAGTTGAGCTCCAGGTAGGACGCGCCGACGTGCTCGGGGTCGCCGAGCTCCACCATGCGCCCGTGCTCCATCAGCATCGCCCGGTGGCAGAAGCGTCGCACCGCACCCATGTCGTGGGTGACGAGCACGATCGTCTTGCCCTCGTCGCGGAGGCGGTTGAACGCGTCGAAGCACTTCTGCTGGAAGGAGGCGTCGCCGACCGCGAGCACCTCGTCGATGAGCAGGATGTCGGCGTCGACCTGGATCATCACCGAAAAGGCGAGGCGGACATTCATGCCCGAGGAGTAGTTCTTGAGCTTGAGGTCCTCGAAGTCGCGCAGCTCGGCGAACTCGATGACCTGCTCGTAGCGGGCCCGCGCCTCCGCGGGCCCGAGCCCGAGCATGATCGCGTTCAGGATGACGTTGTCCCGAGCGGCCAGGTCCGGGTTGAAGCCGACGCCGAGCTCGATGAACGTGGAGACGCGGCCGTTGACCCAGACATCGCCGGCGTTGGTGCGGTAGATACCCGCCATGAGCTTGAGCAGGGTCGACTTGCCGGAGCCGTTGCGCCCGACGATGCCGAAGAACTCGCCCCGGTCGACGTGGAACGAAACGTCCTGCACGGCGTCGAAGGTGTCGAAGGTGCGTCCCCGTAGGGGATGCAGCGCCCGCTCCTTGAGACTGTGCATCTGCTCGTGGGGACGGCGGAAGGACTTCGAGACGCCGTCGATAACGAGCGCGGGTTCGCGCGCCATGGACTCGTAGGATCGTAGCCCTGCGGATCAGCGTCGTGATCAACACGTACAACCGCGCGGCGAGCCTTGCCACGACGCTCGACGCGCTGCGCCACCAGACGTTCACCGACTTCGAGGTGGTCGTGGTGGACGGTCCGTCCGACGACGGCACCGCCGAGCTGCTCGAGGCGCGGAAGGACGCGCTGCGGGTCGTGCGCTTCGATGAGCGCAACCTCTCCGTGTCGCGCAACCTCGGCATCGATGCCGCGGCTGGCGAGGTCGTCGCCTTCATCGACGACGACGCCATCCCGGAGGCACGCTGGCTGGCGGACCTCGCCGCCGCCTACGACAGCCCCGAGATCGGGGGCGCCGGCGGCCTGACGCTCGACAACACCGGGGTCAAGCCCCAGTACCGCTACTCGCTGTGCGACCGCATCGGCCGCACGGACTTCGACGCCCGGCCCCCCTTCGGGGCGGCGAACCGACCCGGCGCCGACCCGTTTCTGTACCTCCAGGGCACCAACTGCTCGTTCCGTCGCAGTGCGCTCGAGGCCATCGAGGGCTTCGACGAGGAGATCGAATACAACTACGACGAGGTCGAGGTCTGCGCGCGCGTGATCGACGCCGGACTGCGCCTGCGGGCACTCGACGGCGCCGTCGTGCACCACAAGTTCCGGCCGTCGCACATGCGGCGCAAGGAGGGCTACACCGACCCGTTCTTCGCGATCAAGAACCGCGCGTACTTCGCGCTGCGGGTCGGCGCCGGGCACCGGTCTCGTGCCGAGACGCTCGCATCGCTCCTGGACGACCTCCACGCGGCCAAGGCCCATATAGCCGACGCCGTGCGCCGGGGCGACTTCACCCGCGCCGAGCAGGAGGCGTTCGACGAGCGCGCCGACGCGGGCATGGAAATGGGCATCGAGCGCGGCCTCGCGGGCGTGCGCCGCGGTCGGCCGCTGCTCCCGGCGGATCCTGATGCCTTCCGCCCGTATCCCGTGCTCGTTCCGGAGCGGCGGCGACTGTCGGTGTGCTTCGCGTCCATGGACTATCCGCCCCGTCCACTCGGCGGTGTGGGGCGGTACACGCACGATCTCGCGCGCGGGATGGCCGCGGCCGGGCACGAGGCGCACGTGGTCACGCGCGATGATGAGCAGCCATACCGGCTCGACTTCGAGGAGGGCGTCTGGGTCCACCGCTTTCCCGTCGCCGAGCGCTGGGCACCCGCGCTGGCCGGCCATCCCCTCAAGGGCCTGCTCGATCACCAGGCTGCCGTCCGCAGTGCGGTGCAGCGCGCCGCGCAGCGGACGCCCTTCGACGTGGTCACCGGTTCCTCGTGGGCCGCCGAGCCGCTGCTGTGCGCGCTCGACGCGACGACACCGGTCAACGTCGTCTGCGTGACCCCGATGCGCACGATCGCCGACGCGCAGCCGGCGATCGCCTCATCGCCGCTGACGACGTCCCAGATCGCAGCGGAGGACGCACTGCTGCGCTCCGGCGCGCCGCTGCAGGCGATCAGTCAAGAGGTTGCCGGGCTCGTCTCCGACGTGGCGGGCGCGGCGCCCGAGGTGGTCTGGCTCGGCACCGCGGATCATCGCGGCGATTTCGCGCGCCGCCGCGCGCAGGGCGATGACGCCGTTGAGATCCTCTTCGTCGGCCGCCTCGAGCGCCGCAAGGGCGTCGACGTGCTGCTCGAGGCCGGTGCGCGGCTGTTGCGCGAGCGCTCGCAGGTCCGCCTGCGGATCGCGGGTGCCGACAACGCCTACGCCAACGGCGCCGAGGACCTCTGGCCGGCATGGGTCGCAGAGCACGCATCCGACGTGGCGGACCGGATCGTCTTCGACGGCCCCGTCGACGACACGGAGTTGCTGCAGGCCTACGCCGATGCCGACATCTTCTGCGCGCCCTCGCGGTACGAGTCGTTCGGGCTCGTGCACGTGGAGGCGATGATGATGGGGCTGCCGGTGATCGGCGGCGACGTCGGCGGCATGCGCGCCACCATCGTCGACGGCGAGACGGGGCTGCTGGTCGATCCGGAGGATCCGTCGGCGCTGCTGGCCGCGCTGACCCGACTGGTCGACGACGGTGCGCTGCGTGCGCGGATGGGCGCGGCTGGCCGGGCCCGCTACGACGCCGAGTTCGCCCTCACGATCGCGGTCGAGCGCCACGTCGAACGCTTCGAGGCGCTCGCGGGCACCGTCAATGGCGAGGGCGACCTCGCGGAGACGTTGCAGGCGTTGTGCGGGCTCAGTGCGGCCGAGGCCGAGGGGACCGCGGAGGTGCTGCTGGACCCGATCCGCTTCCCGGCCGACCTGGAGGCCGGGGTGCGCCGGGCGCTCGCACAGCCGACACCGGCGGCCATGGTGGACGGCCTGTTCCGGTCGCTGCTCGACCGCCCGGTCGACGACGCGAGCCTCGCCGGTTTCCTGGCGCAGATCGACGGTGGCGCGGACATGGTCGCGATCGTCACGCACATCGCGACGAGCGACGAGGCGCGCGGGCTCGGCCGCGACCCGGCCTTCCTCGAGCGCCTGCCGCGCCTGGATGCGGCACGGGCCCGCCGCGAGATCACCGAGCTGTGGCTGCGCGACGACGACGAGGCGTTCCGCACCGGGTTGAGCGCGCTCCTCGGAGGGGTGGAGGTGCCCGCGAACGGCGACCGGGCGAACACCGTGCGCGCGACACTGGCTGCGGCCGGCGACCGTGTCGTGATGGGCGATACCGCCTGGCTCGACGGCCTGCGCACGGAGGGCGAGATCATCGCCGAGCTGCGTGCGGCGAAAGGGGACGCGCTGATCGCAGCGGCCTACCGCCTGATCCTCGGCCGCGACCCGGACCCCGGCGCCGCCGGCTTCCGCGGCCAGCCTCGAGCGGAGGTGGTGCGCGCCATCGCCGGCTCGGCGGAGGCGCGCGAGCGCGGCATGGTTGCGCTTGTCGCCGAGCGCCTGGCGGCCGCTGTCGGCGACGGGCGGCGTCCGCGGGTCCGCCCTTCCCTTCTCGCGCGAGGGGATGCGGGCAGCGACGCCGCGCTGCGCAGCCTGCACGCCGATCTCACCGACCGGATGCGCACCCTGCAGTCGGCGTCGGTCGTCCCTCCGTTCTCGGGCCCGGATGCGTCCGCGCCCGACGCTGGGCTGCGCGAGGAGGTCGCGTCGCTCGTCGATGCCGACCACGCCGCCCGCTCCGAGCTCGCGGGTCTCAGACAGGCGATCGGCGAGCTCAACGACCGCCTCGCAGTCATGCACGGCAAACAGGAGGCGCTGGCCCTCGACGTCCGTCAGAAGCTGCCCGACACGGACTTCGCCGACGCACCGGAACCGCGCATCCCGGATCCCGATGCCTTCGCACGCCGCGTCGAGACGATCGGCTCCCTGCGCCTGAACCTCGGCTGCGGCGAGAAGCCGCTCGACGGCTACGTCAACGTCGATGCCCGCGCACTGCCGGGCGTCGACGTCGTCGCGGACATCCGCCGCCTGCCCTTCGAGCCCGGCACCGTGGCGGAGATCGCCTCGTTCCATCTGGTCGAGCATTTCCGCCAGCACGACGTGGAGACGGTCCTGCTGCCCTACTGGCGCTCCCTGCTGGCGCCCGGTGGTCGCCTGCGCGTCGTCACCCCCAACTGGGCGGCGCTCATCGAGGACCTGGCCGAGGGCCGGCTGTCCTTCCCGGAGTTCAAGAAGGTGACCTTCGGAGCGCAGGACTACGAGGGCGACGACCACTTCGCGCTCTACTCGCCCGAGACGATGACCGCGGCGCTGCGCGCCGGCGGCTTCGACGGCGTCGAGATGGTCGTGGAGCGCCGCCAGAACGGCCTGAGCCCGGAGATGGAGATGCTCGCCGCGGCGCCCATCCGTCAGGCTGCTGCACCGTGAGCGTCCTGACGGCGGAGGAGATCGCGGCTCGCGTCGCCGAGGTGCCCTACTGGTGGCACTCCATCGACGTGGGCGAGGGTGTGGTCACCCCGGGCTACAAGTGGGGCGGCGGCCGTGAGGTCATGGCCTACGAGCGCGGCCGGATGGGTCTGCCCGACGACTACGCCGGAAGATCGGTGCTCGACGTCGGCAGCTACGACGGCTTCTACGCCTTCGACGCCGAACGGCGGGGTGCCGGGAGGGTGGTCGCCATCGATCACTTCGTGTGGTTGCACGACCTCTCGCCCGACGGGCCGCCCGTCGACTTCTCACTCGCCTACCTCAAGCCGGACGGGCTCCCACCGGCCGGCGCCCCGCTCCCCGGCAAGCGAGCCTTCGACTGCGCGCACCAACTGCTGGGCAGCCGGATCGAGTCCGTCGTCGCCGACTTCATGCACTACGACCTCGAGCGGCTCGGGCGCTTCGACATCGTCCTCTACCTCGGGCATCCTCTACCACATGGAGGAGCCACTGACGGCGCTGCGCCGGGTGCGATCGATCTGCGATCAGATGGCGGTCATCGAGTCCGAGGTCGTGCGGATCGAGGGTCGCGACGACGTGCCGCTCGCACGGCTGGTTCCCAGCGACGACGTCAACGAGGATCCGACGAACTGGTGGGTGCCCAACCTCGCCGGCCTCGTCGGCCTGGCCAAGGGCGCCGGGTTCTCCCGCGTCGAGCCGGTCGGGGGTCCCGCCGACCCCCACGCGGAGACCCCGGACGGGCTCCCGTTGTGTCGGGCCACCGTTCACGCCTTCGTCTAGCGTCCCTGATCCCATGGCCGTCGCCCAAGCCCGCCCCGCTCGTGCGGAGCGCTTCACCCTCAACGACCGGCAGTACCGCCGCATCGCCGACGTCGCCCTCTTCACGCTGACGCTGATCATCTTCACGGGTGCCGCCGTCCGGCTGACGGGCTCCGGACTCGGCTGCCCGCGCTGGCCGAAGTGCGACGGCGGCTTCCTCCCGCCCCTGCAGACCCACCAGTTGATCGAGTACGGCAACCGGATGGTGACGGGTGTCGTCGGCCTCCCGGCGCTCGCCGCGGCCATCGGTGCGTACCGGCTGCGCCCGCTGCGTCCTGAGCTCAAGCTCCCCGCCCTCCTGCTCCCGCTCGGCGTCCTCGCCCAGGCGATCCTCGGCGGCATCACCGTGCTGCTCGAGCTCGAGTGGCAGGTCGTGATCGGTCACTACCTGCTCTCGATCGTCCTGCTGATCGCCGGCGCGACGCTGGTCTGGCGCGCGCGCCGGCCGCGCGGCGCCGCCGCGCCCGCCCATCCGGCCCCGTTGGTGCTCGGCACGCGCGTCCTGACGGTCTATGGCGGGCTCGTGCTGATCGCAGGCAGCTTCGCGACCGCGGCGGGACCGCACGCCGGCGGCTCGGGCACCGACGACTACGTCGAGCGCCTCGGCGGCATCGACCTCGAGACCCTGATCAAGGTGCACGGCCACGCGGCGGCGGCGATGGGCATCGTCGCCGTCGGGTTGTGGCTGTACGCCCGCCGGTCGGGGGCGAGCGCGACGCTGATGCGCGCGCTGACCGCCGTCGCGGTGCTGATCGCCGCCCAGGGGATACTCGGGCTCGTCCAGTACCACAATGCCCTCCCGGCGGCGATCGTCTGGGCGCACGTCTCGCTCGCCGCCGTCTTGTGGCTGGCGCTCGTGTTCAGCTGGCTCGCCGCGGGCAGAGCCGCCCGGTGAGCCGCCCGAGCCGTCAGAGCCGCCTGCTCGCGTTCGCGATGTACTGGCTGCTGCGGCCCTTCACGGTGATCTTCGCGCGACCGCGCTTCGTGCGCGTGATCCGCCGGCTGGCGGAGACCGTCACGCCGCGGCCGCGCAAGGGCACCGTCGTGACCCCAGGCCCACGTGGCGAGTGGGTGCGCGGGCCCGGCGTCGCCGCCTCCCGGGACGCCGCGATCCTCTACATGCACGGATCGGGCTACGTCGTCTGCTCGCCCAAGACCCACCGTGGCCTCGTCTCCGAGCTCTCGCGGCACGCGGGCGTTCCCGCCTACTCCGTGGACTACCGGCTTGCCCCCGAGCATCCCTTCCCGGCCGCGATCGACGACACGCTCGAGGCGTACCGCTATCTCCTCGACGAGGGGTATCCCGCCGAGCGGATCGTGGTCGCCGGCGACTCCGCGGGCGGCCACCTGGCCGTCTCGCTCGTCGCCGAGCTCACCCGCAACGAGCTTCCCGTACCGGCCGGGCTCGTCCTCTTCTCGCCGCTGGTGGACCCGAGCTTCGAGATGGCCGCCAGGATCGAGAGCGAGGCGCGCGACCCGATGTTCACCGCCGGCGCGGCGCGCCGGATCCTCTCCCTCTACACCGCGGCGGCGGACCCGCGCGACGCGCGCCTGGCCGTCCTGGACGGGGACCCCTCGCTGATGCCGCCGGTGCTGCTGCACGCCGGCGATCGCGAGATGCTCGCTGCCGACGCACGCGCGCTCGGCGACTGGTTGCGCGGGGCGGGGATCGCGTGCGAGGAGCGGATCTGGCCCGGCCAGGTCCACGTGTTCCAGATGAGCTACGACATCGTCCCCGAGGCGCGCGAATCGCTCGCGCGCGCCGGCGCCTTCGTCCGCGAACGGCTGTCCGGCTACCCCTCGTCGGCGGGGAACGGGACGTCGGCCGGCGGGCTGCCAGGGCCCTCCTCGGCCCAGTCCGCGTAAGCCTTCCCGTCGCGCCCCTCGTGCGTACCGTGGCCGCCGAGCGCGAGCAGCTCGAGCCGCTCGGCGCCGCGGTTGACGAGCTGGCGGCGCACCTGCGGGCCGACCCGCGCCACCTCACCCGTGCCGAGCACGTGCTCCTCCGTGCCCTCGACGATCAGCGTCAGCTCGCCCCGCAGGGGGAGGTAGACCTCTTCCTGGTGCTCGTGGCGATGGATGCGGCTGCGCTGGCCCGGCTCCATGACGAGCAGGTTGATGCCGAAGGTGCTGACGCCGAGGTCCCGGCGCAGGCGGCGGAACCTCTGCTCGTGCGCGTCGGGGTCGAGGCGGACGACGGTGACGCCGCTCACAGCGCCACGGCGCGATCGCGGCCGGCGTCCTTGGCGGCGTACAGGGCACGGTCCGCGCGCTCGAGGAGCTCCTCGCTGGACTCCCCCTCCCAGGCCGCGCTGCCCAGGCTCAGGGTGACGGGGATCGGACCTTCAACGGTGTCCACCGGATGCTCGGCCATGGCGTCCCGGATCGAGGCGGCCAGTGCCGCGGCGCCGTCCGCAGAGGTCTCCGGCAACAGCACGAGCAGCTCGTCGCCCCCGAGCCGGCCGGCCATGTCGCCGTCGCGCAGACGCGACTTGAGCCGACGTGCGACCTCCCGCAGCACCTCGTCGCCGGAACGGTGGCCGTACTCGTCGTTGATGGTCTTGAAGCGATCGACGTCGATCATCACCGCCGACAGCGGGCGTCCGTGCCGGCGCGATGTCGCCATCAGCATCTCGAGGTCGTGCATCACGGCGCGCCGGTTGCGCAGGCCGGTGAGCTCGTCGAAGAGGACGAGCCCCTCGAGTCGGTCGTTGTGCCGGGTCAGCTCACTGACCAGCGCCTTGGTGCGGGCGGCCGCCGTCACCCGAGCGATCGCGTCGGCGGGATGGATGGGGGTGCGCAGGATGTCCATCGCGCCTCGGTCCTGCGCGGTGGTCACATCCTCGACGCCGAGGTGGTCACCGACGAAGACCACGGCGACCTTGAACAGGTCGATGTCACCCTTGACACGATCCATGAGCGCCAGCGGTCCGCCGGCGACCCGATCGTCGACCAGCAGCACGTCAGCGCCGGTCCGGCGGCACAGCCGCAGCGCGTGGTCATGGTCGCGCGCGGTGCGGACGGTCCAGCCGGCGGCGCCGAGGACGGCGGAGAGGTCACGGCTGGCCGCGCTCTCTGGGATGGCAAGTACGGCAATCAAGGCTCTGTAACGCGCACGTACCCTCCTTGGACCACGCCCGCAGACACGTACTACCCAATTCATGCTCTTTCTCTCACGCCACAAGACCACATTGCCCGCGCCTGACCAGGCGCTGCCCGGCCGCGAAGCTCCGCTGCCCGTCCATGACGCCCACTTCGTCAACGGTCGCCAGCTCAAGCCGCCGTTTCCCGACCACCTCGAGTCCGCCGTGCTCGGGCTCGGCTGCTTCTGGGGCGCTGAGCGCGTCTTCTGGGAGCTCGACGGCGTCTACACCACCGCGGTGGGGTACGCCGGCGGCCTGACCCCGAACCCGACCTACGAAGAGGTGTGCTCGGCGCGGACGGGTCACACGGAGGTCGTGCTCGTCGTCTTCGACCCGGCCGTCGTCTCCTACGACCAGATCCTCAAGACGTTCTGGGAGGCGCACGATCCCACCCAGGGCATGCGCCAGGGCAACGACGTCGGTACCCAGTACCGCTCGGCGATCTACACGACCACGGACGCCCAGGCGACGACCGTGACGGCATCACGCGATCGCTACCAGGCGGCGCTCACCACCGCCGGTCGCGGCGAGATCACCACCGAGATCGCCCCGGCCGGCGAGTTCTTCTACGCCGAGGACTACCACCAGCAGTACTTGGCGAAGAACCCCGCCGGTTACTGCGGGATCGGCGGCACGGGCGTCGCCTGCCCCATCGGGGCAGGCGTGTCGGCCGGCTAGTACGTCACGCGGATCTGGTCCCCGATGTCGATCCACTTGAAGATCGTGTAGGCATCGGGGATCGGGACGCGCAGGCAGCCGTGGCTGGCAGCGTAGGTCGGGACCGAGTGGTAGCCGTGGATCGCGTAGCCGCGGATGAAGTAGCTCGAGTGCACCATGCCCAGCGAGTTGGTCCCGATCGTCTGGGAGTAGAAGCGATAGGTCCCGAGCACCGTCGGGGTCGAGGGCTTGCCCGATGAGGTGTGGTAGACGCGGACGAGCTTGTCCCCGTCGGCGAGCGCGAGGATCTGCTGGGAGAGGTCGGCCTCGACGTGCTTGCCGAGCTCCGGGTAGCGGACCTTGTAGCCGCCGCGGCCGCGCAGGACGTCTCGGACGATGGCGGGCGTCGGGCTCTCGGTCCGCGCCATCCCGTTGACCTTGCGGTAGGCCATGACGGCCCGGCCGGTGGCCGCGCCGTAGGCGCCGCCGGACGGCGCGGCGTACCGCAGCTTGTGCAGCCCGCGGTTGAACAGCGCGGCGAGAGGACCGTCGGAGCCGTACCGCAGGGAGGGCTCGAGCACCCGCAGCTTCGCCTTGCGCGACTGGGCGCGCTTGATCTTGCCGGAGGCGGGGTGAACCGCGCTGATCTTGACGGCGCCGTTGAGTGACGAGAGGCGCACGGCCTTGCCGAAGCGCCCGTTGCGCTTCGTCCTCAGCCGCAGCGTCTTGATCGTCTTGCCGCCGCTGTTGAGGCGCACCTGCACCCGCTGGCCCGCCATTGCGGGACGCAGCCGGCCCTTGATGCGCAGCTTGTCGCCCCTGAGCGCGAGCCGCTTGCCGCTGAGCTTGTAGCCCCCTTTGACGACCGCCTTGAGCTTGCCGGGCCTTGCCGTCGGCACCACCGGCGGCGTGACCGTTGCCGTGGGGGTGGGGACGACCACGGGGGGCGTGGCCGTCGCTGTCGCCGTCGGGGTGGGAGTGGGGGCCTGGGCGGCAGCAGGAGTGGCGCCGGCGAGCAGGCCCGTGAGGACCAGGCCGAGCGTAAGTGGGGCGTGCTTCACGCGGCGGACGATACCTTCCGCGCCCGATGCCGACCATCCCGCTGCCGCGCCTGCCTCTGGTCCCCGATCCGCTGCGCCGGGTTCGGGTGCCACGCGACCTCGCGCCCATCACGCGCACGGGGGAAGAGGAGCGTCCCGCCGCCGCCGGCATGACGCGCGTGGGAGTCGAGCGGATCTGGAGTTCGGCCGAGCAGCTCTTTCGCACCGGCGCCTACCCCGCGCTCACCCTTTGCGTGCGCCGCGAGGGTCGCGTCGTGCTCAACCGGTCGCTGGGGTGGAAGCAGCTCGGCAAGCAGCCGGTGGTCGCCACACCGCACACGCCGTTCGTGATCTTCTCCGCCGCGAAGGCGATGACCGCCGCCGTGGCGCACCTGCTCGATGATCGCGGTGCGCTGCACATCGGCGACCGCGTCGCCGAGTACATCCCCGAGTACGCCGCCAACGGCAAGGGCGCCATCACCATCGAGCACGTCCTCTCGCACCGGGCGGGGGTCGCCAACCTGCCGCCCGAGGCGCTCGATCTCGACAACCTCGCACGCCGCGACTACCTGCTCGAGCTCATGTGCGACGCGCGGCCGCGGACACGGCCGGGGAAGCTGCTGGCCTACCACGCGGTCTCGGGCGGTTTCATCATCGGCGAGGTCGTCGAGCGGGTGACGGGCAAGCCGATCCGGCAGGTCATGCAGGAGGAGATCCTCGATCCACTCGGATTCCGCTGGGGCAACTACGGCGTGGGGGAGGCCGACGTCGACGCCGTCGGCCGTTCCTACGTCACCGGGCCACCGCCCCTGCCGCCCGTGTCCACGGTGATCGAACGGGCGTTGGGCAAGCACCCGGACGAGATCACGCGGCTGTCGAACGACCCGCGCTTTCTCACCGGCGTCATCCCTGCCGCCAACATCGTCACCACCGCCGATGAGCTGTCGCGCTTCTTCGAGCTCCTGCGCTGCGGCGGCGAGCTCGACGGCGTGCGCATCATGGATCCGCGCACCATCCGCCGGGCCATCGTCGAGCGCGCCTACCGCGAGTTCGACCTCACGCTCGGCGCGCCGATGCGCCACTCCGCGGGCTTCATGCTCGGCGCCGACGTGCTGTCCCTCTTCGGCCCCGACACCGACGAGGCGTTCGGGCACCTCGGCTTCACCAACGTGCTGGGGTGGGCCGATCCCGAGCGCAGCCTCTCCGTGGGCCTGATCACCTCCGGCAAGCCGATCCTGCACCCGGGCCTGCCGCTGCTGTGGGCGCTCACGCGGCGGATCGGGCAGGAAGCGCCGAAGCGCCGGCGCCGAGCGGCACGAGCCGGCAGCTGACGCTCCCGCATTCCACGTGCGCGGTCGCACCGTGGCGCAGCGGTCGCGACAGGGTCGCGGAGTCCGGCCGCAGCAGGTGCAGGCCCTGCAGGCGGTGCGCGACGCGCGCGGCGGTGGTGCGCAGGGTGCGCTCGGCGTGCTCCTCCGACGTTCGCCATCCCGTCGTCAGCAGCCGCGGACCGTGCCAGAGCTCGAAGCGCCAGCGTCGGAACGGGAAGCGGCCGGGGGGCACGAGGTGCAGGGCGTAATGCAACTCCGTGGGCTCGTCCATCCGTATCCCCAAATCTACTCGCGGGTCGGTCGGATCCCGGCGTGCCGACCGGCGCCGGCCGGATGGCTGTGGCGATACGGTCGGCGGGTGAAACGTGCCCTCGCCTTTGCTGTCGCCGCCTGCTTCGGGGTCATCGCCGCGCCTGCGGCGGCGATCGGGATCCAGACCGACGGCGGCCTGTCGTTCACCGACGATCACGGCCGGGTCATCTTCGAGGGCGGCAGCGTCGAGTTCCGCCGCGTCGGGATCTGGCAGGCGGCTGACGTCGACCCGCAGGTGGAGGCGGTCACCGATGACATCGCCCGCGTGACCATCACGGCTCCCGCGGGGTTCGAGGGCATCCGCGTCAGCTTCGCCACCGCGCCCGGCGAGCGGTTCCTCGGCTTCGGCGAGCGGTCCGACGCGGTCGTGCGGACCGGAGGCGATGTCGACAACCGGGTCACCGAAGGCCCCTACCAGCCCATCGAGAGCCCGTTCGTGCGCGCCTTCGTCCCGCCGCCGGGGCAGAGCGACCGCGCCGACGCCACCTACTTCCCGATCCCCTGGCTGCTGTCGAGCCGCGGCGCGGGCTTTCTGCTGCGCAACGACGACCACTCGGTCTTCCGCCTCGGCTCGCCGTGGTCGGCCGAGGTCGACGCGACCACCATGACCTTCGAGGTGTTCGCCGGCCCGACGCCCGCCGACGCCCTGCGCAGCTTCACCGCGCGCGTCGGCCGCCAGCCTCGCGCGGCCGCACCGTTCTACTTCGGTCCCTGGTGGCAGCCCAAGGGCGACGAGGCGGAGAACCTGCGGGTCCTGCGTGAGGCGGGCGCCGCCGGCTCGCTCGTGCAGACCTACACGCACTACCTGCCGTGCGGGGACCACGAGGGTCGCACGGACGCGCAGCGCGCGCGCACGGAGCGTTTCCACGACGCCGGCCTGGCGGTCACGACCTACTTCAACCCGATGGTGTGCACGAGCTACACCAAGCGCTTCGAGGCGGCCTCGGCGGCGGGGGCGTTGACCAAGGACTCCGCCGGCAACGACTATCGCTACCGCTACCAGGGATCGAGCGTCTTCTTCGTCGGCCAGTACGACTTCACCACCGAGGCGGGCGTGCGGCTGTTCGGCGATGCCCTCGACGAGGCGGTGAAGGACGGCTACGACGGCTGGATGGAGGACTTCGGCGAGTACACGCCCGACGACGGCCACCAGGCCGACGGTTCGACGGGCTCCGCCGGTCACAACCGCTACGTCGTCGACTACCACGCGGCGGCGCGCAAGTACGCGCTCGAGCGGGCCGGCCGCCCGCTCGCACGCTTCAACCGCTCCGGCTGGACGGGAGCGGCTCGCCACTCTCAGATCGTGTGGGGCGGCGATCCGAGCACGACGTGGGGCTTCGACGGGCTCGAGTCCGCGGTCCGCAACGGGCTCTCGATGGGCCTGTCGGGGGTCTCGCTGTGGGGGTCGGACATCGGCGGCTTCTTCGCGCTCTCCGAGCCCCAGACCCCGCCGGAGCTGATGAGGCGCTGGATCCAGTTCGGCTTCGCCTCCGGGGTGATGCGCATGCAGGCCAACGGCTACAGCCTCGGCGCGCGCCAGGGCCGTCGCGCCCAGATCACCGATCCCGAGGTGCTGCCGACGTGGACGCGCTACGCCCGGCTGCGGACCCAGCTCTACCCCTACCTCGCCCGCGCGCAGCGCGAGTACGACCGCACCGGCATGCCGATGATGCGCGCTCTCGCGCTCGCCTACCCCGACGACCCCGCGGCCGTGGCCCGGGAGGACACCTACCTGCTCGGGCCCGACCTGCTCGTCGCACCGGTGGTCAAGCCGGGCGCGACGAAGAAGTCCGTGTATCTGCCGGAGGGCCGCTGGGTGGACTTCTGGCGTTCCGTGCGCCTGAAGGCCGACGGCTCGCCGAAGCTGCGCCGCGCCGTGGTGCTCTCCGGAGGGCGTGAGGTCGAGGTGGACGCCGAGGACCTGCCGATCTTCGTGCGCGCCGGCGCCGTGCTCGAGCTGCTCGGCGCCGACGTGGACACGCTGTCGTCCTACGGCAAGGGCAACACGGTGCGCCTGGCCGACCGCACGGGGCGGCGCTCGCTGCTCGCCTGGACGCGCAAGGCGCGCGTGCGCCAGCCGCGCAAGCGCCGCCTCAGCGTGCAGATGGCCTACGGCAAGCGCGTCTGCCGGCGCACGGTCCGCATGCGCTCGGGGGTCATCCGAGCGTGCCGGAAACCCAGGTGACCGCCGCCGGGACGTGGGCGGGGTCGATGTGGTGCGCCGCGTCGGACTCGTGATAGTCGACCTCGATCGTCGCCGCCTCGAGGAGATCCCGCGCCCGTCGCCCGAACCCGACCTCCATCACGGGATCGTTGCGGCCGTGGGCGACGAAGGTCCGCGTCGGCCGGTGCAGGTCGGGTGTCCAGTCGTGCACCGAGGGCATGAAGCCCGAGAAGATGAGCGCTCCGGCGACGGCGGGTCGCTCCGGGTCGAAGGCCATCGTGTAGCTCATCACCGACCCCATCGAGAATCCGCCGAACACGGTTCGCTCGGGCGTGATGCCCGTCCGCTCCCAGAGCTGATCGTGCAGATCGGCCAGCGCCGCCCGCGAGGCGTGGAACGTGTCGTGGTCGGGATGCCCGACGCGCGGAACGACGTACCAGTGGTGACCGGGCCAGCCGGGAAGGGTCAGCGGCGCGCGCGGCGTGACCACGTGCAGCCGCTGCAGCGGATCGAGCACGTCGGCCAGGCCGAGCAGATCACGCTCGTCGGCGCCGCGGCCGTGGTGGAGCACGAGCAGCCCGGCCGGCTCACCCTTCGCCGGCCGCTCCTCGTAGATCAGCCCGCTCCTGCCTAAGTCGTCCAAAGCGGGCGTCATGCCCAGGGTGGACGACTTCGGCCGCTGACTTCGGCGGCGAGGGCGAAGGCAACGCCCTGAGGGGTGCGCAGGAAGACGGCGTCGCCTTCGGTCTCGGTGGCCTCGACGCGTGCCTGCCAGGAGCGGAGGTCCTCCCGCTGCGCGTGCCACGCGATGTGACGCACCGTGCCGGCGCCCTCCCGGCCAGGCTCGGCGCGCTCGTCGTAGCCCCAGTGCACGTGCCGATCGCCCGCACCGAGGACGTACTCGTGGTCGCGCTTGTGGTCGAAGCCGAGCGTCTGCGTGAGCAGGCCATGGTCCCCGGCCGGTTCGGCGGCGTAGGCGCGGGCGCCCTGGACCCCGGTGAGGGCGAACTCGGGCGGCACCTCCGGATGCCGCGCGGTCAGCGGAGGGTTGCCGTGCGTATCGGCGTGCAACTCAAGGTCGAGACCCTCGTGGTCGGCGAAGCGCAGCACGCCGTCCGCCTCGCCGCAGGGGTGGCCGGCCGCTTCGAGCCGGTCCTTCCAGAAGGTGAGCGCCGCCTCGCCGTCCACGCCGAGCTGCAGGCGGTGGATCATCCCCGCTCCCGGCGTGCCGCGCGGCGCACCGGGAGCCACGACCCACGTGAGGATCGAACCGGGCGTCCCCGCCGCGTCGCCGAAGCTCAGACGGTCAGCCGCAGGCTCGTCGGGCTCGTCGAGCGAGCGCAGCCCGAGCAGGTCCGAGTAGAAGGCGACGGTGGCGCTGGCGTCGCCGGTGAGCATCGTCACGTGGTGCAGGGCGTGGAGTTGCATCGCGGCCTGATCCTCGCATGCCCCGGGTAGCGTCCGACGCCAGGTGTTCACACGCAAGGTGGCCACGGCCGCGGTGACCCCGCTGGCCTCGATCTTCGGCAGCGGCTTCCTGGTCATCGTCCCGGTGCTCGAGCGCACGCTGGGGGCGCTGTCGGTGGCCGGCATCGCCGGCGTGTGCCTGTTCGTGTGGTTCGTCGGAACCGCCATCCGCCACAACGTGGCCACCGTCGAGGACGCCGATCTGAGCCGACCGACGCGCGGACTGGAGGAGGCCTCGGACGTCGTCATCGTCGTCGCCTACGTCATTTCGGTCGCGCTCTACCTGCGGATCATGGCCCAGTACGTGCTCGATTTCGCCGGTGGCGGCGCCGCCGTCGTCGAGCGCGGGGTGGCGATGGCGGTGCTGGTCCTGATCGTCACCATCGCGGTGACGCGCGGCTTCGCGGGCCTCGACAAGGTGGAGCGGGTGGCGCTGTTTGCCGTGCTGGCCATCGTCGCGGTGCTCGGCGGGGCGCTGGCCGTCCACGACGCCGGCGATCTGTTCGGCGACGGTGTCTCCCTGCCCCCCATCCCCGACCGCGGCATCGCCGACGTGCTGCTCGTGCTCGGCGGCATCGTCATCACCGTGCAGGGCTTCGAGACCGTCCGTTACCTCGGCGACGAGTTCGACGCCGACACCCGCATCAAGGCCTGCCGCCTCTCCCAGCTCGTGGCCGCGGGGGTCTACGTCGTCTTCGTCGCGGTGGCCACCCCGGTGATGGGCCTCGGCACGGAGGCGGGCGCGGACAAGACCCTGCTCGACATCACCGGCCGCGTGGTCGCCTTCCTGTCACTTCCGCTGGTCATCGCGGCGGTCCTGAGCCAGTTCAGCGCGGCGACGGCGGACACCGTCGCCGCAGACGGCAACCTGCGCAAGCTCTCGGCGAAGCACATGCGTGGCGCGCGCCCCTTCGCGCTCAGCGGCATCGGCGCCGGTGTCCTGATCTGGACCGTGCCGACCTTCTCGCTCATCGCGATCGCTTCCCGCGCCTTCGCCGCCTACTACGCCCTGCAGTGCGTGGTCGCTTCGCGCACGAGCCGGGGGCCCGCGCGCGTCGGCTTCGGAGCGCTCGCCCTCGTGCTGGTGGCCGTCACGCTGCTGGCCCGCCCGGCGGAGTAGGCCGCGTTCCCTCGGCGGCGACCGCGGACTGCTCGGCCGGCACCGGGGTGCTCCCCTCGAACAGGTAGCGGTATAGCGCCGACGCCCCTGCGGCCCCGGCGATCGGAGCGACGATGAACACGATGAGCTGAGCCAGCGCCCAACCCCCGACGAAGATCGCAGGCCCGATGCTGCGGGCCGGGTTGACCGAGGTGTTGTCGATCGGGATGCCGACCAGGTGGATCAGCACCAGGACGAAGCCGATCGGGACTCCCGCGAAGGCTGCGTTCGCGATGCGATCGGTCGCTGCGAGCACCGTGAACACCAGCACAGCGGTGAGGAGCACTTCCATGATGATCACGGCGACGATCGGGTAGCCGCCGGGCGAGTGATCGCCGAAGCCGTTGGCGCCGAAGCCGTTGTCGGAGAGGTCGTAGGGCCCAGGAGCGGACTTCACCACGATGAGCAGCACGAGGGCCGCCGTCACGGCGCCGAGTACCTGGGCGATCCAGTAGCGGACAGCCTCGTCGCGGTCGACCTTGCCCGACATGAGCAGCCCGAAGGTCACCGCGGGGTTGATGTGGCAGCCGGAGATCGGGCCGATCGCGTAGGCCATCGCCAGCAGGGCGAGGCCGAAGGCGAACGCGACTCCGAACGCGCCGATGGCGTCACCCGCGATGACCGCCGAGCCCACACCGCCGAACACCAGCACGAACGTTCCGACGAACTCCGCTGCCGCGCGCCTCTGAGCCATGCTCTCCCCCGATTGTCCGCTTGTCAGGACAAGCCTCTCACGTCAGCCGAAGTTCTGCCCCTCGCCGCGGTAGGTCGCGACGGAGGCGACGATCTTCTCACCCGAGACCAGGTGCAGCACGTCGAAGCGCTCGCACAGCTCGCCGGCCTTCGCGTGCCGCAGCCAGACGCGATCGCCGACGTTGAGTTCGCCATCGAGCACCGGGGTCTGGACCTCGCCCGCGCCCTCGCGGTCGTCGAGGCGCAGGCCCGGAGGGTGCACCGGGGTCGGCAGCCGGTCGGCGCCGGCCGCCCCCGACGCGACGTAGCCCCCGGAGTACAAGGTCGCGACGCCGCGCTGTGGCACGCGCACCACGGGCAGCACGAAGAATGCGGCGGGCTGCGGGGTGAAGCTCGTGTAGCGGTCGAAGAGGGTGGGCGCGAGGAGTCCCGAACCGGCGGCCACCTCGGTGACGGCGGGCTCGCTCGCCGAGGTCTCCAGGCTGCCGGTGCCGCCGGCGTTGACGAGCTCGAGCGGTCCGAGCGCCGCGACGATCTCCGCCCTCCGGGCGGCGAGCTCCCGGACCGAGCGCCGCTTCATCACGCGCACCGCCCGGCGGGCGTCGTCGACCCCCGCGATCTGTGACTCGTAGGCCATCACCCCGGCGAGCTCGAGGCCGCGGGAGCGGATCTCCGCCGCCAGCGCCACGGCCTGGGCGACGGTGCGGACGGGAGAGCGCTTCGCCCCGATCCGGACCCGGCCGCCGAGCAGCCACAGGCCGGCGTCGACGTCGATGCAGACGCGCGTCCCCGGGGCGAGCGGCTCGAGATGCTCGACGCAGTCGACCATGACGGTCGTGCCGGCCGGGACGACCCCGGGCGCGGCGCTCGGGTACGCAACGAGCACGTCCTCTCGGTCGAGCCAGCGCGCCTCGGCGACGCTGTAGGCGAGCACCCCGCGGTAGGCGGGATGCTCCAGCGCGCGCTCGATCAGCGTGCGGCAGCGGATCGACTTGCTCGCGACGCGGATCGGGGTACCGCCGGCCCGCCGCGCCATGTCGGCGCGGTTGGCGTCGAAGGCGTCGAGATCAACGGCGGCGAAGGGTGGCTCGAGGTCCGCACAGGCGCGCTCGAGCCGCGCGAAGTCCGTCACCGGGGCCCGTCCGTCTGCAGGAACAGGGTCGTGCCCCCGAGCTGTCGCGCGGCCGCCATCGCCTTGCCCGTGTACACCGGATCGAAGGCGGGGTCGGCATCCGTCAACGGGTGGCCGTACCCATCGCCGAGGAAGTCCCGAGTCAGGTCAAAGGCGTCCTCGCCGAGATCGAGGACGCCCAGGTCCGCGCCGTGCTTGCGCAACAGGCGGGCGGTGGCCTGGGCCAGCGTCGCAATTCGGTCGTGGTCGAGGCGCAGCTTGTCGTTGACCACGACGCCGTACGCCCGCGTCCGCAGGCCCGCCGCCTGCAGCCCGACCACGAGCCCGGCGAGCGTGCCGCCGCTGCCGACCGCCACGACGACTCGGTCGGGCTCGGGCATGGCGCCGGCCCGGACCTGCTCGGCGATCTCGAGTGCCGCCGCCACGTAGCCGACCGCCCCGAGCGGTGTCGAACCTCCGGCGGGGAGGATCCAAGGACGACCGTGGCGTAGCCACAGCCAGGGCACCAGCGCGGCGGTGCGCCGCTTGCCGTGGGTCAGATGCACCTCGGCGCCCGAGCGGCGGATGCGCTCGAACTGCTCGACGACATGCTCGCTCATGGGCTGGTCGACCAGGGCGAGGATCGTCTCGATCCCGAGCGAGCGCCCGTAGAGGGAGGTCGCCAGCCCCCAGTTGGTGCCGCGCCCCCCAAAGGTGAGGATGCGCTTGCGGCCGTCCGCCCGCGCCGTGCCCAGCAGCCACTCGAGCTTGCGCACCTTGTTGCCGCCCCAGCCGCCGGTTCCGAACGCGCCGTCGTCCTTCAGCCACAGGCCCGATCGCAGTTCGCGGACCGGGGTCGGCGTGCCGTCGTGCAGCGCGACGCGCGGCAGATCGACCTCAAGCACCGAGCACCCGCTCGACGTAGGCGTTGGTGAAGGTGCGTCCGGGGTCGAGGCGGTCCCGGACGGCCTGGAACCGGTCCCAGCCCGGATAGCGGTCGCGGAGCGTCTCCGCGGTCTGGAAGTGGCGCTTGCCCCAGTGGGGCCGGCCGTCGAACCCGTCCATGATCGCCTCGACGGCCCGGAAGTAGGGCTCCCACGGCATGCCCGTGAACATATGCACGGCGACGTAGCCGGTCTCGCGCCCGCCCGCGGGGCTCAGCAGCGCGTCGTCGCCCGCCACCAGCCGGACCTCGAGGGGGAAGGGCACGGCGAAGCCACGTTCGTCGATCACGGCGCGCACCGCACGGACCGCCGCGGCGAGGTGCTCCCGCGGCAGTGCGTACTCCATCTCGGTGAAGCGCACCCGCCGGGGGGAGGCGAAGATGCGGTCGGACCGGTCCAGGCGACGGCTCGTTCCCGCCAGTCGCGACACGGTCCGATTGATGGCGGGGATCCACGCGGGCCGCGCTCGACCGACCCGGCAGAAGGCCTCGAACGCGGTGTTCTTGAGCAGGATGTCCTCGGCGTAGGCCCGCACGCGCGAGCGGGGCCGCGGTGCCGCCGACGTCCGGTTGTTGGTGCGCGTCAGGGCAAGCGGGCTGTGGGGGAAGGTGAACAGCTCGAAGTGCTCGTTGGCCGCGCCGAGCTCCTCGAGTCGATCGAGGGTCTCCTCGAGCGGGGCGGGCGCGTCGATGCCCTCGAGGGTGAAGGCGGGCACCGCCTGCAGCGTGACTGCGGTGACGACACCGAGCGCCCCGAGACTTACGCGGGCGGCCAGCAGGTCGTCCCCGCCCTCGCATTCGACGACCGTGCCGTCGGCGAGGACGAGCTCGACGGAGCGCAGTGCGGCGGACAGGTTGCACAGCCGCGCGCCCGTGCCGTGCGTGCCCGTCGCGGTGGCGCCGGCGATCGACTGCACGTCGATGTCACCGAGGTTCTCGAAGGCCAGCCCGTGGCCGGCGAGCCGCTCGCTCAGCGCGCGCAGCGTGATGCCCGCCTGCACGCGGACGAGCCCGCTCGCGGCGTCGACGTCCAGGACGCGGTCCAAACACGCCAGCGAGAGCAGCGTGCCGTCCGTGAGCACGGCATCGGTGAACGAGTGCCCGGCGCCGGCGACGCGGACCTTGGCGGCGGCGGCGACGGCCTTCGACACCTCGTCACGGGTGGTGGGCGCGACGTGCGCGGCGGGCCGGCAGGTCTGGTCGCCGGCCCAGTTGGACCAGGTGCTCACGCCGGGACGGCCGCGCGCCGCCGCGGGCGGGTCACGGCGCGACCACCGTCGGCCGGGGTACTGGCGACGCCGCGGAACTTCCAGCCGGCGTCGGGATCGCCGGTGGCGCCGAGGGTGACGCGCTCGAGCACGGTGCGCAGAACCACGTCCATCTCCATGTGCGCGAACGCGGCCCCGATGCACCGCCGCACGCCCCCGCCGTAGGGGATCCAGGCGTAGGTGTCCGGCTTGGTGCCGACGAAGCGGTCGGGCCGGAAGTGGTCGGGCTGGTCGAACAGCTGCGGGTCGAAGTGCGTCAGCGAGGCCGCCAGCGCAATGCGGATGTTCGCCGGCAACGTGTAGTCGCCGAGCTCGTAGGGGGCGAGCGTCGTGCGCGCCGAGAAGGCGATCACCGGCCGCTGGCGCTGGACCTCGCGGATGGTGGCGTGGCGCAGCTCGTGGCCACCGGCCTCGGCCTCCTCCACGAGCCGGGCGACGAGGTCGGGGTGGCGCCGCAGCCGCTCAATCGCCCACGCGAGCGTCGCCGAGGTGGTCTCGTGGCCTGCGGCGAGCAGGGTCAGCAGCTGGTCGCGGATCTCGGCGTTGCGCATCGGGGTGCCGTCGGAGTGGCTGGCCTGGACGAGCAGCGCGAGGACGTCGGCGCGGTCGCCCAGCTCCGGATCGCGGCGCGCGCGCTCGATCAGCGCGTCGAGCCGGCGATCGACCTCGGCTCGGGCCCGCAGGAACCGGCCCCACGGGCTCCACGGCCCGAGGTCGTGCTGCAGCGGCTGGCCGATCGTCGACATGAACGAGCCGAGGTCGACAAAGCGCGGCAGGATCCGCTCGAGCTCGCCCGCCTCGTCGCCCTGCGCGCCGAAGACCGCACGCAGGATCGCCCGCAACGTGATGCGCCGAAACGACGGGGCCGTCGGGAAGGACGCGTCCGTCGGCCAGCGCTCGATCTCCTCGGCGGCGATCTCCTCGATCAGGCGCTCGTAGGTTCGCATCCGCCGACCGTGGAACGGCGGCAGCAGCAGCTTGCGCTGCTCGAGGTGGCGGTCCTCGTCGATGACGAGCAGGGAGTGCTCGCCCAGCACAGGCCCGAGCGGGTTGCGCTCGCCTCCCGCGTGCAGGACCTTCGGGTCCTCCGTGAAGACCTGCTTGATGAGCGCCGGGTCGGCGACCACCGCGAAGGTCCCGAAGCCGAGGAGGCGCATCGTGAAGACCGGGCCGTAGCGGCGCCGCGCGCGCTCGACGAACGGGCGCTGGCGCGCGAGGCTCGCGAAGGTCTGCACAAGACGCGGGGAGCGCGGTCCCGGGGGCAGGCTCATGGCGTTCACCTAACCAGAAACGCGGCGGTGTCCGAGCCCACGGCGGGCGCCTATAGTTGACCGTGCAATGATCCCGGCCCTTCAAGTCACCGACCTCGTCAAGCGCTACCCGACGGGGACCGAGGCGCTGCGCAACGTGTCGCTCGAGATCGGGGACGGCGAGTTCTTCGGCCTGCTCGGCCCCAACGGCGCGGGCAAGTCGACGCTGATCCACTGCACGACCGGCCTGGCGAAGCCGACTTCGGGCGCCATCCGCGTGTTCGGCCACGACGCCATCGAGGACTACGAGCAGGCGCGCACGGCGGTCGGCCTGGCTCCGCAGGACCTCAACCTCGACTGGTTCCTCACGCTCGAGGAGTCACTCGACTACCACGCGGGCTACTTCGGCATGCCGCGCAAGGAGCGCCGCGAGCGCACCGCGGAACTGCTCGACGCGTTCTCGCTCTACGAGAAGCGCAAGGACCGGACCCGCACATTGTCGGGCGGCATGAAGCGCCGGCTCATCCTCGCCCGCGCCCTGATGCACCGGCCCCGGCTGCTGATCCTCGACGAGCCGACTGCGGGCGTCGACGTCGAGCTGCGCCTCGAGCTCTGGCACTACGTCCAGCGCATCAACTCCGAGGGCACGACGATCCTCCTCACCACCCATTACCTCGAGGAGGCGGAGCAGCTCTGCGACCGGATCGCCTTCATCAACGACGGGCAGATCGTCGCGACCGGGACGACACCCGAGCTGTCGGCGAAGTTCGGGGTCGGCTCGCTCGAGGACGCCTACCTCGAGCTCGTGGGCCGCAAGGAGCTCTCGCGCTCGTCCCTGGAGGGCGTGGCGTGATCACCGACGACCGCCAGGAGAGCGCGGCGCCGGCCGAGGCACCGTCGCGCGCACGCCTCACGCCATCGCAGATCCGCCTGCTCGCACTCGTGCGGCGTGAGGTCAACCGCTTCATGAAGATCAAGCGCCAGACCGTCGGCGCGCCGTTGCTGGAGACGTTCCTCTACATCAGCGTCTTCGGCGCCGCACTCGGCTCGCGCGTCGGCACGCTGCACGGCTTCGACTACGTCGTCTTCGTGGTGCCGGGCCTGATCATGATGGCCTGGGCGATGAACGCGTTCTCCAACAACGCCTCCTCGATCCTCCAGCAGAAGTTCCAGGGCGCGATCCAGGATCAGCTCTCGTCGCCCGCGTCGCCGCGCCAGCTGCTGCTGGCCTTCTCGCTCGGCGGCTTCCTGCGCGGCGGATTCGTGGCCCTGCTGACGTTCATCGCCGCCTCGATCCTCATCGGCGTCCCGGTCGAGCACGTGCTCGTGCTCATCCCCGCCCTCTTCCTCGTCGGCTTCTTCTTCGCCCAGCTCGGCGTCTTCGTGGGCGTGCGCGCGGAGCAGTTCGACGACGTCTCCTTCGCGCAGACCTTCGTGCTGCAGCCGCTCATCTTCCTCGGCGGCGTCTTCTACTCCGCCGCGCTGCTGCCGGCGCCCTTCGAGACGATCACCCAGTTCAACCCGATCTACTACATGATCAACCTCGTCCGCTACGGCTTCCTGGGCTACACCGAGGCCAACATCGCCCTCTCCCTCGCCCTCCTCACCGCCGTCACCGCGGCCCTCTACGCCTTCAACCTCCGCCTCTTCAACCGCGGCTACAAGCTCCGCGCCTAAAGGGGTCGGGTCTCGGCACCGGACACCCGGAGCCGGCGCCGCACAGTTCGCTCGCTGCAGCCCAGGTGCCGAGCGATCTCCTTCAGCGTGTACCGGTGGGTTCGGCGAGCTTCGCTGATGAAGGCTTCGTCGCCGAGCGAGGCATCCAGTTCCTCGAGCGACGGTCGCGCTTGTTCCCACACGTGATTCGGTACGTCGCGTTCAGGTCGCTCCGCCGGCGCGTGCTGCGTCACGAAATCCCGATCACCGACGATCGGTAGCGATGGGTCGTAGCCGGATGTGCCCGCAAGTTCGTGCACAAGATCCCGGTATTGCAGTCGTGCCTGGATGGGATCGCGATGCAGAAGGTTCAGGATCGGTTGCGGGTCGACGAAGGTCCTCTCTCCAGCGATCGTCGCAGCGAAGGAACTCCACGGCCACGCGTCCGCCAGCGTTGTCCTCCCTGCCCGGACGGGGTTCAGTGCGATGTAGGCGGCCGCGGTCACGAGGTAGTCGTTCTCCTGGATCAGCTGGCGCCAGTAACGCGGCTTGAACCGGGAGCCGTCCCGGCCGTGCCGAGCGTTGTACGACGTCGCGTACTGCGATTTGAGATCGCGCATACCCGCGGCGAGATTCGCGTTCGGCGTCTGAACGAGCAGGTGGAAGTGGTTGCCCATGAGGCAATAGCTCAGGCAGCGCCATCGGTGTCGTGCAACCGTGTGCCTGAGCTCGGCGATGAAGCGGCGGCAGTCGACGGCATCCTCGAAGACCGTCTGTCGCGCGTTGCCGCGAGAGGTGACGTGAAAGATGCCGCCGGGGACCTCGCGGTAGTAGGGACGTGCCATCGCCTCTCCTAGGCACGACGCGTCGCTTTCCGCTCGTCGGCGTGTCCGGTGCCGAGACCCGACCCCTTTAGTCGTCGGGCCAGTGGCCGTGTTTGGTGAGGTAGCGGCGGGCCTCCTCCTCCTGCTCCCGGTCGCGCTCGCCGGAGACGCCCATGCGGAAGAAGAAGGTGAAGAGCAGCAGGGAAAGACCGGCGCCGACGCACATGCCGAACATCTCGTAGCGGGTCGCCTCGCTGCCGAAGCTCAGCGCGAGGATGCCCGCGATGATGAAGACGGTGGGAATCGCGTAGCGGACGAGCTTGAGAACCACGTCTGTCACGCTACCGCCATGACGGAGCTCCCCACGGTCGAACAGGTCAACGCGGTGATGCGGGCCAGCATCCCGCTGATGGAGTCGTGCGACATCGAGTTGCTCGAACTCGAGCCCGGTTACGCCCGCACCCGCTGCCCCTTCGAGGGCAACGGCAACCACCTCGGCACGATGTACGCCGGCGTGGTGTTCAGCGTCGCCGAGGTCCTCGGCGGGGTGATGGCCGCGGTGACCTTCGACATGAGCCGCTTCCTGCCCCTCGTCAAGAGCATGAACATCGAGTTCAAGGCACCGGCGCGCAGCGAGGTGTTCGCCGAGGCGCGCCTGGACGAGGAGACGATCGCGAGGGCGACGGCCGCCGCCGACGCGGACGGCCGCGGACCCTACGAATTGCGCGCCACCGTCACCGACGCTGAGGGCAAGCTCATCGCCACCACCGTGGGCCAGTACCAGCTGCGCCCGCATCGCTGATCATCGAAAGGACATTTCATGCTCGCAGACAGCAAGGCCTTCAGCGGATTTTCCTCCGACGACATCCCCGCGGCGAAGCGGTTCTATGAGGACACTCTGGGACTGACCGTCACCGAGGACCACGGCATGCTCACCCTCCATCTGGCCGGCGAGCGTGAGGCGCTCATCTATCCGAAGGACGACCACGCTCCCGCCTCCTACACCGCGCTCAACTTCCCCGTCGACGACATTGACGCGACGGTCGATTGGCTCGCCGGGCGGGGCGTCACGTTCGAAGCGTCCGACTGGACCGACGGGAAGGGCGTCATGCGCGGCCTGAGCAAGCAGATGGGCCCGGACATCGCCTGGTTCAAGGACCCGGCCGGGAACATCCTGTCCGTGCTGCAGCTGGACTGACCCCCCCGGATCGGAAGAAGGGCGCCTGCGCACCGTTGGTTGTCAGGCGGCCCGGGTGTCCGGGGGAGCAAAAGGGGGGCGAGATGTCGGTGAGTCAGGGGCGGACGGTGCGTCGAGCCGGGCTGGGGACGATCTTGGCGGTGATTGCGCTGGCGGTGGTGACTCCGCAGGGCCGAGCGGCGGTCGTGTTCGATCCGGGCAACGGCGCCGGGCCGCCACCCGCGGCGATGGGCGGCATACCGGTCGGCGCCTACCCCGGCGACGGGCGGGCGGAGGGCATCCCCGTCGCCGACGCGCCCGCGCCGAACGGCGAGACGATCGGCTTCGATCCCGTCATGACCACGCGGAACATCGGCAGCCAGTGGCAGTCGTCCCCCTGGGCGGGAGGGACGTACTCCGGGCGGATCTACTCCTCGGTGGGAACCCTCTCGCGCACCCTGACGCTCAGCCGGCCGGCACGGGCCTTCGGGTTCTTCGCCGACCCCAACCGCTTCGGCGATTCGACGATCCGGGCGACGGCGCAGGACGGCACCACGTCGGGTGACGTGGTGGTGAGCAACTTCCTCCCGGGAAACGGCGCGCCGCCCTCCGGGCGCTTCTTTGGCTTTTACGGGACGGGCGGCGACAGGATCGCCTCGGTGACGATCACCGCGGCCGCGGACACCCTCGGGTTCGCGATCGGGTACTTCCACGGCAGTGATGCCGTCGACGCGGCGTGCGACGAGGTGCTGGCGCCGGTGGGGTGTTGGGCGTTCGACGAGGCGGCCGGTCCGACCGCCACCGACTCGACGGCGTTCGGCAACGACGGCACCTATCTCGGCGGGCCGTTGCTCGGAGCACCGGGTGTGGTGAACACCGCAGTGTCGATGGACGGCAAGGACGACCGGGTGATGGTGCCCGATTCCAATTCGCTCGACGTCGGTGACACGTTCACGCTGGAGGGCTGGGTCAAGCGCGACAGCGACAACCGCATCGTGCAGCTGTTCAACAAGGGCAACCGCTCTTACCACCTCGTGCTGCTGGGCCACTACGACGGCAACCGGGTGCTGTTGCGCAAGGCCAACGTCACGTCCCTGATGCGCAGCCAGGGCGGGGTGCCGGCCGACGGGGGCTTCCACCACGTCGTGGTGGGCAGGAACGGCCACAAGACGCAGATGTTCATCGACGGCGTCGAGCAGCAGGTCGACGAGCTGTCGGGGTTCCGGGCGATCGAGGACAACACGCTCCCGCTGTACATGTCGGGGACCTCCAACGGAGACCCGGTCAACGGGGATCTCGACGAGTTCGCGGTCTACGACCGGCAGCTGACCTACCAGGAGGTCCAGGACCGCTTCGCACGCGGGACGCAGCCGCCTGTCGTACGATCCGGGCGTGCCGGCCGGGCGTCCTCCGCCACCGGGAACGTGCGCGCCGCGCGCGCCTCGGTGCGGGGAGTCGGAGCGGCGCGTCGCTGCGCGCGGCTCGGCACCCTCCGCGCCGGGGTGACGCGGATCACCTCCACCCTGCGGTGCGGGACCGCCCGCCGGCTGCTCGCGCGCGGGCCGGCAGCACTCGAGCGGGCCGGCCTGCGGTGCAACCTCGTCCGGGAGAGCTGGAGGGGCCGCGGCGCCCGGCTGGGCTACCGCTGCCGCGGCACGCACCGCGCGACGCTGCGGTACACGACGGTGGGCTGACCCCAGCACGGACAAGCCGGGGGAGAACGACGAAGGGCCGCACGGAGGCGGCCCTTCGTCGTTGCGACACTGTTTGGAGATCAGCCGCAGCCGGTGTTGTTGCCGCACGACGGGCACGTGTAGCACGAGCCCGTGCGCTGCATGATGCCGCCGCACTGCTGGCAGGCCGGGCCGAGGTCCATGCCCGCGAGGCGGGCGGGGACGACGGGCGGCTTCTCGGTCATGGCCGACGCGGCGGGCAGCGGCGTGGAGCCGGCGCTCGGCGCGGCGGTCGGCTGCGCCGACGGCGACGGGCCGGCGGTGCCGCCCTCGGCGCCGACGGCGAGGTCCTGGCCCATCTTGCGGGCGCGGACCGCCTTGGTCAGGATGCCCAGCTCCTCCTGCGTGTCGACGTCCATGAAGCGCGACGCGAGCCAGCGCATGATGTAGTCGGGCAGCGACTTGGCGAAGGGGATCTCCGGGTTGGTGGTGATCCCTTCCGGCTCGAAGCGCATGTAGGCGAACTTGCGCACGAGCGTCTCCAGCGGCACGCCGTACTGCAGCGAGATGGAGATCGCCGTGGCGAACGAGTTCATCATGCCGCGGAGGGTCGAGCCCTCCTTGCCGATGTCGGTGAGGAAGATCTCCCCGACGGTGCCGTCCTCGTACATGCCGGCCGTGATGTAGCCCTCGTGGCCGCCGAGCGAGAACTTGTGGGTGAGCGACTGACGCTCGCGGGGCATGCGCCGCCGCGCCGGGCCGGCCTCGTTCTTGGCCTTGGCGACGGCCTCGACGACCGCGTCATCCACCGCGGCCTGCACGAGCGTGTCCACCTGCTCCTTCGTGTACAGACCCTCGCCCGTCTCGGCGTCGACGGACTTGGCCTGCTGCGCGTCGGTGCGCAGCGCCTGCGCCGTCTTGGAGCCGTCGCGGTAGATGGCCAGCGCCTTGACGCCGACCCGCCATGCCTGCACGTAGGCGTCGGCGATGTCGTCCACCGTGACCTCGTTGGGCATGTTGACCGTCTTGGAGATTGCGCCCGAGATGAAGGGCTGGACCGCGCCCATCATCTTGATGTGGCCCATGTGGCTGATCGCGCGCTCGCCCACCGCGACGTCGAACACCGACAGGTGCTTCGGATCCAGGCCGGGGGCCCCGACGATCGTGCCGTGCTCGGTGATGTACGCCTCGATCTGCTCGATCTGCTGCGACGCGTACCCGAGCGTGCGCAGCGCGAGCGGCACGGTGCGGTTGGCGATGACCATGGTGCCGCCGCCGACGAGCTCCTTGTACTTCACGAGCGAGAAGTCGGGCTCGACGCCCGTCGTGTCGCAGTCCATCAGGAACGAGATGGTTCCCGTGGGGGCGAGCACCGTGGCCTGCGCGTTGCGGTAGCCGTAGAGCTCACCGAGCGCGACGGCCTCGTTCCAGGACTCGCGGGCCGCCGCGAGCAGGTCGGTGTCCGCGCACGTGGTGTCGGGGATGGCGTATGACGCGTCGCGGTGCATCCGCATGACGTTGTTGTGCGCCTCGCGGTTCTCCGCGTACTTCTCGTAGGGGCCGACCGCCTGCGCGACCTTGGCCGACTGGAGGTACGCGCGCCCCGTCATCAGCGCGGTGATGGCGGCGGCGGTCCCGCGGCCGGCGTCGGAGTCGTAGGGCATCCCGTCCGCCATGAGGTAGGCGCCGAGGTTGGCGTAGCCGAGGCCGAGCTGGCGGAACGCGCGGGCGTTCTTGCCGATCTCCTCCGTCGGGTACGACGACGGCCCGACGACGATCTCCTGGGCGAGCAGGACGATGTCAGTCGCGTGCTCGAACTTCGGCACGTCGAAGGTCCCGTCCGCCTTGCGGAACTTCATCAGGTTCAGCGACGCGAGGTTGCACGCGGAGTCATCGACGTGCATGTACTCCGAGCACGGGTTGGACGCATTGATGCGACCGGAGTTCGGCGATGTGTGCCACTGGTTGATCGTCGTGTCGTACTGGACGCCCGGGTCCGCGCAGCGCCAAGCGGCGTCGGCGATGTCGCGCATGAGCTCGCGGGCGGGGATCGGCTCGCCCACCGGCTGACCCGTCTGGCGCGCGATCAGGTTCCAGTCCGTGTCGGCCTCGACCGCGTGCATGAACTCGTCCGTGACGCGCACGGAGTTGTTGGCGTTCTGGTACTGGATCGAGGTGAAACCGTCACCGTCGATCGACATGTCGAAGCCCGCGTCACGCAGCGCGCCGGCCTTCTCCTCCTCCTTGGCCTTGCACCAGATGAACTCGCGCACGTCCGGATGGTCGATGTCGAGCACGACCATCTTCGCCGCGCGGCGGGTCTTGCCGCCCGACTTGATCGTGCCGGCCCAGGAGTCGGCGCCGCGCATGAAGGAGACCGGGCCCGAGGCGGTGCCGCCCTTGGACAGCGGCTCCATCGAGCCACGGATGTTGGAGAGGTTGATGCCCGCGCCCGAACCGCCGCGGAAGATCTTGCCCTCCTTGGTGTTCCAGCCGAGGATCGACTCCATGGTGTCGTCGACGGAGAGGATGAAGCAGGCGCTGCACTGCGGGTGCTCCTCGAAGCCCACGTTGAACCACACGGGCGAGTTGAACGCCGCCATCTGGTGGAGCAGGATGAACGCGAGCTCGGCCTCGAAGGCGTCGCCGTCCTCGGCCGTCGAGAAGTAGCCCCGCTCGCGGCCCCAGTCGGCGATCGTGCCCGCCACGCGGGAGATCATCTGCTTGACGGAGCGCTCACGCGTCGGCGAGTCGAGCTGCCCGCGGAAGTACTTCTGGGCGACGATGTTCGTCGCGTTCTGCGACCAGGAAACGGGGAACTCGACGTCGCGCTGTTCGAAGGCGACCTTGTCGCCGTGACCGATGCGCGCGTCACGCAGTTCCCATTCCACCTGGTCGAAGGGGTGGATGCCCGGCTGGGTGAACACCCTTCGCACAGACATCGCCTCCCCGGCGCGATGCGCGGTGGTGGACGAGGTCTGTGGGGTGTTCTCGACGGCCATGTTGGGCTCGGCTCCTTCCTCCTACATGGTAGGCCGCGCGAGCGTGTCGGCCACCACGTGAAGTGGGTTGATCAGGGCCGTCGATAGTGCCGCGATCGCCGGACGGAATAGCGGTCATCCCCGCTATTTGGGTGCGCAACGTGTTGCGAAATCGCGACGCGGCGCCGGAACTCAGCGACCGAAGCGCAACCAGTCGCGGAAGTCCTCCCAGACTCCGCCGGCACGCCACTGTGCCTCGCGCCAAGAGTGGTAGGCCGGAGCCAACCGGCCGCCGCCCTCTCCGAGGCGCTTGAGCGTCCCGAGCATCATCACGCTGAGCAGCGCGAGCGCCGACAGGACGCCAAGCCCGATCAGCGGCACGGGCGCGTTGTTGGCAGGTGCCGTGGCGGCAGCGCGCTCCAGACCCGGGTCCGGAGCCGGTGCCTGCGGTACGGACGCCACGAGGGCCGGGGCCGGAGGGTCAGGCACGACCCGGCGCGTCGGGGGCGGCGTCGGTTCGGCGCTGGCCTTCGGTGCCGGCGGTGCCGCGCCCCCACCGGTGGCCGGCGGGGCGGTCGTTGCCGCGGCGGCGGGCGTCGGCGTCGGCTCGGGCGCATCGCAGGCGCCGCGCGCACGAGCCGCGAGCGCGTCGCGCAGCGCGGCCGGGAAGTCCGAGGCGTACTGGCGCAGGTCCGCGGTGACGCCGGCGATGGCTGCCTCGAGCTCCTCCACCGTGTAGTCGCACGCGTCGATGCGGCCGTCCTGCACGTAGTCGTTGAGCACGAGCTTGGTGGCCTTCTGCTCGTCGGCGGACGGGGCCGCGAGTGCGGCCGGGGCGGCCGTCAGGACCAATGCTCCCGCCAGAGCGAACGTGCGAGCGAAGGAGCGCACGACGTTCAGGATAGGGCTACCTTCGTGGACCGATGACCGGCGCGTCGACCGCCCGCGCCCCGTGGGCGCTGCTCGCCGCTTTCGGCGGATGCCTGCTCTACGCGAGCGCCGATCAGGGCGCGACGGCCCCGGCGGCGCAGAGCTGGCTCGTGCTCGCGCTGAGCCTGACCGCGACCGGCGCCCTCGCCGCGTGGCTGTACGGCAACGGCCTGAAGCTCGAGGTCTCCCGGCTCGGGCTGGTGGGACTCGCCCTGCTCGCCGGCTTCGCGGTCTGGGCGGCGGTGTCGATCGCCTTCAGCGTCGCCCCCGACCGCTCATGGACCCAGGCCAACACGGTGTTCGGGTACGCCCTCGCGGTGCTGATCGGCGTGCTGCTCGGCTCGTCGCTGCCGCGCGCGCTGCAGCGGGTCGGACTGACGATCGCCTTCGTCATGCTGCCGATCGCGCTGTATGCATTCGGCGGCAAGGCCTTCCCCGGGGTGAGCATCCTCGGCTTCTCCTTCGACCACGCCGCCGCGCTGAACCGGCTCAGCGCGCCCCTGGGCTACTGGAACGCCCTCGCGCTCGCGTGCGTGAGCGGCCTGCTGCCGCTCCTGCGCTGCGCCGCCGACCCGTGGCGCGGGCCGCGCGCGCGGGTTGCCGCCCTGCTCGGCGTCTACCTGTTCGCGCTCGTGATCGGCATGACGTACTCGCGCGGCGGTGTGATCGCGCTCGCCGCCGGGGCAGCGGTGTTCGTGGCGCTGACCACCGAGCGGATGCGGACGCTCGTGCTGCTCGCCTCCGCCGCCCTGGCGACCGTGTTCCCGCTCACCATCGCGCTCGGCCGCCGGGATCTGATCACGGACGGGTTGCCGCTCGGCCAGCGCACGGATGACGCCACCGTGCTGCTGCTCGCGACGCTCGCCGTTGCGCTGCTGCTCGCGGCCTGGGCGCGCGCGCTCATCGTGCTCGAAGCCGACCGGCGCTTCACCCCCGCGCGCGGCCGCGCAATCGGCCGTCCGCTGGCGTACGCCGCGGCGATCCTGATCGCCGTGGCCGGTGCGGGCTTTATCGCCTCGGGGCGGGCCGCGACGACGGTGGACGGCTTCACCGACGTCACGCAGGCCGCCGGGGTGACCGATCCCGGCCGGCTGCTGACGGCCAACTCGGGCAACCGCTGGGTGTGGTGGAGAGAAGCGGCCGGGGCGTGGTCGGACCGGCCGGTCATCGGCTGGGGCGCGGGGTCCTTCCCCGTCACCCACCGCCTCTACCGCAAGGCGTCGCTGAGCGTCGCCCAGCCGCACAACGTCGCCCTGCAGTGGCTCGCCGAGAACGGCCTCGTGGGCTTCGGCCTGGGTGTGGGCGCGCTCGGCGCGCTGCTCGCCGCCGGCCTGGCCAGGATCCGCGCGATCGGATGGCGGCTCTCGGGGGCGCCCCAGGAGCGCGGTGCCGCCGCCGCGCTGCTGGCGATCGCCGCCGCGTGGATCGTCCAGAGCTTCGTCGAGTGGAGCTGGGACATTCCCGCGGTCACGTTGCCGATGTTCGTCGCGCTCGGTGTGCTCGCCGCGCGGCCGAGCACCCGCTCCCCGCGGCCGATGGGCGCCCGCGGGCCGGCCATGGTCGCGGTGACGGCCGCCCTCGTGCTCGTCGCGCTCTCGGCGCTGCTGCCGGCGATCGCGGACACCCGCACGCAGAACGCGGTCGCGACAGCCGCCGAGGCGGATGCCTCGGACGCCACCCTGGCCGACGCCGCGACCGAGGCCGACCTCTCCGCCCGCCTGAATCCGCTGGCCACCGACGGGCTCGTGGCCGCGGCGACGATCGCGGTCCGGCGTGACCGTCCCGCCGAAGCGCGGGACTATCTCCTGCGCGCCGTGCGACGGCAGCCCTACGACGTGCGCTCGTGGACCCAGCTCGCCGCGGTCGAGCTCGAACGCGGCGACGTGTCGGGCGTGCGGCGCGCGGTCGGCCGCGCCCTCGAGCTGGACCCGGCCAGCCCGTTCACCGTCAGCCTGGCGTTGCAGACCGCGCTGACCGAGCTCGCCCCCGCGCAGTCAGCGACCGCGACCGGCGCCCCGCTGCCGACAGAGGTCGTGGTCTCCGATCAGGACGTGATCGCGCCGTAGAGCGTGGAGAGGATCGCCACGAACAAGGTGGAGAGGCCGATGATCACGACCCAACGCATCACCGGGGAGAGCGTGGAGAGGTCGGGGAGCTCGGGCAGGCGGGTCGGCTCGGAACGCTCGACGAGCGCGCCTCCGGCCTCGAGCTGACGCTGGAGGCGGGCGACCGCATCCTCGAGTTCAACCCTCTCGCCGAGGGCGCGCTCGGCGATCTCCTCGGTGTCGCGCGCCCGCGTGCGCTCGGCCGCCAGCGCGGCCCGCAGGTCCTCGACGCGGCGTTGCAGACCGGGGTCCGCCGCAGGCGCCGCGCCCGCGTGCTCGGCGGCCTCGGCCAGCGCTGCCTCGAGCTGGCTGACGCGGGCGAGCGCCTCCTTCTGCTGGACGTCGAGTGACCGCGCCGTACGGGTGCGCGCCTCGAGCTCTCCGCGCAGCCGGTTCGCTTCCGCCTCGGCCTCCTGGGCGGCGGCGCTGCGCTGCTCGAAGGCCTCGCGCAGCTGGGCGACCTGTCGCTCGAGGCGCTCGGCGTCGGCGCCGGCGCCCGAGGCGTCGCGCTCGCGTGAGTCGAGCTCGCGCTGGAGCCGGCTGACCTCACCCTGCGCCTCGCGCAGCGCCTGCTCGCGATCGGTGATCGCCTTGCGCAGCCGCTGGCTCTCGAACTCGGCGGCCTGGGCCGCCGCCGCGTTCTCGGCGACCTCTCCCTGCAACCGACGGACCTGCGTCTCCGCACTCAGCGCGGCCTGCGCGCGATCGGCGAGCCCGCTCCCGCTGCGTTCGATCTCCGCCAGCTCGGCGCGCAGGCGATCCGCCTCGGCCGCCGCCTGATCGCGGGCAGCCTCCGCGGCCTGGCCGGAGGCGTGCACCTCGGCGAGATGTGCGCGCAGCCGCACGACGTCTTCGGCGGCGGCCTCCGTCCGCCCGCTGGCTTCGGCACTCTTTGCCTCCAGCTCGTCGCGCAGGCGCTGCGCGTCCTGAGACGCCTCGCCGAGCTCGTCCTGCAGGCGCGCGTTGAGGGCGGCGGTCTCGGCGAGCTCGTCGCGCAGCCGCTGTGCCTCGGCCGTCGCTTCTGCGTACGCGGCTTCGCCGGCCCGGGCGGATTGCGAGGTCTGCTCGCGCAGGCGGTCGGCCGCGGCGACGGCAGCCGCGAGCTCGGTCTGCAGGCGTTCGGTGTCAGCGCGGCCACCCTCGCGGGCCGCGGCGAGCTCGTCCCGCAGCCGAGCGATCTCCTCGAGCTCGGCCTCGAGGCGCTCGCGGCCCAGGCGCTCGATCTCCGCGGCCTCCTCGCGCAGCCGCTCCCGCTCCTCCACGACGGTGGTGAGCGCGTCACGACCGGCGGCTTCCGCGGAGGCCGTGCGGGCGAGCTCCTCGCGCAGGCGCGCCATCTCGGTGTCCGCTTCGGCGATCCGTTGTTGACCGGCGCGCTCCAGCTCGGCCAGCTCGGCGCGCAGCTGCTCTGCCGCGGCCTCCGCCGCTTCGGCGCGCTCTGCCGCCGCGCGCTCGCGATCCGCGAGGTCGGCGCGCAGCTGCTCGGCGTCGGCTTCGGCCGCCGCCAGGCGCTCGGTGGTGCTGCGCTCGAGCTCGTCCAGCAAGCGCGCCGTCTCCGCCTGAGCGGCCTCGAGCCGCTCGTCCGAGGCCCGCTCGCTCTCGGTCAGCGAGTCGCGGATCTGAGCCGCTTCGGCGACGGCCGCCGCGAGGTCCTCGCGCAGCGAGCCGGCCTCCTGCGCCGCATCCGCACGCGCGCTTTCGAGCTCCGCCTGCAGCCGGTCGGCGCGCTCCGTCGCGGCGATCAGTCGTTCCTCCTGCTCGGCGAGCTCGTGTTCGGCCTCGTCGAGCTCCGCGCGGATCCGGTTGGCCAGCTCCTTGCGATCGGTGAGTTCGGCGTGCGTCGCCTCTGCGGCATCGCGCTGTTCGAGGATCTCCGCCTGGAGACGTTCCACCTCGGCAGTGCGCTCGTCGAGCTGTTCGCGGAGCTGTTCGGCCTCGGCGGCGGCCTCGGTCCTCGCCCCGCGCAGCCGGTCCAGTTCCGCCGACGCCGCTGCGGAGATGCGCTCGATCTCGGCGTTGGCCTCCGCGAGCGCGGCGCGCAGCTGCTCGGTCTCCTCTTCGCGCTGCTCCTGCTCGGCCTGGAGCTCTGCGATGCGTTCCTCGGCGGCGGTGAGCCGCGCGGTCAGCGCCTGCGCTCCGCCCTCGCGGTCGGCGATGGCCTCACGCAGCGACTCGATCTCCACGAGCGCCTCGTCCAGCCTGGCCTGCAGCGCGGCGACCTGCGCCCCGGACGTCTCGAGCTCCTCCTGCAGCCGCGCGGTCTCCCCGGTCGCCGTTTCGAGCTCGCCGCGGGTGGTGTCGAGCTCCGCGGTGAGCTGCTCCGCCCGCGCCTCGGCCTGCACGAGCTGCTCGCGCACCTCATCGGCCTGCTGCCGGGCAACCGTCAGCCCCTGAGCGGCCTCGGCGAACTCCGTGCGCAGCGTCGCCAGCTCCTCGCTCTCGGTCTGCAGCCGCTGCATCTCGGCCTCGGCCGCCTCGAACGCCGTCGCTCCGTCGCGCAGCTGCTGACGCTGCTGGTCGATGACGGCCTGGAACGCCTCGATCGCGCCGGCCTGCTCGTCGACCTGCGCGCGCAACGCCACGGCTTCCTCGGTGGCCCGGCGGGCCTCCTCAGCGCGCTCGGCGGCCAGCGCCTCGAGCTCCTCGAGCCGGCCGCGCGCCGCCTCGGCCTCGGCGGTGCGCTCCTCGAGTGCGGCTGCGGCGGCGTCGGCGGCCGCGTGCAGGCGCGTGATCTCGGCGGACGCGGCGTCCGCCCCAGCCGCCCGCGCGTCGACCTCCTCGCGCAGCTCCTCGATCTGTGCGTCGCGGCTCGCGAGCAGGCCGCGGGCCTGGTCGAGCTCGGTGACGGCGAGCTCGACCTGACCCGTGCGCTCCTCGAGCTGTCCCCGCAGGCGTTCGAACTCGTCCCGCGCCGCCGCGAGCTCCTCTTCGCGCGCGGCAAGCTCCGCGTCCTGCCGTCGCCGCTCCTCGGTCGCAGCGCCGAGCGCCTCACCCAGGTCGCGCACGTCCTCCTGCAACGAGGCCGTGGCGGCGAGGGCAAGCTCGAGCTCCTGCGTCCGCTCCCGTTCCGCGGCGAGCTCAGCGTCGCGGTCGGCGAGCATGCCCTCGAGCCGGGACGCGGTTGCGGTCGCCGCTGCCGCGGTGTCGAGCTGGTCGGCGAGCTCGGCCCGCAGCTCGGCGAGCTGACCCTCGGACACGGCGTTCGCCTCGGCTGCGGACTCGGCCCGGCCGCGCGCCGCGTCCAGGTCGGCCTCGAGCGCATCAACGACGGTGAGCCGCTCCTGCAGGTCCTGGGCCTCGGCGCGGGCGGCCTCGAGCTCGGTCTCGAGCCCCGCGACCTGGTCGCGGAGGTCAGCGACCTGGATGCCCTGGGCCTCGATCGCCTCGGACCTGCTGGCCAGTTCGGCCTCGAGGTTCTCGATCCGTGCTGTGCGCGCCGCGAGCTCGTCGCGCAGGGCCGGGATCTCGCCTGCCTCCGCCTGGGCCTCGCGCAGCCGCTCCATCAGGCGGTTGATCTCCGCGGTCGCCGCCTCGGCGTCCGCGGACCGCCGGGTGACGAGCGCCTCGGCCTCGGCGAGGGCTGGGCGCAGCCGCTCGATCGTCGCGGTGGCCTCCTCCGCCTCGTCCTCGCGTTCGCCGATCTCCGTTCGCAGGAGGACGACCTCCGCCTGGGCTGCTTCGAGCGCGGCGCCGTGCTGCCGGAACTCGGCACGCAGGCGGGCGGCCTCGGCCGTCGCAGCCTCGGCGATGCTCGTGCGCTCGCCGAGCTCGGCCCGCAGTTCGTCGAGCTCCGCGGTGGCCGCCTCGGCGGCTGCGGTGCGTTCGTCGAGGCTGGCTCGCAGACGGGTCACCTCAGCCGTCGAGGTCTCCGCGACTGCACTGCGCTCGGCCAGCTGCGCCTGCAGCCGAGCGACCTCGCCCGCCGCGGATCCGGCTTCGTCCGCGCGTTCGGCGAGCTGCGGACTGCAGCTCGGCGAGCTCGGCGGCCACGGCTTCGACCTCGCTGCTGCGCAGTGCCAGCTGGCTGCGCAGCCGGTCGGCCTCGGCGGTGACGGAGCTCAGGGCCGCCGCCGTCTCGGCCGATTCCGTGCGAGTTTCGAGCGCAGCGGTCTCCACCCTGGCCAGGCGAGAGATCAGCCGGGCGATCTCGGCCGCGCCGGCCTCCGCCTCTGTGGTCCGCTCGGCGACCTCCGACCGCAGCCGGCGCGTCTCCGCCGCGGCGGCCTCGCTGGCCTCGGCGGCGTGCCGGCCCTGGTCGTCGAGGGCAGCACGCAGCCCCGCCAGCTCGGCGCGCAGGTCCTGGGCTTCGGCCGAGCGCTCCGCCAGGAGCCGCGCGGTCTCCTCGGCGGCCTTGACCCCGGTCGCGGAGTCCGCGAGGGCGGCCTGCAACCCGGCGATCTCCTCAGCAGCGGCCGCTGCCTCGTTCTCGCGCTCAGACAGCGCGGCCTGCAGATGCGCTCGCGCGTCACCGACGGCGCTCTCGAGCCGCGCGACCTGATTGCGGACGGCCTCGGCGATCTCGGTCTGTTCCTGGAGCGCAGTCGCGAGCCGAGCGTGCTCGGACTTCGCCTCCCGTGCGTGCTCGTCGAGCGCGGCCTGCAGTTGCGCGCTCTCGCGTGCCGACGCTGCCGCGGCCGTCGAGCGTTCCTCGAGCTCGGTCCGCACCCGCGCGAGCTCCGCCGCCGTGTCCTCGGCGGCGGCGGTGCGCTCGGCCAGCAGGACCCGTAGCTCTTCCGCCTGGCGCTCGGTGGTGGCGACGGCCTCGGTCCGCTCGTCGACCGCAGCCCGCAGTCGCTTCAACTCGTCGGTTGCCGCCTGCGTCTCGGAAGCTCCCCGGGCCAGCTGGCCCTCGAGCCCGGTGATCCGTTCCTGGGCCGCGCCCGCCGCGCTCATCTGCTCGGCGAGGCGCTCCATCAGCCGGGCGATCTCCGCCGCCCCTGCGTCGACGTCGGTCGCCCGCTGCGCCAGCGCCCGCTCTGCCTCGGCGAGCGCTCCGCTCAGGCGCTCGACCTCCGCCTCCGCCTGCGCGGTCGCTTCCGTCGCCTCGGTGTACTGCGCCTGCAGGCGCGCCTCGGCTGCGGTCGATCGCTCAGCGTCCTCGGCGAGGGCGCGCTCGAGTGCGGAGACCTGCTCGCGGGCAGCGGCGACATCGGCGAGCGCCTGTTCCCGGGCCGGATCCAGGGCCGCGGCCTCCTCGCGCGCGGCGGCCAGCTCGGAACCGAGCCGCTTCGCCTCCGCGCGCTCGGTCTCGAGCAGCTGCCGGAGGCGGTCCTGCTCGGCCGCGGCGCCGGCGCCCTCGCGTGAGAGCTGCTCGCGCTCGGCCTCCAGCCGCGCGGCCTTCTCACCGGCGGCGGCGATCTGCGCCTCGCGTTCAGCGATGGCTGCCTGCAGTTCGCCGCGCTCACGGCCGGCTGTCTCCAGCGCGCGCGAGCGGTCGGCGAGCTGCGCGCGGACGCGCTCGAGCTCGACGTGGGCGGCCTCGGCGTCGCTCCCGCGCTCCTTGACGACGTCCTGGAGCCGGGCGATCTCCGCCATGGCGCGCTCGGTCTCCGCCTGCGCCGTCTCGAGCCTCGCCTGCGTCCGCTCGGACTCCGTTCCCGCGGCGGCGAGTGCCGACGCGAGCCGCGCGGCCTCCGCGGCGGCCTCGCGCGCCTCGACCGAACGTGCATCGAGTTCGGTCCGCAGCCGCGCGAGCTCGCCCTGGCCGCCCGTGAGCTGGGCGTCGAGCTCCGCACGCAGGCGTGACAGCTCGTTCGCGTTGCGCGTGGCCTCCGTGGCGCGGGCGTCCAGCTCGGCCCGGGTCGCGGCGGCCTGCTCCTCGGCCGCGGCCAGCCGGGCGCGGGCATCCTGCAGGTCCTCCTGCGCGGCGGCGGCCTCCTGTTCGCGGGTGGCGAGCTCGTCGCGCAGGCCCGCCTCGCGCTCGGCCGCGGACGCCTCGGTGGAGGCCAGCTCTGCCTCGAGCCGCGCCAGGTCGGCGGTTGCACTGGTCGCGGCGTCCTCCCGCGCGGCGAGCTGCTCGCGCAGCCGGGTGAGTTCGGCGGCGGCCGCGGCCGCCTGCGCCTCGGCCTCCGCACGGACGGCAGCGACGGCCTGGTCGCGCTCGGCCAGCCGGGCCCGGAGATCCTCGAGCTCTGCGGAGGCTCCCTCCTCGCGCGCGGCGAGCCGCTCGCGAAGGTCCTGCGCCTCCTGGGACGCGCTGGTCTGCGCCGCGCTGAGCCGTTCCTGCAGGGTCGCGGCCTGTTCGGCGGCCGCGGCCTCGGCGGCTGCGACCTGCTCCTGCGCGGCGGCAAGCTCGTCCGCCGCCGTCCGCTCGCGCTCGGCCAGCCGCCGGCGCAGCTCCTCCGCCTCCTCCTGACGGGCCTGGAGCTGCGTCTGAAGGTCAGAGGCCTCGGCGGAGGCTCCCTGCTCGCGCGCCGCGATCTGCCCGCGCAGGCTGGAGACCTCGGCCTCGAGCTGCTCGACCCGCGCCGCGGCGGCGGCCGCCTGCTCGCCCATCGCCGCGATCTCGGCCGCCGCTGCCTGGGCTGCTGCCTCCTCGCGCGCGGCCACCTCCGCCCGCGCCTGTTGGATGCGCGCCTCGAGTGCGCGGACCTCTCCGCGGCTGTCGGTCGCGGCGGCCTCGCGGTCCGCGAGCCCGGCACGGAGCGCCTCGAGCTCGGCCCGGGCCTGCTCGAGCGCGGCGAGCCCGGCCTCGCGTTCGTCCTCGGAGACCTCGAGCAGCCCCCGCAGCGCGGCGATCTCCTCGAGTGCGCCCGCTCGCTCGGCCAGCCCCTCCCGAGCGGCGGCGAGCTCGGCCTCGACGCCCTCGAGCTCGCCCACCCGCGCCTGGGCGGTCTGCTCGCGCCCCAGCGCCTCGCGCAGCTCCTGGCGCGCCGTCGCGAGCTCGGCCTGGGCGCCCCCGTAGCGCTCCTGCAACTGGGCCGCGGCGAGGTCGGACGCCTGCCGCAGCCGCACGAGCTCCGCCCGGTCGGCCTCGAGCTGGTCGACCCGCGCGCGCAACGAGGCCGCCTCGCGCGCGTACCGGTCGGCCTGCTCGCGCAGGGCGGCGGCCTCGCGGCCCTGCTTGGCGAGCCACTCCATGTCGACCTCGCGGTGGCGTGCCACCGGGGCCGCGGGGCGCGGGGTCGACGCGCGCGGCGCGCGCGGTGCGGGGCGCGCCGCCGCCCGGCTGGGCCCCGGAAGGTCGATCGTCCCAGCGCCGCCGGCCGTCAGCGCGTAGGCGACGCGGCCGCCGTCCACGAGGTCGGCGGGCACCGGAAAGGCGGCACGCCAGACCCGGCCCTCCGGCCCGGCGCCGGGGCCCGCGGACGCGGGATCTGGCAGCGGGGAGACGCGGCGAGCGTCATGCCCGTCGTCGATGAGCAGCTCGGGCGCGCCGAGGGGGGTGTCGGCCTCGGAGGTGAAGGTTCCCGACAGCCGCAGCAGGACGGTGCCCGAGGGCGCGTCGACGCGCTCGAAGCGCTCGACGTCGAACGCCACGGTCAAGAGTCCGCTCCCATCGAAGCTGAAGCCTACGTGCGGCTCCGGCGCGCCCGCTGCCTATGCTCCCGCTCCCATGAAGCTCCTCGTCACCGGCGGCGCCGGATACATCGGCAGCGTGGTCGCGGCGCAGCTGCTCAAGGCAGGGCACGACGTGACCGTCCTGGACAGCCTGGCGCGCGGACACCGGGCCGCGGTGCCCGACGGCTGCGGCTTCGTCGAGGTCGATCTGCTCGACGCCGACGCGGTCGACGGAGCGCTCGCCGAGGGCTACGAGGGAGTCCTGCACTTCGCCGCCCTCGCGCTCGTCGGCGAATCCGTCGACCACCCCGAGCGCTATCACCGCGGCAACTTCGTCGGCGCACTGAACCTGCTCGACGCCATGCGCGCGCACGGCGTCAAGCGGCTCGTCTTCTCCTCGACCTGCGCGACCTACGGCGAGCCGGAGACGGTGCCGATCCACGAGCAGGTCCCGACCGCGCCGGTGAACTCCTACGGCAACTCGAAGCTGGCGATCGACCGGATGATCGCCGACGAGTGCCGGGCCCACGGTCTCGGCGCGATCTCCCTGCGCTACTTCAACGTCGCGGGCGCGAGCGGGCCCCAGGGCGAGGATCACGAGCCCGAGACGCACCTGATCCCGCTCATCCTGCGTGCCGCCGCCGGCAAGCGCGACTCCGTGTCGATCTTCGGGACGGATTACCCGACGCCCGACGGGACGGCGGTCCGCGACTACATCCACGTCGAGGATCTCGCCGACGCGCACATCCTCGCCCTCGACGCGATCGCGTCCGGTGAGCACCAGATCCTCAACCTCGGCAACGGCAACGGCTTCTCCGTGCGTGAGGTCATCGAGGCCGCCAAGCGGGTCACGGGCGTCGACTTCGCCGTGCGCGAGGAGGACCGCCGAGCGGGCGACCCCCCGATGCTCGTCGCCGCCTCGGAGAAGGTGCGCGAGGTTCTGGGCTGGACCCCGAACAAGCCGGAGATCGAGACGATGATCGCCGACGCGTGGGCCTGGCACCAGGCCAACCCCGACGGCTACGCGGCGAGCGCCTGAGCCAGCAGGACGTCCGGCGCCAGCGTGGCGTCGAGCACGGTCCAGCGGTCGGGATCGGCCGCGGCGAGCTCGTCGTAGGCCGTCGCCACCCGCCGCAGCAACTCGACGTCCTCGAAGCGGTCGGCCGCGCCGCGGCCACCCACGCGCTCCAGGCCCTGCTCGGCGCCGATGCGCAGCAGCAGCGTCCGGTCGGGGACCGGGGCGAAGGCGTTCATCGCGCGGACGGTCTCGATGCCCAGGCCGCGTCCCGCGCCCTGATAGGCCAGCGAGGAATCCACGAAGCGGTCGATGACGATCGTCTCGCCGCGCGCGAGGCGCGGCGCGATCTCCGTCGCCACGAGCTGCGCGCGGGCGGCCGCGAACAGCAGCGCCTCCGCGTGGGGATCGAAGGCGTGGTCCTTGACGAGCGCCCGGATCCGCTCGGCTCCCGGCTCGCCGCCCGGCTCGCGCAGGGCCGTGGCGCCGAGGGCGGCCGCCAGCCCACGTACGAGGGTCGTCTTCCCCGACCCGTCGAGACCTTCCACGGAGATCAGCACCGTTCATAGACTCGCAGGCATGGCCGCTCTGGACGCCCATCCGCACGCCGCCGCCGTGCTCGGCGCCGGCCTCGCGTCCGGACCCAGCCACGCCTACCTCTTCGCCGGACCCTCGGGCTCGGGCAAGCGGGAGGCCGCCCGCGCCTTCGCGGCCGAGCTGCTCGGTGAACACACGCGTGTGTACTCGGGGTCGCATCCGGATCTGACCTGGGTGACGCCGAGCGGCGCGCACGAGATGCGGCGCTCCGACGTCTCGGAGACGGTGGTGGCCGCCGCCGCGCGCACGCCGTTCGAGGCCGCCCGCCGCGTGTTCGTGCTCGAGCGCGTCGACACGATGAACGACGAGGCGGCCAACACGCTGCTCAAGACGCTCGAGGAGCCGCCCTCCTACGTGGTCCTCATCCTGCTCACCGACCGCCCGGGCCAGGTGTTGCCGACGATCGCCTCGCGCTGTCAGGAGGTCCGCTTCGACCCGGCGCCGCCGGAGGTCGATCGCGGCACGGCTGCCCGGCGATAGGGAGACCGGCGCTGGCCTGCGCCCGGCTCTCGCTCGGCGACGGCGCCCGCGCCGAGCTGCTCGCCTCGCCTGCCGGCGAGGGGCTGCGCGCGGCGGCCGAGGGTCTCGTCACGAAGGGCGACTGGCGGCCGGTGCTCGCCGTCGGCGTCGCCAGGGCAGCGGTCGCACGCGATGCGCTGGAGATGGCGCGCGACGACGAGCTCCAGTACCTGCCCAAGAAGGACCAGCGTCGCAAGGTCAACGAGTACGACGAGCGCATCAAGCGGGCCGAGCGGCGCGCGCGGACGGCCGCGATCGACCACGTGCTCCAGCTCGCCGGGCTGTGGATCCGCGACCTCGCCTGCCTGGTGGCGGGTGCGGGCGAGCTCGCCTACAACGCTGATCGCCGCGCGGCGCTGCAGGCTGCCGCCGAGGGCGCCGATCCGGCCGCGCTGCGCGCCGCACTCGAGTGCGTCGAGGAAACACGGGTGCGCTTCTCGCTCAACGTGACCGAGGATCTCGCGCTCGAGGCGCTCTCCTTCCGCCTGGCGCGGACCCTGGCCGGCTGATGCGCGGCGTCGCCACCGTGATGGTCGACGGCGAGCCCGACGAGGTCGCCGTGGAAGAACCGCTCGAGATCCGCGTGGACGGGCGCGCGCTGGCGGTCACCATGCGCACGCCCGGGCCAGGACGAGGAGCTCGCCCTCGGCTTCCTCTACGGCGAGGGGCTCATCGATGCACCGCGCCCCGCGGGCCCGCCCGAGGATCTGGCGGGCAACACCGTCGAGGTCGCCGGGCCGCTCCTGCGCGAGCCGTCGGCGCGCTCGTTCTACACGACGTCGTCGTGCGGAGTCTGCGGCAAGGGCGCCCTGGAGGAGGTCGCCGTCCACGCCGCGCCGCTGCCGGACGGTCCGGTCGTCGCGCGCGACCTGCTCGCCCGGCTGCCCGACCGGCTGCATCAGCCCGGCTTCGAGCGCACGGGCGGCCTGCACGCCACGGGGCTCTTCACCGCTGCCGGGGAGCTCGTGCTCGTGCGCGAGGACGTCGGCCGCCACAACGCGATGGACAAGGTCATCGGTCGCGCCCTGCAGGACGGGCTCGTGCCGCTCGCCGGGCACGTGCTCTGCGTCTCAGGGCGCCTGAGCTTCGAGCTCGTCCAGAAGGCGTGCGTCGCGGGCGCGCCGATCCTGGTCGGCGTCGGCGCGCCGACCTCGCTCGCGGTCCGGCTCGCCGAGGATCGCGGCCTGACCCTGTGCGGCTTCGCCCGCGGAGGGCGGGTGAACGTCTACACGCGCGCTCAGCGCGCGCCGATCGGGCCCAGCTCGGCCTCGCGGCCGTAGAGCTCGAAGGCGCCGAAGCGGTTGAACTTCGCGTGGTCGGGCGCGTGGAAGTCGGCCGACCCGGTCATGAGCAGCCCGCGCGCCTTGCACGTGTCGAACAGCAACGCCGCCTGCTCCTCGGAGTGGGTCGGGTAGAAGACCTCGATGCCGTCGACGCCGTAACCGGCGAAGCGGCCGATGGTCTCCACGACCTCCTCGGGATCGTCGAGGTCCCAGAAGGGGTGCGCCCAGATCGCGACGCCGCCGGCGGCGTGGATGACGTCGATGGCCTCCTTGACGGTCGGCCGCGTGCGCTGCACGAAGGCCTTCGCGCCAGGCACGATGTACTCGGGGAAGAACGAGTTCTTGTCCGTGATGCCCTCGGCCTGCAGGCGGCTCTGGTTGTCGGGGTGCTCGAGCACGGCGTCCGCGATGTGCGGGCGCCCGATCGGCCGCCCGGCCGCCTTGCGCTCGGCGAGGACCGTGCGGTCGACGGTGAAGCCGAGCTCCTCGAGGCGGTCCGCGATCCCCTCGACGCGGGCCTGCCGGTCGGCGCGGAACTCCTCGAGCGCGTCGAGCAGCGTCGAGTCGGTGACGTCGAGCTCGTAGCCGCACACGTGCAGATCGGAGTGCTCACCCTCGACCGAGCTGAGCTCCGTGGCGTTGGAGAAGCGCATCCCGAGCCGCTCCGCCACCTCGCGGGCCTCGAGGACCCCCTCGACGGTGTCGTGGTCGGTGAGCGCGACGAGCTCCATGCCGTCGTCCTTGGCACGCTGCATGACCTCCGCGGGCGGGAGCGCCCCGTCGGAGAACTTGGAGTGGCACTGGAGGTCGAAGGAGGTCATCGCGCGGGGACGGTAGTACGGTCGCCCCCGTGGTCGCCCTTGCCGTTGTGTTGATCGCGGTCGGCGCGTTCGGGTCGTGGGTGAGCGTGAGCGGGGCGGTGGATCTCAGGGGCATCGAGGGCGACGGCGTGATCACCCTGACCCTCGCGCTCATCGCCGCCGGCGTGCTCCTCGTCGCCCGCGCGCGCGGGCGGCGCGCCTCGCCGATCACCCTCGGGGTGTGCGCCGTGCTCGTCGCCGCCGTGGCCGGCTACGACACCGTCAACGTGCTGGGCACGGACTTCGGCCCGTTCGACGCGCACGTCGGCTGGGGCCTGTGGCTGACGCTGATCGGGGCGCTGGGCCTCCTCGCCGCGCTCAGGAGCTCGCGAAGCGCTCCGTCCTGACGACGGGCTCGCCCGCGGCGTCGGAGGCGTCGAGGTCGACCGTCGCCACGATCGCCCAGTCGTGGTTGCCGTCCGGGTCGTTGATGATCTGGCGCGCCGTCCAGGTCCTGGCAGCACTGCGGTCGACGATCAGCAGCTGAGGCGACCGCGCGGCGGGCCCGGCGTCGATCGTCTCGTGCTCGTCCCAGTAGGCGCCGAGTGCGGTCTCCCACGCGGCCGCGGTCATGACGGGTCGCACGGGCGGGTCGCTCAGCGCGCCGGCGGCGACCTCGATCTGCCCGAGATCGGCGAAGCGGTCGCGCGCGGCGAGCTGCACCTTCTGGAACATCGCGTTGCGGACCATCACGCCGAAGGCGCGAGTGTTGGCGGTGATCGGCCGGGCCGTCTCGAGCGGCTCGCCGGCCGCCACCGCCGCAGCGGCGCGGGCCACCGACTCCGGATCGGTCAGCGCCTCCCACTCGTCGAGCAGGCTCGAATCGATCTGGCGCACCGTCTCGCCGAGCCACTCGATGATGTCGGTGAGCTCGTCGGTCTTCAGCCGGTCGGGCAGCGTCTGGCGCAGCGTGCGGAAGGCATCGGAGAGGTAGCGCAGCACCAGGCCCTCGGACCGCGCGACGCCGTAGGTGGCGATGAACTCCGTGAAGGTCTGCCCCGTCTCGTACATGTCGCGCACCACCGACTTGGGGGAGAGGTCGGTCTCGAGCACCCACGGGTGGTCCTCGCGATACAGCCGCAGCGCCTGCTCGAGCGGCTCGGCCAGCGGCCGCGGGTACGTGACCTCCTCGAGCAGCTGCATGCGCTCCTCGTACTCGATGCCGTCGGCCTTCATCGCCGCGACGGCCTCGCCGCGCGCGAGGTTCGCCTGCGCCCTGAGCACGGGGAACGGATCGTCGAGGATCGCCTCCACCACCGAGAGGACGTCGAGCGCATGGTTCTCGGACTCGGGATCGATCAGGTCGAAGGCCTCGAGCGCGAACGAGGCCAGGGGCTGGTTGAGCGCGAAGTCCTCCTGCAGCGCGGGGGCGAGGCGCAGCGTCCGCCCGTATTCGTCGGGTTCGGCCATCGTCTCGAGCACGCCGGAGGCGAGCAGCTCCTCGTTGAGCGCCTCGGCCTGGGTGGCGAGGCGCTGGCGCCCGCGCTCGTCCTCGTGGTTGTCCTCGATGAGCGCGCGCAGGGTCTCGGCGGGGTCGGCGCGCTGGTTGATGAGGTTCAGGAGCGTCGCGTGGTTGATGCGCATGCGCGAGACGAGCGGCTCCGGCGTCGCGTCGCGCAACCGGTCGAAGGTCTCCTCGGTCCAGCTGACCACGCCGTCCTCGGGCTTCTTGCGCTGGATCTTGCGCAGCTTCTTCGGGTCGTCGCCGGCCTTCGCGACGAGCCGCGCGTTCTCGATCGCGTGCTCGGGCGCCTGCACCACGACGTAGCCCGTCGTGTCGAACCCGGGCCGCCCGGCCCGGCCGGCGATCTGGTGGAACTCGCGCGCCTTGAGCAGGCGATGGCGCGTGCCGTCGTACTTGGCCAGACCGGTGAAGACCACGGTGCGGATCGGGACGTTGATGCCGACGCCGAGCGTGTCGGTGCCGCAGATGACCTTCAGCAGGCCGGTCTGCGCGAGCTGCTCGACCAGGCGGCGGTAGCGCGGCAGCATCCCCGCGTGGTGGACGCCGATGCCGCTGCGGATGAGCTTGGAGAGCGTCCTGCCGAAGCCGGCGGTGAAGCGGAACGCGCCGATCGCGTCGGCGATCGCCTCGCGCTCCTCGCGTGAGCAGAACTTCGCCGACAGCAGCGACTGCGCGCGCTCGAGCGCGGAGGCCTGGGTGAAGTGCACGACGTAGACCGGCGCCTGCTTCGCGCTCACGAGCTCCTCGAGCAGCTCGTGCATCGGCTCGAGCGACCACGAGAAGACGAGCGGCACCGGCCGCTCGGCGTTGTCGACGAGCGCCGTCTCGCGCCCCGTGCGCCGCGTCAGATCGGCGCGCAGCTCGGTGACGTCGCCGAGCGTGGCCGACATGAGCACGAACTGCGCCTGGGGGAGGGTGAGCAGGGGCACCTGCCACGCCCACCCGCGCTGCGGATCGGCGTAGAAGTGAAACTCGTCCATGACCACCTGGCCGACGTCGGCGTCGCGTCCTTCGCGCAGCGCGATGTTGGCCAGCACCTCGGCGGTGCAGCAGATGATCGGAGCGTTCGCGTTCACGGACGCGTCACCCGTGAGCATCCCGACGTTCTCGGCGCCGAAGATCTCGCACAGCGCGAAGAACTTCTCCGACACCAGCGCCTTGATCGGCGCGGTGTAGAACGTCACCCGGTCGTCGGCGAGGGCGGCGAAGTGCGCCGCCACCGCAACGATCGACTTGCCCGACCCCGTGGGCGTGGCGAGGATGACGTTGTTGGCGCTGAACAGCTCGATCGCCGCCTCCTCCTGGTGGGGGTAGAGCGTCAGCGCCTGCCGCTCCGACCAGGCGACGAACGCCTCGTAGACCGCGTCAGCCGTCGCGTCCTTGGGCAGGACGTCGAGCAGGCTCATGCGGGCCCGGCGGCCGGAGGACCCATCGCAGCAGCGTACGCCGGCTGTTTTCCGCGCGGCTGAGAGCCAAGTGAGGCCGCCGCCGTTTCGCCGGGTCCCGCAGCGGAGAACCGTTGACGTATGGAGACCGTCTCGTCCTCGTCGTCACTGTGGCTCGCTGAACCGCCGTCGAAGCGCTACCCGGCGCTCTCGCCGGTCGAAGTCGACGTGGCGGTGATCGGTGGGGGCATCGCCGGGCTCACCGTCGCCCTGCGCCTCAAGCGGGCCGGGGCCCGCGTCGCGGTGCTCGAGGCGCGCGAGGTCGCCTCCGGCGTGACGGGTTGCACCTCCGCCAAGGTCACCGCGCTGCAGTCGACCATCACCAGCACGATCGTCAAGCACCATGACGCCGAGACCGCCGCCGTCTACGCGCAGGCGAGCCTCGCGGCGGTCGCCGACGTCGCGGAACTCGCGGCCGAGGAGGGGATCGACTGCGACCTCGAGCGCAGGGCTGCCGTCACCTACGCCGCCGAGCCCGACGAGCGCCAGACCGTCGAGGACGAGTACGAAGCCGCGCTCGAGGCGGGCCTGCCGGTGCGCTGGAAGGACGCCGACGCCGGGCTCCCGTACGCCGTGGAGGGCGCCGTCTGGCTCGATGATCAGCTGCAGTTCCACCCGGTCAAGTACGTCCGCGGTCTCGCCGCCGCGGTCGACGGCGACGGCTCGCACGTCTTCGAGCAGACCCGCGTGCTGTCGCTCGATTCGGGCAAGCCCCACACGCTCAAGACGAGCGCGGGCGACCTGCAGGCCGAGCAGGTCGTGGTCGCGACGCACTACCCGATCTTCGACCGCGGCCTGTACTTCTCGCGCCTGGAGGCGCAGCGCTCCTACTGCGTCGCGGCCACGGTGGCGAGCCCGCCCGAGGTCATGGCGATCAGCGTGGGCAGCACGTCGCGCTCGATCCGCTCGTTCGGCGACCGCGTGATCGTCGGCGGCGAGGGCCACTCCGCCGGTGCGTCGGGCATCGGCTTCGAGGACCGCTACGGGCCGCTCGAGACGTTCGCGGCCGAGCACTGGCCGGGCGCCGAGACGGTCGCGCGCTGGGGCGCCCAGGACCCCGTCCCCTACGACAAGCTGCCGATGATCGGCCCGCTGCTGCCGCGCGGCACGAGCCTGTGGGTCGCCACGGGCTGGCAGAAGTGGGGCCTCACCGGGGCGACGTTCGCCGCGCGGATCCTGTGCGAGCGCGTGCTCGGCCGCGAGCACGAGTGGGGCCCGGTCTTCTCGCCGACGCGCCTGTCACTGGGCTCGACGCCCGAGGTCGCCAAGCTCGGCGCGAAGTTCAGCGGCCATATGGCCGTCGACCGCGTCACGCCCGCCGAGGTCGGCTCGGCGGACGAGGTCCCGGCGGGGGAGGCGCGCGTCGTGCGCAGCGGCGTCGGCAAGTCGGGCTTCTACCGCGACGACGACGGCGCGCTGCACGGCGTGTCGCTGCGCTGCACGCACCTCGGCTGCCTGCTGCGCTTCAACGGCGCCGAGCGCAGCTGGGACTGCCCCTGCCACGGCTCGCGCTTCGACGTCGACGGGGCCGTGCTCGAGGGGCCGGCGGTGCACCCCCTCGAGCGACGGGACCCGTAGGGCGCTACCGCGCCTTGGTGTTCTTGTACGGGACGTAGTCCCGGCACGGCTGGCCGCGCATGCCCGGGCACGGCGGCAGCTCGGTCGGGACGTCGACGCTGCCGACGACCGGCAGGAGCAGACGCGAGGGCCGGCCCTTGCCGTAGCCGATCGCGACCTTCGCCGCGCGCGGCCGCGTCTCGGAGAAGGCCCAGATCGGCTGGTCGCCGTTCGGCGCCGAGAGGCGCACGCGCAGGCGCGAGCCCTTGCGGTAGGCGTGGCTCTCGTAGTAGAGCGGGATGGTGACCTTCACGAACCGCTTGGCCGGCATGGGCCGCACGTCGCGCTTGCGCAGGCTGAGCACCGGGCTCAGTCGCGTGCTCTTGCGCTTGTCGAGCTTGCGGCCCTCGGCCCGCACCCAGCCGTTCTGCACGAACGTCTCCTTGCCGTCGGGGCGCACCTCGCTGATGGCCGCCTGCAGATCGACGGTCCGCTTCGACGAGCGCACCCACGCGTGCACCGCGCCGTTGCCGATCACCACCGTGTCCTGCGCGAGGGGCTTCGTGACGTACGCGGCCGCGGTGCCGGGCGGCTCCTGCGTCCATTCGTAGCCGGGAAGGGCGGTCCAGAGCCCGCCGTCGCCACCGCCGGTGTCGCCCTCGAAGTCGGTCATCGGCCGGGCCTTGGCGTCCCAGTCGAAGCCGTCCGCGCCGCGCTTGGCGGGCTTCTTGTCGGCGAGCGAGCCGCCCTTGGCAAGAAACCACGACTTCGCCTTCGTGCCGGGCACGGGGTAGCGGTCGAAGGAGTGCTCGAAGCCGGGGTAGGGGTGTCCGGGCTGCTCGCCGCCGGCCCCGTTGTCGAACAGGATCCGGATCGGCTTGAGCGCCTCGAACGCCTCCAGCGCGCCGGCGTAGGTCGGCTCCTGCTGGATCGGGTCGTCCGCCGCCTGCAGGCCCTCGATGCCGAAGACGGCCTCGAACACGATCGGCGCGCTGCCCTTGACCATCGCCGAGTTCATCGCCGGCGCCTGCTTGGCGACGTAGAGCATGAGGAAGTCGTACATGCGGTTGTACGTCTCCGGGTCGAGCGAGTCGACGTGCGTCCCGTTCGTGAACGTGAACCACTGCTTGTCGGTGCCCTTGAAGCGCGACGCCAGCGTCGGGCAGTGCCCGCCGGTCTGCTCGTCGGTGTTCTGGCAGGCCATGAAGACCGGCACGTTGATCTTGTCGACGAAGGTGATCGGCGACAGCGGGTCCGCGATCTTCGGCACGTAGTGATTGTTGTCGCGGACCTTCTGGATGAGCTTGGGCGCCTCGGGGTGCAGGACCTGGTTGTCCTTGCAGACCTCGTCGCCCGCCTGGATGCGCTCGTAGGCCCAGCCCTGCCCGGAGTCGGGCCCGGCGGCCTGCGCCTCGTGGGCGCGCTCCTTGGCCCAGTTGAAGGCGAAGCCGGTGTTGAGGATGCCGCCCGGATAGAGCGTCGTCTGCACCTGGTCGATGACCGACAGCGGCGCGATCGCGGCGAGGCTCGGCGGCTGCGTCTGCGCGGTGAACAGCTGGCTGATGCCGCCGTAGGAGATGCCGAGCATGCCGACCTTGCCGTGGCTGACCCACGGCTGGCGCGCGACGGTCTCGATGATGTCGTAGCCGTCGAGGCTCTGCAGCGGCTCGAAGAAGTCAAAGGCGCCGCCCGAGCAGCCCGTGCCGCGCATGTTCACGTCGACCACGGCGAAGCCCATGATGTTCGCGAGGGCGGCGATTCCGCTCTGCGGTCCCGAAGGCCGCGCGTAGCCGTAGCCCGAGTACTCGATCAGCGTCGGGTACGGCGGAGCCTGCGGCAGCTCGGGCGCGTTGTAGCCCAGCGCGTTGGCGACGTCGCTCGGCGGGTGCACGGAGTACGCGAGCTTCGTGCCGTCGCGCATCGTCATGTAGCCGTAGCCGTCCGGAGGGATCGACTGGTCGTAGACGTCGTTGCTCGGCGGCGCCGAGCGCTTCGTGAGGACGGTCAGCGCGTCCGACTGCTCGCCGGTCCCGAGTGCCTTCACGCGGTACCCGTCGCCCGGGCGCACGTTGTGGAAGAGCACCCCGCCGAGCTCGTTGGCCTTCTTGCGCTTGACCGTGCGGCCGGCGCGGTTGGCCAGCGCCATCCGCTCGCCGGGCTCGAGCCCCTTCGCGTACACCTGCTCCACGCTGCCGCGTGCCTCGAAGCCCGGGTCGGCGGCGACGGCGAGAGGCGCCGGGGCAAGTACGAAAGCCGCGGCCATGACCGCGGACGCGAATCCTCGTGTGCTCATGGGGCAGACTCAATCACGACCGGGCCGGGCACGTCGCGGTTCGCGGCGCGCCAAGGTGCCTGCCGACGCCGGACAAGGCATGATTGGTGCGGGGATCGGGCAGCTTCAAGACACCGATACGACCAACCCCCTGGGAGGCAGAAATGCTGGACGACGACGACATCACGACGGACACGGGCGACGGCGGCGCTGACGGCGGCGCGGGCACGGGCGACGGCGGTGCCGACGGCGGCGCGCAGCCGGGTCCCGAGGGTCCCGCCGACGGCGGTGCGGGCACGGGCGACGGCGGTGCCGACGGCGGCGCGGAGCCAGGCCCCGAGGGCCCGGCCGACAGCGGCGCGTAGGAGCGCAGCACCCACGTGGCGATCGACGTGACGACAGGACCGGCGCTCGCGCGCTGCGTCGCCGGTTCTGCGCTTGTCTTCGCCGAGGAGCACTGGGGGCGCGCGCCGTTGTTGTCGCGCGCGCCCGAGCTCCCCGCAGGCTTCGACGACCTCTTCGGTCCCGGCGCGGTCGACGAGCTCGTCGCCGAGCGGGGGTTGCGCACGCCGTTCCTGCGCATGGCCAAGGACGGCGCGGTGCGGCCGGCCGGGTCCTACACGCGCGGCGGCGGGGCCGGCGCGACCATCGCCGACCAGGCGGCCGACGACAAGGTGCTCTCCGCGCTCGCCGACGGCTCGACGCTCGTGCTGCAGGGCCTGCACCGCACGTGGCCGCCGCTCGTGGACTTCGGCTCGCGCCTCGCTGCCGAGCTCGGCCATCCCGTCCAGATCAACGCGTACATCACGCCGCCGCAGAGCCAGGGCTTCGCCCCCCACCACGACACGCACGACGTCTTCGTGCTGCAGGTCGCCGGGCGCAAGCGATGGACGATCCACGCGCCGGTCGTCGCCGACCCTCTGAGCGGCCAGGTCTTCGGCGCCTTCAAGGACGAGATCGACGCGCGGGTCGCCGAGGAGCCGCTGCTCGAGGTGGCCCTCGAGCCCGGCGACGCGCTCTACCTCCCGCGCGGGACGGTCCACTCCGCCCAGGCGCTGGGGGAGACCTCGATCCACCTGACGATCGGCGTGCATCCGCTGACGCGCTACGACCTCGTCCGCTCCCTCCTCGATGCGGTGCAGGACGACCCGCGCCTGCGCCGGTCGCTGCCGATGGGCGTCGAACTTGGCAGCCCCGAGGTGCTCGAGCCGCACCTGGGCGAGACGGTTGACGTGTTGCGGGAGATCCTGGGCGAGGTGGCTGTCGAGACGGTCGCCGAATCCATCGGCGCGAGCCTGCGACAGCGCACCCGCCCCGAGCCCGTCCGCCCGCTCGAACAGCTCGCGGCCGCGGAGGCCCTGTCGCTCGATACGCCCCTGCGACTGCGGGACGCGTCCCGCCTGCGCCTCGAGCACGGCGAGGAGCGGGTGCGCCTGCGGATGCTCGACCGCGTCATCGACCTACCGCTCGCGGCGGCCGACGCCGCCGAGCAGATCGCCACGGGCGGCGTCTTCACCCCGGACGAGCTCCCCGGGCTCGAGCCGGAGGAGCAGCTCACCCTCGCCCGGCGCCTGCTGCGCGAGGGTATCGTCGTCCCCGCGTGACCGTCCCCCGGTTTCCCCCCGCTGTAGACCGGTGCGCCCTCCGCGCCGACGAGCGGGGCGACGAGATGCTCGGCACCGCCTTCCCGGCGGGGCGTCTGCTGCTCGTCGAGCAGCCCTTCCCATGGGGGAAGGACGGCCTGCGCACCTCGCGCTTCGACCCCGCGACCGCCCTGGCCGTGCAGACCCGCGCCGCCGCGGAGGGCATCCGCGTCCAGGCCATTCGCCGTCCGGGCCGAGCGCCGGATCTCGCGCACCGCCGCTGGATGCTCGTCGACACGCGCGACGCGACCCGCTCGGTGCGCTGCGGCGAGTTCGCCGAGGACGCCGAGCTCCTCGAGCTCCCGCTGGACGGCTCGAGCGGTGGCACTCGACTCCGAGCCGCTGTACCTCGTCTGCACGCACGGCCGCCACGACCCCTGCTGCGGTGCGCGTGGCCGTCCGCTGATCGCAGCCCTCGCTGAGGCCCGGCCCGACCGCGTGTGGCAGTCAAGCCACCTCGGCGGGTGCCGCTTCTCTCCGACCATGCTCGTGCTTCCGCTGGGGCTGATGTACGGGCGGGTGTCGCCGTCGCGGGCGGTCGAGGTCGTCGAGGCCGCGGAGGCGGGCGAGGTCCTCTGCGACGTGCTCCGTGGCCGAATCGGCATGCCGCCGGCCGCGCAGGCCGCGATGGCTCATGCCTACGCGGAGATGGGCGTGCGGCGCATGGCCGACCTCGCTTTACGTGTCGGCGACCACCGTCGATCCCGCCACCGTACGGGTGGTCATCGACAGCCCGCAGGGGCGCCTCGCCTGCACGGTGCAGCGAGAGGGAGTCTCGGCGGCGGGGCTGACCTGCGCGGCGCGCGGGCCGGGGCGGTTCATCGCCCACCGGCCGGGCGCGCTCGAGCCGGTTTCGGGCGCGGATGCCTGAGCGTCGGCCACGCGCTGCGAGGGCGCACGGGCATCTACACTGCCTGCGGCCCTTGCCGACGTAGCTCAGCTGGTAGAGCACTTCACTCGACACTCCGCGCTCTGAATGAACGGCGCGCCGTCCGCTTCCGCTCGTGCGAAAATCTGGTCGGTCGTCTCGCCCGACTGGAGGCCCTCGTAGAGGTAGACCAGAGCCGACGAACGGGGACCGGCGCGGCAAGTAACGACGGTGGGTCGCGGGAGGCCGTCCAGCGCCGCGACCTGGCGGCGGGCGAGATCCATGTCCAGCACCCGTGGCGGATCCGAGACAACGAGCGCCGAGACGTCGACGGCGGCCTCGACGTCGGAGTAGGACATGCCGCCCTGCATCGCAGCGAACTCCTCGCCACAGAGGTACAGCCACGAAGCGGCCTGATGCTCGTGAGCGAAGCGGGCCGGGTCGGTGATCGGCGCACTGTTGTAGGCCAGCTCCGCGTCGGGTGAACGTGCCATACGGGCGACATTACTCCTGCGCTCAGCACCGCGTTCGCCTGACCTTCATCTCCGCACGCGACGCAGCCATCCCCGTGGGGTGTGCCGCAACGTCTCGAAGGTGCGAGGTAACCGACGCCGTGACGGCAACGTGGTGGAGGTGCCGGCCAGCCGGCGGGCCGCGGCTGGGGGAGTCGCGTGGTGCCGGTGCATCCGGCGGAGTCCGCTCTACACTGCGCTCCGCCCTTTGCCGACGTAGCTCAGCTGGTAGAGCACTTCACTCGTAATGAAGGGGTCAGCGGTTCGAATCCGCTCGTCGGCTTGTTGATCTAGAGCCAAATCGGCTCTTCGTGTTGTCGGGCTCGGCAGGCGCAGGGTCCACCGAGGGTCCACACCGTGGACCTTCAGATGTCGAGACCGAGCTGCCGGCCCGTCTGCCGCTCGTTCGCGAGCTGCTCGCGCGCACGCCGGATCTGGTCCGCCGCGCTGATCCGGTCGGACGGGTCGTACTCCTCGAAGACGCGCGCGTAGTGGCGCAGGCAAGTCTCGGCCGAGTGGCCGGCCTGCCGGGCCACCTCGACGACCGTGTGGCCCTCGAAGATCATCAGGCTCACCCACGTCGCCCGGAGGTCATCCGGGAGGGTGCCGTTGAGGTTGGCTACTTCGCGCTCATCTCGTCGGTAGCTCCACTTGCTGCTGGTTCCGTTACGCGTGAGTCAAGGCATGTGCTGACTTGGCCGTTGCTGTCGGCATGGCTGGTGAGCATTGGTTCGATGGTGGCAGCGCGGGTGCGAGTGCTCGCCGCGAAGGCGAGCGGCGGCGGGAGAACCGCGAGCGGCGCGTCCGCGAGCGGCATCCGCGGCTCGGCGGGGTGATCCTCGCACTCCAGGACGAACCGCAGCACGAGCGCTCCTGGGGCCGCGGCGGCGAAGGAGAACGTATGGTCGCCGAGTCTCTCGCCAAGCGGTGCCATGACGGCGTCTTCCTTCTGCACGACCGGCGCGTGCCTGGGTCGCGCGCGAACATCGACCACATCGCTGTTGCCCCGTCCGGGGTGTGGGTGATCGACACCAAGCGCTACAAGGGCAAGGTTGTCGTCAGGCGGCCGCTTTTCGGACAGGCGAAGCTCACGATCAATGGCCGGGACTGCTTGAGGCTCATGGATGGTCTCGACAAACAGGTCGAGACCGTCTGCTCAGCCCTCCAGCAACTGGCTCCCGAGGTCGAGGTGCGTGGGGCGCTGTGCATCGTCGACGCCGATCTCCCCCTCACGAGCACGCTGACCTTCCGCGGCTATCCGCTGCTTTACCGGAAGGCGCTCGCAAAGCGGCTGAACTCGAATGGACCCCTCGATCGCGCCCGAGCGAGGGCGCTCGCCGAGCGGCTCGCGGTCCAGCTACCACCGGCCTGACCGGAATGAATTGCCGACGCGCTTTTCCCAGGCAAGCGGAGCCCCGCCCGAGCGCCCGCTGAAAATGAGTCTCAACCAGATAGCGACTGCCGCTTCGAGGCTTCCCCGTGGTGATGTGCGTGCCGGTGATGGCCGGTGCTGCGATGGTCTGAACCGTCGTGTTCTTGCGCGCAATGTGCAGGCGCGCGCCGCCGATCTCCTCCCATCGCAGCGCCCGCCGCCTGCGGCCGGAGGCCCGCGAAGGCGAGCACATTCAGCAGCGCCCGGTCGCGCAGTTCCGGGCTAGCGCCGGGACCCGCAATGTGCTGCCGGGCCGGCGAGTCCGATCTTGCGAATCTTGGCAACAAGCCAGCCGGTAGTTTGCTCAGTCGTGACTGACCTGACGCCTGGTCTGCGTGACGAACTGGTCACTGCAGCGGCGGGCGACGCGCTGTCACGCCTCAATGACGAGCTCGTTGAGTTGGCGGAGCTGGAGAGCGCCGACGCCCCGGAGCGATTTGCGAGGCATGCGGGGACCGTCATCCGCCGAGTCCTCGCCAGCATGCACGAAGCCGACGCTTCGGCTGAGGAGCAGGCGCTCGCCGTCAACGAAATAATCGCGGCGCTCACCGACGAGGACGCCATCCATCTCCCGCCCGCCGTACTCACGGGCATCCGACGGCCGGCGGCAGGGCTCGGCACTTCGATCCTGCCTGCGAGCCCAATGATCGCGCTCTCCGCCAACGAGCTGCTTGTGAACGGGCACGCGCAGCCCGCCGTTGGTCAGCAGATCCGCAGCGAGTTGCCGAGCGCGACTGACGTCGACTTTCTCGTGAGCTTCGTCCGCTGGACCGGCGTCCGCACCCTGATCGACGAGCTTGCTCACGTCACAGAACGCGGAGGGCGGGTGCGCGTGATCACGACGACGTACATGAGCGCCACAGAACCGAAGGCGCTAGAGGCGCTCGCGAAGGCTGGCGCGCAGGTGCGCGTCGACTACGAGGCCGACCGCACGAAGCTCCACGCGAAGGCGTGGATCATCCACCGGCCCGGTGGCCTTACCACCGCCTTCCTCGGTTCGTCGAACATCTCCTACGCGGCTCTGCACCAGGGGATGGAGTGGAACGTCCGCCTCAGCGAGGTGGCGACCGCTCCGCTCGTGGAGCGGATGCGCGCGACGTTCGAGACGTACTGGGCCAACGACGTCTTCGAGCGCTTCGACCCCGAGCAGGACGGTGAGCGCCTGCGCGAAGCACTCGACCGTCAGCGCCGGGCAAAGCGCCGCAACCTTGGCGGCGGCTTCGTGGCCTTCGACGTCACACCCAAGCCACACCAGGCGCGCATGCTCGAACAGCTACAGGCCCAGCGGGACCGCCACGATCGCCACCGCAACCTGCTCGTCGCGGCCACCGGAACGGGCAAGACCGTCATGGCTGCGCTCGACTATCGCCGCCTGTGCGATCAGCTCGGCCGCAAGCCGAGCCTGCTCTTCGTCGCTCATCGTCGTCGCATCCTCGACCAGAGCCGGGCGACATATGCGACCGTCCTCAAGGACCCGGACTTCGGGGAGATCCTCGGCGACGGGGAGCAGCCGCTAGTCGGCCAGCACGTCTTCGCCATGGTGCAGTCCGTGCGCAACAAAGCGGTCGAAGGCCTCGACCCGAGCACGTTCGAGATTGTCGTCATCGACGAGGTCCACCACGCCGCGGCGCCCAGCTACCGCGCGCTGCTTGAGCACCTGCAGCCCATCGAGCTGCTCGGGTTGACAGCGACTCCAGAACGCATGGACGGCGAGGACATAACCCGCTGGTTCGGGGACCGGACGGCTGTCGAACTCCGACTATGGGAGGCCATCGATGACGGCTACCTGGCACCGTTTCAGTACTTCGGCGTCCACGACGACGTCGACCTGTCCACCCTCGAGTGGCGGCGTGGTGGCTACCGCCCTGAGGATCTCGACAAGATCTTCACGGGCGACGACGCCCGCGTCATGCGCCTCCTGCAGGCGCTGGACCGCATCCTGCTCGACACGGCCAAGATGCGAGCGCTCGGCTTCTGCGTGTCCGTCGACCATGCCAGGTACATGGCCCGCGCCTTCACCGAGCGTGGCCTGCCGAGCGCCGCGATCTGGGGTGACACAGACAGCGCCGAGCGCGACTCTGCCCTGCGACGTCTTGAACAGGGCGACCTCCGCTGCGTCTTCAGCGTCGACGTCCTCGGCGAGGGGGTCGACGTCCCGTCCGTGGACACTGTGCTGCTGCTCCGACCCACCCAGTCCGCCACGGTCCTGACGCAGCAGATCGGTCGCGGTCTCCGCGAACATCAGAACAAGGCCACGCTCACGGTCGTCGACCTCATCGGACAGCAGCACCGCCGCTTCCGCTTCGACACCAAGCTGCGGGCGCTGATCGATCCGCGCAACGGCCGGCTCGTCGACCAGGTCGAACAAGACTTTCCGTACCTCCCGGCGGGCTGCGAGATCAAGTTGGACCGCATCAGCCGCGACGTCATCCTCGGCAGCCTCCGCGCCGCCGCCGGCTCGGGTACCTGGTCGGTGCTTGTCGACGACCTGCGCCGCCTCGGCGATGTCTCCCTCAAGACGTTCCTTCACGAGACCGAGCGCGGACTCGGCGACCTCTACCGAGTCCGCGACCGCACGTGGACGCGGCTTCGTCGTGACGCCGGCCTGCCCGTCCCCGCTGGCGGGAAGTACGAGGAGGCAGTGCTGCGCGCTGTCCATCGGCTCCTGCACGTGGACGACCACGATCGAGTGGCGACGTACAGCCGCCTGCTGTCGGAGCCGAATGTGCCCGCGGAGCTGACCGCGCGCGATCGGCGTCAGTTGACCATGCTCGGCGTCGGCATCTTCGGGCGGCGTCACGGCTTCGCGGATCTCGAGGCGGGGTTGCGCGCGCTGTGGGACAGCCCGGCGGCCCGCGGCGAGCTGGTCGAGGTCCTGGGGATCCTGGGTGAGGAAGCCGAAACCGCCACCCGCCCGCTCGACTTCGGCCCGCTGCACATTCATGCGCGCTACTCGCGCGACGAAGCTCTCCTCGCACTCGGCGACGGCACGTTCGCAAAGCCGCCGACCTCCCGCGAAGGCGTGCGCTGGCTGAGCGACATCCGCACGGACGTCCTCTTCGTCACTCTGCGCAAGAGCGAGCGCCGTTACTCACCCACAACGCGCTACCGCGACTACGCCCTGTCGTCGCGGCTATTTCATTGGGAGTCGCAGAGCACGACGAGCGCCGATAGCCCGACCGGTCGTCGCTACCAGCAACAGCCTCAGGAGGGCACCAACGTCCTGCTCTTCGTACGCGAGGGCCCGACGCTCGCCAATGGCTCCGGCGCACCCTTCACGCTGCTCGGCCCGGCGGACTTCGTCGAAGCCCGCGGCGAGCGCCCGATCCAGATCACCTGGCGCCTTCGACGAGCCGATGCCCGAGTCGCTGCTCGAGGTCGCGCGGCTCGTGGCTGCGTAGGGCTTCTGATGAGCACTCGGCGGCGGCCCTCACCGGGTGAAGACGTACTTGAACGCCGTCCCGTTGCAGAACGGCGAGAGCTGGTTCCCGAGCGAGGCGCCGTGCGAGCGGTTCTCCGACGACGGCACGTAGCGGACGTCCGCCTTCCAGCCGCGCGGGTTGCGACCGCGAGTGAGGTTCTTGCCGCCTCGGCCGCGCCCGACCGCGGGCGGGTACTCGTCGCGGTCGAAGCCGTCGCGGGTCGGTAGCGCCGCGGTGGCCCTCTCCCGGCGCTCGTCGGCAAGCGGGCGGTTGAGCACCAGGCGGCGGGGCCAGCCTCGTCTCAGCGCGCCTTTGAAGTGGCGGCGGATGCGCGGGTAGTCGCGCCGGGCGAACTCGACCTTGACCACTCCGGCGGGCCGCGAGCACGAGGCCGCCGTGCCGGCGGGAGGCGTATCGATGGCCGTTGCTGCGAGGAGGGCGACGAGGAAGAGCACGCTGGACAGGAAGCTAGACATTCCGAGCTCGGGTGGTCCGTGATCAAGTTTGTTCACCACCGCTGCTCACTTCGATCCGGCGCGCCATTCACGCTGCTCGGCCCGGCGGACTTCGTGAAAGCCCGGGGCGAGCGACCGATCCGTCACCTGGCGCCTTCGACAGCCGATGACGGAACCTTCGGGCAGGTCCCGACAAGCGCGAACGCACGGTGACCCGGATCCGCCACGACCGCGTCGCCGATGACTTCGTCGACTTTGTCCGTGCTGACTGTCTTGCGTTTGAGTGGATGCCGGAGGTAGTCTCGCCACGAAGGCCGGCGTACGGCTACAAGGGTGGGGGCTTGCTATGACTGCGTGGCTTCGTGTCTGGACGGGCGTGGCGGTGTGCGCGACGGCGTGTTCGATGACGGCTGCAGGGTGGGCCAAGCCCGCCGAGCCAGGCCCGGGCAACAGCGCAAGCGCGAAGTCGTGCCAGAAGGGTGGCTGGCAGACACTGACCAGCAGCGACGGGCGGTCGTTCGACAGTCAAGGCGAGTGCGTGAGCTACGCCGCACAGGGAGGGAGTTTCAACCGTGCGCCTGTTGCTGCGGATGATGTGAACTTCGTCCGGGAGGATGGCGTGCCTGATGCTGTGGCTGGCAACGTGTTGGCAAACGACAGCGATGCCGACGGTGACACGCTGAGCGTGGTGAGCGCCGGCACTTATTCCCTCGCGTACGGCACGTTGGTGGTCAACGCCGACGGCTCTTACAGCTACAGGCTCGATAACAGCGATGCGGCTGTTGAGGCTCTCAACGACGGTGATCGTCTCACGGAGACGTTCACCTACAGCATCAGCGATGGTCATGGCGCAACCGCGACGGCCAAGCTCACCGTCACCATCAACGGCCACACCGACAACCGTGTGCCTGTTGCTGCGGATGATGTGAACTTCGTCCGGGAGGATGGCGTGCCTGATGCTGTGGCTGGCAACGTGTTGGCAAACGACAGCGATGCCGACGGTGACACGCTGAGCGTGGTGAGCGCCGGCACTTATTCCCTCGCATACGGCACGTTGGTGGTCAACGCCGACGGCTCTTACAGCTACAGGCTCGATAACAGCGATGCGGCTGTTGAGGCTCTCAACGACGGTGATCGTCTCACGGAGACGTTCACCTACAGCATCAGCGATGGTCATGGCGCAACCGCGACGGCCAAGCTCACCGTCACCATCAACGGCCACACCGACAACCGTGTGCCTGTTGCTGCGGATGATGTGAACTTCGTCCGGGAGGATGGCGTGCCTGATGCTGTGGCTGGCAACGTGTTGGCAAACGACAGCGATGCCGACGGTGACACGCTGAGCGTGGTGAGCGCCGGCACTTATTCCCTCGCGTACGGCACGTTGGTGGTCAACGCCGACGGCTCTTACAGCTACAGGCTCGATAACAGCGATGCGGCTGTTGAGGCTCTCAACGACGGTGATCGTCTCACGGAGACGTTCACCTACAGCATCAGCGATGGTCATGGCGCAACCGCGACGGCCAAGCTCACCGTCACCATCAACGGCCACACCGACAACCGTGTGCCTGTTGCTGCGGATGATGTGAACTTCGTCCGGGAGGATGGCGTGCCTGATGCTGTGGCTGGCAACGTGTTGGCAAACGACAGCGATGCCGACGGTGACACGCTGAGCGTGGTGAGCGCCGGCACTTATTCCCTCGCATACGGCACGTTGGTGGTCAACGCCGACGGCTCTTACAGCTACAGGCTCGATAACAGCGATGCGGCTGTTGAGGCTCTCAACGACGGTGATCGTCTCACGGAGACGTTCACCTACAGCATCAGCGATGGTCATGGCGCAACCGCGACGGCCAAGCTCACCGTCACCATCAACGGCCACACCGACTAAAGGCCGCTGACTGCCCCGGTTGGGCGCGGCAAGCTGCGCCGGTCGGCGGTTCGAGCCGTCAGTTGCCTAAGGCAGGAGGAATGCGGCGTTCAGACGACTCGGCGCAATGCACCGTCGAGTGCACCGGCCGGGAGCCGGCAGCTCACGGCGGGCTGTGCCGGCGACGACCAAACGCGCCGGACACCGTCGTGATGGCAGGGGCGCACCTCGATTGGTGACCGCGGGGCCCGGTATCAGCGACAACGGCTCGGGCTCGGCTGGAGCTGTTGCGGCCCGCTCCAGCGCCGCGATCCAGTCAACAGTTCGTCCGGAAAGCGCCTTCCACCTCGCGACCCGATCGAACGGCATCACCAGGCCCGTCGGGGTGGGTGGGCCAGATCTGCATGTGGTCGGATGCCTGATCGCATGCGCACGCGAGTCGCCAGCGTCCGTGGTCAGGTTTGTTTACCATGGGGGTGTGAGCGTCTCCGCCCCAGACCTGCGCGAGGTCACCCTCTCCGACAAGTACGAGCTCCCGGAGGGCCGGATCTTCTGCTCCGGCATCCAGGCGGTCGTTCGCCTCCCGTTCGATCAGCGGCAGGCCGACGACCGCGCCGGCCTGAACACCGCTGCGTTCGTCTCGGGCTATCAGGGCTCTCCGCTCGGCGGCATCGACAAGGAGCTGATGCGCCTGGGCGCGCTCCGCGAGCGGTGGAACGTGCAGTTCCAGCCCGGCCTCAACGAGGAGCTCGCGGCGACCAGCGTGATCGGCACGCAGCTCGTGGCCGGACGCCCCGAGGCGCGGGTGGACGGCGTCACGGGCTGGTGGTACGGCAAGAACCCCGGCCTCGACCGCGCCGCCGACGCGATCCGCCACGGCAACTTCCAGGGCGCGAGCCGGCACGGCGGGATGGTGCTGTGGGTCGGCGACGACCCCGGGTGCAAGTCCTCCACGCTGCCCAGCGCCGCCGAGGCGACGCTCGCCGCGCTGCACGTCCCCGTGCTCTACCCGTCGACCGTCCAGGAGGTGCTCGACCTCGGCCGCCACGCCGTCGCGCTCTCACGCGCCAGCGGGCTGTGGTCGGCGATGAAGATCGTCACCTCGGTCGCGGACGCGGCCGGGACCGCCGAGGTGGGGCCCGGCCGGGTGACGCCGGTCCTGCCCGAGGTGGAGTGGAACGGCCGGCCGTTCGTGCACGAGCCCAACGGCCTGCTGCTGGCCCCCGACTCGCTGGCGCTCGAGCGCTCGCTGCTGCACGTGCGCCTCCAGGTCGCGCGCGAGTACGCGCGCGCCAACGGCCTGGACGAGATCGCCGGCGCGCGCGGCGAGGCCTGGCTCGGGATCATGGCCAGCGGCCCCACCTACCGCGAACTGCGCAGCGCGCTGTCGCTGTTGGGGCTCGACGACGCCGAGCTGGAGCGTCGCGGGATCCGGCTGCTGCACGTGCGGATGCCCTGGCCGCTGGACGGCGAGACGGTGCGCGAGTTCGCCGACGGCCTCGAGGAGATCCTCGTCGTCGAGGAGAAGCTGCCCTTCATGGAGGAGCAGATCAAGCATCTGCTCTACCGCACGCCCGACGCGCCGCAGATCGTCGGCAAGCTCGACGAGGACGGCCGCGCGCTGCTGCACCCCGAGGGCGAGCTGCTGGCCGACGAGATCGCCCTCGCGCTGGCGCCGCGCATCCGCCGCCGCGTCAGCGACCAGAGCTTCGAGGCGCGCGTCAGCGCGATCGAGACGGCGTCGCGCTACATGGCGCGGCCGCTGCCGATGTCGCGCACGCCGTTCTTCTGCAGCGGGTGCCCGCACAACAGCTCCACCGCCGCGCCCGACGGGACGCTCGTCGGCGCGGGCATCGGTTGCCACACGATGATCCTGCTCAACCGCGAGGGCAAGGGCGACATCGCCGGCATCACGCAGATGGGCGGCGAGGGCGCGCAGTGGATCGGCATGGCCCCGTTCGTCGAGAACGAGCACCTGATCCAGAACCTCGGCGACGGCACCTTCCACCACTCCGGCTCGCTGGCGATCCGCGCCAGCGCCGCGGCCGGGACGAACATCACCTACAAGCTGCTCTACAACGGCTTCGTGTCGATGACCGGCGGCCAGGACGTCGTCGGGCAGCTCACGGTGCCCGAGCTGACGCGCTGGCTGGCGCTCGAGGGCGTCAAGCGGGTCATCGTCACCACGGAGGACATGTCGCGCTACCGGGGGATCGAGCTCGACCCGATCGCCGAGGTCCGCGACCGCTCGCAGATGCAGGAGGCGCAACGCGAGCTCGCCGCGATCGCCGGCACGACGGTGCTGATCCACGACCAGGTCTGCGCCGCCGAGAAGCGGCGGCTGACCAAGCGCGGCAAGATCGCCCCGCCCGCCTTCCGCGTCGCGATCAACGAGCGCGTCTGCGAGGGCTGCGGCGACTGCGGGCGCAAGTCCTCGTGCCTGTCGGTGGTCCCGACGCACACCGAGTTCGGCCGCAAGACGCAGATCCACCAGGCCTCCTGCAACACGGACTACTCGTGCCTGGAGGGCGACTGCCCCTCGTTTTTGACGGTCATCCCGGCCAAGGAGGGAGCGGCCAAGAAGGCGGCGCCGGCGTTCGTGCCCCCGCCGCCGCCGGCCGACCTGCCCGATCCCGAGCCGGGACCGCGCACGGCGCTCGTGCGGATGATCGGCATCGGCGGGACCGGCGTCGTGACCGTGTCGCAGATCCTCGCGATGGCGGCACACCTCGACGGCCTCGAGGTCAGCTCGCTCGACCAGACCGGCCTCGCGCAGAAGGGCGGCCCGGTCGTCTCCGACGTGCTGATCTCCGACGAGCCGATCCACGGCACCAACCGCGCCACGGCCGGCAGCGTCGACGCCTACATGGTGTTCGACCCGCTCGGCGGCGCCGAGGCGCGCAACCTGCGCACCGCATCGCCCGAGCGCACGACGGCGGTCGTCTCCACCAGCGCCACCGCGACCGGTGCCGTCGTCGCCGACCCGAACCGCACGATGCCCGCCATCGACCTGCAGCTCGACCGCATCGAGCGCAACACGCGCAAGGAGCGCAACGTGCTGCTCGACGCGCAGGCGCTGTCGCAGGCGCTGTTCCACGATCACCTCCCCGCCAACGCGATCGTCATCGGCGCCGCGTTCCAGCGCGGGCTGCTGCCGGTGTCCGAGGCGGCGATGACGCAGGCGTTCCGGCTCAACGGCGCCGGGGTCGAGCAGAACCTCGCGGCCTTCGCCTGGGGCCGCGCGGTGGTGGCCGACCCGGACGCGATCGCCCGCGTGACGCCCGCGCCGGTGCTGACGCAGACGCTCGAGCAGATCGTCGCGCTGCGCGAGCGCGAGCTCGTCGCCTACCAGGACGCGGGCTACGCCGAGCGCTACACGCAGTTCGTCGAGACGATCCGCGCCGCCGACACGACGACGGACAAGGCGTTCACGCAGGCGGTCGCGCGCAACCTCCACAAGCTGATGGCCTACAAGGACGAGTACGAGGTCGCGCGGCTGCACCTCGATCCCGTCGAGCGGGCGCGGATCGAGGCCGAGTTCGGGCCGGGCGCGCGTGTGCAGGTCAACCTCCATCCGCCGCTCCTGCGCGCCATGGGCGTCAAGCGCAAGCTGCGCTTCGGGCCCTGGTTCGACCCGGGGCTGCGTTCGCTGTACCGGATGCGGCGGCTGCGCGGCACCAAGGCGGACCCGTTCGGCAAGGCGAAGGTCCGCAGGGTCGAGCGCGAGCTGATCGCGGAGTACCGTGAGCTCGTGCAGTGGGCGGTCGCCCGCCAGGCGCCCACGACGGACGCGCTCTGCATCGAGCTCGCAGAGCTTCCGGACATGATTCGCGGCTACGAGGACATCAAGCTCGACAACGTCGCCCGCTACCGCGAGCGGGTCGCCGAGCTGCGCACCCAGATCGAAGGAGTCACCCCGTGAAGATCGTCAAGCCGGCGCCGGACCACGGGACCTCGCGCGGGGTGATCGGCGGCGCCGAGATCAGCCAGGCCACCGTCGGCGCGTCCGACATCTTCATGGGCGTCTTCCGGGTGCCGCCCGGGACCGTCTCGCGGCCGCACTACCACGCCAACTGCGAGAGCTCGCTCTACATGCTTCGCGGCGAGATGCTGATCCGCTGCGGGGAGAACTTCGAGGAGGAGATCAAGGTCGTCGCCGGCGACCTGCTCTACGTCCCGCCGCGGGAGACGCACATCCTCGAGAACCTCTCCGAGGTCGAGACGGTCGAGTACGTCGTGGCCCGCAATGCGGCCACCGAGGACTCGGTCGAGGTGCCGTGGCCCGGCCGCGAGACGATGCCCGGCTGATGGCGGTGGCGCCCTCGTGCTGTTCGGCTAGTAGTTCTGCACGTCGAAACCGCAGCCGTATCGCCGGGCCCACGCATCGCCCTTGAGGCGTTCGATGCGCGCACCGGGCCCGCCGTAGCGAATCCGCTCGGCGTACCAGAGCTTCTGAAAGCGGCAGGTCCCGACGACCATCGCCTTCCCGTCGACGGTCACCACCTGCCGCTGGCCGTCTCCCGCCTGCGCCCAGCCCCGGCACGGCTCGCCCTCGCCGCAGGGCGGATCCGCGGCCGAAGCGCCGCACGGCGTGACGAGCAGAGCCAGGGCGGTGAGGGCGATGGTGAAGGGAGTCATGCCTCCAAGACGGCACGATCCGGATTGGCCGGACCCCTCGGTCAGCAAAGAACAGGGTCGGCGCGATCCTGAAAAGCCGGGGTCCCTCCGGCAAGGGCCCGCTCTAATCCGTCAAGACTTCGCTTCCACCATCGGACAGCTCGTCGAGGCCCTGCTCGACCCAGGCTCGACACTCCGCGCTCTGTATGAACGGCGCGCCGTCTGCTTCCGCTCGTGCGAAAACCTGATCGGTTGTCTCGCCCGACTGGAGGCCCTCGTAGAGGTAGACCAACGCGGACGACCGGGGACCGGCGCGGCACGTCACGACGGTGGGTCGCGGGAGGTCGTCCAGCGCCGCGACCTGGCGGCGGGCGAGATCCATGTCCAGCACCCGTGGCGGATCCGAGACGACGTTGGCCGACACGTCGACGGCGGCCTCCACGGTCGGTGTAGGACATGCCGCCCTGCATCGCAGCGAATTCCTCGCCACAGAGGTACAGCCACGAAGCGGCCTGATGCTCTTGGGCGAAGCGGGCCGGGTCGGTGATCGCTCCTGCGTCAGCACCGCGTCCGAAGGATGCCGGCTGGCTGGATCTCCACGAGCGACCGGCCGCCTCCGAGAAGCGCCTGCACGCACGTGCCTGAAGTTCGCCTCGGTGCCAGCCCTGACCCCGCTTGCGAACTCCGCCGCGCTGTAGTTGGGTGGCCGCATGAACCTGGCAAGGGGTGGGCTCGTTCTGTTGCTGGCGAGCGTCGCGATTCTCATCACAGAGCCAACGCAGGCCAAGGCGCAGGCAGGCTGCAAAGCGCGTAGTGAGCTCGGCAGCTCGAGCTTCAGAGCCCGGGTCTGCGACCTTCCGGACTACGATCAGCGGCGGTTGGGCGGCACCATCCGCGGCGACGGTCGCGAGTTCACCTTCAAGGCGCTGAAGGGCAACGGTGGCTGCCATTGCGTGCCCACCTCGTTACTCGACCTGATCGGCTACTACGAGTACAAAGGCGTCAAGACGCCGCTCTCGAGCTATCCGTGGTGGAGCCGCAAGCCGGCCGATGTGAATGAGATCGTGACCGACGAGTCGCCAGTCAGCAGGCTGGACTACCTGGCGCGCAAGAAGCCATACCCCTCGAGCGAGGTCTACGCGTACAGCACGGTCCAGGATCTCCTCTCCGGCGCCGGTAAGACCGTCGAGGTGGGGAGCGGCAAGTGCGGGACCAACTACGAGAAGGTCGCCGATTCCTTCCTCAACCTCTACGGCAAGAAGCTGGGCACGGCTCTGACGTTCGGCTGGGCCGACACCAGCCTGACGACCCCGCAACGGCTTGCCCAGGTGATGGCCAACGGGGGCGTCGCGGCCGTTGCCTACGGACGCTACGAGGACTACGAGGAGAATGGCACCAAGATCGAGGTGGGCGACCGTGTAGGCGGCCACTCCATCGCCGTCGCGGGGGTCTGGGGCAAGAACGCCTCGTTGGAACTCAGGTTCTTCGATCCGAACACCACCAAGCTCGATCGGCCCAACAAGGTCTATTCAGGCGACGACCGGTTTCGCCAGAGCCTGTTTGGCGAACCGAGAAGCGTGCAGCTGAAGCGGATGACGGACGGCGGCGACGTGTACTACCGCTTCGGAAAGAAATCGGACGGCGAGACGCAGGCGCTGATCGACGGCTACATGGTGGTCTACCCGATGTACGTCGTGACGGTCGGCAGCGGGAACTCGGTCAAGGTCGTGTCGGCCGCCGCCTTCAACACGAACGGCAAGCAGGCCACAGCGAGCGCTTCCGTGCCGCGGGCCAGCGTCATCAAGGCCGATAGCCGGATTCTCGACGCCGCGGTGCTGGGGACGTCCGGCGAGGTCGTGTACGTACAAGAGGGCAGCAACAAGATCACCGCGGTGGTTCCTGTCACGGGGGACCGGCGGACGCTCGGTACCGCGCCCGCAGGCACGACGGACATCGAGACCGATCCCACGGGCGGCCGCGTCTTCGCGCTCGCGGGACGCAAGCTCACCACGCTGTCGAGCGAGGGGCAGGTGCTCGATCGCGCCACCCTGCCCGCGGCCGCCCAGGGCCTCGCCTACGACTGGTCCTCCGACAGCCCCTGGAAGCAGCGCCTGGCCGTGGTGTCGAAGGGCGAGCGCAGGGCCTGGTACCTGCGAGCCGACACGTTGAAGGCAGCCGGTCGCGTGCAGCTCCCGAAGTCCGTGCGAACGGCCAAGGGCGATGTGGTCGCCGGATTCACGCCCAACGGCAAGCTCGAGGTGCGCGCCGGCAAGCAGCCGACGCGCGGAGGCCTCGTGACGACCGACCAGGGCACCGACCTGACCGTGCGCAACGGCAGGACCGCAGTGGTCGGTGGCGGCTCGTCGCCCCTCGCCGGCCTCGATGTGGGCGACCAGCGCGTGGTCGCCGTCTCGCACACCGGCGCTCAGTACACGCGTGCCCAGGCGGGCGAGCTCATCGACGGCGAACCACTCGACGAGGAGCAGATCGACCCTGATCGACCCGACGCCGACGCCGACGCCGACACCCACGGCCCAGCCGACGGCGACCGCGAGCCCCACACCAACTCCGAGCGGGTCCCCGACGCCGACGCCGACGCCGACCGCGACCCGACGGCGACCGCGACGGCGACCGCGACTGCCAGCCCGACCGCGACGCCGGTCCCGAAGCCGAATCTCGTGGTCGAACAGGCGAGCGGGACAGTCGCGCTCATCCGCAACGTGGGGACGGTTGCGGCAGGGCCGTTCAGGGTCTCCGTGTCGCGTCCGCGAGGGGTTCCGGACACCGAGGACGTCCCCGGTCTCGCGGCCGGCCAGGCCAAGCGTGTCACCTACACGTGTGCGGCGGGTCAGCGAACGGTTCTCGCAGACTCACAGCAGACGGTCGACGAATCCTCGGAGTCAGACAACGCCCTGACCTTCCAGTCCGTGTGTTCGCGCTGGGCACCCACGCTGCGCTCGGACGCTGCGAGCGGGTCGCATTGACTTCGTCGCAGCTCGATCGTGATCGGCGCGCCCCAGCACGTTCTTCCGCGCGGCGCACCCGGACGCCAACGGCGAGATCCACAGAGGGATCGACGAGCAGGCTTGCGGTCCGACGGCGACCGCGTGGCCGAAGCCATCAAGACTTACCGCCACGGTAACTCTGGGTGGGTTCGAGCCCGACGGACGGCGTGGGCGCCGCGAGCTCAGCCCTCGATGATCTTCCAGAAGGAGTCCTTGCGGCTGATCTTGCCGTCGGCGAATTCGAACAGGTCGCAGCCGCGGACCTCGATCGGTTCGCCCGTGGCCTGCGTGCCGCGGATCGTCCACTCCGAGACGCCGCGGTCGCCGCTGGTCCAGTGGCGATCGTCGCCGTAGGTGATGTCGGGAATCCCGTCGAAGCGGGCCTGGATCCCCTCCTGGACCTGTTGTCTGCCGACCAGCCGGCGACCTCCGGGGGTCGGCCCGCGTGGCGTATCGAATACGCAGTCCTCGGTGAAGAAGGACATGATCGCGTCGACGTCGTGGGCGTTGAAGGCGTCGAGGAAGAGCTGCAACGACGGGGGTCCGGGGGCGTCTGGGGGCACACGGGGAGTATCTGCCTGTCGGCAGGGCTCGGCAACCCGGTGAGAGGATGGTGGCGTGACCACCTCTGACGCCACGCGCCTCGCCGTCCTCATCGACTCCGACAACACGACGGCGAGCCTCACCTCCGAGCTCCTCGGCGAGGTCGCGAAGTACGGGACGCCGCTCGTCAAGCGCGCCTACGGCGACTGGACCACCCAGCAGCTGAAGGGCTGGAAGGACGAGCTGCACCGGCACGCCATCCAGCCCGTGCAGCAGTTCGCCTACACGCAGGGCAAGAACTCGACGGACTCCGCGCTGATCATCGACGCCATGGATCTCCTCTACGCCGGCAACGTCGAGGGGTTCGTGATCGTCTCGAGCGACAGCGACTTCACCCGGCTGGCGACGCGGCTGCGCGAGTCCGGGATGACCGTCTACGGGCTCGGTGCCCGCAAGACGCCCGCGCCGTTCGTCGCCGCGTGCGATCGCTTCATCTACCTCGACCTGCTCACGCAGGACACCGATGAGCCGGCGCGGCCCGCGTCGCCGCGCGCGAAGCCCAAGCCGGGTGTCCCCAAGCTCAAGCGGTTGCTCTCGACGGCGATCACCAGCACGTCGAAGGTCGACGGCTGGTCGCACCTGGGCGAGGTCGGCAAGTACCTGAGCAATGCCAACGCGGCCTTCGACGTGCGCGACTACGGCCACACGAAGCTCGGTGAGCTCGTGCGCAGCGAGTCCTACGTCGAGGTGCGCGACGAGGACGGGCCGGGACAGCTCTGGGTGCGGCTCAGATCGTGACCTCGGAATGCCCGGCGATCAGTCGGGCCAGTCGAGGTCGGGCCAGTAGACCTCGCCCGTCGAGTGCTGTCCGCCCTCGTTCGGCCCGCCGACGACGATCATCTCCAGCCCGTCCGGGCCGGCCTCGAAGGCGCGGGCGACGTCCGGTGCGATCGTCAGGGCGTCCCACGGCTTGAGCTCGCGGACCTCGCCGTCGAGCAGCACGCGGCCCGACCCCGAGACCACGACGTAGGCCTCCTCCTCCGTGCGGTGCGCGTGCGCGCCGAGGCGAAGCCCCGGCGCGTACCGCCAGTGGCTGACCCCCAGGTCGCGCGAGCCCAGCGCCTCGCGGCCGAACCGGCCCTCAAGCCCTTCGACGCGCCCCTCCATGAAATTGTCGAGCTCGAGCAGGTTGATGATCGCCTGGTTGGTCATGCATGGCCTCGCTCCCGGTGGAAGAACGGTTCAGCTGAACCGACTCTGCGACAAAACTGTGTCATCTGCGGAGGAAGTGCGGCGGGTCAGCCCAGCGCGGCGACGCCCGCCGGGGTCATACGGCCCTCGCCCATCAGCGCCTGGATGCGCTTGCGGTTGCGCGAAGACTCGGGAACCGATGGGTCGCGCGGGGCGATCTGCTGGAGGAAGCTCGTCTCGCCCTCGCGGCGGCGTTCCCCGTCTGTCCATCCGAAGCACAGCGCCTCGTCGACGAGGTCGTCGACCGATACCGTCGGGAAGGCGCTGCCCTTCTTGAAGATGCGCACGCGGATCCCGGGCGAGCGCGCGTGGTTGCGCTCGAGCCAGGCGTGCGCGGCGGCCCGGTCGTCGAAGGACATGGTCGGCAGGTCGCCGGATGCCATCAGAGACCGGGTGGCACTTCGAGTGCCGGGGTCAACGGAGCCTCGGCGACGTCGCCGAGATGCTCGATGCAGAGCACGTGCGCGACGCCGTCGGCCCGCAGGCGGTGCTCGGTGCCGACCGGCACGACGAAGAGCTCGCCCCGCCGGAGCTCGACCGTCCGCTCGCGCAGATCGATGCAGACGGGTTCGTCGAGTGCGATGAAGAGATCGTCGGTGCGCTCGTGCGCGTGCCAGACGTACTCGCCCTCGACCCGGACGACCTGGACGTGATTGCCGTTGAAGGCCGCGACGGTGTCGGGCGACCAGGCGGCCGCCAGGGACTGCGCAGCGTTGAGCATGTCCACCTTGTCGAGCACGCGGCGGACAGGATGTCACGAGCGTCCGAAGGCCAGCCGCCGGACCACGTCGAGCGACTGGTGCGGCCCCGGCCAGTGCTCGTCGATCAGCGCCGGGCCGGCCGAGCGCAGGACCCAGCGCAGAGCCAGCGCGACGACGAGGACATCATCGAGCTGGCCCGGCGACCGGGATGAAGTCCGGAATGAGATCGATCGGCAGCGCCAGATAGCCGAGCGCCCCGATCAGCAGGACCCTGCCGCGGCGCGGCAACCGCGGATCGGTCGTCAAGCGCCGCAGGAAGACGACGCAGTCGGGCAGGAAGCGAGCCAGCGCCCGGGCATCCGCGCCGCGTCCCGCTGCGACCAGCACCAACAGGGCGGCCGCCCACACGAGCAGTCCCGCGCCAGCGGCGATGAGCGCGGCCAACCACCAGGACACCACCCCAAGATAGGTCGCGGAGAACCCGATCGAGTTCTTGGGTTTTGGCACCAGACCCTTCCCATCGACGCCCGGTCGGCGTAGTGTCGCGCCATGCACGCTCGGCACGGGGGTCTGATCCTGTTAGTCGCCGCATGCCTCGCGGGCCCAGGGGCGGCTGCTTCCCATGCTGCGGAACGCGGTCAGCCGTCGAAGGGCTCGCGCGGTGTGACGCAGACGATGGCGCAGATCACCGCGGCGCAGCGCACCGCCGGGCCGTCGCCCTCGCGCCTGCTGCCCTTCCGGACGAACCCAGCGCGCCGCCATCTGCCGTTCGCTCCCGGTGCCCCCGCCTCAAGACAAGCGCCACCTGCCGCTTCGAGAACCGCAGTGTCGTCGGGACTGAACTTCGCCGGCCCGACCCTGCCGGATGCCGGCGCCTTTCCGCCCGACACGATGGGCACGGTCGGCCCGGCGCAGTTCATCGTCGCCATCAATGGACGCCTACGGAGCTACAGCAAGACCACTGGTGTGGCCGACGGCGTTATGAACGTCAGCCCTGACGTCTTCTTCGCCTCGGTCATGACGCCCCCCGTGGCAACGAACTTCACCTCTGACCCGCACATCCGTTACGACCGGCTCACGAATCGCTGGATCATCGTGATCATCGACGTGCCGGGGAGTGCGGGCGACCAAGAGAACCGCGTCCTGCTCGCCGTCTCCGACGGCCCGGTGATCAGCCCGTCGACCGTTTGGACCTTCTTCTTCTACCCGGAGGACGTCGGCGGTCCCGATGAGACGTTCTTCGCGGACTACCCGACGATCGGCGTTGACGCCAATGCCCTGTACATCGGCATGAACATGTTCACGCTCGCCGGGGCGTTCGCCAAAACGAACATGTACGTCGTCCGCAAGTCGTCCGTCCTCGGCGCGGGCCCAGTCGTGGTGAGCCGCTTCACCGGCGCCCCGACCGCTACCAGCGCAGGCCTGTACACCCCGCAGGGGGTGGACAACTTCGACCCGGCGGCCACCGAGGGCTATTTCGTCGGCGTTGACAACGCGGTGTTCAGCCAGCTCGATCTGCGCCGGGTGACGGATCCGGGCGGGACGCCCGTCATGTCGACGAATCTCACGCTGACGGTCCCCACCACGCAGTTCCCGATCCGCGTCGACCATCTGGGCAACACGGGCAGCGCCAACGGGCGCCTCAGCGCGATCGACGACCGGCTGTTCGCAGCGCAGATACGGAACGGGCACATTTGGACGGCGCACAACGTCGGGACGATCAGCACCGGCGTGTCGTCCGGCACACCCACGCGCACCTCGTCGCGGTGGTACGAGATCAATCCGAGCGGTACCCCGGCGCTTGTCCAGAGCGGGACGGTCTTCGACAGCGCCGTCGTGAGTCCGAGGAGCTACTGGATCCCGTCCGTCGCCGTTTCCGGCCAGGGCATCATGTCGATCGGCGGCAGCGTCGCCGGGCTCGGCCACGCCGCGGACGCGTGGTTCTCCGGGCGGCTTCCAGGCGACCCCGCTGGGCAGACCGACACGCCTACTGAGTACACGGCGACGACGGCCGCCTACAACCCCCCGGGGGACCCGGGGGGTGGATCCGGGCGCCGCTGGGGCGACTACTCGATGACGAGCGTGGACCCGGATGACGACCAGACGATGTGGACGATCCAGGAGTACGCGTCGTCCACGAACGTCTGGGGCACGCGGATCGCGCGGATCAGCGCGCCGCCGCCGGCGACGCCGAGCAGCGTCGCACCGTCCACGATCCAGGCGGGCCAGGCGTCGGTGCCGGTCACGGTGACGGGGACGTCCACGGCCGGCAGCGGGTTCTTCGACCCCGGCGCCGGCTTCCCGAAGCACCTGCTCGGCGCCGTCGGGTGCGGCGTCACCGTCAACTCCACGAGCTTCACCAACCCCACCACCGCGGTGCTCAACCTGAACACCACAGCGGCGACGCCGGGACGTGCAACGTCACCATGACCAACCCCGACGGGCAGGCCGCCTCGGGGACCGGGATTCTGACGGTCACCGCCGCGCCGACGCCGACGCCGACGCCGACACCCACGCCGACGCCGACGCCGACGCCGACACCCACGCCGACACCGACGCCCACGCCCACGCCGACCCCGACAACGACCCCGACGCCGACGCCCACGCCCACCCCGACAACGACGGCGACGCCGACGCCGACTGAGACGCCGACTCCGACGGTCACGACAACGCCGACCCCAACGGTCACCGAGACCACAACCCCCACCGTCACCGCCACGCCCACCGCGACGGCAACTGCCACCACGACGCCAATCGCCTCGGCGACGCCGACGACGACCGCCACCGCGACAGCCACCCCGACCGGGCCGCCACCGGTGGCCATCATCACCGGTGGTCCCAGCGGCCTGACCAACAAGAACCGGCCGGTGTTCACCTTCATCTCGGGCGATCCGCTGACCTCGTTCGCCTGCCGCTTCGACCTCGCTCCGTTCGGGCCGTGCACGGGGCCGGGGATCGGAGCGTCGCACACGTCCGCAACCCCGCTGGGAGAAGGCCCCCATGTGTTTGCCGTTCAGGCGCGCGGAGCCAACGGTCTGCTGTCAGAGGTCGCGACCCGAGCGTTCACGGTGGACACCGTCAAGCCCGCCGTAACCCTCACCCGCAAGCCCAAGACGCGCACGCGCAAACGCCGTGCGAAGTTCGTCTTCAAGACATCGGAACCGGTCGCATCGCTGGCGTGCAAGCTCGACCGGCGTCGCGCCAAACCCTGTAAGAGCCCGAGGAAAGTCAAGGTGCGCCCGGGACGCCACCGCCTCAAGATCACGGCCACCGACCTTGCGGGCAACGTCGGCCGGGCGACCGCTCACCGCTGGAAGGTCCTGAAGCCGCGCCGCGGCTGACGATCGTCAGGCGGCCTCGGGCACATCGCCCGCCGGGAGCAGGTCGACCGCGCGCGGTTCGCGCGCCATCCGGTCGATCCGCTCCGGGGCCGGCAGCTCGCGGCCCTCGGGGGCGGCGCCGTGGTCGCGCAGGCGCCGCGCGCTGACGAGCACGCGACCCTCGAGCGACCCGACCGCGTCGTTGTAGGCCCTGACCGAGCCGTCGAGCTGGCGCCCGACCTTGGCGAAGTGCTCACCCATGACGCACAGCCGGTCGTAGAGCTGGCGGCCGAGCGCGGCGACCTCGGCGGCCGAGGCCGCGATCGTCTCCTGCCGCCAGCCGTAGGCGACCGCGCGCAGGAGCGCGATGAGCGTCGTCGGTGTGGCGATGATCACCGACTGGGTGACCCCTTCCTCGATCAGGTCCGGGCACTGCTCCAGCGCCGACGAGAACATGGCCTCCGAAGGGAGGAAGAGCACCACGAACTCGGGCGTGCTCGCGAACTGCGACCAGTACGACTTCGCGGAGAGCTGGCGGACGTGCTCGCGGACGTGACGCCCGAAGGCGGCGAGCTGCGCGGCCCGCTCGGCCTCATCGGTCGCGTCGTGCGCGGCGAGGAAGGCCTCGAGCGGTGTCTTGGCGTCCACCACCACGTCCTTGCCGCCGGGCAGCCGGACGACGAGGTCGGGGCGCAGGCGCCCGCCGTCGCTCGCGACCGACGCCTGCTGGGTGAAGTCGCAGTGCTCGACCATGCCGGCGAGCTCGCAGACGCGCTTGAGCTGCAGCTCGCCCCAGCGTCCGCGTGCGATCGGGGAGCGCAGCGCGGTGCGCAGCCCGGCGGTCTCGCGCCGCAGCTGTTCCTGCGCCTCGCCCATTCCCCGCAGCGTCTCCGTCAGCTGGCCCTGCGCCTGCGCGCGCTCGCGCTCGAGGGACTGGAGTTTGCCGTCGACCTTCGCGAGCGATTCGCTGATGGGCTGCACGAGCTGCTCGACGGCCTGCTGGCGCGCCGTCAGCTCCTCGCGAGCGGCCGCCCGCTGCTCGCCGAGCTGGGCCCGCGCGAGCTCGGTGAGCTGCTGCGTCGAGCGTTCGAGCGCGTCCTGGGACAGCGCGGCGAACGCCTCACGCAGCCCCTCGCGCTCCTGCGCCAGGCCAGCGGACTGCGACCGCAGGAGCGTCCAGGCCAGCCATCCGCCCGCGACGAGTCCCACCAACAACATCAGCGCACCCAGCATCTCGGCCTCCGTTCTCGATCCACACGAGGAGGGTCGAGAGGGGGCCGGACGTTCTGACAGCGCGCTTGCAACAGGCGTGCCGCCCGCGTCGAGCGCGGGCGGCGGCTGAAGGACCCGCGGCTAACCGCAGCCGAACTGCTCGACCTTGGTGCTGAGGCTCATCGTCCGCGCCCTGGTCTTGTAGGTGAGGGTGGCGCGCTTGCCGATCAGCGCCTGACCCACGTCGGAGGACATCTTGATGTTCTTGAAGCCCCACGACACGCTCCGGGCCGAGTACCGGTCACCACTGCGATCGGGCTTGAGGGCATAGCTGCGGCCGTCCACGGTGAGCTGTCCCACGCCGCGCGGGGCGAACCGGCTGCGGACCTTCTTGGCCTTCGCCACGGTTGAGCCCTTGGGCAGGAAGGCGTTCACGGCCGACATCAGTGCCGACTCGGCGCAAACACCGTCATAGGCCACGTACGGGTCGAAGCGCGGCTGCTTGGCGGCGTCGGCACCGGCCGGCAGTGCGGCGGCGCCGATGCTCAGTGCCGCGGTGGCGGCCAGCGCGATGTTGCGCGGTGAACGGTGTGACATGCAGTGATCCTTTGTCGACGGTGGTGACCTGGGCCCGGCCGGGCCGCAGGGTCCCGAGTTCGTCGGCGCCAAAGCCAGATAACTGAAGCGAGCTCGCCCAAGTTTGCTGACCGCTGGACGAAGGTACGTGCAGACCTGCGATGCGCGACCATCCCGGCCGATGAGACGCGCAGCCGCACTGACCCTCGCGATAGCGGCCGCCTGGGCCGCGCCCGCCGCCGCCGCCCCCGACCCGCTGCCCTACGGACACCACGACGCCGGTGGCTTCCGCAACGTCCTGCCCCCGGGCCAGAACGGGCTCGCCAACGGCGCCGACCTGGCCGCCTTCCTCGCCACGGGTGCGCGGCCGCCCCACAGCGACGACCAGCTCGCGCCCTATCGCGACCTGCTCCACGGCTACGAGGGTCTCGACGCGAGCGGCATGGCCTCCTACTTCAAGGACGCGACCTTCGGCGTGAAACCGGAGGACGTCGAGCGCACCTACAGCCCGCGCGACGACGTCACCGTCGTGCGTGACACGGCCGGCGTTCCGCACATCTACGGCGAGACGCGGGCGGGCGCGATGTTCGGCACGGGGTACGCGACGGCGGAGGACCGGCTGTTCTTCATGGACGTGTTCCGCCACATCGGACGCGCCCAGCTCGCGTCGTTCGCCGGCGGCTCGCCGGGCAACCGCGCCTTCGACCACCTCGTCTGGACCGTCGCCCCCTACACGGAGGCGGACCTGCAGGCGCAGATCGACAACGAGCGCCCCGGCTTCGAGGCGGAGGCCGCCGGCCTGCGGGCCGACCTCGCCGAGTACGTCGCCGGCATCAACGCCTACATCGCGGAGGCGCGGCTGAATCCGCTCAAGCTTCCGGCCGAGTACGCGGCGATCAACCAGCCGCAGGGCCCGGAGGACTGGAAGGGCACCGACACGGTCGCGACCGCCCTGGTGGTCGGCGCGATCCTCGGCGTGGGCGGTGGCGGCGAGCTCGCCTCTGCCCAGGTGCTCGAGCGCTCCCGCGTGCGCTTCGGGCGCCGGGTGGGGACCCGCGTCTGGCGCGATTTCCGCTCGGCGGACAATCCTGCCGCCCCCACCACCGTCCGGTCGCGGCGCTTCGCCTACCCGCGCCGCGGCAGCGGAGCCAAGACGCCCGCGCTCCCCGATCGCGGGTCGCTCGCCGTCCCGCAGGTGCAGGTCTCCGGAACGGGCACGGGCGAGGACCCGGTCCCGACCGCCCCGGGTGCGCCGCCCGACGGCGCCCCGCCGCGCGTCGCCTTTCCCGGGGCGATGTCCAACGCCATCCTCGTCTCCGGCCGCCGCACGGCAAGCGGGAGGCCGATCGCCGTGTTCGGCCCCCAGACGGGCTACTTCGCGCCGCAGGCGCTGATGGAACAGGAGGTCCAGGCACCGGGCATCTCCGCTCGCGGCGTCGCCTTTCCGGGCGTCAACCTCTACGTCCAGATCGGGCACGGCCGCGGCTACGCCTGGAGCGCGACGACATCCGCCCAGGACCTCGTCGACACGTTCGCGGTCGATCTCTGCGACCCGGACGGCGGGCCGGCGCGCACCGACTCGACGGGATACCGGGATCGGGGCCGGTGCGTCCCGATCGAAACGCTCGAGCGGCGCAACGAGTGGTCACCCTCGGCCGCCGACGACACGCCGGCAGGCAGCGAGACCCTTCGCACCGAGCGCACGCGCCTCGGGCTCGTCGTCGGGCGCGGCACGCTGCGGGGACGGCCCGTCGCCTACACGCGCTTGCGCTCCACCTACATGCACGAGCCCGACAGCGGCCTGGCCTTCTCCTACTTCAACGACCCCGATCGCATCACCGGCCCGAAGGCGTTCCAGAAAGCCGCTGCGCTCATCGGGTACGCGTTCAACTGGTTCTACGTCGACTCGGAGCACACCGCCTACCAGAACGCCGGCTACAACCCGCGCCGCGCGAGGGGCACCGATCCCGACCTGCCGATCCGCGGCCGCCGGTCCAACGAGTGGCGCGGTTACGACCCCGACGCGCTGCGGACGTCGGCCTTCACGCCTCGCCGCGAGCATCCGCAGTTCGTCGACCAGGCGTGGGCGACGGACTGGAACAACAAGCAGGCCCGGGGCTACGCCGCCGCCGACGACAACTGGGGTTACGGGACCGCCTACCGCTCGCAGCTGCTCGCCGATCGCGTACGGCCGCTGGTGAGCGCGGGGCGCCGCGCGACCGCGCCGCAGCTCGTGTCGGCCATGGAGGACGCTGCCACGGTGGACCTGCGTGCCGACGCCGCGCTGCCGCTCGCGCTACGGGTGCTCGGCCGGCCGCGCGACGTCGGCGTGCGGCGGGCCGTGCGGGAGCTGCGGTCCTGGCTGCGTGACGGCGCGCACCGCCGCGACGGCGATCAGGACGGTCGCTACGAGCACGCGGAGGCCATCGCCCTCTTCGACGCGTGGTGGCCGCGCTGGATGCGCGCCCAGTTCCGGCCGGTGCTCGGGCCTCGCCTGATGGCGGCGATCGAGCACATCAACGAGCTGGCGAACCTGCCGAACAACCACGGCGACCACCTCGGGTCGGCGTGGCAGGACGGCTGGCACGGCTATGCGATCGCGGACCTGCGGCGGCTGCTCGGCGCACCCCGCACCGGTGGCTGGTCACGCGTGTACTGCGGGCGTGGCTCGCGGCGCCGCTGCCGGGTCGCGCTCGAGCGCTCGCTGCGCGCCGCGCTGAAGGTCGATCCCGCGGACACCTACAGCGGCGACGCGGTGTGCCGCGAGGCCGGCCGCGACGGTGACCAGGCCTGCTTCGACGCGATCTGGTTCCGTCCGATCGGCGGGGTCACCCAGCCGCTCATCGATTGGCAGAACCGCCCGACCTTCCAGCAGGTCGTCGAGATCGGGCGCTGAGGCCGGGCGTCGTCAGCCGCGCTTGCGCTCGGATCCCTTCGCCTCGACGACACCGCACGCGAACCGGCCGCCGGCGTCGCCCGTCTTGAGGGTGTCGGCATCGGGGCCGGGCGTCGGCGACGTCGTCGACTGGTAGCGCGACGGGATGTTGGCCAGGTTGTCGGGCCCCGCGTGGACGATGATCGCGCTGCCGTCCGCGTCGGTGAGTTCTGAGACGGTGAAGCGATCGGTGACGAACTGGGCGCTGGCGCTGCCGTCGTCGTTGACGAGCAGGGGCGGCATGTCGCCGTCGTGGGTGCCGTGCGCGCCCCCGGCGCCGGCGTAGTGACCGCCGGCGGTGGTGAACGGCGCCTCGCACGCTCCGACGGCGTGGACGTGGAAGCCGTGGAAGCCCGTGGTGACGTCGTCGACGGTCACGCGCACCGTGGTGGCCGCGTCCCGGGTCTTGAAGTCCACCCGGCCGATCTCAGCGCCAGCCGCGTCGTGCAGCACGGCGCGGGCCTTCCCCTTGTCGGACTTGTCGCCCTTGGCGCTGACCGTCACCGCCGCGACGGCGGAGCCGCTGACGACAACGGCGGTGAGGGCGAGTGCGGTGGTCGGTCGGCGCATGCTCTGAGTATCGACCCTCCGGCACCCGGTGTGAAGCGACAGCCGCCGAATGGGGCCTGGCACCAGGTCCATCCGTTGAGCTGCCGCAGCGCTGACGGTCGCGAGGCGATACTCCGCGCATGAAACGCATTGCGATCACCGGTGCGGCACGGGGCATCGGCGCGGCCATCGCGGAGGAGCTCGCGCGCCGCGGGCATCGCGTCGCGCTCGGTGACCTGTCGGCCTCCGCTGCAGCGGCCACCGCCGACCGCATCGGGTCCGCGGCCGTTGGCCTGGAACTCGACGTGACCGACACCGCCTCGTTCACCGCCTTCCTCGCCGCGACGGAGAAGGCGCTGGGCGGCGCGGTGGACGTGCTGGTCAACAACGCCGGAATCATGTGGGTGGGCGCCTACGTCGACGAGCCCGAGGATGCCGCGCTGCGACAGTTCGACGTCAACTTCCACGGCGTCCGGAGAGGCATGCAGATCGCACTCCCGGCGATGGTCGCCAGGGGCTCTGGTCACGTCATCACCATCGCTTCGGCCGGGAGCAAGCTGGCGCCCGCCGGCGAGGCGGCCTACGCGGCCTCCAAGCACGCGGTGCTCGGTTACTGCACGGCGGTGCGCTCGGAGTTGCGAGGCACGGGGGTGGATCTCAGCGTGATCATGCCGATCGTCGTCGACACCGATCTGGCAGCGGGCACGAGCGCCGGGCGCGGCAGGCGGCTTTCACCGACCGAGGTCGCCGTGGCCGTTGCGCGCACCGTGGACCGGCCCCGGTTCGAGGTCTTCGTGCCGCGGGAGGTCGGGGCTCTGGTCCGCATCATGGCCCTCCTGCCTCAGCGCGGACGCGACGCGCTGTCGCGCGCGCTCATGCCCGATCAGGTCCGGCAGACCGACCAGTCGGCACGGCGGGCGTACCAGGAGAGGATGCTCGGCGATCGGTAATCTGGGGCCATGCGCCTGCGCGCCGCGACCGCCGCCGACGCCGACCGCGTGCGCGAGATCGTCCGCGCCGCCTACGGCAAGTACGTCGAGCGGATGGGCCGCGAGCCCCGGCCGATGCAGCAGGACTACGCCGAGGTCATCGAGGAGCTCGACGTCACCGTGGCCGAGGAGGACGGTCGCGTGGTGGGGGTGCTGGCGATGGAGGATGACCCCGACGAGGGGTTTCTGATCGACAACGTGGCCGTCGATCCTGCCTGTGCCGGCACCGGCATCGGACGCACGCTGCTCGAGCGCGCCGAGGCGATTGCGCGAGATCGCGAGCTCGACGCGCTCGTCCTCTACACGCACTCCACGATGACCGAGAACCTCGCCCTCTACACGCGAATCGGCTACGTCGAATACGGACGCCAGCCGTCGCCGCCGGGCGAGATCGTCCTCATGCGCAAGCCGCTCGGCTGAGCGACCCACGGCACCCGTGCGCGGTTAGCCTCTGACGCAGTGCACGACATCGAGACCCGCGAGGACTGCGAGGAACTGGTGCGCGCGTTCTACGGGCGGGCCATGGTCGACGAGATCATCGGCTGGATCTTCGTCGACGTCGCGCGGCTCGATCTGGAGGCGCACGTGCCGCGGATCACATCGTTCTGGGAGTCCGTGCTGCTCGGTGCCGGCACCTACCGCGGCGGCGCCTTCGCGCCCCATGCCGCACTGCACGCGCGCGTCGGGTTGCGCGGCGGGCACTTCCTGCGCTGGCTCGCGCTGTTCGACCAGACCGTCGACGAGCGCTTCGCCGGTCCGCGCGCCGAGCAGGCCAAGGCGCACGCGGCGCGCACCGCGGCGGCATTCCGCAGGCGGCTTGCGGGATACGACGAGCCGGGTTCGGCGCCCGGGCTGACGGTCATCCAGCGGGGCTAGCCCGCGAGCGTGCTGAGCGGCACGCCGATGATGTCCATGCGCCGGGTCAGCCCGTCGAGCGCGAACGCTCGCACGCTGTCGGCGTCGGCGCCGATCGCGGCGAAGTCGATGCCGGAACCGGTGGCGGGTGGGGCGAGCGCCTCGGCGACCGACGGCAGCAGGTCGCGGAGCGTGGCGCGGACCACGTCGCCCGCCGTCGGCTCGCGCCGGACCGTCTCGCGCAGGAACCACACGCCGTACCCGATGTGGCGCGTCTCGTCGTGGTGGATGCGGCCGTAGCCGTCGGCAAAGCCCGGCAGCAGCCCCTCGCGGGCCAGATGATCCGTTGTGAACTTGTAGCTCGTGAGGCCGAGCGTGCCCTCGAGGATCAGGTGGTAGAGGGTGACGAAGCGGACCTTGGCGGCGAGGTCGGCAGGCGACGCGACCAGCGCCTCGTGGAACTCGACGAGCGCACCGTCGAAGAGGCGCCGGAAGGCGTCGGATACCTGGTCGCGGGCGCGCGCCACGTGAGCCGCGATCGTGTCCGGAGCGGCGATCACCTCGTTCTGGAAGCGAGCGTAGAACTGCATGTGCCGCGCCTCGTCGACCTGCTGGGTGGCGAGGAACGTCGCCTCCTCCTCCGTGCCGTGCGCGCCGACGAGCCCGGAGAACTTCGTCGTGATGCGTTCCTCGGCGACCATGAGCGAGGAGAGCACGTAGAAGACCAGCTCCCGGTCGGGGCCGCCCATGGCCTGCCACTGGTCGGTGTCGGTGGTCAGGTCGATCGCGAACGGCGACCACTGCGACTCCTCCCAGCGCCGGTAGAGCGTCTGCGGATCGTTGAGCTCGAACGCGGTCATCGAACGCGGATGTTCGCGGCTGCGCGGTCGCGGTGCGTCAGCGGGGGAGGCCGGTCGCCTCGACGACCTCGACCAGGACCGCCACGCAGCGCTCGTCGAACTGGGTCCCGACGTGGCGGTGCAGCTCTTCGATCGCCTCCGCGGCCGGCAGCGCGCGCCGGTAGGAGCGGTCGGAGGTCATGGCGTCGAAGGCGTCGGCCACGAGCAGGATGCGCGAGGCGAGAGGGATCGACTCCCCGGCGAGACCGTCGGGGTAGCCAGCGCCGTCGAGTCGCTCGTGCGAGTGGCGGATCCACGGCACCACCGACTCCATGCCCGGGATCCGCGAGACCATCTCGGCGCCGATGACGCTGTGGGCCTTCACCGCCTCGTACTCCTCGGGCGTGAGCTTGCCGGGCTTGCGCAGGATGTGATCGGAGATCGCGACCTTGCCGACGTCGTGCAGCGTCGCCGCCAGACGCAGTCGCCCGATCTCCGCCGGGGTCCAGCCGAGACGCTCGGCGATGGCGGCCGACAGGTCGGCGACTGCGCGCGAATGGTCGTGGGCAACGTCCATCCGCCGGTCCACGGCGTCGGCCAGCGTCGCGGCCCAGCTCAGGTCCACCGGGCCGAGCGCGGTGCGGGGACGACAGCCCTTCGCGGCGTAGAGGATCTCGTCCGCGTGACGGACCAGCTCGTCGGCGGAGGTGCCGTCGACCGGGAAGCTCGCGTGGCCGATGCACGCGGGGGATACGGTGCGCAGTCCCTCGCGCACGCGGGCGAGGAGCACCTCGGCGTCGCTGCTGGCGACACCGGGAAGCAGCAGCGCGAACTCGTCCCCGCCGATGCGGCCGACCGCGTCGCCTGGTCGGAGCACGAGCTCGAGCTGGGAGGCCGTTCGCCGAAGGACCGCGTCGCCGGCGGCGTGGCCCTCCTCGTCGTTGACGGCCTTGAAGTGGTCGAGGTCGATCATCGCCAGCGTGAACGGCCGGCCGCTGCGGCCCGCCTGCGCGATCTCGGAGTCCAGCCGCTCCTCGAAGCCGCGCCGGTTCAGCGCGCCCGTCAGCGAGTCGGCGCGCGACACGCGCGCGAGCTCATCGCGCTGGCGGTCGAGTTCTTCGCGCTGGCGTTCGCGGTTGAGGACCTGCCAGATGCACATGACCGCGGCGCCGCTGAGACTGAGGGTGAACAACATGGCGTAGCTGAGGTTCTCCTGGATGGCGATCGCCAGGCCGACGTAGCTCAGGGGGACGATCACCGCGATCGAGGTCGCCACCTGGCGCGGATACGACATGCCCGCGAACAGCAGCGGCATGAACAGCGGCAGCGCGAGCGGACTCGGGCGTGCTGGGTCCATCGCGACGAGGGTCAGGATGCCGATCACCATCGCGGCGGTCCAGCCGGAGAAGAACGTCTCGCGCCAGCGGCCGGCGATGAGGCTGCGCATCGGCAGCAGGGCGACGATGACGCCGCTGACGACGATCCCGATGGTGAGCGCGGTCAGCTCGTCGCGGTTGCCGACCTCCCAGGTCAGGGCGTAGTAGAGGAGCCCGGCCAGGCCCATGGCGGAGCTGAGCACGCACCCGGTTTTGACCGTCGCCAACCGGAACCGCACGTCGGCAGGGTCCTGCAACGCGCTCGAGCGCCCAACCCTCATTGCCGGTATATCGGCGCGGAGCGCTCGAACGTGACCGGACTGGTCAGGTGACGGCTGCGGCGACCGATCGCCGGGCATGCTGGGAAGATGCGTCAGTCGAACCTGCGGATGTTGCCGTCCATCCTGTGCCTGCTGCTGGCTGCATCTGCGGCGCCCGCCGCCGAGGCGAGTTGGCGCGGGGAGGCGACGCAGCTCTCGGGCACCGCGCAGTACAGCCACGGGGAGTGGGTCTACACCGACATCCTCTACGACGACAGCGGCCCGCAGGACTGGAACGAGGACGACCAGGAGACCGACCACTCCGCCCCCGGCGCCTACTACCACGGGCACGGCGACAACGCGGCGGACATTGTGGAGCTGCGCGTGCGCCCGCGCGGCCGCGACCTCGACATGCGCGTCAAGCTCAACTCACTCAAGACGCGTCATTCCACGGCGCTGGGAATCGCGGTCGGAAAGGGGCGCAACGCGCGGCCGTGGCCCGGCGGCGCCGACGTCGCCTCACCCTGGCGCCGCTTCGTGACCGTGGCCGACGGGGCGGTGCGCGTCACCTCCGCCAGTGGCGCGACCCGCCGCGTCGGCACGGCGCGCGAGAACCTCAGGGCGAACACGATCACCTTCCGCATCCCGCGCACGGGCCGCAAGCGGCGCGCGCTGCCGCTCAACGTCGGCGCGGGTACGTGGGATTCCAAGGCGCGCGCCTACCGCGAGGGCATCCTCGACCTGGCCTTCAACACCACCGAGATCGAGGGCTTCGGCAAGGACGAGGAGGCCTCGGAGGCGGTCGGGTACGTGGTTCCGGACGGGCCGCGCGAGCACACGCAGCACAAGGCGATCGAGGCGGGGGACGTCACACGCTTCCGGCAGGTCGTGTCGTTGAAGGGGTTGCGCGCCGGGCGCGACCGTCCCTACGTCGCGGGGCCAGGCCTCTACAACCGCCACTACCGGACCGGGCAGGACCTCGAGGAGGGCTACGGCGGCTACCGCGAGGAGTTTCCCCGTTTCCGCGGCCGCTTCCAGGAGTACACGGTCTTCATCCCGACGGCGTACCGGCCGGAGCGCAGGAGCCCGCTGCTGATGCTCTTGCACTCGCTCGACGGCACGCACAACGAGTACACGTCGTTCCCGCACATCTACGAGAACCTCGGCGAGCGCAATGACGCGGTCGTGGTGACCCCCCTGGGACTCGGGACGGACGGCTGGTACCACGGCGAGGCACTGCTGGACACGCTGCGCGTCTGGGCGCACGCTCGCCGCCACTACAACCTCGACGACGACCGCACGAACGTCGCGGGCTACTCGATGGGCGGTCTCGGTGCCTGGCGGCTGGCGACCTTCCTGCCCGACCGCTTCGGCGCGGTCTCGGTCCGGGCCGGCGTGACCGCGCAGGAGTTCGATCTGCTCGAGAACCTGCGCAACGTCCCGGCGTTCTCGTTCGTCGGCTCGAACGACCCGCTCGTGGCGCTCGAGACCCAGCAGACGTCGCGCCTGCGCGCGCTGGGCTACGACCATCGCTTCCAGGTGCTGCCGAACTACGAGCACTACGCGCGGTATGAGGCCACGCGCGACTGGAGCGTCCGCGAAGGCGAGTTCCTCGCAGACCGTGCCCGGGTGAGCGCACCCGGCAACGTCGTGTTCAAGGTGATCCCGGAACGCTGGACGGCGCCTCCGACGCCATGGACGGATCGCGAGCTCGACGAGAAGGAGAGGACCGCGCTGCTGGCGAGCATCCGCCGGCTCGGCTTCGATCTCTTCTCCGCCTATTGGGTCCACGACATCGGCGTGCGCGGGGGCGAGACCGGGACGGCGGCGGTCGACGTCGTCTCCGAGGCGATCGCGAGGCGGACGCCGGTGACCAGCGACGTCGCGGGCCAGGAACTCGAGGGGACCGACTCGCCCTACGTGGAGACGGGCGTCGCGGTCACGCTCGCCGACGCGCCGGTGCGCAACGCGCTGTCGGGCTCACTCGCCGGCGTGTGCGAAGTGACCATCGACCTCGAGGCCGCGGGTCTGTCGCTCGACGGTCTCGAGCTCGACATCACGGTGGACGGTCCGACCACCGTGCATCTGCGCGCCGGAGCCGTGACGGACACGCGGCAGCTCGGCGGTGAGCCCGCGGGGGCGTGCTTCGGCCCCTCCTGACCTGCGCGCTCAGACCGGAGCGAACGTCGCGGTGAAGTGCCGCAGCACGTCGGGCTGCTCGATGATCCGGTAGCCCGGGAGCTCGGTGGCACGCGCGGCGACGCGCTGGCACACCTCGATGACGTAGTCGATATGGCTCTGGGTGTAGGTCCGCCGCGGGATGGCGAGACGGACGAGATCCATCGCCGCCGGCTGCTCGGTGCCGTCAGGCGCCCGCCCGAACATCACCGTGCCGATCTCGCACGACCGCACGCCGCCGGTCTCGTACAGCGCGATCGCCAGCGCCTGGCCGGGGTATTCGAGCGGGTCGAGGTGGTCGAGCAGGGCGCGCGCGTCGATATAGACGGCATGGCCACCGACCGGGGTGACGACCGGCACGCCCGCACGCTGGAGCGCCTCGCCGAGGTAGGCGGTGGAGCGGATCCGGTAGTGGAGGTAGTCGTGGTCGACGGCCTCGCGCAGCCCCTGCGCGAGCGCTTCGAGATCGCGGCCCGCGAGTCCGCCGTAGGTCGGGAAGCCCTCGGTGAGGATGAGCAGGTTGCGGCACTGCTGGGCCAGGTCGTCGTCGTCGAGCGCGAGCCAGCCGCCGATGTTGCCCATCGGGTCCTTCTTCGCGCTCATCGTCATGCCGTCGGCCAGCCCGGCCATCTCGCGGACGATGTCGGCCACGTCGCGATCGGCGTGCCCGGGCTCGCGCGAGCGGATGAACCAGGCGTTCTCCGCGAAGCGGCAGGCGTCGAGGAACAGGGGCTTGCCGTGCGCGTCGCAGACCGCGCGGACCGCGTGCAGGTTCTCCAGCGACACGGGCTGGCCGCCACCCGAGTTGTTCGTGACGGTCACCATCACGCACGGGACGTCATCCCCGCGCTCGCGCAACAGCCGCTCGAGCGCCGGGACGTCGAGGTTGCCCTTGAAGGGATGGGCGCTGGCGTGATCGTGCGCCTCGGCGATGACGAGGTCGACGGCCTCGGCGCCCGTCGCCTCGACGTTCGCGCGCGTCGTGTCGAAGTGCGTGTTGTTCGGGACGATCCTGCCCGCCCCGCCGAGCACGCTGAAGAGGATGCGCTCGGCGGCGCGTCCCTGGTGCGTGGGAATGATGTGCTCGAAGGGGAACAGCTCGCGGACGGCGTCGCGGAAGACGAAGTACGAGGGCGACCCGGCGTAGGACTCGTCGCCGTGCTGGATCGCCGCCCACTGGTCGCGGCTCATGGCGCCGGTGCCGGAGTCGGTGAGCAGGTCGATCAGCACGTCCTGGGCGCGCAGCTGGAAGAGGTTGAAGCCGGCCGCCCGGATCGCGTCGCGACGCTGGGCGGAGGTGGTCATCACCATCGGCTCGACCGCGTGCACGCGGAACGGCTCGATGACCGTCTTGAAGGCGGGCTCGCTCATCGAGCCACCCTTTCAGATGCCGGGCGCGGTAGCAGGTCGTAGACGATGCCTTCCTCGATCCGCGTCGCCTCGCGCAGCAGGCGGTTGACGTGCATGTGGGCGAGGCTGGTGACGGCCTCGGCGTCTGCTGCGGCGACGTAGGGGAGCCACGCCACGCTGCGATCGGCCAGCGCCGCGGGCGGGTCGGCCACGAGCGCGCGCACCGCCGCTCGCTCCCCTCGGCCGGCGCGCCCGCGCAGTGGCGCGAAGGACGCGCGCAGCTGCGCGCGGGCGGTCCGTCCGGCGCCCGCGTCGGCGAGCAGCAGCGCGACGCCGGTGGCAGCCAGCCGCCGCCGCTCCACGGCCGTGGGCTGCGGCTGCAGGAGTGCGAGCACCGCGTCGCTGTCGGCGCGAAAGGCGTGCTCGGCGCCCTCGATGTCGCCGTAGCGTGCGCTCTCACGCACGTAGGTGTCGAGCTCGGCCCTCCACACCCGGCCGTCGGCGACCAGCTCGAGCAGGCGCGCGGCGGCGTCGGGTGCGCGCACGCGCACGCGCAGGTGCCACTCAGGGTCGGCGTAGCGCAGGAAGAACCACCGTGCTCCTGCGACGGCCGGCGCGACGAGGTCGCGCAGGATGTCGTCCGCCGCCGCGGGCCCGCAGTACAGCTTGACCGTGGTCCACTCCGACCCAGGCTTGAAGACCGCCCGCGCGGGACGGGCCGCAGCACCGGGCGATGTCCGGTGCCGAGACCCGACCCCTTTAGGTGGGGGGTGGGTGAAGGGGACGATGACGTCGTGGCGGTGGTGGCCCGCTGCGCTTCGCACCGGCGCCGTGGCCAGGTCCTCGGCGAAGGTGAGGGTTCCCGCTGTCTTGGCCAGCACGGCTCGGGCGAGGGGCGAGGCGAGGTCGAGCGGCAGCTCGTGGTCGCCCTGGCGCAGCAGGACGAAGCGCGGGAGCCCGTCGAGGTCGCCCGGGGCGCGGCGCCAGGTGGCGGGCGCGAGGACGGTTCGGCCGCGGCGCACACGCGGCAGGCGGGCGGCCGAGCGCAACGGCCCCCAGTCCCAGCCGATCCAGCCGCTGCCGTGGGGGTCCTGCAGATGCCCGAGGAAGCGATAGGGCCCCGACGGGTGCTCGTGATAGGCGTGCGCCGAGGTGATCCGCGGCACGACGTCGCGGCCGAGCGCGGGCGCGCGGAGCGCGGGGCGCCCGTCCTCGATGCGCACGACGAGCTCGGCGGGCGAGATGACGGTCGCTCCCTCGGCGCCGCCGGAGAGGTCGAGCACGTGGGAGCGCAGGCCCGGCGGGGCCATCACCACGGCCTCCCCCGCGTCGTTGGGCGCGAGCCGGACCTCCGCGTGGATGTATTCGGGCGCGAGCGCCTCCTCGGCGCGCAGATGTGCCTGCAGCCGGGCGGCCAGGTCGGCGTGGGCGTGGCGGCCGAGGAACCGCGCACCGCTCGGCCCGCTCACGCCGTGCACGCGCAGTCCGCCGTCGGCGAGCAGGGTGGCCTGAACCGCGAACGCGGCGGGCGCCGGGCGCGGGCGGCGCGGGGCGAGGGCGGCGAGGTCGCCGTCGGTCAGCTCCCACTCACCGGCGCCGGAGGCGACCGCGTCGAGCAGGCGGCGTTCCCGCGCACCCCACTCGAGCTCGTGCGCGGCCGGCTCGAGTCCGATGCCGTCCTCGGGGTCGAGCGCTTCGAGGAGCGCCACCTCGGCGTCGCCGTAGCGGTGGATGAGGCGCCGGGCGAAACGGCCGACGAGCGCGGGCGGGCGATCAGGGGTGAGCGCGCACAGCAGCTCGGCGGCGCCCGCCAGGTCGGCGACGAGCCCGGTGGAGAGGGTCAGGCCCGGTGCCGGGCGCCATGCGTCGATGACCGTCACCTGCTTCTCGCCGCTTGCGTCCTGTTCCCCGTCGGCGGCGCGGGTCCGCGTCCACGCGTGCGTGACGGGGTCCACGGCATGCCGCCACTCTCCCGAGCGCCGCACGGTCGGATTGGCGGCCCCTGCCGGGACGCCGAGGCAACGGGTGACCGTCGTCGGGATCAGCCCACGCTCGAGGTCGAGTCGCGTCGCGTCGCCGATCTCCCCGACCGACACGCCCGCCAGGAGCCCGAACGGCGCCGGCCGGCCTGCCATGCGCAGCGCGTAACGGGCGACCGCCGCCTCGACCTTCGGCGTCCAGCCGCGGTCGATCGCGTCGGCGAGCGCCGGGGCCGCGTGCGCGATCGCGGCCCGCACGCCGTCGCCGGCCGCCAGCACGCGCAGGTCGACGTCCTCGATCTCCTCGACCGCCAGTGCCGGCGTGCGAAGGACGAAGAAGCCGGAGGGGGACGGCGTTATCCGCTCTCCCGCGAGGTGACCCGGATCCGGACCTCGATCTCCATGTGCTCGTCCGGCCCGGGCTTCGTCCCGGTCTTGCGCACCGGCCACGGCACGGGCAACGAGTGGCAGCCGATCACCCGGGAGAGCGCCTCGGTGTCGATGCCCTCCTCGGGGACGGCGAAGCTCAGCCGCTCGATCGTCTCTGCACGCGGCGCGCGCTCCGCTGGATGCTCGCCCTCAACGTCCATCACAGTCCTCCGTTCCCTTGCCTCGCATCTGCCCGCCTGCGACGCTAATAGAGCCGATCGCGGCGGGACTTGTCAAGCGATCAGGTGAAAGGAGCTTCACGATCGTGCTCGCGAGCGGGACCGCGACGACCACCATCTTGTTCACGGACATCGAGGGCTCGAGCGATCTGGTCGAGGCGCTGGGCGATCGCCGGTGGCTGGATCTGCTGCGCCTGCACAACGCGCTCGTGCGCGAACAGATCGAGCGTCACCGCGGCTACGAGGTCAAGACGGTCGGAGACGGGTTCATGGTCGCGTTCTCGAGCGCCGACGCCGCGGTCGCCTGCGCCACGGACATCCAGCGTGCGCTGGCTGAGTTCAACGCAGGTTCGCGAGCTCCGCCGCTGCGGGTGCGGATCGGGGCGCACACCGGCAGCGCGCTGCGCGACGAGGACGACTACTTCGGGCGCGAGGTCAACATGGCGGCGCGGGTCTCGGCGGCCGCCGCCGGCGGCGAGGTGCTCGTCTCCGATGCCGTGCGTGCGCGGCTGAGCACGCCGGTCGCCTTCGCGCCGGCGAGCACACAGCACCTGAAGGGCATGCGCGGCCGGCACCGCCTGCATCCCGTCGTGTGGGACGCGGGGGCGCTCCCGGAGACGCCGGTCGTGCGCGCACTGAGCACCACATCGCTGTACGAACGGCGCGCGGAGGTCACCATGCTCGGCGGCCTGCTCGAGGATGCGATGGCGGGCGCGGGCAGGACGGCGGTCGTCGAAGGGCCGGTCGGGGTGGGCAAGACGTCGCTGCTCGACGCGCTCGCGCAGCGCGCGCGCGAGGAGGACGTCCGCGTACTGCGCGCGCAGGCCTCGGAGATGGAGCGGGCGATCCCGCTGGGGGTGACGCGGGCGCTGCTCGAGGCAACCGTCCGGCGCATGAGCCCGGCGGGGCGCACCGAGCTCGCCGACGGCCCCGCGCTGCGCGCGCTAGGTATCGAGCCGCACACCGGTCCCGACACCCCGCACGACGCGGTGATGGCCGCGCTGTACCGGCTCCTGGTCAGCTTCACCCACGACTCGCCGTCGCTCATCATCGTCGACGACGCCCAGTGGAGCGACGACGCCACCCTCGCCTGGCTGGGCTACGCGAGCCGCCGCATCGGCGGCCTGCCGGTCATGCTCGTCCTGGGCCTGCGCCGGGACGGGCGCCCGCTGCCGGAGGAGCTCGAGCGGGTTGTCGCCGGGGACGTCGTTCGCATCGCCCCGTCCGCGCTGTCGCCCGCCGGGGTCGAACGCATCGTGCGCGAGCGCGAGCCGGCCGCGAGCCGCGCCTTCGTGACCGCGTGCGCGCGCATCAGCGGCGGCTTGCCGCTGCACGTGCGCGAGCTGCTGGCGGCGGCACGGACGAGCGGGCTGGGAATCGACGCCGAGGGCGCGCGGCGGCTGGCCGACGTCACGACGGCGTCGGTCGCGCGGCTCGTCACGAGCCGCCTCGAGGCGCTCGGCCTGGACGAGCTGGCGCTCGCCCGCGCGTGCGCCACGCTCGACACGCGCGCCGATCTGCGCAGCGCCGGGACGCTGGCCGAATTGACGCCCCAGGCCGCCCTCGCTGCAGCCGACGCGCTGTGCGACGCGGGGTTGCTCGAACCCGTGCGCCCCCTCCGCTTCGCGCACCCCACGATGCACGCCGCGGTGGTGGCGACGATGACCGTCGGCGCCCGCTCGGCGCTGCACGCCGCGGCGGCCGCCATGCTCGCCGCCGACGGTGCCCCGCCGCAGGAGATCGGGGCGCACCTGCTCGCCGTGCTGCCGGCGGGCGATCCCACGGTGCCCGCGCGCCTCGGTGCCGCCGCCGCCGCTGCGCTCGCGGGTGGCGCTCCGGGGCCCGCCGGCCGCTTCCTCGAGCGGGCGCTCGAGGAGCCGCCCCCGGCGGCGGACCTCCCCGGGCTGCTGTCGGCGCTGGCCGGCGCGCGGCTGCTCGAGGGCCGTTGCACCGAGGCGGTTCGCCACGCCGAGCGCGCGCTGGCCCTGCAGGATGAGCCGGCCGCGCGCGCCGCGACGTTGTCGACGCTGGCGCGCGCCGTCGAGCGCGAGATGCTGCGGCCCGACGCCGACGCGGACTTCGAGCAGGACGGGCTGCGGGTCGTGGAGCTCATCGACGCGACGGTCGCTCAACTCGGCCCCGGCGAGCGGGCGATGCGTTTCGAACTCGAGGCGCTCGCGGTCTCGCTGACCAGCCAGCGGTATTCGATGCAGAGCATCGCCGTGCCGCCCGACGAGGCCGCGCGCCTGGACCGGCTGGCGGCGGCGGCGACCGGCGACAGCGCCGGCGAGCACGAGCTGCTCGGGATCGTCGCGTGCCGGCATCTGCAGGCCGGGTCGCGAGCGGCGGCGGAGATCGTCGCGCTCGCGCGCCGCGCGGTCGCCGACGGCGCCGTCGTCCGCGAGTTCGGCGCGGGCGCTCCGTGGGGCGCGCCGCTCGAGGCGCTCATGATGTGCGACGCCCACGCAGAGGCCGAGCGCCACCTCGCCGCCGCCGCGCGCCACGCGCGCCGCCGCGGCGCTCCGGCCGCCGCGGCCTACTGCGCCGTGTACCGGGCCGTCAACGCGTGGCTGGCGGGCGCGCTCGACGCCTCCGACACCTTCCACGGCGACGCGATGGAGCATCTCGCCGAGATCGAGCCCGACGCCTACCTCGACGCCGTGGCAGGCGGGGCGATCTGTGGGGTCCTGCTCGCGCGCGCCGACCTGCACGCCGCGGCCGCCCGTGCCGGAGCGCTCGACCATCCGCGGCTGCGCGACAACGCGCTCGGGCTCGTGCTGGCCGCCCGGGGGGACGCGGCCGGGGCCGCCGAGCACCTTCGCTCTGCCCAGCTCGTGCTCGACCGCCGCGGGTTGTGGCGCACCCTCGGTCCGCTGCGGCCGGTCCGCCCGGACCTCGCGGTGGCGCTGGCCGCGAGCGGCGAGCTCGAGGCCGCGCGGCGGGTCGCCGATGCCGAGCTCGAGGTGGCTCGCCGGTTCGGCGCCGCGAGCTGCCAGGCGGAGGCGCTCCGCGCCCAGGCCGCGGCCTGCGGTACGCCCGACCCGCTGCGTGAGGCCGCGCGCATCGTCGAGAGCTGCGAGGCGCGGATCGTGGAGGCCGGCATCCAGATCGCCCTGGGGGAGGCCACGGCGGGGGCGGAGTCCGCGCGGGCGTTGCGCCGCGGCGCCGCGATCGCGGAACGCGCGGGCGCGTCAGCGCTCGTGGCGCGGGCGCACGGAGGCCTCGCGGCGCTCGACGCCTGACCGCGGGGTCAAGGCGGCGGCGCCGGCGCTGCCGGGGGCCGCGTTGCTGTCGAGGCCACGCCGCCTGCGTACTGCGCCTCGATCTCGCTCGGCGGCTGCGCGCGGCCGAAGAGGAAGCCCTGCGCGACGCGGACACCGATCCCCAGGAGGCGATCGAGCTGGGCGGGCGTCTCCACGCCTTCGACGATCGTGACGAGGCCGAGCGTCCGGCCGAGGCGGACCATCGCCTCGAGCAGGTCCACGGCGACCGGATCGTTGGGCACGCCCCGCATGAAGCTGAGGTCGGTCTTGAGCAGCGAGAACGGCATGTCCCGCAGGCGGGCGAAGGAGCTGTAGCCCGTACCGAAGTCGTCGAGCGACAGGACGAGGCCCGCCTCGCGCAACCGGCGCAGGACCGGCAGGACCGGGTCGAGGTCGACGTTGGCCGACTCCGTGATCTCGGCGGCGACGCGCGTCAGGTCCGCGCCGGTCTCGGCTGCGGTCCGCAGGATGAAGTCGGCAAAGCCCGGCGTGCGCAGCTGGCGGGCGGGAACGTTGAAGCTGATCCGCGGCGTGAACCCGCGGCCGCGCCACTCCGCAAGCTGCCGGCACACCTCGCGGAAGACCCACTCGCTGACCTCGTCGAGGAGCCGCGAGCGCTCGAGCATGGGCAGGAACTCACCCGGGAGCACCAGGCCTCGATCGGGGTCGCGCCAGCGCAGCAGCGCCTCGAGCCCGCCCAGTCCGCCGCCGTCGGCGGCTTCGATGACTGGCTGGTAGTGGAGTTCGAGTTCGCCCGCCGCGAGCGCGCGGCGGACGCGGAGCGTGGCCTCGAGTTCGCGGTAGGACTGCTGGCGCACGCCCTCGAACACGACGGTGCGCGCGCGGCCCGCGCGCTTGGCCTCGTACATCGCGCTGTCGGCCCGTTCCACGAGCGTCGCGGCGTCGGCGGCGTGCCAGGGGAACGCGGCAACCCCGGTCGAGGCGGTCAGCTCGAAGGTCGCCCCGCCCACCGAGAACGGCAGGGCGAGCGTCGCAGCGAGGCGATCGCCGAAGGCGCGCGCGGCGTCGAGCGCGCTATCGCGATTATGGGGGAGGTCTTCGAGCAGCACGAGGAACTCGTCACCGCCGTGGCGGCCCGCGCTGACGGTCGCGCCGAGCAGACCGCGCAGGCGCTCGGCGACGGCGACGAGCACCCGGTCCCCGTGCGCGTGACCGAGCGTGTCGTTGACGAGTTTGATCCCGTCGAGGTCGCAGAACAGCAGCGCGGCCGCCGAGCCCTCGCGGGCGCCTCGCTCGACCGCCGCCTCGATGCGGGTCTGCATCGAAGCGCGGTTCGGAAGACCCGTCAGGTGGTCTCGGTAGGCCAGACGGCGGAGCTCGCCTTCGGCGTCCGTCGTGGCCGCCGCTGCGGCTGGATCAGGCAAGTCGGGTCTATCGGGTGCGGTACGCCGGATTGCGGTACGCGGGCGACACCATACGCCTGTGCGTCGTCGCGTGCCATCAGCGGTTCGTCCGTTGCAGGCGGAGGGTGTCCGCGGGTCAGCCCGGCACTTGGTCCCGGGTGTCCCACCACTCGGTGCCGTAGTTGATCGTGAGCTCCTCGCCGGCGGCGATCGCCCGCAGCGCGACGTAGGCGATGGCCCCGTCGTCGGCCTCGACGTACTCGAGGTTGGCCTCGGCGGAGTGGTTGTAGAGCATCCCGTAACCCAGCGGCATCACCACGGTCCCGTTGCCGTCGGGCGAATCGAAGACGTAGTCGAGCAGTCGCCCGGCAACGTCGCCCTCGGGCAGCTCGAGCGTGGGGCACACCTCGACGGTCTCCGCCTCGGCGATGGCGCGAGCCGCGAATACCCCACGCCCGTGGCGCCCGCGCCCGACTCTGACGGCAGCTTTGGCTTGCATCGGGCGCAGACGGTACGGGGGTGCCGCCGCGCGCGCGGCGGCACCTGACGGCTCAGCTCGCGGGCTGCGGGACGATGCGGATGTAGGGCCGCGGCTCCTCCCACTCGCCGAAGATCTCCTTGGCCTCGTCGTTGGAGACGGAGCCGGCGATGATCACGTCGTCGCCCTGCTGCCACTGGGCCGGGGTGGCCACGCGGTGCTTGGCGGTGAGCTGCAGCGAGTCGATCACGCGCAGGACCTCGTCGAAGTTGCGGCCGGTCGTCATCGGATAGACGAGGATCAGCTTGATCTTCTTGTCCGGGCCGATGACGAAGACGTTGCGGACGGTCTGGTTGTCGGCCGGGGTGCGCGCCGTGGCCTCGCCCTCGACGTCCGCCGGCAGCATGCCGTAGAGCTTGGCGACGGCGAAGTCCGAATCGGCGATGAGCGGATAGTTGGGCGCGGTGCCCTGGGTCTCCTCGATGTCCTGCGCCCACTTCTCATGGTTCTCGACGGGGTCGACGGAGAGCCCGATGATCTTCACGCCGCGCTTGGCGAACTCCGGCTCGATGGAGGCCATGTAGCCGAGCTCGGTCGTGCACACCGGGGTGAAGTTGCGCGGGTGGGAGAACAGCACCACCCACGAGTCGCCCATCCAGTCGTAGAGGCGGATGCGTCCCTCGGTGGTCTCCGCCTCGAAGTCGGGGGCGTCGGATCCGATTGTCAATGCCATTGGCAGTTCACTCCTGACGAAAGGTGTAATTCCTGATTGGAATTGTAGGACCGGGCGCGCCGGCGTCCGGGCGTCCGCCCAGCACTACTGCAGGGGCGGGCCCGGGAACCGGACGCGCACCCCGGCGCCGTCGACCTCGGCGTTGCCGCCGTGGGCGTCGGCGATCGCCCGCACGAGCGCGAGGCCGAGGCCTGCCCCGCCGCGCGTCCGCGCCGCGTCCCCGCGGCTGAAGCGCTCGAAGGGCTCGAGGTCGGCGGGGAACCCCTCGCCCTCATCGCGGACGGCGACCGCCGCGCCGTCCCCGTCGGGGGTGGCGGTGAGCGTCACCGTCCCCGCCCCGTGCCGGAGCGCATTGTCGATCAGGTTCGCGAGCAGCTGGCGCATGCGCTGCGGGTCGGCCCGCACGCGGAGGTCCTCCGGAGCGTCGACGACGATCGGGCGCTCCCGGTATGCGAAGCGCCGCGCCGCCTCCTCGAGCAGATCGCGCGCGTGCAGCGACTCCGGGTTGACGGGAAGCCCGCCCTCCCCGGCCCGCGCGAGGACGAGCAGATCCTCCGCCAGGCGGCCGAGCCGGTCGGTCTCCTCCAACGCCGCGGCCACCGCGTCGCCGTCGCCGGTGCGCACGGCCGTCTCCAGCTCGGTCCGGACGATGGCGATCGGGGTACGCAGCTCGTGGCTCGCGTCGGCCACGAAGCGCCGCTCGCGGGCGTGCGCACCACGGAGCCGCACGAGCATCGCGTCGAGTGTCTCGGCCAGCCGGCGGATCTCGTCGTCGGCCGCCGGCAGCGTCAGCCGCTCGGACCCGGTCAGGGAGATCGCCGCCGCGCGCCGCCGCAGCGTCTCGACCGGCCGCAGCGCGGATGCGGCGAGCGCGTAACCCAGCAGCGAGGCGAGCAGCACGCTGAGCGGCGCGCCGACCGCGAAGGAGGTCGCCAGCGCGCGCAGCGTCTCATCACGGTCGCCGAGTGACTGGCCGACGATGACCGTCCCCCGTTCCGAGGGCACCGCGAGCACCCGCATCGGCTCATCGAACCCGGCCACGGTGCGGGTCGTCAGTCCGCCCGGACCGGCGCTGCGGTCGATGCGGGAGAACCCGTCCTCGGGGTCGATGACGTCCGGCCCGCCGGCGACGAGGAGATCGGCGCGCCGCTCGAGGCCCTCCCTGATGCTGTCGTCGAGGTCGGAGCGCAGCCGCTGATGGGCGAACCATCCGGCGCCGGCGACGACGAGCAGGGTGGCGAGCGCGAAGACTGCCGTGAGCCGGAGCCGGATCGGAAGGCGGCTCATCGACCACCGTCGGCGCGCATGCGGTAGCCCAGGCCGCGGACCGTCTCGATGGAGCGCACGCCGAAGGGCCGGTCGATCTTCTCCCGCAGGTAGCGCACGTAGACCTCGACCACGTTCGAGCGCTGCTCGAAGCCCAGGTCCCAGGCGGACTCGAGCAGCTCGAGCTGACTGAAGATGCGGCCCGGCGTGCGCAGGAACGTCTCCAGCAGCGCGAATTCGCGAGCGGACAGCTCGACCTCCGTCTCTCCCCGCCACACCTGCCGGGCTGCTGGATCGAGGCGCAGATCGCCGGCTGAGAGCACCGTCGGCCGCTCGACCGGCCCGCGGCGCGCGAGCGCTCGCAGGCGAGCCAGCAGTTCGCCCAGCGCGAACGGTTTGGTCAGATAGTCGTCGGCGCCCTCGTCGAGGCCGCGGACGCGGTCCTCGATGGCATCGCGGGCGGTGAGCATGATCACCGGAGACCAGATGCCCTCGGCGCGCAGCGCCCGGCAGGTCGCGAAGCCGTCGACGTCGGGCAGCATCACGTCCAAGACGATCGAGTCGTACGCGGTGCCGCGGGCGAGTCGCAGCGCCTCGTCCCCGCGGCCCGCGATGTCGGCGACCATGCCGTCGGCCCGCAGTCCGCGCCGGAGCGCTGCCGCCATCCGGACGTCGTCTTCGACCACGAGTACGCGCATGTCTCGAACGATTGTCCCGATGAAGATGAGAGCCGGCTGAGAGATACTGTCGAGCCGTGGCCGCCGCCGACGCGCAAGTCATCGAGGTCGACGGCCGTGAGGTCCGTTTCACGAGCCCCGGCAAGGTGCTCTTCGACGAGCGCGGCGAGACCAAGCGCGACCTCGTCGACTTCTACGTGAGCATCGGTCCGGCGGTCCTGCGGGCGCTGGGCGGCCGACCGGTGCTGATGCAGCGCTTCCCCAAGGGCGCGTCGGGTCCCAACTTCTTTCAGAAGCGCGTGCCTGACAACGCTCCGGATTGGTTGGAGACCACGACCGTGATGACGGTCAACGGCACGCCGTCGCGCGCGCTGGTGATCGCCGACCTCGCGCACGTGGCGTGGGCGGTCAACCTCGGCTGCCTGGGCTTTCATGCCTGGCCGTTCCGGGCTGCCGAGCCCGAGTACTGCGACGAGCTGCGCCTCGATCTCGACCCGCAGCCCGGCACGGACTTCGACGACGTCCGCCGGGCGGCGCAGGCGCTGCGCGAGCTGCTCGACGAGCTCGGCATCGCCAGCCATCCGAAGACGACGGGGAATCGCGGCCTGCACGTCTACGTCCGGCTCGAGCCGCGCTGGGACGCCTACGAGGTCCGGTCGGCGGCGGTGGCGGTCGCCCGTGAGCTCGAGCGGCGCAGCCCCGAGGTCATCACCGCCGCGTGGTGGAAGGAGGAGCGCGGCGAGCGCATCTTCGTCGACTTCAACCAGAACGCTCCGCACAAGACGGTGTTCGGCGCCTGGTCGGTGCGCGCGCGGCCGGGCGGGCAGGTGTCGACCCCGCTGCGCTGGGAGGACGTGTTCGCGCTGCATCCCGACGAGCTGACGCTGGCCACCGTGCCCGCGCGCGTCGCCGCCGGCGGGGATCCCTGGGAGGGCATCGAGTCCGCGCCGCAGTCACTCGAGCCGCTGCTGGCGATGCACGAGCGCGACCGGGAGAACGGCCTGCACGACGCGCCGTGGCCACCCGTCTATCCGAAGATGCCCGATGAGCCCCCGCGGGTCGCGCCGAGCCGCGCCCGCAAGCCCGTCGACTGACCTCAGCTACGTCTCAGCGACCGGGTCTAGCTTCGCCGCCATGACCACCAACCGAAGGACTCGCATCATCATCGCCGCGGCCACGGTCGCGGCGCTCGGCGGCGGTGGCGCGGCCATCGCCGTCGCCGGCGGCGACGACAACGGCACGGACACGCCGATCACCGGCTCCGCCCTCAAGCGCGCCAGCGACGCCGCCCTCGCCCACACGGGCGGCGGCGAGGTCACGCAGACGGAGGCGGGTGACGAGGACGGCGCCTACGAGGTCGAGGTCACCCGTGCCGACGGCTCACAGGTCGACGTCCATCTCGACAAGGGCTTCGCGGTCATCAACGCCGAGGAGGAGAAGGGCGAGGGTGACGAATCCAGTGGCGAAGCTGACGGCGACGGCGACACCGGAGGCGAGGGCCACTCCGACTAGAGGCCGATCGCGTCCTTGCCCTTCTCGATCAGGTCGTATTTCGTGACGGCCCAGATCGCGAAACCGGCGGCGACCAGGCCGCCGACCGTGATGAACGTGGAGGAGACCGGCTTGCGCTTGGCGTGCTCCCAGGCCTGCCGGCCTTCCTCGCGGAACTTGTCGAACAGGCGGTCGGCGAACTCGAACTCGGTCGACCAGATGTACAGGCCGAGGACGACGGGCGGAATGGTCAGCGGGCCCGGAAGCACGATGAGCACGCCGCCGAGGGCGATGAACAGCAGGCCGACGATGAAGACGCCCGCACGGTAGGCCTGCCCGATGCCCGGCTTGTTGCGCATCCGGTCGCGGAAACCGCCCTTCGGAACGTCGGATTCGCCGAACAGCCCGTCGTCGTCATCCGGTTCCCGGTCGACCTCATCTGGCATCGTCGCAGCGTAGATCACGGGGTCTCCGCCGGACGCGCCAGTCACCCGCGCCGCGCCTTATCCTCCTCTCGTGGAGCTCCATGAGATCCGCCCCGCGAAGCGGCCCGGCGAGCTCGCCGAAGGGACGCTGGCCTGCCCCGGATGTGACGCGCCCGTCGTGCCGCCACCCGGCCGGACCCCGGTGAGCGCGGCGCTCAGCTGCCCGTACTGCCGCCGTTCAGGACGGCTCCGCGATTTCCTCTCGCTCGCGAGTCCGACGCGGCCGACCCGCGTCGTCGTGACGGTGGGTCAGCCGACGCGGCGCGTGCCGACGTAGTGATTGCCCCAGTAGGGGCCGAAGATCGCGTGCTCGCGGACGCCGTGCGTGGTGGCCGAGATCGCCTCGGTGGCGCTGACGGCGATGCCGACGTCTGACGCGCCCGGCCCGTTGGTGTCGAAGAAGACGAGGTCACCGGGGGACACGTCGCGGCGGTTCACGGGCGTGCCCGCCTCGTACTGGGCGTAGCTCGAGCGCGGCAGCTCGATGCCGACGGCTCGCGCGGCCCAGACGACGAGCCCGGAGCAGTCGAACGAGCCGGGGCCCGATGCCCCCGCCTCGTACGGGCGTCCGAGCGCCTCGCGGGCGGCGGAGACCATGCTCGCGGGATGGCCCGGCCCGGCGGCGCCCCCGGTGGAAGGCGGCGGGCGGGTGGCGACGAGCTCGGATCGCGTCCGGCCGTTGACCCGTCCCGTCACGCGCAGCCCGTGGAGGCGCTGGAAGCGCCGCACGGCGCGCTCCGTCACGCGGCCGTAGATGCCGTCGGCCGGGAGGCCGAGCGCACGTTGGATCACCTTGACCTGGCGGCCCCGATCGCCGGGGCCGACCGGCTTCGCCGCCGCGACCGCGACGGGCAGCGCCGTCGCGCAGCAGATGATGAGCACGGGCAGGAGACGCCTCACACCGCCTGCATTCGGCGCCGGGGCGCAGAGTCATTCCCGCGGAAGCGAACATTGATCTTTGATGGTGTCGGCGTCCCATATGCGCCATTCAGCGCCCAGTTGTGATGGACTGCCGACGCGAGGGTTCGGGGAGCATGAGCGACGACACTCAGAAGAAGGGCGGGGGCGCCGCGCGCATCGTTGCGGTCGCCGCGCTGGTCGGCGCCCTCATTCTCGCGGGTGTTCTGCTCCTCGACTCCGAGGAGTCCTACACCGTCAAAGCCCGCTTCATCAACGCCGGTCAGCTCGTCAAGGGCAACCTCGTACAGACCGGCGGTCGCAAGGTCGGGCTGGTCAAATCGATCGAGCTCGGTCCGGACGGCTCGGCCGAGGTCGCGCTCGAGATCAACGACTTCCTCGGGCCGCTGCGCCAGGGGACGCGCGCCACGATCCGCATCGCCTCCCTCTCGGGCGTCGCCAACCGGTACGTCGATCTCGAGATGCCACCGGGTGAGGCCCAGGTCCCCATCGAGGACGGGGGGGTCATCCCGCTTTCGGACACGACGACGGCCGTCGATCTTGATCATCTGTTCTCGCTCTTCGACGAGAAGACCAAGGAGGGCCTGCGCAACGTCGTCAAGGGCTTCGCGGACTCATACGCGGGGGAGGCCGACCTCGCCAACGCCGGCTGGCAGTACCTCAACCCGTCGCTCGTCGGCGCCCAGCGCCTCTTCGAAGAGCTCAGCTACGACCGCGCGGCGCTGCAGTCGTTCGTGATCTCCAACGCCAAGCTCGTCAACGACGTCGCCGCGCGCAAGGACGACGTCTCCAAGCTCGTCGACCGGTTCGCGGTCACCCTCGACGCGATCGGCCGTGAGGCCGATTCCCTGCGCTCGGCGGTCTCGCAGCTGCCGCCGTTCATGCAGCGCGCGAACACCACCTTCGTCAACCTGCGGGCGACGCTGGACGATCTCGATCCGCTCATCGACGAGTCTCGCCCGGTGACGCCGAAGCTGCGCGCGGTGCTCGCCGAGCTCAAGCCCTTCGCGCGCTCGGCCCGCCCCACCGTGCGCGACCTCTCGGCCCTGGTGCGCAGCGACGGGCCGCACAACGATCTCATCGACCTCTCCGAGGCGGTTCTGCCCTTCCGCGACGTCACCACGCGCCGCCTGCGCTACAACGGCGAGCTGCGCGACGGCTCGTTCGCTGCAGGCGTGAAGTCGCTGCGCAGCCAAACGCCCCAGTTCGCTTTCCAGCGCCCCTACGCGGTCGACCTCACGGGCTGGTTCGACGACTTCAGCCACTCGGGCATCTACGACGCCTTCGGCTCGGCCTCGCGCGTGTCGACGAACGTGTCCGCCTTCGCCTTCGCCGACGGCCAGCTGCAGCTGCTGCCCGAGGAGCTCCGGACGGAGTTCTTCCAGAGCGTCGCGACGCTCGGCCAGAACAACCGCTGCCCGGGCTCGACCGAGCGCCCGGCCGAAGACGGGTCGAACCCGTACCGGCCGTCGGAGGACTTCAACTGTGACCCGACCCAGATCCCGCCCGGCTAGATGCGTCGCGTGATCGTCATCGTGGTTGCGACCGTCGCCGTGCTGGTGGGTGCGGTGGTCGCCATGGGCGCGGCCGACGGCGAGGATTCCAGCGGCCGCTTCACCGTGGAGCTCGACAACGCCTTCGGCCTGATCGAGGGTGGCGACGTCAAGGTCGCCGGCGTGCGGGCGGGCAAGATCACCTCGCTCGAGGTGGATGAGGAGAGCTACCGCGCGCTCGTCGGCATCAAGATCGACGCCAAGGGCTACGGCGAGCTGCGCTCGGACGTGTTCTGCGAGAGCCGGCCGCAGTCGCTCATCGGCGAGTACTTCCTCGACTGCCTGCCCGGAACGGACGGCGAGCGCCTCGCCGACGGCGCGCGCATCCCGGTCGAGCGCACGGGCTCCACGGTCCCCGCCGACCTGCTCAACAACATCTGGCGTCGCCCGACCCGCGAGCGCTTCTCGATCCTGATCGGCGAGCTCGGCGCGGCCCTGGCCGGCCGCGGTGACGATCTCAACGAGACCATCCGGCGCGCGAACCCCGCGCTGCGGGAGACCGACAAGGTCCTTGCCATCCTGGCCGAGCAGCGCGCGACCATCCGCGACCTGACCTCCACGGCAGAGGACGTCGTCACCCGGCTCGCCGACAATCGCAAGGACATCAGCCGCTTCGTGGCCGAGGCGCGCGACACGGCGCAGGTCAGCGCCGATCGCCAGGACGAGCTGCGCGCGCAGTTCCAGCGTTTCCCCGTCTTCCTGCGCGAGCTGCGTCCGACGATGCGCCTGCTCGGCCAGACCGCCGACAGCCAGCGCCCCGCGCTGGCGACGCTCGCCGCCGAGTCCGGCCGGCTGCAGGCCTTCTTCGAGGCGCTCGGCCCGTTCAGCGAGGCGTCGCGACCGGCCACCCGCACGCTCGCGGGCGCGGCGCGCGCCGGTCGCCCGGCGTTCTCCGCCGGCCGCCCGCGGGTCGCCGAGCTCGCCGACTTCGCCGAGGAGCTGCCCGAGGTCGCGAGCAACCTCTCCATCTCGCTCAACCATCTCCACAACCGCGACTTCGCCGTCGAGAAGGACGCGCGCGCACCGGGCGGCCAGGGCTACACGGGCTTCGAAGCCGTCCTGTCGTACATCTTCAACCAGTCCCAGGCAACGAACGTCTACGACGCCAACACCTATCTGCTCAAGGTCTCGGCGTTCCTGGACAACACCTGCGCCCAGTACGCCGATGCGGCCGCGGCCCGTGACCCGGCGAAGCAGTACTGCCGCGCGATCCTCGGTCCGAACCAGCCCGGCATCGACCAGCCCGACCCGACGACCTCCGAGAGCGCCACGCGGCGCCGGGCGAGCACGCGCCGCGGGGGTGCCGGCAAGCGCGAGGCGGCGCCCGAGGATGGCTCGGGCACGCCGATCCTGCCCGACTTCGGCGCTCAGCCCGAGCCCGGTGCCACCGCCACGCCGGATCCGTCGGTGCTGCAGCCGCTCGACGACGTCATCAACGCGCTGCCCAACGTCTCCACCGACGTCACGCCCCTCCTCGACTTCCTGCTGAGCCCATGAGACGCGGCGGCCGATCAAGCGTCCTGGCCAACCCCGTCATGGTGGGCGCCGTGACGCTGCTCGTGGTCAACGTCGCCACGGTGCTCGCGTGGTTCGCCAACCGCGGGCTGCCGTTCGTGCCGACCCAAGAGGTCAAGATCGAGCTCTCCAACGGCGCGAACCTGCTCCCGGGCAACGAGGTCCGCGAGGGCGGTTACCGCATCGGCATCGTGTCGGACATGAAGGCGGTGATGCTGCCCCGCAACGGTGGTGTCGGCGCGCTGGTCACACTGAAGATCGACGCCAAGCAGAAGGGCGTGCCCGTCGACAGCCGGGTGATCATCCGGCCGCGGTCGGTGCTCGGCCTCAAGTACGTCGAGCTGCAGCGCGGCGATTCGGAGCGACTGCTCGACGAGGGCGACACGCTGCCGGTCTCGCGGGCCTCGATCCCGGTCGAACTCGACGAGTTCCAGAACATCTTCGACGAGGACACCCGCGACGGCATCGAGAAGAACCTCGGCGGCTTCGGGCCGGCGTTCGCGGGTCGCGGGGCCTACCTCAACCAGACGATCGCGGAGGCGCCGCGGCTCCTCGAGCACCTGCAGCCGGTGATGACCGTGCTCGCCGCGCCGGACACGAACATCCGGCGGTTCTTCGGCGAGCTCTATGACTTCACGCGGACCGTGTCGCCCGTCGCCGACCGCTACGCCCACGGGTTCACGGCGGGCGCGGACACCTTCGAGGCGTGGTCGCGCTACCCCGACCGGCTCGGCCTGACGATCGAGAAGTCCGCGCCCACCATGGACGAGGGGATCGAGTCGCTGCGCATCCAGCGCCCGTTCCTGGTCTCCCTGCGCGACATGTCGGCCGCACTCGAGGACGCCGCGCTCGAGCTCCCGCGGACACTCCCGCGGATCACCCCTGCGCTCGTACAGGGGATCCCGGTGCTGCGGCGCTCGCCCGAGATCAACGACGAGCTGCGCGACACGCTCGGATCCCTCAACCGGCTCGTGCGCTCCCCCGGGACGGGCGTGGCGCTGCGTGGTCTCAACGACACGACCGACATCCTCAACCCCGCCGTCCGGTTCCTCGGCCCGTACCTGACCGTCTGCAACTACTTCAACTACTCCTTCACGAACCTCGCCGAGCACCTGACGGAGCCCGACCCGACGGGCTACGCCCAGCGCACGCTGCTCAACCAGGCCGGCCAGCAGGTCGACCCGTCCGGGGTCCGCACGAACGTGACGTCGCTCGGCGCGCCCATCCCCGCCAACGGCGGGACCGGCACGGGTGCGAAGCAGTTCCTGCACTCGAACAACTACTCGGCGGCAGTCGGGGCCAACGGCATGGCCGACTGCGAGTCGGGCCAGCGCGGTTACGTCGAGCGCATCAACGCCTTCGGCGCCCCCGATCAGAAGACGGTCGTGGACCCGCACATTCCCGGTCTGTCGGGGACGACCTGGACCGGCCGCGATCGCGTGCCCGCCGGCCAGACCTTCTCGCGCGCTCCTGAGATCGGCCCGCAGTTGCGCCCGGAACTCGACCCCCCGGGGTACGGCGGATGAGGCGCGGCGCGACCAAGAACCAGCTGTTCCGCTGGGGCATCGTGGCGATCCTGATCATGGCCGCGGGGACGTTCTTCGGCTTCACGAAGTACAACCCGTTCGCGGATCCGTTCGAGTTCTCCGCGGCCTTCGCCACGTCGAACGACGTCAAGTCGGGTGCCCCCGTGCGCATCGCCGGCGTCGGCGTGGGCGAGGTCGGATCGGTCGAGCAGGGCCCGGACGGATCGACGCTCGTCGAGCTCAAGATCAACGACAACGGCCTGCCGATCCGGGAGGACGCGACGTTGAAGGTGCGACCCCGGATCTTCCTCGAGGGCAACTGGTTCATCGACCTGCGGCCGGGCTCGCCGTCCGCGCCGGCCCTCGAGGAGGGGGCGACGATCCCGGTCCAGCAGACCTCGGCGCCGGTGCAGTTCGGCCAGGTCCTCACGGCACTGCAGTCCGACACGCGCCAGGACCTGCAGATCGTCCTCGACGAGTACGGCCGCGCGCTCGAGCCCAAGGGCGCCAAGGGCTACGCCCGGTCGATCAAGTACTGGAAGCCGGCGTTCCGCGACTCCGCGATCGTCAACGAGGCGACGCTGGGCAGCGAGGAGCACGACCTCTCCAACTGGCTGCGCGGCGCGGATCGGTTCGCGCGCGGGCTCGACCGGGATCCGGAGGCGCTGAAGGCGCTGCTGACGAACCTCGCCGTCACGGCGGAGGCGTTCGCGTCCGAGGAGTCCAACCTGTCGGCGGCGATCCGGGAGCTGCCACTCACGCTGACGGCGGGCCGGAGCGCGCTCGGCTCGCTCAACACCGCGTTCCCGCCGCTGCGCCGCCTCGTCGCCGATCTGCGCCCGACCGTGCGCGAGTCGGGCCCCGCGCTCGACGCCCAGCTTCCCCTGCTGCGCCAGCTGCGCGGCTTCGTCTCCGGACCGGAGGCGCGCGGGCTGGTGCGCGACCTCGGTCATGTCGTGCCCGACCTCGCCGAGCTCAACGAGGAGGGCGTCGCCCTCCAGCAGCAGCTGCGGCTGCTCAGCTCGTGCACGAACGAGGTGCTCACCCCGTGGCGGACGTCGACGGTCCCCGACGAGAACTTCCCGGCCTCCGGCCCCGTCTTCCAGGAGCAGGTCAAGTGGCTGCCGGGCATCGCCGCCGAGTCGCGCGGCTTCGACGCCAACGGGCAGTTCGTGCGGTCGCTGGCCAACGGCTTCGGCTACGCCTACGCGGCGGGCGACCGGCAGTTCCTCACCGGTCTGCCGATCCAGGGCGTCAACCCGCCCAAGGTCGACAAGCGACCGCCGCTGCGCCGCAAGGTGCCCTGTGAGACCCAGGAGGCGCCGGACCTGCGCTCGATCCCGGGCGCGCCGCCGGCCCAGACGAAGATCAACCGCGACACCGACGCGTTCCGCGACCGGTGGGCGGCCAACGTCGACGACGCGCTGCAGTTCGTCCGCGACGACGTCAAGGCGCTCGGGCTCGAAATCCCGGTGGTGGCACCGTGAAGCGCGCCATCCGCGAGCACGCCACCGACTTCGCCGCCATTCTCGGGCTGCTGGTCATCGCTCTCGGCGTCTCCTACGTCATCCTGCAGAACCAGCGCCTGCGGATCCCGGTGCTCGAGGAGAAGCCGTTCCAGCTCCAGGGCGTCTTCCAGACCGGCCAGGCCGTCACGCCGGGCCAGGGGCAGACCATCCGCGTGTCCGGCGTGCGCGTCGGCGACATCTCCAAGGTGCACCTCGAGGAGGGGCGGGCCATCATCACGATGGACCTCGACCAGAAGTACAAGGGCCTCGTCGAAACCAACTGGACCGGCCTGCTGCGCCCGAAGACGGGGCTCAAGGACATGTTCATCGAGCTGATGCCCGGCCGCGAGCCCGCTCCGGCCGCGGACGAGGACTGGCGGATGCCGCTCGCCAACACGCTGCCCGACGTCAACCCCGACGAGTTCCTCTCCGCGCTCGACGCGGACACCCGCGACTACCTCAAGCTGCTGCTCAACGGCGCGCGCACGGGTTTGGAGGAGCGGGCGGGGGACCTCAGCATGGTGCTGCGCCGCTTCGAGCCGACCTACCGCGACATCGCCGCGGTGTCGGGCGAGGTCGCCAAGCGCCGCGCGGACCTGCGCCGGCTCGTGCATTCGCTCGACGATCTCAACACCCAGCTCGGGCGCTCCGATGACGACCTCGCCGAGCTCGTCGGCGCTTCGGCCAAGACCTTCGACGCGTTCGCGCAGGAGCGCGTGAACGTCGCGGCGACCGTACGCGAGCTGCCTTCCACGCTGGCCACCACCACGGACGCGCTCAACCGCGTCGAGCGTTTCGCCGATGTGCTCGCCCCGGCCGCCGACGAGATCCGGCCGGCCATCCGCGCGCTGCGGACCGCCAACGCGGAGACGCTTCCCTTCGCGCGTGAGGCCACCCCGCTGCTGCGCTCGGACATCCGGCCCTTCGTCCGTGAGGCCCGGCCGTTCTTCCGCGAGCTGCGCCCCGCCGCGCACGACCTCGTCGAGGCCGACCCCGACCTCAAGGGCACCGTGAAGGCGCTCAACGGGCTGTTCAACATGCTCGCCTACAACACGCGCGGGCGGGAGGGCCCCGAGGTCGACAACCGCGACGAGGGCTACCTGTTCTACCTGGCCTGGCTGGCGCACCAGTCGATCCAGATCTTCGCCGGGCAGGACGGCAACGGCGTGTTCCGGCCGCTGGTGCTCGGCGGGACGTGCAACACCCTGGAGTCGACCGTCGAAACCGTGCCCGGCCTCGAGGTGCTCCTCGGCCTCGTCGGCCCGCTCACCGATCCCGCCGTCTGTGGAGCCGGCCAGCCGTGAACAAGGCCGCTCCCTCCGCTGCGCGAATCCTGGCGATGGTCGTCTTCGCGTTCTCGTGCTTCGGCCTGCTGCTCTTCCTGTGGCTGAGCTTCGGCGGCCCGGTGCCGCTCAAGCCCAAGGGCTACCGCGTGCAGGTCGGCTTCCCCGAGGCGACCCAGCTCGCCACGCAGGCCGACGTCCGCGTGGCCGGCGTGTCGGTGGGCAAGGTCGTCGCCAAGCGCCGCGACCCGGCGTCGAACCGCACGCTTGCGACCATCGAACTCGAGCGCCGCTACGCGCCGTTGCGCTCCGACGCGCGCGCCACGCTGCGCCAGAAGACGCTGCTCGGGGAGACGTTCGTCGAGCTGACCCTCGGCACCGACGATGCGCCGTTCGTCGAGGAGAACGGGCGTCTCGCCAACGAGCACGTGCGGCCCTCGATCGAGATCGACGAGGTGCTCAACACCTTCGACCCCTATACGCGCCAGGCCTTCCGGCTCTGGCAGCAGGAGCTGGGCAAGTCCGTCGACGGCCGCGGCCAGGACCTCAACGACTCCTTCGGCACGCTGCCGCAGTTCGTCGAGTCCGGCGGCGACCTCTTCGCCGTGCTCGACGAGGAGAAGCAGGCGCTCGGCCAGCTCGTCCGCGACACGGGCGTCGTCTTCGGCGCGCTCACCCAGCGTGAGGATCAGCTGCGGACGCTGGTGACCGCGCAGGACGACGTCTTCTCGGCCATCGCCGACGAGCGTGAGGCCTGGGCGGAGACCTGGCGCATCTTCCCGACCTTCCTGGACGAGTCGAAGGCGACCTTCACGCGCCTGAGCAGCTTCTCCGTCAAGGCGGAGCCGGTCGTCCGCGATCTCGAGCCCGCCTTCCGCGACCTGCGGCCCACCCTCGACGCGGTCGGCGACCTCGGTCCCGATCTGCGCCAGCTGTTCGTGGACCTCGATCCGTTGCTGACGATCTCGCGCCGGTCGCTGCCGGCGACGGCGCAGGTGCTCGATGGCCTGCGGCCGCTGCTGACCGAGCTCGGCCCGTTCCTGGGCCAGCTCAATCCGATCCTCAACTGGATCGGCGTGCACATCTACACGCTCTCGGACATGTTCGCCAACCTCGGAGTCGCGACCCAGGCGAAGGTCAAGAACCCCACCGGCGACGGCAACGGCCATTACCTGCGCCAGTTCGGCCCACTGGGCCTCGAGGCCCTGGCCGTCATGCCGACGCGCAGCGCCAGCAACCGCGGCAACGCCTATCTCAACCCGCTGGGCGTCGCCTCCTCACCCGAGGGCGCCAAGTACAAGATCCTGCCGGCGTTCGACTGCGACAACGCCGGTGGCGAGCGCCTGCCGGCGGGCTCCACCCCGGGCTGTCGCGTCCAGGTGCCTTACGAGTACGACGGCGCGGCGACGAAGTACCCGCGCCTGCGCTCGCGCGCCTACCCCGAGTCCCGGTAGGCGGCGCGTCCGCGGCGCGTGCCGCGGACGCATCCGGCCAAGCGGGTCAGTCGGCGACCTGGTAACGCACGCGCTTGGTGCCCTTCGTGCACGTCACGGTGGCCCCGCCCTCGTAGCGCTTGGACTTGCACTTGAAGTTGAAGGGCCGGGTCTCCCCGCTCTGACGGGCCGACATGATGATCCGGGCCTTCTTGCAGCTGACGTTCTTCGCCGTGAGGTTGCCCGCGTTGGCTTCGTTGGACGAGCAGGACTTCGCGGAGGCGGTCGCCGGGAACACAAGCATGGCGGCGACGAGCAGGAGCGGAATACGGTTCATCGTCGCACCCTATCCCGACTGACGGTCGGCGAGCGTCAGGAACGCGCGGGCCGCGGGCGAGTGGTGTCGCTGCCGCCTCCATACGAGGGTGACGTCACGCTGCGGCGGGTCGCGCAACTTCACGACGGCAACGCTCGGACCGGGCGCGGTGGCGTCGGAGGTCGGGACGACGCTCACCCCGAGGCCGCGGGCGGCCAGCGCGCGTCCTCGCAGCACGTTGTTGGACTCGAACGCGATCTGGGGCACGAAGCCGGCCTCGGCGGTGGCAGCGAGGAGGATGCGGCGCAACCCGGCGCCCTCGCGAAAGGTGATGAAGCGCTCGTCACGCAGATCGGCGAGGTCCAGTCGCGTTCGCCCGGCCAAGGGATGGTCGATGGCCATGACCGCGACCATGGGCTCCACGAGCAGCGTGCGCGCGTCGAAGAGGTCGCGGTCGAAGTCCTCGGCCAGTGACAGGAAGGCGACGTCGACCGCGTCGGCGGCCAGCATCGCCAGCAGGGGGTCTGAGACCTCCTCGCGCACGGTGAGCTCGACGCCCGGATGCAACGCGAAGTACGTCCCCAGCAGCTCGGAGAGGTCGAACGGGCCGAGGGACTGCATCGCGCCGATCACCACCCGCCCGGCCCGCACGCCGACGAGGTCGTCGATCTCCGCGCGCGCGGCGTCGACCTCGGCCAGCGCCCGCCGCGCGCGGCGGACGAGGGTCTCGCCGGCCTCGGTCAGTTCGACACGGCGCGTCGTGCGGGTCACCAGCGCGAGGCCGAGCTCCTCCTCGAGCCGGCGCAGCTGCTGGGAGAGCGCAGGCTGGGCGACGTGCTCACGCGCGGCCGCACGCGTGAAGTGCCGCTCCTCGTCGAGCGCCACGAGATAGCGGAGCTGACGCAGATCCATAAGCGAAGCCTATAACTGCTATGACGACAATGTCTTGGACATATGAGTCGGGATGCAGCATCCTCCTTCGCGTAGGGACACATACCTCTCCCCTCGCGGGCCGCGCTCTTCCTCCTCCTCCCGGCGCGGCTCGCGCATTTAAGGGGTCAGGTCGAGACCTTGCGCCACTCGACCCGCCGCATCGGCGCCCCGAGACACTCGTGGTTGTCGAGCATGACGAGGTATTCGCCGCCGTCGGTGTCGATGCCGACGATCTTGCCGAAGCGCCCGAGCTTCGAGCTCGATCGGTGGTAGTCCTGGAAGTTCACGGTGACCTCGCACGCCATGGGCAGCGGGTGGTCACCCTGGTGCACGCGCACGAAGGTGCCGTCCGGGACGAGCGGCGGCTCGATGAGGCTCGAGGCGCCGACCTTGTCGGCGACCTCTTTGACGAAGTCCTGTCCGCGACTGCGGGTGTGTACGGCCATCCTTCGACCCTAGGCCGCCGTCGCTACGGCGTCAACGTCCGCTCGAAGAAGGCGACCTGATCGGCGACGTTGGCCTCGAAGACGTCCCCGACGTAGATGTCGAAGTGGCCGCAGTCGTGACGCCGGAGCTCGGCCTTGGGGGCGCGCTCCGCGGCCTTGAGCATCGGCCCGGGCGGGGTGATCGCGTCCTGGTCGGCGACCACGACGAGCCACGGGCACCGGATCTGGGCCGCCTTGGTCGCCGGCCGGAAGAGCGCGACTCGCAGCCCCACCCGCGCGGCGGCCTCGTTGCGGAAGTCGCTCGGCACGATGGCCAGGTAGCCGGGCTCGGCGTCGGGCGTGTTCATCGTGGCGAGGCTGCCGGGAGGACCGACGATCGGGATCCGGTGCGGCCGGCGGCCGGCAAGGGTGGCGGCCTGGTCGCGCATCCCGTGCCAGGTGAGACGGGCGATGTTGGCCGCGCCGAAGGCGCCGAGCGTCGCCGCTCCGTCACCGAAGGACCCCTGGGAGACGGCGGCGGCGATGCGATCGTCCTCAGCGGCGATCACCATCACATGGCCGCCGGAGAACGACGTGCCCCAGATCGCGACACGGTCGGCGTCGACCTCGGGCAGGGACCGCGCATACGCGACCGCGGACCGCCAGTCGTCCTGCTGGGCGCCGATGTCGATCAGCTGCCGCGGCTCGCCGGCACTGTCGCCGAAGTAGCGGTAGTCGAACACGAGCGCCCCGATTCCCGCGGCGGCGAAACGCTCCGCAAAGGCGTCCAAGCGCGCCCCGCGGGTGCCGCCGAAGCCGTGGGCCATGACGACGCACGGGCCGGGTGAGGTGCGCGGGGGGTAGAACCAGGCGGCGAGCCCCTCGCCGAACGTCACGTCGCGTCGTTGCATGGTCCCCAGTGTGCCAGGGCCGGTCGTGCGCCACGCCCGACGAGCGGGCGGGCCGACGCGGCAGGGCACCGCAGCGCGCGGCGGTTCTCCGCGCGTGTCGCTTAGGCGTCGATATATGACGCTTAGGCGACACGGATCGGCTGGCGGGGCGCGGCGGTTCCCCGCGCGTGTCGCTTAGGCGTCGATATATGACGCTTAGGCGACACGCCCGCTCGCGGCTGCTCATCAGGGGTGAGATCTCGCGCGAGTGCCTCGTGACGCACGCGCGCCGGCTCACCGTCGTCCCGCGAGACGCCCCTTGAGCGCGGTCCAGACGTTGAACGCGGCCTTCAGCGCCCGCTCGGGCGCTCGAGCCGTCGTGGGGCATCAGCCCGAACTGCTGAGCGAACTGCATGCGGTCGAAGACGACGTAGTTGGCGGCGAGCATGCCGTCGCGGATCGTCATCTCGTCCACGCCGTCGACTTCCAGGCGCCTGCCGGTCGGCCGGAGGCCCTGCAGGCCGGCGCCGGTGTGGGTGCCGGTCATGTGCCACCGCACGAGCGCGATCTCACCGGCGTGGGCGACCGAGCGCACCTCCATGTGGGCGTCGGGAACGGCGGCGAACAGCGCGCGGAAGTACTCGGACAGCGCGCCGGCGCCCTGCACGGTGGCGTCCGGGAAGTGAACGGCGACGTCCTCGTGCCAGAGGGTGCCTCCTGCCGACGGGTCCCCGGTGTTGAACGCCGCCAGAAGCGAGCGTGCGGTATCCGATGGCGAGGCGGTTGCGGCCTTGCTCCTGGTAGCCATTGAGGAACTCTACGCCTTGCGCGGCAGGCCGGTGCCCGTGCGCTGGAACTCCATCAGCGCCGCGTTCTCGTGGGCGACGCGGTCCGCGCTGCCGTCGAGGTCGGCGAACATCCGCTTGAGCGCACGGACGTCGCCGAGCCCCGCCGCCAACTCGATCGCCTCGGCCTCGGCGGCGTCGGTGGCGACGTTGCGGTGCAGGAAGCCGGCGGCCAGCGCCTCCTCGGCCCTGACGACGCGCCCGGTGAGCACCCAGTCCTTCGCGCGCGAGATGCCGATGAGCGGCGCCAGCCGCGCCGGGCCGACCGGCACGCCGTGCCGCGCCCCCGCCCAGGCGAGCTTGAGGTTGGTGCCGCCGACGCGCAGGTCGCAGCCCGCGGCGAGCTCTGCCCCGGCGCCGACGCAGTTGCCCACGCACACCGCCACGGTCGGCGCCGGGAACGCCTCGAAGGCGGCGTACATGCGCGTGAAGAGCTCCATGCGCCGGACCCCGCCTGCGGGGTCGAGCGCCTCGCCGACGTCGGCCCCGGCGCTCAAAGCGGTGGTGTCGGTGGTGGACACGACCACGGCCCGCGCGGCCGCGCAGTCCTCGAGCGCGGCCAGGAGCTCTTCGAGCAGCGCCGTATCCATCGCGTTGCGCCGCTCCGGGCGATCGAGGCGCAGGACCTCGACCTCACCGACACGCTCGCGCAGGACCGCGGTCACTGCGTCGGCGCGTACTTGCGCAGCTCGTGGCGCGCGATCGTGAGCTTGTGCACCTCGTCGGGTCCGTCGGCGAGGCGCAGCGTGCGCACGTGCGCGTACATCGTCGCCAGCGGGAAGTCCTGGGACACGCCGCCGCCGCCGTGGATCTGGATGGCGCGGTCGATGATCTTCAGCGCGACGTTCGGCGCCGCGACCTTGATGGCGGCGATCTCCGTGCGGGCGTGCTTGTTGCCGACCGTATCCATGAGCCAGGCGGTCTTCATCGTCAGCAGGCGGATCATCTCGAGCTCGATGCGCGCCTCGGCCACCCAGTCGAGGACGTTGGCGCGGGTCGCGACGGGCTTGCCGAAGGTCTCCCGGGCGATCGCCCGCTGGCAGAGCAGCGCGAGCGCGCGCTCGGCGACGCCGATCGTGCGCATGCAGTGGTGGATGCGGCCCGGCCCGAGCCGGGCCTGGGCGATCATGAAACCGTCGCCCTCGCCGGCGATCAGGTTCTCGGCCGGCACGCGGACGTTGTCGAAGGTGACCTCGGCGTGCCCCTCGGGGTCGGTGTACCCGAACACCTGCAGGTTGCGCACCACGGTGACGCCCGGGGTGTCGCGCGGCACGAGGATCATCGACTGCTGCTTGTAGGTCGGGCCGTCCGGGTCGGTCTTGCCCATGACGATGAAGATCCGGCAGCGCTCGCGCATCGCCCCGCTCGTCCACCACTTGCGGCCGTTGAGCACGTACTCGTCGCCGTCGCGCTCGATGCGCAGCTGGATGTTGGTCGCATCGGAGGACGCGACGTCGGGCTCGGTCATCGCGAAGGCCGAACGGATCTCACCGTCCAGGAGCGGTCGCAGCCAGGCGTCCTTCTGTGCCTCGGTGCCGAACTGGGTCAGCACCTCCATGTTGCCCGTGTCGGGTGCCGAGCTGTTGCACGCCTCCGAGGCCAGCGCGGCCGAGCGGCCCATGATCTCGGCCAGCGGCGCGTATTCGACGTTGCTCAGGCCGGGACCGAACTCCGGGTCGGGATGGAAGAGGTTCCACAGGCCGCGCGAGCGCGCATCCTCCTTGAGGTCCTCGAGGATCTGCGGATGCCCGTGGGGGTCGCCGCCGTCGCGCAGCTGCTGCTCGTAGACCGCCTCGGCGGGATACACCCGCTCGTCCATGAACGCCTCGAGGCGCTCGGCGAACTCTTTGCAGCGGTCTGAGGGTGCGAAGTCCATGAGGTCAGTCATCATCCCAGTCCATGCCGTTCGACCTCGCTCCCGATGACATCGTCCGTACGCACGCAGACGCGGAGGGCAACGACCGCCCGCCGCTCGTCGTGCTCGAGCCGCTGATGGCGTTCCTCGACGCCGCGGGCCTGGGATCGGGGGAACTCGAGATCGAGCCGGTCGGCGACGGGCACTCCAACGTCACCTACCTCGTGCGCCGCGACGGCGCGGAGATGGTGCTCCGCCGCCCACCGCGCCCGCCGCTGCCGCCGTCGGCGCACGACGTGCTGCGCGAGGCCCGCGTGCTCTCCGCGCTCGACGGCCGCGGGGTGCGCGTCCCGAAGGTGCTGGCGATCGGCGACGATCCGGAGCTGATCGGGAGCCCCTTCTTCGTCATGGAGCGCGTCGAGGGTGAGGTCGTCTCGCACACGATGCCCGAGAACTTCGACGAGCCCGCCGAGCGCCGGCGCATGGCGGAGGAGCTGATCGACACGCTGGTCGAGCTGCACGCCGCCGACTGGCGCGCCGCGGGGTTGGAGGGCTTCGGCAAGCCGCAGGGGTACCTCGAGCGCCAGCTGCGCCGCTTCGGCGGCCTCTGGGAGCACAACAAGACGCGCGAGATCGAGGCGGTCGAGACGGTCGGCGAATGGCTGCGCACCCATCTTCCCGAGTCGGGTCCGGCCACCGTCGTCCACGGCGACTACCGGCTCGGCAACGTCATGTTCGCCCCCCAGCCGCCCGCACGGCTCGTCGCGATCTTCGACTGGGAGATGGCGACGATCGGCGATCCGCTCGCCGACGTGGGCTACCTGTGCGCGCTGTGGACACAGTCGGACGACCCGTCGGGCGGCCTGCGCGAGCACCTGGGCAAGGTCACGCGCCTCGAGGGCTTTCCGACGCGCGACGAGCTCGTCGCGCGCTACGAGGAGGGCTCGGGACGGGCGATGGGAGACATGCGCTGGTACATGACGCTCGCGATCTGGAAGTCGATCGTCTTCATGGAGGGCAACTACAAGCGGGCGGTGTCCGGCGCGACCGACGACCCCTACCTCAAGCAGTTCGGGGCAGGGGTCATCGAGCTCGCCGAGCAGGCCGAGGCGCTCGCCCTCGGTTCGGGCTCGTTGTAGCTACACGCGGCGGGCGCGCAGGATGACCGTGGCCTGGCGCTGTCCGCGCTGAGCCTCGAGCGTGACGGCGTAGAAGCCGCGCTTGAGCCCCTTGCTCTTGAGGCTGAGGGTGCCGTTGCGGCCCGGCTGATAGGTCCGCGCCCCGAAGCGCTTGACCACCTCGCCGCCGCGACGAACCGTGACCGTGACGCGCGCGGCCTGGGAGGGACGGAAGCGGATGCCGAGCGCCCGGTCGCGCTTGCCTCCGAACGCGTTGCTCGAGAGCGCGGCCTGGCGCAGCAGCCCACAGCTCTCCTGCGCGGCGAACGGGCGCTGGACGACGAAGCGGCCACCCACCCTGCGCAGCGAGAAGCGGCGCACGTCGGCACCCGCGCCGGGGACCGGGATGCGCAGCCGCGCCACGTAATTGCCGTTGGGAACCCGCTTCCCGCGCTTGCGGCCGTTCCACGTGAAGCTCTCCTCGCGGTCGTCGAAGCGCACGATCTTGCGCTGGACCACGCGCCGTCCGAGGGAGGACTGGAAGACGTCGATGCGCGCCTTGCTGTCCACCGACCGGGAGAACCCGAAGGCCAGGCCACGTCCCTTCGGGGTGACGTCGGCGCTGCTGAAGCCGCTGGCGACCGCGCAGCCCGGGTCGGGGGTCGGCTCGGTCGGGACCCCGGGCGTGGTCGGCGGTTGCCCGCCACCGGTTGCGCTGCCGTAGGGCTTGGGCGCCGCGGGCAGCGTGACCTTGTAGATGTCGACGCCGTTGCGGCCGGCGTCACCGACGACCCCGTCGCCCGTCGCCCCGTAGTAGGTGGTGGTGCCGTCCGGGTTGCGCTCGAGCTTGAAGATCGCCGACACCCACTGGTTGGCGTTCTCGGGGACGAAGAAGCCCGCGCGCTTGAAGTCGACGGTGCCGTCGGCGTTCTCGGTGAAGTCGATCACCTGGGTGCCCTGCGAGTACCAGCCCATGAAGATCCGGTTCTCGCCGGGGATCTGCTGGAAGACGTGGGCGGTGCAGAACGTGGCCTGGGGCTGCGTCTGGACCGGGACGCGGAAGATCGCCTTGTCGCCCTTGGAGTTCTTCGCGTAGGCGTCGAAGGCCCGCTTGGCCCGGGCGGCGGGATCGTCCCCGGTCGGCGTCCTGCGCTGCAACTGGTCGACGGCGTAGGCGTGCAGCCCGCCGTTGGCGAACTTCAGGTCGGCGCCCGGGGCGCACTGGGCGCCGCCCGTCACACCGCCGCCGCGCTCATCGGTGGCGATCATCAGGCGCCGCGAGTCCGACAGTTCGAGCTCGTGGTCGAAGTCGATGTCCTGCGTGGCGTCGTAGGCCGGCTCGACCGCGCCGGTGGAGCTCTCGCGACCCATGTGGAACGCCGAGCCGACGTGCTCGATGCCCGCCACCGATGGAGAACCGGCTTCGATCCAGCCGGGAATGCCAAGGTCGAGTGCACCGCCGCCGCTGTTGGCGCCCACCACGCAGTCGGTGACCTTCGCGCCCGTCTTGAAGGCGGGCAGGGCCGTTGAGGAGTCGCGCACGGCGCAGGGCAGTGGCGTGCCCTTGACGGTGTCGTCGGTGAAGTCGGCCGGTGTGCCCGCGTCGTCGAACATCGACTTGATGTCGAACAGGATCGCTGCCGACCCGGAGGCGCAGGTGAGGCGGTCGTCGGGATAGACCTCGAGCTCGTGGCAGCCGTAGATGGTGCCGCGGTTGGTGTGGCCGAGGACGATGTCCGGCGTCGGGTACCGGTAGCGGTAGACCTGCGGGCGGCAGGCCTCGCGCTTCTCCGTGATGGTCGCGCCCGCGGGGATGGTGCCGAGCGGCGCTTCGAGACAGGAGCGCAGGTTGACGATCTCGAAGCCGTCGAGCGCGCGGCCCGTGCCCGTCTCATTCGAGCGCACGCCGTCGGCGTCGACGCCGACCGAGTCCGAGCTCACGACGTAGGCGATGTGGGGCCGGCGCGGATCGACGTTGACCGTGTGCGCCTCGCCGATGTGGGAGGTGAGGCCGATCTCCTTGGGCTGGGTGACGTCGGTGACGTCGATGATCTCCAGCCCGCCGCGCGGCGCGCCGCTGGCCACCGCGCCCTGGTCGTGGCAGCGACCGGCGGCGTCCGTGGCGTCGAGCAGGAGCCGCGTATCCGTCTGGTTCTGGGCCGGGACCACGGTGTTGGCGATCGTCGACGCCTTCGGCGTCGCCTCGACGTCGTGCTGCAGGCCGAGCGCCGCCGAGGGGTTGGAGATGCAGGAGGCCGACGGGTGATTCGCGACGATCTCGGGAGTCGAGCCGTCGACCTTGCCGTCCTTGGTCAGCTTGACGATGACCTGGCCGCCGCCGTTTGCGCCGATGCCGAGGTTGCCGACGGAGGCGTAGGTCTCCCCGCCCTGCTGGAAATAGTCGAGGTCGGAGTGGGGGTTGAGCGTCGGAATCGTCGCCAGCAGCTCCCACTCGGCGTTCTCGCCGCCGCTGTTGAACTCCGACGAGAGCGGCGGCGCCGTTCCCCCGAAGGTCGGGACGGGATGGTCGAGGTGGGCCTGGGCGACCGAGAGCGGTAGGGCGACCAGTGCAAGCACGATGAGGACGAGGCGACGCGTCATTTGGTGAGGTTACGAAAAGCGGGAAGGTTCTAAACCCGGTTCTCGCTTAGAGTGCGCGCGGCATGCAGGCGGACGTCATTGTCGTCGGCGCCGGCCTCGCAGGCCTCGCCGCCACCGCGGAGCTGGCCGAAGTCGGCCATTCGGTGCTGCTCGTCGACCAGGAATCCGAGGCCAACCTCGGCGGTCAGGCGTTCTGGTCGCTCGGCGGGCTGTTCATGGTCGACACGCCCGAGCAGCGGCGCATGGGCATCAAGGACTCGCTCGAGCTGGCCTGGATGGACTGGATCGGCTCGGCGGGCTTCGACCGTCCCGATGACGCCTGGCCGCGGCGCTGGGCGCGGGCGTACGTCGAGTGGGCGGCGACGGAGAAGCGGTCGTGGCTGCGAAGCATGGGCGTGCGGGTGCTGCCCAACCCGGGCTGGGCCGAGCGCGGCGGAGGCGCGGCCCTCGGCCACGGCAACTCCGTGCCGCGCTTCCACCTGACCTGGGGGACCGGACCGGGCCTCGTCGAGCCCTTCGAGCGCCGCGTCCGCGCGCAGGTCGAGGAGGGCCGCGTGCGCTTCGCCTTCCGCCACCGGGTCGATGCCCTGAACGTCGACGGCGGCGTCGTCACCGGCGTCAGTGGCTCGGTGCTCGAGCCCACCGACGTCGTGCGCGGGGCGGACTCCTCGCGTGAGGTCGTCGGCGAGTTCGCGGCGACCGGCCAGGCGGTGATCCTCACGAGCGGAGGCATCGGGGCGAACTTCGACATGGTCCGCCGCAACTGGCCGGAACGGCTCGGCCCGGTCCCCAAGAACCTCATCTCAGGCGTGCCGAAGCACGTCGACGGTCACATGCTCCAGATCGCCGAGGACGCCGGCGCGCGCCTCATCAACCGCGATCGCATGTGGCACTACGTCGAGGGCATCCGCAACTGGGACCCGATCTGGAGCCACCACGGCATCCGCATCCTGCCCGCGCCGTCGTCGCTGTGGCTCGACGCGACCGGCAAGCGCCTGCCGGCGCCGCTCTTCCCAGGCTTCGACACGCTCGCCACGCTGCGCCACATCGGCACCACGGGCGCCGACCACACCTGGTTCGTGCTCACGCGGAAGATCATCGAGCGCGAGTTCGCGCTGTCGGGCTCCGAGCAGAATCCCGACATCACGAACCGCTCCGTGCGCGAACTGCTCAAGACACGCGTCGCCAAGGGCGTTCCCGCTCCGATCCAGAAGTTCATGGACCACGGCGAGGACTTCGTGGTCGAGCAGGGGCTGGCCAAGCTCGTCGAGGGAATGAACAAGATCGCCCCGGGCGTCGACCTCGAGACGGTCCGGCGCGAGGTCGTCGCGCGCGACCGCGAGATCGACAACCCGTTCTCGAAGGACGCCCAGGTCACCGCGATCCATGGCGCCCGCAAGTACCTCGCCGACCGGATCACGCGGGTCGCCAAGCCGCACAAGCTGCTCGATCCGGAGGCCGGCCCGCTCATCGCGGTCAAGCTCAACATCCTGACGCGCAAGACGCTCGGCGGTCTGGAGACAGATCTCGACGGCCGCTGCATGCGGTCCAAGAACAAGGTCTTCGAGGGGCTCTACGCGGCCGGCGAGGCGGCCGGCTTCGGCGGGGGAGGCATGCACGGCTACAACTCGCTCGAGGGCACCTTCGTCGGCGGCTGCATGTTCTCCGGGCGCAGCGCCGGCCGCGAACTGGCGCGGGTCCTGCTGTGAGCGGCACGGTCAAGGAGGCCACCTACGAGCTCCTGCGCCGGCACGGGATGACGACCGTGTTCGGCAACCCGGGGTCCACCGAGCTGCCGATGCTCGCCGATTTCCCCGAGGACTTCCGCTACGTGCTCGCGCTCCAGGAGGCGGTCGTCGTCGGGATGGCCGACGGGTACGCGCAGGCGACGGGCACCGTGGCCCACGCCAACCTCCACACGGCGCCGGGCGTCGGTAACGCGGTCGGCGCGCTCTTCAACGCGTGGGCCAACAAGGCGCCGCTGCTCGTCACCGCCGGCCAGCAGGTCCGCGCGCACATGACGATGCAGGCGAACCTGACCAACCGCGACGCGACCGTCGTCCCGCAGCCGTTCGTCAAGTGGTCCTACGAGCCGCCGCGCGCGGCCGACGTGCCCGCCGCGCTCGCGCGCGCGATCCACATCGCCTCGCTGCCTCCGCGCGGTCCGGCGTTCGTGTCCGTCCCGATGGACGACTGGGATCAGGCGGCGGAACCGCTCCCGCCGCGCACCGTGACCGGTCGCGCCGTCGCCGACGTGAGCGAGCTGGCCGCCCGTATCGACGCGGCCCGCGCGCCGGCGCTGATCGCGGGCCCTGACGTCGACGCGTCCGGCGGCTGGGACGCGGCGGTTGCGCTCGCCGAGCGGGCGCGCATGGCGGTCTGGGCGACGCCGGCCCCCGGGGGCGGCCGCATCGGGTTCCCCGAGGGTCACCCGCAGTTCCGCGGTGTCCTGCCCCCCGCCCTCGGGCCCTCCGGCCAGATGCTCGCGGAGTACGACCTGGTCATCGTCGCCGGCTCTTCGGTCTTTCCCTACTACCCCTACATCCCCGGGCCCCCGCTGGCCGAGGGCACCGAGCTGGTCGCGATCACGAGCGACCCCGACGAGGCGGCGCGCGCGCCCGCCGGCGATGCCATCGTTGCCGACGTCGGCCTGACGCTCGCTGCGCTCGCCGCTGCGGTCGGGACCTCCTCGCGGGAGCTCGCGCCGGCGCTCGACCCGCCGCCCGAGCCCGAGGACGCCGACCCGCTCGATCCCGGTTCGGTCCACGGCACGCTCGCGGCGCTGCTGCCCGACGACGCGGTGATCGTGCTCGAGTCGCCGTCCTCCACGCTCGCGCTGCGCAACCGCCTGCGCATCTCGCGGCCGTCCTCGTACTTCTTCGGTGCCGGTGGTGGGCTGGGCTTCGGGCTCGCCGGCGCCCTCGGCGTGGCGCTTGCGCTGCCGGATCGTCGCGTCGTGTGCGTGCTCGGCGAGGGCTCCGCCCAGTACGCCATCACCGGGCTGTGGACGGCCGTCGCCTACGACCTCCCGATCACCTTCCTGGTCCTGCGCAACGCGGAGTACGCGATCCTCAAGTGGTTCGCCGCCATGGAGGAGGTCACCGGTGCGCCGGGGCTCGACCTACCGGCGCTGGACACCGCGGCCGTCGCGACGGGCTACGGCGTCCCGGCGCAGCGGGTCGCGGGGCTCGAGGAGCTGCGCGCCGCGCTCACGGACGCGCTGGCCGCCGACGGGCCGCGGCTGGTGGAAGTCGGCGTCACGCCGGGCATGGCGCTGTTCTGACGCCGGTGCGGACGGACAGTCCGCTGGAGCTCCGACCCAAGTAGCGTCCGGGCATGACCGAAGGGCAGGCCATCCTCGCCGCCGGGGCGATGCTGGCGGCGGCGCTGACCGCTTCGCTGCTGGCCGGGCGCATCCGCGTGCCCGGGCTGGTGCTCTTTCTCGGGCTTGGAATGCTGCTGGGGTCGGACGTCGTCGGGTTCATCACCTTCGACGACTACGACGCCGCCCGCGTGGTCGGCATCGTCGCGCTCTCGCTCATCCTCTTCGAGGGTGGTCTGGCTGCCGGCTTCGACGAGATCCGCGGGGTGCTCGTGCCGGCGGCGGCGCTCGCGGTCGTCGGCACGATCGCCACGGCGGTCGTCTCCGGTCTCTTCGCCGCCTGGCTGTTCGACCTCTCGACCCTCGAGGGGATGCTCGTGGGATCCATCCTCGCCTCCACGGACGGCGCGGCGGTCTTCGCCGTGCTGCGCGGATCGACGCTGCGGCGGCGGCTTGCACGCACCCTCGAGGGGGAGGCGGGCTTCAACGACCCCGTCGCGGTCCTGCTCGTGCTCGGGTTCATCGACTGGGTCCAGAAGCCCGACTACGGCATCGGCGACATGGCCATCCTGTTCGTGGGCGAGATCGGCATCGGCGTGCTCGTCGGGCTTGCCGTCGGCTGGCTCGGCGTCCAGGGCCTGCTGCGCACGCGGTTGTCGTCGGCCGGCCTGTACCCCGTGGCCTCGCTGGCCATCGGCGCGCTCGCGTTCGGAGCGGCGGACGTGCTGCACGGCTCGGGTTTCCTCGCGGTCTACCTCGCGGGGCTGGCGCTCGGCTCCGCACCCATCCCGGGCAAGCGAACGATCGTCACCTTCCACGACGGCATGGGCTGGCTCGCGCAGGTCGTCATGTTCCTCGTGCTCGGGCTGCTCGTGTTCCCGTCTCAGCTCGGCGCCGTCGTCCTCGAGGGAACGGTCCTCGCGTTCGTCGTGGTGCTCATCGCCCGGCCGATCGGGGTGTTTCTCGCCACCCCCGGGATGGGGTACGGGATCGCCGAGCGGGTCGTGCTCGGCTGGGCCGGACTGCGCGGCGCCGTTCCCGTGGTGCTGGCGACGTTCCCCGTGATCGCGGGGGTGCCGTCAAGCCTCGAGTTCTTCAACATCGTGTTCTTCGCCGTGCTGGTCTCGACCGTCGTGCAGGGCATGACGTTCGAGGGCCTGGCCCGCAGGCTCGGCGTGACGACGGCGGAGTCGGCACTGCCCCAGAGCCTGCTCGACGTGGGTGCGGTGCGCCGGCTGGGCGCGGAGGTGATGGAGTTCCCGGTCGAGACGGGCTACGCGATCGTCGGTCATCGGGTGCGCGAGACGGGGCTGCCGCGCGACGCGCTGCTCAACGTGATCATCCGCGGCAACCAGGCCATCCTTCCCCGCGGCTCGACCCAGATCGAGGCGGGCGACCGTCTGCACCTGCTCGTGCGCCAGGAGGCGGCGACCGAGCTGCGTCCGCTGCTCGAGCGCTGGCAGACCGGGCCGGTCGGGGCGCCGAAGCGCGATCGCCCGGGGGTGCGCACATCGCCGCGTCCGTTCTCGACGCGACCCTGGGACCCCGCGGACGGCGACGCGGGCGGTCCGCTGTCGATCGGCGGCGTCGCCGTGCACGACCGGCTGCTCACCCGCCGCGACGGGGTGCCGGGAGCGCTCGTCCTGCTCGAGGACGGCCGTTACGCCTTCACCGGCTCGGTGCTCGGCATCGGCAACCGCAGCTCAGCGCTCGACGGCGCCCGCCGCCAGCTGCGCCTGGCCGCCGAGGACTCCGAGCGCGACTGGTGGCGCAACGTCATCGGCGCGCTCGCGGCGCCCTAGCCGGTTTCGGCCTCGAGGCTGGCCCGTAGCTCATCGGGCAGCGCCATCGAGGTCTGGGCGGTGTAGTCGAAGCCCACGAGCACGCCGTAGCCCTCCGCCGCCAGACGGTCCTCGACGGACATCTCGAAGGGGATGCGGAAGGACGAGCGCCGCACGTCGGCCACCGAGCACGCGATGGAGACCTGCTCGTCGAAGTGCACGGGAGCGCGGTAGTTGATGTGGCACTCCGCGAAGATGAGGCCGAAGCCGTCCCCCTCCGGCGCGGCGGGACTGTGCCCCGGCACGAGATGGCGCAGGTAGGAGATGCGAGCCGTCTCGAAGTAGCGCAGGAAGACGACGTTGTTGAGGTGCCGCATGGCGTCGAGGTCGCCGAAGCGGACGCGCTCCACATGGACGAAGCTCAATTGGCGCTCGGGTCGATCGGCATGCGGGCGAGGAGGCGCAGGTGGCCACCCTGACGTTCGAGCACACGGCTCCACAGCGTCGACGCGTCCTCGTCGAAGACGTCCGCAGCTTCGGAGTCGGCGATGATCCAGTCCTCGCGCTCCAGTTCGGTCTCGAGCTGACCGGGCCCCCAGCCCGCGTAGCCGGCGAACACGCGGGCCCGCCGGAGGCCGACGTCGTCGTGGTCGATCTCCCGCTCCTCGTCGTCCTCGAGGGCGAGGAAGCCGACGTCACCCGTGACGAGCTGCGGTGCCACCTCGGGCTGCTCGTACTGCGCCAGGACGAGTACCGCCGAGGGCTGGACGGGCCCGCCCACGTGCACGGGGTCCTCCGCGCCGGTGAGGTCCTCGAGGTCGGGCACGGCCTCGCCGACCGTGGTGTCCGACGGCCGGTTGAGGACCACGCCGAGAGCGCCCTCGTCATTGTGCTCGCCGACGAGCACGACCGTACGGACGAAGTTCGGGTCCTCAAGCGTCGGCCCCGCGACGAGCAAGCGGCCTCGCAGAGAGTCCATCTCGGCTCACACTAGTCCGCGGGGTCTGACTCCTCTTCCGGGTCGATCACGGGAGTGCCCACGGAGAGCGCCGACAGGCGGGGCACCCGCGCCCGGGCCGCGTCGAGCCGGCTGCGGATGTCACCGGCCGGCCGGGCCACCACCGTGCGCTCGGAGGCGCTCATCCCGGGCCAGGCGGCGCGCAGGTCCGTGAGCAGCGCGTCGGCGGTGTCGAGCTGATCGGCGGCGGCGTGGTGGGCCTGTTCCGCCAGGGCCTGCTCTGCGGCCTCGACCGCCAGGGAGGCATCGGCGAGTGATTTCAGGTGAGCGTCCATCGGGCTCGGGAGGATGGCTTGGCGTCCGGACGGGTCGCCAAGCTGCCCTCCCCATGACGGTCGCCGCTCCCCCTGTTTCGTCCCGTGCCCGGCCCCTCCCGGCGTGGCCGTCCGACCGGCCGCTGCGCGCGTGGCAGATCGCTGCCGCCGCCTCCTTCGCGGGGTCGACCGGCGACGCGTTCCTCGCCTCGGCGACGCCTGCTGCGGGGAAGACCACCTTCGGCCTGCACATCGCCCACCAGCTGCTCTCCGCCGGCTCGGTCGCCCGCGTCGTGGTCGTCGCTCCGACCACGCACATCTGCCGCCAGTGGGCTGCCGACGCCGCCCGCTACGGCATCGATCTCGAGCCGAACCGGCCGAACGCCGAGGGCCCGGAGCCGCGGGACCGTCACGGGGTCGCCGTCACCTACCAGACCGTCGCGGCGGGCCCCGCGGTCCATCGCCGGCGCGCGGGGCAGGTTCCGACGCTGCTGATCGCAGACGAGCCGCACCACATGGGCGAGCACGCCGCCTGGGGGCGCACTGCGGTCGATGCGTTCGGCCCGGCGGTCAAGCGGCTGCTGCTGTCGGGCACGCCGTTCCGTTCCGACAACACGCCGATCCCGTGGGTCGCCTACGACGACGACGGCGTCTCGAGCGCGGACTTCGCCTACTCCTACACCCAGGCTCTGCAGGATCGGGTGTGCCGCCCGGTGACCTTCTGCGCCTACGACGGCGACATGGAGTGGATGTCCGACGGGCGCCGCCGCCACGCCGACTTCTCCGTCGTGCTGCCGGCCGCGGAGTCGGCGCGACGGCTGCGGACCGCGCTCGACCCCGACGGCGACTGGATGGCCGAGGTCCTGCGCGACGCCGACGGTCGCCTCGGCGAACTGCGCGCCGGCGAGCAGCCCGACGCCGGCGGCCTCGTGATCGCGGCCGACAAGGAACACGCGGACGCGCTGGCCGGCCGCCTCGAGCGGCTCACGGGCTCGCGTCCGCCGGTCGTCACGTCGGACGATCCCAAGGCGAGCGCCCGGATCGCGGCCTTCGGGGTCTCGCGCGAACCGTGGCTCGTGTCGGTGCTGATGGTCTCCGAGGGGGTCGACATCCCCCGGCTGCGCGTCGGGGTCTACGCGACCGCGGCGCGGACGGAGCTCTTCTTCCGCCAGGTCGTCGGCCGGTTCATCCGCCGTACGCCGGGGCGGGGCGAGCAGATGTCCTACGTCTTCCTGGCGTCCGACCCGCGGCTGAAGGCGCTGGCCGCGGCGGTCGAGGAGGAGCGGCGCCACGCGTTGATCGAGGAGACGGTCGCCGAGGAGGAGGTCGTCGAGCGCGAGCGCGGTGAGCGCGACGAGGCCGGCTTCCACGCCCTCTCGAGCACGGGCCGCCTCGACGACCTGCTCGCGACATCGTCGCCCGGCGACCAGCTCGGGCTGTTCGGCGGGCCGCCGCAGCCCGCGGCCGCCCCGGCGCCGACCGCGCCCTCCCGCCCGGTCGAGGAGACGTCCTACGAGCGCCGCGAGCGGCTGCGCGGGGAGCGGGCGGGGCTCGTGCGCGAGCTGTCGCGGCGCACGGGTGAGCCGTATCGGGCGATCCACGCGCGGGTCAACCAGGCGACAGGTTCGGCGTCGGTCGGCGCCGCGACGGAGAAGCAGCTCGTCAAGGGCAACGGCATCCTCGAGAAGTGGCTCAAGCGCTGAGGATCCCCGACTGGCCCGAGGGGACGGTCACGGTGCTGGTCACCTCGGGAGCGCACGCGATCCCGGTGTCGACCGCGCTGCGGGTGGGGGACACGACCGTCCGGTTCGGCCTGGGCAAGCGCCGCGGTTCGCTCGCGCGGCTGCGCGACGATCCCCGGTGCGCACTCGTGGTCGTCGCGGAGGGGCTCGCGGTGACGATGTACGGCAGCGCACGCGAGGCCGGCGAGGCGGCCGGGGTGGCGGGCGTGGAGATGACCGTCGACGAGGTGACCGACCACATGACGCCGCGCTTCCGCATCGACGCGGGCGTCGCGTGGGAGTGGACGGATGACGAGGCGGCGGCGCGCGACCGCGATGTCCGTCGCGCCCTGCGCGGCTGACGCGTCGATCGCGCGCCGTCAGTCGGCGGGGAGGGTCATGTCGCGCCCGGCAGACTTCGCCGCATGGAGCGCGCCCTCGGCCCGGGCGAACAGGAGCTCGGCCGGTTCCTCGGTGTTCCACAGCGCGACACCGGCGGACGCCGTCTGGTCACGCGGGGTGAGCGCGCGGACGCGATCGAGGACCTCCATCGCCTCGCCGAGCATGCAACCCGGGAGCAGCGCGGCGAAGCGGCCGCCGTCGAGCCGGGCGAGCAGGTCGACGTCGCGCAGCGTCATCGCCCAGGCGGCGCCCGTCTCCTTGAGCAGGCGGTCGCCCTCGCGCTCGCCGCGCAGCATGTTGAACGCGCCGAGACCATCGAGATCGAGCACGGCGAGGCACAGCGGGGACTCGGCGCGGCGGGAGCGGGCGAGCTCACGGGGCAGTTCGGCGTCGAGCATGCGCTGGGTCGCGAGCCCCGTCAGCGGGTCGCTGAGGGCGAGTTCGCCGATGCGGTCGCGCAGACCGGCGTGCGCGATGGCCGCCGCGGCCTGGGAGGCGAGGAGCCGCAGGACGGCGTCGAGCGATTCCGACGGCGCCGTGGTCGGCTCGCGCCAGACGAGGATGATCACGCCCGTGACCGCGCCCTCTCGGACGATGGGCTCGAACAGGGCCGACCTCGCCGCGGTCGCCTCCACGAGCGGGGCGGCCAGGGCTGGATGGTCCTGTGCGTCGGCGACGAAATAGCTCTCCACGGAGGAGAACGCGCGGGTCGCGCCGCGCGCCGTTTCCTCGCGGGCGTGGATCGTGACGGGCGCCATCTCCACGCCGTGCATGGCGGTGGACACGAGCTCGCGCCCGGAGGGCTCGAGCAGGAACGCGATCGGCGCGCCGGCGGCCTCGCAGGCGGCTGCGAGAATCGCATCGCGCGGGTCGCCGTCCGCCGACAGGGCGCGCGCCGCCCGCGAGACGGCGGCCATGCCGCGTGCCTGTGCGCGGAGCGAGTCGTTGAGGCGGCGCACATCGCGCTCCTTGGTCTCGCGCTCGAGTTCGTAGGCGAGCACGCGGGCGAGCATGACGAAGAGCTGCTCGTGGTCGGTGCGAAACGCCTCGCGGTCGCGGGCCATCGCTCCGAGCACGCCGACGCGCGAACCATCGGAGAGCTCGAGCGGCATCCCGAGATAGGAGCCGGCGTCGAAGCAGCCCTGCGCCGCCACGCGGCCGAATACCGGGTCGGAGGCGACGTCGTTGCTCAGGCGCGGCGCGCGGTCGTCGGCCATGTGCACGTCGAAGGAGTCGGCGAGGGGCAGCGCGAGGTTGGACCGCAGCCCGAACTCGCCGCCGTTGCGCGTGTCGACGATGCGATGCACGTCGTGGGTCCGATCGAGATGCGAGAGGTAGACCGCCGCGCCCGGCATCTGGGTGGCGAGCAGGTCGAGGACGGATCGCGTCGCGTCGGCGAACGACCGGAACTGGGAGGCCGAGAGGTCGGCCGCGGCCTGGATGGCGCCGGACTCCATCGATGGATCATCGGCCATCCTGACAGGAGGCTGTAGATTCGCGGCGGTGCGGCTGGCCACCTTCGCCGATCCGAGCTCCGGGGAGCCGCGTGCGGGCGAGGTGCGCGGTGACCGTGTCGTCGCCTTCGCGGACGGCACGGTGCTGGACCGGCTCGCCTCGGGCGACACCACGCCGGCCGCCGGTGCCGAGCACGCGCTTGCCGAGGTGCGCCTGCTGCCGCCGGTCCCCCGGCCGCGGGCGATCTTCGGGATCGGCCTCAACTACGCGGCGCACGCGCAGGAGACGGGCCGCGAGCTGCCCGAGTTCCCGATCGTCTTCATGAAGCTGCCGGGCTCGAGCGCGCCGCCCAACGGCGAGGTCGAGGTTCCGGCCGCCGTCTGGCGCCGGCTGGACTACGAGGGTGAGCTCGTCGTCGTGATGGGCGCGCACGGGCGCATCGCGGGATACGCCATCGCCGACGACCTGTCCGCGCGCGATCTGCAGGGGCGCGAGCCGCAGTGGACGCGCGCCAAGGGCTTTGACCACAGCTGCCCCTGGGGCCCGTGGATCACGACCGCCGACGAGGTGCCCGACCCGCGCGACCTGCGGCTGACCACGCACGTCAACGGCGAGCTGCGCCAGGACTCATCGACGGCAGACCTCGTATTCGGGCCCGAGGAGCTGGTCGGGTTCCTGTCGGAGGCCGTGACGCTCGAGGCCGGGGACCTCATCCTCACCGGCACGCCGAGCGGTGTCGGCGTCGCCATGGATCCGCGCCGGTTCCTCGACCGCGGCGACAGCGTGCGCATCGAGATCACCGGCCTCGGCTCCATCGAGCACACGCTGCGGTGAAGGTCCGTTACGCGATCGCGGCGGCATTCGTCGCGGTCGTGGCGAGCCTGATCGCCGTCCGCGACGCCGGCTATCTCGGTGGTCGCACGGACGGGGGCCCGCTCAGGATCGGCCTGCGGGAGGGCCTGTCGGCTGCGGCGAGCCCGGGTGCGACGCTCGGTGTCCCGCTCGAGGTCGAGCTCGACAGCGGGCCGGTCGTGGTGCAGAGCCTCCAACCGCGGTTCGCGTCGCCTGGCCTGCGCGTGCGCGCACCCCGGCTGGCGACGGACGCGGAGTCGACGGAGTATCCGCGCGACGGGCGACTGCTGATCGGACGGACCTTCGACGGCGAGCCGGCTGTCGTCCAGGGGCTGCGCGCCAAGCAGCCCGGCGTCTACTACGCGCTCGGCCTGGTCGTCGACTACCGCCGTGGCCTGCGCCGCTTCCGTCACTACGACGGCCAGACCATCTGCCTGGAGGTCGGCCCGAAGGCGGCGTGCTCGGCGGCCAGCGTCCGGGTGCCCGACGCCGCCGTCGCCGAGGTCGGCGGACCGAGTGATTACGGGGTGCGCCTGCGCGGCGGCCCGGTGGCGCGCCTCCCGGGCAATGCGCGCCACAAGGTCGTCCTCACCCTTTCCAACCTGACCGCGCGGACGGTCGAGATGGCCGATCTGCGCGCGGGCGAGGCCGACGGAGTCGTCCTGGAGTCCGCGCGCCCGGAGGCGTTCGGCATCCGCGGCGGCCGGGCGCGCAAGGTCAAGCTCATCTTCGCCGCATCGGGCTGCCCCGGCATGATCGTCGACGCGCTCCGGGCGCGGGTCGACGGCAAGGCGGCGGAGGTGCCGCTGACCATCCCGCTGAAGTTCAGCGCGGGCTGCTGACCCGGCGGGTCAGTGGGTGTGGATGACCTTGTCGATGAGCCCGTACTCGGCGGCCTCATCGGGCTTGAAGAAGCGGTCGCGCTCCATGTCGGTGTGCACGCGCTCCTCCGACTGGCCTGTGTGCAGCGCGTAGAGCTCGTCCACGCGCTTGCGGGTCTTGAGGATCTCGGCGGCGTGGATCTCGATGTCGGTCGACTGTCCTTCGAAGCCGGCCGACGGCTGGTGGATGAGGATGCGGCTGTTGGGCAGCGAGAAGCGCTTGCCCGCCGCGCCGCCCGTCAGCAGCAGCGAACCCATGCTCATGGCGACGCCGCAGCAGATCGTCGACACGTCAGGCTTGATGAACTGCATCGTGTCGTAGATCGCCAGGCCGGCGTAGATCGATCCGCCCGGCGAGTTGATGTAGATCGAGATGTCCTTGTCGGGGTCCGAGGACTCCAGATGCAGCAACTGGGCCACGACGAGGTTGGCGATGGTGTCGTCAATCGGGCTACCGAGGAAGATGATGCGCTCGTTGAGCATCCGCGAGTAGATGTCGAACTCGCGCTCCCCCCGCGCGGTGCGCTCGATGACCATGGGAACCAGCGGCATGGTCCGACCCTAGTGTCACCCGCGATGGCCAAGGTCTTCGACGAGATCACGGACCACATCCGCGAATGGGTCGGCCGCCAGCCGATGTTCTTCGTCGCGACGGCCCCGCTGGCGCCCGGCGGCCACGTCAACGTGTCCCCCAAGGGCCCGATTTCCTCTCTGCGCATCGTCGATCCCCACACCGTCGCGTACCTGGACATCAGTGGCAGCGGTGCGGAGACGATCGCCCATGTCCGCGAGAACGGGCGCATCGTGATCATGCTGTGCGCGTTCGAAGGGCCGCCGCGGATCGTGCGCTTCCACGGCACGGGGAGCGTCCTGCGCTGGGATGAGCCGGGCTTCGAGGAGGCGGCCGCCGGCCTGGAGCACCTCACGATCGACGCCGCCCGGCGCGCGGTGATCACCGTGGCGGTGACGCGCGTGTCGGACTCCTGCGGCTATGGCGTCCCGCTCATGACCTTCGAGGGCCGGCGCGACCACCACGCGCTCTCGTCCAGCAAGCGCCTGCGGACCCTGGGCGCAGAGGGCTACGAGCACTACAAGCAGACGAAGAACACGGCCTCCGTCGACGGCCTGGCCGCGGTGGACTGACGCCGATGTTCGAGCCGAACCTCCCGAACCTCCTCACGGTCTTCCGGATCCTGCTCGTCCCGGTGCTGGTGGTGGTCCTGCTGTCGGAGGTCTTCGAGAGTGATTGGCCGGCGGCGGCGGTGTTCGCGCTGGCGTCGCTCACCGACGTCGCCGACGGGTACCTGGCGCGGCGCAACGATCAGGTCTCGACGTTCGGCAAGCTCTGGGACCCGCTGGCCGACAAGCTGCTGGTCACGGCCGCGCTCATCTCGCTCGTTTCGCTCGGAAAGCTCGACGCCTGGGTCGCGATGGTCGTCATCTCCCGCGAGTTCGCGGTCACGGGGTTGCGCCAGGTCGCGGTCGAGCAGGGACGGGTGATCGCTGCGAGCGCCGCGGGCAAGTTCAAGACGCTGATGCAGGTCGCGATGGTCCTGGTACTCATCATCGTCGACGATCGCCCGCCATCAGTGGATGCACTGATTTATGCGACAGTGCTTGTAACTGTCGGCTCCGGTGCTGGATACTTCTATCGGTTGAGGGGCGATGAACGGACCAAAGAGCGGGACAGTGCCTGATTGCTGTGCAAATATTTCGCGGAGGCCGCGCCAGAAACGGGCCGTTGGTTCGTTGGTCGGCTGACTGAATGAAGGCTCGGAAGGTGACGGTATGACGAACTTGCTGGAAGACGCAGAGTCCGTACTGGAGATCGACGAACTGCAGCCGTTGATCGCCGAAGGCCAGGAGCGGGGGTTCCTGACCGTTGAGCAGATCGCGGCCGCCCTCGAGGAGGTGCCGGTCACCAAGGAGCAGGTCGCCGAGTTGAACGCCTACCTCGCCGACCAGGGGATCGACATCTCACGACCTGACGGCAAGCCCGTCACGGTCGACGCCCGCCTGGTCTCCGAGGTCAAGCCGCCCGAGGGTGCGCGCAAGCCGGCGGTCGACCTCACCGTCGAGCCGTCGCTGGACTCCCTGCGGCTGTACCTGCGCTCGATCGGGCGCGTCCAGTTGCTCACCGCCGACCGCGAGATCGCGCTCGCCCAGCGCATCGAACGTGGCGATCTCGAGGCCAAGCAGGAGATGGTCGAGGCCAACCTGCGCCTGGTCGTCTCCATCGCGAAGGGGTATCTGGGACGTGGCCTGTCCTTCCTCGACCTCATCCAGGAGGGGTCGCTCGGGCTGATCCGTGCGGTCGAGAAGTTCGATTACCGCCGCGGTTACAAGTTCTCCACCTACGCGACCTGGTGGATCCGGCAGGCGGTCACCCGCGCGATCGCCGACAAGGGACGCACGATCCGCATCCCGGTGCACATGGTCGAGAAGCTCAACAAGGTCGTCCACGTCGAGCGTTCGCTCGTGCAGGAGCTCGGCCGCGAGCCCACCCCGGAGGAGATCGCGTCGGGTCTCGAATGGTCGGTGCGCGAGGTGCGCGACATCCTGCGCATGGCCCAGCAACCCGTCTCGCTCGAGAAGCCGGTCGGGGAGGACGAGGGGTCCGAGCTGGGCGACTTCGTCGAAGACGACACCGCGCCGTCGCCCTTCGACTCGGCGTCGCTGACGCTGCGCAACGAGAACGTCCGCGCCGCGCTGCGCGCGCTTCCGGCCCGCGAGCGCGAGGTCATCGAGATGCGCTACGGCCTCACCGGGACCCGCCCGTTCACGCTCGAGGAGGTGGGCCGGGCGTTCAACGTCACCCGCGAGCGGATCCGCCAGATCGAGAACCACACGCTCAAGAAGCTCGAGTCGCTTCCCGAGGCGCAGCGGCTCCGCGAGACCTCCTGAGCCGTCCGGACCAGAACGTATGTTCTGGTCGTGAATCCAAGGCAGCAGGGGGATATTGGCGGAGTTGTCAGCCATGTCGTGGCTGGCCGATCAGGGGTCACCGTCCTATCTGCCGTTCGGGCACAGTCCTGACGTCGACCTCGTGACCTGGTGGCAGGGGCGGTGGGCTGGTGTTCAGGTCAAGACGACGGTTAGGCGTACGCCAGCCGGCAACTGGCAGCCCATGCTGTGCACCAAGGGCGGCAATCAGAGTTGGGGTGGTACCAGCAAGCACTTCGACGCCTCCCGCTGCGACTACCTGTTCGTGCTCGTGGGCGACGGCCGCCGTTGGTTCATCCCTTCCGAAGCGGTTGAAGCGCGGACCGGAATCTGGTCGGCGGGCCGAAGTACTCGGCCTTCGAGATCGAGCGTGGCCGGCCGATCCTCCCGGGGACCGGCCTGATCGCTATCGTGCCGCGTCGCCCCTGGCGGGGTTCCAGAGCGGTCAAATGGACCAGACTGTAAACTGGCGGCTAAGCCTTCGCAGGTTCGAATCCTGCCCCCGCCACTTCTCGCCCGCGCCCAGCGCGGGCGACGTCGTTAAGGGGTCAGTTCGCGCACCTAAAGGGGTCGGGTCTCGGCACCGGACAGAGGGTGCCGGGGCAGGCCGTGTCCGGTGCCGAGACCCGACCCCGGCGGTGTCCGGTGCCGAGACCCGACCCCTTAAGGTCCCGCGGATGCCTCGCGTGAAGATCGGAGTCCAGGTCCAGCCCCAGCATGCTGACTACGCGGGGATGCGTCGTGCGTGGGTGGAGGCGGAGGAGCTGGGGTGCGATGCGATCTTCAACTGGGATCACTTCTATCCGCTCTACGGCGACGCGGACGGCAAGCACTTCGAGGGGCTGGCGACGTTGGCGGCCATGGCCGAGGTGACCGAGCGCGCGCAGGTCGGATCGCTCGTGTTCTGCAACTCCTACCGCAACGCCGAGTACCTCGCGGACGCGCACCGGACGATCGATCACATCAGCGGCGGCCGGACGATCCTCGGCATCGGCGCCGGGTGGTTCCAGCGCGACTACGACGAGTTCGGCTACGAGTTCGGCACCGCCCCCGACCGGCTGCGCGCGCTGCGCAGGGACCTGCCCCGCATCGAGGAGCGGCTCCGGAAGGGCAACCCGGCGCCGATCGGCGACATCCCGATCCTGATCGGCGGCTCCGGCCCGAAGGTCACGCTCAAGCTCGTCGCTCGCCACGCGCAGATGTGGCACTCCTTCGGCGATGTGGACGCCTTCCACAAGAAGGACGGGATCCTGCGCGAGCACTGCGCCAACGAGGGTCGCGACCCCGAGACCATCGAGCGCACGTGGAGCGCCCGCACCGGTCTCGACGCGGCGGGCGCCGACGCGCTCGTGGAAGCCGGCGTCGACCATCTGATCGGCAACGTCGGCGGGGACGGCAAGGGCTACGACCTCGGGCCGATCCGCGAGCTCGTCCAGTGGCGTGACGCGCGCGAAGGCTGACGCGTGCGTACGATCTGTGCATGAGCACCGCCGAGGCTGAACCGACCACCACGCTCAACCCGTCGGACTTCCTGGACACGGACTGGCTGCTCTCCGATGAGGAGAAGCTGATCCGAGACAACGTGCGCTCCTACGTGCGCAAGGAAGTGCTCCCGCACGTCGGCGACTGGTTCGACAAGGGCGTGCTCCCCGCGCGCGAGCTCGCCAAGGGCTTCGGCAACCTCGGCCTGCTCGGCATGCACCTGACCGGCTACGGCTGCGCGGGCGCGAGCGTCATGTCCTACGGCCTCGCGGTGATGGAGCTCGAGGCCGGCGACAGCGGCATCCGCTCGCTCGTCTCCGTGCAGGGATCGCTGGCGATGTACGCGATCTGGAAGTACGGCAGCGAGGAGCACAAGCAACAGTGGCTGCCCGCGATGGCGGCCGGCGACGCGATCGGCTGCTTCGGTCTGACCGAGCCCGACTTCGGCTCGAACCCCGGCGGCATGCGCACGAGCGCCAGGCGCGACGGGGACGACTGGGTGCTCAACGGGCAGAAGATGTGGATCACCAACGGCTCGATCGCCGACGTCGCGGTCGTCTGGGCGCGCACCGAGCAGGGTGTGCGCGGCTTCGTGGTCCCGACGGACACGCCCGGCTTCAGCGCTCCCGACATCCACAAGAAGATGTCGCTGCGCGCATCGGTGACGAGCGAGCTCGTCCTCGACGACGTCCGCCTCCCGGCCGACGCGATGCTTCCCGAGTCAAGCGGCGTGAAGAGCGCGCTCGGCTGTCTCAACGAGGCGCGGACGGGCATCGTCTATGGCGCGATGGGGGCCGCACGCGCCTGTTTCGAATCCGCCGTCGAGTACTCGAAGACCCGGATCCAGTTCGATCGCCCCATCGGCGGCTTCCAGATGACGCAGAAGAAGCTCGCCGACATGGCCGTCGAGGTCAACCGCGGGACCCTGCTCGCCTACCACCTCGGGCGCCTCAAGGAAGCCGGCCGGGCCAGGCCCGAGCACGTCTCCCTGGGCAAGCTCGCCAACGTCAACGCCGCCCTCTGGGTGGCGCGCGAAGCCCGCCAGATCCTGGGGGGCAACGGCATCACCCTGGAGTATCCGGTCATCCGGCACATGAACAACCTCGAGTCCGTCGTCACCTACGAGGGGACGGCCGAGGTCCATGCGCTGGTGATCGGGCACGCACTGACCGGACTGGAGGCGTACAGATGATGTGCTTGGTGACCGTTCGGCAGATCAAGCCGGGCACCTACGACGACTTCCGCGCGGCATGGCAGCCCGACCCGTGGCCGTCACAGCTCTCGCGCGTCGAGGTCCTGCGCAACGACGACAATCCGGACGAGGTCATCACGATCGGCTACGTCGACTGCACGCCGGAGGAGTTCGAGGCGCTGCGCGACGACCGCTCCATCCTCGAGGGGGAATCGCGGCGGCTCGAGCGCATCGCTCCCTACGAGGATCGCGTCCTCGTCAACAGCATCTTCGAGCTGGTGGAGGAAGTCAGGCCGTAGCGGCGGTCAGCGCGCGCCGGCCGCGCCGGCCGCGCTCGAGGAAACGGGCGAGGTGCTCGTAGACCTGCTTGTGGTTGAGCAGGTGAAAGTGGTTGAGCCCGCCGAGGTGCACGCAGTCCTCGACGGCGACCTCGACGTCGCGCGGGCCCGCGGCCGAGCCCTCCCGGACGAGCAGGTCGCCGAGCACGAGCCCGATCGGGTGCTTGGGATCGGTGGTCAGCGTCGCGCCGAGGAAGAGATGATGCACGCCCTCGAGCAGCGGGCCGGCATCGATGCCCTCGCGCAGGTCGCGGATACCCGCGCTGCGCTGGTCGAGGATCGAGCCCAGCGGTGCGACCTCGGGGATCCGGCCGAGGAGGACCGCAGCACGGTGGACGGCCTGCTCGACCGGAGAGCCTTGGTTCGGGGCTCCGAGGCACGCGACGTGCGTCAGCGCGTCCCGCCAGGCGGCGTCGTCATCCTCGGCCTGCCGGCCGGCGCAGCGGGCGACAAGGGCGCCCATCGAATGGCCGACCAGGGCGATGCGATCGACGCGCCGCGGCCAGTTGGCGACGACCTCCTCGAGCAGCCACGAAAGCTTGCGGCCGTTCTCGATGATCGGCAGGCCGGTGTTGTACCGGACGTGGAGCGGGGTCCAACCGGCCCGTGCGCGCAGCATCTCGCCGTAGGGCTCGTCCGCACCGGTCGACCACGAGCGCTCGGTCTCGAACAGGCCGTGGACGAAGATCACGAGGCTGGAGGTGTGGTCGGGCATGGCCGTCTCCATCGCCTCGGTGGTCGGGGCGAGGGGCTCGCCCCGGTGCCAGAGGCCGAGATGGACCGCGAGGGGGTCGTCCTCGAGTGCGAGCTCATGGCCGACCAGCCCGTTGAGGATGGACTGGAACTGCGAGCCCCGGCGGCTGCGCGAGACGATCTCCGGATCGGTGCCGCGCGCCTTCGCCACCCCGGCGCCGACCTGGGCACCGACCTTGATGCCGACCCGGACGCCTGCATAGACCGCGGTGGAGATGCCATCGTGCAGCGCGCGGGCAGGTAGGGCAGCCGCCCCGAGGCGGCCGAAGACACGGTTGGCGACCGCGGCGTGCACGTTCTGGGCCGGTGTCATCGCCAGCCGGTCCACGCTGTCACCGGCGGCGCGCCCGAGTGCGCCGAGCTCGTCGTTGAAGGCCATGCCCCCAACAACACCACAACAACAGGCGGTGTTACACCGATCCGTGTCATGAACCGGACGGGACCCGGCCGCGCCGCGTCAGTGAACGGCGCCGAAGTCCAGCGTGTAGGTCAGGCCGCGGGAGTCGCCGCTTGTCAATCCGACCGCAGTGCCGACCCCAATGTCGCTGAAAGTCGCCGACAGCATGTTGGCGCGATGGCCCGGCGAGCGCATCCAGGCCCGCACGATCCTCGCCGGGGTCCCCTTGCGGCCACGACCCTGGGCGATGTTCTCGCCCAACAACCACGACCGCGTCGCCGAGTCGAGATACCCCGTCGCGCGCACGCGGGTCGACAGCGTGCTGCCGTCAGGGCCGTCGTGGGCGTAATAGCGCCTGCGGACCATGTCCCGCGAGTGGCGCGTTGCCGCTCGCGACAGGAGAGGGTCCAGCTTCATCGCCGGGACATCGGCCGCTGTGCGCCGCGCGTTGACCAGGCAGACGACCGTCCGGCGTAGCTTTCCCGGCTTCGCCTTGCTCGGCTGCGTGTAGGCCCCTGGGCACGAGTTCTTCGCGGCCGCCGGCGTGCACAACAAGGCCAGCGCCGCCAGGGCGCACATCAGCGCTCGGGTCATCCCCCCTGCCATGCGGGGAGTATCGACCAATCACCGTCAGAATGTGAACGGTTGCCCAGACGGCGTGGCTCAGGTCGTGAGCATCCCACCGTCGACCGGCAGCACAACACCGGTGACGTAGGACGCCGCGTCGCTGGCCAGGAACGCTGCCGCGGCCACGAGCTCGCGTGCCTCGCCCTTGCGACCCGCGGGCACCCGGATCATCATCGCCTCGAGGTAGCCGTCCGGGTATTGGTCGGTCATCTCGGACTCGAAGAAGCCGGGCGCGAGCGCGTTGACGCGGATGCCCTTGCGCCCCGTCCACTGCTGGGCAAGGTCGCGCGTGAGGCCGATGATCGCGGCCTTGGAGGACGCGTAGGCGGCCTGCGGCAGCCCGGCGGTCGTAGAGCCGAGGACGCTGCCGATGTTCACGATGCTCGATCCCTTCTCCATCACCCGGCCGCATGCCTGCGCCATGAAGTACGAGCCGTTGAGGTTGATGTCGATCACCTTGCGGAACTCGTCCGGCGCCTCCCGCGTGGCGGGCACCGCCGTCCCGATCCCGGCGTTGTTGATCAGCACGTCGACCCGGCCGAGCTGCGCGACGGTCTCCTCGACCACCCGGTTGCAGTCGTCCGGATCGGCCACGTCCGCGGGGATCGCGACGCAGCGCCGGCCGAGCGCCTCGACCTGCTGCTTCGTCTCCTCGAGGCGGTCGACGCGGCGGGCGCAGATCGCCACGTCGGCGCCCGCCTCCGCGAGGCCGGTCGCAAAGGCGACGCCGAGCCCCGACGAGGCGCCGGTGACGATGGCGACCTTGCCGCCGAGGGAGAACGAGTCGAGGAGCGAGGTCATAGGCGCGGACCCTAACCCGCGCGAGCCACGCAGCGCCCCGCTCGAAGCGGCTACGCTTGCGCAACCTGCCCTCCTAGCTCAGTTGGTAGAGCACTTCCATGGTAAGGAAGGGGTCATCGGTTCGAGTCCGATGGAGGGCTCTCGTAGAAGCCCCGCTGAGCGGACATCGCCGACAGCGCGTCCCTCCTGCTGAGCGACGTCTCCGTAGCCGGACACTGAATCCGGCCAGATTTCGTGACGTCGACGGTTGTGCCGGCGCCACACCGTTACGTACCGATGGCTCGCCTGCTGATGCTCCTCGTGCTCCTCGGTCTCGTCGCTCCCTGTGCTGCGGTCGCCGGGCCGGGTGATCTGGACACGAGCTTCTCCGGGGACGGCGTCTACGCCGAGTTCTTCACCGGCCAGCGGTCCGGCCAAGGCTCCGGGGCCGCCGACATCGCGATCCGCCCTGACGGCGTCTCGGTGATGGTCAGCAGCTACTCGGACGGCACCCCCGGCTCCGGCTGTTACGCCCGGGCCCTGAACGCGGAGGGGGTCCCCGAGCCGAGTTTCGGTAACGGGGGTGAGCTGATGCGGCGCAACCTCGCCGGGTTCGCTTGTGACCACTTCAAGAAGATCGAGGCCAGCGCGGGGAGCCTCTATCTCATCGGCGTCTCGGATCCCTCTGACGGCAACGGTGAGCGCGTGTACAAGCTCAACCACGCGGGGGTGCTCGACACCGCGTGGGGCGATCAGGGCGCGTATCGCTGCACGTCGCGCTGCACCAACCTGCTGGTGCAGGAGGACGGCTCCGTGCTCCTTCGTGACGACGTCGGCCGCGTTGACAGGCTTGACCCGGAGGGGGCACTGGACCCGACGTTCACCCCGGTGCTCGAGGGCGACGACTTTCAGACCATCCAGATGCAGCTCGTCGATGACCGCCTTTATCTCCTCGGGCCGGCAGCGAGCTACGAGGATCCCCACGCGGTCGTCAGAACCGTCCTCGCCGCCGACGGCGCTCCCAGCGGCGACTTCGGCGGTGACGGCGAGCTACGGCTGCCGTTGGAGACCTACAACGTCGCGATGACCATCGACCACCAGAGACGGATCATCGTCGCCGACTCCACGGTCACCGGCACCGACTTCGACTCCTTCACGACCAACATTCTGCGCCGCTACACCCCCGACGGCGCCCCGGACCTGAGCTTCGGCGGGGACGGCGCGTGGAGTTCAGCGCCGCATCGCAGCGATACCGCGGGCAAGCTGATCATCGCCGACCAGATGGACCGGATCCTCTTCACCAGCGGCATCAGCAAGAGCGCCTTCGACAGCGCCGGTGACCAGCGGCTGGGGCGGGTCAACGTCGACGGCACGCTCGACACCGAGTTCGGAGAGGGCGGGTACCGCGAGCTGCGCTCGCCCAGCGCCTCCTGGGACGAGTTCGGCTCCCACGCGGCGCGGATCGTCGAGACCCCGCAGGGGGCCATTCAGGTCGGCGGCGGCGCGATCAAGGACGGGGCCTGCTGCGGCCCGGAGGGCGAGACCACCAGCCAGTACGTTCAAGCGATCTGGCAGGTCGAGGCCGGTGCGGAGTCGTGTGTGCTCGTACCTGAGGACGGCGGAGAGCTGCCGGAGCCGAGTCCCCGCGCCGCGAGTTTCTCCGAGCAACGCGCCGCGGCGGCTGGGCCGCGGACCCTCGGCCGGTTGCGCTTCGGACCGGTTGACGCCGTTGGCTGCTTCTCCGAGACAGAGCCCGGTAAGTGGGTCAACAACTCTCCGACGATCCGGATCAACGGGATCGACTTCATCGCCGCCAGCGGCGCGATCCGCCTCGATTCGAACTCGTGGGCGGTGAGCTCTTCCAGCGCTGAGCTCAGGGTCGGCGGGATGACGTTCTACCGCGGGCCGTTCAATCACGATTTCTCGACCGCGCGGGTCTTCCTGGACAACGGGCCGTTGGGCAAGACCTTCAAGTTCAAGGGGATCGCGCTGACCGGCAAGGCGAGCCTGGATCTGACCGCCCCACCGGGCGGCAGCGGGTACACCAAAATGGTCATCAACGCTGCGATTCCCGGAACCGCTGGGTTCAAGGGCTTCTCAGCCACCGACGCCTCGGTGGAGATCACGCTGCAGAGCAACAACGAGAAGGGGCTGCTCAAGCCCTCGGTGAAGGCGACGCTCGGCCAGCTCGGGCTCGGGCCTTTCGGGGTCAAGGACGGGTCGCTCGCCTATGACTTCGCCGAGAACACGTGGACCGCTGATGCGCTCTTCGGGTTGCCGTTCCCGGTGGTGCCGTTCGTCGGCGGTTCGGCGACGATCAAGGAGGGCCATCTGACGGCGTTCACTGCCAAGGCGGAGACCAAGATCCCGATCGGGGCCTCAGCCTTCTTCCTGACCGGGTTCAACTTCGGGTTCTCCACCGGGGACGACGGCAGGACGCTGACCGGCACGGGCGGTGCCACCGTCGCGTTCGGGCCGCCGCTGCCGGTGCCCGGCGGCGAGAACGGTGCGATCTCCGGGGCGACCCAGGGCACCTACAGCTCCGGCGTCACCGGTCGTCCAGGGACCTTCAAGCTCAACGGCGAGCTGAAGATGGTCAACATCCCGTTGTCTGAGGGCCACATCACCATGGCGACCGATCTCTCCAAGGTCGACTTCGAGGGGCGCGCCGCGCTCCACGGAAAGGCCGGACCGCTCGACCTCTTCAATGCCGAGGGCAAGTTGTTCGGTTGGTTTGACCCGTCGGCGAACTGGCAGGCCCAGGGCAGCGTGCAGAACGTTCGTTTCCTCAAGTGGGAGTTCCCCAACGCCCAGGCGCTCGCCTCATCAAAGGGGATGGGCGTCTGTGTCGCCGTCGCCAACGGCGCGCCGCGGATCGGATTTGGCTACGACTACAAGAGCTTCTCCGCGATCTCTGACCAATGTGATGTCGGCAGGTGGGCGAGCGTGCGCGGCAAGAAGAGCCGCAGCGCAACGCTGAGCGCGCAGAACGGCTCGACGGAGATCGTGGTTGTGAAACCGAACCAGGAGATGGCGATCTTCGAGTTCGCCGCCGGCTCAGCGCCGGAGATCACCGTCAACGGCCCGAGACTCAAGCTCAAGACCCCGGCCGACGGCTCAGCGCAGACCAAGCGCTACCTGCTCGGGCAGTCCGAGACCGACAAGACGACCTACCTGGTGCTGAACGACCCCAGGCCAGGTCGCTACACCGTCACCTCGCCGCAGCAGTTGACCGTGCGCGCCGCGGAGGTGCTGCCCGAGGTCGACCTCGCGGCACAGGTCAGCGGCGCCGGAACCCAGCGCACGCTCCATTGGAGCTCGACCCCGGTTCCCGGCCAGAGGGTTCGCTTCGTTGACGCCGCCGCCAGCGGAGAGCGCGTTGAACTGTTCAACGGAGCCGGCGCGTCGGGCAGCCGAGCGTTCACCGCCGGCGCTGGAGACCACGCGATCTTCGCGATCGTCGAGCGGGCGGGGACGATCCGCGGCGTGCTCGAAGTCGCTCGCTACAACGCCGCCGCCGCCCCAGCACCAGCACCAGGCCGTCCCGGCAGGCTACGCGCCAAGCGCATGAAGAAGACCCTGCGACTCAGCTGGCAAGCCGTCGCCGGCGCAGCGCGCTACGAGGTGGAGCTCAAGGCGGCCAACGGCAAGAAACTCAAGCTCACGACCACTAAGACCCATGCGGCGCTGAAGCTGGCGCGCCGAACCGGGGCGGTGGCGACAGTCAGGGCGATCGACGCCGCCAGCCAGCGAGGCGCGGTCGCCAAGATCAGGATCAAGCGGGGATAGGGCGCGACGTGGAGCGCTACCCGCTCCACCCGTCCTCCGGAGAACGGCAACGTTGACGCGGCGCTGCCGGCGCCGGAACGCCGGCGTCCTGCTCGTCACTGCCGCCGCGCCGGAGGCGGGGGCCGCAAGCACCGAGTGCTCGAATGTGGGACGGGCCCGGGATGTGAGGACCACCGGGACGAGGTGCGCGCAGGCCAGGAAGGTCGTGAAGGCCCACCTGAGGGGCGACGCCACGCCGCTCGGCTTCACCTGCAAGCGCGGCCTCATCGCCGAGGGCGACATCTTCACCAAATGTCGCAAGGACAACAAGCGCGTGAGCTGACACGAGTCGCAGGGAGAAAGCGGTCGCCGGTCTGGGCCGTACCGGGACCTGGCCCGCCGTCGTCATCGCCGGATCCTAGGTTCGCTCGACCGCCAACGCGATCGCTTTGTGACGATGGCCTGCCGGCGGCGTCCGAGTCCACCCTCGGTGATCGTGCCGCGCGGCCTCTGGAATAATCACCCGATGGACTCCGCCCGTCTGCACCGCATCATCGCCGGCCTGGAAAGCGCGATCGGACTCGGAGCCATCGTCGCACCGGACAAGCTCGTCGCCCTGTACGGGATCCGCCGCCGGTGAGATGAACGGCATCGGCACCTTTGGCATGCGACTGTTCGGGATCCGCAACCTCAGCGTCGGCATCGCGAACTTCGCCGGCAGCCAGGCCGCGCGCGACTACACGCTCGCGGTGCAGGCGCCGGACATCGCCATGTTCGCCCATGCCTACAAGAGCGGCTACGTCCCCAAGCAGGCGGCCGTCGGGGCGCTGGCCACCGCCGGGCTCGTGACCGCGCTCTCGCTCGCCGCGCGGCGCGCGTAGCCGGCCCGGCCCGCCCCGTGAAGCGCAGGGGACGAGAGCCGCGCCCACCGCGTCCCGCGCTGCGCCCTCGACGAGGCGGAGCGACTGGTCCGCGAGGCGCTCGAGGAGGACGCGCCGCGCTCGGACGCGCAGCGCTTCGTGCTCGCCTACGGCGTCGCGTACCGGCCCGTCGAGCGCCCCGCGGACGTCGAGCCTGGCGTGCGCCATCAGAGCTTCCGCAACGCGTTCCGCCTCGCGCGCGAGCGCGCGGACCTCTCCTACTGCGAGGGGTACACGCTGCCGCGCGGCTGGACCGACCGTCCCAACCGGCACGCGTGGTGCGTGGATGCCGCGGGGACCGTGGTGGACCCGTCGCCGAACTGGGCGGACCCGGGGACGCCGCTGCGCGAGTGTTACCTCGGCGTCGTCATCGGACTCGACTTCGCCGAGCCCCACGTCATCGGCGACGACGATCGCCGCAAGGGCGTGCTCTTCGAGCTCACCGGGACGGATGGAGCTGCTGGCGGCCGAGCTCGGCGTCGCGCCCGTCTGACCGCGACTAGCGTCGACAGGATGCGCGATCGCCACGCACGACGGCTCCTTCCACGCCGACGAGGTCTTCGCGATCGCGGCGCTCGGGCTGCTCGGCGAGCAGCTCGAGGTCGTGCGCACGCGCGACCGCGATGTGCTCGCCGCGGCGGACCTGCGCGTCGACGTCGGGTTTCGCTACGAGCCCCAGGCCGGCGACTTCGACCACCATCAGCGCGGCTTTGACGAGGTGCGGGCCAACGGCGTGCGCTACGCGTCCTTCGGGCTGATCTGGCGGACGTTCGGCGCGCGGGTCTGCGGCGGCGATCAGGAGGTGGCGGACGCCGTCGAGACGACGCTCGTCCAGCCTGTCGACGCCAACGACACCGGCCAGCGGCTGACGAAGCCGATCGTCGACGGTGTCCATCCGATGAGCGTCAACGCCGTGGTCGGCGGGTTCAACGGCCGCTGGGACGAGTCGCTCACGCCCGAGCAGGAGCGCGAGCGCTTCGACGCCGCGGTGGAGGTCGCGCGCGGCATCCTCGAGCGGGAGGTGGCGACCGCCGCGGCCGGCGCCCGCGCGGCGCAGATCGTCCGGGATGCCGTCGCTGCCGCGGAGGACCCACGGCTCGTCGAGTTCTCCGGTGAACGCGCCCTGGAAGCAGGTGCTCGTGCCCGCCGCGCCCGACGCGCTCTACGTCATCTATCCGAAGCGCCAGGGCTACGGCCTCGAGGCCGTGCCGCGCGAGCTCGGCTCGTTCGAGAACCGGCGGGACCTGCCGGCGGAGTGGGCCGGACTCGAGGGCGAGGATCTGCGCGCGGCCACCGGGGTGCGAGGACGCGCTGTTCTGCCATGCGAAGCGCTTCCTCGTCGTCGCGGCCTCACGCGAGGGCATCGGCCGACTCGCCGCGATCGCTCTGACGGGCTGATCATGCGTCGCGGCGCGCCACGGCGGGCAAGCTGAACGTCATGGACACCTCCACCCGCGCGCACCAGATCACCACCCGGCCGAGCGAGCGACGCGTGCGCGTTGAGTTCGACGGGCAGGTGCTCGCGGAGAGCTCGCGCGCGATCGAGCTCGAGGAGCCCCCGCTGCCGACGCGCTTCTACCTCCCGCGCGAGGACGTCCGCACGGACCTGCTCACCGCGAGCGACACGACCTCGCACTGTCCGTTCAAGGGCGACGCCACCTACCTCTCGGCGCCCGGCGCCGAGGACGCGTTCTGGATCTACGAGAGTCCCGATCAGGACGCCGCCGCGCCAATCGCCGGCATGCTTCTCCCCGTGGCCGGGCCGCGTCAGCGTGCTCGTCGACGGACAGCCCATCGAGAAGTAACGCCCGGGGGGCGCCGGCCCGGGTAGCTTTCGCCGGGTGCCACTGCTGCTAGCCGCTCCTGCTCGCCCTGACGTGGCCGCGCCGCTCGCCGCCGACCGCGGCGCCGCCACCGCAGCGGCCGATCGTCTACGTCGTGGTCATCGACGGCGCTCGACGGCGACGCCGTCGACGCGGGCAAGGCGCCGTTCATCTCCTCGCTGCTCGCCGGCGACGACGCATCGGCGACCTACTTCGAGGAGTCGCGCAGCGTCATCCCGGCCGAGACGAACCCCAACCACACGGCGATGATGAGCGGCGCCTACCCCGGAGCGTCGGGCATCGCGGCCAACGCCTTCGCGCTCTACGCGCCGCTGGAGAACGAGGACTCGTGCCGGACGACCGGGACCCTTCGACTTCTCGGCGGCGCCGTCGCCGACGAGCGGGGAGGAGGCGAAGCTGCCTGCTCGCGGACACCGTCTTCTCCTCCATCAAGCGCCAGGGCAACCCGGACGGGTCTGGTGACCGCGGCGATCCTCGGCAAGCCGAAGCTCGGCCGGATCTTCGCGGGACGCACGGTCGATCCCGAAGCAGCGCGACGTCGACTACCTGTGGGCGCCGTGCGCCTCGGGGCCTGACGACGACGACTACTGCGACAACGTGCAGACGAACCCGATCACGGGATACGCGGTCGACGACGCGACGGTCATGGACGAGGTCATCGACACGGCGCGAGAACGGCGTCCCGGCTCCTGGCGGCGGGACTCGTCGGCCGGACTTCACCTTCGTCAACCTGCCCCAGGTCGACAGCGCCGGCCACGCCACGGGCCGCGGTGCGATCTACGACGCCGCCGTTGGGATGGCCGACGATCGAGATCCAGCGGCTGGTTGACACGTTGCGCGCGCAGGACGAGTGGGACCGCACGGTGCTCATCGTGCTTTCCGACCACTCGATGGACACGACGCCGAAGAAGGTCAGCGCCGCGACAGCTTCGCTGCCGCCGGACATCGACTCGGACAAGTACGTCGTGGTCGCCAACGGCAGCGTCGATTTCGTCTATCTCGCCGATCGCACGGACCCGGACCGTTTCGCGCTGCTCAAGCAGATGCGGGCGACGCCGCCGAGGCGCAGCGACGGCGTCACCGAGGCCCTGTACCGCGAGCCCAACCCGGTCGACGGCGGTCGCGCGCATACGATCGACGCGGTCCACCCGGGCTGGAACTCCGCCGGCGAGCGCACGCGGCGACCTGTTCATCAGTCTCCGCCGCCGGCGCGGCCTTCGCCGATCCCGATCCGCAGGACAACCCGATGCCCGGCAACCACGGCGCTCCGCAGACCCGCGACAACTTCTTCGCCGTGTCGGCGGCGGTGACTACGTGCGCCAGCGGACGCTGGCACGCGCACGGCGGATCCACTCTTCGACGACACCCTGAGCCAACCCCGAGCCAGTCGGAGAACGTCGACGTCGCCCCGACCGTGATGGGACTGTTCGGGCTCGCTGCTCCGCGCGACAACAGCGGACGGTTCCTCCGCCAGGCGTTCGAGCGCCGGAGCCTGGTGGGGCGGGGCGCGGCCCGTCGGGCAGGCCGCGGGTGAAGGTGAAGGCCAAGCGCGCGGGCAAGCGATGTCGCTACGTCGTGAGGTGGGGGCCGAGGAACAGCCGCTTCGACGTCGAGGTGCGCAAGCGGCGGGCGCTTCGCGCCGGGTCCGGCGTGACACCGCGAAGACGCGGCTGCGGCGCACCGGCCGGCCGGGTCAGGCGTTCCGCGTGCGCCTGCGCGCCGCGAGCGGGGCGACGGGCAAATGGAGCACGAAGCGAGGGGCCTGTCGATGACCATCCCGCGCAAGCTCTGGATCGCGCTCGGCGCGTGGTGCTGGTCGCCGGCGCCGCCGCGGTGGCCGTGGCCCAACTCTCCAAGCAGGAGGGCCGCATCTCGCCCAAGACGGGCCTGCAGGTCAGTGGGCGCAAGCTCAAGCCGGTCGGCAAGACGACGCAGCTGGGCAACCTGCCCGCGGGCGCCGCCCTGACCCCGGACGGCCGTTACCTGTGGACGGTCTCCGCAGGACGCGGCCTCAACGACGTGCGCATCGTCTCCGTCGACCCTGACGGCCGCTGCGGCCGGCGCCCGTCGAAGGCCAAGCGCAAGCAGTGCCGGGCCAAGCTGCGCAAGCGCACCGGCCGGGTCGTGCAGCGCATCCCGCTGCCCGGGGCGAGCGGCGGTGTCGCGCTGACGCCCGACGGCCGGACCGCCTACGTCTCCGGCACGCCCGAGACGTCGGACAAGGCCAACGCAACCCCGGAGGACACCCCGGGCAAGAAGGGCGACGTCGTGCACGTCTTCAACGTCAATCGGCGCTCCGGCAAAGCGAGCCCGGCCGGCCTCATCGAGGTGCCGCCGCCGAGCGCCGCCCCGGTGGTGCAGAGCTTCCCGCCCGAGACGACCAAGAAGCTGTCGTGGCCGCGCGACATGGCCGTCAGCCCGGACGGCAAGACGCTGCTCGTCGCGCTGAACCTCGCCGATCACGCCGCCGTCATCGACACGGACACCCAGGCGGTGCGCTACGTGCCCGTCGGGAGCTATCCCTACGGTGCCGCCATCACGCGCGACGGCGAGCACGGCCTCGTGTCCAACGAGGCCGACGGGACCGTGTCGGTCATCGATCTCGCGTCGGCGAAGAAGGTGCGCGACGTGCGCGTCGGTCCGAACCTCTCCCACCCCGAGGGGATCGCCATCGACCCGCGCCGCGACCTGGCCTACGTCGCGGTCACCCACCAGGACCTGATCGCCGTCGTCGACACGAAGGACTTCACGGTGCAGCGGACGCTTTCCGTCGAGCGGCCCGCCGGGATCGGCACCGCGCCCGTGGCGCTCACGGTGGACGATCAGGGCTGCCGGCTGATGGTCGCGGACTCCGGCGAGGACGCCGTCGCGATCTTCGCGCTCTCGGCCGGACGCCGGTGCTTCCCCCGCAGCCGGGCGTCCGCCGCCCGCACACAGGCCGAGGCCGTGCTCGCACACGAAGGGCGTCGCGGCGTCGACTTCACCAAGAGCTCTGCGGAGGAAGCGGAGGAGATCTACGGCGACGAGGCAGAGGAGCGCGCCGAGGCTGCCAAGCGCGCTGACCCCCGCTGCCGCGCTGCCCAAGCGCTTCGAGCTCCTCGGCCGCGTGCCGATCGGTTCCTATCCCGTCTATGCCGGCGCGACGCGCAAGAGCCGCAAGCTCGTCTGGGTGGCGGCGAAGGGGCTCGGGACCGGACCGAACGACGCGTCGACCAGCAAGACGCCGATCCCGGTCGATCCAGGCTCTGCCACCGGCTACGCGCCAGAGGCGCAGCGTTTCCGCTACCTGCCGAACATCGTGCGGGGGATGTCGGGCGTCACGACGTTCCCGAACGAGCGGCGGCTGCGCAAGCTGACCCCGCGCGCGTCGCGCCAGCTGCGCCCGACGAACACGCAGACCGCGCCGCCCGGCAGCCCGATCGCCGGGCCCGGCCCGAGCGAGAAGATCAAGCACGTCTTCTACATCGTGCGCGAGAACCGCACCTACGACCAGATCTTCGGGGACGATCCCCGCGGTGACGGCGATCCGAAGCTCACGCTCTTCGGCGAGGCGATCACCCCCAACGCGCACGCGCTGGCCCGACGCTTCCCGCTGCTCGACCACGTCTACGCGAACTCCGAGGCCTCGATCGACGGACACTTCTGGGCCTCGGCCGCGGCGGTCTCGGACTACGTGACCAAGAACTGGCACCAGAACTACGCGGGCCGCAAGCGCCCGTACGATTTCGGCGTCTACTCCGTCACGTGGCCCTCGCAGCGGTTCCTCTTCGACCGGGCCGAGAAGCAGGGAATCTCCTGGTACAACTTCGGCGAGGCGGTCGCCGGCACCGTCCCGCTCACCGACCGCAACCGTGGTCGGGAGGAGACGGAGGAGGTCGCGGCCAAGTTCGCCAAGTCCGACCTCGGCCAGAACGGCTGCTATCCCAACGACGCCTCGTCGGGCGGGATCGACGAGGTGCTCTCCGCCGGGCCGGGGCCCGACGTCGAGGTCTATGACTCCTCGCTGCCCCAGGGGGCACCGCCGAACGCGCTGTCGCGCTTCGACTGCCTGCGGACGCGCTTCAACCTGTGGGACGCGCAGGGCGACGTGCCGGCCTTCACCTACATCAGCCTCCCGAACGATCACACGGCGGGGACGACGCCCGGCCGGCGGACGCCGAACGCGATGATCGCCGAGAACGACTGGGCGCTGGGGCAGACCGTGGAGCTCATCTCGAACTCCTCGGTGTGGAAGAACTCGCTCATCCTGGTCATCGAGGACGATTCGCAGGACGGTGCGGACCACGTCGACGCCCACCGGATCCCGGCCTTTGCGATCAGCCCGTACGCGGAGCGCGGCAAGGTCGTCCACACCCGGTACGACTTCCTCTCGATCATCCGCACGCTCGAGCTCGCTGTCGGCATGGAGCCGCTGAACCTCTTCGATGCGGTTGCCGTGCCCATGTACGACGTGTTCACCGCAGACCCGGAGAACATCGAGCCATACACGGCGATCCGGCCGGACGTCAACCTCACCGAGCGCAACACCGCGGCCTCGCCGGAGGCGCGCTTCTCCGCAAGCCTGCCGCTCGGGTTCACCGACCGCACGCCGCAGCGGTACCTCGACCGGATCCTGTGGAAGTACGTGCACGGCGCGGACTCCGAGCCGCCGCCTTCAGGCCCGAACGCCTCGGGACTGGACGAGGCGCGCTGGAAGCGCGGTGGTGCCGTCACGCCCGAGCAGGCGCTCGAAGCCCTGCTCGAGCCTGGGGAAGAGGACGACGACGACGGCTAGCCCCGTCCGGGGGCGCCGGTAGAACCCTGGGGTGATCGAGGAGCCCCGACTGGACGTCCGCCCCGACTCCGCGCCGATGGTGCGGGCGCTCGGGATGCTGTACATCTGTGCTCCGACCATCGGGGTCATCTGCCTGCTGCTGCCGCACTCCCCCGCGGCGCAAGATTGGTTTGTCGCGCTCATGGCGGTCATCGGCTACGCGATGGCGCCGATCCTCTTCAAGTACTACCGGCGCATGTCTCCAGGGGCGGTCGGGCTCCTCATCGCGCTGGCGAACTCGCTCATCACCGCGGCGGTCTACTTCGACCACGAGGCGACGAGCTACTACGCGTGGCTCTACCTGTACGCCACGCCGTACGCGCCGGTGTTCTTCGGAAACCGGGCGGTGTTCGCGCACGTGGCGTACGTGGGGGTCGCCTACGGGGTGGTGCTCGCCGCCCATGCCGCCGCGGGGAACGGAGCCCCCGGGGGCGGGGAAATGGGCCACTGGATCCAGGTCATGGCGGCGATCGCGGTCATCGTGCTGCTCGTCCGCGCGCTTTACGAGTCGCTGCGGATCAACCTCACGAACATCGAGGCCGAGCGCCGCCGCCGCGCCCTGGAGATCAACGACGACGTCGTACAGCAGCTGGTGCTCGCACGCCAGCGCTACGCCGACGACGACCGCGAGCGGGGGGATGCCTCGGTTGCCGAAGCGCTTGATCGCGCCCGCCGGATCATGGCCGAGATGATCGGACCGGAGGGCGCCGCTCCCGGCAGCCTGCGCCGGGAGCGGGCGGCCTCGAGCGACTAGCGCGTCGCCGGGAGCGCGAGCGTCGCGGCGCCGAGATCGGCGCTGACCGGCGAGCCGGCGCCCTCGCCGCGGCGCCAGGCGATGGTGATCGGGATGGTCTCGCCCGGTCCGATCACGGCGACCGTGCCCAGCCGGGTGGCCAGGAAGTCCGGGATCGCCTCGCGCGGGCTCACTCCGGGGCCGTAGAGGCCGTGCGAGAACCCGCGCGCGTAGCTGACGTTGCCGCGCACGTCCTGCCCGGCGTCATCACGCAGCGCGGCGGTGACGCCGTCGAGGCGCAGCGGCTCGGAGGAGCCGTTGCGCACGCGACCGGTGAGGATGCGGTCCTCGGGCAGCTCAGCCGGGGTGATCAGCTCGGGATCGCCCACCCAGTTGACGCCGCCGCGGGCGGACTCGCCCGGTGCGGTGACCGGCGCGGCGCCGGAGGCGAACAGCGGGGCGGGCTCGAAGGCCGCGGCGCGGTTGGCCGTGCCGTCGCCGGGATCGGCGGGCGTCGTGAACCACGTGCAGCCGGGCGGATCCGGATTGTCGCGCGGGTGCCAGGTGATGCACGGCAGGTCCTGCGCAAGCTTGGCGTCGTTGCCGATCAGGTTGATCGAGCCGCCGCTCTCGCACGTGGGCAGCGACGCCGGGTCGGAGGTCACCGACGTGCCGGGCGCCGTGCGGTTGTCCTGCCAGCAGTTGCGCAGGCCCTGCTCGTCCCAGTAGACGTCGAGGCCGTTGGGGTCCCGGGTGCCGTCGGGGCGCACGCCGAACGTGTTGTCGATGTAGCGGTTGCCGTGCGAGGTGTCGTAGGCCTTGGCCGGGTCGTACTCGCCGCGCGCCGGGGCCGGGACCGCGAACTGGCGGATGCCGTTGCGGTGCTGGTCGTAGATGTAGTTGCGGGCGACGATGTTGTCGTTGACGCCGTAGAACATGAGGCCGGTCCCGACGACCACCTGGAACACCGGGCAGACGACGGTCTTGCGCCGCTTCTCGAACGGCGTCGAGTTGCAGTAGGCCTCGTTGTCGTCCTCGAAGAGGTTGACGTTGTTGGAGTAGATGCGATTGTCGGTCCACTTCGAGCAGTCCTGGGGCATGCCCGGATGGCCCGGTGCGAACGAGTCGTTGGCGATGCCGGCGGCGTTGTCGTGGAAGTTGTTGTGGTGCGTCCACGTGCCGTTGCCCGCCGTGCCCGACGAGGCGAGGGTGTTGCCGTAGGAGTTGACCCGGCGCACCTCGATGCCGTAGTCCTGGCAGTGGCGCTCCGGGCCCGACCCCGGGTAGACGCCCGAGTCGCCGCTGCCGTAGGCCTCGATCTTCTGGTAGACGCCGTTGTCGGAGGTGAACGAGAGCACCCCGTAGTGCGACGCGTACCGGCTGACGAGCTTGTTCAGGAAGAAGCCGTTCGTCTCGACGACGTTGACGTTGTTGTAGGCGCCCTGCTCGAAGGCCATGTTGCGCAGCTGGAAGCCGTCGGCGCGGTCGGCGCGGATGACGTCGGGCTTGCGGCGGTCGCCGACGACCAGCACGTCGCGCGGCCGGCGGCCCATCCCCTCGAGCGTCAGGTCGCACTTGAGGTCGCAGGTGCGGTCCTCGTCGAGCGAGTCGCCGATGATCGCGATCAGGTTGCGCGCGTTCGGGCAGTCGTGCTGCAGCGCGAAGGTCGGCACGCGGCCGTCCTCCTGGTGATTGTCGCCCGAGGACTCCCAGTACTTCTCAGCCGAGCAGGCCGGGTCGAGCACCGGGATTCTCCGCGAGGGCTTCTCGAGGTAGCGGCCGGGCATGACGGCGATGCGGTCACCTGACGACGCTGCGTCGACCGCGGCCTGGATGTTGCGAAACCGGCACCGCTTGAGCATGCGCAGGCGCGCGCGCTCCTTCTTGGGGCCGAACGAGCGCCGGATCCGCTTCGCCGAGTCCGGCCGGCAGACGATGTGCTCGGCCCGGGACGTGTCGCGCTTCGGTACCGACCCCGCGTCATGATCGGGATAGAACGTGGCTCGTTCGGCGTGCCCGGAGGCGAGAGCCGGTACCAGCAGAAGGGCCATCATGGCCCCGAGAAGCGCGCGCGTCATTGCCGCAGGATAGAGGCCTACAGACCGCCCGGATGCCGCTTTACGAAAGCACTGCCGCTGCGCCACTCAGGCCGCCAGCGCGGGCCTTCTTCGCCCCGGCCCGACGTGTCGAGCCGCAGCCCCGCCACAACCATGTACATGTGGCCCGAGTTGGCGAAGATCGAGATCCACTTCCCCTTGCCGGGCTTGCCGTAGGTCGTGAATCCGCCCGAGGCCCGCGGGCGGCTCAGCAGGCCGCCGCCGTGCAGCGCGTAGGAGACCGTCCCCGAGCAGTCGTAGCCCGAGTCCTCCCAGCGCCCGTGGCCCCCGCCGTAGCGGTAGGGCTTCTCCACGAGCCGGTTCGCGGCGGCGATGACGCGCTTGACGCGGTTCGGTGCGTCCCGCGGGATGAGCGCATGGCGACCGTCGGCGGAAAGCCGTGCACGGTCACCCTTGATCGTCCGCGACTTGTACGGCGCAGGGGCGCCGGCCTTGCGAGCCTTCTTGGCGATGCCGCGGGCCTGGTGCCTGGAGACGCGGCCGTCTACGTAGAGCTTGCTCCGGCGTTCGTACTTGCGCACGGACTTCCGTGTGCCGGGGCCGTACTCGCCGTCGACCGACGTCTGGATGCCCAGGCGGGTGAGGTAGCTCTGCAGCTGACGAACGTCCTCACCCCGCTTCGGCATGGCCAGGGTGCGTGAGCCGAAGCTCGCGGCGTGGGCTGCATCGGTTGTGGTCAGGGCGGGGCCGGCCGCCAGCATGGCGACGAAGGCCCAGGGAAGGGCTTTCCTGTTCAACGCGTCTCTCGCTTTCCACCTGGCCTCCGGGGTGAGCTGACGGGCTCACGCGTGGAATGCGTGCTGCCGGATGAACCGGCAGTTCGCCCCGCGCGCCGTGACCTTCCACGACGCAATTGGGTCCCCCGGCCGCCCGCGCACGGGGCACGGGCGGTTAAGCCGTTGACGACTGTTTACGGGGAAGACAACAGCAGCGAGCGCAAAAGGTTTCGCCCCTGGTGAGCGGCGGCGCCGAAAGTGTGTCGGGTGCCACACCCCGGCTGACCGTGGTTCGGAACGACCGCGCGGGGTCGGTCCGGCAGCTAGACGGCGTCTTCGAGCACCGGCGAGGTTTCCTCGTCGGCACGGGGCACCCACAGCGAGGTGCAGGGGATCCGCTCGCGGTCGCAGCGGTCCATGTAGCGCTTCGCGATGTCCTGCACCTCGGTGAGGAGGTCGTCCTGGAGGCGGATCGGCGTCAGCCCCAGGCCGAGCAGGTTCTCGTTGGCGACCAGCAGGTCGTTGTGGCTGGCCTCCTTGCGCGGGTTCTCGACGAGGTCGATCTCGGACCCGGTCATGCGCGCGACGAGGCCGGCCAGGTCGATGACCCGGTGGACCTCGGTCATCTGGTTGAAGATGCGCACGCGCTCGCCCCGCTCCGGCGCGGCCTCGACGGCGAGCTGGATGCACTTGGCCGAGTCGCGGATGTGGATGAAGGCGCGGGTCTGGCCGCCCGTGCCGTGCACGGTGAGCGGGTAGCCGATCGCGGCCTGCATGAGGAAGCGGTTGAGGACCGTGCCGTAGTCGCCGTCGTAGTCGAAGCGGTTGATGAGCCGCTCGTCGAGCTCGGTCTCGGGGGTTTGGGTGCCCCACACGATTCCCTGGTGGAGATCGGTGATGCGGATGCCGTCGTTCTTCGCGTAGAACGCGAACATCAGCTGATCCAGGGTCTTCGTCATGTGGTAGACCGACCCCGGGTTGACCGGGTAGAGGATTTCCTGCTCGACCTCGCCACCGGCCTCGGTGTCCATGCGCACCGTGAGGTATCCCTCGGGCAGGCGGGTGCCCGTGGTGCCGTAGCCATAGACCCCCATGGTCCCCAGGTGGACGACGTGGGTGTCGATGCCGGCCTCGACGATCGCCGCCAGCAGGTTGTGCGTGGCCGAGACGTTGTTGTCGACCGTGTAGCGCTTGTGCCACGCGGACTTCATCGAGTAGGGGGCGGCGCGCTGCTCGGCGAAGTGCACGATGGCGTCGGGACGCTCGGCTCGCAGCAGGGCCAGCAGCGCGTCGTAGTCGCGCGCCACGTCGATCTCGTGAAACCCGATCTCACGGCCGCTGACCTCGCGCCAGGCGGCGCGCCGTACGTCGAGCGGCTGGATCGGCGTCAGCGATTCGACGCGCAGTTCCACGTCAGCCTGACGGCGCGCGAAATTGTCGACGATGTCGACGTCGTGACCGCACGCGGAGAGGTGCAGTGAGGTGGGCCAGCCGCAGAAGCCATCGCCGCCGAGAATCAGGATGCGCACGGCGCCACAAGCTAGTGGCTTTGCGCCTCAGCGCGCCTGACTGACCGCACGGACGCGGCCAGGACCACCAGCTCGGCGGCGATGGTGACCAGCCGCAGAACGACCGCTCCCGCGGCGGGTTCGCCCTTCCCCAACACCCCGGCGAGCAGACCGACGTAGACCACCTCGCGGACCCCGAGACCGCTCGGCGCGATGATCACGACCAGACCGGCGGCCCAGGCGATGCAGGCCGCGCCCGCCACCAGCAGGACGTCCTCGAAGCCGGACACGGCCGCCTGCGCGAGCACGGCGGCGACGGCGTAGAAGCCGAAAGCGGCGACGTAGGTGCCGACGGTGGCGGGTGAGCCCGCCGGGAGCAGCCGCACCCGAACCAGGACGGCCGGAAGCGCCACGGCAAGCACGAGCGGCGCCCAGGCGAGGCGGCCGGCGGCAGCGAGGCCCGCGCCGCCGATGGCCAGACCCGCCACGAGCGCGCCGACGTTCTCGGCGGCGACGGTGCGCAGCCGGTCGGCGGCGCCGCCCTCGGCGACTGCCAGGCGCGACGCCGGCGCCCAGAACCCGCCGGGCAGGTAGCGCAGCGCCTGCGTGCGCCACCACACGGAGGCATCCTTGAGGTCCCAGCGGCCGCGCATCAACAGCGCCCAGCCGCGGGCGAGCAGCACCCACCACACGCCGCTGACCACCACGGCGCAGGCGAGCAGCGGCCAGTTGAGGTCGCCGGGCGGCTCCTCGCTCCAGGCCCGCCACGCCACGTAGGCGACGATCGCCAGCGAACCGGCGAACCCCAGCAGGCGCGCAAGGGCGATCAGCCGCGCGCGACGCCGCGCCGGCGCGGCGTCGGCGGGCGCCACGGTCACGCCGTCGCGGTCCTTCGCCGCCCGGCCCGTTCGCGCCACCACGTCTGCACGATGACGCGCGCGTACCGGAACCCGTAGATGAGGTTGTGGCCCTTCTTGGAGGACCCGGCGAAGCGCTTGCGCATGACGATGGGGCGCTCGGCGACGCGGTAGCCGGCGTAGATGGCGCCGATCAGCAGCTCGGACGTCTGGTACTGGACCTGGGTCTGACGGACGTTCTCGGTGATCTCCGCGCGCAGGGCTCGGAAGCCGCTGGAGGTGTCGGTGACGCGGACGCCGGTGAGCAGTCGCACGAGGCGGGCGAACACGTGGACGCCGGCCTGGCGGAAGGCGTCATCGGTCTCGTGGGCGCCGAGGACGCGGGAGCCGATGACGAAGTCCGCCTCGCCGCTGACGACAGGAGCGAGCACGCCCTCCATCTCCTTCGGATTCCACTGCCCGTCGGCGTCGAGCGTGACGATGTACTCGGCGCCCAGTTCGCGGGCGAGCCGGTAGCCCGCGCGCAGCGCGACGCCGTGGCCCATGTTGACCGGGAAGGAGTGCACGCGCACGCCCGCGGCGCGAGCCACGTCGGCGGTCGCGTCCGTGGACCCGTCGTCGACGACGATCGTCTCGACGGGAAGGCCGCACGCGACGCTCGGAATCTCTGCCAGCAGGGTCGGCAGCGATTCCTCTTCGTCGAGGGCGGCGATGACGACGGCGACTGTCGGCACGCCGCCATCGTAGGTTCCCCACGTGCGCATCGTCGCCGTCTGCACCGTTGTCTCCGCCGCGTCGCTGGTGATGTTCCACGAAGCGACCTACGACCCGACCGCGTGGCTGATCTGGGGCCGCCAGATCGCCGACGGCATGCTCGACACCGTCCAGGGCCCGACCTGGAAGCCGCTGCCCGTCGCTCTGACGACGCCCTTCAGCCTGTTCGGCGACTCCCCGGCGATGTGGCTGTGGCTCGTCGTCTCGCGGGTCGGCGGGCTGATGAGCCTCGTCCTCGCCTACCGCCTGTCGCACCGGTTCGGCGGGCGTCTGGCGGGCGTGGTGGCCGTGATCGCGCTGGCGCTGGCCGCGGAGTACCAGCTCAACTGGCTGCGCGGCAACTCGGAGGGCCTGCTCGTGGCGTTCGCGCTGCTGGCCGTCCTGCGCCATCTCGACGGGTACCCGCGGCAGGCGTTCGGACTGGGCGCGGCGTGCGCGCTGCTACGTCCCGACGTGTGGCCGCTGTTCGGTCTCTACGGCCTGTGGCTGATGTGGCGTGCGCGGGACTGGCGCACCGCCGGCCTGGTCCTCGGTGCGGGGGCCGGCGTCCTGCTGGCCTGGCTCGTCCCCGAGTACATCGGCTCGGGTGACTTCTTCCGGGGGGCCAAACGGGCCCAGGAGATCGTCCCGGGTTCGCCCGGGGCGTCGGGCCGGCCGTTCTTCGGCGTCTTCGACAACGCCTCGCAGTCGCTGAGCTACGGCGTCTACGCGGGCGCCGTGCTCAGCCTCGCCGTGGCGTGGCGCGACCGGCGCGTCGCCGCCATCGCGGCCGGGTCGGTCGTCCTGATGTGCGCGGTCGCCGCCGGAGCCTCCGGCGCGGGCTTCACCGGCAGCCTGCGCTACGTGACGCTGCCCGCCGCCCTGCTGTGCGTCCTGAGCGGCATCGGCTGGGCGTGGCTTGCCCGCCACGTTCACGGCCGCGCCCGGCTGGCCCTCGTGCTGATCGCGCTGGCGACCGTGCCGGGGGTCGTCGCCTCGGTGGAGCGGTGGACGCGCGACGTGGAGCGGTCGCTGCACACCGATCGCCGCCTGGCCGCGCTCGACGAGTTCGTCGAGCGCGCGGGCGGGCGCGCGGCGATCCTGGCCTGCCCGCCGCTGTGGACGGGCCCGTTCTCCACCCAGGTGATCGCCTACCGGCTGCATCTGCGCCAGCGCGACGTGGGCATCTATCCGCCCGGGCCACCCGGCACGATCCTCGACGACCCGAACTCGGAGACCTCGCGGACACCGGGCTTCGACGTGAAGGTCACCGGAACCGAATGGATGCTGCTCTCGACCTGTTGAGGGCGGTATGACTCGCTTCGTACGCCTCACGCTCGCGGGGACCGTCGCCGTGCTTCTCGCACCGGCCGCCGCGCTCGCCGCCCCGCCCGTCGTCACCACCGGTGCCGCCAAGAACGTCACCCAGACCACGGCGTCCCTCCGTGGCAAGGTGAACCCGAAGGGCAACCAGACGGTCTACTTCTTCCAGTACGGGACGTCGAAGCTCTACGACGCCCAGACGCCCGAGACCGCCGCGGGCGGTGGCGACACCGCGGTGCCCGCCGCGGCCGACATCGCCGGGCTCGCTCCCTTCACGACCTACCACTACCGGCTCGTCGCCTCGTACGGCCAGCGGATCGTGTTCGGCAAGGACGCGAGGTTCAAGACCGCCCGCCAGCCGCTCGGCCTGACGCTCGGCGCCTCGCCCGCCACGGTGTTCGAGAACGGATCCACGACGATCGGCGGCAACCTGTCCGGCACCAACAACGCCGATCGCGACGTGGTGCTGCAGGCCAACCCGCACCCCTTCGCCGGGTTCGCCGACGTCAACTACACGGTCAAGACCGACAGCGCCGGCAACTTCGCCTTCCCGCTCTACCAGGTGCCGGTGAACACGGTGTTCCGCGTTCGCCTGCCCTCGAACGAGAAGCTCGTCAGCCCCGAGATCGCGGTCAACGTGCGCGTGGTGCTCGAGACCAAGGTGGACCGCCGCAAGGTCCGGCGCGGCAAGAAGGTTCACTTCCGCGGCCGCGTCACGCCGGCCAACCCGGGTGCGCCGATCCTGCTCCAGCGCAAGTTCTACGGCCAGTTCGTGACCGTCAAGCGCACGCGGCTGGGCAAGTCCTCGCGCTACAGCGTGGGCATCAAGCCGCCCCGCAGCGGCAGCTATCGCGTCGTCGTGACGCCCGGGACCGCCTACGTGGGCGACGTCAGCTCGACCAAGACCATCAAGGTCAAGCGCAAGCGCCGCGGCCGGTGACATAGGATCGCGCCCGTGGCCTACTTCGTCACGGGCGCGACCGGCTTCATCGGGCGCTTCCTCGTCGCCCGTCTGCTGGAACAGCGCCAAGGGGACATCCACGTCCTCGTCCGCGAGGGCTCGGAGGGCAAGCTGAAGCGCTTCGGGCGCTCGAAGCGCATCAAGCCCGTCCGGGGCGACCTCGGCGACGACGGCCTGGGGATCGACAAGGGGTGGATCGCCGAGCACGCCGGCTCGATCGACCACATGTTCCATCTCGCCGCGATCTACGACATGACCGCGGACGAGGAGCGCAACGAGCGCCTCAACAACGGGGGCACCCGGCACGCCGTGCAGGTCGCCAACGCGCTGCGGGTCGGCCACCTGCACCACACCTCCTCCGTCGCCGCCGCCGGCCTGTACCGCGGGACGTTCACCGAGGACATGTTCGACGAGGGCCAGGACCTCGACCACCCGTATCACCGGACGAAGTTCGAGTCCGAGCGCATCGCGCGCGAGGAGTCCGAGGTGCCGTGGCGGGTGTACCGGCCCTCGATGGTGCTCGGGCACTCCAAGACCGGCGAGATGGACAAGGTCGACGGGCCGTACTACCTCTTCAAGACGATCCGGCTGGGATCCCGGCTGCCCGAGGTCCTGCGGCTCGTCGCTCCGCGGCTCGGTTCCACCAACGTCGTCCCGGTCGACTTCGTCGCCGACGCGATGGATCACATCGCGCACCAGCCAGGCCTCGACGGTCGGGCCTTCCACCTGGTCAACCCCGAGCCCCAGGCGACGACGGAAGTCCTGAACGCGTTCGCGCGGGCGGCCGGCGCACCGCAGGTCAAGGGCGTGCTGCCCAAGGCGGCACTCACCGTCGCGCTGAAGGCGCCCGGCGCCTCACGGGTGCTCGAGGATCTCGGGATCCCGGCGCAGGTGCTCGACTATTCGGGGTTCACCGCTCGCTTCGACGCCACGCAGACCACCAAGGCGCTCGAGGGGTCCGGTATCGCGGTCCCGCCGCTCGACGACTACGCCGGGGTGCTGTGGCGCTACTGGGAGGACAACCTCAGCTAGCGGCGCGGTGGTGAGGCGGGCCGTACCGTCTACGGCGTGCTGATGTTCGTCGCGGTCCTTGCCGTGGCCGCGTACGCCGGCGACGTGGTGGTCCGCAGGCTCGCGCCCGCGATCGCCGGAGCCCCACGCGCCGTCGCCTGGGCGGTCGCGGCGACCTGCGTGCTGCTGCTCGAGCACGGCGTTCCGCTCGCGCTCGGAATCCTCTCGCGGGGGACGGTGCTGGCCACGACGGCGGTCATCGCCCTCGGTGCGGTGCTCGCCGCGCGCGGGGTGCGGACGCGCGGATCCGAACGCGACCATCCGGCCGGCGACGGCCCGCGCGCGCGGGCACGCTCGCGCTCGTGGTCGCGGGGGGCGCCGCGTTCGCCTACCTGCGCCTGCACGCGGCCGAGCCCTCGCTGTCCACCGACACGCTCAACTTCCAGCTTCCCCAGGTGGCGCGCTGGATCCAGACGGGGTCGATGTGGCAGCTCGACCAGTTCTTCGCCGACTACTCCAACGCCACCTACCCCCACCACGGCAACCTGCTGCTGCTGGTCGCGGTGCTGCCGTTCGGGGACACGTCCCTGGCGCGGCTCGTCCCGGCCGTGTTCGCCGGGCTGACCGCGCTCGCCGTCCACGCCGGCGCGCGCGAGCTGGGCGCGTCGCGCGGCTGGTCGCTGCTGGCCGCCGCCGTCTCCCTCTCGGTGCCGGTCTACGTCCTCGAATCGCTCGGCGGGGCCAACACCGACACGCCGATGACCTTCGCGGTGGCGGCCGGCGTGCTCTTCGGGCTGCGCCACCACCGCACGGGGGCGCGGTCGGACCTGATCCTCGCCGGCGTGGCCCTCGGCCTCGCGCTCGGGACGAAGTGGTACGCGCTGACCACGCTGCCTCCGCTGCTCGCGGTGTGGGCCTTCGCGCGCCACCGTGCGGGGGAGCGCTGGCTCGGCGACGCGGTGCGGCTGGCCGGGCTGATCCTCGCAGCCGGCGGGATCTGGCTCGTGCGCAACACCGTCGAGACGGGGAACCCGCTGTTCCCGCAGTGGCTGGGGCCGCTGCCCTCGCCGCGCGACGTCTTCCGCGAGCAGGCCGGATTCTCCCTGGCCGATTACGCGACCGATCCGTCGATCTGGCGGACGTACCTCGAGCCGCAGTTCACCCGTTTCTTCGCCGCGCCGGGATACGTCCTCGTGGGGGCGCCGATCGTCGCCGGCCTGCTCGCGTGGCGCCGCCGGGAGTGGCGGGTGGCCGCCGTCGCCGCGGCAGCCCTCGGCTGCCTGGTCGTCTATGCGTTCATGCCCTACAGCGCGCTCGGCCCGAAGGGGGTGCCGATCGCCGCGTTCGCGTCGATGCGCTACGCCGTTCCGGGGCTGCTCACCGGCGCGCTCGCGCTCGCGTGGCTGGGGACCCGGGCGCCGCGGACGGCGGGGACCCTCCTGGCGATCGGCGTCCTCGCCGCGGTCGCACAGGGGCTGGCGGTGCAGTACGAGGCCGACGAGGGACTCGTGCTCACCAGCGTCATCGCCGTCGGACTGCTGGCGTGGGCGGCGCGGCGCGCACCCGCGCGGCTGGCGATCGCCGGCGCGGTCGTGCTCACGGTGCTCGGCGCGACCCGGGTTCGCGACCGGGTCGATGACCGCCCCTTCGGGCGCTATGACCCGGTGCTGGCCTGGGTGGAGGCCTTCGCGGCCGCCGACACGCGCATCGCCGTGGCGGGCATCTGGCCGACGACGGGCGTGTCGCCCGTCCTGCCCGCGTTCGGGCCCAGCCTCGAGAACGAGGTCGTGTTCGCCGGGCACTTCGAGGACGGGATGCTGCGCGCCGAGACCGATCCCGCCGCGTTCGCGGAGCGGTTGCGGGGATTCGACGTGCTGATCGTCGGCCGCGGCATCGCGGCCGGTGGCCCGCCCGCGCCCGAGGAGTCCTGGGCGCAGGCGGCCGGCTTTCGGCCGGAGGTCGAGTCGAGCGGGCTAGCGCTTCTTGTCCGCGAGTGACCGCAGGATGCCGGCGTTGGCGATCAGCAGGACCATCGAGGCCCACAGGCCGATCCACATGCCGAAGGCGCGCCCGACGTCGATGCTGGCCTTGATGCCGCTCCCGTCGAGGTTGCCGGGCACGCCGGGTGCCGAATCGAAGAACATCCGCAGCAGGATGATCAGCGTGGCGATCGCCCCGCCGATGGCGACGGCGAGCGGCAGCTGACGCGGCAGTTCCGCCGACGTCACCGGGCCGAGGCCGAGCGATGCCGCGCCGGCCACGATGGAGCCGATGCCCACGATGAGCAGGATGATGTCCTCGATGCCGAAGACCTCGAAGGCGTTGCCGCTGATGCTCTGGCTCTGGGACACCCCGAAGCCGCTCACCTCGGCGGACACCCGGTACCACGGCAGCAGCAGCGAGATGACGAGCAGGGCGCCGGCGCCGATCAACAGGATCCCGACCATGTTCTTCGGTAGAGACGTCTCTTCGATGCCGCGCACGCCACCGCGCAGGTCCTTGAGCCCGAAGACGACCGCGCCGACCCAGATGGCGAAGCCGATCAGGAACATCACGAACGACATGTGTGAGATGATCACGGCGGCGATCGTCGCGACGATCAGTCCTGCCGCGAGCGGCACCTTGTCCGTGCCCATGTAGAGGTGGCCGGTACCGGGGACGACCGCGGTGAGGATGGTCGCCAGCTCCGGGGAGCGGGAGTGCAGCATGTCCTTGGCGGCGGCCTTCGCGTCGGTCTGTGCCGTCGCGGGTGCGGTCTCGCCCCCGGGAGGCGCGCTGCTCGCCGAGGAGTAGGACCCGGCACCGACGGGCTCCGGAGAAGCTGCTGCGGGCTCGTGCGCCACGGGTTCAGCCGCGGGGGGCTGGGAGGACGCCGGCCCGCCGGCCGACTCCGTCGGCATCTCGGTCGCGCCGCCGCCGTCACCGGCCGCGGGCTGCACCTCCGTCGGCTCGGCGCCGGCCGCCGAAGCGGGCGAGGCGTCGGGTTTGAAGATCGCCGACTTCTCGCTGTCGGCGGCGGGCGGTGAGGCGTCCGCCACCGGGTCTGAAGACACCTGACCCTGATCGGAGACATGGTCCGTCCACTGGGTGCCATCCCAGTACCGGTACTCGTGCCGACCACGTGGGTCGGGCTGCCAGCCTGCGGGGATGTCGCTCATGATCCTCCCTGTTTCTCGTTACCTGCGTTGAATCCTGGCCGCGTGGGTCCGAGGTCCCGGGCGCGGGCAAGGCCGCGGCCGAAGGACAGCGGTTGCGTGCCCTCGAGCGCCTCGTCGGCGTGGATGACGTGCATGACGGCGTTGATGAGGGCGAGGTGTGTGAAGGCCTGGGGGAAATTCCCGAGGTGCCGGCCCGAGCGCGGATCGATCTCCTCGGCGTACAGGCCGAGCGCCGAGGCGTAGGAGAGCAGCCGCTCGCACAGCTCGCGCGCCTGGACGATCTCGCCGATCTCGCACAGCGCCGACACCAGCCAGAAGGAGCAGATGGTGAACGTCCCCTCCTCGCCGTGGAGGCCGTCGTCGGTCTCGTCGGTGCGGTAGCGCAGCACCATGCCGTCCTCGGAGAGCTCCTCGGCGATGGCCATCACGGTCGCGCGAATGCGCTCGTCCGTCGGAGGCAGGAAGCGCACGAGCGGCATGAGCAGCACCGAGGCGTCGAGAGCCTCCGTGTCGTAGTGCTGGGTGAAGACGCCGCGGTCGTCCACGGCGTTCTCGCAGATGTCCGCGTGGATCTCGTCGGCGGCCGTCTGCCATTCGGCGGCCTGATCCCAGTCCTCGCGCAGTTCGGCCAGACGGGCGCCCCGGTCAGCGGCGACCCAGCACATCAGCTTGGAGGAGGTGAAGTGGCGCGGCTCGCCGCGCACTTCCCAGATCCCGCGGTCGGGGTCGCGCCAGTTCGCCAGCGCGGTCTCGACCTGCTGCTTGAGGATCGGCCACAGGCGCTCGGGAAGCGAGTCGCGTGACTTGGTGTGCAGGTAGATCGAGTCGAGGACAGCGCCCCAGACGTCGTGCTGCTCCTGGTTATAGGCGCCGTTGCCGATCCGCACCGGCCGCGCGTTCTCGTAGCCCGAGAGGTGGTCGAGGGTCTCCTCGGCGAGCTCGGAGCGCCCGTCGATGCCGTACATGATCTGCAGCCGGCCCTCCTCGGACTCGGCGCAGTCGGCAACGAAGTAGAAGAAGTCGTTGGCCTCCCAGTCGAAGCCGAGCGTGTACATGCCCCACAGGGCGAACGTGGCGTCGCGGATCCACGTGTAGCGGTAGTCCCAGTTGCGCTCGCCCTGGGGCGTCTCGGGCAGCGACGTCGTGGCGGCGGCGACGATCGCGCCCGTCGGGGCGTAGGTCAGGCCCTTGAGCGTGAGCGCCGAGCGCTGCAGGTAGGTCCGCCATGAGTGGTCGGGGAACTGGCCGCGGGCGAGCCAGTGCTGCCAGTGGTGCGCCGTCCATTCCAGGCGGTCGTTGGCGTCCTCGTAGGTGCGCGGCGGGTCGTGCTCACTCCAGGCGAGCGCGCAGAAGACCTGCTCGCCCTCCTTCATCATGTGCCGGGCTGTCGTCCGGGGACCTTCGAGTCCCAGGTTGAGGTCGCTGACGAGGCGCAGGTTGAGATCGCCGTGGCTGATGTGCGCCTCGTTGTAGCCGTCGCCCCCGTAGGACCAGCGACCGCGCTCCCGGCCGTAGTCGAAGGCCGGCTCGCAGTCGAGGGTGATCTGGACCTCGCCGTTGACGCAACGCACCGTTCGCAGCAGGACGTGGTCGGCGTCGTAGTCGGTGGGGGTGCGGCGGTGCGTGTGCGAGCGGTCGTTGCTGTGGTGCCAGGGTCCGATCAACAGCACGTCGCGGACGATCACCCAGCCGCCGCTGGTGTCCCAGCTCGTCTCGAGCACCATGGTGCCCGGTAGGTAGCGGCGGGCGGCGGGCACGCGCACATCCGCGGGGCCGATCCGGAACAACCCGGCGTCGCGGTCGAGGATCGCGCCGAAGATGCTCGGGGAGTCCATGCGCGGCAGGCACATCCACTCCACGTTGCCGCTCGGCGCGATGAGGGCGTTGGCCTCGCAGTCCGACAGAAAGCCGTAGTCGGCGATCGGTGGGAACGGGCTGCGCTGTCGATCCTGGGCGGCGGCGAGCTGTCGTATGTCAGGCAGACTACGCACAGCCCCGGTCTCGCGCCAACTCGGCGTGCAGAGGTAGGGTCGGCGGGGTGCCAGGGTGCCCCGCCGACTACCCCCACGTGCTCCCGATCGCGACGCGCTGGAAGGACAACGACGTGTACGGGCACGTCAACAACGTCGAGTACTACTCGTACTTCGACACCGTGATCAACGCGTACCTGATCACGGAGGGCGGGCTGGACATCCACGCCGGACCGGTGATCGGGCTGTGCGTCGAGTCGCACTGCGCCTTCTCCGCCTCGCTGGCCTTCCCCGAAACGGTGCGCGCCGGCCTGCGCGTCGGCAAGCTCGGCAACTCGAGCGTCCGCTACGAGATCGGCCTGTTCGGTGAGGGGTCCGACGAGCCCGCCGCCGAGGGCTGGTTCGTCCACGTCTTCGTCGACCGCGAGACGCGCCGGCCGCAGCCCGTCCCCGATGTCGTGCGCGCGGCGCTCGAGCGGCTCACCTAGACGCACTCCGGGACGCGCGTGTGTCGCGGCGGCGTCGATATATGACCGTCAGGCGACACGCGGCGGTTCGATCGGGAGGATCACCCCGGGGTTGAGGATGCCCTCGGGGTCGAGGACGTCCTTGACCGCGCGCATGGCGGAGACCTCGGCCGGGCCGCGGGCCGGTTCGAGCCACCGGGTCTTCGCCACGCCGATCCCGTGCTCGGCCGAGATCGTCCCGCCGAGGGCGAGGACGAAGCCGACGACCCCCTCCTCGTCCGGGCCCTCGCCGACGAGGTTGACGTGCACGTTGCCGTCGCCGAGGTGGCCGAAGAGGTACGGCACCGCGTCGCCGCAGACCTCGCCGACGCCGGCCAGGAACTCGGCGAGGCGCGCGAGCGGCACGCCGACGTCGAGCTTCAGTGGCACGCCGAGACCCTGGATGCGCTCGGGGATCGACTCCCGCAGGCGCCAGAGTCGTTCGTCGCCGATCAGCGCCTCCCGTTCACCGAGCAGCTCGGCCACGAGATCGGTCGGATCGGCGTCGGCGCGCCACTCCGCGAGCAGGTAGAGCGGCGCTTCGACCTGCATCTCGCCGACGCACGCGCGGGTGAAGAAGTCGCAGGCCTCGAGGTGCGGGCCGCGCAGCGTCGCGAGCAGGTCGGTCGCCTCGGCCACCGAGGTGACCGGGATGAGTGCGGTCACGCGCTCGGCCAGCCGCGGGACGGTCTTCCAGACCACCTCGGTGATGATCCCGAGCGTTCCCTCCGAGCCGATCAGGATCGAAGGCAGGTCGTAGCCGGCGTTGTCCTTGAGCAGGCCGCCCAGGCGCGAGACGATCGTCCCGTCGCCGAGCACCGCCCGCATCCCCGCGACCCGGGCGCGCGCCGTCCCGTGCCGCAGCGCCCGTGCCCCGCCGGCGTTACAGGCCACGATCCCGCCGATCGTCGCGGAGTCGCGCGCACCAAAGTCCAGACCCGCGTCCGGGACCGCTGCCTGCAGCGCGGCCAGCGTCGCGCCCGCGCCGACGCGGATGAGGCCCAGCGCCGGATCGAGGCGGCCCACCCCGTCGAGGCGCGTGAGCGACACGACGACCTCGTCACCGCGCGGGACCGAGCCTCCGACGAGGCCGGTGTTGCCGCCCTGGGGCACGATCGCGACGCCTTCCTCGCCGCAGACGCGGACGACCTCGGCCACCTCCTCGACGCTCCCCGGTCGGACGACGAATCGCGCACGCCCGCTGAAGCGGCCCGTCCAGTCGGTCTCGTAGCCCGCCGTCACGTCGGGATCGTCGAGCACGTGCGCGTCGCCGACGGCTCCGACCAAGGCGCGGCGCAGCTCCATCCCTGGCACGCTATCTCGCGATGCGCACAGAGACGGTCTTCACCCTCGAGGCGACCCCGGTCAAGTTCGGCCCGGGCGCCGTGGCGGACGCGGGCTGGGAGCTCAAGCGGCTCGGCGTCACGCGGGCGCTGCTGGTCACCGACGCCACGCTCGCGGCGCTCGGCGTCCCCGAGCGCGTGCAGCGCTCGATCGAGGCGGAGGGCATCGAGGTCGTCGTCTACGACCGGGCGCGCGTCGAGCCGACGATCGACTCGCTCCAGGACGCCGCGGACTTCGCGCTCGAGCACGAGGTCGACGGCTTCGTCTCCGTCGGCGGCGGCTCGAGCATCGACACCGCCAAGGTCGCGAACCTGATCACGACCCACCCTGCGCCGGTGATGGACTACGTCAATGCGCCGGTGGGCAAGGGCGCCAAGCCGCCGTCGCCCCTCAAGCCCCACCTCGCCATCCCGACCACGTCGGGCAGCGGCAGCGAGGCGACCACCGTGGCCGTGCTCGACCTCCCCGAGCTGAAGGTCAAGTCCGGGATCAGCCACCGGTATCTGCGTGCCACGCAGGCGATCGTCGACCCCGAGCTGACGCGGACGCTGCCGCCCGAGGTGACGAGCAGCTGCGGCCTCGACGTGGTGTGCCACGCGGCCGAGTCCTACCTCTCCAAGCCGTACGACTCCCGGCCCGCGCCGGAGGGTCCCGACGATCGCCCGCCCTACCAAGGGTCGAACCCGGTGGCGGACGTCTGGTCGGCCAAGGCGCTCGAGTTCGGCGGCCGCTACCTGCGGCGCGCGGTCGCGGACCCCGACGACCTCGAGGCGCGCGGGTACATGATGCTCAGCGCCACGATGGCGGGCGTCGGCTTCGGCTCGGCGGGCGTCCACATCCCGCACGCCTGCGCGTATCCCATCGCCGGGCTCAAACACGTCTACGACCCGCCCGGCTATGGCTCGGACCATCCGTTCGTGCCGCACGGCCACAGCGTCATCGTCACCGCGCCGGCCGCGTTCCGCTTCACCTACGAGGCCATGCCCGAGCGCCATCATCACGTCGCCGAGCTGCTCACGGGAGAGCCCCAGAGCGGGCCCGACGCACTCCCGGACGCCCTGGCCGCGCTGATGCGCAACGTCAGCGCCCCGGCCGGGATCCGCGAGCTCGGCTACGGCGAGGACGATGTCGACGCCATCGTCGCGGGCGCGGTCAAGCAACAGCGGCTGCTGACCATCGCGCCACGCGAGCCCGACGAGGACGATCTGCGTCAGATCGTGACCGCTTCCCTCTGACGGTCTGTCAACATCAGGGCATGCGCGCCGCTGACTATGTGATCGTGGGCGCCGGGTCTGCCGGTTGCGTCCTCGCCAACCGCCTCTCGGAGAACCGCGACGTCCGCGTCGTGCTGATCGAGGCCGGCGGCAAGGACCGCAGTCCGAACATCAAGATCCCGGCCGCCTTCCCCGAGCAGTTCCACACCAAGCTCGACTGGGACTACTACACCGAGCCCGAGCCGCACTGCGACGGCCGGCGTCTGTATCTCCCGCGCGGCAAGTCGCTCGGCGGATCGAGCTCCATGAACGCCATGCTCTACGTGCGCGGTCGCCCGCTGGACTACGACCTGTGGGAGCAGCAGGGCGCGGCGGGCTGGGGCTGGGACAACGTGCGCCCGTACTTCCTCAAGGCCGAGAACGACGAGCGCGGCGCCTCCGAGCACCACGGGATCGGCGGCCCCTGCAACATCCGCGAGGAGGCCGACCCGCGCCCCCTCAACGCCGACCTGATCAAGGCTGCCAACGCCGTCGGCATCCCGGACGCGCAGGACTACAACAGCCCGGAGCAGGACGGCGTGTCGATGGTCCAGACCTTCCAGAAGAACGGGCGGCGCTGGAGCTGCGCGGACGCCTACCTGCGGCCGGCGATGGGGCGCGACAACCTCGAGGTCGTCACGCTCGCCCAGGTCGAGCAGCTCGAATTCGACGGCGACCGCTGCACCGGCGTGCGCTTCCGCCGCCGCGGCCGCTCGCAGACCGTGCGCGCCTACCGCGAGGTCATCCTCTCCGCGGGCGCGTTCAACTCGCCGCAGGTGCTCATGCTCTCCGGCATCGGCCCGGCCGACCACCTGCGCGAGATGGGCATCGACGTCCGCCACGACCTCCCCGGGGTCGGGCAGAACCTGCAGGACCATCCGTTCCTCACGATGATGTGGGAGACGACGGACACGAACACCCTCTACGGCGCCGACGCGCCCAAGTACCTGCTCCAGTGGCTGGCGACGCGCCGCGGTCCCCTGACCTCGACCGCGGCCGAATCGATGGCCTTCGTGCGCACCCGGCCGGGCCTGCCCGCGGCCGACATCCAGTTCCACATGGGAGCGCTGTACTTCGAGAAGCACGGCGCCGAGGAGTTCGACGGCCACTGCTACGTCATCGCGCCGACGCTGTTGACCCCCAAGGCGCGCGGCGAGCTCACCCTGCGCTCCGCCGACCCGCTCGACAAGCCGCGCATCCTCACCAACTCGCTGTCGGAGCCCGAGGACGTCGCGTCGCTGGTGGCGGGCATGAAGCTCGCCCGCGAGATGGCGGCCAGCGAGCCGCTGCGCTCGAAGACCATCCGTGCGCTCCTGCCCGACGACTCCGTCTTCGCGTCGGGCAACGACGAGGACATCGTCGAGGCCCTGCGCGCGCGGGTCGAGCACGTCTACCACCCGGTGGGGACCTGCCGGGCCGGCGTCGACGACGACGCCGTCGTCGACCCCGAGCTGCGCGTGCGCGGCCTCGACGGCCTGCGCGTCGTCGACGCCTCGATCATGCCGGTGATCCCGGGCGGCAACACGAACGCGCCGACGATCATGGTCGCCGAGCGCGCCGCCGATCTGATCAAGGGCCGCGTGCCCGCCGCGGTTTGAACGTCGCGATCGTCGGGGCCGGGTTCTCCGGCCTCGGCATGGCGGTGGCGCTCAAGCAGGCCGGCCACGACCCCACGCTGTTCGAGGCCGCCGACGACGTCGGCGGCGTCTGGCATCACAACACGTACCCCGGCGCGGCCTGCGACGTCCCGAGCTACCTCTACTCGTACTCCTGGGCCCAGCGGCGCGACTGGCCGCACCCCTGCTCGCCGCAGGAGGAGATCCACCGCTACCTGCGGGGGATCGTCGCCGACCACGGCATCGAGCCCCACCTGCGACTGAGCACTGCGGTCAGGCGCGCCGCGTGGGAGGACGGGGGCTGGTCGGTCGACGGCGAGCGCTTCGACGCCCTCGTGCTCGCGTGCGGGCAGCTCTCCCGCCCCGCCTTCCCGAACCTGGAGGGCAGCTTCGAGGGGCCGGCGTTCCACTCCGCCGAATGGGATCACTCGGTCGACCTGCGCGGGAAGCGCGTCGCCGTGATCGGGACGGGCGCGAGCGCGGTGCAGTTCGTTCCCCGCATCGCCGAGCAGGTCGCCCAGCTCGACGTCTACCAGCGCACGCCCGCCTACATGATGCCGCGCCGAAACCCGTACTACCCGGGCGCGGTGCGGGCGGCGCTGCGGCTCGTACCCGGCCTGCAGTGGCTGCGCCGGCACGGCACGAAGGCCTACATGGAGGTCATGACGCTCGGCCTGCTCAAGATCAAGCCGATCGCCAAGGCGCTCGAGCTCAACTCGCGCGCCTACCTGCGCTACAAGGTCCGCGACCCGCAGCTGCGCCGCAAGCTGACCCCCGACTACCCGATCGGCTGCAAGCGCATCCTCTTCTCGTCGTACTACTACGAGGCGCTGCAGCGGACCACCACCGAGCTCATCACCGAGCCGGCCGAGCGACTGACGGCGACGGGTGTGGTGGCGGGCGGCCGGGAGCGGCCGGCCGACGTGATCATCTACGGAACGGGCTTCCGCTCGCAGGACTTCGTCGCGCCGCTCGAGGTCGTCGGCGCGGGCGGGATCGACCTGCAGGACGCGTGGGCCGACGGGGCCGAGGCCCACCTGGGGATCACCGTCGCCGGGTTCCCCAACGCGTTCTTGCTCTACGGGCCCAACACGAACCTCGGCGTCGGCTCCATCGTCGTGATGATCGAGGCCCAGGTCGGCTACGTGCTCGACGCGCTGCGCACGCTCGCGGCCCGCGGAGCGCGATCGCTGAGCGTGCGCCCCGAGGTCCAGCGGGCGTCGAGCGCGGTCGTCCAGCAGCGCCTCAAGGACTCTGTCTGGACGACCTGCGACAGCTGGTACCGCAACGACGCCGGGCGGGTCGTCAACAACTGGCCCGGTGTGATGGGTGAGTACGAGCGGCTCGTGGCGCGCGTCGATCCCGCCGAGTACGACTTCGCGGCCTGAGCCGGGCCCCTATGGCCTTCCGGGCGGCGGGCCCTGCCCGCCCCGGAACTCCGGACGCTCACCGAGATGCTCGAGGCGCTCGTCGAGATGCTCGGCGATGTCGTCGCGCTGCGCGGCGGTGAGCCGGCCGGCCTTGACGTCGGCGTCGAGCCGCTTGATCACCGCCGCCTTCACGGCCGCACGGACCTGATCGAGCGTCTTGCCCTGCGCGGTGGCGATCTCCTTGACCGTCTTGCCGTTCTCGAGCTGCTCGTGCAGCTCCGTCTCGTCGATGCCCAGCGCCGCGGCCAGGTCCTCGCGCGGTCCGTCGCCTCGCCGGCCCATCGGCCCGCCGAACCCGTCCGGCCCGCGGTGGCCGCGGGGACCGCCGCGGCCCATGCCCAGCACCGAGCCCGACTCCCCGCGATGCTCGCGGATCTCGTCGGCCTGTTCCTGGGTGAGCCTGCCGTCCTCGACGGCCTGATCGAGCTGGGCGTCCTCGGCGTCCGCCAGCGCTGAACGGAGCTCCTCGGAGGTCACCCCGAGCTCCTTCGCCGCGTCGTCGAGCACCGCCTGTTCGGTGTCGGCCTTGCCGGCGATGGCAACGGCGCCCGCGGTGCCGCCGCCGAGCGCCGCGACCACCGCCACGCTTGCGATTGCGTGTCTACGTCTCATGGGTTCCTCCTGGGGATGGATGAGGTCACCCCTCGAGGGTCGCGGCGGACCCTCAGATTCGCCTGAGAGGAGCCTGAGCATCTATGTTCGGGGCGTGCGCGGCGTCGACGAGCTGCTCGATCTGGACCGCCGCCACGTGTGGCACCCCTACGGGCCGATGCCCGGGGTCCACCCGCCGCTGCCGGTCCAGTCCGCCTCCGGCGTGCGCATCCGCCTGGCCGACGGGCGCGAGCTGATCGACGGCATGGCCTCGTGGTGGTGCGCGATCCACGGCTACCGCCATCCCGCACTCGACGCGGCCGCTCACGCGCAGGTCGACCGCATGGCGCACGTCATGTTCGGCGGGCTCACCCACGCGCCCGCGGTGGACCTTGCGCAGCGGCTCGTGGCGATGACGCCGGAGCCGCTCGAGCACGTCTTCTTCTGCGACTCGGGCTCCGTCTCCGTCGAGGTGGCGCTCAAGCTCTGCCGCCAGGCGCGGCCGGGAAGGCACCGGATGCTGGCGCTGCGCGGCGGCTATCACGGCGACACGCTGGGCGCGATGACCGTCTGCGACCCCGTCGGCGGAATGCACTCGCTCTTCGCGGGCTCGTTGCCCGAGCAGGTCTTCGCCGACCGGCCGCCGACGGTGCTCGACGACGCGTACACGACGCACCTCGAGGCGCTCCTCGAACGGCACGCGGGCGAGCTGGCGGGGGTGATCGCCGAGCCCGTCGTCCAGGGGGCGGGCGGCATGTGGTTCTACGACCCGGCGGTGCTGCGGCTGCTGCGCGAGCTGTGCGACGCGCACGGGCTGCTCCTCGTGCTCGACGAGATCGCGACGGGCTTCGGGCGCACGGGCGCGCTGTTCGCGTGCGAGCACGCGGGCGTCGTGCCCGACGTCATGTGCGTCGGCAAGGCGCTCACGGGCGGCTACGTCACGCTCGCGGCGACCCTCTGCACCCCCGAGGTCGCGGGGGCGCTCTCCGGCGGTGCGCTCATGCACGGGCCGACGTACATGGCCAACCCGCTGGCGTGCGCCATCGCCGGCGCCTCGCTCGACGCCCTCGACGGCTGGCCGGAGCGGGTTCAGCGGGTCGAGCGCGGGTTGCGGGCCGGGCTCGAGGGCGTGGAGGGCGCTCGCGTGCTCGGCGCCATCGGCGTCATCGAGCTCGACCATCCCGTCGACGTCGCCGCCGCGACGGACGCCGCCCTGGCCCACGGCGTCTGGCTGCGGCCCTTCCGCAACCTCGTCTACGTCATGCCGCCCTACGTCATCGGTGACGACGACCTGGCCGCCGTCACCACCGCCATGATCGCCGCGGCGGCCGCGGGATGACCGTCCTCGTCGTCACGGGTACCGACACGGGGGTCGGGAAGACGATCGTCACCGCCGCGCTCGCGGCCGCCGCGCGCGCCGCCGGTCGCACGGTCACCGTGGTCAAGCCCACCCAGACGGGGGACGACGACGACGCGGCGGTGATCGCACGGCTCAGCGGCGTCACCGACATCCACACCTTCGCTCGCCTCGACGCGCCGCTGGCGCCCGCCTCCGCCGGCTCGAGCCTGACGGCGGTGGAGGTCGTGGAGCGCATCCGCGCGCTGCCGGCCGTCGACGGCGGGCTGATCCTCGTCGAGGGGGCGGGCGGGCTGCTGGTGCGGATGGGACCCGACGACGCCACGATCGCCGACGTGGCCCGGCTGCTCGGCGCGCCCGCGCTCGTGGTCGTCCGCGCCGGGCTCGGGACACTCAACCACACGGCGCTCACCGTGGAGGCGCTCGAGGCCCGCGGGGTCGTGTGTCCCGGCATCCTGATCGGCTCCTGGCCCGCGGAGCCCGGCCTGGCCGAGCGCACGAATCTCGAGGACCTACCCCGGTACGCTTCGCGACCGCTGCTCGGCCGCGTGCCCGAGGGTGCCGGCCGGCTCGAGCCGGACGCCTTCGCCGCCCGCGCCTCCACCTGGATCGAAGGGAAACTCGTATGACGGACATCCTCGACATCGCCCGTGAACAGGTCCTCGCGCGCGGCGAGGGCCTCGACGAGGCCCAGGTGCTCGAGGTGCTGCGCCTCCCCGACGAGCGCCTCGACGAGGCGCTCGCCCTCGCGCACGAGGTCCGCCTGCGCTGGTGCGGCGATTCGGTGGAGGTCGAGGGCATCGTCTCCATCAAGACGGGCGGCTGCCCGGAGGACTGTCACTTCTGCTCGCAGTCGGGCCGGTTCGAGACCCCGGTGCGCGCCGCGAAGCTCGACATCCCCTCGCTCGTCGAGGCGGCGCGGGAGACCGCGGCCACGGGCGCGACGGAGTTCTGCATCGTCGCGGCCGTCCGCGGGCCCGACGAGCGCCTGATGGCGCAGGTGCGCGACGCCGTCGCCGCCATCCGCGAGGCCGTCGACATCAACGTCGCCTGTTCGCTGGGCATCCTCACCGAGGCCCAGGCCGACGAGCTGCAGGCGATGGGCGTCCACCGCTACAACCACAATCTCGAGGCGCCGCGGTCCTACTTCGGCAACGTCGTCACGACGCATACGTGGGAGGAGCGGCGGGCCACGCTCGAGCTCGTGCGCGAGCGCGGCATGGAGGTCTGCTGTGGGTGCATCGTGGGGATGGGGGAGACGCTCGAGCAGCGCGCCGAGCTCGCCGCCCAGCTCGCCGAGGTCGAATCCCGACGAGGTGCCGATGAACTTCCTCGACCCGCGCCCGGGCACGCCGTTCGCCGATCTCGACACGGTCGAGCCGGCGGACGCGCTGCGCGCGATCGCCGCCTTCCGGCTCGCCCTCCCGCGCACGATCCTGCGCTACGGCGGCGGCCGCGAGCTCACGCTCGGCGATCTCGGCGCCCGCCAGGGGATGCTCGGCGGCATCAACGCGATCATCGTCGGCAACTACCTGACCACCCTGGGCCGGAGCCCGCAGGAGGATCTGGATCTGCTCGGCGAGCTGTCCATGCCGGTCAAGGAGCTGTCACGCACGCTGTAGCCGTGTTCTGCGACGCCTGCGGGCAGCCCGCTGCCGAGGGCGACCACGCCCGCTGCCGCGCGCGCCGCGCGGCGACGGATCCGCCGCGTTTCTGCACGGTCTGCGCCCGCAAGCTCGTGGTGCAGGTGCTGCCCACGGGGTACACGGCGCGCTGCGTGCGCTGTGGGCCGTTGTGAGCGTCACCGACGCGCTCGAGGAACTCCGCGCGGCCGGGATGCTGCGCGAGCTGCGGACGGTGACGAGCCCGGCCGGTCCGCGGATCGAGCTCGACGGTCGCGACGTGCTGCTGCTGTGCTCGAACGACTATCTCGGGCTGGCCGGTGACCCGCGGGTTCGCGCGGCGGCGGCGGAGGCCGCCCAGGAGTGGGGCGCGGGCGCGGGATCGTCGCGGCTCGTGTCCGGTGCGCTCGCCCTGCACGAGGCGCTCGAGGCCGAGCTGGCGGCCTACGGGCGGTCCGAGGCGTGCCTGCTCTTCGGGTCGGGGTACCTGGCCAACCTCGGCGTCATCACCGCGCTCACGGGGCCGGGCGAGGTGGTGCTCTCCGACGCCCTCAACCACGCGTCGATCATCGACGGCTGCCGCCTGTCGCGCGCCGACACCTTCGTCTACCGCCACGTCGACCTCGACGACCTCGAGCGCGGCCTGCTCCGGGCCGCCGGCCGCCCGGCGACGATCGTCACGGACGCCGTCTTCTCGATGGACGGCGACATCGCGCCGCTCGACGAGATCGCCCGCCTGGCCCGCGAGCACGGCGCCCGCCTCGTCGTCGACGCCGCGCACGCCACGGGCGTCATCGAGCCCTTCACGGGCGCTGACGTCGTCATCGGCACGCTCTCGAAGGCGCTCGGCTCCTACGGCGCGTTCGCGTGCTGCGACGCGACGACCCGCGAGCTGCTCGTCAACCGCGCCCGCACGGTGATCTACTCGACCGCGCTGCCGCCGGCGGCGGTCGGCGCCGCCCGCGCGGCGCTCGGGCTCGTCGGCGAGCGCATCGGGGCCCTGCACGCCAACGCCCGCATCCTGCGGCGCGCGCTCGGCGCGCCCGACTCCCCGATCCCGATCGTCCCGCTGATCATCGGGGAGCCGCAGGCGGCGCTCGACGCGTGCGAGCGCGCGCTCGCCCAGGGCGTCTTCGCCCAGGCCATTCGCCCGCCGACGGTCCCCGACGGCACCTCGCGCCTGCGCGCGGTGGCTCGGGCCGATCACGACCCGGCGGAGCTCGCGGCGGCCGGGGCCCTGCTCGCGAGCCTGTGAACCGGCGCCTCCACCGCCCGGAGGCGACGGTCGCCTTCGGCCGGCTGGACCGGTTGCGCCCCGGCTATGGCGCGGCGGTGGCGGCGGCAGAGGAGCACGGCTTCGCACCGCTGCTGCGCGAGCCCGGCGGTCACGCCGTCGCCTACCACCCGGGATCGCTCGTCATCGAGACGACGGGCGCGGGGGGCCTCGGCCAGATCCGCGACCGCTTCGCGGGCGAGGCCGACCGGATCGCGAGCGCACTGCGCACGCTGGGGGTCGACGCCCGCGTCGGCCCGGTTCCGGGCGAGTACTGCCCGGGGGAGTGGAGCGTCAACCGCGACGGGACGGTCAAGCTCGCGGGCCTGGCCCAGCGCGTCCGCGGTGGTCGCTTCACCCTGGGGGCCTCGCTGATCTGCGAGGACGCCGAGCCGGTGCGCGCGGTGCTGGTCGCCGTCTACGCCGCGCTCGAGCTTGATTTCGACCCGGCGACGGTCGGGGTGCCGGGCCCGGCCATCGCCGAGATCGAGGCGGTGCTGGCATGACGGCGCCGCCCTCTCCCAGCAAACACACAGCAAGCCCTCGCACAATGGCCACGTGAGCGCGACCGCCGGCGATCCCGTGAAGGTGCTCGTCGTCGACGACGAGCCGAACATCGTCGACGTCATCTCGATGGCCCTCCGCTACGAGGGCTTCGCCGTCGCGTCGGCGGCGACCGGGGCGGACGCGCTCGAGCAGGTCGCGGCCTTCGAGCCGGACCTGATGGTGCTCGACGTGATGCTTCCCGACATGGAGGGCTTCGAGGTCGCCCAGCGCCTGAGCGCCGGGCGCGCGCTGGTGCCGATCGTCTACCTGACGGCGCGCGATGCGACCGCGGACAAGATCCGCGGCCTGACGACGGGCGGCGACGACTACGTGACCAAGCCGTTCTCGCTGGAGGAGCTCGTCGCGCGCATCCGCACCATCCTGCGGCGCACGGGCACGGGACAGGAGGGTTCGAGCGTCCTGGCCTTCGAGGACATCGAGATGGACGAGGACGCCCACGAGGTCACCCGCGCCGGCGTGCTGGTCGACCTGACGCAGACGGAGTACCGGCTGCTGCGCTTCCTCTTGCTCAACCCGCGCCGGGTGCTCACCCGCAGCCAGCTGCTCGACCACGTCTGGGACTACGACTTCGGCGGGGACGCACGCGTGCTGGAGACCTACGTGTCCTACCTGCGCAAGAAGCTCGACGTGGCCGACGGGCCGGGGCTCATCCAGACCGTTCGCGGCGTGGGCTACGCGCTGCGCGTCCCGCGCGGCGGATGAGCCTGCGCGGGCGCCTGCTGGCCCTGCTCGTGGGCCTGGCGGCCACGGGGCTGGTGATCGTCGGAACGGTCAGCTACGTCGCCCTGCGGTCGTACCTGTACGACCGCGTGGACCGGCAGACGGTCAGCGCGCTCTTCGAGATCCCCCGCGAACTCGACGACTTCGGTCCCGGCCCGGGCCGACCGCGCGGCGGACCGCCCGACGGCAGCATCCCCGACGGCACCTACGGGGCCGTCCGCACCGCGAGCGGGCAGATCGTCAAAGAGACGACGCTGTCCTTCGGGACCGCGACCGCCAAGCCGCGGCTCCCGGCGCAGCTGCCGATCACCACCGATCCCGACGAACCGCGGCTCGTCGACGCCGACGGCTACCGGGTCGTCGCCGTCAGCCTGCCCCAGGGCAGGACGCTGATCGCCGCCGTGCCGCTCGCCGAGCTCAGCGAGACCCTCGGACGGCTCGTGGCGATCGAGCTCGTCGTCGCGGCGGGCGTGCTGCTCGCGCTGGCCATCGCGGCCTGGTGGCTCGTCGCGCTCGGGCTCTCACCGCTCGTGCGCATGGGCCACACCGCGGACGCGATTGCGGCCGGTGACCTCTCGCAGCGTGTCGAACCGGCGACGGAGCGCACGGAGGTGGGTCGCCTCGGGCTCGCGCTCAACGCGATGCTCGGCCAGATCGAGCGGGCCTTCGCGGAGCGCACCGCCAGCGAGGAGCGGCTGCGGCGGTTTCTTTCGGATGCCTCGCACGAGCTGCGCACACCCCTTGCCTCGATCCGCGGCTACGCCGAGCTCTACCGCATCGGCGCCGCCCGCGATCCCGCGGATCAGGAGAAGGCCATGAACCGGATCGAGGCGGAGGCCAAGCGGATGGGGGTGCTGGTGGAGGATCTGCTCACGCTCGCGCGCCTGGATGAGGAGCGCGAGCTGCTGCGGGAGGAGGTCGACCTCGCCGCACTCGTCCGCGATGCCGTCGACGCCGCGCGGGCGGCCGACCCCGAGCGTCCGATCACGGTCACCGCCGTCGCACCCGTGCTCGTCGACGGCGACGCGGGACGGTTGCGGCAGGTCGTCGACAACCTCGTGCGCAACGCGCTCACCCACACCCCGCCGGGGACGGCGGTCGACGTGCGCGTGGCGCGCGGGGAGCGCACCGCCGAGCTCGAGGTCCGCGACCACGGTCGCGGGCTGCCCGCGGGCGACCCGTCCGCGCTGTTCGAGCGCTTCTGGCGTTCGGAGGGTGGACGCGAGCGCGGGAAGGCGGGCGCCGGCCTCGGCCTGGCCATCGTCGCGGGCATCGTCGAGGCCCACCGCGGCTCGGTCACCGCCGCCGACGCACCGGGCGGCGGGGCGCGCTTCTCCGTCAGCCTTCCGCTCAGCGGCGGAGCTTGCGCCTGACGGTGCCGGGCGCGACGGTGTCGCTGCCGGCGTAGCGGAACACCGCGCGCAGCTTTGCCCGCCGCTGGCGGCGCGTGAGCGGGACGCGGAAGCTCGCGCGCCCGGATCGCACGGTCGTGGACCGGGTGACGGTGCGACCGCCGCCGCGGAGCTTCAAGGTGATGGCGTCACCGTCGGCGAGCGGGTTCAGCGACAGCCGCGCGACGAGTCGGTTCCGCTTGACCTTGAGGGCCGTCACGCGCAGTGCGGCCGGTTCGGGCTCCGCGGGGGTGGGTGTCGGCGTCGGCGTCGGCGTCGGTCCGGTCTCCGACATCGGGAAGGCTCGGATCTCGTAGGGGGTGAACGTGCGCATGACCCCGTTCACCGGCGCCTTGATGGTCACGACGATCGTCGCGTCGCCGGCGCGATCGGAGGCCGCGAGCGGCACCTTCCAGCCGAGGGCGTCTCCGGACCCGTATCCGGGCTCGAGGCGCCTGACGTCAGTCGCCGCCCGCTTGAAGCCGTCGAAGGTGACCTCGACGTTCGCCTGGGTGAGATCGATGCCGTCGACGTTGAACGACGCCGACCACCAGTCCTCGTCGTCCTGCTCGCCCTCGTCGATCAGCGGCCAGGGCACATCGCCGGCGGGGGGCCACGCCACCATCTCCGGCGTCAGGGCCCCCTCCGCGCTGGGACCCGCGTAGAGCGCGTTGTAGTTCGCGGTCGACCCGGTTCCGTAGACCGGCACCGTGGGATCGAGCACGGAGCGCCGGTGACCGAGATCGCCGTCGTCGTCGACGAACTCCGCGACGGATTCCGCTCCCGTCCAGCCGCTGAGGTTCGAGTTCTGGGCGCCGGTGTGGCCGTCTGCCGACCAGCACTTCCAGGTCGGGGGCGGGTCGTGGCTGAGGTCGGCGTTGGCCTCCATGATCAACGCCGCGGCGAGCGCCCGACGGTTGAAGGTCGAGCTGAAGGTGACGAGCGGCACGCCGGCGAAGTCGCGCAGGAGGTTCAGCGTGTGGAGGGTGGCGGAGACGGACGCCTGGGACTCCGTCCCGCGGATCGCAGCCGGAGACGCTGCCGGTCCACCCCGTGGCGACCTGCTGATCGGCCAGGATGGCGCGGTAGTAGGCGGCCGCCGCGTCGCGGTCGGCGGGCTTGCCCGACGCGACGGCCGGGAGCGCGAGTACGAGGAAGGTGGCGACCACCACGCTGCGGATCGGCATCGGCGAAGTATGGCCGCAAAACGGTTTCACGCACACCAGTTCCAGGTTCCGCCGTCCGTTAACGCACCTGACGGTTGCCGCTGCGCGCCGTCCGGTCCGCTGCGTCCGTGGCTGTTCCGGATCGCCCACAACGAGTCGGTGACGATCATCCGCCAGCGCAACCGCCGCCCGGCCCCGCTGGAGGAGAGCATGGTGGCCGGCGCCGATGACGCCTTTCGCCGCGCGGCGGCGCGCGAGCAGCTCGCCGCGCTGCTCGCCGACCTGCAGAACCTCACGGAGTACCAGCGCGGCGCGCTCGTGATGCGCGAGCTGGGTGGCCTGTCCTACGACGAGATCGGCTCCGCGCTCGAGACGACGCCACTCGCCGCGCGGCAGGCGGTCTTCGTGGCGCGCAAGCGCCTCGGTGAGGGGCCCGCCGGCCCGCGCCGGCTGCGGCCCGCGCTGCAACTGCTCGTCGGTCCGTCGCCCGCCGGGTTCGCGCTCGCGGGCCTGCTGGGCGGGGGGATGGGGGCCAAGGCGCTGGTGGCCACCGCGGCCGCGGTCTCCATCGGCGTCGGCACGGCCGAGCTGGTCGTTAGCGCCCGTCCGAAGACGGGCGACGACGCGGCTCGGGTCGACCCCGAGCGCACGCCCGCGCCGGGTCGCGCGCGTCCCTCGGCGACCCCCACCGCCGGCCCCGTGGTGGCCGCCGCGACCGCGCCCGTGGTCCGGCGGCGCGATCCGCCCCAGGTCGACCGGGCGGTGCAGCCCGCCCCCACGGCGGCGGTACGGTTCGCCGGCGCCCGTTTCGTGGCGACCCCGATGCCGGCCGTCCAGGCCCCCGCCGGAGTCGCGCCCACCGCGACCCCCACGCCCGCCGAGAACCCTCAGCCCGAGAGGCACCGGGTGCCCGGCGCCGGGCACGGCCGGGCGCCGGAGCCGCATCCCGCTCCGACTGCGACGCAGACCCCGCCGCCGGCTCCCTCGCGGTCGCGCCACGAGCCCGCTCCACGCGGAGATCGGATCGACCTCGACGGGCCGAGCCCCAGCCGTCCCCCGGTCAGCGAAGCGACCCCCGAAGGCGCATGGTCCCCGCCGGACCACGATGAGGTCGGACCCGTGGGGTAACGTCCGCCGTGATATGGGCCTTCCCTCACCCGTGTCCGCGGCGGTGCGTGGTGTCGGCGCGACGGTCGACCGGCTCGACCGGATCCTGTCGTCGCTGGAGACGCTCGGAGGCTCGATCGCGTCGATCGAGCGCGACATGCGCGGGGATGCGCGAGGACCTGCAGGAGGCGGTCGCCGGGATCGACGCGCTGCGTGGCGACGTGCGCAACCTCGACGGCTCGGTGGACGGCATCCGCGCCGCCACGGTCTCCCTCGAGGAGCAGGTCGCTTCGCTGGGCAAGTCGCTCAAGCGGATCGACTCCCTGGTGCCGCGGCTCTCGCGGCGCTCGCGGGCGGAGCAGCACACGCCGCCGAGCGTGTAACCGCCATGTCACACGAGCGTAGGTAGGGCATGCGCCGCCAGCTGCTCGCCACCGCCGGGCTCGCCGGGGCGGGCCTCGGGTCCGCCCTGATGGCCGACGTCCTCGACCGTCGCCGCATCGCTGCCGACCCACTGTGGAAGCAGCTGCAGACCGAGCCGCGCGGGGAGTCCGTCACGGTCGAGGCCGGCGACGGCACCCCGCTGCACGCCGCGCTCTACGGGCCGCCGGAGGCGCCGCCTGTGGTGCTCGTCCACGGCTGGACCTGTTCTGAGCGCTTCTGGCGTCTGCAGGTGCACGACCTGGCCGCAGACCACCGGGTCGTCGCGGTGGACCTGCGCGGCCACGGCGCCAGCGGAACGCCGGCGAACGGCGACTGGTCGCTCGACGCGCTCGCGGACGACCTCGAGGCCGTGCTCGTCGCCTGCGTGGGGGACGAGCGTCCCGCGCTGCTGGCGGGCCACTCGCTCGGGGCGATGACGATCGCGGCGTGGGCGGGCCGCTACAACGACTCCGTCGGCCCGCGGGCCAGCGCCGTGGCGCTCATCAACACCGGCCTGGGCGACCTCATCTCCGAGTCGCTGCTCTTCAAGCTGCCGGGCCCGCTCAACGCGGGCCGTCAGGTGGCCGGCGCTGCGCTGCTGGGCGTCGGCGTGCCCCTCCCGAAGCGTCCCGACCCGGTGAGCCACCGCGCCGTCCGCGCGATCGCGCTGTCGCCGTCGGCCGGTGCGGGCGCCGTGCGCTTCAGCGAGGAGATGGTCCTCTCCTGCCACCCGCGCGTGCGCGCCGGCTGCGGCCGCGAGCTCTCCCGGCTCGATCTGCTCGACCGCCTCGAGCATCTCGACGTCCCCACCCTGGTGGTGGCCGGCACCCGCGACCGGCTGACCCCGCCCGCGCACTCGTACCGGCTCGCGGAGGCGCTCCCCCAGTCGCTCGGCGTGCTCGAGCTCGAGGGCAGCGGCCACATGGGCCCGCTCGAGCGCCCCGCCGAGATCAACGCGGCGCTGCGCGGCCTGGTCGACCGGGACTAGTCGCGCGGCTCGTAGCGGTGGTGCAGGCCGAGGCGGTTGCCGTCCGGGTCGGCGAAGTAGGCCTGATGGCAGACGCCGCTGTCGATGACGTCGGTGAAGAACTCGACGCCGCCCTCCTCGAGCTCGGCCTTCGCCGCTGCCACGTCGTCGACGCGCAGCACGATCGCCGTCGGTGACGGTGCGAACTCCTGGCCCATGCGCGACGGGTCCATGAAGGCCAGGGTGGTGTCCCCGGTCTCGATCTCGAAGCCCACGTCACCCCACCGCAGCCCCAGCGAGAGGCCGAGCGTCTCCGTGTAGAAGCGTTCGGTCACCGCCAGGTCGCGGCAACCGATGAGCACGAAATCTGTTCCTGTCACTTGGAGGGCCATGCCCCCAAGCATGCCCTACCGCAGCTCGGCCGAGGTCTTCTTGAGCAGCTGGCGGGCGATGATGAGCAGCTGGATCTGCTGGGTGCCCTCGAAGATGTCGAGGATCTTCGCGTCGCGGGCCCACTTCTCGAGCAGCTCGGACTCGCCGATGCCGGCCGCGCCGCACAGGGCGACGCAGCGCAGGCAGACGTCCGTTCCCATCCGGCCCGCCTTCGCCTTCGCCATCGAGGCCTGCAGCGAGTTGGGCTTCTTGTTGTCGGCCATCCAGCACGCCTGCATGGTGAGCAGTCGCGCCGCGTCGAAATCGGCCTCCATGTCGAGCAGTTCGGCGGCGGCGGCGGGCTGCACGTAGGCCGGCGCGTCCGGGTCGACCTCGACCCCGGCCTCCTTGAGGGCCGCGCGCGTGTGGTCGAGTGCGGCACGCGCGACACCGATCGCCATCGCCGCCACGAGCGGCCGCGTGTTGTCGAAGGTCTGCATGACGCCCGCGAACCCGCCCTTGGGCTTGATCTCGGGGTCGCCGAGCAGCGCGTCCTTGGGCACGCGGCAGTCCTCGAGCGAGAACGCGGCGGTGTCGGAGGCGCGGATGCCGAGCTTGTCCTCGACCCGGATGAGCTTCATGCCGGGGTTCGAGCGCTCGACGACGAAGGACTTGATGGCGGCGCGGCCCTGCTGTCGGTCGAGCGTCGCCCAGACGACCACCAGGTCGGCGCGCTCGCCGGAGGTGACGTAGATCTTCTCGCCGTTGAGGACGTACTCGTCGCCGTCGAGGACGGCGGTCGTCCGGATCGCCGCGGAGTCCGAGCCGGCCTCGGGCTCGGTGATGGCCATCGCGGCCCACTTGTCGCCGTAGGCCTCGAGCTGGACCTCGTTGGCGACCGCCGCGATGGCGGAGTTGCCCAGGCCCTGGCCCGGCATCGACAGCAGCAGGCCGACGTCGCCCCAGCAGAGCTCCATGATCGACAGCGCCGACGCGAGGTTCGCGCCGTTGCGTGTCGTCCCGGGCGCCTCGCCGTTCGCCGCGCCGTTGGTCTTGGCACCCGCCGCGGCTCCCGCTCCGCCGGTCCCGCCGCCGTCGTCCATGCCCTTGATCAGGGCGGCGAGCATGTCGAGCTCCTTGGGGTAGGTGTGCTCCTCGCGGTCGTACTTGCGCGAGACGGGGCGGAAGACGTTCACCGCCACCTGGTTGGCCTGCTGCACGAGCGGCCGGAACTTCTTCGGGACTTCGAGATTGATGCTCATACGAGGAGCCCTCCTTCCATCACGCCGGTGGCGCGCAGGTCGCGGTACCACCGCTCTTCCGGATACTCCTTCACGTAGCCGTGGCCGCCCAGCAGCTGGACGCCCTCGGAGCCGATGACCATGCCCTTGGTGGCGCAGAGGTGCCGGGCGACGGCAGCTTCCTTGGCGAAGGGCTTGCCCTGATCGGCGAGGCTCGCGGCGCGCCAGGTGGCCAGCCGCATGCCCTCGAGCTCGATCGCGATGTCCGACACGGCGAAGGCCACGGCCTGCCGGTGGGAGATCGGTTCGCCGAACGCCTTGCGCTCGTTGACGTACGGGATGACATGGTCGAGGACCGCCTGGGCGGCTCCGACCGCGATCGCGCACCAGGCCAGGCGCGCGCGGTGCACGCACTCGGCGTAGACCGCGGGATCGCCGGCGCCGAGCAGCGCCATGCCGGGAAGCTCGACGTCCTCGAGCGTCAGCGTCGCCGTGGCGGCGGCCCGCACGCCCATGGCCGGCTCGGCCTCGGTGAAGACGCCCTTCGCGGAGGACTCGACGACGAACAGCGCCGGGCCCTTGCCCTCGAGTTGCGCGCCGACGATGAACAGCTCGGCGCGCGCCGCGCCGGGCACGAGCGCCTTGACGCCGGAGAGGACGAAGCCGCCGTCCTTCGGACGCGCGACGGTCTGCAGCGAGAAGGGGTCGAAGAGCGCACGGGTCTCCATCAGCGCGAGCGCCGCTCCCGGCACGTCGTCCCCGACGAAGGGCGGCAGGTAGGTGGACTGCTGGTCGCCGTCGCCCCACAGCGCGAGCGCGGAGGCCACGCCCGCCGGAGCGAGGATGGCGGCGGCCAGGCCGGCGTCGCCGTGGGCCAGCGCCTCGGCGACGAGCACGGTCGTCACGCTCGAGCGCTCCGAGACCGCGCCGCCGAGATCCTCCGGCACGCCGAGCATGGTCAGACCGAGCTCCGCGGCCTGCGCGATGAGCTCCGCGGGGGCCTCGCACGCCGCGTCGGCCTGCTGGGCGATCGGCCGCAGCTCACCGGCGCCGAACTCCTTGAAGGTGTCGCGCAACATGAGCTGCTCGTCGTCGGGCGTGAGGTCGAACACCCCTGCCGACGACGTGGCCTTCAGCCGGGCGGGACGCCCGAGCCGCGTGGCCGCGGTGAAGGTCCGGCCTGCGCTTCCGGCCGCCCGGGAGCCGTCCCGGGTCGCCCGGTACAGCAGCTGCGCGGCGGGCTTGCGCAGCCCGGCGCGCTCGACCAGCTGCGAGCTGGCAAAGAGGTTGAGGCCCTTCAGCGCAAGGCCCATGCTTCGATCCGCCACACTCATCGTGTGGTGGATATTACTCGGTCGTAACTTCCCCTCTCTCCGCCGAACCCACCCAAACTTCCCGTGGCGGTAAGTCCGGGTGGGTTCGGCGGGAGGACGGGTAGGGTCCGGCGGATGCGCATCGCGGTCGTGACGGGAGCTTCGAGTGGGATCGGCGAGGAGACCGCGCGGCGGCTGTCACGCGACGGCTACCACGTCGTCCTCGTGGCCCGCCGCGAGGACAATCTCAAGGCGATCGCGGCCGAGCTCGCGTCCGCCTCGTACGTGGCCGTCGACCTCGTCGAGGACGCCGCTCCCGCGGCGATCCGCGACCACCTCGAGCACGAGCACGGCGGCGCGCTGCACCTGCTCGTCAACAACGCGGGTGCGGCCTGGCGGGCGACCTTCGCCGAGGGTGGCTGGGAGAACGTCCAGCGCCACATGCGGCTCAACTTCGATGCGCAGGTCCGGGTCACCGAGGCGCTGCTGCCGCTCCTGCGCGCTTCGGCGCCGAGCGCGATCGTCAACGTCTCCTCGACCGCCGGCCGCGTCGGGCGCGCGAACTCCGGGGCCTACTCGGCGAGCAAGTTCGCGCTGGCCGGCTGGAGCGACTCCCTGTTCGGCGAGGAACGCGCCAACGGCGTCCACGTGGGACTCGTGCTACCCGGCTTCGTGGCCACGGAGGGCTTTCCGCAGCAGGAGCTGCGCGACCGCCCGCTCACCCGCTGGATCGTGTCGACCCCGGCCAGGGTCGCCGACGCGATCGTCGACGCCGCGGACGGGAAGGCCGAGCGTTACGTGCCACGCGCCTACTGGGCCGTCGCGGCGCTGCGGGTGCTCGCCCCGGGCCTCATCCGCCGAGCGAGCGGTGGCGCCGCGCTGACCCCGAGCACCACGGCGAAGTAACCCCGGCGCTCAGAGCAGCTGGGCGATCGCCGCGACGCCCACGACGACGATGGTGGCGCGCAGCGCCATGGGGGACAGGCGCCGGCCGTAGCGGGCGCCGAGCTGGCCGCCCGCCGCCGACCCCACGGCGATCAACAGCACCGGCAGCCACGCAACGTGGGCCGCGAAGATGAAGATCACGCCGGCGACCCCGTTGACGATCGTCGCCAGCACGTTCTTGAGCGCGTTGATGCGCTGCAGGTCCTCCGGAAGCGTGAGGCCCAGGATGGAGAAGAGCAGGATTCCCTGGGCGGCACCGAAGTAGCCGCCATAGACCCCCGCCGCGTACACCCCGGCGCTCGCCGCCACGCCGCCGTGTTCGGGCCGCCGGCGTGCCGCGAGCAGCCGGGAGAGCCGCGGCCCGAGGAGGACGAGCACGAGCGCGACGGCGATGAAGGCCGGCACGATGGCCTCGAAGAGGTCGTCGGGTAGCACGAGCAGTGCGACGGCTCCCGTGATGCCTCCGGCGAGCGAGGCGACCCCGAGCCGCATGACGCGTGCGCGCTGTCCGCGGAGCTCGCGCCGGTAGCCGATCGACCCCGAGATCGAGCCCGGCACCAGGCCGATGGCGTTCGACACATTCGCCGTCACGGGCGCGTATCCCACGGCGAGCAGCACGGGGAAGGTGATGAGCGTGCCGCTGCCGACGACGGTGTTGATCGTCCCGGCCGCCACGCCCGCCGCCAGCACGGCGACGGCTTCGAGCAGGCTCAAACCGGCAGCGGGGAGGCCTCGGCCGAGAGCTGTGCGTCGGCCTCGGCCCGCGCGCGGGCGCGCCGGCGCTCCCGCTGGAGGTTGCCCACCATCAACACCAGGACGATCAGCAACAGCGCCGTCGCCAGCACGTTGACCTGCGGCGGGACCCCCTGGCGGGCCGCGCCCCAGATGAACAGCGGGAACGTGCTCGTCTGGCCGGCGTTGAAGTTCGTGATGACGAAGTCGTCGAAGGACAGCGCGAAGGCGAGCAGTCCGGCCGACGCGATACCCGGCGCGATGAGCGGCAGGGTGACCTTGCGGAAGGTCGTCCACTCGTTGGCGCCGAGGTCCATGGCCGCCTCCTCGAGATGGGAGTCCATGCCGGTCAGCCGCGCCTTGATCGTCACCACCACGTAGGACACGTTGAACATGACGTGGGCGATGACGATCGTGACGAAGCCGGTCGCGAAGCCGAGCGTCAGGAACAGGCCGAGCAGAGCGGCGCCCAGCACCACTTCGGGAGTCGCGAGCGGGAGGAAGACGAAGAGGTCGACCGCGCTGCGCCCGCGGAACCCGTGCCGGACGAGCGCGAGGGCGAGAAACGTGCCGAGCAGGAGCGCGATCACCGTCGAGATCGCGGCGATGATCAGCGAGTTGCGCACCGCGGTCCCGATCCCCTGGACGGCGAATGGGTGCAGCCAGTGATCGAGGGTGAAGCCCTCCCAGGTCAGGTTGAAGCGGCCCTTCGGGTCGTTGAACGAGAACAGGGCGACGATGAAGATCGGGATGAAGAGGTACAGCAGCGCGAGCCCGGCCCAGATGCCGAGCAGCCACTGCCGCCAGCGGTCGGCCTGCGCGCTCACGAGACCGCGTCCTGCAGGCCGCGGGTACCGAGCGCGCGGACGTAGGCGAACACGATCACCAGGAGGACACCCATCATCAAGAACGACAGCGCCGCGGCCGCCGGATAGTCGACGACGACCAGGAACTTCGACTGGATGACGTTGCCGATCATGTACTGGCGCGAGGTGCCGAGCAGCTGGGCGTTGATGAAGTCGCCGACGGCCGGGATGAAGGTCAGCAGCGAGCCGGCCAGGATGCCCGGCATCGCCAGCGGCAGCGTGACCTTGCGGAAGGCCACCGCGCGCGACGCGTAGAGATCCGTCGCCGCCTCGATGAGCCGCCGGTCGACCTTCTCGAGCGAGACGTACAGCGGGAGCGCCATGAAGGGCAGGAAGTTGTAGGTGATGCCGGCGATGACCGCGGTGCGCGTCGCCAGCAGGCGGCCGTCCTCCGAGAGCACGCCGATCGTCTGCAGGAAGCCGACGACCACCCCGTCGTCGGAGAGGATCGTCTGCCAGGCCACCGTGCGGACCAGGTAGGACGTGAAGAACGGCAGGATGATCAGGAGCAGGAGCAGATTGCGCCAGCGGCCGCTCTTGAACGCGATGAAGTACGCGAGCGGGAACGAGATCACGAACGCAAGCAGCGTGGCCGTGGCGGCGTAGCCGATCGAGCGCAGGAACTGCTCGTCGTAGCGCGAGACGACGTCGCCGTAGATCCCCCAGTTCCAGTCGAACACGTAGCCCCGGCTCAGCGAGCCGGTCTGCAGCGATACGTAGAACTGGTTGAGCGCCGGGATCGCGTAGAAGACGAGCAGCCACGCGAGCCCCGGCGACAGCAGCGCCAGCGGCCAGAGCGCGCGCCGGCGCTGCGCGCTCACGCCCCGATGACCGCCTGCATCGCCTCGTTCATCTGCTGCTCCTCGTCCTCGGTCAGGTTCGACGTACGGATGCAGCTGCGCGAGGGTCTCGTCGCTGGGGAAGATCAGCTCGTTGCGCGGCGAGCTTCGGGATCGGTCTTGGCCAGCTCCTCCTTGGCCCCGACCACCGGCGTGACGTAGTTGACCTACGCGGCGATCTTGGCCGCGACGGCCGGGTCGTAGACGTAGTTCATGTACGTCTCCGCGCCGTAGGGCGCGGCCGACTCGGCCGGGATCAGCATGTTGTCCGACCACAGCGTCGCGCCCTCCTCGGGGATGACGAACTCGAGGTCGGGGTTGTCGGCCTGGAGCTGGATGATGTCGCCTGAGTAGGCCTGGGCCGAGCCAGAGGTTGCCGCGCGCGAGGTCCTGCGTGTAGTCGTTGCCGGTGAAGCGCCGGATCTGGCCCGAGCGGTTGAGCGCGTCGATCTCCTCGATCGCCGCGAGCACGTCGTCGAGCGTCGCGTCCTCGGGTCGCTTGCCGTCGCGCAGCAGCATCATGTTGGCGGCGTCGCGGCCGTCCTGGAGCATCGATACGCGGCCCTTGAACTCCGGGTCGAACATGTCCTTGATGGAGGTGATCTCGCGCCCGGTCTTCGGCGCGGTTGTACCCGATCGCCGTCATGCCCGACTGCCACGGCAGCGAGTACTCGCGCTTGGGGTCCCACGGCGGGCTCGGCGAGGCTCGGCTGGAGATTGGACGCGTTGGGGATGTTGTCCTTGTCGAGCGGCTCGAGGTAGCCGAGGTTGACCATCCGCGCGGCCATCCAGTCCGTCAGCACCACGATGTCGCGCCCGATGGAGTCGCCCTGGGAGAGCGGCTGGCGGACCTTGCCGAAGAACTCCTCGTTGTCGTTGATCTCCTCGATGTACTTGAACTCACCGACGTCGAGCTTCTTGACGAACGCCTTGTTGACCTTCTTGTCGATGTAGAGCGGCCAGTTGGAGACGGTGAGCTCGCCGATCGGGCCGGCCGGGTGCTTGACGGCGGCGGGCGCCGGGCCGTTCTCGTTGGCGGAACCGTCGATGCCACCGCAAGCGGCGAGGAAGGTGCCGGCGCCGGTCAGGCCGATCCCGGCGACCCCGGCGCGACGCAGGAAGTCGCGCCGCGAGCTCGAGGCGAGCAGCAGTTCGAACAGGTGGTCGTGGTCATGAGGCACTGGCGGGCTCCTCCTTCTTGCGGGCGTCGACCACGAACGTGTGCTCCGGGCGCCAGGCCAACGCGACTTCGCTGCCCGGTCCAGGAGCCGCGCGGTCTCGGCTCGTGTTCTGTTCGACGACCGTGATCGGGTCGCCGGCGGTGGTGGTGACCTCGTACTGGATCGCCGTGCCGAGGAAGCTGGCCATGATCAGGCGGCCGCGCAGGATGTTGTCCGCGCCTGCGGGCGGGGACTGATCGGCAGCGAGGAGGATCAGCTTCTCCGGCCGGACCCCGGCGCACGCGGGGCCGGCGGCGGCCTCGCTGGTGACGGCGAGGCGCTCGCCCGAGGCGGCGACGAAGGTGCCGCTGCCGTCCAGCTTGCCGTCGATCAGGTTCGAGGTGCCCAGGAACTGCGCGACGAAGGCGGTGCGCGGGCGCTCGTAGAGCTCGACGGCGGAGCCGCGCTGTTCGACGCGGCCGGCGTTCATCACGGCGATCTCGTCCGCCATCGTCATCGCCTCCTCCTGGTCGTGCGTGACGTGCACGAAGGTGATGCCGACCTCCTTCTGGATGCGCTTGAGCTCGAGCTGCAGCTGCCGGCGCAGCCGCAGGTCCAGGGCGCCGAGCGGTTCGTCGAGCAGCAGCGCCCGCGGCCGGTTGACGAGCGCGCGGGCGAGAGCGACGCGCTGCTGCTGGCCGCCGGAGAGCTGGGCGGGGCGGCGGTGCTCGAGGCCGGTCAGCTGGGCGAGCTCGAGTGATTCGGCCACCCGGCGCTTCTTCTCGGCCGTCTCGATCTTGCGGCGCTCGAGCCCGAAGGCGACGTTGCGCTCGACGTTGAGGTGCGGGAACAGCGCGTAGGACTGAAAGACGGTGTTCACGTCGCGCTTGAACGGCGGCTGGTTGGTGATCTCCTCGCCGCCGAGGTGGACGTGGCCGGCCGTCGGATCCTCGAACCCGCCGATCATCCGCAGCGTGGTGGTCTTGCCGCAGCCCGACGGGCCGAGCAGGGCGAAGAAGCTGCCGGCTTCGATTTCGAGGTCGAGGTCGTCGACCGCGGTCATCTCCCCGAAGCGTTTCGTCAGTCCGCGTAGCTCGATATCCGCGCTCAAGAGGTTGAGTATGAACCTCTTTCACGCGTGGCGCGTGTTAACGGCTGACGATGTCGCGTTGGTCGTCATTACGGCGAAGCGGGGCGGCGGACGGGGCGGGCGTTGAGCGCCCGCCCCAAGAGCCGACCGACATGGACCGCCTGGTTACTACAACGTCCCCGGTTCGATGATGTGTCGAGCCGGGGCGGCTTGACACTCCTGACCCCCGGACATTCCGCACGCGGCGGCGTCCGGGTACGCGGTCAAGTGGGCAGACCGCCGGCACCGACGAGGCTAGCGTCGCCGCCCGTCTCGGCCAGGCTCACCGCGGGCAGGGTGAAGTGGAACTGCGCGCCCGCCCCCGGCTCTCCTTCCGCCCAGATCCGACCCCCGTGCTGCTCGACGATCTTCTGGCAGACGGCGAGGCCGATGCCGGTCCCCTCGAAGCGGTCGGCGGAGTGCAGCCGCTGGAACGGCCGGAAGATCACCTCCGCCTGGCCGGCGGCGAAACCGATGCCGTTGTCACGTACGCCGATGCGGGCGGTGCCGTCGCCGAGGCGCTCGCCCGAGACCTCGATCAGCGGCTCGGTCCGGTCCGTGAACTTGATCGCGTTGGTGAGCAGGTTCTGAAAGACCTGCCTCAGCCGCGCGGCGTCGCCGTAGACGGTGGGGAGATCGGCGACGAGCACCTCGGCCCCGCGGTCACGCAGCGGGCCCGCGAGCAGCTCGAGGGTGTCGGCGAGCACGGTGTTCAACGCGACGGGCGCGGTGGCGGAGGGCTCACGCTCCAGGCGCGCGTAGCCGAGCAGGTCGCGGGTGAGCGCGCGCATGCGCTCTGCGCTCGTGCGGATGTTGGAGGCGAGGACGTGAGCGTCGGGGTCACCGGTGAGGCGCTTCTCGAGCAGCCCGGCGTACATCCCGATGGTGACGAGGGGGCTCTGGAGGTCGTGCGCGGTGACCGACGCGTAGTCGTCGAGCTCGCGATTCGAGCGCTCCAGGTCCCGGGCGCGATCGGCCAGCTCGGACTGGCTCGCGCCGAGCGACTCGGCCATCGCGTTGAAGGATCGGGCGAGCGTCCCGAGCTCGTCGTGGCGTTCGGCCGGCACCCGCACGGTGAGATCGCCTGCCGCCACCTGCCTCGAGCCCGCCACGACCTCCAACAGGGGTTCGATGACATGACGGCGCATGAGTCCCGCGACGCCGAAGCACAGCAGCACGACGAGCGCGATCCCGGTCACCCCGAGCCCGACGACGAGGTCCGCGCGGCGGTTGGCGCTCGCCGCTGTCTGGGCAGCGCCTTCGTCGGCACGCGCGCTCAGCCGGCGCAGGGCGGTGCGGATCGTCGCGACGCGGGAACGGCCCTTGCGGTCCGACAGCAGCGCGCGGGCCACGAGCGGCCGCTCGCGGGTCAGCTCGAGCAGCGGCTGCGCCCACAGCGCGATGTAGTCGCTGATCTCCCGCGACGCGCGGTTGGCGATGGCGCGCAGCCGCGGGTCGTCGCGGGCGAGCTCGCCGAGCCGCTGCACCTGCCGGGGATACTGGCGGCGGGCGGCGTCGAAGGGCTCGAGGTCAGCCTCCTCGCCCGTGGCGACGAAGCCGCGCAGCCCGTTCTCCAACGCGACGACGGAGCGCTCGAGCTCGGTCGCGACGGTGACCGCCTGCTGGGCGCGCAGCGCGGTGCGGCCGGCTCCGCGCAGCCCGTCGATGGCGACGACGAGCAGGGTGAAACCCGCCGCCAGCATCACGGCGACCGCAAGGCTCAGGGCGAGCGTCCGGGCGGTCAGGCTGTGGCGGGTGCGCTTGAGCACGCGCACATTCAACGCCAGAAAGCGGTCAGCGTCGAGTCAGCCGGGATTCTGACCTCGCGCCACGCGGGTAGGCTTGCGCACGAATGGGTGAGGAGGTCGAGGCCCGGACGTTCACCCGCGAAGACCGGCAGCGGTACCGCTCCAAGGTCAAGCGGTGTCTCGACGTCTTCGCGCGGATGCTGGCCGAGTCGCGGTTCGACGCCGACCACCGCTCGATCGGACTCGAGATCGAGCTGAACCTCACGACGCGCGACGGCAATCCCGCGATGCGCAACTCCGCGGTGCTCGAGGCGATCGCCGACCCCGACTTCCAGACGGAGCTCGGCCAGTTCAACGTCGAGATCAACATCCCGCCGCGCCTGCTGGAGCCGGGAGTGTTCGCCGAGCTCGAGACGACGATCCGCGAGGACCTCAACCAGGCCGAGGAGAAGGCGCGCCGGGCGGACGGGCGGATGGTGATGATCGGGATCCTGCCCACGGTCGACCAGGAGCACATGGGGGCGGAGAGCTTCTCCGACAACCCGCGCTACGCGCTGCTCAACGAGCAGATCTTCGCCGCGCGCGGCGAGGATCTCCACATCGCCATCGACGGCGTCGAGCGGCTGTCGACCTACGCGGACACGATCCTGCCCGAGGCCGCCTGCACCAGCGTCCAGCTGCACCAGCAGATCGACCCGCACCTGTTCGCCAACCACTGGAACGCGGCGCAGGCCATCGCCGGCATCCAGCTCGCCGTCGGCGCGAACTCGCCGTTCTTGTTCGGCCGGGAGCTGTGGCGCGAGACCCGCATCGCGCTCTTCGAGCAGGCGACGGACACCCGCCCCGAGGAGCTCAAGGCCCAGGGCGTGCGCCCTCGCGTCTGGTTCGGCGAGCGCTGGATCACCGGCATCTTCGACCTCTTCGAGGAGAACGTCCGCTACTTCCCCGCGCTGCTCCCGCTCACCGACGACGAGGACCCGGAGGGGATGCTCGAGCGCGGCGACGTCCCGAGCCTGGCCGAGCTGCGGCTGCACAACGGCACCGTGTACCGCTGGAACCGCCCCGTGTACGACGTCGTGCGCTCGCGCCCGCATCTGCGCATCGAGAACCGCGTGCTGCCCGCCGGCCCGACCGTGGCCGACGTGTTGGCCAACGCCGCCTTCTACTACGGGCTCGTGCGGGTGCTCGGCGCGGAGGAGCGCCCCGTGTGGTCGGCGATGTCCTTCAGCGCCGCCGAGGAGAACTTCCACGCCGGCGCGCGCGACGGGCTCGACGCCCGCGTCTACTGGCCGTCGCTCGGCGAGGTCGCCGTCTCCGAGCTCGTCGTCCGGCGGCTGCTGCCCATCGCCCACCAGGGCCTGTCGGAGTGGGGCATCGACGTCGCCGACCGCGACCGGTTGCTCGGCATCATCGAGCGCCGTTGCGTCACCGGCCGCAACGGAGCGACCTGGCAGGTTGCGGCCTTCCGGCACTTCTACGAGGACCGCAAGCTCGACCGCGCGGAGGCGCTGCGCGAGATGACGCTGGCCTATCGCGAGCACATGCACGCCAATGTTCCCGTGCACGAGTGGCCGGTTCCCTGATCACACCGGTGGCATCCTGAAAGATCGTTCTTTCGGACGACCGCGGATCGCCTGACCGGACGATGAACCGCGGGGACACCCGCGCGAGTATCCGTGACATGGACATCGCCACCCCGTCGCGCTCGTACCTCGCGCTCAGCGCCCGCGCAACGTAGGGGCTGGTCCTCCTCCTCAACTCCTGAACGTTCCCGCGCGCCGCTCTCCCCCGGGCGGCGCGCGGGGTACCGTTGGCCTCGTTGCCGCCCCTGTCTGACCTGACGACGCTGCGCCTCGGCGGCCCGGCCCGCGACTACATCGAGGCAACCGACGAGGACGCCATCGTCGCCGCGGTACGCGCGGCCCGGCCGCCCGTGCTCGTGCTGGCGGGCGGATCGAATCTCGTCGTGGCCGACGCCGGCTTCGACGGCACCGTCATCGGGGTGCGCTCGCGCGGCGTCGTGCGGGAGGGCACGCGCCTGACGGCGGCCGCGGGGGAGCCGTGGGGGGAGTTCGTCGTCGCCGCGATCGCGGCGGGGCTCGCGGGTGTCGAGTGCCTCGCCGGCATCCCTGGCTCGACGGGCGCCACCCCGATCCAGAACGTCGGCGCCTACGGGCAGGAGGTCGCCGACGTGATCGAGTCCGTCCGCGTCCTCGACCGCGAGGAGGACCGGGTGCTCACGCTCGCGGGGGCGGAGTGTGGGTTCGGCTACCGGACGAGCCGCTTCAAATATCGCGACCGCTGGGTCGTGCTCTCGGTGACCTTCGCCATGGAGGCGTCGCCGCTGTCCAGACCGATCCGCTACGCCGAGCTGGCGTCCGCTCTGGGCGTCGAGATCGGCGCGCGCGCTCCGCTCGCCGATGTGGCCGCGGCCGTGCTGGAGCTGCGCCGGGGCAAGGGAATGGTGGTCGACCCCGCGGATCCCGACTCGGTCAGTGCGGGCTCGTTCTTCACGAACCCGATCCTCACCACCGGCGAGTACGAACGGCTCGTCGACCGGGTTGCCCCGGAGCGCCCGCCGGCCTGGCCCGAGGCCGACGGCAGGGTGAAGACGTCGGCGGCCTGGCTCATCGGCCGCGCGGGCTTCGAACGCGGCCACGCCCACGGCCGCGCGGCGATCTCCTCCAAGCACGCGCTCGCGCTCACCAACCGGGGTGGGGCCACGACCGCGGAGCTGCTCGCGCTCGCCCGCGAGATCGCTGACGGCGTGCAGGCGCGCTTCGGCGTCCGCCTACACCCCGAGCCGGTGCTGGTGGGCGTCGCGCTCGAGCCGTGACGGCGTGTCGTCGTCGATCGAGGCGAAGAAGCCGCCGACGGCGTCCATGAGGTGCTCGAGCGACTCGGCGCGGTAGAGGATCGGCTGGTACTGCGTGATGTCGTACTCCGCCGTTCCCATCTCCAGGAAGTCCAGCGGGCGCACGTCGGCCGTGCGGAACTCGTCGATCTCGCCGTAGCTCGACAGCAGGCCCGCGCCGTAGCAGCGCAGCTCGCCGTCCTCCATGATCACGCCGAACTCGCAGGTGAACCAGAAGACCTTGGCGAGGAAGTCCAGCGCCTCGCGGGTCTCGAGGCGGCGAGCCGCCTCCCCCGTCAGGCGGTGCAGCTCCGCGAACGGCGCCGCGGCGAGCGCCACGCCATGACCGATGACCTCGTGGACGAGGTCGGGCTCCGGGGTGTAGAGCGGCTCGGACGGGTGGCGCAGGTACTGCGTGGAGTGAAAGACGCGGTCGGCCAGCGACCCGTAGAACTGCAGGAGCGGTACGAGGCCGGGGGCGGGGTCAAAGGCAAAGCCGGTGCGGGCGGCGACCCGCTCGGAGACCTCGGTCAGCTGGGGCACGTGATCGGTCGGCAGCGCCACCGCGTCCCACGCGTCGCGGTAGGCCGAGTGCGCCAGCGTGCGGTGCTTCGCGGTGAGCTCGCGGCACACGGTGCGCCACACCTCGTGCTCCTCGTCGGTGTAGGCGATCCGGGGCGCGGGCGTTCCCGGTGTCCAATCGAGCGCGGCCCGGGCGATCTCCCCGCGCCGCGCCAGGTAGACGGGATCGTCGACGCCCGGGTGGCTCGGCGCCAGGTGGACCGTGACGCTGCCGTCGTCGTTCTCGGTGACCGGTGAGTAGAGCTGGCCTTCTTCGAACATGCCCTACAAGGTGCTCGCAAACGCGCGACTTGACAAGTCGATCCGTGCTTGACTGGTCAATATGACCAGTCTTGACCGGTTGGACGCGGACATCCTGGAGGTTCTGACGAGCAACCCGCGCATCGGGCTCGTGGAGGTGGCGCGCCAGGTCGGGGCGGCACGCGGAACGGTCCAGTCCCGGCTGGGCAAGCTGGCCGACCGGGGAGCCGTGCGGTCCTTCGGGCCCGAGGTCGACCCGGCGCAGATCGGGTACCCGGTGCTGGCGTTCGTCTTCCTGGAGATCGTCCAAGGCCGCCTCGACGAGGCGGTCGCGGCGCTCGAGGCGATCCCCGAGGTGCTCGAGGCCTTCGGGACGACGGGGCCGCGCGACCTGCTCTGCCGCGTCGTCGCCCACGACAACGGGCACCTGCAGGCGATCATCAACGCCATCCTGCATTCTCCCTCTGTGCGCCGGTCCACCTCCTACGTGGCGATGTCGACGCAGATCGCGCCTCGCACCCTCCCCCTTATCCGTGCCGCCGGACACGCCTGAGTTCGGGCCGGAGGCGCTGGCGGAAGCCGAGCGCGCCGCGGCTCAGACGTTTTCTGGGGAGCCGCTCGACGTCGCGTTCGTGACGGTCGACCCGCCGGGCTCGCGTGACCTCGACCAAGCGCTGCACATCGAGCGCCGCGGCGACGGCCACCGCGTGTCGTACGCCATCGCCGACCTGACGCGCTTCGTCGAGCCCGGTGGAGCGCTCGACGCGGCCGTGTGGCAACGGGGGGTCACCATCTACGACCCCGAGGGCGCGGTGCCGCTGCATCCCGAGGTCCTGTCGGCGGGGGCCGCGTCGCTGTTGCCCGGTCAGGTGCGGCCCGCGGTCGTGTGGACGCTCGATCTCGACGCGCGCGGCGCGCTCGCGGCCGTCGACGTCCGGCGCGCGCTCGTGCGCTCGGCAGCCCAGCACGCCTACGACGACATCCCCGCCGGCCTCGAGGCGTTGCTGGGGGAGGTGGGCGAACGCCGGGAGGCGCTCGAGCGCGCCCGCGGTGGCATCTCACTTCCGATCCCCGAACAGGAGGTCGACGAGCACGGCGCGCTGAGCTACCGGGCGCCGCTGGCGTCGGAGAACCACAACGCCCAGCTCTCCCTGCTCACCGGCATGGCCGCCGCCGATCTGATGCTCAAAGGCGGGGCGGGGCTGCTGCGCACGCTCGCGCCCCCGGAGTCGGAGGCGCTCGCCCGCTTCCGGCGGGTCGCCGCCGCGCTCGACCACGAGTGGGGGGACGAGCTCGAGTACGGGGCCTACATCCGTTCGCTCGATCCCTCCCGGGCGCGGGACGCGGCGATCCTGCGAGCTGCGACCGGGGTCATGCGGGGGGCCGGGTACGTGGCCTTCGACGGGACGCCTCCCGACTACGCGCGCCACGCCGCGCTGGCCGAGGAGTACGCCCACGTGACCGCTCCGCTGCGGCGGCTCGCCGACCGGTACGCGACGGAGTGCGCGCTCGCCGCGTTCGCGGGTGAGCCGGTCCCCGACTGGGTCCGCGCGCGGCTGGCCGACCTGCCCGCCGCCATGCAGGCGGGCACCCGCCGGGCCAACGAGGTGGAGCGCGAGGCCGTCGACCGGGCCGAGTCCCGCGCGCTGGCGGGCCGCATCGGCGCTACCTTCCGGGCTGTCGTCATCAGCGAGGGCGTCGTGCAGTTACGCGATCCTGCGGTCCGTGCCCGCTGCGACGGGGACCCGCCGCTGGGGAAGGAGATCACCGTCCGCCTGACGGCCCTCGAACCGGTTCGCTTCATCCTCGTCTGAGGCGCGCTATCCTCTCTGTTCGACCTCGCGCCGGCGGGGTTTTCCTTTGTCCGGCGCGCGCCACCACTCGAACCTTCGGAGTTCCTCTCGATGGCCCGCGGAGATGTCCGGATCGCTGTCACCCTCGCTTGCGAGGAGTGCAAGCGTCGGAACTACCAGACGAATAAGTCCAAGCGCAACAACCCGGATCGCATCGCGCTGCGCAAGTACTGCAAGTGGTGCAGGCAGCACACCGGGCACCGCGAGACGCGCTAGAGGCCTGAGATGGCCCGTGATCGTCAGCGCTCGAAAGCGAGGCAGCGCGCCCGCGCCGCCGGTGATCCGCCCCCGGGCGGAAAGCGTTCGCGCTCGCGCGACATCGGTCTCGACGATCCGAGCATCGACGAGGCGGGCCTGACCGACAACGCGCCGGCGCCCGACCCGCTCAAGAACGCCTCGCCCGACGCCGACCAGGCCAAGGCGGCCGAGACGGCACCCGACCACGAGCTGCGTGGGCCGGCCGGCGACGAGGTCGACATCGACTACGGCGAGGACTTCGAGCGCGGCGAGGACGAGGTCGAGATCCCGCGGGATCTCGTCGGCGCCGGGGGCGGCGGTCGTCGCGGCGGCGCCGGTGAGCTCGAGACGGCCGAGGGCGGCCTTCCGCCCGAGCGCCGCAGCCGCGGCCGCGTCATCACCTTCCTGCGCGCAAGCGTGGACGAGTTGCGCCGCGTGCAGTGGCCCGACCGCAAGCACGTCTTCCAGGCCACGGCCGTCGTCCTCGGGTTCTGCCTCATCGCGGGCGGCTTCCTCGGTCTGATGGATGCCGTCTGGCAACCCCTCATCAACGCACTTCTGTAGAGGCGAGAAATGTTCCGCTGGTACGTCATCAACACCTACTCGGGTCACGAGAACAAGGTCAAGCAGAACCTCGAGCACCGCGTCGTGTCGCTCTCGCAGCAGCGCGCCGTGCGTCAGGTGGTCGTGCCGACCGAGACCCAGCAGGAGGTCAATCCCCAGGGTCAGAAGATCTCGGTGGAGAAGCGCACCATGCCGGGCTACGTGCTCGTCAACATGGACCTCAACGAGGACAGCTGGTCCTTGGTCAAGAACACGCCCGGCGTGACCGGCTTCGTGGGCGCGACCAACGAGCCGATCCCGCTGACCCAGGTGGAGGTCGACCGGCTGCTGCACCGCGAGGTCGCCGTACGGGCGCCGAGCCGCGCCCAGTTCACGATCGGGGAGACCGTCAAGGTCATCTCCGGTCCCCTTTCCGACTTCTCAGGCGAGATCGCCGAGATCAACGAGGACGCGGCACGCCTTAAGGTGCTCGTCTCGATCTTCGGGCGCGAGACGCCCGTCGAGGTCGGCTACGACCAGGTGAAGAAGGTTTAAGACGACATGGCCAAAAAGGTTCTTACCCAGATCAAGCTGCAGGCCCCGGGCGGGCAGGCTTCGCCGGCACCGCCGGTCGGCCCCGCGCTGGGTCAGCACGGCATCAACATCATGGAGTTCGTCAAGGCGTTCAACGCCGCGACCTCCGGCGACATGGGGACGACGATCCCCGTTGTGATCACGGTCTACGAGGACCGCTCGTTCACGTTCGTCACCAAGACCCCGCCCGCCGCCGTCCTGATCCGTCAGGCCATCGGGATCGAGAAGGGCTCGGGCGAGCCGAACCGCACGAAGGTCGGGACGATCACGCGCGACCAGCTCCGCGCGATCGCCGAGAAGAAGCTCGACGACCTCAACGCGCACGACGTCGATCAGGCCGAGAAGATCATCGCGGGCACCGCCCGCTCGATGGGCGTGGAGGTGAAGGCGTAATGGCAAAGCACGGCAAGAAGTACGTCGAGGCACTTGCGAAGGTCGACCGCGACCGCGAGTACGGCCCCGCCGAGGCGATCCGCCTCGTGAAGGAGATCAAGACCTCGAAGGCTGACGAGACCCTCGAGGTCCACCTGCGCACGGGACTCAACGTCCGTCACGCCGACGAGCAGCTGCGCGGCACCATCGCGCTGCCGCACGGCCTCGGCAAGGACGTCAAGATCGCCGTCTTCGCGCGGGGCGACAAGGCCAAGGAGGCCGAGGAGGCCGGTGCGGACTACGTCGGCGCCGAGGACCTCGCCAAGAAGATCGCCGACGAGGGCTTCACCGACTTCGACGTCGCCATCGCGACGCCGGACATGATGCCGGTCGTCGGCCGCCTCGGCCGCGTGCTCGGCCCCCAGGGCAAGATGCCCAACCCGAAGGTCGGCACCGTGACGATGGACGTCGCGAAGGCCGTCGAGGAGTCCAAGTCGGGCAAGGTCGAGTACCGCACGGACCGCACCGCGATCGTCCACCTCTCCCTCGGCAAGACGTCGTTCCCCGAGGAGCAGCTGCTCGAGAACTACCAGGCCGTGATCGACGAGATCATCCGGGCCAAGCCGTCGGCAGCCAAGGGCAAGTACATCCGCACCGTGGTCTTCGCGTCCACGCACGGCCCCGGCGTCAAGGTCGATCCCAGCGCCACCAAGAACCTGACCGGGACGGAGGCGGCTGCAGCGGCCTAGCCGCTCGCCACCCTCGTCCTCCAAAGACCCCGGGCATCCGTAAGCCCCGGACAGGAGGAAGCAGTTGGACAGAAGCCAGAAAGCGGCGGTGATCGAAGAGGTCGCCGCACAGATCCAGGAGTCGGACGCCGTCTTCGCAGTCGACTACCGCGGTATCTCGGTGCCTCAGGCGGCCGAGCTGCGCGTGCAGCTGCGCGAGGCGAACACGACCTTCCGGGTCACCAAGAACACGCTGACCGAGCGCGCCGCCGAGCAGGCAGGTGCCGAGGGCCTCAAGGAGCATCTTGCGGGTCCCACGGCGCTGACCCTCGTCAAGGGTGATGCAGCGGCCGCCGCCAAGGCGATCGCCGACTTCAACCGCGCCACCGGCATCCTCACCTTCAAGGGCGGCTGGATGAACGGCGCGCCCCTGACGGCCGACGAGATCCTCGCGATCTCGCGCCTGCCCTCGCGAGAGGTCCTCTACGGACGCCTCGTGGGCATGGTCGCATCCCCGCTCACCGGCCTCGCCGCCGGTCTGAGCAACCTCATCTCCGGCCTTGGCCGCCAGCTCGCCCAGATGGCCGAGCAGGGTCTGGTCGGGGGCGATGCGCCGGCGCCCGCCGCCGAGGCGGCGCCGTCCGCCCCGGAGGCAGCCGACGCTCCCGCCGAGGAGCCGACGCCCGAGGCCGCGGAGGAGGCCACCGACGAGGTGGTCGCCGCGACCGACGAAACCACCGAGGCCACGGGCGACGCCCCGGCCGACGACACCACTGACGAAACGAAGGAGTCCTGATCATGGCCAGCACAGCTGAGTGGATCGACGAGCTGAAGTCCATTTCCGTCCTCGAGCTCTCCGAGCGCATCAAGGCGCTCGAGGAGGAGTTCGGCGTGTCGGCGACCGCGGTCGCCGCGGCCGCGCCTGCGGGTGGCGGCGGCGACGCCGGCGCCGCTGAGGCGGAGGAGCAGAGCGCGTTCGACGTCGTCCTCACGGGCGCCGGCGAGAAGAAGATCCAGGTCATCAAGGTCGTGCGTGCCGCGACCGGTCTCGGTCTCAAGGAGGCCAAGGCCCTCGTCGACGAGGCGCCCAAGCCCATCAAGGAGGGCGTCGACAAGGACGAGGCCGAGAAGCTCAAGGGTGAGCTCGAGGAGGCCGGCGCCTCCGTCGAGGTCAAGTAGCGCCAGGGCCGGGGAGGCCGCCGTTGGTGGCCTCCCCAGTGTGCCCGGATGTACCTCCGCCGCGGGCGACGACCACGCACCCGCCCCCGGCCTCCTTGGCTTCGGTGAGCGCCCGGTCGGCGTCACCGAGGAACGTCTCGACGCCGGTGGCATCGCGCCACTGCGCCACGCCGACCGAGGCGCCGATCCCCTCGGGCTGGCCGGGGATCGGGATGGCGCTGATCGTGCAGCGGATGCGCTCGGCGAGGACGAGCGCCGCCTCCGCCGACGTGCCCGGGAGCACGACGACGAATTCGTCGCCGCCGTAGCGGCCGACCGTGTCGACGTTGCGTACCGCGCGACGCAGGGTGCGACCCACCGCGGCCAGGACGTGGTTGCCGTGCGTGTGCCCGAAGCGGTCGTTGACCTGCTTGTAGCGGTCGAGATCCACGAAGCAGCACGCGAGGTCCAGCCCCTGGCGGCGCGCGCGGTCGATCTCCCGGTTGAGCTCCTCGAGCAGCGAGGCGTAGTTCAGGCATCCCGTGAGGCGGTCGTAACGGGCGCGGGCGAGCAGCCCGCCCAGCATTCCGCGACCCTGCAGGCTCATCGAGGCCAGGCGCCCGTAGGTGTCGAGCAGCCAGGAGAGCTCGTCGTGGCCTTCGGCCGAGGGGTCGGCGACCGCGGCGCACAGGGCCCCGACGGTGTCGCCGCTGAGGTGCAGCGGGGAGCTGAGGCCCAGGGGAGGGAGGCCGGCACCGTTCGTCCCCGCGTCGTCCAGGATCTCCGTCAACGGTGCCGGATGCCTGACGGCGCGCCCGGCGAACGCCTCGAGGCCGGCGACGTCGTCCGCGTCGACGAGCGAGAGCACCTCGAGCGTGTCGACGGCATCGCTGACGACGATGAGAACAGCCTCGACTCCGGTGCGCCCGCGTAGGTCCCGGGAGATCAGGTTGAGCTCCTCTCGGCCGACGCGCTGCTTGGACGTCTGAACGTGGATGTCTGGACTCCAGTCATCCGGCAAGCGACCTGTTCAGGTGCGAAACCAACGCCGGCGGGTCACCTCGAGCCGGCTCAGCGCTCCGATCGCCGCATCGCCCTCGTGAATCGGATGCTACCGGCCGACGGGGCGACCCGCCAGCCGTTCGGTTGTGCGGGTCACTCCGCCGTGGTGCACACGGCGATGAGGTCGAGGGCATCCTCGAGCCAGTCGGACCGGGTGGTGAAATCCTCCGGGGTGATCGCCGCCGCGGCAGGGTCGCGGCGCAGGCGCGTCAGCGAGAGCGCGGAGTTGTAGAGGCGCTGGCGCATCCTGCGGCTCAGGCGCCGGCGAAGCCTCAGGCGGTCGAGCGCGAAGGCCCGCTCCATGACCCGCTTCTCCCTGGCGACGAGGGCCAGGTAGCGGTCGCTGCCGAACAGCCCGAGAAGCTCCACGTGGGCGAAATGGTCGCGCATCAGCGAACCGAACTGCTCCGGATCCCACTCCACGTAGTGATACGGATCGACGATCTCGTCAGGACGGCCGAAGGTGAGCCGGTTCGGCGTGACGTAGTAGGCCGTTCCGCTCGGTCGCAGGACACGGACGGCTTCGGCGAGCGCCCGCTCCGGGTCGGGGACGTGCTCGATGGAGTGCACGGCCACGACCGAGGCGAAGCCGGCGTCCGCGAAGGGCAGCGCCCGCATGTCGGCGACGACCGTCGGGCGGTCCTGGCCGGCGAGCGCCTCGGCGCTGAGGTCCAGGCCGGTCGTCGGCCGCGGGTCCAGCAGCCGGTAGGAGTGCCCGACCCCGGCGCCGATGTCGAGCACGGGGCCGTCGCCGAGGACGCGCGCGGCCTCTCGGTACGCCGCGACGTGCCGCTGGAACGTCGGGTTGAAGCCACCGCTCGCGGTGACGACGCGCTCGCCGGTGACGGTCACGGCAGGAAGCGCCTGCTGCGCACGAGGCCGCGCCGGTGCAGGATCAGCTTGCCGGCGGCGCCGAGCGTCTTGAGGCCGTAGACCGTCGAGGGCTTGAGGCCGATCGACGATGCGTCGTCGAAGTAGATCGTCCGCGCGGGCACCTCGGCGATGCGGAAGCCGAAGTGCACCGCCTGCATGAGGACCTCGGAGTCGAAGGAGAAGTCGAGCGCGTTCCGCAGGAAGGGGATCTGCATCAGCAGTTCGCGCGAGTAGGCGCGATAGCCGGTGTGCATCTCCGACAGCGAGGTGCCCAGCACGCGGTTCTCGATCGTCGTCAGGGCCCGGTTGGCGACGAACTTGTACCGCGGCATCCCGCCCGCGAGGGCGCCGCCGGGTTCGGCGAAGCGCGAGCCGAGCACGAGGTCCGCGCGGCCGGTGACGATCGGCTCGACCATGCGCGGGATCAGGGTCGGCTCGTACTGCCCGTCGGGGTGGAGCATCACCACGACGTCAGCGCCGCGCTGCAGCGCCTCGAGGTAACACGTCTTCTGGTTGCCGCCGTAGCCCACGTTGTGGGGGTGCCAGATCACGTGCACCGGCAGCCGGCCCGCCACGTCGACCGTCTCGTCGGTGGACTTGTCGTCGACGAGCACGATCTCGTCGACCCACTCGCGCGGGATGGCCGAAACGGTGCGCTCGAGCGTGCGCGCGGCGTTGCGCGCCGGCATGACGACGACGATCTTGTGACCCGCGCGGATGGCGCGGTCGGGTTCCGGTGCGGGGGGTGTGGGGGTGGGGTCTGTCACTTGCGGGCCTCGAAGTAGACCGAGCCGCCGCGACGGGCGGCGGCCTCGGCCAGTGCGGCGGTCCCGGCGATGGGCGCCAGGACGGTCGCGGCGGCCAGCGTAAGCCCCCGCCGCGCTGGGCCGATCGCCGTCTGACGAGCCGGCGCTGCGCGGATCGCGTCGTAGAGGTCGCCGGTGCCCGGGACGTGCGCGGTCATCCCGTGCAGCCAGCCGAACACGGACTGACCCCCGCGCAGGTGGCTCTCGCGCTCGACCCGCAGCGCGAGTGCCGCCAGCCGCTCGCGCAGGGCGCGCGCGGGGATGTGCGTCAGATGGCGGGGCGGATCGAGGGCCAGCCAGCGGTCGCCGAAGACCCGGGCCTGCACGCTGTCGGCGTTCGGCACGGCCACCACGAGCACGCCGCCGGGGGCGAGGCGCGCAGCGGCGGCGGTGAGCGCGCGGCCCGGCGCGCGCAGGTGCTCGAGGCTGTGCCAGAAGACGATCGCCGACCAGCCGTCTTCGACCGCGTCGATCTCGGCGGCGCGCACCCGCGGGCGGGTCGCCTCGCGCTCCAGGCCGACGGTCACCCGTCCGCGCGCGTCGAGCGCGTCGATCAGCGTGCCGTCACCGCACCCGACGTCGAGCACCGGGCCGGGCGGGGCGATCGCGTCCAGCCGGCGGGCGAGCGAGGCCCGTCCGATCGCCAGGACGGCGTCGCCGGGGCCGGAGAAGCGCCCCGACTCAGGCCGGTAGGCCCCGCCGTAGGCGGTCGCGAGCTCGGCGTCGGTCGGCCACGGGTCGGTCGTGGCCACGCCGCACGTGACGCACACCACGCGCCCCGTCAGCCGCTGGCCCACGAGCGGCCGCTCACACCACGCGCAGCGACTCACGCACCCGCCCCGCCGTACAGGGTCCAGACCTCGTTGCGCCACACCGGCTCGATGCCCGCCAGACAGCCGACGAGCCGGGCGTACGCGGGCGCGGGCGGGTACTGGCGGAAGGCGAACCACCCGTTGCTCGCCCGTCGCCGCACCTCGGGGCAGGGCGTGGCGGCCGGCAACCGGACGATGCGGTGGGCGAGCGTGTCGCCGGCCACGAGCGGGAGGATGCCCGGCGCCATCGCCACCGCCGCGTCGCCGCTCGTGAACCCCGGCTGCGCGGTCAGCGTCAGCAGCAGCCCGTCATCCAGCAGCGCGGCGCGCGCGTGCCGCTCGACGTACCCATCGGCGCCCGCCGACAGGGCGACGGCCAAGACCACCGCGGCTGCCGGCGCCGTGAAGGCGGGAAGTGAGGGCCGCAGGCGCGCGACCGCGAGGCCCCCCACCGTGCCGAGGACCGCAAGGGTGACGAGGGTGCCCGGCGAGGGGACGACAGGGAAGTCCTGAGCCAGCGCGCGCACCAGCGACCAGGCGAGCGCGACGCCGAGGACGGCGCCGATCGCGCGACGAGCCGGGCGCCCCGCTCCGGAGGCCGCCAGGCAGAGCGCGGCGGTGCAGACGGCGAGGGCGGGCAGCAGGTAGCGCAGCGCGCCGGTCGCGTACGCGTCGTCGTCAATGCCGGTGAACGGGGCGACCGTCCACGTCAGCACGCCCACGAGCGCGACCGCGCCCGCGCCCCGCGCGAGGCGGTTCCGCCGGGCGAAGGGCACCGTGACTCCTGCCGCGAGCACGACGAGCCCGCCCGCGAGCACGTCGACGTAGTCGCCGATCCGGCCGTCGAGCATGGTGCCGGGGTGCTCGGCGAAGGTCCCCTGCACCGCGGCCAGAAACGGGGGCAGCGGGTCGCCGAAGGGGCCGGACGCGAACGGCCACAGCGGTGAGCCGTGCAGGACGAGATTGCGCAGCGGCCACAGGGCACCGAGCAGGAGCGCTCCGAGCGCGCCCGCCCCCAGGGGGACCGCGGCGGACCGCAGCCGCCCGCGCAAGGGCCACGCCGCCGCCAGGATGGCCGCGGCCGCGGGCAGTGCGGTGGTGGTCTTCGTCCCCAGCGCGAGCCCGCCGGCCACGAGCGCCACCGCCAGCAGCGCCGGGATGCGGTCGCGGGCGGCCACCGCAGCGAGGGCCGCGGTGACGGACAGCCACGCCAGCGCCGCGAGGTCCGTCCCCGGGCCGCCGAGCTGGGTGACGACGAGCGGCAGCGAGCACAGGGCCCCTGCCCCGAGCCCCGCGACGAGACGGGGTACGCCGGCGGCCCGCAGACCCACGACAGCCGCCACCCCGGTCAGCACGAGGAGCCCGACGCTGACCACGGACGCCACGACCCACGACCGCGAGATGCCGAGCGCCCAGCTCATCCAGACCTCGCTGGTGACGGGGTAGGCGCTCACCGGGAGTCCTGGGATCGTCTCCACCAGCGCTCCGGGGCTGCCCTGCTGCACCCACAGCGCGGGGAGGGAGAGGTGGTAGAGCAGGCTGTCGAAGCCGAGGTAGGGGTAGCGCAACTGCCATGCCGCCCAGCCGACCGCGACGGTCGTGCCGGCCGCAGTCGCCACCCGCGCCGGCGCCCCGGCCCCGGCCCACCAGGCGGCCAGCTCCGCCCGCGGGGGATGCTCGTCGGGGCACCGGCCGCGCGCGATCAGCCAGGTCGCGGTGGCCACGGCGGAGAGAGCGATCGCCGACCCGCCCAGGCCGAGGACCCCGAGGGTGAGCGCCTCGAGGACGGCCGCTGCGAACGCCAGGGCCGCGGCGGCGAGGACGCGGGGCAGCCCGCGCGCGCCGGTGCGCCCGGCGACACGCAATCCCCCGCCCGACAGGGCCGCTGCGGAGAGCCCCAGCAGGACATGGTGCGCCAGGACCCCCATGCGGCGGGCCATGCTACTGACGAGCGGTGCACCGGCAAAAGGACTGACCGCGGGTCGCCTATATCAAAATCTGGTGGCACCAGAATGGCGCGTCCCGCTATTTGGCATGAACGGGTCAGGTGTGCGACATTGAGCTGCACATGCAGCCGCTGAGACCGTGGCCGCTGGCAGTCCGAGACGCCGACGGCAGAGCATTGGGGGAGCTCCTGGAGCGCGCGACGAGCGGGCGTCCCGAGCTCGTCCTCGTGGTGGGCGAAGCCGGCTCCGGGAAGTCGCACGCCCTGACGGAGATCGCGGCCGCGTCGCATCTCGGCGCGATGACGGTGCACCTCGTTCATGCGCGTGCCGACGCGGAACTCGGGACGGTCGACGAGCTCATCGCGCAGGTGGAGCGGGCACCCTCGCCACGGGCGGGCGGGCGGCCGCAGCAGCTGAGGACGGCTCTCGAGGAGACGGTCGCGGCAGGCCCGGCCGCGATCCTCATCGACGACCTCGACTCGGCCGACGACGGGTCGGTCATCGCCATCACTGAGACGGTCGCGGCGTGCTCGGACCTTCCGCTGCTGTGGGCGGTCTGCACCCGGTCGGAGAGCGACCTGCGGCTCGGGGAGCTGATCACCGCCGCCGCCGGCCGGGAGCCGCTCACGCTGCGGATGGTCCCTCTGCAGCCGTCCGACGTCGCAGCCGCGATCGAGATGACGGGCATGGCGCCGGTCGACCCGGACTTCGCCGACGCCTGCGCCGAGCTCACCGGCGGCAACCCGGGTTTTCTCAACGACATCCTCGACGAGCTCGACTGGCACGGGATCGCACCCGTTCGCGAGTCGCTGCCCGCGCTCGCCCACCTGATCCCCGAGAAGACGGTCCGAGCGATCCAGGCCCGCCTGAGCCACCTACCGGCGAAGGCCGCCGCGCTCGCCGATGCGGTGCACATCCTCGGAGAGCAGGCGGCGGGCACGCGCGCCGGTCGCCTCGCGGGCGTGGAGCCGGATGCGTTCCCGGTCCTGGTCGACCAGCTCTCAGACGCCGCGATCCTCGCCCGCCGTGAACCGCTGCACCACCGGTGTCCCGTCGTCGCCCGCGTGCTCGAGGGCACCCCGGCCACGCGGGACCGGGGAGCCATGCGGGGCCGGGCGGCGGACCTGCTCAGGGCCGACGGCGTGCCCCTGGGTGTCATCGCCCGGCACGTCCATCTCGCCATGCCCGGTACCGATCCGGGCGCCTGCGAGACGTTGCTGGCCAGCGCTCGCGACGCGATCGAGAAAGGCCGTCTGACCGACGCCGAGCACGATCTGCGCCGCCTCGCGGCCGAGCCGCCCGGCCAGCCGCTCGTCGAGCAGGGAGCCCTGCTGCTCGCGAGCGTCCAGGCGGTGCTCGACCGTCCCGGTGGGCGCGATCGGTTCGACAGCCTGCTCGCCCGCGTCGAGCCGGCCGAGCAGCGGACCGAGGCACTGCAGCGGTTCGGTGATCTGCTGCTCGTCGACGGGCAGCGTCAAGCGGCGGTCGAGGTGTTCGAGCGCGCGGCGGCCGAGCTCGACGGCGGGGAGCACCCCGTGCTCCAGGGTGAGATCGAGGCCCGGCTGGCGTGGGCCTGGACCCAGCTTCCCGGAGGGCAGGAGCGAGTGCGGGCGCTGCTCGAGCGCGACACGTGCCCGTCCACGTCCGGGCTGGTTCCGGCGGCGCGGGGTCTCGCGAGCGCCTACGCGGGCAAGCCGCGCGCCGCGGCGCTCACCGCGCTGGACGCGCAGCGCGCAGCAGGCCCGCCCGACGGCCCCCTGGCGCCCGACCTCGCGGCGGCATCCGTCTCCGTGCTGATCGTCTGCGACGAGCTCTCCGCCGCACGCCGCGCGTGCGAGGGGCACCTGTCCCGGGTCGGCGACAGCCCGCTCTTCGAAGCCGCGATCCGCTCGCAGCAGGCCGTGGTCTGTCTTGCCGAAGGGGAACTGCGCGCCGCCACGGAGGCCGCCGACGCAGCAATCGCCGTGCTGGGGAACGCCGACCATCCGCTGTGCGTGAGCGGAACGGTCGCTGGCGCCCTGGCGGAACTGGAGTTGAGCGGACCGGCAGCCGCCACGACACGTCTCGCGCGTGCGGACAACGGTGACGCGAGGGAGGCAGTTGACAGCCTGGTGCTCGCTGCGCGCGGATGGATCGAGCTGGCACGCGGCCGGGCGCACGCCGCGCTCGACTGGTTCTCCGCGGCAGAGCGACTCTCCGACGCGGTCGGCATCCTCAACCCCGGCGTCAACGGCGCTCCGATCGGCATGGCGTTCGCCCTGCGGCGAACCGGGGCCACCGACGACGCCGCGGAACGGGCGGCAGCGGCGCTGGAGCAGGCCCGTGAGCATGGGGCGCCGCGCACGATCGCGGCCGCGCTCCGGGCCTCCGCCGCGTGCACGCCGCGCGCGCGTGCGCTGCGCTCGCTGGGGGAGGCGCTCGAGTTGCTCGAGGGTTCAGCGGCCAAGCTCGATCGGGCGCGGACGCTGCTGATGTACGGCACGTTCCTGCACCGCGCCAACCGCCTCGGGGCGGCCCGGGCACCGCTCGGGGAGGCGCTGGACCTGGCGGCCAAGATGGACGCCGGCAAGATCCGCGAGCGCGCGCTCTCCGAGCTGCGCGCCGTGGGCGCCCGTCCCCGCCGGGATCGGCTCCACGGCGTCGAGGCGCTCACCGCAGCCGAGTGGCAGGTCGCCGATCATGTGGCGCAGGGGCTGAGCAACAACGAGGTGGCCGCCGCGCTCGTGGTGACGCCGAAAACCATCGAATGGCACCTGCGCAACGTCTTCTCCAAGCTCGACATCCACGACCGGCGCGCGCTGCGCGGGCTCATGGGCGGGACCTCGAGCCGCACCGCTTCCAGGCGCTTCGGACGTGAGGAGTGGTCCGCGACAGTCCGGCGATAGTCTGCGCCCCGTCGTCCGTTGATCGGGGATGATCGCCGGAGCCGTCATCCTGGCCGTGCGCGCGGCCGAGCGCCAGCAGGCGGTCGGCGCCGGTGCGGGATGGGATCCGGGATCGCCGCTGACGGTGGTCAACCGGCCCGTCGTGACGCACGCGATCCAGTCGCTCGTGGAGGCCGGTATCGAGCGGATCTCCGTCGTCTGCTCCTCCGGCGGCGCGCGTGCGTTCGCGGAAGCGGATACGACGACGGGGGGCCGGGTCGAGTACATGGAGGTTCCCGGGGAGACGTCCGATCTCGTCGCGCTGCTGGTGGCTGCCGAGCGCATGCCGGCCGGCCCGCTCGTGGTGCACGCCGACGACAGCCTCGTGGTCGAAGGCCTGGTCGAGATCCTGGAGCGGTTCGACGCGGCGCAGCCGGACGCCCTCGTCGTCACCGACGTGGTCGCGGGCGTCAGCGCCCCGGGTGCCGGGCCCCCGCGCACCGTCGTGCTGGAGGAACGGCGCCTCGGGGTCCAGGTGCTGTCCCCGGAGGCGCTCGGCGTCGCCGCGGAGCTCGAGCGGACGTCGGCGTCACTGGATGCGCTGCCGGAGGCGCTCGGGTCGCGCGAGCTTTCGGTCGAGCCCGTCCGCGCGTCGCTGGGCTGGCGCTTCCGCGGTACGGCCGACTCGCTGCTCGAGCTGAGCGAGGCGCTGCTGAATCGCCTGCCCGACGAGCGTCCGGCGGCAGTCGTCCCGGGCGTGCGGTTCGCCGGCCGCGTCCAGGTCCACCCCACGGCGCGGGTCCGGCGCAGCAAGCTGCGCGGGCCCGTGGTGATCGGCGCGCACGCCCGCGTCGAGGACGCCTACGTCGGGCCGTACACGAGCATCGGGGACGGCGCCATCGTCGCCAACTGCGAGGTCGAGCGCACGGTCGTGCAGGCGGGAGCGGCGGTGCACTCCGTCGAGCTGCGGATCGAGGACAGCATCATCGGCGCCCGGGCGCGGGTGACCCGCACCTTCACGCGCCCGAGCGCGCTGCGGATCGAGCTGGGCCCGTACGCGCGCGTGTCCATGGGCTGAGGGGCTAGGCGGCCGTCGGGACGGCTCCGATCCGGCGCAGTTCGTGCTTGAGCGCCTGCCGGCCGCGGTTGTGGAGGCCGTGCACGGACGCCTGTGTCTTGTTCAGACATGCTCCGATCTCCCCGGGCGAGAGTCCGAGCACGTGCCGGAGCACGACGACGCGCCGCTGATCCTCCGGCAGCTGCACGAGCGCGGCGCGCAGCTCGTCGCTGCGAACGCGCTCACCCGGTTCGTCGCTCGCCCCGGGCCCGTAGACCTCCGAGCAGGGAACCTCGCGCCGCTCCCGCAGCTTGTCGATCGACACGTTGCGCGTCATCCGGATGATCCACGCCGCGAAGGGCACGTTGCGCGGCTCGTAGCGGGCGAGGTTGGACATCAGCTTGAGAAAGACCTGTTGCGTGACGTCCTCGGCCTCATCGGGATTGCGCACGAGCGAGAGCGCGTACCCGTACACGTTGTTGGCGTAGCGCATGTACAGGAAGCGCACGGCGTCCTGGCTGCCGTCCTTGGCCTCGAGGACGGCCTGTGCCACCTGCGGGTCGCGGTCGGCCAGGTTGTCGGTGTTCCGGGCGGGCTGAAATCCGCGCGCGGTGCCCTCCGGGCGACGTTCCGCCTTGTCCGCGGCCCGCCGGATCCGCCACTGGGTACGGGTCTCCTGCCTGCATCCCGCCTGCGCGCCTGGCGAGCGGGTGAACAACGTGGTCATCATTACCTCCGAGCCTTGATGTCAGGCCCGATTCACCCAGCTGGCGGGTCCCGAGTCTCCAGTGAACGTACCTGGGGTTTTCTCCGTCAACCCTGGGGTTTCGCGGCGGCGTCCCGGGGTCGATAGCCGGCGTGGCGCAGCCCGGCGATCGCGCTGCGCAGCTCGCGATCCGCGCTGCGGATGGCGCGGCGGGCGTCCGCATAGGCAGCCGCGTCGCCGGCTTCCGCGCCCTTGCCGAGAGCGCGGAAGCGCCGGGCCAGCGCCTGCAGGTTGCGCACTATCGCGGCGTTGGCGGGTGGTGCGGCGGGCGCGCGGCGCAGAGCGCCGGCCGCCCGCTCGTAGGCCAGCGCGAGCGTCGCAGCCGACGCCGACTGCTCGCTGCCCGCCGACGCCCCGCGCATGGTGGCCAGCGCTCGGCGCCGCCGGCGCTCGAGGACCACGAGCGCCGCTTCCGCCGCCACGGCGTAGCTCACGGCGGGCGAGATCGGGATCAGTGCCGAGCCCTCCACCTTGAGCGTCGCCGCCGCGCGATCGCAGACGCCGGTGAACGCCGGGTCGGTGGTGGGGACGCACAGCACGGCGGTGACACCGGCGACGGTCGGGACGGAGTAGAGGGTGACCGGATACTCGAGCCCGCGCAGCCTGAGGCCCCGGTAGCGGACCGCCTCGACGAACTGCAGCGCGACGCGCTCACCCGGCCTGGGAGCGGCCGTCAGGGATGCCCGCAGGGTGTCGGGCAGGGCGCCACCACCGCGACTCGCGCGTCCGGCGAGGTCGGCGACGAGTGTTCCGCCCCCGGTCGTGGGCGTTATGGCGATCCCGCGCCCGGCCGGGAGCCCGGGCACGAACGCGGCCTCGGTCGTGCGCCAGTCCGGTGGGAGGGCGAGCGAGTTGCCGCCGAGCGCGATCCGTTGCTCCGTCGGCGGCGTGGGCGTCTCCGTCCGAGGCAGGCTCGCGCTGAGGTACCCCGCGCCGACGGCACACGCGACGAGCGCGGTCGCGGCCAGGGCGGCGATCCAGCGACGCCGGAGCGGGTCCGGGCGGGGGCGGCTCGCGACGGGAGCCGGCGGTCCCGGCGAGGCCGCGGTTCCGGGGTCCGGCGCGGCCCGTGAGCGCCTGGGGCGCCAGGCGGTGCCGCGCTCGGCCGCGGGAGCCGGCTCGGGCGTCGCGATCGCGTCGACCTCCGCGAGGAACGCGCGCGGATCGGCGGGGCGCTCCTCGGGAACGATCGCCATCCCCCGGCGCACGAGCCCGTCGAGCCACAGCGGCAGATCCGGCCGCTGGGCGCGCAGGTGGGGGCGGGGCGAGCGCACGTGCCAGAACGGCTTGACCGACGCGCGCGCGGCCGCGAACGGCGCCTCACCGGTCAGAGCGTGGAAGAGGATCGCGGCCAGCGCGTAGACCTGGCTCGCCGGGGTCAGCTGCTCGCCTCGCACCTGCTCGGGCGAGGAGTAGTCGGGCGCCGCGGGGCCGGGAGGCGACGTCGCGGCCAGCTCCTCGACGAGCGCCAGGGCATCGGCTGGGTCCAGTCGGCGGCCGTCGAGCCGGCGCCCCAACCCGACGCCGAGCACGGTCGGCGCGCTGAGCTCAGCCGGACTCATCGATGACGACCGGCGTGGGCGTGGGTGTGGGTGTGGCCGTGGGTTCGGGCTTGCGCTTGGGCTTGGGCGTACCGGCCGGCGTGCGCGTCGGGAGCACCGGGATCGCACTGGGCTCTGGCGGCACGACGGTCGGCTCGAGCGGGACGCCCGCCGGTGGGCTGACGGGCGTCAGCGGAGCGGTGGCCGCGGGGCGTACGGATTGCCTCGGCTCGCCGCGCAGCCGCGGGATCCGTTCGCGGCCGGGTAGCGCGCGGATCGAGAGGGTGCGCGGCCCGAGCGCGACCCTCGAGGGCTCTGCCGCAGGGGGCGTTCGCGGGGTGGCCGGCGTCCCGAGCGCGATGCCGACCACGAAGAACGACCCGAGGAGGCAGAGGATGATGGGGACACGCGCGCTCACGGTGATCTGGCCAGACCAACGCGCGGCGGCGTCAACCCTTCCGCGGGGTCAGCCCGCGGTGCGGGCGGCGAACTCGTGCTCCTCGCGGTAGGTGTGCCAGAGGTCGGCGTGGTCGGCGTCCTCACACCCCTCGAGCCACGGTCCGCCGGACGTGTAGTGCAGGAGATTCGTCGGGCCGGTCATGTGGTCGAGCACGTTGAAGGACTCCGGCAGGTCGCCCAGCTTCGCGTCGGGGATCGGTTCGAAGCGGTGCAGCCATGCGCCGGTCTGGGTCTCGACCGCCTCGCGCGTCCACGCCGTCAGCTCGGGGTTGTTCATGAGCATCAGGCTCGACCAGTTCTTGCGCGGGTACTGCGTCTGGACCTTGCCGCCCATCTTGACGGTGTCGTCGGGCCGGTAGTCGTGCTGGCGGACGCGCAGGGCGAGGTCGTCCATCGGCAGATGGAACAGCTCGGTCACGTCGCCGAGCGCGAGCATGTCGGAATCCATGAACAGCGCCATGCCCTCGTAGTCGCACAGCCACGGCACCAGGAACCGGGTGTAGGTGAACGGCGTCGACTGCAGCGGATCCTGTTCGCGCCGGAACTCCGGGATCTGCTCGGCGTCGACGGGCTGCACGTCGATCGGCTCCGACGCGTGCTTGTACAGGGAGTACTCGAGGACGCGGTAGGCGATGTCCTGTGTGGGGTCGTAGCCGATGAAGATCCGATGGGCCATGCGCGGACTAGCTCCTTGAGGTCGTTGGGAGAGATGGGCCGACGACCGGGTGCTCGGCGGGCCGGAGGGTCCGCACGCCGGGGCTCGGAGGTATCCCGGCGGCGGGCGCCTCCAGCGCTGTGACGACAGCATGCGCGTCCTTGCGGACACCGCGATTGCTGATTAGTTCGTCGGGCAACGTCTTGGCTGGAATCGGTGGTGGGGGCGGACCCGGTGTCGGCTCATCCACCCGACAAACGGGAGACCTGGGGACTTCTTCCATCCTGGGGGTGCAGGCCGACGCACTGGGCGATGAGCTCCTCCATTTCGGCGAGCGGGACCGCGCCGCGCGCGCCACCGAGCGCATCGTCGGGATCGGGGTGGGTCTCCAGCAGCAGCCCGTCGACCCCGAACGCGACCGCCGCCCGCGCGAGCGGGGCGACGAACTCCGCCCGACCGCCCGCGGTGCCGCCTCCGGCGCCGGAGACCTTCACGCTGTGGGTGGCGTCGAAGAAGACAGGCGCGAAGCGCCGCAGGATGGCCAGGGAGCGGAAGTCCACCACGAGGTCGCGGTAGCCATAGGTCGTGCCCCGCTCGGTGAGGGTGACCGCCGACCCGCCCAGCGCGCGGACCCGCTGTACCGCGAAGCTCGTGTCCTCGGGCGGGAGGAACTGCCCCTTGCGGATGTTCACGGCGCATCCGACAGTGCTCGCCGCTTCGAGCAGCTCGTTGCGCCGCGACAGCGAGGCCGTGACCTGGATCACGTCGACGACCTGCGCGACCTCCGCCACCAATCGGGCCTCGGCGACATCGGTGAGCACCGGCAGGTCGAGCTGCTGACGGACGTCGGCAAGGATCGCCAGGCCCGCGTCGAAGCCGAGCCCGCGCAGGGCTTCGGCGGCGCCCGAGCCGGTCGAGGCGAGGCTGGCCCTGAACACCAACCCGACGTCGAGACGGTCGCAGATGGTCTGCAGCGCACCGGCCACCTCCATCACCTGATCCCGGCTGTGGATCACGCTCGGCCCGCTGATGAGCACGAGGCGGCCGTCACCGGCGACGACGCCGCCGCCCATGTCGGCGCGAGACGCGCCGGTGCTCATGGCATCGGAACCGACGTTGCGGTCGGGCTCGTCACTCGACTGCGCGACGTTGGACATGCGGCCGACCAACGAGCCGCGCGCCGCCAACTTCCACGGCCGCACGTCGCGCGGGCTCCGGCCGTTCGCGCCGGGACCCAGTGGGTTGCATCCACCCCCAGGTCGGCGTAGCGTCGCTCGGTTATGGACACTCGATTCGTCGTGACCGCCGTCGTGCTCACTGCGACCCTCGCCGTCCCGGCGGCCGCCCTGGGTTCCACTCCGACCTGTGTCAACGAGCCCGCCACCATCGTCGGCACGGCCGGCGCGGACAAGCTCGTCGGCACCGAGGACCGCGACGTCATCGTCGCTCTCGGTGGCGACGACGACATTGCCGGGCGCGGTGGCTACGACCTCATCTGCGCCGGCCCCGGCGCCGACCGGGTCTCGGGCGGCGATGGCGGCGACGTCGTCTTCGGCGGGACCGGCGCCGACAAGCTCAACGGCGATCACGGGCGCGATTTCCTGCGCGGCGAGGAGGGCGACGACGTCATCAGCGGCCACACCGGGGACGACGACATCACGACCGGCCCGGGCGACGACCGCGTCGACGGCGGCGACGGAGACGACGCGCTCCACGACGCCGAGGACTACGCGGGCCCCCTGACCGGCGCCGGAGACGACGTCTTCGTCGGGGGGAACGGCGACGACACAATGGCGGACGGGCTGGGTGACGACGTCTATCTCGGCGGTGCGGGCGACGACCGGATCACGGCCACGATCGCGTACACCCCGATCAACGCGTGCCACTGTGGCACGGAGCTCGCCGGTGGCGGGAACGACATCGTCAACGGCGGCCCGGGGGACGACATCCTCTTCAGTGGCCCCGGCGACGACCTGTTGCGCGGCGGGCAGGGCGCGGACACCCTCGGTCTCGAGTACACGTTCTTCAACACCGCGGGCCGACGCGTGCAGGAGAGCGGGGACGACGACCTGCGCGGCGAGCAGGACGAGGACCGGATCCTTGGCGGCACGGGCACCGACCGTGCCGACGGCGGCTCCGGCGTGGACGCCTGCCGGGAGAGCGAGACGACGGTCTTCTGCGAGTCCGAGCTTCCGGCGCCCTGCAACGAGACGGAAGTCGGCGAGGAGCCATGCCGGGACCCGGCGTCGACCACCCGCCGGGTCGTGGGCGCCCGCGACCGTTGACTCAGCGCGGCGGAGCGGCGGTGCGGCGCCGGACGGCGATGCCGACCGCGGTCAGCGCGAGGCCGGCGATGAGCAGCGGGGCCAGCGGACCGCCCGTGAACGGCAGACCGCCGTCGCTGCCCGCGGCTCCGGACTCGAGCGTGTACGACGCGGAGTCGTCGGCAGGGGGCTGTCCGTCGGGATCCTTGCCGCCGGTGTCGTCGCGCGGAAGCGTTTCCTGCTCGCCGGGCGTGCTCGTCGCCTGCGGCGTCCCGGTGGGAATCGGGGTGGGCGTCTGGGCCACGTACTGCGCCGCGGAGGCGTCACCCTGCGACGCGGGACCCGACACGGCGGTCGCCCCGGATGCGCACGCAAGGGTGGCAAACAGTGTCGCGAGACTCAGAGCGGCTCGACGCATCCCACCGTCGACTGTACATCCGTTGAGGCCCCACGTCCATGTTTCTTGCCGTGAGTGAGCTCCGCGTACTGGTGATGGCGAACGCCTATCCGGACGCGATCCGCCCGCACGCCGGCGCCTACGTCCACGCGACCGTGGCGGCCCTGCGCGAGCACGGGGTGACCGTCGACGTGATGGCGGTGCGGGGCTATGCCGGGGCGCGGGAGTACGCCAGGGCCGCGCGGGAGACCCTTGCGCTCAACCGGCGCGGGACCTACGACATCGTGCACGCCAGCTACGGCCGGATGGGGATGATCGGCCGCCTGCAGATCCGCGCTCCGCTCGTCGTCGCCTACACCGGTGGCGACATCCTGGGCAACCCCGACGACGCCGGCCGCGTCGCCGCGAGGGCGCGGCTCGAGGCGGGCGTCTACCGCCAGGTCGCGCGGGTCGCGGCCGCGACGATCACGAAGTCAGAGAACATGGCGGCGGTCCTGCCGGCGGCCTGCCGGGCCCGCAACCGCGTCATCCCGAGCCCGACGGACGCGCGCCGGTTCGGGCACCTCACCCGCCGGCAGGCGCGCGAGCGTCTGGGCTGGCCCGCGACGGAACCGACGGTGCTCTTCGCGGCCGATCCGCAACGCGCTGTGAAGAACCATCCGCTCGCGCGCGCCGCGGTGGACCGCCTCGACGGCGTCCGGCTGGCCGTCAGCGCCGGCATCCCAGCGGCGGAGATGCCGACGTGGATGGCGGCGGCGGACGCGCTCGTGCTGACCTCCTTCTCCGAGGGCTCGCCCAACGTCGTGCGGGAGGCGATGGCCGCCGAGCTGCCCGTGGTCGCCGTGCCGGTGGGCGACGTCCCCGAGCGCCTGGCGGGAATCCCCGGCTGCGCCGTCTGCGAGCCCGATCCCGACCGGCTGGCCGCCGGGCTCCGCGCGGCCCTGGAGCACGGGCGCACCCCCGCGGCCCGGGCGGCGGTCGCCTCCTGCTCGCCGGAGCGCGTGGCGGCCGAGATCGTCGATCTCTACGAATGGGTGCTGCGCCGTCGGGGAGCACGGTCGTGAGCGCCCGCGTGGCGGTGGTGGTCCCGGTCCACAACGGCGAGTCGTTCCTCGGCCAGACGCTCGACTCGCTGCTCGCCCAGAGCTATCGCGACTGGGTGGGCGTGATCGTCGACGACGCGTCCCGGGACGGCTCCGCCGCCCTGGCGGCCGGCTACGCCGAGCGCCATCCGCGGCGCTTCGTCGTCTGCCCGCAGCGCGTCAACCTGGGTGTGGTCGGGGCGCGCGAGGCGGGGATCGCGGCGGCCGGCGCGACGGAGCTCATCGTGCTGCTCGACCACGACGACCTCCTGCGGGAGGACTATCTCGACCGCATGGTCGCGCTCTACGATCGCGAGCGAGCGTCGGGCCGGCGCATCGGGATCGTCGGCTGTGACGCTCGCCTGCTCGGCCCGGCCGGCTTTGCCGCCGACACCTGGGGGCAGCGACTCGGAACACCCGACGCGGTCGATCTCGACCGGCTCATCCACGACAACCCGATCTTCGCCCGGGCGCTCTTCAGCCGCGCCGCCTACGAGGAGGTCGGCGGCCTCGAGCCCCGGGTCGCCGGCTCGGACGACCACGACCTGTGGCTGCGCATCGCCGAAGCGGGCTACGAGGTGGCGACCACGCGCGAGGCGCTCGCGGTCTACCGCATCCACGCCGCCGCCTTCTCGCAGGATCGCGTCGCGATGACGACGAACAAGCTCGCCGTCTACGAGCGCGCGCTCGCACGGGGCCGGCTCACGCGCGCTCAGCGCCGTGCGGTGCGCCGCCGCATGCGTCACTACCGCGCCACCCGCGCCCGCTGGCGGGCCCAGCAGGCGTGGCAGCGCGGCGAGCGCGCGCACTGCGTCGGGATCGCCCTCACCGCGACCCCCGTCATCCTGGCCGCCATGATCGAGGATCCGCGCTGGGTGATGACCCGCGGCCGGCGGCAGCTGCCGGCGGCGAGCGGCTAGGGCGCGAACGGCGGCGGCGCCGGCGCGGTGCCGTCCACGACGGCGAGCAGCCGGTCCACGCCGTCGCCGGCGCGGACCCCCAGCGCGTCGACGAGGTCCTCCCGGCCGGGCAGGCAACCGTCCCGCTGCCAGGCGGAGAGCGCGTCGTCGAGCGCCTCCGCGGAGCGCGCGATCGGGACGGTGCTGTGCTCGCCGCCGAGCGGGAAGGCCCACTCGGTCCCGGTGAGGTTGAGCACGATGACCGGCGTCCCGGCCAGCACGGCCTGGTAGGTGGCGGTGGAGGCGCTGCCGATGGTGAGGTCGACGGCGCGATGCACCGCGACGATGTCCCCGCCACGGCGCTCCTGGAGGTCGACCTGCGGATAGCGCTCGCGCAAGCGCGCGAAGAAGCTCGAGTCCTGCAGCGGGTTCGGCCGCAGCACGACCTCCGCGTCGGCGAAGCGCCGGGCGATCGCCTCGATCGCCGTCACGAAGGTCGCCATCGTCACGCGCTCGTCGAGAGTGCAGGTGGTGTCGATCGCGGTCTGGCCCATGATCGCGATCCGCACCGGCCGGTCCGTCGGCGCGCGCCGGGTGGGCGGTGGCGGCGCGTGGGGCAGCGGGTAGCCGACGAGGTGGATCGGACGGTCGAGGTTGGTGATCGGCGGTGCGGTCGCCCGGCTCCAGAGGGCGACCTCGTCGCAGAGATCGAGGTCCGCGAGCGGCTGCGGCAGCACGAACGCACCGTGGCACAGCAGCACCGTGTGCACGCTCGCCTCGCGGGCCAGCAGGACGATCAACCGGGCCTCCGGGCTGACGTCGTAGGCGCCGACGATGCGCGCCGGGCCGCGCCGGAACGCGCGGCGGTAGCACCGGGCGTGCGCGAGGTCGTCCGCCGCGCGGCGCTCGGCCAGCGCCACGATCCGGGGGTGCAGCAGGCCGCCGAGGTCGATCCCGTCCGCGTCGATGCGGACGTCGGACCGGGTCGCCGCGACGAGCTCCGCGGCGCGCGGGCGGGCCCAGCGCCGGTCGGCCGGCGTCGGGCTGCCGACGACGCCCCCGCGCCGCGCGGTCGCGAGTGCGCGCCGGACGCTCGTCGGGCGCTTTGCGACAAAGAGGGCGGGCCGGTGGCCGGGCTCGGTGAGCATCCGGTCGAGCAGGCCCATCAGGGGCCAGTAGGCGTGGATCGCGACACTGCCCCTGCGCAGCACCGTCGGGGCGCCGAGCCCGACGAGGCGGCGCGCAGCCCCACGGCGCACTCGCGTGGCGCCCGAAAGCGCGGGCACCGCGGCGCCGGCTGCCGCCACGGCGCGCGCCCCCGGGACGCGGCCGACGTCAACGCCCAGGGCGCCGCCCACGGCGTGGGCCATCCGCTCGGCCTCGACGTCGGTGTCGGCGAGCTCGAGCGTCCGGGGCCCGTGGACGCGGAGCGCCTCGCGCAAGGCCAGCGCGCGGGCGACCCGGCCGTCGAGCTCGTTGTGCAGCGGCAGCTGCCAGACGAGCGGCCAGCAGATTCCCTCGACGGTGAGGCGCGCGTCGAAGCGCTCGCGCCATCCCGCGAGCGCGGCGACCGCCGTCGCGTCGGCGGCCCGGCGCCCACCGGCGTCCAGGTGGTCCATCACATAGGTCCCGTGGGCGGCCTCCACGCCGTGGAGGGGGTCGAGGTCGAGCACCAGATCGTGCCCCGGGCGCAGCGCGCCCGGATCCAGCCCCGTCGATGTCCGGTGCAGGCGCACGGCTCGGGATTATCGCGGCGACGGCGACGGCGCTCCGGCGGCGGGCTGCCCCGGCACCACGATCGGCAGGCGCTCGGCCTGCCGCCTCCAGACCGCCGGGCGGGTGCCGGTCAGCACGCGCGCCGCCAGCTGCGTGAGCGGAGAATGCGGGTTGAGGCGGCGGGCGACACCGGCCGCGCGGCGCGGGTCGAGCCCCGCCGCGCCGCGCACCAGCGCGAGTTCGTAGTGCAGCTCCCAGCTGCGCGGATCGCGCTCGACCGCGGCCTCGAGACCGCGCACCGCCGCCGCGTCCTCGCCGAGCCGCGACAGGCACAGCCCCTGCACCTCCAGGGGCTCGGGCCGGCTGCCGAGCGCGGCGGCGGCGGCGCTCGCGGCCTCGATCGCCCGCGGGCAGTCGCCCGCCAGGAGCGCGTTCACCCCGTCGTTGAGGCGGCGCTGCGAGACCGCCATCTGCAGCGGGGCGGCCGACAGCAGGATGCAGGCGACGGCCACGACGGCGCGCGGCCACAGGCGCGCCCCCGGCGTGGCGTCGGCCCGGTCGCGGGCGCAGACCAGCCCTCCGACGGCGAACACCCACGCCGTGGTCGCAGGCATCTCCCAGTCCCAGTCGATCCCGGCGTGGACGGCCCACGCCAGCGTCGCGGCGAGGACCGCCGCGTACAGCGCGCGATCGGGACCGCGGGCGAGCAGGACAAGACGGGCGGCGATCGCCACGAGCGCCGTCGCCAGCGCCAGGAGCCCGGGCAGGCCGAGCTCGCCGAGCACCTCCACGTAGAGCGAGTGCGCGTCCTGCGCCTGGATCGCCGGCCGTCCGTTCGCCGGTGCGGGCCGGTCGGCGGCCCACGTGATCGCGAAGGTCCCGGCCCCGCTGCCGAGCCACCGATCGCGGGCGAAGCGGTCGAGCGACACCTCCCACATCCGGACGCGATCGTGGTTGTCGGCGACCGTGAGGCGGTCGCGCAGCGGCCTGGCCGCCGTGCCGGTCGCGCTCTCCCCGAAGAACTCGTCGAAGCGGTCGGCCACCGCCCCCGGGGCGCCGGCGGCGACGGCGGCGACGATCGCGGCCGTCGCCGCCACCGCGCCGAGCAGGACGCGCAGGCGCCGGGTCGTCGTCGCCAGCACGAGCGCGCGCACACGCCAGTCGAGCCCGAGCGTGACGCCCCGCACGACCGCGGCGCCGATCGTCACGGCGCCCACCCGCAGGGCGAGCCCGTGCCCCTGGTCGATCGCCGCCGCGGTGGTCGGATCGGGCTGCGCGAGCAGGTCAGCGTCGAGTGCCCAGCCGACCGCGAGCGCGGCGGCGGGCCCGCCGGCCAGCAGGACGCCGACGATGCCGGCGGGCCGGCCGACCACGACGTAGACGGCGAGGAAGACGGCCGCGACGACGATCGCCCCGCGCGAGAAGGTCAGGATCAGGGTCGCGGCGAGCATCGGCAGGGCCGCGGTCCCGAGGATGCGGACGGCGGCGGGCCCACGGCCCGCGCCGAGGTGCGCGCACAGGATCAGCCCGATCGCGGCGACGAGACCGAGCGCGTTCCAGTAGCTGAGCGGGTGGCTCAGGCGCTTGTTGGCGAAGTTGGGCTCGGTCGGGAAGACGTCGGGCAGCGTCCGCGAGGCCAGCGCCGCGGCGCAGATGACCACCGCGGCGAGCGCGACGATCCCGGCCGCGGCGAATACGCGCTGCCGCGTGCGGCCGATCGTCGCCATCAGCACGAACACGAGGCCGTAGAGCAGGACGCGGTCGAACTCGATCAGGGCACGTGCCAGCGCGTCCGACCACACCGCCGAGAGCAGCGTCCACCCGGCGAGCGCCGCGAGCGCTCCACCGCCCACCCAGACCCACGGCCCGACGCCGGCGAACGGCTCCGCCGCCAGCAGCGCGCGAGCGGCCAGCAGCCCCGCGCAGACGGCGGCCGCCGCCGCCGGAGCCCCGGCGAAGTAGCCCCCCGACGAGAACCCCAGCCACAGCGTGAGCACGCCCGGCAGCGCGAGCAGGGCCGGGGTGGCGGTCCGGCCGACGGCGCTCGTGCGAGGCCGCAAGGCGCTGACAGCGGACATCCGCAACCCCATCCAACGGCCAACCCTACGCACGCCGGCACTCGTTGCGGGTTTGACTTTGAGAGTTCTGCCGCCAGGAATCGTTGGTGTCGGGATGGACACCGCGATCCGTGATCGCGCGCCGGCTTCCCCGCCCGCGCCGTTGGCGCCGACGCTGGCCGGCGCGGAGGACGTGAAGACGCGCACGGCGGTCTTCGACGCCGCCATCTTCACGGGCGGCACGTACGTCGCGCAGGTCGTGACGTTCATCGCCGGCCTCGTGCAGCGCGCCCTGCTCGGGCCCGTGGGCGCCGGCTACTGGGCGCTGATGCAGACGTTCTGGACGTTCTTCTCCATCGCTCCCCTCGGCGCCAGCCAGGGCGCCACCCGACAGGTCCCCCTGCACCGCGGCCGCGCCGACTTCGCGGCCGCGGCGAGGACGGCCGGGACCGCGGGCACGTTCTCGCTGGCGATGACCACGCTCACGGGCCTGGTGGTGGCCGCGGTGGCCATCGTCGCGGGCGCGGGGTGGGCGCCCGAGCTGCGCTTCGGGCTCGTGCTGCTCGGGGTCACGGCTCCCCTGCGCCACCTGTCGGACCTCTACGAGACGGTGATCCAGATCGTGCGCCGCTTCGACGTCGCCTCGGGCACGGTGATCATCAAGGCGCTGTGCGCGCTCGTGCTGCAGACGCTGGGGATCGTCCTCTTCGGCTTCTACGGCATCTTCGCCGGCATCGTGGTGTCCGAGCTGGTGGTCTTCGCGGCGTGGTGGCGCATGGGGATCATCAGCCGCGCGCGCCCGGCCTTCCGCCTGATGGTCGACCGGGGGCGTCTCGCCGAGCTGATCCGGTTCGGCGCGCCCCTGCTCGTCTACGGCCAGACGGCGCTGCTGTTCGCCGCCGTCGACTCGCTCATCGTCGCGGGAGCGCTCGACGTGCGCCAGCTGGGCTACTACGCGCTCGCCGTCTCCGTCACGCACTACGTCCTGTATCTGCCCAAGACCATCTCGGGCGTGCTCTTCCCGCGCATGGTCGAGCGCTACGCCCGCACCGGCAGCCTGGAGTCCATCCACCGCTACGGCAGCGAGACGCAGATCGTGCTCGCCTTCGCGCTGGTCCCGATGGCCGTGGCGACCGGTTACTTCGCCTTCCCCGTGGTCATCCGGCACGCCCTGCCGGAGTTCCGTCCCGCGATCGGCGTGGTGGAGATCCTCGTGGCGGCGAGCTTCTTCCTCGCGTTGATGAGCATGCCGATCAAGGTCCTGATCACGGCGGGTGAACGCTGGGTGCTGACCGCGATGATGTTCGGCTGCCTCATCGTCAACGCGGCCCTGAACTACTACGCCGTCGCCGTGATCGACAAGGGCATCCGCGGAGCGGCGGTTGCGACGGCGATCAGCTACCTCGTCGCCCTGATGCTCACGTCGGGCTACGGGCTGCGCAAGGTGAACACCGTGGCCGGGACCGCCCGCCACCTCGCCGGGCTGTTGCTCGCGTTCGCGTACACCTACGGCGCGCTCCGGCTGGTGGGGGCGCTCATTCCCACTCCGGCGGCAGGGCTCGTCGCCGACACGGCGATCGGCGCACTGCAGATCGCCGTGTTCGCGGCACTGCTGAGCCCCTGCCTCTGGTACGCGGAGCGGCGCACGGGTGGGCTGACGATGATGGTCGACTTCGCCAGGCGCCGGCGGTGAGGGCGCTGGTGATCGCCATCGTGGTGCTGGCGGGCGCCGCCGCCGCGGCGGTCGCGCTGACCGGCCGGTCGGGCGCCGGGGCCCGCCCCGCCGAGCCGGCGGTCGCCGCCTGCACGTCGGCGGTGCGAGGTGCTGCGCCCGCCGCGGGGGCCGTGACCGCCGGCGGCTTCACGCGCCGCGTCATCCACACGCCCCCGCAGGCCGACGGCTACGACGCCTGGGTCGGCGCGTGGACGATGCCGTCGGATCGCCTCATGGTTGCCTTCACCGAGGCCGTCGGCCCCGTCGACCCTGCCCAGCGCCCGGCGGCCCCGGAGGCCCTCAAGCGGCGGCTGGGGGTGGACGGCCTGAGCCCGGAACACGACTTCTGGGGCCTCGAGGAGTCGGTCGAGTACCTCACGTCCGACGACGGCGGCGAGACGTGGGACCGCTTCCGCTCCGACCCGTTCAAGTCGGTGTACCCGCACGCATACGCCGCCGCCCCGACGATCGGCCTGAACGACGGCTCCATCCTGCGGCGGGTCAACGGGTCCGACCTGCTCAACGACCCCTCGGTGCCCCATACCGCCTTCCTGCAGCGGCTCGAGCCGGGAGCCGACGCCTGGGGCCCGCCGCAGGTGCTGATGGACCCGCAGCAGTACACGTACCAGCTGAGCCGGTTCGTGCGGCTGCGCGACGGGTGCCTGCTCGCGCTCGGGCAGTTCTGGGCGGCCCCGGCGGGGACGGGGCCGGCGCAGCTGCGCGAGACGGCGGTCGACCATCTCATGCTCGTATCGGCTGACGAGGGTCGCACCTGGCGGCGCAATCCCGTGGCGATCCCCGAGGGCGCGTACGTCTCCCCGAACGAGTGGGACGTCGCCGAGCTTCCCGACGGCGACCTGCTCGCGCTGTTCCGCACCCGCACGTCGGAGCGCTCCTCGGTGCCCGTCCGCCGGCAGGGTCGCCTCGTGCGCGAGGGGGACGGCTGGGTGCTCACGGACGTCCGGGACGCGCCCTTCCCGCATTCGGGCCATCCGGAGCTGCTCAGCACCCGCGAGGGGGTGGTCCTCTCCATCGCGTCGACCGGGATCGACGCGACGACGGACGCGGGCAGGACATGGCAGCCGCTGAACGGCGTCACCCCGCCGCGCTACTACCCGGTCTCGCTCCAGGCGCCGGACGGCACGATCGACGTGTTCAGCCACGCGGGCAGCGACCACGGGTACGGCGAGGTGCCCGGCCGGATCATCATGGACAGCTTCCGGATCGACCCGTGATCGAGTCCGGCGAGATCATGGCTGGGCTGCGCTCGCTGGGCATCGACGGGCGCGACACGCTCTTCGTCCATGCGGGCATGCAGAGCGCCCTGCGTGTCGCGGGCGCGGGCCGTGAGGAGAAGATGGACACCGTGCTCGCGGCGCTCGAGGGCGCGGTGGACGGCGGCACGCTGATGCTGCCGACCTTCACCTACTCCTTCTGCGAGGGGGCCGACTTCGACGTTGCGGACTCGCCGTCGACGGTCGGCATGCTCACCGAGCGCTTCCGTGTCCGCGACGGGGTGCGGCGCACCCGTGAGCCGCTGTTCTCCGTCGCGGTCCGCGGCCCCGCGCCCGAGCGGCTCTTCGCGGTCTCCGACGTCGAGTGCTTCGGGGAGGACAGCGTCTTCGCGCACCTGCACGCCGTCGACGCGAAGCTGCTGTTCGTCGGGGTCGGGTTCGGGTTCTGCACCTACCTGCACTTCCTCGAGCAGCGGTTCCGGGTGCCCTACCGCTACCTCAAGCCGTTCACGGGCACGGTGATCGACGGCCAGGCCCGCCACCGGGTCACGGCGCGGTACTTCGTGCGCCGCCGGCGGGCGGGCGTCGTCAACGACTTCGATCCGCTCGCTCGGGAGCTGCTGGAGCGCGACCTGTTCACCGAGCACCACATCGAGCGCGGGCCGCGACTGCTGTGCTGCGGGGCTCGGGCGGTCCACGACGTCGCGCGCGAGCTCGTGACGGCCGATCCCGACTACCTGGTCGCGGGAGCCCCGGCGCTATGAGCGCCGACTTCCCCGCGCTCGGCCGGGAGATGCATGCGCTCGCCACCGAGCTCTTCCCGATCACGCGCAGCCTCGCGGGGCCGGGGTTCCGGGAGACCCTCGATCGGCTCGAGGAGGTCACCGGCCCGATGCGGCGCCACCGCTTCGCCACGGGTGAGCAGGTCTTCGACTGGCGGATCCCGCGCGAGTGGTCTGTGCGCGACGCATGGATCCGCGGGCCGGACGGGTCGACCGTGTGCACGCTGGCCGACAACAACCTGCACGTCGTCTCCTACAGCACGCCGGTCCGCACGCGCATGGGCCTCGATGAGCTCCAGGCGCATCTGCACTCGCTCCCCGATCAGCCGGACGCGATCCCGTACCGCACCTCCTACTACGAGGAGAGCTGGGGCTTCTGCCTGACCGACACCCGCCGTTCGGCGCTCACCGACGGGGAGTACGAGGTCTGCATCGACGCCGACCTCAACGACGGCGAGCTCACGCTCGGCGAGGTCGTCGTCGAGGGGACGTCGGAGGGCGAGGTGCTGCTGTCGACGTACTGCTGCCATCCGTCGATGGCCAACAACGAGCTCTCGGGCCCCGTGCTCTGCGCCGTGCTGGCCCGGCTGCTGGCCGCGGGGGAACGGCCGCGTCACACCTACCGCTTCCTGTTCGTGCCCGAGACCATCGGGGCGATCGCCTACCTCGCACGCTTCGGCGACCGGCTGCGCGCGCATCTCCTGGCGGGCTGGGTCGTCACCTGCATCGGCGACCCGGGGGCCTTCACCTACAAGCGCTCGCGGCAGGGCGGAGCGCTCTGCGATCGCATCGCCGAGCACGTGCTGGGCACGAGCGGAGCGCCGCACTCCGTCGAGCCCTTCCTGCCCTGGGGCAGCGACGAGCGCCAGTACTGCTCGCCGGGCTTCGACCTTCCCGTCGGGTCGCTCATGCGCACGATGTACGGCCGCTACCCCGAGTACCACACCTCGCTCGACGACCTCGACCTCGTGACGGCCGACGCACTGGGCGAATCGCTGCGCATGTACCACCGGATGCTCGCCGTGCTCGAGGCCAACGAGGTGCTGACGGCAGCCCTCCCGCACGGCGAGCCTCAGCTCTCGCCGCGCGGCCTCTACCCCAGCACGGGGGGCGGCCTGAGCGGGATGCGGCGGCTGCAGAACACCCTCTGCGTGCTGAACTTCTGCGACGGGACGACCGATCTGCTCGCCGTCGCCGAGCGCACGCAGCGCTCCGTCGAGGAGCTGCGCGAGGCCGCCGAGCCGCTGCTGAAAGCGGGTCTCATCCATCACGGCCACCGGTCAGAAGAAACACGGGGATCCCCCGTTGGTGACGGATGAGCCACTCAGCCCTGCTGGACCTACCGCGGCTGCGCATGAGCAGCCAGGACCACGAGGATCCCGAGCTGTTCGTGGAGCTGCTCGCCGCGGTCGAGGAGGTCGGGCGCAGCGGCCGCTTCATCCTCGGCGCCGAGGTCGAGCGCTTCGAAGCGGCCTTCGCGGCCTACTGCGGCACCGCGCACGCCGTCGGTGTCTCCTCGGGCACGGAGGCCCTCGCGCTCGCGCTCCGGGCGGCGGGGGTGCGGCCGGGCGACGAGGTCATCGTCCCCGCCTGGACCTTCGTCGCCACGGCCGAGGCCGTCAGCCACATCGGGGGCCGCGTGCGCTTCGCCGACGTGGACCCGCACTCCGGCCTGCTCACCGGCGAGCTCGTCGAGCAGGCAATGACGCCGCGGACGCGGGCCGTCATCCCGGTGCACCTGCACGGACGCACCGTCGACCTCGAGCCGATCATGGCGCTCGCGGCCGAGCACGCGCTCGAGGTCGTCGAGGACGCCGCGCAGGCTCACGGCGCGTGGGTCGGCGGCCGCCGGGCCGGCGCGGTCGGACGCTGCGGATGCTTCTCGTTCTATCCCGCCAAGAACCTCGGGGCGTGGGGCGACGGGGGCGCGGTGACCACCGACGACCCCGGGCTCGCCAAGCAGCTGCGCCTCCTGCGAAGCCACGGGGAGCAGCCGCGCTACCACCACCGCCTGGTGGGCACGACGGCGCGGCTCGACGCTCTGCAGGCGGCGATCCTGCGCATCAAGCTCCGCCGGCTCGAGGGCTGGAACGGCCGCCGCCGCGCGCTTGCCGCCGCACTGAGCGAGGGCCTGCGCGACACGTCGGTCGACCTGCCGCCGCCGCCGGCGCCGACCGGCGACCACGTCTTTCACCAGTTCGTCGTGCGCACCCCCGCCCGGGATGCGCTGCGCGACCATCTCGAGCGGGCGGGTATCGAGACCGGGGTCCACTATCCCGTGCCGCTGCACCGCTGCGATGCCTACGCGGACGGACGGTCGCTGCCGGGCGCGCAGGCGCTCGCCGACACCGCCCTCTCGCTGCCGGTCCATCCCGGCCTGGCCGACTCCGACGTCGACCGGGTGGTCGATGCCGTGCGCACCTTCGACGCCGGAGGCGGACGATGATCGACGATCGCCAGACGACCGTGGCCGTCATCGGCCTGGGGTACTGGGGGCCCAACCTCCTGCGCGTGCTCATCGAGCTCGAGGACGTCGAGGTCAAGTGGATCTGCGACCTCGACGAGGATCGCCTGCGCCGGTTCGCCACCCGCTATCCGGGGGCAGTGGCGACGCAGGACTACGACGCCATCCTGGCCGACCCGGCCGTGGACGCCGTCTTCATAGCGACGCCGGTGTACACGCACTTCGCGCTCGCTGCGAAGGCGCTCGAGGCGGGCAAGCACGTCTTCGTCGAGAAGCCGCTGGCGCCGTCGAGCGAGGAGTGCGACCGGCTCGTGGCGCTCGCGTCCACGCGCGACCTCACGCTGATGTGCGGCCATACGTTCATCTACAGCCCGCCCGTCCGGGCCACGAAGCAGATGCTCGATCGCTCCGAGCTCGGCAACGTGTTCTTCATCAGCTCGAGCCGGGTCAACCTCGGCCTGCACCAGCCGGATGTCAGCGTCATCTGGGACCTCGGTCCGCACGACTTCTCGATCCTGCTGTATTGGCTGGGGGAGATGCCGCAGTTCGTGCGCGCCGTCGGCCGCGACTCGATCGTCCCCGGCATTCCCGATGTCGCCTTCGTGACGCTCGTCTTCCCGTCGGGCATCATCGCCAACGTCGAGCTCAGCTGGCTGGCCCCGTCCAAGCTGCGCCGGACCGTCGTGGTCGGCAGCGAGAAGATGGTGGTCTATCAGGACGGGGCCCCCGAGCCGCTGCGGGTCTTCGACCACGGTGTCGACTTCACCGAGCCCGAGAGCTTCGGCCAGTACCACCTGTCCTACCGGACGGGCGACATCGTGTCGCCGGCCATCTCCAGCTCCGAGCCGCTCGCGGCCGAGCTCGCGGACTTCGTGCAGGCGATCCACACGGGCGAACAACCCGACGCGGGAACGCAGCTCGGGAGCGACGTGGTCCGGATCGCCGAGGCGGCGGACATGTCGCTGCGCAACGGCGGCCGTGAGTTCATGCTCAACGCCGGCCGCAGCACAGGGCGCTTCGTGCGCGACCGGCGGCGGGTCATGGAGCGGCGGGTCGCGGAGCGGCGGTGATCGGCGACCAGGTCGGCGAGCGCGCCGAGAGCGCGGGCGCGCGCCGCCGCCGCATCCCGGGGGCCCGCAGGTCGATCGCCGCCGAGGGGGCTTCACCGGCCCGCGTCATCGCGCCCCGCCACGGCGTCCGCGACGGCGTGCGCCGCCGCCTGCTCGCGACGGGGGACTGCTTCGCGATCGTGTTCGGCATGTGGGCGGGGGTCAACCTCGTCGGGGAGCCGCTGACGGTGGGCCAGATGGTCTGGATCGTCGCGCTGCTCCCGGGCTGGCTCGTCGTCTACAAGGGGTACGGCCTCTACGACCGCGACCTCAAGCGCATCAGCCACAACACCCTCGACGACATCCCCTGGCTGTTCCACGCGACGCTCGTGGGGACGCTGTTGATGTCGGCCTTGCTGCGCCTCGCGCCCGGCAAGCCGATCCACATCCGCGAGGCGCTCATCGCCGGCGGCACGGCGCTCGTGCTGGTCATCCTCACCCGGGCCGCGACGCGGCGCTTCTCGGCGCGCCTGCTCGGGTCGGATCGCGTCCTGTTCGTCGGCGAGCACGCGCACGTCGCGCTCATCGTGCGCAAGCTGCGCGACCATCCCGAGTACGGCCTCGAGCCGGTCGGCGTGCTCACGACGAAGGGCGAGCGGGACGGACCGCCGCCCGTCCCGCGACTCGGCCCGCTCGTGGCCACCGAGCTCGGAGCGGTGATGGTCGACCACAGCATCGACCGGATCATCGTGTCCCACGACGGGCTCGAGGTCGACGACCTGCTGACCCTCGTGCGGCGCTGCCGCGAGCTCGGCGTCAAGGTCAGCGTGCTGCCGGAGATCTTCGATGCGCTCGGTCCGTCGGTCGAGATCGACGACGTCGAGGGCGTCACGGTGCTCGGCATCACCCCACCCGTGCTCTCGCCCTCCTCGCGGGCGCTCAAACGGGCGCTCGACGTCGTCTGCGCGTCGGTCGGCCTGGTGCTCGCCGGCCCGGTCATGGCCCTCGCCGCCATCGCGATCAAGCTCGACTCGAAGGGCGCGGTCCTGTTCCGCCAGGAGCGGGTCGGGCGCCGGGGGCGGCCGTTCCGGGTGCTGAAGTTCCGCACCATGTGCCCGGACGCCGAACGGCAGGCGGCGGCACTGGCCGCGATGAGCCGGGACCCGGACTGGCTGCTGCTCGACGACGATCCGCGGGTCACGCGCGTGGGGCGGTTCCTACGGCGCACGAGCATCGACGAGCTTCCGCAGCTCTACAACGTGCTGCGCGGACAGATGAGCATGGTCGGGCCGCGCCCGCTCGTCGCGGCCGAGTCGGCGCGCCTCGACGGGTGGCGCCTGAGCCGGATCGACCTGACCCCCGGGCTCACGGGGCTCTGGCAGGTCCTGGGTCGCACCCGCATCCCCTTCGAGGAGATGATCAAGCTCGACTACCTCTACGTGACCAACTGGTCGCTGTGGACCGACGTCCGCCTGATGATGCGCACCCTTCCGGCGGTCCTCGGCCGCAGGGGCGTCAACTGAATGTCGGTGCGCCCGACCCACCGCCGGGTCGTGATGCTGCTCGAGAACCAGCCCTATCCGGCCGACGTGCGCGTGCGCCGCGAGGCCCTGTCGCTGACCGCGGCGGGCTACGACGTGACGGTCATCGCGCCGCGCGCGGCCGGCCAGCCGCGCCGCGAGTGGTGCGACGGCGTGCGGGTCCGTCGCTTTCGCCTGCCCGCGACCCCGGCGACCCGGGCCGGGTTCTTCGCGGAGTACCTGATCGCGAACCTGCAGCTGCAGGGGCGGGGAGCCGTCGAGCTGGCGCGGGGCGCGCGCATCCTGCACCTGCACAACCCGCCCGACACGCTCTGGGTCGTCGCCGCGCTGGCTCGGGCGCTCAGGCGGCGGGTGGTCTACGACCAGCACGACCTGGTGCCGGAGCTGTTCCGGGTGAAGTTCGGCGCGTCGCGGCTCGCGTCGGCGCTCGTGCGGATGGAGCGGGCGACGTTCGCGGTCGCCGACCACGTGATCGTTCCGAACGAGTCTCACCGCGAGGTCGCTCTGACGCGGGGGCGTGTCGACCCGCGCCGGGTGACCGTCGTGCGCAACGGGCCGCCGGAGCAGACCCTGGCGCGGGACGCCGGCACGCCACGGGAGGAGCGCCTCGAGGCCCCGCACCTGGTCTTTCTCGGGTCGATGGAGTCCCAGGACGGCGTGGACCTGCTGCCCCGGCTGCTGCACGACCTCGCCGACCGGCACGGCCTGACGGAGGCCCGGCTGACCCTGATCGGGGACGGCTCGGCGCGGGAGGCCACCGCGCGCGCGTTCAACGGATCGGGCGAGCGGGTGCGCTTCACCGGGCGCGTCCCCTTCCATCGCGTCCCGGCGCTGCTCGCGCAGGCCGACATCTGCGTGGATCCGGCACCGGCTAACGACCTCAACCACCGCTCCACCATGGTCAAGGTGGCGGAGTACCTGGCGGCCGCGAAACCGGTCGTCGCGTTCCGGCTCACCGAGACCGAGCGCACGGCCGGGCCGGCAGCGCTCTACGCGCCGCCCGGGGATGCTGCCGCGTTCGCCGCGCAGGTCGCGCGGCTCGCCACCGACGGAGCGCTCCGCGCCGAGCTGGGCCGCCGCGGCCTCGCGCGCGCGCGCGACCTGACTTGGGAGCGGTCCGAGACGGCGCTGCTGTCGGCCTACGCGGCGCTGGACGCCTCGCCGTGACCATCGTCTCCCGCGCGCCGGTGGGGATCGGGCGGCGGCTGCGCGAACCGCTCTCCCTCGCCGCGGCGGCAGCGCTGAGCGTCGCGTTCGGCGTCGCGGGGGCCGACACCGATCCGCAGCTGGCGATCGGCGTGCTCCTCGCGCTGGTGGTGGCGGCGCTCGGCTTCCTGCGCCCGGCCCTGTTCCTCTGCGCGTTCGTCCTCGTCCGGCCCGTGCTGGACAACTACTCCGAGCTGACCGTCGGCCTCGAGTCCGCCAACCCGGCCGGGCTGCTGTCGACGCTCGTGCTCGGCCTCGCCGTCACCCTGCCGCTCGCCCGCCGCCGCATCGTCTTTCCGCGGCCCGCGGCCCCGCTCGCGCTGATCGTGCTGCTCACGGCGGGCGGCTCGGCGCTGGCGATGTTCCGCTTCGGAGGCACGGTCGGCACGGAGCCGGTGGCCGAGCTCGTGCGGGTCGCGGCCCTGCTCGCGCTGTTCCTGCTGGCCGCCAACGTGCTCAGCGACGAGGAGCGCATCCGGCGCGTGGTGATCGTCGCCGGCCTCAGCGGGGTCCTCCCCGCGATCATGGCGCTCACCGAGCTGCTGGGCGGAGGGCCCGAGGCCAACAGCCTCGGCTTCGAGCGCATCAGCGGGCCCTTCAACGGCCCGAACCCGCTGGGAACCTACCTCGCGGTGTCGGCGCTCGTCCTGATCGGCATGCCGCGGGGCTGGCTGGCGACCCACGCCCGGCTGCTCGCGCTCACGCCCATCCTCGTGGCGCTCGTGCCGACCTACAGCCGCATCGGCTACGTGACCCTGCTGGGCGGCCTGATGCTCCTGGAGGGCCGGCGGCGCAAGCGGCTCGTGGCCACGGTGGTGGTCGGCGCCGCGCTGACGGTCGCGCTCGTCCCCTCCGTCCAGGACCGCGTGCTGCCGGCCAACGACCCGACGGGGGACACGCAGTCGACGTACGAGTCCTTCGGCTGGCGCTTCGCGAACTGGGGAAGCCTGCTCGAGAAGTGGTCCGAGCAGCCGATCGCGGGCTACGGGACGAAGACGACGGTCGCCGTCAACCCCCGCCGCCCGGTCGCCGGGCGCTTCGACGACGCCGGCGGCTACGAGGCGCACAACGCGGTCGTGCGCATCCTCGTCGAGGGCGGGGTCGTGCTGCTCGCCGCGTACCTCTGGTTCGCCGTGGCGATGGCCGGACTGCTGCGCCGGCTCCGGCGCCAGGTGTGGTCGCTGACTCCGGTGACGCGGTTGCTGACCGCGCTGTGGGCGATGTTCGCGGTCGTCTCGGTCGGGACCGACGATCCCTTCGAGCAGACCTCCGTGGTGTTCCTGCTCATCACCCTCACGGGCGCGCTGGGCGGCTACGCCTGGCGGCTGGGGGGACGGCCCGCCGTTCCGCCGGAGCCGCCCGCGGCGGCGCGGGCCCTGACCTACCTGCCGGCGCGCGGTCCGGCGCGGTGAGCGCTCAGCGGACGGCGGCGGCGCGCGCGAGCTGCTCGTAGTACTGCTGTGAGCGCTCGAGGCCGGCTCGGAAGTCGACGGCGGGCTCGTAGCCAAGAACGTCCCGCGCGAGGGAGATGTCGGCCAGCGAGTGGCGGACGTCGCCCGCGCGCGCGGGCCCGTGCTCGGGGGCGACCGCGCCGTCGATGGTCTCCGCGAGCATCGCGCACAGCTCGTTGAGGCTGATGCGCTCCCCGCACGCGATGTTGAGGATCGCGCCCGCGGCCGTCGGGCTCGAGCCCGCGAGCAGGTTCGCGTCGACGACGTTGGACACGTAGGTGAAGTCGCGGGACTGCTCACCGTCGCCGTGGATGAGCGGCGGCCGGCCGGCGAGCATCGCGGTGATGAACTTCGGGATGACGGCGGAGTAGTGGCTCGTCGGATCCTGCCGCTCGCCGAAGACGTTGAAGTAGCGCAGCGCAACCGTCTCGAGGCCGAAGACCTCGTGGAAGCTGCGGCAGTACCCCTCGCCGGCGAGCTTGGCGGTGGCATAGGGAGACATCGGCGCGGGCGCCATGGACTCGCGCTTGGGCAGGGCGGGGTTGGCCCCGTACACCGAGGACGACGACGCGCAGACGACGCGGCGCACGCCGGCGTCGCGCGCCGCCAGCAGGAGGTTCAGCGTGCCGATGACGTTCGTCGCGTTGCTCGTGAGCGGGTCCTGGATCGACCGCGGGACCGACGGCAGGGCCGCCTGGTGGTAGACGACCTCGCAGCCCCGCACCGCGTTGGCCACCCGCTCGTAGGACTGGATGTCGCCTTCGAAGAGCTCCGCGTCGGCCTCGAAGCGGCGCGCGTTGTCGCGCCGTCCCGTCGCGAAGTTGTCCAGCACCCGCACCTCGTCGCCGGCCGCCAGCAGGCGGTCGACGAGATGGGACCCGATGAAGCCGCAGCCGCCGGTGACCAGGACACGCACCGCGGTCAGTGCTCCGCCTCGTCGGGGCCGGTCCCGTTGTGGGAGGCGACCCTGCCGCGCCAGGGCCGCAGGCGGCGCTCCGCGGTCTGGTACGCGTACCCGTAGTGCCCCTCGTCGGGATCGATGCCGTTGACGACGACCCCGAGGACCGGGGCGCCGAGGTTGTCGAGCTGGGACTGCACGTGCGCCGCCGCCTCGCGGGTGGTGGTCCCGACGCGGGACACGACGAGCACCCCGTCGACGTAGCGGATGAGCGGGATCGCGTCGGACACGACCGACACCGGGGGACTGTCGAGGACCAGGAGGTCGTACTCGCCGCGCATCCTTGCGACGAGGTCGGCCATGCGCTCGGACTCGAGCGGGTCGATCGGGTTCGACAGCGGAGCCCCCGCGAAGATCACGTCCATCATCGCCGTCGTGCCGTTGACGGCGAAGCGGTTCAGCCGGACGTGCTGCAGGACCGACTCGGGATCCGCCTCGCTCGTCAGGATCTCGCTCAGGCCCTGGGAGGGGTCGGCGTGGAAGCGCCGCGCGAGCACCGGGCGCCGGAGATCGGCCTCGATCAGCAGCACGCGGCTGCCGGCGTCGGCCGCGGCGGCGGCGAGATTCCAGGCGACGGTCGTCTTGCCCTCCGCAAGGCCGGCCGACGTCACGAGCACGGCGTTCAGCCGCAGGTCGTCGTTGTTGTAGAGCATGCTCGCGCGCAGCATGCGGAAGGCCTCGATCTCCCCCGGGGGGAGGCCGTACTGCTTGCGGTGCGCGCGCTTGCCCAGGGCGCGGCTGCGGGGGATCGCACCGATGACCGGGCGCGTGAAGGCGGAGTGGACCGACTGCAGGGACCGCAACCGCCGGTCGAGCGCCTCGAGCGCGAGCGCGAGCACGAGGCCGAGCGCCAGCCCGAGCCCGAAACCGATCGCGGCGTCGACCTTCGGCCGCGGGGAGACGGGCACCTTGGGCGCTGCCGCCTGCTGGATGACCTCGACGCCCCCGTCCTCGAGCGAGCTGGCCAGGTCGAGCGCGCCGATGCGCTCGCGCAGCTGCCTGGCCTCGTTGCGCGCCGCGGGGCTCACGAGGCCGCGGAGGCGCGCGAGACGCTGCGCGAGCACCTTCCGGGCCGCGGCGAACTGCTTGCGGCGCTCCTCGCGCTTGTAGACGACGAACTGCGCGGCGTAGGTGTTGGCCAGCCGTGCCGTCTCCTGCGGGTTCTCGCCCGTCGCCTGGATGCCCGACACGTCGGACTCCGGGGACTCCGTGGCGTCGATCCGGGCGGCGACGTCGGCCGGCGTCACCGTGCCGCCGAGCGCAGCGGATGTGCGCTGCGCGAGTGCCGGGAGCGCGACGAGGTCGCGGTTCGTCGCCGCCTGGCGGTCCGGGTCGGGCGAGGTCGGCACGCTGGGGTCGGCGTCGTTGACCCGCTCGCGGAACAGCAGCTGGGCCGTCGTCTCGTAGACGTCGGGCTTGGCGTCGACGACGAGGTAGGTGACGCTCGGCGTCACGACGGCGCAGATGAGCACGATGTACCAGCGCCGCAGGATCGCCTCGACCAGCAGCCCCGCGTTGAGCCGATCGAGCGGGCGCAGTTCGTCGGGGCCCGTCACGCCATCTCCGCCGTGGTCGTGGTCACCATCGACAGGCCAACGGTGCACGGTCCCCGAACTTCCGGTGAAAAGGTCGCAGCGACCGTTGTGCTGACCGGTTTCAGCTCGCCCGCCAGCGGATCGCCGTGGTGGAATTGCGCGGGTTGATGCCGAACACGTCGGGCACGATCCAGTCGATCGCGATCCTGCCCGCAGCCTCCTCGGCGCGCAGCGCCGGGACCAGATCGCGGGTGTAGTCGTGCTCCTCGGCATAGGCGCTCGACGTCCCGCGCCCGTCGTACTCGGGCGCGATCTGCCAGCCCACGGGCTCGAAGTGCAGGACGGTCACCCGCTCGGCCAGCCCGCGGATGGCGGCGAACAGCTCCGGGCGCACGTGCGGGATCTGCTCGAGCGAGTGCGCGGAGAAGACGACGGCATGGCGTCCGTGGGGGAGCGCCGAGAAGTCGGGGGCGTGGTAGTCGAAGGCGATCGCCCGGAAGGAGAGCCGGTCGTCGAGGCCGGCGAGGCGTTCGGAGGCGCGCCGGCCGGCCTCGGTGTATTCGGCGGCGACGTACGTCGGGCCGCCGGGCCCGCCGGCGGTGAAGGCCGTCAGGATGTGCCAGCCGAAGCCCGAGCCCATCTCGAGGATGAGGTCCGTGTCGGCCTGGGTGGCGTCGGCGATCGCGTCGAGCACGATGGTCTGCGCGGCCCCGTGGGCGCCGCCCCAGGGCAGGCCGACGACCTCGGCGCCGACCACGAAGTCGCGCGGCACGAGCGGCCCGTCCACGCGCCACTGCGACGCGGCGCAGCGGTACAGGATCCGGGCCAGCCCGGCGTCGGGCTCGGCGGCGATCTCCGCTTCGATGCGCCGCTGCATCGCCGGCCACTTCTCCTGGCCGTACTCGCGCTCGACCTGGGCCGCGTCGCGCCTCATCGCGCGGCCTCGGCACGTGGTGCGGGCTCGCGGGTCAGGTCGCGTCGCAGGCGGTGCTGGAGGACGCCCTGCACCTCCCGGGTCGCGCCGTCGTCGTGCAGCCAGCCGCGACCGGTGAGAAAGCGCGCGCCGCGGTCGTTGCCGTCCATCACGAAGCAGATCGCCTCGGTGAACCCGAGCGCGCGGAACGCGGAGGACATCGCCGTCTCGAGCGCGCGCGCCAGGGCGCGCCCCGTGTCGGAGCCGACGATCTCCGGGTCGACGTAGAGGCTCTCCCAGCAGCCGACCGCCGGGCCCGCTCCCTGCTCCTCACGCGTCGCCGGGCGACCGCTGACGAACCCGCGGACAACGCCGTCGACCGTGCCGACGATGACGCGGTCGTCCGCGCGCCGCTCGGCGATCCGCTCCCGCCACGAGCGCCGGCGCAGCGCAGGCGTGCGGATGTCGATGATCGCGTCGGGGACGATCCCGCGGAAGGCGAGCTCGTACCCGGCCACGTGGATGCCGGCGATCGCCTCCACGTCGGCGGCCGTGGCAGCGCGGGTCATGACGCTCATGCGGCGGCGCTCCGTGTGCTGGCCGCCACGTACTCGCTGAAGCGGCCGATGATGGTCAGGTCCTCCGGGTCGATGTCCTCGAAGTCGATGTCGAGACCGAAGCCGTCGTTGACGGCGGCGATCAGCTCGAGCAGGCCGAAGGAGTCGATGATGCCGTTCGTGACCAGGTCGTAGTCGTCTCCGACCGCGGCCGGCTCGACCCCCCGGTCGCGGAACGCGTCCGCGAGATCGGCGATCACGAAGGCGCGGACGTCGGCGGCGGTCAGCGTCATGTCATTCGTCCTCCAGGACGTCGAGATCGAGGATGGCGCCGCGCGCGCAGGCGCGCCGCAGGCGCCGGCCGAGCACCCGGTCGGCGTGCGCCGGCGAGATGCCGGTGCCCGGCCGCTTGAAGCCGAGGTCGTCGGGAGTGAGCGGGACGCCGGCCTCGACGTCGCGTTCGAGCACGATCGAGCGGCGCGCATTGGCGCGCGCGGGCTCCTCGGAGGCCCGCACGCCGATCCAGGCGTCGCCGGCGAGGACGGCGCCGCGCTCGCCCGCGACGACCATCTCGCCCAGCTCGTGCGGGTCGACGCTCATGGCGTGGTCGGGGACGTCGGGCAGGTCCTTGTCGATCGTGTAGTGCTTCTCGATGCACACCCCGCCGAGCGCCGCGGTCATCCACGCGCCCGCCGTGCCCAGCGTGTGGTCGGACACGCCGATGAGGTGGGGCGCGAACTCTTCGCGCAGGGTGGCGATGCGGGCGAAGTTCGCGTCCGCGTCCGGCGTCGGGTAGGTCAGCGTGCAGGCCAGCAGCACCAGCCGGTCGGGGCCTAGCCCCATCCAGCCGACCGCGTCGCGGATCTCCTCGAGCGTGGCCGCCCCGGTCGACAGCAGCACCGGCTTGCCGGTCGCCGCCACGGCCTCGAGCAGCGGTCGGTGCGTGAGGTCGCCGCTGGCGATCTTGTAGAGCGGGCACCACATGCGCTCGAGCGCCTCCACCGCCTCGAGGTCGAACGGCGTGGCGAAGAAGACGATTCCGAGCGTGCGGCACGCCTCGGCGATCTCGGCGTAGCGCTCGTAGTCGAGCTTGTCCGAGAGCGCGAACGCCTCGTGCTGCGAGCGGGTCCCGAACGGGTCCGTCCAGTACTTCGGCGAGGCGGGCACGCTGATCGTGTCCGCCTTGTAGAGCTGGAACTTGATCGCCCACGCCCCGGCGGCCGCGGCGAGCCGGGACATCTCGACGGCCCGCTCCACCGAGTTGTTGTGGTTGGCGCCGGCCTCGGCGATGACGCGGCAGGCGCCCTGGCGCAGCGGCGACGCACCGTCCACGGGGACCCCGACGGTGGTGACGGGAGGCGCCGCCATGGTCACAGGCCCCGCAGCAGGCCGCGGATCCGATGGGCGATGCGGGCGGCGCCGCGGCCGTCGATGGAGGTGCTGAGCCGTTCGGAGAGCTCGCGGCGCAGTTCGGCGTCGGCGAGCAGGCGGCGAACGGTCTCGACGATGTGCCGGTCGTCGGTCAGCGGCCCGATGCCGAGGAAGACGACGCCCGACTCCAGGCCCAGGTGGGCGTGCGTCGCATCCCGCGCGGCCTGCGCCAGCACGGCGACCGGCGTCCCCGTGGCCGCCGCCTCGTACACGGTCCGGCCCGCGGAGGTGAGGATGAGATCGGCTTCGAGCATCTCGCCGGCCATCGACTCGACGTGCTTGAGCGGGACGACGTCCGCCGGGAAGCCGGTGTCCGTGGCACCCGGCCCCTGCACGACCCGCAGCTCGCAGCCGACCTCGTCGGCGAGCAGATGGGCGCAGCGTGCCGCGAGGTTGCCCGGGTCGGTGCCGCCGAAGGTGATCAGGATCCGGCGGGCGTGCTCGCGCACGACCTTCGGGGGAACGTCGGCGAACTCGCCGCGCAGGGTGGCGTACCGCGGTCCGGTGGCGGTGTTCACGCGGCCGCCGTTGTCGGGTGGGTACAGCGCGTTGACGACCCAGTCCGCGAGCCGCCCGCCCGGGCCGAGATCCTCGATGTTGACGACGCGGAAGCCGAGGGTGCGCTGCAGCAGCACGTCGTGCTCGGCGGTGTCGAGGACGTCGTTGACCACCAGGTTCGACCCCGGGCCGGCGAGCGCGGCGAGGTCGTCGCGCAGGTCGGTTTCCGCGCGGACCTCGAAGCCCTGGGCGGTGAGCATCTCCGCGACCCACGGCTCGCAGTCCTTGAGCAGGAAGCGCAGCCGCTGGTCGGCGAGCTCGTCGGCGAGCTGCATGCAGTGGTGGACGTGGCCCGACCCGATCTTCTTCGTCGCCCGCACGCGGAAGACGACCGTCCCGCGATCGAGCAGCCGGCGTGCCAGCACGAGGTCGTCGAGAGTGTCGATGTCCAGCGCCTCGGCGGCCGGGACCTCGAAGAGCAGGTGGCGATCGGTGACCATCTGCCGGCACTCGCGCAGGGCGCCGGAGCGCACGAGCTGGATCGAGCCGGTTTCGCGCAGAACGCGGTGACGGCCGAACTGGCGGTTCACGCGCGCGTCGAAGAGCGGTCGCGCCCGCGCCAGGTCGTCGTGCTCGTCGAGCCAGAACAGGTGCGGCTCGCGGACGCAGGAGGCCAGCGAGTCTGCGCCGGAGGCGTGCAGCGCCGCCACGGCGCGCACGATCGACCCCGCGCTGCGCAGGGGGGAGGTGGGCTGGAAGATGCCGACGTCGCCGGTCCAGCCCAGCGACTCGCAGAGTCCGGCGGCGACGTCGGAGATCGTCGCCTCGTCGGTGGCCAGCGCGGCCGGGCGCTCGTGCGTCTCGTACCCGTGCCGCTGCGCCCAGCGCAACACGCTCTCGTCGTCGGAGGAGACGATGAGCCGGTCCGTGATCCCCGCGGCGGCCACGGCCTCGACGGTGTAGGCGACGAGGGGCCGGGTGCCGATCTGGCGGAAGTTCTTGTGCGGCACGCCCTTCGAGCCGCCGCGGGCGGGCACGATCGCGAGCAGCCGCCGGTCAGAGGCGGCGACGGCCGTCGGCGCGGGCTGGGAGTCGATCACGGGCGCGCTCATGTCAGGCCGCGCCGCTGCTCTCGGCGAGCACGCGGAAGCGCTCGGCGTAGGTCTCGATGACATCGAAGGGCTCCGGGCGCTCGGCGTACACGGCGCGCCGCAGGAGCTCGGCGCGCGCCCGCGGGGTGGCCTCGAAGCGATGGCCGGCGGCGTGCCGGCGCAGGTAGGCGGCCAGCTCGGCGTCGTCGGCCGGGCGCACGCAGGAGTCGGGGATGTCGTCGAACAGCGTGCGCAGCTCGTGGATGTAGGCCGGGTTGACGAGCACCTTCTCCTGCATCACGACCTCGAGGCCGATCGACGAGCCCACGTCGATGACGACGTCCGCGGCGGCGATGAGCGGCACCGACTCCACCGCGGTCGCGTCCAGGAGCACGTTCCAGTCGATGGCCGGGTCGTCGCGCAGCGGGTCTGCGCTGCCGTCGGCGGGGCGCGGATGTCCCTTGATGGCGAGCGACACGAACGGCAGCTCCTGCAGCGCGCGGACGAGCTCGAGGACGCGCTCGGGGTGCACGCGGTTGCGCCACTTGGGCACCATCAGGACGACCTTCAGCCGGCCTTCGGCGCCGGGCCACGCGAACGCGGGCGCCAGCGTGCGGTTGAGCTCGAACCACTCCGGGGCCCAGCGCAGCGAGCCCCACGTCTCCATCACCGCGGGGTCGCCCTTGGCGTGGTCGAGATGCAGGCGCCGGTGGTGCTCGGTGTTGAGCACGTACGCGCTGAAGCGGTTGCGGTCACGCCAGTCCAGGCCGCCCGCGGCGAGCTTCTTCACCATCTGCGCGTTCGGCGCGGAGTCGAGCTTGATCGACAGGCCGTGCGGCAGGCACGCCGTCGCGCGCCGCAGCAGCCGGGCAGCGACGACGTAGCTGACGCGGGGCTGATGCGGGTCGGCGCGGCGCGCGCGCACGATCGACGCCGCCACGCTGCGGGCGACCGCGGCGATCCCGCGGGCGGACCGCGGGTGGTCGTATCCGGGTGCGAGGCCGTAGCCCCACTCCACCGCGACGACGCGGACGCGGTGGCGCCACAGCATCGCCAGCGCCCAGGGCACCGTGCCGCGCAGCCACGTCCCCAGGCCGGCGACCAGCCCCCTCCCGCGCTGGACTCGGTGCAGGGTGAAGCGGTCGTAGCGCTCGAGCAGCGCGAGCCGCCCGTCGCCCGCGGGGTCATAGCCGGGGGACAGCACGGCGTGCACCTCCTCGCCCTTCTCGAGCAGCTTCCAGGCGAGCGGGACCAGGTGGTCGATGTCCGGGTACGTCCGGAAGACGAACAGGTAGCTCAAGCGCGGGGTCATGCGGTGACCCGCTCCCCGCGCAGCGCGAGGCATTCCTCGAGCAGCGCGCCGACGGTGTGCAGCGCCAGCATGTTGGGGCCGTCGCTCAGAGCGGCGTCGGGGTCCGGATGCGTCTCCAGGAACAGGCCGTCGACGCCGACCGCCATCGCGGCGCGCGCCAGGGGCGCCACGAACTCCCGCCGGCCGCTGGACTTCCCGCCGCCCCCGCCGGGCGACTGGACGCTGTGGGTGGCGTCGAAGATCACCGGTGCGTGCCGGCGCATGACCGGCAGGCCGCGGAAGTCCACGACCAGATCGCGGTATCCGAAGGTCGTCCCGCGCTCGGTGAGGGCGACCTCCGTGCCGCCCCCACCGCGCACCTTCTCCACCACGAAGGCGGTGTCCTCGGGGGCCAGGTACTGCCCCTTCTTGACGTTCACCGCGCGGCCGGACGCGCCGGCTGCGGCCAGCAGGTCCGTCTGCCGGCAGAGGAACGCGGGAATCTGCAGGACGTCGACCACGGCGGCGACCGGTTCGATCTGCCAGGTCTCGTGCACATCGGTGACGACGGGAACGCCGAGCGTCTCGCGGACCTCGGCGAGGATCGCGAGGCCCTCGTCGAGCCCGTGACCGCGGAACGACCCCGCGGAGGTGCGGTTGGCCTTGTCCAGGCTGGCCTTGAACACGAACCCGACGTCGAGCTGGGCACAGAGGTCCCGCAGCGTGGCGGCCACCTCGAAGACCAGATCGCGGCTCTCGATCACGCACGGCCCCGCCAGCAGGACGAGGCGGCCGTCGCCGAGCGTCACCCCGGATGCGAGCTGCGCCGTGTGCGGATGCTCGCTCAACGGGTGAGGTGGGCCTGGACGGTGTCATGGAGGCGCAGCAGCCCGACGCAGCGGTCTCCGTCGACGGTGACCGGCGCCGTCAGGAACGGCTTGCGCCGTTGCTCGAGCAGCAGGAGCGCCTGCGACAGCGGCACCTCCGGCGCCACGGACAGCGGCGCCGCGGTCATCACGTCCGACAGCGCGATGGCGTCGAGATCGCTCGTCTCCACGAGCGCGCGCCGGATGTCCCCGTCGGTGATGAACCCGGCGAGGCGGTCGCCGACCTCGAGCACGCACACGGCTCCGTAGCCGGTGCGCGTGATCTCGATCACGGCGTCCTTGAGCGTGGCCCGTGCCGCCACCGCGGGCAGCTCGCGGCCCTTGCGCATCACGTCGCTCACGGTGAGGCTCAGCCGGGCGCCCAGCGCGCCGCCGGGATGGAGGCGGGCGAAGTCGTCGTGGGTGAAGCCGCTCGCCTCGATGACCGCGGCGGCGAGGGCGTCACCGACGGCCTGGGCGGCGATCACGCTGGCCATGGGGGCGGCCTGGAGGGGGCAGCCCTCGTCGCGCACGCACGCCTCGATCGCCAGGTCGCACTCCGTGGCCAGCGGCGAGCGCGGGGTGCCGACGATTGCGATCAGCATGGCGTCGCGCGAACGCAGATGCGGGATGAGCGCGAGCACCTCGCGCGTGGTGCCGCTCTTGGAGATCAGGATGGCGATGTCGCCCTCGGTGACGACGCCGAGATCGCCGTGGAGGGAGTCGGATGCGTTGAGGTGCATGGCGGGCACGCCGACGGAGCGCATGGTCGCCGCGATCTTCTGCGCCGCGTGGCCCGACTTGCCCACGCCGAGCGTGATGAGCTTGCCGCGGATGTCGATGAGGGCCTGGGCGGCCGCCACGAAGTCCTCGCCGAGGCCGGCCCGCAGGCTCTCCAGGGCGGCGATCTCCGCGCTGATGGCCGCCCGGCCCGCCCGGCGGTGGTCGATGACACTCGATTGCGCTGCGGCGAGGCTCGGCATCTTCGCGACCAACGAGGACCCGGCGACGAACTTTCACCCGAAGAGCGCGCGCACCCGATCGAGCTGCCCGGCGGTGTCCACCGACGGGGGTTGCGGGGGGACCTCGAAGCCGTGCAGATGCACACCGGCTTCGAGCCAGGACAGCTGCTCGAGCCGCTCGGCAGCCTCGAGCGGGCTCGGCGGCAGGCTCGCGAACCGCTCGAGGAATCCGCGCCGGTACGCGTACAGGCCGGCGTGACCCCAGAACCCGGCCCGCTGCGGCCACTGGGCGGTGGGGGCGTCGCGCACATGGGGCACCGGGCTGCGACTGCAGTACAGGACGCGACCGTCGTGGGCGCGGACGACCTTGACCACGTTGGGGTCGTGGACGTCAGCGGGGTCGCCGAGCGCGTAGACCGGCATCGCCACCTCCGCGTCGCACGCGGCCAGCGCGGCGACGGCGGCGGTGATGACGGCCGGATCCATGGCGGGCGCGTCGCCCTGGAGGTTGACGAGCACGTCGGCGTCGAGCCGCTCGACCACCGCGGCCAGGCGCGCGGTGCCCGACGGCAGGGCAGGATCGGTCAGCAGCACCTCGCCGCCGAACGCCCGCACGGCGGCCACGACCTCCTCGTCATCGGCCAGCACGAGCACCCGGCCGCAACCGGACGCCACCGCGACGTCGTGCGTGCGCGCGATCAGCGGCCGGCCGGCGACGTCGGCGAGCATCTTGCGCGGGAGCCGCGAGGACCGCAGCCGGGCGGGGATGACGACGATCGCGCTTGGAGCCATCAGGGGCGAAAGGTATCGTCGCGAAGGCGTGCGGATGCGATTTGTGGTCCCAGCGCAGCTCATGGCGATGCTGCTCGGTCTGTTGGTCTCGCCGGCGCAGGGCGCGCCGGTGCGCGACGCGCGCGCCTACTACGTCGACTCAGCGTCGGTCGGTGGGCCGTGCAGCGATGCGCGGCCGCTCGCGCGCAACAGCCTGACGACGCCGTGGTGCAGTCTCGACCACGGATTGCAGGCCGCACCATGGGGCAGCCGGCTCGAGCTGCGCGGCGGCAGCTACGACCGGGCCGTGGTGCGCGGCGCGAGCCGCTTCGGCACGCTGACGGTCGCTCCGTACGCCGACGAGGCGCCGGTGGTCGACGGCCTCACGCTGAGCGCGTGCGACCATCTGCGCTTCGAGCGCCTGCGTTTCACGGGTGGCGTGATCGTCGACGGTTGCTCTGACGTCGCGTTCGTCGCCAACACCATCGCGCTCGAGCCAGCCGGACCGGCCACGCACTCCGGCTTCTACGTGCGCGCATCGCGGCGCATGCTCATCGCCGGCAACCTCGTGCACGACGGGCACAACGGCGTCCACCTCGACAACAGCGACACGCCCGTCTCGGACGTCGTCATCCGCGACAACCGGTTCTCCCGCCTGGGCGGGGACGGCGTGCACATCTCCCCGGGCACACACGACGTGGCGGTCGTGCGCAACCGGTTCGAGGACATCCTCGTGCGCGCCGACGTCGACCCGGACGAGCACTCCGACGCGGCGCAGGTGCTCGGGCCCACGCAGGACGTGCGTTTCGTCGCCAACGTGGTCACCGGCGGGCGCGGCTTTCTCCTCATGGTCTCACCGCGCGACCTCGGCCACGGCGGGAACGCCCACCGGCGCGCCGTCATCGCCAACAACGTGTTCCTGGGCGCCCAGTTCGGCCTGCGGCTGTTCAGCACGCGCGCCGCCCGGGTCGTCAACAACACGGTCTGGGGATCCTCGACGGGGTTCGCGACGGGCATCGATGTGCGCGACCGCGTCGCGCGCGCGGCGCGGACGCGGCGGATCGTGCTGGTCAACAACCTCACGAACCGGATCGACATGCAGCGCGGCGTGGGCGTGCGCGCGCGCCATGACAATCTCGTGCTCCACGGGCGGCTGCGACCGGGCGACCGCCGCGCCGTCGCCGGCGAGGTGGAGCAGGCCGGATGGCTGCGGCCCGGCTCGCGGGCGATCGACGCGGGCGACCCGCGCTGGGCGCCGCGCCGCGACGCGCGCGGACGGCTCAGGGCCGGGGCCCCCGACATCGGGGCCTTCGAGCGCCGCGGAAGTTGAGCCGCGCCCCACCGTTGGAGCCCTGATGAGCACGCAGTTGCGGGCAGCCCTGATCGGTTGCGGCCAGATCGCGGGCATGCACGCCGGAGCCCTGATCCGGGCCGGCATCCCGGTCGCCGCGACCTGCGACCGTGACGCTCAGAAGGCGCAGGGCATCGCCGCCCTGGCACCCGGCGCCCGCCCGCACACCGATCTCGACACGATGCTCGCGGCCGAGCGGCCCGACGTGGTCCACATCCTCACCCCGCCGTCCACGCACGCGGCGCTGGCGCAGGCCGCGGCGCGCGCCGGCGCGCACGTGCTCGTCGAGAAGCCGGTGGCGCTCAGCGTCGCGGAAGCCGATGCGATGATCGACACCGCCGCACGGGCGGGGGTCGTGCTCGCGTCGACGCACAACTACCTCTGCAAGCCCTCGATCGTCAAGGCGCGTCGGCTGGTGGACACGGGCGCCATCGGCGACGTCGTCCACGTCGACGCCTACTACGGGCTCTCCGAGGAAGCCGGCAGCTACGGCGGGGGCGGGGGGCACTGGGCGCACTCGCTCCCCGGGGGCGCCTTCACGAACTTCCTCCCGCACCTCATCTATCTGGTGCGCCATTTCCTGGCCTCCGATCCGCAGGTCACCGGCGTGACGGTCGCGCCAGCGGGCGCGGCGCCGACCGAGCTCACCGTGCTCGCCGCGGGCGGGGCCGCCAACGCGACGATGACGGTCTCGATGCGCACGCGTCCGTACGCGAAGTACGTGCGCATCTTCGGGACGGAGGGCATCGTGCACGCCGACCTGGTCGGCGAGGTGACGACCGTCAACCGCCGCATCCGCGCGCCGCGCCTGCTGACGAAGGCGGTCTTCAATCTCGAGACGGTGCCCCAGCTCGTGGGCGGGACCGTCGCCAACAGCGCGCGGGTGCTGACCGGCTCGATGCGCAACATGCCCGACCTGCACGCCTTCGTGCGCGAGCTCTACGCGGGGCTCGAAGCCGGCCGTGACGTCCCGGCCGACGGAGCGGACGGCCGCGCCGTGGTCGCGGTCATGGAACAGATCTGGGAACGGATGCCCGCGCCGGCCTCGGCTCCGGCCCGCACCGCGCCGGAGCGCGCCCCGCGGACGACGGTCGAGGAGCGGATCGCCGCCGACGGGCCGTCGGGAACGGTCCTCGTGACCGGCGCCGCCGGCTACCTCGGCCGCCACGTCGCCGCCGCCCTGTGGCGCTGCGGGTTCGACGTCCGCGCGCTCGTGCGCGATCCGAGCCGCGTGCCGGCCGGGCTCGAGGCCTGCGCCGAGATCGTCACCGGCAACCTTGTCGAGGATGAGCCGGTCGCCGCCGCCGCCGCGGGGGTCGACCTCGTCGTGCACTGCGCGGCGGTGACGACGAACAACGTGGCGTGGGCGGTGCACCAGCAGACGAACGTCGAGGGCACGCAGCGCGTGATGGACGCCGCCGTCGCAGGCGGGGTGCGGCGCGTGGTGCACATCAGCTCCGTCGCCGTCTACGGCGTGCAGCGCGCGAACGGCAGACCGCTGGCCGAGTCCGATCCGCTGCCCGCGGAGAGCGATCGGTGGGCCTACTACGAGCGCTCGAAGTCCGCGGCCGAGCGGGTCGCCCTGGGCGCCAAGGGGGTCGAGGTGGCGGTCGTGCGGCCGGGGATCCTCTACGGCCCGGGACTCGAGCGGCCGCTGCTCGGCGGCATCGTCCAGCTCGGCCCGGCGCGGCTGGCGATAGGCGACGGGACCAACCGCCTGCCGCTGACCTACGTCGACAACGCGGTGGACGCGGTGCTGCTCGCGCTCGTGGTGCCCGAGGCGGTGGGCCGTGTCTACAACGTCGTCGACGATGGCGCTGCGCGCCGATGGTCGGTGTCCCGTGCCGCGGCGGAGCAGACGGGCGAGCCGGTCCGGCTGGTCGGGCTGCCCGCCACGCCGCTGCGGGCGCTCGCGGGCTGGCTCGAGCGGCGGGCCGTGCGTGCCGGCGCGGAGCGTCCGCCTCGCCTCTCGCGCTACCAGATCGCCGCGGCCACGCGGGACGTCGGCTACGACACGAGCCGGGCACGCGACGAGCTGGGATGGGTCCCGGCGGTCGACCTGCGGGAAGGCGTGCGCCGCACCTTCGACGGCTGAGGGCCGGCCCGCGCGGGCCGGCCCCCAGACGACATCGGGCTACGGCGCGCAGATGGCGCCCGGGAAATCGTCGATCCCGCGGTTACCGGTCCAGGTGTTGCCCGTCCCGGCGGTGCCGAAACCGGTGGTCTGGTCGTCGCAGTCCAAGCCTTCGTTGGAGCGTGCGTCGTTGCGGTTGAACCGGTTGGAGCCCCCGCTGGGCTCGGCGGTTTCGAAGACGAGGATGCCCCCGTCCCCGGCCGCGGTGTTCGGATCGCCGTTGCCGAAGATCCGATTGGTCTCGATGAGCCAGTTGCGGGCGTCGAACATGACGAGCCCGTAGTCGTTGTTGGTCAGCGTGTTCGTCTTGACCCGCGAGCGCGTCGGCCCGTAGGGGTCCTTCGCGGTCGGGTTGAACACCACGGTGATGCCGATGCCTGCCTCCCCGCCCGCTCCGGAGTACTTGTTCTCGGAGACCTTGTTGCCGGTGACCGTGGCGGCCGAGTCGAATCCGAGCTGGATCCCGGTCTGGGCCGGGGGCGGGGCGTTGCCGGTGATCAGCCCGAGGCCCCGGATGGTGTTGTTCGCCGCGTTGACGAAGGTGCCCGTCTCGTTGATGCGGATGCCGACGGTCTGATAGCGGGTGATCTCGTTGCGCTGCACGATCGCGCGACCGGGGTTCGAGACCCCGCCGGTGTAGGAGCCCACCGCTACGCCGGTCCCGGTGCCCGTGGCCGCGGGCTGGGTATCGCGGATGTCGGCGATGAGGTTGTCGAGCACCTGCGCGGCGACCTCCGTGTGGTTACCGTCGACCAGCACGCCGTAGCGCAGGCTCTCGTTGGTGCCCGTGCCCGGGCCGACGATGCGGAACCGCCGGACCTTGGCGTTGCTGGCGCCGTCGATGTGGACCAGGGCGCGCGGGCCGGGGTCCGTCTCGAGGCCCGGAGGGGGACTGATCGTGGCGCCCCGGGTCGTCTTCGAAACCAGGTCGACGCCGTCGGTGGTGATCGTCACGGCCTCGCGGTAGGTCCCGTTGCAGACCTGCACCTGCTCACCGACCGAGGCAGCGTTCACGCCATCCTGAATCGTGGTGTGCGTCGCCGACGGACACTGGACCCCGTCGTCGTCGACCACCTCCACGGCCTGCGCGGAACTCGTGACACCTAGTGCCACGACCCCGGAAACGACGACGGCAACGGTCATACGCGACAACGCTCTGCCCTCCGGTATATGTGGGTCCTCCGAGCGGCGCAACCGTACGCCTGCTCCTGGGCGGAAAGCAAGCGGATGTGTCAGAGCGGGATGTCAGCGCGGCGTGTGGGCCGGCGATCCGCCGGCCCTCACGGCTCATCTCATGCCAGCCCGGGCCTGCCCTTGCGCCCCATCACGAGCCGTAGCCGGTCGCGAGCGCGGTCCCCGCCGTCGGCGAGCGTCGCGACGCCCCGGAGCGTGAGCCGCGTGCCCTTCGCGATCCGCGCGAGCCGCTTGCGCTGCCGTTTGGAGAACGGCAGCTTCACGGTCGCCGAGCCCTCGTCCTCCAGCTCGGCGCTGGCGCGCGCGAGCCTTATGGTGCTCGCTCGGGTCGTCGAGCGTCCGACGAGCTCGAGCGCGACCTGCGCGGCTGCCGGGACGGTCACCCGCACCTTGATGCGCTCGCGGTTCGCCGCCACCAGGTCGAGGTCGAGATCGGCCTCCACCGGCGTCGCGGGGTCGCCGGGGTCGGGGCCGGGTCGCCGGGTGCCGGGTCGCCGGGTGTGGACTCGGACACAATGGTGATCGTCTTCGCCTTGTTGTTGGCGCGCAGCGTGTCGGCCATCTCGCAGCTGACCTCGACGTACTGCTCGATCGACCCCGGGGCGGTGGGCCGGACCTTGAGCTCGATGGTGGCCGATGCGCCCGGTGCCAGAGCGCCCACCCCACAGCGCAGGCTCGGGTCGCCCGAGCATGTTCCCTGCGAGGGCACCATGTCGACCAGGCCGGCGCCCTCGGGAACCGACGTGGTGAGCACCACATCCCTGGCGGTGCCGGGGCCGTTGTTCCCCACCGTGATCGAGTAGGTGAGCACCTCGCCCACCACCACCGGATCGGGCGAGTCGGAGATCACGACGGCGAGGTCGGTCTGCACCTCCTCGCGCGCGCCGATGTCGCAGCCGGCGCCCACGGGGCGCGGGAAGCCGCGCGCGTCGTCGCTCGTCCCGCACGAAGTGCCTGCGTGATCGATGGCGGGGCTCGTACCGCGCAGTGGCACGGTGGGTACCCCGTTGAGCGCCTCCGCGGCGGTCAGGCCGCCGAGTCGCGGATCCGTCGACGCGCGGTCGCCGGTGGCGGCAAGCCCGCACGTCGTGCCGCGGTCAATGTTGTTGCCGCCGGAAATGAGCTCGATCACGGCGCTGCCCCCGCAGTTGTTGTCGACGCCGTTGTCGACGATCGTGCTTGCCATGCTCGCGGTTCCCGCGGCGAGCAGCAGCCCGCGGCCCAGCCCACCGGCGCTGTTGTCGGAGAACGTCGACAGGCGCATCACGAGGTTCCCGCCGTTGGCGATCGCGCCGCCGTCGTTTGCCGCCGAGTTGCCGGCGAACGTCGTGTTGACAGCGGTGAGCTTGCCGCGGTTGGCCGACGAGGCGGTGGGTAGCACGACCCCGCCTCCGTCGTGCTCGGTGCTGTTCTGCAGGAGGGTGGATGCGCGTGAGTTCCAGATCGCCGTTGGCCGAGATGGCCACCGCCGCTGCCGATCGCGTGGTTTGCGGTGAGGACCGAATCGATCACGCGCGCCGTCGAGCGTCCGTTCGGCGTCGAGCCGGCGACGTGGACCGCGCCGCCGTTGCCCGCGGCGGTGTTGCCGTCGACCGTGACCCGTCGCAGGGTCAGCGTCCCCGGCACGGCGCCCGCGGTCCCGACGCGGAAGGCGCCGCCGCCGGGCCCGGCGATGCTCGGGCGGCTGCCGTTGCGCACGGTGAGATCGGAGACCTCGAGCCCGGACAGCACGTGGAAGATGCCGTCGACCTCGCTCGGGGGCGCGACGCCCCGTTCGATCGTGGTGTCGCCCCGCCCGGCGCCGACGATGCTGAGGCTCTTCGTGACGTCGAGGTCCCCGGTCGCGTTGGCGTCCTCGGGCATCAGCCCGGCGTTGGCGATGGTGAGCTGGTAGGTGCCGGCGGCGAGCGTGATCGTCTCGCCGGCGCCCGACGCGCTGATCGCCTCGCGCAGCGAGCAGCCCGCTCCGGCGTCGCAGCCGTCGTTCTCGTCTCCGAAGATGGTCGGGTTGACGGCGGCCGCCGGCGATGCTGCCAGCAGCGCGCCGACCAGAGTGGCGGCAGCGACCGAGCGTTTCATGCTCCTTCAACGCCGATGCCCCGAGATTCTTCCGCTCCCGCGCGCATCTCCTTCCGTGGCGGCTCGCGCGCGGCCGGCCGGGCGGTGTTGCCCGGCCGGCCGGCCGCGTGCCGCCGACGGATTACGGGTGGATCGCCATGACCGTGAAGTGGGCCTCGGCCTGGCGGACGACGACGCCTCCCGCGCCGGGCGAATTGGACTTCGTGCACGAAAGCGCAACCGTGCCGAGCGACTTCGGGTAGACGCCCGTGTCCTCGAGGGAGATGAAGGCAGTCATCGACAGAGTCTGGGGCTGGGTGTAGCCGGTCTTGACGACCTGCGAGTCGAAGAACGTCGTCCCCCAGGGTCGTGAACCGGCCACCGGACGGGACGAACCGGCAGGAGATCGACGACACGCTCCCGTCGCTGCCGCTCGTCCCGTCGACGGCGTGCTGCCATTCGACGACCGCGTCGGCCACCAGCACGCTGCCGTCGGCGTAGGAGAAGAGAGAGGCCGGGGGCAGGACGGTCCTCGTGGGCGTGTCGCTGTCCAGTTGGAGGTTCGCGTCGTTCGACGTGGCGGTGATCCGCCCGAGGTCCGCGGCTGACGGGCCTGCGGGGCCCGTTGGCCCGTGCGCACCCGTCGCTCCCGCGGGACCGGTCGGTCCGCGCGCACCGGCCGGTCCGGTCGCCCCTGCGGGGCCGGTCGGACCGCGGTCGCCCGGAAGCCCCTGGGGTCCGCGTTCACCCTGCGCGCCGGGGAGTCCCTGCGGTCCGCGCTCGCCCTGCGGTCCGCGCTCGCCCTGCGGGCCGCGTTCACCCTGTACGCCGGGGAGTCCCTGCGGTCCGCGCTCGCCCTGCGGTCCGCGCTCGCCCTGCGGTCCGGCCTCGCCCTGCGCGCCGCGTTCACCCTGCGCGCCGGGGAGTCCCTGCGGTCCGCGCTCGCCCTGCGGGCCGGGGCCTCCGGGTGCACCCGCCGCGCCCGGCTCTCCGGCCGCTCCGCGCGGACCGCGCCGGTTGAAGGTCAGCACGTCCTCCTTGCCCTTGCAGGCGTTCTTGGCCTCCACGATGCGCAGCGCTCCCTTGGCGTTGACGCAGCCGATGATCTCCTCGTCCTGGGCGGCTCCGGCCGCGGCGATCGGCACGAGCGCGCCGCCGACGGCCAGCGTCGCAACGAGTGCTCGCATGGATGGTCCCTGCATGTGTGTCTCCGATCCTTCAGTGATGGCTTGCCGTCGCGCGACCGCTGCGGCTCCGGGGCACGCTGCGATCCGCGGCTCTTGTGCGCCGTTTGACTTGCCGCGCCCGCCGCCCGTCCCGCCCGCGCCTTCTGGAGAGCGTTTCTACGCTCCGGAGGCTGCGAACACCAGCGATTTCGGTGCTAGCCCGGAGTCGGCACGAGCGTCCGCCATCGGAGCGGGGTGGTGCACGTCACCACGGCGCCCGCGCCGATCACCGCGCCGCGCTCGACGCGCACGCCCGGCATCACGATCGCGTGGCCGCCGAGCCACACGTCGTCCTCGATCATCACGGTTCAGCCGAATAACGGCGCGACGGCCCCGGGCTTGCGAGGCTGGACGGCGCGTGCCGTTCCCCGGCGGGCCGCGCCTTGACCCGACCCCTACAATTCGCTGCGATCGGCCGATAGTCGAAGCCGTCCGCCACGCGATTCCCGCCACATACGGGGGTCGGGGACGGGGTCCGTGAGCCCGATCCGCCCCAGCCCGGGGGTACTGGATACCCCTGTGCTACATTGCTTGGTCGCGCTTGTCCGTGCCCGGCCCTGCGTCCTCTTTCAGAACACCGTCCGCTCTCCAGCGAGGAGTCGTCCAGTCTTGGCTTCCCCCGATGCTCTCCGCACCCGTCGATCCTTTGCGCGCCTGGAAAAGGTGCTCGAGGTTCCGAACCTCATCTCGATCCAGAAGAAGTCCTTCAACTGGCTCGTCGATCCGGAGAAGGGAGGCCTGCGCGAGACCATCGATGACATCTCTCCCATCGAGGACTACACCGGCAACCTCGCCGTGCAGTTCGGCGAGTTCACGTTCGACGAGCCCGTCGCCAACCTCGAGGAGTGCCGCGAGAAGGACCTGACCTACGCGCGGCCGCTGACCGTCACGGTCGGCTTCATCAACCGCGAGACGGGCGAGATCCGCGAGCAGTCGGTCTTCATGGGCGACTTCCCGTGGATGACCGAGCGCGGCACGTTCGTCATCAACGGCACCGAGCGCGTCGTCGTCACGCAGCTCGTCCGCTCCCCGGGCGCCTACCTGATGGAGCCCAAGGACGCCGAGAAGCAGATGTTCGTCGGCAACCTGATGCCGGCCCGCGGCTCCTGGCTCGAGCTCGAGATCGACAAGAAGGGCAAGGTCTTCGTCCGCATCGACCGCAAGCGCAAGCTGCCGGTCACCGTGCTGCTGCGCGCCATGGGCTACGAGTCCGACGAGGAGATCCTCAACCTCTTCGACAACTCGCTCTACCTGCGCAACACGATCGACGCCGACACCGAGGTCACGCGCACCGAGGACGGCGCGCTGATCGAGCTCTTCAAGAAGCAGCGGCCGGGCGAGCCGCCCTCCGTCGACAACGCCAAGGCGCTGCTGCACCAGCTCTTCTTCGACACGAAGCGCTACGACCTGACGCGCGTCGGCCGCTACAAGCTCAACAAGCGGCTCAACCTGGACATCGATCTCGACACCCGGGTCCTCACGCACGACGACATCATCGCGCTCATCAAGGAGCTCGTCGACATGCCCAAGCGCCTGGGCATGCCGGAGGACATCGAGGAGGGCATCGTCCGCGACTACGCGGCCGAGGCCATCATGATGCCGCGCGAGCCCGTCGCCGATCACCTCGACGAGTACGAGCACTTCGGCAACCGCCGCCTGCGCACCGTCGGCGAGCTCATCCAGGAGGCCTTCCGCATCGGCCTCTACCGGATGGAGCGCGTCGTGCGCGAGCGCCTCACCACCGAGGACGCGGACACGATCACGCCGCAGACGATCATCAACATCCGCCCGGTCGTGGCCGCGCTGAAGGAGTTCTTCGGCTCCTCGCAGCTCAGCCAGTTCATGGACCAGACCAACTCGCTGAGCGGTCTGACCCACCGCCGCCGCCTGTCCGCGCTCGGCGCGGGAGGGCTGACGCGTGAGCGCGCGCCCATCGAGGTCCGCGACGTCCACCCGACCCACTACGGCCGCATGTGCCCGATCGAGACGCCGGAGGGGCCGAACATCGGCCTGATCGGCTCGCTGTCGAGCTACGCGGAGATCTCCGAGCACGGCTTCGTCACCTCGCCGTACCGCGTCGTCAAGAACGGCAAGGTCACGGATGAGGTCAAGCACCTCGACGCGAACGTCGAGCAGGAGGTCGTCATCGCGCAGGCCAACGCCGAGCTCGACAAGAACGGCAACCTCGTCGGCGACGTCCTCTGCCGCACGCAGGCCGGCACCTATGCCCTCTACTCGGGCAAGGAAGTCGACTACATGGACGTCTCGCCGGAGCAGATCTGGTCCGTCGCGACGGCGATGATCCCGTTCCTCGAGCACGACGACGCCAACCGCGCCCTGATGGGCTCCAACATGCAGCGCCAGGCGGTGCCGCTGCTCAAGACGGACGCGCCGGTCGTCGGCACGGGCATGGAGCGCCGCGCGGCGCTCGACACGGGTGACGTGGTGCTGGCGCGCAACGCCGGCACGGTCGAGTTCGTCGACGCCACGCGCATCGTGGTCGCCGGCTCAGACGGCCGCGACGAGTACGAGCTGCAGAAGTTCATGCGCTCCAACCAGGGCACGATCATCCATCAGAAGCCGCTCGTGGCCACGGGCCAGGAGGTCGCGGAGGGCTCCGTGCTCGCCGACGGCTCGGCCACCGACAAGGGCGAGATGGCGCTGGGCAAGAACCTGCGCGTCGCCTTCATGTCCTGGGAGGGGTACAACTTCGAGGACGCGATCATCCTCTCCGAGCGCATCGTCCAGGACGACGAGCTCACCTCGATCCACATCGAGGAGTACGAGATCGACGCGCGCACGACGAAGCTCGGCGACGAGGAGATCACGCGCGACATCCCGAACCGCTCGGAGGAGTCGCTGCGCAACCTCGACGACCGCGGCATCGTGCGCATCGGCGCCGAGGTCGGGTCGGGCGACCTGCTCGTCGGCAAGGTCACGCCGAAGGGCGAGACCGAGCTGACCGCCGAGGAGAAGCTGATCCGCGCGATCTTCAAGGAGAAGGCGCGCGAGGTCCGCGACACCTCGCTCAAGGTGCCCCACGGCGAGGGCGGCGTCGTCATCGACGTCAAGACCTTCGCCCGCGCCGACGGTGACGATCTCGCTCCGGGCGTCAACGAGCTCGTCCGCGTGTTCGTGGCCAAGAAGCGCAAGATCGCCGAGGGCGACAAGCTCGCCGGCCGCCACGGCAACAAGGGCGTCATCTCGCGGATCGTCCCGCAGGAGGACATGCCCTTCATGGAGGACGGCTCGCCCGTCGACGTCATCCTCAACCCGCTCGGCGTGCCGAGCCGCATGAACATCGGCCAGATCCTCGAGACCCACCTCGGGTGGGCCGCGGCCGAGGGCTGGTACGACGACAAGACGGACGCCTACAAGGAGCGCGCCGCCGACAACGGCAAGGTCTACGTCTCGACGCCGGTGTTCGACGGCGCGACGATCGTCGACGTCGACAACGCGCTCGTGGAGTGGCAGAAGTCGCACGGCGGGCCGATCAAGATGGACGTCGACGAGTCCCGGCGTCCCGGCGAGAAGGCCGCGGGCAAGTTCCGCCTCTACAACGGCCGCTCCGGCGAGCCGTTCGAGCAGGACGTGACCGTCGGCTACATGTACATCCTGAAGCTGCTGCACCTCGTGGACGACAAGATCCACGCGCGCAGCACGGGCCCCTACTCGCTCGTCACCCAGCAGCCGCTGGGCGGCAAGGCGCAGTTCGGCGGCCAGCGCTTCGGCGAGATGGAGGTGTGGGCGCTCGAGGCGTACGGCGCCGCGTACACGCTCCAGGAGATGCTGACCATCAAGTCCGACGACACCGTCGGGCGCGTGAAGGCCTACGAGGCGATCGTCAAGGGCGAGAACATCGCCGAGCCGTCGATCCCCGAGTCCTTCAAGGTGCTGCTCAAGGAGATGCAGTCGCTGGCGCTCGACGTCAACGTGGTCTCCGAGGAGGGCACGCGGGCCGAGATGGGCGACGAGGACGACGACCTGCTGCGGGCGGCCGAGGAACTCGGCATCGACCTCTCGGGCGTGCGCGCCGGTGAGCCGGCGGCCAACGCCGACGACGCCGAGGCAAAGCCCGCCGAGGACGCCGAGGAGGCCGCGGCGACACCCGCGGCCGAGGATGACGCAGCAGACGCAGTGGTCGCCGAGGGCGACGCGGGAACGACGGACGACCCAGTGGCGACGGATGCGCAGTACGCGCGGGACAAGGAGTAACCCGGCATGATCGATATCAACAACTTCGACGCCATCGAGATCGGACTCGCTTCCTCGAAGCAGATCCGGTCGTGGAGCTCGGGCGAGGTCACCAAGCCCGAGACGATCAACTACCGGACGCTCAAGCCCGAGAAGGACGGCCTCTTCTGCGAGCGCATCTTCGGTCCGACCAAGGACTGGGAGTGCTACTGCGGCAAGTACAAGCGCGTCCGTTACAAGGGCATCGTCTGCGAGCGCTGCGGCGTCGAGGTCACGCGGTCCAAGGTGCGCCGTGAGCGCATGGGCCACATCGACCTGGCCGCCCCGGTCAGCCACATCTGGTTCTTCAAGGGCGTTCCGTCACGGATCGGCTACCTGCTCGACATGGCTCCGAAGGAGCTCGAGAAGGTCCTGTACTTCGCCGCCTCCATCGTGACCTGGGTCGACGACGAGGGCCGCGCGAAGGACCTCGACGAGCTCCAGACGAACGTCAACGACACGCTCGACTCCTACGCGGCCGAGAAGGAGGAGCGCCTCCAGGAGCTCAACGAGTCGCGCGACCGCCGTCTGAACTACCTCGCCAAGGGGTCGCAGACGGGCTTCACCGACGACGATCACCTGTGGGCCGAGGCCCTCGACATCAACGTCAAGAAGCTCGACGACGACGAGCGCGAGCGGCTGGTCAAGGACGTCAACAAGTCCATCGACGCCGACGTGTCCGACACCGAGGCCTACATCGAGGACGCCGCCGAGCGGCTGCGCCAGGTCTGGGACCTCTTCCAGGACATGTCGCCGAAGCAGGTCGTCAACGACGAGACGCTCTTCCGCGAGCTCAAGGAGCGCTTCGGCTCTCCCTACGGCTGGGGCGAGTACTTCCGCGGCGGCATGGGCGCGGAGTCCATCCGCGACCTGCTCGAGCAGATCGATCTCGAGGCGGAGAAGGAAGAGCTCGAGGAGATGGTGCGCACGGCCAAGGGCCAGAAGCAGCAGCGCGCCGTCAAGCGGCTCAAGGTCGCGTCGGCCTTCCTCAAGAAGGAGGGCGGCCGCGCCGTCAACACGCCCGACATGATGATCCTCGAGGCCGTTCCGGTGATCCCGCCGGAACTGCGCCCGATGGTCCAGCTCGACGGCGGCCGCTTCGCGACGTCCGATCTCAACGATCTGTACCGCCGCGTCATCAACCGCAACAACCGGCTCAAGCGCCTGCTGGACCTCGGCGCGCCGGAGATCATCGTCAACAACGAGAAGCGCATGCTGCAGGAGGCCGTCGACGCGCTGTTCGACAACGGCCGCCGCGGCCGGCCCGTCACGGGCCCGGGCAACCGTGCGCTGAAGTCGCTGTCGGACATGCTCAAGGGCAAGCAGGGCCGGTTCCGCCAGAACCTGCTCGGCAAGCGCGTGGACTACTCCGGCCGTTCGGTGATCGTGTCGGGCCCGTCGCTGAAGCTGCACCAGTGCGGCCTGCCGAAGCTGATGGCGCTCGAGCTGTTCAAGCCGTTCATCATGGCCCGCCTCGTCGAGCGCAAGGCCGTCCAGAACATCAAGGCGGCCAAGAAGATGGTCGACTCGATGATCCCGGAGGTCTGGGACGTCCTCGAGGAGGTCATCCACGAGCACCCGGTGCTGCTCAACCGCGCGCCGACGCTCCACCGCCTGGGTATCCAGGCGTTCGAGCCGGTGCTCGTCGAGGGCAAGGCCATCCAGGTCCACCCGCTCGTCTGCACGGCGTTCAACGCCGACTTCGACGGCGACCAGATGGCGGTCCACCTGCCGCTGTCGGCCGAGGCGCAGGCCGAGGCCCGCGTGCTGATGCTGTCGTCGAACAACATCCTCTCGCCCGCCCACGGCGCGCCGCTGGCGACGCCGTCGCAGGACATGGTGCTCGGCACCTACTACCTGACGTACGGGCCGGAGGGCGACGCGCTCGCCGAGGCCAAGACGCCGCGCGTGTTCCGCACGGCGCAGGAGGCCGAGCTGGCCTACGAGACGTCGCGCCGGTCCGAGGGCGGCGACGGCGTCACCCTCCACACCCCGGTGCAGTTCCGGCCGCCGTGGATGCCCGAGGGCCACGTCGTCACGACGATCGGCCGCATCATCTTCAACGACCGCATCGAGCGGGCGCTGGAGGAGACGCTGGGTGAGGACGAGTTCGACCGCACGCAGTACGGGTTCGTCAACCGCCCGCTCAAGAAGCGCGACGTCGTCACGCTGATCGACGAGCTCATCCAGGCCTACGGCGCCAGCGCGGTGTCGAGCGTCCTGGACACGTTCAAGGAGCTCGGCTTCCATTACGCCACGCTCGCCGGCGTCACGGTGTCCAAGAACGACGTCATCGTGCCTCCGCGCAAGCAGGAGATCCTCGACGAGTACGAGGGCAAGGTCGCCGAGGTCCGCGAGCAGTACGACGACGGCCTGATCACCCAGGAGGAGCGCCACCTCGCGGTCACGGACAAGTGGAACGAGGCGACGGACAAGGTCGCCGAGGCCATGATCGACAACATCAAGGGCTCCGACGAGCTGAACCCCATCTACATGATGGCCGAGTCGGGTGCCCGTGGCTCCTTCAAGCAGATCCGCCAGCTCGCGGGCATGCGCGGCCTGATGGCCAACCCGAAGGGCGAGATCATCGAGCGGCCGATCAAGTCCAACTTCATCGAGGGCCTGGACGTGCTCGAGTACTTCATCTCGACCCACGGTGCCCGCAAGGGACTCGCCGACACCGCCCTGCGTACGGCCGACTCCGGGTACCTCACCCGGCGCCTGGTCGACGTGGCGCAGGACGTCATCATCCGCATGGCCGACTGCGGCACCGAGGAGTACCTCGACTCGCCGCTGTTCAAGGAGAAGACGGGCGAGCCCAACGAGATGCTCATCGGCCGCATCGCGGCTCAGGACATCACGGTCGGGCAAGGGCAAGAAGGCCGAGACCCTCGTCGCCGCCGGCGAGGAGATCGACCGCCATCACATCCCGCAGTTCGCCGAGCTCTTCGCCGACGACCCGGCCAAGACGTTCGCGGTGCGCACCGTGCTCAAGTGCGAGGCGCCTACCGGGCCTCTGCCAGGCGTGCTACGGCCGCTCGATGGCCTCGGGCAACGTCGCCCAGATCGGCGACGCGGTGGGCATCATCGCCGCGCAGTCGATCGGCGAGCCCGGCACGCAGCTGACCATGCGTACGTTCCACACCGGCGGCGTCGCCGGCGCGGACATCACGCACGGCCTGCCGCGCATCGTCGAGCTGTTCGAGGCGCGCAAGCCGAAGGGCCTGGCGAAGATCGCCGCTGTCGAGGGCATCATCTCCGTCGAGGACACGGACCGCAGCCGCACGATCGTCATCACCGACGACGCGGGTGAGGAGCATCGCGAGACCTTCCCGCGGCGCACCCGCCTGCTCGTCGACGAGGGGCAGCGGGTCACGGTCGGCGAGCAGCTCAACGAGGGCAACCTGTACCCGCACGAGCTGCTCTCGCACGGCGGCGAGTCGGCGCTCGAGCGGCGCACCCGGACCGAGACGTACATCGTCGCCCAGGTCCAGGAGGTCTACAAGTCCCAGGGCGTGGACATCAACGACAAGCACATCGAGGTCATCGTCCGCCAGATGCTCAAGAAGGTCCGCGTGGACCAGAAGGGCGACACGGACTACCTGCCGGGCCAGTTCATCGACCGGCACGACTTCCGGCGTGCGAACGAGGAGGTCGGCGCGGCCGGCGGCGAGCAGGCGCAGTACGAGCCGATCATCCTCGGCATCACCAAGGCGTCGCTGGCGACGGACTCGTTCCTGTCGGCGGCCTCCTTCCAGGAGACCACCAAGGTGCTCACCGACGCGGCGCTCGAGGGCAAGATCGACCGCCTCTCGGGCCTGAAGGAGAACGTCATCATCGGGAAGCTGATCCCGGCGGCGACGGGCCTCAAGCGCTACCGCACGATCGAGATCGAGCCGTCCGAGCCGCTGCCCCGGGGCATCGACGACGTCGGCCTGCTCGAGGGCGACGATCTCGCCGCCGAGCTCGGTCTCACCGACGGCGACGGGCTGTCGGGCTTCGGCCCGGCGTTCGACACCGCCGAGCTCGACGAGATCAACGCGGGCTTCGGCTCCGCGGGCGGCTCGTTCGACGACCTCGGCGAGATCGAGCTCCCGCCGGACGACAAGAAGAAGTCCTAGCCCGTAGGTATCCGACTGCCGCCCCGGCCGCGGCGCGCCCAGCGCGCGCCGCCGCCGGGGCGCTTTCGTTCTCCGAGCGGCCCGCGTGGGCCGGGATCCGGCTCACCGTTTAGCAGCGCGGTCCGTTTGATGCCAGCGGAAGTTCGCGCCCGGCGCGGCGTTGGTCGCGCGACGATGCCCGCCTCCTCCGCACCCACCGCCGAGCAACGCGCCGCGGGCGCCGCGACCGCGCTGCAGGGCGGTTTCGAGTCCAGCGTGGCGCGCTTTCCCGACCGGCCCGCGCTCTTCGTCGCAGGCGAGACCTACACCTACGCCGAACTCGGCGAGCGTGCGGCGGCGATCGCCGCGACGCTGGCCGCGAACACCCCGACGGGTGGGGAGCGCCTGGCCGCCGTCTTCGCCTACCGCACGCCGGCGGCCTTCGCGGGCATCCTCGGCGTGCTCATGGCCGGGCGCGGCTACGTGCCGCTCAACCGCAACCTGCCCGCGGCGCGAACGCGGCTGATGCTCGAGCGCTCGGGCGCGCGCGCCATGGTCGCTGACGCCGCATCGGCCGAGCAGCTCCCCGAGGTCCTCGACGGGATGCCGGCCACGCTCGTCGTGCTGCCCGACGAGGCCGACGTGTCCGGTCTGCGCGAGCGGCTGGGCGCGCACACCGTCCTCGGCGCCGCGGACCTCGAGCCCGCCGGATCCTGGGAGCGACCCGCCCACGACGAGGACGACGTCGCCTACCTGCTGTTCACCTCGGGCAGCACCGGCGTCCCGAAGGGGGTGATGGTCACCCACCGCAACGTCTGCGGGCTGATGCGAACGATGGTCGATCGCTACGGCGTCACCGAGCGCGACCGCATCTCGCAGACGCACGAGCTGACGTTCGACGTCTCCGTCTGGGACATCTTCGTGGCGTGGCTGGCCGGCGCCTGCTTGTGCTGCCCGTCGCAGAAGGAGCTCATCCATCCCGGCCGCTTCATCCGCGGCGAGCGCATCACGATCTGGTTCTCCGTGCCCTCGACCGCGGTGTTCATGCGCCGTCTCGGCATGCTCAAGCCGGCCGCCTATCCGGGGCTGCGCCACTCCCTGTTCGCAGGCGAGCCGCTGCCGGTGGAGGTGGCCGAGGCCTGGCGCCGGGCCGCGCCGAACTCGACCGTCGAGAACCTGTACGGCCCGACGGAGCTGACCATCGTCTGCCTGGGCTACCGCTGGGAGGGGGAGGCATCGCGCGCGTTCGCCGAGGCCGACGTCGTCCCGGTCGGCGAGGAGCTGCCCGGCATGCGCACGCTCGTCGCCGACGCGGAGCTGCGGCCCGTGGCCCCCGGCGAGACGGGCGAACTGCTCATGACGGGTCCGCAGGTGACGCCCGGCTACTGGAAGGACCCCGAGCGCACCGCGCAGTCGTACGTCGTCCCGCCCGGCGAGCGGGAGGTCTTCTACCGCACCGGGGACCGGGTGCGGCGACCGCTGCCGGGACGGCCGATGACGTACCTCGGGCGCCTCGACCACCAGATCAAGGTGCGCGGGGTGCGGGTCGAGCTCGGCGAGGTCGAGGCCGCGGTGCGCGAGGCCACCGGGGTGGACGCGGTCGTCGCCGTCGGATGGCCGGTCTCGGCCACCGGCGCGGACGGGATCGTCGCCTTCGTCGGCGACACGGGCGTCGACGTGGCCGCCGTGCGCGCCCGGCTCGCCGCGCGGCTGCCGGTGCACATGATCCCGCGACGCTTCGAGCTGCTCGACGGCCTTCCGCTCAACGCGAGCGGCAAGTTCGACCGCCGCCGGCTGACGGAGTCGCTGCGAGAGGCATCGCGGTGACGGCGGTGGCGATCGGGTGGTCGGTGACCGGCGGGTTGACGGGGGCGTGAATAGATGCGGTCGCGTGACGAAGTCGTCACGTTTGCGTCTGGATCCGTCACACGGGTCGCGAGACGCTTCCCGGCGTGCCCTCCGATGCCCTGATCGCTCGCCCCGCCGCTCGCCAGCACGGCAACGTCGCGGCGTGGCGGCTGCGTGAACTCGGCTTCGGCAACGAGCTCCAGATGCTCGGGCTCCTCACGCCCGTGCGGCTCACCCACCGTCGGCTCCGGCGCGAGCCATACGCGGTCGTCGCGGAGCTGACGACCGCTCTCACGCGGCGGGTGGCGACATGAGCGCATCGGCGAAGGCCTCGAGCGCCCGCTCGCCCTCGGCTCCCAGCCCGGCGGCGGGGTCGCACTCCACGAGCAGCGTTGAGGCCGGCCGGGCATCAGCCCAGGCGAAGCACTCGGCGTCGAGCGCGTCGTCGATCCAGGCCAGCGGCCGGCCGCCGGCGAACGCGTCGATGGCGTCGAGCTTCCAGTGCCCGGCGACGCCCATCCCGGGTCCGCGCCCGGCCTTGAGCGCAACGAATGGCCAGGGGCGGGGTAGATCCAGTAGCCACGGCAGGTGCTCATCGGCGCGCTCCTCCCAGCCGGTGCACCAGGCGCAGTCGAACCGCGGGGCGACACGGCGCAGGACCTCAGCCGCCTGCAGCGAGAGCAGATGGGGCGTGCCGTCGATCAGTGCCAGGCGCCCAGGGGGTGGCGAGCCGGCGTCGAATCCGAACAACGAGAGGACGCCGTCCACATCGACGAGCAGCAGAGGTTTGCCAGATGACACCGCGTAAGGATCCCCTAAATCCCGTCGGCCATTCTGACCGCGATCCCCTCAAGTGCCTATCGTCGATGGTCGATGGGAACCGTGCCCGGCTAGTTCGCCGGGGTCGGGCCCGGGGTAGTCACGGTTTGGGAACTGTGGCGGCCGCCGGAAGTACTGCACGCGACCACCCACCCAACTGACATGACGTTCTACCTCGGCATATTCCTGGCCTTCGCCTGCGCGGCGATCACCCAACTCGGCTTCCTGTACAAGCACCGAGGTGCGAGTGCGGTGGCCAAGGTGGACGTCAGCCACCCGCTCAGGACGGTGCGCACGCTGTTCGCGAACCGCTGGTTTGCCATCGGCATGGCCGTTGCCCTCGGGGCGTGGGTACTGCACGTGGTCGCGATGGCGCTCGCGCCGCTGTCGGTCGTCCAGGCCGTGCTCTCCACGGGCGTGGTCATGCTGGCGGTCCTCGCCGAGCGGGTCTTCGGGTTCCGCGTCGGTCGCCGTCAGTGGGTCGGTGTCGGCCTCACCGCCCTCGGGCTCGTCCTGCTGGTCATGACGCTTCCGCACGCGCCGGGCAGTCACTCGAAGTTCTCCCTGCCGGCGATGATCGCGTTCGAGGCGGGCATGCTGGCGCTGGGCTTCCTGCTCATCTCGGGCCGCAAGCTCGGGGCGCCCGACCACCACCACGGCGTGATGCTCGGCGCCGCGGCAGGCATCCTCTTCGGCGTCTCCGACGTCTCCATCAAGGCGCTCACCGGTCTCGACGGAGCCATGGGCATTCTCGTCTCTCCGTGGCTGCTGGTCGCGATCGCCGCCTCGGTGATCGCCTTCTACGCCTCCGCGCGCGGACTGCAGGACGGCGAGGCCGTGCCGGTCATCGCCGCCACCTCGACGGCCGCCAACGTGTCGGCCATCGCGGGCGGCATCGTGGTCTTCGGTGACCCGATGCCGGGCGACGCGCTCGGGATCATCATCCAGATGGCCGCCTTCTGCCTCGTGATCGTCGCGGCGATGCTGGTGCCGCCGCCGGTGCGCGCGGCCGCCGCCAACGCCTGAGCTACGCGCCGGCCGCCGCGCGGATCGTGCGCGCCGTGAGTTCCGGATCGTCCCACGCCGGGAGGTGCCCGCAGTCCGGTAGCAGGACGTGCCGCGCGGTAGGCAGACGATCGCGGGCGCGCGCAGACTGCGGCCCGGTCAGCAGCAGGCGGTCGTGCTCACCCCAGGCGACGGTGACCGGGCACGGCAGGAAGGGGCGTGTCGGGCAGCGCCAGTTGATCGCGTGGCGCGTCGTGCGCCAGTAGCCGGGCGCGGCCCGGAGGCGGGTGAAGGCGTCGCGGTAGGTGGCGGCACTCTGGCGATCGCCGTGCTCGGCGTACTGGCGGACGAGCGCGCGGCGCACGGCTCCCACCCGGCCCGGGCCGCGCATCAGCGCGGCGGACAGCCGCCCGCCCGCGGCGGCGAACCACAGCGAGAGCTCGAGGTAGGCGCGCTCCCAGCCCTCGACGAAGCCGACGGGGGAGAGCCCGCAGGCCGACAGCGCACGGCCGTCGAGTGCCAGGTGCAGCGCGACGCCGCCGCCGAGCGAGTTGCCGGCGACGTGGAAGCGTGCGTGTCCGTGGACGGCCATCAGCTCCGCGCACGCGTCGGCCAGGGCGCGCATCGTCGGGGCCCCGGCGACCGGGGCGGAATCGCCGAAGCCGGGCAGGTCGACGGCGAAGACCTCGAAGTCCGCGGCCAGGTCCTCGGTGACGCCGGCGAACGCCCGGTGGCTGAGCCCGATCCCGTGCGCCAGCAGCAGGGGCGGGCCGCTTCCCATCCGGACGTGACTCAGCATCGCCGGCAAGATACGGTGCGCCGATGCGCGTCGGCGTTCCCACAGAGATCAAGACGGACGAGTACCGCGTCGCCCTGACGCCTTCGGGTGTGCGCGAGCTCGTCGAACACGGCCACGAGGTGCTCGTGCAGTCCGGCGCGGGGGAGGGATCGGCGATTACCGACGCCGACTACACCGCCCAGGGGGCGCGCATCGTGCCCGACGCGCAGACGGTCTTCGCGGAGGCGGAGATGGTCGTCAAGGTCAAGGAGCCACAGCCCGTCGAGGTCGCGATGCTGCGCCCGGGGCAGACCCTCTTCACCTACCTGCATCTGGCCCCGGACCCCGAGCTCACCCAGGGGCTCGTCCGGTCCGGCGCGACGTGCATCGCCTACGAGACCGTCGAGGACCGCAACGGACGGCTGCCTCTGCTCGCGCCGATGAGCGAGATCGCCGGCAAGATCGCGACGCAGGCCGGCGCCTTCATGCTCGAGAAGCCGCTCGGCGGCCGCGGCCTGCTGCTGGGCGGCGTGCCCGGCGTCGCCGCCGGCAAGGTGATGGTGATCGGCGGCGGTGTGGTCGGCCAGAACGCCGCCGAGGTCGCGATCGGCATGGGCGCCGAGACCTACGTCTACGACCGCAACATCGACCGGTTGCGCGACCTGGAGTTCATCCTCAACGGGCGCTGCTCGACCTGCTTTGCCTCCACGCTCGAGGTCGAGGCGCGACTGCCCGAGATGGATCTGGTCGTCGGCGCCGTCCTCGTCCACGGTGCGAAGGCGCCACACGTCATCACGCGCGCCCAGCTCGGCCTGATGAAGCGCAACGCTGTACTCGTCGACGTCTCGATCGACCAGGGCGGGTGCTTTGAGACCTCGCGGCCGACGACGCACTCCGACCCGACCTACGAGGTCGACGGCATCACCCACTACTGCGTCGCCAACATGCCCGGCGCCGTGCCGATCACCAGTACCTGGGCGCTCACGAACGCGACGATGCCCTTCGTGATCAAGCTCGCCGACAAGGGCCCGGCGGGGGCGCTCGCCGCCGACCCGGGCTTCATGACCGGCCTCAACGTGGCCGCCGGCCGCGTCACCTACTCGCCGGTCGCCACCGACCAGGGCCTCGAGTACACGCCGCCGGCCGAGGCGCTGGCGCTCGTCGGCGCTTAGGCGGCCCGGCCCGGCCCGGCGCGCCGCAGCCGCGGCGCGCCGCCGGTGCTACGGCGCGATGTTCTGGTTGAGGTGGAAGACGTTGTCGGGGTCCCACTCCCGCTTGAGCGCGACGAGCCGGTCGTAGACCGCGGGCGAATAGAAGCTCCGCACGCGGGCGGAGCCCGTGTCGCTGACGTAGTTGGGGTGGACGGCCTCCATCGAATGCGGTGCCATGACCTCCCCGACCCGACGGGTGAAGGCGAGGTTGGGCTCATCGTCGGCCGGGTCCATCCACAGCGACAGGTCGTGCCAGCACCAGCGGGTGGTCGAACGGTGCCCGAGCGCCGTCTCCTCGTCGCCGACGCGGCCGAAGGCGCCGCCCATCGGCTGCATGAGGAGCACGGTGAGCGGTGAGGGCTTGTCGGCGGCGACCGCGACGAAGTCGTCGATCGCCGTGTCCGTGAGCTCGGTCATGAACGCGGCCTTGAAGTAGCACCGCGCTCCCCATGGGTTGCCCTCGTCGATGAGCGAGTTCAGGACCGTGTAGGGGATGGGTCCGAGCGCGTCGGCGGTGACGGGCGCGAGCTCGCGCAGGGGCGCGAGCGCCGCCATGCCGTCCTCGACCGCTCCGGTGTGCATCACCAGCAGTCCGCACGCGGGCTGGCCGACGAAGTCCGGCGGCACGAAGGGTGCCGGCGGCGCGGTCATCAGCACGGCGGCTCCGCCGATCTCGTCGGGCGCGGATTCCATGAAGTCCCGGTAGCTCCGCATGACCGTGCGGGCATGCTCGGCCGCGAAGAGCAACAGGCCGCCGGCGACGATCGGCCCGACCGGGTGCACCTCGAACTCGAACTCGGTCACGACGCCGAAGTTTCCGCCGCCCCCGCGCAGGCCCCAGAAGAGATCGGGATGCTCCTCGGCGGAGGCGCGCACGACGCGACCGTCCGCGGTGACCACCTCGGCCGACACCAGGTTGTCGCAGGTCAGGCCGAACTTGCGCTCGAGCCAGCCGCTGCCGCTGCCGAGCGTGAGGCCCGCCACGCCGGTGTTGGACACACGGCCGCCCGTGACGGCCAGCCCGTGCTCCTGCGCGGCGGCGTCGAACTCGCTCCAGGTCACGCCGGGCTGCACCCGGGCGCGGCGCTCGTCGACGTCGATCTCGATGCCCTTCATCGGTGTGAGGTCGACCATCAGGCCGCCGTCGGTCACCGCGGTGCCGCTCACGCCGTGGCCGCCCCCGCGGACGGAGATCTCCAGGCCCTCGCGCCCACCGAGGGCGATCGCGGCCGCGACCTCGCCGGCGTCGCGGCAGCGGGCGATGAGCGCCGGGCTCCGGTCGATCGCCCCGTTGAAGATCGATCGCGCCTCCTCGTACCCGGGGTCGCCATGACGCAGGACGGGGACTTCGAAGTCGACGGCTGGGCTGGACATGCAGCTCCTTTGCGCTTGCGATCGGAAGGTCTGCCGACCGTACCCTTCCCCAGAGGCCAAGTCAAAGCGGGTCCCGCTGCTACCCTCGGGCGTTCGCATGCCCACGACTTCACAGCTCGTCCGCAAGGGACGCACCCCGAAGACCAAGAAGCTTGCCACACCGGGTCTCAAGACCGGCAAGGGTCGCAAGAAGAAGACTGCAGCGCCGCAGAAGCGCGGAGTGTGCACACGCGTCTACACCACGACGCCCAAGAAGCCGAACTCCGCCCTGCGCAAGGTCTGCCGTGTCCGGCTGACCAACCAGATGGAAGTCACGGCCTACATCCCCGGCGAGGGGCACAACCTGCAGGAGCACTCCGTCGTGCTCGTGCGTGGTGGCCGCGTCAAGGATCTTCCGGGCGTGCGCTACAAGGTCGTTCGCGGGACGCTTGACGCCGCCGGCGTCTCGGACCGCAAGAAGGCCCGTTCCCAGTACGGCGTGAAGGCCAAGTAATGCCCCGCCGCGCAGCAGCTTCCATCCGGCCGATCGATCCGGACCCCGTTCACCGCTCCAAGCTCGTTCAGCAGATCATCAACAAGGTGATGCTGCACGGCAAGAAGTCAACGGCAGAACGGATCGTCTACGACGCGCTGGCGATCATCGCCGAGCGCACGGGCAAGGACCCGCTCGAGTACGTCGAGCAGTCCATCAAGGCGCTCACGCCCCAGCTCGAGGTCCGCTCCCGCCGCGTCGGTGGCGCCACCTACCAGGTGCCCGTCGAGGTTCCCGGCGCGCGCTCCCGCACGTTGGCGATCCGCTGGCTCGTGCAGTTCTCGCGCCAGCGCCGTGAGAAGTCGATGGCGCAGCGCCTCGCCAACGAGCTGATGGACGCCCAGTCCCAGCAGGGCGGCGCGTACAAGCGCAAGGACGACATCTTCCGCATGGCGCAGGCCAACAAGGCCTTCGCCCACTACCGCTGGTAGCCGGTGCTCCGCAACCGCGGCGCCCCGCCGCGGTTTGTAGTCCACGTGCTCCGCTTCCTGATCGCGCTCGTCGTGCTCGGCGCCACCGTCGTCGCCGGTGCGTCGGCCTCGGACCTCACGGGAACGTCCGGTGACGATCGCATCCAGGGCACCCGCGAGGCCGATCGGATCGTCGGCCGCGGCGGCGAGGACCGGGTCTTCGCCGGCGCCGGCGAGGACGTCGTCAATGCCGGCGGCGCCCGCGACCAGGTCAACGCCGGCAAGGACGACGACGTCGTCCGCGGCCAGAAGGGCGACGACGTCCTTCAGGGCAAGGACGGCGACGACACCATCAACGGCGGCCTCGGCGCCGACCGCATCCGCGGCAACGCCGGCGACGACGTGCTCACCGACATCCCCGGCGGCGGCGACCCTGCGGGTGAGGACGTGATGTGGGGCGGGCCTGGCGACGACCTGCTCAACGCCGGCGACGCGCGCGACTCGCTGATCGGCGGTCCCGGCGACGACCACCTGCTCGGCGACGACGGTGACGACTACCTCAACAGCGGCCCGGGCGACGACGTCGGGGAGGGCGGCGACGGCGACGACCAGCTGTTTGCCAACAGCGGCGCCGACGTCCTCTCCGGCGGTCCCGGCGACGACGCTCTGTTCGCCTCGACCACCGGCGACGTCAGCACCGGCAGCGTCGACACCGTGCGCGGCGACGATGGCGACGACACGATCCGCACCGGCGACGGCGTCATGGACGTCGTCAACTGCGGTGCGGGGGAGGACCGTGCGTTTCTCGACGCCCTCGACGTCATCGAGGACGCCACGCCCGAGCAGCCGCAGGGTTCCTGCGAGCGCGTCTTCCGCTCAGCCCCCTGACCCGCCCGCTGTGACGCGCGCGTCGACCCGGCCAGACCGCGGACGAACGCGCGACTCGCGCGGCGGGGTTCCCGCCGTTAGGGGTCATATGCGGACCTAAGGGCGGGGACCTCCGTCGCGGCCGGGGCGCCGCCCCCGCGCCGTCGGTCCTGCGTGTCGCTTAGACGTCGATATGTGACCACGAGGCGACACGCGCCGTCGCGCGCCGCCGCTCGCCGTGCCGCCCTTTGGGGCTCGCGCTACTCCGCGGCTTCGCTGGGCTCGCGCGGCTCGCGCGGCTCGCGCGGCTCGCGCGGCTCGCGCGGCTCGCGTGCCGGCGGCGGCGCTCCGCCGCCGAACGCGGCGGTGAGCACGCCTGAGGCGAGCAGCAGGATCGCGCCCGCCGTCTCGAGGTAGAAGCCCGTCGCCGCCTGCGACTCGGCCTGCTCGTAGTCGCGGCCGTAGAGGCCGGTGGCGTCCACGTCGGGCAGGTCGACGAGCAGCACGACGAGCAGCGCGGCCGCGCCGAGGGCGGCCAGCGCCAGGCCGGCGGGCCGCGATCCGCGGTAGGCCCCGTAGGCCATGACGGCGGCGCCGAGGGCGATGATGAGCAGCGCGAAGCCGTGGTGACCACCCACGCCGACGCCCTCCCGGGTCACGGTCACGATCCGGATCTCGTTGAGGTCGGTGAACTCGGCGACGGCCAGCAGCAGGCAGGCGATCAGGGCGGAGGCAAAGAGAGCGAGACGGAGCACGGCGCGGGATCATGGCAGCTACGCTTCGCCAGATGCTCGCCTACCTCGACGCTGGCAGCGCATCCGCGATCGTGACGCTGATCCTGGGCGGCATCGCGGGCGTCGGCGTGGCGCTCAAACACCGTTGGCGTCAGCTCCTCGTGACCTTGCGGATCCGCAAGCCGATCGAGGACCCGCAGCCCGGCGAGCGCCCGAGCTAGGTGCGTCCGGACGCGGGCTCGTTCCGCGACCCCGAGAGCCGTGTCGTGCACGGCCCGGACGGGGGGATCGGGCGTGAGCTCACCGCCCGCGGCGCCGAGGACTTCGCGGCCTTCGAGGCCTCCAGGCTCTTCGGCGACCCGCGCGTGGTCGGCACCCGCCGGGTCGGGGAGCACCTGCTCGAGCACGACCGCATCCCGTTCGTCTCCTATCCGTACGAATGGACCTTCGGGATGCTGCGCGCGGCGGCGCTGCTGCATCTCGACCTGCTCGACGACGCGCTCGCCGAGGGGCTGTCGCTCAAGGACGCCACGCCGTACAACGTGCAGTTCGTCGGCACGCGGCCCGTCTTCATCGACGTCGGCTCCTTCGAGCGCCTGCGCGGCGACGAGCCCTGGATCGGCTACCGCCAGTTCTGCACGCAGTTCCTGTATCCGCTCATGCTCACGGCCTACCGCGGGGTGTCCTTCCAGCCGTGGCTGCGCGGATCGCTCGAGGGGATCGAGCCCGCCGACGCCGCGGCGCTGCTGCCGCGCCGGCGCGGGGTGACGGTCAACGCCCGCCTGCTCGCGCGCCTCGAGCGCCGGCCAGGATGCGACCTCGGCTCGGGAGACGACGTCCCAGCTGGCGAAGGCCGGCTTCCGGCCCGAGATCATCCGGGCCAACGTCCGCAAGCTGCGCAAGCTCGTCCGCAGGCTGGAGTGGAGCGCGCCCGAGACGGCCTGGACCGGGTACGAGCCCGATACGGACAAGCTCGCGTTCGTCCGCGAGGCGGCGGCGCGGGTACGGCCGAAGCTCGCCTGGGACCTCGGCAGCAACGACGGGACGTTCTCGCGGGCGGTCGCGGAGCACGCCGGCACCGTGGTGGCCATGGACGCCGACCACGCGACGGCGGACGCCCTCTACGGGTCGCTGGGGGAGGACGCGCGGATCCTGCCGCTGGTCGTCGACCTGGCGGACCCCTCGCCCTCGCGCGGGTGGGCGCTGCGCGAGCGCGGGGACCTGCTCGCGCGCGGGCGCCCGGAGCTGACGCTCTCCCTGGCCGTCATCCACCATCTCGTGATCACGCGCAACATCCCGCTGGAGGAGGTCCTGGCCTGGCTCGCCGATCTGGGCGGGACCCACGTCATCGAGTTCCCGCACCGCGACGACCCGATGGTGCAGCGCCTGCTGGCCGCCAAGCGCGCCGACGACACCCGCCCCGGCTACGACCTCGAGCCCTTCGAGGCGGCGCTGCAGGCCCGCTTCGAGGTGCGCGCGACCCGCCGCGGACCGACCCGCAGCCTGTACGAGGCCGTCGCGCGGTGAGGCTGCGCCTGGTCGCGCTGCACCTGACGGCGCTGTGGACGCTGGCCTTCGTCCAGCCGCTCTTCGACCTGCTGGGCAAGAACGCCGCCTTCTTCGTCGCGCGCGACAACACCCCGGGCGACGTGCTCATCTTCGCCTTCGGCTGGACGCTGGTCCCGCCGCTGGCAGCCGTCGCCGTCGTCGCGCTCGCGGGCCGGATGAGCCAACGGGCGGCCCGGCTGACCCACCTCACCCTCGTCGCGGTGTTCGTGGCGGCGCTCGCGCTCCAGCCGTTCAAGGGCCTGCCCGCCCTCATCGCCCTTGGCGTGGCGCTCGCGGTCGGCGCGGCCGCGGCGCGCGCGTACGCGCGCGCGGAGCCCGTGCGCAGCTTCGTGAGCATCCTCGGCGTCGCGCCGGTGGTGGTGCTCGCACTGCTGCTCGTCTTCTCGCCGGTCAGCGACGTCGTCTTCCCCGGCGACCAGGCGGCCGCGACGAAGGGGGCCGAGGTCGCCGATCCGGCGCCCGTGGTCCTGCTGATCTTCGACGAACTGCCGACCACCACGCTGATGCGCGCCGACCGCACGATCGACGCGGAGCGCTACCCGAACTTCGCCGACCTCGCCCGGTCGTCCACCTGGTACCCCAACGCGACGAGCGTCTCCGACGGCACCTACGTCGCGGTCCCGGCGATCCTCACCGGGGTGCGCCCGCAGGCCGAGCTGCCGACCTCGCACGAGTACCCCCGCAACCTGTTCACGCTGCTCGGATCCGCATACGACCACCACGTCCAGGAGCCGCTGACGAGCGTCTGTCCCGAGGATCTCTGCGGGGCGCGCAACCGACCGGGCCAGGTGGAGCGCCTGCGCAGCCTGGCCGTCGACCTGAGCGTCGTCGAACGCCGGGTGCTGCTGCCCGATTCGCTCGTCGACGGCCTCCCGGCCGTCGACAAGGACTTCGAGGATTTCCAGGGAGATGACCTCGCCGAGGCCGCCGGTCGCAAGGCCGCCCCCGACAGTCCGGCCGGCAAGCCGATCCGCGTCGCCGGCGACGACCTGCCGGCCCAGCGCGTCCGTGCCGCGCGGGCGGTCGTCGCCACGATGGAGCCCGATCCGCGCGGGCTGTGGATGGTCCACAACGTGATGCCGCACGTGCCCTGGCGCTTCCTGCCCGACGGCAGCCAGTACCCCGTCCTCGGCCCGACCTACCCCGGTCTGAACGACACGACGTGGGGCTCGGATCCGTACCTGCTCGCCCAGGCCGAGCAGCGCCACGTGCTCAACACCCGCTTCGCCGACCGCCTGCTGGGAGACGCGATCGCCCAGATGCGCCAGAGCGGTCTCTGGGACGAGGCGCTCGTGATCGTCGTCGCCGACCACGGCGGCAACATCGGGCCCGGTGAGCTGCGCCGCAACGTCGACACGAAGAACTTCGCCCAGATCGCCGGCGTGCCCTTCTTCGTCAAGGCGCCCGGCCAGACCCGCGGGGAGGTCCGCGACACCTACGTCACCACGCTCGACGTCCTGCCCACGATCGTCAAGCAGCTCGGGGTGCGCACGGACTGGGAGTTCGACGGCATCCCGGTCGACGAGCCCCGCGACCCGGGACTGCTCCAGCAGCGCAACGGCCCGCGCGCCGAACTTGTCGGCGTCACCCCGCAGACGTTCCGCCGCGACTTCGCCGCGGATCTGCGCGAGCGCCTCCGGCGCCTCCCCGCCGGTCTTGCGCCCATCTTCGACGTCGGGCCGCGGCGCGATCTCCTCGGGCGCCCCCTCGCCGGGCTCGCCCGCGCCGACGCGGGCGGCGCGAGCGCGTTCCTCAACAACGCGCCCCTGTACGCCAGGGTCAGGCGCTCCTCCGGCGTGCTGCCCGTCTACGTCACCGGTTCGACGAGCGGCGTGCCGCCCGGGACGGACCTCATCACCGCCGTCAACGGGACGATCGAGGCCTCCGGCAAGGCCTATCTCGACCACGGCGACCCCCGCTTCTCCATGCTCATCCCGACCTCCTCATTGCGGCGTGGCGGTAACCTCGTGGAGGTCCTCGCGGTGGACGGCGAGACGGTCCGCCCGCTCGTTTCGACGCCCTAGCGCGGCTGCTACTCTCCCTTGTCGCTGCGGCGTGCTGTTTGTCGCCGCGCATCCCTCGTCATGGAGTCCCTCCGACGGACATAGTCACCGCCAAGGGAGCATCTCCGTGCCGTGACGAGGGCCCCCCACAGGGGCCCTTTTTCTTGCCCCGCAGCACCCACCCGCTTACACGCATGCCACGCAACTTCACCCTTCAGAAGACCCGCAACATCGGGATCATGGCCCACATCGACGCGGGCAAGACGACGACGACCGAGCGGATCCTCTACTACACCGGCCGCTCCCACAAGATGGGCGAGGTCCACGAGGGCGCGGCCACGATGGACTGGATGGAGCAGGAGCAGGAGCGGGGCATCACCATCACTTCGGCGGCGACCACCGCGGAGTGGAAGGACCACCGCATCAACATCATCGACACGCCCGGGCACGTCGACTTCACCGTCGAGGTGGAGCGCTCCCTGCGGGTGCTCGATGGCGCCGTCGCCCTCTTTGACTCCGTCGCCGGCGTCGAGCCGCAGTCGGAGACCGTGTGGCGCCAGGCCGACACCTACCGCGTCCCGCGCATCGCCTACATCAACAAGATGGACCGCATCGGCGCGGACTTCGACCGCGGCGTGCAGACGATGATCGACCGCCTCGGCGCGCATCCCGTGCCGATCCAGCTGCCGATCGGCGCCGAGAGCGAGTTCCAGGGCATCGTCGACCTGGTCGCCATGAAGGCCATCACCTACAAGGACGACCTGGGCAAGGACGTCGTCGTCGGCGACATCCCGGCCGAGCTGGCCGACGCCGCCGCCGCGGCGCGCGAGCACCTGCTCGAAGAGGTCTCCCACTACGACGACGAGCTCGTCGAGATGATCCTCGAAGAGGCCGAGATCCCCGAGGACCGGCTCGTCAACGCCATCCGCCAGGCGACGCTCGACATGAGCATCACGCCGGTGCTGTGCGGCTCCTCCTTCAAGAACAAGGGCGTCCAGCCCCTGCTCGACGCCGTGCTCGCCTACCTGCCGAGCCCGCTCGACGTGCCCGCGATCAAGGGCGTCGAGCCCGTGCGCGGCGACGCCGAGGGCAACGAGGCCGAGCGCCCCGCCGACGATTCCGGCCCGTTCTCCGCCCTGGCCTTCAAGGTCATGTCGGACCCGCACGTCGGCAAGCTCACCTTCTTCCGCGTGTACTCGGGCAAGCTCGAGGCCGGCTCGCGCGTGCTCAACGTCAACACGGGCAAGACGGAGCGCATCGGGCGCATCCTGATGATGCACGCCAACAACCGCGAGGACGTCGCCGAGGTCTACTCGGGCGACATCGCGGCGGCCGTCGGCATCAAGCAGGTCTTCACCGGCGACACGCTCGCCGCGCCCGACAAGCCGATCCTGCTGGAGACGATGGTCTTCCCGGACCCCGTCATCTCGGTCGCCATCGAGCCCAAGACGAAGTCCGACCAGGAGAAGATGTCCGTCGCCCTCGGCCGTCTGGCCGAGGAGGACCCCACCTTCCAGGTCCAGACGAACGAGGAGACCGGCCAGACCGAGATCTCCGGCATGGGCGAGCTGCACCTCGAGGTGCTCGTCGACCGCATGCAGCGCGAGTTCCGCGTCGAGGCCAACATCGGCCGCCCGCAGGTCTCCTACCGCGAGACCATCACGGGCACCGCCGAGAAGATCGAGGGCCGCTTCGTGCGCCAGACCGGCGGCTCGGGCCAGTACGGCATCGTCTACATCAACGTCGAGCCGGCTCCCGGCGAGGGCTTCGAGTTCATCAACAAGATCAAGGGTGGCGCGATCCCGACGGAGTACATCCCCGCCGTCGGCAAGGGTGTCGAGGAGGCGCTGGAGAACGGCGTCCTCGCCGGCTACCCGCTCGTCGACGTCCGGGTCACGCTCACCGACGGCAAGTTCCACGACACGGACTCTTCGGAGATCGCCTTCAAGATCGCGGGCTCGCTCGCGCTCCAGGAGGCCGTCAAGCGCGCCAAGCCGGCGCTGCTCGAGCCGATCTTCAAGGTCGAGGTCGTCACCCCGGAGGATTTCCTGGGCGACGTCATCGGCGACCTCTCCCGCCGGCGTGGCCGGATCGAGGGACAGGACCGGCGCGGAAACGCGCTTGCCGTCACGGGCACCGTCCCGCTGTCGGAGATGTTCGGGTACGCCACGGAGATGCGGTCGATGACCCAGGGCCGGGCCACTTACACGATGCAGTTCGAGAAGTACGACGAAGTGCCCGCCACGGTGGCGGCCAAGGTCATCGAGGAGCGGACAGGTCGCGCGGACGCCGCGTAGACTGTCCCGCCGACAAATTTAGAGTGCAAGAAGGAGCTGAGCAATAGTGGCGAAGGAGAAGTTCGAGCGCGGCAAGCCGCACGTAAACGTCGGGACCATCGGTCACATCGACCATGGCAAGACGACGCTGACCGCTGCCATCACAACGGTTCTGGCCGAGAAGTACGGCGGGCAGGCCTCGTCCTTCGCCGAGATCGACAACGCTCCGGAGGAGAAGGAGCGCGGCATCACGATCGCGACGTCGCACGTGGAGTACGAGACGGAGAACCGTCACTACGCCCACGTCGACTGCCCCGGTCACGCCGACTACGTCAAGAACATGATCACGGGCGCCGCCCAGATGGACGGCGCGATCCTGGTCGTCTCCGCGGCCGACGGCCCGATGCCCCAGACGCGTGAGCACATCCTGCTCGCCCGCCAGGTCGGCGTGCCGTACATCGTCGTGTTCCTCAACAAGGCCGACATGGTCGACGACGAGGAGCTCCTCGAGCTCGTCGAGGTCGAGGTCCGCGAGCTGCTCTCCGAGTACGACTTCCCGGGCGACGACATCCCCTTCGTCATCGGTTCGGCGCTCAAGGCGCTCGAGGGCGACGAGGACTACAAGGCCAAGATCGTGGAGCTCGGCGAGCAGCTCGACTCCTACATCCCGCAGCCCGAGCGCGACCTCGACAAGCCGTTCCTGCTCCCGGTCGAGGACGTCTTCTCGATCACGGGTCGCGGCACGGTGGCCACGGGCCGCATCGAGCAGGGCATCGTCAACACGGGTGACACCGTGGAGATCGTCGGCATCAAGACCGAGACGTCCAACACGGTCGTCACCGGCGTCGAGATGTTCCGCAAGATCCTCGACCGCGGTGAGGCGGGCGACAACGTCGGCCTCCTGCTGCGCGGCATCAAGCGCGAGGAGATCGAGCGCGGCCAGGTCCTCTGCAAGCCGGGGTCCATCACCCCGCACACGCAGTTCAAGGCCGAGGTCTACGTCCTCAAGAAGGAGGAGGGTGGCCGTCACACGCCGTTCTTCACCGGCTACCGCCCGCAGTTCTACTTCCGCACCACGGACGTGACGGGCGTCGCCCGTCTGCCCGAGGGCACGGAGATGGTCATGCCGGGCGACAACATCCAGATGGAGATCGAGCTCATCCAGCCGATCGCCATGGACGCCGGCCTGCGCTTCGCCATCCGCGAGGGTGGCCGCACCGTCGGCTCCGGCGTCGTGACGGAGGTCCTCAAGTAATCACCGGGTCACCCCGGTCGTGAACCGGGGCAGGCCATCACGGCCTGCCCCACCTCACGCTCTCCCCACACACCATGGCCACGCCTCAGAACAAGATCCGCATCCGCCTCAAGGCGTACGACTCCTCAGCCATCGAGACTGCGGCCAAGGAGATCGTCGAAACGGCTCAGCGCACCGGCGCGACCGTCTCCGGGCCCGTGCCGCTCCCGACGGAGAAGAACGTGTACTGCGTCATCCGGTCCCCCTTCAAGGACAAGGATTCACGCGAGCACTTCGAGATCCGGACGCACAAGCGGCTCATCGACATCCACCAGCCCACGCCCAAGACGGTCGACTCGCTTCAGCGGCTCGATCATCTGCCCGCCGGCGTGGACATCGAGATCAAGCTCGCCTTCGCCTAGACATGCCCGCAATTCTCGCCAAGAAGCTGGGCATGACCCAGCGCTTCATGGAGGACGGAAAGGTCGAGCGCGTGACCGTGCTCGAAGCCGGCCCGTGTCCCGTGACGGCCATCCGCACCGAGGACGGTGACGGCTACAACGCCGTCCAGCTCGGTTTCGGCGCCGTCCGGGAGAAGGCGCTCACCCGCGCCGAGCTCGGTCACCTCAAGAAGGTCGACGCCTCGCCCGTGCGCACGCTCGTGGAGTTCCGCGACGAGGCCGGCGAGCTGACGGTCGGCGAGACGGTGACGGTCGAGGCCTTCGCCGTCGGCGACAAGGTCAAGATCGCCGGCGTCTCCAAGGGCAAGGGCTTCCAGGGCACGATCAAGCGCCACCGCTTCGCGTCCGGCCCGAAGTCCCACGGCTCGCACAACGTGCGCGCCCCGGGTTCGATCGGCGCCTCCGCGACGCCGTCGCGCGTGTTCAAGGGCCGCAAGATGCCGGGCCAGATGGGCAACGCCCGCGTGACCCAGCGCGGCCTGACCATCGTCGAGCTCATCCCGGCCGACAATCTGATGCTGGTCCGCGGCGCCGTTCCCGGCTCCAAGGGCACCACCGTGGAGGTGCGTACGGATGGCTAGCGCGCCGATCCTGGGCGGTTCGGGAACCGTCGACCTGGACGCTGACGTCTTCGGGGCCGAGTTCAACGGTCCCCTCGTGCACGAGGTCGTGCTGGCCGAGCTGGCCGCGCGTCGCCAGGGCACGCACTCGACCAAGACCCGCGGCATGGTCCGCGGCGGCGGTTCCAAGCCGTGGCGCCAGAAGGGCACGGGCCGCGCCCGCGCCGGCACCTCGCGCTCCCCGCTGTGGACCGGCGGCGGCACCGTCTTCGGCCCGAGCCCGCGCCACTACACGGTCAAGGTCAACCGCAAGGCCCGCCGCGCCGCGCTGCGCAGCGCCCTGTCGGTGCACGCCGGCCGCAACTCGGTCTCCGTGCTCGATCCCGGCTCCTTCTCCGACGGCCCGTCCACCAAGGCGGCGTTCGGGCTGCTCGAGGGCAAGCTCGGCGGCTCCGTGCTGCTCGTGCTCGCCGAGGACGAGGACGTCCCCGCGAAGTCCTTCCGCAACCTCGAGCGCGTGACGGTCCTCCCGACCGCCGCGGTCGGCGTCGCCGATCTCATCGGCGCCGCGCAGCTCGTGATCACCGAGGCCGCGCTCGACGCCATCGTCACCCGCGCCAAGACCGAGGTCCGAGCCTGATGGACGCAACCCAGATCATCATCTCGCCCATCGTCAGCGAGAAGTCCTACGTCCTCGCGACGGCGGGCAAGTACACCTTCCGCGTTCACGACGGCGCGCACAAGACCCAGATCAAGCAGGCCGTCGAGGAGCTCTTCGACGTCAAGGTCCTCGAGGTCGCGACCATGTCCGTCAAGGGCAAGCCGAAGCGCCGGGGCCACACCTCGGGCTTCCGCCGCTCGTGGAAGAAGGCCATCGTGCAGGTGCGCGAGGGCGACAGCATCCCGATCTTCCAGGGCCTGGAGGCCGATCTCTAATGCCGATCAAGAAGGTCAAGCCGACCTCTCCGGGCCGCCGCTTCGCGACGTACTCGGACTTTGCCGAGGTCACCAAGACCACGCCCGAGAAGTCCCTCACCGAGGGCCTGAAGAAGTCCGGCGGCCGCAACTCGACGGGTCGCAAGACCGCGCGCCATCGCGGTGGCGGCGCCAAGCGCGCCTACCGCAAGATCGACTTCAAGCGCACCAAGGACGGCGTGCCCGCCAAGGTCGCCGCGATCGAGTACGACCCCAACCGGACGTCGTACATCGCGCTGCTGCACTACCTCGACGGCGAGAAGCGCTACATCCTCGCCCCGAACCGGCTGCGCGTCGGCATGATGGTGGAGTCCGGCCCCGGCGTGGACATCACCACGGGCAACGCCCTGCCGCTCGCCAACATCCCGGTCGGCACCGTGGTGCACAACGTCGAGCTCCAGCCCGGCCGTGGCGCCCAGCTCGGCCGCTCGGCCGGCACCGGCATCCAGCTGATGGCCAAGGAGGGCGACCTCGCCACCCTGCGCATGCCGTCCTCCGAGATGCGCCAGGTGCGCACGGAGTGCCGCGCGACCATCGGCACGATCGGCAACGCCGATCATCAGAACATCGACGTCGGCAAGGCCGGCCGCAAGCGTCACATGGGCGTCCGCCCGCAGACGCGCGGCAAGGCCATGAACCCGGTCGACCATCCGCACGGCGGCGGCGAGGGCGGCGGCTCCCTGGGCAACCACCCGCAGACGCCGTGGGGCAAGCCGACGCTGGGCTACCGCACTCGTAAAAAGGCAAAGGCTTCCGACCGCTTCATCGTGCGCGGCCGGCGTAGAGGCAAGAAGGGGTCACGTTGAGCCGCTCGAGCAAGAAGGGCCCGTGGGTCGAAGATCGCCTCTTCGATCGCATCGAGGCCATGAACAAGTCCGGAAGCAAGACGATGGTGCGCACCTGGTCGCGCACGTCGACGATCTTCCCCGAGTTCGTCGGCCACACGATCGCCGTGCACGACGGCCGCAAGCACATCCCGGTCTTCGTGTCCGAGTCGATGGTCGGCCACAAGCTCGGCGAGTTCGCTCCCACCCGCACGTACCGCGGTCACGGCGACGACGCACGTAAGGCGCGCAAGCGATGAGCGACGAGCCCGTGGAAGAGACGCCCGAGCCCAAGCCGGCGGCCAAGAAGCCCGCCGCGAAGGCCAAGGCGAAGCCGAAGGCCAAGCCGTCCGCGAAGGAGGCCGCGAAGCCCGCTGCCAAGGAGGCCGCGAAGCCCGCCGCCGCCAAGAAGCCTGCTGCGAAGAAGCCCGCCGCGAAGAAGCCCGCCGCGAAGAAGCCGGCCGCCGCCGCGAAGGCCAAGCCGGCCCCGCGCCGCCGTCGCGAGGCGCAGCCCGACCTCGTCGTGCGTGCCCACGCGCGCTACGTCCGCTCGTCCGCCCGCAAGGCCCGGCTCGTGTGCGACAACATCCGCGGCAAGTCCGTCACCGAGGCACGCGCCATCCTCGCCTTCTCCCCGCGCCACATCGCGGAGGCGTGGACGAAGCTGCTCGAGTCCGCCGTCGCCAACGCGGAGAACAACCACGACCTGGACGGCGCCGACCTCCAGGTCGCCGCGATCTTCGCTGACGAGGGGCCGACGATCAAGCGGTTCCGGCCGCGGGCCATGGGCCGCGCGACGCCGATCCGCAAGCGCACGAGCCACCTGACCATCCACTTGACGCCGAGGAGCTAGACATGGGGCAGAAGGTCCATCCCGAGTCGATGCGAGTCGGCTACATCCACGACTGGAAGTCGAACTGGTTCAACGAGAAGCACTTCTCGGACTACCTGCTCGAGGACATCCACATTCGTGACCACATCCAGGCCAAGCTCGCGCATGCGGGCCTGTCGGACATCACGATCCGCAAGGACGCCAACGAGGTGGAGGTCAACATCCACACGGCGCGTCCGGGCATCGTGATCGGCAAGTCGGGCTCCGAGGTCGACGCGCTGCGTCGCGACCTCAACCGCCTGACGGGCAAGTCGATCAAGGTCAACATCCTCGAGATCAAGCGCCCCGAGCTCGATTCGAAGCTCGTCGCCCAGTCGATCGCCGAGCAGCTGCAGAATCGCGTCGCCTTCCGGCGCGCGATGAAGCGCGCGCTCACCAGCGCGATGCGCTCGGGTGCCAAGGGCTGCAAGATCCAGGTCGGCGGCCGCCTCGGCGGCGCCGAGATGGCCCGCACGGAGTCCTACTCCGACGGCCGAGTCCCGCTGCACACCATGCGCGCGGACATCGACTACGGCTTCTACGAGGCCCGCACGACCTTCGGCCGCATCGGCGTGAAGGTGTGGATCAACAAGGGCGAGATCATGCCCGCCGGCTACACCGGCGCCGATCTCACGTCGCTCGACGAGCCCGCTCAGCCCGGTCAGGACGACGATCGCCGGCGTGGACGTGGCGGCCGTGACGGTCGCGACGGTCGCGGTCGCGGCGGCCCGGGTGGCCGTGGCGGTGGCGGCGGCGGCGACCGTGGTGGCCGCGGTGGCCAGGGCGGCGGCGGAGGCCGTGGTGGCGCAGGCGGCCGCGGCGGTGGCGGCGGACGTGGCGGGCGCAACGACCGTCCCGACCTTTCCGGAGGTATCAGCCGCTGATGCTCTCTCCCAAGCGTGTAAAGCACCGCAAGCAGCACCGCGGCCGGCGTGGCGGGCTCACCCGTGCGCAGCCGACGGTGCAGTTCGGCGACTACGGCCTGAAGGCCCTCGAGGCCGGTTGGATCACCAACCGTCAGCTCGAGGCCGCACGTATCGCCATGACCCGCAAGATCAAGCGTGGCGGCAAGGTGTGGATCAACATCTATCCTGACAAGCCGGTGACCAAGAAGCCCGCCGAGACCCGCATGGGTTCGGGTAAGGGCAACCCCGAGGGGTGGGTCGCTGTCGTCAAGCCCGGCCGCGTGATGTTCGAGCTGGCCGGCGTGCCCGAGGACCTCGCGCGTGAGGCAATGCGCCTCGCCGGGCGCAAGCTTCCGATCAAGACCAAGTTCGTCCTCCGTGAGGACGGTCAGTAATCCGTATGACTGCCAAAGAGCTCAGAGACATCGAAGACACCAAGCTGGAAGAGCACATCGCGACCGTGCGTCGCGATCTCTTCGGCCTGCGCATGCAGCACGCCACCGGGGAGCTCGACAACACCGCCCGCCTCGGCTCCGTCAAGCGCGAGCTGGCACGCGCGCTGACCGTGGCCCGCCAGCGCGGGCTCGAGCTCCACGCCCACACCACTTCCTAAGAGACCACATGGCTGACGAACCCGAAACGACCGAAGAGACGACCGAGACCCCGGATGCTCCCGTGGAGGAGACGGCGGCTCCGGACGCCCCTGCGGCGGCCGAGCCGGAGGTCCTGCTCTCTCCCAAGGAGCGCAAGCAGAAGCGTCGCGCCGCTGCGGTGGCCAAGCGCGGGCCGCGCCGCGGCCGCACGCAGGAGGACCGCGACGCCGAGCGCAAGCGCAAGGCCGACCAGCGCCGCCGCTACCGCGCCAAGGTCAAGGCCAAGCGCGCCGAGCAGCCCAAGGGCGAGGCTCCCGAGCCCGCTCCGAAGGCGACGGGCCAGCTCAAGACGCGCCAGGGCATCGTCATGTCCGACAAGGCCGACAAGACCATCACGGTCCGCATCGACGTCGCCCGCCGTCACCGTCGTTACCAGAAGACCATCCGGTCCTCCTCCACGTTGCACGTCCATGACGAGCGCAACGAGGCCAACGCCGGCGACACCGTCCGCGTGGTCGAGGCCCGTCCGCTGTCGCGCCTGAAGCGCTGGCGGCTCGTCGAAGTCGTGGAGCGTGCACGATGATCCAGAACGAGAGCCGTCTCCGCGTCGCCGACAACACGGGCGCCCGCGAACTGCTGTGCATCCGCGTGATGGGTGGCTCGCGCCGCCGTTACGCCGGTGTCGGCGACGTCATCGTGGCCACCGTCAAGGCGGCCACCCCGCAGGGCACCGTCAAGAAGGGCGAGGTCGTCAAGGCCGTCGTCGTCCGCACCCGCAAGGAGTTCGGGCGCGACGACGGGACCTACATCTCCTTCGACGAGAACGCCGCCGTGATCATCGACGCCGCCGGCGCCCCGCGTGGCACGCGCATCTTCGGCCCGGTCGCCCGCGAGCTTCGCGACGGCGGCTACATGCGCATCGTCTCACTCGCACCGGAGGTTCTGTGATGCCCCATCCCCTGCGCATCCGCACCGACGACACCGTCGTGGTCGTGTCCGGCAAGGACAAGGGCAAGACCGGCAAGGTCCTGCGCGTCGATCGCAAGCGCGACAAGGTCTACGTCGAGGGCGTCAACATGGTCAAGCGCCATCAGCGCGCCGAGCCGGGCCGCCCGAACATGCAGGTCGGTGTCATCGAGAAGGAGGGCGGTATCCACGTCTCCAACGTGGCCATCGCCGAGAAGGACGGCAAGCCCACGCGCGTACGCATCGAGCGCCGCGAGGACGGCCGCCGCATGCGCGTCACCAAGAAGTCAGGGACGGAGCTCGACTGATGCAGGCCCGACTGAAGACCACCTACAACGAGACCCTGCGCGATCGCCTGAAGGAGCACTTCGGCTACTCGTCGATCATGCAGGTCCCGAAGATCACCAAGATCACGCTCAACATGGGCGTCGGCGAGGCCAAGCAGGACCGCGGCATGTTCGAGAAGGCCCAGGAGCAGCTCGCGACGATCGCCGGCCAGAAGCCCAACACCCGCCGGGCCAAGAAGTCCGTGGCTCAGTTCAAGGTGCGCGAGGGCATGCCCGTCGGCCTGTCGGTGACGCTGCGCGACAACCGTGCCTACGAGTTCCTCGACCGGCTCACGTCGGTCGCGATCCCGCGGATCCGCGACTTCCGCGGCCTCAACCCGCGCTCGTTCGATGGTCGCGGCAACTACTCGATGGGTGTCCGCGAGCAGATCATCTTCCCCGAGATCGACTACGACACGATCGACATGGTCCGTGGTCTTGACGTGACGATCACCACCACTGCGAAGACCGACGCCGAGGCGTTCGCCCTGCTGGACGCGCTCGGCATGCCGTTCGCCCGCGAGGGTCGCCCGGCCGGCTTCGAGTCCCTGAACAAAAATGAAGCTGTCCCGGCTTAGGAGCTCCTGATGGCGAAGACCTCCCAATGGGTGCGCCAACAGCGCCCCGCCAAATTCAAGTCCCGCGAGTACACGCGCTGCCGCCGCTGCGGCCGTCCGCGTGCGGTGTACCGCAAGTTCGGCCTGTGTCGTATCTGCCTGCGCGAGCTGGCACACGACGGGATGATCCCCGGCATGACGAAGTCGAGCTGGTAACGCCATGTCGATGACCGATCCCATCGCCGACCTGCTGACCCGCATCCGCAACGGCATCACCGCTGCCCACGAGACGGTCGAGATGCCCTCGTCCAAGCTCAAGGTCGAGATCGCCCGGATCCTGGCCGAGCAGGGCTACATCCGCTCCTACGAGGTCCGTCCCGCCGAGGGCGCGGGCGAGACGCTCGTCGTCGGCCTCAAGTACACCGAGGCTCGCGTGTCCGTGATCAGCGGCATCAAGCGCGTGTCGCGCCCCGGGCGCCGCACGTACGTGGACTCGAAGTCCGTCCCGAAGGTCCTGGGCGGCATGGGCACCACGATCATGACCACCTCCAACGGGGTGATGACCGGTCACGACGCCCGCAAGAGCGGCGTCGGCGGCGAGGTCCTCGCCCAGGTCTGGTAGCCCGTATGTCTCGTATCGGCAAGAAGCCCATCCCGGTTCCGGCCGGAGTCACCGTCACGGTCGAGCCCGAGGTCGTCCGCGTGGCCGGCCCCCGTGGCGATCTCGAGGAGCGCAAGTCGCGCGACATCGAGGTCCGCCTCGAGGGCGAGGAGTGCCTCGTCACGCGCCCGACCGACCGCGCGGAGCACCGTGCCCTGCACGGCCTCACCCGCTCGCTCGTGGCCAACATGGTCGAGGGCGTGACCTCCGGGTTCGTCAAGACCCTGGAGATCCAGGGCGTCGGCTACCGCGCCGCGCTCAAGGGCTCAGACCTCGAGCTCGCGCTCGGCTATTCGCACCCCGTCAAGATCCCCGCTCCGAAGGGGATCGAGTTCGAGGTGCCGCTGCCCACGCGCGTCATCGTCAAGGGAAACTCCAAGCAGCAGGTCGGCGAGACCGCTGCCATCATCCGCAAGCAGCGGCCCCCGGAGCCCTACAAGGGCAAGGGCATCCGCTACGAGGGCGAGTACGTCGCCCGGAAGGTCGGTAAGCGAGCATGACCATTCGTACGAAGCAGGCCGTGCGCCTCAAGCGCCGCCGCCGCGTGCGCGCAAAGGTCGTCGGCACCGCCGCGCGTCCGCGCATCGCCGTGTTCCGCTCCAACCGGGGCGTCTCGGCACAGCTCATCGACGACGCTGCGGGCGCGACGCTCGCCCACGTCAGCTGGACGGAGTCCGACCTCAAGTCGCTGCCGCCGATGGACCAGGCGCGTCGCGCCGGCGAGGTCCTGGCCGAGCGGGCCAAGGCGGCCGGCGTCGACACCGCGGTCTTCGATCGCGGCGGCTACCAGTATCACGGGCGCGTCAAAGCGCTCGCCGACGGTGCCCGTGAGGGCGGGCTGGCCTTCTAGGCTGCCTGTTTCGTATGGCTGCCCCTGATCGCTCAGTTCCCTCGACCGGCCTGGATCTCCAGGAACGCGTCGTCGAGATCAACCGCGTCGCCAAGGTCGTCAAGGGCGGCCGGCGCTTCTCCTTCACCGCACTCGTCGTCGTCGGTGACGAAGCCGGCACCGTCGGTGTCGGCTACGGCAAGGCCAACGAGGTCCCGCTCGCCATCCAGAAGGGCGTCGAGCGCGCCAAGAAGAACCTCTTCCGCGTGCCGCGCCACGGCAACACCATCACCCACCAGGTGACGGGCATCTTCGGCGCCGGCCGCGTGCTGCTCAAGCCCGCCTCCCCCGGTACCGGCGTCATCGCCGGCGGCGGCGTGCGCGCGGTGCTCGAGCTGGCCGGCATCCAGGACATCCTCTCGAAGTCGCTGGGCACCCAGAACCCGATCAACCTCGTCCGGGCCACCGAGGCCGGGCTGCGCGACCTGCGCAAGCCGGAGGAGATCGCGAAGCTGCGCGGCCTGTCGATCGATCAGGTGCTCGGCCTGTCCAAGGACAGTGGCGCGGCCGCCGAGACGATCGACGCCGAGGCCCCCGCGGACGAGGAGACCCCGGAGGCCGCCGAGGCCACCGAGGCCGACGCGGCGGAGCCCGAGGCCACCGATCCTGAGGCGGTCAAGGCCTGATGTTGAAGATCACCCAGGTCAAATCGGCCAACGGAACCAACAAGCCCCAGCGCGACACCCTGCGCTCGCTCGGCCTGCGCGGCATCGGCAAGTCCGTCGAGCACGAGGACTCCCCGCAGCTGCAGGGCATGGTGCACCGTGTCCGTCATCTCGTGAAGGTCGAGAAGTGATGAACCCCGAGGACATCAACCTCCACAGCCTCCAGCCCGCCGAGGGCTCCCGCAAGGAGCGCAAGCGCGTCGGTCGCGGCCACGGCTCCGGCCACGGCAAGACCTCCGGCCGCGGGCACAAGGGCTACGGCTCGCGCTCGGGTGCGAAGGACCGCGCCCGCTTCGAGGGCGGCCAGACCCCGATCCACATGCGGATGCGCAAGCTGCGCGGCCCGAACAAGAAGATGTCGATGCCGTTCGAGCCGTTCCGGACGCACACGCAGCCCGTGAACCTGTCCGATCTCGAGCGCCGCTTCGACGCGGGCGCAGAGGTCACGCCGGAGACGCTGAAGGCCGCCGGTCTGGCGACCCGTCGCGACATCCCGGTGAAGATCCTCGGTCGCGGCGAGCTCACCAAGAAGCTCACCGTCAGTGCTCACGGCTTCTCGAAGTCCGCGCGCGAGGCCATCGAGGCATCGGGCGGCACCGCAACGACCCTCGACGTTTAGGGGCAGGCCGTAGCCTGTCCCGGCAGGCTGCCCCCGGCCCCGTAACCAGCGCATGCTTTCCACGATTCTCAACGCCTTCCGGGTCGCCGACATCCGGCGCAAGCTGCTCTTCACGGCAGCCATCCTGGCCCTCTACCGGCTGGGTGCCTTCATCCCGGTGCCGGGCGTGGACACGGAGGCGGTCAAGGCCTCCCAGGAGCAGTTCGCCGGCGGCGGCATCCTCAACCTGCTCAACACCTTCACGGGCGGCGGTCTGTCCCGCGTGGCGCTCTTCGCGCTGGGGATCATGCCCTACATCACCGCCTCGATCATCCTGCAGCTGCTGACGGTCGTCTCGCCGTCGCTGGAGAAGCTGCAGAAGGAAGGCGAGGTCGGGCAGGCGCGCATCACGCAGTACACGCGCTATCTGACCGTCGCTCTCGCCGGCGCCCAGTCCGTCGGCTACGTCTACCTCTTCAAGTCCCAGAGCGGCGGCGCGGTACCGCTGATCCCGAACTTCAGCATCGGCAACGTGCTGCTCATCGTCATCTGTCTCACCACGGGCTGCGTGCTGCTCATGTGGATGGGCGAGCTGATCACCCAGCGCGGTATCGGCAACGGCATCTCGCTGATGATCTTCGCCTCGATCGCGTCCGGGCTGCCGAACGGCATCAGCGCCTGGTACACGAACTCCGACAAGGTGTTCGTCGTGATCATGCCGTTCATGGCGCTGGGGGTGATCGCGGCGATCGTCTTCATCCAGGAGGGCCAGCGGCGGATCCCTGTCCAGTACGCCAAGAGGGTCATCGGCCGCCGGATGTCCGGCGGCGGGCAGACCTACCTGCCGCTGCGCGTGAACATGGCGGGCGTGATCCCGGTGATCTTCGCCGCGTCGATCATGGCCTTCCCGCCCACCATCGGCCAGCTCGTGCCCTCGCTCGGCGGCCTGGCGAACTTCTTCAACCCGAGCGGCTGGCAGTACATCGCCGGCGAGACGGTCTTCATCGTCCTCTTCACGTACTTCTACACCGCCGTCACGTTCAATCCGGTCGATCAGGCCGACAACCTCAAGAAGTACGGCGGCTTCATCCCGGGTGTGCGCCCGGGCCGGCCCACGGCCGAATTCCTCGACCGCATCCTGGCCCGCCTGACCTTCCCGGGCGCGCTGTATCTCGCCGCGGTCGCGGCACTGCCGACGATCCTCATCAACCAGACGTCGGCGAACTTCTACTTCGGCGGTACGTCGATCCTGATCGTCGTCGGCGTGGCGCTGGACACCATGAAGCAGCTCGAAGCGCAGCTCATGATGCGCAACTACGAAGGCTTCCTGAAGTAGTCGCCGCCCCGGGCGGATATGCTCGCCCGCTTCGTGGGCGAGCTCAATCTCATTCTCATCGGTCCGCCGGGTGCGGGCAAGGGCACGCAGGCCGAGGGCCTGTACACGCACTTCGACCTGCCGTACCTCGCCACGGGCGACATGATGCGGGCCAAGCGCAAGGAGGATTCCGACCTCGGCCGCAAGATCGACGGGATCATCAACCAGGGTGGCCTGGTCGACGATGACATCGTCTGCGAGGTCCTGATCGAGCGCATCGAGGCCGAGGGCGACGACGGGTTCCTGCTCGACGGCTTTCCGCGCACCCACGGCCAGGCCGACATGCTCAACGCCGCGCTCGAGCGCCGCGGCCGTTCGCTGACGGCGGTGCTGCTCATCGACGTCGCCGACGAGATCATCGAGAAGCGCCTGACCGGCCGCCGCACGTGTCCCGACGGGCACGTCTACCACCTCGAGTTCAACCCGCCCGAGCAGGAGGGCGTGTGCGACGTCGACGGCAAGCCGCTCGCCCAGCGCGACGACGACAAGCCCGAGACGGTGCGCAAGCGCCTGGGCACCTATCACGAGCAGACCGAGCCGCTCGTCGAGCGCTACGAGGACGAGGGCCTGCTGCGCCGGTTCGACGGCACCCTCAGCCCCGATGAGGTCGCCGGGCACCTGCGCAAGACCGTCACGACGCTCAAGCTCGCGGAAGCCTCCTGACCCCGGCGCCCGTGCGGTCGCGACGTACACTGACCTCGTCGTGATCGTCAAGAAGTCGCCCGCAGAGATCGAGTCGATGGCCGCCGCCGGTGCCATCCACACGCAGGTCCTCGACCTGCTCAGCCGCAAGATCCGGCCTGGCGTGACGACCGCCGATCTCGACGCCGCGGCGGAGAAGCTCATCCGCAGCCACGGCGCCACGCCGTCGTTCAAGGGCTATCGCGGATTCAAGGGCTCGATCTGCGCGTCGCCCAACCACATGGTCGTCCACGGCATCCCGGGGCCCTACAAGCTCAAGCGCGGCGACATCCTGTCGGTCGACGTCGGCGTGACCAAAGACGGCTGGGTCGCCGACGGCGCCATCACCTTCGCGGTCGGCGAAGTGAGCCCGATCGCCGCCAAGCTGCTCGACGTCACGCGCGAGTCGCTGTTCAAGGCCGTCGAGCAGTGCCACATCGGCAACCACCTGGGCGACATCGGCGCCGCGGTGCAGGGTCACGTCGAGGGGGCCGGCTTCTCGGTCATCCGCTCGCTCGTCGGGCACGGCATCGGCCGCTCGATGCACGAGGACCCGCAGATCCCCAACTACGGCTCTCCCGGCCGCGGCGTGGAGCTCCAGGAGGGCATGGTGCTGGCCATCGAACCGATGACCACGGCCGGCCGTCACTCCGTGCGCATGGGGGACGACGGATGGGCGATCTATTCGCAGGATTCCAGCCTGACGGCCCACTTCGAGTTCACCGTCGCGATCACCGCGGACGGCCCCCAGATCCTCACTCCGTGGCACGAAACAGTGCTCGCGGCGGCCGTCTAGGGGCTGCTACGCTAGATCGTCGCGCTCGGTGCGGGCAACCGTGCGGGCGCGAACCAAGATTTTGTGCGAGCGGATGAGTAGCGGCAGCCGTACCGGCAGCCAGAGCCATCCAGCGCGATCAGCCCGAAAGGACACATGAAGGTCAGACCGTCGGTGAAGCCGATGTGCGAGAAGTGCAAGATCATCCGCCGTAATGGGCGGGTTCTCGTCATCTGCTCCAACAAGCGTCACAAGCAGCGGCAGGGCTAGCGCGATGGCACGGATCTCCGGAGTCAACGTTCCTCTCAACAAGCGCGTTGAGATCGGCCTGACCTACATCTACGGCGTGGGGCAGTCCACGTCGCAGGAACTGCTCGACAAGACGGGCATCGATCGCAACACCTTCGTCCGCGATCTCACCGAGGACGAGATCTCCAAGCTGCGCGACGCCGTCGACGACCTCACGGTCGAAGGCGACCTGCGCCGGGAGATCAGCCAGAACGTCAAGCGCCTGATGGAGATCGGCTGCTACCGCGGCGTCCGTCACCGTCGTGGCCTCCCCGTCCGTGGTCAGAAGACCAAGACCAACGCACGCACCCGCAAGGGTCCCAAGCGCATGCAGGTCGCCGGCAAGAAGAAAGCGAAGAAGTAATGCCGGCTCCCCGCCGCCCGCGTTCGGGCCGCCGCAAGGTCAAGAAGAACATCCCGATCGGCCAGGCGCACATCAAGACGTCCTTCAACAACACGATCGTGTCGCTGACCGATCGCGAGGGCAACGTCATCGCCTGGGAGTCCGCCGGCGGCGCCGGTTTCAAGGGCTCGCGCAAGTCGACGCCGTTCGCCGCGCAGGTGACCGCCGACGCGGCCGCGCGCAAGGGCATCGAGCAGGGCCTTCAGAAGGTCGAGGTCTTCGTCAAGGGCCCGGGCTCCGGTCGTGAGACCGCGATCCGCTCGCTGCAGGCCGCCGGCCTCGAGATCACCGGCGTCAAGGACGTCACACCGCAGGCCCACAACGGGTGCCGCCCCCGCAAGCGGCGGAGGGTCTAGTCATGGCTCGCGACACCAGTCCGCAGTGCAAGCAGTGCCGCCGTGAAGGCCAGAAGCTCTTCCTCAAGGGTGAGCGCTGCCTGACGGACAAGTGCGGCGTCGAGCGTCGCTCGTACCCGCCGGGCGACCACGGCCGCGGCCGCCAGAAGCAGTCCGAGTACCGGGTCCAGCTGCGCGAGAAGCAGAAGGCCCGTCGCTACTACGGCGTGCTCGAGAAGCAGTTCCGCACTTACTACGCGAAGGCCTCGCGTCAGCCGGGCATCACGGGCGAGAACCTCCTGCGCCTGCTGGAGTGCCGCTTCGACAACGTGCTCGTCCGTCTCGGCTTCGCGGCTTCGCGCCGTCAGGCCCGGCAGCTCGTCCGGCACGGTCACTGGACCGTCAACGGCCGCCGCGTCGATATTCCGTCGTACCAGGTGCGTGAGGGTGACGTGATCACCTTCAAGCCCACGGGTGCCGACGGGGTCGAAACCGTTGTTCGCGATGCGACCGAGCTCACGGCGCAGGTGCCGGCCTGGCTCCAGGCCGACCACGACGCCCTGACCGCGAAGGTCCTCCGCCGCCCGGAGCGCGCGGAGATCGCCGCCCCTGTGCAGGAGCAGCTCATCGTCGAGCTGTACTCCAAGTAGTTCTCCGCGCCCACCTCTCCGGAGCGCCCGCCCTCCCCGACACCAGGAAACCGCATGCTTGACTTCCAGATTCCGCGCATCACCGCCGAGACGGTCGAAGAGAACCGCGGCAGCTTCGTGGTCGAGCCGCTCGACCGCGGCTTCGGCTACACCTTCGGCAATTCGCTTCGCCGAGTGCTGCTCGCTTCGCTCGGCGGTGCCGCCGTCACCTCGGTGCGCATCGAGGGCGTCGCGCACGAGTTCTCGACCATCCAGGGTGTCAAGGAGGACGTCACCGACGTCATCCTCAACCTCAAGGGCGTCGTGTGCAAGATGCACTCCGACGCGACGGAGATCGAAGCGCCGCTCGTCGTCACCGGCCCCGGCGAGATCACCGCAAAGGACATCGACCTGCCCTCGGGCGTCGAGATCCTGACGCCGGACGCGCCGATCGCCACGCTCGAGAAGAAGACGAAGCTCGAGATGTACCTGACGATCGGCCGCGGCCGCGGTTACCGGCCCGCCGAGGAGAACAAGACGGCCGACCAGCCCATCGGCGTCATCCCGATCGACTCGATCTTCTCGCCGGTCCGCCGCGTCGCCTACGAGGTCGAGCCCGCTCGCGTCGGCCAGCGCACGGACTTCGACAAGCTCACGCTCGACATCGAGACCGACGGTTCGATCGATCCCCAGGCCGCGCTCCGCGAGGCCTCCGAGATCCTGATCTCCTCGCTATCGATCTTCACCGACGAGGATCGCATCGAGGAGCTGCGTCAGGGCCCCGGCGCGATCGGCGGCGTCGACACGAACGCCGGCGGCGGCGGAGCCGTCCTCTCGGGCGGCGGCGGCGGAGGTCGCGGCGGGTCGCCGATGGACGACATCCTCATCGAGGAGCTCGAGCTCGGCGTCCGTTCCTACAACTGCCTCAAGCGCGCCGGCATCCAGACCGTCGGCGACCTCATCTCGAAGTCCGAGGGCGAGCTCAACGCGATTCCGAACTTCGGCAAGAAGTCGATCGACGAGGTCGTCGAGACCCTCAACCAGCGCGGCCTGAACCTCCGCGGCGACTGAGGCATTCAAGATGCGCCACCAGAAGTCACGCGGCAAGCTCTCGCGCGACGCCTCGCACCGCAAGGCGCTGCTCGCGAATCTCTGCATCGAGGTCATCGACCACGAGCGGATCAAGACGACCGAGGCGAAGGCCAAGGCCGTCAAGCCCGAGATCGAGAAGCTGATCACGCTCGCGCGCAAGGGTGACCTGCACGCGCGGCGGCAGGCGATGTCGACGCTGCAGCACCCCGACAAGGGCGTCATCTACAAGTTGTTCGACGAGATCGCTCCGCGCTACGTGGACCGTCCCGGCGGCTACACCCGGATCCTCAAGCTCGGGCCGCGTCGCAGCGACTCGACCGAGATGGTCTACCTCGAGCTCGTCTGAGAGCTCGACTCACCCTCGAATACGACGGCACCGGTTTCGCCGGCTGGGCGACGCAGCCCGGCCAGCGGACCGTCTGCGGTGAGCTCACGCGGGCGCTGGGCACGCTCGAGCGCCGCGACGATGTCGCGCTGACGGTCGCCGGCCGCACGGACCGCGGCGTTCACGCGCTTGCGCAGGTGTGCTCGTACGAAACGGCGGCACTGCCGAACCTGCGCTCGCTCAATGCGCTGCTGCCCGATGACGTCGGCGTCCTGTCGGCGGAGGAGGCGCCCGAGGGGTTCAGCGCGCGCCACGACGCGCGGTCGCGCGCGTACGCCTACCGGCTGCACACCCGCCGCGCCGGTCCGTCGCCGTTCTCGCTCAAGCGCGCGCTGTGGTGGCCGCACCCGGCGGACCTCGACGCGCTGAAGGCGTGCGCCGCGGCGCTGCCCGGCACGCACGACTTCACCGCCTTCACCCCGACGGACACCGACCATGTCCGCTTCGAGCGGATCGTGTTCGCCGCCGGCTGGGAGCGACTCGACGACGAGCACCTCGAGTTCCGCATCGAGGCCGACGCCTTCATGCGCAACATGAACCGCGTCCTGGTCGGGACCATGCTCGAGGTCGGCGCGGGCCGCCGCACGCTCGCGTCCTTCCGGACCCTGCTCGAGGGTGCGCCCCGCAGCGCCGCGGGCCCCACCGCGCCACCGCACGGCCTGTACCTGGCGGGCGTCACCTACTGACCGGCTGCCCCGGGCTCAGCCCGGAGCGCCGGTCCGCCGCCAGGTGCGCAGGTACGCGGCGGCGCCCTCGTCGAGCAGCCGCAGGGCGCGGCCGCCGCGCCGTCCGGAACGCACCGTGGCGAGCAGGTCGGGCAGCAGCCCGTAGTGCGCCATGCCGTCCTCGTTGACGTCGAACACGCGCTCCCCGCTGCGCTGGCGGGCGAACCGGGCACCCGCAAGGCGGAACGGATAGGCGAGAGCACCCTCGGGCGCGGGCAGCGAGGCGAACCCGCCGGTGTCCGAGCTCAGGCCGACCCCGAGGCCGCGGTAGCGGCTCAGCCTCAACGCATCCGCCGCGAGGTCGCCGCCGAGGCGGGCCGTGGCGTAACCGTTCGCCGCGGCCAGCGAGCGAAGCTCAGGCCGAGCCCACGTCCCGCCTGTGTCCGTGTGACTCGAGATGAGCGGGTAGTCGCGTTCGCCGGCGATCTCGAGCACGCGGTCGCGGGCCCGCTCGCTCATGTGGTCGAGCTCGATGAGCATGTGGCGGTCCATCAACCGCCGGATCGCGTACTCGCCGAGCTCGGTGAGCCCGCGGACGTTGCACTGCTTCTCCGCCGACCCCGTGGGCACGGCAACCGCCGGTTCCTCTCCCTGCCCCGGATAGGGGCAGTCGCCGGTGACGAAGGGCTCGCCGGTCTGCTCGACCTGCATGGCGGAGATGAACAGGCCCTTGTCGCCACCCTCGAGCGCCGCGCCCGCCAGGGCGTTGTCGACCCAGTGCGCCACGAAGAGTCCACGGATCCCGGCACGATGCAGACGCTCGATGCCCGCGTCGATCCCGGCGCGGTCGCACGCCGGCACCCCCGCCTTCTGGCTGCAGCCGAAGACGTTCGAGGACTCGGCGCCGATGACCACCGCGAGCTTCCCGCCACGGATCGCCCGAGCCGCTTCGCGCGGCCCGCGGGCGAGCCGGAAGAACCCGCGTCCGCGACCGCCGGCCTGCGCGTCGACGTAGCGCTGCAGGGCACGCAGCTGCGCGACCTGAAGCTCGAGCGTCTCCGTCTCGTCGCAGGAGTGCGACCGGACCGGCTCGAGCTGACACAGCGGCTCGTCCTCCACGGTCTGCGCGACCACGAGCCGCAACCCGCCGCGCCAGGCGCGCTGGAGCCAGCGCCAGTAGACCTGCTGATGGGTCAAGGTGTCGCGCTCGGGCCAGCCGGCGAAGGACGGCCAGCCCTCCGTGTCGTGACTTCCGACCGGACTGCCCGTGCGGAGCAGATTCCCCGTCACGTCGATCGCTCCGTCCGGCCCGTGGACGTCGGCGTCGCGCCCGAGGGCGTCCGGCAGCCCGTAGGGGGAGAACGGCTCGCCGGAGATCACGCGCCCGCCCGCGCGCAGGCTGGCGGCGATGTGCACGTGCGCGTCCGCGAAGCCCCGCAGCGTCCCGCGGGCCCGGCGGCCTCTCGCGCCGAGCGCGGCCTCCGGGTACCGGGCACAGCCGCGGGCGCGACGCAGCCGAGCCACGACCTCGCGCCCGTCGTTCGCGCGCAGCCGGTAGCGGCCGCGCGGCGCCGGCTCGACGCGCCACTCGGCGTCCGGGCCGAGCGTGGCTCCGTCGTAGAGCAGATACGTACCGGTCCCCGTCGGCTTGAAGTGGCGCACGCCGACGCCACTGACGTCGAAGCAGCGGTTCGCCAGCGGCTTGGACGCCTGTGCCGGCGCGGCGGCGATGCACAGCGCGATCAGTACCCCGAGCAGGGTTGCCCGTCCCATCGGGGGCGCAGCGTAGCCTGGGGCGCATGCGGGTCCTGCTCACCAACGACGACGGCATCGAGGCGGCGGGGCTGCAGGCGCTGCGGCGCGAGCTGCTGAAGGTTCCGGGGCTCGAACTGGCGGTCATCGCCCCCGACGACAACCGCTCGGCCACGGCGCGGTCGATCACGATCCGGCGCCCGCTGTGGGTCGAGGAGATCGACTTCGGCGACGGGACGGTCGGCTACGCGACGGACGGGACGCCGGTCGACTGCGTCCGTTTCGCGACGCTCGGCCTGATCGAGGACTTCAAGGCCGACCTGATCGTCTCCGGCATCAACCACGGCTCGAACCTGGGCGACGACATCACCTACAGCGGGACGGTCGCGGCCGCGCTGGAGGGGATCGTCCTGGGCCTGCCGGCGATCGCGGTCTCCCAGCAGTCGACCGCGCGCGAACTCGATTTCCGGCTGGGGCGCGACTTCGACTTCTCCACCGCGGCGCGCTTCGTCGCGGCGATCGTCGACCAGATCGACGACGTCCCGCTGCCCGAGGGCACGCTGCTGAACATCAACGTCCCCGCGGGGGACATCCAGGGCGTCGAGGTGGCCAAGCTCGGCAAGCGCGTCTACCGCGACGAGCTCAGCCTGGTGGAGTCCGAGGGGGCGCGGCGCCGCTACCGGATGTACGGCGAGGCGCCCGGGCACGTCAAGGACGACGGCACCGATCTGGCCGCCGTCGCGGCCGGCCGCATCGCGATCACGCCGCTGCACTTCGACCTCACGGACGGTCCGGGCATCGAGACGCTGGGTGCCTACGACCTCGCCCGGTTGCTCACGCCGGCCGCAGAGGAAGTGGAGTGACCCCCGAGCAGCGCGCGGCCGAGCTCCGCAAGACGATCACCCACCACAACGCGCGCTATTACCGCGACGACGATCCGGAGATCGGCGACGACGAGTACGACGCCCTGCTCGACGAGCTGCGCGCGATCGAGGCCGAGCATCCCGAACTGCTCACCCCCGACTCGCCGACGCAGAAGGTCGGGGCGGATCCGGTCGGCCGGCTGGAGAAGGTCACGCACCTGCAGCCGATGCTCTCGCTGGCCAACGCGCGCAGTGAGGACGAGCTGCGCGGCTGGATCGAGCGGATGCGCAACCACCTCGCCCGCGAGGGGATCGAGGACGCCGAGTTCCGCTACGTCACCGAGCCGAAGATCGACGGGCTCGCGATCTCCCTGCTCTACCGCGACGGCAAGCTCGTCCGCGGCGCCACCCGCGGCAACGGGGAGGTCGGCGAGGACGTGCAGCACAACCTGCGCCAGATCGCGACCATTCCGCACGAGCTCGAGGACGCTCCCCCGCTCGTGGAGATCCGCGGGGAGATCTACATGAGCCTGCCCGACTTCGCGGCGCTCAACGAGCGGCGTGCCGCGGCCGGGCAGTCGACCTTCATGAACCCGCGCAACAGCGCCGCGGGCACCATCCGCCAGCTCGATCCGAAGCTCGCCAAGGATCGCCCGCTGAGCTTCTGGGCCTATGCGGTCGGGGTCACGGAGGGGCTGCGCTTCGCCCACCACTCCGAGGCGCTGGAGTGGATGCGCGCGCACGGCTTCCCGGTCAACCCGGACATCGCCGTGCTGACCACCGAGGAGGAGGTGGTCGAGCGCTGCCGCCACTGGGAGGAGCGCCGCGGCCAGCTTCCCTTCGAGATCGACGGCGTCGTCGTCAAGGTCGACGACACCGAACTGCAGCGGCGCCTGGGCGTCGTCGGCCGCGATCCCCGCTGGGCGATCGCCTGGAAGTTCCCGCCCACGACCAAGACCACCGTGCTCGAGGGCATCGAATGGAACGTCGGCAAGTTCGGCGACCTGCACCCGTTCGCCCGCCTGACGCCCGTGCACGTGGGCGGTGTCACCGTCCGCAAGGCGACCCTGCACAACGAGGAGGATCTGGCGCGCAAGGACATCCGCGTCGGTGACGAGGTCATCGTCCAGCGCGCCGGCGACGTCATCCCGCAGGTGCTGTCGCCCGCACCGCACGCCGTGGAGCGTGCCGACCGGGCCGATCCGCCGCTGCCCCCGAAGCGCTGCCCGGTGTGCGACACGCCGACGATCAAGCCCGAGGGGACCGTGTTCACGCGCTGCCCGAACCGGCTGTGCCCGGAGCGCCAGTGGCAGCTGCTCACCCACTGGGCCTCGCGCGGCGCGATGGACATCGACGGCCTGGGGGAGAAGCAGGTGCGAGCGCTGCAGGACGCGGGCCTGGTCTCCACGCCGGCCGATTTCTACGCGCTGACGCCGGAGGCGCTGGCTCAGCTCGAGCGCGTGGGCGAGACCTCGGCGAGCAACCTGGTGCGGGCGATCCAGGCCTCTCGCGAGCGGCCCTTCGGCCGCGTGCTGTTCGCCATCGGGATCGAGGGCGTCGGCGAGATCACCGGGCGCAACCTCGCCCAGCGCTTCCGCTCGATGGACGCGCTGCTGGCGGCCACGGCGGACGGGATCGCGGAGACGAACGGGATCGGCCCGATCGTGGCGACCCTCATCCACGAGCAGCTGCACGAGCCGACCATGCTCGAGCTCATCACCGCGTTGCGCCCGCACGTGCGCTTCGAGGAGGAGGGTCCTCCCCCGGGGGAGGGCAGGCTGAGCGGCCTCACCATCGTCCTCACCGGCACGCTGCCGCAGCTGACCCGCGAGGACGCCACCCAGCAGATCACCGCCGAGGGCGGCAAGGTCACCACCTCCGTCTCCAGGAAGACCGACTACGTGGTGGCGGGCGAGTCGCCTGGCTCCAAGCTCGAGAAGGCGGAGCGCCTCGGCGTTCCCGTGCTCGACGAGCCGGGCCTGCTCACGCTGTTGCGCGAGGGTCCGGCAGCGGCGTCACCTGACGACTGAGGCAGACCGGGCACGAGCCGTCGACCCGGCCGTCGGCAGAAATCGCCGAGAGCAGATGGGTACCGCAGCGGTCACAGGAGCAGCGCACCTGCTCGGCGTCCGGCGCGCCGGGAAAGGGCGCCAGTCGCCCGGAGCGCGCGAAGCGCGATTGGGGCGTGGATGCTGCCGGGTCCACCTCGTGGAGGCGGTCTTCAATGGTCATCGTTACTCCTCCCTTAAGAAGTACCGATGGGACTGCCCGCAAGATGCGCCGTTTATTCGTAGCGCGCGATGGCCGAGACCATCCGGTCCTGCAGTTGCCGCGCGGCATAGACATCGACGCGGTTCATGAGGATCGAGTAGGCGAGGATGTCGCCCCCCTTGGTCTCGCAGTAGCCCGACAACGCCGAGACGTCGCGCAGCGTGCCCGTCTTGCCCCGGCAGCGTCCGCGCGCGTAGCTCCCGGCGAGTCGGTCCTCGAGCGTGCCCGACACGCCCATCACGGCCAGCGACCGGTAGAAGGAGTCGTTGTCGACGAGCTGGCCGAGCAGGTCCACGAGCTCGATCGGGGTGGCGCGATCGCGCCGCGACAGGCCGGATCCGTCGACGATGTCCGGTGCGACCCCGTACACGCGCGCGGCCACCCTGGCCGCGAAGGAGGCCCCGCGCCGTGTCGTCGCCTTCTGCGTGTCCCGCATCGCGGTCGCCTTGAGCAGCATCTCGGCGATGTAGTTGTCCGAGGGGACGTTCATCGCCCGGACGATCGCCCGGATGCTGGCTGAACGCGCCGTGCCGAGCGCCATTGCGCCAGGTGGAGCGGTCCCCGACCTGACCTTCAGCGAGACCTTGACGCCGGCATCCCGCAGCTCGCGGGCGAACACCCCCGCGGCGTAAGCGGCCGGGTCGGAGTAGCCGCTGCGGTCGACGACGAGCGCGCCGAGCGGTCCGCCGACGTCGGACCCGACGCCCTTGCTGAGCGGACCGCGACGCTGGTCGAAGGCGCTGTCGTCCCCGATCACACGACCCCTCACGCGGGAGAGGCCGGCGTCGGCGAGGTCCTGGGCGAGCACCTCGAGGCGAGCGGACGACAGCGTCGGATCGCCCCCACCGCGAAGGTACAGATTCCCGCGCAACGTGCCGTTGAGCGAAAGGGAGCGGGTTGTGAGGGCCGTGGTGGTGAAGTAGCCCGTCTCCCCGAAGCGCTCGAGCGCGGCGATCGTCGTCCACAGCTTCTCGTTGGAGGCCGGGATCCGCTGGGTCCGGGCTCGGAGCTTGTAGAGCCGCCGCCCGTCCGTGAGGTTCTCGACGTAGGCGCCGCTGGCCCGGCCGGCGTCGCGCATCTCGACCTTGAGTTTGCGGACGAGGCCGCGATCCCCGAGCGCAGAGGCGTCGGCTGCGCCGGTGAGCGCGAGCGCCGACGCTACGACGAGCGATCCGATCAGTCGGTGGCGCACGATCGACCCGAGGCTACTTAGACTGGGGGACACCCATGAGCAACGTCGTCAACCTGCGGACGGCCTCGGCCAAGGATCGTCCCGCTCGCCCACCCCGCCGGCGCAAGCGGGCCGACAAGACCGCGCTCGTGCTCGGCGGCGGGGGTTTCACCGGCGGCGTCTACGAGATCGGCGCTCTGCGTGCCCTCGACCTGCTCTCCGTCAACCGGTCGATCAACGACTTCGACATCTACGTCGGCACGAGCGCCGGCTCACTCATCGCGGCCTTCGCGGCCAACGGCATCACGCCCGAGCAGATGATGCGCGTCGTCAATGACCAGGCGCCCACGCCCTTCGCCGACATGGGTCCCGACAAGCTGCTGCGCCCCAACACGCGCGAGTTCGTCTCGAAGGCCCTCCAGACGCCGTGGCACCTCGCCCGCCTGCTGCGCGAGCTGCCCAAGTCCCTGCTCACACTGTCCCCGATGGAGCTGGTGGTGGCGCTCGCCGACGCCCTGCCGTCCGGCTTCTACACGGGCGCAGGCATCGAGGAGTACGCCCACGAGGTCCTCACGGACGACGGGCGCACCGACGACTTCCGCGATCTTGCCAACGAGCTCTACATCGCGGCCACCGACCTCGACACCTGCGAGCGGATCGTGCTCGGCGCCGAGGGATGGGACGATGTCCCGATCTCCTCGGCAGTGCGCGCCTCCTCTGCGCTGCCGATGGTCTACAAGCCGCACGTCGTCAAGGACCGCGAGCTCATCGACGGGGGCATCGTCTCGACGACGAACCTCGACATCGCCGTCGAGGCGGGGGCGAAGTTCGTGCTCGTGGTCAACCCGCTCGTGCCCTACGTCAACGATTTCGCCTCCGAGGTCGGTTCGCCGCTCGGCGGCTCGCGTCCCAAGCGCGTGTCGGATCTCGGCTTCACCAAGATCGGCTACCAGACGTTCAAGTTGCTGGCCTACCAGCGGCTGCACGAGATGGCGCGCACCTGGGAGTCGCGCTACCCCGGGGTTGACATCGTCCTCATCGAACCCGAGCCCGACGATCGCCTGATGTTCGAGACGGACATCATGAACTACTCCTCGCGCATCGACATCGCGCGACACGGCTTCCAGTCGGTGACCATGTCGCTGGCCAACGACTACGACCGGCTGCACGAGGTCGCCGCCCGCCACGGCATCGAGATCTCCGCCACCCGGGTGCGCAAGGTCGTCCAGCACTTCGGCGTCGAGCGCGAGAAGACGCGCGCCTGGCGGCGCATCCTCGAGCAGACGACGAGCGCACTGCTGCGTCAGTCGGCTTCCGCCGAGTAGCGGCGCTAACCCGACGCGTACAGGCTGTCGAACAGGTCCGCGTACTTCTCGTACACGACGTTGCGCTTGACCTTCAGGGTCGGCGTGAGCTCGCCCGTCTCCTGGGAGAGGTCGTGGTCGAGGATCGCGAACCGCTTGATCTGCTCGACCTGGGCGTACTTGGCGTTCACGCGGTCGAGGTGCTCCTGCACGCGCTGATGGGCTTCGTCGGAGGCGGGGTCGAGCCCCGAGTCGGGATCGATGGTCACCAGCGCCACCGGGTACGGGCGGCGGTCGCCGTACATCACGGCCTGACTGATCACGGGCGACTGCTTGAGGTCGTTCTCGAGGTTGGCCGGCGTGAGGTTCTTGCCGCCCGCGGTGATGATGATGTCCTTCTTGCGGCCCGTGATGAACAGGAAGCCGTCCTCGTCGAGGCTGCCGAGGTCACCCGTGTGCAGCCAGCCGTCGACCACGGCACCGAAGGACGCGTCCTCCATCTTGTAGTAGCCGCCGAAGATGTTCGGACCGCTCAGCAGGATCTCGCCGTCCTCGGCGATCCGGACGTCGGTGCCCGGGAGTGGCTTGCCGACCGAGCCGAAGCGGTACTCGTCGACGGTCTGCCCGGTCGCCGCGGTGGACGTCTCCGTCATTCCGTAGCCCTCGAGGACGGGGACGCCGGAGGCGAAGAAGAACTCGAGGATCTCCTTCGCGATCGGCGCCGCGCCGGACGTCGCCTGGCGCACGCGGCCGCCGAAGAGGGCGCGCACCTTGGAGAACAGCGCCTCGTCGAACCCGTCGAACGCGGCGCGTAGCTCGGCGGGCACGTCCTGCCCGGCGGCCTCGAGCTCGCGGACCTTGATGCCGACCTGCGTCGCCTTGGCGATCGTCTCCGGGTCGGCCTGCGCGGCCACCAGCGTGTAGAGCTTCTCGAAGATGCGCGGGACCGACGGCAGGTAGGTCGGCCGGGTCTCCGTGAACTCGGGGATGATCTGCTGCGGGTCGCCGGAGAAGTACGCCAGCGGGATGCCGAGGTCCGTGCACAGCAGCTGGATCAGCAGCGCGTAGGCGTGCGCGAGCGGGAGGTAGAGGTAGACGACCTCCTCGTCGTCGGACGCACCGAGGATGCCCTGCTCCTCGATCGAGTCCATGATCGCCCGGTAGTTGCCGTGGCTGAGCACGCAGCCCTTGGGCGGGCCGGTCGTCCCGGACGTGTAGATGAACGTGTACGGGTCCTCGGGGCGGACCGCCTGCGCTCGGTCGAGCACCTCCTGGGCGTCGCGCGCCCGGCCGCGCTCGCGCAGGCCGTCGAGGTCGTCGGTGATGACGATGACCTGCTCGAGCGCGGGCAGCTCGCCCCGGACCTGTTCGATCTTCGCCGCCTGTTCTGCGTCCTCGCAGATCACCATCCGCGCCTCCGAGTTGCCCGCCACCCACGCGCACTCCTCCGGGGAGTTCGTGGGGTAGACCGGCACCACCACGCCGCCCGCGCTCGACACCGCGTAGTCGCAGAACGACCACTCCGGGCGGGTGGTGCACAGGAGCGCGACCCGGTCGCCGGGCTCGAGGCCCAGATCGATCAGGCCGCGCGCCAGCTCGGACACGATCGTGCCCACCTCGGCGAACGAGGTGTCGACCCACTCGCCGTCACGCTTGACGCGCACGGCCGGCCGGTCGGCATAACGGTCTGCCGCGCGCAGCAGCAGATCGGCGATGGTGGCGCTCTGGGTCGAGCGCTCGGCGGGGACTGCCACCGCTAAGCGGCGGCGACCTGGTTGTCTGCGCGGCTGGACGCCGAGGACTCTGACGCGGAGACGGAGGCCATGAACAGGGTCTTGTCGATGCGACCCTGGAAGATCGGAACTCCGAGCTCCATGCATTTCTCGATCACGTCGCGGCGCTCAAGGCCGGCTTCGCGTGCGAGCTCCGTGGGCGTCAGATGGTTCGCCATGACGGGAAAAGCCCCTCCTCTGTGTGGATTGCCACTTCCAGCACCGTACCGCAGGGTCCCGACAGTCACAACGTCGGTCTCCTAACGATTCCGTAAGACCGTTCCGTCAGACCGGATTCGGCTCGTCGATCCACACATGTTCGATGCCAAAACGGTCCTGCAGGAGGTCGCCGAGCCGGCGGACGCCGAAGGTTTCCGTCGCGTAGTGGCCGGCGGCGATGAAGTGCAGGCCGAGCTCGGTCGCCTCGTTGTGCGCATGCTCGCGGGGCTCGCCGGTGAGCAGGCCGTCCAGGCCCTTCGCGGCGGCCTCGGCCAGCGAGTCGGCGCCCGAGCCGGAGACGATGCCCAGGCGACGGACCGACGCCGGGCCTGCGCCCTGCAGCAACGGCTCACGGTCGGTGGCTGACCGGACGCGCTCGAGCAGATCGGTGATCGCCACGGGTTCCGCGAAACGGGCGGCGCGCCCGATCGGCGTTCCCTTGTAGACGCCGAAGGGCTCGTGGTCGGCGGCGCCGAGCGCCTGCGCGAGCAGGGCGTTGTTGCCGTGCTCGGCGTGGGCGTCCAACGGCAGGTGGTAGGCGGCGAGGCCGACGTCGTGGCGCATCAGCGGGCGCAGCCGCTCGGCCAGGACCGGCGTGAGCCCCGTGGGGTGGAAGTCCCAGAAGAGGCCGTGGTGGACCAGGACGAGCTGCGCGTCGAGTTCGACGGCGCGCTCGATGAGCGACCGCGACGCCGACACGCCGGTCGCGATGCGCGCGACCTGCTCCGTGCCCGGGCACCTGGAGCCCGTTCGGGCCGAGGTCGCGAAAGGCGTCCGGCTCGAGCAGGGCGTCGAGCGCGGCGATGATGTCAGCTGATGACGTTGAGGCGGGCAAATTCTTTACAAGTCTCTTATTGAACGCTACGGTTCAGAACTCAAGCGCTCCAGCTGGAGGGTCGGACTGCGGCGGGCGCCGATGCGGGGGTAGACGCACAGGATGAGTTTGGCAGCAGGGATGGCTTTGGAGTCGCGCGCGGACGACGAGCAGCTCGTCGCCGCCGTTCGGCGGGGAGACGAGCGCGCGTTCGAATGCCTGTACGAGCGCTATCAGCGGCGGATCGCCGCCTACGTCTACGGCATGGTCAACGACCACGGCCGGTCCGAGGACCTCACGCAGGAGATCTTCGTCTCCGCCCTGCGCCGGATGCGCGCAACGGAGCGCCCCATCGCCTTCAAGCCGTGGATCTACGAGATCGCGCGCAACGCCTGCATCGACCAGTTCCGCCGCTCCCGGCGCACCGACGAGGTCTCCTATGACGCCGAGGAGGCCACGGGCGCGCTCGAGTCCTCGCGGCACTTCAACTCCACGACGCCCGACGCCGCGGTGGACACCAAGCAGCAGCTCGACGACCTGTGCGGCGCCTTCGGCGGCCTGTCGGACTCCCACCACGAGATCCTCGTGATGCGCGAGCTCGAGGGCCTGTCCTACCGCGAGATCGGCGAGCAGCTCGGGCTCAGCCGCCCGTCTGTCGAGTCCACGCTCTTCCGCGCGCGCCGCCGGCTCACCGAGGAGTACCAGGAGCTCATCTCGGGAGCGCGCTGCCGCCGGGTGTCCGACATGCTCGTCGGTGGGGCGGATGAGCTGTGCGGCCGCGACGAGAAGCGACTCGCCCGCCACATCGCCCACTGCCAGCCGTGCCGTCGCCAGGCGCATGCCGCGGGCGTGGACACCGTCACCCTCGCGCGCCTTCCACGCCGTGTCGTCGCGCGCGCCGCCGCCATGCTGCCGCTACCGGCCTTCCTGCGTCTGCGCGGTTCGAACGCACCCGCAGTGGTCGAACACCGCCGCCACGTTCGCCGAGCCCGCCGCCGGCTGGACGAAGGCCGTCGTCGCCGCTGCCGTGCTCGTCGCCGGCGGGGCGGGCGTCGCCGGTCACAGCGACCGGCCCGCCACCGTCGTCCCGCGCGCGCCCATCGTCGCGCCTGCCCCGGCCTCCGACGCCCGCGGCGAAGCCGGCCGCGCCGAGCACCGCCGTCACGCGGCTGCGCCCGTCGCTCCCGCGTCAGTTCGCCGCGCCGCCGAGCGCTCCGGTACCCGCGCTGCGCAGCCACAGCGTCGCGCCCCCCGGGCCGCGGCCGAGGGCAAGGCCCCGACCGCCCGCGTCGAGGAGCGCCTCGTGCCGGCACCGTCGGCCGAGGACCTGCCGCAGTCCCGGTCGTCGCTGCCGAGCCTGCGCACCGAGTCACCGCAGGCGCCGCCCGCACCTTCCCAGCCGCGCGAGAGCACGGACCCGACCGTCAACCCGCCCGCTCCGAGCGAAGCGGTGACCCAGGTCGAGGGCGCGGTCACCAAGATCGACGGCAACGCTGGGCAGACCGTCTCCTCGGTCGGCAACGCGCTCGGCCTCGGCGGCTAGCCCCAGCGGGGCCTGCCGCGTTTCGGTGGCAGGGTGGCCGCCGCACCGCGCGGGGCCTAAGTGACGTCATAGCACCGTTTAGGCCCCGCGCCGTGTGGCGCGGCGGTCGGCTCGCGCGTACCGGTAGCGTGCGCGGCGCGATGGCATCGGATGCCGACTTCATCGAATCGCTGATGGACACGAGCCTGTACTCGCTCGGCGCTGCGTTCCAGGACGACCACCCCGATCTGGTGGACGACGTCATCGCGCAGGCGGACGCCATCGAGGAGGACGGGCTCGAGGTGTGGGCCGACGAGCAGTCCGTCCCGCTCGAGAGCGCCTTTCAGACGCTGCTGACCGGGCTTGCCCTGCGCTACTACCGCGCGCTCGGCGCCTGAGCCGCCTGACGGGACGGACCGCCTGCGGCTCCTATACTCGGCCCGCGCATTCGGGGCGTGGCGCAGCCTGGTAGCGCGCGCCGTTCGGGTCGGCGAGGTCCCCGGTTCAAATCCGGGCGCCCCGATGTCTGCAAACCCGCGCCTCGGCGCGGGTTTTGTCGTTCTGGGACCGAGTTCCCAGGATTCTCCCAGGGCCGGCGTTCAGGATGCGCGGATGTTCCGGCCCTCCCCGCTGAGACCCAGCTCTCGCCACCTCTCCCTCGTCCTCGGCCTCGTGGCCACCCTCGCGGTGCTCGCGCCGTTCGGGGAGTCCAGCGCCAATGCCGCCGAGAGGTCGACCGACACCGCCCGGGTGGACACCGACCTGTTCCTCGACGGCGCCCTCGCGGACGAGCCGACCACGGAGGCCTGCACGCTCAGCGGCGGGGCGGCGACGACGTGTTACCGCCTCACGGTCTCGGGCTATCCGACCGACCATGAGATCGGTCCGTTCTGTCCGAGCACGATCACCGACGGGGCGGACAAGGGCGGCATCTGGTTCGACGGCAACGCGGTCTACGACCTGACCGGGGCGTTCATCAAGGGACTGGCGCAGACCTACGGCGACGACAGGTGGCGCCTCTACGACGACAACGGCAAGGTGATCGTCACCGACACCCAAGCGGCGTTCGAGGGCGCGGCACAGCCCAACGTGGCGGCCGAGTACCAGAACCACTGCGTGGAGGGCCGCCTCGAATGGCTGGAGAACGGGGAGCCCATCACGACCACGGTGCTCATCCCGGCGACACCGGTTGCTGCGTCCTCGTCGGCGGTGCCGCAGGGCAACCAGGGCGTGACGCTCGACGGCGTGGTGATCGCGGCGTCCGCGCCGGTGAGCGCGATCCTCGGGGCGTACACGATCGCGGCCTTCGACGATTGCGGCGGGCACTTCAACCCGCACGAGGGGTATCACCTCCATGGCGCGGTCGGCTGTTCGGAGGTCGGTGACGCCGCCGCGGGTGACACGCCGATGTTCGGCTACGCGCTCGACGGCTATCCGGTCCACAGCCCGTTCACGGACGCCGAGCTCGCCGACGTCGAGCTCGACGAGTGCAACGGCCATACGACCGCGGCCGATGGCTACCACTACCACGCCAACAGCGCCAAGGAGAACCAGGTCATCGCCTGCCTGAAGGGGCAGACCGTCGCGACGCGGGTCGGGCCGCCGACCCCGCCGGTCACGCCGACGGCCCAGGACACCACGGCCCCGGACACCCTCATCACGGGCAAGCCGAAGCGCAGGGGCGGCAAGCGGCGCGTCCGCTTCGCGTTCGGCGCGACCGAGTCGGACGTGACCTACCGCTGCAAGGTCGACGGGCGCCGGTACAAGGCCTGCGCCTCGCCGAAGAAGATGACGCTCAAACGGGGCCGGCGCCACGTCTTCCGCGTCCGCGCCACCGACGCGGCGGGCAACCGCGACCAGACGCCCGCGAAGTACAGCTTCCGCATCCGGCGCCCGTAGACGGGTTTCTCAGGGGATGCCCAGCCTTTGCCTTCAGGATGCCCGGATGTCACGAAACTCGAGATCGACGCACCTCCCCATCTCCGTGCTGGTGGGCCTGCTGGCCGCGATGCTGCTGCTCGCGGCGTGCGGCAACTCCGGTTCCGATGGTGGCGATGCGTCGCCGACGGGGACGAGCACCCCGTCGACGGAGTCGTCGACTGATGACGGCGGGCTGGACACTTCCCTGTTCGTCGACGGGGCGCTCGCGGACGAGCCGACCACGGAGGACTGCACCCTCAGCGATGGCGCCGAGTCGACGTGTTACCGCCTCACGGTCTCGGGCTATCCGACCGACCATGAGATCGGTCCGTTCTGTCCGAGCACGATCACCGACGGCGCGGACAAGGGCGGCATCTGGTTCGACGGCGACGCCGTGTACGACCTGGACGGCGCGTTCATCGAAGGGCTCGCCGAGACCTACGACGACGACGGCTGGAAGATGTACGACGACGATGGCGACGTCCTCGTCACCGAGACCCAGGAGGAGTTCGAGGCCGCCGCACGCCCCGATGTCGATCCCGACCTCCAGAACCACTGCGTCGAAGGCCGCCTGGCCTGGCTCGAGAACGGCGAGCCCATCGAGTCGACCGTGCTCATCCCGACCACGCCCGTGGACGCGACGGCATCGGCCGCCCCGCGCGGTAACCAGGGTGTGACGCTCGACGGCGTCGTGATCGCCGCGTCGGCTCCGGTCGATGCGATCCTCGGCGCGTACACCATCGCCGCGTTCGACGACTGCGGCGGGCACTTCAACCCCAACGAGGGGTATCACCTCCATGGCGCGGTCGGCTGTTCGGAGAGCGGTGACGCCGCCGCGGGCGACACCCCGATGTTCGGCTACGCGCTCGACGGCTACCCGGTCCACAGCCCGTTCACGGACGCCGAGCTCGCCGACGTCGAGCTCGACGAGTGCAACGGCCATACGACCGCGGCCGATGGCTACCACTACCACGCCAACAACGCCAAGGAGAACCAGGTCATCGCCTGTCTGACGGGCCAGACCGTCGCGACCGACGATGAGGCCGGCGGTCCTCCGGGCGGGGGCGCGCCGCCTGCCGGAGCCGGCGCGCCGGGCGGCTGAGCCGATCGCGTCTCGCGGCCACCACGACTCGATCCCCGTCCCGACCGAAGGAGAACCCATGTCAACCCGACCCCGGTTGTTGCTGGCTGCCCTCTCCGCGCTGCTGATGTTGACCAGCGCGTGCGGGTCGTCCTCGACCGACGACACCACCGCCAGCAGTTCCGACGCGACCACGACGAGCGGATCCTCGGACGGGACGAGCGATCCGATGTTGCTGTTCGCCGACGGCGCGCTGACCTCCGACGCCGCCACGGTGGGCTGCACGCTGGAGAACGGCAGCGAGACCACCTGCTACCGAGTGCAGGTGGCCAGCCTGGCGACCACGGTGGACACCGACGGCCCGTTCTGTCCGGCGACCACCACGTCCGACGACGGCGGGATCTGGGTCTGGGACGGCGACGAGCCCGGCCTCTACGCCCTCGACGAGGACTTCTGGAAGCTGATGGCCGCCCAGGGCTATGAGTTCGCCGACGCCGGCGGGAAGATCACCGTCACCGACCCGGCGGCCGGGCCGGCCTCCTCGTCGACCACGGAGAACTCCTGCCTGGAGGCCACCGCCGACGGGTCCTTCCACCTGGAGATCCTGATCCCCGTGACCCCCGAGAAGCTCGACACCGCCACGGATCTGTCGACCGTCTCCCAGGTGGGCGTGGCCCTCGACGGCATCACGATCTTCGGCGACGCGCCGTCCGTGGCTGACCGGGGAGGCCTGCCCGCGCTCGATGCCTGCGGAGGCCACGTCGACCCCTCCGGCTACTACCACTGGCACTTCGGCGCCGAGTCCATCCAGACCAACCTGGACGAGGTGGGGGCCGCAGTGACGTGCTCGGTCGAGCAGGACGCCGAGGCGCTCATCGGCTTCGCCTACGACGGCTACGGGATCTACGGGCCCGAGGAGGACCGCGCCATCCCCGACGACCTGGATGCGTGTTCCGGGCACACGTCCTCGACCGCCGAGTTCGGCACGACCTACCACTACCACCTGACCTACGATTCCCCGAACCTGCCGACCTGCCGGGTGGGAGCCACCGCCGAGTCCAAGCTCACCAGCCCCGACAACGACGCGGCCGCGCTCCCCGACGGTGAAGGCGGCGGCGGTCCCGGCGCCGGCGGCCCGCCGCCGGGAGCCTGAGCGATGCGTCGACTGCTCGAGGTCCGATCGCTCGCCGTCGTGCTGGTGGGGCTCGGCGTCACCGTCGCGGTCCTGGCCATGGCGGTCCCGGTGTCGGCGCACGACAACACCAGCGGCTCCGTCGCCTTGACCATCGACGACCGGCGCGTCATCAGCACCGGCCCGGTGCGCTTCACGGACATCGGGTTGCGAGATACCTCCGGCGATGGCCTCATCGGCGCGGACGAGGTGGCGGCCCAGGAAGCCGCGATCGCGCCCACCCTTGTCGATCGGGTGCGCCGCCACGTGGATCTCGACGTGGACGGCCGAGCGGCGACGATCATCGGCGCAGGCCTCGCGATCGACGAGACGAATCGGAGTGTTCCGTCGAAATTCGTGCCGATCGTGTTCGCGACAGGACCGCACGACGGCGATGTCTCGACCGTCGACATCGTCTGGTCGTTCTCATCGCCCTCCGACGAGGTGGTGCTGTCTCACGCCGACGGGGTGATCGTGAGGCGTCTCGGTGCCGGGGACGCTGCGTCGTTCACCCTCGAACCCGGGGTCGGCGCCTCATCGTTCTTCCGGCTGGGCATCGACCACATCCGCTTCGGTCCCGACCATCTCCTGTTCCTGGTCGTGTTGACCCTCGCGGCGGCCGGAACGGCGATCACGAAAGCCAGCACGTGGCGGACGGTCAAACTCGTGACGGCGTTCACCGCGGGCCACGCCATCAGCCTCGCCCTCGCCTACTTCGACGTGATCTCCGTACCGGCCGGTCTGGTCGAACCGGCGATCTCGTTGTCGATCGTCGCCTCGGCCGTGGTCGTGATGCGCGGCCGGTCCAGGGCGGCCCGGCCCTGGATCGCCGGGCTCATCGGCCTGGTCCATGGGCTGGGATTCGCGTCGAGCCTCGCCGCCCTCGGCGTGTCGGCTCCGCAGCGCGTCCCCGCACTCGCGGCCTTCAACGTCGGTATCGACATCGCCCAGACCGCCGTCGTGCTCATGATTGTCGCGGTGCTCCTGGTTGCCTCCAGGGGCCCGGTCGACCGGATGGCATGGGTGAGGGTGCCGACCGCTGCCGTTGCCGCGGTGATCGGACTGGTTTGGACCGCGTCCCGACTTCCCGGCGTGGCCGCGTGATGGCGCCCGGGCACGGCCCACGCGCCAACCCAGGTTGATCAGCCCCGCGCTCAGCGCGCGCGGTGCAGCACGAGCTTGTGCTTCCCCGCGGGCATCCGCACCGTCAGCGCCCGGCGCCCTCGCCGCGCCGCGACGCGCTCCCCGTCGACGAACGCGCGCATCCGCTTCGGGAACCGGCCCGCCAGCCGCAGCCGCAGCGGCGCCTCGGTCTCCACGGTCGCAAAGCTCCGCCGCCGCGTCTTGATGCCCATCCGCCCGTAGGCGAGCCGCACGGCACGCGCGCCGGTGAGTGTGGCGGTGAAGCCGTTGCGCGCGGCCGGCAGAGCCGCGTCGTCGGTCTCCCAGCGCTGGCCGGTCAGCGTGTACGGCCCGGACTGGCCTGGCGCGGCCGGGCCGCCGGCCTCGGGCGCCAGCGTGTGCGGCGCCTCGGGCCGGGCGAGCGTGACACCGTCGAAGGTCGCCACGCCGTCGGCGCGGTCGACGGGCTGGAGACCGGACATCCAGTACGCGCGGTTGAAGCGGAAGCCGAACGGGACCTCGTCGGGATTGTTGACCTCATTGACGGCGCGCTCGAAGCGCATGCTGCGGGAGTAGGTCACCCGGCCCGGGTTGGGGTCGCGGACGAAGGAGTGCTCGTAGGCCGCGCCCTCGGTCCACTCGTCCTGGATCGGCGGCCCGTAGTGCTCCTGCCCCGGGAAGAGATAGAGGCGGTAGCGCAGCCCGAGCTCCGCCAGGCGCGCGGCCTGGGCCAGGACGCCGGGCACGGGGACGAGCTCGTCCTCGGTGCCGTGGTAGATCGCCACAGGCACGTTGCGCAGGTTGCCCAGCAGTGGCGTCGTCAGCTCGTCGCGGGGGCGGCTGCCCTCGGCCGAGATGTAGCAGTCGTCCTCCTCACAGCCCAGCCAGCCGCCCTGCGTGGGCGGCCCGGACGCGGGGAAGGTCGCCGCGAAGCGGTCGGGATAGAGCGTCGGCAGCAGGTAGCTCGCCCACCCGCCCATGGAGTGGCCCGAGATGTACTCGCGGTTGCGGTCGAGGGTGAGCAGCCTGTGCACGTCGCGGTAGACCTCGAGGTAGTCGAGGTGGCTGCGGCCCACGTACCAGCCGCGCTCACCGCGGCCGTCCGGGGTGACGACCACGGAGTCGTGCGCCGCGCCCATGTCGCGAAAGATGCCCGGCACGACCGCCGCGGCGATGTGCGCGTTGCCGCCGCGGAAGTGGAACCACCACTGGACCGGGGAGGGCTTGCCGGCGCCGTAGCTCTCAGGGAGGTAGACCCCGTAGTGCTGGAGGATGCCGTCCTCGCCGCCCTCCTCCGAGATGCGCGGGTCCGAGGTGAAGATGCGGTCGTGGTAGCCGGGTCCGGCGACGTAGCGCTCGTTGGCGCCCGCCGCCATCCGGCCGAGGTCGGCGCTGGTGAAGAAGCGGTCCATCGTGCCCTGGTAGAGGTCGAGCCCCTGGCGCTTGTCCCACCAGTCGCGCGCCGGCTCGGTCGTGCGGAAGGCGACGTTGGCGACGTTCGGCTGCAGGTCGAGCGTCCCGAGCTGGTCGCCGTCGGCGAGCCCGGCCGCGACGGCGACGCCGACCTCAGACCGGCGCCCGCCGAGCGCCGCCGCGGGCAGGCGCGCCTCGATCGCGTTGACGTAGCCCTTCGGGTTGACGGCCACCGAGCCGGGGGCGAGCGCGTGCTCGGAGCCGGACGCCAGGTCGGTCCAGCTGCCGCCGTCGGCGTCGAGGTAGACCGCGACGTCGCCCGTCTTGGTGGTGAGGCCGCTGTTGTAAGGAACGGTTCGCGCGGTGTCGCCCGGTGTCGTGTCGAGCAGAACGAGCAGCGCAGTGCCTGCTGCTTCGGTCATCGTCGTGGTGCGCGCGAGCAGCCAGAGGTTGCGGCCGCCGTCGGTGCCGAGGCGGACCTCGGACAGGTCGGCCGTATCGACGTGGCGGAGGTCGCCGTAGTGCACCTGCGGGTCGAGCGGCCCGGTCGGGACCCCGAACTCGGCCGGCACGTACTGGTAGGCGGGATCGAGGCGGAACGTCTCCGGGATCTCCTCCGCGGTGGGGTCGAGCAGCCCGAGGCGGGTCGTGTCCTGGCCGTTGTCGGCGCCGTAGGCGTCGGTGATGTGGTCGCGGTAGGTCAGGGTTCCGCGCGTGTACCTCACAGCACCCGCGAACGGCGCGAGCGGGCCGCGCCAGTCGCCCACACGGCCGTCGACCTTCCGTGCTGGAGCCTTGCGCGCCGGCAGCGGCTCGAGCGTGCCACCGCCCGCCGGGACCTCTGCCCCCAGAACGGGCGCCGCCTGTGCCGGAGCCGCGAGGACGAGGAACGCCAGCAGGGGGAGGATCATGCGCATCCGCCCATTGTCCCCGTCCGTGGGCGTTCGACGCGCCGATTGTCAGGCGGTCGCCGCGCGACCCGGCGTTCTCGCACTCAGGCGATCGAGTGTTCCGGCTCGCTCGTTGCCAACTCGAGGCCGACCGGTGTCGGTTCGGGAAGCGTCAGCTGCACCCGCTGCAGCCGGAGCGCCACCACCCCGGCCGCCAGGGCGGCGATGATCGCCATCAGGTAGGCATCGTCGGCGCCCGAGAGCGCCGCCTCGAGCGTCTGCGGCTCCCCGACGATGGCGATCAGCAGCGCAGTTCCGAGCACCGCGCCGAACTGCCGGAAGGCGCCGGTGACCGCGGAGGCCGCCCCGAAGCGCTCGGGTGCGACCTCACTGACCGCGGCGCCGCCGAGCGTCGGGAACGCGAGACCGATGCCGATGCCGGCGAGGATCATGCCGGGCAGCCAGGTGCCGACATAGTCGGGCTCGGCGCCGGCGCTGCGCAGGATCATCAGGCCGGCCGCGTAGACGAGGACGCCCGGGATGATGAGTGCCCGGTACCCGAAGCGGTCGGCCAGCCGACCCGCGGGGCCGGACACGATCGCGCTCAGCAGCGGCCCAGGGATCGTCGCGAGGCCCGCGTCGAGCACGGAGTAGCGCCACACGCCGGTGAGGAAGAGGATGTTGCCGAGGATCGTCGCGAAGAAGGCGAGCGCGAACAGCAGCGTGCCGATGCTCGCGGTGCGGAAGGACGCGATGCGCATGAGTGCCGGGTCGACGACCGGCCGCGCATGGGTGAGGCAGCGCTGCGCGAAGAGCCCGACCATCGCCGCGGCCCCGGCGAAGCAGCCGAGCACCGCCGCGCTCGCCCAGCCCCACGACTCGCCCTCGACGATGCCCAGGGCGAGCAGGCCGAGGCCGACGGCGATCAGGGCCGAGCCGGCGAGATCAGGCAACCCGGTGGCGCTCTCGTCGCGCGCCTCGACGAGTGCGGAGCGGCCGGCGATGAGCGCGACGAGGCCGAGCGGCAGGTTGACGAGGAAGATCCAGCGCCAGTCGGCGAGCTCGACCAGCACGCCGCCCAGCGGCGGCCCGAGCGCGGCGGCCAGCGCCGCACTCGCGCCCCAGATGCCGACGGCGGTCGCCCGTCGCTCCACGCCGAACTCGGGCAGCACGAGCGCGAGGGAGACGGGCGCGAGCACGGCAGCACTGGCTCCCTGCAGGACGCGGGCAGCGATCAACAGGTCCAGCGACGGCGCCAGCGCGCACAACAACGAGGTGAAGGTGAACGCACCGAGCCCCCACTGGAAGACGCGCTTGCGGCCCAGCCGGTCGGCGATCCCTCCCGCCGGCACGAGCAGCGCCGCGAGCACGATGAAGTACGCGTCGAGGATCCACGACAGGCCGGAACGCGTGCTCTCGGGGAACGAGGCCGCGATGTCGGGGAAGGAGATGTTGACGATCGTCGCGTCGAGGAACCCCATGAAGGCACCCCCGCAGGCGACGAGGATCGCGACCGTTCGACGTTGCATTTCGCAACTATGCCATGGCGGATTCGCGTTGGACTGTGCCGTCAGTCACGCAGGCCGGCGAAGACCCGGCGCACGGCCAGCGTGGCGGCGCCGTGCACGAGCACCAGCGTGTGGTGGTCGCCTGCATCACGCAGGCGGATGGTGAAGCGCGACCCCGTCCGCAGCCGGTTCTCCACGGCGATCGAGTCGGCCGACTGCCGGTGGACGTAGTAGCCGTGGCGCTCGAGCGGCGGCAGCACGTGCTCGAGCAGCCGGGTGCGCACGGCGGGCATCGGGGCGCCGAGGAGCTTGCGCTCGGAGAAGTGCCGGCGGCCGGGCACGCGCGGGACGCCGTCCGTGGGCTCGACGTCGGCCACCCGCGCCGGCACGTCGGCGGCGACCGCGGTCAGCTCGTCGCGCGTCCTCGCCGCGTGCGCGCGCCCGACGCGCTCCTCGAGCTCGTCCGTGTCGATGCGGCCCTCGAGGTGCGCCGCGCGCAGGCGCAGGATCGTCGCCTCGCGTTCTCGGTCGGACGCCAGCATGCGGGAACGATTGTGACTCAAGCCGGGGCGGCGCGGCTACCGCAGCGCCGCGCGCGCGGCGGCGTCGCCAGCGACGCCGTGGACACCGCCGCCGGGGAACGTCGCCGCGCTGCCGAGGAAGAGTCCCCGCATCGGGGTCGCGTAGGGCGTGAGCTTCGGCACGGGGCGGAAGACGACCTGGCGCAGCGCGTAGCTGCCGCCGCCGACGTCCCCGCCGACGAGGTTCTCGTTGCGCGCCTGCAGGTCCTCTGGGCCGAGCACGTGCCGCGCGAGGATGCGGTCGCGGAAGCCCGGAGCGAAGCGCTCGACCTGCGCCTCGATGCGCTCGACGTGACCGTCGAAGTCCGTCCAGCCGACCGGGCCGTGCGTGTACGCCCATGCGGTGTGCTTGCCCGTCGGCGCCCGGGTCGGATCGGCGACGCTCTGCTGGCCGAGCAGCAGGAACGGCCGCGCGGGCAGGCGCGAATGGGAAGCGTTGACGGCGTCGAGCAGATCCTGTTCGTCGCCCGCGACGTGGACGGTCCCGGCCCGGCGCGTCGGCTCGTTCGTCCACGGGATGGGCCCGTCGAGGGCCCAGTCGACCTTGATCGTGGACGCGCCGTAGCGGTAGCGGCGCAGCAGCGAGCCGTAGAGGCCGCCCAGGTCCGCCATGGCCAACAGCGCGTGCGGCATGACGTCGGCGATGACGATGTCGGCGTCCATCCGCTCGCCGCCGGCCAGTTCCACGCCGCGGACGCGGCCGTCGCCGAGCACCCGAACGACTCGCGCCCCGGTGCGCACGGCGCCGCCGAGGGAACCGAGGTAGGCGACCAGCGCGTCGACGAGTCGGCCCGCCCCGCCGCGCGGGCTCGGCCAGCCCACGGCGTGTCCGAGCAGGTTGAGGTAGAAGCCGGCGATGCCGCTGCCGTGGCCGTCGGGCGGGGTGTCGACGTGCATTGCCGAGCCGTGCAGCCAGGCGCGCGCGCCGCCGCCGCCAAAGAGCCGGCCGGCCAGCGACACCGACGTCTCCGGCAGCAAACGGGTGAACCGCAGGAGGTCCAGGGGACCGCGCCGCAGGAGCAGGCGGGCCGGGCCCGCGATCGGCGGGAAGCCGGCCAGCATGGTGTCGCGCACGGGGTCGAAGGCGTCGAGGAAGGGCGCCACGAACGCGGCCCATCCGTCCCCGTCACCCGCATGCAGGGCGTCGAGCGAGGCCGCCGTCTCGTCGACGGAGCGATACAGCGCCGCGGCGTGCCCGTCGGGCAGCGGGTTGGTCATGCACACCTCCGGATGCACCCATTCCAGCCCGTGGCGCTCGAGCGGCATCCGCCCGAAGACGGGGGACGCGGCGCCCGCCGGGTACACCGACGAGAACGTGTCGTGCACGAAGCCCGGGAGGGTGAGCTCCTCCGAACGCACGGCCCCACCCAGGACGGGCTGGGCCTCGCAGACGAGCACCTCGCAGCCCGCCTCGGCGAGCCGGATCGCGGCGGCGAGCCCGTTGGGACCCGAGCCGATGACGACGGCCCGGGTCACTTGAACCAGGGAGATGGGGCGGGCATTTCTTTACCCCTACCCACCAAGATGCCTCCTGCATGTGGTTTCACTTGGACAATGCCTCACTCGACGCGATGATGGCGGTCGCGGTACTGGTCACGGCAGCCGGCCTTCCTCCCTGGCTCGAGCGGCGGCGGTCGGGAGCGTGGTCGCTCGTGCTGCCGCTGAGCATCGTGGTCACCGTCGCGGTGATCGGCCTGATCCCGTCGAGCGCGGACGTGTACACGTGGGTGGCGCTGCTGCTGGTGCCGCCGGGCTGCGCCCTGGCGCTCGGCTGGGCGATGCACGGCGCGCGGCCGCCCCTGGCGCTGCTGGCCGCGCCGCTGCTCGCCGCGGTCTGGATCTGGCCGGAACGGCTCGGCGGTGAGCTGGCGGGCGATCTGCTCATCCTCGGCTCCGCCGTCACGCTCGGGCGGCTCATCGCCGGCTCCGCTCCGCTGACGATCATCAAGCTCGGCCTCGTCGCCATGGCCGTCGTCGACGCGGTGCTCGTCTTCTCGAACACGCTCGAGGGCCCGAACGCGACCCTCATCGCCGCCCAGCCCGCGCCGGGGCTCCCGCAGCTGCAGAACGGCGCCCTCGGCAACTCGAGCCTCGGCTACGGGGACTTCCTCGCCGCGGGCGTGCTGGGCGGGGTCATCGCCGCCGAGCGCGGCCGCCAGTTCCCGTGGGCGTTGGCCATGCTCGCCGCCGGTCTGTTGTGGAACCAGCTGTTCCTGGTCACGGACGTCCTGCCCGCAACGGTGCCTGTCGCCCTTGTGCTCCTGGCCCGGGAAGGGTTCAATCGCCGGATGCTTCGTCGCGTCGTGCCGCTCACCGCCCTGCTGTCCCTCTTGATCACGGCCTCCGCGCTCGCCCAAGCCGGGAGCGGCTCGTCGGGCTTCGGCGGCGGCGGCGGCGGTGGGGGCGGCTTCAGCGGGGGTGGCGGCGGGTTCGGCGGTGGCGGGAGTTCCGGCACCGGTGGCGGTGGAGGCTTCCTGCTCATCCTGATCATCCTCTTCTTCGTCGGCTCGTTCATCGTGGGCGCGATCCAGACGGCGCGTCTGCGCCGCAGGCGCCGCGAGCGCGTCCGGCGCGTCGAGCTCGCCTCGGCCGAAGCCGCCGCCGACGACGAGGCGTTCGCGGCCGACGTCGTCCGCGAGCAGGCGACGGCGCTCTTCGTGGAGATCCAGACGGCCTGGGACGCCCGCGACCAGCGTCGGCTGGCGGAGCTCGTCGGTCATGACCTCATGGTCGAATGGGGGCGCCGCCTGGACAACTTCGCCAAGAAGGGCTGGCACAACCGCGTGAAGGTCAACGGGGCGCCGTCCGTGGAGTACGTGGGGATGGTCAACCGCACCGACGACGCCGACGACCGCGTCACCGTCCGTCTGGAGGCCAGCCTCGAGGCCTACGTCGAGACGAAGGACGGCGGCCGCATCATGCAGAAGGGCAAGTCGAGCACGACCACGACCCTCGCGGAGTACTGGACGCTGGACAAGCGCGGCGGCCGGTGGTGCCTGCTGTCCATCGAGCAGGACGCGGAGGGCGCCCACCACCTCGACTCCGACATCATCGCCTCGCCGTGGGGCGACGACGAGCGGCTGCTGCAGGATGCCGTCGCCGAGCGTGCGGCCGCCGAGGCGGCTCCGGCCGGCGTCTCGCCCGGGGAGCTCGTCGACCTCGACTTCTCCGGGCCCGTGCGCGCGCAGGCGATGGACCTCGCGCTCGCCGACGGCCGCTTCGACGTCGACCTGATCGAGGCCTCGGTCCGTCGCGCCGTGTCGGCCTGGGCCGAGGCGGTCGACGGCGACGACGTCGCGCTGGAGGCGGCCGCACGACCCGAGGCGGTCCGGGCCCTGCTCGGCGACGCCGGCGGCCGGACCCGGGTCGTGGTCCGCGGCCCGCGCGTGCAGCAGGTCACCATCTCGGCGCTCGACGCCGAGGCGATTCCGCCGACGCTCACCGTGGACATGCGGGTGCGCGCCACGCGCTACGTCGAGGATCGCGACACCGTGGCGCTCGTGGCCGGCAGTCGCGACAGCACGACGGAGTTCACCGAGCGCTGGACGCTGGCGCTCGACGCCGACGGCGAATGGCCCTGGCGCATCGCCGCCACCGCCGGCGCGGGCGTCGCCTAGCGTGGATCGGGTGCCCCGTCTGACCAGGCTCGCCTTCGCTTCGATCGCCCTTCTGATCGGTGGGTGTGGCGAGGAGGACGGGGCGACCGGCACGCCGGCGGCCAAGGCCGGGAAGGGCCTGCGCCTGGTCAAGGTGGGCTCCTTCTCCGACCCCGTCTACGTGACGGCCCCGCCGAAGGACAAGCGCCGGGTCTACGTCGTCGAGCAGGCGGGCCGGATCATCTCCGTGCGTGGCCGCAAGCGCAGAACGTTCCTCGACATCCGCGATCAGGTCACCGCGGGCGGGGAGCAGGGGCTGCTGTCGGTGGCGTTTGCGCCCGACTTCGCCAAGAGCCGGCGGTTCTACGTCTACTTCACCGCCACCGACGGCAACCAGCGCGTCGTCGAGTACCGCGCCCGGTCGGCGGGCCGGGCCAACGCGGGCTCGGCGAGGCTCGTGCTCGAGATGGCCGACTCGGAGTCCAACCACAACGGCGGGCTGCTGCTCTTCGGCCGCGACCGGCGGCTCTACGTCGGGACGGGCGACGGCGGTGGCGGCGGTGACCAGCACGGCCCGATCGGCAACGCGCAGGACCGGCTGTCGCTGCTGGGCAAGATCCTGCGCATCAACCCGCGCCCGGGCAACGCCGGCGCCTATGGCATCCCGAAGGACAACCCGTTCTATATGGCGAAAGGGACCCGCGGCGAGATCTACTCCTACGGACTGCGCAACCCCTGGCGCTACTCGTTCGACCGCAAGACGAACGCGCTGGTGATCGGCGACGTGGGCCAGAACGCGGTCGAGGAGATCGACTACGTCGAGGCGGGCAAGGGGGCCGGCGCGAACTTCGGCTGGCGCGTCTTCGAGGGCGACGACGTCTACACGAGGGGGGAGGACGCGCCGGGCCACATCCCGCCCGTCATGACCTTCAGCCACAGCGACGGCAACTGCTCGATCACCGGCGGCGTCGTGGTCCGCGACAAGCGCGTGCGCGGGGCGTACGGCCGCTACGTGTTCGGCGACTTCTGCAAGGGGGAGATCCTCTCCGCCAAGCTGCGCAGCCCGAAGGTCAAGAGCCTTCGACGCACCGGGCTGAAGGTCGACGGGCTGTCGTCGTTCGGCGAGGACGCTCGCGGCCGGGTCTACGTCGTCTCGCTCAACGGCCCCGTCTACCGGCTCGCGGCGAAGTGATCGCGGAGCCGGCTCCGGGCGTCGTCCGGATCCGCGCCGACAACCCCGGCCTGCTGACGCTCGACGGCACGAACACGTGGGTGCTCGGGCGTGACCCGGCGTGGATCGTCGACCCGGGCCCCGCCCTGCCCACGCACCTCGCGGCGGTGGCGGAGGTGGTGGAGGCACGCGGCGGCGCCGGCGGGATCGTCCTCACCCATCACCATGCCGACCACGCGGCGGGCGCCGACGATCTCGCCGGCCGCCTCGGCGTGACGCTGGGGGAACCCGGCCCGCTCGAGACGGTTCCGCTGCCCGGCCACACCGATGACCACGTCGCGTACGTGTGGGAGGGCGTCTGCTGCGCGGGGGACGCGATGCTCGGGGAGGGCAGCGTGTTCGTCGCGGGGGACATGGCCGGCTACCTCGACGGCCTCCGCGCCCTGCGCACCCGTGAGCTGCGCCTGATCTGCCCGGGGCACGGCCCGCCGATCCACGAGCCGGTGGCGCGGATCGACGCCTATCTCGCCCACCGGCTCGACCGGGAGACGCGCCTGCTGGCCGCGCTCGCGGACGGCGTGCGCACCGACGATGCCCTGCTGGACAAGGTGTGGGACGACGCTCCGGCCCAACTGCGCGGGGCGGCGGCGCTGACGATGCACGCCCACCTGCGCAAGCTCGCCGACGAGGGCCGGCTCCCGGACGACGTGCAGGTGCCGCCCGCGCCGGGCGAGCTGCCGGCGATCTAGCCCAGGCGGCGGCGCGCGATCGCCATTGCGGCGGCCAGGGGGGTGACGCCGTCGCGCTCGGCCTCGTCGAGGATCGTGCGGACCGTGCCCGCGATGGCGCGTACGTCGGTGTCGGCGCGTGCCTCGTCGTAGCCCCCGGGCGCGAACTCCACCGCGATGTTGACGATGCCGCCCGCGTTGACGACGAAGTCCGGCACCCAGAGGACGTCCTGGGCGGCGAGGACGTCGGCGATGCCGACGTCGGCGAGCTGATTGTTCGCGGCGCCCGCGACGACCCGCGCCTTCAGGGCCGGCACGCTCTCATGGTCGAGGATCCCCCCGAGCGCGCAGGGTGCGAGCACGTCGACGTCGGCGGTCACGATCTCCTGCGGCTCGACCCACGTCGCCCCGAGCTCGTCCGCGAGCGTCCGGCGCTCGGGGTCGACGTCGGCCACCACGAGCCGCGCCCCGGCGGCGGCGAGCCGGCGGGCGAGATCGCCTCCGACGTGTCCCAGGCCCATCACGGCGACGGAGCGGCCGGAGAGATCAGCGGTGCCGAACGTCCGCTCGCACGCGACCTCGATCGAGACGAACACGCCGAGCGCGGTCCACGGGCTCGGATCGCCCGAACCGCCCTGCTCGCGGGGAAGGGCGGAGACGTGCGGCGTCACCTCGGCCACGATCACGAGGTCGGCGGGGGAGACGCCGACGTCCTCGGCGGTGACGTAGCGGCCGCCGACCATGTTCACGGTGTCGCCGAAGTCCAGCAGCGCATCGCGCCGGCGCTCTCCGGCGAGGCGCTCGCCCGGTGGGACGACGATGACGCCCTTCCCGCCCCCCTGGGGCAGCCCGGCGACGGCGGCCTTGTAGGTCATGCCCTCCGAGAGCCGCAGCGCGTCGCGCAGGGCGATGCGGGCGTCCGCGTAGTTCCACATCCGCACGCCGCCGAGCGAGGGGCCGCAGGCGGTCGAGTGCACGGCGACGATCGTGTAGAGGCCCGACCGCGTGCCGCGACGGATGACGACCTCCTCATGATCGAGAGTGGCGAGGTAGCGATCCACCCGGCGAGCGTACGCGCTGGCGCCCGGACGGTGCTCGCAACTCAGGGGCTGTAGCCGGCGTCGCCCGGCAGCAGCACCCGCGCGACCTCGCCCTCGACGACCACCTTGGGCTCGACGGGTTCGACGGTGCGCCCGGCCGCCCACACGAGCAGTTCGTCGGCGGAGGAGAAGCCTTTGAGCCCCTCGAGCGTCTTGATCGTCGGGAACGCGAGCACGATCTCCTCGCGCTCGAACGCGGCGAGCGCCCCGGCGGGCGAGTACCAGCCCCAGGCGACGCACTCGTGCCCGTCGGCGCAGGGCTCGGCGTCCGGCGGGGCCGGGGCGAGGAAGAAGTGGGTGTCGAAGCGGACGGCGATCTGGCGCGGGGTGATCCAGCGGCTGTAGGGCACCAGCGTGTCCGCGCCGGCCAGCGTGACGCCCGCCTCCTCGGCGACCTCGCGCACCCCGGCGAGCCGGTGCGCCGAGCTGTCGCTGCCGTCGATGGCGTCGACCGCACCGCCCGGAAAGACCCACGCGCCGCCCATGAAGCGCAGCTCGGGATTGCGCCGCACGAGCAGCACCTCGAGCGCCTCCGCGCCACCGCGCAGCACGATCACCGTGGCAGCCTGGCGCGCCGGCACCGGCTCCCCGTCGAGGTTGAGCGGCTCGAACGGCCGCTGACGCGCCTCCTCCATCGGCGGCACGCTACCGTGCCGCCGCATGCAGAAGTACATCTGCGAATCCTGCGGATTCATCTACGACCCGGCTGACGGCGATCCCGACGGCGGTATCCCCGGTGGGACCGCGTTCGAGGACATCCCGAATGACTGGTTCTGCCCCGTCTGCGGGGCCCGCAAAGCTGACTTCGCGCCCTACGACGGCTGATCCGCGGCTGCCTCCGCTGGGGCTGCTCGTCTTCGTGACGGGCACGGCCTCACTCGGAGCGGAGATCGCGGCGGCGCGTCTGATGGCGCCGTTCTTCGGCGCCTCGACGATCGTCTGGGCCAACACGATCGCCGTCGTCCTGCTCGCGCTGTCGACGGGCTACTACTTCGGCGGCCGGCTGGCGGATCGTCATCCCCACAAGCGCGGCCTGTGCGTCGTGGTCCTGGTCGCGGCGGCGCTGCTCGCGCTCGTGCCGATGGTCGCCCGGCCGTTTCTCGACATCTCCGTGAAGGCCTTCGATTCGATCTCGGTCGGCGCGGCGGCCGGCTCGCTGTTCGGGGTGCTCGCGCTCGTCGCGATCCCGGTCCTGCTGCTCGGGACGGTGGCGCCGTGGGCGCTGCGCCTCTCGATCCACGAGGTCTCGCAATCGGGGGAGACGGCCGGGCGCCTGTACGCGCTCTCCACGATCGGCTCGCTCGTGGGCACGTTCCTGTCGGCGCTGCTGCTGATCCCGCTCGTCGGCACGCAGCGGACGTTTCTCGTCTACGCCATCGCGCTGGCCGTCGTCTCGGCGCTCGCGCTGGGCCGGCGCTTCGCGATCGTCCCGCTGGCGATCGCGGCGCTGCTCGCGGTGCCGGTGGGGACGACCAAGGCGGCGGACGACGCCGGCGCGCGGGTGGTCGAGGAGCGCGAGACCTCCTACCAGTACGCACGCGTCATCGAGGACCCGGGCGGGACGCGCACGCTCGAGCTCAACGAGGGCCAGGCGATCCACTCGATGTACAAGCCCGGCACCGTGCTCACCGACAACTACTGGGACGCGTTCCTCGTCGACCCCGCCGCGGCGCTCGGGCGTCCTCCCCGGTCGCTCGCCGTGCTCGGCGACGGCGCGGGAACGATGACGCGGGCCTACGGGCACTTCTTCCCCGACACGACGGTCGACGCCGTCGAGATCGACGGCGAGCTGACCGAGCTCGGCCGGCGCTGGTTCGGCCTCGAGGACCGGCCGGGGCTGCGCTTCGTCACCGACGACGCCCGGCCGTTCCTGCGCCGCACCGACCGCCGCTACGAGACGATCTTCGTCGACGCCTACCGCCAGCCCTACATCCCGTTCTACCTCTCCACGCGCGAGTTCTTCGACCTCGTCCACAGCCGGCTCGAGCCCGGTGGGGTCGTCGTCATCAATGTCGGGCACCCCGAGGGCTCCGACGAGCTCGAGAAGGTGCTGACCGCGACGCTCGACACCGCCTTCGGTGTGGTGGTGCGCGACCCGGTCAAGAGCGTCAACACGCTCCTGCTGGCCAGCGACGCACCCATCACGGCGGCCAAGGTGCGCGACGCCGCGCTTCCCGGGCCGCTGCGCGACATCGCCCGTTCCGCGGCCGGGCGACTGGAGCCGGCGCTCGCGGGAGGCGACGTCTACACGGACGACCGCGCGCCTGTCGAGTGGCTCGTCGACAAGTCGATCGTCTCCTTCGCCGCCGGCGAGTAACCGGGCGTCAGTTCGGCGATCCGACGTCCGTTACGTGGGAGTGAACCGCAAGAGCCTCGTCCTCATCCCCCTCGCCGCCATCCTGTGCGGCTCGACCCCGGCAAGCGCTTCGATCGCTCCTGGCGCGTACCGCGGCACGACGAACCAGGACCGCATCGTGCACGCGAAGGTGGTCAAGAACAAGATCAAGCGGCTCTCGTTCTCGGTCTACACCCAGTGCGGTATCGGCGGCTCCGGAGGCGGCGCGACGGATGTCCTGCTCGTCGAGAACGTCCGTGTGAAGTCCGACGGCAGCTTCAAGGCGGCCTCGAAGGGGGACTCGTCGAACGGCAAGGCGACCTTCGAGCTGATCGGCAAGGCGAAGGGGAAGCGGCTGACCGGGTCCGTCGAGCAGTTCTTCCGCAACGGCTGTCAGACCTTCGAGCTCGAGTTCAGCGCGAAGCGCCGCTAGACCAGCAGCGCCAGCGCCACGACACCGTGGGCGGTCCAGGCTGCGGTGCGGGCCCAGCCCGTCGTGACCAGGCCGCGCGCCGTCGCGGGGTCGAAGCCATGCTCGAGGCGGCCGTGGCGCGGGACGGCCAGGGCGAAGGTGAACAGCCACGTCGCCGCCGCGAGCGCGAGGCCGGTGAGGGCGAGCGCGGTGCCGTCGCGCGCGGCGAGCACCGCAGCGGTAGCGAGCTCGGCGATCATCAGCGGCACCACCACGTAGCTGATCCGGCGGGTGTGCCCGGCGTGGTAGCTCGTCCACTCCGGCCCGCCGACGTGCGCGAACAGCGGGTAGTGGACGACCTGGACGAACCAGATCACCCCCGTCATCGATAGGGCGCTGAACGCGCAGATCAGCTCGACGGCCACGCGAGCTGTACGGGCGCGTCGCCGGTTGGGATCGAGGGAGCGCGCCTCTGGCTCGGCGGGCGGTCGCGACGGGTCGCCGTGTGTCGCGTCGTGGTCACATATCGACCGCTACGCGACACAGGCGCGGCGGGCGGTCGCGCGCGCGCGCGCGTGATCTCGGGCTTCGCGCCCCGCGGCTACACGCGCGATACGCACGCCGGAAGCTCTGCACGCGCCTACGCGGCGCGGGGTACGAGCCGGACGACCTCGCCGCCCGTCTGAGCCTCGGCCACGGGGACCATGGTCCCGGGGCGCAGGCCGGTCCGTAGCGCGGCGCGGCCGAGGACGCGTGCGGCCTCGCGCAGCTCGCCGCGGGTGTGCGTGGCCATCACGCTCAGTCGCACGCGCGCGGTTCCGTCCGGCACGACCGGTGCGCGCATCGACCGGACGAAGACGCCCTGCTCGAGCGCGGCCTCGGCCATTGCGTCCGCGTCGTCGCCGTCGCCCACGATGAGCGGGATGATCTGGGTGCTCGAGCCCGCGACCTCGAAGCCCTCGCGGGCGAGCTCGTCGCGCAGGATCTCAGCGTTCGCCGCCAGGCGCGCGACGAGCTTCGGCTGCTCGCCGAGCAGCTCGAGCGCGGCGAGCGCGGCGGCGACCGTCGGCGGGGGCGGGGCGGTCGAGAACATGAGCGGGCGCGCGGACTCCAGGCGCCGCTCCATTGGCCCATCGCACGCGACGTACGCGCCGTAGGAGCCGAGGGCCTTGCCAAGCGACCCGACGATCAGGTCGATCTCCTGCTCGAGTCCCGCCTCGGCCGCCGCGCCGCGACCGCCCGGGCCGAGCGTCCCGACCGCGTGCGACTCGTCGACCATGACCGGCACCCCGTGGCGGTGGGCGAGCCCCACGATGTCCTCGAGCGGCGCGACGTCGCCGTCGGCGGCGAACACCCCGTCCGTGGCGATCAGCGCCACCCGTTCGCCGTACTGACGCAGACCCCAGGCGAGGTGGTCCGCGTCGCCGTGGTCGTAGGCGAACGTCTCGGCCCCCGACAACCGGCACGCGTCGACGATCGCCGCGTGGTTGAGCGCGTCCGAGCAGACGACGCGGCCGGGCCCGGCCAGCGCCGGGATCACGCCGAGGTTCGCCAGGTAGCCCGAGCCGAACAGCAGCGCAGCCGACGTCCGGTGGAACGCGGCCAGCTTGGCCTCGAGCCGCCGGTGCACGCTCATGGTGCCCGACACGCCCCGAGCGGCCCCGGCACCGGCACCCCACCGCAGCGCAGCATCGGCCGCCGCCTCGCGCACCCGGGCATGGTCGGCCAGCCCGAGGTAGTTGTTCGAACAGAGCAGCAACACCGGCCGCCCATCCAGCACCACGCGAGGCCCTTGAGGACCGCTGATCGTCCGCATGGCGGCAAGCTACGCCCGCCCCCGGACGCCACCGGCCTAGGGTCCTGCGGATGGACGGACAGCAGTTCGCACGGGAGGTCGCGGGCGCACTCGGCCTCGTGGCGCTGACGGAGGACGAGGCGAACGCCCTGCTGGCGATGGCCGGTACCGCCGCGCATGCCTCCGAGCGCCTCGCGGCGCCGCTGTGCACCTATCTGGCCGGGAAGTCCGGCCGCAGCCTGCAGGACGTGCGGGCGGCTATCGACCGCGTCGCTTCGCAGGCCTGACGACCATCGCCGATCCGCCTCCGCGGCGCTCGGGCTCCGCCGCGGCGAGCAGACCTCCGCCCGGCTTGATCTCGACGGCGGTTGCCGCGCCGATCTCACCGGCCTCGACCGGCTCGAGCTCGTGGCCGCGCGCGACGAGTCCGACCGCCTCGGGGCTGGAGTAGAAGGCCGGCTCGACGTCGGTCTGGGGCGTGTTGCGCTGCGACGCGCGCGGGGCCGCGATCGCCTCGGGCAGGGACATCCCGCGCTCGTAGCGGTTGAGCAGGACCTGCAGCACCGTGGTGATGATGGTCGAGCCGCCGGGCGAGCCGAGCGCGAGCACGGGCTCGCCGTCGCGCAGCACGATGGTCGGCGACATCGAGGACCGCGGCCGCTTGCGCTTCGCGGGCGAGTTGGGCAGGCCGGGGGCGAAATCGAAGTCGGTCAGCTCGTTGTTGAGCAGGAAGCCGCGGCCCGGCACGACCATGCCGCTGCCACCCGTCTGCTCGATCGTGAACGTGTAGCTGACGACCATGCCACGCCGGTCGACGACGGTGAGGTGGGTCGTGCTGACGCCCTCGTGGTCGCTGCCGGCGACCGCTGCCCTGGTCTGCGCGCAGCTGCCTGCGTCCACCGGCGACGAGGCGGCCGTCGGGCCGATGAGCTGCTGGCGGGCGTCGGCGAAGGGCTGGGAGAGCAGGCAGCCGACGGGAACGCGCGTGTACGCCGGATCGCCGAGATAGGCGGCGCGGTCGGCAAATGCCAGTCGGGTGGCCTCGAGGTAGCGATGCAGCTCCTCCGAGCCGTCCTGCGCGGGCTCGCCGAAGGCTTCGAGGATGTTCAGCGACTCGCCGACCGTGGTCGCGCCCGATGACGGCGGCCCCATCCCGGCGACCCGGTAGCCGCGGTACATCGTGGTCGCGGCCTTGCGGCGGTTCGCGTCGTAGGCGCGCAGGTCGAAGCCCTTCATCAGGCCGGGGCGGACGTTGCGCTCGGCGCCCTCGCGCACGGGCGGCCTCTGCACGGTCGCGGCGATGTCCTTCGCCACCGCACGGCGGTAGAAGCCCTGCGAGACACCGCGGGTGGCCATGAGCTCCATCGTCGCGGCCAGGTCGGGGTTCTTGAGCGTGTCGCCGGCCTGGATCGGCTCGCCGCCCGGGAGGTAGAGGGCTGCCGTCGCCGGGAAGTCCGCGAAGCGCTCGGCGTTGTCCTCGGTCTGTGCCTGCAGGGCTTCGTCGACGACGAAGCCGCGGCGAGCGAGCTTGATGGCGGGCTTGAGCGCGCGCTTGAGCGGCCGGGAGCCGTGACGGGCGAGTGCCTGACTCCAGGTGTCGGGCGTACCGGGGACGCCGACGCCGAGGCCGCTGGTCACCGCCTCCTCGAAGGGGATGGGAGCACCGTTCTCCTGAAAGGACGTGTCCCGGAACGCGGCCGGGGCGAACTCACGGCCGTCGAAGGTCTCGAGCCGCCCGCGCGGGGTGCGGATGACCATGAAGCCGCCGCCGCCGATGCCCGACGAGTACGGCTCGACGACGCCGAGCACCGCGGCCGCGGTCACGGCCGCGTCGACCGCGTTGCCACCGTTGCGCAGCACGCGGATCGCCGCTCGCGTCGCGTACGGGTCGACCGTCGCGACCGCGCCGCCCTTGCCGCGCGCGGTCGGTTCGGCGGCGGGGGCCTTGATGACGGCCTCCGCCGGACCGGCGAGCAGGAGCGTGAAGAGCAGGACGAGCAATGAGCGGCGCATGTGACGCATCATGGAACCCTCCCCGATCGACAAAGTTTCAGTCCCCGGGCAGGCACGCGCCTGACGGACGCGCGCGGCCGCACCGAAAACCCGAGCGCGTGTCGCCTAACGGTCGTATATCGACGCCGAGGCGACACAGGCGGGTGGGCAGCGCGGCCCGGGCCCGAGCGCGTGTCGCCTAACGGTCATATATCGACGCCGAGGCGACACAGGCGGGTGGGGTGGGCGGCCTACCGCGGCGGCGGCGGGATGCGCAGATGGAGATGGTCGTCGTGATGGACGAGTGGGATCACCACGTTCTTCGGCCCGCGCAGGTCGAGCGACGGGCCGACGAAGATCTTCTCCGCACCCGCGTCGACGAAGCGATCGACGAGGTCCTGCGCCAGCCGCGGATCGACCTGACGCGGGCGCTCGGGCTCGCGCTCGCGCCCGTCCCGGCGCGGGTAGTAGATGTCGACGTCGAGCCCGTTCTGGTGCGAGGCGTGCCCGAGCCCGCCGAACTTCGCGCCGAAGGGGCCGCCGCGATGGCGCGAGAGATCGCCGATCCCGACCCGGGGCGCCCGCGGGTTGGCCGCCCGGTGCTCGCGCAGGACGGCGAGGATCGTGCGCAGCAGCGCGTCGGTTCCCCACCGCCGCCAGCCCGGGTCGCCCAGCTCGCCGTGCACACCGTCCCAGGTGAACCAGTCGGGTCCGGACGCGGGCAGCCGGACCCCGCGACGCAGGCGCCCGTCGAACGGCTCGCCGATGGGAAGCGAGCGCCGCCAGCGGATGACCGGATAGCGGACGTCCCCGGCGCCGCGGCCGTCGTCGGCCGGAGGGGCGGGGCTCGGCCCGATCGTCGCCATCGGCGGCCCGTCGGGCGGGAGCGCGAGCGCCGGGCCGACCGCGATCACGGCTGCGGCGACCGCGGCGACCACCGCCAGGGCGAGCAGCCAGGCGACGACGGCTGCGCTGCGCCGTCGCCGGCGCGCACCACCGAAGAGGACGGTGTGCCGGTCACGAGCGATCCCTCCTCGCACGGCGCCGGGCGCACGCCCTCGGTGGGCTTGCCTGACCACGCGCGGCAGGCTAGGGAACGGCTAAGACGCCTTCCACTCGGGCGGCCGCTTCTCGGCGAACGAGCGGACACCCTCGAAGAAGTCGTCGGAACGGAAACACGACTCGCGCAGGGCGATGAGCTCGCGCTCCACCTCGGCCGGCAGGTCGCCCTCCGCGCGCAGCAGCTCCCGCAGCACGCGCTTGTTGCCCTCGAGCGCGAGCGGGGCCAGGCCGGCGATCTCCGCCGCGAGCTCGAGGCCCCGGGCAGCCAGCGCGTCCGCGGCCACGACCTCGGTGATCAGCCCCCAGCTCTCCGCCCGGCCCGCCGAGATGTTGCGTCCCACGTGGAAGAGCTGCCGGGTGCGCATGATGCCGATCGCGTCGACGAACTTGCGCAGGCCCGTGTGGGAGTAGATGAGCCCGAGCTTGGCCGGGGGCATGCCGACGACCGCGTCCTCGGAGGCGACGATCAGGTCGCACGACAGCGCCAGTTCCAGGCCGCCGCCGATCGCGTGGCCGTTCAGCGCGGCGACGACGGGGTAGCGGTAGGCCTCGAGCGCCTCGATGGCGTCGTGGAACGGATGGGCGACGAGCTCCTCGGCCGCGGCGGCGAACTCGTCCTTGGGCAGGGAACCGATGTCGTAGCCCGCCGAGAACACCGGGCCCTCGCCGGTGATCAGCAGGCAGCGCGCGTCCGCGGAGCCGGCAACCGAAGCGATGCCGTCGAGAATCTCGTGGTCGAGCGCGTTGCGCTTGGACGGGTTGGCGATCGTCAGGCGGGTGACGTGCTCGGCCGGGTGGTCGAGCCGCAGCTTGCCCGAGGCCAGCGACTCAGTCGTCGTCGAGCTCGACAAGTGGATCCCCTTCGGAGACCGTCTGACCCTCTTCGACGAGCACGTTGCGCACCGTGCCGCCGTCCTCGGCCTCAACGGGCATCTCCATCTTCATCGACTCGAGGATCACGACGGTGTCGCCCTCGTCGACGTGGTCGCCGGGGGACACCTCGACCCGCCAGACGGTGCCAGTGATGTGCGCCTCGACGCGTGTCATGGCGCGGAGCCTAGACGGGCTGGATCCGGGACACGAGCACGACGCCTCAGGTCACGGCGGCGATCATGCCGATCGTCACCGCTGCGACCAGGACGGCGGTGAGCACGGGCTCGTAGCTGCCGACCGCGAGGCGCGCGAACAGCGGCCGGCCCGCGACCTGGCCGAGGAGAGCGGCCGCGAGCAGGACGAAGAGGCCGGGCCCGAGCGGGATGTCGCCGCCGCTCGTGGCCGCGAGCACCGTGACGCCGAGCACGGACTGGGCGATGAAGATCGTGGCGAGCGTGTCACGCACGCGCGCGGGCGCGTGTCCGCGGCCGAGCAGCAGCAGCACGAGCGGCGGCCCCGCGGTGGAGAGCGAGGTCGTCAGGACGCCGGTGGCGGCGCCCGTCACCGGGGAGGCCCAGCCCGGCGCGGGCGCCGCCGCGCGTCCGCGCACGGCGAGACGGAGCCCGAGCGCCGCCAGCACGGTCACGGTCAGCGCCGCCTGCAGCAGGCGTGGGTCGGCGGCGCGCAGGATGAGCGCGCCGACGACCATGCCCGGCACCGACCACGCGAGCACGGTGATCGTCAGTCGGCCCATCGGCTCCGGCCGCCGCGACTCGGAGAGCAGCAGCGCGCCGTTGACCCCGAGCGCGAGCGCGTTGAGCGACCACACCGCCTCCTCCGGGCCGAGGGAGACGAACAGCAGCGGCGCGGCGACGAGCGCGAAGCCGAAACCGACGGCCGACTGGAGCGCCGCGCCGATGAACACGGCGACGAGCGCCGCAGATCACGCGCGGGACTTCCGCGCGAACACGTCGCTCGCGGACACCACCCGGTCGAGGAAGAGCAGGCCGTCGAGGTGGTCGACCTCGTGCTGGATCGCGCGCGCCTCGAAGCCGGTCGCGGTGACGCCGCCCTCGACGGTCACGGTCACCGACCGCCGCACGTTGCCCGTCAGGTCGGGGATCGAGAGGCAGCCCTCGCGGCCGACCGCGGTCTCCTCGCCGAGCGCGAGCGACCGGGTTGACGAGCACGAGCAGCCCGGAGGCGTCGGGCACCTTGGGATGGTCGGTGCAGTCGACGATGCAGACCCGCGCGTCCACGCCGATCTGCGGCGCGGCGATCCCGACGCAGCGGCCGAAGGAGCGCATCGTGTCGACGAGGTCCTCGACGAGCGAACCGAGATCGCCCGTCGCCTCCGCCGCCCGCGCCTTCAGCCGCGGGTCGGGGTAGCGCAGGACCTCGCGGATCACAGGACGTCGGTGTCGGCCGCGCGCAGCGTCACGTCGACGCCCTGCTGCTCGCCGATCGCCGCGAGCGCGGCACCGAGCGCGGCCTCGTCGAGCGCGTCGGGCACGGCGACGTCGACGATCATGACGTACACGGCGTCCTCCTCGACCAGGCGCGTGCGCAGGTCGCACACGTTGGCGCCGGCCGCCGCCAGACCGCTGGTGACGGAGGCGAGGATGCCGGGGTGGTCGGCCCCGTAGACGCTGACGACGTGCGTTGCGGCGTCCAGGCTGCCGGCGCCCGCCTCGTGGACCTCCCGCAGCGTGAGCGCCTCGAGGTGCAGCTCCTCGGCGGCCGCGGCGAGATCGGCGCGCAGCGCGTCCTCGTCGACCCCGGCGGATTCGAGCACCAGCGTCATCGCGAAGAAACCGCGCAGGATCCCCATCTGGGAGTCCGTGACGTTGAGCCCGTGGGCGACGAGGCGCTCGGAGATGGCCGCGATGATCCCGGGCCGGTCGGCGCCGACTGCAGACAAGGCGAAGCTGCGCACGCGCCGCAGGGTACGCTGCCGCGCATGGCGGAGGAGAAGCTCGCCCCGATGAGACCGCAGGTCTACGTCGACCCGCGCCCGAAGGAGTACTTCGACCGCTACCACGAGCGCGTCCGCCGGGCCGAGCCCAACTGGGTCTACGAGCTCGTGCGCGCCTGCACGTGCCTGTATTCGTGGGCGTTCTTCCGGCTGCGCTCCTACGACAGCTGGAAGGTCCCGCCGGAGGGGCCGCTGATCCTCGCGCCGAACCACTTCTCGTTCATGGACCACTTCTTCACCGGCGCGGGGGTGCGGCGCCGCGTGCAGTTCATGGCCAAGTCGCAGCTCTTCAGCGGACCCATGCGGTACATCTACTCGCCGGGCGGCGTCTTTCCCGTCCGGCGCGGCGTGGCCGACGAGGAGGCCTTCACCACGGCGCACGCCGTCTTGAGTCGGGGGAACTCGATCGTCATGTACTGCGAGGGCGGTCGGTCGCGGTCGGCCGACATGGCCGAGAAGCCCAAGCGCGGCATCGGCCGCCTCGCGCTCGAGTCGGGCGCGGTGATCGTGCCGGTCGCCATCCACGGATCCTCCCGGGTGCGCAACTGGAAGCGTGGCCAGTTCCCGAAGGTCTTCGTCCAGTACGGGGATCCGATGCGCTGGGACGTGGTGGCGGATCCGACCCGTGATCAGCAGCAGGCGGTGGCCAACGAGATCTTCGCCGCGATCCGCTCGCTCTACGGTGAGCTGGATGAGCGTGTCCGCCGGTAAACAGCCGCTGCCCCTGATCCTCGTCGTCCTCGCGCTGCTGGCCCTCCCCGCCTCGGCGGCGGCCGCGCCGGCGATCGGGGTCTACAGCGAGGAGCAGCAGTCGCGCGCGCTCACCAAGACGGGTTTCGACCTCGTCCGGCGGCCGCTGACCTGGAAGATCGTCCAGCCGACACCGGGCCGCTACCGGTGGGCGGGCTACGACCACATCGTCGGCTCCGCCGCCCAGCACGGCCTGACCCTCTTCCCGTTCCTGCTCGATCCGCCGGCGTGGGCGGTCGACCAGCCCGAGGGCGAGCGCGGCATGCGCCCGCCGCGCAAGACGAAGGACTTCGCGCGCTTCGCGCGGGCAGCCGTCCGGCGCTACGGGCCGCGCGGCAGCTACTGGCGCACCCATCCCTATGTCCCGCGCAAGCCGATCCGCGCCTGGCAGATCTGGAACGAACCCAACCTGCCGGTCTTCTGGCAGCCCGATCCCGATGCGCGCGGCTACGTCAAGCTCCTGCGCGCCGCATCGAAGGCCATCCACAAGGCCGACAAGAAGGCGACCGTCGTCGCCGCCGGCCTGCCGGAGTCGCGGCAGGGCGTGCCGCAGCTCGACTACCTCAAGGCGATGTACCGCGCCCGGCTCAAGGGCGCCGCCGACGCGCTGGCGATGCACGCCTATGCCCCGGATGCCCCCGGCGTGATCGCGCTCGTCTCCCGCTTCCGGTCGGCGATGACCGCGCGGCGCGACAAGGCGTCACTGTGGGTGACCGAGTTCGGCTGGGCCGACGGCGGCTCGGCGTCCCTGTTCACGGTCGACTCCAAGCTGCAGGCGCAGCTGCTCAGCCAGGCCGTTCGCGGCCTGCGGGCGCTCGCGCGCCCGCTCGGCCTCGGCGGCCTGTTCGTCTTCCGCTGGCGCGATCCGTCCGAGCGTGAGCTCGACCTCGACATCTGGCCCTACCACGCCGGCCTCGTCCGGGCCGGCGGCAAGCGCAAGCCCGCGCTGAAGGCGGTGCGCAAGGCGCTGGCAGCGCGCGTCCCGCGCGGCGCCGCCAGGCCCGGCAAGCTCAAGCTCAGCGTCTTCCCCGTCGGGCGCAAGAAGGTCCGCGTGCGCTGCTCGAAGGCGTGCACCGTCGGCCTGAGCGTGATCGAGTCCGTCGAGCGCAACGATCGCGGTGCCCTCGAGCGCGTCATCGAACGTCAGACGCGCGCGCTGCCGGCGCGGCGGTTCGTGCGGTTCCGCACGGCGCGCCTCACCGGCCGCGAGCTGCTCGTCAGCGCGTACACGCGCAAGGGAGCCGCCGACAGCGTCTCCCTGACGCCCTAGCCGGTCATCCCCCCGAAGAGGCCGCCCGTGATGTGCAGCGTCTGGCCGTGCACGTAGTTCGACCACGGCGTGCACAGGAACATGACCGGGCCGGCGGCCTCGACGGGTGAGGCGGGGCGGCCGAGCGGGATCATCATCGACGCCATCCCGCGCATCTGCTCCGGGATGCCGAGCTGGACCTTCTCGCCGTCGATCTCCATCGTGTTGTCGTCGACCTTGGCCTGCGTGAGGCGGGTGTCGACGAAGCCGAAGGCGACCGCGTTGACGTTGATCTTGAACTGGCCCCACTCCTTGGCCAGCGTCTTGGTGAGGCCGACGATGCCCGCCTTGCCCGCCGAGTAGTTCGCCTGGCCGGCGTTGCCGAAGGTGCCCGAGGTCGAGGACACGTTGACGATCTTGCGGAAGACCTCCGTGCCCTCCTCGCGCTCCTGCTTGGCCGGCTCGCGCAGGTGTGGCGCGGCGGCGCGGATGACGCGGAACGGGACGATCAGGTGGATGTCGAGCATCCGCTGGAACCAGTCGTCGGAGAGCTTGTGGATCGGTCCGTCGAGGGTGTAGCCCGCGTTGTTGACGATGATGTCGATCTTGCCGAAGGCGTCGATCGCGGTCTGGACGAGCTCGTCCGGCGCGCTCTCCTTCGTCAGGTCGCCGGAGTGGATCGTGCCGTCGGTCGGCAGCGCGTCCTGCACCTCCTGGGCCTTGTCACCGTCGAGGTCGTTGACGACGACCTTCGCGCCCTGGCCGGCGAGCAGCTCCGCCGTCGCCCGGCCGATGCCCTGGCCCGCGCCTGTCACGATCGCCACCTTGTCGTCCAGCAGTCCCATGTGTCCGTTTCCTCCGCAGTCGTCGTGTGAGGCGCGCATGGTGGCAGGTAGCCTGCGCCCATGATCGTCACCTGCCCGCTGTGCGAGGCCACCTGTGGCCTCGAGGTCACGATGGAGGACGACCGCGTCACGCGCGTCGCGGGGGACGCCGAAGACGTCTTCTCGAAGGGCTTCATCTGCCCCAAGGGCGGCTCGCTCGGGGCGCTGCACCACGATCCCGACCGTCTGCGCGTGCCGCTCATCCGCCGCGATGGGGAGCTCGTGGAGGCGACGTGGGACGAGGCGTTCGCGGAGATCGACCGCCGCCTCGCGCCGATCCTGGCCCAGGACCGCAACGCGGTCGCGCGTGTACTCGGGCAACCCGTCCGCGCACAACCTCGCCGCGCTCCTCTACGGGCGGGTCTTCAACAAGGCGCTCGGGACGCGCAATCTCTTCACGGCCTCGACGGTCGACCAGATGCCCAAGCACGTCTCGGCCGGGCACATGTTCGGCGGAGCGTTCACCGATCCCGGTGCCTGACCTGGACCGCACGATGCACCTGCTCGTGCTCGGCGCGAACCCGCTCGCCTCCAACGGCTCGCTGATGACCGCGCCCGACGTGCGCGGCCGGCTGCGTGCCCTGCGCGAGCGCGGCGGCAAGGTCGTCGTCGTCGACCCGCGCCGCTCGCGCACGGCCGAGCACGCCGACGAGCACCACTTCATCCGCCCGGGCACCGACGCGCTGCTGCTCTTCGCGCTGGTGCACACCCTGTTCGAGGAGGGCCTCGCGGTCACGCTCCGACCTGCTCGCCGGAGTCGACGAGGTGCGCGCGCTCGCGGAGCCCTTCACCCCGGAGGCGGTGGCGGAGGCGACCGGGATCGCCGCGGAGGAGATCCGGCGGATGGCGCGCGAGCTGGCGGCGGCCGAGTGTGCGGCCGTCTACGGACGGATCGGGACGACCCTCCAGGAGTTCGGGACGCTCGCGAGCTGGCTCGTCGACGTGCTCAACGCACTGACGGGCAACCTCGACAAGCCCGGCGGTGCGATGTTCCCGCTCGCCGCGGCGGGCCAGCCCAACGCCGATCCCTCGACCCCGTCGCGCGGCTTCAGGACCGGCCGCTGGACGAGCCGGGTGCGCGGCCTCGGCGAGTCGCTCGGCGAGCTGCCGGTCGCGGCCATGGCCGAGGAGATCGAGACGCCGGGGGAGGGGCAGGTCCGCGCGCTCTTCACGCTGAGCGGCAACCCGTGCCTCTCGACGCCCAACGCCGGGCGGCTGACCGCGGCGATCGACGGGCTCGAGCTGCTGGTCTGCGTCGACGTCTACGTCAACGAGACCAGCCGTCACGCCGACGTCATCCTGCCCGGGCCCTCTCCGCTCGAGCGCCCGCACTACGACGTCGCGCTCTACCAGTTCGCCGTGCGCAACGTGGCCAACTACACGCCGGCGCCAGCTGACCTCGACGGTGCCGCCGGAGTGGGAGACGCTGCTGCGCCTGACGGGGATCGCGACGGGCCAGGGCCCCGACGCCGACGTGGCGGCGATCGACGCGTTCGTGGCCGCCGAGCTCGCCCGCCGCTCCGGCGTCGCGGTGCCCGAGGGCCGCACCGGGCCTGAGCGCCTGCTCGACATCCTGCTCGCCGCCGGGCCCTATGAGCTCTCTCTCGACGATCTCGAGGCGGCTCCGCACGGCATCGACCTCGGCGCGTTGGCGCCGCGGCTGTCGGACCCCGAGCACCCTGTGCTGCGCACGCCCAGCGGCAAGGTGGAGCTGGCGCCGGAGGCGATCGTGGCCGACGTGCCGCGCCTGCGGGCGTCGCTGGATGCGGAACGCGAGGGGTTCGTGCTCATCGGCCGCCGACAGCTGCGCTCGAACAACTCCTGGATGCACAACCTCGAGCCGCTCGTGAGGGGCAAGGACCGCTGCACCGCGTGGGTGCACCCCGACGACGCGAGCCGACTCGGCCTCGCCAGCGGAGACCACGCCCGCGTCACCAGCCGCGCCGGGTCCGTCGACGTGCCGGTCGAGATCACCGACGCAATCATGCCCGGCGTGGTCTCCATCCCGCACGGCTGGGGTCACGACACCGACGGCAGCCGCCTCTCCGTCGCGCGCGACCACGCGGGTGTGAACTCCAATCTGCTCGGTGACGAGCGGGTGCTCGACGCGGTGTCGGGCAATGCGGTCCTCAACGGCATCCCGGTCACGCTCGAGCCGGCACTGGTCGCCACCCCGTGACGGGCGCCATCCGCCGGACGTGAGCGCCCGGGCGTGGGCGGGGTTCCTCGGCCTCTCGGTCCTGTGGGGGATTCCGTACCTGTTCATCAAGGTGGCGGTGGACGACGGCGTGCCGCCGATCTTCCTCTCGTGGGCGCGGGTGACGATCGCGGCGGTGGTGCTGCTGGCGCTGGCGGCCCGGGCGGGGAGCCTGAGCCAGGTGCGCGGCCAGGGGCGCTGGGTCGCGATCTACGCGGTGATCGAGATCTGCATCCCGTTTCCGTTGATCGCCTTCGGCGAGCAGCGGGTGGACTCGTCACTGGCGGCGATCCTCGTCGCGACGGTTCCCGCCTTCATCGCGCTGCTCAGCCTGCGCTTCGTGCCCACCGAGCGGCTCACGCGCGTGCGGGCGGCGGGCCTTGCGATCGGCTTCGCCGGGGTGGTGGCGCTCGTCGGCATCGACGTGGCGGGCCAGGGCGACGAGATGCTCGGCGCCGGCGCCGTCCTGCTGGCCGCCTTCGGCTACGCGTGCGGTCCCATGCTCTACCAGCGGCGCTTCGGCACCGTCGACGTCCGCGCCGCCATGGGCTGCTCGCTCGCGGCGGCCGCGGTCTTCCTCGCCCCGTTCGCGGCCATGGGCACCCCGGACCGGTTGACGACGGATGCGGGCATCGCCATCGTCGTGCTCGGCCTCCCCTGCACCGCGGCGGCCTTCGCGCTCTTCGCGCTGCTGATCACCAACATCGGCGCCGCGCGGACGTCGGTCATCACCTACGTCGCACCGGTCGTCGCGGTCGTCGCCGGGGTGGTCGTGCTGGGCGAGGACGTCGGGCCGGGCGCGCTCGTCGGGCTCGTCCTCATCCTCGCGGGCTCCTGGCTGGCGACGCGCCCGTCGTCAGCGAGCGGATCGACGGAACCGCTTCCGGCAGCGTCTGCTCCGTGACACGCAGCGTCCGGATGCCCGCCAACAGGTAGCAATTCTGCTTCTCGCGATCGCGCTCGAAGGCGAGGCGGTCGCCGTGCGTGAGGTAGTCGTCGATCTCGACCACGAGGTCGTGGTCGGGCCAGTGCATGTCGGCTTCGAAACCGAGCAGGTGCACGTTGCACTCAGGCACCGGGACGTCCTTCGCTCTGCGCAGTTCCCGCAGCAGGGCGCGCTCGATGTCAGACCGGGTCATGCGGAAGCCGCGTGCGAGGACAGCGGTCATCCCGCGCCGCCCGGGCGAGCGGGCGAGACGCCCGAAGTCCACGTGGCCGAGTCGCTGCGCCGCGCTGAGCGCCTTCTCGAGTTCGTCCGTCGTGAGCTCATCCGCGAGGTCGATGAGGGTCCGCTCGACAGAGGTGATCCTCAGGTTGCGCCAGATGCGGACGTCGTCTTCGCCCAGCGCGCCCTCGTGAAAGACCAGGCCGGGACGATTGCAGCGGTGGTTGGGAAGCGTGAGGTGGATCGGCTCGGCGCGGTCGCGCCGAACGCCGAGGAGCGCCGTCACGGTGTGACGGCTGACCGTGGCGGTCGCGCCACCCGCCAGCAGGCCGGCGAACGCCCGTCCCTCCAACCCGATGGCGAGGTTGCCGGCGGCGTAGACCCCGCGGTGAAGGGTGACGAGGCGGCCCGACGCCCGCGCCCGCTTGATCCACGAGCGGCTGAAGCCCAGGGCGAGCAGCTGCGCGTGTGCGACGACGCCGTGCTGGCGGCCGACCAGCCGCGTCAGCCGCGCCTCCCGAGGTTGGGGGTCATATGCGGACCTAAGAGCGGGCACCTCCTATCGGTCCTAGGTCCGGAGCGGCCGATTCTCTCCGCCGCCCGACGGTGATCCCGCCCGCCGCCTGACCTTGGGGGTCATATCCGGACCTAAGGTCGGGGACCGCCCCGCGCGCCCGTCGGGCGCGCCCGCGCCCGCGCCCGCCCGCCGCGCCGCGCCCGCGCCGCGCCCGCGCCCGCCCGCCGCGGTCAGAGCCCGTAGGAGCGGCCGACGATCTCCCGCATGATCTCGTCGGTGCCGCCGCCGATCGGGCCGAGCCGCGCGTCGCGCAGAGCGCGCTCGAGCGCGGGCGGCGCCTCGAGTCCCATGAGCCCGAGGGCGCCCTCCTGGACCTCGAGGTTGGCCCGCTGCGTGTAGAGCTTGGCCTCCGACACCTCGCGGACGAAGTCCTCCCCGGCCACGGCCCGGCGGGCCGCGCCGTAGGCGATCGCAGCGGCGGCCTCGACCTTCAGCGCCAGCTCGGCCACGGCCGCGCGGCGGGCTGAGCTCACCGGCCGTTCGCGCACCCACTCGAGCAGGCGCTCGAAGGTCGCGCGCATCTCCCCGAGCGCCGTCAGCGCCATCCCGAGCCGCTCGCCCTGGAAGTTGGCCATGATCAGGTAGAAGCCCTTGTTGAGCTCGCCGAGCAGGTGCTCGTCGGGCACGAAGACGTCGTCGTAGGCCACGGTCGCGGTGTCGGACGCGTGCCAGCCGAGCTTGGACAGCTTGGACGCCGTCACGCCCTCGCCCTTGTCGACGACGAGGAACGACATGCCGCCGTGGCCGCCATCGGAGGTCGTGCGCACGGCGGTGACGTAGAAGTCCGCGCGCACGCCGTTGGTGATGTAGGTCTTCTCGCCGTTGACGAGCCAGCCACCGTCGACGCGGTCGGCGCGGGTGCGGGCGGAGGCGACGTCCGACCCTCCGCCGGGCTCGGTGATCGCCAGCGCGCCGATCTTCTCGCCGCGCATCGCCGGCCCGAGCCAGCGCTCCTTCTGCTCGGCGGTGCCGAAGCGGGCGACGGGCGGGGAGGCGATGCCCATGTGGGCGCCGATCCCGGCCGCGAAGCCGCCCGAGCCGCAGCGCGCGAGCTCCTCGCTGACCACGGCGCCGAACTCGGGGCCGAGGCCGAGCCCGCCGTACTCGGTGGGCATGGTCACGCCGAGCCAGCCGCGCTCGGCGAACCAGCCGTAGACCTCGGAGGGAAACCACTCCTCGGCCTCCCAGCCGTCGACGTGCGGGCGGATCCGCTCGTCGATGAACGCGCGGTACTCCGCGCGGAACGCCTCCGTCTCGTCGGTGAAGGGCGGCGCAGGAGCGGGCACGGGCGGCAGCCTAAACGGCCGCCGCCCGTGCGAGCCCTCCTAGCGGGGTGCCCTGACCGTGATCTTCTGGACCGCGCGCAGCAGCGCGTATCCGCCGCTCGTGCCGGTCGCGACCGCCTTGACCTTCAGCTTGCCCCTCTTGCGCAGCAGCTTGTAGGTCGCCTTGTCGATGCGGACGTTGCGGATCCGCTTGACCCGGGGCGGGACGCTGAACGGCTTGGAGCCGATCGTCTTGCCCTTGCGGACGAGCTTGACCGAGCCGGTGCAGCGCTCATCGGTCTTGACGCACTTGATCCGGACGGGAACGGTCCGGTTCTTCGCCGCGCGCAGCGGGCCGCGCCCGATCTTGAGCTTGCCCTGGCCGGCCGCCGGCGGGGTCGCCGTCGGGGTGGCCGTGGCGGTTGCCGTCGGCTCCGGCGTGCTCGTCGCCGTCTCCGTGGCGGTTGCCGTAGGCGTCGGCGTCGGCGTCGGGCCTGCGATGCCGAAGCGGCTGAGCGTCTTGCCCAGCAGCGCGTTGCGATCGGCGTCCGTGCTGATGCCCTCGAGACCGAACGTCATCCACACGGTGTCCGCCGTGCCGATGACCGGAGCCTCGTCGAACGCCGCCTTCTCACGCGTCCAGTCGGTGGCGTTGAACTCCGTTCCCGGGGGCGGGCCGGGCGACCGTCCAGGCGCCGAGGCCGTCCTCGAAGGACGTCGACGGACAGATCGCCGCCGTCGGCACGCGTGCGGGCCTCGTCGACGAACACGCCCAGGCCGGCGACCGCCGGGTCCTGCACGTAGGTGATCGAGATCTCGACGGGCTGCCCGTCGTAGGCCGAGAGGTCGACGTTGAAGTGCTGCCAGCCGCCGGAGTTGCCGGTGACCGCGTTCCACTCGCCCGTCGTGCCCGTCGGATCACACTGCGTGTCCGGGTCGATGATCGTCTGGTAGTGCGCCAGGAACGGGTGCTCGTCCTGCCACGTGTAGCCGTCGCCGCCGCAGGAGAAGCCGGTGTCCGTGCTGGACACCGGATCACCCGCGTCGTCGGTGACCTCCAGCGTCGTCCAGTCGTCCTGGCCCGGGGTGTGGGCCTCGACGAACAGGAAGTCGTACTCCGACTCCGTGTCGAAGGACGTCTGGAAGTCCAGCTTGCCGCCGGTCTTGCCGGTCAGGTCCACCGTCGTCGCGAGGCGCCGGTAGCTGTTGTCCGACGCGCCCGAGAACACGTAGTACTCACCCGCGTACGGCGCGTACGGCGCCGCGCCCGGACGGACGTACTCCGCCAGGCCCTGCGAGGCGAACTGCGGGAACTTGGCCACGGGCAGCAGCGAGCTCGTCACGAGCGCGGTCCCGGCCTGCGTCTGGGTGTCCGGCGTGAACGACCAGGTCAGTCCGCCGAAGTCGCCCAGCCCCTTGACGGGGAACGCCTGGTCGCCGTCGGACCCACCGCCGGCCGCGTAGATGTACCCGCCCAGGTAGTACTGGAAGAAGTCGTTCGACAGCGGGATGCACCCGTCGTCGACCGACGAGTCGATCGAGTCGCAGTAACCCGAATCCGTGTTGGCCACGGGCTCGCCGAACTGCGAGTACTCGAAGCCGGTGAAGTACTGCGAGCCGGACTGCTCACCGGTCAGCAGCAGCTTGCCGCCCTCGTTGATGTGATCGCGCACCGCGACCACGATGTCGTTGGCGACCTTCGCCGCGCCGGTCCCGCCGGGCTGGCCGGGGTAACGCGTGATGAAGTCATCACCCGTGTACCAGATGACCGCCTTGTAGTGGCTCAGGACGCCGAGCGGATCGGGCGCCGTCAGGCCGCGCGCGTCGACGTCCCAGACGTCGTAGGCGATGCCGAGATCGGTGAGCGCCTTGGTGTAGGTGCCCAGGTACTTCGGCTTGGACGGGTCGGAGTACCCCGGCGAGCCGCCGGAGTAGTTCTCGCCGACCAGGACCAGCACCGGCGCGTCCGAGTCGGACTCGAGGGTGTAGGTGAACGCCTGCGACTTCGAGAAGTCGCTCGTGCCGCCGTTCGCGGTGAACCAGACCTTGACCTTCTGGCCCGGCTTGGCGCCGCTGATGTCCGCCCGGACGCGGTGGTAGTAGACGTCGCCGGCGCCGCCGTAGCGCTCGCCGCCGAGCCATTCCGTCGTCGGTGCGGACTGCGCGGTGCCCTGGCCGACCTGCCAGTGGACCGTGACCGGGCCGAGCGAGCGCTTCGCCTTGACCTGCACGGTCTGCGGGTCGCCGTAGGAGACCTTGAAGGACTCGAGCTCGTAGTCCGGCGCGACGTTGCCCAGGTGCGAGATGCCCTGCGACGGGTCGGGCGCGTTACGAGCCATGTCCAGCGAGAAGGGCAGCTGGTCCTCGAACTCCGCCTGCACGTCAGCCTCGACGTCCTGGAAGATGAAGCCGCCCGCGCCGGGCTCGACGGTGGGGTCGCCGCCCTTGAGCTCAGGCGTCCACGACAGGATGTCGTAGGCCTGGTAGGCGTGGTCGTTCGTGTCGCCGTTGGTCGTGTAGAGCTCCGCGCCGACGCCCGGGTTGAAGTCCGGGATGGCGGGGTTCTCGTCCGAGCCCGACAGCGCGCGGAAGAGCGGATCGTCCGCGGCGTAGGTGTTGACCTGCCACCCGAACGGATACAGCAGCAGCTGGCCGAACGTGTGGAAGTTGTTGTTGAACTCGGCGTTCGTCCGCGTCATCAGCGCGTCGAAGGCCTTCGTCTCGGGCTCCGAGGCCGGGCCGGTTCCGCGGAAGGTCTCGCTCGAGATGGTGCTCGACGAACCCTCGTTGTCATAGCCCCAGTTCGTCGGGAAGTTGCGGTTGGGGTCCACGCCGTCCAAGCTGGTGAGCCTGCCGTCGCCGTTGTTGTCGCGCAGGTTCTTGCGCCACAGCCGGGTCGCGGGCGACTCGAAGGTGTAGTCGTAGCCGTTCGGGTTGGCGACGAGCAGGAACCACAGCTCGCGCGTCTTGACGAGTTCGGTGAGCTCCTCGGCATCGATGCCGTCCACGGGGTTGCCGTCGGTGCCGATCGCGGTCCCGGTCTGGCCGTAGTTGTCGATGAACAGGCGCATCAGCCGGCGGTTGGTCTCGGTCGAGAGCCACTCGCGCGCGTGCTGCGTGGAGGAGTAGATGACCGCGGGCTTGGAGCCGTCGGGCTCGGACTTGGCGTCACGCGAGACCTTGAGGGCCCAGATCGGCTTCGGCTTGACGTAGTCGTCGTCGTCCGTGGTCGCCGGGTCGTCGGGCCCGCCGTTGGTCTGGCCGATCTTGACCAGCTTGGTGAAGCCGGGGTTGTCGGCGGCGAGCTGCTTGAGCTCCTCGGAGAGATTGGGGACCTCGTCGCCGGCGAGGTCGTAGGCCGGGCGCGCGTACGGGCGCCAGACGTCATAGCCGCCGGTCGGTCCGTAGGCGGGCGCGACGCGGGCGGCGTCGCCCGACTTGCGCGGCTTGAAGCCCTGCTTGGCCAGTGCGCGCGCCTGCGCGCGGGTGGCGACGACGGTGATGCGGTTGCCGACGCGACCCTCGGTCACGTCGTACCCGGCCTGGGCCAGGTCCTCGAGCTGGGTCGGCTTGACCTTGAGCTCGTAGGCGTTGAGCGGTGCGGTGGCCGCTTGGGCCGCTCCGGTCGAGAAGGCGACCGTCGCCAGCGCCGCTACAGCGACGCGCGAAGTCCTACGCATGTACTTACCCCTTGGGACGTTGGGCCCGGCCGTGGCCAGGCAGGTTGTGGGCAACCTAGCGCTTAGCACCCGTTTAAGGGAGGTCCGTAGGGCTACAACCGCTTGCGCAGCATCCCGAACACCCCGCGGATGACCTCGCGCTTGATCTGCTCCATGGGATCCGGTGCGGGCCGGGGGGTCCGCGCACGCTTGGGCAGCGGTACGCGCTCCGGCTCCGCAGCGGGCTCCGGCACGGGCTCCGGCAGCCGCTTCGCAAGCAGCTCCTTCGCCGATTCGCGCTCCATCCGGGTGCCGTAGCGGGTCCACAGCTCCGACCCCCGGGCGGCAGCGTCCACGCCGTCCCACGGGTCCATGCGCGAGCGCGGCGCGAGGATCTTCGTATGGACGACGGGGGAGGGCACGCCGCGGTCGTCGAGCGTGGTCACGACCGCCTCGGCGATGCCCAGCGCGGGCAGCAGCTCCTCGAGGTCGTAGTCGGGCGTGGTGGGGAAGGTCGAGACCGCCGCCCGCAGCGCCTTGGCGTCGCGCGGGGTGAAGGCGCGCAGGGCGTGCTGCACGCGGCCGCCGAGCTGCGCGAGCACCGACGGCGCGAGGTCGCCGGGGACCTGGGTGACGAACCAGACGCCGACGCCCTTGGAGCGGATGAGCCGGACCGTGCGCTCGATCGAGGCGACGAACGCCTTCGTGGCGTCGGAGAAGAGCAGGTGCGCCTCGTCGAGGAACACGACGAGCTTGGGCTGGGGCAGATCGCCCGCCTCGGGGAGCGACTCGAACAGCTCGGCCACGAGCCACATGAGCGCCGTCGACCACAGCTGCGGGTACTCCTGAACAGCGGCGAGCTCGACGCACGAGATCACGCCGCGCCCGTCCGGCGTCGTGCGCATGAGGTCGGCGACGTCGAGCTGCGGCTCCCCGAAGAACTCCTTGCCGCCACCGGTCTCGAGGCCCACGAGCGCGCGCAGCAGGACGTTGACCGTCGCCTTGGCGAGCCCGCCGATGCCCTCGAGCTCGGCCTTGCCCTCCTTCGTCGTCAGGTGCGTGAGCAGCGCGCGCAGGTCGTCGAGGTCCAGCAGCGGCAGCCCGCGCTGGTCGGCGTAGTGGAAGACGAGCTGGAGCGACTGCTCCTGCGTCTCGTTGGACCCGAGCACCTTCGCGAGCAGCTGCGGGCCGAAGTCCGACACCGTGGCGCGGATCGGCACGCCCGGCCCGAGCCCGCCGAGCGAAAGGAACTCGACCGGGAACGCCGTCGGCTCGCGCAGCTCGCCGGGTACCGCGAGCCCGCTGACGTCGCCCTTGACGTCGGCGACGAGCACCGGCACCCCGGCCGAGGACATCGCCTCGGCCAGGACCTGCATCGTCTTCGTCTTGCCCGTGCCGGTCGCGCCCGCGATCAGGCCGTGGCGGTTGAGCGTGGCGAGGTCGACCGTGACGGGGGCGTCATCACGGACGCCCCGCCCGATCTCCAGGCCGGTCATCTCATAAGCCGTAGGAGCGGCCGATCACGTCGAGCATGATCTCATCCGTGCCTGCGCCGATGCGATTGAGTCGCATGTCGCGCCACGCGCGCTCGATGCCGTACTCGACCATGTAGCCCGCCCCGCCGTGGATCTGCAGGCACTCGTCGGTGACCTCGCAGGCCATCCGTGACGCGAAGAGCTTGGCCATCGAGATCTCGCGGACGGGGTATTCGCCGTTGGCGAAGCGCCACGCGGTCGTGTAGGTCAGCTGGCGCGAGGCCTCGATCTTCGTGGCCATGTCGGCGAACTTGTGCCGGATGGCCTGGAACTTGCCGATCGACTTGCCGAACGCGGTGCGCTCCATCGCGTACTGCAGCGTCTGGTCGAAACAGCGCTGGGCGCCGGCGTTGCAGCCCGCGGCGCCGATCAGCCGCTCGCCCTGCAGCTCCCACATGATGTTGAAGAAGCCCTTGCCCTCCTCGCCGAGGCGCGCCGAGTCCGGTACCCGCACGTCCTGGAAGGCGAGCAGCGCGGTGTCGGAGGCGTGCATGCCGAGCTTCTTCAGGCGCGCCTCCTTGATGACGCCCGGAGCGTCCATCGGGACCAGGAAGAGCGTGAAGCCCTCGTAGCCGGCGTCCGGGTCGGTCTTGGTGACGAGCACGATCACGTCGGCCCGATGCCCGTTGGTGATGTAGGTCTTCGAGCCGTTGATGACCCACTCGTCGCCGTCGCGCACCGCGCGGGTCTTGATGCCCGCGACGTCCGAGCCCGCGTCGGGCTCCGTGATACCCAGGCAGAGGATCTTCTGGCCCCGGATGGCCGGCTCGGCCCACTCGCGCTTCTGCTCCTCGGTGCCGAAGGCGAGGATCGGCGGCAGCGCCATGTCGGTCTGCACCGCGATGCCCATCGCCAGGCCGCCGCACGCCGCACCCGCCATCTCCTCGCCGAGCACGAGCGCCGACATGTAGTCCCCGCCCTGCCCGCCGTACTCCTCGGGCTTGTCGAGACCGAGGAATCCGAGCTCGCCCATACGCGTGACGACCGAGTCGGGCCACGTCTCCTGCTCCCACTCCTCGGCGTGCGGGCGCAGCTCCTTCGCGACGAAGTTCGCGATCGACTCGCGCAGCTGCTCGTGCTCGTCGGTGAAGATGAAGTGCCGCTTCTTGGCGCCGAAGTCGGGCTTGGGGGCGGTGCGGTCGGCCGTGGGCGTGCTCATGGCGGAAGCGTATCGAAGTGGGCAGTGGCACTTCCCACTTTCCACCCGACGACCTCCAGTCAGTTTGACCGAAATCCGGGCTGTCGGCGTGCTTACCGATCCATTGGTACGACTTACCGACCAGAGGCCAGTTATCCGGCCAGGCGCTCGTTCGGTGGACGGAAGTGCACCTGAAGGTTGGACATAGGGAGCCGGCAATGAAGCTGGGCAAGTGGTTGCGAGCAAGCGTCGTCTTCGCCTCGCTGCTCTGCGTCCTCGCTGCTGCTGGCCCGGCCCGCGCTGCCCAGGAGGGCGAGCTCACGCAGCTCGCCGACCCCTCAGGATGCATCGTCGAGAACCCGACGCCGGGGGAGTGCGAAGACGCCGACCAATTGCTCAACGCCAACGCGCTCGCCGTCAGCCCTGACGGCAAGAACGTCTACGCCGTCGGTCCTTCGGGCTCGGGCCAGACGCTGACCGTGTTCACCCGCCAGGCCGGCGGCGAGCTCGTCCAGTACGACGATCCGAACACGACGGTCGACGAGGGCTGCTTCACCCACTTCTACTACGCCCGTGGCAGCTGCGGCGACCTGCGCGGGACCTACGACCCGTCCTCGGTCGCCGTCTCGCCCGACGGTCGCAACGTCTACGTCGGTGGCTTCAACGCCTCGGGCATCGCGATCTTCGAGCGCGACCCGTCCACGGGCGCGCTGACGCAGCCCCTCGGTGCGGCGGGCTGCGTGGCCGACTGGGACTCGGCCTGCGGGACGCTCTCCGGCGCGAACAACCTCACCGACGTCGCGGTGAGCCCGGACAACAAGACGGTCTACGCCACGGGCTACTACTCGCAGTCGATCGTCGCGCTCTCTCGCGACGACTCGGTCGGCGGGCACGGTGAGCTCACGCAGCTCGGCGGTACCGACTCGTGCCTGGACGAGGACGGCCCGAACGGAACCTGCCGTGGAGCGCGAGGCATGGGGTATCCGGAGCGGATCGGCATCTCCCCGGGGGGCGAGAACGTCTACGTCGGCTCGGGCAACGGCGGCGTGGCCACCTTCGCGCGCGCCACGGCAGGCGCGCGGGTCGCGGCAAGCTCACGCAGCTCCCCGACGAGGAGGGCTGCATCAACAACGACGGCTCGCGCCGCTGCACCGACGGGCACGACCTCGGCCACGCCCGCGACCTCGTCATCGCCCCCGACACCGACGCCGGCACCGACGGCCAGGACGTCTACATGACCACCGACAACGCGCTCGTCGTGCTCGAGCGCCGCCCGGCCGATGGCTCGCTGAAGCAGCCCGCCGGGCGCAGCGGCTGCTGGCAGTACCACGACAACAGCGGCTGCAAGCGTGCCGCCGGGCTCTGGTCGCCGGGGGGCGTCGCGATCAGCCCGGACGGCCGCTCGCTGTACGTCGGCGGCATCCACGACAACAGCGTCGTCGGCTTCGACCGGCGCGACGGAGTGATCACGCCGCTTGCCGGTCACTCCGCCTGCCTGAGCCAATCGGGGTTCGTCCCCGCCTACGGCGAGGCGGCAAGCGCCGGCGTCTGCACCCAGGCCCACGCCCTCGACCAGCACTACGGGGGCGGGAACCTGGCCCTCGACCCGCTCGGCCAGAATCTCTACGTCGCCAGCTGGGAGTCGCAGGGCATCGCGGCCTTCGCCCGCGCTGCCGCGGCCTCGCCGCTGGCGCCCGCGCGACGCACCTGGGACCTCGCGGACGACTGGCGCTACGGCGGTGCGGCGGAGAACCCGAGCCGCGACGCGTACGGCAACGCCGACGTCTGGCGCTACGTGAGCTTCGACGCCGCTGACGGCGACGCCACCAACCGGACCCCGGCCGGATACCAATCGCTCTCCCACCACACCACCAACGGCACCGAGTCCGACACGTGGCGCGACCCCGACGACGGCTACATCCCTTGGGTCTACAGCGAGGACCAGAGCACCGTCATCGTCCATCCGCAGGGCAACGAGGCACCGATCGTGGGCTGGAAGAGCCCTGTCGCCGGTCAGGTCAACATCGCCGGGCAGGTCAACCTCGACAACCGCTATTCGAGCGACGGCATCGCCTGGTTCCTCGACAGGAACGGCACGAACCTCTACTCCGGCGTCACCGCATCCGGCAGTCCCTTCGACCCCGCCGGCTACTTCGACTTCAACCAGACCGTCGCCGTCGGCGACGTGATCTGGCTCGGCGTCGCCTCGCACGGCAACGACTACTACGACTCCACCCACCTCGACCTGCACATCACCGGCCCGGTCGAGGGCGGCGTGCAGACGACGATCGCCGCCGGCGCCCCGCGCGGCGTCACGAGCGACGACACCCCGACGTTCGACCTCGGCTCGAACGTCGCAAACGCCACCTACGAATGCCGCATGTACGCGGCCGGCGCCGCCTCAGGCGGCTTCGCTAACTGCGCCGATCCGTACACGAGCCCGGCGCTCGCCGACGGCGACTGGGTCTTCGAGGCCCGCGCGAAGGACCCGGTGACCGCGGCCGTCGACCAGACGCCGGCCAAGCGCGCCTTCACCGTCGACGCCACCGCTCCGACGCTGACCGTGACCGGTCCGCAGGGCACCACGCGCCAGTCGTCCCCCCGGTGGTCGCTGACGTCCAGCGAGCCCGGCGGTGCCCGCTTCTACTGCTCGCTCGACTCGGAGACGCTGAGCCGCTGCGACTCGCCGTTCGCCGTGGACGAACTCGCGCCGGGTCCGCACTCGCTGCGCGTCAAGACACGCGACGTCGCCGGCAACGAGTCCCCGGTCGCCGTGCGCGCGTTCACCGTCGTCACCGGCGCGGACGGCCTGCAGCCGGGCGCCCTGTCACAGCTGCCCGGGACCGACGGCTGCATCTCCGACAACCCGGCACCGTACGAGGGGACGACCTGCGCCAACGGCGCCGGCACGAACCAGAACAGCGGCGTCGCCGTCTCGCCGGACGGCAAGCAGGCCTACGTCATCTCCTACGACAACAGCACCCTCACCGTCTTCGATCGCGACGGCTCCGGGAACGGCAAGTTGACCCAGAAGGCCGGCGACGCCGGCTGCTTCTACCGCTTCGGCGGCAGCGCCGAATGTGCCGACGACGTGCGCGGCCTGTACGGGCCGACCTCCGTCGCCCTCTCCCCGGACGGGAGGTTCGTCTACGTCGCCAGCTGGTACGAGAACCGGATCGCAGTGTTCGCTCGTGACACGACGTCGGGCGAGCTGACGCCGATCCCGGGCGCCGACGGCTGCATCGCCCACAACGGCGGCAGCGGGTGCGCGAGCGGCCGCGCCCTCGTCAACCCCCATGGCATCGCCGTCACGGCGGGCCAGGTCTACGTCGCGGCTGCCTCGAGCGATGCGATCGCGGTGCTCGACCGCGACGGGTCGACGGGCGCGCTCACGCAGTCCGCGACGGCCGACGGCTGCGTCTCGTGGTCGGGCAACGACGGGCTCGGCGGTCCGTGTCGTCGGGCAAGGGCGCTCGACTACCCGGTCTCGGTCGTCGTAGCGGGCGACGGCTCCTCCGTGCACACCGCCGCGGCGTACAGCCAGTCGGTCGTCAACCTCAGCCGCGACGGGCAGGGCGACCTGCGTCAGCTCGACGGCGAGGACGGCTGCATCCGCCAGGATCCTGGCGAGGACTGCGTCGATGGCTACGCCCTCAACGGGATCGGCGCTCTGGCGATCGCCCCGGACGGCGGCAATGTCTACGCCTCGTGGGACGACGGCATCGCGGTGCTCGATCGCACCGCCGCGGGCGCGCTCCAGCAGCGCGGCTGCCTCAGCTACTACTTCGCACACGGCTGCCGCCACGCGCGCGCCGGCGACCTGCAGGGCCAGCCGCTCGTCGTCTCCTCCGACGGCCGCAACGTCTACGCGCAGAGCCCGTGGGAGGACGGCGTGGCGATCTTCCGCCGCGACGAGGACGGCCAGCTCACGCAGCTGACCGCTCAGGACGCGTGCTGGACGGATTCCGGCTCGAACGGCTCGTGCCGCGACGGCAAGGGCCTGCGCGACTACCCGTACGCCAACTACGGTCCGAACGCCGTCGCCCTCAGTCCCGATGGGCGCAACGTCTACGTCAACGCGACCGAGCAGGGTGGCGCTCTCGCCGTGTTCAGTCGCGGCGTCCCGGTCGCCACGAGCGACCCCCAGCCGTATGAGTGGGACGCCGCCGGCGATTTCGTGCTCGCCGCGCCGGGGGCCAACCCGGCACCGGACGCCTATGGCGACGCGGCGGTGTGGCGCTATGAGAAGGCGGACGCCGCGCCCGACGGGTCCGACCTCGCGACCGCGACCCGCAGCGACCTGGCCAGCTTCGTCGATGGCCGCTACAGCTGGTGGAACAAGGGCTGGCACGACGTCTCGGGCAGCGGCTGGCTCGGCGTGGGCGTCGGCTACAACGGCGGGACCAAGGACCGGTTCCTGATGCATCCCGAAAACGCGGGGGACGGCGGCGAGTCTGCGGTCGCGACGTGGCACAACCCGCTCCCGGGCACCGGCCACTTCGAGGTCTCCGCGCTCGTCGAGGACCACGAGAACTGCGGCGACGGCATCGTCTGGCACATCTTGCGCAACGGGACCGAGCTCGAGACGTCGACGCTCGTCAACATGGGCCGCGGACAGGCCGTCGACCTCGCACTCGATCTCGACGCGAACGACGAGCTGTCCTTCGCCGTCTCGCCCCGCGACGACTTCGGCTGCGACAAGGTCACCTTCGACGTCCACATCATCGGGCCCCAGCAGGCGGGCCCGCAGACCGAGATCACCGGCGGCCCGCGCGTGCTGACGAACGACCCCACTCCCGCGTTCATCTACGCGGGTGGCGCGAGCTACGAGTGTCGCGTCGACGGCGCGGGCGGCTTCTCCGCCTGCACCAGCGGCGCCGACCTCTCCAATCTCGCCGATGGCTCCCACCGCCTCGAGGTGCGCGCGAAGTCAGCAGGCGGCGCGGTCGACCCGTCCCCGGCGACGCGCACCTTCGCGGTCGACACCGATCCCCCCGCGATCACCGTCACCAGCGGTCCCGGCGCCAACGCGCTCATGCGCGACGCCGTCGTGAGCTTCGCCTTCACCGCCGACGAGCCCGGCGTGCGCGAATGCCGTGTCGACGGCGGCGCGTGGTCGGCGTGCGCGTCGCCCTTCACGACACCCGAGCTGCCCGACGGCCAGCACACGGTCGAGCTGCGCGCCTACGACCGCGCGAAGAACGTCTCGCCCGTCGTGTCGCGCACCTTCCGCGTCGACACGGGCGCCGCCTCGCTGCAGACGGGCGCGCTCGCGCAGCTCGGCGGCACGAAGGGTTGCGTGAGCCTCCCGACCAACCTGGGCGACGATGTGACCTGCGCCCCGGCGCGCCAGCTCGACCGGCCACTGGGAGGCGCCTTCAGCGGTCGGTTCCTCTACGCGGCTGCGCGCGACTCGGACACGCTGACGGTCTACGAGCGAACCCCGAGCGACCAGCCCGGAGCGGGCAAGCTGACGCAGCTCGCGGGCGAAGCCGGGTGCGTCGGACGCACCCCCATCCCCGGCGAGTGCGCGAGCGCGCGCGGCCTCGGTGACGCCTGGGGCGTCGCCACCTACGGGACCAGCGTCTACGCGATCTCCTTCGACGACTCGACGCTGACCGCCTTCGAGCGCGCCGGCGACGGCACCCTGACCCAGCTCGCCGGGGACAAGGGATGCATCCGCAACGACTCGGCCGCGGACACGTGCACGCAGGTCTCGGGCATGTCTCAGCCGTACGCGATCGACGTCTCCGACGACGGCCGCTTCGTCTTCGTCGCCGCTTGGGGCTCGTCTTCGGTGACCGCGTTCCGCCGGGCGTCCGACGGCTCGCTGACCAAGGCCAACTGCCTGAGCGACAGCCCCCAGACCGGCTGCACCGACGCCCGCGCGCTCGCCGGGCCACGCGGCGTCGCGGCGTCGCCCGACGGCCGGTCGGTCTACGTCTCCTCGTACTACTCGGGTGCGGTCTCGGTCTTCTCCGTCGATCAGACGACGGGTGAGCTGACGCAGGCCGATGGCAACCTCGGCTGCGTCCGCGGGTCGGCGAACGAGGGCTGCACGGTCGTCCGCGGCATGGCCAATCCCGGACCGCTGGTGGTCTCGCCCGACGGCGCCGACGTCTACGTCGCCGGCTTCACCTACTGGGACGTGCTCGCGTTCAGCCGCGAGGCGGACGGCACGCTGACCCAGAAGCCCGGCATCGACGGCTGCATCGACCAGAACGCCTCCTTCGGCTGCGCCGAGGGTGACGCCATTCGCGAGCCGCACGGCATCGCGATCGCCGGCGACGGCCGGACGGTGTACCTCCAGAGCTACGGGTCGGACGCGATCGCGAGCTTCGACCGCCGCACCGACGGCTCGCTGCGCCAGCTCGGCGGCCTCGACGCGTGCTACTCCCAGGACGGCGACGATCGCTTCGAGACCGCCGGACGCTGCCGCAAGGGCAAGGCCCTCGCCGACAACCAGGAGGGCACCGGCCTCGTGCTCTCCCCCGACGACACCAATCTGTACGCCTTCAGCGAGGACGCCGACGCGATCGCTGTCTTCGCCCGCCGCGCGCCGCGCGCGGCCTCGGCGCCCCAGGACATGGTCTGGGACGCCGAGGAGGACTTCGTCGCGGCTGCCCCCGGCGCCAACCCGGCCCCCGACGCCTATGGCAACGCCGGCGTCTGGCGTTACCTCACCGCGCCCGACAACGACGGCAGCGGGACGGGTCGCAACCCGGCGACGTACGTGCCGCTGGCGAGCTTCCACGCCCCGAGCCGAGGGTGGTACGAGAGCGGCCAGAACGCCCCGTACATCAGCAAGGACGCTGCCGGCTGGTTGGACTCCCACCCGGGCGTCCATGGCGCGAACCATCCGGTCATCCTCGAGTGGACGAACCCGCTGACCACGGCCGGCGTGGAGGTCACCGTGGCGGGCGTCCTCGACGACTACAACCCGTGCTGCGGCAACGGCATCGTCTGGTTCCTCGACAAGAACGGCACGGAGGTGTCCTCCGGGACCCTCGGCGCCAACGTGGGGGCGCAGGGCTTTGACGCACCCGTCACCGTCGACCCGGGCGACTCGATCATCCTCAGCTACTACAACCGCGGCGAGTGGAGCTACGACGGCACGCGGCTCGGCCTGACCATCACCGGACCGCAGGAGGCGGGCCCGCAGACGCAGATCACCAGCGGTCCGCGGACGACCACGACCGACAGCACGCCGGACTTCGCCCTCGCGGGCGGCCCGGAGTACGAGTGCGCGCTCGACGGCGCCGCGTTCGCCGCGTGCGCCAGCCCGTACACGACGCCGAACCTCGCCGACGGCGCCCACACGCTGCGCGTGCGCTCCAAGGACGGCATCGCCCGTGACGGCTCGCCCGCCGTGCGCCGCTTCACGGTCGACACCACCGGCCCGATGGTCAGCGTGGACTCCGGCCCCGACGGCCGCACGCGCGACCGCACGCCGACCTACGTGGTCTCTCGCGACGACACCACCGCGGGCAGCCGCCTGCTGTGCGCGATCGACGGCGCGACCGCCTCGACCTGCACGTCGCCCTTCACGACGCCCGAGCTCGTCGCCGGGACGCACACGATCACCTTCCGCGGCAGCGACCGCTGGGGCAACCTCGGTGCGCCCGTCGTGATCACCATCGACGTCGACACCTCGCCCGCGGGCGCACAGTTCGGCTCGCTGACCCAGCTGCCCGGCCTCGCCGGCTGCGTGTCCGACACCGGCACCGGGATGACCTGCACCGACGGGACCGGCCTCGACGGCGCGACGAGCGTGGTCGTCGCTCCGAGCGGCAGCTACGTGTACGCCGCCACGCAGGAGAACGGGACCGTGCTCGCGTTCGCGCGGGCGGCCGACGGATCGCTCACGCAGATCCAGTGCCTGAGCGGCGCCGCTCAGGCCGGCTGCACCGAGGTGCGGGGCCTGCACGGCACGCATGCGCTGGCCATGACCTCGAACGGCGCCTACCTGTACGCGGCGTCGTGGTCTCCGGGCGGCGTCGCGGCGTTCCGCACGCTCCCCGACGGCACGCTCGAGCAGCTCGCCGGCAGCGCCGGCTGCATCCGCGACAACACGACGGCGGAGGGTTGCGCCTCCGGCCGCGCGCTCGAGCGCACCTACTCCGTCGAGATCTCGCCCGACGACGGGTTCCTGTACGCCCTCAACCGCGACTACAACAGCGCGGCGGTGCTCAAGATCGGCGCCGATGGCGCCCTGAGCCAGGCCGCCGGCGACGCGGGCTGCCTGCGTGCGGACACGACGGCGGGCACCTGCCGCAGCGTGCGCTACTTCGGCACGCCGACCAACATCGCCTTCGCCGGCGCGCACGCCTACATCTCGACGCCCGGATCGAACGCCATCACCGTCTTCGATCGCGACGCTTCGACCGGCGGGCTGACCCAGCCGGTCGGCGCGGCCGGCTGCGTGCGCTGGGCGGCGCACAACGACGCCGCCTGCGGCAAGGCGCGCGTGCTCGGCACGGTCTGGGAGCTCGCCGCGAGCCCCGACGGCAAGCAGATCTACGCCGCCGACGAGTACGAGGACGCGATCGCCATCCTCGATCGCGACCCGGCCACCGGCGCGCTGTCGATGGCCTCGGGTCCGGCCGGCTGCTGGGCCAACGCCGTGAACGGCAACGTCAACAGCGGGCGCTGCAAGCACGCGCGCGGCCTGTACGACGTCGTCAACGTCACCGTCTCGCCCGACGGGAAGTCGGTCTACACGGGGTCGAACAGCGAGAACGCCATCGGCGCCTTCCGCCGCGACCGCTCGAGCGGCTCGACCGCGGGCGACCTCACGCAGCTCTCAGGGGTGGACGGCTGCACGAGCGAGGACGGCACGGGTGGCTCCTGCCGCGACGGCAAGTCGCTCGGCCACAGCCACGGCACCGACGGCGTCACTGTGAGTCCGGACGGCGCGAGCGTCTACGCCGCTTCGCGCGACTCGGACGCGGTCGCCGCCTTCGCCCGGCGCATCCCCAAGGAGCTGCTGCCGCCGGAGTGGAACGCGGCTGAGGACTTCGCCCCCGCCTCGACGACACCCGACTCGCCCGATCGCGCCGGCAACCCCGCGGTCTGGAGCTACCTGCGCGGCAACGGCAACAACGACGGGACCGCGCGCAACCCGGCCGGCTACGCGCCGTTCGCCGAGAAGGTCGTCCCCGATGCGGGCTGGCAGGCGCTGTGGCACAGGACGGCCACCGACAGCAACGACCTGCCCTACATCGGCCTCACCGATCGCGGCGAGTTGCGCATGCACACCCGCGACGGCGCTCCTGCCGTCGTGCGCTTCACCTACCCCGGCATCGAGGCCACCACTGCCGACGTGAGCGTGCTCGTGCGCGAGGACGAGGGCGTCTGCGGAGACGGCGTGCGCTGGTTCCTCGACGCCGACGGCACCCAGATCGCCAAGGGCACCACGCCCGCCGGCGGGCCGGGCTCCGGCGCCGAGCGCAGCGTCTCCCTCGACCCGGGCGATCGGCTCGAGCTGGTCGTCGTGTCGACGGGCAACGACTACTGCGACTCCATTTACGCGGACTTCCAGATCAACGGCGCGCCCGTCACCGACACGTCGTTCTCCTCCGACAGCCCGAGCGGGCGCATCAACGACGCGACGCCGACCTTCTCGGCGCTCTCGACGCTCGATCCCGACGCGCTGTACGAGTACCGCGCCTACGCGCTGCCCGCCCCGGCAACCCTGCCGGCCTTCCAGGCGACGGGCAACGGCGGCCGCGCCGCCACGTTCACGCTGCCCGCGATGGCCGACGGCGAGTACCGCGTCGAGGTCCGCTCGGGCCTGACGACGGGCACCATGGACCAGACCCCGGCCGCGCGCGTCATCCAGGTCGACGCCACGGCTCCGGCGCCCACGATCACCGCGCCCGCCGCCGACGTCAACTCCAAGCGCCCGGCCTTCGCCGGGGCGGCGGGGAACGCCACCGACTCGCCGGCGACCGCCCGCGACAAGGATGCCGTGACCGTCGAGATCTACGGTTCGGGCGGCAACGTCATCCGCACGCTCTCCGGCACCCGGACGGGTGCGACGTGGACGGCGGCCTTCAACGGCGCCGACCTCGACGAGGGCACCTACACCGCACGCGCCTTCCAGGACGACGAGGCGGGCAACCACGGCAGCTCGACCCTGCACACGTTCAAGGTCGACGTGGTGGCGCCGACGGTGACCACCGACCTGCCCTCAGCGGCCAACTGCACGAGCCTGGCGCCGGCCTTCAACGACCGCACCCCGACGATTTCGGGTACCGCCGGCAACGCCGACGGCAGCGCGCCGGCCGTCTCGGCCGACGCCGCCACGGTCACCGTGAAGATCTACAACGGTCCCTCGGCCGCCGGCTCGCCCGTGCGGACGTTCTCCGCGCCGCGGACCGGCACCACCTACAGCGGCGACACGCCGGGCCCTGACCTCTCCGAGGGCACCTACAGCGTGCGCGCCGAGCAGTCCGACGCCGCCGGCAACCTCGGCGTGACCGCGTCGCGCTGCTTCAAGATCGACGTCACCGCGCCGACGCTGACCATCCAGTCGCCGACCGCGAACTCGGCGACGGCGGACCGCACGCCGCTCTTCACCGGTCAGGGCGGTGCCGCGAACGGCAGCGATCCGAAGGAGACACCGGACGCGCAGACGATCCAGATCAAGGTCTACGCGGGCACCGACACGACGGGCACCGGGACCGTGGTCCAGACCGTCACCGAGCCCGCTCGCGGCTCGCTCGGCGAGTTCTCGGAATCGGGCACGGTCGACCTCGCCGACGGCACCTACACCGCCGTGGCCGAACAGACCGACGGCGCGGGCAACCGCGGCCGCTCGCCCGGCGTGACCTTCAAGGTCGACAACACCGGCCCGGCGATCACCATCGAGGCGCCGGCGCCCGACACGAACGACTCCACACCGACGATCTCGGGCATCGCCGGCCACAAGACCGGTGCGGAGGCCAACGCGGTCGCCGACGCCGCCACGGTCACCGTCGACGTCTACGCCGGCGCGCCGAGCGGCACGCCCGTGGCGACGATGACCGGCGTGAGCCGCGCGGCCGGCGGCGCGTACAGCGCCGACGTCCCGAGCCCGCTGGCCGACGGCACCTACACGGCGGTGGTCAGCCAGGACGACGCCTTGGCTAACCACGGCGACGGCGGACGCACGTTCAAGGTCGACACGGTCGACCCGCAGGGCCTGGCCATCACGGCTCCGGCCGCCGGGGCCGAGCTCAAGCAGCGCCGCCCGGCGTTCTCCGGCACCGCCGCCACCGAGGACGGCACGCACCCTGCGCGCTCGGCCGACGGCCAGACCATCACCGTCGAGATCCGCCCGTTCGGCGATCCGGCCGCGACGCCGGTGGTGGCGACGGGCACCCGCACGGGCGCGAGCTGGACCGCGACACCGACGAGCGACCTCGCCGACGGCCGCTACTCCGCGGTCGCCAAGCAGAGCGACGCCGCCGGGAACACGAAGACCACCGGCACGGTCTCCTTCAAGGTCGACAACACCGCGCCCGCGCCGAGCATCGCGACGGCGGGCGGCCGGACGGAGTGGGACGAGACCCCGGTGGAGCTGTCAGGCGTCGGCGGCACGAACACCGCCGACGACACGCAGTCGACCGACCTCGACCCGATCACCGTGAAGGTCTACGCGGGGACATCCGCGACGGGCTCTCCCGTGCAGACGAAGACCGACGACCGGACGCTGCCCGGCGGCGCGTGGTCGGTCACCCTCGACACGCTCACCCCCGGCCGTTACACCGCGCAGGCGTCGCAGTCCGACGGTGCCGGCAACACCGGCACCGGAGGCGCGGTGACGTTCCGCGTCGACAAGACCGACCCGGCCCTGACCGTGACGGTGCCGGCCGCGAAGCAGGCATTCAAGAGCCGCAACCCGGCGTTCTCGGGCGAGAAGGGCAACGCCGACGGCAGCGCCGACACGGAATCCGAGGACACCGACACCGTGGAGCTGAAGGTCACGGGCGCGGGTGGCTTCACCCGCAGCTGGAGCACAGGGTCCACGACCGGTACCTGGAGCTCGGCGGTCGACGGCGCCGCGCTCGACGAGGGCCTCTACGCACTCGAGGCGAGCCAGACCGACGCGGCCGGCAACCGCAAGACGGTCATGGACCGCGACTTCAAGATCGACCTGACCGCGCCGGCGCCGACCGTCGCCGCGCCCAGCGGGGACATCAGGGTCGCGCGTCCGGCCATCACCGGCACCGCGGCGACGAACGACGGCCAGGGCGCCGACGCCATCTCGCGCGACGCCGGCACGGTCACCGTGCACCTGACGAAGGTCGCGTCGGGCACCACGAGCGATCATGTGGTCAGCGTCGGGACGGGCGGCGGCTGGAGCTATACGCCCGCCACCGATCTCGCCGACGGCCGCTGGTCGGTCACCGTCACCCAGGATGACGCGGCCGGTAACGCGGGCACCTCATCCGCGCGGACGTTCCGCGTCGACACCGTCGCGCCGCAGATCACGCTCGACGAGCCGCTGCGCTACACGAACGACGCCTCGCCGCACGTCAAGGGCACCGCGGGCATCAACCCGGGCGGCCCGACGAGCGAGACCTCCGCCGACAAGGGCCAGATCCGCGTCTCCGTGGACCGCCAGGGCGGGGCCCAGGTGCTCGCTCCCACCGACGTGAACATCGGGTCGACGGGCGCCTTCGACGTCGCCATCCCGACCACGCTCAGCGAGGGCACCTACGACGTCACCATCGTTCAGCTCGACGACGCGGGCAACTCGTCGGCGTCGGCGACGAAGACGTTCACGGTCGACCTCACCCAGCCGCAGGGCCTCGCCCAGACGAGCCCGGCCGACGGCGCGCACACCAAGCTGGTCAAGCCCACGTTCGCGGGCACCGCCGGCAACGACGCCGGGTCGGCGACGTCGTCGCCCGACGGCGCGGTGACCGTCGAGGTGTTCGACGCCGGCGGCACGACGCCGATCCGTTCCTTCGACGGCGCGCGCAGCGGCGCGGCCTTCAGCCGGAGCCTCCAGGGTGCCGACCTCGCCGAGGGCGTCTACGAGTGGCGCGTGAGCCAGACCGACGCCGCCGGCAACGTGCAGACGACGGGCAAGCGCAGCTTCCGTGTCGACACCACCGCGCCGGCGCCGACGGCGACCCAGCCGTCCGCCGAGTACACGGGCACGCGGACCGTGACCATCTCCGGCGCTCGCGGCACCGCCACGGGCGACCTGGCGCCGATCACGGTGACCGTCGACGGCCAGACGCTGTCCGACAACGGCACCGGGGCCACTTGGAGCGTGACCACGGCTTCCCTCGTCGACGGCAGCTACACCGCCACGGTCAAGCAGTCCGACCAGGCCGGCAACGAGAGCGCGGTGCAGAAGGCCTTCAAGGTCGACGCCACGAAGCCGGCGGTCACGACCGATCCCGTGACGCCGGTCCAGAACGCTCCGACGCTCACGGGCACCGCGGGCGCCGCGACCGCCGACGCCTCGCACGCGGCCGACAGCGGCACGGTCTCGCTGAGCGTCACCGGCCCGCAGACGTTCACCACCACGGCCACCCGCACCGGCACGACGTGGAGCAAGGCGCTGACCGGTCCGCTCGCTCCGGGCCGCTACACGGTCGTCGCGTCGCAGTCCGACGGCGCGACGCCGGCCAACACCGGCCAGGCGGCCCCGCGCGACTTCATCGTCGACCGCGACACGCCCGAGCCCACCATCACCGCGCCGGCCGCCGGCGCGCGCAAGGACGGCAGCTTCACCGTGCAGGCCATCGTGGGCAACAGCGACGGCTCGGGCGACATCGCCGCCGAGGACACCACGATCTACGTGCGCGTCTACGCGGGCGACGGCGTCACCACCGGTACGCCGGTGGCGACCGCCACGGGCACGCGCAGCGGCTCCTCGGTCAGCATCCCGGTCTCCTTCACCGGCCCCGACGGCAAGTACACGATCGTGCTCGAGCAGTCCGACGCGGCCGGCAACGTCGGCTACGACACGCGCGTGGTCAGGGTCGACGCGACGGCACCGGCGCCGACGATCACCGCACCGACGGAGGGTCGCCACGTGCCGACCGCCCGTCCTTCGTTCGCGGGCGGCAAGGGCACGGCCCCCGACGCGAATGCGACCTCCGCCGACTCGGACACGGTCCGGGTGCGCGTCTACGACAGCGCGGCGCTGACCGGGACGCCGGTGACGTTCACCACGACGTCCACCACCGGCACGTGGAGCCTGCAGGCCGATCAGGACCTGACCGAGGGCAACCACTGGGCCGTGGTCGAGCAGGACGACGCCGCGGGCAACACGGGCCGCAGCGCCGCCCGCGCCTTCCGCGTCGACCTCACCGATCCCACGCCGAGCATTGTCAGCCCCGCCGACGGCGCCTACACCAACAGCCTGACCCCGACCGTCACGGTCGCGCGCGGCACCGCCATCGGCGATCAGCCGGAGCTGACGGTGACCTTCCGCAAGAGCGGCGAGACCGACCGGGTCGTCACCCTCACCGGCACGGACACGCAGGCGACGCCGTCCGCGCTCACCGAGGGCGATTGGAGCGTGACGGTCGAGCAGTCCGACGCCTCCGGGCGCACGGGGACGGCCGGGCCGCGGACGATCCACGTGGACCGCACCGCGCCGGCCCTGACCCTCGCGACGGTCTGCAACCCCTGCAAGGCACTGCCGGCGATCGCGGGCACCCGTGGCAAGGCCGCCGGCGACCTCGACACCGTGACGGTGACCGGCATCGGCTCGGCGCTCACCGACGCGACGAGCACGAGTGGCTGGTCGGTCGCCCCGAGCGCCGCGGACGGCACCTACACCGTCGTCGTCAAGCAGCTCGACCAGGCCGGCAACAAGACCGAGATCGAGCGCACGATGGTGCTCGACTCGACCGCGCCGGCCCCGACGGTGACCAACCCGACGGGCGACGTGAAGCTCAAGCGCCCGGAGATCAAGGGCACGGCGACGACGAACGGCCTGTCCGCCGATGACACCACCGTCACGGTGCACCTGACCGCGGTCGGCGGCGCCACGACGGACCACCAGGTCCCCGTGGCCGCGGGCGCGTGGAGCTACACGCCGTCCGCCGATCTGGCGGAGGGCCGCTACTCGGTGACGGTCGAGCAGGGTGACGCCGCCGGCAACACCGGCACGAGCACGGCGCGTGCGTTCCGGGTCGACACCGTCGCCCCGGCGGTCACGCTCGACGCCATCGCGTCGCCGGGCAACGACGCGACCCCAACCTTCACCGGCTCCCGGGGCGGGGCCGTCGGCGACGGCACGCCGTCCCAGGACCTCGGCGTCACGGTCGACGTCTACAGCGGACAGAGCGCGACCGGCACGCCGGTCCAGACGGTGATCACCGCCGGGGCGCTCAACAGCTACACCGGCACCGCCACTGCGCTGGCCGACGGCACCTACACCGCCGTCGCGCGGCAGTCCGACGCCGCGGGCAACTCCGGGGTGTCGGCTGAGCGCACGTTCACGATCGACACGGTCGCCCCTGCGGTCTCCGTCGTCTCGCCGCCCGACGGCACGACGACGAACGACAGCACGCCGACGGTCACGATCGCGCGCGGCAGCGCCACCGGGGACCTCGCTCCGGTCACCGTGACCTTCAGCAAGGTCGGCGAGACCGACCGGGTCGTGACCCTCACGGGCTCCGACACGGACGCCACGCCGTCGACGCTGAGCGACGGCACGTGGACCTTCACCGCCAGGCAGTCCGACGACGCGGGCAACACCAAGACGACGGCGCCGCGCTCGATCGCGATCGACACACAGGCGCCGGTGGTCACCCTCACCTCGCCCGCCGCCGACACGAACGACGACACGCCGGCGATCGGCGGCACGGCGGGCAACGCCCCGGGTGACGCGGCGACCATCGCCGTGACGATCACGCGCGCCGGCCAGCCCGACATCGTGCTCGCCGCCACGCGCACGGGCACCACCTGGACGGTCGACGCGCCGCAGCTCGCCGACGGCGGCTACGTCGCCCACGCCACCCAGGGCGACGCCGCGGGCAACACGAGCGACGAGGCGACCCGCGCCTTCCGCGTCGACACGGCCCCGCCGTCGGTGACCGCCGACGCCGTCCCGGCCCGCACGCGCAACGCCACCCCGGAGCTCAGCGGCGACGCGGGCACCGCGACCGGCGACGTCGGCACGGTGACGGTCAAGCTCGACGGTCCCGGCGCGGCCACGCGCACCCTGGACGCGACGGTGACCGGAGGCCGCTGGACGGCGACCCCGGCCACGCCGCTCACCGACGGAAATTGGACCGCGAAGGCCAGCCAGGACGACGCCGCCGGCAACACCGGCTCGTCGGCCCCGCGCGCGTTCACCGTTGACACCGCGGCCCCGGCCGTGGCGATCACCGCACCGGCCGACGGTGCGTGGACGGACGACACGACGCCGACGGTCACGATCGCCCGCGGCACCGCGGCGGGCGACGAGGACGAGGTGACGGTCACCTTCAGCCGCAACGGAGAGATCGACCGTGTCGTCACCCTGACGGGTACCGACACCGAGGCCACGCCCGCGGCGCTGACGGAGGGCGCCTGGACGGTGACCGCGCGCCAGGCCGACGACCTCGGCAACGAGGCGACGTCCACCGGGCGGACGCTGCGCGTCGACACGACGGCCCCGGTGGTGGCCGTGCAGACGCCGGCCGACGGTGCCGAGCTCACCACCCGCACCCCGACCCTGTCGGGCACGGCAGGCACCGCCCTCGGGGACGCGGATGCGGTGACGGTCACGCTCAAGCGCACGGGCGCGGCGGACGTGGTCCTCACAGCACCGGTCGCCGGCGGGAACTGGACCGTGGACGCGCCGCAGCTCGACGCCGGCGTCTACGAGCTGACGGCGAAGCAGACGGACGCGGCGGGCAACGCCGGGACGAGCGCCCCGCGGACGTTCACGGTCGTGGTGGCGACGCCGACGCCGACGCCCACGCCGACCGCGACCGCTGAGCCGACCGCGACCGCGACCGCAACCGCGACCGCCACGCCGACCGCGACTGCGACCGCCACGCCGACCGCGACCGCGACCGCGACCGCGACGGCCACGCCGACGGCAACCGCAACGGTCGCGCCGACCGCGACCGCGACGCCCACCGCGACCCCCACGGAGCCTCCGGGTGGCAACGGCTTCAGCCTTGGCGCCGCGAAGTCCGACAAGAAGGGCGGGGCGACGATTGAGATCGACGCCTTCGAGGCCGGCACGTTCACCGCGAGCGGGGTCCTCAAGATTCCGGCGGGCCGGTCCGCGATGATCGCCAGGAAGAGGAAGGCGCGCAAGGTCAAGGTCGCCAAGGGCCGGGTCGTGGCGAGCGCTCCGGGCAAGGTGACGCTGAAGATCAAGCCGACCGCGGCGGGCAAGAAGCTCCTGCGCTCCAAGCGCAAGCTGAAGGTGCCGCTGACGATCGCCTTCACCCCGGCCAACCCGCTGTCAGCCCCGAGCGTGGCCAAGAAGAAGGTCGTGCTCAAGCTGGCCAAGCCGAAACGGAAGTGACACGGCGCGCCGTGGCCGTGGGGGCGTAGGGTTCGCCCCCATGGCCACCGTGCGCTACGACGTCGCGGACGGGGTCGCGACGCTCGCGCTCGACGACCCCGACACGCGCAACGCCCTCTCCGACGAGCTGCTCGACGAGCTGATCGCGGGCTTCACCGCGGCGCGTGACGACGACGCCGTCCGCTGCGTCGTGCTGACCTCGACGCACGACAAGATCTTCTCGAGCGGCGGCAATCTCAAGGGCTTCGCCGCCGACGTCCCGCTCGCCCACAAGCACGCGGGGATCGCCCGCTTCCCGGATCTCTTCCGGCTGATCGGCGAGCTCGGCAAGCCGACGATCTGCGCCGCGAACGGCCACGTGCTCGCGGGCGCGCTCGGCCTCGCGCTCGCGTGCGACCTGATCGTGGCCAAGGAGGGCGTGCGCTTCGGGACGCCCGAGATCAACGTCGGGGTCTTCCCCTTCATGATCATGGCGCTCATCTATCGCAACGTCGGGCGCAAGAAGACGAACGAGCTGCTGCTGCTGGGCGAGCAGATCGACGCGCACGAGGCGGAGCGGATCGGCATCGTCAACCGCGTGCTGCCCGCCGGCGAGTTCGACGCCGGCGTCGCGGAGTGGGCGGGACGGCTGGCCGCGAAATCCCCGCTGCTGATGCGGATGGGCAAGGACGCGATGTTCCGCCAGCAGGACATGCCGCTCGCCGACGCGCTCGACTACCTGCGCGCGCAGCTCGCGCTCGCCTTCGCCACGGATGACATCCAGGAGGGGGTGCGCGCCTTCATGGAGAAGCGCGACCCCGTCTGGCGCGGTCGGTAGCCGGGCACCCGGCCTCGCGGCGGGTCGTCAGGGTGCGACGGCACGGGAGGTTCCCCGCGCGCCGGGTCGGTTCATCCGAGCTCGGAAAGGAGCACGGCGAGCGCGAGTCCGAGTGCTGTCGCCACGCCCGCGGTGTAGCCCTCCTCCTTGAAGGCCTTGGGAAACACCTCCGTGCCGAGGGACGCCACGACCGCACCGGCCGCGAACGATCGCGTCAGACCGAGCAGCAGCGGCGAGGCGCCGCCGAGGAGAAGGTGGCCGGCCAGCGCCGCGCCCGAGAGCAGCACCGCGGTGGCAGTCCAGAGTGCCATGACCGATCGCCGGGACCTCCCGTTCTCGGTCATCGAGGCCGCTCCCCCCGCCGCCTCCGGGAGGTTCGAGAGCAGGATCGAGCCCGCCAGGGCCGCGACCTGCCGAGGTCCCGCTCCGATCAGGGCCACGCCCAGGGCGAGGTTCTCCGGCACCCCGTCGAGCGTGACCGCGGCCAGGAGCCCGCCACCGCTGTCGGATCCCAGCCGCTCCTTCACCGCGAAGTCGAGGGCCGAGAAGGCGACCGCGCCAGCGAGCACGGCGCCCATCGCCGCCCAGACCGAAACATCCTCGATCGTTGGCTGGATCAGCTCGATCGTCGCGGAGACCAGCAGCGCGCCACCCGCAAGGGCGACGATGAAGCCTTCGACGCGTTTGGGCAGCGACCCGTAGGCGCCCCACGCCGCGCCGGCGATCAGCGCACCCGACACGACGAGAACCACCACGACGGTGAGCACGGCTCGCCGCTACCCACGCCGGCCGCGACGGCAACCCTCCCGCCGGCGCCCGCCGTCAGTCGCCGAACTCGAGCCACCGCCGGGTGGGCCTCGGCTGTCGTTCGGCACCGGGGCGCGGCGGCGCGGCCGCCCGATCTGAAAGAGTGAGGAGTGGGACTACCCACTTCTCATGGCTCTCGACGACCCCGTCATCATCACCTGCGCGATCTCCGGCGCGATCGCCAACCGCGATCAGTGCCCCGCGATCCCCTACACGCCGGCCGAGTACGCCGCTGAGGCGCGACGGATCGTCGACGAGGGCGGCGTCCACATCCACATCCACGCGCGCTCTCCCGACGGCGCGCCGTCGTACGAGATCGAGGACTTCGCGGCCATCAAGGCGGCGATCCAGGATGAGGTCGGGGATGCGGCGATCATCAACTTCTCGACGGGCACCGTCGGGGTCAGTGTGGAGAAGCGAGTGGAGTACCTGCGCGCGGTCAAGCCCGAGGTCGCCGCGCTGAACATGGGCTCGATGAACTACGCCAAGTACTCCGAGCGGCGCAAGGACTTCGTCTTCAAGATGGTCTTCGCCAACCCGTTCGACGAGATCATCGAGCTGCTCGAGGCGATGCGCGAGATCGGCATCAAGCCCGAGCACGAGTGCTTCGACACGGGCCACGTCGCGTCGATCTGGCCGCTCATCGACATGGGCCTGCTCGCCACGCCGGTCCACGCCGATTTCGTCATGGGCGTGGTCGGCGGCGTCGCGCCCACGGCACGCAACCTCGCCGCGATGGCCGACAACCTCCCCGAGGGGCACCACCACTGGGGCGTGATCGGCATCGGCCGTGTCCAGTGGATGATGATCGCCGCGGCGCTGACGCTCGGCGGCTCCATCCGCGCGGGCCTGGAGGACAACTTCTACCTGCCCGACGGGTCGATGGCGCGCTCGAACGGCGACCTGATCGCCAAGGCCCGGAGCATGTGCGAGGACGTCGGTCGCCGCCCGGCGACGGTCGCTGAGGCCCGCCGGCTCCTCGCCCTCTGACCGTGAACGACGCCGGGCTGCTCAAGATGGCCGAGCTCGCCGAGCGCTCCGGCGTCTCCGCGGGCACGATCAAGCACTACCTGCGCGAGGGTCTGCTGCCCGAGCCGGTGCGCACGAGCCGCAACATGGCCTACTACCCGCCCGATTTCGTCGAGCGGATCCGGCTCATCAAGCGCCTGCAGGAGGAGCGCTTCATGCCGCTCAAGCGCATCCGCGACGCGCTGGGGGACGCGGACTCGCGCCCACGGACCTCGCGGGAGGAGGTGCTGGCCCGCTTCGAACTGCCCGCCGTCGTGCTCGATCGCCTCGCCGAGGTCGGCGCCGTGACGCCGACAGATGACGGCTACGACCCCGACGACCTCGCGGTGCTCGAGGCCATCGTCCGCTTCCGCGCCGGGGGCTTCGACGAGTCGCTGGGCTTCACCGTCTACGACACCGTCCGCTACCGCGAGGCGCTCGAGCCGCTCGTGGCGCTCGAGGTCGACATCCTGCGCGAACGTCTGGCCGGCCAGGTCTCCGACGACCGTGCCGCGGAGATCATCTCCGCCGGGGCCGAGCCGCTGCGCGAGCTGCTCGGAGCGCTGCACTCAAAGCTGCTGCGCGCCGAGCTCGAACGCGCGACCTGACCGCCGCTACCAGCGGGCGCTGTGGCGCTCCATGACCCCGAGGCCCGTGACGGCGCCCGCGACCGGGAGCTCGCCCGCGAAGGTCCCGAAGGGCTGCTCGTAGTCGGTGGCGACGATGAGCAGGCTCTCCTTGTGGGTGCGGGTCGCCTCGGGGGTGAAGTTGAGCTCACCGACGGCACTGAGATCGTGGGCGAAGGGCTGTGAGGGCACCTGATGGGGTTCGCCGCCGACCCAGACGGTGCGCTCGGAGGCGTCGGGGGCGTCGTGCAGCCCGGAGACGAGGTTCCACGTGACCGCCGTCCCGTCCGTGGTCGTCCCGACGCCGGCCGACCAGCGCCAGGCGGTGTCGCGGGCGTGGTAGCCGGCGGACTCGTCGACGAAGGCGGGCGCGTCGAGCTCGATGTGGCGGTCGGCGACCACGACGTACCCGCGGGCGCGCGCCGGGCGCTTGCGCGTCCAGATGTAGGAGTCGCCGTGGGGGGAGACGGTCTCGACGCTCTCCTGGCCCTCGACGGCCAGCGACATCCGCACGGGGCCGTCATTGACCTCCACGCGGCCGCCGTCGACGCGCACGGCACGGCCGTGGCGGACGGTGTTCTCGACGAGCGTCCGCGCCTGGCGGTCCCATGCCGCGTACCAGCTGACGGTGATCGGGCCGACCTTCGCCACCGCCGCGCAGAGCATCACCTCGTCGCTGAACGCGCCGACCCAGCGCCAGCGCTTGAGCGGGCGGCCGTTGTCGAGCATGGGCATCCGGGCGGGCGGGAGTGCCACCTCCGGCCGGCCGGGCATCCCGGTACGCCAGGGAGCGAGCACCCCACGGAAGGTACTCTCCGTGCTCTTGCGGGAAGATCGTCGTCGCCAGATCCTCGATGCGGCCGTGCGCGTCTTCGCCCGCCAGGGCTTCCACACCTGCCGCGTGAGCGACATCGCCGACGAGGCCGGCGTGGCCTACGGGCTCGTCTACCACTACTTCGATTCGAAGGAGCAGGTGCTCGACACGCTGTTCCTCGAGCGCTGGAACGTCCTGCTGGAGGCGATCGCGACCGTCGACAACCGCCGCGGTCAGCCACGCGACAAACTCCACGCCGTCGCCGGGTTCATCATCGACTCCTACCGGGCAGATCCGGACCTGATGAAGGTCATCATCGTCGAGGTCACCCGCGCCGCCAACTCCTTCGGCGCGCGTCATCTGGCCAAGATCCGCGAGGCGTTCGACGGCATCGCCGGGATCGTCCGCGACGCCCAGCGGGTGGGCGCCTTCCGCGACGATGTCGACGCCGATTTCGCCGCCATGACCTTCTACGGGGCGATCGAGCAGGTGCTCACGGGCTGGATCTTCGGCGTGCTCTCCGATCGGGAAGAGGACTTCGAGGAGGCCAAGCGGCTCATCGTCGACACCATCTGCGGCGGTCTTGACGCAACCCCGCCCCAGCGTGTGCTTGACTCAGCCCGACCATGACGGAGAACGATGTCATCAAGCGCCTGGTCTGGTCCGGCCTGCTCGCCGGGGTGGGCGCCCTCGCGTCGATCGCCACGACGCGGATCGCCGCGATCGCATTTCGCCGCATCTACGATGAGGATCCCCCCGAGTGAGCGACGAAGAACCGACCCAGATTCCCGCTGACGCCCCGGCCCCCGCGCCCGAGGCGCGCGTCGACGCGCCCGCGCCGGAGCCCGACCCCGCGCCGGAGCCGCACGGCGAGCCCGCCGTCGATCTCGGTGCGGCGACCGAGACCGTCGATCAGCATCCCGAGTTCCTCGTCGCCGGCGCGTTCGCCGGCGCCTTCCTCTTTGCCAAGATCCTGCGTCGCATCGGAGGGTCCTGATGGCGCCCGAACCCACGCCGAGCCCCTCTGAACTGGGGCGCGCTCTGCAGCAGGTCACCGACCTGACGCAGAAGATCGTCCATGAGGAGATCGAGCTCGCCAAGGCCGAGGTGTCCCTCAAGGTCGCCAAGCTCGCCAAGGGCGCCGCCATCGGCGCCGCGGCCGGCATCTTCGTCCTCTTCGGCCTCTTCTACCTCTTCCACGGCCTCGCCTGGCTGCTCTGGCAGCAGGTCGGCGGCGAGAACTCCTTCTGGCTGGGCTTCGCGCTCGTCGCCCTGCTGATGTTCCTGCTCGCGGCCCTCGCCGGCTTCCTCGCCTTCAAGCTCGTCAAGGGCGGCTCTCCGCCGACGCCGCAGATGGCCATCGACGAGGCCAAGCAGGTACGCGAAACACTCAGCAGCGGAGGAAAGTCCTGATGCCCGAGCGCAGCCCGGAGCAGATCCGCGCCTCGATCGAGGCCAACCGGCAGGAGCTCGGCGTCGCCGTCGAGAAGCTCCGCGTCGAGGTCGCCGAGCTGACGGACTGGCGCAGCCACATCCGCCAGCACCAGCGCGAGGTCGTCATCGGCGCCGCGGTGGTCGGCTTCGTCGTCGGCGGCGGGGTCGCCGGCTTCGTCGGGCTCTTCCGCCGGCGCCGTTAGCGGTCTCGGACCCCCGGCCGCGCCACTGAAGGGGAGGGATCGGCGGGTGTCGCCGCGCCCGCGCGCGCCGGGCGGGTCGCCCCGCAGCGCCGGCCGATGGCGGCGGTCCCCGAGGTTGAGGGTCACTATCGGACCTAACGTCGGGCACCTTCGGGCGCTGCGCCCCCCGCGATCCGAGCGGTGGGCGACACGCTCCGCTCCCCTCCCTCAGAGCCGCAGTTGGCGCGGCCTGTCCGGCCGTGTCGCCTGCGAGTCATATTTCGACGCCTAAGCGACACACGCTGGTGGTGCCGCGCGCGCGGCGTGCCGGCTGTGTCGCCTGCGCGTCATATATCGACGCCCAAGCGACACGGTCGCGCGTTGCCGCCGGGTCAGATCGCCGCCGGGCTGGTGCCCGTGACGCGCGTGAGCGCGCGGAACTCGCGGTACTCGCGGATCGAGATCTGGATCGTGGCGGCGGCGGGGATGGCCAGCAGCGCTCCGAGCACGCCGAAGAGCGCCGACCCGAAGAGCACCGCGACGAGGACGACGATCGGCTGGACGTTGACCGTGCGCGACTGGATGCGCGGCTGGATGACCGTGTTCTCGATCTGCTGATAGATCACCGACCAGACGATCCAGACGATCGTGACGGTGGGGAAGTCGTTGAAGAGCGTGACGATCCCGACGAGCACCGCGCCGATCGAGGCGCCGACGAGCGGGACGAGGTCGAGCAGCGCGATGATCAGCGCCAGCGCCGGGGCGTAGGGGACCCCGAGGATCGACAGCACGATGAACGACGAGACGCCGGCCACGACGGCCTGCCCGGTGGCTCCGACGACGTAGCCGACGACGGCGCGGCTGATGTCCCGGCTCGCGCGCTCGAGTGCCGCGTGCTCGTTCGGTGGTCGCGATCTGATCGCGGCGTGCACCCACTTGCCACCGCTGCCGATCATGAAGGCGCTGAGGATCAGGATCGTGATGAGTGCGAACAGCGAGTTGACGATCCCGAGGCCGATGTCGGAGAGCACCCCCGCGGCACCGCCGAGCTTCGAAGGCAGCTTCTCCGCCTGATCCTGCAGCTTGGCGGTGATGTTGTAGTCCTCCTCCAGGCGCCGCAGCGTCGGCGACTTGTCGACGGCGGTCTGGATGTCGTTGACGTAGTTCGGCACCTCGTCGATGAGGTTCTGCGTCTCCTGGACGATCGGCGGGACGAGGATCGCGGCGAACATGACCGGGACGAGGATCAGGCCGAAGTAGACGATCGTGATCGCGAACCCGCGGCGCCGCACCCGCTTCTGCAACATGTTCACCGGTGCCGACAGCGCGACGGCGAGGAAGGCGCCGATGACGAGCCAGGTCAGCGGCTTGCGCAGGCGGTAGATCAGGTAGAGCGCGATCCCGCTGAGCACGACGACCGCGACGACCCGCAGAATGCTGCGAGTCGAGGGACCCGTGCTCACGTGCCGGCTTCGAGCAGCGCTGAGCGGATCCCGGCGACGCCGAGCAGGCCCGGCCCGACATGGGTGCCGATCACCGGCCCGATCTCCGAGACGAAGAGCGGCTCGCAGCCGTAGATCTCCCGGCCGGCCTCGACGAGGGCCGCCGCGCGCTCCGGGTCGCGGATGTGCTGGACGGCGAAGCGGTCCGCGCCGGCCTCGTGCTGCTCGCGCAACGCCTCCTCGAGCCGCGCCACGGCCCGGCCGGCCGTCCGCACGCGCTCGACGGGCTCGATCTGCTTGCCCAGGGTGAGGATCGGCTTGATGCGCAGCGCCGAGCCGAGGTAGGCCTGAGCCGCCCCGATCCGCCCGCCGCGGCGCAGGTATTCGAGGGTGTCGACCGCGAAGAGGGTCTTGAGCTCGGCGCGCACCGCCTTCGCGGCCGCAACCGCCTCCGGCCCGCTGCCGCCCGCGCGAGCCACGGACGCAGCGGCCATGGCCACGAAGCCCATGCCGCCGCAGGCGGTCTCGGAGTCATGGACGGTGACCCGCTCCGGCGCCACGCCCCGCTCGATGAGCGCCTGCCGGGCCTGGCCCGCCGCGCCGAAGGTCCCCGAGATGCCGCCGGAGAGGTGGATCGAGACGATGTCGTGACCGGCTTCCAGCAGCGGCTCGTAGACCTCGAGGAAGTCGCCGACCGACGGCTGCGAAGTCGTCGGCAGGTCCTTCGCCTCGCCGAGATGGCCATAGAACGCGCCGAAATCCCCGAGCGCGAGCTCGCGGTCGGTCCGCCCGTCCCAGTTCACGTAGAGCGAGACGAGATGCAGCTCGTCCCGCGCGACGATGTCGGCAGGCAGGTAGTGGGTGGTGTCGGTGACGACCTTTACCACGGCGCGCGCGGACCCTACCTACGATGCCGGATGCATGACGGTCACCCTCTACCGCTGCCGGACCCCGACGGACTGGCTGTGCCCCTGCGGGAGGGTCGCCCGCGAGCTGCGCCGCCACGAGATCGAGCACGCGACGGAGCGCCTGCCGCGCGACGGCCGGGCACCGGTGATCGACCTGACCGGCCAGCGCCACGTCCCCGTGCTGGACATCGACGACGAGGCGATCGCGGACTCCCGGCGCATCGTCGAGCGCCTGCGCAACCGCGCCGGCAGCGAGGCGCCGGGGCGCTAGCCCCTCACGCCCGCTCGTCGCGCAGGGCGTCCCGCAGCAGCGCCCGCGCGGAGTCGCGCATGAGCCTCACCGCCGCGTCGCCGCTGAGCCCACCCACGCCCGTCAGCCACACGAACGGCTCGATGCCGAGCGTGGCCCGGATCGCGAGCGCGAGCCGGCGCACATCTTTCCGTGACAGCGAGCCCTCCAGCGGCGCCAGCGCGTCCTCGATCCACTCCAGCGCCTTTCCGGAGCGCAGCGGCAGCTCCTCGGGGGCCGGCGGCGGCGTCTCGAGCGACAGGCGCAGCATCGCTCGCAGCTCTGGCTCGTGATCGAGCAGCTGGCGTCCGATCTGTTCTGTGACGACCTCGAGCCGCTCCACGGGATCGGATGAGCTGTCGGCGTCGAGCAGCCTTGGCCGGTCGAGCTCGGGATAGGTGCTGACCAGTACGGAGCGCTGATTGGGGAAGTACCGGAAGGCCGTGCTCCGCGAGACGCCCGCGCGCTCGGCCACCTGCTCGACCGTCGGCGTCACGCCCTCGGCCAGCAGCTCACGTGCGGCGTCGAGCATCGCCGCGCGCGTCCTGGCCTTCTGCCGCACCCGGCCCGACTCCACATATGGGATTGACATGCTCACGAAGATATCGTAGGCTTCGTGAACACCGAAGTCCCACGAGGGAGGCACCGATGGTCACCACGACGGGCATCATCAGACAGGCGGGCGAGGGCGAGCAGATGTGGTTCGCGGGCGGGGGTGACATCACGTGGAAGGCAACCGCGGAGGAGACCGGCGGGACCTTCCTGCTCTTCGAGGACGTGATGGCGCGCGGCAAGACCACGCCGCTGCACACCCATCCCGAGGGTGAGTCGATGTACGTGCTCGCCGGCGAGTTGCTCGTCCACGTGGACGGCGAGGACCACCCCGTGGGGACCGGCGGGTTCGTCCACATGCCACCCGGCGTCCCGCACGCGTTCCTGGTCACCTCCGACGAGGCGCGCGTCCTGGCGCTGCAGGCACCGGGGTCGGGTGAGCGGTTCTACCGCGACGCGGGCGAGCCGATCCGCTCGGCCGCCGACGCGGGACGCCCGGCCGACTTCAGCCGACTGCGTCGCGTCGCCGACGCCTCGCCGAGCATCGAGATCCTCGGGCCGCCCCCGTTCGCGGCGGTGGCGGGGCGCTAGCCCGTCGGCACGATGCGGCGCTCGTGGGTGCCGACGCCGATCGTCCGCTCGCCCTCGAGCACCTCGACGTCGAAGCGCAGCTTGCGCTCGTCGGCGATCTCGCGCAGCGTGGCCCTGGCCACGCAGCGCGCGCCGGCGGCAGCACCGCCCACGTGCTTGATGCAGACCTCGAAGCCGACCGTCGCCCTGCCCTCCCCGAGGTGCGGATAGACGAGCATCGCGGCGTTGCGTTCCATCATGGCGATCATGCCGGGCGTCGAGAGAACCTCGAAGCCCAGCGTGCCGCCGACATCCGTGACGAGCTGGCCTTCGACGACGAACTCCTGCTCGCCGGCGAGGCCGGGTTCGAGCGCCAACTAGTTCAGCCGGTTCTCGATCGTCAGCGGCGGGCCCTCGGGCGTGACGGCCTCGGGGGCCTCACCCGCCTGGGCCTCGACGCCGAGCTCGGTGGCGAGCTCGCCCGTCTCGAACATCTCGGTGATGATGTCGCAGCCGCCGATGAGCTCGCCCTTGTGGAAGAGCTGGGGGATCGTCGGCCACTGTGAGATCGCCGACAGCTCCTGGCGGATGCGCGGGTCGGGCAGGATGTCGACCGCGGCGTAGGCCGTGCCGAGCTGCTCGAGGACCGCCACCGAGCGCGCCGAGAAGCCGCAGCGCGGCTCGTCGGGCGTCCCCTTCATGAAGAGGATCACCTCGTTGTCGGAGATCGCCTGCTCGATCGCGGTGCGAATGGGGTTCTCGCTCATGACGTTCCCTCGGTCGTCGTCTTCAAGGACAAAGCGTGGATGCGATCGCCGAGCTCCCCGGCGAAGATCGCGTTGACCAGCTGATGCTGCTGGATGCGGGTGAGGCCGGAGAAGGCGGGGGAGACGACCTCGGCGCGGAAGTGGTGCCCGTCGCCGGTGACGCTCGCCTGCGCGTCGGGCAGCCCGGCCTCGATGCGCTGCTGGATTTCTTCCGTGCTCACCATGGCCTCGAACGATAGCGAGCGCTATCCTTTTTGAAGCGACCATGATCTCCTTCACCGAAAAAGGCGCAGAGAAGGTTCGCGAGTTCCTCGCGGGTCAGAGCGCCGACATCCAAGCGGCGGGTCTGCGCGTCGGCGTTCGCGGCGGCGGGTGCTCCGGCTTCCAGTACGCACTGGCCTTCGACACCGAGCGTGACGGCGACGAGATCTTCGAGGACCACGGTCTGAAGATCCTCGTGGACAACCCGAGCCTGCCCTACGTGCGTGGCGCGGTCGTCGACTACGTCGAGTCCCTCCAGGGCGCCGGCTTCAAGGTCGAGAATCCGAACATCGTCGCCGCCTGCGGCTGCGGGTCCTCGTTCCGCGTCGCGGACGAAGAAGAAGTCTCGGCGGTCTAGCCGCCCTCGCGGCGGCCCTCGCGCTGGGGTGCGGTTCGGCCGAACCGCCGGATCAGCCCGCGCTCGCGACCGGCATCACCGAGCCCAACCCGGCCTTCCTGGCCGTCTCGCCGTACCCCGAGTTCGAGCGCTGGCGGCCGGAGTTCGCCAAGCTCGCCCCGGCCTACTACCGGCTCGTGGTCGAGTGGGACCGCTCCGTCACCGCTGACGGCGCCTTTGATCCCACCGCCGAGCAGGGCGGCTGCCTGCGCGACATCCCGCCCTGCGCCCCGTGGCAGGGCATCCGCGCGCAGCTCGAGGCCGTCGCCGCCGCGCAGGAGGAGAACCCCGGCCGCTACCAGGTCGAGGTCGTCGTCATGTACACCCCGGAGCGCTACGCGAGCCCGCCGGCCGGCTGCGAGCGCCGCGGCGCCGTGCCCCGCAACCGCCCGCCCCAGGACCTCGACGCCTACCGCGGCGTGATCCGCGCCGTCCAGGCCGAGGCCGACCGCGCCGGCGTCGACGTCCCCTACTGGAGCCCGTGGAACGAGCCGAACCACCCGTACTTCATCTCGCCCCAGCGCGCCGAGTGCGACCCCGCGGCCCCGAGCGCCGCCGTCGCCCCCTACATCGCCCTCGCCCGCGCCCTGCAGGACGAGCTCAGGGACGGCGAGTCACTCGTCCTCGGCGAGCTGGCCGCGACGACGACCTTCGGGCCGCAGTCGACACGCATGACCGAGTTCGTCGACGCCCTGCCGAGCGACCTCGTCTGCGCCGCACCGGTCTTCAGCGTCCACCGCTACAACGCCGCCGATCCCGTCGATGCGCTCTCCGCCGCCCTGGAGCGCCACGGCTGCACGCCGCGGATCTGGATCTCCGAGACGGGCAGCAAGAGTGGCGACTGTGCGGCCGAGCGGGCGAACCTCGAGCGCTGGCACACCGACCCGCGCGTCGACGCCGCCTTCCACTACACGTTCCGCGAGGACAACCTCTTCACCACGGGCCTCGTGTCCACCGACCTCACGACGGCCTTCCCAGCCCTCGCGGAGTGGCAGGCGTGGGGCGATCGCGAGCCCGGCGATCCGCCGCCGGAATCGCGGTGCCCGTGAGGGTTTTCTGAGACCGGCGGCGCCCCGGCGGGCACTTGCGTCATCCTCCAGGGGTGCGCCGTACCGTCGCCACCCTCCTCGTCGCCGTTTCCTTCGGCGCCGTCACCGCCGCCGCTGACGCCGTCAAGCGCACGGGATCGCGCGGCGGCGACCGCATCCAGGGCACGCGCGGCCCCGATCGTCTCAACGGCCGCGGCGGCGACGACACGCTCATCGGCGACGGCGGCCGCGACCGTCTGCGCGGCGGTCCCGGCAACGACACGCTGCTCGGCGGCTCGGGCCGCGACCGGCTGATCGGTGGCACCGGCGCCGACGTGATCTCCTGCGGCCGGGGCCGCGACATCGTCATCACCGACGGTCTCGACACGATCTCCGACGACTGCGAGATCCGCCGCAGTGCACGCTGACGGTGGGCCGCCGCCCGTCGTCCTGCTGGTCGACGACGACGAACGCATCCGCCGCGCCGTCGGCACCGGGCTGACGCTCGAGGGCTTCGAGGTCGTCCCCGCGTCGGGCGGCCGCGCCGCGCTGGAGGCGGTCGAGCGGATGAACCCCGCCGTGATGCTGCTCGACCTGACGATGCCCGACCTCGACGGCCTCGAGGTCCTGCGCCGCCTGCGCGCCGCCGGGAGCGACCTGCCCGTCTGCGTGCTCTCCGCCCGCGACGAGGTCAACGACCGCGTCGCCGGCCTGGAGGCGGGCGCCGACGACTACGTGGTCAAGCCGTTCGCGATGGAGGAGGTCGTCGCCCGCCTGCACGCGCTGCTGCGCCGCCGCCCGCTCGACCCCGGGGACCGCCTCGCCTTCGCCGACATCGAGCTCGACGGGCCCGGCCACCGTGCCCTGCGCGGCGGGCGCGATCTCGAGCTCACCAACCGCGAGCTCGAGCTGCTCGAGGTCATGCTGCGCCACCCGGGCGAGGTCATCTCGCGCGAGCGCCTCCACGAGGAGGTGTGGGGCTACGACTTCGACCCCGGCACGAACGTCGTGGACGTCTTCGTCGGCTATCTGCGCCGCAAGCTCGAGCGCGACGGCGGCGACCGGGTCCTGCACACCGTGCGCGGCGTCGGGTTCGTCCTGCGCGCGTGAGACGGTGAGGGCGTGCGCAGCCTCCGCGGCCGGCTGACCCTCGGGGTCGTGGTGGTGCTCGCCGTCGTGCTCGGCGTCGCCGGCGTGCTCACCTCCCGCTACTCCGACCGCATCGCCCGCGACGCGCTCGACGACCGTCTGCAGCGCACCGCGGAGCTCTCGAGCGCGACCGCAGTCGACGCGATCTCGAGCTCGATTCCGTCGAGCGACCGGAGGCTGAACGCGATCCTCACCGCCCAGCGCGACTCGCTGCGCCTGATCGTCGGGCGCGCGACGGTCCTCCAGGCCGGCAAGCGGCTGCTCGTGGGCCCGACGCCCGGGCCGGGCCTGCGCACCGTCGAGCAGGACGGCGAGCGTTTCCGCGTGCTCGTGCGCCCGCTGCGCGGCGCGGGGCTGGGGGACGTCGTCCGCCTGGAGGTCGCGTCGTCGCTGCGCGACCTCGAGCGCCGCCAGGCGTCGCTGGACGCCCGGCTCATCCAGCTCGGGATCGCCGCGCTGCTCGTCGCGGCGCTCGCCTCGTACTTGGCCTCCGTGCGCGTGCTCGGGCCGCTGCGGCGGCTGCGCGTCGCCGCCCGCCGCGTCGCGCGGGAGGAGGACCTGACCGTCCGCGTGTCCGAGACCGACGGGCCGGACGAGATGCGCGAGCTGGCCGCGTCGGTCAACGCGATGCTGGCGCAGATCGAGACGGCCAGCGCCTCGCGCGAGCGCGCGCTGGCCGCCACCCGCCGCTTCGCCCTCGACGCGGGCCACGAGCTGCGCACGCCGCTGACGACGGTCCAGGCCACGCTGTCCACCCTCCAGCGCCACGCCGACATCCCCGCGCAGCAGCGGGCGGAGATGCTCGCCGAGGCGCTCGACGAGCAGCGGCGGTTGGTCACCCTGCTCGACGGCCTGCAGGCCTACGCGCGGGGGGAAGCGTCCGCCGTCACCCACGAGCCGGTCGACCTCACCGAGGTCGTGGCCGCGGCGGCCACCGAGCACGGCGTCCCCGCCGAGCTGCCGGACGCACCCGTGCTCATCGAGGGCTGGGAGCCGGGCCTGCGGCTGCTGGTCGGCAACCTGCTCGCCAACGCCGTCCGCCACGGCGGCGGCACGGCGGTCGTCCGCCTCGCCGCCGGTCCGCCACCCGTGCTCACCGTCGATGACGCCGGCCCGGGCGTACCGGTCGCCGATCGCGAGCGCATCTTCGTCCCGTTCGAGCGCTTGGACGCCGCCGGCGAGCGCGAGGGCTCGGGCCTCGGCCTCGCGCTCGTCGCCCAGCAGGCGCGTGAGCACGGCGCGACCATCGACGTCGGGGTTGCACCGGCGGGCGGCGCGCGATTTGATGTGACGTTCCAGCCACCTGCGCCGTAGGGGAGACATGCGCCTACTCCTGCTCACCGCCGTTCTCGCCCTCACGTTCTCCGCGACCGCCCACGCGTGCAGTTGCATCGGGGCGAGCAACCCCAAGAAGGAGATCAGGAAATCCAAGGGCGCAGCCTGGGTGAAGGTGGTCAAGAAGACCGTCAAGCGCGGCGACGAGAGGTTCATGGGCGACGAGGAGGCCGTCTACCGCCTGCGCATCCTGCGCGACTACAAGGGCAATCTCCGCCGCCACGTCACGATCCGCACCTCGCTGCAGAGCGCCAGCTGCGGGCTCAACCTGCGGCGCGGACAGAAGCTCGGCCTGCTCTTCTACCGCCAGAAGGGCCGCCTGGCGAGCAACCTGTGCCTCGTGCGCTCGCGGAAGTACCTCGAGCAGGGCAAGCCCGACGCGCGCTCGGCCTGCGCGCAGCGCTGAGCCGACGAGCGAGCGCCCGGCACCGGGCGGGGCCTAAGTGCGGCTGTGGCGTCACTTAGGCCCCGCGCCGCGCGCGGCAAGGCCCGCGCGTGTCGCTTAGGCGTCGATATGTGACGCGGAGGCGACACAAGCCGCCGTGCCGCCCCGCTACGCGTTGGCCTGCGACAGCAGCCAGAGCGCCAGCGAGGTGAAGCCGACCATGACCGACAGCATCCAGTACTGGGAGCGGACCGCCAGGCGGGCGTCCGGGTAGAGCGCCAGCGCCCGGTCGTGGGCGAGCACGAGCCCCGCGATGTGACCGAGGACGACGAAGCCGACCTGCAGGTACCAGGTGAGCGTCTGGCCGAGCACGCCGTAGTTGATCGCCCATCCCGCCGTCCCGAACAGGTCCCAGCCCTTGCCGAGCGGGTCCGAGGCCAGGTAGCCGATCGCCTGCCCGCCGAAGACGAACGCGGTGAGGTAATGCGCCAGCGCGTAGACGAGCGCGATCGGGATCAGGGAGTGGACGAACGCTCCGCGCAGCCGCGCCGCCGACAGCCCGCCACCGACGGACTCCGCGCCCCTGATTCCCAGCCAGTACAGGCCCGCGATCACCAGCGGCCCAGCGACGAGGCCAACCGTGTCCGCCAGATAGACGGCGGCATCCGCCGAGAACGGCCCCGCGAAGAGGTCGTTGAGCGTCTGCCCGATACCGGTCCGCCACGTCGACCCCTGCGAGAAGCCGTCGAAGGTGACCGTGCCGATCATCACCGCGACGACGGCGACGGTCCCCGGCAGTGGCTCGAGCCGCGCCAGCCCGCTCAGCAGTGGCTGCCGGCCGACCACGCCGTCGCGCCGCGAGAACACCGACATCCGCGCGAAGAGCCCGAAGTAGACGCCGAACGCCTCGGCCCGCGACGCCCACGTCTCCGTCCCGTAGACGTACATCCCCGCCCAGGTGACCGCGGAGTACAGCAGCGCGAAGATCGCGATCCGGTCCGGGGTGTCGCCGTAGCGCCCGACGAGCTCGGTCCAGGTGAAGACGAGCAGCCCGAGGGCGGCCGGCCAGCGCCCGAGCCAGACCGGGTACTCCCGCCGACCCGCGAAGCGCAGCACGCGCCAAGGGTTGAAGAGCCGGAAGACGTCGCCGAACAGCAGCGAGGCGAACACGAGTCCGATCCAGAAGACGACGTAGACGAAGGTGGGGGCGAAGTTGGCCTGCGCGCTCTGGTCACCCGCGAAGCCGGCCCAGACGACGACGCCCAGCAGCGCGACGCCGATCGCACGGCACCCCACCTCGACCCAGCCCGGCAGCCGGAACAGCGGCCGCCACGTCACCGACTCGTAGCGCGGTGTCGGCCACAGCGCCGCCAGTGCCACGAAGCTCACCACGAGCACCGCGGCGCAGACCCAGGCGAAGACGACCGGGGGGATCGGGATATCTGCGCGCTGGACGAGGCCGTGCGCGAAGACCGTGGTCACTACAGGGCGGCCTCGACGGCCTCGCGGAAGGCGCGCAGACCGAAGGAACCCTCGAGCCTGGCAGCGATGCGCCCGTCGCTGTCGACCGTGAACAGCCAGGGCTCGCTCGGCAGCCCGTACCGCACCAGCGGCTCGCGGAAGCCCTTGGAGAGGTTGTTGTCGACGTAGGTCTCCTGATGGATGAAGACCGCCTTGTCGTCGCCGACCTCCGAGCGCACCTGCAGCATCTCGTCGGTGACCGGCCCGCAGACCCGCGACTGGCACAGCTGCGGCGTCGAGAACAGCAGCGCCACCGGCTCCTCGCCGACGACGTCGGCAAACGACTCCTCGTGCAGCTGCGGCGCCTTGGGCACGCGCGTGTCGAGCAGGTCGAGGTTGCCCTTGACCGTGGCGCGCGTGTCCGTCTCGATCACGGGCGCCTTCTCACCGATGTCGGGCACCTTGTCGGCCTCGGCGCTGACCACCTGGGCGGCCATGCCGGCCGCGTAGCGCGTGCCGTCGATGTCGGAGACGGTGAGGACGTTGTAGATGCCGGGCTTGGCGAACGGGACCTGCGCCTCGTAGATCGCCGCGAAGGAGTCGTCCTCGCGCGCGGCCTGCTCGGAGCGGTAGGGCGGGTCGGTGATCAGCACGTCGGCGGGTGCCGCGAACGGCCCCTCGACGGCACCGCCGCCCTTGGCCGGTGCGACGTAGACGACGCTCGGCCCGTAGTTGAACTTCTGCTCCTCGTCGAGCAGGCCGAAGGCCACACGCGACTCGGGCGTCCGGTAGACCGACGTGCCGGCCACGGCGACCGGCCCGGTGGCGTCGAACTGCGCGGCGAAGTCGCGGATCGTCTGGCCCGGCGTGGGCTTGGGGAAGTCGGCGGGATCGACCTCGGCCGCCGCCTCGACCTCGTCGCGCTGGGCCTGCGAGACGTTCTGCACCGGGTCGGAGGCCTTCTCCTCGGTGGACCCGCAGCCGGCGACGATGAGCGCGAGAAAGAGCAGGGCAGCGAACTTCGACACGACGGCGCAGGGTAGGGAACGCGCCTAAGCGACGGGCATGTTGTCCAGCGACCGCCACAGGTACAGACACGCCCGCGTCCGGTGGGGGCGCCACGGCTCGGCCAAAGCCGTCAGCTCGGCGGGCGGCGGCGGTGCCTCCAGCCCGTAGGCGCGCGCCGCCCCGTTGCGCACGCCGAGGTCGCCGACCGGCAGCACGTCGGGACGGTGCAGGGTGAACATGAGAAACATCTGCGCGGTCCACTCGCCGATGCCCTTGACCGCGGTGAGCTCGGCGATGACCTCCGCGTCGGGCAGGTCGCGCAGCCGGTCGATCTCGAGCTCGCCCGCCAGCACGTGCTCGGCCAGGGAGCGCAGGTAGGCGACCTTCGCACGGCTGAAGCCCGCCGCCGCCCGCAGCGCCTCCGGGTCGTCGTCGAGGATCTCCTGCGGGGTCGGCGTCCGCCCGTCGAAGCGGTCGACCAGCCGGCGCCAGATCGACGCCGCGGCCTTCACCGACAGCTGCTGTCCCGCGATCGACCGCACGAGCGACCCGTAGAGGTCCTCGGGCCGGCCGCGGCCGTCGCGCTCGAGCGGGAGCGGCCCGCCGTAGTCGTCGATGAGCCGCGCCATCACCGGGTCGGCCGCCCGGAGGTGGTCGTCCGGTGCGCTCAAGCCTGGCCCTCGACCGCACCCGGCACGCCGGTGTTGGTCGAGTAGGCGGGCTGGATCTTCGTGTCCGGCCGGATGTGATGGACGGCCTGGGAGACCGCGATGGCCGCCTCGGCAAAGCCGGTCGCGATCAGCTTGAGCTTGCCGTCGAAGGTGGTGATGTCCCCGCACGCCCAGACGCGGTCGAGCGACGTGCGCATGAGCGGGTCGACGCAGATCGCGTTGCCGTTGAGGTCGAAGCCCCACTCCTTGAGCGGGCCGAGCTTGGTGATGAAGCCGAGCTGGAGCAGGACGGCGTCGCAGGGGACGGTGTGGATCTCGTCGTCGGAGACGTTGTGCAGCTCGACCGCTTCGACGGCGCCGTTGCCCGCGACCTGCTTGATCACGTACGGCGTGCGGATGTCGACCCGGCCCGCGTCGGCGGCGCGGCGGACCTCGCTGATCGTCGCCTCGTGCGCGCGGAAGCCGTCGCGGCGGTGCACGAGCGTGATCTCCGACGCGGTGTCGAGCAGGTTGACGACCCAGTCGAAGGCGGAGTCGCCGCCGCCCACGATGACGACGCGCTTGCCGGCGAAGTCGGACTTGTCACCGACGAGGTAGTGCGCGCCGCGCCCCTCCCACGGGGCCATGTCGACGTCGGAGACCGGCAGCCGCCGCGGCTCGAAGGCGCCGTGTCCGCCGGCGACGATGACCGTCCGCGAGCGCATCTCGCCCGCGGAGGTGTGCAGCACGACGTGGTCGTCCTCGTAGGTGATCTCGTGCGCGGTGGTGGAGAGGTGCACGGGGACGTCGAACTGGTCCATCGACTGCGCGCGGAGCTCCTCGACGAGATCCTTGGCCAGGATCCGCCGGTGCCCGACGACGTCGAAGATCCACTTCTCCGGATACAGCGCCGTCAGCTGGCCGCCGATCTCGGGCAGCGATTCGATGACCTGCACGCTCGCCTCTCGCATCCCGGCCCAGAAGGCCGCCGCCAGACCGACCGGGCCCGCTCCGAGGACGGTGATGTCGCGCACTTCACTCATGGCCGGGAAGCTTAGGAGCGGCCCGCGCGATCCCACCGGTCCGTAGCCGGTCCGCCCGCGCCCGATCGGCCGCCGAGGGCTCTAGCCTGAGGCCGCGAATGAGCGCCTTCTCGCTTCTCGCCGTCGCGGCCACCGCACTCGCCGCTCAGCTGCCCGGCCCGACGCCGGCGCCCGACGACCCCTACGAGCCCGACGCCAACATCCGGCCGACGCTGTCGATGAAGGTGGCGCCCAAGGCCGCGCCCTACCGGCCCTACCGCTTCACGCTCCTGGGCGACCTGCAGACGAACGGTGTCGACGAGAGCACCGCCTGCAATGGCCGCGTGACGCTGCGCATCCGCAAGAGCAACCCGACGGTCGCCAAGGGCCGCACGCAGATCCAGCCCGACTGCACCTTCTCCAAGACGCTGACGCTCCGGCTCCGCCACGCCGGCAAGAAGGCCAAGCGGGGCGGCAACCTGCGCATCACGGCGCGCTTCGGCGGCAACGACTACCTGCAGCCCGACAGCGCCCCGCAGCGCAAGGCGCTCTACGGCCGCGCGGCGCGATAGCTCTCGCCGACGCCATCCGCCGCCGGCGCCACGCCCGCGGCTTCACCTTCCAGGGCCGCCGCTACGCCTACCACGACCACCCGTACAACACGACGGGTGAGAACGAGCGGACCGTCGAGGTCCCCGTCTTCGCGGCCAAGCTCGAGGCGGCGGAGGGCGAGCGCGTGCTCGAGGTCGGCAACGTCCTCTCGCACTACGTGCCGCGCCGCCACGACGTCGTCGACCTCTACGAGCAGGCCGAGGGCGTCGTCAACTGCGACGTGCTCGACATCACGGGCGGCCCCTACGACCTGATCCTCTCGATCTCCACGCTCGAGCACGTCGGCTTCGACGAGGACGTCAAGGATCCCGAGAAGCCCGCTGCCGCGGTCGCCAAGCTGCGCTCCCTGCTCGCCCCGGGCGGCGAGCTGTGGGTCTCGTTCCCCCTCGGCTACAACCCCGACATCGACGCCCGCATCCCGCGCCTGGGCTTCGACGCGATGTACTTCCTGCAGCGCGTCTCCGACGACAACCGCTGGCGCGAGATCCAGCGCCGCCAGGCCGAGGGCGCCCGCTACGGGCACCCGTTCGAGAAGGGCAACGTCGTCGCGGTCGGCTACGCCCGCTCGGCCGCGTAGGCCGAGCGGGCTTCGCCTCCTCAGCGCAGGCGCAGCGTGTAGCGCCCGTCGGAGCGGTCAGTCAGACGGCAGGCCGCCGTGCGCTTCCGCAAGCCGCTGGAGATCGAGCGCGTCCTGCGGACGTCCCGCGTGCCGCTTGAGCCGGACGAGATCCGCCAGGCAGATGATCGGCGCGGGGATCCCGTCTACGCGCCGTTCATCCGAGCGGCCAAGGAGCTCGTCGAAGCCGGGCGTACCCGCATGAGGAGCGAGCAGATCCAGATCACCGTGGGGCGTGGCAAGGTGGATGCTCGTCCCAGGCTCGACACCCTCGGGCGCCACGGGGGTCCCGTCCGGACGCGTCGCGCTCCACTCGGCGATCAAACGGCGGATCGCCGCGTAGTTGCGCTCGTCCTGCGCGACAACCGCGTCGAGATCGCGCGTTGCACGGACCACCCCATGGCGGATGACGGCGATGCCGCCGACGACCACGTACCGCACCCCGGCACCGTTGAGGTCGGCAAGCAGCCGTCCGAAGCCGGTCACGGCTGGCGACTGAGCTCGAGCGCCATAACGCTGAGGGCGATCCCCTCGGCCAGCAGCTCGTCGGGGTCGCGCTGTGCGTCGCGGACGAGCCGGTACCGACGCCAGGCGTCACCTGCGGCGGCCGCATCTCCCCGCTCGGCGGCGGCGCTCGCCTCGCGAGCCAGACCCGCAAGCCGGTCGGCGGCACTCACGGCTGCAGCCTGCGCCATCGCCCGCTCCTAGCCCATCAGGCCGGCGGTCTCGGTCAGCGGCGTGCCGTCGAGCGCCGCGAGCGCCTTCTCCACCGACGTGTTCACGCAGGTGAAGGTCGGCGTGTCGCGCTTGGTGTAGCGCGAGGACTCCGTCGTGCGCAGCTGCTGGACGAGGTCGAGGAAGTCGCGCGGCTCGTCGGTCTCGAAGGCGACCACGAACTCCTGGTCGTCCAGGCCGAACGAGTAGGAGGTGTTGAGGTCCACGCTCGGGTACTCGCGCCCGACGCGGATGTGCTCCTGCATGACCTTCCAGCGCTCGTCCTTGTCGAGCAGGTACCACTCGCGCGTCTTGACGAACGGGTAGACGAACATGTACTTGCCCTTCGCCGGGCGGACCTCGAGCCGCGACTCGTCGGAGTACTCGGACTCCTTGGTCAGCGCGAGGTACGAGTACGGGATCGACATCCAGCTCATCAGCCCGCTCTGCTGCAGCACGACGTGGAACTCGTGGATGCGATCGAGGTTCGTCGCCTGCGTGAGCAGCATCATGTCGGCGTCGCCGCGCGTGCCGACCGTCGAGAACGCCCGCAGCAGCCGCTGCTCGGCGAAGTCCTCACACGCCGCGATGAACTCCCGCTTGTGCTCGGCCCGCTGCTCGGCGTCGAGCCGGCGCCAGGCGGGGTCGACCTGCAGGAACGTGTACTTGACGAAGTGACGCTCGCGGGCCATGGGACGAGTCTAAGCAGCGTCTACTGCCGACAGCAGCGTCGGATCGCGCTCGGTCCCGTGGATGACCTCGTCCTCGGACTTCTCGGGCGACACGAGCCGCCCCTGCTTCATCGAGAAGTAGATCGCCTGCGGGTGATGGGAGACGATGGCGACCGTCGACTGCTCGGGCTCGACGGCGTGGCCGCCGCTGAGCGACAGCCCGATCGACTCGGCGCCGAGCACGCGGAAGAGCTTCTCGTGCTCGGACTGCTCCGGGCAGGCGGGGTAGCCCCACGCCCACCGGCGGCCCTGGGTGGCGGGGATGCCGTAGTCGGACCGGATCCGCGCATGCAGCCACTCGGCCATGCCCTCGGCGACCTGCACGCCGAGGCCGTGGACGAAGAGCTGCTCGGCGAACTCGCCCTCCTTCTCCAGTTCGGCCATCAGGTCGGTGACCCGTGAGCCGGCGGTGACGGCCTGGAAGGCGACGACGTCGAGCTCGCCCGAGTCCTTCGGCCGGTAGAAGTCGGCGATGCAGAGCCGCTCGCCCTTGGGCTGGCGCGGGAAGACGAAGCTCTCGAGCACGCGCTCGTGGATCATCGGGGTCGTAGACCTCGACGGTGTTGCCGACGGCCGCGGCGCGGGAAGTAGCCGAGCAGCGCGCGGGGCTGCAGGTAGTCCTGCTCGCGCCACATGCGCTCGAGGCGGGGGAGGAAGTCGTTCTCGACGAGCTCCTTCCAGGCGTCGCCCTTGACGCCGCGCCCGCCCCAGTGGAGCTTGAAGAGCACGTGGGTGTCGAGGTGGCGGTAGACCTCGTCCATGTCGACGTCGATCTCCTGCACGCCCCAGAACGGCGGCGTCGGGACTCGGCACGTCGGTGCGCGCCTCGGAGCGGACGGATGTCGTCGTCGGTCGGCAGCGCCTCGGGCTCGGGGCCCTTCTCGCGCATCACCCGCGCCTCGTCGCGGATCTTGGCCACGAGCTGCTCGCGCGCCTCGCCCTCGACGAGCTGGTCCATCACGGCGAGGCCCTCGAAGGCGTCCTTGCAGTAGAAGACGCCGGGCTCGTAGATGTCCTCGGACTCGCGCCCGCCGGGGTAGAGGATGCGCCGGCCGAAGTTGCGGTTGATCGCGGCGCCGCCGACGAGCACCGGCACCTCGAAGCCCTGCTGGTGGAGCTCCTGGACGGCGAGCGGCATCTGCTTCGACGTCGACACGAGCAGCGCGCACAGGCCGATCGCCGTCGCGTCGTGCTCCTTGGCGGCGTCGAGGATCGTGCCGATCGGGACCTGCTTGCCGAGGTCGACGACGGAGTAGCCGTTGTTGGTCAGGATCGTGTTGACGAGCGACTTGCCGATGTCGTGCACGTCGCCGAACACGGTCGCGAGCACGACGGTGCCCTTCGTGTAGCCCTCGATGCGGTCGAGGAACTCCTCGAGCTTGGCCACGGCGCGCTTCATGACCTCCGCGCTCTGCAGCACGAAGGGCAGGATCAGCTCGCCGGCGCCGAACTTGTCGCCGACCTCCTTCATGGCCGGCAGCAGCACGTCGTTGAGCGTCGGGACCGCGCCGATCTTCTCGACCGACCGCACGATCTGGTCCTCGACGCCGTCGCGCTTGCGCCGCAGGATGTGCCAGTGCAGCGCCTCCTCGGGCTCCATGCCCGCGGTCGGGTCGGCCGACTCGGCCTCCTCGGCCGGGCCCTTGGACTCGAAGTGCTCGATGAAGCGCTCGAGCGCGTCCTCGCGGCGGTTGAAGACGAGGTCGTCGGCGAGCCCGCGCTCGAGGTCGTCGATCTCGCCGTAGGGCGTGATGTGGTTCGGGTTGACCATCGCGAGGTCCAGGCCGGCCTCGACGCAGTGGTGCAGGAAGACGGAGTTCAGGACCGAGCGCGCCGGTAGCCCGATGCCGAACGACACGTTGGAGACGCCGAGCGAGGTCAGCACGCCCGGCAGCGCGGCCTTGATCATCGCGGATGCCCTCGATCGTCTCGACCGCGGACGGCTTCCACTCGTCGTCGCCGGTGGTCAGCGTGAAGGTCAGGCGCGTCGAAGATCAGCAGCTGCGGGTCGAGGCCGTGCTCGACGCAGGCGATCTCGTGCAGGCGCTTGGCGATCTCGACCTTGCGCTCGCGCGTCTTGCCCATGCCGACCTCGTCGATGGTCAGCGCGATCAGCGCGGCGCCGTGCTCGAGCACCATCGGCATGACCGAGTCCATCTTGTCCCGGCCGGCCTCGAGGTTGACCGAGTTGACGATCGCGCGGCCGGGGATCTGGTCGAGCGCGGTGGCGATCACGTCGGGCTCGGTCGAGTCGATCTGGATCGGCGCCGGCTGGGTGAGCGAGACCTTCTTGGCCGTCATCCGCATCTGCTCGTCCTCGTCCTGGCGCTCGGTGAGCGCGACGCAGAGGTCGAGCACGTGCGCGCCGCCCTCGACCTGGTCCTCGGCGACCTGCACGAGCGCGTCGTAGTCGTCGGCGAGCAGCAGCTCCTTGGCCTTGCGCGAGCCCTGCGAGTTCACGCG
>CAWAFT010000003.1:0-49868 GCA_963781415.1 uncultured Solirubrobacteraceae bacterium
CCAAGGGCCTGAAGGTCTTCCAGCGCCGCACGCCCGCAGGCGTGCGCGTCCCGGTCGACGGCCCAGGTGACCACTACGCGCAGTACTCCTTCGCCCCCAGCCTGCGGATCCTCAACGGCTTCGTCCAGTCGCTCGTCGGCCTCTACGACTTCGCCGCGCTTGCTGCCGACGACACCGCCCGGCGGCTCTTCGAGGCCGGCAACGCGCGCGTCCGGCGGGAGATCCCGACCTACGACACCGGTGCCTGGTCGCTGTACTCGCGCGGGACCAGCCTCCACGAGTCCAACCTCAACTATCACGTGGTCCTGCGGGACTTCCTGACCTCGCTGTGCGACCGCACTCAGCAACGCGTCACCTGCGGGGCGGAGGACAACTTCACGCGCTACCTCGGCGAGGCGCCGCGGGTCAGGGTGCTCACACGCAAGCTGCGCGCGGGCAAGACGGGCGCCCTGCGCTTCCGGCTCTCGAAGATCTCCACCGTCACGGTGTCCCTCGCTCGCGGGGGCCGGACCGTCTACTCCTACACCGCGACGCTGGGGTACGGCCGCCACGCGCTGACGATCAAGCCGCCGAAGCGCGCCCGGTCCTACAAGGTCACGACGGGCGCCACCGACCTCGCCGGCAACCGGGCCAGCGGCACCGCCACGATCGCGATCCGGCGCAAATAGACTCGGCCGCATGGCCGCCCGCACGATCCTCTACACGGGGAAGGGAGGCGTCGGCAAGACTTCGGTTGCCGCCGCCACGGGCCGGGCGATCGCCGCGGCAGGCAACCGCGTGATCGTGCTGTCCACCGACCCCGCGCACTCGCTCGCCGACGTGCTCGACGTGCCCGTGGGCGCGGATCCGGTCGACGTCGGCGGCGGGATGTTCGCCCAGCAGGTCCAGGCCCAGCAGGAACTCGAGCGCAACTGGTCCGTCGTGCAGGAGTGGCTCGGTGGCATGCTCGTCGAGCGCGGCGTGGACCGCATCGCCGCGGAGGAGCTCTCCGTGCCGCCCGGCGGCGACGAGCTCTTCAGCCTGCTGGCGATCAAGGCGCACTGGGAGTCCGGCGAGTGGGACGCGATCATCGTCGACTGCGCGCCGACCGGGGAGACGCTGCGGCTGCTGTCCTTTCCCGACGTCGCGCGCTGGTGGCTGGACAAGGTCTTCGGCCGCGAGCACCAGCTGCTGGCCGCCGCACGACCGCTCGCGCGCGCGTTCCTCGACGTCAACCTCCCCGACGAGCGGGTGTTCGGCGAGGTGCAGGAGCTGATCCGCAACCTCGTCGCCATGAACGAGATCCTCCGCGACGCCGAGCACACCTCGCTGCGGCTGGTGATGACGCCCGACCGCATGGTCGTCAAGGAGGCCATGCGCACCTTCACCTATCTCAACCTGTTCGGCTACCTCACGGACGCGGTCGTGGTCAACCGGGTGTTCCCCGAGGAGGTCGACGGCACGTACTTCGGCGCCTGGCGCGCGCTGCAGGGCGAGCAGCTCGACCTCGTCGAGTCCGGCTTCTCCCCCGTTCCGGTCCTCACCGCCCCCTACTTCGACCGCGAGGTCCTCGGCAGCGAGATGCTCGACCGGCTCGCGAGCGAGCTGTTCGCGGAAACCGATCCCGCCGCGGTCCTGCACGCCTCGGTCTCCCAGCAGCTCTCGAGCGACGGCGAGCGGGCGGAGCTGCGGCTCGAGCTGCCCTTCGCCGCCAAGGGCGACGTCAGCCTGAAGAAGATCGGGCTCGAGCTCGTCGTGCGCGTCGGCGACGCCAAGCGCACGATCCAGCTGCCCGCGTCGATGGCCGGATTCCGGCCCGCATCGGCGTCCTTTGCCGACGGGGCGCTCGTCGTCAGCTTCGAGCCTGCTGCGGAGACCGTCGGTGCCTGAGGGCGACGACATCACCGACCTGCGCGGCCACATCGACGCCGCGCACGCGGCGGCCGACCGGCTCGTGCGCGAGGCGGCCGAGCGCGCCGCCGCGTCCGACCGCGCGTTCCGCGAGCGTCTGGGAGACGTGCCCGAGCGCGGCTGGGACGTTCCGGAGGAACACAAACCCAGCGAGCCAGCGGGTGAGCTGCAGGTCATCGTCAACCTGCTCGGCGCGCTGCGCGAGGCGATCCCCGCCGAGCTCTCCCAGCAGCTCGCCGAGGCCGTCCGCGAGCTGCTGGTGGCGGTGCGCGCGCTCATCGACTGGTACCTCGACCGGATGGAGCGCCTGCCGCGCAAGGCCGGCGGCGGAGGCGACGACCGCGTCGAGGAGATCCCGATCTCGTGACGATCAAGGGCCTCTCGAACACCCAGCTGCGGGCGGGCTTCGCCTCCGCCGCACTCGTGCTGTGCATGCTGCTCCCCTGGTACCGGGCGACGTTCCCGGGCCCGGCGCGCGAGACCGCCGTGCGCGACAACCTGACTGCCTTCGGCGCGTTCTCGTGGGTCGAGGCGGCGGTGCTGGTCGTGGCTGCCGCCGTCCTGTATCTGCTGTGGGCGCGCTCCCAGCGCCGGGCGTTCCACCTGCCGGGCGGGGACGGCTGGGCGGTCACGATCGCTGGCGGCTGGGTCGTCTTCCTCCTCGTCTGGCGCCTCTTCGACCGTCCCGACATCTCCCAGGGGGCCGTCGGCGTGCAGTGGGGGCTGTTCGTCACGCTCGGCGTCGCGGTGATGCTGGTCCTCGCGGGTCAGGCGATGCGCCTGGAGGGCCGCCCCGAGCCGCCGAATCCCGCGGCGGACGACCCCACCTGGGAGCAGCCGACCCGCCGCCAGCGGCGGCACGCGGTCGACACCTCGTCCGTCACGCGGGTGCTGCGCGAGGACAAGCCCGAGTGGGAGGGTGACCCGCCGCCCCCGCTCGAGCGCGCGAAGCCGTCGCGACCCAAGCCGCCGCCCCCGCCGCCGCCCGACGGCAAGCTGTTCTGACTAGCTGCCGGCGCGCCGGCCGGCGGCCCGTCCGCGGGTGCGGCCGGCGCGGCGCGCGCCGCGCGGCCCGTCCGCTGCTGCGGCCGCCAGCGCGGCCATCGCATACAGGGCGGGATTCGGCGCGTCCGACGGATCGCCGGGCAGCGTGACGGGCGCGAGCTCGAAGGCATCGCTGCCGCCATCGTACGGCGCGCCCAGGCCGTCGACGTGCCCGAGTGCGGCGGCACCGATCGCACCCGCGATCGGCGCAGCCTTCGCCAGGACGATCTCGCGCATGCCCGGCATCGCCGTGGCCGGCAGCCACGTGCGATAGATCGCACCGGCCTCCTGCATCGCGTCACGGCTCGCGCGGCACGGGCCGCAGCCGCGCAGATGGCGGTCGCAGCGGCGGCGCTCGAGCGGGCGGGTTCCGACCCCGTCCTGCATCCGCGCGAGGGAGGCCCGCACCCGCTCGCACTCCGTCTGTGACGGCGGCGGTCGCCGCGGCGGCCTCCTCGCGCACGAGGGCGCGCAGCGCGGTCCGCGCCCGCCAGAGCAGCTGGGCGACGGCGTTCTCGTCAATGCCGAGCGCAGCGGCGATGTCGCGGTAGGAGAGCTCCTCGAGCTCGCGCAGCAGCAATACCTGCCGCTGGCGCTCGGGCAGCCGCGCGTTCGCGGAGCGGACCTCCTGCTGCTGGGCGGCGACGAGCGCCTGCGTGTCGGGTGCCGGCACGTGGGCGGCAGGATCCTCGGGGACGTCGCTCACGGGCTGCAGGCGCTGGCGCGCGGCGAGCACGTCCGAACAGGCGTTGCGCGCGGAGGCGAAGACGTACGCGATCGGGACGTCGACCCGGCCGCCGCCGCGCAGGCGCGCCAGCAACCCGAGAAACGCCTGCTGGGTCGCCTCCGCGGCATCATCGCGTGACCCGAGGGTGCGCAGGCAGAACGTGAAGACACGGTCGGCATGCTCGTCATAGAGCGCCGCGAGATCCGGCTCACGCCTCTCGGGCGAGGACATGGGTCGAAGTATCGGCCAACCGAGGGACCAGGGCGCCGATCACGTCGGGATCGAAGTGCGTGCCCGCCCCGCGCAGCAGCTCCTCGCACGCGGCTCCGTGGCTGCATGTCACCCGATAAAGACGCTGCTCGGTCATCGCGACGTAGGCGTCACACGCGGCGAGCAGCCGCGCCAGCCGGGGGATGCGCGCGCCCGCAAGACCGTCGGGATAACCGCCGCCGTCCCAGCGCTCGTGGACGGCGCGCACGACCGGCGCGAGCTCCGCCAGCTGCGGATAGCCGGAGACCATGCGCGCCCCGACGTTCGAGTGCAGCCGCATCCAGCCCCACTCCCACGGCTTGAGCGGACCCGGCTTCTGGACGAGCGCGGGCGGAAGCGCGGACTTGCCCAGGTCGTGGACGAGGCCCGCCGCCTCGGCAGCGAGCGGGTCCTCCCCAAGGGCGGGAGCGAACCGTGCGACGAGGGCGGCGACGCTTCGGGAGTGGGTGACCGTCGCAGACCACCCCAGGGCGGGTTGCGAGACGAGCACGGCATTGGCGATGTCGAGCATTTCCCCTACGACCGGCAACGCACCGGTTTCTTACGCGAGCAATCCGCGCCCGCGACCCGCCGCCCCCCAGCGCGTGTCGCCTACACGTCACATATCGACGCCCAAGCGACACAGCCGACCGCGCCCGCGGCGCGGCGCGGCGGGCGGGCGGGCGCCGCTCAGTCGTCGAAGAGCGCGTACCCGTAGTCGCCGCGCTTGTAGGCGAGGCGGGCGATCGAGTGCATCGTCTCGTCGTCGTTGCGGTGCAGCTGGTCCAGCCGCGAGTCGACCCGCCGCTCGGCCCGCTTGCAGAACGAATCCGCGATGAAGCGCTCCTGACCCGAGGCCTCGACGCCCTGCTCCTCGAAGATCGCCGTCGTACGCGAGAGCACGGCGATCTGCGCGTAGACGTCGCAGAGCGAGTCGGAGAAGCGCTTGTGCGACATCCCCTGCTCCGTGACGGCCTTGCCGTGCTTGCGCAGCAGGCCCTCGGCCTCGTCGCGCAGCCGCTTGACCTGACCGGCGACGGGGTCGGCGGAGGGCGCGAGCGCCTCGTGCGCCCGCGTGATCGACTCGGGGCGAACCTCGCGCTTGACGCGCCCGAAGGCGTAGCCGGCCACGGCGCCGAGCGATCCGATCGGGTCGCGCAGGTCGACGTCGCCGAGCACCTGGAGCTCCTCCCCCAGCGGCTTCATCGACGACAGCGCGACGTAGGAGCGCAGCACGTCGTTGGCGCCCTCGAAGATCGGGAAGATCCGGATGTCGCGCAGCACCTGCTCGAAGGGCTCCGTGCGCATGTAGCCCTCGCCGCCCTTGAGCTGCAGCGCGCGGTTGGCGAGGTACCAGATGAACTCCGTGCCGGCGACCTTGGCCATCGCCGACTCCACGGAGTAGTCCTCGATCCCCGCGTCGACGAGCCCCGTGGTCATGTAGGACAGCGACTCGAGCCCGAACAGGTAGGACACCATCCAGCCGATCTTGTCCTCGACCATGTCGAAGTCGCCGATCGGCTGGCCGAACTGGCGCCGCGTGGTGACGTGGTCGATGATCAGGTCCAGCAGGCGCTTGCCGAGGCCGACGGCGCCCGTCCCGAGCGACATCCGCCCGTTGTTGAGGATCTGCATCGCGTAGCCGAAGCCCTCGCCGGGCTCGCCGAGCACGTTCTCGGGCGGGATGCGGACGTCGTTGAAGTACAGCGGGCAGAGGTTGTTGCCGCGCAGGCCCATCGTGTCGTAGGGCTCGCCGGCCTCGAAGCCCGCCATTCCCTTCTCGAGGATGAACGCCGTGTGGCGGTCCTTGCCGTCGATCTCCGTGCGGGCGAAGGCCACGAAGACCGACCCGCGGCCGCCGTTGCCGATCCAGCGCTTCTCGCCGTTGAGCGTCCAGGAGCCGTCGCCGTTGCGCACGGCGCGCGACTGCACGTTGAAGGCATCCGAGCCGGCCTCGGGCTCGGTCAGGGCGAAGCCCGCGAGCTTGCGCCCGGACACGAGGTCGGGAAGGAAGCGCTCCTTCTGCTCGTCGCTGCCGAAGAGCACGATGCCCTTCATGCCGATCGACTGGTGGACGCCGAGCGCGACGGTCAGCGAGCCGTCGACCTGGCCGATGGACTCGAACACCCGCGCGTACCCCGTCTGAGAGAGCCCGGCGCCGCCGTACTCCGGCGGCACGTAGAGGCCCATGAGCCCCATCTCGCCGAGGTCTGCGTACACGCTGTCCTCGATCCAGCCCTTCCGGTCGATCTCGCGCGAGTCGATGTTCTCGGCCGCATAGCCGCGGAAGGCCTTGACCAGACCACGGATCTTGTCCTCCTCCTCCGGGTCACGCCGCACGGGGTAGGGGAAGACCAGGTCCTCGTGAATCTCACCGAGCACCAAGGCCTTGGAGAAGCTGGAGACTGCCGTATCCGCTAGGGCCATGAGCGGGACGCTACTCCCGATCGGGCCCGCGTGACGCTCCCGCTACTGGTCGTTGCCGAAGATGAGCAGCGGCAGGATCACGGTGGCCATGAAGATGGCGACGATCCCGACGATGATGAGCGTGCGGGATTCGATGATGTGACCGAAGGTCCCCACGAGGAAGCCCGCCAGCATGATCACGATGAAGAGCGCAAGGTCGGGGTCCCCGTTGGGGACGAGGTCCGCGATCGGCATCCGCTCGGAGCCTAGAGTGACCGCCGTGGAGCCCGCCTCGGTCCAGGAAGTCAGCGATGGCCTGCGCGCCGTCGGGTACCTCCCCGGCGAGTCCACCGCGCTCGTCTCCTACCTGGCGACCCGGCTCGACAAGCCGGTGCTCGTCGAGGGTCCCGCGGGTGTCGGCAAGACCGAGCTCGCCAAGGCACTGGCGAAGTACCTCGGCCGCACGCTGATCCGGCTGCAGTGCTACGAGGGCCTCGACGAGGCCAAGGCCCTGTACGAGTGGAACTACCGCAAGCAGCTCCTGCGCATCCAGGCCGAGCGCGAGGGCGAGGCCTGGGACACCGTCCACGGGGACATCTTCGGCGAGGAGTTCCTGCTCGCCCGGCCGCTGATGACGGCCATCTCCTCCCCCGACCCGGTCGTCCTGCTGATCGACGAGATCGACAAGACCGATCAGGAGTTCGAGGCGATGCTGCTCGAGCTGCTCTCGGACTTCCAGATCACGATCCCCGAGCTGGGCCGGATCGACGCGCGCACGCAGCCCGTCGTCCTGCTCACCTCGAACAACTCCCGGGAGCTGACGGAGGCGCTCAAGCGCCGCTGCCTGTACCTGTGGCTCGACTATCCGACGCCCGAGCACGAGCTCGAGATCGTCCGGCTGCACGCGCCGGAGATCCGCGAGGACATCGCGCGGCGGATGGTCGAGGTGGTCGCGATGGTGCGCGAGCTGGACCTCAAGAAGCCGCCGTCGCTGGCGGAGTCGATCGACTGGGCGCGCGCGCTCGTGCTGCTCGGCGCCGACGACGTCACCCCCGAGGTCTTCAAGCAGACGATGTCGGTCATCGTCAAGCACCGCACGGATCTCGACATCGTCGCGGAGCGCGTCGGGGTCAAGCTCGGCCTCGCCCGCGCCTAGCGGCGCGTGTCCTTCGACTCGCAGCTGCTGCAGTTCGGCGACGACCTGCGCCGCGAGGGGATGGCGCTCGGGACGAGCGAGCTGCTCGACGGTTTCGCCGCCCTGCGCGAGATCGGGTGGGAGGACCAGACCCAGTTCCGCGAGGCGCTCGCGGCGACGTTCGCCAAGTCCCCCGAGGACCGCAAGATCTTCGACCTCGTCTTCGAGCGCTTCTTCTTCCGTGCCGCGGAGGCCGAGGCGGTCCGGCGCGGGGTCCGCGAGGGCGACCAGGAGGGTGGTGCGGAGGCCGACGGCGAGCTCTCGCTCGACGCGCTGCGCGAGGCCGTCGAGCAGGCGATCCGCGACGGCGACGAGTCGGCGCTGCGCGATCTCGCCCGGCTGGCGATCGCCGCGTTCGGCCAGCGCGGCCAGGGATCGGGCGTGCTCGGCGTCGACGTCCAGCGCATCCGCCGCGCCCTCGGGTTGAAGTCCGACCCGGCGCCGCCGACGGACCCCGAGGCGCCGCCGACGCTCACCCGCGAGCAGATCCGGCGCTTCGAGAAGGCGCTGCGCCGTGAGCTCGAGCGCGCGCAGATCGAGCGCACGGAGCAGCTGCCGCCCTCGCGCCCGCTCAACGAGCTCGACCGCTCGCTGCCCAGCGGGCCGCTGCAGGACCTTGCGGCGGTGCACCGCGTCGTCACGCAGCTCAAGCGCCGTCTCGCGACCCAGGGCCACGAGACGCGCGGGCACCGCAAGCACGCGCACGTCGATGTGCGCCGCACGATGCGGGCATCCCTGTCGACCGGCGGGGTTCCCGTCGAGCTCAAGTTCCGCCCGAAGCGTCCACGCCGGCCGGAGATCTACGTGCTCTGCGACGTCTCGACCTCGGTCACCAGCGCGTCGGTCTTCTTCCTCAGCGTGCTCCACGCGCTGCACGACACGTTCCGCAAGATGCGCTCGTTCGTCTTCGTCGAACGCATCAGCGAGGTCACCGACGTCTTCGCGACCGAGCGCAACTTCCGCAAGGTGTCCGAGGCGATCTCCAAGGACGCCGGCGTCGCCGACGTGTCCGGATACACCGACTACGGCCGCGTGTGGCGCGAGTTCCTCGAGATGGTCGTGGACGATCTGCACCCGCGGGCGACCGTGATCGTGATGGGGGACGCGCGCACGAACGGGCGCGATCCGCGCGCGGATCTCTTCGCGGGGGTCGCCGAGCGGGCCGGAAGAACATTCTGGCTCAACCCAGAGCCCCGCCTGTATTGGAACTATGGCGACTCCGTGATCGCTGCCTACGAGGAGCATTGCGAGGCTCACGAATGCTGGACGACCAAGCAACTCGAGGAATTCGTCAAGGCGCTCACGCGGCCGGTGCGCTAGCCGCCGCGCTGCTGGCGCTGGCACTGGCGTGCGCGGGCCCGGCCCGCGCGCAGCTCGGCGTCGTGCCGCCCGCCGGGCCGGCGGCACCGGGCGCCGACAGCCCCACGCTCGGCGGCGACAGCGCGCATCGCAACGCCTGGGCCGGCGCCGGGCTGCGCCCGCCGCTCGAGGTGGCGTGGCAGACCGCCGCCAGCCCCGTGTACGCCGCGATCGCGGTCGGCCCGCGCGTGATCGTGCAGACCGCGACCGCGCTGACGGCGGTCACCACGGACGCGGGCAAGCCGATCTGGAGCGTCCCTCTCACGGGGGGCGCCGTCGAGGTCGCCACGGAGGGCGGCCGCGTCTACCTCACCTCCGCGACGGGCGTCGCCGCCCTGGACATCACCACGGGCGCGGTCCGCTGGTCGTCGGGCGACGCGGGGGCGACCGGACCCGTGGTGGCCGACGGCCGCCTGTACACGGGGAACGCGGCGGGCGAGGTCGTCGCCCGCCAGGCCTCGACCGGGAACGTGCTCTGGCGCGCCGGTGTCGGCATCGCGGGCACCCGTCCGGCCGTCGCCGGCGCCCGCGTCTACGTCACCGGCACCTGCTCTGCCGCGTCCATCGACGTGCTGCTCGGGCTCGAGGCCTGGCGCACGGGCTGCGAGCGCGACACGGGAACGCGCACCCTGCTGGCGGGCACCACGGTGCTCGCCGAGAACGGCGCGCTCTACGCCAACACGGACGGCAGGCTGATCTCCCCGATCGGCGGTGCGGGCACGATCGGCGCCGGGCTGCTCTTCGCGAGCCCCATCCGGGATGCCCCGGCCTCCCTGTTCGCCGCGGACGCGGGCTCGTTCGCGCCGCGCTGGGCGTGGACGCCTCCTCTCCCCGGTCGCATGCTGCTGCGGCCCGCGATCGTCGACGACGCCGTCTGGCAGGTCGTCGACGCGGGCGCCGAGGGCCTGGTGCTGGCGGCGCTCGACGCGTCCACGGGCGCCGAGCGCTGGACGGGCTTCCTACCGGGCGACGGGAGCTTCGAGCCGGCGGTGGGCTCGGCCGTCGCCGTCTCCCCCGGTCTCCTGCTCGTCCCGACCGCCAACGGCGGACTGGCCGCGCTGCGCAACGCCCCTGCCGGTCCGCTCGGGGTGCGCGCGACGCTCCCGCGCAACGTCGTCGCCACGGGCGAGCAGACCACGATCACGGGCGAGGTCCTCTCGAACGGCCACGGCCTCGTCGGGCCGCGGGCGGTCTTCCTGCAGGCCGACGAGCACCCCTTCGACGGCGCCTACCGGACGCTCGGCGCCGTGCAGTCGGGCCGGGGCGGATTCACCCTCGACACGAAGGTGCGGCGCAACACGCAGTACCGCCTCGCATCGGACGGCGTCATCTACCCGCCGACCGTCGTCTACGCGCAGCCTTCGATCGCGGTCAAGTACAAGGCGACGAGGGTCGAGCGGGTCGTGCGCGCAACCTTGCGCATCGGCGCCGAGCGCGGCTTCCGTCGCGCCGGCCGCGTGGGGATCTACCGCCTCAAGGACGGCGACGACGTCCTCGTGCGGATCGGCCGCGGCCGGTCCAAGGGCAACGGTGTGGCGCGCTTCAAGGTCCGCATCCCGGCAGACCTGTCGCGCACCGACCGCGTGCTGCCCTGCCTGCGCGGCGGATCCAAGCGCGGCTTCGGGGCGCCGAACGTGCTCGACCGCTACTGCGGCGCGCGGGCGATCGCGGTGCCCGCTCAGGCGTCGGCGGCGGCGGGCCTGATCCTCAGCGAGGGCACGGGGTCAGCGATGCCCTTGAAGCGCTTGAGCCCGGCCGCCGAGAAGGAGTAGTCGGCCGCCGCCTCGCCGAGCGCCTCGCGCACGGCGTCGGTGGCGAGGATCGAGTCGGGCCGGGCGCGAGCGGTGAGCCGCGCCGCGAGGTTGACCGCCGGGCCGTACCAGTCACCCAGCCGCGCCACGGCCCGGCCCTGGGAGATGCCGGTGCGCACGGAGGGCAGGCGGTCGTCGGCGCTCGCGGCGGCGTCGAGGGCGACCATGGTCCGGACGAGCGCCGCCGTGTTGGTGGAGACGATCATGACCGCGTCGCCGATCGTCTTGACGAGCCGGACGGGCTGGCGCACGTGCTCGTCGGCCAGCTCCTCGAGGCGGCCGGCGATCTCGGACAGGTCGGTCTCGGGCAGCTCCTCGCCCAGCGCGGTGAAGCCGACGATGTCCATGAACGCGACCGCGACCTCCGAGGCGTCGGGCAGCCGCCCCGATTCGCGATCGGCGTTCGAGAGCGCGTCGCTGCGGGCGAAGTCCCGCAGGTGCATGCGCAACAGGTAGTCGAGGTCGGCGGTCACGAGCGGCATCAGGTCCCAGGTGCGCTCGCTCAGCCGCAGCCCGAGGTCGGCCTCGCTGTCGCCCGCCGCGAGATAGGTCTCGATGAACAGCCGCCGCATCGGCTCGGCGACCCGCGCCATCGCGCTCGACATCAGGTGCACGAGCGGCCGGCCCTCCTCGAGGCTCATCCCGTGCTCGAGGTACTCCTTGCCGCGCCGCACCGCCTCGACCTCGGCGTCACCGAAGGCCTTCGTGGTGGGATCCTCGGGGACGGTCACCCCCAGCGTCCGCAGCCGCCGCTCCGTGGTCGCCGGGCTCAGCCCACCGCGTTCGATGAGCTCGGCCAGCGTGTAGCGCGCGGGGGCGAGCAGAGCCCGCTCGATCGGCATGAGCACGAGCCGGTCCTCGGCGACCGCGGCCCGCAGCTCGTCCACGGTGACGCCGTCGTCGTTGAGGGCGTCGAGCAACCGCGCGCGGGCCTCGGCAGCGGCCTCGTCGAGCCCGTCCAGGAGTCCCTGCGCGCCCCAGTCCATCGGCGGGACGCTATACCGGCGTCATGTCCGACGACATCACGTCCGAGCACATGCGCATCCGCGAGGAGGAGCAGACCGAGACGGCCGAGCACGCCGTCCTTCCCGCGGAGGCCGACAAGGCGCGCCGGCGGGCCGACCGCGCGGGATATCTGCGCGAGAAGCTCGAGGAGCAGGAGCGGGCCGACGAGGAGTGAGGCCCCGACTGGCGCGCGGCGGCCGGACCCGGTATGAAGGGCTCCATGCGCCTGTCTCTCGTCGCCGTCCTCATCGCCGCCCTGTTCGTCGGCTCCGCCGACGCCCGCCGCAAGGCCACCAAGCCCGAGAAGCGGGCGATCGCGCAGGTCTTCAACGCGCCGCCCAAGTGCGCGAAGATCCACATCTCCACGGTCAATCAGCGCTTTGCGACCTATCGCTTCAACCCCCGCAAGTTCAACGTCAAGCCCTGCGAGCAGGTCGCGGCGGACGGGGTCGCGATCCTCAAGCAGCGGCGCTCGGGCCGGTGGCGCATCGTGACCGCGGGCAGCGCGTTCGACTGCCCGGTGCCCAAGACCCCCCGCAAGGTCGTCAAGGACCTCCGCGTACAGTGCCACTGACGCATCCATCAGGGGAGCTGGGGAGTTCGCCCGGCTGAGAGCGGCCCGCGCTGGGCCGGACCCGTCGAACCTGCCGGGGTAATGCCCGCGAAGGGAGTCGATCGCACTGGCCACGGTGGCCCCTCACCGCTCAGACATCACCGAGAGCACCGGCGTCCGCCTCGACGGCGTGACGAAGAGCTTCGGTGATGTGCGCGCGCTCGACGGCGTCTCGTTCGACGTCGCCCGTGGTGAGGTCGTCGCGGTCGTGGGTCCGAGCGGCTGCGGCAAGTCGACGCTGCTGGACATCGTCTGCGGGCTGGCCAGCCCCGACGCCGGGACGGTGACCTCCGCGCCGGCGACGCTCATGCCCCAGCGCGACGCGCTGCTGCCGTGGCTGAGCGCCGAGGACAACGCGGGCCTCGCGCTGCGCGTGGCGGGCGCGTCGCGGGCGGATGCGCGCGCGGCGGCGCGCCCCTACTTCGACCCCTTCGGCCTCGCGGGCTTCGAGCGCTCCCGGCCCGCGCAGCTCAGTGGCGGGATGCGCCAGCGGGTCGCCTTCCTGCGCACGCTGCTCGCGGGCACCCCGGTGCTGTGTCTCGACGAGCCCTTCGGCGCGCTCGACGCGCTCACGCGCGTGCAGATGCAGGAGTGGCTGGCGGGAGCCCTCGCGCGCGAGCCCCGCACCGTGCTGCTCGTCACCCACGACGTCGAGGAGGCGATCGTGCTCGCCGACCGTGCCGTGCTGCTCTCGCCCCGGCCCGGACGGGTCGTGGAGTCGATCGCCGTCGACCTTCCCCGCCCGCGGCGGCGGACCGACCACGCCGTCGCCGACCTCGCGCGTCAGGCCCTCGACGCCCTCGGGGTGCACGGCTGATGTATGCGCTCGCGCTCGTGCTCGTGCTGGTCGGTGGCTGGGAGGTCGCGGTCCGCGCCGGCGCCGTCGACCCGCTCATCCTGCCCGCGCCCACGAGCGTCGCCGAGGCGCTGTGGACCGACCGCGGCGTGCTCGCCCCCGACCTCGCGGTGACCGCGCTCGAGGCGGTGCTGGGCCTGCTGGCGGCAACGCTCGCCGGAGCGCTGATCGCGGTGTCCATGCACCTGTGGTCGCCGGCCCGCCGCACGCTCTACCCGCTCGTGGTCGGCTCGCAGGCGCTGCCGATCGTCGTCCTCGCCGCCCCGCTGATCCTCCTGCTGGGCTTCGGGCTCGCGCCGAAGGTCGTCATCGTCGCGCTCGTCTGCTTCTTCCCGGTGACGGTCAACCTCTACGACGGGCTGCGCGGCGTGGACCCCGACCAGCGCAAGCTGCTGCGCTCGCTGCACGCGGGCCGCGTGCGCACGCTCACGCTGCTCGAGGCCCCCGCGGCGCTGCCGCAGGCCTTCACGGGGCTGCGCATCGCGGCCGCCGTCTCGGTCATCGGAGCGGTGTTCGCCGAGTGGAGCGGCTCCGAGAACGGGCTCGGCCATCTCGTGCTCGTCTCACTCGGTCAACTCGAGTCGGCCCGCACCTTCGCCGCCACCGTGCTGTTGTTCGCCCTTGCCGTCCTGCTGTACGGCGTCTTCGCCCTGGCCGAGCGCCGGCTGGTCACCTGGAAAGGTTCTCCCTCATGAAGCGACTGTTCCCCCTCATCCTGCTCGCCGCGGTCCTCGCCGGTTGCGGCGAGAAGTCCGAGCCCGCCGCCGGCGGTGGCGGTGAGCTCGAGAAGTTCACCGTGCTGCTGGACTACTTCCCCAACGCCGACCACGCGCCGCTGTTCGCCGCGCAGGCCAGCGGAGAGTTCGAGCGCGCGGGCCTCGACGTGGAGCTCGTCGGGGCCTCGGACCCGGCCGCACCGCTGCGGCTGCTCGCGGGCGGCAAGGCGGACCTGGCGCTGACCTACGAGCCCGAGCTGCTGCTCGCGCGCGACAAGGGGACGAACCTGGTGGGCGTCGGAGCGCTCGTGCAGAAGCCGCTGACGTCGCTCATGGCGATCGACGGGTCAGGCGTGCAGTCCGTCGCAGACCTGCGCGGCAAGACCGTCGGCACGGCCGGCATCCCCTACCAGCAGGCCTACCTCGACACCATCCTCAAGGAGGCCGGCGTGCCGCCGGACTCCGTCACGCGGGTCAACGTCGGCTTCAACCTCGTCCCGGCGATGCTCACGGAGCGCGTGGACGCCACCCTCGGAGCCTTCTGGAACTACGAGGGCACCGACCTGCGCCAGCGCGGCCGCAAGCCGACCATCCTGCGCATGGAGCAGCTCGGCGTGCCGACCTACAACGAGCTCGTCTTCGCCGCGCGCCGCGAGTCGCTGACGAGCGAGCAGGCCTCGAAGCTCCGGCGCTTCATGGTCGCCGTCGGGCGGGGCGCCGCCCAGGTCCGGGACACGCCCGACGTCGCCCTCGACGCGCTGCTCAAGGCCAACGACGACCTCGACGAGGGTCTCCAGCGCGAGGTCATCGCGGTCACCGCCCCCATCTTCTTCCCCACCGACGCCGATCGCCCGTTCGGCTTCCAGGACCTCGGGGACTGGACGGACTACGGCAAGTGGATGGCGGAGAACAAGCTCATCGGAGCCGACCAGAACGGCGAGGACGCCGTCACCAACGAGTTCCTGCCCGGGCAGGGCCTGGCGGCCAACACCGCCGAGCCGTAGGCCGCGAGGCGAGCGGGCGCGGCGCGCCGAGCCAACGCAGGCGTGTCGCTTAGAGGTCGATATATGACCACTACGACACACAGGCGAGCCCGCGGCGCGCCGAGCCAACGCGGGCGTGTCGCTTCGGCGTCGATATATGACCACCACGTACACACAGGCGCGCCGAACCGCGCGCGGCGTGGCTCGCCGCGCCGGGCCGCGCCGCGCGCTCGCGCGCGGCTGCGGCGGCGGCGCGCCTGAGCCGCTCAGGCCCAGCCGCGCGCGGAAGCGGCGCCGAGGAACTCTCCCGCGAGGCCCTGCCACTCGCCGTAACGGGAGAAGAACTCGCGGACGTCGTCGATCTCGGCGCGCGCCTTGGGGCGGCCGGTGAGCAGCCTTCCCACGAGCTTGATGTAGCCGAGGTCGCCCGCCGGGATCTGGTCGTAGCGGCCCTGGCCCTGGAGCGCGAGCATCTCGACCGTCCACGGACCGATGCCGGGAATCGCGCGCAGGCGCCGCCACCCCGTCTCGTGATCGGGCGCGTGAAGGTCGACGCGGCCGCTGGCGACCTCCACCGCGGCACGGCGCAGCGTCATGGCGCGGTGCGCGGGCAGGTCGAACGCGCAGAGCTGGGCCGGGGCGAGCGCGGCGATGGCGTCCGCCGAGGGCGCGCCCCGCAGACCGGTCTCGGCGCAGCGGTGGCCGAAGGCGCCGATCAGGCGCCGCTGGATGACGACGGCCCGGCTGAACTCGATGAGCTGCTCGCAGATGACGAAGGAGAGGCTCTCCCACGGATCGGGCCGGCGCCGGACCCGCAGACCCGGGAACGCCCGGACCGCGCGGCCGATGTAGCGGTCGTCCTTGAAGCGGGCGTGGAACTCCGTGTGGTCCTCGTCGACGCCGGTCGCCACGCGCATCCGAGCGATCGCGGCCTCCGCGGCCGCCGAGCACCGAGCGCGCGCGGCGAAGACCACGCGGTCAGCGCCCGCGACGACCCCGCAGAACACCCACTCGTCCCCGACCCGAACGAGCCGCTGCACGGCATCCCCGCGGCGCTGGAACAGGCCGTCGCTGGAGGGCACGCGCAGGCGGAACGACCACGGCGGCCGGACCTCGGCGCGGACGGTCACCGACGGAGGCGCCTCCGGCACCCGGAGCGGCACGACCCGCCCCCGTCCCCGGGAAGCGGTGGCGGTCAATCGCGGCGCAGCAGGTGCACGTCGACCAGGAACGAGTTGCTCCCGACGACGTCGCCGAACGGCAGGCGCTTCGTCTTGCGCTTGGCGGCCAGCAGCTTGGACGTCTTGCGGCGGTGGGCGAGCGCCATCGTGGCCGCGCCGGCCACGAACCCGGTTGCGGCCAGGGCTGCGACCTGGCGGTTGCCGACCACCGCCAGCTCCCCTGTGTCGACGCGCTCAGGTGCCGTGTCCGCCTCGTGCAGCACGGGCAGCCCGTCGACCACCTCGGCTTCCTCAGATTCAGTCACGCGCAGCAGTCTGGCGCACGAGCCGGTCGACCTCAGCGATTCTTGCTGGGAGCGGTGCCGAAGATGTAGTCCCACCACGGCGCGCTGACCCCGAACATCCGCTCGTGGTCCTGGAAGTGGTGGCGCATGTGCAGCTCGCGCAGGCGCTTGCCCCACGCGGTCTTCGGGACGTGGTGATGCACGTGGTAGTGCAGCATGTCGTAGAAGAGGTAGCCCGCGAGGAAGCCTGCCCCGAACGCCTGCCAGCCGCCAGAGGGCAGCAGCGCCCAGAAGGCCAGCACGAACCCCGTGGCCAGGGGGATGCTCGCCGAGGGCGGCATGACCAGCCGCAGGCGGTCATTGGGATGATCGTGGTGGACGCCGTGGATCATGAAGTGCATCCGGCGCCCGAAATCGTTGTCGGGCTCGAAGTGGAAGACGATGCGGTGCAGCCAGTACTCCGTCAGCGTCCAGAAGAAGTACCCGCCGACCACCCAGGCGATGGCGAGCACGCCGGCCTCGATCGCCCCGAACACCGCCAGCAGCCCGATCGCCGGAGCGAACAGGAACAGCGGTACGAGCGGGTGCACCCGGGTGAAGAAGTCCAGGAAGTCGGACTCGAACATCCTGGGCGAGGACTTGAGGACGTCACTGCGGCGCATCAGTACCCAAAGATACCGCGCCGGGGCCCTGCGGTTTCAGCTTTCCCGCGCGATCGCCGCGGGCGGCGGCGCGTCGTCGGCGGCCTCTGCGGCAGCGTCGGAGAAGACCCGCTCGAAGATCCGGTAGCGGCAGACGACCTCGCCGCCCATGCCCTCCATGGCGCGGTTCATGGGCTTGTTCGTCTCGAGGATCCAGCCCGTCTCGCCCACCTTCTGCGGCGTGCTCGCGGCCGAGTCGTAGTGCATCTCGTAGAACTTCGCCGCGATCCCGGTGTGCTGGTAGGCGCGCTTGACGCCGAGGGCGAAGACCCGCACCCGGTCGATCTTGCGCTTCCCGAGCAGGAACTTCAGCCACCCGATCGGCAGCAGCCGGCCCTTCATGTGGCGGAAGACCTGGTTGTAGTCGGGGAGGGAGAGCGCCGCCCCGGCCACCTCGCCGTCGGCGGTCTCGGCGATCATCGCCCAGTTCTCGTCGAGCAGCGGGCGCAGCTGCTTGGCGTAGTGGCGGACCTCGGCCTCCGAGAGCGGGACGAAGCCCCAGTTGCGCTGCCAGGCCTCGTTGTAGACCTCGAGGAAGCGGCCGACCTCCGCCTCGATGTCGGCCTTGCGCATCGGGCGGCAGATGATCCCGTGCTCGGACTCGACCTTGGCGGCCATCTCGAAGATCGCCGGGTGGACCTTGTCGCGGTCGACCACGTTGAGCGTCCACATCAGCGTGTCCATCGCCTTGACGAGGCCCGCGCCCTCCAGCAGCCCCGGGTAGTACGGGTGCGTCCAGTTCATGAGCACCACCGGCAGGCGCTCGAAGCCCTCGACGAGCACGCCGCACTCGTCGTTGGTGGTGAAGTCGAACGGCCCGACGAGCCGGTCGCAGCCCTTCTCGCGCACCCACGCCTCGGCCGTGTCGATCAGCGCGGTCGCGACCTCCTGGTCGTTCTCGGACTCAAAGAAGCCGAACTGACCCCAGCTGTTCTCCTGGAAGGCGTGCAGGTTGCGATCGACCTGGGCGGTGATGCGCCCGACGACGCGTCCGTCGCGGCGGGCGAGGAAGTACTCGGCCTCACCGTGCTCGAAGAACGGGTTCTTCGAGCGGTCCAGGAACCGCCTGCGGTCCGCGATGATCGGAGGGACCCAGTACTCGCACCCCTTGTAGAGGCGGAAGGGCAGCTTGATGAAGGCGTTGAGGTCGCCCCGGCCCCGCACTGGCTCCACCTGTACCGCCATCGGCGCCGGAGGGTACCTTCACACGATGAGAACGTCGCTGGACGTCTTCGAGAAGACGCGCACCCACGAGCGCCTCGAGCAGCTGCGCGCGGCGCGCGAGCAGGACCTGATGCCCTACTTCCGCGCCCTCGAGGGCGCCGCCGGGCCGATCGTCGAGATGGAGGGGGCCGAGCGGATCATGCTCGGCTCGAACAACTACCTCGGCTTGACCGGGGACGAGCGCGTGATCGCCGGCGCTCGGGACGCGCTCGACAAGTACGGCACCGGCCTGACCGGCAGCCGCCTGCTCAACGGGACGATCGACCTCCACCTCGAGCTCGAGGCCGAGATCGCCGGCTGGATGGGCACCGAGGACGCGCTCGTGACGTCCACGGGCCACGGTGCCAACCTCGCCGCGCTCGGCACCCTCCTGGGCCCGGGCGACACCGTCGTGGCCGACTCGGGCGACCACGCCTCGATCCTCGACGGCATCCTGCTCTCGCGGGCCAAGATGCGCCCCTTCCGCCACAACCGCCTCGACAAGCTCGAGCGCCAGCTCGGCAAGGCCGCGGACGAGGAGAGCCCGGCGCTGGTCGTCGTCGACGGCGTCTTCTCGATGGAGGGTGACATCGCCCCGCTTCCGGAGATCGTCGCGCTGACCAAGCAGTACGGCGCCCGCCTGATGGTCGACGAGGCCCACGCCGCCGGCGTGCTCGGCGCGCGCGGCGCCGGGACGTGCGAGCACTTCGGGGTGGAGGACGACGTCGACCTGCGAATGGGAACGTTCTCGAAGTCGCTCGCCTCCTGCGGCGGCTTCCTCGCCGGCTCGCGCGACGTGATCGACTTCCTGCGGGTGCAGTCGCGCGCCTTCCTGTTCACCGCGAGCGCCGTGCCCGCCGCGATCGGCGCCGCGCTCGCCGCCGTGCGCATCGTGCGCTCCGACGAGGGGCCGCAGCTGTGCGCGCGGGTGCTCGACAACGCCCGCTATCTCAAGGCCGGCCTCACCGAGCTCGGCTTCGACGTCGGCGACGCCCAGGCGACGATCATCCCCGTCGTCGTCGGCGACGACTGGAAGGCCGTGCTGCTGTGGCGCGCGCTCTACGACGCCGGCGTCTACGTCAACGTCGCCCTGCACCCCGCCGTGCCGCCGGCGGGCGCTCTGCTGCGCACGAGCGTGATGGCCACTCACGACCGCGCGACGCTCGATCGCGCCCTCGGCCGGTTCGCGGCCGTCAAGCGCGACTTCGAAGCCGAACATGGCGCGTTGCCAACCCCATCTAACGCAGCGCCATAGCAATTTTTTACGGCGGTGAGCGAAGAAATTTCGCTCGCTGACATCGCCATAAAAAAAGGATGCTCGTAGCTGCTTTTCCGCCGGTTGGCCGTTGTAATCAGGATGTGAACTCGACTACGTTTCCGCCCGGCTGGTCGGGTCGAGGCACCGCGGAGAGGGTGCGTCGAGGAGCGGCCTTCGTTTCTGATTCATTCATTTCCGAGGACCGTCGGGCGGAGCCCGACGCGTTGGGGAGGACATCCATGCAGACAAGGGCGACGAACGCGCCCCAGCACATGCGCGCGCTGGATCGGGCCAATCAGGTCCGGCTGGCTCGTGCAGAACTCAAACGGGACATCGCTGAGGGCAACCGCACGGTCGCGGATGTCGTCATCGGTTGCCCGTGGGAGTCGGAGAGCATGACGATCTCCGATCTCCTGCTCAGCCAGCACCGGTGGGGACGCACGCGCTGCCGCAGGTTCCTGGCGTCCGTGCCGATGCTCGAGACGAAGACCATCGGCTCGATGACCGAGCGCCAGCGGGAGTGCCTCGTTGCGCGGCTCAACGGCGAGGTGTTCGTCGACCCCTTCGCCCCGCGGATGGCGCTGGCGGTCTAGGGCGTCGAGTCCGGCGCGGCTGCTGCACCGAGCAGCCGCGTCGCGATCTCGATCATGTGCCCGTCGGGATCACGGACGTACAGCGACCGGAACCCGCCGCGGTCGAAGATCTCCGAGCACGCCACGTCCTGGCCGGTGAGGTAGTCCCGCCAGGCGTCGAGCTCCTCCGCGGACTCCACGGCGAGCGCGAAGTGGTGCGTGGAGCCGCGCCCCACCGCCCCCTCGGGCAGGTGCGGGTACTCCATCAGGCTGATGAGCCGCCCCGGCGTGCCGTCGACGGCACCGAACCAGACGTGGCGGGTGCCGGGGTCGTCGTCGGAGGTCGCGTCGCGGACGATGCCCAGGCCGAGCACGTCGCGGTAGAAGGCGGTCGAGCGGTCCATGTCCGCGCAGATCAGGGTGATGTGGTGCAGCCCGGTGAGCTGCATCCGCCTTTCGTCGGCGGCGCCGGTCGTCTCGCTCATACCTTGAAGCCAACCCCGGTGCGACGCTTGAAGTTGCTGCGGAAGCCGAAGAAGGCGATCGCGAAGACCAGCACGGCCGCCGGCAGGATGATCGGCACGTTGACGCCGATGACGGCCATCAGCACCGCGGTGGCGACGGTCGGCATCGCGGCGAGCAGGGAGCTGTGCGAGCGGAAGCCGGTGAAGTGCTCGCGCGCGGCCGTCTCGAGCCCCGCGAGCGCGGACAGCGCCACGCCGAGCGCGATCGCCAGCCGGCCCTGACGGTCCTCGCGGTTGATGATCCCGATCACGATCAGCACGATGCCCGCCAGCACGGACAGCTCGACGAGCGGCACGGGGTGCCAGGGCGGCTTCGGCCGCGTGTCGGCGCGCTCGATGAAGCGGTCGACACGGCTCTTGCCGACGGTGCTCGAACGGCGCGAGGGGGGCGCGACCGGTGTCACCTCAGGGGCGCGCACGGGACCGATCGCGCGCTTGCGCGAGCGTTTACCCATTCACCGGGTCCGGGGCCGCGGCGATCGCCACGGCCCCCAGGCTAACGGACAGCCCGAGGAGACTTTGACGTGCCACCACCCGGCCAGCATCCCGATGATGCCGAGGCGCGGGCGGACGTGCCAGTGCTTGCAACCCGGCTCGCCGATGTCCTCGCCGCTGACCCGGACCCACCGGTAGTGGCCGGGATCGAGCAGCATGCGCTCGACCTGGAGGCGCTTGGCGGCCTGCGCGTCGGCGTGGCGCAGGCGCTCCGCGCGCAGGTCGGCGTGCTGGGAGGCGAGGTCGTCGCGGACGGCCTCGAGGTCGCCGAGCGACAGCAGCCGCGGGCCGGCCTTCCCGCCCAGCTGCGGCAGCGGCAGCCGCGGGTATGCGGACGTGGCCGTGCTGACGATCGCGCGCTCGAGATGGGCGATCTGGTCGCGCAGCGCCTGGCGGGCGCGGGACTCGTCGACATGGGGGTCGGCGAGCGGGGTGCGGTGCTCGAGTAGAGCCATGCTCCTGAGGCGCAGAGTACCACCACATTCAGGGGCCGTGTGCGCCGTCTTGGGCCTGCTCGACGATGTCCGCGAAGGTCCACAGCGCCTCGGAGACGTGGATCGCCGGGACCCCTTCGACCTGCACGCTGAACAGCCGCGTGCGGCGCGTCTGCTTCGTGACGACGTGCCGCCGCGCGATGTCCCCGAAGAGCACGGCGACCGCCCCGGCGAGGTCGGCGAGCACCAGCCGGCCCTCCGGCAGCCACAGGGCGTGCGGGTCGCCGCGGCCGAGCGGCTCGTGCTCGACGGCCCGCCGCAGCTCGAGGTCACCCGTCAGCGTGTCGGCGTCCATCGCCCACACCGCGACGTTGGTCTCCATGATCGCGATCGTCTGCGCGTCCTGGATGATCGAGCGCGACTTGAACCCGCCCGCCCGCAGTCGCTCCACCGCAACCGCCTCGACCGGGACGCGGGTGACGTCGGGATCGAGGCCGATGTGGCGGTAGAACACCCGGTAGGCGTGCGGGATCGGCTTCGAGCGCAGCGCCACGGCGTGCGAGCCGTAGAAGCGGCTCGACATCGTCTGCAGCCGATGGCGGAGATCGTGCGGGCTGCGTCCCTCCCCCGCGTCGAGGTCGAGCTGCCACAGCCGCAGCCCCGGCAGCTCGGACGCGATCTCCGCCTCCACCAGGCACTCGACGGGCTCGCCGGTCACCGCAGCTTTCGGATCTCCTGGACGATGCGCTGCTCGTCGGCGGTGCCGAGCGTCGTCGCGCGCACCACGCCGCCCTGGTCGGCGTAGGTGATCATCGGGCAGACCGCGACGGCGAACGCGTTGGCCAGCGCCCCGTCGTGGTCGTAGGCGACGGGCAGCTCCCAGCCGTGCTCGCGGATGATGTCGTTGAGCTGCTCGTGGTCGCCCTTGATCGCGACGGCCGCGAACTGCACGTCGGGAAAGCGCGGCCGCACCTTCTCGAGCACGTCGATCTGGTCGACGCACTGCTGCGACGGCGCCACGAGGAAGGCCAGGACGAGCGGACCCTTCTCCACCAGCTCACAGGAGTTGACGATCTCCGGGCCGCGCACGTCACAGGCCTTCGGCACCCCGTCGCGCGTCTGCAGCAGCGCGTTGACGTCGCACTCCTGGTCGCCCTCGCACTTCACGTTGGCCAGCGCGAGCGGCGCGGCGAACGGCGGCACCTTCTGCCCCTGCTCGATGCCCTTCGAGCCCGGGCCCTCCGTCGTCAGCGTGTTGAACGTGACGTAGACGATGATCACCGTCAGCAGCAGCGCGACGATCCACGTCGTCGACGACGGCGGCCGTCGCTGCGGGGCGGGGCGCCGCGGCTTGACGGGCTCGGCCGGCGGCGCTTCGCCGCGGGAAGGCGCCTCCCGCGGGCCGGGGCGTTCGTCGGGGTCGCGGCCGAAGGGACCCTCGGTCATGCCGGGACGAGGTCGCGGGGCTCGGGCGCGGCGCGGCGGGCGCGGCGGCGTTCGGCGAGCGTGAGGACGGCGGGCAGGACGGCGAGGACACCGAGCAGCGAGACGGTGAGGTCGACGACGGTGACGCGGCCGAAGTCCTTGAGCATCTGCACGTCGGAGAAGCCGAGGACCGCGAAGCCGGCGATCGCGGTCACGCCCGAGGCGAGCACGGCCGCGCCCGTGGAGGCGTAGGTGCGCTCGAGCGCGGCGGCGACCTCGTGGCCGGCGTCGCGCTCCTCGCGGAAGCGGGCCACGAGCAGGACGGCGAACTCGGTCGAGATCGCGATCACGAGCGCGCCGAGCGTGGCCGACATCGGGTTGAGCGGGATGCCGATGATCCACAGCAGCAGCGCCGACCAGCCCGTGGCGAGCGCGATCGGGATGAGCGGCACCCACGCACGCTCCCAGCGCCGATAGACGAGCAGCAGCGCGAGGGCGACGACGAACAGTCCCGCGAGCAGCGTGCCCAGGCGCCGCGCCGGGTCGGAGAGCTTCGCGTTGGCCTCGGCCGCGAGCACGGGAAGCCCCGCCAGCCGTGCCGTCACGCCCTCGGGCGGGTCGAGCTCGGAGCGGACCACGTCGAGGACCTCCTGCTGCTCGTCGAGCGGCAGCAGCTTGATCCCGAAGCTCATGACCGCGTTGCGCCGGTCCTCGGAGATGACGGCGCGCGAGAAGTACTCCGGCACGGCGTCGAGCAGCGCCCGGATGCGCTCCTGGTCGGCCGCCGCCTCCGGGGTGCGGAACAGGTCGACGAGCGAGACCGCCGGGCACAGCGCGGCCTGCCCGCAGCCGTTGGCCGACGAGTAGTCGAAGCGCTCCTTGAGCCGGTCCTGGAAGTCGCGCATCCACTGGACAACCGCGGGCTCGGTCATGTCGTCGGCCTCCACGAGCACGTCGACCTCGCCGGCGATGCCCGTCTCCTCCTGCAGGGCGAGCACGTCGCGGACCGCGGGCAGGTCCCGCGGCACGAGCTCGGTGATGTCGGAGACGACCTCCGTGCGCGAGTCGACCGCCCAGCCGCTGACGGCCAGCAGCGCGCCGACGGCGAGCACGAGCACCGGGCGCCGCAGCGACAGGCCCACGACCCCCCGCCCGAAGCGTCCGAGCCGGGCGCCGGCCGCAGCCGCGGGCCGGGCGAGGGGGCGGGTGAGCGTGGCCAGCAGCTCACCGGCGCCGCGCACCCACGCCGACCCGCCGCGCCGGCGGACGAGGAGCGCGAGCGCGGCCGTGCCCGCCGTCAGCGCGAGGGCGTAGGCGATCACGACGCCGGCCATCAGGACGAGGCCGAACCCGCGCACCATCGGCACCGGCGAGAGCAGCAGCACCGCGAAGCCCGCGACGGTCGCGAGCACCGCGACGCCGATCGTCGGCACCGCCACCCGCATCGCCCGCACCACGCCGTCCTCCTGCACGCGCGCCTGGTACTGGATGGCGTAGTCGACCCCGAGGCCGAGCAGCACCGGCAGCACCGCGATCGACGCGAGCGTCAGCCGCACCCCGAGCAGGGACATGAGCCCGAAGACCGTGCCCGCCGCCCCGAGTGCGATCGCCAGCGGCAGCATCCGGAAGCGCGAGCGCCGGAAGACGAGCGGCAGCACGAGGGCCATCATCAGGATGCCGCCGATGAGCAGGCCGATGAGCGACCGCGACAGTTGCTCGGTCACCCCCTCGACCACGACGGGAGCGCCCGACACCAGGTAGGAGCCGTTCGTCAGCTGCCACTGGGGCATCGCGGTCGCGTCGCGCACGAGCCCGATCGCGTCGGAGCGCTCGGCGTCGGTGAGCCCGGGCTGCAGGCGCACCTGGATGAGCGCCGCCGACGCGTTCGGGAACAGGTAGGCGAAGCGCGCCTTGGGCACGAAGGTCCCGAGCGAGGCGTCGAAGACGAGCGGATACACGAACTCGGGGTTGTCGAGCGAGAACGGGAACGCGCTCGCCGACAGCCCGTAGCGCGTGGCGATCTGCAGCAGCCCGGTCTGGAACTGGCCCTCGATCTGCGAAGCGGCGGTCGCGCCCGCCTGCTCGGCCTCCGCCTTCGTCGCGCCGTCGCGCAGGGCCTGGCGCTGGGCCTGGACGCGCGCCGCGTCGGCCTGGGCCTTGGCGGCCGAGCTCTGGGCCTGGAACTGCGTCGTGATCTCCGAGGCCGCCGAGTTGATGAAGGTTCCCGGCCCGTAGACGACCTGCACCGGCTTCGTCGCCGCGAGTCGCCCGCACGGACCGTCCTCACCGCCCGGGGCCGGCACGTCGGCCGGCTTGTTGCCGCTGATGCAGCCCTCGAGCCCGACGAGCTTGCCGAGGTTCTCGGTCAGGACGAGATCCTGGAGCGATCCGCGCACGAGCACGGCGACCGGCTCCTCGCCGAAGCGCTCGTGCAGCGTCTCGGTCGCCTGGAAGGAGTCCGTCCCGCGCCCGACGAGCGTGTCCGTCGCCGCGCTGGGCTCGAGGCGCAGCGCGAGCAGCGCGCCCACCGTCGCGATCAGCATGGCGACCGCGAGCACGCGCGCCGGCCGCCGGGCGGCGGCCCGCACGACCCGGACGATCACCGGCTCACTTGCGCGCTTCGACGCGCGGGTACTGGGCGGTCTTGCCCTGGAAGGTGAAGGTGTCCTGCAGAATGCACGGTGGCGCGGGTCCCTGGGCCGATGAGGTGGCCGGGAAGATCACATTGTTGATGTCTTCGAGCAGCTCAGGCGGCAGCAGCGTCGAGAGTACCGGCGCGACGACCTGGGAGACGACCGGCAGGCCGCGCCCGCAGTGGCGGTTCTCGAACACCGGGAACTTCGATCCCACCTTGGTGAACTCGCCCGGCAGCGTGTAGGCGTTCGGCCGGTTCGAGCCGATCCGGCGCGGATAGGACGCGAGCACCTGCGGGTTGAGCGGGTTCGTCGTGCGCAGGTAGTGCACGCGCTTGGACCCGACCTGCGTCGTCGCCTGGGTGGCCGCGGCGACGTTGGCGAAGAACGCCGTCAGCTCGCGCTTGTAGGGCTTGAGGAAGTTGAGGATCGGCAGCAGCTCGTCGGCGAACGGGTTGAACTGGCGCAGCAGCGGCTTCGTGTCATCGAGCAGCTGGGCCGCGGCCGGGAAGCCGGTCTTGGACGCCGTGATGAGCGTGTCGGCCTCCTTGAACAGCTCGCGCAGGTCGGGCGCGATCGCCTTGAGGTCGGCGAGGGTCGGCGACAGCTCGCGCGCCGCCGGGCGCAGCTGGGTGATGAGTGGGTCGGTGTTGATCGCGAACGTGTCGAGATCGGCCAGCGTCGCGCGCGCCTCGCGCTGGAAGGTCGGCAGGATCTGGAAGATCTGCTGGAGCTCGGCGTTGCGCGACGACGTCGCCTGGAAGACGGTGTCGAGGTTCGTGATCATCGAGGAGAGCTGCCCGCGCCGCTCCGACAGCGCGTCGAAGACCTCGCCGGTGCTCGACACGAGCGACTGCACGGCCGGCTTCTGGCGGCGCAGGATCGAGACGAGCGTCGAGGCCTCCTCGGCGAACGGCCCGAGGTTGCCCAGCGCGGCGTTGAGGTCGGCGCCGCGGCCGTCGATGGCCTCGGCCTGGGTCTGCATCCACGTCTGGAAGGCCAGCCGCGTCTTGGGATCGAAGGCGCGGAAGACCTCGTCGAGCTGCACGGCCTCGGAGATCCGCCCGTCGGGGATCGAGCCGTTCTCGGCGATCGTCGGCGCGGTGTCGGACCCGGGCGTGAGCTCCACGTAGGTCTCGCCGAGCAGCGTCTTCTGGCGCAGGATCGCCTTCACGTCGTTGTGCAGCGGCGCGTACTTCTCCTCGATCTCCATCACGACCGCCGAGTAGCCCGTCTCGCGATCGGGCTCGATCGTCTTGACCTTGCCGATCGGCACGCCGGAGACCCGCACCTCGGCCTCGGTGGCCAGCGTCGTCGCCTCGGCGAACTGCGCCGTGACGCGGTAGCCCTTGGGCTTGAGCGGGATCGGACCGCCGAAGGACAGCCACAGGAACAGCAGCAGCCCGAAGCAGGAGAACGCGAACGTGGCCATGATGGCGACGGCGCCTGGCTTCATTCCACCCGTGTTCATCGCGTCGGTCCCGTCTGGCCCTGGGGCGTGGCGCACACCTGGGAGGTGCGCGGCAGGTTGATCAGGCCGATCGTGGTGCCGAGCACCTCGTTGACGGCCGCGACGTTGTCGAGGATCGCCAGCGCGTCGCAGCCGATGACCACCGCGCCGCGGCGGATCGGCCCGTGCGCGTCCTGGGTGTTGAACACGTTCGCGCCGAGATGGTTGGCCCAGGAGAGCCAGAACAGATAGCCCTCCTCGACCCCGGGCGGGTTGTAGGCGATCAGGTCGAGCAGCAGGTTGACCACCCGCAGCGTCGAGTACAGGTCGCCCGTCGCCCGCGAGAGCGAGTTGACGGCGGGGCGCAGCTCGCTGACCAGCGGGCGCGACGCGCGCACCAGCGGCCGGACCGAGTCGCGGATGACCGGGGTCGTGTCGCGGAAGAACGGCCGCAGCGCGCGCTGCATCGGGGCGAGGGCGCGGGCGCCCGGCCGCAGCGCCGACAGCGCCGGCCCGAGCTGGTCGGAGAGCTGGCCGACGCGCTCGAGCCCGTTCTTGGTCGAGGCGAGCGCCGGGGGCAGCTCCTGCAGCGTGGAGCGGATGTTGGCGTCCTGCTCGGCGAGCACGCGCAGCACGGCGCCGTTGGTGTCCACGAAGCGCGCGAGGTCGTCGTCGCGGTCGCCGAGCTCGTCGGCGATGAGCGAGAAGTTGTGCATGACGCGCGCGATGTTCTCCCGCCGGCGCGCGAGCCCCGAGTTGATCTCCCGCAGCGCCCGCGCCGTCGGCCGGAAGGTGCGGATCGTGTCGCCGAGGTCCTTGCCGCGGCCGTCGAGGCCCGTCGCGCCGTCGCTGATGAGCACCCGCAGCCACGTGCGGGTGTCGTCGTCGAGTGCGGCGAGCAGCTCGTCGAGGTTGATGTCGGGCGCCGTCTGGGCGACGGGGATGGTGTCCCCCTCTTCGAGCTCGCCCGCGTCGGGCGTGCCCGGGTTGAGCTCGACGGTCATGTCCTTGAGGCCGGTCTTCGGGCGCAGCAGCATCGTCGCGTCCTCGTAGACGGTGACCTGGTCGTCGTCGCCCTGGTCGAGCTTGAGGCCGAGCACGGCCTTGCCGTCGACGAGCTCGACGCGGGCGATCTCCCCGACCTTGACGCCGGCGACGTTGACGGTCTGCCCCTGCCCCGGCGTGACGGCCTGGCCCGTCTTGAACTCGCCCTTGAACTCGTAGAAGTCCTTGCCGATGACCGGGACCCAGCCCGGGAGGGTGAAGCGCTGGTTGGAGAGGATGACCGACGAGACGAACACGGCCAGGACGAGCAGGCCGATGATCGCGATGAAGTCGATGAAGTGCTTGCGGATCGCGGTCATGGCGTCGGCACCGCCGTCAGGATCGGGTCGGTGACCGCGGTGGCCGACGGCGTCGGCGTGGCGGTCGCCGCCGGACTGCCGAACGATCCGGGCTTGCCCCAGGGACCGTTGAGGTCGGGCAGCTTGGACTCCGCGCACGGCGTGCCGCTGTTGTAGGGCGGCTTGCGGCCCGGGGTGGCCGGCTGCGTGCCGGTGCCCGGGAAGACGTTGGCAAACAGCGGCGCCGGGCTCGACTCGCCGAGGGCGACGGTCTGCGAGCCGCCGCCGGGCTGGAAGTGCACGTAGCCGCCGTTGCCGTCGAAGTTCTGGCCTTCGCCGGCGAGCCCGACGAGCGTGTAGGCGAACTCGCGGAAGTTGGGCTGGCCCGTCGCGAAGCGGTCCTTGATGACGAGGTCGCCGGCCGGGAGGATCGTCTTCGTCGCGCACAGCGCGAGGTCGTTGGCCTCCGGGAAGAGCTTGAGCGACGCGTCGACGAAGCGCGCGGTGTCACGCGACGCGGGCGACAGGTCCTGAGCCAGGCCGCGCAGCTCCTCGGGCGCCAGCAGCCGCCGCGTCTCGGCGATCCACGGGAAGCCCGCCGTCAGCGTCGCCGGGGTCTCGCGCACGCCCGGGAGGATGTCGACGGAGAAGGCGCGGATCGACGGCAGCGCCGCGTTGATCTTGTCCAGCGCGATGTTCGTCGTGTCGAGCGTCGGCCCGAGCTCGCGGATCGTCGTCTGCAGGTTGGTGCGCTCGGCCGCGAAGGAGCCCATCACCGTCGAGAAGTCCGTGACGAGGTTCTGGAGCTGGCTCTCGTTGCGCCCGAGGCCCTCGGTCGCCCGGGCCAGGCCGCTGATGAGCCGCGACAGGTCGCGCTCGGGCTCGGTGCCCAGGAACGCCTCGTTGACGATCGACGTGTCGCGCTCGGCGACGGCGATGTCGTCGTAGGCCTTGTTGAACGACGGCGCGCCGCGCTCGAGGCCGCGCCCGAACTCGTCGAGGATCGTGCGCAGGTCCTCGCGCGTCGGGTCCTGCAGCGCCGTCAGCACCTGGTCGAGCTGCACCGGCGCCGCGGTCTGCGTGATCGGGATCATGTCGCCGTCGTCGAGCGTCGGCGCGGCCGGCGTCCCCGGCTCGAGGTCGACGAAGAAGTTGCCCTCGAGGAAGATGCGCGGGCGGATCTTCGCCGTCGCGTCGGAGTGGATGGGCAGGCCTTCGTCGTTGAGCGACAGCGTGACCCGGGCGGCGTCCTCGTCGCCGACGGGCTCCACCGCGGCGACCTTGCCCACCGCGACACCCGCGATCCGCACCGGCGAGCCGGTCTTGACCGAGTTGGCGGACTTGAACATCGCCTGGACCTGGAAGGGCCGGGTGAACGGGATGTCCTTCGTGAAGCCCAGGTAGGTGCCGGCCGCGATGATCAGCACCGCGACGAGGCCCCAGGTGAAGCTGTTGTCCTTGCGCCGGCGCATTACGGGTTGACGTCCGTGGTCGCGGGCTGCAGGCCGGGCGCGTTGCCGATCTGCTTCTGGCCGGAGATGTAGGGCTCGTTGCCGGCCTCGCACTCCTTCGGCTGCCCGGGGGAAGCCGTGTTGGGGTACGGGTTCATGTGCAGGTAGTTGTCCTGGTTGGGACCGGAGGCGGCCGCGCTCGAGGGCCCGCCCTCGTTGTTGGGTCCGAGCGGCGTGGCGATGATGATGAAGCGCTGGGTGGTGCCCGACGAGTCACCGACCGTGAGCAGATCGGAGACGTTGCGGAACCAGTTGGCGATGTAGTTGCACTGGGTCTGCGCCGGGGCGAGGAAGTGCAGCGTCGGCCGCAGCGCCTTCGCCGTGTCGGTGAGGTCCGAGACGCCCGTCGGGACGACGTCGTCGGTCGCGAAGTCCTGCAGCGAGATCAACAGCTTCTCGAGGCGGCGGTCGAAGGCGGGGGTGCGCAGCAGGACGGGCCGGCCGATGCGCAGCGCCTCGGAGAGGTCCGGCGCGGCGTCGACCAGCGAGGAGACGCCGGGGCGCAGGTCGGCCATCAGGCGCGTCGTGTTCTCCAGGAAGGGCCGCTGGACGCGGAAGGACTCGATCGCCGTGTCCAGCGTGGCCGGGCCCTCGGCGATCGTGTCCTGGATGAAGGGGCGGGCGACCTCGGCGAGCGCGCCGAAGGTCGACGCGGCGCCGACGAACAGGCGCGCCTGGTTGTCGGCGACGGGCGCGACCTCGGCCGCGGTCTGTCCCAGCGCCTTGATGAACCCGGTCAGGTCGGTCTCCGGGTCGCGCAGGTAACGGGCGACGGGCAGCAGGTCGCGCAGGAGCGGGCGCAGCGCGCCGATGGCGGTGTTGATCGACTCGCCACGGCCGGCGAGCGCGGTGCCGATCCCGAGCGTCGAGTCCATGATCCCCTGGCGGGTGGGCTCGTCGAAGGTGTCGATGAGCTCGTCGAACTCGACCTCCGCGGGCCGCGACGCCGAGGCGGGAACGGTGTCGCCCGCGGTGTAGCCCTCGTCGGACTCCCCGCGCGTGATCTCGACGTACTTCAGGCCGAGGAGCGACTTCGGGCGGATGACGACCGTCGAGTCCTCGGGCAGCTGCTCGACCGCCTTGTCGAGCTTGAGCTCGAGCGTGGCGATCGTCGTGCCGTCGTCGAGCCGCTTCGGGGTGATGTTCGAGATCGCGCCGACCCGCGCGCCGCCGATGCGGACCTCGTTGCCCTTGACGAGGTTGGCGGCCGTCGGCACGTCGACCTTGATGTCGTAGGTCGGCACGAACGGCAGGCCGGCGTTCGCGTTGTAGGAGAGGAAGACCGCGACCACGATCACCAGGACGGTGACCGCGCCGATCAGCACGGGGTTGGCCAGCGGGCTCGCGCCTGGGCGTCTCATCCGTCGCTCCCGCCGAAGAGGAAGTCCATCAGGTCCAGGCTCGGCTGCTGCTCATCGTCGGTCTCGGCGGCCGGGTCCAGGAACTGTGCGGTCTGCTCGCTGCACCTGCGCCAGGCCCTCGGGGGAGAGCACGTCCTCGGGATCCTCGCCGGCCAGCACACGCGCGGTGTTGTCGACGGTCTCGTCACCGATCGGCACGGGGCCCGAGCGCGTCGAGCTCGTGCTCTCGGGGGCGAACTTCGACCGGCACTCGGCGGCCGGCGCGATCGAGTAGGTCGAGCAGGTGTTGACGATCAGGCCCGCCCGCAGGAAGTGCCCGAAGTTGTCGAAGCCGTTGATGGCCTGGACCTGGAAGTAGAAGTAGTCCAGCGCGCGCTCGAGCGCGTCGTTCTTGCGCAGGGAGACGAGCACCTTGGCGAGGTCCTTGGCCACGGGCTGCAGCTGGGTGCCGAACGCGCGCAGGTCCTTGACGATCGGCAGCGAGGCGCGCAGGGCGGGGATGCCCGGCTTGCCGACGGCGCCGAGCCGGACCAGGGCGGGGGTCGCGGCCTCCGAGAACGGGCCGGTGCGCTCGATGAGCTCGTTGATGTCCTGCGCGCCGGAGAGCAGGTCGCCGGCGAGCGGGATCGTCTCGTCGGAGAAGTCGACGAGCCGGTCCATCGTCGGGCGGATCTCCTGCAGGAAGGTCGGCAGCTTCTCGAAGTTCTGTGCCAGCGCGGTCTGGCGCTCGACGGTCGCCGCGGCGACGGTGCTCGAGTCGCGCACGAACTTGGTGATCGACTTGCGCTCGTCGGCGAGCGGGTCGAGGATCCGGTCGGAGTCGACGGCGAGCTGCTCGAGCACCTTGTTCTGGTCGGCGATCAGGTTGAGGACCTTGTTCGTCTCCTGCAGCGCGGGAGCGGCGCGGCGGATGACGTCGTTGAGATCCTCGCCCCGGCCCGCGAGGCCGATGCCCAGCTCGGAGAGGATCAGCGTCAGGCGCTGGCGGACGGGCAGCTGGTTGATGTTGCCGATCAGGTCGAGCGCGACGGTCGTGCGCGTCTGTTCGACGGGCAGCACCGGGACACCGTCCTCGTCCTCGGCCAGCGGCGGCGCCTCGGGCTCCCCCACCCCGCGCGCCTCGGTCAGCGCGCACTCGATGTACTGCTCGCCGATGAGTGACTGCGGGCGGATCGCGCAGCTCGCGTCCTGGCGGAAGTCGTCGTAGCCGGGCTCGGAGATCGAGAACTCGACGGCGGCCTTGTTGTTGTCGGTCACCGAGAGCTTGTCGATCTGGCCCACGCGGACGCCGGCGATCTTGACGTCCTCCCCAGGCACCACGAAGGCGGCGGTGTCGAAGATCGCGCGGACGCGGTAGCCCGAGCCCTCCGAGCCCTGCACGCCGAGGGCGACGACCACGCCGACGGCGACCAGCACGATGACCAGGACGCGCCGCATCTACGGCCCGCTCGGGTACTGGGTGGGGTCGCAGCCGCCCTTGGGCAGCAGCTTGTCGGTGTTGCCGTTGGAGCCGTCGGCGGCGATCTGCGTCGCGGCTCCCGGGCAGCGCTCGGTGTTGCCCGAGTCGAGCTGGTCGAGGCGCTGCTCGGCCGGGATCGCGCTGAGCAGGCCGCCGGCCCCGTTGTCGTTGAAGGAGAACGCGTTGGCGATCGGCGCGATGCGCGCGTAGTGGCCGTTGGCGTCGTAGCCCGACGCGCCCTGGCCGAAGTCGCGCAGGAAGCCGACGAGGTCGGGCGCGTAGGGGCGGTAGAAGGCGACGACCTTGCGCGACTGGTCCAGCGCCCGGGTGCCGTTGCGCAGCGAAGGCGCGGCGACCCGGCTCAGGCGCGGGAACTTCAGCGTCGCGTCGACGAGATCGTTGTTGGGGCCGGTGCGTGAGACGAGGCGGCGCAGATCGGCGACGGTCGGCCGGGCGTCGGAGACCAGCGGGCGCAGCGCGCGCAGGAAGCGCGCGAGGTCGACCGTGGCGGGCTTGGACGCGTCCACCAGCGTGGTGAGGTCGCCGAGGGCGCCGCGCAGGTTGACGAAGGTCGTGTTGCCGCGGCGCAGGGTCGTGGGCAGGACCCGCAGCGCCTGATCGAGGCCGGCCTGCTCGGCCGCGATCGCCGACGCCGTCTGCTCGGTGTTCGAGACCGCCGAGGTGATGTCGCTGCGGCGGTCGGCGAGGGCGGTGGTCACCTTCGAGGCGTTGACGAGCAGATCGGTCAGGACCGCCTCGTCGGCGGTGAGCTGGTCGACGAGGCGGCGCGAGGTCGACAGCACGGGGTTGAAGTACTTCGCTGCCTGGTTGGCCTCGGCGCCCTTGCCCTCGAACTGGGTCGCGAAGCCCTTGATGACCTTCTGCAGGTCCTTGCGCGTCGGCTCGTCGAGGGTGTTGACGAGCTGGTCGAGGTCGATGATCGTCGTCGTCGAATCCGCGCCCAGGACCGCGTCGTCGTCGAGCTCGGCGTTGTCGTTGGGCCCCGGCGTCAGCGAGACGTAGCGGTTGGCGACGCCTGACAGCGACGTGGCGCGGATGACCCCTCGCGTGCCCTCGTGCAGCGGTGCGAACGGCTCTTCGATGGTGACGTTGATGCGCGCCTGGTTGTCGTCGGTGAGCTCGATCGAGTTGATCGTCCCGACGGCGCGTCCGCCTACCTGTACCTCGTCGCCCTTGACAAGCTGACCGGCGTTGTCGAACAGCAGCGCGTAGTCGTGCTTGGCGCCGCCTCCCATGAAGACGATGACCAGCAGCACTACGGCCAGTGTGGCGGCACCGGCAGCGGCTACCCGCATGATCATCTAGGGCGTTGTCCCTCCTCCAGCAACAGGCGTTCGAGTGGCGGACGATCCCGCCAAAGTGGTCAGCCTAGACCGACCGTGTTTAGCGGGGATTGATGCGGACGTCCGAGCGCGCCCGCATCTATTCCATGCCGAGCGGACCACGGGAGGCCCCGCTCAGGAACTGCCGGACGAACATGTTGTCGGAGTTGAAGAGCTCCTGGGCCGGTCCCGACTCCACGATGCGCCCCTTCCACAGCACCGAAATGTGTTCGGCGACGCGCTTGGCGCTCATGATGTCGTGGGTGATGACGACGTAGGCGCCGCCGTTCTCCTCGTGGACCTCCTGGATGAGCTCGCACAGCAGAGCGGTGCGGACCGGGTCCAGGCCCGAGTCGGGCTCGTCGAAGAGCACGATGTCGGGGTCGAGCACGAGCGCGCGGGCGAAGCCGGCGCGCTTGCGCATGCCGCCCGAGAGCTCGTTGGGCATCTTGTCGATGGCGCCCTCGAGGCCGACCTCGCGCAGGCGGCTCATGACGATGTCCTCGATCTCGTCCTCGCCCTTGTCCGTGTGCTGGCGCAGGGGGAAGCAGACGTTGTCGAAGAGGTTCATCGAGCCGAAGAGGGCGCCGTCCTGGAAGAGCACGCCGAACTTCTTGCGCACCTCGAAGAGGCGGTCGTCGACCATGTTCGGGATCGACTCGCCGTGCACCAGCACGTCGCCGTCGTCGGGGTAGAGCAGGCCGACCATGTGCTTGATGCACACGGACTTGCCCGTGCCCGACGGGCCGAGGATCATGGAGATCTTGCCCTCCGGGATGCCCATGTTGAGGCCGCGGAGGATCTTGTTGCGTCCGAAGGCCTTGTGGACCTCGATGAACTCGACGGCATCCTCGGCGCCCGTCTCGCGGATGCGGCCGGTGTGCCAGCGGTACTCGTCGGTCGGGTCGCCGCCGGGGGGCACGAGCGAGCGCGCGTACTCCTCGCGCGCCTGGGCGCCGGGAATCTTGTTCTGGTTGTACGCGTCGGCGTTCGGGTCGTAGTTGGCCATGTCGGGCGGGCCACCGGGCGTCTTCTGCTCCTTGGTGACCTGCACGTCCGACGGCTTCTTCTCGGACTCCATCTCCTCGGCGGTGACCGGCTTGGTGGCCTCGGCCGCGCGGGCGTCGTCCTCCTCGTCGAGCCAGGCCTTCTTCTCCGACGTGGCGTCGTCCGGGGGCGGCGGCACGTCCTGGCGGTCCTCCGCCTTGGGCGGCGACTGCGGTGGCGGCGGCGGTGTTTCTTCGCCGTCCTTCTTGCGATCGAACATTCCCATGACTCTCTCTATCCCCCGATTGGTGCTCGCGGGTTGGCTCCCCAGAACAGCTGCGTGCCGATCATGCCGAGCAGATGCACCAGCACGATGTTCAAGACCATTGACTTCGCCGTCGCCGTACCCACGCCGACGGGCCCTCCACTCGCGTTGTACCCGTAGTAACAGCCGACGAGCACGATCACGGTCGCCATCGACATGCTCTTGATGACCGAGTACAAGAGGTCGGGCGGATTCTGGAACATCCAGAAGATCAGGAAGAAGCCGCCCGACGAGACCTCGCCGATCTGCTGCACCACCGCCAGGTAGGAGGCGAAGAAGCCCGCCCCGATCCCGGCCAGGTACATGAAGGGCAGCACCATCCAGGCGGCGAGCATCTTCGTCGCGCACAGGAAGGTCAGCGAGGAGATGCCCATGACCTCGAGCGCGTCGATCTCGTCCGAGATCCGCATCGAGCCGAGCTCGGCCACGATGCCGGTGCCGACCTTGGCGGCCATCATGTAGCCGAAGGCGTAGGGCACGAGCTCGCGCAGGTCGCACCAGGCGGCGAACACGCCCGCGTAGGCGGGAGCGCCGACGGAGCGGTTGAAGTACGCGCCCTCGATGCCGCACTGCAGGCCGATGATGAAGATCAGGCCCCAGATGACCAGCGTCGAGGAGAGGATCAGCAGGCCGGCCTGGCGCAGCGCCTCGCCGAAGAACTTGAAGACGCGCAGGCCGAAGACCTCGCCCACGATGCGCGAGCAGAACTTGACGATCTCGCCGAAGGAGGCGATCCAGTCGCGCGGGACGGTGAGCCAGCCCATTACTTGATCACCGCGATCTCGGGATGGGTCGCGAGCAGCGTTTGCGTGAACACGTAGTTGAACGCGAAGACGCCCATGATCGCGATCACGACCGCCTGGTTGACCGCTCGGCCCACGCCCTCGGCGCCGCCGGATGCGGTCATGCCCTTGTAACAGCAGACGATCGCGATGATCGCCCCGAACAAGGTCGTCTTGAGGACCGACCCCCAGAGGTCGGTGATCGAGGCGTTGGTGAAGAAGGTCGCCCAGAACGGCCCGAGCGGCGCGCCGTTGACCAGGGTGGCGACGATGCCGCCGAAGATGCCGAAGAGCAGCGCGTAGATGTTGAACAGGCCCGGTGACGAGCATGAGCGCGAGGAAGCGCGGGACGACGAGGTTCTTGACCGGGTCGACGCCGAGCACCTGCAGCGCGTCGAGCTCCTCGCGGATCTTGCGGGCGCCGAGGTCGGCGGTGATGGCCGTGCCGGCGACACCCGCCATGACGATCGCGGTCACGAACGGGGCGAACTCGCGGATCGAGGCGAGCACGAAGAAGCCGCCGAGGCGGTCGAGCGCCCCGAAGAGCACGAGGAAGTTCGCGGCCTGCAGACCCGGTGCGCCGTAGCCGAAGGCCACGGTCGAGACGACGAGCGGGAACCAGCAGAGCTTGAGCGCGAACAGGAACTGCCCGACGAACTCGCCGCCGTACGGATACGGGGGTCGGACCGCACTCACGATCGTCTTGCCCGTGAGAATCATCATGTCCCCAACTTCCTCCAAGAGATTCTTGGTCGGAAGGAAGGCGCGATCGGCTACGCCGCGGACCATGTGTGTTAGCTCTCCCCTACTCCACGTTTCGTCACGGGCACCCGGCGGGCGCCACTTGGGCAGAAGCGTAGGTGTTCAGGCCGGTTCGTGCCAACTGAGAACCGACGCCTAACACGCCCGCAACGCGAACGTGGCGCCCGAGCAGCGTCTGAGTGGTAGAACTTCGGCGCAATGAGGCGGAGAGCGACCGTGACCCTGAGTGCCATCGCCATCGCCGCGTCCGGCTGCGGCGGGGGTGAGCGCCAGGACGCGAGCGAGCCCGATGGGGACTTCGAGGTGGAGATCGTCAAGGCGAGCTTCCCGTCCGAGCAGACCATCGCGCAGGCGAGCACGATGAAGATCCTCGTGCGCAACGCCGACAGCAAGCCGCTGCCGAACGTGTCCGTGACCGTGGCGACCGAGCCCGGCGACGTGCCCGGCGCGCCGCAGGCCTTCTCGGAGGACATCGGCGACCCGAACGTCGCCGATCCGTCGCGGCCGATCTGGATCGTCGACCGCCCGCCGGTCGGCGGCGAGACCGCCTACACGAACACGTGGGCGCTCGGCGAGCTGCCCGCGGGCAAGACGCGCGCCTTCAAGTGGAAGGTCACCGCGGTCAAGGCCGGCGACTACACGATCAACTACTCCGTCTCCCCCGGGCTGACGGGCAAGGCCAAGCCCGTCGCCAGCGGCGACATCAAGGGCACCTTCAAGGTGACCATCGACGACACGCCGCCGGATTCGCGCATCGGCAACAACGGCCAGGTCATCCGCGAGCCGGCCTCGTCGGACGAGCGCTGATCCGCACTGCGGATCGCCTACGTCCTCGACTCCTTCCCCGCCCTCACCCAGACGTTCGTCTCCGGCGAGACCCGTGAGCTCGCGCGGCTCGGCCACGCCGTGCACGTCGAGGCGGCCGGGCGCGGCGACGGTGACGTGCCGTCCGGCGTCGCGGCCCACTGGCTGACCCGGGACACGCGCGCCGAGCGGCTGCGCGCGCTCGCGTGGCTCGTCGCCCACCACCCGCTGCGCTGCCTGCGCGACCTGCGCTCGCGGTCGCGCTGGCGGCGCGAGGAGACCGTGCGACCCCTGCGCTGGCTGGCGCCCGCGGCGCGGCGGGTCGACCGCTTCGGCGCCCAGCACCTCCACGCCCACTTCGCCGCCGGCGCCGCGCTCGACGCGCTGCGCCTCGCCGCGCTGCTCGACCTCCCCTACAGCGTCATGACGCACGGCTACGACATCTTCCAGTCGCCGGCCAACCTGCGCGAGAAGCACGAGCGCGCTGCCTTCGCGGTCACGGCCAGCGCCTACAGCGCCGCGCATCTGCCCGTCGAGGCCGAGGTGCTCGTGATGGGCGTCGACGGCGAGGCGTGGACGCGCGAGCGCCCGCCCGTCGAGGACCGCACCGTCATCGCCGTCGGGCGCCTGGTGGAGAAGAAGGGCTTCGCCGATCTTGTCGCCGCCGCCGCGGGGCTGAACGCCCGCGTGATGATCGTCGGCGACGGGCCGCTGCGCGACACCCTCACCGGGCCCGGCGTCGAGCTGCTCGGCGCCCGCCCGCACGCCGAGGTGCGCGCGCTCATGCAGGACGCTGCGGTGCTGGCGATGCCGTGCGTCGTGGCCGCCGACGGCGACCGCGACACGATGCCCGTCGTCGTCAAGGAGGCGCTCGCGCTCGAGCTCCCCGTCGTCGCCACGGACGCGGTCGGCCTGCCCGAGGTCGTGCGGGACGCCTGGGGCCGGCTCGTGCCCGCGAACGACCCGGCGGCGCTGGCCGCCGCGCTCGACGAGCTGCTGTCGCTCCCCGCGGACGAGCGCGCGCGGATGGGTGCCGCGGGCCGCGCGCACGTCCTCGCCCACTGCTCGCTGCGCGGCCAGGCCGAGCGCCTGGCCGAGCTGATCGCCGCCGCTCAGCGCAGGAGCTGATCGAGCCGCCGCGAGCGGCCCACGGTGTTCGGCAGCCGCCGCCCGAGTGCGAAGGCCAGCGCCGTCGCCGGGCCGAGCAGCTCCCGCGCAGCGGACTCGCGCCCGCGCACCCGCGCCGTGCTGCGCACGAGCCACCACGCCAGCCCGAGCGACCGCTCCGTGCGCGGGAAGGTGCCGGGGTGCTCGCGCTCGAGCCACGCCGCGCCGGCGCCGTGGCGGGCCATCTGACGCAGCAGCGCCCCCGTGCGGGCGCGCGCCTCGTGGCGGACCGAGGCCGGTCGCGCCTCGAGCGCCCAGCCGGCGTCGGCGAGGCGGAAGCACAGGTCCGCGTCACCGCCCGAGCGGATCCCCTCCGTGAAGCCGCCGACCTGTGCGAACGCGGTCCGGCGCACCGCGCAGTGCGCCGTCTGCGCGTACGGCCGCGGCCCGCGCAGCGTGTTGTCCTGGCTCATCGCGCCGCGCTCGCGCAGCCACCGCGCGACCGGCCCGTCGACCACGACCACGTCCTCGATCGCCCCCGCGAGCACCCCGACCCGCTCGCCCGGGACCGGCAGCAGCAGCGCGTCGAGCAGGCCGGGTGCGAACTCGACGTCGCCGTCGAGGAACAGCAGCCACTCGGCCGAGCCCGCCTCCGCCCCGCGGTTGCGCGCGAAGTACGAGGACTGCTGCCCGCGGGCGGCGAGCACCCGCACGCCCGCCGGACCGTCGACGGGCTCCCCCGCCGCGCGGTTGTCGACGAGGGTGACCGTGTCGCCGTCGCGGAGCTCGAGCGCGGCGAGCCGCGCCGCGACCGCGCGCAGCCGCTCCTCCGAACCGGCGAACGGGACGACCACGTCGACCGCGGGCCGCGCGCTCACAGTTCGGTGAGCCGGTCGAACTCCAGGGTGGGCAGCACGGGGCGTCCCTCGACCTCGACCCACGCGTGGGCCTGGAACTCCTCGTCGCGCGCCACGCCGATCACCAGGGTGCTCTCCACGCCCCGGCGCGCGAGCAGCCGGGTCATCACGAGCGACCGGGCCAGGCAGCGCGCGTCGGTCGGGAGCGCGGACAGCGTCCGCACGACCGGGCCGGCCAGCCCGGCGGCGATCTGCAGCGGCTGTCCCGCGGGCGGCCGGGCCGGCACCGCGCGCAGCCGTACGAGCGTCTCGGGCAGCGGGCGCCCGCGCTGATGCCGGCGGGCGGCGACATAGGCGCCGAGGATCTCCGCCGCGAGCCGCGCGCGCCGCATGGGCTCAGTACTCACCGATCGTCCCGGTCCGCTGCGCCCGCCGGACGCTCGCGGCCAGCGCCCACGTCGCGAGCGGGCCCGTCACGAGCGCGAAGCCGGTGATGATCGCCAGCGCGCCGCCGACGCTGCCGTCGAGCTCGGTCCCCACGATCAGGTGCCGCAGCAGGTCGAGGCTCGGCGTGAAGGGCTGGACGGACGCCGCCCACTCGATCCATCCGGGCAGCAGCGAGACGGGGAAATAGACGCCGGCGAGCAGCGTCAGCACCGTCACCACGAACGCCGCGCCCGCGCTCGTCTGCTTGAAGAGCACCACGGCGGCACACATCAGCACGCCGAACGGCGCGAAGGCCAGCACCGCCAGCAGCCCGACCGGCAGCGCGAGCAGCGCCTCCGGCCAGCGCAGGTCGAGCCCGAAGGCGACGACGGCGAAGACGAGCGAGAGGATCGCGGTCAGGAAGGAGAGCGCGACGGGGAACAACAGCAGCGCGATCGTGCCCCGCACCGCCCCGAACGGCGAGACGACGAGCCGCTCGAACGTCCCCGCGAGCATCTCCGAGCGCAGGTTGGCGACGGGCAGTGACAGCGTCGAGGTGAGCACGCCGAGGATCACGAGGCCGACGACGACGAAGCCGTAGTAGTCGTCGGGGGCGCCGACCACGTCGGAGCGCACGAGCCGCGAGACGTAATAGAAGAGCGTCACGCTCACGATGAGCGAGAAGATCGTCGTGAAGAACCGCAGCCGGTAGCTGGCGAAGATCGCCAGGTCACGCCGGAAGATGCCCACCGCCGCCGCGATCACGCCGCCACCAGCCGCGCGTCGCGGACCTCGTGGCGGCGGTCGAAGGCGACCGGGTCTCCCTCGCCGCTGGGAAAGCAGACCAGCACCGCCGCGCCGCGCCCGCGCGCCGCGGTGATCGCCCCGGCCACGAGCTCCCACGCCTCGGCGTCGAGGCTCGTCCGCGGCTCGTCGAGCAGCACCAGGGCCGGGTCGTGCAGGAAGGCACCCGCCAGGCGCAGCCGCTGGCGCTGGCCCATCGAGAGCCGGTCCACCCGCCGGTCGCCGAAATCGTCCAGCGCGAAGTCCGCCCGCGCCCGGGCGATCGCGGCGCGGCGCTCGTCGCGCCCGAGCAGCGCCAGCCGCGCCCACAGGTCCAGATGGGCCTGCACGCCGAGCCGGCCGTAGAGGCCGCCGTTGCCCGCGGCGCAGACGCCGACCTGCCGTTGCGCCGCCGTCCGGTCGCGCAGCCCGCAGACCGTCACGGACCCCTCGTCGGCGGCCAGCACGCCCGCCGCGATCCGCAGCAGGGTCGTCTTGCCGGCCCCGTTGCGCCCGGCCACGCCGACCATCTCTCCCGGCGCGATCTCCAGGTCGACGCCGTCGAGCACCGGCGCGGCGACCTTCGGCCAGCGCTTGCGGACCCCCGTCATCGCGAGCGCGGTCGCCTCCATGCGCCCGTATTGGAGCAGACGGGGTGCGCGTGGCCGCACATCTTTTCCGCGGACCCATGAAAGTTTCCGGCGCGTTGGCGCGTATGAGTGGCTATGCGCCCGCGTCACCGCGTCTCCCCGATCGTGCTCGCGCTGCTGCGCCCCTTCTTCCGCTACTCCCTCACCCGCGACGCCTACGTCCTGCGCGCCGTCGGCACCCGGCGCGGGCCGGTGCTCGTCGACAAGAGAAAGCACAGCCACATCGCCCCGAGCAGGTAACCGGCGAGCACCTCGTCGAGCAGGTGCGACCGGTCCGTCGCGCGGACCATCCCCATCAGGAGGGCGAGCACGAGCGCGATCGTCGCGACCTCGCGCCTCCCGGTGCGCCAGCCGACCACCGCGATCGCGCCGAGCGTCGTCGCCGCGAAGAGGGCATGGCCGCTGGGGTAGCCGCCGCCCTGCACGCCGAGCTGCGCCGCCGCGTCCGTGCGCCCCACGAGGTCGGTGAGCGGGATCTCGAGCAGCGCACCGGCCGCGGCGAGCACGATGAACGCCGCGGCGCCGGCGCCGACGTTGCGCAGGACGACGGTCGCGGCGGTCAGCGCCGTCAGCGCTCCCACGATCGGCGAGCCGAGCGTGCCGAAGAACTGCTGGAAGTTGCTGAAGGCCTCCGACGTCGCCGGATGTGCCTGCGCCCAGCGCAGCAGGCGCTCATCCCCAGGGATCGGCCCGTGGAGCTTCACCCACAGCGTCAGCGCGACGAGCGCGAGCCCGAGGACCGCCGCCGCGAGCAGCTCACGCGAGATGCGAGATGTCATTGAAGCTGCGCAGCAGCAGCGACCCGTCGTTGTGGACGACCATGCGGGTGATGCTCGTGTTGTCGTTGCGCACGAACGCGAACGGGCGGCTGCCCGTGGCCTGATGGCACAGCTCGGCGATGACGCCGCCGTGGACGAAGGCGACGACGCTCACCCCGGGGCCCGACTCGTCCGCGATGGTGTTGATCCCGCGCCGCACGCGCTGGGCGAACTCCTCCATCGGCTCGCCGCCGGGCAGGACGTCCCAGCGCTGCTCGCTCATCATCCGGACCACGAGCGGGTCGCCCTGGTAGGCGCGGACGCGGAACTCGCCCCCTTCCCAGTCGCCGAGCGACACCTCGACGAGGTCGGCGATCGCCATCGGCTCCAGGCCGAGCCGCTCGACGAGCGGGGCCGCGGTCTGCGCCGTGCGTTGCAGCGTCGTCGTGAAGATCCGGGCGACCGGCTCGCGCGCCAGCCGTGCGGCCACCCGCTGCGCCTGCTGCTCGCCGATCTCCGACAGCGGCGGGTTGCCGCGGCCCTCGAGCAGCTCGTGGCTCTCGCCCTCTGCGACCGGGGCGGACGCGCCGTGGCGGACGAGGATGACCTCGGTCGCGTCGCTGGGGACGGCGTACTGGCGTTGCTCGTAGCTGACGGTCACGCGAGCACCGTAGGGTGGCGCCGCGTGGCGGCTGATCCGCCGCGTGAACCTCGAGCCCTGGCTCGTCGCCCTCGCCACCGCCGGCCTCGTCGTCCTCTACTGCCTGCGCAACGGCACCTACGACCTCGTGGCGCGCGGGGAGATGAGCCTGCTGATCTGGATCGCCCTCGGCCTCGGCTGGGCGACGGGGGTGTTCCCGCGCGAGCGGCCTTCGCGCTTCCTGTGGCCGGTGGTCGCCGGTTTCCTCGGCCTGGCGATCTGGACGACGATCGCCCTGGGCTGGACGGAGTCCGACGAGCGCACGGTCATCGAGCTCGGCCGCGTGATCCATCACGCCGGCGTCTTCCTGCTCGCGGCGAGCGTGCTCACCCGCTCGAGCTGGCGCGCCGCGCTCGGAGGCCTCACCGCGGGCCTCGTGCTCGTCGCCTGGCTCGGGCTCTTCAACTGGCTCTACCCGGACTCGATCGCCGTCGACGACATCCGCCGCGTGTTCGGCGCGCAGCGGCTCAGCTACCCGCTCGACTACTTCAACGGCATGGCGACGCTCGGCGCCATGACGATCGTCGCCGGCCTGGCCTGGGCGGCCCACGCGCCGACCTGGTGGCTGCGCGCCGCGGCGATCTTCCCCGTCCCGGGCGCGGTCGTCATGACCTACCTCACCTATTCGCGCGGCGGGGCGCTCGAGCTCGCCGTCGGGCTGCTCGTCGTCGTCGCCTTCGCCCGCCACCGCGCGGTCACGCTGCTCGTCGGCCTCGTCACCGCGGCGGGGTCGACCCTGACCATCCTCGCCCTGCGCGACCGGCCGGCACTCGTGAAGGGAACAGGCAGCGCGGGGGCCGACACGATCCTCGCCTACGCCCTGCTCGCCGGGTTCGTGGCCGCGGGCACGGCCGTCCTGCTCACCGTCGTCCGCGCCGACGACCGCCTGCGGCTCCCGCGCCGGGTCGGCGTGCCGGCGCTGGCCGGCCTGGCCGTGGCGGCCGTCGTCGCGGCTGCCATCGCGGCGCCCACGGTCATCCGCGAGGCCGGCAGGAGCCTCGACACCCAGGGGGTCGGGTCGGCCGACAACCCCACGCTGCGCTTCACGAGCCTCGGCGGCGGGCGGCTGCCCCAGTTCCGCGCCGCGCTGGACACCTGGCGCGATCATCCGGTCAAGGGCACCGGACCGGGCACCTTCGAGTTCAGCTGGGACCGCAGCCCGGAGTACAACGGCTACGTCCGCGACGTCCACGACCTCTACCTCGAGGCGCTGGCCGAAAGCGGCGTGCCGGGCCTGGTGCTGCTGCTCGTGGCGCTCGTCGGCATCGCGGTCGTGGTGGTCATGGGGTCGGTGCGGCTGCGCGCCGGTCCCGACCGCGGGGGGGTCGCCGTCGCCGCGGCCGTCGTGGCCGTGTTCGCGACGGGTGCCGCCGTCGACTGGGCCTGGGAGCTCACCGCCTTGCCCGTGATCATGCTCGTCGCCGCCGGTGCCGTGGCCGCCGCCCAGGCCGAGGGCCGCTACCGCAGCGCGCTGCGCCCGAGCCGCGTGCTCGTGCCGATCGCCGCCGTGCTCGCGCTGATCGCGACCCTGCCGCCGATCGTCTCGCGCTCGGAGATCCGCACGAGCCAGGCCGCCGCGCGCGCCGAGCGGCCCGCCGAGGCGCTGCGCCACGCCGAGGACGCCATCGACGCTGCGCCGTGGTCGGCGAGCGCGATGGTCCAGAAGGGTCTGCTGCTCGAGGAGGCGGGGAAGCTCGCCGAGGCCGAGGGCTACCTCGTGCTCGCCATGGAGCGCGAGCCGACGAACTGGCGCTACCCGCTCATCCGGGCGCGGCTGCTGGCCAAGCGGGGGGATGCGGCGGCGGCGGTGCGGTGGTTCCGCCGGGCCCGGGCGCTCGCCCCCAGGAAGGCTGCGCTGCAGTGAGCGCCGGGCCTGCGCGGCTGCGCAGGCCCGCCCTCAACTCGGTACTTACTTGCGGAAGACCTTCTCGCAGTCGCCGCCGACCTTGTCGTTCTTGTCGGCGTTGACCTTGTCGCGTCCGCTGCCGCAGCGAACGACGTCGCGGTTGCCGTCGCGGGCGAGGATGCGGTCGTTGCCGCTGCCACCGCGGAGGTTGTCGTTGCCGCCGCCGCCCGTCACGCGGTCGTTGCCCGACTGGCCGTTGACGAAGTCCTTGCCGGCCTGGCCGTTGAGCTTGTCGTTGTCGTTGCCGCCGCGGACCCGGTCGGTGTCTCGGCCGCCGAGCACCCGGTCGTTGCCGGCGTTGCCCTGGATGCGGTCGTTGCCGTCCTCGCCGTTCATGCGGTCGTTGCCCGAGTTGCCGATGATGTTGTCGTTGCCGTCGCCGGCAAGCATCGTGTCGTTGCCGCTGCCGCCCTTGGGGTTGCAGTAGGAGGCGTCCGTCGCGCCGGCCGGGCAGGTGCCGTCGCCGATCAGCCGGTCGTTGTCGTCGCCGCCGTCGATGAGGTCGCCGCCGGCGAGGCCGAGCACGTAGTCGTTGCCGTCGAGCGCGGAGATCGTGTCCTGACCGAGCGGTGCCGACGAGCTTGTCCGGCCCGTTCGTGCCGGAGATCGTCGCCGCGAACGCGGCAACGGAAGCGGTGAGCGCCGTGATGACGGCGAGGGTGACGGCAAGCTTGGTTCGGGTCATCCGGAGTCTCCTTGTTCGCCCGCCCGGTGCGGGCGTGGGACGGTGGTTCGTTCTCGATACGCCTCAGCGCACCGATATCTGACGCTCAGGCGCGACAGGCGATCGAGCGCAGCCCGCCGGCGGTGGCCCGCACCCGCGGGCGACCGGGCACGGTGAGGGTCGCGATGCGGTCGCCGCCCGGCGACACGCGCGCGACCCTGCGCCCGTTCGCCGTCACCGTGACCCGCTTGCGGGAGGGAGCGCGCATCCACACGAACGTCGATCCGCCGCGCCGCTCGCACGAGAAGGGGAAGCGGAACGCCCGCCAGCGCCGGCTTGCGCTTGCCCGACGGCGAAGTAGATGCCCGACTGACGCGTGGCGGCGAAGCTCGGCTCGGGCGCCTGGTCGCGGACGAGGTACCAGAAGACGTGGTCGACGCCCTGCTTCCACAGCACGAACATCGCGTCGGCCACCCAGCGCGTGTAGGTCTTCATCGGCGACGCCCTGCGGGTCCGGCGGCCTGGAGTCCCAGCCGATCTCCGTGACCCAGTAGCCCTTGCGCCCGCGCGGCAGAACGGTGCCGCGGCGCACCGCCGCCTTGGTCAGCGCCACGAGCCGGCGGACGTCCGGAACGGCGATGTCGTCCTTGGAGTATGCGCCCCGGCGCGGGCCGCCGATCGCGTAGGGATGGTGTGCGAGCACGTCGAAGCGGACCTTCTTCTTGAAGACGATCCGCCAGAACTTGCGCGGCCGGATGCGCGAGCCGCCCTTGCCCGGATCGCCGTAGGGCGCGGTCCCGGTCGTGACGAGCTTCATGCCCGCCGCGTGCACGCCGGGGTAGGCGGCGTTGAGCATCGCCCGGTAGCGGACGGGCGCGAACGGCCTGCCCTTCTGCCACTGCGGCGCGAGGTAGGTGTCGAGGTTCTGCTCGTTGAAGAGCTGCAGGTAGCGGGCGGAGCGCCGGTAGCGCTTGGCGACCGCGGTCGCGAACGCCCCCGACCGCCTTCGCGCTCGGCTTGTAGACCCCGGCGCGGTAGCGCTTGGGCCGCTTGCCCTGCTCGGCCCACTCCGGGATGCCGTCGAGCGAGATCAGCACCTTCAGGCCGCGCGTCTTCGCCGCCCTCACGGCCGCGTCGGTGCCCGACCAGTCGTAGCCAGGATCGCCCGGGTTGCGTGGGTGCTTCGGTCGCGCCGGCGCCACCGCACCCCAGCTCACGCCGAGCCGGATCATCCCGGCGCCGCTCTCCGCCGCCTCGTCGAGCCGCGGGATCCCGTCCGGGCTCGCGAACGCGCCGTCGAGGTAGCCCGTGGTCAGCCCGCGCGCGTGCGCGGCGCCCGGGGCGAGCATCAGCAGGACGAGGGCAAGCATCAGTACGCGCATGTCGGAAAACGCCTCCCTGGCGCGTAGGGGAACACGATGGAGCCGCTCGGTCCCGAACACGTCGACCCCGAACTCGATGCGCTGTTGCGCCGAGCGCGACCCGAGCCCGACGGCGCGTGGGTCCGCACGACGGGCGAGCGGCTCTTCCCCGCAGCTCCCCAGCGCCGCTCCTGGCCCGCCCTGCGCCTCGGCACCGCCACGGCCGTCGGCCTGGCCGCGGTGGCCACCACCCTGTCGCTCGCCGGCGTGGGCCCGCTCTCCGGCGACCGACGACACCGTGCAGGCCAAGGACGACTGCCGCACCGTCACCGTCACCCGCACCGAGCGGGTGCCGGAGCTCGTCACGAAGAAGCGCGGCGGGCTGCGCGTGATCTACAAGAACAAGCCGGTCCGCACGTCCGAGCTGCGCTGCCGCTGAGTCGCGGCTCACGCTGACGTGCTGCGCCGGTAGCCGACCCAGGCGAACCCGAGCATCAGCACCACGACGCCGAACAGCGCGAGGAAGAACGACGAGCCGAGCGTCGTGTCCCCGCCCGCTGCGCGCGTGACGGCGGAGAACGGATTCGACGACGGCGGCTCGGGAACGACGGCCGGGGTCAGCGCGCTGCCGGCCTTGCCACCGCGCTGCGCCCGCCCGCGGGGCTTCTTCCCGCTCTGCGCCGGGTCGCCGCCCAGCGCCTGGGCCAACGCCGCGCCATCGGCGCCCTGCGCCGCCAGGTCGGTGGTCGTGCCGTCCGAGATCGCCGGGCCGCCACCATCCGGGGCCGGCATCGCGATCCCCACGCGCTCCGGGAACGACCTCGCAGTACTGGTCGACCGCGCCGGTCCCCTGCGGGGCGACGCAGCGCTGCGCCTGCGCCGGGGAGGCGCAACAGGCGCGAAGCGAGACGAACGAGCAGAAGGAGAGCGCGCATCCTCAGGACTCGTACGCACGGCGCGCGGTGCATACCTGACAGAGCCGGTCGGTCAGACGACGCTGAGCAGCAGATCCTCGACCCGGCGAGAGACGGCGGACCAGGCGTGCTGCTCGGCCCACCGGCGACCCGCGGCACCCATCCGCTCCTGCCGGCCGCGATCGAGCAACAGCCCGATGATGGCGTCCGCGACCTGCACATGGTCGGTCGGATCGACCAACAGGCCGGTCTCACCGTCGCGTACGGCGTCGAGCGCTCCTGCCACGTTGCCGCCGACCGCGGGCGCCCCGTGGGCCCCCGCCTCCAGGTACACGATCCCGAACCCCTCTCCCCCGCCCCCGTCGGGACGCAGGCGGCTCGGCATGGCGAACACGTGCGCCCGGTCGAGCCATCCATCGCGTTCCGCTGCGTCGACGTAGCCGCGGAAACGCACGCTCGCGTCGAGGCCAGCAGCGCTCACCATCGCGCGGTAGAGCGGCTCGAGCGGCCCGGACCCGACGACCACCCACTCGACGTCCGAAACCCGCGCCCGGATCAGCGGAAGCGCCCGGATCATCACATCATGGCCCTTGTAGCGCTTGACCATGCTGGCGATGGTGAGGACCGTCGGACGGTCGGGCTCAATTCGCTCGACACGGTCGGGCAGGTCCACGCCGGGCAAGATCCGCACCAGGCGATCTGCGTCCACCCCGACCTTGCGCGCCAGATGCTCGGTGTGCTCGCTGATGGCGATGGTCTTGGCTGCATGGCGCATCCCGAAGCGAGCCATCGTCGGCGCGGCGGAGACCTCGTCGGCGTAGACGTAGAGGACATACGGGATCCCGAGCGCCCGCCCGGCAGTCGCTGCCGCCGGCGCGCACACCATGTGGGTACTGAGGACGACGCTCGGGCGCATCCTGGCAATCTCCACGAGGCCGCGGGCATTGAGCAGCGCCACGTTGCCACGGTTGCCGATCCGTGGCGAACCAACCCGCACCGTGTCCAGTGGAGAGGTGCGGTCGTAGGCCTGCGCGCCGGAGTCGGCGATGGCGACCACCCGCGCCTTCAGCCGCGACCAGTCACACACGACCCGATGTACGAGTGTCTGGATGCCCCCGTGCTCCGGAGGAAAGTCCGGAGTGAGGACAAGTGCCGTCATGTCAGACAGTGGGCGCACCCTCGATTCCGTCCAACCAGAAGCCAAGCACCATCGTGGGCCACAAGACGCGGGTCCAATCCTGGCGACCGGCTGCGTGCGCATCCATGGCGCGGGCGACCTCGACCCCATCGAGGAACCCGTCGGTGTAGAGCCGGCTGTTGACGATCTGCTCGCGGATCACCGACTGCAGGGGCCCGCGTAGCCAGTCAGCCGCGGGCACGCGGAACGCCACCTTGCCCTGGGGCCTTCCCCCGTCGGGAAGTCGGCGCCGCAACACCTCCCGAAGGAGGGCCTTTCCGCCCTTGCGCAGGTGCTGCGCGGTGGGAACCGAAGCGGCGAGCTCCGCGAGTGCGGGCTGCAGGAATGGCGTGCGTACTTCAAGCGATGCCAGCATGCTTGCGCGGTCTGCCTTCATCAGCACGTCGTCCGGCAGCCACAGCGACTGGTCGCTGCAACATGAGCGACCGTGCGGGGTCGAACGACCGCGGCCCCCTGTCGATAGGCGGGGAGAACGCCGGCTCCGAACCGTGGCTGCAGACGTGCGCCGTAGAAGCGCGCGCGTGCTTTCTCACGCCCTTCCGCCACCCAGTCGAGCTGGCGTTGAGCCAGTGGCAGCGGGTCGATGACGTGCGTGAGGCGCTGCACGCGCCCGTTTCTCCCCAGCCGGCGGATACGGCCCGCGACCGCCCTTCCCACGGCGGGCGGAACCCGGCGGTCGAGGCGGTCCGCCAGCGCAAGCCAGCGGTAGCGCGGGTAGCCACCGAACAACTCGTCGGCCCCCTCCCCGCCCACCACGACCTTCACGTGATCGCGCGCGAAACGTGAGACGGCATACGACGCGAGCAGCGCCTGGTCGGCGATCGGCTGGTCGAGGCGGCTGAAGAGATCACGA